>CP121313.1:4052500-4374726 GCA_043513815.1 Cellvibrionales bacterium | reverse complement strand
AGTCAAAGACGCTCTAGTTTCCGGTTAAAGGGAGCTCTAGCTTTCTGGTAAGGTCGCTCTAGCTTTTGGTTAAAGACGCTCTAGCTTTCCTATTTAAAGACGCTCTAGCCGAGCCAGCTGTTGACGCGCGCGCGTTCGCGGAATATCCTGCTTCAGAGCCAGGCGGTATGACGGCGTATGGCGCCTGGCCGCGGCTGGCGGCGTCGGGGTAGGACAGTCGTGAATAGCAGGGTGCCTCCCTGGTACAGGTGGCCAGACCAGCAGCGGTAGTCCATACAGCGAGCGTCAAGGCAGTGGCCGCCATCGATAAAAACCATTCCCAGCGGCGTGCCCCAGTGGCGGGCTGCCATCTCGCTGGTCGCCTCGATGGGAAACCACATGGTCGCTGACGCCGGCCCGTTCCAAGGTTGTGGCTGGAACTCCCGAAGCTGTCCATTGATCGCTGTTGCTGTCGATGAGGCTCGGGGTCATGGAAGAAATCGCCGGGTGGGCTCTAGAACCTCGGTGATGTCCAGCGCGAACAGCAGTTGCTGATTCAGCCAATGGCCAGGGCGATACAGATAGTGGATTTGCAGCAGTAGCTGCGATCTCCAGCCGGGGCCGAGGGCCACGCAGGTTGCGGCAGCGCCGGCCAGCGCCACGCATTCATCGTATCGCCAGAAAGCCCTACAGTGCGCTCCAGAAGGGGCGGAGGTAAAACTCAAGCGCGGCTCGCCGTCTAGCGTTCGCGGGTCGGGTAGGGTGATTTACCCGAGGGCTGCTGGCGGTAGTGCCGGCGGCGGAAATCAGTTCAGCGTACAGCGATAGACGTCTTCAGGGCTCAGAATATCTCAGATTGCTGCTTCAAGCGCTGCAAGGTTGTGACGTAGTCATAACGGAGTTGGCGTAGTCGCGCTGGGCCTGGAACAGCGTATTCTGGGCATTCTGCTCATCTACCACGTTCCGGGTGCCACTACGTAGCCAGCGGTGGTGGCGGTCCAGTGCTGACTGGTAAGAGACGCTACTCAGGCGCCGCGCATTTCACGCGTGCCCCGTGTTCATTCCACTGTCATGTGCAGCGAGCGAGGTATCGGTGACTGTTAATTTCGCATCTGGTTGATGCGTTCCCCGGGGCGGGCGGATATATCCTGGCAGCCTGGCGGCGACTGGCGATGTTGCGGCCGCCGGAGAACAGCGGAACGTCAACGCGGATCGAATAGACTTCCTGCTCCTGATCCTGGTCGCGGTGAGACGTTATACAGCGAAGGCGGATTTCTCTGTCCGGTCACCAGTTGGTTTCGAAATCAGAATAAAACTGGGCACGACCGGTACCGTGGGCAGGTGTTATGAGGCGAAGGCACGGGAATTTGGCGCGCGGCCTCTTCGCGATAGCGGGCGGTCGCTGGTCGGAAGTTGTGTTCCAGGGAAATCGGACCCAGTCGCGCGATCAGGGCGGGCTGTGGCGGGCGGATATCGAAGTCAGCGCGCAGCAGGAAAAGGTTTTCATGGTAGCGGCCGGGTCAGCACTGACAGGCGATCGATGGCGACATTAAAGGTTGTTGTCTTCGGTGATGCGCTTCAACCCCTGGCCAGGTCGTATGCTGCCTGGGCTTCATGCACGTCAGTATGGGCCGATCTGGCCTACCTCAAACCGTTGCTGGGTCTGTTTCAGCTGGCGAGTGAAGGCGCGTCGCGGGGCCTTGGCGGCATCCAGGTTGTTCCTGTGAGCACACACTCAGCACGCCCAGAATAGGATTCGACAAACCCGGTACGAATCAGGTCTTGCTGGTCGCGGCGGCAAAAAGTCGTCTTCACGCTTCCGGCTGGTCTCGCGTCCGACGGAAAGTAAACAGGCCGGCATATCGAAGATGGCCTGGTCCAGTGACCCTCATAGCCCTCCGCGATCGACGTCGACATTGGTGTCTACTTCGAAGATCTCCAGGCCATCGTCACCAACGCGTAGACAGAGTCGGAGGTGGTGTCAGGGTGTCCGAGTCGGATATTGGTAGTTGCCCTGTATCTGTGGCAAACAATGGCAGACAGGCCCTATTCGGCTCACTCCTTCAAGATTGGCTTTATAGGTGGCTTCGCGGACTTCAACTGGGCATTGTTTTCCAGCGCCAGTTCGTAGGATTAGCGCCAGGTATCGGCTGTGCGGCGGTTCACAGGTGTTTTTTTTTTGGGGGGGGAGGTATGGGGGGGTGTGGGGGTGGGTTGCACCCCCCCCCCCCCCCCCCCCCCCCCACCCCCACACCCCCCCCCACCCCAACCCAGGGGGGGGGTGGGGGGGGGGGGGGGGGCCGGGCCGGCAACAAACAGCAGGCCAGGGCGTGGGATATAGCCTCATTCCGGGAATATTAGGCTTCTTGCTAGTTCGAGTCTTACGTCGTGATGGCTGTGCTGATGCCGGTACCCCACTGCAAACACTCGGAAGCATAATGTGAATCACGGCCACAGAGTGCGCTATCATTGCCTTCTCAGTACAGCGGTCAGGTGCCATTAATACAGGGCACGCGTCCTGGCTGAAACATGGGAATATGTCCCTTTTTTTGTGCAAGGTAACTGATAGACTGCTGTCGAGCGAACATGGCAGGAGAGTTTCCTGGTCACTGGCGGGCCTCCCACCATGCCGTATGTTACGCATTCGACAATGTCTTTGCGCGACAGGGCGAGTGCCCTGAACGGCAGGGCGAAAGCCGCTACCGGCCTGAAGCAGCTCTACACCGGATTCGGTAGTGACGCATTCGGGTGTAGTGCTGGCGACGCGGTGATAAACAGTTCGGGTGGTGGAGCATCAGGAAAACCGCCGCATTGAATTCGTACTACAGCCAGGCGCTGGGCAGGACATAAGAGAGCAAGGCTGTGAGTGGACTTCCTTGAAATTTTAGTGGATATTGCGGCGTTGTGCACCTGCGAGTCCAACTATGCCCGCCTGCTGCAAGCTCTTTCGGAATATCGAGGACCGCCAATATTTCCGTGATTTCATGCTCAGCAGGCCGGTGAGCGAGTTACGGATAGGACGTGGTCGAGCGCTTGCGCTACAACCACGCTGCTGAAGATTTGTCAGAGGGGGGTGATGGCTGGATGATGCCGCCCGCTTTGACCTGCGGCCTATCCACGATGCACGCATGGTAGAAGTCACGGCATTCAGTCACAGCGTCGCGTCGAAGCTCGCTATGAGTATCCAAACTCCGAGATGCACGCCCGTGGACGAAAAGCCCAGCAGAACGCATTTCTGGCGGAATGGCTCAGCCATTGCATAGAGCAGGGCTGCAGCTCCCTCGATCTGGCCCCCGCTGGTGACAGGAACTGCCGAGCCTCATGACCACCGCCGTCCAGCAAGTGCTGCCGCGGGGATAGCCTGCACATTGTGCCAAATCACCGATACACACCTGAAAGAGACGCCATGGCGGACGTCTGGTGCATTGGATACCGACAATAGCTCGAGCACGTCATCGCGTTGGTGAAAAGCGAGCGCTCGGAGCTGGACCTGGTGCTGGGTACCGGAGATATTTCGGATCACAGCAGCGAAGCGGCCTATGTGAGGGCCGATGCCTATTTCTCCGACTGGACGCGCCGGTAGCCTGGCTGCCGGGCAACCACGACAGTGCGGACAGCACAGCAGCAGGTACTGCAGTGGACGGTGGGTTCACCGTGCTATCGATGCCGGACACTGGCGTATTATCCTGCTGAATTCGCAAATTCCCGGTGAAGTGGGTGGTGAGCTGGGTGCCGATGAGCTGGCCTGGTTGCAGGAGACCTGGCCGCTGCCAGCGCCGCCAATCAGCACTGCTGGTGTGTCTGCATCACCAGCCAGTACCATGGGCTCTGCCTGGATCGATGAGCGATGTGGCTGACCGAGAGGCTTTCTTTGCGATGCTGGACAGCTATGACTGTGTGCGCGCCTCCTCTGGGGCCACGTACATCAGCAGCTGGACAGTGAGCGCAATGGCGTCAAGCTGATGTCCACGCCCTCTTCCTGCATCCAGGTTCGCGCCCAACAGCTTCGATTTCAAGATCGGACGATCAACCCGCCGGGCTACCGCTGGATGGACACTGCATACCGATGGCAGCATCGACACGGTGTGTCCAGGGTGCAGGGCGTTCGCTTTGTCGTAGACCTGGATTCCGACGGCTACTTATAATTCCCTGCTGTGGGTCGATAGCGACTCGCAGACGGCGCAGCCACTGCGCCAGGCAATACACTCGCCGCCGCCAGCTGGCCGCGGTCATCCCGGACACAGGCTGTAAATGAGCAAATTACACTGCTGAAGACATCGAGGTATTAACCGGCCTCGAGCCCCGTGCGTAAGCGCCCGGGAATGTACACCGATACCACTCGGCCCAATCACCTCGCCCAGGAGGTCATCGACAACAGCGTGGATGAAGGCCCTGGCAGGGCACGCCAATTGAAATTGCTGTCACCCTGCACAAGGACGGCTCCCTGACCGTGGACGACAATGGCCGCGGCATGCCGGTAGATCTGCACCCTGAACAGAAAAAGCCGGGGGTGGAGGTGATCCTTACCACCCTGCATGCCGGCGGAAAATTCTCCAGCAAGAATTACCAGTTCTCCGGCGGTTTGCACGGGGTGGGCGTATCAGTGGTCAACGCTCTTTCCATCGACTCGAAGTAACTATTCGGCGAGATGGGCAGGTCTACCAGATGGCCTTTGCCAGTGGCGAGAGGGCGTCTGCGCTGGAGGTCATTGACAGCTGCGGCAGCGGAACACTGGCACGGTGTGTCAAATTTACGCCCGACAAACAGTATTTCGACTCCGTCAACTTTTCCGGTTCCGCGCCTCAAGCATGTGCTGCGCGCCAAGGCAGTGCTGTGCCCCAAGCTGCGGGTGAAGTTTCAGGATGAGGCCAGGAAAGAGTCCGAAGATGTGGTACTACGAGGGACGGTCTTACCGACTATCTGGCTGATGCCACGATCGACTTTCCGCCATTCCGGAAGAGCCCTTCGTGGGCAGCTTTGCCGGCAGCAGCGAGGGTGTCGACTGGGCGGTTCAGTGGCTGCCCGAGGGGGGTGAGGTAGTGGCGGAGAGCTACGTGAACCTTATTCCCACCGCTCAGGGCTCGGTACTCATGTCAATGGACTTGCGCACCGGCTTGCTGGATGCGATGCGCTGGATTTCTGTGAGCTGCGCAGCCTGCTGCCGCGAGGCGTGAAGGCTGCACCCCGATGACATCTGGGATCGCTGTGCCTATGTCCTGTCCTCCAAACTGGAGGATCCCCAGTTTTCAGGGCAGACCAAAGAGCCTGTCGTCTCGAGAGGCGGCCGCCTTTGTATCCGGGGTGGCCAAGGACGCCTTCAGCCTGTGGCTCAACCAGCACACACAGGAGGCCGAGCAGCTGGCTGACATGTGTATTTCCAACGCCCAGTCGCGCCTGCGCAGCGCCAAGAAGGTGGAGCGCAAGCGTGTGTCTGCGACCTGCACTGCCCGGTAAGCTGGCCGACTGCTCCGGCTCGGACACAGAACGTGCCGAACTGTTCTTGGTCGAAGCGACTCCCGCCAGGTGGCTCCGCCAAGCAGGCGCGAGATCGCGAATTCCAGGCCATCCTGCCGCTGCGCGGCAAGATCCTCAACACCTGGGAAGTGGATTCCCAGGAAATTCTTGCGTCCCAGGAGGTACACAATATCTCGGTGGCGCTGGGTATCGATCCTGCCAGCGATGACCTGTCCGGGCTGCGCTACAATAAGGTCTGCATCCTCGCCGACCGCTTCAAGGGCCTGGGCGAAATGAATCCGCTGCAACTGCGCGAAACGACCATGGACCGGATTACCCGCGCGTCTGGTGCGCCTGGTGTGGACTCAGGAGACGGCACTCACAAGATGCTGGACATGCTTCTGGCCAAGAAGCGTGCCGCCGACCGCAAGTCTGGTGGAGAAAAAGGGCGATCTTGCAGAGGTGCTGTAGTCTGGCTCAGGCCGCGATCAAGCCGGCCTCAAATACCGCAACGATAGATTCCGAAAGTCTGTTCCCCGTTCTCAGAGACCTCGGTCTCTGCGCTAACGGTGTCACCGCCCATATTTGCGGCCGAGTTGCGGGCCAGAGTTCTGTAGCTCGGTGGCTACTTTTTTGCTGCTGCGATCAATAGATCCAAATCCGCCTTGGTACTCGATGTGGTGCTGCCAAGGCGTTTACAGCTGGATGGCACAGAGGCCACACGGTGACAGACTCGGCTTCCTCGGTGAGTTTTACCCAGGTACAGGCAGGCAAGAGTGACAGGCACAGGCAGATGGCCAACAGACGCATGGCAAAACCTCTTCTAGACAGTGAGTGCCCTGTGTAACACGCAGCACCGACAGGGTTCAAGGCGCTTGAAACATGTCGGCTGCGGCGAGTCTCCCGGGCGAGATACAGACCCCTCTACAGGCGGCAAGCCAGGCGCAGGATTACATGGCTGTCGTAGAACTGTTGCACGCCGGCTCATCTGGCATCCACTCGACCAGCTTGCCGGCATAGCGCTTTGCGTCCTCGATGCGGCCCGCGGTTTTTTGAATAGGTGGCTAACGCCAGCAGCAGGTCTGGGTTGGCAGGAGCTTCGCGCAACAGGCTCCTGAGCTGTGCCAGCGCTGCTTCGGGCTGGCCACCGTCGTGCAGGGCGACGCCATAGACGTAGCGATAGCGAATCCCCGTGGTCTCCAGTTCCGCTGCCCTGCCAAGGTATTCCAGGGCTTCGTTACTTTGCCCGGCTCGGGTTTCCAGCAGGCCGAGTGCGTGCCAGGCGGCGGCCTCTTCGGGGGCTATCTCGATAGCGTTCAGCAGAACGGTGCGGCCGGCATCCTCGCGTCCGTCCATGCGGTAAAGGTCCGCCAGGTTCATGTAGGCCGCCACCAGCTGCGGGTTCATGTCGATGGCGTTTCGATAGGCGAGCTCGGCGGGCTCCATCAGGCGCCGCGAAACAAAGAACAGGCCCATTTCCAGCTGGCCTTCCGGGGTGTCGGCCTGGCGGCCCATGATCCCCAGGTATTCATTAAAAAGTCGCTGCAAGCGCCGGGCGTCTTCCTCGGACACCTGATCGAGGGGCACTTCTGCCAGCAACCGTGCCACTTCGATGCGTACGGTGGTGATGTCGTCATCAATCAACGGCTCCAGTACGCCGTATCGGTGCTGCAGAGGTAGCATGCGCATGGTGCTGGCGGCGGTCCAGCGCAGCATCGGATCTTCACTGTTGAGCTGGATCACCGCCGTTTCCAATGCCTCACGATTGCTGAAGCTGGCCAGCTCGTTTACAGCAGTGGCGCGCAGGATGGTAGCGGCCTGCGGATCGCGGGAAAGCTGCACCAGCCCCGGTACGGCGCGGCCGTCACCCTTGCGAGCCAGCGCGAGGCTGCGGGCGGGGTGGGTACTGCTGTCGTTGAAATGCACGCCCCAGTCGCGCAGGCTGTTGACGGCCCACTGTGAGTCACGATCTGCATGACACTGGTTGCAGGCGTTGGGTGTGCCCAGGGCCACGCTGAGGTCCGGGCGCGGGATGCGCATGCTGTGATCGCGACGGGCATCGATCACCATGTAATTCTGTGAAGGCATATGGCAGTTGACGCAGGCGGCACCGCTGCTGCCTGGCGGGTGACGATGGTGGTCAGGTGTGTCAAAGCTGGCCGGCTTGTGACACTGGGCGCACACACCGTTGCCGGGCGCCCTGAGCTGGTTGCTGTGGGGCTCGTGGCAGTTGGAGCACACCACGCCCGCCTGGTACATCTTGCTCTGTACGAAGGAGCCATAGACGTAAACCTCGTCAAGGATTTGACCGTCGGGGTGGTAAAGCGGCTCCAGCAGCAGTGCAGGCCGGTGGGTATCCAGCAGTGGTCGGCCGTGTTGGTAGTCTCCCAGGGTGCCGCGGCGGGCGTGGCAGCGGCCACAACTCTCCACCTGCTGGGAGTTGCCCAGAGGCTCATTACGCACGGCAATGTCTTTTCCTTCGGGCCAGGCCCAGGCGCCGCGCTCCGCCAGGTCGACGGGAAAGCCGGCGTGGTCGACACGGTCCATGCCACCGCCTTTGGCGAGCTTCACATGGGTAGCCCCCGGGCCGTGACAGGACTCGCAGGCGACATTAATTTCTGACCAGGTGGTGCGATAGCTGCGGCTCTGGGGGTTATAGTTTTTTTCCAGATGGGTGCTGTGGCACTCAGCGCATTGCAGGTTCCAGTTCTGGTAGGGGCCGGTCCAGTGCAGCGGATCGCCAGCAGCCACCTCCTCATCCGGGTACAGGTGATACCAGCGCTGACCACCGGATTCTGCGGGTCGCGTGTCCCAGGCGATGCCCAGGGCCTGCAGGCGCCCACCTGGAAAGGCGATCAGGTACTGTTGCAGCGGCTCGACGCCAAACACGTAGTCGATCCGGTAGTCGGAGAGCTTGCCGTCCGGCCCCTCGGTATTGACCCAGAACTCCTCGCCCTTGCGAAAGAAGCGACTGGGCTTGCCCGCGTAGTTAAATTCACTGTCTGAAAAATTCCCCAGCACGGTGTCAGTGTTTGCCACCTGCATGGCCAGGTCGTGGTGAGAGCCCCGCCAGGCAGTGTAGGCATCCGTATGGCATTCGGCGCAGATCTTTGAGCCGGCATAGTCGGGATGATCGAGGAAAGCGGGGTCGGCGGGCAGCGCAGGCGCACTCAGCCAAAGGAGCGGAGTCAGCAGGGATGTGAATACTGTGGGTAGTGTCGGAAATCGCATGGTGCAAATCTCAGGCTTTTCACACGGTACACGACTGAGGAGTCCAGTCCAATCCGCCCGCGCCAGTTGGTAGGCAGCGAGTGCTGAATCTGTGAGACAGGGCGGCTAGGGGGCCCTTCGGGAGGCCACCAGATAGAGAAATTCCAGCCCCAGCGTGGCGGCTGCAAGGGCGGTAATCTCACCGTGGTCATAGGCCGGGGCGACTTCGACGATATCCATGCCTACCAGGTTCAGTCCGGCCAGGCCGCGCAGCGTGGCCAGCACGTGGTTGCTGCTGAGGCCACCGGCAACGGGCGTTCCCGTGCCGGGTGCAAAGGCGGGATCGAGGCAGTCGATATCGAAACTGATATAGACAGGCCCGTCGCCGACGTGCTCGCAAATGCTGGCGGCCAGCTCCGCAGACGAGACGCCGCAGGCCGCATCGGCGTCGATGACCCGGAACGGATGACTGTCGGGTTCGTACCAGGTGCGAATGCCCACCTGGATGCAGCGCTCATCGTCCAGCAGTCCTTCGGTGCGGGCGTGGTGAAACATCGCGCCGTGGTCGTATATCCACCCTTCTTCATCGGTGTCGGTGTGGGCGTCGAAGTGAATCAACGCCAGCTTGCCGTGGCGCTTTACGTGCTGGCGCAGCAGCGGCAGGGCAACGTAGTGATCTCCCCCCAGGCTGAGCAGAGTCTTGCCGGCGTCGAGAATCTCTCCGGCGCTGGCCTCGCAGGCAGCGACAAAGGCGGCGTGATCGCCCTGGTAGTACTGTACGTCGCCGCAATCCACGGCCTCGATGCGGTCCTGTAGCTTGAACGGCCAGGGCCAGCGGGACTCCTCCCAGCGCAGGTTGGCAGAGGCCTGGCGTATAGCGTTGGGGCCCGATCGGGTGCCGGCGCGGCCGCTGGTGGCAAGGTCATAGGGCAGCCCGAGCACCGCGACGTCGGCGTCGCTGGCACTGATGTCTTCACACAGCGGCAGGTTGAGGAAACCAAACAGGTTGGAATACATGTTGCCATAGGCGCCTGGAAAGCCAGCGCTGCCAGAGGAGCCCTCCACGCTCATTGAGCGCCCTGCGCGCTGAGGTAGTTTTCCACCATATCCAGCAACAGTGTATAGGTGCCTCGTAGCATTTCCTCGAGTTGGGCCTCGTCCATGGTGCTGTCAGTTGGCGTGCAGGTGCAGGACCAGTGGGCGCGACAGCGAGTGTCGTCAATCGGTTCGATACGGGCGCTGGCAAGATAGTCCGTCACCGGTAACGGGATGCCGCGGGGGATACTGTAACTGAAGCTCATGGTCGCCGGATCCCGGGTCTCCAGCACCTCGTCGATCGGGTCCATACCGTCCATGTGCAGGCGCCGCGTCATGCCGACGCCGTCGCCGATGATTTCTACCTGCTTGACGCCCGCAGCCCAGGCCATGTTGCCGAAGTCCTCCAACAGCGCCCACACGGAAGCGGCGGGAAAGGGGAGTTCGCGCTCGAATGCAATGCCAGCCATATCAACACCCTGTTTCAGTGACCAGCGAGTATAAACCAGTGTCGGTGGGAGGAATCAGGCGGTCAGCGACAACGGACGGCACGGATGATCGTTCTGCAAAGCAGTACGCGGAGTCATACTGGATTGCCAGAGCCTCTGGCTGAGACTGGCGGCGGGCTCCTCGCAACCGTTGTAAAGCCACTCCGCCAGGCCAGCCGCCACGTCGGCAAAGTGAATAGACGGCGCCCGCGGTGTATCTCGCAGCCAGCTGGCCAGTCGCATGTCGTCGAGGTCGTTCATAGCGCTGGCATAGCCCAGTTCAGTCAGTGCCAGTGCGTTGGACAGTTGCTCGGTCTGGCCCGCCAGCGGCCTGGTGAGCGCGGGTTTGGCCAGCTCCAGGCATTCGGAAATCAACTCGAAGCCAGAGTTGCAGATTACGCCGCGGCAACTGTGGAGGTCGCGTTTGAACGCGGTAATACTGGTGGGATGCAGCCTGACGTTGCCGGCCTGGCGGGACGGCAGACCTGGTGCGTACTGCACGAAGCGATAGTCGCCGTGACCATTAAGCCAGTGGGTAACCCGGGCCTGATTTTCGAACGGCAGGTATACCAGGTAGTGCTCGCCCTCGCCGCGTTGCTGATGCGCCAGATCAAGTATGGGCGGTAAAGTGTTGCTGTCATACCTGTCCCAGTGCAGGCCGAGACCCGTTTTTACCGGTGCGAAATTGCGCATGATGAGCCGCGACAGCCAGTGGTTGCCGGCTGTCGGCGCCTTGCCGCCAAAGGCATACTGGTGACCAATGCCGATCGTGGCTGCGTCGTGCAGGCGCCCGGCCCAGGCTGTCACGGGTTCAAAGTCGGTCACCACCAGGTCGTAGTCCCGGATGTTGAGCTGTCGGATGTCGTGGAGAAACGTAGCGATGTTGTTGTCGATGGCGGTACGCAGATGGGAAATGCGACCGTTGCGGGTGGTGAAAGTGAGCCCGCGACGGTGCAGGTAGTTGCCAAAGGGTTCCATGTCGAACAGCTTGTCCCGCTCGCGACCGGAAAACAGCCAGTCCACCTGGACCGGGTAACTTGAGAGCGCCTCTGCCATGGCGCGGGCGCGACTGATGTGCCCCTGGCCGGTGGCCTGCACTCCGTAGAGAATCTTCATGTCAGCAGAGTCCCAGTATTGAGCCGGCCAGCAGAGCGATCAGGGTGCCCATACTGGCACCGGCAACAATATCCCCTGGGAAATGTACGCCCAGCAAGACCCGCGATATACCCACGGCAACAGCCCAACCCAACAGCGGCATCGCTGCCGCTCCGTAGAGAATGCACAGGCAGGTCACCAGCAGGAAGGCAGCAGAGCTGTGCCCGGAGGGAAAGCTGAACTGGTCCGAAGCAACCACCAGGCTGCGAAAGCCCGGCACAAACTGTGCAGGTCGCCGCCGCTTGAGGCTGTTCTTCAGCACCCAGTAGAGGGAGCGCTCCATGATCAGCGCCAGTGCCAACATCAGCACCAGGTCGCCCGCGTACTGGGCTCCCATGATCACCAGCATCAGCGGGGTGAGCACGTGCAGGTAGCCGTCGCCGGAGCGTGACACTGCCTTGGCTGGCGGTATCAGCAGATATCGGTCGCCGTTGCGAAACAGCCAGGCAAATAGTCGCAGGTCGGCTTGTTGCAGGGAGCTGAGAATCTGCATGCGGGCACTCTAAGCGCCCGCCGTTGCCTATCCGTGAATATTTTGTGGAGCTTTTGTGACAGCCGCACCGGCATCAATGCGTGACCTGTAGGCACGGAGTTCGGCCTTGATAGTCGGGGCCAGCAGGTACAGCCCGACAATATTGGGCAGCGCGATCAGGAAGACCATGGCGTCGGAGAAGTCCAGCACGGCACCCAGCTGCATGGTGCAGCCCAGGGCGCCGAAGCCGCAGAACAGAGCCTTGAATACCAGCTCCTTGCCGCGGCCCTCGCCCAACAGGTAGGTCCAGCCCTTCAGTCCATAGTAAGACCAGGTAATCATGGTTGAAAATGCGAACAGCACCGCGATCAGGGACAGGGGCACGGTAGACCAGGGCAAGGTGCTGGCGAAGGCACTGGAGGTCAGTTCCACTCCCTGCACACCGGCCCCGGCGATATCTGGATGGTAGATCGTGGTCAGGATGACCAGCGCCGTCAGGGTGCAGATCACCACCGTGTCAATAAACGGCTCCATCAGCGCGACGTAACCTTCGGTGGCGGGCTCGTTGGTGCGAACTGCGGCGTGGGCGATCGCGGCGCTGCCTATGCCGGCCTCGTTGGAAAAGACTGCCCGCTGGAAGCCGAGGATCATCACCCCGACAAAACCGCCGCTGATGGCCTGCGGATTAAAGGCTTCGGTGAAGATGGCACCGATAGCCCACGGCAAGCGCTCGGCGTTGAGAATCAGCACCAGGCTTGCGAGCAGCAGGTAGGCCAGCGCCATGAATGGCACCAGCCGGCTGGTCACCCTGGCAATGCTCTTGAGCCCGCCGATGATGACCAGTCCTACTGCAGCGGCAATGAACAGCCCGAACAGCCAGCCTTTGTCAGCCATGAAGCCTGCGCTGCCGCCGGTGATGAAGACCGCCTGGCTAAAGGCCTGGTTGGACTGGAACATGTTGCCAATCCCCAGGCAGCCGATGACGATGGCGATGGCGTAAAACGCACCCAGCGGTTTCGCCAGCGGCGCGAGCCCGCGGTCTCGCAGGCTCTGCTCCAGGTAGTACATGGGCCCGCCGGAGACGGTGCCGTCGGGATTGATGCGCCGGTACTTCACCCCGGCAATACACTCGGCGAGTTTGGTAGACATGCCCAGGAAGCCTGCCAGCATCAGCCAGAAGGTGGCGCCGGGACCGCCCAGGCTGATCACCACGGCAACACCGCCGATATTGCCGATACCCACGGTGCCTGAAACCGCCGTGGCCAGGGCCTGGAAATGGCTGACTTCGCCGCGGTGGTTGGGGTCGGCGTAGTCGCCGCGCACTAGCCTGACAGCGTGCGGAAAGCCGCGAATGTTGATAAAGCCGAAGTAGAGAGTGAAAAAAGTGGCAGCAGCAATGAGCCAGGCGACGATCAGCGGCAGCTCAGCCTCGCCGATACGCACCCCGAAAAAAATAAAGCTCGACAGCGCCTCGGCTACCGGCGCGACGACGGCGTTGATGGCGGCGTCGATCCCACCCGTGTTTTCATTTACCATGCCGCATTCTAACCCGAGGCGCGCCAACCACTGGAAGGCTCGCCGTGCTGTGAGCAGGCAATGAGAGTAGGCATTCTAAAGACAGATCGCGTCCACGAAGACCTGGTGGGGAGTTTCGGCGAGTATCCGCAGATGTTCCAGGCACTGCTGGCACCGGCGGACCCGGAGCTGGAGTTTGTCGTTTACGACGTCGAGGCCGGTGAATACCCGGAAGATATCGACGAAGTGGACGCGTATCTGATGACCGGCAGCAAATCCAGCGTTTACGAAGATGAGGAATGGATTCACCGGCTGTCAGACTTCGTGCGCGAGCTGCACGCGCGCCGCAAGAAGCTGGTGGGTATCTGTTTCGGCCACCAGTTGGTGGCCCACGCGCTGGGTGGGCGCACCGAGAAGTCAGACAAAGGCTGGGGTGTGGGTGCTCACGATGCCGTGTTCCACCGTCTGCCCGAGTGGCATGACGGCGGAGACCCGGAGTTTGTGCTGCTGGTGAGTCACCAGGACCAGGTGGTGGAGACTGCACCAGGTACAGAGGTGCTGGCAGGCAGTGACTTCTGTGAGAATGCGGTTTGCCAGCTGGGCGACCACATCATGACGCTGCAGGGTCACCCTGAGTTCATCAAGTCCTACTCAGATAACCTGCTCGAGCTGCGCAGGGAGCGTATCGGTGAGGACAACTATCGCAACGGCAAGGCGTCATTGGCGCGCGATCTGGATCGCGAGCGAGCAGCTAACTGGATCGTGAACTTCCTGCGAAGCTGAGCGAGGTCGGGCTTATTCGCCTTTTGCCTGGCTCTGCATGGAGTCCAGGTATTCATCCATTTCTGCGTCGTTGGCGAAGACCGCCATATCCGGCAACGCCTTGAGAATCTCGAATACCTTCTCGATGTGGGGCTTGCGATTGGCGGCCGCCAGCCGGTTGCCGCTTCCCTTTACATCCTTCGCGGCCTTGAAGATGACCCGTAGCCCGGCTGAGCTGATGTAGTCGAGGTCTTTCATGTCCAGCACGGTAACGGCATAACCCCGGTCGATGACGTCCTGCAGGCGCGACTGGAAGTCCGGTGCCGTGTCGGTGTTCAGCGCACCGACCAGGCACACTCTGGCGAGAGAGCGCTCCTCATCAACTTCCACATTGGTGGTCAGATCCATGGCGGTTTCCTTGTTCCAGGCAGTTGCGGTGGGCCTGTCAGCGCAGGTGTTTCACCAGGCGCAGGTGGTTTTCTCCCTCCTCACGCCGGTATTCCTGCTCGTCCGTAAGGCCTTCCAGCAAGTGTACACCAAGCCCTCCGATGGCGGCAGAATCTATGTCATCGCCCAGCGAAGATCGCTTTGCCTCAGCCAGCGGGTCGAAAGAAACGCCCGCATCGCGGAAGGTCATTTTCACCTTCTTGCTGCCTATTTCCAGCTCCAGCGTGACTCCCGCCCCCGACGGCAACTGGCCGTACTTGAAGGCATTGGTGACGACTTCTTCAGCCACCAGCTGCATCTCAGCCTGGATGTCCAGGGGCAACTCCGCCTCGCCCATCAGCTGTGCCATCCAGGCCTGCAGGGTTGAAACCGCACCCGCGTCATCGTTGAGCACTATGCGGTTGCGGGCACTGCCTGCCGCCCGCGGTTCCAGCAACAGCAGGGTGATGTCGTCGGATTGGGGTACCTCGCCCTGATGGGCGTCTACGGCGTCAAGCAGTGCCTGGCCCAGGGCCTCCAGGCTGCGACCGCGATGCTCAGACAGCACCTTGTTTGCTGTCTCCAGGCCGAACTGGGCCTGCTCGGCATTGAAGGCCTCGTCGATGCCGTCGGTAAACACGGCGAGCTGGTCACCCGGTGCCAGTTGCACCGTGTTAAGCGGAAACTGCTGCGACTCTGCTAATCCCAGGGCGGGCCCTGACTCCTGGTCCAGGCTCACCACCGCATCGCCCCGGCCCAGCGAGGGCGGTGTCTGGCCGCCGCTGGCGAACTGGAGCTTGAGCGTTTCGAGGTCAAGCCAACCGATGAACAGCGTCACGAACATGTAGTTTTCGTTGCTCTCCACCAACTCATCGTTGAGCTGTGCCATGATGGCACTGGCATCCAGTGTTGAGTAAACGTACTGCTGCAATAGCGTCATGGCCCGTGCCATGAACAGGGCGGCGGGTACGCCTTTGTCACTGACGTCCCCCACTGCCAGAAACAGTCGACGGCGACTCTGGACATGAAACGTGTAGAGATCGCCGCCGACGGACTTGGCGGGTCTGAGGTGGGTCCATAACTTGAACCCATCCTCAATCACGCTGGCGCGGCCGCCGCCAGGTAGCATCGACATCTGGATGGCGGTTGCGGCTTCCAGTTCCCCCTGCAGCCGGTTGCGAGAGGCTGTTTCGGTCTGCAGCTCATCGACATAGCGTTCCAGCTGACTCTGCATGGCAGAGAAGGCGGTGACCAGGCGGCCCAGCTCATCACGGCCGCGCTCCGCGGGAAGCGCTGTATGAAAGTTGCCTCCAGCAATTTCTTCAGTGGCCGCGGCCAGTGAGGTCAGCGGCCGGGTAATGCGCCGCGACACCCAGATTATGCCCAGCAGCAGCAATACCATGGTGAGTAGCTGCGACAGCACGCTCTTGGTGAGGTATTCCCGCAGCGGTGCAAGCATTTCGTGCTCGGAGTAGAAGGCGCCCACCGGCCAGCGAGTCGTCTCCAGCGGCGCCAGCTTGATCATGCACTGCTGCTCCTGGTCAAAGCAGGCAATCCTGTCCGAGGCGGCCTCACCGGCCGTTACCCGGTTGATAATGCCAGCCCAGCGCTGCGCCTGCTCGGGATTGGGCATAGTGCCGGCCCAGGGCTTCAGGCGATTGGCGGGATTGGGTGACACCATCACCTTGCCGCTACGGCTCAACAAAAAGCCGAAGCCGCTTTCTCCCAGCTCCATGCGCTCAAGGTAATACTGCAATTCGTCGAGAGTGATGTCGGCGGTGACCACGCCGTAGAACACGCGCTCGCCGTCGACGACACGAAACATCGGCACAGAGTAGGTGACCATGCTGGCATCACCGCCGCCGGTGTCGAAGTAGGGCTCGGTCCATATGGGTACGCCCCGGCTCAGGGCTTCGCGAAACCAGCTGCTGAGAAGGTAGTCGTAAGCTACGGTGAGATCGCTGGATTCGATCTGGCCTTCGCGGTAGAAAAAATACTGGGCAAAGCCGCGGGCCGGGTCGCTGGCAAAACTGGGGTGCAGGGCCAGCGCGGCTCCAAACAGGTCACTGCGCTCGTCCACAGCCTCGTACAATAGAGCCTTGAGCTCTGGCTCAGTGTAGTTGCCCGACTGAATCACCTCTGCCAGCAGCTCAGCAGTTTCTTCCAGCACCGACAGGCGCACTTCCAGGTCCCTTACGGCGCCATCCACTGTGGATTCCACCCGCGCCTCCTGGTCGCTCAGAATGCGATCCCGGGACGACAGATAGTCCACCATCGTAACGGCGGTCAGGGTGAGCGCAATAGTCAGCGTGAGCAGCAGGACCAGGCGCGTGGTGAGACTGTTAACGGGCATGGCCCGGGCCCTCGGTTAATTGACAGGTGGTAACCACCAGAGTTGGTCACCGGCTATGGTAATCCTTTCCATGCCCGCGTTGAGCGACAAAGGCATGCCTGGCGGTTATGTGTTGCGTGCTGCGATTGTCTCAGAAGGCGAGGGAATCTTCTCGCCAGGCCAGCGGCGGTCAAACTCATGCCAGCAGGGCTGGCAAGATAATAGATAGCAAGCACTAACTTACTTGCGGGCTCAATACGCGAATCCTTTTGGTGAGCAGTGCGTTGAGGAATAAGACCTTCTGACCGCTCTCAGGGTGAGCGCGAACAATCGGTGCAAGTACCAGCGGATTGTCTGCCAATGCTCGAGGGCGTGTGATGCCGATGGCCCGGGTTTGAAGAACACCGCCGCCAGCTCGAGCGTCACTGATTGCAGTAAAAATTCGCCGTAGAAGGAGTCGGATTCCGTCAATGACTTATGGAAATCGACGCCTTCGAATACCGCCCTCGGGCGGCGCTCAGCGATACTACTCTCAGCATTGGCACGCCTCCTTCTTGGCCCGCTTCCGAGTATGGTCGGGGTTCCCGCATAGCACCCGCAAACCTGCGCCCCCGCTGACTTACCGGTGCTCCATGCATCAGGACGGCGCGGTCGCTACGGAATGCGTAGTGCATAGATTGCTTCTTTGTCGGCGCTGTCACAGACTGGCGGCGCTAAAGCGTCAAATACGCAGGCACGCACTAAAATATACAGTTTTCCGGCGGTCAATATGTGACCCGACCGCGAATGCACGTTGATAGTGACACGGACAGATCGCTAGCGGCACAGACAGCAACGGATGCTACCAAAATTAATCAAATACCCGCGCACCGGAAGGTCTGCGGGTATCGGCGTCGCCGTCTGGAGGCCACAGGTTTGGCTCCAGACAGGCACCGCACACAGCAGGGCAATTGAGTGAACTGGAAAAAGCGTTACCGCCGACTGGAAGACCGCGTGCTGCTCGACGCAGCGGGCGCAGTGACTGTCGTCGACAGCGCAGACGATACCGGCGATACCAGTGACGCCCAGGCGGAAAACCGGGCCGAGCACCTGCAGGAGCAGCAGGAACTCACCAGCCTTGTAGCTGCTCTTGGCGAGAGCCAGGAGCAAGCTGACACCGAGGCGGTCGAGGATACCGGGCCAGAGATCCTGTTTGTGGACAGCCAGGTTGACGATGTCGACCAGTTGCTGGCAAACCTCGACGACAACATCGAGGTCTACTTCATCGAAGCCGATGAAGATGGCGCCGCCTTCATCGCCGACGTGCTCGAGAATAGCGACGAGACCTATTCAGCCATTCACATCGTTAGCCACGGTGGCTCAGGAGAGCTGCGGCTGGGGAGTGCCACGCTCACGGCGGAGACTCTTGTTGGCGATACCCTCGGCCATGTGCAGGCCTGGGGCGACAACCTTACCGAAGAAGGCGACATCCTGATTTATGGCTGCAGCGTTGCCGAAGGTGATGATGGTCTCGCCTTTATTGAGCAACTCGCTGATGTTACCGGCGCCGATATTGCCGCTTCGGAGGATGATACCGGTGCCGCCGCCCTCGGTGGCGACTGGGACCTGGAGATTTCTTCAGGCGAGGTGGAGACCGATATCGCCATCGCCGAGCCGGCGCGGGTGTCCTGGGGGCATGTGCTGGACCTGACGGTGCAGGATCGCGCCGCACTCGGTGCCGATGCCGCCGCAGACCAGGCTATAGCTGACGGCCTGGCGCCGGAAGGCAGTGGCATCAATATTGGTAGCATCAGCTATGTCGGCGGTGACGAATCCATCGGTTTGTTCACCGACCTTAGCGCAGGCCCTACCGGTGACCTGTTGTCCGAGGGTGTGGTCATTTCTACGGGCTTTACTAACAGCCTGATTGCGGATGCCACCGCCGGCAATACGATCAGCGACAATGCGACTGGCCCTGGTGGCGCCGGTGAGCCGGACGACGATCCCGACCTGAATGCTTCCTCGGTGACCGCGGGCATCGATTTTGATCAGTACGATATCGCCAGCTTCGAATTCTCCTTTACGCCGGCACCGGGCGTCACCAAGCTGGCCTTGAATTACGTGTTCGCCACCGAAGAAACCGCGGCGTTTGCCAACGCCCAGTATCCAGACGTGTTTGGTATCTACATCCGCAATGCGGAAGTGGGCCAGTCCTACCAGGAGTTCGTGTTTACCAACCTGCGTGACCTTCACGCCACGGCTCCAGCCGCCGGAGGCCTGTTTGACAATACGGCGACAGATACCACGGGCAACGTGGAATCCAACCATGTCACCGGCGTCCAGGAGGCCGTGCTGGACATCGCTGACGTACCGGGCGCCGATAGCGAATACACCATCAAATTCGCCGTGGCCGACCACTCGGATACGCAGCTCGACTCCGCCGGTTTCTTTGACTGGCTGGGGTCTTCGATTCGACTCGACATCGATGGTGACAACAGCAGCGGTGCGACCGGCCTTGACTACGACACCAGCTTTGATATCAGCACGGGTACCGAAGTCGGCGTTGTGGACGTCGGCGACGTCACGCTGGTCAATTACGACTCGACGACCACCCTGCAGACTGCCACTGTGCGGCTCACTAATGCCTCCGGTAGCGATACCCTGGCGATCAACACCGCGGGCCTGAACAACATAGATAGCACCAGCATCGATACCTCGGTGCCCGGCGAGATCACCCTGACCATCGACTTCGATGACACGGCCACCACCGAGGCCGATGTCATAGCTGCACTGGCAGCGGTGACCTATGACAACACCGATGGCCTGGCTATCAACGCTGCCGACCGCACGGTCGAAGTCGTGGTCAATGACGGCGTTACTGACAGCTCAGCGGCAACGGCGACGGTGGCGATTACCGGGTTCATGGACGTGCCGACCGTTGCCGGCCAGGTGACCACCTCGCTGCAGCCGACCATTACCGGCACCTTCGATGAAACCGACAGCGATACGCTGGTAGTAGTGGTAGACGGCAGCACGTATACCTGGAGTAACCTCCGCACCGGCGGCACACCACCCACTGGATTGAGTTCTGACGGCAGCGGCAACTGGACGTTGAGCCTGGCGACCGCGGGACAGACGCTGTCCAGCGATGGCGCGTTTGATGTTGAGGTAACGACCAGCAGCGCGGCTGGCTCGCTGGATGATGTTAGCGTTGATGAACTGGTGGTGGATGCGACCGGCCCGGCAGCACCGACGGTAACTGCGCTGGCAACCAGTGCCAGCAACCCGACGATTTCAGGTACCTACGATCAGACGGACGGTACGGTCACCCAGGTAGTCGTCAATGGAATAACCTACCTTGCCTCCGGGCCCGACCTGACGGTCAACGCCAACGGCACCTGGACGCTCACCATCCCGGCCGGCGATGACCTGAGTCCGGCCCCTTACGACGTGGAAGTGACTGCCGAGGATCCAGTAGGCAATCCGACGGTATTTACCAGTGTCGGCGCACTGGAGATTCTCGCCCCGGGCGATATCGCCGCGGCGCCTGATACCAATACGGTTAGCGAGGACGGCCCGACCCTGGTGGTAGCTGCGGACGGTGTGCTTGAGAACGATCTCTTTATCGTCCCTGATCCGGCTCGGCCTGCGGTGGAAACCGATGGCGCTGATGTGAGCGAGCTATACCTCAACTACGACGCCTCCCAGGATACCGATAATGACGGCGACTGGGATGACCAGCAGAACAACGGCACAGGCAACCTCGATCGCACCTGGGAGTGGGGGACAAACCTGGCGCCAGTGGGCGTCAGCAGTGAGACCGCACCCAGTATTACGCATGCCTTCGAGTTTGACGGGACTGTTACGGCAGACATCAGCGGCAACCTCGACGGCAGCCTGTCTGAGAACTCCGCCACCTTTGAGTTCTGGCTGAAGGTCGACTCCGGGCTGACAACGGGTACCAGCTACACGATTTTTGAGGCCGGCGACAATGCCGATGGCTTTACGCTCGCGTACCGGCCGACGGCGACCGGCAACGGCGAATTCGTCCTCTACTATAACGATGACGACCTGAACTCCGGGGCCTCGACCGGAACATCGGTGATCTCACTGGGCACTGACGCGGCGTTTGATCCCACGGCGGACTTTATGCAGCTGGTGCTGTCTTTTGACGAGCCTAGCAATGCCATTCTCTGGCACATTAATGGTCAGCCCGCCGCCACCGCCGGCCTGACGGTGACCACTTCGATCACGGACATTGACGACTGGGGTGCGACCGGTGGCGGAGACGATGGTCTGGGCGGAACAGCAGGCCAGCAGGGCGGGTCCTCCGGCAATACCCTCGGCACTGTGGCCAACTTTGAAGGCCAGATCGCCATCATGCGCCTCTATGGCTACGAAGCCGGTGGGAATGCAAGGCCAGAGCCCCTTGATGACGCCCAGATCTCCAGCAACTACGATGCCGTCGCGCAGTCCCTCGTCGCAACGGTCTCCGAGGTTAACGGCAACGCTGCCAACGTGGGCAACCCGGTTACAACAACCGCCGGCGGCATCTTCACCATCAATAGTGATGGCAGTTACAGCTATGATCCGAATGGCGCCTTCGAAGACCTGGCGCCGGGTGAAACCGCTACCGACTCGGTCACCTACACGATCGACAACGGCCTCAGCACCGACACTACGACGCTGGAAATCACTATTACCGGCGCCAACGATGCGCCGGTCTTGAACGGCGATCTGACCGCGACAGTAGATGAGGGAGCTGGTTACGTCCTGACCGGCGCTGACCTGGGTTATACGGATGTGGACGACGATGACGCTGGCGTGGTGTTCAACGTCAGTAACCTGGTCAATGGCAGCGTGCAGGTCGGTGGTTCGCCGGTGACCAGCTTTACCGGGGCACAATTGACCGCAGGCCTGGTGAGTTTCCTGCATGACGGCAGTGAGACCCTGGCTGCGTCATTTGATGTCAATGTCGAAGACGGCAACGAGGATGCCAGTGTTCCGGTCGACAGCACGTTCACTTTTACGGTCAATCCGATCAACGATGAGCCTGTCTTGGTCACAAATAACGGGCTCAATGTAGTTAATGCTGGCACGGGCATGATCACCGTGGCCCTGCTGGAGACGACCGACGCCGACGACACGGCTGCCGAAATCACATACACGGTAACCTCCCTGCCCGGCAACGGCACGCTGTTGATCAACGGTTCCGCGGCGGCCATCAACGACACCTTCACCCAGGCCCAGGTCAACGCCGGCCAGGTGACCTATACCCACAGTGGAACGCCCACTGTCACCGACAGCTTCGGCTTTGACGTTGACGACGGTGATGAAGATGGTGGCGGGCCGATCAGTGATACGTTCGCGATTTCCATTGTGGTGGATGGTGTGGCACCGCTGGCGCCGACTATCGACCTGCTGCCGGGCTCTGACACCGGTGCATCCAGCAGTGATGATTTCACCTCCGATAACACACCTACATTCAGGGTGACTTTCGACCAGAGCGGACCAGTCAACCAGGATGTCGCGGCGGGAGATACCGTCCAGCTATATATAGATGGTGCACCGTTCGGAGCGCCCTTTGCTGTATCGCCGGCGGACGTGACCAATGGCTATATTGATATCACCACGGTCACATTGCCTGATGGCGCCGCCGACTACTCGGTCACGATTACTGACCAGGTGGGTAATGAGTCGCCGGCTTCGTCGGATCTGGGTGTTCAGATCAAGACCGATGGGCCCGCCATACCAACGGTCAATTCCCAGGCCACTGCCAACACCACGCCGACCATCACCGGTAGTTTTGATGACGTAAACACCGACACGCTCGAGGTCACCTTTGACGGGGTTACCTACACGCCAAGCGATGCCGAGCTGTCCATCAGCGGAAGCACCTGGTCCCTGGCGGTGCCTGCGCCCCTGGCGGATGGCACATACGAAGTCAGCGTATCCACCACGGACGAGTTTGGCATTACCACGTCCGACACCAGCTCCGGCGAGCTCATCATCAATACCAGCGATACGCTGGTGCTTTCCGATGACACGCTCACGGTCGACGAGGAAAGTACCGGCAGCGGCAACCTGCTCGCCAACGACATCATCACTACCGCCGATCCCACCCCACCACCGGGTGCCGAAACACTGGATACCACTGATCTTGTTGCCAATTTCGATGCGGCGGCGGATACCGATGGCGATAGTATCTGGGAGGATGCCGGCACGGCGGGCCTGGACCTGACCCTGGGCAGCGGTGTCACGCGTGATACCAACCCTACTACCAACCTGACCGCGATCACTGCCGCCTACGACTTTGACGGCACCGGCAACTCCACAGCGATTTCATCCGGTTTTCCGGCAGAGGTGTTGACCGAAGAGCCAACCGCATTCGAGTTCTGGCTCAAAATCGACCCGGCGGTGGTGGCGGGCGAAGAGTACATAATCATTGAGTCCGGAGACGCCACAAACGGCTTCTCGCTGGTCTATGAGGCGGCTGCCGACCCCGCGGACGGCAAGTTTATCGTCTACTTCGATGATGACGACAATGGTGTTGTTGCCACCGCAGAGATCGACCTCGGCGGCGCCATAGATCCGACGGCGGAGTTCACACATGTGGTGGTGCGCATCGTCGATGATGACGCCGCCAGCTTTATCGATTTCTTTGTGAACGGCGGCACGGCCGCCGGCGGCCTGCAGGCCTCGACGCCAGTCAACAACCTTGATGACTGGGGGCGAGAGGACCAGTCCATCGCCATCGGTACCTCATCTGGCGCCCAGGGCGGCAGCTCCCAGAGTACGGCAACACCCAACAACTTCATCGGCCAGATCGCCAACATACGGATCTACGACGAATCCACCACCAACGGTGAGACGATACCCGCCAGCCAGATAGCGAATAATTATCTGGCCTCCATCAACGCCGACCCCTACGTCAGCGCGATAACCGGGACTACCACCGAAACCCTGGCGGATCCCGATAATGGCCCTGACACCAGCGCCACAGTAACGGGCACCGGCGGCGGTGAGTTCACGGTGTCCACCGATGGCAGCTATACCTACGACCCCAACGGCCAGTTCGAGTACCTGGCCCCTGGTGATACGGCCTCCGACACCATTACCTACACGGTAACGGCAGCCGATGGCCAGACAGAGACGGCGACCCTCACGGTGACGGTGACCGGCGTCAACGATCCGCCGACGCTCACGACCAACAGCACAATTACACTGGATGAAGGTGCCACCGCCACCATCACCAGCGCCTTCCTCGCCGCATCAGACATAGACGACGCTGCCACTGACATCACCTACGTTGTAGATTCGCTGCCCGGCAATGGCTCCCTGCTGATCAACGGGGTCCTGGCCACAGTGGGTGCAACGTTCACCCAGGACGATATCGACAACAATCTCATCACCTACACCCACGACGATAGCGATACGACGTCGGACAGCTTCAACTTCAGTGTCGACGACGGTGATGAAGATGGTGGCGGCGCGATCACCGGAACGTTTAGCTTCGCTGTCACGCCTGTTGATGACACGGCGCCGACGGTTGTTGCCGATAGTGCGACGCTGGATGAGGGCGCGTCGACGACGATCGACCTGGCGGCGAATGACAGTGATAGTGAAAGCGGTCTGGATCTGACCAGCATCGTGATCACGAGTGCGCCGAGCAATGGCACGGTGAGTGTCGGCACGGATGGCACGGTTGTTTACACGCATGATGGCTCGGATACGACGGGCGATACGTTTGCGTACACGATCGCGGATGTTGACGGCAACGTGAGTTCACCGGCGACGGTGACGATCACGGTGAATGCGGTTGATGACACGGCGCCGACGGTTGTTGCCGATAGTGCGACGCTGGATGAGGGCGCGTCGACGACGATCGACCTGGCGGCGAATGACAGTGATAGTGAAAGCGGTCTGGATCTGACCAGCATCGTGATCACGAGTGCGCCGAGCAATGGCACGGTGAGTGTCGGCACGGATGGCACGGTTGTTTACACGCATGATGGCTCGGATACGACGGGCGATACGTTTGCGTACACGATCGCGGATGTTGACGGCAACGTGAGTTCACCGGCGACGGTGACGATCACGGTGAATGCGGTTGATGACACGGCGCCGACGGTTGTTGCCGATAGTGCGACGCTGGATGAGGGCGCGTCGACGACGATCGACCTGGCGGCGAATGACAGTGATAGTGAAAGCGGTCTGGATCTGACCAGCATCGTGATCACGAGTGCGCCGAGCAATGGCACGGTGAGTGTCGGCACGGATGGCACGGTTGTTTACACGCATGATGGCTCGGATACGACGGGCGATACGTTTGCGTACACGATCGCGGATGTTGACGGCAACGTGAGTTCACCGGCGACGGTGACGATCACGGTGAATGCGGTTGATGACACGGCGCCGACGGTTGTTGCCGATAGTGCGACGCTGGATGAGGGCGCGTCGACGACGATCGACCTGGCGGCGAATGACAGTGATAGTGAAAGCGGTCTGGATCTGACCAGCATCGTGATCACGAGTGCGCCGAGCAATGGCACGGTGAGTGTCGGCACGGATGGCACGGTTGTTTACACGCATGATGGCTCGGATACGACGGGCGATACGTTTGCGTACACGATCGCGGATGTTGACGGCAACGTGAGTTCACCGGCGACGGTGACGATCACGGTGAATGCGGTTGATGACACGGCGCCGACGGTTGTTGCCGATAGTGCGACGCTGGATGAGGGCGCGTCGACGACGATCGACCTGGCGGCGAATGACAGTGATAGTGAAAGCGGTCTGGATCTGACCAGCATCGTGATCACGAGTGCGCCGAGCAATGGCACGGTGAGTGTCGGCACGGATGGCACGGTTGTTTACACGCATGATGGCTCGGATACGACGGGCGATACGTTTGCGTACACGATCGCGGATGTTGACGGCAACGTGAGTTCACCGGCGACGGTGACGATCACGGTGAATGCGGTTGATGACACGGCGCCGACGGTTGTTGCCGATAGTGCGACGCTGGATGAGGGCGCGTCGACGACGATCGACCTGGCGGCGAATGACAGTGATAGTGAAAGCGGTCTGGATCTGACCAGCATCGTGATCACGAGTGCGCCGAGCAATGGCACGGTGAGTGTCGGCACGGATGGCACGGTTGTTTACACGCATGATGGCTCGGATACGACGGGCGATACGTTTGCGTACACGATCGCGGATGTTGACGGCAACGTGAGTTCACCGGCGACGGTGACGATCACGGTGAATGCGGTTGATGACACGGCGCCGACGGTTGTTGCCGATAGTGCGACGCTGGATGAGGGCGCGTCGACGACGATCGACCTGGCGGCGAATGACAGTGATAGTGAAAGCGGTCTGGATCTGACCAGCATCGTGATCACGAGTGCGCCGAGCAATGGCACGGTGAGTGTCGGCACGGATGGCACGGTTGTTTACACGCATGATGGCTCGGATACGACGGGCGATACGTTTGCGTACACGATCGCGGATGTTGACGGCAACGTGAGTTCACCGGCGACGGTGACGATCACGGTGAATGCGGTTGATGACACGGCGCCGACGGTTGTTGCCGATAGTGCGACGCTGGATGA
This sequence comes from Cellvibrionales bacterium, assembly GCA_043513815.1. GTDB lineage: Bacteria > Pseudomonadota > Gammaproteobacteria > Pseudomonadales > Halieaceae > JANQIO01. The sequence goes on along the minus strand of CP121313.1, from coordinate 4,348,305 downwards.
GGGCGCGTCGACGACGATCGACCTGGCGGCGAATGACAGTGATAGTGAAAGCGGTCTGGATCTGACCAGCATCGTGATCACGAGTGCGCCGAGCAATGGCACGGTGAGTGTCGGCACGGATGGCACGGTTGTTTACACGCATGATGGCTCGGATACGACGGGCGATACGTTTGCGTACACGATCGCGGATGTTGACGGCAACGTGAGTTCACCGGCGACGGTGACGATCACGGTGAATGCGGTTGATGACACGGCGCCGACGGTTGTTGCCGATAGTGCGACGCTGGATGAGGGCGCGTCGACGACGATCGACCTGGCGGCGAATGACAGTGATAGTGAAAGCGGTCTGGATCTGACCAGCATCGTGATCACGAGTGCGCCGAGCAATGGCACGGTGAGTGTCGGCACGGATGGCACGGTTGTTTACACGCATGATGGCTCGGATACGACGGGCGATACGTTTGCGTACACGATCGCGGATGTTGACGGCAACGTGAGTTCACCGGCGACGGTGACGATCACGGTGAATGCGGTTGATGACACGGCGCCGACGGTTGTTGCCGATAGTGCGACGCTGGATGAGGGCGCGTCGACGACGATCGACCTGGCGGCGAATGACAGTGATAGTGAAAGCGGTCTGGATCTGACCAGCATCGTGATCACGAGTGCGCCGAGCAATGGCACGGTGAGTGTCGGCACGGATGGCACGGTTGTTTACACGCATGATGGCTCGGATACGACGGGCGATACGTTTGCGTACACGATCGCGGATGTTGACGGCAACGTGAGTTCACCGGCGACGGTGACGATCACGGTGAATGCGGTTGATGACACGGCGCCGACGGTTGTTGCCGATAGTGCGACGCTGGATGAGGGCGCGTCGACGACGATCGACCTGGCGGCGAATGACAGTGATAGTGAAAGCGGTCTGGATCTGACCAGCATCGTGATCACGAGTGCGCCGAGCAATGGCACGGTGAGTGTCGGCACGGATGGCACGGTTGTTTACACGCATGATGGCTCGGATACGACGGGCGATACGTTTGCGTACACGATCGCGGATGTTGACGGCAACGTGAGTTCACCGGCGACGGTGACGATCACGGTGAATGCGGTTGATGACACGGCGCCGACGGTTGTTGCCGATAGTGCGACGCTGGATGAGGGCGCGTCGACGACGATCGACCTGGCGGCGAATGACAGTGATAGTGAAAGCGGTCTGGATCTGACCAGCATCGTGATCACGAGTGCGCCGAGCAATGGCACGGTGAGTGTCGGCACGGATGGCACGGTTGTTTACACGCATGATGGCTCGGATACGACGGGCGATACGTTTGCGTACACGATCGCGGATGTTGACGGCAACGTGAGTTCACCGGCGACGGTGACGATCACGGTGAATGCGGTTGATGACACGGCGCCGACGGTTGTTGCCGATAGTGCGACGCTGGATGAGGGCGCGTCGACGACGATCGACCTGGCGGCGAATGACAGTGATAGTGAAAGCGGTCTGGATCTGACCAGCATCGTGATCACGAGTGCGCCGAGCAATGGCACGGTGAGTGTCGGCACGGATGGCACGGTTGTTTACACGCATGATGGCTCGGATACGACGGGCGATACGTTTGCGTACACGATCGCGGATGTTGACGGCAACGTGAGTTCACCGGCGACGGTGACGATCACGGTGAATGCGGTTGATGACACGGCGCCGACGGTTGTTGCCGATAGTGCGACGCTGGATGAGGGCGCGTCGACGACGATCGACCTGGCGGCGAATGACAGTGATAGTGAAAGCGGTCTGGATCTGACCAGCATCGTGATCACGAGTGCGCCGAGCAATGGCACGGTGAGTGTCGGCACGGATGGCACGGTTGTTTACACGCATGATGGCTCGGATACGACGGGCGATACGTTTGCGTACACGATCGCGGATGTTGACGGCAACGTGAGTTCACCGGCGACGGTGACGATCACGGTGAATGCGGTTGATGACACGGCGCCGACGGTTGTTGCCGATAGTGCGACGCTGGATGAGGGCGCGTCGACGACGATCGACCTGGCGGCGAATGACAGTGATAGTGAAAGCGGTCTGGATCTGACCAGCATCGTGATCACGAGTGCGCCGAGCAATGGCACGGTGAGTGTCGGCACGGATGGCACGGTTGTTTACACGCATGATGGCTCGGATACGACGGGCGATACGTTTGCGTACACGATCGCGGATGTTGACGGCAACGTGAGTTCACCGGCGACGGTGACGATCACGGTGAATGCGGTTGATGACACGGCGCCGACGGTTGTTGCCGATAGTGCGACGCTGGATGAGGGCGCGTCGACGACGATCGACCTGGCGGCGAATGACAGTGATAGTGAAAGCGGTCTGGATCTGACCAGCATCGTGATCACGAGTGCGCCGAGCAATGGCACGGTGAGTGTCGGCACGGATGGCACGGTTGTTTACACGCATGATGGCTCGGATACGACGGGCGATACGTTTGCGTACACGATCGCGGATGTTGACGGCAACGTGAGTTCACCGGCGACGGTGACGATCACGGTGAATGCGGTTGATGACACGGCGCCGACGGTTGTTGCCGATAGTGCGACGCTGGATGAGGGCGCGTCGACGACGATCGACCTGGCGGCGAATGACAGTGATAGTGAAAGCGGTCTGGATCTGACCAGCATCGTGATCACGAGTGCGCCGAGCAATGGCACGGTGAGTGTCGGCACGGATGGCACGGTTGTTTACACGCATGATGGCTCGGATACGACGGGCGATACGTTTGCGTACACGATCGCGGATGTTGACGGCAACGTGAGTTCACCGGCGACGGTGACGATCACGGTGAATGCGGTTGATGACACGGCGCCGACGGTTGTTGCCGATAGTGCGACGCTGGATGAGGGCGCGTCGACGACGATCGACCTGGCGGCGAATGACAGTGATAGTGAAAGCGGTCTGGATCTGACCAGCATCGTGATCACGAGTGCGCCGAGCAATGGCACGGTGAGTGTCGGCACGGATGGCACGGTTGTTTACACGCATGATGGCTCGGATACGACGGGCGATACGTTTGCGTACACGATCGCGGATGTTGACGGCAACGTGAGTTCACCGGCGACGGTGACGATCACGGTGAATGCGGTTGATGACACGGCGCCGACGGTTGTTGCCGATAGTGCGACGCTGGATGAGGGCGCGTCGACGACGATCGACCTGGCGGCGAATGACAGTGATAGTGAAAGCGGTCTGGATCTGACCAGCATCGTGATCACGAGTGCGCCGAGCAATGGCACGGTGAGTGTCGGCACGGATGGCACGGTTGTTTACACGCATGATGGCTCGGATACGACGGGCGATACGTTTGCGTACACGATCGCGGATGTTGACGGCAACGTGAGTTCACCGGCGACGGTGACGATCACGGTGAATGCGGTTGATGACACGGCGCCGACGGTTGTTGCCGATAGTGCGACGCTGGATGAGGGCGCGTCGACGACGATCGACCTGGCGGCGAATGACAGTGATAGTGAAAGCGGTCTGGATCTGACCAGCATCGTGATCACGAGTGCGCCGAGCAATGGCACGGTGAGTGTCGGCACGGATGGCACGGTTGTTTACACGCATGATGGCTCGGATACGACGGGCGATACGTTTGCGTACACGATCGCGGATGTTGACGGCAACGTGAGTTCACCGGCGACGGTGACGATCACGGTGAATGCGGTTGATGACACGGCGCCGACGGTTGTTGCCGATAGTGCGACGCTGGATGAGGGCGCGTCGACGACGATCGACCTGGCGGCGAATGACAGTGATAGTGAAAGCGGTCTGGATCTGACCAGCATCGTGATCACGAGTGCGCCGAGCAATGGCACGGTGAGTGTCGGCACGGATGGCACGGTTGTTTACACGCATGATGGCTCGGATACGACGGGCGATACGTTTGCGTACACGATCGCGGATGTTGACGGCAACGTGAGTTCACCGGCGACGGTGACGATCACGGTGAATGCGGTTGATGACACGGCGCCGACGGTTGTTGCCGATAGTGCGACGCTGGATGAGGGCGCGTCGACGACGATCGACCTGGCGGCGAATGACAGTGATAGTGAAAGCGGTCTGGATCTGACCAGCATCGTGATCACGAGTGCGCCGAGCAATGGCACGGTGAGTGTCGGCACGGATGGCACGGTTGTTTACACGCATGATGGCTCGGATACGACGGGCGATACGTTTGCGTACACGATCGCGGATGTTGACGGCAACGTGAGTTCACCGGCGACGGTGACGATCACGGTGAATGCGGTTGATGACACGGCGCCGACGGTTGTTGCCGATAGTGCGACGCTGGATGAGGGCGCGTCGACGACGATCGACCTGGCGGCGAATGACAGTGATAGTGAAAGCGGTCTGGATCTGACCAGCATCGTGATCACGAGTGCGCCGAGCAATGGCACGGTGAGTGTCGGCACGGATGGCACGGTTGTTTACACGCATGATGGCTCGGATACGACGGGCGATACGTTTGCGTACACGATCGCGGATGTTGACGGCAACGTGAGTTCACCGGCGACGGTGACGATCACGGTGAATGCGGTTGATGACACGGCGCCGACGGTTGTTGCCGATAGTGCGACGCTGGATGAGGGCGCGTCGACGACGATCGACCTGGCGGCGAATGACAGTGATAGTGAAAGCGGTCTGGATCTGACCAGCATCGTGATCACGAGTGCGCCGAGCAATGGCACGGTGAGTGTCGGCACGGATGGCACGGTTGTTTACACGCATGATGGCTCGGATACGACGGGCGATACGTTTGCGTACACGATCGCGGATGTTGACGGCAACGTGAGTTCACCGGCGACGGTGACGATCACGGTGAATGCGGTTGATGACACGGCGCCGACGGTTGTTGCCGATAGTGCGACGCTGGATGAGGGCGCGTCGACGACGATCGACCTGGCGGCGAATGACAGTGATAGTGAAAGCGGTCTGGATCTGACCAGCATCGTGATCACGAGTGCGCCGAGCAATGGCACGGTGAGTGTCGGCACGGATGGCACGGTTGTTTACACGCATGATGGCTCGGATACGACGGGCGATACGTTTGCGTACACGATCGCGGATGTTGACGGCAACGTGAGTTCACCGGCGACGGTGACGATCACGGTGAATGCGGTTGATGACACGGCGCCGACGGTTGTTGCCGATAGTGCGACGCTGGATGAGGGCGCGTCGACGACGATCGACCTGGCGGCGAATGACAGTGATAGTGAAAGCGGTCTGGATCTGACCAGCATCGTGATCACGAGTGCGCCGAGCAATGGCACGGTGAGTGTCGGCACGGATGGCACGGTTGTTTACACGCATGATGGCTCGGATACGACGGGCGATACGTTTGCGTACACGATCGCGGATGTTGACGGCAACGTGAGTTCACCGGCGACGGTGACGATCACGGTGAATGCGGTTGATGACACGGCGCCGACGGTTGTTGCCGATAGTGCGACGCTGGATGAGGGCGCGTCGACGACGATCGACCTGGCGGCGAATGACAGTGATAGTGAAAGCGGTCTGGATCTGACCAGCATCGTGATCACGAGTGCGCCGAGCAATGGCACGGTGAGTGTCGGCACGGATGGCACGGTTGTTTACACGCATGATGGCTCGGATACGACGGGCGATACGTTTGCGTACACGATCGCGGATGTTGACGGCAACGTGAGTTCACCGGCGACGGTGACGATCACGGTGAATGCGGTTGATGACACGGCGCCGACGGTTGTTGCCGATAGTGCGACGCTGGATGAGGGCGCGTCGACGACGATCGACCTGGCGGCGAATGACAGTGATAGTGAAAGCGGTCTGGATCTGACCAGCATCGTGATCACGAGTGCGCCGAGCAATGGCACGGTGAGTGTCGGCACGGATGGCACGGTTGTTTACACGCATGATGGCTCGGATACGACGGGCGATACGTTTGCGTACACGATCGCGGATGTTGACGGCAACGTGAGTTCACCGGCGACGGTGACGATCACGGTGAATGCGGTTGATGACACGGCGCCGACGGTTGTTGCCGATAGTGCGACGCTGGATGAGGGCGCGTCGACGACGATCGACCTGGCGGCGAATGACAGTGATAGTGAAAGCGGTCTGGATCTGACCAGCATCGTGATCACGAGTGCGCCGAGCAATGGCACGGTGAGTGTCGGCACGGATGGCACGGTTGTTTACACGCATGATGGCTCGGATACGACGGGCGATACGTTTGCGTACACGATCGCGGATGTTGACGGCAACGTGAGTTCACCGGCGACGGTGACGATCACGGTGAATGCGGTTGATGACACGGCGCCGACGGTTGTTGCCGATAGTGCGACGCTGGATGAGGGCGCGTCGACGACGATCGACCTGGCGGCGAATGACAGTGATAGTGAAAGCGGTCTGGATCTGACCAGCATCGTGATCACGAGTGCGCCGAGCAATGGCACGGTGAGTGTCGGCACGGATGGCACGGTTGTTTACACGCATGATGGCTCGGATACGACGGGCGATACGTTTGCGTACACGATCGCGGATGTTGACGGCAACGTGAGTTCACCGGCGACGGTGACGATCACGGTGAATGCGGTTGATGACACGGCGCCGACGGTTGTTGCCGATAGTGCGACGCTGGATGAGGGCGCGTCGACGACGATCGACCTGGCGGCGAATGACAGTGATAGTGAAAGCGGTCTGGATCTGACCAGCATCGTGATCACGAGTGCGCCGAGCAATGGCACGGTGAGTGTCGGCACGGATGGCACGGTTGTTTACACGCATGATGGCTCGGATACGACGGGCGATACGTTTGCGTACACGATCGCGGATGTTGACGGCAACGTGAGTTCACCGGCGACGGTGACGATCACGGTGAATGCGGTTGATGACACGGCGCCGACGGTTGTTGCCGATAGTGCGACGCTGGATGAGGGCGCGTCGACGACGATCGACCTGGCGGCGAATGACAGTGATAGTGAAAGCGGTCTGGATCTGACCAGCATCGTGATCACGAGTGCGCCGAGCAATGGCACGGTGAGTGTCGGCACGGATGGCACGGTTGTTTACACGCATGATGGCTCGGATACGACGGGCGATACGTTTGCGTACACGATCGCGGATGTTGACGGCAACGTGAGTTCACCGGCGACGGTGACGATCACGGTGAATGCGGTTGATGACACGGCGCCGACGGTTGTTGCCGATAGTGCGACGCTGGATGAGGGCGCGTCGACGACGATCGACCTGGCGGCGAATGACAGTGATAGTGAAAGCGGTCTGGATCTGACCAGCATCGTGATCACGAGTGCGCCGAGCAATGGCACGGTGAGTGTCGGCACGGATGGCACGGTTGTTTACACGCATGATGGCTCGGATACGACGGGCGATACGTTTGCGTACACGATCGCGGATGTTGACGGCAACGTGAGTTCACCGGCGACGGTGACGATCACGGTGAATGCGGTTGATGACACGGCGCCGACGGTTGTTGCCGATAGTGCGACGCTGGATGAGGGCGCGTCGACGACGATCGACCTGGCGGCGAATGACAGTGATAGTGAAAGCGGTCTGGATCTGACCAGCATCGTGATCACGAGTGCGCCGAGCAATGGCACGGTGAGTGTCGGCACGGATGGCACGGTTGTTTACACGCATGATGGCTCGGATACGACGGGCGATACGTTTGCGTACACGATCGCGGATGTTGACGGCAACGTGAGTTCACCGGCGACGGTGACGATCACGGTGAATGCGGTTGATGACACGGCGCCGACGGTTGTTGCCGATAGTGCGACGCTGGATGAGGGCGCGTCGACGACGATCGACCTGGCGGCGAATGACAGTGATAGTGAAAGCGGTCTGGATCTGACCAGCATCGTGATCACGAGTGCGCCGAGCAATGGCACGGTGAGTGTCGGCACGGATGGCACGGTTGTTTACACGCATGATGGCTCGGATACGACGGGCGATACGTTTGCGTACACGATCGCGGATGTTGACGGCAACGTGAGTTCACCGGCGACGGTGACGATCACGGTGAATGCGGTTGATGACACGGCGCCGACGGTTGTTGCCGATAGTGCGACGCTGGATGAGGGCGCGTCGACGACGATCGACCTGGCGGCGAATGACAGTGATAGTGAAAGCGGTCTGGATCTGACCAGCATCGTGATCACGAGTGCGCCGAGCAATGGCACGGTGAGTGTCGGCACGGATGGCACGGTTGTTTACACGCATGATGGCTCGGATACGACGGGCGATACGTTTGCGTACACGATCGCGGATGTTGACGGCAACGTGAGTTCACCGGCGACGGTGACGATCACGGTGAATGCGGTTGATGACACGGCGCCGACGGTTGTTGCCGATAGTGCGACGCTGGATGAGGGCGCGTCGACGACGATCGACCTGGCGGCGAATGACAGTGATAGTGAAAGCGGTCTGGATCTGACCAGCATCGTGATCACGAGTGCGCCGAGCAATGGCACGGTGAGTGTCGGCACGGATGGCACGGTTGTTTACACGCATGATGGCTCGGATACGACGGGCGATACGTTTGCGTACACGATCGCGGATGTTGACGGCAACGTGAGTTCACCGGCGACGGTGACGATCACGGTGAATGCGGTTGATGACACGGCGCCGACGGTTGTTGCCGATAGTGCGACGCTGGATGAGGGCGCGTCGACGACGATCGACCTGGCGGCGAATGACAGTGATAGTGAAAGCGGTCTGGATCTGACCAGCATCGTGATCACGAGTGCGCCGAGCAATGGCACGGTGAGTGTCGGCACGGATGGCACGGTTGTTTACACGCATGATGGCTCGGATACGACGGGCGATACGTTTGCGTACACGATCGCGGATGTTGACGGCAACGTGAGTTCACCGGCGACGGTGACGATCACGGTGAATGCGGTTGATGACACGGCGCCGACGGTTGTTGCCGATAGTGCGACGCTGGATGAGGGCGCGTCGACGACGATCGACCTGGCGGCGAATGACAGTGATAGTGAAAGCGGTCTGGATCTGACCAGCATCGTGATCACGAGTGCGCCGAGCAATGGCACGGTGAGTGTCGGCACGGATGGCACGGTTGTTTACACGCATGATGGCTCGGATACGACGGGCGATACGTTTGCGTACACGATCGCGGATGTTGACGGCAACGTGAGTTCACCGGCGACGGTGACGATCACGGTGAATGCGGTTGATGACACGGCGCCGACGGTTGTTGCCGATAGTGCGACGCTGGATGAGGGCGCGTCGACGACGATCGACCTGGCGGCGAATGACAGTGATAGTGAAAGCGGTCTGGATCTGACCAGCATCGTGATCACGAGTGCGCCGAGCAATGGCACGGTGAGTGTCGGCACGGATGGCACGGTTGTTTACACGCATGATGGCTCGGATACGACGGGCGATACGTTTGCGTACACGATCGCGGATGTTGACGGCAACGTGAGTTCACCGGCGACGGTGACGATCACGGTGAATGCGGTTGATGACACGGCGCCGACGGTTGTTGCCGATAGTGCGACGCTGGATGAGGGCGCGTCGACGACGATCGACCTGGCGGCGAATGACAGTGATAGTGAAAGCGGTCTGGATCTGACCAGCATCGTGATCACGAGTGCGCCGAGCAATGGCACGGTGAGTGTCGGCACGGATGGCACGGTTGTTTACACGCATGATGGCTCGGATACGACGGGCGATACGTTTGCGTACACGATCGCGGATGTTGACGGCAACGTGAGTTCACCGGCGACGGTGACGATCACGGTGAATGCGGTTGATGACACGGCGCCGACGGTTGTTGCCGATAGTGCGACGCTGGATGAGGGCGCGTCGACGACGATCGACCTGGCGGCGAATGACAGTGATAGTGAAAGCGGTCTGGATCTGACCAGCATCGTGATCACGAGTGCGCCGAGCAATGGCACGGTGAGTGTCGGCACGGATGGCACGGTTGTTTACACGCATGATGGCTCGGATACGACGGGCGATACGTTTGCGTACACGATCGCGGATGTTGACGGCAACGTGAGTTCACCGGCGACGGTGACGATCACGGTGAATGCGGTTGATGACACGGCGCCGACGGTTGTTGCCGATAGTGCGACGCTGGATGAGGGCGCGTCGACGACGATCGACCTGGCGGCGAATGACAGTGATAGTGAAAGCGGTCTGGATCTGACCAGCATCGTGATCACGAGTGCGCCGAGCAATGGCACGGTGAGTGTCGGCACGGATGGCACGGTTGTTTACACGCATGATGGCTCGGATACGACGGGCGATACGTTTGCGTACACGATCGCGGATGTTGACGGCAACGTGAGTTCACCGGCGACGGTGACGATCACGGTGAATGCGGTTGATGACACGGCGCCGACGGTTGTTGCCGATAGTGCGACGCTGGATGAGGGCGCGTCGACGACGATCGACCTGGCGGCGAATGACAGTGATAGTGAAAGCGGTCTGGATCTGACCAGCATCGTGATCACGAGTGCGCCGAGCAATGGCACGGTGAGTGTCGGCACGGATGGCACGGTTGTTTACACGCATGATGGCTCGGATACGACGGGCGATACGTTTGCGTACACGATCGCGGATGTTGACGGCAACGTGAGTTCACCGGCGACGGTGACGATCACGGTGAATGCGGTTGATGACACGCCGCCGGTGATCACCAGCCCGAACTCTGCGAGTGTCGCAGAAAACGTAGCGACGACGACCGCGGTGTTGACGGTGACGGCGAACGAGGCGGTGACGTACAGCCTGGTGGGCACGGACGATGACGGTCTGTTCAGTATTGATGGAAGCGGGAACATCACGTTTGACGCGTCGCCGGACTTTGAGTTGCCGGATGATGTGGGCGGTGACAATGACTATGTGGTGACGGTCGAGGTCGAGGATGCGGCGGGAAATACGACGCAGCAGACGATCACGATCAGTGTGACGGATGTGAATGACAACGCGCCGGTGCTGACGCTGGATAACGCGAGCGTGAGTCTTGCGGAAGATGCGAGTGCGGGCGTGATCGCGGGCGCGGATGCTGATGCGACGGATGATGATGCTGGTTCGACGTTGACGTTCAGCCTGGTGGGCACGATCCCGGATGATGGAACGGATCCGCTGTTCAGCATCAATAGCACGACGGGAGAGATCAGTCTGACGGCGGCCGGCGCGGCGTTTATCGATTTTGAGTCGGGCACGACGAGCTTTACGGTGGATGTTCAGGCGAGTGACGGCACGAACGTCAGTAACACCGAAACGCTGACGATCAACCTGACGGATGCGGATGAGGGGAGTCCGGTCGCGGCGGCGGATGGGTTCACGACGAGTGAGAACGTTGGTCTGACGAACCTTGATGTGTTGTCGAACGACACGCTGGTGGATAGTGCGACGATCACGACGTTTGACGTGACGAGCACGGGCGGCGGTACGGTGACGCAGAACGGAGACGGCACGTTCAATTACACGCCGTTGGCCGGATTTACGGGTTCGGACACGTTCACGTACACGTTGACGGACGCGCAGGGCGATACGGATACGGGCACGGTGACGATCACGGTGAATGCGGGTCCGGATGTGACGCCGCCGGTGATCACCAGCCCGAACTCTGCGAGTGTCGCAGAAAACGTAGCGACGACGACCGCGGTGTTGACGGTGACGGCGAACGAGGCGGTGACGTACAGCCTGGTGGGCACGGACGATGACGGTCTGTTCAGTATTGATGGAAGCGGGAACATCACGTTTGACGCGTCGCCGGACTTTGAGTTGCCGGATGATGTGGGCGGTGACAATGACTATGTGGTGACGGTCGAGGTCGAGGATGCGGCGGGAAATACGACGCAGCAGACGATCACGATCAGTGTGACGGATGTGAATGACAACGCGCCGGTGCTGACGCTGGATAACGCGAGCGTGAGTCTTGCGGAAGATGCGAGTGCGGGCGTGATCGCGGGCGCGGATGCTGATGCGACGGATGATGATGCTGGTTCGACGTTGACGTTCAGCCTGGTGGGCACGATCCCGGATGATGGAACGGATCCGCTGTTCAGCATCAATAGCACGACGGGAGAGATCAGTCTGACGGCGGCCGGCGCGGCGTTTATCGATTTTGAGTCGGGCACGACGAGCTTTACGGTGGATGTTCAGGCGAGTGACGGCACGAACGTCAGTAACACCGAAACGCTGACGATCAACCTGACGGATGCGGATGAGGGGAGTCCGGTCGCGGCGGCGGATGGGTTCACGACGAGTGAGAACGTTGGTCTGACGAACCTTGATGTGTTGTCGAACGACACGCTGGTGGATAGTGCGACGATCACGACGTTTGACGTGACGAGCACGGGCGGCGGTACGGTGACGCAGAACGGAGACGGCACGTTCAATTACACGCCGTTGGCCGGATTTACGGGTTCGGACACGTTCACGTACACGTTGACGGACGCGCAGGGCGATACGGATACGGGCACGGTGACGATCACGGTGAATGCGGGTCCGGATGTGACGCCGCCGGTGATCACCAGCCCGAACTCTGCGAGTGTCGCAGAAAACGTAGCGACGACGACCGCGGTGTTGACGGTGACGGCGAACGAGGCGGTGACGTACAGCCTGGTGGGCACGGACGATGACGGTCTGTTCAGTATTGATGGAAGCGGGAACATCACGTTTGACGCGTCGCCGGACTTTGAGTTGCCGGATGATGTGGGCGGTGACAATGACTATGTGGTGACGGTCGAGGTCGAGGATGCGGCGGGAAATACGACGCAGCAGACGATCACGATCAGTGTGACGGATGTGAATGACAACGCGCCGGTGCTGACGCTGGATAACGCGAGCGTGAGTCTTGCGGAAGATGCGAGTGCGGGCGTGATCGCGGGCGCGGATGCTGATGCGACGGATGATGATGCTGGTTCGACGTTGACGTTCAGCCTGGTGGGCACGATCCCGGATGATGGAACGGATCCGCTGTTCAGCATCAATAGCACGACGGGAGAGATCAGTCTGACGGCGGCCGGCGCGGCGTTTATCGATTTTGAGTCGGGCACGACGAGCTTTACGGTGGATGTTCAGGCGAGTGACGGCACGAACGTCAGTAACACCGAAACGCTGACGATCAACCTGACGGATGCGGATGAGGGGAGTCCGGTCGCGGCGGCGGATGGGTTCACGACGAGTGAGAACGTTGGTCTGACGAACCTTGATGTGTTGTCGAACGACACGCTGGTGGATAGTGCGACGATCACGACGTTTGACGTGACGAGCACGGGCGGCGGTACGGTGACGCAGAACGGAGACGGCACGTTCAATTACACGCCGTTGGCCGGATTTACGGGTTCGGACACGTTCACGTACACGTTGACGGACGCGCAGGGCGATACGGATACGGGCACGGTGACGATCACGGTGAATGCGGGTCCGGATGTGACGCCGCCGGTGATCACCAGCCCGAACTCTGCGAGTGTCGCAGAAAACGTAGCGACGACGACCGCGGTGTTGACGGTGACGGCGAACGAGGCGGTGACGTACAGCCTGGTGGGCACGGACGATGACGGTCTGTTCAGTATTGATGGAAGCGGGAACATCACGTTTGACGCGTCGCCGGACTTTGAGTTGCCGGATGATGTGGGCGGTGACAATGACTATGTGGTGACGGTCGAGGTCGAGGATGCGGCGGGAAATACGACGCAGCAGACGATCACGATCAGTGTGACGGATGTGAATGACAACGCGCCGGTGCTGACGCTGGATAACGCGAGCGTGAGTCTTGCGGAAGATGCGAGTGCGGGCGTGATCGCGGGCGCGGATGCTGATGCGACGGATGATGATGCTGGTTCGACGTTGACGTTCAGCCTGGTGGGCACGATCCCGGATGATGGAACGGATCCGCTGTTCAGCATCAATAGCACGACGGGAGAGATCAGTCTGACGGCGGCCGGCGCGGCGTTTATCGATTTTGAGTCGGGCACGACGAGCTTTACGGTGGATGTTCAGGCGAGTGACGGCACGAACGTCAGTAACACCGAAACGCTGACGATCAACCTGACGGATGCGGATGAGGGGAGTCCGGTCGCGGCGGCGGATGGGTTCACGACGAGTGAGAACGTTGGTCTGACGAACCTTGATGTGTTGTCGAACGACACGCTGGTGGATAGTGCGACGATCACGACGTTTGACGTGACGAGCACGGGCGGCGGTACGGTGACGCAGAACGGAGACGGCACGTTCAATTACACGCCGTTGGCCGGATTTACGGGTTCGGACACGTTCACGTACACGTTGACGGACGCGCAGGGCGATACGGATACGGGCACGGTGACGATCACGGTGAATGCGGGTCCGGATGTGACGCCGCCGGTGATCACCAGCCCGAACTCTGCGAGTGTCGCAGAAAACGTAGCGACGACGACCGCGGTGTTGACGGTGACGGCGAACGAGGCGGTGACGTACAGCCTGGTGGGCACGGACGATGACGGTCTGTTCAGTATTGATGGAAGCGGGAACATCACGTTTGACGCGTCGCCGGACTTTGAGTTGCCGGATGATGTGGGCGGTGACAATGACTATGTGGTGACGGTCGAGGTCGAGGATGCGGCGGGAAATACGACGCAGCAGACGATCACGATCAGTGTGACGGATGTGAATGACAACGCGCCGGTGCTGACGCTGGATAACGCGAGCGTGAGTCTTGCGGAAGATGCGAGTGCGGGCGTGATCGCGGGCGCGGATGCTGATGCGACGGATGATGATGCTGGTTCGACGTTGACGTTCAGCCTGGTGGGCACGATCCCGGATGATGGAACGGATCCGCTGTTCAGCATCAATAGCACGACGGGAGAGATCAGTCTGACGGCGGCCGGCGCGGCGTTTATCGATTTTGAGTCGGGCACGACGAGCTTTACGGTGGATGTTCAGGCGAGTGACGGCACGAACGTCAGTAACACCGAAACGCTGACGATCAACCTGACGGATGCGGATGAGGGGAGTCCGGTCGCGGCGGCGGATGGGTTCACGACGAGTGAGAACGTTGGTCTGACGAACCTTGATGTGTTGTCGAACGACACGCTGGTGGATAGTGCGACGATCACGACGTTTGACGTGACGAGCACGGGCGGCGGTACGGTGACGCAGAACGGAGACGGCACGTTCAATTACACGCCGTTGGCCGGATTTACGGGTTCGGACACGTTCACGTACACGTTGACGGACGCGCAGGGCGATACGGATACGGGCACGGTGACGATCACGGTGAATGCGGGTCCGGATGTGACGCCGCCGGTGATCACCAGCCCGAACTCTGCGAGTGTCGCAGAAAACGTAGCGACGACGACCGCGGTGTTGACGGTGACGGCGAACGAGGCGGTGACGTACAGCCTGGTGGGCACGGACGATGACGGTCTGTTCAGTATTGATGGAAGCGGGAACATCACGTTTGACGCGTCGCCGGACTTTGAGTTGCCGGATGATGTGGGCGGTGACAATGACTATGTGGTGACGGTCGAGGTCGAGGATGCGGCGGGAAATACGACGCAGCAGACGATCACGATCAGTGTGACGGATGTGAATGACAACGCGCCGGTGCTGACGCTGGATAACGCGAGCGTGAGTCTTGCGGAAGATGCGAGTGCGGGCGTGATCGCGGGCGCGGATGCTGATGCGACGGATGATGATGCTGGTTCGACGTTGACGTTCAGCCTGGTGGGCACGATCCCGGATGATGGAACGGATCCGCTGTTCAGCATCAATAGCACGACGGGAGAGATCAGTCTGACGGCGGCCGGCGCGGCGTTTATCGATTTTGAGTCGGGCACGACGAGCTTTACGGTGGATGTTCAGGCGAGTGACGGCACGAACGTCAGTAACACCGAAACGCTGACGATCAACCTGACGGATGCGGATGAGGGGAGTCCGGTCGCGGCGGCGGATGGGTTCACGACGAGTGAGAACGTTGGTCTGACGAACCTTGATGTGTTGTCGAACGACACGCTGGTGGATAGTGCGACGATCACGACGTTTGACGTGACGAGCACGGGCGGCGGTACGGTGACGCAGAACGGAGACGGCACGTTCAATTACACGCCGTTGGCCGGATTTACGGGTTCGGACACGTTCACGTACACGTTGACGGACGCGCAGGGCGATACGGATACGGGCACGGTGACGATCACGGTGAATGCGGGTCCGGATGTGACGCCGCCGGTGATCACCAGCCCGAACTCTGCGAGTGTCGCAGAAAACGTAGCGACGACGACCGCGGTGTTGACGGTGACGGCGAACGAGGCGGTGACGTACAGCCTGGTGGGCACGGACGATGACGGTCTGTTCAGTATTGATGGAAGCGGGAACATCACGTTTGACGCGTCGCCGGACTTTGAGTTGCCGGATGATGTGGGCGGTGACAATGACTATGTGGTGACGGTCGAGGTCGAGGATGCGGCGGGAAATACGACGCAGCAGACGATCACGATCAGTGTGACGGATGTGAATGACAACGCGCCGGTGCTGACGCTGGATAACGCGAGCGTGAGTCTTGCGGAAGATGCGAGTGCGGGCGTGATCGCGGGCGCGGATGCTGATGCGACGGATGATGATGCTGGTTCGACGTTGACGTTCAGCCTGGTGGGCACGATCCCGGATGATGGAACGGATCCGCTGTTCAGCATCAATAGCACGACGGGAGAGATCAGTCTGACGGCGGCCGGCGCGGCGTTTATCGATTTTGAGTCGGGCACGACGAGCTTTACGGTGGATGTTCAGGCGAGTGACGGCACGAACGTCAGTAACACCGAAACGCTGACGATCAACCTGACGGATGCGGATGAGGGGAGTCCGGTCGCGGCGGCGGATGGGTTCACGACGAGTGAGAACGTTGGTCTGACAAACCTTGATGTGTTGTCGAACGACACGCTGGTGGATAGTGCGACGATCACGACGTTTGACGTGACGAGCACGGGCGGCGGTACGGTGACGCAGAACGGAGACGGCACGTTCAATTACACGCCGTTGGCCGGATTTACGGGTTCGGACACGTTCACGTACACGTTGACGGACGCGCAGGGCGATACGGATACGGGCACGGTGACGATCACGGTGAATGCGGGTCCGGATGTGACGCCGCCGGTGATCACCAGCCCGAACTCTGCGAGTGTCGCAGAAAACGTAGCGACGACGACCGCGGTGTTGACGGTGACGGCGAACGAGGCGGTGACGTACAGCCTGGTGGGCACGGACGATGACGGTCTGTTCAGTATTGATGGAAGCGGGAACATCACGTTTGACGCGTCGCCGGACTTTGAGTTGCCGGATGATGTGGGCGGTGACAATGACTATGTGGTGACGGTCGAGGTCGAGGATGCGGCGGGAAATACGACGCAGCAGACGATCACGATCACAGTGACTGACGTTGCGGAAGGTATCAACACCCCACCGGTGGCCGACGACGATGTCTATAGCACAACGATCAATGTACCCATTACTACTTCGGCTGCAGCGGGCGTGCTGGCTAACGATTCCGATGCAGATCTGGACACGCTCACTGTCAACACGACGCCAGTGGTGGGCCCGTCAAACGGGTCCCTGACCCTCAATGCAGACGGCAGCTTCACGTATACCCCGAATGCAGGCTTTACCGGTAACGACAGCTTCCAGTATGAAGTCAGTGACGGCAACGGTGGGCTGGATACGGCTACCGCTACTATTACTGTTTCTGCTACGCCAGATGTCACACCACCGACGATTACCAGTCCGGCAGCAGTCTCGGTGGCTGAAAATACCACCGTATCGACCACGATATTGCAGGTGACGGCCAACGAGCCGGCAACGTTTGCCATTATTGGCGGTGCCGATGCCGGCCGCTTCAGCATTGATGCTGCGGGCAATATCACCTTTAACAGCCGCCCGGATTTCGAGGCGCCGCTGGATAGCAATGGCGACGGTATCTATGAAGTAACTGTCCAGGCCACAGATGGCGCGGGCAATACCAGCAGCCAGACCGTCAATATTACTGTCACCAACGTCAACGAGGCACCCGTTGACATAGCGCTCGCGGGGAGCACGGTGACGGAGAATGCCGCGGGTGCGGTGATTGGCACGTTGATCACCAGTGACCCCGACGCTGGCTCCAGCCACAGTTACGCAGTCAGCGATAGCCGCTTTGAAGTTAACGGACTGGGCCAACTCAAGCTCCGGGCAGGCCAGAGTCTCGACTTTGAAACTGAGCCCACTGTGACGCTTTCCATTACTTCGACTGACGCCGGCGGTCTTTCGCGTACGGAAAGCTTCTTAATCACAGTAACAGACGTACCGGAAGACACCACGCCTCCGGCACAGCCCACAGTCAATAGCCAGGTGACAAACGATACAACGCCAGTGATTACCGGCACTTCCACGCTGGTAGCCGGCGAATTCCTCGAAGTGACGGTGAATGGTGTCACCTACACGGAAGCCAGTCCGGAGCTGAGCCTTGTGGGAAGCAACTGGACACTGACGCTGACCAGCCCGCTGCCAGACGGGAGTTACGATATTGTCGCCCGCGCGACGGACGCGGCGGGGAACAGCATTACAGATTCAACCAGCGGTGAGCTGGTCATCGATACCGTAGCGCCTAACCTGCCGACGGTTAATGACCTGGTCACCAACGACCAGACGCCGTCTATCACCGGCAGTGCAAATCTCGCCGCAGATGAATCGCTTTCAGTCGTGGTCAATGGGGTCACCTACACCGAGGGTGGTGGTCAGCTAAGCGTTGTCGGCGGCGACTGGACGCTGGCGATACCTGCTGGCGAGGAACTCTCCGAGGGTACTTACGACGTGGTTGCCCGTGTCGTAGATCAGGCAGGCAACCAGAGCGTTGATAGCACGTCTGGCGAGGTCGAGATTGACCTCTCGCCTCCGCCGGCGCCCACGGTCGTGTCCCAGGTGGTCAATGACAGTACACCGGTTATTTCGGGCACTGTAGTTCTGGCGGCCGGTGACGAGTTAACAGTGACCGTCAACGGGGTGAAGTACTCCGAGGGCGATTCGCACCTGAGCGTGACGGGTACCACCTGGACCCTGGTTATTCCCGACAGCGATGCCATAGCAGACGGTATCTATGACGTGAGTGCCAGCCTGGAAGATCCAGCGGGCAACGTGAGCATCGACCCGACCAGCGCGGAGCTGGAAATCGACACGATTCAGGCGGCGCTGCCCACGGTAGAAGAACAGCTCACCAACAGTGACAAGCCTGCCCTGCGGGGCACGTTTGACGCATCGCGCGCAGATGGCGGCCTGGTCGTCACGGTCGATGGTGTGTCCTATGAGCTTGGCGTTAGCAACGCGCTGTCTGTGTCTGGGGATAGCTGGGTACTGGATCTGGCATCCACCGGGGGCCTGGAGGATGGCACCTACGATGTCGCCGTAGAAAGCACCGATCGCTTTGGTGTTACCGTTACTGACGATACCGCTGGCGAGCTCACTATCGACACGGAAGCACCTGGTGCGCCGACGGTGGACGACTTGTTGACCAACGTCAGCTCCCCCAGCCTGGGTGGCTCTGCCAGTGTCTCCAGTGGCGAAACCCTTACGGTCGAGCTCGACGGGAAAACCTACCGGGAAGGCGATGGCTTCCTCAGCCTGGTGGGTAATCGCTGGACCCTGAATGTCGATGGTGATCTGGGCGACGGCGTCTATGAGGTGGTGGCCACGGTGCAGGATGCCGCAGGCAACGCTACCTCGGATGGCACGGTGTCTGAGTTGACTGTAGACACCACCGCCCCCCTGATCGACGGGATGACGACCGAATTCGCCGAGAACACCGATGCGGGTGTTTCACTGGGTCGTGTTCAGGTGTCTGACAATATCGCTCTTGCCGGCATGGGCTTCCTGTGGAGCGATGGTGTTGTTCGCGCGACGACGGAGGACGGCTTCTTTGCGATTGACGCCCTGGGCAGCGTGGCCCTGACCGAAGCTGGTGCTGCGGGCATGGCCAACGACTTTGAACTGGGTGATAACGCCTACAGCTATACAGTTGTTGCTGCCGATACAGTGGGCCTTGAATCCTCTGCTTCTGTCAGACTCACCCTGCTGAATGTGGATGACGCTCCGCTCCTGCCTGATCCCGACGGCAACCAGGGCGGCGGTGGAATAGAGGAGCCCAGTGACGGCGGCGATGGCGGTGGTCCGGATGTTGGTGGTCCTATAGTCGGTGGCGATGGCGACGGCGCAGGAACGCCTGGCACTGACGGTGGCGATGACATCGACCTTGGCAACACTATTCGCGAGATTACAGAGTCCGCAGACCAGATCTGGAATCTGGTCGATGACCGCGTATACCTGGACGTAGACCTCGATAATCGACCGATAACGGCAGAGGGCACTACGCTGGTCACCCTGCCGGCAGACACCTTCACGCATGACGACCCGTTTGCACAAATCTCGGTCAGTGCAGTCATGGCCGATGGCAGCCCACTGCCCGACTATGTCTCTTTTGATGCCAACACGCAGACCTTTGCCGTGGACGGCGAGGCAGCCTTTGCGCAGGGCGTTACGGCAATAGAGGTCAGAATCGTCGGTACCGACGACCAGGGCCAATCGGCTGCCGGCAGCTTCAGAATCGAGGTAGTCAGCGATAGCCTGGATAGTGGTAGTGAGCTGGTCGCCGGCAGCGATGGACGCGGCGGCGGTTCTGGTGATGTCGGTTCGGACCAGCAGGACGACTCGCCTGCTGCCGAGCAGGCACAGCCGGCAAATGAGGCAGGGCCGGTTGCCACGGGTAGTGATGAGCAGGCCGTGATGCTGACGGTGAACCTCACCGAGCAGCGGGTGCTGGCCGAGGGTTCATCTACGATTGCGCTGCCATCGAACACGTTTGAGCACAGCAGCCCGGGAGAATCTGTCTTTGTCGAGGCGACACTGGAAGATGGCAGCCCATTGCCTGAATACGTGATTTTCGACCCCGACACCATGACGTTCGAAGTGGACGGCGAGGCTGCGGCTGCCGCTGGCCAACTGCAGATCGCTGTGCTGGTGGTTGGCAGTGACAACGCCGGCAATAGTGCCACCGGCATCTTTGTTATATCGGTAGAAGAACTTGAAGAAGGTATGGCAGAGGCTGAGGCACTCCTGCCGGCAGATGGTGAGGGCGCTGCTGAAGCCGATGAGGCTGCAGCCACTGAAGGAGAGCCGGCCGTCGATGGGGAGATACCGGTCGATGATGGACAGGCCGCGAGCGACGAATTAGAGGAAGAAAAGACCGCACAGCAGGCCAACGGAAGAGAAAACCTGGATTCACAACTGGAGAAAGCTTCGAGGTATACTTTTGTCGAGAAATTGGAGCAACTTCTGGAAGATATCAAGAACCTGTTCACATAACAGCAGGGTCGGCTAAGAAGTTGTTCACATAAATATAACAAAAACAATAGTTTAGAAGCGGGATTGGGTATCATGGTGGGGATTGTGATACAACTGATCCATTAGGAGCCTCGTCTGACGTGTTGCTAAAGCTCGGACGGCTGGCTTGCACGTGTGTGTTGGCCGGCTGTGCAATGAATCCCCAGCCTCTATCGGAGAGCGACGTTTCCGATGTGCTGGCTGAGGACCAGGAACTGATTGAGCAGTTCCGAGCCCCCCTTGAGCGCCCTATCGGCCTGCACGAGGTCATGTCCCGTGCTGTCCTGAATAACCTTGAGCACCGCGTTTCCCGCATGGAGCAGGCCGTAGCACTTGGCAGTTTTGAACTGGCCCGCTACGAGATGCTGCCGCAGGCTGATGCAAGCTACAGCCGCCTGTCGCGCAACAACTTCAATGCCTCCACCAGCATCTCGATAGAAACTGGCGAGGAGTCTCTGGAACCGTCGACGTCCCAGGAGCGTGATCGTGACATCGGGAATTTCTCGGCTTCCTGGAACCTGCTCGACTTTGGCGTCAGCTACTACCAGGCCCAGCAGGAGGCTGACCGGTACCTGATTTCTCGCGAGTCTCGCAAGCGGGTTCTCGCCAGCCTCCTGCAGCAGGCTCGCATGCTCTACTGGCGCGCCTGGGCGGCCCAGAACACAGCGAGGGAAGTCGAAAGAGTGCTGGCTGAGGCCAACCAGGCCTATGCAGAAATTTCGCAGGTTATCGAGAACCGCCAGTACACCAATATCCTTCCCAACCTGCGGCTGAAGCGACAGCTGTTTGACTTGATTCGCGAGCTGGAGAGCCTGGCAGAAGACCTCACACAGGCCCGCATCGAACTGGCGCAGATTATCAATGTGCCGACATCCGCCGACATCGAGCTGCTGGGCATCGAGCCCGGTTCGGAGCTTGCTGATGTCAGCGCACTGCCGGTGCTGCCGCGTATCGATGAAGATCCGGTGCAGCTGGAAATCACGGCTTTATATAACTCCACCGAGCTGGCAGAGGAAATCTACAATGTCCGCATTGATCAGGCGGAGACCAGGAAAGCGCTGCTGAGACTGCTGCCGGGAATCGAGTTGTCTTACAACAACGGGTACGATTCCAACAACCTGTTGGTGAACAACACCTGGAACGAGGTGGGCGTTGAGGTGAGCTGGAACCTGTTCAACCTCGCTACCACCAAGCAGGTGTTGGAAAACTCCGACCTGCGCGAAGAGCTGGCCCTGCAGCGCAGGCTGGCGGTGAATATGGCCGTGATCACCAAGCTCAACCTCGCCGTGTACCAATATAATATTTCACTGCGCAAGCTCCATCAGGCCCGGGAAATCAAGGCTATCGACAGCGAAATCGCCAAGCACACTCGCAATGCTGCGATCTCCAGCGCCGCATCAAAAGTTGAGAGCGTCGTCACCAGGGCAGCCGCACTGCGCACCGACCTCAGCCTGCTCGAAGCCTACGCCAATGCCCAGTCTTCCTACGGTGCCGTGCTGGTAGCGCTCGGCCTGAATCCGGTGCCGGAGACCTACCTCGACCTCGACATTCACGAGCTCACCAACCTGATCGCCGTCTATGACAAGACCTGGCAGGATGGCAACATTCCCATGGTGGGTTTCTAGGGCGGAAATGCCCTGCGAGGCCGCGCGTAAAGCGGAAATTCCCTGTTACAATCGAAGTCTCGCTCGAATAACCACAAGGAGTCCGAGTGAAGAACCGCCTGATCGCGCTAGCTGCCCTCATTGCAGCCAGTAGCACCGCCGTCGCTCAATCCGAGAGCGAGTTTGATGTTGACCTGTTACCCGGCCTTCAGACCAATGTGGTGCGCGCCCAGTTAGTGCCGCTGCGCAAGAGCCTGTTTTCGGCGGGCATAAGCGCGATCCTCGAGGGTGTGGCTGTTCAGGAGGGCGATATAGTCAAGAAAGGCGACCTTCTGCTCGCTTTTGACTGCGACCGTTTTGACGCCGCCTTTGGTAGCGCCCAGGCCAAGGTAAAAGGTGCCGAGGCCAGGCTCGAAGTTAACCGCGAGCTGGTCAAGCTCAACAGTGTGGGACCGCTGGAGGTGCAGCTCAACGAGGCCGATCTGGAAGCTGCTCGCGGCGAGGTGGACGCTGTGCGCGCCCAGCTCAAGCACTGTGAGATCAGGGCTCCCTTTGACGGAGCTGTCACCAGCCGGATGGTGGAGCAGTACCAGTTCGTGGAAGAGGGCGAAGACCTGCTCGAACTCGTATCCCGTGACCAGCTCGAAGTCCGCATGCTGATGCCTTCTACCTCGTTGGCCTGGTTAAAGCTGGGTACCAACTTCACCATGTTTGTCGAAGAGCTGGACCTGGCCATGCCCGGGGAAATCGTCCGTATAGGCGGTGCAGTGGACCCGGTCAGTCTGACCATCCCGGTCTTTGGGCGGCTCGAGGACAGCCCACCGGCATTGCTGCCGGGTATGAGTGGCCGCGTGCAGTTCGTGGAGACGGGGCTCGAATAGTGGCAGAGGCGGGTTCCGAGCAGCAACTAAAGGCGCTCGCCAACCTGCTGTTGCTGCAGCAGCGTTTACGTGAAGCCAGCACTGAGGCCGAGGTTGGCTTCCTGTTGGTCAACGATACTCGCACGCTGGTGGAATACCGCAGCGCCGTGCTGTGGCTGGCCAGTGCTACTCGGCCCGGCGGGGGATCCATCAGCGGGGTGTCCGGTGCTGTCGACCACGATGAACATGCGCCCTACGTACAGTGGATGCGAGCTCTTTGCCGGGACCTGTCCCAACGCTACGACGAACCCGAACCCAAAGCCTGGCAAAAATCGGATCTGCCCGAGTCACTGGCTGGTGGTTGGGATACCCACGGCGACAAGCTGCTGATCTGGTGCCCCATGTATTCGGCGTCCGGATACTACCTGGGAGCGTTGGCCTTCTGGTGCGAGAAGCCCCTGCTGGAGGCCCAGCAACGGGTACTCAAATTCTGGCTTTCCGCCGCGGGTTACAGCATTTCCGCTCTGCGAGGCAAGGCCTTTGCCAGGCCGCGTTTTGTATGGACCCGTAAACGCAAGGCTATTGCAGGTGCCGTAGCGTTTGCGCTCTTGTTACTGATGTTCCTGCCCGTGCGCCTGTCGGTGTTGGCACAGGCCGAAATTATTGCTCGTGACCCGCTGGTGGTTCGCGCCCCCATGGATGGCATCATCGCCAGCATCATCGTCAAGCCCAACGCCCTGGTCAGCGAGGGTGCAACCCTGCTGACTCTGGATGACACCGAACTGCTGACGCGCCTGAAGGTGGCGGAACAGGCGCTGGCCATCGCCCGCGCCCAGTACCAGCAGGCCGGTCAGTCGGCGTCTTTTGATCGGGATGCAAAAGCCTCATTGCGCGTGCTGGCGCTCGAAGGAGAAAAGAGGGAGGCTGAGCTCGCTTACGTCAAATCGTTGTTGGAGCGGAGCACCGTAGAGGCCGAGCAGGGTGGAGTAGTCATTATGCCCAGCCCGGACGAATTGATTGGCAAGCCGGTAGTGACCGGAGAGAGACTGTTGACCATAGCCAGCCCTGAGCAGTCACAGCTGGAGGCATGGTTACAGGTGGGTGATGATATTCAGCTACCAGTGGACAGTGAGATCGTGTTCTTTCCCAATGTTGCTCCGGACAAGAAATTCATCGCCCGGCTGCGGCGTATGGACTATCGCGCCACGACCACAGAAGCGGGTGAGCTCGCATACCGCATCCGCGGTGAATTCACCGAAGTAGATAATCTGCCGCGCATCGGCATGCGTGGCACGGCCAAACTCTATGGCGAGAAAGTGCGCCTGTGGTACTTCCTGCTCCGTCGGCCGCTGGCGGTAGTGCGGCGCTGGATCGGCGTGTAGCCTTGAGCCTGCCCCGCAATATCCGCCAGGACCTTGAGCTTATAGAGGCGGCCCCGTTTGAGGACGGTTCGCCGCGCTGGCGTCTGCATGACCCCGCAGCCAATCGCTTCTACGATCTGGGTTATCTGGAAGTCGAAATTCTGCGCGAATTGCGGGCAGATCCCGCCCTGGAGATCGACAGTGCCACGCTCGCCAGGACGATCGCGGATCGCGCCAGGATCATGTGCAATTCACAGCAGATCGAGGCGTTCGTCGACTTCCTGCTAGAACACGACCTGTACTGGATCGAGGGCGAACGGGCGGTAGAGCGCCGCAAGACCTTGCGGACGCCACGTTGGAAAACCCTGGGTCTGCGTATCTGGCGACAATACCTGTTCATGCGAATACCCGTGCTTCACCCGGATGGTTTGCTCGACCGCCTGCTGCCCTGGATGAGCTGGGCATTCAGGCCAAGAACCTGGTGGATACTGGCGGGTATCGGAATGCTGGCGATCTATCTGACCTCGCGCCAGATGGACTACTTCCTCAACACCTTCGTCGGCTACTTCTCACCGGTGGGTCTGGTGTATTTCAGTATCGCGGTCATTCTCGCCAAGATCCTGCATGAATTTGGTCACGCCCTGACGGCTCGACGCTACGGCTGCTCGGTGCGCGCCATGGGTGTGGCATTCCTGGTGTTCTGGCCGATCCTCTACACCGATACCACAGATGCCTGGCGCCTGCGCTCGCGTCGCAAGCGGGTGATGATTGGCGCCGCCGGGATGATTGTCGAGGTAGGACTTGCTGCTATTTGCCTGCTGCTGTGGAACTTTGTCCCCGACAGTTTTGTTCGCAATATCCTGTTCATGATGTCCACGACCACCTGGATGATGACGCTGCTGATCAACCTCAATCCGCTGATGCGTTTCGACGGGTACTACATACTTTCGGATCTCACTGGCGTAGAGAATTTGCACGAACGCGCCAACGCCATGGGCCGCTGGTGGATGCGAGAGCGGCTGTTCGGTTACGGCCGGCAGGCGCCGGAGAGAGGTCTGCGTTGGCTGGTTCCTTTCAGCTATGCGGTCTGGATTTACCGCCTGATCATATTCTTCGGCATCACCTATATCGTCTACACCTACTTCTTCAAGGCACTGGGCGTGGTGTTGGCAGCGGCCCAGATCATGCGCCTGCTGGTTGTGCCGATCAGTAAAGAGATAGCCCACTGGTGGGAATCCCGCGACGAAAGCAGAACACGCTATCGGCGGCGAACAGCGCTGCTCACCAGCATCCTGGTACTGGCGGTGCTATTGCCGATCGACCGCAAGCTGGAGCTGCCCGCCTACTGGCAGGCGCGGTCAGTGGTGACGTTTTACGCACCCATTCCCGGGCAGGTCAGTGTTTTGCCGGAGCCTGAAAGTGACATAGTTAACGCTGGCGATCCTGTTGCGATCATTACCTCCCCAGACCTGGCATTTCAGCTTGAGCAGGCCAACCATGATTTGCGCAGCAGCCGCTATCAACTCGAACGCACCAGTTTCGGATCTGGCCTCGCCCAGGAACGATTGTCGCTGCAGGCCAAACTCCAGGGCGCGCTGGAGACCCAGGAGAACTTGCAGGCGCAGTTGGACGATGCCCGCCTGGTGGCGCCGTTTACTGGTCGCATTACCGACCGACAGGCAGACCTGAGGCTCGGGGACTGGGTTTCCCGGGGCGATCGCCTGCTGACCCTGGTCGATGACACCGCTGGTGAGGTGGTGGCCTACGTCGGAGAATCCGAGCTGCGCGCGCTTCGCGAGGGCGCCACTGGCCGTTTCTACCCTGAAGGTGGCGTGCGCGGCCCTCAGTTGGTGCGACTGCTCGACATAGACGGGTTTTCGCTGGAGGCGCTGGAAACCTCGTATGTGGCTTCCACCTACGGCGGTGATCTGGACGTTCGCGACGGTGCAGAAAATGAACTTATTCCGCAGCGGGCCACCTATCGCATTTACCTGGAGACGGAGGCCCCTGCCGATGACCGCGTCCTGCGCGGTCAGCTGGTTCTGGACGCCGACGCCAGATCCCTGGCGGGCATGCTCTGGCGTCAGGTTGTGGGTGTTTGGCGGCGGGAAGCGGGAATATGAACGGTCGAATTTCAAAAAGGGTAGAACATTGAACAGGAGCAGCAGGACACGTTCAGGTAGTGTCACGTCAGCGTTGCTGGTGTTGCTGGCAGCGTGCAGCGGGCAGGGTGGTAGTGTGGAAAGCGTAGGCCCTGACGCCAAAGTGATGTTGGCAAAGCACAGTATGCGGGTGCTAAAGATGAGACCCGTACAGGCTACCCAGTTCGGTCTTCGCGACCATGAGGCCGGCGTCAGGGTCGAAGATGCGATAGGAGACTATGGCAAGGCCCATCTGGGCCTTTGGCGCAGGGACTTGCGCCGCATGCGCCAGGAGCTTGATGCCTTGCCCGACAGTTCGCTGGGCTCGCTGACTCGTGCTGCCATGGATGATGTGTATGCCAGTCTGCTGGGAGACCGTGAGTTACCTTTTGGCTATATCAGCACCTTTGGACGCCACCAGCCCTACATCATCAATCAACTCGGCGGGCCGCTGCAGGTCATACCAAGGATTATCGCCAACTACCAGCCGGCGGCGACCCCAGAAGAAGTGGGCGACTATCTGCGCAGGCTCTGGGCCATGTCACCGCTGGTGGCTGGGGTACTGGATACCTTCAACTATGACGCCAATGCGGGCTGGTTACCTCCCGCGGCGGCGCTGGAAGCCGCACTGGTCTCCCTGGAAGCCTTCGTTGGTGCGCCTGCAGAGGAGCATGAGCTGGTGGTAAAGCTGGTAGAAAAGATGGCCGCCAGTGATGCCCTGAGCGATGACGATCGGGCTAAGGCGAAGAACGAAGCGATCGCGGTGATGCTGCGCATTGTCTACCCGGCCTACCGCAATGCCATCAAGAATGTCGCGGCTAGACTGCCTCAAGCAAAGCAGGCAGAGGGCCTGTGGGCGCGGCCGCTAGGCGACCGGTTCTACAAGGCCGCTCTCAAGCTGGAGGCCGATACCCGGATGACACCGGCTGAGATACACGCACACGGGCTGGCCGAAGTGGAGCGGATCAGTACCGAGATGGACCAGCTGCTGCGCCAGCAGGGCTATACGGCGGGTACGGTTGTTCAGCGGATGCAGGCGCTGGCCAGCATGCCGGAGAACCTGCTGGAGGACTCGGAAACGGGGCGGGAGACGCTGCTACAAACGCTTGAGCAACTGACCACGGAGATGGAAGTTCGCCTTCCAGACTACTTTGGCAGGTTGCCCAGCCAGCCGCTGGAAGTGCGCGCAGTGCCCGAGGTCCGGCAACACGGTGCGCCACGGGCCTACTACACGCCGCCGGTCAACGGCAGTGCGCCGGGAATTTTCTGGATCAACATGCGCGGTATCGATCAGCTGGCCACGTTTCGACTGCCGACCCTGGTGTATCACGAGGCGGTTCCCGGCCATCACCTGCAAGTCGCGCTGGCACGAGAGCAGCTCGGGCGGCCCCTGCTATGGGATTTGAGTTTCAATAATGCCTATAGCGAAGGCTGGGCCATGTACGCGGGGCGTCTGGCAGCGGAGATGGGTGTTTATGCCGATGATCCTCTGGGTGACCTGGGCCGGCTAGAAGCTGAGCTGTTTCGTGCCGTGCGCCTGGTGGTGGATACCGGCATTCATAGTCAGCGCTGGGGTTTGGGGCAGGCGGTGAAGTATATGGCCGAGACCACGGGGCGCAGCAAGGACGAATTGCGGATCGAGGCCCTGCGTTACATGGTGTGGCCGGGTCAGGCGCTGTCTTACAAACTTGGAATGGACGACCTGTTGCAGCTGCGATCAGATACGCAAACCGCCCGAGGCGATGCTTTCGAGCTTAAGGACTTTCACGACTCGGTGCTCTCCATCGGTCCCGTATCAATGCCGTTGCTCCGGAGTCAGGTGCTGGGCGAGTAACGTGAACACGCGGCCCAGGGTCGCGCGCTCACCACTCGCCGGTGTTCTCCATGGACGCCCAGGGCTCCTGGGGTGGAAGTGATTCGCCCTTCTGCAGAAGCTCAATGGAGATACCGTCCGGTGAGCGGACGAAGGCCATATGCCCGTCCCGCGGTGGGCGGTTGATAGTCACACCGCTATCCATGAGCCGCTGGCAGGTCGCATAGATGTCATCCACCCGATAGGCGAGGTGGCCGAAGTTCCGGCCCCCGGTGTACTCCTCCGGCTCCCAGTTGTGGGTGATCTCCACCAGCGGGCGCTTGGCCTCCCTGGCCATGGCGACATCGCCGGGGGCTGCCAGGAACACCAGGGTGAATCGGCCCTGCTCACTGTCGTAGCGGTTGACCTCTTCGAGGCCCAGCTTGTTGCAAAAAAAATCCAGGGTAGCGTCCAGGTCACTGGCGCGGATCATCGTGTGCAGGTATTCCATCAAGCCCTCCCGGCGTGCAAATGAGGGAGGGAGTGTAGCGGGTTTTCAGGCCGCGTGCGTGGCGTCGCTGCCAGACAGGGCACGTGCCGCAGCGCTGCGACCGGCCAGGCGGCCGCTGAAGGTCGCGTCGCCGATAGACATGCCGCTTGAGTAGCCTTCCGCATTGCGGACCACGCCGCAGGCCGTGCGGCCGGCAGCATACAGCCCGGGGATAACTGAGCGCAGCGGGTCGACCACTTCGCCACTGGGCAAAGTATCGAGGCCACCCAGGGTGAAATAGGGCCAGTAGGAACCGCGGCCGGGTGTCACGTCCAGTGCCACCAGCGGCGGCTTCATCACCTGCAACCAGTCGGGGGACTTGTGGAAGAATGGGTCCTCGCCGCGCTCGGCAAAATGATTGTACTGGTCGATGGTGGCGACCAGGGAGCCCTCCGGCAGACCCAGCTCTGATTCGAGCTCCTCGACAGTCTCGCCGGTGGCAGCGACTTCAGCGCCCATCCAGCTGGCTTTCTCGTAATCACCGTATTGCTCCACGGTCAACACGAAGTAGTGTCGGTCAGCATTGTCCTTGAGGATCGCATTGCCAAGCCTTGAGTGGTACACATCCTCATTGATAATGCGTTGCGCCTTGTCGTTGATCACAAGGCCGTAGGTGATGGAGGCGGGCGGGTAATAGGGCAGGGTAATAAAGCCCTCCTGCATGTTGATGGCAGCTGCGCCGACGCCCATACCCATCAGGATCCCTCCACCGGTGTCGCCGGGATTGCCCAACGGGTAGCTGCCTGCCGTGAGCCGCGGCGCGTATTTCTTCACCATTTCTTCGTTCATCGCGAAGCCGCCGGCGCACAGCACCACCCCACCCCGGGTGCGCACCGTGACTTCCTGCTGGTTGATGCGGACCACCAGTCCGTGTACCCGGTTGTGCTCATCGGCAATCAGCGTCAGTGCCCGGGCCTCGTACTCGACGCGGATGTTGTCGCGCTTTTCGATGTTCTCACCGACGATTTTCATGAAAAGCGGGCCGCCATTGTCACCCTCCACGTAGAGGTTGTGACCCCGGGGAGCCGGAGTCGCATGGGAGTTGAAGGGCCAGGCATTCTCGCTGCCGGTATAGAGCAGTCCGTCATCGGTCAGGCACATGATGGCGCGCTCCTCGTGGAAGCTGTCCTTGAAGGGTACGCCCAGCCCTACCAGCCAATCGAAATGGCCGGCACTGTTCTCGCAGTAGTTGCGAATCTTGTCTTCGTCCGCCAGCCGGCCCGCACACATGGACATGTAGGTAAACATCGCTTCTGTACTGTCTTCGAAGCCCGAGGCCTTCTGCACCCGGGTTCCGCCGCTACCGCCCATATAAATCTCGGCACTGGACAGCGCGGTGGAACCGCCCGCGGCGCTGGCCAGCTCAAAGATGATGACCTCTGCGCCAGCGTCGGCGGCCTCGATAGCGGCACAGCCTCCAGCGCCGCCGAAGCCGACGACGGCGACATCGGTTTCCATGTCCCAGTGATCAACTTCACTCAGTCGGCGCGGTTGGGTGGGGGCGGTTTTTTCAGTCATGGCGGCACTATTATGTGTGATTTCCGTGGCTTCCAGGTCATTAAAACGGCATCAATGCGGGCCAACAAGCGACCCGGTCTCGGGCGGGGTCAAAATGTTGTACAGGCGGCGACTATTTATGCGAAACGGGCTCTGCTTAGGTACAATCGCGCCCCTCCCTCAATAAAGTCAGCTTTTTTATGTGGTTCAAAAACCTGCGGGCCTATCGCCTTACCAGTCCATTCGACCTCTCCGCCGAGCAGCTCGAGCAGCAGCTCACCGGAGCCACCTTCACCCCCTGCGGCAAGTCCCAGCCACTGGCGCTGGGCTGGGTGCCGCCGCTGGGAGAGGACACGGAAACCCTGGTCCATGCCGCCAATGGGCGTTTTCTGCTGTGCCTGCGTCGGGAAGAGAAACTGCTGCCGGCTACCGTGGTTCGCGAACAGCTCACCGATCGCGTTGCTGAAATTGAGAAGGAACAGGGCCGCAAGGTCTATCGCAAGGAGCGGCTGCAGCTCAAGGACGAGATCGTGCAGGACTGCCTGCCCCGCGCCTTCACCCGCTCTACCCGGGTCTATGCCTATATCGACACCCGCAGTAACTGGATTTTCGTGGACGCCGCCTCAGCCTCCCGGGCCGAGGAAGTGGTCAATCTGCTGCGCGAGTGCATCGGCAGCCTGCCGCTGCTGCTGCCCCAGGTGAACCAGTCCCCGGCGGCGGCGATGACCGCCTGGCTCGCCCACAGCAACCTGCCCCAGGATTTGGAATTGGGCAGTGACTGCGAGATGCGCGATCTCGGCGAGGACGGCGGCGTGGTGCGCTGCCGCGGCGTGGAGCTCGATAGCGAAGAGGTTGAGATTCACCTGCAGGCGGGCAAGCAGGTGGTACGCCTGGCGGTGGCGTGGGACGAGAAACTCAGTCTGCTGCTGTGTGAAGACCTGGTGCTGCGCCGGCTAAAGTTCGCTGACGAGCTGGTAGCTGAGAATGATGACATTGCCGAAGCAGACCCCCTGGCCAGGCTGGATGCGGATTTTGCCCTGATGACCGACGTGGTCAGCGGTCTGCAGGAGCGGGTGATGGAACTGTTTGGCGGCGAGGCCCGGGAGCAGTAGCGGCCATGGCCAGGAACGACACCGCGGATTACCGCGCCCTGTTCCTGACCGACGTGCCCCTCATGGATACGAGGGCGCCGGTGGAATTTGCCCGCGGCGCCTTTCCTGCGGCGGTGAATCTGCCCCTGATGACTGACGCTGAGCGGCACGAGGTAGGCATTTGCTATAAGGAGTCCGGCCAGGGGGCTGCCATTGCGCTGGGTCATGAGCTGGTGTCTGGTGAAATTCGGGCGTCACGCATCCAGGGCTGGTGCGATTTTGCCCGCCAACACCCCGAGGGCTACCTGTACTGTTTCCGCGGAGGGCTGCGTTCCTCGACGGCACGGCAGTGGATGCGCGAAGCGGGCGTTGACTACCCGCTGGTGTTGGGCGGCTACAAGGCCATGCGTCGCTTTCTCATCGAAGAACTCGAGCGCTCTGTCGCCGCCGCGAGTTTCGTGCTGGTGGCCGGGAGGACCGGCTGTGGCAAGACCCGGGTCATTGAGGCGCTGGACCGGTCGGTGGACCTGGAGGGGCTGGCCCTGCATCGGGGTTCCAGTTTTGGTCGACTGCTGGACCCGCAGCCTTCCCAGATTGATTTTGAGAACGCCCTGAGCATACAACTGATGCGCAGTCTTGAAAGCGGCAATACCCTGGTGCTGGAGGATGAAGGCAAGCTTATTGGCCGCGTCTCCCTGCCCGAGGCATTGCGCGATCGTATGCGCGAATCCCGCCTGCTGGTGGTCGAAGAGCCGGTAGCCTCCCGCGTCGAGGTCATCTTTGAAGATTATATTCTCGATCTGGGCAGCCGCTATCATCAGCGGCATGGCGACGCGGGTCAAAGCGAGCACACCGAGCACCTGCGCGAGGGCCTGGGGCGGATTCGCAAACGCCTGGGTGGCGTGCTTTATGCGGAAATCGATGTCTTGATGCAGCAGGCCTTCGCGGCCAGAGACAATGACCTGCATCGCCAGTGGATCGAGCTGTTGCTGGTGAAATACTATGACCCCATGTATGACTACCAGATCGGCCAACGCGAGGGAGTCGTTGCGGCCACCGGCAATCGCGGTGAAATCATTGCCCTCGCGCGGGAGCTGTCACAGGCGTGATGGCACCCGAACCGATCCAGGATCTGGTGTTGCTGGGAGGTGGCCACAGCCACGCACTGGTGCTGCGAATGCTGGCGATGAAGCCGCCACCAGCCACCCGCATCACCCTGGTCAGTGACACAGACTTCGCGCCATATTCGGGCATGTTGCCGGGGCTGGTGGCGGGCCACTACCGTTTTGAGGAAACCCACATCGACCTGCGCCGCTTCTGCGGCGCTCGCGGAATTCGCTTTATAAGGGCCGCCGCCACCGGTATCGACCGGGAGCGCCGTCGGTTGACGTTGGCGGGCCGGCCGGCGCTGGAATACGACATTTTGTCGATCAATATCGGCGCCCAGCCGGAACTGACGGTGCCCGGGGCCCGGGAACATGCGGTGCCGGTCAAGCCGGTGGGCAGTTTTTACCAGCGCTGGCGGGGATTGGAAAAGCGCGTACGCAAGGGAAGCCATCCGCGCATTCTGCTGGTAGGGGGTGGTGCAGGCAGCGTTGAGCTGGCACTGGCCATGCGCCATCGCCTCGGTGACTCGGTCGACATTGGCTTGCTGGCGGGGGATTCGCTGCTGGCCGGTTACAACAGTCGCGCAAGGGCAACGGTACTGCGTAACCTGACGGCAAGCCGTATCGAGCTGCAAGAAAACAGCCGGGTCACCGCGGTGACCGAAGCCGCGGTGGAAATTGGCCAGACCTCGGATTACTACGACGAGCTGATCTGGTGCACCGGGGTGGTGCCGGTAGAATGGCTGGCCGACACGGGCTTTGCTACCGACGAGCGCGGTTTCCTGCTGGTGGAAGATACCCTGGAAGTCGTGGCACAGAGCGGTGTCTTCGCCGCCGGTGATGTCGCCGTGCAACGCGAGCACCCGCGGCCCCGGGCGGGGGTATTCGCCGTACGCCAGGCGCCGGTGCTGGCGCACAACCTGGCTGCTTCTGTCGCCGGGGAGCCGCTCAAGGCACACCGGCCCCAGCAGCAGTTTCTTTCACTGCTGTCCCTGGGTGATCGCCGGGCCGTGGCTGACAGAGGGCCATTCTCAGCCAGCGGGGAATGGGTCTGGCGTTGGAAAGATCGTATTGATCGCCGCTTTATGGATCAGTTCAGCGAGCCACCGCCGTCCATGCCGGCACCCACAGCGCCTGGCAAGCCGCATTGTGGTGGTTGCGGCGCAAAGCTGCCGGCGTCAATCCTGCGAGAGGCACTGGCCAGCGTCGCCGCCAGCTACCCTGGCACGGTCTCTCTCAAGCGCTTGAAGGACGATGCTGCCGTACTGGACTGGCCGACAGACACCCTGGTACAGACCATCGATACCCTGCGCGACTTCGTGTCTGATCCCTGGCTGATGGGTCGCATTACGGCACTGCATGCCCTGAGCGACATTTACGCCATGGGTGCGGCGCCGCATTCGGCGCAGGTCAACGTCTGTCTGCCTTACGCTTCTGCCAGGCTGCAGCGTCGTGAACTGGAACTGTTGCTGTCGGGACTTGCCCGGGAGCTGGCGGCTGCCAACTGCGCCCTGGTGGGTGGCCACAGTATGGAGGGCCCGGAGCTGTCTCTTGGTCTGGCCGTTAACGGCAGTCTGTCCAGGCAATCGGCACTTGGCAAGGTGGGCGCCAGTGTGGGTGACCGCCTGGTGCTGACCAAGCCACTGGGCACCGGCGTGATTTTTGCTGCCGCCATGAGCGGTGACGCCGCTGGCAACTGGCAGGCTGCGGCCCTGGACAGCATGCTACGCAGTAACCGGGAAGCGGCGAAC
Source organism: Cellvibrionales bacterium (assembly GCA_043513815.1). GTDB lineage: Bacteria > Pseudomonadota > Gammaproteobacteria > Pseudomonadales > Halieaceae > JANQIO01. The sequence continues at coordinate 4,313,122 of CP121313.1, read as the reverse complement.
CTGGCCAGGCAATACGGTGCAACCGCCTGTACTGACATCACCGGGTTTGGGCTGGCGGGGCATCTGCTGGAAATGCTGGGCAAGCGACAGCAGGCGCTGCTGGCCGATCTGCCCTCCCTGCCAGGTGCCGAGGAATTGCTGCTGGCCGGTCATCGCAGTACCTTGCACGAGGGCAACCTGGCGGCGCTCGAGGATGCGGTATTCAGTCGCAAGAAAGCCCCCGCCGTGCAGGCCTGGCCGCCGTTGTTGTGTGATCCGCAGACCAGCGGTGGGTTGTTGATTGCCATCAGCGAAAGCAGCTGCAGCGCACTGCTGGCGGCGCTGGAGGCGGCGGGAGAAAAGCCTGCCATGGTAGGAGAAGTGCGCGAGGCCAAACCCAGTCACTCGCGTTTGGTATTCGCCTAGCCGGCCAGCCTCACCGATTCGGCGCTCGGTGCGCACAGTCTCTCGCCGAGAATCCCATTCTTCTGAGTTATGCCGCCTGAAACGTTTTCCTGCGCCGCTTAGCGCATGGTCACCTGTTTATCCAGGGCGTTGACCTTCTGCCCGTCACGCAGGTTCTCCGCGCCGCGCACTACCACCGCATCCCCGGGCCGGATGGCGCCGCGAATCGCGATGCGCTCGCCAATACCGGAGCCGAGTTCCACAGCAATCCGCTGGGCGGTTGAGTCCTCGGTCACGACGTAGACATAATTGCTGCGATCGCGCAGCACCACCGCGTCGCGGTCTACGGTAGTGGAGTCTTCACTCTGTGCCGCCGGCAACGCAACCGTTACCGCTTCCCCGATCAGCCATTCACTGGTCGACGGGGTAAGACGCAGCTCCATCATGTGCGAACGCAGGTCGCCCACTTCTACCAGGCTGCGAATACTGGCTTCAGCCACCATGTCACCGTTGCTGAGTTGTACGCTATCGCCGGGCCGGTTGAAGCGTGCCAGGCGCAGGGGTGCGGTAACGCTGACTTCCAGAGCCAGTGTGTTTACCAGCCGTAACAGGGAGCGGCCTTCGGTGGCGTATTCACCCGCGGCCATCTCCCGCGATACCACAACGCCGTCGAAGGGAGCCCGCACTGTGGCGCGCTCGAGGTCGTAGCGGGTGCGTTCCAGCGCGACCTCTGCCTGGGTCAGCTCCTGCTGCAAGACCAGGTAGCGGGCGCGGGTCTCATCCAGTTCGGAGTGAGCCGTGTTGTTGCTGGTGGCCAATTCGTCGAGACGGTTGGTCTGCCGCTCCAGCCAGTTGAGATTGGCCTTGAGCGCCGCAATGCTGGCCTCTCGCTCGCGTTCCTCCAGCTCGATGAGGTGCCGGTCCAGGCGAGCAATAGTATCGCCCTGCTTGAACCGGTCGCCGACTTCGGCAATCCACTCAAGGCGCCCGTTCAGTTCACTGGCGATGGCGGCGTCTTCGCGGCTCACTATCACGCCCGAGGCGGTCATGGTGGGTGCCACGTTCTCGCGGGTGACCGAGTCGGTTTCCACGGAAACCGGTGCCGGCCCCTGCGCCAGTGCAGTGGTGGGCAGCAAACTGGCAATCAGCGCCAGCCGTGCAAGTGTTTTCAGTTTCATAGCCATGCCTCCAGGCAATACCGCGTCAGGCGGCCGGGTTCGGTTTGGCGTGCGGCAGGGTTGCCGGCGCAGATTCTTCGCTGCCCATGCGCAACAGGCAAGGCAGCAGTAACAGGGTAAAGGCGGTGCTAAAGCACATGCCGCCGACAATGACTGCCGCCAGGCCGCGGTAGATGACGCTGCCCACGCCGGGCATCAGCAGCAGCGGCAACATGCCGAAAATGCTGGTCAGGGTGCTCATGAAGATAGGTCGCATACGGGTCTGCAGTGCCTGGCGCACCGCGTCGGTACGACTGCTGCCCATGGCCTCGGCGCTGCGGGTCTGGTGAACCAGCAGAATGGCATTGTTGACGACCAGGCCGAGCAGGATCACGAAGCCGATCATGGTCAGCAGGTCCAGCGGCTGGAAGGTCATCATGTTCAGAATCCGCAGGGACACCACACCGCCCACCATGGCCAGCGGCATGGCCATGACCACCAGCAGGCTGTCCTTGACCGAGCGGAACAGCGCCGCCATCAGCAGGAACAGTAGCAGTATCGCAATGGCAAAATTGCTACCCATGGTGCTGATGGCGCGGGTCAGCGCATTGGCACTACCGCCGTAGAGAATACTGCCGTCTTCCGGCAGGGCCTCCAGCAAGGCCGGTTCCACCTCGCTTTTCAGCACATCCATGACCCGCTCCAGGGACATGTCTTCCGGTGGCCGAATATCCAGGCTTACGGTGCGACGGCGATCGATGCGCACCAGCTGGCTGGGACCCACGGTTCGATTGATATTCACCAGTTCACCCAGCAGCACCGTATCGCCGGTGGGGGTGGCAAGCGGTGTGGCGGACAGCTGCTCTGGCCGGCTCCAGGCAGTGCCTCGCAGGATGACATCCATGCGCTTTTCACCGTCGAAGTGCTCGCCTACGTACAGGCCATCTCCCAGCGCCCGCACGATATTGCCCATATCCCTGCGAGCCCAGCCCGCCTCGCTGATGCGCCGGTCCTTGGGAGAAAGGCGCAGCTCAGGCTCTGCCTCTTCCAGCCCGGGGTTTACCTGCACCGGGGTTCCGGGCAGCGCCTTTGCCAGCAATTCCTGGCCAACGCCTGCAGCCCGCGAGAGGGCCTCCCGGTCACGGGACTGCAGGTTCACGGAGATCCGGCGCTCGCCGCCGAATCCGCCGAACAGGTTGCCCTGGGCGGCGAAGGACTGCATGTCGGGTAGTTCGGCGAAAATCTCGCTGGTGATAATCTGTTGCAGCTCGCCGACCCGATCCTGGTCCTGCACCCGGGCACCCATGGTGCCGCCACCGGGCCAGGTGAGGATGTAGTAATTCTTCAGGGCAGGCTCGCGCTCGCCCTTCATCAGCGGCTGCATGCGCTGGTCCAGCACCTTGATGTACTCCTCCCGGATGCTGCTCTGGCTGACCCCGGCCGGGAAGCGGAACCATACGTCCACGGCGTCGCGCTTCACCGGCGGCAGGTAGTCCAGCTCAGGGATCAGCAACCAGCTGGCGCTGAGCGGAACAACCAACAGGCCTACGGCCAGCAGGCGCCGCCGCTTCACCGACCCGGTGGCCTTCATGATGCGCTCGGTCAGGGCGCGCCAGTGGCCGGCGTGGCTGTCCTTGAGTGTGTCGTCCTTGAGCCACAATTTGCTCGCCAGGGGCAGTACCGTGACCGCGACCAGCAGTGACATGACCACAGCGATGGCGATAGTAATCGCCAGGTCACCGAACAGCTGCCCTTCCACCTCACGCATGAAAATGACCGGCAGGAAAATCGCCACCGTGGTGGCGGTGGATGCCAGCAGCGCGCCCCAGACCTGGCTTGTGCCTTCCAGGGCCGCTTCGTCGACATCCATGCCTTTTTCGCGCAGGCGTACGATGTTCTCCAGCACCACAATGGCCGCATCCAGAACCATGCCAGTGGCAAAAGCCAGGCCGGCCAGGGAAATCACGTTCAGCGAGTTGCCGGTAACATTGAGCAGTACAAAGGTGGCCAACAGGGAAATGGGGATGGCGGCGGCGACGATCAGGGTCGCGCGCATGCGTCGCAGGAACCACCACAATACACCCACCGCCAGCAGCATGCCCAGCACCAGGTTGCCGGTGACCAGATTGATCGCACGGTAGATGAATACCGAGGCGTCAAAGGACTGGGCCATGACCAGACCTTTGTCTTTCACCACGCCAGCATTGAGTTCCTCAACCACCGCCTTCACTGCATTGAGCGTGGCCAGCACGTTGGCGCCGTTTTCTCGGTCCACGCGGATAGAAATTGCCGGGTTGCCGTTCTGGGTGGGATAAGCGTCGGCGTTGCCCTGCACCACCTTTATCGTGGCGATGTCGCCCAGGCGCACCGGGCGGCCCTCTCGCCACTCAAAAATCATCTCTCCCAGTTCGCGGGGCTCGTAGCGTCCGGTAAAGCGCAGGGTGTACTGGCGTCGACCCACGTCAACAAAGCCACCGCTGACATCGTTGGCCTGGCCCAGTCGTGCGGCGATCTCGGGCAGTGGTACGCCCAGGTCGGCGGCTCGCTGTGGGTCGAACAGAATTTGCAGCTCCTGGGCGCTGCCGTTGTTGTTGGCGGAGGGTTGCACGTTGGCAACGCCGGGCACCGCCTCGATGGCGGGCCGAATGCTGTCTTCGGCAAAGGACGCGTAGTCGTGTATCTCGCCGGGAGTGCCGGGTAACTTCTGCAGGAAGAAATAGGTCAGGGCGGGGGTGTCGCCATTGCCGCCACCCAGCATGATTACTGGCTGGCTGGCATCCCTCGGCAGGGGGTCGATGCGGTTCATGCGGGCGATGACGTCCATCAGCGCCTTCTGCATGTCGGTTTCCAGGCCAAAATCCAGGTTGATCCAGGCGTTGCCGGCATTGGCGTACGCCGACATTTCCTGAATGCCGGGCATGCCGCGCAGCACCGCCTCGATGGGTTCGATGATTTCCGATTCGATCTCCCGGGGTGAAGCGGCGCGCCAGCCAGTCTGGATCGAGATAGTGGGTGTCTCGATATCCGGGAAAAGCTGGATCGGCAGTTTGGCAACGCTGTAGCTGCCGAACAGCACCAGTACGGCGACCGCAACGGCGATGGCTGCCGGGTTTTTTAGTGAGGCTTGTGTCAGGTTCATCGCGACCCCGCGTTCCATTGGGGCGCGACAGGACGCCTGTAAAATGACAGGCCTGTGGCAATCCCCCTGATTACTGAATCCTGAAGTTAGCAGCGTGAATCGAGGGCGTCTGTGCAACTGCGATGAGTGGAGGGGAGGGTGCGACAAGACGCGGCGATCACTGGCCAGGCCAGCAATTTCGTGGCCTTGAGGGCCAGCCTCCGGGAGTTTCGCGAGGTTGTGAAGAGCCCTCAGCTGCGGCAATTTTGCCGCCATAAAGAGCCTTCAGCTGTGGCAATTTTGCCGCCATAAAGAGCCTTCGGCCGCGGCAGTTTTGCCGCTATAAAGAGCCTTCAGCTGCGGCAGCTTTGCCGCTATAGAGAGCCTTCAGCTGCGGCAGCTTTGCCGCTATAGAGAGCCTTCAGCCGCGGCAGTTTTGCCGCTAGAGAAAGCCTTCGGCGGCGGCAATTATGCCGTTGAGGAAAGCGCCGTCAGTTCACGAATCCGGTCACGATAGCTGCGGCTCACCTTGAGCCGGGTGCCCTCGTGCAGGGTCAACAGGTACTCGCCGTTGGTGAGGCTCTGGGCGCTATTGATCCGGTCGCGATTGACGATGGTAGAACGATGAATGCGCAGGAAAGTCAGCGGGTTTAGCAGGGCTTCCAGCTGTTTCATGGTAATCCGCATGATATGGGTGACGTTGGCTGCGTGTACGCACATGTAGTCACCGGCGGCGTCGATCCAGTCGATCTCTTCCACCGGTACCATGTGCACTTCGTCACCGTCGCGAATGCTGAGTTTGTCCGGGTAGCTGTCAGCCTTGCCCGCGGCAATTTCTTCCACGGTAGATGCGCTGGCGCCGCTAAGCTGCATGCAGGCGGTCACCAGGTTTTGCTTCTGGTCGGCGAGCTGCTCGCGATTGAAGGTGGCCACGGCACGCTCGATAGCGGCGTCCAGGCGGTCGTCGTCGATTGGCTTCAGCACGTAGTCCACGGCATTCACCTCGAAGGCGTCCACCGCGAACTGGTCAAACGCGGTAGCGAATATCACCAGGGGCATAGCGTCGCCCTGCAGGCTGTTGACCACCTGAAAGCCGTCCATGCCGGGCATCTGGATGTCGAGAAACATAAGGTCAGGTGCCAGTTCCGCCACCGCTTTGAGGGCTTCGTCGCCGTTGCCGCATTCGGCCACCAGTTCAATATCGGGCCGGTCGGCCAGCCGCAGGCTCAGGCCGCGCCGGGCCAGGGGTTCATCGTCAACGATCACAGTCCGCAATTTATTCATGCCGCCACCGCCTGTTCACTGATTTCCAGAGGAATACGAATATTGATGGTAAGCCCGTGGGGCTCGGTTTTGCTCAAGGCAAAAGACTGATTCTTGCCGTACAGCTCATGCAGGCGCTCGCGGGTGTTGACGAGGCCCACGCCGTTGCGTTTGTGCTTTGGCTGCACGGCGGGGTCCATGCCGGGCCCGTCGTCGGCCACTTGCAGTAGCAGTTCACCGGCAAATACCCGCGCAGAAATACAAATCGCGCCGCCGTTCACACTCTGGGCAATGGCGTACTTGATCGCGTTCTCGACCAGGGGCTGCAACAGCAGACTGGGGATCAGTGCCCGCTCAGCCTGGGACTCCACGTCGAATGACAGGCGCAGTCGCTCATCGAATCTGACCTTCTCGATATCCAGGTACAACTTCATGGCCTCAATTTCCTGGGCCAGAGTGACTTTGGCCATGGGGTCATTGTCGAGGCTGTAGCGCAGGAAGTGGCTCAGCCGAGTGACCATGGTATTGGCCATGTGGTTCTGCTTGTCGAGAATCAGGGTGGATATGGCATTGAGCGTGTTGAACAGAAAGTGGGGGTTCAGCTGATAGTGCAACATCTTCAACTGCGCCTCGTGGGCCATGGCCTCGCTTTTCAGCCCGCGGGCACGCTCTTCCTGCAGCAGGTGATAGTACTTGATGCCGAAATACAGGCCGCTCCAGCACAGCATCACCATCCAGGCAGAGGTGACCGCCTCGAGCCGATAGAACAGGTGATCCCAGAAGGTGGTGAGCAGCGACATCATGCGCTCTTCCTTCTCGGAGGCTATCTCGAACATGTTGCGGAAGATATAGAAGCGGCTCATCTTCCAGGCGGCGCCCGCGAGATAGGACGCCACCACAACGATGACCATGCGGCGCCCGATCGACAGGTTCCAGGTGGCCTTGTAGATCGCCCTCAGGCCGAGGGTCAGCAACAGGCCGACGGTGGTGACCACGGGCACGTACTGGGCGTACTCGCTGGGCGAGCCCCAGATAACCGCGGCGATATAAAAGGTGACGCCCCAGCCAACCCAGCCAATGACCTGTAGTGCCCAGAACTGGGCGCGGCGGTCTTCTAGCATTTTCTCTAGTGTCATGCCGGTCATTATACGAGCAATTTGCAAAAACACCGCTCCATTGACCGCATTGCCACGGCGGTTTGTCGCAGCGAGATAAGGTGATTTCGGCGCACGGGCCGGTAGAATCGGGGCATTTTCCAACGGAGGCACGATTCATGGAGATTCCGGCCGGGCGCTATCGTCACTACAAGGGCAACGACTACGAGGTGTTTTTTGTCGCCACCCACAGCGAAACCGAGGAGCGGCTGGTGGTCTACCGCACGCTCTACGGGGATTTCAGCCACTGGGTGCGGCCGCTGGCCATGTTTACAGAAACCGTCCTGATTGACGGTGAGGAAAAACCGCGCTTCGAGCTGGTTGAAGCAAGCTAGTCGCCAGCCATCACCGAGAATTCCTAATATCGGTGAGAGTTAGCGGCTAGTCCAGCAGCTTCCCGGGGTTCATGCGCCCCGCCGGGTCCAGCGCCGCCTTGAGGGTACGCATCAGCTCCAGCGCTACCGGGTCTGTGTAGCGGGCGAGTTCTGCTTTCTTGAGCTGGCCAATGCCGTGCTCGGCGGAAAAACTGCCGCCCATCTCAGCTGCCAGGTCGTGAAGAACCCGACTGATGGCGTCGGCTTTTGCCATCTTGAAAGCTTCCGGATCGGTGTCTTCCGGCGCCAGCACGTTGTAGTGCAGGTTGCCGTCGCCAAGGTGTCCGTAGATGCTCCGCCGCAGGGGCTCAAGCGCCGCCAGCCGCTGCGGTGCCGCTTCGCAGTAGGCTGGAATGTCGGCGATGGGCACCGATACGTCGTGCTTGATAGAGCGGCCGGCGCGTTTTTCGGCTTCCGGGATAGTCTCGCGCAGGGCCCACAGGCCCCGCCGTTGCTCGAGACTTTCGGCGATGACCGCATCCTCCGCTATACCCGCTTCCAGCGCCTGCTCCAGCAGGGTTTCCAGCTGGCCCCGCAGGCTGCCCGGCGGCAGGGCCCCCGAGCACTCCAAAAGCACGTGGTGCTCGCCCTCCAGAGGCGGCCGCAGCCCGTCGACATGCTGCTCCAACAGTTGCAGCGAACTGGCGCTGATGTACTCGAATGACGTCACGCAGTCACCGCTGGCCCGGCGCGCCAGCGGCAGCAGTTCACAGGCGGCGGCGATATCACGCACCGACAGCCAGGCCGTCTGGAATTCGGTGGGGCGAGGAAACAGCTTGAGCACGGCGGCCGTGATAATACCGAGCGTCCCCTCGGCCCCGAGGAACAGCTGCTTCAGGTGGTAGCCGGTATTGTCCTTGCGCAGGGACTTCAGGGTGTCCAGCACGCTGCCGTCCGGCAACACGACCTCAAGCCCCAGCACCAGCTCCCCGGCCATGCCGTACTTCAGCACTGCCAGGCCACCGGCATTGGTGGCGAGATTGCCGCCCAGCTGGCAGGAGCCCTCCGAGCCCATGCTCAGCGGGAAAAACAGGTCCTCGGCCTCGGCCGCCGCGTGCAGGTTTGCCAGAATCAGGCCGGCCTCGGCGGTAACCGTCATGCCGACCGGGTCAATCGCCCGTATGCGGTTCATCCGCGACAGGTTGAGCAACACCTGGTTCTCGCCCGAGGGTGTGGCACCACCGCAATAGCCGGTATTGCCACCCTGGGCCACCACGTCATAGCCATGCTCGACGCAAAGGCGCACAACGGCGGAGACCTCTTCGGTGGTCGATGGGAAAACCAGACAGGCAGCGCTGCCCTGGTAAAGGCCGCGTTCGTCTTCCAGATACTGGCCCATGGCCGCGGGCTCGCGGGTGCAGCGATCGCCCAGCAGATCGGACAGAGCTGTAAACAAGGTCATGCCGAGTAACCTGAACAAGAAATCATGCCTGACTCACCTATTTGGCGTGCCAGCAGAGAGTAGCGCCTCAGGCGTAGGCTTGTCAGGCAAACAGCCCCGCAAGATCAGGTGTCTTGCCGACCTGCTGCTGCGCCCGGACGTCTGTGCAAAGCTTACAAAGCCGCCCAGGGAGTTCAGCTAGTCTGCGTTGGCGCTGTGCCAGCAACTAGGAGAACTTGAGGGACCTCAAGACAAATGCCAGCTTTCTTTCGTCGCCGGGAGAGTCGCAGGCGGGGGTGCTTGATATCGACAGCTTGAACTTCGCATCCTGCTCTATGGAAAGCTTCCCTTTCAGCTTGAAGACGCCTTCACTGACCTGCGCGCTGAGCACTTCTTCGTCAAAAATGGAAATCTTGATTTCGGCGCCACCTGAGCCTTCCGGACGCCAGCCCTCCAGCTCCAGGCGACTGTAGTCTTTCAGTGCCCGCAACATGACGTCGAAGGAGGTCCCTACCCAGTCATCTGGCCAGTGGCCCTTCGGAATTGAAATCTGCGCCACCGAGGGTGCCTTCAATGTCTCGTGCAAGGAGTCGGCCGACGGTATTTCCTTGAAGCCGACGAAAATGTCCCGCCAGATACCGTTTTCCCCGGCGCTGTGCACTTCTATTGACGCAAAATTGCCATGCTCCTGCATCAAGTCCATGACCCACTGTTGATCGATCTCACGGGGGCGATCTGTGATTTTCTCCCGGTAGATGTCTTCACTGGTATAGCCCATCTCAACGATGCAGATTGAGCGCGTTCTGTCGAACATGCTCTTGAAGCATTCGATGCCGGCTTCGTAGCCACTTTGCGCCATAACCCATTGCACCGTGGCAAAGGTAGAAGCAACGTCCCATTCTTCAGTCGAGTTCATCATGAAGCTGTGCAGGTCTTGTTGCGTGTAGCTAATCTGCTGTCCCTTGATGTGCGCGAGGCGGCCGGCCCAGTCGATAAAATTAGTGTCTACATCTACACCGGCTGAGCGGAAGCCTTCCGTGGCCATGCCGTCGGCAAAAAAGCCGGAGCAGCAGCCCAGGTCAATGAAGCTTGGCTGGGCGACATCGTCCTTCAAAAGCGCTTGAACAGCGTCACAGCGATTCACTGCATCCATGATAATGGCCAGCCGCTGTGGTGAATCCCCGCGCACCAGCTTCCAGCCTTCCATATCCACGCTAAAAAACGGCTGGTAGGTGTGGAGCTCGCCGGGAAACGGCTTGGATTCCTTCACATCTGCAAGCAGGTTATCAATATCTGATCTCATTCGTTTCTCGTAACAGGGTGAACAGAGATGGAGGGGGTAAACAAGGTCGGCCTCGTAGTAGACCTGCTTTGCCATGTTGTCGCAACTTGAGCAGACCACCTCCACATGTTCCAGATCATGAGAGATGTCCGCCAGTGCGGTTAACTGCGAGGCGGAAGGCGTCCCCACCAGTATGTCGACATTTCTTGCCGAGGCGTTCTCCCAGGCAGTAACAATATGGGGGGAGAAGTACTGGGCTTCGTCAAACACGGCCAGAGAGCCGGGGGGCAGGTCGCAGATGATGTCCGCGGCGGTAGCCGTGTCCACCACATGGTCTATGGCAAAGCCCTTGCCTGGCACGCGGCACCCCATGGTGCCCCCGGGTCTTACATTTTCGCGGCGCGTGAGCTCTTCATGCTCTGACGAAAGAATCAGCACAACCTTGTCGCCCGCCTGCCGACGACGTTCCATTTCCGCAATGATTTTTGAGGTCTTGCCAGTCGCTGGCAGTCCGGTAAGCACCCTAACAGGCATATATCGGTAACATCAGAATTCTAAACGCGGGGATTCTACATTAAAATGTTCGATTTACTAGCACACAGAAGTCAGTCTGAGCGGATAGGTCGCGAGCAAACGCGTACCCAGGCCCAAGCCTGGCTTGGGCCGCACCATGACCGAAGCTCTTGAGAGCAACCAGACCACCGCCGACACCCCCAGGCCAATCTTCATCATCGGTTCACCACGGTCCGGCACGTCGATTATGAACTGGGCGATCGGCCAGCACCCCAATATTCAGGTGATGCCCGAAACCGCCTGGATCGCCTCCTACGCCCTGGGCGCGCTCATGTCCTACCGAAAGGGTTCCGAGCGGGGGAAATTCTCCCATCTCTCAAATGTAGAGTATCCCCAGTCCCTGTTCACTGAGCATGTCGCCCGCTCGATCCACCTGATTGTGTGTGATGTTTACGAGCAGCGCTGCCAGCGCCTCTATGGTGACTATGCCGTGAAGGGCATCAACATCACTGCCGCCAACCCGAATCAGTACTTTCAGGTGCGCAGGCACGCGGATGAGCCGAAGCAGCGTTGGATCGACGGAACACCACTCAATTCAAGCCATACGCTGGCACTGTCGCAGGTCTTTCCCGGCGCCAGATTCATTCACAACCTGCGCAATCCTGCCGATGTGGCACTGTCGCTGGAAAACTTTGACAAGGTGGGAGCCAGCCCGCAGAAGCTCGACGAGGGTCTCAAGACCTGGATGCGGCATACCGAAAGCGCCTTGTTGGCCGAGCGAGCACTGGGGCCTGAAAAAGTATTCCGGCTAGACTTCGAACGGATAGAAAATGATGCAGAGCCAATGATCAGGGAGCTACTCGCCTTTCTTGGCGAAGCCTATTCCCCCTGTTGTCTTGAGCCCCTGCTGCAGCGCACGAACTCCTCAGAGGTCGATAGCAAGCGACCCGCATTGGAGAAGAGATTGAAGCGGCGCCGGCAGTACAAAAAAGCCAGACATCTTTTTGAAGACGCTCAGGACTTGACGCTGACCGCAGACAAGCAAAGTAAAGCGAAAGAAATCCTGGCTGATCGCCTGGAAGCGCTTATCGCCGGGAAAATGCTCGTTTAGACGCTTTCGCTACTCGGAAACAACCGCTGTTCCCGCAGGGGGTTTCGAGTATCCACAGGCTGGCGGCCTGCTCGCTTACCGGGCCGGCGAAACCCGAATTATCTTGCCCGCCGCGCTGTCCGTGAGGATGTACAGGGAGCCGTCCGGCGCGGTGCGGATATCCCGCAGGCGCTCGCCGATCTCGGTGAAAAGCGGCGTTTCGCTGACCACTTTGCCCGCTTCCATGTCCAGGCGGCGGACGTTCTGGCTAACCAGTGCCGTGATGAACAGGTCGCCGTGCCACTCCGGGAACGCCTCACCGCCGTACCAGGTCATACCGGCCGGAGCGATACTGGGCACCCAGATGTGCAGGGGCTGCTCCATGCCCGGGTGCTCGGTGAACGGCGACACGTAGGCGCCACTGTAGTCCAGGCCGTAGGTGATGGCGGGCCAGCCGTAGTTGTTGCCAGGCTCAAGCAGGTTGAGTTCGTCCCCCCCTTTGGGCCCGTGCTCGTGCAGAAAGACATCGCCGCTGTCGCCGTCGACCACGATGCCCTGGGGATTGCGGTGTCCGTAGGTCCATACCTTGGCCTGCGGGCCGCCCGCGTCTGCAAAGGGATTGTCGGCCGGCACGCTGCCGTCATCGTTGATGCGCAGGGTCTTGCCGAACTGGACAGTGAGGTCCTGGGCCTTTTCACGGTAGTCAAAACCCTCCCCGGTGGTGACCAGCAGGGTGCCATCGGGCAGAAAAGTGAAGCGACCCCCGTAGTGCTGGGGATTGTCCTTGGTAGGCTCTACAGTGAGGATGACTTCCAGGTCATTGAGGGCATTGTCGCCCAGGGTGGCGCGCACAATGCGGGTCGCGTTGGCCTCAGGCGTGCCGTGGGCAAAGGACAGGTAGACGAGTCTATTGTCTTCAAAGTTCGGGTGCAGGACCACGTCGAAAAAGCCGCCCTGGCCGGCGACATAAGTGTCGGGTACGCCTGCCAGCGCCGTGCGGTCGCTGCCGTCGGCACTCACCCGCAGCAGGCTTCCGCTGCGCTCGGTGACCAGCAAATCACCGCCTGGGAGGAAGGCAATGGACCAGGGGTAATCAAATCCCTCGGCGAGGGTTTCCAGCTCGTAGTCTGCGGCCTGTAGCGGCAGGACGAATGCCAGCGCTGCACATAGAGCGCCGAGGCGCCTTGGCAGTGTCACGCTCATAGTCTTTTCCCGTGGCGATTTTGCAGTCATTATACTGCCACATCCAGGCGCCCCGGAGTCCATCCTTGAAATCAGCACTACACTGGCTCGGCTGTTGGTTGCTCGCAGCGGTGCTCGCCTACGCACTGGGCAGCATTTTCGCCACCCAGATCATTCTTGCCCAGGTCGCCGCGATGGGCCCAGAGGTAGACCTCGCCACGCGCTTGCAGGCCACCGGGCATGACCTGCTCGGCCTCGCGAACAGCTACCTGCTGTTGGTGGCTGTCGCCATGCTGCTGGGCCTGCCGGTAGCGGCAGGCCTGGCCAGATTATTGCCGGGCCAGCGCCTGTGGCTATACATGGCAGCTGGCGCCGTGGCACTCATGACGATTCACGTGCTGATCAAGATGGCGCTGGGCCTCAGCGGCTTTGCCGCCACCCGCACCATCGTCGGTTTGCTGACGCAGGGTGTTGCCGGAGCGGCCGGCGGTTACCTCTTTTACCGACTGCGGGTAGCAAACCCGCTGGCCCAGTAAGTCCTGGAGACATCCAATGAAGTACAGTCCTGTCATCGCCGTCGCCGTACTGGCGGCCTGTTCTCCCCCCGACGCCGGCGGCCCCGCCGATTCGGCGGCTGTGCCGCCCGGCCTGGCTGAAGCCCAGGCCTTTATGGACACCGTTGAAGCCGAACGTACCGAACTGCGGGAGGTGGCGGCGCGCACCAGCTGGCTGTCGCAAACCCACATTACCGTGGATACCAAGACGCTGGCCGCCGCCGCGGACACGGAATACACCCTGGCGACTATCGACGCGGCCAGTCAGTCCACGCAATTCCGCGAGCTGGCACTGGACCCGGTGCTGCAGCGCAAGTTTGACCGGCTGCGCCTGGTCTCCACCCAGCCGCCGCCCAACGACGAAGCGCTGGCCAGTGAGGCCTCACAGCTGGACCAGGAACTGCGCTCGCTGTACGGCACCGGCAAGTACTGCCAGGGTGATGAGTGTCGAACCCTCGACGAGCTCGCCGATGTTATGGCAAAAAGCCGGGACGCTGATGCGCTGCAGGAAGCCTGGGTCGGCTGGCGCACTGTGTCTCCGCCCATGCGGCCGCTCTACGCCCGCCAGGTAGAAGTCTTGAACCAGGGCGCTCGGGATCTGGGCTTTGAGGACCTCAGCGACCTGTGGCGTTCCAACTACGACATGACGGCAGCGCAGTTTTCCGCCGACATTGAACGCCAGTGGGAGCTGGTCAAACCGCTCTACAGCTCCCTGCAGTGTCACGTGCGCGCCAAACTCACCGAGCAGTACGGCGAGGAGGTAGTTGGCAGCGACGGCACCATCCCCGCCCACCTGCTGGGCAATATGTGGGCCCAGACCTGGAGCAATGTCTACGAGTTGGTGGCGCCCGAGACAGTCAACGCCAGCTACGACATGAATGAGCTGGTCGAGAACCACCTGCCGGATGTGGACGCCATGTTCAGGACCGGCGAGGCGTTCTTCACCTCCCTGGGCCTGCGCGAGTTGCCGGCAACGTTCTGGGAGCGCTCCCAGTTCACCCGGCCCCGCGACCGCGAGGTGGTGTGCCACGCCAGCGCCTGGAATATCGATGCCAGGGAAGACGTGCGCATCAAGATGTGTACCAAGCGTAATGCGGAAGACTTCCGCACTATCCACCACGAGCTGGGCCACAACTATTACCAGATGGCCTATGCTGACCAGCCGCAGTTGTTTCATGGCAGCGCCAACGACGGCTTCCACGAGGCCCTGGGTGACACCATTGCCCTGTCAATCACGCCGAGCTACCTGGTGCAGCTGGGCATGCTGGAAGAAGAACCTCCGGCGGACGAGGACCTGGCCCAATTGCTGGAGATGGGCCTCGACAAGATTGCCTTCCTGCCCTTCGCACTGGTGGTCGACAAGTGGCGCTGGCAGGTGTTCAGCGGCGAGCTCACCGAGGCCGACTACAACGCCGGCTGGTGGAAGCTGCGCGAGCAGTATCAGGGCGTTTCCGCTCCGGTGGAGCGCTCGGAAGCGGACTTCGACCCGGGCGCCAAATACCACGTGCCCGCCGGCACGCCCTACGCGCGCTATTTCCTGGCCCATATCCAGCAGTTCCAGTTCCACAAGGCCCTGTGCGACGCGATTGGCTATGACGGCCCGCTGACGCGCTGCTCGATTTTCAACCAGCCCGAAGCCGGCAAGCGGCTGCAGGCAATGATGGAGATGGGCGCGAGTCGCCCCTGGCAGGATGCCATGGAAGCCCTGACCGGCCAGCGTGAGCTGGATGCCTCAGCGGTGGTGGATTATTTCGCCCCGCTGCAGGTGTGGCTGGACGAACAGAACCAGGGCCGTCAGTGCGGCTGGTAGTACTGAGCGAGTAGGGGACTACAAAGAGATGGTGCCCGGGGGCGGAATCGAACCGGGCCGCGCAGGTCACCGACACTCGTGGCGGTGCCAACGCAACTGGCTAGCCGACAATCTAGCCGGCAATAATAATGATGGTGCCCGGGGGCGGAATCGAATCGGGCCGCGCAGGTCACCGACACTCGTGGCGGTGCCAACGCAACTGGCTAGCCGACAATCTAGCCGGCGATAATAATGATGGTGCCCGGGGGCGGAATCGAATCGGGCCGCGCAGGTCACCGACACTCGTGGCGGTGCCAACGCAACTGGCTAGCCGACAATCTAGCCGGCGATAATAATGATGGTGCCCGGGGGCGGAATCGAACCACCGACACGAGGATTTTCAATCCACTGCTCTACCAACTGAGCTACCCGGGCGAGGCTTGCGGTACCGGCAATAGAAGGTGCCGGTCGCGAGAGGCGCGTATTAAACCCGCTGCACACCTGTGAGTCAAGCGCCTGAATCCTCAGGCGGGACGTAGCCTTCAGCCTGGTCGTAGGCCTCCCCGGCGAGGAATTTGTCCATCTCGCCGGTCAGGTACTTGCGGGACTCCGGGTCCATCATGTTGAGGCTCTTTTCATTGATCAGCATGGTCTGGTGGGCCTGCCATTCCTCCCAGGCTTTCTTCGAGACGTTCTCGAAAATGTCCTGGCCCTTGGGCCCGGGGTAGGGGGGGGCGGCGAGCCCTTCAAGCTCTTCCTGGTAGCGGCGGCAAAACACCGTGCGACTCATAATTCCTCCAGTTTCTTGATCAGGCGGGCGACCGGTGCGGCCATGCCGATGGTCTCCGGTGTGGCCCAGTTATACCAGAGCTGCTGCCCGCCCTCCATGATGGCGCCGGGTGCGCCGGTCAGGGTCAGCCGCAATGGTTGAATATCCAGGTGGTAATGACTGAAGGTGTGGCGCAGTGGTGCCCAGGCTTCGGTGCGGGCAGGTTCGACCCCGAACCGGTCGAGGCAGTAGGTCAGCGCGTCGGCCTCGTCTTCCACTTCCGGAAAGCTCCACAACCCACCCCAAAGCCCCTCGCTGGGGCGTCGGGTGAGCCACACGGCATTGTCTGGCGTGCACACCAGCAGCATAGTGGTGGCGCGCACCGGCAGGGCCTTTTTGGGTTTCTTGCCGGGGTAGTCCGCCTGGGTGCCGGCGGCATGCGCGGCACAGTCATCTACCAGTGGGCACAGGTTGCAGGCAGGTGTGCTGCGGGTACAGAGGGTGGCGCCCAGGTCCATCATGGCCTGGGTGTAGTCAGCACAGCGGGTTTCCGGCGTGAAGCGCTCCGCCACCTGCCAGAGCTGCTTGTGTACCGCGGTCTGTCCCGGCCAGCCGGAAACCGCCGCAAAGCGCGCCAGTACCCGCTTGACGTTGCCGTCGAGAATGGCGGCGGGTTCGCCGAATGCCATGGAGACAATGGCGCCGGCGGTGCTGCGGCCGATACCGGGGAGGGCTTCCAGCGCCTCGACGCTGCGGGGGAACTCGCCGTTGTGTTCATCGACTACCACCCGGGCGCATTTCAGCAGGTTGCGAGCCCGGGCGTAATAGCCGAGCCCGGTCCAGAGATGCAGCACCTCGTCTTCCCCGGCAGCCGCCAGGGCGGCCACGTCGGGGAAGCGCTCCAGGAAGCGCTCGAAGTAGGGAATGACGGTCTTCACCTGGGTCTGCTGCAGCATCACCTCACTGAGCCATACCCGGTAGGGGCTGCGAGGGTGCTGCCAGGGCAGGTCATGGCGGCCGTGGCGGTCAAACCACTGCAATACCTGGCGCTGGAAACGATCGGCTGATATCACGTTGAAGCATCCTTCGGGGTCGGCCATTGTACGGCATGGCGGCGGTGTATTGATCAACGCTTTGGCCTATAATGCGCCGCTCTTTCGAGCAGGGGCCTCAGAGCCCCGCGTTGGACCCCGGAGATGCACATGACCGACAGCCGCAGCGCAAGCGTGGAACGTAACACGCTGGAGACGCAGATTACCGTCGCGGTAAACCTCGACGGCAGCGGTGAATGCCGACTGGATACCGGCATCCCCTTCCTGGAGCACATGTTGGACCAGGTGTCGCGCCATGGGCTGATCGACCTGGACATTGTTGCCAAGGGCGACCTGCACATCGATGCCCACCATACGGTGGAAGACATCGGCATTACCCTGGGCCAGGCTTTTGCCAAAGCCGTGGGCGACAAGAAGGGCATCAACCGTTACGGACACGCCTATGTGCCGCTGGACGAAGCTCTGTCGCGTGTGGTCGTGGATTTCTCCGGCCGGCCGGGCCTTGAGTTCCATGTGGACTTTACGCGCGCCGCGGTGGGGGGCTTTGACGTTGACCTGTTTATTGAATTCTTCCAGGGCTTTGTCAATCACGCCAATGTCACCCTGCATATCGACAACCTGCGCGGCCACAACTCCCACCATCAGGCGGAGACCGTGTTCAAGGCGTTCGGGCGCGCGCTGCGCATGGCCCTGACGGCGGATCCCCGTGCCGCGGGCACGACTCCCTCCACCAAAGGCGTACTCTAGGACTAGCAGATGACCGCAGGTACGGTTGCGGTGATTGATTACGGCATGGGCAACCTGCACTCGGTGGCGAGTGCCCTCAAACACGTGGGCGCAGAGCGGGTGCTGGTGAGTCACGATCCCGCACAAATCGGTGAAGCGGACCGGGTGATTTTTCCGGGGGTGGGCGCCATTCGCGATTGCATGGCCGAGATCCGCCGGCTGGAATGCGACAAGCTGCTACTCAATGTACTGGAGCGACGCCATATCCCAGTGCTGGGCATCTGTGTGGGCATGCAGTCGCTACTCACCCACAGCGAGGAAAACGGCGGCGTCGACTGCCTGGACCTGGTGCAGGGTGAGGTGCGCTACTTCGGTGACGATCACCGGGACACCGACGGCAGTCGGTTGAAGGTGCCGCACATGGGTTGGAACCGGGTACAGCAGAGCGTCGACCACCCGCTGTGGCAAGGCATCGAAAACGGTTCGCGCTTCTACTTCGTACACAGTTATTACGTCGACTGCGCCGACCGCAGTCTGGTGGCCGGCCGCTGCGACTATGGTGTGAGCTTTGATGCGGCGCTGGCCCGCGACAACCTGTTCGCCGTGCAGTTTCATCCGGAGAAGAGTGCCGACGCGGGCCTGACCCTGCTGCGCAATTTCCTGCACTGGAACGGCCAGACGTGAGCGGTTCCCAAACAGAGAGTGATTCAGATGCTGGTTATTCCCGCCATTGACCTGAAAGACGGCGCCTGTGTGCGCCTGCGGCAGGGCCTGATGGAAGACTCCACAGTGTTCTCCGATGACCCCCTGGCCATGGCCACCCGCTGGGTGGACGCCGGCGCCCGTCGCCTGCACCTGGTGGACCTCAACGGCGCCTTCGCCGGCGAGCCGGTCAACGGTGACGCGGTTGAGCGTATTGCCGAGGTCTATCCAAAGCTGCCCATCCAGATTGGCGGTGGTATCCGCAGCCTGGAAACCATTGAGCACTATGTAAAAGCCGGGGTCAGTTTTGTGATCCTGGGTACCAAGGCGGTGAAGGAGCCCGACTTTGTGGCCGAGGCCTGCGCTGCCTTCCCGGGCAAAGTCATTGTCGGCCTGGATGCCAAGGCGGGTCTGGTGGCCACCGATGGCTGGGCGGAAGTCTCTGAAGTGAAAGCCACAGACCTGGCCAGACGTTTCGAGGGTGACGGCGTCAGCGCCATCGTCTATACGGATATTGCCCGTGACGGCATGATGCAGGGCGTGAACGTGGAGGCCACCCTGGAAATGGCGCGGGCGGCCAGCATCCCCGTGATTGCCTCCGGCGGCATTACCAACCTCGACGATATTCGTGCGCTGGCCGCGGTGAGCAAGGAAGGGATTGTCGGCGCGATCACGGGTAGGGCCATTTACGAAGGTTCGCTGGACCTGGCAGAGGCCCAGCGCCTGGCGGACGAGGTCGCTCGCTGATGGCTTTCTATAGCGCCGGGGGCGCCCGCTGATGGTTCTTTATAGCGCCAGGGGCGCTCGCTGATGGCTCTTTATAGCGCCAGGGGCGCTCGCTGATGGCTCTTGCCAAACGCATTATCCCCTGCCTGGATGTGGACAATGGTCGGGTGGTGAAAGGCGTGAACTTTGTCGATATCCGCGACGCCGGTGACCCGGTAGAAATTTCTCGTCGCTACAACGAACAGGGCGCTGATGAAATCACTTTCCTGGATATCACCGCCAGCCATGAAGAGCGCGACACCACCGTGCACACGGTGGAAGCGATTGCCGCTGAGGTATTTATCCCGCTCACCGTTGGCGGCGGGATTCGAAAGGTGGACGATATCCGCGTGATGCTCAATGCCGGCGCCGACAAGGTGGCTATTAATACGGCGGCCATTCACAACCCTGAATTCGTACGCGAGGCCGCTCAGCGGTTTGGTTCTCAGTGCATTGTGGTGGCCATCGATGCCAAGCAGGTCGAGAGCGACACACCGCGCTGGGAGATTTTTACCCACGGCGGCCGCAAGCCCACGGGCATTGATGCGGTAGAGTGGGCAGCACGCATGGCACAGTACGGGGCCGGCGAGATCCTGCTCACCAGCATGGACCGCGACGGCACCCGCGATGGCTTTGACCTGGCCCTGACCCGGGCTATCTGCGACGCGGTCAGTATTCCGGTGATCGCCTCAGGCGGCGTTGGAAACCTCGATCATCTGGCAGACGGTGTGCTGGAAGGTGGTGCCGACGCGGTGCTGGCCGCCAGCATCTTTCACTTCGGAGAGCACACGGTGGAAGCAGCAAAGCGGCATATGGCCAGCCGCGGTATCGAAATGCGTCTTTAACTCTCGGCGCGTGGATCAGTCCGCGGCAACAACAGTGCTCTTTTGCCTGGTCTGCATCTGTGCCAGTTGCGGCGCTAATACTTCCGATACCAGTTTGAGCTGATAGCCGCGACGCGCAAGTCTCGGAAGTTGTCGCTTCAGGTAGCCCAGCGTTTCTTCATGCGGATGGCCGATAGCAATGGCGATGCCCTCGGCGTCGGCAATGGCCAGCAATTCCTTGAACTTGAAGTGGATCGCCGCCGCATCGATTTCATTGTCGAGAAAGACGTTGCGCGACAGGCTGGGTACGCCCCGTTGAGCCGCCATGTCAGCCGCTACCGTCGCGGGAGTGGTTCGGCTGTCCACATAGTACAGACCGCGCCGGGCCAGTTCTTCCATCACCCAGCCCATGGGCTCAGACCGACTGGTGAGCAGGCTGCCCATGTGGTTGTTGATGCCGCGCACGCCGGGCGTGCTGTCGAGACTTCGGGCCAGGGTGTGACGCAATTCATCCTCGTGCATGGATTCGGTCAGCGCGCCTTTCCCCAGCGGCTTTTTCCGCACGTTGCTCATGGGCGCATGCAGCATGACTTCCTTGCCAGCAGTCATCCCCAGTCGCGCAATGGCAGCACCGTTGGGCGTGTGCGGCAGGATGGCCAGGTTTACCTTGCCCGGCAATGCGGCCGCTTTCTCGCCGGCATCCAGCTCGTAGCCCAGGTCATCGATAATGATGACCAGGGTTGGCGGCTCCGCCGCAGCGGCGCCAGCGAGGACGAGCAACAGGCTGGTAAAAAACCATTTCATGCGTTTGAGGATAGGAATGTGTGGACAGGGCGTCAACGCCGGGTCGCCCGCTAGAGGGGCGACAGGTCTCAAAAGTGTGACCGCGACAGCAGGTCGGTCCGCCCGGGCCGGTACAAGTGCCGTGACCGGCCGGTCTTGCCTATTCTCCCAGCTCCTCCACGCCCAGGTTGTACAGCGCAAAACCCCAGATATCCGCGTACTGATCGATGATCTTGCTGGTGGGCGTGCCCGCGCCGTGGCCGGCGTCGGTTTCGATGCGAATCAGTACCGGGGCGTCGCCGGCCTGGCCGCCTATCAGGTGGCGGGACTGGATGCCCAGCAGCAGCCGACGGTAACCACGGTGGCTGTCGATCAGCGCACCGGTGGCGGCCAGTATCGATTGCTCGGTGAGTTCACCTTTGACACGGTGGCCAGTATTACGCTGACCGATGCTGCGGATGGGTATGTGATTGCCGATGGGATTCGGGTGGAGCCGCTGGAGGCGGCGCCCAATGAGGCGACCTGGACGGTTAGCGCAGAGGACACGGCTGAGTACTATCTGGACCTGCGCTGGACCGCGCATCCCAATCGGGCGTCGGATGCCCGGTACACCATTCGTCGCGATGGCGTGGCCGATGTGGTGTATACCGCCAATCAACGACAGGGGAATGGGAGCTGGACCACGGCGGCCAGTTTGAACCTGTCTGCCGGCGAGACCGTGACGGTCAGCCTGTCCGACCGGGCCAACGGTTATGTGATTGCCGATGCAGTGCGCCTGGTGCGTACCGATGCGGCGCATAACCGACTGACCTGGCCGCTGGATATCCAGGTGGCGGGGGAGTATCGGCTGGAAGCGCAGTGGACCTCGCATCCCAACCGGGCCAGTAATGCTACCTATGTGGTACACACAACCCTTGGGCCGCAGCTGGTCACCGTCAATCAACGCCAGGGCGGGGGTGGCTGGCAGCCTTTGGGCACGTTCTCGCTGGATGAGACCAGCGAGGTGGTGATTACCGATGAGGCCGACGGGTTTGTGGTGGCGGATGGGATTCGCATCGTGTGGGCGGAGACATCCGGAAACGAGCAAATCCTAAATGGCTCGCGCAGCCAGATCGTCTATTTTCACAACGATCATTTGGGGACGCCGCAGGTCATCACCGACCAAGAGCAACAGGTTGTTTGGCAGGGTGACTATTTGCCCTTCGGAGAAGTCACTCCTGTTGTCGCTGCGGTGAAGAATCCTATCAGGTTCCCGGGGCAGTACTATGACGAAGAGACTGGGCTGCATTACAACTACTTTAGGGGCTATGATCCGGCGGTAGGGCGTTACCTGCAGAGCGACCCATTGGGCTTGATGGCTGATCCCAATACCTATCTTTATGTTTGGTCAAACCCGTTACTATTTTTCGATCCACTTGGATTGTTTGGTAGAGGCTCTGGGCAAATGGGAAGGCGGCTGCCGAATCAGACCAGATCTCGCTACTACACGTTCGAAAAATGCCAATTTGATATGGCAGTTCTAAATACCTTCGCCGTTGCTGGAGGCGTGGGGCTAATTTCTGGCGGTTACAAACTTGCGAGCCAAGTTTTGGGGACTGCAGGTAGCGCCGTTTTTGCTCTAGGAAATAGCGCTTATTGCACGAGATTTCCGGCGAAAGATGAAGTAGAGAAGTGCAACAAGGAGTAACAAGTGTCAAATCAAGCTAAGAAGTGCCCGAGCTGCGGCGAGCAGGTTTCGACCAGATTCTTTAGGCCAAATCTTTGTAGTAGCTGCGGTGCTGAAGTGAGGTTGAGCGACGCTACGAAACGATTGCATACGATTGGTATCGTAGCCTTCGCAGCTCTAAACTTGCTTCAATCTCAGTATTTTTCGAGATCGGCAGCGGATACATCCTATGCGGTCAAATACTCTTTGGCTGCATTTCTGTGTCTGGCGATTCTCTACTGGGCGTACTTCATATTTGTTGAGAAATACCATACCGGATATATAGCCCCTGAGCATGACTAGTGTCGAAATCTGGCGCCAGATTTTCGTTTCAGGTGTGCTGCTTACCTGCGAATTCCGGGGTCAGAGTGAACCTCCCAAAATAGGTCGGACAGGCTAATCAAGCGGCATTCATCGTCTCGTAGGCCAGGGAAGTTCAATCTGTCCCAGGAATGTGGGAACCCAAGTTCAGGTGGGCAGGACAATCTGCCCCCTGTTTGTCTGTCTATTTGCTTACTCCACGCCCAGTTCCGTCACGCCGAGGTTGTACAAGGTAAAGCCCCAGATATCCGCGTACTGATCGATGATCTTGCTGGTGGGCGTGCCCGCGCCGTGGCCGGCGTCGGTTTCGATGCGAATCAGTACCGGGGCGTCGCCGGCCTGGCTGTGCTGCAGTTGGGCGGCAAACTTGAAGGAGTGCGCGGGTACCACGCGGTCGTCGTGGTCGGCGGTGGTGACCAGGGTAGCCGGGTACTCAGTGCCGGGCTTGAGGCTGTGTAGCGGCGAGTAGCCCAGCAGGTAGCGGAACATGGCTTCGCTCTGCTCCGAGGTGCCATAGTCATAGGCCCAGCCGGCGCCGGCGGTGAAGGTGTGGTAGCGCAACATATCCAGCACGCCTACCGCAGGCAGTGCCACCTGAAAGAGGTCCGGTCGCTGGGTCATCACCGCGCCGACCAGCAGGCCGCCGTTGGAGCGGCCATACACGGCGAGCTTTTCCTTGCTGGTATAGCCTTCGGCAATCAGGAATTCGGCGGCGGCGATGAAATCGTCAAATACATTCTGCTTCTGCTGCTGGGTGCCGGCCAGGTGCCAGGCCTTGCCGTATTCGCCGCCGCCGCGAATATTCGGTACCGCATAGATGCCGCCCAGTTCCAGCCAGGCCGCCACGGTGCTGCTGAAGCGCGGGCGCAGGCTGATATCGAAACCGCCGTAGCCATACAACAGGGTAGGCCGGCTGCCGTCCAGCGGGGCGCCCCTTGCATGGGTGATGGTCATGGGAATGCGGGTGCCGTCCTTTGACTGGAAGAACACCTGTTTGGTGACAAATCTGTCCGATTCGAAGCGGGAGCTTGAGGCGCGGTACAGGCTGGTCTCACCCGAGGCCGGATCCAGCTGGTAGATGCTGGGCGGCAGGCGATAGTTGGTGAACGTGAAATACAGGGTATCCTGGTCCTGCTTGCCATCAAAGCCTGCAGCGGTGCCCAGGTCCGGCAGGGCAATCTCCCGCACCAGCTCGCCCTGGCGGGTGTACTGCCGCACCTGGCTGAGCGCATCGACCATATAGGTGGCGAAGAAATAGTTGGCTCCCGTGGCCACGGAAAGCACATTGTCGGTCTCGGCAATCACGTCCTGCCAGTTCTCAGGCCCCGGTGCCCCGATGTCGGCACGTACCACTCTGCCGTTCGGCGCATCCAGGTTGGTCTTGATAAACAGAGTGTCGCCGTCGGCGTCAATCACGCGGGCGTCGGCGTCCTCGCCGGTCAGCACTGCGATCAGTGTGGGTGTCTCGGCAGCCAGGTCCATCACATACAGGCGGTTGCCGGAGGTGGAGTTGGCGGCGGCGATGCTGAGGAAACGATCATTTTCGGTGACCTCGGCGAAGACGTAGCGATGTTTCTGGGCTTCGCTGCCGCCGAACACCAGCGCGTCTTCAGCCTGGGGTGTGCCCAGGGTGTGGAAATAGAGCCTGTGCTGGTCGGTCATGGCCGACAGCTCGCTGCCCTCAGGCTTGTCGTAGCTTGAGTAGTAAAAGCCCTCGTTGCCGCGCCAGGAAATGCCGCTGAATTTTACATCGACAATGGGGTCGCCCAGTATCTCACCGGTTTCTGTGTCGCGCACAATGATCGTGCGCCAGTCGCTGCCGCCTTCAGACAGCTGGTAAGCCACCAGGCTGCCGTCCCGGGAGAAGCTCACCGTGGACATGCTTACTGTGCCGTCATCGCTGAATCTGTTGGGGTCCAGGAATACCTCGGCCTCGCCGTCGCCTTGCTGGCGATACAGCACATCCTGGTTTTGCAGCCCGTCGTTGCGGTAGAAGTAGGTGTAGTTGCCTTCAATAAACGGCGCGCTTTCCCGCTCGTAGTCGAGCAGGGCCTCAAGGGTGTCGGCAATCTGGTCGCGGTAGGGAATCTGGTCAAGGACAGAGCGCGTCACGGCGTTCTGTGCTTCTACCCACTGCGCCGTTTCCTCGCTGCGATCGTCTTCCAGCCAGCGATAGGGGTCTGCCACCTCGACGCCGAAGTAGGTGTCGGTGACCTTGTCTCGCCGGGTGTCGGGGTAGCCGATGGCTGCGCTGGGCGCCGTCGTGTTTTCAGTCAGGGGCGTTTGGGTGTCGCCACTGTTCTTCGAGCAAGCTGTCAGAGTTAAACCCAGCAAGATGACTGTGGACGCCTTGAGCATGTGATGTTTCCTGATAGAGCGGTGAGAACCAAAGCCAAGAATATCAGGCCCGGGGCAAATTCTGGAAACGATCACGGCAGGCCGGTACGGACAGGCGGCGATTGCCGCCCGCCAGGGTGTGCGTGGTCCTTATGGATTGCTACGGAAGATTGCCGGTAATTCAGGTGTTTGGCTTCTGGCTTTCGGCGCCACCAGGCGCCAGCAGGCGGCAATCATTCCTCGTCGTACATGCCCAGAATGTGGATGCCCTTGAGCAGGGTCAGTGCCTCGTACAGCTGGTTGTCCTGGCTCAGCAGCTCATTCGGCACCCGGCGGCGCGCGATGGTTTCGGCTTCTTCACCGTTGGCGTTCTCCAGGCGGCGGTTGAGGTCGGCTTCTGTCACCCGTCGCGGCAGGTTGTCGATAGCAGTGACCCTGGCCCGTTCCACTTCGATATCGGGAACGATGCCCTGGGCCTGGATGGAGCGGCCCTTGGGTGTGAAATAAAGCGCTGTGGTCAGCTTGATGGCGCGATCCTCCGCCAGTGGCAGAATGGTCTGCACGGAGCCCTTGCCAAAGCTGGGCGTGCCCATAACGACAGCGCGGCGGTGGTCTTGCAGGGCGCCGGCGACAATCTCGGACGCCGAGGCAGAGCCGCCATTGATCAGGACAACAATGGGTGCGCCACCCAGTACGTCACTGGGGGTGGCGTTGTAACGGGTCTGGGAGTTGTCCATGCGGCCCTTGGTGTACACCACCATGCCGCCGTCCATGAACTGGTCGGCCACGTCCACGCTGGCGCGCAGCACACCGCCCGGGTTGTTGCGCAGGTCCAGCACAATGCCCTTGATGTCTTCCTCTTCCATTAGCTCGGCGATGGCCTTGCCCACCTCTTCTCCGGTGTGGCGCTGGAACTGGGCGATGCGAACGTAGCCGTAGCCGGGCTCCAGCCAGCGCTGGCGAACGCTGGCAGTGCGCACGACATCGCGCACCAGGGTCAAATCAAAGGGCTGGTTGACACCCTCGCGCGCGATCGTCAACTCAATGCTTGAGCCCTTGGGGCCACGCATCAGCTCGATGGCCTCATTAAGGCTCATGCCCTTTACAGGCTTGTTGTCCAGCTTGAGGATAATATCGCCGGGCTGTATGCCGGCCTGGTCGGCCGGCGTGTCATCGATGGGAGAGATGACCTTTACGAAGCCGTTCTCCATACCCACCTCCAGTCCCAGTCCGCTGAACTCGCCGCTGGTGCTGCTTTGCAGGTCTTCGAAGTCGTCCCGGGTGAGGTAGACAGAGTGTGGGTCCAGCCCGCTCAGCATGCCCTGAATGGCGTACTCCAGCAGGGTGGAATCGTCGACTTCTTCAACATAACCGAGGCGAATCTGGCTGAATACGTCAGCAAAGGTGCGCAGGTCATCCAGCGGCAGTGCGCCGTCGGTGGTGATCGGCGGGGTGTCTAACGGCACCTCTGCGGTCATTTCTTCGTCGGCCTCCTGCGCTTCATCCTGGGCAAAAGCGAGGGGCTGAAAAAGCAGGCCGCCGAAAATTAAGGCGCCAATAAAGCGTGCGTTCATCTGTCTACTCCACTGCCGGATACGCGAGGCAGATTTTGCTGGGCTAATGCAGGATAGTCCTGCAAAAGCCGATGGATTCTCCAGTGTACCCGATTGATTGCGGCAGCGTCGCTGTCCATTTGACGACTGCGGCCTGTGTCTCACTATTCCAGCCATGGTCCGGGATTGGTGGGCTTGCCTCCCTCGCGAATCTCGAAGTACAGGGCTGACTCGGCCTGGCCGCCGCTGTTGCCGACTGTGGCTACTGCCGAGCCCGCTGAGACCCACTCGCCCACATCGCGCAGCAGCGCCTGATTGCGCGCGTAGAGGCTCATGTAGCCGTCGCCGTGATCAATGATCAGCAGCAGCCCGGAACCGCGGAACCAGTCGGCGAACACTACCCGGCCATGGTGAATGGCGTTGACCTCGCTGCCTTCTTCAGCGGGGATCACCAGCCCCTGCCAGCGCAGTTTGCTGCCGCCGCCCCGGCGCGCGCCGTAGCGGTTGCTGGCGCGCCCGGCCACCGGCCAGGGCATGCTGCCCTGGGCATTGGCAAAGGGCTGGTAGGCATCTGGCACTTCCAGCTCGGCAACGGCCTGTTCTATGACTTCCAGCAGCCGCTGCAGTTCCTCCTGGTCCTGGGACAGTTTCTGCAAGCGCTGGTCCTTGGTCTCGATGGTGGCATTGAGTTCGGCCAGTTCCCGCTGCCGCTGTCGCTGCCGGGCGAGCAGCTCGCCCTGCTGTGTTTCCAGGGTCTGCTCGTTGGCTTCCAGGGTCCGGGTGGTACCGCGGATTTCGGGCTCCAGGGTGTTGATGCGCTCGACAATCTCCAGGTAGCGACTGATGTGCTCCAGCCGTGCCTGATAGAAATAATCGTAGTAGGTCATAGCCCTGGCGAGGGTAGCCGGGTCTTCCTGATTGAGTAACACACGCAGCTGGGCCTGTTTTCCCATCTGGTAGGCGGTCTGCATTTCGCGGCTGATCAGTTCCTGCTGGCGGCCGCGGGCGACCAGCAGCTCCCGGCGCTGGTTGCGCAGCGTCTCGAGCTGCTCGCGATTGCGGCGGATGAGCTTGCCGGTGTGGCCGACCATGTCGCCGTTGGCGAAGTTGACGATATCGGCGGCGTACTCGGTGGTCTGCACAAACGCAGACAGTGCCGGTACGGCGCCGCGGTCAAAATTGTCAAAGTCGGCGTCCACAAAGGCGCGACTGAGCTGCCGGGCCCGGTCGGCGCGGAAGTTCATGAACAGCACGCTGTCACCGTCGGCGATTTTTACCTCGGGCTCGCCAGCGGCGCGCACCAGGGTGGGTTTCACGAATTCGTCGTTCTCATCGCGGTCGTAGGCGTCGGCCAGGGCGGCAGTGGCGCTAGTAGCGGTGTAAGGCGCCTCGGCGCGGGTCAGCAGGGCCCAGGCCTGTTCGGTCCGGTCCCAGCGGTTGTCCCGGTCCATGGCGTAGTAGCGACCGGTGACGCTGGCCACCCGGCCACAGCCCAGTTCCGAAAACAGATTCTGCATGGCCAACAGGGAGGGTTCAGCGCTGCGGGGCGGTGTGTCGCGGCCGTCGAGGAAGGCGTGCAGGTAGACACGCTTTGCGCCGCGGGCGTGGGCCAGTCGAATAGCGGCGGCGAAGTGCCGTTCATGACTGTGCACGCCGCCGGGCGACAGCAGGCCCATGAGATGTACAGCGCCACCGGCGTCTCTTGCGGCATCAATGGCGTCGCAGTAGGCCGGGTTGGTGTTGAAGGTGCCGGTTTCTATGGCGTGATCGATGCGGGTCATGTTCTGGTAGATGACGCGGCCAGAGCCCAGGCTCATATGACCCACTTCGGAGTTGCCCATCTGGCCTTCCGGCAGGCCCACGTCCTTGCCGGAGCCCGAAATCAGGGTATGGGGCGCCTCCGCCCAGAGGCGGTCCCAGACCGGGGTGTTGGCATTAGCGATGGCATTGTCTTCGGTGTCCTCGCGGTAGCCAAAGCCGTCGAGCACGATCAGCAGCCGGGGGGTTCGTGGGGATTCATTCATGGCGTCAGCAGGTGTCGGAAAGCAGTAAAAACGAGGCCCGCAGTGTACCCGTTATGGCCTTGCAGTTCACGGGATCACGCGTTTTCAGGAGTGAAAAGACACTGTATACTTGGCGCCCTTTTGGGGGGGCTCCGGTTGGCGGGACCTCTCGACACGTCCGGAACTTCCTGAGAACGCCCAGTGATATTCGAGTTTCTAGCACAACAGTGGATGCTTGTCGGCGCCCTTGTGGTCGCCATAGGCATGCTGTTGCAGTACGAGTCGCGCAAGAGCGGCCAGACCCTTTCACCCCAGCAGGCCATCAGCCTGGTCAATGCCGAGGACGGCCTTTTTGTCGACCTGCGGGATAGTGGTGATTACGGCAAGGGGCACATCGCCAATGCGGTCAATATCCCGGCGGCCAAGATGGATGGGCGCATGGCGGAGCTCGACAAGTACAAGGAAAAGCCCATGGTGCTGGTCTGCAAGATGGGCCAGCATTCCGGCGCCGTTGGCAAAAAGCTGGGGCAGGCGGGATACAGCCGGGTGTACCGGATGAGCGGTGGCATGATGGAGTGGGGCCAGCAGCAACTGCCGCTGGTGAAGTAGGTATGGGTATTCGTCTCTACACAACCCGCTTTTGCCCTTACTGCATCCGCGCTAAACAGCTGCTGGATGCCAAGGGCGTGGACTACCAGGATACGTCGGTGGACGGTAACCCGGAGCTGCGCCAGCGGATGGAAACCGAGAGCGGTCGCCATACAGTGCCGCAGATCTGGATCGGTGAGCGCCACATCGGTGGCTTTGATGATTTATGGCTGTTGGAGCAGCGCGGGGAATTGGACCCGCTGCTCGGCGCCGCGCAATAACGAAACCTTTCAGGGAGTAATAACATGGCTGATGAACAGCAAAACGGAACAGAAGCCGCAGGTGCGGCAGCCGAAGGCCAGGCGCAGCAGGAGTTTGTGCTGCAGCGGGTCTATCTGAAGGACCTGTCATTCGAATCACCGGGCTCGCCCGACGTATTCCGCAAGGAGTACCGCCCGGCGGTCAACGTCGACCTGCGCACCCAGAGCACGGCGATGGACAGCGACGCCTATGAGATCACGCTGACCATTACCATTACGGCCAAGCTGCAGGAAGAAACCGCCTTCCTGATCGAAGTGCAGCAGGCGGGCATTTTCTCTATTCGCGGCATCGCCGAGGAAGAACTGCGCCGCATACTGGGCATCTACTGCCCCAACGTGCTGTTCCCCTACGCTCGCGAGACCATCGACAACATCGTCACCAAGGGCACCTTCCCGGCACTGATGCTGGCCCAGGTGAATTTCGAAGGCCTCTATGCCCAGGCGTTGCAACAGGCCCAGCAGCAAGCGGCAGCCAAGGCGGAGAGCTAACAACCTCCAGAGGGGTGTGCCTGGCCCGGCGCTTCCGGGCAGGCGACCCTATCCGGGCGACCCTGTCCGGGGGACCCTATCCGGGCGACCCTATCCGGGCGACAGCGCCCGGATGAACCCGTCAGGCGCCTCCTGCGAAGCCTAGCTGACGCCAGGCTTCGTAGACCACCACTGCCGCGGCGTTGCTCAGGTTGAGGCTGCGACTGTGGTCCAGCATGGGGATGCGCAGGCGCTGCTCTGGCGGCAGGCTTTCCAGTAATTCTGTCGGCAGGCCCCGGGTTTCGGGGCCGAATACCAGGCCGTCCCCTTCCTTGAATGATGCTGCGCTGTAGGGCGCAGTCCCGCGGGTGCTGAGCGCATAGAGCGTGCTGTCACTCAAGGTTTCAACACAGGCCTGCCAGTTGTCGTGCACCGCCACGCTGGCCCACTCCTCATAATCCAGGCCTGCCCGCCGCAGGCGTTTGTCATCCAGCGTAAAACCCAGGGGCCGCACCAGGTGCAACTGGCAGCCGGTATTGGCGCACAGGCGGATGATGTTGCCGGTATTGGGGGGGATTTCCGGCTGGTAGAGAACGATATTGAGCACGCGGCTCAGCTCATCCCCAGCTCTTTCATTTTCCTGGTCAGCGTATTGCGGCCCCAGCCCAGTAACTGGGAGGCATCACGCTTGCGCCCGCGAGTGTGGCCCAGCGCGGTCTCGATCATGATGCGTTCGAACTCCGGCAAGGCCTGCTCCAGTAGCTGTTTGCGCCCCTGGGACAGCTCGCTCTCGGCCCATAGCCTGAGCAGCTTGTGCCAGCTATCGCTCTCTGGCGCGTCGCTACCCTGGTGCTGGGACAGCTCCGGAGGCAGATCGCCCAGGTGCACCTCGCGGCCCGAGGCCATCACCGTGATCCAGCGGCATGCATTCTCCAGCTGGCGCACATTGCCGGGCCAGTCCAGCCCTTGCAGGAATGCCTCCGTCTCCGGCAGCAGCACCTTGGGATCCACGCCCAGTTCCTCCGCCGCACTGGCAAAGAAATGCTGCATCAGCTGGGGAATGTCCTCGCGGCGCTCTGCCAGCTTGGGAATGTGGATGCGGATCACGTTGAGACGGTGAAACAGGTCTTCGCGGAAGCTGTTGCCCTCCACCAGTTTTTCCAGATCCTGGTGAGTGGCGGCGATGATGCGCACGTCCACCTTGATCGGGGTATGGCCACCGACCCGATAGAATTCGCCGTCGGCCAGTACTCGCAGCAGGCGGGTCTGTGTTTCCGGCGGCATATCGCCGATTTCATCAAGGAACAGGGTGCCGCCATCGGCCTGCTCGAAGCGGCCACGGCGCATATTGTTGGCACCCGTGAAGGCGCCTTTCTCGTGGCCGAACAGTTCCGACTCCATCAGGTCGCGGGGTATGGCAGCCATGTTAAGTGCAATGAAGGGCTCTGACTTGCGCGGGCTGTGGCGGTGCAGGGCCCGGGCGACCAGCTACTTGCCGGTACCTGACTCGCCGTTAATCAGGACGGTGATATGGGAATGAGAGAGCCGGCCGATGGCGCGAAACACTTCCTGCATGGCAGGTGCTTCGCCAATGATTTCGGTGTCGGCTACCGTCGCCTCGGTATCCGCCACGCTACCGCCCTGTTCGCGGGCCTGGGCCAGCGCCCGCTCGGTGATGGCGACAACTTCGTCAATGTCGAAGGGCTTGGGCAGGTACTCAAAGGCGCCGTGCTGGTAGGAGGCGACGGCGCTGTCCAGATCGGAGTGGGCAGTGGTGATGATTACCGGCAGTGATGGCAATACTTCCTGTATGTGGGACAGCAGGCTCAGTCCGTCCATCCCGGGCATGCGGATGTCGCTGACAATGGCGTCTGGTTGTTTGCGTTCCAGCTGTTTCAGCAGGGTTTCGCCATTGTCGAAGCACTCGGTTTCGAGGCCGGCCTGGCTTAGCGCTTTCTCCAGCACCCAGCGGATGGATCGGTCGTCGTCGACGATCCAGACTCGTTCAGGTCGATGCATGTTCAGTTTCCAGAGGTAGATAGATGTTGAAATCGGTTCGTCCGGGCTCGCTGTCGCACTCGATCAGGCCTTTGTGCCTGGCGACCACTGCCTGGGAGATAGCCAGGCCCAGGCCACTGCCCTCCGGCCGGCCACTGACCATGGGGAAAAACAGGGATTCCCGGAGGTCCTCAGGTATCCCCGGGCCGTTGTCGCTGATGGAGATGCCGCAGGCCAGGCGGTGGCGAACGGAGCCGATCGTAAACTGCCGGTGCACCCGCGTCCGCAGAGACAATACCCGTGGCCCTTCGTTGCTGGTGGTGGCCTGAACGCCGTTGCGCACGATATTGAGAATGGCCTGGATCAACTGGCTGCGATCGCCCAGCAGGTTGGGCAAGCTCGGGTCGTAGTCGCGCTCAAAGCGCACACTTTCTCCCGTCTCGGCCTGCTGCAGGGTTCGAACGTGTTCCAGCACCTCGTGAACGTTGAGCGACGCGACCCGCGGCTGCTTGTGCGGCCCCAGCATGCGATCGACCAGTGCACGGAGTCGGTCGGATTCTTCGATGATGATGCGGGTGTACTCCTCGAGGGCCGGGTCCGGCAGTTCCCGTTCCAGCAACTGGGCCGCACCCCGCAGGCCACCGAGGGGATTCTTGATTTCATGGGCCAGGCCGCGAATGAGGGCCTGGGTGGTTTCGTGGGATGTCAGCAGGTTGTCTTCGCGGCTGATGCGACGGATGCGGTCCACCGGATGAATTTCAATGACCAGGCCCAGTACATTGCGGCCGTCTCCCACCAGCGGCGACACCGTGCAATCCACAACGAGCGTGTGACCGCTGCTGGTCGAAAGGTTTACGCCGCGGTTGGTATAGGGGCCGTCAGGCGGTGCCTCCCGGTGCTGGCGGGCAATGAACTCCAGCTGGTCGGGCAATAGCTCGTCCAGCCGGCTGCCCACGCTGCGGGTCTGGCTCAACTCCAGCATGGCCTCAGCGGCAGGGCTTAGAAACCTGAGAGTGAGGTCCGGGTTCAGCACCAGGACCGCAGTGGTCAGGTTATCGATAATGTGTGCGTGAAAACTGCTGTCTATCATATCTGCTGGCAGGGCGGGTCAGCACCTGCCGGTAATCCTTTGCAAAGCGTTTGCAAGATTAGCGCCAGCATTGGGCGGACCTTGGCCAAAAATAATGCACCACAGATGGTGCAAGCCTCGAGAACAGTAAGTACTAACTAATCACGAAGGAGATATAAATCAGGGCTCAGCCCTGCAGTGCCAGTTCGGTTGCAGGCCGGATGCCGCACCAATATGGTGCATTAATGTGCGGCTGCCGTCCAGCACAAGCGATTGTAGGGCCGGGCTATGCCGGGCCGGGGCGGCTATGGTCCCGAGACCGGGCGGCCGCGGCGATTATTTTGGCGTGGGTCGGTTGGGCCGGTTTTTTCTGAAGTTGCTGGAAGGCCGGAACACGAAGACAGTGACCGGCTCAGAGCTGGCGAGCTGCTTGCCGTCCTTGTCGACGACGGCCACGGTGATGTTGTGCTCCCCGCGGAATACGTTGGTCAGTGCCCAGGAAGTGCCGGCCTGTGGCTCCTGCCGCGGCTGGCCGTCCAGCAGCAGCTGGAGCAGATGGCCGCCTCCCAGCGACGGTGTCACGCTGGCGCTGACAGAGAAGTTGCCGGGCCCCCGCGGGATGATGGTTTCATTGGCGGGGGCGGTGATGGCCACCTGGTAGCTGCTGGCCTTGTCTTCCTCATCTGTCGCCTCGGGCTCCGGGGTGTTGTAGATACCGGTTGCCGGCGGCGGGGCTGAATTTGGCGTTGGGACATCGACCCGTTCCGCATCTGGCGGTGGCCGGTCAGTGAAGGTCACATTGCCGTTTTCGTCTACCACCCGGTACACCTGGGCAAACGCGGCGGTGCCCAGTAGGGTGCAGAACAGCAGAATCATCAGGTGCTTCACGTGTAAAACCCTCTACCAATACTTCTCTAAAGTACCCCAAGCCCGCGACGCCAGCAATTGCATGGATTTGCTGCCCTGTTCATATGATCTGACAGGAAAGGGTTCTGGACCCGGTTTGCGGCCAAGCAAAAAAAAGCCCGCCGAGAGGCGGGCTTTGCAAGGTATTGCTGCTGCCGAAACCGGCAGCTCCGGACCTGGTCGTCTTTTAGACTGAGTAGTACATATCGAACTCAACCGGGTGAGTGGTCATGTCGAGGGTTTCCACCTCTTCTGACTTCAATGCGATGTAGCCATCAATCATGTCGTCGTCGAACACACCGCCCGCGGTGAGGAAGGCGCGGTCTGCGTCCAGGGCTTCCAGGGCCATGGAGAGGCTGGATGCCACGGTCGGGATCGCCTTGCCTTCTTCTGGCGGCAGGTCGTACAGATCCTTGTCGGCGGCATCGCCGGGGTGAATCTTGTTCTGAATGCCATCGATACCCGCCATCAGCATGGCCGCGAAGCCCAGGTAAGGGTTGGCGGTGGGGTCCGGGAAGCGAACCTCGATGCGCTTGCCCTTGGGGCTGGGTTCGTACGGAATACGAATTGACGCTGAACGGTTGCGGGCCGAGTACGCCAGCATCACCGGCGCTTCGAAGCCCGGTACCAGGCGCTTGTAGCTATTGGTGGAGGCGTTGGTGAAGGCGTTGATCGCCCGGGCATGCTTGATGATGCCGCCGATGTAGAACAGCGCCATTTCAGACAGGCCCGCGTACTCATCACCTGCGAACATGTTTTCACCGTCCTTGGCGAATGACTGGTGTACGTGCATGCCGCTGCCGTTGTCACCCACAAGCGGCTTGGGCATGAACGTGGCCGTCTTGCCGTAGGCGTGGGCGACATTGTGCACGCAGTATTTCAGGGTCTGGGTGGCGTCAGCCTTGGCCACCAGGGTGTCGAAGCGTATGCCGATCTCGCACTGACCGGCGGTGCCCACTTCGTGGTGGTGTACTTCCAGCGGCAGGCCCATCTGCTCCATAGCGGCACACATGGCGGCGCGAATATCGTGCAGTGAATCGACCGGCGGTACCGGGAAATAGCCGCCCTTCACGCCCGGGCGGTGGCCAATATTGCCGTCCTCAAAACTGTGGTTTGAGGCCCAGGCCGCTTCTTCCGAGTGGATGGAATAGCCGGCACCGCTCATGTCGATGTGCCATTTCACATCGTCAAATACGAAGAACTCCGGCTCGTTGCCGAAATATGCGGTATCGCCCAGGCCAGTGGACTTGAGGTACTCCTCGGCGCGCCTGGCGACTGAGCGGGGATCGCGCTCGTAGCCCAGCATGGTCATTGGCTCGACGATGTCGCAGCGCAGGATCACGGTGGTGTCATCGGTGAAAGGATCGAGTACCGAAGTGCTGTCGTCCGGCATCAGGATCATGTCGGACTCATTGATGCCTTTCCAGCCGGCAATGGAGGAGCCGTCGAACATCTTGCCCCCCTCGAAAAAGTCTTCATCGACCAGGGTCGAGGGTATGGAAACGTGCTGCTCCTTGCCCTTGGTGTCCGTAAATCGCAGGTCGACCCAGCGGGCTTCGTTCTCTTTAATCAGACTCAGAGTCTTCTCTGACATCAGTGTTCCTCCATCAACGGAATGTGTTCATTAGTAGAGCCAGCGTGAAGATTCGCGAGTCATCCTCGCGCTGCTTGCAGCGGTGGATGTCGCGTCGACTCAAGCAATGATCTCTGAAGACCTAAAAGCAAGAGCCGTGCCATGCCGGCGCGGACGCTAAGTTCCTGTATTCAGAGCAATTGTCAGGCTTAGGGGAGC
This sequence comes from Cellvibrionales bacterium, assembly GCA_043513815.1. GTDB lineage: Bacteria > Pseudomonadota > Gammaproteobacteria > Pseudomonadales > Halieaceae > JANQIO01. The sequence continues at coordinate 4,277,200 of CP121313.1, read as the reverse complement.
CCCGGCACCAGGCAAGCGCACCAATGTAAGGCACTAATGCACAAATTTGGTGCAAATTGCGCCCAATGGGTGCACGGCGACTAGAGTTATCGGCGCCAGCCGCCATTTTGTCAAGCTGCCGCTGACGAATGTTGCGGTAGGAGGCTGCCACCGACGATGAAGAAAGCGAGCTGTGCTATCCAGTCTCATGCGCGACGGGTATAATCGCGCGCTTTTTGAGCAGGTCCCCCTGGACCTGCTCGCCGTTCAGGTGAATCCCAGTGATCGAGAATCTCCGCAACATCGCCATCATCGCCCACGTCGACCATGGCAAGACCACCCTGGTGGACTGTCTGCTGCAACAGTCGGGCACCCTCGACCGTCGCAGCCAGGACGCCGAGCGCGTGATGGACTCAAATGACCAGGAGCGGGAGCGCGGTATTACCATTCTGGCCAAGAACACCGCTATTCGTTGGGGTGAGTATCGCATCAACATCGTTGATACGCCAGGCCACGCCGATTTCGGCGGTGAGGTTGAGCGGGTGCTGTCGATGGTCGACAGCGTGCTGCTGCTGGTGGATGCGGTCGACGGTCCCATGCCACAGACCCGCTTCGTGACCCAGAAGGCCTTTGCCCGCGGCCTCAACCCGATCGTGGTGGTGAACAAGGTCGACCGGCCTGGCGCACGGCCCGACTGGGTAGTGGACCAGGTATTCGACCTGTTCGACCGCCTCGGTGCCAATGAAGAGCAACTCGACTTTCCGGTCATCTACACCTCGGCCCTGGAAGGCATCTCAGGGGAGGACCACGAGGCCATGGGCACTAACATGGATGCGCTTTTTCAGGCCGTGGTCACCCATGTGCCGGCGCCCAGCGTTGACCTGGACGGACCGCTGCAAATGCAGGTCTCGGCGCTCGATTACTCAAGCTATGTCGGTGTCATCGGCGTGGGCCGGTTGACCCGCGGCTCACTGAAGCCGAACACCCAGGTCACTGTGGTGAGCAGTGACGGCGAAACCCGCAACGGCAAAATCCTGCAGGTCATGGGCTATATGGGCCTGGAGCGGGTCGAGACCGAGTCGGCTGCGGCGGGCGATATCGTCTGTGTCACCGGCATCGAGGGGCTGCAGATTTCGGATACCCTCTGTGACCCGGCCGCAGTGGAAGCACTGCCGGCGCTGACTGTCGACGAGCCTACTGTGAGCATGACATTCCAGGTCAATGACTCTCCCTTCGCGGGTAAAGAGGGCAAGTTTGTCACCTCGCGCAACATCAAGGAGCGTCTGGAGCGGGAGCTGATCCACAACGTGGCCCTGCGCGTGCGACAGGGTGACAGCCCTGACAAATTTATTGTCAGTGGGCGCGGTGAACTGCACCTGTCTGTGCTGATCGAGACAATGCGCAGGGAAGGCTTTGAGCTGGGCGTGTCCCGGGCCGAAGTGATCCAGCGTGAAGTGGACGGCCATCTGGAAGAACCCTACGAACAGCTAATGGTTGATTGTGAAGACGCCCACCAGGGCGCCGTGATGGAAGAGCTGGGCCGCCGTCGCGCCGAGCTCAATAATATGGTGCCCGACGGCCAGGGGCGGGTAAGGCTGGAGTTCATTGTGCCGGCCCGCGGCCTGATCGGTTTCCGCTCCCTGTTCCTGACGCTCACCTCCGGCAGCGGCATACTGACCCACGTGTTCGACCACTACGGCCCTGTCAAGGACGCCGAAGCTATCAACCGCACCAACGGTGTGCTGGTGTCGCTGGTGGCTGGCAAGACGCTGGCCTATTCGCTGTTCAACCTGCAGGATCGCGGCCGACTGTTTATTGACCCCAACGTGGATGTCTATGAGGGCCAGGTGATCGGCCTCCATAGCCGCGGCAATGACCTGACGGTAAACCCCACCAAGGCCAAGCAGTTGACGAATATCCGCGCTGCGGGCACTGATGAGAACCTGGTGATGACTCCGCCGGTACGCCACAGCCTCGAGCAGGCACTGGAATTCATCGAGGACGATGAGCTGGTGGAGGTGACTCCCGAGAGTATTCGCATCCGCAAGAAGCTGCTCAAGGAACACGAGCGCCGCCGCGCGGGCCGTATCTAGCCGCCGATTCTCGCCGAGAATCCCTGATATCGGTGAGAATGGGCGGGCAACCCGCAACTGATTTTACGCTCAGGGCGTCAGGTGCTGCGGCCCTGTCTATAATGTTGGCATGCTGCAGCTATATCCGGAAATAAAACCCTACGCCACCCACCAGCTCCAGGTCAGTGGCGGTCACACACTTTACGTCGAAGAGAGCGGCGACCCGGAGGGTCTGCCGGTGCTGTTTGTGCACGGTGGCCCCGGTGCGGGCTGTGACCCCAAAAACCGTTGCTTCTTCGACCCTGAGGCCTATCGCATCATTCTTTTCGACCAGCGCGGTGCGGGTCGCTCCACCCCACACGCGGGTCTTGATGAAAACACCAGTGATGCCCTGGTGGGTGACATGGAGAGCATCCGCGAACATCTGGGGGTGGATCGCTGGCTGCTGTTTGGCGGCTCCTGGGGTTCTACCTTGTCACTGCTGTACGCGCAGCAGCACACAGAGCGTGTAATCGGCATGATTCTGCGCGGCATTTTCCTGGCCCGGGCTCGTGATATTCACTGGTTGTACCAGGAAGGGGCCAGTCGCCTGTTCCCCGACTACTGGGAAGATTACCTGCGGCCCATACCTGCCGCGCAGCGCCATCGTCTGGTCTCTGCCTACTACGAACTTTTGACCGGCGACAACGAGCTGGCGCGCATGGCCGCTGCCAAGGCCTGGTCTGGCTGGGAAGCCCACTGTGCCACGCTCAGGCCCAATCTGGAGGTCTATGAACACCTGGTTGACCCTCACGTGGCGCTGGCGCTGGCGCGCATCGAGGCCCACTATTTCGTCAATGACTGTTTCATCCGCGAGAACCAGATCATTGAAGATATTGGCTTGCTGGCAGGTATTCCGGGGGTGATTGTGCACGGCCGCTACGACGCTGTTTGCCCGCTGGACAACGCATTCGCCCTGCACCAGGCCTGGCCCGAATCGGAGCTGCACATTATTCGCGATGCCGGCCACGTCGCCTCGGAGCCGGGTATCACCGATGCCCTGGTGCGCGCCACCCGCCGTATGGCGCAACGCTTTCGCCCCCAGCCTGAACCGGCGTGAAAGCCCTGCTGCAGCGAGTCCGCTCCGCCCGGGTGGACGTGGGTGAGCAGTGCGTTGGCGAGATCGGCAGCGGTCTGCTGGTTTTGCTGGGCCTCGACCGTGGAGACAGTCTTGAAAACGGTCGCAAACTGTTGGACAAGCTGTTGGCCTATCGGGTTTTCAGTGACGACAGTGGGCGTATGAATCGTAGTGTGGTCGATGTCGGCGGCGGGGTGCTGCTGGTGTCCCAGTTCACGCTCTCGGCGGAGACGCGCAAGGGACTGCGCCCGAGCTTCTCCTCCGCGCTGCCGCCTGTGCAGGCAGAGGCGCTGTTTGCGGAGCTGCTCGCCTATCTGGAGAGTGCCCACCCGGACGTGGCGAGCGGGCAGTTCGGTGCCGATATGCAGGTCAGCCTGGTCAATGACGGCCCGGTGACCTTCCTGCTGGAGACTGATCCGGCGGCCGGCTGACAGTACATACAAATGCGCCCGAACCCTTTTTGCCGGCGGCTACTGTCGCGGCAAGCCTTCCTGGGCAAATAGCTTTTGGCCCCTTGCTTGATGCTTTCCACAGCGACTCCAGGGGGCAGCCGTCACATGCCGCTCTGCATGCAAATCTGCCGCCGTTATTTGTGGAGCATTGTTATGTGGGGAATGCCGTCTTCGTCGTAGACGTCGGAAACGGTTTCAAAGCCTAGTGACTGGTAGAACGGCTCCAGGTGCGCCTGGGCGCCGATGCTGATGCCGGCGCCCGGCCAGGTCTCCAGATTGAGTGCAATACCGCGCTGCACAACCTGCCGGCCGAGGTCTCGGCCCCGGGCCGCAGGGCTGACCACAATGCGGCCCAACGAGGATTGTGGATAGCTGGCACCCGGCGGCAGGGCGCGCAGGTAGGCCAGTAGCTGGTCGCCCTGCCAGGCACAGAGATGTATCGCCTGCTGGTCGAGATTGTCGAGGTCCTGGTACAGGCACGCCTGCTCTATCACGAATACCTGCTGTCGCAGGCGCAGTATTTCGTAGAGCCGGGCGCCGTCAAGTTCTTCAAAACTGGCGCTTTGCCAGGTGGTCTGCACTGTGCGCAATTTCGCATTTTCCGCTGCCTGAATAGTGCTACTATACGCGCTGTAACTGCGGTGGCGGCCTCAAAACCACAAGAAAAGCCGCGATGGGTTGCATTGCCGGATTGCCGGCGATTCAATGGATTGAAGCCGCCAACAGACCAAGCAAGGAACATGGCCTGATGTTAGCGAACGCTGAGCTTGCCCAGGATTTTTTCGTTCTTAACCAGCAGAGCAAGAAGCTGGTCAAGGCGCTGCTGGAAACTGTTGATATTCCCTCTATTCCGCTGGAAATCGAGGCCACCGACAACGCGTTGCTGCGTGGCCTGGAAGCGGACAAGATCTATTATGTGGAAAGTGGCTCGCTGAGCGCCCGGTACCGGGATCGTACCGTGTACCTGCTCGACGATGGCGACTTGCTGCTGCCCGACGTTGCAGGCGGTGCCGATCACGATGTGTCGGTCAGCTACGCCAGCGAGAACGGGGCCACGCTGGCCGGATTCCCGGGCGTGGAGTTCATGCGCCGGATCATAGCCGATCCCGCGGCCAGCAAGCTGTGGACGCGCCTGATGATCACCCAGTCGGGCATGCAGCTGCGACTCACCGCATCGCTGACCGAGGACGACACCCACGCCACGCCGGGCTTCGAAATCTACAACCCGGGAGATGTGATCATTCGCCAGGGTGACCGCGCTGACTACGTATTCAACCTCACCGAGGGCTCTGCCGAAGTGGTAGTGGACGGTGTCACCGTTGGCGGTATCGAAGAGGGCGAGATTTTCGGGGCCATGGCTGTGCTGACTAACGCCGACCGTACCGCCACGGTGATGGCAAAGACCCGTTGCTCGGTGGTGAAGGTTCCCAAGGATCAGTTCGCTGACCTGATCAAGAGTAACCCCACGACGATTCATACGCTGTTGATCGACATGGCCAATTCCATCGTCAATCTGAACGAGCAGCTGGTGGGGCTGCGGGGCAGTTACGTCAACTAGCTCCCTGCAGCTCGGCATTCCCGATTATTGAAAACCGGCAACCCGAACATCCTGAACCAGCGGAGCCCGAACCCCCCGGGCTCCCGAGTCGCGCGCTTTGAGCGCGACATCCAAAACAATCGAGTCGTTAAATGTCTGACAACGTAATCATTGATGAGGACGGTACCGAACAGGTATCGCTCAAGACCTATGCCGAGAAGGCCTACCTGGATTACTCCATGTACGTCATTCTCGACCGCGCATTGCCTCACCTCGGCGACGGCCTCAAGCCGGTACAGCGCCGCATCGTTTACGCGATGAGCGAGTTGGGCCTGAAGTCCGGTGCCAAGTACAAGAAATCCGCCCGTACGGTGGGCGATGTAATCGGTAAATTCCACCCCCATGGCGACAGCGCCGCCTACGAGGCGATGGTGTTGATGGCGCAGTCTTTCAGCTACCGCTACCCGTTGGTCGATGGGCAGGGTAACTGGGGCGCGCCGGATGACCCCAAGTCCTTCGCGGCCATGCGCTATACGGAATCGCGCCTGGCGGCCTACGCCGAGGTGTTGCTCGATGAACTGGCCCAGGGCACCGTGGATTGGGTCCCCAACTTTGATGGCACCCTGAATGAGCCCGCCGTGCTGCCGGCCCAGGTTCCCAATGTGTTGCTCAACGGCACCACAGGTATCGCCGTGGGCATGGCTACTGACATTCCACCGCACAACCTCCGCGAGGTGGTGGCCGCCACCATCCTGCTGCTGGAGAAACCCAAGTCCACGGTGACCGAGCTGTGCGAACTGGTGCAGGCGCCGGATTTCCCGACCGAGGCAGAGATCATTACGCCCCGCGAGGATATTCTCGCCATGTACGAAACCGGCCGGGGTGCCCTGCGCATGCGCGCCACCTGGGAGGCGGAGTCCGGCGAGATCGTTGTTAACGCGCTGCCTTACCAGGCCTCTGGTTCCCGGGTGCTGGAGCAGATCGCCCAGCAGATGCAGGCCAAGAAGCTACCCATGGTCGCCGACTTGCGCGATGAATCCGATCACGAAAACCCGACTCGCCTGGTGATTGTGCCGCGCTCAAACCGGGTGGATCGTGAGGCCCTGATGAGCCACCTGTTTGCCACTACCGACCTGGAGCGCAGCTACCGGGTCAACCTGAATGTGATCGGCATTGACGGTCGCCCCGGGGTCAAAGGCCTGGTGCCCATGCTCAAGGAATGGCTCAGGTTCCGCACCGAGACCGTGCGCCGCCGCCTGGAGTACCGCCTGGACAAGGTACTCAAGCGGCTGCATATCCTTGAGGGTTACCTGGCGGCCTTCCTCAATATCGACGAGGTCATCCACATCATCCGTACTGAGGACAAGCCCAAACCGGTGCTGATGAAGCGTTTCGAGCTGTCCGACGATCAGGCAGAGGCTATCCTGGAGCTGAAGCTGCGGCACCTCGCCAAGCTCGAGGAAGTGAAGATCCGCGGCGAGCAGGATGAGCTGAGCGACGAACGCGACGGGCTGCAGAAAGTGCTGGGCTCCGAGGCGCGACTTAAGACCTTGATCAAGAAAGAGCTGAGCGCTACCGCCGAGAAGTTCGGTGACGATCGGCGCTCGATGCTGGCTCAGCGCGAAGAGGCGCGTGCTTTCAGCGAGCTGGAGTTGATGACCAACGACCCGATCACCGTGGTGATGTCTGATAAGGGCTGGATTCGCGCGGCCAAGGGTCATGAGCTCGACCCGGAGTCTCTCAGCTACAAGTCAGGCGACAGTTACAAAATGTCGGTGGCCTGTCGCACCAATCAGCCCACGGTAATTCTGGATTCCACCGGGCGCGCCTACACTGTGCCGTCCCACAACCTGCCCTCGGCCAGGGGCCAGGGCGAACCGGTGACGGGCCGCATCAACCCGCCTTCCGGGGCGACCTTTGAGGGGATCATGGCGGGAGAGCCGGGTCAGTTATACCTGTTGGCCTCGGATGCGGGGTACGGGTTTGTCGGCAAGCTCGAAGACATGCAGACCAAGAATCGCGCAGGCAAATCCGTACTGTCGCTGCCCAAGGGCGCCCAGGTGCTCAATCCAGCCCGGGTGGACGCTGTGGAATCGGCATTCGTGGCGGCCGTCAGCAACGAGGGGCGGCTGCTGATTTTTCCGCTCGAAGACCTGCCGCAGCTGGCCCGCGGCAAGGGCAATAAACTGATATCCATCCCGCCCGCGCGGGTGCAGAGCCGCGAGGAATTCGTAGTAGCGGTGCAGGTGCTGACGGCGGACGATGCGCTGGTGGTCTACGCCGGCAAGCAGCACAAGGCGATGAATTTCTCTGAGCTCGAGCACTATCGGGGCGAGCGCGGTCGCCGCGGCAACAAGCTGCCCCGGGGCTACCAGAAAGTCGATCGCATGGAGGTGCTGGTCGACGCTTAGGTGCGCGGGTCAGGTGTCGCGGATAAGCTGTTGCGCGAGCAGCAGGCGCTGTCGCTCCAGCAGGTCACCGTAGGGTTCTTCGAAACCGCCTAGCTGCTGTCCGTCCAGCACACAACGGTGGGTGACGTCGGCATCGGCAAGCACCGCCTCGTTCAGCAACAGTGTGTCGGGTTGCTGGCGCGAAGCCAGCTCATCAATTATGTGCTGGTTGTATAGCGCCGGGTAGATATCCTGGCTGTCACCGCCGGCTTCGCCCAGGCCACAGGTCAGGCCGACGCTGTAGCTCAGTCGCCGGCGCTGGTCGAGATCCTGCGCCACACGGTGCAGCAGCCAGCCGCAGGACACGGCCCGGAAGCCGGGACTGCCCGCGGGATGTTCGCCGGCAAAGTTCACCAGGATGCCGAATTCGCGGGTCACCGAAAGCTTGCCGCCATAGAGCCCGGCGGCGGCCGCAATCATCTCTCGCTGTGCCTCGGTATATTCCAGCAGTGACTGCTCGTCGAGGGTTTCCACATAGCGTGCCAGGCTTGCGAGGCCGACATACAGCAACCCGGATTCCTGATAATCCCCACGGGTCTCAGTCTGCGGTGGTGGGCGCAGCAGCTCCAGCGGCAGCGCGGCCACGGCCTGCTCCAGTGATTCGAGTTCATCCTCGGTGTGTGCCGCGTCTCCCAGGACGGCCCGCAGTGCGTTGATGCGCGCGGCGTACTGTTGACCCCAGCGTCCCGCCAGGGCTGCGGCAAACAGGCTGCCCAGTATGCCCAGTACCAAAAGGCCGAAGGACATGCCGCGCTGCTCTTCGAGGGCCGGGTCCGGCGCTGAAGCCAATATCAGTTCGCCGGCGATATTGCCGTCGATAGTCACGGTTGCGCTGGCGTACACGGTGTCCTCCATTACGCCATTACCGGTCTGTCCCAGCGGCCGCTGGTCCAGGTCGTTCACGGTGATTTGCTGCAAACCGTGACGCTCCCGCAGGCTGCGCAGGGTGGCTTCCAGCCGCACCCCGTCGCCGCCGTCCACCACCTGCGCTACCTGCGCGGCAAGTTGCTCGGCCACTGACGCCAGGTGTGAGTTGGACTGCTGTTCCAGTATGTAGCGGCTGGAGAGGTTGCCTACCAGGACCAGCAGCAGCGCCAGGGCCAGGCAGAGACTCCCGCAGAGCAGTGCCAGTCGCTGGGAAATCCTGTGCATGTGTGTCCTTGTATTGTCGGTGCAGCAGCTTCGGAAGCCTGCGCTCTATTGTCGGTCGCTGTAGAATAGGCGCTTTTTCGAGGCGGCGGGCGTGAAAGAGATATTGTTGATTAACATTTCGGGTGATGACAAGCCCGGTGTTACTGCTGCCGTGACAGAGATTCTGGCGGGCTACGACATCAACGTGCTCGATATCGGCCAGGCTGTCATTCACGACCACCTCGCCCTCGGTGTACTGGTGGAGCTCCCGGGGCCCGCCGACCAGGCGCCGGTGCTGAAGGAGCTTGAGGCCCGCATTCAGGCGCTGGAACTGAAAGCCCGCTTCACAGCCATCGACGAAGACAGCTACGACCACTGGCGGGGTGGCCAGGGCCGAGCCCGCTACATCGTCAGCCTGCTGGCCCGCAAGATCACTGCGCTGCAGCTGTCGCGAGTCACCGGCGTGGTGTCGCGCTATGGTCTGAATATCGATGATATACACCGGCTGTCCGGTCGTGTTCCCCTGGGTGAACTGCCGCGGCTGAGCAAGGCCTGCGTTGAATTTTCGGTCCGCGGTCAGCTGGAAGACACCGCCGCATTCCGTTCTGACCTGCTGGAGCTGGCCGCGGACATGGACGTGGATATTGCCTTCCAGGAAGACAACATGTTTCGCCGCAACCGGCGGCTGGTGGCCTTCGATATGGACTCCACGCTGATAGAGGCGGAAGTGATCGACGAGCTGGCCAAGCGCGCCGGGGTTGGGGAACAGGTCGCAGCGATTACCGAGCAGGCCATGCGCGGCGAGATCGATTTCAGCGAGAGTTTTCGACGCCGGGTGGGCCTGCTCAAGGGTCTGGATGAGTCGGTGCTGGCGGATATCGCTAACGCGCTACCCCTCACCGAGGGAGCGGAGCACCTGGTCAGCACCCTGCGCTCGCTGGGTTACAAGACGGCCATTCTCTCAGGTGGCTTTACGTATTTCGGCCAATATCTGCAGCGTATGCTGGGCATCGACTACGTGTATGCCAACACCCTGGAAATTGTCGATGGCAAGGTAACGGGAGAAGTTAGTGGCGAGATAGTCGACGGCGCGCGCAAGGCTGCCCTGCTACAGGACATTGCCGAGCGTGAGGCTATCGATTTACAGCAGGTGATTGCGGTGGGGGATGGCGCCAATGACCTGCCGATGCTGCGTATTGCCGGGCTCGGCATCGCCTTCCGCGCCAAGCCCCTGGTCAAGCAGAGCGCCGAGCAGTCGATCTCCACGCTCGGCCTCGATGGCATTCTCTACCTGCTGGGTATCAGCGACCGTTACCAGCAATCTGACTAGAGCCCCGTGGCGAAGCTACCCGTTGTCAGCATGAGACCACTTGCCGGCGGTGTGGGTGCGTAAAAGCCAGGCCTCTGTGGCGCGTATTTACGTCAAAGCGGTGAGCGCGCAGAGAGTGTAGTTCTCCGGGCAAGTCTGGATCCCCGCTTTCGCGGAGATGACAGGGTTTGCGGGGATAACAGGGTGCGCGAGGATGACAGTGAACCAGAGCCCCGGCAACGGCTGGACCCTGATCCGGGGCCGCCGTTGAGGGGATTTAGATTTCAGACCAGATTGAGCTGAACTTGGTGTCCACCACGTCTGCACGGTCGCGGGCGGCGACTTCGTCGAGCTGCTGGATGTAGCGGAACTCGAACTGGTTGTAGGCGGCAGTGGAAGACACCTTCTTGAAGAGCTGGATATAAGACTCGGTTCCGCCGCGAATCAGCGTCACCTTCTGACGCTCCTTGAAGCCGACCCGAGGCGTGACCAGCGTATTGGGCTGGCCCACCAGCTTGATCTCGGGTAACAGCAGGGCCCGCATCAGGTCGCCGTCTTCGCCGGTCTTATGCTGTACGCGAGCACCATAGGGGGTGGCTCGAGGGCTCAGTAGCTCAACACCCAGCAGGGTAGTCTGGTCCTTGAGCTGGCTGACCCAGCGAATGACCGCGATACTCCAGGCGCTGTTGTCCACTTCGCGCACCGCAATCACGTCACCGGTCTTGATGTGGCTGGGAATGTCCGCAGACCACTCGAGGCAATAGCCGCCCGGGCTGACGTTGGCCATCCGTACCGGGAACACGGGGTGGCGTTCCTTGCTGTTGATGTTGCTGTCCATGTCCGCTTCGCGGATATGGAACTCCAGTTCTTCCAGGGCCAGGCTGTCGTCACGACCAGCGCTGTCAAACACCCGATCCCAGAGCTCTTTTTCCTTTACCGCGTCGTCACCTGTGGGCGATGAATCGATTTCCTGATCGATGATATGTGCGTAAGAGGAAGATACCAGCGACTCGAAGTTGATGCCGCCGCTGACGTAAAAGTGGGTATTGCTGAGCCCTACCGAGATCCACAGTTTTTCCTGGCCCGGTGCGCGCGCGAAGTTGCGCTTGCTCATTACGCCCCAGGCGGTAATCACATGGTCCATGACATTGGGCGATACCACCGTGTCCTTGTCGAACACGATTGACTGTTCGCCGGTGTCCATCCGCAGGTTTTGCAGGAAGTCGACCAGTTTGTCGGTATTGATCAGGCGGCAGTTGTCGCCGGGAATCTCGCTGTACAGTGAGGCGTAGATCGGCGGGTGGTCGCTGGCAAAGTCCACCAGGAACAGGCCGTCGGTGCGCTCGTCCGGCACCGTCAGTTCGATGTGCTCCACCCATTCACGCAGGCCCTTGAACACCCCGGCCAGGTCGCGCTGGCGCAATTGATTTGGCTTGCAGCTGCCCAGCATCAAGGCACGCAGGTAGGTATCGGTAATGCTGCCATCGCCGGCGATACTGTCGACGACCAGCTGGCTGGAGAGCTTTTGGCGCTCTGCCAGCAGAAACAGTTGATGCAGTTCCATCCAGGCATTGATTTCTACTGGCTGGTAGAGCTGGTAAGACACCAGCAGCTTCATGCTGGCTGAAGTAATTGCCCGGTGCAGGGCCATGCAAACCAGTTTGGCGGGGTTGGCACCAGAGATCTGCTGGCGGCGCTGAATGGTCTGGATGCCGACGATCGTATAGGCCGTTGTCACCAGCTCATAGAGACTCTGGGCCAGTTTGGCGGCCTTGCGCGGCTCGTCGGGCAGGACGATGGGCTGGTTCAGGTAGAACTTGGAAAGCGTCGACAGGGCGGTATGGGTAACCGGGCGCAGGGCCTCGAGAATTTCAAAGCGAATGTCCGGGCGCATATCGACGCGATTCAGGTCGCTGATGGCACTGCGAAGCTGCTGTGCTACCTGCGCCGGGTTGGCCATGGGCAGGCTTTCTGCCCAGTTGGCGGCCTGGTTAGCCGTCAAGCCAAACAGGACGAACTCCGACAGGTCCTGCCGGGGTATACGCAGTTTGATTGGCTCGTTTTTGCTCATAGCACGGGCTCTGCCTTATTAATCTTTTTTTGCCGATGCACAATGTTACCTAAGTCTATGTTTTAGGTACACTTTTCATTCCATGCGCCGCGCGGCATTCCGAGTGTGTGCCAGAGGCTGTGCCCAGCAACACGGACCGTTTCCGACGTATCGCCGTCCAGCGCTATTTGCCAGTTCCCTGGCAGGCAGCACAAATTCTGGCTACAGGCAGATGACGCAAGTGTTGCCGTTCGGTGAAATCTGCCGCTCGAGCGCATAATAATAGCACTGATCAGGCGCCCGGGTGGCGTAATCGGCCTTTTGCCCACAAGAATCCCCACCCTGCAGGCAATGATGACAGTGAATCACCATTGCCGTGGCCTGTCCAGAGACATAGTTGCGTTTCACGCGCCTCAGACACCCCCTCGCCATGGCCACGGATTACAAGGGGTGCGGAGGGTCCATGGACTGCCATAGCGGCGCGCTTCGCGGTATGATAGCGGCCTTTTTTTACGCGGCAGAACGCTCCGGAAACTCATGCCGGGGACACTCACACAGGAACACAAGGGCTTATGGCTAGTTACTCCACCAATGAATTTCGCTCCGGCCTCAAGGTCATGCTGGACGGTGATCCCTGCAGCATCATCGAGAACGAATTTGTAAAACCCGGCAAAGGCCAGGCCTTCAACCGTGTCAGGCTGCGGAATCTCAAGAGCGGGCGGGTATGGGAACGTACCTTCAAGTCCGGCGAGAGCCTCGAAGCGGCAGACGTCATGGATCGCACCATGGAGTATCTGTATAACGACGGCGAGTTCTGGCACTTCATGGAGCCGGACACCTACGAGCAGTACCAGGCCGACAAGGCCGCGGTGGGAGACGCTGCGCAATGGCTCAAGGAGCAGGACCGATGTGAAGTCACCCTGTATAACGACTCGCCGCTGGCGGTTGTGGCCGCCAACTTCGTGGAGCTGGAAATCGTCGAGACCGACCCGGGCCTCAAGGGCGACACGGCCTCCGGCGGCAGTAAGCCAGCGACCCTGAGCACCGGTGCCGTGGTCAAGGTGCCTTTGTTCCTGAGCCAGGGAGAGATCATTCGCATCGACACCCGTTCCGGCGAATACGTCGGTCGCGGCAAGTCCTGATTCCTGGCGGTTCACTGGCGCGCGCCCTTGCGGCCCGCGCTGAACTCCTCAAAACCCTGCGGGCCTTCTTTGACGCCCGCAGCGTACTCGAAGTCGAAACCCCGCTGCTGTGCAGCAGCACCGTCACTGACCCGGCGATAGATCCGCTGATCTGTGCGGATTCCGCCGGCCCGCGATGGCTGCAGACCTCTCCGGAATACTCCATGAAGCGCCTGCTGGCGGCAGGCAGCGGACCGATTTACCAGGTCTGCAAGGCATTTCGCGGCGGCGAGGCTGGCGCCCGCCACAACCCGGAATTTACCCTGCTGGAGTGGTATCGCCCCGGCTTTTCACTGGCCGAACTGATAGCGGAGGTGGCAGAGCTGGTGCAAGCGTTTCTGGGTGCGGCGCCGGTGGAAGTCATCACCTATCGTGAACTGTTCCAGCGCCACCTGGATATCGACCCTTTCGACGCCAATAGCGATGACCTGGAGGCGCTGGCTCGCCGTCGGCTGGACTACGGAGGTGGGTCGGAGACGCGGGACACCTGGCTGGACCTGCTGCTCACTCACCTGGTTGAACCGGAGCTGAAGGGGAGGGTATTTGTGCATGACTACCCGGCGTCCCAGGCGGCGCTGGCCCGGCTGCGGGAGGACAATGACCAGGTGGTGGCCGAGCGCTTCGAGCTTTATGTGGACGGGCTGGAGCTTGCCAATGGTTATTTTGAGCTGACAGACGCCGCCGAACAGCGCGCTCGCTTCGAGGCAGACAACCGTATCCTGTCGGCGCGGGGTGAGGCCGAGCGGCCAATGGATGAACGTCTGCTGGCGGCGATGGAGGCAGGCCTGCCAGCGTGCTCGGGCGTCGCTCTGGGCCTCGATCGCCTGTTGATGCTGAAGCTCGGCGTCCAACGCCTCGACCAGGTAGTGAGCTTCGACTGGTCACACGCCTGACCCCAAAACACAAATTGGGGGCAGACCACGTTTTTGACCCAATTGGGTGTTCCAGGCCGGCAGAAACGCTCAGAAACGTGGTCTGTCCCCGATTAATTTGCGGGGGTGACGGCGGGGCCGTAGCCTTCGATGAATTCCGGCGGCAGGCGCCGGGGTTTGCCGGTTTCGAGGTCCACGCAGGCGAATTGCATGCGTGCGCGCAGCACGGTCATGCCATCGGCTGGCCGCACGACCTGAAAGCGGCGCTGCATGGTCAGCTTGCGGTCCCATTCAACGATCCAGGTCGCCGCCACCAGGGCGTCACACAGGTGGGAGGGCTTCAGGTAGTCGAATTCGCTGCGGGTGATCACCATGGCGCGGTTGAGCCGCTGATAGGCGGCCAGGTCCAGGCCCAGCTTGATGGAGTGGTCCCAGGCCACCTGTTCACACCAGGTGACGTAGACCGCGTTGTTGGTGTGGCGCAGCCCGTCGATATGCTGCGCGGCGACTTCTACCGCGAGGGTGTGCGGCTGGGGCAGATCCCAGTCCATTAGCCAGTTGCAGCTTCTGGTTCGCCCTTGAGCGTTTCCAGAGGCTTCTGACCTACGTTCCAGTAGCCATAGAAGACCGCGATAATGGGGCAGACGATGTTGAAGATAGCGAACGGCGCGTAGGTCAATGTGGCCACCCCGAGAGTGGCGGCCATGTAGGCGCCGCAGGTGTTCCAGGGAATCAGCGCCGAGGTCAACGTGGCGGAGTCCTCAAGGGTGCGCGACAGGTTGAGTCGCGACAGGCCGCGGCGCTCAAACTCGTCCCGGTACATGCCACCCGGCAAGGTGATGGCAATGAACTGGTCAGCGGCGGCCAGGTTGGTGGCGGTACAGGTGGCCACGGTGGTGGCGATCAGGCCGCCGTTGGTCTTGGCGCGTTTGAGTGCTGCGTCCACCATGTACTGCAGAATGCCGACCTTTTGCAGCGTGCCGCCGAAGGCCATGGCGCTGATGATCAGGGAAATGGTGTTGAGCATGCTCAGCATGCCACCCTTGGACAGCAGTTTGTCCATGAACACGTTGCCACTGTCTGACAGATAGCCGTCAAATAGGCTGATCCAGACTCCCTTTACCATCAGCACGCCTTCGCCAAGCCGCTCGCTGGGGCCTGCCAGTCTCAGCACCGCGTCGGGCTGGAAAACCATGGCGAAGAGCACGCCGAATACCGAGGTCGTCAGGATCGCCGGTAGCGCAGGCACGCGACGCCACACCAAGAACAGCATGAGCAATAGCGGTAACAACATGTGCAGGCCCATGTTGAACTGCACGGAAATACTGTCACGCAGGTGGGCGATCTGCTCCGGCTCGGCAGCATCGCCGCCGCTAAGGAAAATGAACACGACCAGCGCCACGATAAAGCTGGGAACCGTAGTCCAAAGCATGTGGAGGATGTGTTCGAACAGGTCCACACCCGCGGTCGCAGCCGCCAGGTTGGTGGTGTCGCTGAGCGGCGACATCTTGTCACCGAAGTAGGCGCCGGAGACGATCGCGCCGGCGGTAATGGCCGGCGACAGGTTGAAGCTGGCGGCGATGGCCATCAGGCCGATGCCCATGGTGCCCGCCACCGTCCAGGATGAACCGATACTGACAGCTACCACCGCGCAAATGATGGCGCAGGCGGCGTAGAAAATGTCAGGAGAGAGCACCTGCACGCCATAGTAAATCAGTGCCGGGATAGTACCGGCGAGAATCAGCGCGCCAATCAGCATGCCTACCGACATCAGGATCAACATCGGCACCAGGGTCATGGCGATTCCATCCACCAGACCCTCCTCGATCTCGCGCCAGCTATAGCCGAGCCGCACGCCTACCAGGCCGACAGCGCCGGCGCCCAGCAGCAGCGCAATCTGGTTGGCGCCGTAGGAAGAGTCGGCACCGTACAGGTAGACGGACAAGCCGAGCATGAAGATGACCAGTGCTACAGGGGCTAAAGCCAGGCCAGGTGTAAGAGGTCTAATCGGGGAATTCACGCGCCAGGTCTTTGAAAAATCGCAATCGGAGCTTGCCTGAGTTTTGCGCAATGGTACAGCCCCGGGCCATGCAGTACACTGGTTCGGCTTGTAATTCTCGGTACTTTCTCGCCATGCTTGGCCCCGTTACCAGCACTGCACCCACTTTCCGGCCGCCGATTCTGCCCGCTCGCAACAGCCGCTGCCGGATCGTTGCGGCGTTACTCCGCGCAGGCTGATTTCTGCATGCACCCCGACCGACGCGCACTGCTGCTCGGCCTCTCCGCGGTCTTTTTCTGGTCCACGGTGGCCACCGCCTTCAAGGTGGCACTGCGCTACCTGGACGTCTTCCAGCTTCTGTTCTTTGCCAGCCTGTTCTCGGCCACCGTGTTGCTGGCTGCCGTGGCCCTGCGCGGCGAGCTGGGCAAGCTGGCCGGGGAATTGCGCAGCCACCCCGGCTACTACCTGGGCATGGCGGCACTCAATCCGTGTTTCTATTACGTGGTGCTGCTGACGGCTTACGACCTGCTGCCGGCGCAGCAGGCACAGGCGATCAACTACACCTGGGCCATTACCCTGTCGCTGTTGGCCGTTCCCCTGCTCGGCCAGCCCCTCAAGGGCCGCGATGCGGTGGCTGCCGCTGGTGGCTACCTGGGTGCGTTGGTCATTGCCACTCGCGGCGACCTGCTGGGATTGCAATTCGATAGCCTGGGAGGAGTGGGGTTGGCGCTGTTCAGTACCTTGTTGTGGGCCTTCTACTGGATTTTCAGCGCGCGCAATCCGCGCGATGGAACCCTCGCCCTGTGTCTGAACTTCCTGTTGGCCATTCCCATGACGGCACTGTTGTGCCTGCTATTCTCGGAGCTCAACTGGCCCGGTTGGCCTGGCTTTGGCGCTGCTGCGTACGTAGGGCTGTTCGAGATGGGGGTAACATTCCTGCTCTGGTCCACGGCCCTGCGCACCGCCACCCGGGTAGCCCTGGTGGGAAACCTGATTTTCCTGGCGCCCTTTCTGTCGCTGGTGTTCATCCAGCTCATTCTCGGTGAGGCGATACACCCCGCTACCCTGGTGGGTTTGTGCCTGATCGTGCCGGCCGCCCTGTTCCAGCAAATGCAGAGACCCGCTTCTCCATGAACGCAGAAGCCGAGGTGTCCGGTCAACCGGCGCATGCGCTCTCTGCTTTCTATTATCTGGATAACTTCCAGCGTCTGTGTGACACGGTTGAGCGCCAGTACGGCGACCTGCTGAGTGAGGCTGAGTGCGACTTCCTGCAGCGGTTTGCGGCCGCCCCAAGGGACGTGCGCTGTCTCTATGTGCGTTTGGTGTCGCGGCGCGGCCCGCTGTTTCGCCGAGAACAGCTCAGCTACCCGGAGCTGGAGGACCTGTCCGGCGCCCTGGACCAGGGCCTGGCTCAGGGCCTGTTGTACCGGGAGGAGCAGCCGCCCGTCGAGTGCCTGCAGGCGCTGCTCCGCAAAGCGGAGCTTGAGGCGATCTACGGCGAGCTGCTGCCATCGGTCCCGGCACGCAAAACCGAGTTGGTGGCCGCTATCAATGCACACTGGTCCGAGACCCAGGCACTGGACCACTGGCGCGCATGGCGTGAGGATGACAGCTGGCTGGTGGGCGCCGCCTTCAGCGACCAGGTCAGCGTGTTGCGCCTGCTGTTCTTCGGCAATACCTGGCAGGCGCTGACAGAGTTTGTACTCACTGACCTGGGGCTCGCCCGCTACCACCCGTACCCGCTTAACCGCAGCGACAGGCTGTTTGAAAGTCGGCAAGAAATCGAAGAGGTGCTGGCCCTGGATGCCATCAAGGCAGCCTATAAACAGGCGGTCACGGCAGGCGATGCCGGCACCGTGCTGGCGGTGGCCCGCCATCTGCGGGCCGACAGCCCCGGCCCCCGCAGCGCCGCACTGCGGGACCGCTTGCGCAACCGGGTAGCGCGGCAGCTCGAACGCATTGACGCTCGGGCCGATGCCGAGGCCTTGTACAGCCAGAGCCAGCAAACCCCAGCGCGGGAGCGCCATGTGCGTCTGCTGTCAGCGCGCGGCGCCTACCCACAGGCCCTGTCGTTGTGTGAGGCCATCCGCGAAACACCCTGGAGTGAGAACGAAGTGGACTTTGCCGCCCGCCAGATTCCCACCCTGAAACGTAAACTCGGCGAGTCGGCGGCACCGCGTCCGCGAGACCGCTTCGCGGAAGATCATCTGCAGCTGCCCCGTGAGTGTCCGGTAGAGCGGGCGGCGGCCCGCTACTACTCGCAGGACTATGCGCAGGTGCACTATGTGGAGAACCTGCTGATCAACGGCAGCTTTGGGTTGGCCTTCTGGGACGAGATCTTCATGTCGGTGCCGGGCGCCTTTGTGCACCCTTTCCAGTCGGCGCCACTGGATATGTTCAGCCGCAACTTTCACGGGGCGCGGCGCAGCGCTGTGGACCGGCGCCTCGCTGTGCTGGAAGCCGGTGATCTGAAGCAATTGCTGCTGTCGAACTTCGACCGTCACCAGGGCGTCAGCAACGTCTGGGTGGGCTGGCGCGGGCTGGAACGCGAGCTGCTGGAATCCGCCCTCGGTATTATTCCGCGCGCACACTGGCTGGCCATCTGGCGGCGGCTGTTGTTCGACCCCGAAGCCAACCGCAATGGCTGTCCGGACCTGCTGGCCCTGGATCCGCAGCGGGGCTATTGCCTGATTGAAGTAAAAGGACCGGGCGATGCGCTGCAGCTGCACCAGCGCCGCTGGCTGCGCTTTTTCCAGGCCAGGGGCATTCCCGCGCGGGTGGCCTGGGTGCGCTGGCAGGAGCAGGCGCAGGACTCTGCCGGGGAAAGTCAGTGAAACCGCAAATTCGCTGGCCAGTGCGTGAATTGGCCGCCTTCTGCCATCGCAGTGGAGATATCGATTACCGCTTCACACCGTCGCCCAGCGCCGAGCAGGGAATCGCCGGACACCAGCTGCTGCAGAACCGACGCGGCGGTGACTACCGGGCTGAATATCCGTTGGAAACGCGGGTCAGCTACCCGGATTTTGAGTTGTGCCTGGCCGGCCGCGCCGACGGCTATGACGCTGAAGCCGGCCTGCTCGAAGAGATCAAAACCTGCCGGGTTGAGCGGGACGCTATTCCCGCCTCGGTGGAAGCCCTGCACTGGGCGCAGCTTGCCCTATACGGTGGTCTGCTGTGCCGCAGCGAACCCGAACGAGAACAGGTGACACTGCAACTGACCTACTACCAGGTCGACAGCGCTGAGGAGTGGCAGCGCACTGAGCTGGTCACTCGCGACTGGCTGCTGGATTTTCTCGATACAAGCCTTGCGCGCATGGGTGACTGGTTGGCCCGCGAATGGGCCTGGCGCCAGCGTCGCGATACCAGCCTGCAGTCGCTGACCTTTCCCTACGGTGAGTTTCGAGATGGCCAGCGCCACCTGGCTGAGACTGTCTACAAATGTATTGCCCAGTCGGGCCAGGCCCTGCTGGAGGCACCCACCGGCACCGGCAAGACGGCGGCGGTGCTGTATCCGGCGCTCAAGGCGCTGGTCACCGGGCGGCACGAGCGCGTGGCTTTCATCACTGCGCGCACGGTGGGGCGCCTGGCCGCGGAGCACACGCTGCGCGATTTCGAGGGACAGGGCATGGCGCTGCGGCGTGTCAGTCTGAGCGCGAGGGAGTCGATTTGTTTTTCTCCTGGCAAGGCCTGTCATGCCGAGGATTGCCCGTTCGCGGCGGGCTACTACGACCGGCTGCCGGCGGCCATGCGGTCAGCGCTGGATGTCGCTGACCTAGACCGCGCCGCCATCGAAACCCTCGCCCGCGAGCACGAGGTCTGCCCCTACCAACTGGCCATGGACCTGATCCCCTGGGTTGATCTGTGTATTGCCGACATACACTACGTTTACAGCTTCCAGGCCGGGCTGGCCGCGACCTATGCAGACCAGGGCATGCGCTGGAGCCTGTTGCTGGACGAGGCTCACAACCTGCCGCAGCGAGCCCGGGACATGTACTCGGCAAGCCTTGAGAAAGCCAGGCTGATGGCCGCCCGTCAGGACGCCAGCGGCGCCGTCCGCCGGGCCCTGGACGCGTGCAATCGGGCGCTGCTGGCGTTGGCCAGGGAAGAGTGGCTGGAGCCTGAGTACGATAGCCGCGAACAGCCTCCGGAGGCGCTGGTGGTAGCGCTGCAAAGACTCACCGGCGCCGTGGGCGAGCAGCTTGCGGCGACCCCCCTGTTCCTGCAATCCCGGCCGCGGCTGCTGGACTTCTATTTTGACTGCCTGCAATTTCAGCGGGTGCTGGACGCTTTTGACACAGATTTCCGCTTCGAGATGACGCGCACAGGGTCGACGCAGGGGCTGGTGGTAAAACTGCGCTGCCTGGACGCTGCGCGGCTGCTGGGCCTGCGTCAGCGTGCGCCGGCTGCGGTGGCGGCGTTTTCTGCAACGCTGTCGCCGCCGCGCTGGATGTTGCAGGAAATGGGGCTGGGGGAGGCGGCGGTGTTTCAGTCGCTGCCCTCGCCGTTCTCGGCGGAACAGTTGCGCGTCGTGCTCAACACCGGGCTCGATACCCGCTACCGGGCGCGGCAGGCGACCCTGCCGGCAGTGGCCGAGGCCATTGCCGCCTGGCTGGCGGACAACTCCGGCAACTGCATCGTCTATTTCAGTGCTTATCGCTATATGGAGGATGTCGTGGAGCGACTGCCCCCCAACGGTCGGCAATTGTGTGTGCAGGACCGGCGCTGGCGTGAGGCGGAGCGCACTGCGCTGCTGGAGACACTCAAGCGGGAGAGCAACGTCGCCGCGTTCTGCATTCTCGGCGGTGTTTTTGGAGAGGGTATCGATTTGCCCGGTGACGCGCTGTCCAGCGTAGTGATTGTCGGCACGGGGCTACCCCAGTTCAGCCGCGAACGGGAGGTATTGCGGGACTACTATGACCACAGCGGCAGGCACCAGCCTGGCCAGGGCTTTCGGTACGCCTACCTCTACCCGGGCATGCAGCGTGTCAGTCAGGCTCTGGGGCGGGTGATTCGCACAGAGAGCGACTGCGGCAGCGCGCTGCTGATTGACCCGCGCTATGGCGAGAAAGAGTACCGGCAGCTGCTGCCTTCCCAGTGGTGCTACCGGGAAGAGTGTTAACCCCTAGCGGGATAAAGGAGCGGGCGCACCCTTGTCGTTATACTGGTAGAGAATTTCGACGTTCTGGCGGCGGCCCTGGTCGTTCCTGAGGTTGCTGATGCCCTGGAAGCGCAGCAGGCGCTGGCTGCCCTCCTCGTAGGTCAGCTGAATGGGATCGACAAAATTTCCCAGTAACCAGGAGTCCAGCTCGATTTCCAGGCACAGATTGCCATCTTCGCAACCCGTGGCTTTGCTGGCGCGCATCTTGATCGGGTCTTCCCGACCCAGCAGCCGGAACGGGAAGCGGACCTCTTCACCTTCTGCCAGGTCCTGCCACTGCAGGCGCACAAAATTGTCGAAGCCGGCGTCGATTACCGCGTTGGTGTCGGGGTCATTGATGGCGATTTCCCGGTCCAGCCGGTAGTCGCGAAACACCAGCGCCGGCGCCTTGGGACTGGGCGCGTAGTCGAGCTCCTTGCGGGCGATGACTTCCCGGTTGGGACGCAGGTAGAAAACGCTGCATTGCAGCGCATCATCGCTACAGTAGTAGTGCTCGAAATACACGGTCCTGCCGGTGTCCGGATCGGTTGCCTCGCCGACGACGTCAGGGGCGGGCTCGGGTAGCGCCGGTACTTCGGTACTGGCGGCGCTGTGCGCGGCCAGCAACGCGGCCAACGAAGCGGCGGCAGCGAGGCTAGGCCAGGTGCGCTTCACTACCATTCTCCTCATCGTGAAACCAGAAGTGTGCAACAGCGGCGATGGCCGGGAACAGTGCGGCCCACAGGGCGCCGATGATGGCTGGACCATATACCGGATCGGCAAAACCCACGGCGCTCATGGAAGTGCCCGCGTAGTAACTCATGATGCCGCCGATTCCACCCAGAATACTGGCCAGCGTCAGCTGGCGCTGCAGCGAGACGAAGGCATGATCGAAGGTTGTCGCCAGTACCGGCCACAGGCAGGTCAGCCACACTGGCGCCAGCGCGGTCTGGCCGTCCAGGGTAAATATGCCGAGGGCAAACAGCAGCTGGTCCAGCAGCAGTCCGAACAGGGTGCAGCCGGTCACGAACTGCAGTTCGCGCAGGCCGCGGCCAATCCACAGCTGGTGAATGGTCAGGTGAACGACAACCACCAGTGGCGCAATCAATGCCGAGTGGCTGGTGACGATGGCCAGCCAGCTGATGTTGAACAGCAGGCCGTTGCCGACCTTTTGCACCAGCGTATCTTCAGGCAAAGCGATAGCCCGGCTTGGCAAAGGTCAGTTGTACCGTGCCGATCACGCGCTCCCGGAAGCCGCCCTCGCAGTAGCACAGGTAAAACTCCCACATGCGAACAAAGGTCTCGTCAAAGCCCTGGCGTTTGACTTCTTCGATGCGGTCAAAGAAGCGTTCGCGCCAGTCCCTGAGAGTGTCGGCATAGTGCTCGGTGATGTCGCGCAGGTGCACCATCTGCATGTCGGTGTCCTGGCGCAGGTGCTTGCTGATGACCTCTACCGAGGGCAGGCAGCCGCCGGGGAAAATGTAGCGCTTGATGAAGTCGACAGAATCCCGCGCCTCTTCATAGCGCTGGTCGACCATGGTGATTGCCTGGATGGCCATCAGTCCCCTGGGCTTCAGCAGGCTTGAGCATTTTTCGAAGTAGTTGCTGTAGAACTGGTGCCCCACGGCTTCGATCATCTCTACCGAGACCAGCTTGTCGTATTCGCCCTCCAGCTCGCGGTAATCCTTCAACAGCAGAGTCACCCGGTCTTCCAGACCCTCATCGCGAACCCGCTGACAGGCGCGTTCGTACTGCTCGCGAGAAATAGTGGTGGTAGTTACGCGGCAACCGTAGTTTTTTGCTGCGTGTACCGCGAGCCCGCCCCAGCCAGTGCCGATTTCCAGCAGGTGGTCATCCGCGCTCAGTTCGAGCTGCTGGCACAGCAGGTCCAGCTTGTGTGCGGCGGCTTCTTCCAGGTCTGCGTTCTCGTGCGGGTAGACCGCCGAGGAGTACATCATGCTCTGGTCCAGGAACAGCTCGAAGAAGTCGTTGCCCAGATCGTAGTGGGCGGAAATGTTGCGCCGCGAGCCGGTCAGTGTGTTGCTGTTCAGGTAGTGCGCGATCGCCAGGCCCAGGCGGCGCATTCGAGAGCCGTTGGCGTTCATGGAGTGCAATACGGCCAGGTTGGCGGTAAACAGGCGAATCACTTCGGTCAGGTCCGGGGATGACCAGTCACCCTGCATGTAGGACTCGCCGGAACCCAGGGCGCCGGCCATCAGTACCTTGCGGTAGACGTCATCGCTGTGCACGTGCACTTCGGCGTGGGGTTCGTCGGCACGGGAGGGGGTACCGTAGGTGCGCTGCTCGCCGCCCTCGTGCAGGGTGAGGGAGCCAATTCTCAGGCTGTTCAGCAGGCGCTCCATGGCCTTCCGGGCCATGCTTTTGGCCGGGCTGCTGCTGCGCACCTGTGGCAGGCGAATCGCGCGGACGTTGGCATCACTCATTACTCAATCTCGCTGTCGATGAAGGGTGGGGGAAGTAGGGGTTGCCCTTGAGCCAGATGCGCAGGGCCTCCCAGTAAATGCCGCCGGCGACCTTGGCGGTCATCAGCGGGTAGCGCCACAGGAAGCGGCGCAGGCTGCTGGCGGTGAGCGGGTGGCGCTGGAGCGACAGGGTCGCATCAAATACGCGCTCACCGTCCTGGCTGTTGGCCAGGTTCAGGCAGAGCTTGTTGCCCGGTGTGTTGCTGTGCCACTGGTATTCCATATCCATAGGGTGAAACGGCGACACGTGAAAGGTCTTGGCGAAACTTGTACGCAACCACCGCTCGCCTTTGGTGGCGGTGAGAACATAGCTGTGGCGCTCGTTCCAGGGCGTGTTGGTGACTTCTGCCACCAGATACTCCAGCCGCTCGCCGTGCTCGTCCATACAGTAGTAGCAGGTGATTGGATTGATGAGGAAGCCAAAGTACCGCAGGTTGGCCAGCATATAGATGGGGCCGCCTGGTTTTGTGCCGGTGTCTTCTTCGACCCGTTGGCGCACTGCTTCGTCGAGTGCGATGTCCGGGTTGCCGAGGAAGTCCTCGCGCTTGAAGCGGGCCAGGGCCGGCCTGCGTGCGGACCAAAGCCAGCTGCGGTCGAACAATTGTGGCAGTTCGTCCAGTCGCAGGTAGGGCATGAACACTCGATAGGTGAAGTCATGTGCCCGCGGCGTGGTGCGGCGGTGGCGAATCCAGCCTTCGTAGATGGCGCTGGTCATGCGGCACTTTCCATGCCGCCGGGCTGGCCTGCCCCGGCGCTGCCAATGATGTCACCGTTGATTGCCTCGGCGACCCGCCTGGCGCTGCGCACGCCGTCCTCATGGAAGCCATTGTGCCAATAGGCACCGCAATACCAGGTGCTGCCGGCGTTGATCTCGGTCCAGCGCTCCTGGGCCCGGACCTGCTCCAGACTGAAGACCGGATGTGCGTAATTGAAACGGCCGAGAATCTTGTGGGGGTTTATGGCCTCGGTATGGTTGAGGGTGACGCAGAAGGTTTCCGGTGCGTTGATGCCCTGGAGGATATTCATGTTGTAAGTGAGCACTGCGCGCTGTGACTGTTCGGTCAGCAGGTAGTTCCAGGCTGACCAGGTCTTGCGATTTTGGGGGAGCAGGCGCGTATCGGTGTGCAGGACCACGTCGTTGTCCTGGTAGCGCATCGCGCCCAACACCTCGCGCTCTACATCGCTGGGGTCTTCCAGCAGGGCCAGAGCCTGATCGGAATGGCAGGCCAGCACCACCTGATCAAACTGCTCGGTGCGGCCATCAGCGAAACGCAGTGTGGCGCCTGCAGGCTGGCGACTTACCGCTGTAACCGGGTTGCCGGTATAGATCTGGTCTTTGAAGCCCTCGGTCAGCGGGGCCAGGTACTGCCGGGACCCCCCCTTGATAACCCGCCATTGGGGCCGATTCCTGATGCTCAGCAGCCCATGGTTCTTGAAAAAGCGGACGAAAAACTGCAGCGGGAAGCCGTCCATTGCGTCGGTGTCGGCTGACCAGATGGCGGACCCCATTGGCACCAGGTACTGCTCTATGAAGGCCTTGCTATAACGGTTGCGGCGCAGGTAGTCACCCAGCGTGATGTTGGCGTCAATGCTGCCGGCCTCCAGATCCGCTACGGATTCCTTGTTGAAGCGCAGGATGTCTCGAATCATACCGATGAAACGCGGCGAGAACAGGTTGCGGCGCTGGGCAAACAGGGCGTCAAGACTGGTGCCCGCCCATTCCAGGCCTGAAGCGCGGTCGCTGACGGCAAAACTCATGGCGGTGGGCTGATTTTCTACACCCAGCTCATCCAGCAGCGCGATAAAGTTCGGATAGGTCCAGTCGTTGTAGACGATAAAGCCTGTGTCGATGGCGTACTGACGGCCTCCCACGCACACGTCAACGGTGGCAGTGTGGCCGCCAACGCGTTGATTTTGTTCGAAAACACACACATCGTGGCCGCGCTGCAGATAGTACGCACAGGCCAGGCCTGAAATGCCGCTGCCAATAATGGCGATCTTCATGATGGGGGTGATCCGCACAGGTTTTGTTGCGGATGTTTACGCCGCCTCCTATATAGCGGATCATTGATCGGCTATGGTCTAAACTAATGTAAACCCACGTATTTTCTGTGATCCGCAGGCGGTAGGCACGCGTAAAGATCCCAAGGAGTAGCTCATATGAGCGAACAACCGCCAGAGGACGATCACGACATGCCAGCACAGGCTAACACTCAGCCGAACATCAAGGTCAACGCAGACGGTAAGCGCGATGACGAATGGAGCCAGTGCCTGCAGGTTATTGCCAAGGAGCGCGATCGCGCCGCCTTCGCAAGACTGTTCAAGCACTTCGCCCCCCTGGTCAAGGCCTTTGCCATGTCAGGATCGCCGCTGGCCGCTTCTCACGCAGACGAGCTGGTGCAGGAAGTCATGCTCAAGGTGTGGCAGAAAGCAGACGGGTACAACCCCCGCAAAGCCGCTGCCAGCACCTGGATCTACACGATCGCCCGCAACTGCCGGACTGATATGTATCGGCGTCTGCAAAAGTTTGATACTCCGCTGGCCGCAGAAGACATATGGCTCGAGCAGGAAGAGGAAGAGCCGTTTGTTGCGGTTCAGCAGCGTCGCAACGCGATCCGCGTGCGGGAAATGCTGACCCACCTCCCGCAGGAACAGGCACAGATTCTCGCCAAGGTATATATGGAGGGGAAATCCCACTCCGAGGTGGCAGAAGATCTCCAACTGCCGCTGGGCACGGTCAAGTCACGAGTACGACTGGCCATGCAGAAACTGCAAATTATGACAGAACAGCGCTGATCCCGGAGAGAATCGCGCCCAACAACAGAATCGAGTGAAGAAGATCATGGCTAATCATCACCCCGACACGCGACTGCTGAACGAGTTTTCCTCGGGCAGTCTGCCCCTGGCCCAGTCGGCCTGCGTATCGGTACACCTGCATTTTTGCTCCCGCTGCCAGCGGCAGGTGAACGCGCTGCAGGACATGGGCGCTGAAATGTTCGATACGCTCCAGCCGGCCACGGTTGAAGACAGCTTGCTGGACGACGTGCTGGCGCACCTCGACGATGAGGCGCCGCTGACGTACTCATCACATGCCGAGAGCGACGAAAGCCCGGTGCTGGTGCAGCGTTTGATGAACGGCGACTACCAGGACCTGAAGTGGAGTCGCATTAACAGGGCACTGCAGATTGCGCGACTGCGCACGGGTGACCCCGAGCACGAGTTTGCCCTTTACCACATCAAGGCGGGCGGCAGCATTCCTGCTCACACCCACAAGGGTACCGAGCTGACGCTGGTCCTGGAAGGCAGCTTCTCCGACGAAGAGGGTGTCTATCAACGGGGTGACTTCCTGATGCGTGATGCCGAAGATGTGCATACACCGACCGCTTCCAAGACGGCAGACTGCATTTGTATCGGCGTACTGGATGCGCCCATCCGCTTCAAACCCTGGAACTACCGACTGCTTAACCCGTTTCTGCAGCTACAAGCCAGCTAGCAATCGTTCCGGCGCTAGACCAAATTCCTCCCCGGCTGGTGTCACGACTGTGGCCCCGGCCGGTTTTCATTGTGCAGTCGAAAAAATCCAGTAGCTTCAAAGTTCGGGAGGCGCTCACCGGGCTGTTGCGACGCTATTTTTTGCCGTTCCGGGCCAGGAAAGTAAGACAGAATCGCATCAGCTGCGTATGCATTGGTTCAATCGGACTGATGCCTCCCGGCCATGGACCGATTGACCATTTAGCTGCCCAATGACGGGTATTTGTTGGGCTTTTGTTCAGCTGTGCTAAAGTCACGGTCCTTCGAAAGGACGCGGTATACCAATAACAGAACAGGGTACGGGTACATCTATTATGCGCATAGCGATCCCGAAAGAGACGCACCCCGGAGAGAATCGGGTGCCTGTCATCCCCGACGTGGCCAAGAAGCTGTGTCGGATGGGTGCCGAGGTGGTCATCGAGACCGGCATGGGCCTGGGTGCAGGCTTCCAGGACACCGAATACACTGACGCCGGCTGTGAAACCAGCAGCGACCGCGCCGGGCTGCTGGGCAGCGCCGACATGGTGCTGCGCATTCGCAAACCTGCCATTGAGGAAGTCAGCCAGCTCAAGCAGGGCTGCATACACGTGAGCTTCCTCGACCCCTTCAACGAACACGAACTGGTGCGGGCTTTCCAGTCGGCGGGTGTGACTGCCATTTCCATGGAGATGATTCCTCGCTCTACCCGTTCCCAGAAAATGGACGCACTGAGCTCCCAGGCGAGCCTGGCCGGCTACGTCATGGTGCTACTGGCGGCCACACGCATGCCGGGCATCTTCCCCATGATGATGACGCCGGCCGGCACCCTGAAGCCTGCCAAGGTGTTTATCATCGGCGCCGGTGTAGCAGGACTGCAGGCCATCGCCACTGCCAAGCGCATGGGTGCCCGGGTCACCGCGTTCGATACCCGCACCGTGGTAAAAGAGCAGGTTGAATCCCTGGGCGCGAAGTTTCTGGAAATTGATCTCGGTGAGACCGGCCAGACCGCTGACGGCTACGCGAAGGAGCTGACCCCCGAGCAAATCGAGATGCAGCAGCAGGCACAGGCCGATGTCATTGCTGAGTCTGATGTGCTCATCACCACCGCCCAGGTGTTCGGCCGCAAGCCGCCGGTGTTGGTCACCAGAGATGTGGTCGAGCGCATGCGCGCTGGCGCCGTGGTGGTGGATATGGCCGCGGAGACGGGTGGCAACGTCGAAGGGTCCGAGCCTGGCCAGACTGTCACTATCAACGGCGTGACCGTGATCGGCGACGGCAACTGGGCCAATTTTGTCGCCCGCGACGCCAGCCAGATGTATGCCTCAAACATGTTCAACCTGGTGGACGACAACTGGGATGAAGAGTCCAAGGCCTTCAAGGTCGACTTCGAAGACGACATCCTGCAGGGCTGTGTGATCACCCACGGAGGTGAAATCACCAACGAAACCATCAAGAACATCCTGGAAGGAGGCTCATAACATGGTACCGGCTGAAGTATTCCTTACGTTCATCCTCATGCTGTCCATCTTCCTGGGCTTCGAGCTTATTAACAAAGTGCCGGCTACCCTGCACACTCCCCTGATGTCGGGCGCCAATGCGATTTCCGGTATCACCCTGGTGGGTGCTGTAGGTCTCGCGGGCACTGGCAACCAGGACCTGGCCAACTGGCTGGGTGCGGGTGCGGTGGCGCTGGCTTCCATCAACGTGGTGGGCGGTTACATGGTGACCGACCGCATGCTTGGCTTCTTCAAGAAGAAGGAGGGTTGATCGTGGATACGCTGATTCAGTTCGCCTACGTGGCCTCCGCGGGCCTGTTCATTTTTGGCCTGAAAATGCTGGGTTCGCCCGCCACTGCGCGGCGCGGCAACATGGTGTCCTCCATCGGCATGCTCATCGCCGTGGTCGTCGCCCTGCTGGACCAGGGCATCGTCGATTACACCTATATCGCCGGCGGCATGCTGATAGGCGGTGTCATCGGCGGCGCGGTAGCACGCCTGGTCAAGATGACCTCCATGCCCGAAATGGTGGCACTCTTCAACGGCTTCGGCGGCATGGCCTCTTTGCTGGTCGGCTGGGCCGCGCTGAGCCCCATGGCCGGCACCTTCACGATGATTACCATCGTGCTGTCCATCCTTATAGGTGGCCTGACCTTCACCGGTTCACTAATCGCCTATGGCAAGCTGAGCGAAGTGATTGACGGCAAACCGGTAATGTTTGCCGGCCAGCAGATCGTCAATAGCTTGATCGTCCTGGGCGTGATTGCCAGCGCTTACCTGTTTGTGCAGAACCCCGCTGACCCCACTTACCTGTATGTTGTGGTAGGTCTGGCCCTGCTGTTCGGGGTGATGGCGGTCATTCCGATTGGCGGCGCCGACATGCCCGTGGTGATATCCCTGCTGAACTCCTACTCGGGCCTTGCAGCCTGTGCGGCGGGCTTCGCAATTAACAACAACATCCTGATCGTGGCGGGCTCCCTGGTGGGCGCCAGCGGCATCATCCTCACCCAGATCATGTGCAAGGCCATGAACCGCTCGCTCTCCAACGTGCTGTTCTCAGGCTTCGGCGCCGCTGGCGGTGCTGCCGAGAAGATTGAGGGCGAGGTCAAGCCCATTACCGTGGACGACGCTTACTACGTACTGGAAGCGGCCACCACGGTGGCGGTCATCCCCGGTTACGGCATGGCGGTGGCCCAGGCCCAGCACGTGGTGAAAGAGCTGCAGCTGGAGCTGGAAGCCAACGGCTGTGAAGTGATCTACGGCATCCACCCGGTGGCGGGCCGCATGCCGGGCCACATGAATGTGCTGCTGGCGGAGGCCGATGTGCCCTACGACCTGCTGCTGGAGATGGACGAAATCAACCCGCGCATGGAGACGGTAGACGTGGCCATCGTGATCGGCGCCAACGACGTGGTGAACCCGGCCGCACGTGAAGTCGAGTCCAGCCCCATCTACGGCATGCCAGTGATCAACGTCGACATGGCACGCACGGTGTTCGTACTCAAGCGTTCCATGGCTTCAGGCTTCGCCGGCATCGATAATCCGCTGTTCTTCAAGGACAATACCCGCATGCTGTTCGGCGATGCCAAGGAGTCCATCGGCGGACTGGTGAAGGAGTTTAGCTAAGCGCCGCATACCGGCATCTCCTTCGCGGCTTTCCGCAAATCCAAGAGATCCACAAACCCCGCCGCTCGGCGGGGTTTTTTGTGGGCCTCACCTCTGTAGCCGACGTGTAACTCGCTTCCGTCATCTCTCAACGGGAGGCTGACTCCCGAAGAGACCGTGATCTATCCGGCTATCCCAACGTGCCGAACAGGAGTCTATCGTTCGACGTCGGTCACGTTTCCTCTGCCTTGAACAGTGTCTCTCATCGCATTGTGCTAGCCTCGGTCGCCGAACTTGAGCTATCCATAAGGAACCTGGGAACTATGTCCGCACTCATTCGAGCTACTGTTTGCCTTTTCCTGGCCACGGTTTTCACGGCCTGCCAGACCATCGACCCCTACACAGGGGAGACCAAAACCTCCAATGCCACTACCGGCGCAATTATTGGTGCCGCAGCGGGTGCAGCTGTCGGTGCTATCAGTGGGGACAATAATCGAGAGCGCCGCAAGCGGGCTGCCATTGGCGCCGGTGTCGGTGTGCTGGCCGGCGGGTCAGTGGGCTACTACATGGACCGCCAGGAGGCGAAGCTGCGGCAGAAGCTTGCAGGCACCGGGGTCAGCGTGACGCGCAAGGGCGACCAGGTCATCCTGAATATGCCTGGCAATATCACCTTTGATACCAACCGTTCCGATATCAGCGCCAACTTCTATCCGGTACTGGACTCTGTGGCAGAAGTGCTGGAAGAGTTCGACAAGACGATGGTGGAAGTGGTGGGTCATACGGACAGCACCGGCAATGACGCCATCAATATTCCCCTCTCGCAGCGTCGGGCAGAGAGTGTTGCGGGCTACCTCAAGTCCCAGCAGGTCAGCGCAGTCCGCCTGTCGACCTTTGGCGTTGGCAGCAGCTATCCCGTTGCCAGCAACGCTACCGCAGAGGGTCGAAGCCTGAACCGCAGGGTGGAGATATCCCTGCTACCGATTACAGGTTAGGTTAGCGGCCGTTAGTAGGCCGGATTCACGATTGCCGCAGGCTGGCCTGGCCGACGACAGAGTTGTCAGCCAGGACCCATACCCACTGCGGCGTTGCTTGCTGTACCCTGCGGTGAAACGTCGCCGAGGGTTAGCCAATGATTATCGTTGCTGCCAGGATTCGCTTCAGATCAGAAGCGGATCGCAACCGAGCCGTATGGGATTCTGCGCCCATACAGAAAGCCACCCGGGAGCAGGAGCCCGGTTGCCGGGATTACTGCTTTGCCCCCGATCCCTGCGAACCCACGGTTATTCAGGTGTATGAGCTGTGGGAAGACAGCGACTCACTGGCCGCCCACTTCGATCACCCCAATTACCAGGCAATGGTGGACCTGCTTACCTCTGTTGGATTCGTAGACAGTGTGAATCGCGCCTATCTTTCGGAGCGTGATGAACCGGTCTATGGTGACAACGGAGAGAAGAAGCTCGCGTTTTTCGATTAATTGTTTAGCATATCCGGGCACAAGCACTTGAAAGGGGGTACAGCAGGTCGGGCACTTTCCTGCTGTAATGTGATCAAAGCCGGTACCTCTAACAGAAGTCAGCAACTGTGGACCTCATTATGAAAACGTTTCCCATCGTGCTCGGACTGGCGCTGGCCGTGATGCCACTGTCCGGTGCGTATGCTCAAAGTACTACCGAAGAAAAAATTAGCGCTGCCCTGCAGCTGGACTCTCGCCCTGAGGCTGATCGCGCGCGTGATCGTAACCGCCGCGCCGACCAGGCGTTGGCGTTCATGGGGCTACAAGACGACATGAAAGTCTTCGAGTTCGGTCCCGGTAACGGCTGGTACACGCGCATCCTGGCGCCGGTGCTGAAGGATCGCGGCGAGCTGATTGTGGGCTACCCGGAGGCGTGGCTGGCCGACCTCGGTGACCTGAGGACGGCGCCGGAGTATCAAAAGGTCCGTGAAGTCGACATGGCAATGGGCTGGGACGGCGAGGAAAAGGTCTACAGCTTTGAGGAGATCGATTTCGAGTCCCGCAAGCTGGATATGTTTCTCAATATCCGCAACTACCACAACCTCTCGGAAGCCGACCGGTCCGCCTTCAACAAGGCGGTGTTCAAGTCCTTGAAGCCGGGCGGCACCTTCGTCGTCATTGATCACACTCGCCGGCATATGCAGCCAGATGACTACGAAAACTGGCGGCGTGAAGACCCGGTGAAAGTGCTGACCGAAATCGAGGCAGTCGGGTTCGAGTTGGAGAAATACAGCGACCTGTTCTATCGGCCTGATGACACCCTGCAGTTTGAGGTAGGACGCAAGACGGTAACCGGCAACACTGACCGCTTCTTTTTCGTATTCAAAAAGCCCTAGCAAGATTTACCGGCGTCGCAGCGCCGAGTTGCCTCGCATGCCACTGTCGCCCAGCCGGCGAAGGCCGCCTCGGCCAATCGAGGCGGCAGAGAGATGCTCTCAAAAATGCGCTATTCGAACGCCTCGAGCACCAGGGTATCGCCGATCTGGTTCGCCTGGATATCTGCCTCACAGAAGGGGAAGCGCACCCACTCCTTGTTGGAGTAGAGCTTGGTCTGGTCGGCAAAGTGGGGTGACGCCGGGTCGGTGGACTGGCTCGGCACCAGGATCACGTCAGCTATCGGGCACTCACTCTCGTCCCAGGTGACGATCTGGATATAGCTGTTGCCACTGCTGGGGTTCACGTAACCACCGTCACTCAGCCCTGAGCTGATAGCGCCGTAAATACCCAGGGTACCCTGGCCGCCGTGGATGGGGACATTCTCACTGCCGCGCTCCAGGTATTGCACCTCACCCCAGGGGGCATCGAGGGCCACGTTGTTGGCCGCCAGTCGGCCTCGTGCCTCCAGCAGCGCATTGATCACCAGGTCGCGGTTGGCGGTATCGTCCGTGTCGATGCCCGCGGGCGTATTGAGCGGGTCGGCAGGATCGAAATCGACGCGCCAGAAGCGGTCACTCTGTACAACGTTCTGGAAGCTGTTGCCCAGCTCACGGCGAATCACCGCCCAGAACTCCTTCCACACCTGGGCGCCGCGGCTGTCCAGCTCCACTTTTTGGTCCCAGTCAGCCAGCACATCGCAGGCATCCTGGATGGGCGCAGCGGTGGTACCGCAGATCGTCAGCACGTCGGCGAGCGTGATCTCCGCGCCGTAGACACGGTTGTTGTACATGAAGGCCTTGAGATTTTCGTTGGTGAACAGCGGGCTGTCGTCAAAACCATCAGTCGCCTGGCGGCGCTCTTCCACCATGATATGGCCGATACGGGTGCGCAGGAATTGCTGCAGGCCCTCATAGCCTACCGGGCCCACCGTGGTGGGAAAGCCGGTCAACGGATTGTTGGCATCGCTCAGCCAGTAGCTGTTATTGCTGTTGCCCACGTAGTCGAAGGTACGCAGCTGCGGCAGGGCGCTGGGGCCGAACAGGCCGGAACCCTCCGGCGCTTCCGGGTCCACACCCCACTCACAGTCGGAGGTGGAGCCGTCCAGGGTCAGCAGTACATTGGTGGTGCCATCGGCCAGCAGTTGGCCAATCGGGGCGGTCAGGCAGCTATCGATCTTGGCCTGGTCAATGAAGGGAACCGCTGAAATATCGCCATAAAAGGCTTCGCCGTTGCGATCAGCGACGATCTCATGAAACACGGGATTGCCCAGTGAGGCGATCGCGTCGATGTATTCGTCGAGATTGGCAGCCGTGGCCTTGGTCAGCCACTGGTCGCTGCCGCGCAGCCCGGTTTCAAGGTTGGCGTCCTTGAAAGCGAGGACGGTGCCGGTAATCAGCGGCCAGCCATCCAGCAGCGGGCTGACGCTGGAGAAGTTGACGATGGGACCGAATTGGCTCTCGTAGAAGGTCTTGGTCACATCAACGACGGTGCCGTCAGTCTGCGTGGATTTAACAGTCACTTCCACCGGTACGATATCGCGCAGCTCGCCGTCGTAGAAGTACTGCAAAGGATCATCGGGGTTCAGTTCCAGCTCATACAGACTGTAGCGGTTGGCAATGGACACGGTATGGGTCCACGCCAGGTCCTTGTTGAAGCCGATACCCACGTAGGGGAAGCCGTGCAGCACTGCACCGGCCACGTCGACTTCACCGGGTATGGTCAGGTGAGCCTGGTACCAGGCGCCTTCGCCAAACCAGGGCTGGTGGGGGTTGCCGAGCAACAGGCCGGTGCCGGTCTGGGTGATGTCGCGGCCGGCGGCCAGCGCATTACTGCCCTGGTCCGGGTCGCGCAGGCTCTCGCCTACCTTGCGGAAGGCCTCACGCATGCGTGCTTCGCCCTCGCTGGTGAGGATGATGGTGCCGCCGCCATCCGGGCCATTGGAGGCCAATATGGCGTTGGAAAACGTGCCATTGCCCGAACTGCCGCGCAGTGCCTGGCGGCGTTGTAACAGGAAAATATCCGTGGCGTCGATGGGGAACACCCAGTCGGCATCGCGGCAGCCCAGCTCACCCTCGGGCAGGTTTTCTACCCCGGTTTCCTCCAGGTAGCGATTGAATCCCGCCACGTAGCCGTCGTTCAGGTCCTTGACCCGCTGGGGCAGGGGCGCAATGAACTCCTGTTCAAAGGTCTCCCGGTCGCCGGTGAGGTAGCTGAACAGCAGGTCGTCCTCGACGCTGCCTTCTTCTTCACCCAACAGTTCCGCCGAGCGGCCAATGGAGAAGACGACCTCTCGCATGCCCACGCAGAAGTTGTCCTGGGCATAGGCATAGCCAATGCCATAGCCGAGGCTCGCGTAGTCGTCGGCTTTTACATGGGGAATGCCGAATTCGGTGCGGCGCACTTCGGCGCTGAAAACAGGTTCGGGTTCCGGCGGCTGCGGGTTGGGGTCGAAGGTGTTGTCGGAATCTGAACAGGCGACCAGGCCTGCGAGCAACGGCGCTGCCAGCCAGTGAACTTGCTTGGTAGAAAACATGGTTTGGTCCTTACTGCGAGCGAAGGTTTTAATCGTTATGAGTATTTGCACTATCAATACACTACGTCTGGCGAAGTGAGCTGGCCTTGCGAAGGCCTCTGGAGGTATCGTGTCCTGCGTCAATGCGGTGTCTGATTCATACTATATACAATTCAGGCACTGTGGAGGAGTTTATGCCCGCAACTGATACCCCAACCGGCTACAGCAAAAAGAACTGGGAGGCCGTGTCCACCCGCCTGCACGGCAAGCAGCTTGATGCTCATCCCATTCTTGCCACCCTCTACGCGGAACACCGCTACATGGGTACGCTGCTCAAGCTGCTGGAAGCCCAGGTGAATTCCCTGGAGCAGGAAGACGAGGTGGATCCGCAGGTATTGTACGAATCCCTGCACTACATGACGCATTTCCCCGATGCCTTTCACCACCCGCGGGAAGACCTGGTCTACGCCCGCGCCGGTGAGCGGGATTATGCCCTGGCGGACAGTGTGGATACCCTGCAGCGCGACCACGACCACCTCAGCAAGCTTGGTCCCAGGGCCCTCAAGGCCGTCGCGCACTGGGAAGAAACCGGCGAAGGCGTCGAACGCCTGCGCGCGTTGGTGCAGGACTATACCGCCACCATGTACAAGCACATGGAAGTCGAGGAGAAGCTGGTTTTCCCGGAAATCGAGCGCGTGCTCAAGCCGGAGGACTGGCGGGAACTGGAGCGCGACGACCTGATGACCCCGGTGCCGGACCCGGTGTTCGGCCCCCAGGTGGAGCGTGAATACCGCAACCTGGCCCGCAAGGCGCGGCGGGCGCTTCGGCGTGGCGCCGAGGATGCAGCGCTGGTGGAATGGATCGGCCTGGAGGCTCTGCTCGAAGGCCTGGAAGTGTTGGCGATCGCCGGGGAAAACAGCCGGGCCGCAGCCAGCGAGCATATCAACGCGGCCGGCGGCGAGGCCATGGATCTGGTAAAGGAAGCCATGGGCGGGCGGGGTCTGCTCACGCTGGGAGTGCGCTGCACCATGGTGGGAGGAAGCCACTACGTGGGCTTCCTGAAAGACCTTGGGGGTATTGCCAGGGACACTACAGAAGACCTCAGTGAACTGCGCCGCGGTGTGCGCCAGCGGCTGGGCCTGGTGTTTGACCCGCAGTCCGATCAGGCCACGTCTTCCTCGCGAAACTGAAGCTGCGCCAGGCGCTCATAAAGCGGGCTGCTGGACAGCAGGCTGCTGTGGGTGCCAGTGGCCACCAGTTTGCCGTGGTCGAGCACGGCAATGGTGTCCGCCTGCAGTATGGTGCTAAGGCGGTGGGCGATTATGACCGTGGTGCGCCCTTGCATTAATTTTTCCAGGGCTTCCTGAACATGTCGCTCACTCTCCGCATCCAGCGCGCTGGTAGCCTCGTCCAGTAACAGGATGTCCGGGTCGGCCAGTACCGCGCGGGCAATCGCGATGCGCTGTTTCTGGCCCCCTGACAGCCTCACGCCCTGCTCCCCCAGATGCGATTGGTACTGCTCTGGCAGTGACATGATGAACTCGTGGGCATGGGCGGCAGAAGCGGCGGCGACAATCTCTTCGTGGCTGGCGTCGGGTTTGCCATAGGCAATGTTGTAGGACACGTCGGCGGTAAACATGGCCGGCGACTGGGGCACAACAGCGAGGTGCCTGCGCAGCGTTTCGGTGGTCATGTCCCGCAGGTCGACCCCACCCAGGGAAATGGCCCCGGCCTGTGGGTCGTAGAAACGCTGCAGCAGTTCGAACACGGTAGATTTTCCCGCACCGGAAGGACCCACCAGGGCGAGACTCTTGCCCGGAGGCACCTCCAGTGAGATGCCGTCCAGCGCCCGTTGGTCCGGCCGGCTGGGATAGTTGAAGCTGACTTCGTGCAAACGCAAAGCGGCACCGCTGGGTTCGCGGGGCGTGGCGGGCTCGGTAATCTCGCTGGTTTCCTCCAGCAGCTGGATCAGTCGGTCGGTGGCACCTGCTGCGCGCATGACCTCGCCCCACACCTCGGAAATTGTGGCAAAGCCCATGCCCACCATGAAGGCATAGAACATGAAGGCGCCCAGCTCGCCACCGGTCATCGCACCGCTGACCACGGCGTTGCCGCCGGACCAGATCATGCCCGACAGTCCACCAAACACCATCAGAATGACCGCCGCCACCAGCAGCGCCCGCTGGCGAATGCGCCGCCGGGCGATGTCGAAGGCGCGTTGGGACTCTGCGGCAAACGCGGCGCGCTCGTCCGCTTCGCGGGTATAACTCTGTACCACCTTGATGTGCTGGATGATCTCGCCGGCGTAGCTGCCCACATGGGCAATCGAATCCTGGCTCCTGTTCGACAGGTTGCGTACCCGACGGCCGTAGAGCAGCACGGGCAGCAACACCAGCGGTACGGCTGAGAGTACGATCAGGGTCAGCTTCACGCTGGTGACCAGCAACATGATCACCGCACCGACGGTGGTCAGCAGGGAGCGCAGCGCCATGGACAGGGAAGAGCCGATGATGGTTTGCAGCAGGGTTGTGTCGGTGGTCAGCCGCGACATGATCTCGCCGGAGCGGTTCTCGTCGAAAAAGCTCGGCTGTAGCGCCACCACATTGGCGAACACGGCCTCGCGAATATCGGCAGCGACCCGCTCGCCGAGCCACGACACCAGGTAGAAACGAGTAAAAGTGCCCACAGCCATCATCACCGCCAGCCCCATGATCACATAAACCGCTTCTCCCAGCTGTTCCGACGAGCCGCTGCCCAGGCCCTGGTCAATGAGTATGCGCAGGCCCTGGCCGATGGACAGGGTAACGCCGGCGGTAAACACCAGCGCAATACCTGCAGCCACCAGTGTGCCGGTGTAGGGGCGCATAAAGCGCACCAGCTGCAGCAGGCTGGAGAGGCGAGCGCGCGGCTTTTCGGTGGCTTCGGGGGCGGTATCACCGTCAGTGACGGTTTCAAGGTTGTCTTCGGTCATAGCGGGGCAAGACTACCAGTTTTCCGGCCACCAGGCGCGGGCGTGACCGCCGGGCGTTCACTTTATAATGGGTGCATGATTCCTACGCGTCGGTCCAGTCACTGGGAGCACGCTCGGCTTATTGCCGACGGCGAAGCCCTTTTTACCCGCATGCTCGCTGCCATTTCCGGCGCCCGCGAGCGGGTTGATTTCGAGTTCTATATTTTTGAGCTGGATGCGCTGGGCCATCGCTTTGTCGAGGCGCTGGGCGATGCTGCGGGGCGGGGCGTTGCGGTGCGAGTCATGGTCGATGGCGTCGGCTCGATGGAGGATCTGGAACGGCTCATTCCCGCATTGCTTGCCCGAGGTGTACAGGTGCGGGTCTATCACCCTCTGCCCTGGTTTTTCACCAGCTATCGGTGGTCCAGGCGGGGCGGGCTGGCGCTGCTCAACTTCCTGCGCTTCCTGTGGAACATGAACCGGCGCAACCATCGCAAGCTCTGCACCGTCGACGGCCAGATGGCCTGGGTGGGCAGTTTTAATATCAGCGCGGTGCACTTGCCGGTAAGCGCGGGTGGCCGGGGCTGGCGGGACTATGCCGTGGAACTGGAGGGCCCTCGTGTGGCCACGCTGGTGGAAGGGTTTGATGACCTCTGGAATGGCCACCGCAGCCGTTTGCGGCGGGGCTTTCTGGCAGGCTACCTCAGTAACCGCAGCATCAAGGGCCGCCAACTCAGGAATCGATTCGTGGCCCGTTCCGTTGTCAACGCGCGCCGGGTCTGGCTGGCCAGCGCATACTTTCTGCCGACGGCAGGTCTCCGCCGGGCGTTGTTACAAGCCTGCCGGGCCGGCGCTGATGTGCGCCTGCTGCTGCCGGAGCATTCCGACATCGTGGTGTTTCCGGGTCTTAGCAGCCACTATTACCGCGAACTGCTGCGGGCCGGTGCGCGCATCTACCTGTACCAGCCGGGGGTGCTGCACGCCAAGGCACTGCTGCTGGACGATATGCTGATCATCGGCAGCAGCAACTGGAACTACCGCAGCAGCCTGCACGACCTGGAGCTCGATGTGGTGGTGCGCGATAGTGTGACGCTCGCAGACATGGAGCAGGTGATGCGCGACGATGCTGCCAACAGCCGGGAGATTCTTCTGCACGACACACCCTCGCCGGGCCCGTTATCGTGGATGTTGTACGCACTGAGGTACTGGATGTGAGTGAATCCCAGCGTGATGTGCGTGTCTGTTCCTGGAACATCCACAAGGGGTTCGGCCCCACCAACCGGCGCTTCAAGCTGGAAGACATGCGCAAGGCAATTCGCAGCGTGGACGCGGATGTCTGTTTTTTGCAGGAAGTGGTGGGGCACCAGCTTGCCTACAAGGGCCGTCAGCTGAGCGCCAGTGACATCGGTGGCGAGCGTGAGCTGGACGTCACCGAGAGCCAGTTCGAGTTTATGGCCGACCAAATCTGGCACCACTACGCCTACGGCAAGAACGCCATTATCGAGGATGGCCATCACGGCAACGCCATTCTCAGCAAGGTGCCCTTTGCAGAGTGGCGCAATCACGACATCACCCGCTGGAGCTTTTCCAGTCGCGGCCTGCTGTTCGGGCACCTGAAAAACGGCCTGGTGCTGGTTTGTGCTCACCTTGGCCTTATCGCCGCTGAGCGGCGCTATCAGGTGCAGCGGCTGCGCGAACTGCTGGAGAGCGAATGCGATCCACATGCCCCGGTAATCGTTGCCGGTGATTTCAATGACTGGCACCTGAAAGTGGATCGGATCATGCGTGATGAGCTGGGATTCAAGGAAGTGCACGCGGAACAGCACGGGCAGCCGGCTCGCAGCTTTCCCGCGGCACTGCCGCTACTGCGCATGGACCGGGTGTACTTCCGGGGGGTTGAGCTGGTGGAGGCGGGCTTGCTGCGCGGTGGCCTGTGGGGACAGCTATCTGACCACGCCGCCCTTACGGCGCACTTTCGGCTTCGTTAGTGGAGTCTTTTGGCTCCACCAGACGACCGAACATCACGCCTACTTCGAACAGGAACCACATGGGGATGGCCAGCAGCGACTGGGAAATCACGTCTGGCGGAGTCAGCAGCATGCCCAGCACAAAGCAGCCCACCACAATGTAGGGGCGCTTCTTCGCAAGCTCGTCCGCCGTGGTCAGTCCCGCGCGGATCATGATCACCGCGGCGATGGGAATTTCGAACGCGACGCCGAAAGCGAAGAACAGCTTCAGTACGAAGTCCAGATAGCTACCGATGTCGGTCATGATGGTGACATCGCCCGGCCCAACCGTGGTGAAGAAGCCAAATATCAAAGGGAACACGACGAAATAGGCGAAAGCTGCACCAGCGTAGAACAGCAAAACGCTTGAGATCAGCAGCGGGATCGCCAGCATTTTTTCGTTCTTGTACATGCCCGGGGCGACGAAGCTCCACACCTGAAACAGTACATAGGGAATGGCCAGATAGAGTGACACGACCAGGGTCAATTTGAAGGGCGTGAGGAACGGCGAGGCCACCTCCGTGGCAATCATGCTGGATCCCTCTGGCAGCAGGGCCCGCAGCGGTTCCGAGACAAACATGTAAATCTCGTTGGAAAAAGCGAACAGGGCACAGAACACCAGCAGCACCGCCAGTACGCTTTTCAATAGCCGGTCGCGCAGTTCAGAAAGGTGCGCAATCAGCGGCATGGCCGTATCTTCGGGCTGGGTTTCTGCGGTCACGGTTTAGCCGGTCGGGGCGCTCGCTCAGGCGCCTCATTGTCGAGGATGTCTTGATCGAGTGCGTCCTGCGAGGTGGGCTGCGGACTTGCAGCGGCGTCTCCGTTTTTCCCGGGCTCGGCGTCCGGAGCTTCGGCAGGGCCTGCCTCCGGCGGCTTTTCCACTGCCGGAGCAGGTGTGTTTTCCACGGCCGCGGCAGGCGCTGGCGCCTGGTAGGGTTCGTCGACCGGATAACCGTCCTTGCCCAGCGTGACGCCACTTGAATCAAGGCCGCTGCGGAGGGCTTTTTCGGCTTCCTTCAGCTCCTGCATGATGCCCTGGTTGTGCAGGTCCTGGCGAAATTCGTCGGCCTGTAGTTCGCGCTCGACTTCCGCGCGAATGCCCGCAAAACCACGGCGGATCTTGTTGACGTAGGCCATGACCGTGCGAATGGCGCCCGGCAGACGCTCCGGGCCCAGCACCAGCAGGCCCACGACGCTGACGATGATCAGTTCCAGGAAGCCAATATCGAACATGGTTCAGACGACCGCGAATCGAATTACTTGCTATCGCCTTCCTTCAGCTGCGCAGTGTCAGCCGTGGCGTCGGCATTGTCACCGTCCTTTGACTCGTCTTCCTGTTCGGTTTTTTCGCCGTCGGTGCTGACCGAGCTGCGAAAGCCCTTGATCGCGGCTCCCAGGTCACTGCCCAGGCCACGCAGGCGCTTTGTGCCGAACAGCATCATCACGATCAACAGAATGATCAGGAGCTGCCAGACGCTGATTCCACCAATACCCATCGTTATTTCTCCTCTGTAACGGTCCGGACCGGGTCCGAGCCTTGTCGCGCTGCTTTTTCAGCGAGACCTGATAGTCCAAAACGGCGCGACAGTTCATCCAGAACCGCCTGACTGTCGCTACCCAGGTGCGAGAGCATGACGAGGCAGTGAAACCACAGGTCCGCGGTTTCCTGTACCAGATGCTCTGTGGAGGTGTCAGTACCGCCACAGTCTTTAGCGGCCAGGATGGCTTCCACACACTCTTCGCCGACCTTCTCAAGAATCTTGTTCAGGCCCTTGTCATGTAGCTGTGCAACATAGGACGAATCCGGGTCTGCCGATCGACGCTGGGCGATTATCAGGTCCAATTGTTGCAATATTTCGTTCATGAAATGCCATTTTCAGGGATTAAATCCCTGACTCAGGTGTAGATTTCGGCGGGGTCTTTTTCCACCGGTTCACAGATTTCCCAGGCGCCGTCTGCGAAACGCTGCATAAAACAGTGCCGTCGCCCGGTGTGGCAGGCTATTCCGCCGACCTGCTCCACCTTCATCAACACGGTGTCGTTGTCACAATCCAGTCGTATTTCCTTGAGGTTTTGCACGTGGCCAGAGCTTTCCCCCTTGCGCCACAGTGCGCCACGGGAGCGGGACCAGTACACGGCTCTACCTTCGGTCAGGGTTGCCGCGAGGGCGTCGCGGTTCATCCAGGCCATCATCAGCACCTCGCCGCTGGCGGCATCCTGGGCGATGGCGGGCACAAGTCCCTGCTCATTCCAGGCAACGCGGTCAAGAGTGTTGGCATCCATAGTCATTGACACATTATCTCACAGGCCCTAATGGGGGTCAGAGCCCTTTTCGGCAGGGCGATTTTCCACCTACAGCAGTACAAAGGAAGTTTTGTCGCTTTGCCTCTGTCAGACGCGGGGGCGCGGCCACAGTAGCAACAGCCCCATGCCGACCAGGGCCCAGCTCAGTAGCGGCCACTGGCTCAGCTGGCCCAGCCCTTCGGGCACCGCAGTGGCCGCCGCGCCTCCGAATAGCAGCAAGGCGACTACCCCTCTTTTACGGCGCCCGTCCTCCTGCTGGATTTGCTTTTGCAGGGCATCGAGACGCTGGCGCTGGTAGCGGGCCTGGGTATCCAGTTCGCGGGTTTGCTGGAGGCTTTCGAATACGGCTTCCGGAAGCTGCGGCAGTTGTTCGAGCCAGCCCGGTGCCTGCTTGCGCAGTCGGTTGAACATCGCTTCCGGGGAGTAGCGTTCCTGAATCCAGCGCTCCAGGTAGGGCTGGGCGGTGGTCCACAGGTCAAGCTCCGGGTAGAGCTGGCGCCCCAGACCCTCGATATTGAGCAGGGTTTTCTGCAGCAGTACCAGGGACGGCTGTACTTCCATGTTGAAGCGGCGTGCGGTCTGGAACAGGTAGATGAGCAGCTGCCCAAAAGAGATCTCCGCCAGCGGCTTTTCAAACACCGGCTCGCAGACGGCGCGCATGGCGGATTCGAAATCCTGCACCCGTGTGCCTGGCGGAACCCAGCCACACTCCACGTGCAGCTCGGCGCATTCCCGGTAGTCGCGGCGGAAGATGGCCAGCAGGTTGCGTGCCAGATAGTACTGGTCGAAGTCCGAGAGGCTGCCGATGATGGCGCAATCAACGGCGATGTAGGTCGGGTCCTGCGGGTTGGAGATGTCGACAAAAATATTGCCCGGGTGCATATCGGCGTGGAAGAAACTGTCGCGGAACACCTGAGTGAAGAAAATTTCGACGCCGCGTTCGGCCAGCAGCTTGAGATCGGCGCCGGCAGCCTCCAGTTGTGCCAGGTCGGTGACCGGCACGCCGTGGATACGCTCCATGACATAGACATCGCGACGGGTGTAGTCCCAGTGCACCTCGGGAACGTAGCACAGCGTGCTGTTTTCGAAATTGCGCCGCAGCTGAGAGGCGTTGGCGGCTTCTCGCTGCAGGTCCAGTTCGTCAAGGATGGTAATCTCATAGTCTTTCACCACCTCCACCGGGCGCAGGCGGCGGCCGTCGCTGGAGAAGCGCCGCAGCAGGCGCGCCAGCAACAACATCAGGGCTATGTCCTGGCGAATCACCGGCTCTATACCCGGGCGAATCACTTTTACTACGACCGCTTCCCCTGTGTGCAGCGTGGCGGTGTGCACCTGGGCCACCGAGGCAGAGGCCAGCGGCTCAGTCTCAAAACGGGCAAAGAGCTCACTGATGGGCGCCTTCAGGCTGGCCTCGATAATGCGCTGGGCCTGCTCCGCCGGGAACGGTGGCACGTCGTCCTGCAGGCGTGCCAGTTCATCGGCTATATCTTTCGGTAGCAGGTCGCGGCGGGTCGATAGCATCTGGCCAAACTTGATAAAGACCGGCCCCAGGTCTTCGATAGCCAGTCGCAGACGCTCACCGCGGCTGCGGCCGCCGGTACTGAACAGTCGCCAGGGACCCGCTGCAAGCAGGACGCGATAGCGCAGCGGCAGGCGCTCGACGTCGATAAACTCATCGA
This sequence comes from Cellvibrionales bacterium, assembly GCA_043513815.1. Taxonomy (GTDB): domain Bacteria; phylum Pseudomonadota; class Gammaproteobacteria; order Pseudomonadales; family Halieaceae; genus JANQIO01. The sequence goes on along the minus strand of CP121313.1, from coordinate 4,232,980 downwards.
GCCGGTAGCGACTGACCACCGCGGTAATCTTGAGCAGGCGCGCAAGCCTCGACATCGTTCAGCTCACCTTCTGCAGTTTGCTGGTTAGCCGCGTAATGCGAGCCGCCAGCCTGTCCACACGTTGGCCCAGCTTGTCGACATCATCGTAGAAGTCCTCCACTTCAGCCCGCGACGGCGCCAGTCGCGCCTCCTCATGAATGAATTCCTCAAGCTGGCGCAGCACGCTGTCACCGGCCTGACGCCCCCAGCTGAACAGGCCGCGCAGGCCTTCGGCGAGCTGATGGCCGGCCACATCGCCCAGTGCGCTGACCAGCGGTGCTTCCCAGTCCAGGTCGAGGCGGGCAAGGATACGCTGCAATTCCATCAGCGGTGCACTGTCGCCGTCGAGTTCGATATTGCCGTTGATCAGGGCCGCCGCCGGGTCATCGGCGGTGGCCAGGTCGGCGAAGTCGGCGGCGCTGCCGCGAATGGCAGTGGTCACTGCACCATCGTGAAAGCCCTTGAGCTGCACCCGGCCCGGCTGCGGAAGCAGATAGAAGTCGGCAGTCGGCTGGGTACACTGCAGTCTGAACACCTTGCCGTCCAACGCGCCAAGCTGTGCCGCGGTCAGCCTGTCCATGGCCAGGGCCCGGTTGAGAGCCGTCTCCAGAGCGCCCACGCCGGCGGTATGCAGGGCGGGGTCAACCATTCTTGCCAGTCCTCACAACGGCCACAGCTCAGGGCTTGAAGCCGCGGTGCAGGGCGACGATGCCGCCGGTCATATTGTAGAACTCACAGCGGCTGAAGCCGGCGTCTTCCATCATTCCCTTGAGGGTGTCCTGATCCGGGTGCATGCGGATCGACTCCGCCAGGTAGCGGTAGCTGTCACTATCGCCAGCTACCAGGCGGCCCAGGCTCGGTAAAACATTGAAGGAATAGGTGTCGTAGGCCCGGCTCAACAGCGGGTTGCCGGGCTTGGAAAATTCCAGGATCAGGAGGCGGCCGCCAGGCTTGAGCACCCGCAGCATGGAGGCCAGCGCGGCTTCCTTGTGGGTCACATTGCGCAGGCCAAAGGCGATGCTGACCACGTCAAAATGGTCGTCGGGGAAGGGCAGGGCCTCGGCGTCGGCCTGCACGTATTCAATGCTGGCGCCGTAGCCGCGGTTGAGCAGCTTGTCACGGCCCACCCGCAACATGGAGCCGTTGATGTCAGCCAGCACGACCTCGCCTTCGTCGCCGACCAGGTCGGAAAACTTCATGGCCAGGTCCCCGGTACCGCCGGCAATATCCAGCACGCGCTGGCCCGGTCGCACGGCACTCACCTCGATGGTGAAGCGCTTCCACACCCGGTGGATGCCGCCAGACATCAGGTCGTTCATCAGGTCGTAACGACCCGCCACGGAATCGAACACGCCCGCCACCCGGCCGGCCTTTTCCTGCTCGTCCACCTGCTGGTACCCGAAATGTGTTTTCTCGGACTCGCTCATTGTCTGTGCCCGCTGTACTGAGCCCTCAATTGTACCGCGATGCCGGGCACGGCTTCAGCGGTAATTTGCAGGCCGTTTTACATTGCTGGCGATGGTCATGCTGAAACCGCAGGCGCCCCCCCGGTGCCAATCAAGCCCTAGATATTTGCTCCTCCAACGCATGAATCTCGCTCGTAAGTAGGGTGCGAGCTGGGAACAGGCCCTTACGGACCGTCAACGGCCATGCATGGCCCGGGCGGCGATCCGCGTTGCCAAGAGAGATAGGGATGTCCTGCTTTTTGCGTTTGCAGGGAGGAGTGCACCCAGTTCGCGTCCGCGCTACGGAGCTACCAATCCAGAGCAGCTATTCCAGGCACTCAGGGATCGAAGTGAAGGACCTGGGCGTCGGGGTCGCGGGCGGCGCCGGCGGCGTGCAGGCGGTCGAGGTAATTTTGCCACAGGGGCTGCTGGTTTTCTGCCAGTTCCCGCAGGTAGGGCCAGCTGTAGATGCCGCTGTCGTGGCCGTCGTCGAAGATGAGCTGCAGGGCGTAGTGGCCTACCGGCTTGATGTCGGTAATGGCGACGTTTTTCTTGCCTACCTGCAGGACTTCCTGACCCGGACCATGGCCCCTTACCTCCGCCGAGGGGGAGTACACCCGGAGGAATTCGCAGGGCAGGCGGAAGCTGGTGTCCTCATAACCCAGCTCCAGTTCGCGGGAGGTCTTATGCAGGTGAATCTTGCTGGGTGTCATTGGGCCGGGCCGCGGTCAGAGAATGAAACGGCTGAGGTCTTCGTCATCACTGAGCGCGGCCAGCTGGCTGTCGACGTAAGCGGCGTCGATGATCAGGCGGCCGTCCTTGAGGCTGGCATCGGTGGCGCCAAATGAGGCCTCCTCCAGCAGTCGCTCAAGCACCGTGTGCAGGCGGCGGGCGCCGATGTTCTCGGTACTCTCGTTGACCTTCCAGGCAATTTCGGCGATGCGCCGAATGCCGTCGTCGGTGAATTCCAGTTCCAGTCCCTCGGTACCCAACAGCGCCTGGTACTGCTCCGTAAGGGAGGCATTGGGCTCGCGCAGGATGCGCTCGAAGTCTTCTGGCGACAGGGCGTTGAGTTCCACGCGGATCGGCAGCCGGCCCTGCAGTTCGGGAATCAGGTCTGAGGGCTTGGCCAGGTGGAAGGCACCGGAGGCGATAAACAGGATATGGTCCGTCTTGATCATGCCGTGCTTGGTGGTCACGGTGCTGCCTTCGATCAACGGCAGCAGGTCTCTCTGCACACCTTCCCGGGATACATCGGCGCCGCCTACCTCACTGCGCTTGGCCACCTTGTCCAGTTCGTCGATAAATACGATGCCGGTCTGCTCGGCATTGCTGACAGCGCGCTGCTTGAGGTCCTCGTCGTTGACCAGTTTGGCGGCTTCCTCGTCGCGCAGGCTGGAGAAAGCGGTTTTCACGGACACTTTGCGAGTTCTGGTTTTCTGGCCCGACAGGTTGGAGAACATGCTCTGCAATTGGCTGGTCATTTCTTCCATGCCGGGCGGCGCCATGATCTCGACGCCGGCGTTGGCCGCCAGCTCGACCTCGATCTCGCGCTCGTCCAGCTCACCTTCGCGCAACTTTTTGCGCAGTAGCTGACGGGTGGACGAATCGCTACTGTCTTCGCCCCGGGCGGGGGTCAGCAGCAGGTCGAGAATGCGTTCCTCGGCGGCCTCCTCGGCTCGGAAGCGCACTTTTTCCATCTCCTGCTCACGCAGCATTTTGATGGAGACGTCTACCAGGTCGCGGACAATGGATTCGACATCGCGCCCCACGTAGCCCACCTCGGTGAACTTGGTGGCCTCGACTTTGATGAAGGGCGCGTTGGCCAGTTTTGCCAGGCGCCGGGCGATTTCGGTTTTGCCGACGCCGGTGGGGCCGATCATGAGGATGTTCTTGGGGGTGATCTCCACCTGCAGTGCCTCGTCGAGCTGCAGTCTGCGCCAGCGGTTACGCAGGGCGATGGCCACCGCGCGCTTGGCGTCTTCCTGGCCGATGATGTGTTTGTCGAGCTCGTGAACGATCTCGCGGGGCGTCATATTGGACATGGGTCAGTTGCAGTCCAGCTCTTCGATAACACGGTTGTGGTTGGTGTAGATGCAGATGTCGGCGGCAATACCGAGGCCCTTCTCGACGATCTCCCGGGCGGGCAGTTCAGTCGTGTCGAGCATGGCGCGGGCCGCGGCCTGGGCAAAGGGGCCACCGGAGCCGATCGCGATCAGGTTGTCCTCCGGCTCGATCACGTCGCCGTTGCCGGTGATGATCAGCGAGGTCTCGGCGTCGGCCACCGCCAGCATCGCCTCCAGGCGGCGCAGCACGCGGTCGGTGCGCCAGGCCTTGGCCAGCTCCACTGCCGCCCTTACCAGGTGTCCCTGGTGCTTATCCAACTGGGCCTCGAACAGTTCAAACAGGGTGAATGCATCGGCGGTGCCGCCAGCAAAACCTGCCAGTACCCTGTCCCGGTACAGACGGCGTACTTTGCGTGCGTTGCCTTTCATCACGGTATTGCCCAGGGACACCTGGCCATCGCCGCCGATCACGACCTTGTTGCCGCGCCGGACTGAGAGAATAGTCGTTCCCCGGTACTGTTCCATGTTCATCTCCTCGCTTTAGCGGGATATGGGGGCGCGCCGGGGCAAATCAAGAGAGCAGTTCGGGCGCCGCGCCATCAATTGAGATAGAGAATAAAGCGTTCAGCCGGCGGGCTTGACCGGTCGCTTCAGCAACAGCGTATCAATGCCCTCCTGGGCAGTGCGATTGCGCGCACTCTGCAGGGCCGAGCGAGATTCAAAGGGGCCTATATAGACGCGGAACCAGCGGCCGTTGTCGGTCGTGGCTTCTTCCACGTTGGCCGTCAGTCCCAGCAGCAGGAGCTGAGCCCGGCGCCGGTCCGCGTCCGCCGCCTGCTTGAAGCTTCCGGCCTGCAGCAGAAATTCGTCGCTGGGGGCGCTGGTGTTAGCCATCGCCTCCGGGTCGATGTCGACATCGATGCGCTGCGCCGGCAGCAGGGTGTAGAAATCAAAACGAGGCTGCGGCCTGGGCTTCTCGAGGTCGGCGTCCGCCACTGCGACCTCTGCCGCCGCCGTGTCTGGCTGTAGGGTGGCGAGCCAGACCAGTGCGCTGAGGAAAACCCCGCACAGCAGGCCCGCCAGGAACCAGGGCCAGGGCGCGGCGGGGGGCGGCGCCTCCTGGCGGCGGCTGGCATTGCCCGCCTTCTTGCGGGTGCTGGGCTTGGCGGCGCCCGCCTTGTTGGCGAAATCCCGGGTCATGGTCTGCTGCCCGCCAGGCACATCGCTACATGCTCTCTGGGGCGCGTACGCCCAGCAGAGCGAGGCCGTTGGCGGTGGTTTGCCGCACGGCAGCCGACAGCGCCAGACGCGCGTCGCGCAGGTCTTCGTCGTCGCTCAGCACTTTATGGGCGTTGTACCAGCTGTGGAACTCACCGGCCAGTTCGCGCAGGTAGTTGGCCACGCTGTGGGGTTCGGATTTCTCCGCTGCCGCCGCTACCAGCTCGGGGAACTGGTCCAGGCGTTTGAGTATGGCCTTTTCCTCTTCCTCGGTGAGCCTGTCGAGGTGGGTCTGCGCGGCGTCAGCCTGCCAGCTTTGTCCGGCCTCCTCGAGCTTGCGGAATACGCTGCAGACCCGGGCGTGTGCGTACTGGATGTAGTACACCGGGTTGTCGTTGGACTGGGCCAACGCCAGATCGATGTCAAAGGTAAGCTGTGAGCCCGGCGCCCGTGCTGCCAGGAAGTAGCGCGTTGCATCTCGACCCACTTCCTCGATCAGCTCGCGCAGGGTGTAGTAGCCGCCGGCACGTTTGCTGATTTTCACTTCACTGCCGCCGCGCATCACCGTCACCATCTGGTGCAGCACATATTCAGGCCAGCCCTGGGGGATGCCCACATCGAGGGCCTGCAAGCCGGCGCGAACCCGGGTTACGGTCGAGTGGTGGTCTGCGCCCTGCACATCAATGACGCGGTCAAAGCCGCGCCGCCACTTGTTGTGGTGATAGGCCACATCGGGGAGAAAGTAGGTGTAGCCACCGTCGCCCTTGCGCATGACGCGGTCCTTGTCGTCTCCGAAATCGGTGGTCTTCAGCCACAGTGCGCCGTCATGCTCATAAGTGTGTTCCCGGGACACCAGCACCTTCACCGTGTCTTCTACCTCGCCCGAGTCGTATAGCGAGGATTCCAGGAAAAATACGTCAAAGGCCACGCCGAACGCCTGCAGGTCCAGGTCCTGCTCGTGGCGCAGGTAGGCCACTGCGAACTCGCGGATCGCGTCAAGGTCTTCGGGATCGCCGGCGGCATCGGCGTGTTTGTCCCTGGCATCCACGTGGGCGCCGGCGAGATAGTCGCGGGCCACGTCAGCGATGTACTCACCCCGGTAGCCGTCGTCGGGCCACTCGGGAGAATCGGGGTCCAGGCCCCGAGCGCGGGCCTGCACCGAACGCGCCAGGTTGTTGATCTGCTCACCGGCATCGTTGTAGTAGAACTCGCGGCTGACGTCCCAGCCTGTGGCTTCCAGCAGTCGGGCGACGCTGTCGCCCAGGGCGGCCTGGCGACCGTGACCGATATGCAGTGGCCCGGTGGGGTTGGCCGACACGAACTCTACCTGTACTTTGCGGCCCTGGCCTGCATCGCTGCGGCCATAGGCTTCTCCCTCGGCGAGAATGCGCCCGATAACGGCGGCGCTGCTGGCGTCGGTCAGGAAAAAATTGATAAACCCGGGGCCCGCGATTTCAGTCTTCGTCAGCATCGGCGAGGCCGGCAAAGCCTCACAGAGGCGTGCCGCCAGCTCCCGGGGCGCGCAGCCTGCGCGCTTGGCCAGGGTCAGGGCGATGTTGCTGGCGAGATCGCCATGGGCGGGATCGCGGGTGCGTTCCAGCTGGATGTTGGGCTCGATGTCTGCCGGCAGATCGCCGGCGGCTACCAGGCTTTCAAGGGCCTGCTGGATGAGCTCGCTCAGGTGTTCCTTCATTTATTCGGGGCATGAGATTTCAGAGGGCGGCCATTATCCCCGACACTGCTGGGTATTGCTACCAGCGGGGCGGTGCGAGAGGCTAACTTTCAGTGGGGTCGATATCCAGCGACCAACGCAGTCGCTTGCCGGCAGTCGAGTGCTCTGCTGCAGCAACCAGCTGCACTGCCAGCCGTTGCAGGGAAGCGCGGGTGGCGGCCAGCCCCAGCAGCTGCGCCCGGAAACGCCCGCCTCGGCGCTGCATTGGTGCCGGCAACGGGCCAATGAGCTGGGCATCACCGGCAACGGTGGCCTGGCGCAGCTCACCAAGAAATGCCTCCGCCTGCTCCAGTGACGGCCCCTCGGCGCGCAGCATCAGCAGCTGGCCGAAAGGAGGTAGCGATAATGCCTGTCGCTCCTGCAGCAGTTGCTCGGCATAGTCATCGTAGCCACGCTCCAGCAGGGTGCGCAGCAGTGGGTGGTCCGGATAGTGGGTTTGCAACATGACGCGGCCCGGGCGCTCGGCCCGCCCCGCCCGGCCGGAGACCTGGGTAATCAGTTGCCCCATGCGTTCGGGGCCGCGGAAGTCGGCGCTGAACAGGGCCGCATCGGTATCCAGCAGCCCCACCAGGGTAACGCCCGGGAAGTGATGACCTTTGGTCAGTATCTGTGTGCCCAACAGGATGCAGGGTTCGCCGCTGTTGACGGTGGTCATCAATGCTTCCATGGCACCGCGCTTTTGCATCGAGTCGCGGTCCACCCGGTGGATTGTGTGGTCGGCAAAACGCTCCTGCAGGACGCTCTCTGCTTGCTCTGTGCCGACGCCGCGGACGTTGAGGGCGCGGCTCTGGCAGTCGGGGCAGCGGGCTGGAACCGGAGCGCGCCACTCGCAGTGGTGGCAGCGCAGTTCCTGGGCGAAACGATGCAGGGTCAGCCGGGCATCACAGTGTCGGCAGTTGGCAATGAATCCGCAGTCATGACACAGCAGGGTCGGCGCGAAGCCCCGTCGGTTGAGAAACAGCAGGGTCTGGTTGCCGGCATCCAGCTCGGTTGCGACTGCCGCCAGCAGGGCGTCAGAGAGGCCGCCACGCAGGGGAAGCCGTCTTACGTCGACAATGTCGACGCCTGGCAGGCGGGCGTCGCCGATCCGTGCGGTCAGCCGCAGGTGACGGTAGCGACCGGCGCGGGCGTTTTGCAGGGATTCCAGGCTTGGCGTGGCACTGCCTAACACCACGGGAACGTTCTCGAGTTGGGCGCGCTTCACCGCGAGGTCCCGGGCCGAGTAGCGAAACCCGTCCTGCTGCTTGTAGGAGGCGTCGTGCTCCTCGTCGACCACGATCAGGCCCGGCCGCGCCAGGCTGGCAAACACCGCCGAGCGGGTGCCGATGACGATATGCGCGCGACCACTGCGGGCGGACTCCCAGGCAGCCTCGCGAGCGCCGTCTGCGAGCCCGGAGTGCAGGGAGGCAATCTCTGCATCGAAGCGCTGCGACAGTCGTTCGGCGAGTTGCGGTGTGAGGCCAATTTCCGGAACCAGTAGCAGGGCCTGGCGACCCGCGGCCAGGGCACGCTCCACCAGCTTCAGGTAGACCTCGGTCTTGCCGCTGCCAGTCACGCCGTGCAGCAGGTAGCTGGCAAAGCCCTCACTATTGATGGCCTGCAGCGCCGCTGCCTGCTCTGTGCTGAGAGCCGGTCCGTCTGTCCAGCCGGGACTTTCGGGCTCGATGGGCCGCTGGTGCGCCTCGATCAGCTCCTTGTCCAGCAGGGCGCGACGGGTGGCCGTCGTGTGACCCTCCGCTTTCAGGCGCTCCCAGCGCTGGGCAGGCTGGTCTTGCAGTGCCGCCAGCAGTTCCGCCTGGCGCGGCGCGCTTCCCAGAGCGCCCTCGGGCAGGCCCTTGCCACGCGCGCTCAGGCGCCACACGGTCTCGCTGTCTGCAGCGCTGGATTTGCCGCGCCGCAGGCCGGTGGGAAAGGCGGCAGCGAGCACTTCGCCGAGCGGATGGCGGTAGTATTCGGCGGCCCAGGTGCACAGCTCCATCACCGTGGCGCTGACCAGAGGCTTTCTGTCCAGCACCTGTAGCGCCGGCTTCAGCTTGTCCTGCGGCAGTTCCGACTGCTTCGCGACCTCTACCAGTACGCCACAGACCTGGCGGTTGCCGAAAGGCGCCAGCACCCGGCTGCCTGGCGCCACGGCTGCGGGGTCGGTGTCCGTCACAGCAGTGGGCGGCAGGTAGTCAAACAGCCTGCGCAGGGGCGTGGCTATAGCGAGGCGAAGAATCGGCATGGCGCCAGTGTAGCAGTATCCCCCAGGGCTCCGGATGGGCGGCCAGGCCTGATTTCAGCCCGGTTTTCCGTGCTTGCGTCCTGCGTGGGGTCTGGTAAGATGCCCGCCTATTTTTTGGCCGGTCAACACCGGCTGACTCCAGAAATGACGCGGTGCCTGGCGAGAGACCAGGTGGCGGCGTCGCAAGCTGAGGAGCTGACCATGAAAGCAGAAATTCATCCGCAGTACGCGGACATCAACGCAACCTGCAGTTGCGGCAACGTCGTCAAGACGCGCTCTACCCTGTGCGAAGACATTCACATTGATGTGTGTTCAAACTGTCACCCGTTCTTTACCGGCAAGCAGAAGATCCTCGATAGTGGTGGTCGGGTTGACCGCTTCAAGAAACGTTTCGGTAATCGCGGCGCCAAGCGCTAAAGGCACCAATAGCATACAGCGCCGTCTCCCTGAGGATTCGGCGCTTTTTTTTCACTCAGGTTTCTCCACCACAAACCGCCCCGGTAGGCCGATATGTCCGAGGATTTCAAGCAAGCTGCCCTCGAGTACCACGAGCACCCTACACCCGGGAAGATCAGCATCGAGTTGACTACTCCCGCCGAGACCCAGCGCGATCTGGCGTTGGCATACAGCCCGGGTGTTGCTGAACCCTGCCGGGTCATCGCCGGCGACCCATTGGAAGCCTATCGCTTTACCGGCAAGGGTAACCTCGTCGCGGTGATCAGCAATGGCACGGCCGTTCTGGGTCTTGGCGACATCGGTGCGCTGGCTAGCAAACCGGTCATGGAGGGCAAGGCATTGCTCTTCAAGCGATTCGCCAACGTGAACGCCATCGATATCGAAGTGGATACCCATGATGTGGCCGAGTTTGTCGATACGGTAGAACGTATTGCGGAAACCTTCGGCGGCATCAATCTGGAGGACATCAAGGCGCCAGAGTGCTTTGAGATTGAGCGCCAGCTCAGCGAACGCTGCGATATTCCCGTATTTCACGACGACCAGCACGGCACCGCGATCGTCACCGCCGCAGGCCTGCTCAATGCCCTGGATATCCAGGAGAAGACGATCGCTGATGCCCGCATCGTCTGCCTGGGTGCTGGCGCCGCTGCCATTGCCTGCATGCGACTACTGGTCAGTATGGGCGCCCGTCGTGAAAACATCTTCATGCTGGATCGTCGCGGTGTGATCAGCAAAGGCCGCGATGGCGTCAACGTTTACAAGGCCGAGTTTGCCAATGACACTGAGCTGCGGAGCCTGGCGGACGCCTGCGCCGGCGCCGACGTGTTTATCGGCCTGTCAGGTGCTGACCTGATGACCGCCGAGATGCTCAAGAGCATGGCGCCGCGGCCGGTGGTGTTTGCCTGCTCCAATCCGGATCCCGAAATTCAGCCCGAGCTGGCGCTGGCCACGCGCGATGACCTGGTGCTGGCCACCGGCCGCTCGGATTACGCCAATCAGGTTAACAACGTGCTGGGCTTTCCATTCATCTTCCGTGGCGCTGGAAGAGATGAAGATAGCCGCGGTGCACGCGATTCGCGATCTGGCGAAAGAATCGGTACCCGACGAGGTATTGGCCGCCTTCGGCCTGGAGTCCCTGAGCTTTGGTCCCGACTACATCATCCCCAAGCCCATCGACGTGCGGCTGGCGAGCCGGGTGCCGGCTGCCGTCGCTCGCGCCGCGGTAGAGTCAGGGGTCGCACGCCTGCCCCTGCCGGAGCAATACAGCTAACCCTGCACTGCTGACTAACGCTGGGTGACTGTATCCGTCGGGACATTGTCTACCCGAAACACTTCAAAGATGGCATCCGCCTGACCAGGCCGCGCCAGTAGACCGGTGGTCGGATCGATGCGCACGTTGGTGATGCACTCGGGTACGGTCCGCGCCCGCTCAGGACTGTCCTTCAACGCTTCCCGCATCAGCTCGATCCACATCGGCAGCGCAGCCTTGCCGCCGAATTCGTTCTTGCCCAGCTCAACGTTGCTGTCGAAGCCTACCCAGGCCGTGGCGACCACGTCGGGGTTATAGCCTGAGAACCAGGCGTCGGTGGGGCCATTGGTGGTGCCGGTTTTGCCGGCGATATCACCGCGTTCCAGCACCCTGGCCCGACGGCCGGTACCCAGGCGGATGACGTCCTGCAGAATGCTGTCGATGATGAAATTGACGCATTGATCCATCACCCGCTCCGCCCGCGGTAGCTCTGAGGATTCGCCCCGTCGCAGAATCTCTTCCATGCTGAGTTCTTCTTCCACCGGCAGGACATCCAGCGGTTCCTGCTTCTCACATTCCCGGCACACGGTTACCGGGCGGGTCTTGAACACCTCTTCCCGGTCGAAATTCTCGACCCGGTCGATCAGGTAGGGGTAGACCCGGTAGCCGCCATTGGCGAGGCTGGCGTAGGCAGTCGCCAGTTCCAGCGGAGTTACGGCATGGGTGCCCAGGGCCAGCGACAGGTCGCGGGCCATCTCATCGGTGTTGAATCCGAAGCGGCCCGCATAGTCGATGGCGGTAGTAATGCCCACTTGCTCCAGCAGGCGAATGGAGACCAGGTTGCGCGATTTGGTGAGGGCCCAGCGCAGCCGGGTCGGGCCGTAGAACCGTCCACCATCATTTTCCGGTCGCCAGGTGTCCTCCAGCGCCGCGTCCTCGAAAACCACCGGCGCATCGTTGATGATGCTGGCGGCAGTCCAGCCCTGTTCCAGGGCGGCGGCGTAAATGAAGGGTTTGAAACTGGAGCCGGGCTGGCGCACCGCCTGGGTAACGCGATTGAACTTGCTCTTGGCAAAGCCGAGGCCGCCGACCAGGCTCAACAGGGCACCATCTCCAGGGTTGAGGGCCACCAGCGCTGCCTGGGCCTCCGGGACCTGGGTCAGGTGCCAGGCGTCGTCCTCGCGCCGCACCCGTATCAGGTCGCCCACGCTGAACAGACTGGAGGCGCTGGCCGGTGCCGGGCCGCGGCGATTTTCGTTGATGTGGGGCCGGGCCTCGGAGGGGCCGTTCTCCCAGGGCAATACGGCTTCGGAGCCGTCAGCAAGCAGGATGGCAATGCTGTTGGCGGTATCCGCGGCCGCCTTGTCGTCGGCGTCACCCTGCTCCTCGGCTGCGGTGGGTTCCGGGGTCGCTCCAAAGGACAACACGATGGCGGGGATGCGGTCGGCAATTTCCCGGGTCTGTCCGAGCTGTTCCAACCAGCGCGGACGGGGGTCGATCTCGTCTTCTATCGGAGGCAGTGACTGTTCCGGCCCTCGGTAGCCGTGGTCTTTGGTGTACCTGGCAAGCGCTTTATCGACCGCCTGGTTGGCCGTGCGCTGCAGGTTGCTGCGGATGGTGGTAAAGACATGGTAGCCGTCGCTGTAGGCGGCCAGGCCGTATTTCTGCACCATCTCGCTGCGCGCCATCTCCGCGGCATAGGGTGCGTCGAAGGCGAGCTTGGCGCCGTGGAAGCTGGCGGTGACCGGGGCGGCTACCGCCAGCTCGTATTCCCCGCTGTCAATAAAGCCAAGGCGCTGCATCCGCCCGAGGATCCAGTCACGGCGCTCCCGCGAGCGTTCAGGGTTGGAGATCGGGTTGTAGCGTGACGGCGCCTTGGGCAGCCCCGCCAGCATTGCCAGCTGGGACAGGTCCAGCTCCCCGATGTTCTTGCCGTAGTAGACCTGGGCGGCGGCCTCAAAGCCGTAGGCACGGTGCCCCAGAAACATCTGGTTGAAATAAAGCTCGAAGATTTCTTCCTTGCTGAGCACGCGCTCGATTTCCAGCGACAGCAGGATTTCCTTGAACTTGCGGGTAAAGGTGCGCTCCAGCGTCAGAAAGTAGTTGCGAGCGACCTGCATGGTCAGGGTGGAGCCCCCGGAGCCTTTTTCTCCCGTCAGCACCAGTTCCGATACGGCCCGGGCCAGACCCATGAAATCGATGCCGACGTGATCGAAGAAGCCGTCATCCTCGGCCGCCAGCAGTGACTGAATGAACTGGGGCGGGATGCGGTCGTAGGGCAGCGGGTTGCGCTTCTTCTCGCCAAACTGGCCGATCAGCTCGCCGTCCTGGGTATAGACGCGCATGGGCGTCTGCAGCCGCACATCCTTGAGGACATCGACCGAGGGCAGGCTAGGGCTCAGGTGCAAATAGACACCGGCACTGACCATGATGGCGCCGCAGGCACCGAGTGGAATGAGATGCAGTACTAATTTAATGAGTTTCATCTAGGTAGAAAAATCAACAGCTTACGAGACTGGGACGCGGGTCACGGATTTTTTAGAGCTAGTGAGTATATGCTTTTTTACCCTTTTTATATATTTGCGTGTATGTTATATCTGTCATTTAATGTATCGGTGTATAAAAACAACGTAAGTTACGGATACCAATAGGAAAAACGATAATCATGGTGCTAGGGCTTTTTGGGAAGAGAAAGTCGACCCCGGTTCTGGGTCTCGACATTAGCTCGACAACGGTCAAGTTGTTGGAGCTGAGCCACACCGGCGAGCGCTACCGCGTGGAAAGCTACGCGGTCAGTTCCCTGCCTGCCGATGCCGTGATCGAGAAGAACGTGAACGACATCGAAGGTGTCGCCAACGCTATCCGCAATGTGGTCAACCAATCGAAGACCAAGGTCAAGCACGTGGCCGCGGCAGTAGCCGGTTCCTCGGTGATCACCAAAGCGATCGACATGCCTGCGGGAATCAGCGAAGACGAAATGGAAACGCAGCTCACGCTCGAGGCCGACCAGTATATTCCGTACCCTCTGGAAGAAGTAGCGATCGACTTCGAGATCCAGGGAGCGCTGCCCGATAATGAGACACGGGTCGAGGTTTTGCTGGCTGCCTGCCGTCGGGAGACCATCGATACTCGCGTCGAGGCCATCGAGACCGCGGAGCTGACGGCCAAGATCATGGATGTCGAGGCCTACGCCATGGAGCGCGCCTTTGGCCTGGTTCGTAACCAGTTGGACATCGAGGAAGACAACACGGTTGCCGTGGTCGATATCGGCGCCCAGATGACCACCCTGAGTGTCCTGTCCAACGGCAATACCATCTATACCCGCGAGCAGCTGTTCGGGGGCAAGCAGCTGACCGATGAAATCATGCGCCGCTACGGCCTGCCGGTCGAAGAAGCGGGCCTCGCCAAAAAACAGGGCGGCCTGCCGGACGACTACGAGCCAGAGGTGCTCGAGCCTTTCAAGGATGCGGTGGTGCAGCAGGTGGCCCGATCCCTCCAGTTCTTCTTTTCGTCCAGCCAGTACAACGATGTGGACTATATCGTGCTGGCCGGTGGCGTCTCTTCCATGGAGGGATTGTCAGACATGGTGCAGGACAAGCTGGGTACGCCCGCGACCGTGGCCAACCCTTTCGCCGACATGGCAATTTCGGCCAGGGTAAACGCGGTGGCGCTGAGCAGTGACGCGCCCGCCCTCATGATTGCCTGCGGGCTCGCGATGCGGAGTTTTGACTAATGGCACAAATTAACCTCCTTCCCTGGCGAGATGAGCGAAGGGCTGAACTCAAAAAGGAGTTCCTCGTGGTGCTGGGAGCCGTCGCCGGTGTTGGCGCGGTTATCGTCTTTCTGGTGGGCGTGTTCTTTTCCAGCGAGATCCAGACCCAGAATGATCGAAACAACTACCTGACACAGAACATCCGCGAGCTCGATGCCATGGTGGCGGAAATTCGCGAGATGCAGAAGAAGCGCACCCAGTTGCTGGATCGCATGAAGGTGATTCAGGATCTGCAGGGTAATCGCCCCATTATCGTTCGCATCCTTGACCAGTTGGTACGCACAGTGCCTGACGGCGTGTTCTACACTGAACTGACCTCCTCGAGCCAGACCATCAATATCAAGGGTATCGCCGAGTCCAACAACCGCGTTTCCAGCCTGATGCGACGCCTGGATGCGTCGGAGTGGTTCGCAAACCCAAACCTTGACGGCGTCCGTGCCGAGCCCAGCTACGGTGAACAGGCCACCACGTTCAATCTGTCAGTCAAGCTGCAGCTGCCCTCCGCGGGCGACGAAGAGGGGGGCTGAGTCATGGCGATGGAAGACATCCTCAAATCGGTGCAGGAATTCGATATCAATGACCTCGATGTTGACAACATCGGGGCGTGGCCGCTGGCGATCAAGATTATCGTGTGGACGCTGGCGCTGGTGGGCGTGCTGGCGCTCGGCTACTTCTACCATATCCAGAATTTGCAGGTGGCTCTGCAGACCGCCCAGGCCCAGGAAGTGGAACTGAAGGAAGAGTTCGAGCGCAAGGCGTTCCAGGCGGCCAACCTCAATGCCTACCGCAAGCAGATGCAGGAGATGGAGGAGTCCTTCGGCGCCCTGGTTAGCCAGTTGCCCAGCGACACCGAGGTCCCCGGGTTGCTTGAGGACATCACCAACAAGGGAATGATGAATGGCCTCGATTTCAGCAGCATCGAACTGCAGCCTGAGATCGCCCGCGAGTTCTACATGGAGCTGCCGATCAAGATCGTCGCCCGGGGCTCCTACCACGATCTCGGCGCGTTCGTCAGCGGCATGGCCAGCCTGCCGCGGATTGTGACGCTGCATGATTTTGTTATTCGCCAGCAGGATCCAGATAGCGCGATTTTGTCTTTGAACATTACCGCCAAGACCTACCGGTACCGAGACGAGGAGGTCTGAGGGTGATGAGTAGCACAAGCAGATTTGTCGCGCTGGCGCTGGTCGTCGGCCTTGCCGGGTGTGCCAGCGACGAGTTTACAGATCTCGACCAGTTCATGGACGAGAAGCGGTCCCGTCCGGGCGGCGTTATCCCGCCGATCCCGGCATTCAAGGCTTACAAGGCGTTTGCATATAGCGCCACCAGCCTGCGGAGCCCCTTTGATCGTCCTATCGAGATTCGAGAGATCTCCCAGCTCCAGTCCGTCTCTACCGTTGAGCCGGACGAAACGCGACCCAAGGAATTTCTCGAGCAGTTCACCTTCGACTCGCTGGGCATGGTGGGCACTTTGTCCCGTGCGGGCGTTGACTGGTGTCTGATCAGGGATCCGGAAGGGGGAGTACACCGGGTTCGTGTGGGAAATTTCCTCGGCCGTAACCACGGCAAAATTGTTGAGATGACTGATACCTACGTGGCAGTCATCGAAATCGTATCTGACGGCAGTGAAGGCTGGGTTGAGCGTCCGCGCACAATCAAGCTGGCTGGCCTCAATTAGCACAGGGTGACTGTCATGGACAGAATAATGAAAAACAAATCCAGTGGCCCTGCCGTTGGCAGGGGCCTGTGGGGCGTACTGTTGACGCTGGCCCTGTCTGCGGCCAGTGGCAGCGCCGCAGCGGCGGTCACGGTTCAGGACATCAGCTTTAATTCAAAGCCGGGGAGCAAGTTCGAAATCCGCCTGGAGTTTGACGGCCCGCCGCCGGAGCCGCAGTCCTACACCATCGAGAAGCCAGCGCGGATCTCCATGGATCTGCCGGCGACCCGCAGCAACCTTGATCGCAAGAAGTTCGCGCTTCCCTATGGCAACGCAACAGGTGTGGTGGTTCTGGAATCCGGCGACCGCACGCGCATGATCGTCAACCTGGTGAAGCTGGTGCCCTATTACACCCGGGTGGACGGTAACGCCCTGGTGATAGAAGTGGGTAATGAAGGCGCGGATGAGTACCTCAAGCCCATCTCCGACCCCTTCCAGGTGCAGACCGGCGTGGTCACGGCAGATGATGCCGACGCCCGCATCGAGGACCTCGAGTTTCAGCGCAGCGCGGAGGGTGAGGGCCGCCTGATACTGACCCTCAGTAACCCCAAAGTCGATGTGAATGTGTACAGCGAAGCCGACCAGGTAAAGGTTGAGTTCCTGGATACCACCGCAGTGGACGATATCCTGCGGCGTTATGATGTCACCGACTTTGCGACCCCGGTATCTTCCGTGGAAGTGACCTCCAGCGAGCTGGGTGTCACCCTGGCAATGCAGGCGTCGGGCGACTACGACTACCTCGCGTACCAAACTGACGAGCAGTACGTTATCGCCTTCAAGCCGCTTACGGAGCGCGAGGCGGAAGAGCGCCGCAACGAATTCAACTATGTAGGCGACCGCCTGTCGCTCAATTTCCAGGACATCGAAGTGCGGGCGGTGCTGCAGTTGATCGCCGACTTCACCGAGTTGAACCTGGTGGCCAGCGACACCGTGCAGGGCCGTATCACCCTGCGCCTGCAAAATGTGCCATGGGACCAGGCACTGGAACTTGTGCTCAAGACCAAGGGTCTCGACAAGCGCCAGGTGGGTAACGTTCTGATGGTGGCGCCCGCGGCGGAAATCGCCGAACGCGAGCGCCAGGAGATTGAAGCCAACAAGCAGATTGCCGAGCTGGCGCCGCTGCAGACCGAATTCATTCGTATTCGCTACGCCAAGGCAGCCAACGTGGTCAACCTGCTGGCGGCCGGTAGTGAAGAGGGCGGCTCCATGGTCTCCGGACGGGGCTCGGTTATTGTCGATGAGCGCACCAATTCACTCATCATTACCGATACCGCTTCCAAACTGGGCGAGATTCGCAACCTCATCGACCGAGTGGATATCCCCATTCGTCAGGTCATGATCGAAGCGCGCATCGTGATCGCACAGTCCGACGCCAGCCGCTCTCTGGGTATCCAGTGGGGTGGCGCATATCTGGACATCGGTAACGACGATGTCACCTCCGTGGCCGGTGACCTCAACAACGTTGTCGACATTAACAACGACGTGACCCAGGGCAATACCCCCTCGGTCAACTTCCCGGGCGCATTGCTTGTCGACCTCGGCATCGCCGGAGCCAGCGGCTCCTTCGCGGTGGGCTACACCAGCAACGATCTGTTCCTGGCCGCCGAGCTGTCAGCGCTGGAGTCCTCTGGCAACGGGGAAGTGGTCTCCCAGCCAAAAGTCATTACCGGTGACAAGCAGCAGGCGTCGATCAAGTCTGGTACCGAGGTGCCGTTCCAGGAGTCTTCTGCCAACGGTGAAACCACGGTGTCCTTCAAGGAAGCGGTTCTGGCGCTGGACGTTACGCCTAACATCACCCCGGATGATCGCATCCTGCTCGACCTGGTGATCAACCAGGATTCGGTAGGTGAACTGGTGCCGAGCGGCACCGGCGGAGCGATTCCCTCCATTGATACTACCCAGCTCACCACTCAGGTGCTGGTAGGTAACGGTGAGACGGTGGTACTGGGTGGCGTATTCCGTACGGAAGACATCGAGTCGGTGACCAAGGTGCCGTTCTTTGGCGATATCCCCTACATGGGGAACCTGTTCAAGAGCACCAACTACCAGAGCACCAAGACCGAGACGCTGATCTTTATCACGCCGCGCATCCTCGCCGAGACACTCCTCGACTGAAACATGTCGGGGCCGAGGCGGGTCTTCCTGGTGGGCCCCATGGGCGCCGGGAAGACCACCATCGGCCGCCAACTGGCCCAGCTGCTGCACCTGGAATTCCTGGACAGCGACCAGGCCATCGAAGCCCGCGCCGGTGCTGATATTCCCTGGATTTTCGACGTCGAAGGTGAGGCGGGATTCCGTGAGCGCGAGGCTCGCATCATCGAGCAGTTGACCCAGCTGAACGGTATCGTCCTGGCTACCGGTGGAGGCGCCATACTTCGGCCCGAGAATCGCGCGGCACTGGCCGCAAGGGGCAGCGTTGTTTACCTGCATGCCACCATCAGGCAGCAGCTGGAGCGCACCTCCAAAGACAAGAACCGGCCCCTGTTGCAGGTGGCAGACCCCGGCGGTAGGCTTCGTGAACTTATGGAAGAGCGGGATCCGCTCTACCGGGAAATAGCAGATCACATCATCGAGACTGACGGCCACTCGGCACGCGCTGTGGCCCAGCAGTTGAGTGACGCCCTGAACGCCGGCTGAGAACTGGCGCGCCGGCCGGCCGCCGGTGTCTACCGTTGGAAGAGACACGCGCATGACTGTCCTGATGCATACCTTGCATGTTGAACTGGGGGAGCGCAGTTACCCTATATACATCGGCCGTTCGCTGCTGGCAGACGCGACACTGCTGCGGCGCCACGTCAGTGGTCAGCAGGTGGCCATTATCAGCAACGAAACCGTCGCACCCCTCTATGCGGGCCGGGTGCGCGCCGCCCTGGACGGGCTGGACAAGGTCACCGAGATCGTCCTGCCGGATGGGGAGCAGTACAAGACCCTGGAAACACTGGGGCACATCTATGATCGCCTGCTGGCTGAAGGTCACAACCGCAGCACTACCGTCATAGCGGTGGGCGGCGGTGTGGTGGGCGATATGGCCGGATTTGCCGCGGCCACCTACCAGCGCGGCGTCAATTTTATCCAGGTCCCGACCACCCTGCTGTCACAGGTGGACTCTTCGGTAGGCGGCAAAACCGCCGTTAACCACGCGCTGGGCAAGAACATGATTGGTGCCTTCTATCAGCCCGCTGCAGTACTGATAGATGTCGACACACTCCACAGCCTGCCGCCGCGGGAGCTTTCCGCCGGCCTGGCTGAAGTGATCAAGTACGGGTTGATCGGCGACGAGTCTTTCTATCGCTGGCTGCACGATCATATCAGTCAACTGCGCGCTCTGGAGGAAGGGCCACTGGCAGAGGCTATTGAGCGGTCTTGCAGCAACAAGGCCGGGGTGGTCGCGCAAGATGAGCGCGAAGCGGGTCTGCGCGCACTGCTGAATTTCGGCCATACCTTTGGCCATGCCATTGAAACCGCCCAGGGATACGGCCAGTGGCTACACGGCGAGGCGGTGGGTGCTGGCATGGCCATGGCCGCACGGCTGTCGGTAGCGCACTGTGGACTGGCTGCGGATGAGGTGACGCCGCTGCTGGAGCTGTTGTCTGCGGCCGGCCTGCCCACGGCCGGGCCCGCGGACATGGCTGCTGATCAATACCTGGAACTGATGCAGCGCGACAAGAAGGTGGTCGATGGTCGCCTGCGCCTGATTTTGCTCGATGCCGTGGGTGCCGCCCGTGTTGTCGACGATGTCCCGGCCGGCACGCTGCGCGGTGTACTGGAGAGCGCCTCGGTATAATTCGCCTTATCAATGCCGGCTATCCACCTGCGCATTGTTCGCATCCTCGCAACTTGTGTAATATTACCGGCCTTTTTGCGTTTACCCGGGCTCGGGCTCCCTGTTCTTCAGGGCGCTGTTTCACTAGAAGCGCAGTTTTGTAACCACTTGTTTTTGCAAGATATTTTGGACCCCCTATGACTCAAGGCCTGCATCGCCCTGGTGAGTTTAGAGACAACTGCGGCTTCGGTTTGATCGCCCACACCCAGGGCGAAACCAGCCATCGCTTGCTGCGGACGGCGATTGAGTCCCTGACCTGCATGACCCACCGTGGCGGCATCGCCGCAGACGGCAAGACCGGTGACGGCTGCGGCCTGTTGCTGCAGATGCCCGAGGGTTTTATTCGCGAGCTGGCACGCAGCGAATTCCAGCGTGAGCTGTCTGAGCGCTTCGGCATTGGCATGATCTTTCTCAGCAATGATGAGGAAAAGGCGGCGGAAGAGCGCGCGGTGCTGGCAGAGATCATTGGTGGTGAAGGTCTTGAGGTGGTCGGTTGGCGTGAAGTGCCCACCGATCCCAGCGTGCTGGGTGAGATTGCACTGGGCAATATGCCGCGCATCGAGCAGATGTTCATTGATGCGCCCGGCGTCACAGCCGATTCGCTGTCCACCAAGCTGTTTGTGGCGCGCCGCAAGGTAGAAATTCGCCTCGACAGCCATGAAGAGTTCTACATTTGCACGCTGTCTGAGCGAGTGCTGTCCTACAAGGGCCTGATGATGCCTGCGGACTTGCCACAGTTTTACCCGGACCTCAGCAATGAGCGCCTGGAGACAGCGATCTGTGTGTTCCACCAGCGCTTCTCTACCAATACCCTGCCGCGCTGGCCCCTGGCCCAGCCCTTCCGCCTGCTGGCCCATAACGGCGAGATCAACACCATCGAGGGCAACCGCAACTGGGCGGATGCGCGTTCGGCCCTGTTCAAGACTGACCTGCTGCCCAATATCGAGGAGATATCACCGCTGGTGAACCGCTCGGGTTCGGACAGTTCCAGCCTGGACAACATGCTCGATGTACTGCGTACCGGCGGTGTGGACATGCTGCGCGCGCTGCGCCTGCTGGTTCCCCCCGCCTGGCAGAACCGCGAGCACATGGATCCCGATCTCAGGGCGTTCTACGAGTACTACTCCATGCACATGGACCCCTGGGACGGCCCGGCGGGTATTGTGCTCACTGACGGGCGCTATGCCGTCTGCCTGCTGGACCGCAACGGCTTACGGCCGGCACGCTGGGTGAAAACCGACGATGGCTTTATCACCCTGGCGTCCGAGATCGGCACCTACGATTACAAGCCGGAAAACGTACTGGAAAAAGGCCGGGTCGGACCCGGTCAGATGCTGGTAGTGGATACCGAGACAGGGGAGCTTCTGAAGACCGAGGACGTTGATAACATTCTCAAGAAGCGTCACCCCTACAAGCAGTGGCTGAGGGAGAACGCCCGGCGCATCGAGGGGACCTTTGCTGAAGAGCAGGATCCCGGGGTGGAGAAGCAGGATCTGCAGGCCTACATGAAGATGTACCAGGTCAGCTTTGAGGAGCGGGATCAGGTGCTGCGTCCGCTGGCGGAGTCGGGTAACGAAGCGGTGGGTTCCATGGGCGACGATACCCCCATGGCGGTACTGTCCCGCAAGCAGCGTTCCCTGTACGACTACTTCCGGCAGAAGTTCGCGCAGGTCACCAATCCGCCCATAGACCCCCTGCGCGAGCAAGTGGTGATGTCGCTGGAGACCGACCTCGGCCGCGAGCAGAACATTTTCCACGAGGGCCCGGAGCATGCCGAGCGTGTGATCCTCAGCTCGCCGGTGCTGTCGCCTGCCAAGTTCTCACGTTTGGTAAACATGGATGACGAGAAGTTTGCTTCCTGCAAGCTTGACCTCGCCTATGACCCGGAGCAGCACACACTCTCCGAGGCTATCGACCTGCTGTGTGAGCAGGCGGCCATGGCAATACGGGACGGCAAGGTGGTGCTGGTGCTATCGGACCGCCGCATCGAAAAAGGGCTGTTGCCCATCCACGCGCTGCTGGCGATCGGGGCAGTGCACCACAGCCTCATCAAGGCCGGGCTGCGCTGCAGCTCCAATATCCTGCTGGAGACGGCGACCGCCCGCGATTCTCACCAGTTCGCCTGCCTTTTGGGCTTTGGTGCCACCGCGATCTACCCGTACCTGTCCTACGCGGTGCTGGATGACCTGATGCAATCCGGCGAACTGCTCGGCGAGCCGAGCGCCTGTTACAAGAACTACCGCAAGGGCATCAACAAGGGCCTGCTCAAGATCATGTCGAAGATGGGTATTTCTGCGGTGAACTCCTACCGCGGCGCCCAGCTGTTCGAGGCGGTCGGTCTGGCCAGCGAGGTAGTCAACCGCTGTTTCAGCGGGGTGGCCAGCCGCATTGAGGGCGCCGGCTTCGAGGAGCTGGAGTCAGATCAGAGGACACTGGCAAAGCTGGCCTGGACGAAGCGCAAGCCCATCGAAATGGGTGGCCTGCTGAAGTTCGTGCACGGACAGGAATACCATGCCTTCAATCCGGACGTGGTCACAAGCTTGCAGATGGCGGTTCGCAGCGGCGACTACGCGCGCTGGAAGATCTACGCCCAGCTGGTAAACGAGCGGCCAACGGCAACGCTACGCGATCTGTTCGCCCTCAGGCAGGCGCCAGCACCCCTGTCACTCGATGAAGTGGAGCCTGTGTCGGCGATTACCCCGCGTTTTGATACCGCGGGCATGTCCCTGGGGGCGCTGAGCCCGGAGGCCCATGAGGCGCTGGCGGTGGCCATGAACAGCCTCGGTGCGCGTTCCAACTCCGGGGAGGGCGGAGAAGATCCCTCTCGATACGGCACAGAGCGTACCTCCAAGATCAAGCAGATTGCCTCTGGCCGTTTTGGTGTCACGCCGCACTACCTGGTCAATGCCGAGGTTCTGCAAATCAAGGTTGCCCAGGGCGCCAAGCCTGGAGAGGGTGGCCAGTTGCCGGGCGGCAAGGTCAATGAACTGATTGCCCGCCTGCGTTACTCGGTGCCCGGGGTTACCCTTATTTCTCCGCCCCCCCACCATGATATCTATTCAATCGAGGACCTTGCGCAGCTGATTTTTGACCTCAAGCAGGTCAACCCGGATGCGCTGGTATCGGTCAAGCTGGTAAGTGAGCCCGGTGTGGGCACCATCGCCGCGGGGGTGGCCAAGGCTTACGCAGACCTGATTACCATTTCTGGATATGACGGTGGCACCGCCGCCAGCCCGCTGACGTCTATCCACCATGCTGGCTCTCCCTGGGAATTGGGCCTGGCTGAGGTTCACCAGGCGCTGCGCAGCAATATGCTGCGCGGCAAGGTGCGGGTACAGACTGACGGCGGCCTGAAAACCGGCCTGGATGTCATCAAGGCCGCCATCCTCGGTGCCGAGAGCTTCGGCTTTGGCACTGCGCCGATGGTGGCGCTGGGTTGTAAGTACCTGCGTATCTGCCATCTCAACAACTGCGCCACCGGCGTTGCGACCCAGAATGAGCAGCTACGGGAAGATCATTTCCAGGGTACCGTGGACGCGGTGGTGAACTTTATCCAGTTCATGGCCGAGGAAACTCGCGAATGGATGGCGCTGCTGGGCGTGCGCTCACTGGCGGAGCTGATCGGCCGCACCGACCTGCTGGAGCTGCTGCCTGGCGACACGCCCAAGCAGGCGCGGCTCGACCTGGCGCCGATTCTCTACAAGGACCCGGCGGCTGAGGGCCAGCCGGAATACTGTAACGTGTCCTCCAACGACCCCTTCGACCGCGGCGAGAAAGCCGAACAGATGGTCGAGGCCGTACTGCCGGCCATCGAGTCCAGGGCGGGCGGAGAATTTGCGTTCGCGGTGTCCAACTGCGACCGGTCTATCGGAGCTCGCCTTTCCGGTGAAATCGCACGCCGCCACGGCAATACCGGTATGGCTGACGCGCCGATTACCCTGCGCCTCACCGGCACCGCCGGCCAGAGTTTTGGCGTATGGAATGCCGGTGGCCTGCACATGTACCTGGAAGGAGACAGCAACGACTATGTCGGCAAGGGCATGGCCGGCGGTAAACTGGTCATCTACCCTCCGCGGGGATCGCGTTTCGAATCCCGCGATACCGCAATCATCGGCAATACCTGCCTGTACGGGGCTACAGGCGGCAAGCTGTTTGCCGCCGGCGTCGCCGGCGAGCGCTTTGCCGTGCGCAACTCCGGCGCCGTAGCTGTTGTCGAGGCGGCGGGCGACCACTGCTGTGAGTACATGACGGGAGGCAACGTTATCGTACTGGGGCCGACCGGCTACAACTTTGGCGCCGGTATGACCGGCGGCTTTGCCTATGTGCTTGACGAAGACCGGGGCTTCATTGACCGTTACAACAGCGAGCTGGTGGAGATTCACCGTATTTCCACCGAGACTTTCGAGCCCTATCGTCACCACCTGCGCGCTACTATTCAGGAGTTCGTCGACGAAACCGGGTCCGAGTGGGGTAGCGCCCTGCTGGAAGAATTCACTGACTACATCGGCAAGTTCTGGCTGGTGAAGCCAAAGGCTGCGGACCTCGATCGCCTGTTGTCGCGTTTGCGTAACACGGATTGATGCCATGAATGATCGACTCGCCAATGATTTTCAGTTTATCGACGTCGGCCGTCGCGACCCTGACAAGAGAACGTTGCAGGCGCGCAAGACCCAGTACGTGGAAATCTACGAGGAGTACTCTGACGGCCAGGTCAGCAGCCAGGCGCATCGCTGCCTGGAGTGCGGCAATCCTTACTGCCAGTGGAAGTGCCCGGTACACAACCTTATCCCCAACTGGCTGAAGCTGATTGCAGAGGGCAACATCTTCGAGGCGGCGGAGCTGTCTCACCAGACCAATACCCTGCCTGAAGTGTGCGGCCGAATCTGCCCGCAGGATCGCCTCTGCGAGGGCGCCTGCACCCTGGAGGACGGCTTTGGTGCTGTCACCATCGGCTCTACAGAGAAGTACATTACCGACACGGCGCTGGCCATGGGCTGGCGCCCGGACCTCTCTGACGTGGAGCCCACTGGCAAAAAAGTGGCCATCATCGGCGCCGGCCCCGCCGGTCTTGGCTGCGCCGACATACTGGTGCGAGCCGGGGTTAAGCCCGTGCTGTTTGATCGCTACCCGGAAATCGGCGGATTGCTGACCTTCGGCATCCCGGAGTTCAAGCTCGAAAAATCGGTCATGACCCGGCGCCGTGAAGTCTTCGAGGGTATGGGCATGGAGTTCAGGCTCAACACGGAAGTCGGGCGCGACGTGATGCCGGCGGATCTGTTGGCGGACTACGACGCGGTATTCCTGGGCATGGGCACCTACAAGTACATGAAAGGGAGCTTTCCCGGCGAGCAGCTGCCTGGTGTCCACGAGGCATTGCCCTATCTGGTGGGCAACGTTAACCACAACCTGGGCTTCGAGCAGCCCGCTGACGCCTTCATCAACCTCGCCGGCAAGCGGGTGGTGGTGCTGGGCGGCGGTGACACTGCCATGGACTGTGTGCGCACCGCCGTGCGGCAACAGGCGGTATCGGTATTCTGTGCCTACCGGCGCGACGAGGAGAACATGCCCGGTTCCCGGCGTGAAGTGAAGAATGCCCGGGAGGAGGGCGTGATCTTCCTGTTCAACCGTCAGCCGGTGGAGATTGTCGGCGACGCCAGCGGTGTGGTGGGTGTAAAAGTTGTGGAAACCCGCCTCGGCGAACCCGATGACAGCGGTCGGCGTCGCCCGGAGGCCATTCCGGGAAGCGAAGAAATACTGCCCGCCGACGCGGTTGTCATCGCATTCGGCTTCCAACCGGACCCGCCGGCATGGTTCAATGACGCCGACATAAAAACCAACGAATGGGACGGCGTGATCGCCCCCGAAGAGCAGACCTACAAATTCCAGACCTCCAACCCCAAAGTCTTTGCTGGTGGGGATATGGTGCGCGGCTCCGACCTCGTGGTCACCGCCATCTGGGAAGGCCGCCAGGCCGCGGAAGGGATTCTCGACTACCTGGACGTCTAATGACTGAATTAAAAAATGATCGTTTCCTGCGGGCCCTGAACCGCGAGCCCGTTGACCGCACCCCCATGTGGATGATGCGCCAGGCCGGGCGCTACCTGCCCGAGTACCGGGCCACCCGTGAGCAGGCGGGTTCATTCATGGACCTGTGCATGAACGCCGAGCTGGCCTGTGAAGTAACCCTGCAGCCGTTGCGGCGCTATCCCATGGACGCGGCCATCCTGTTTTCGGACATACTGACCATTCCCGATGCCATGGGCCTGGGCCTGCATTTTGTGGAAGGAGAGGGCCCGCGCTTTCACAAGCCGGTGCGGACCGAAGCAGAGATAGCCGCACTCAAGGTGGTGGACGCGCGCACGGACCTGGATTACGTGATCCGGGCTGTCAGCACCATTCGCGAAGCGCTGGCGGGAAGCGTCCCGTTGATCGGATTTTCGGGCAGCCCCTGGACGCTGGCGACCTACATGATAGAGGGCGGCAGCTCCCGCGATTTTGCCCGTGCCAAGACCCTGGCCTTCAACCAGCCGGAGGTAATGCACCAACTGCTGGCGGTGCTGGCGGACTCGGTAGCGGATTATTTGAACGCGCAGATCGAGGCCGGCGCCCAGGCGGTGCAGATTTTCGATACCTGGGGTGGCGCACTGGGCGACCAGGCTTACCTGGAATTCTCCCTGGCTTACATGAAGCGGGCCATGGAACAGATTACCCGGGAAAACGAAGGTCGAAAGGTCCCCGTGATCCTGTTCACCAAGAACGGTGGCCAGTGGCTGGAAACCATGGCTGACACCGGCGCGGATTGCCTGGGGCTGGACTGGACCACCGATATCGGCGCCGCTCGCGCCCGGGTCGGTGACCGCGTGGCCCTGCAGGGCAACATGGATCCGTCCTGGTTGCGTGCCAACCCGGACAAGATTCGCGCCGAAGTGGCGCGCATTCTCGAGAGCTATGGCAGCGGCGCCGGCCACATCTTCAACCTGGGCCACGGTATCACCCCGGACATCAACCCGGACAACGTTACCGCCTTCGTCGACGCGGTCCAGGAACTCTCTCCCCAGTACCACGACTGAGTCTGGCGCGGTAACAATGCTGGCACCTTCTGGCGCCAGCATTGTCGACAATCACCGACCTCCCCGCACACGCCGCCATCACGCCTACACTCAACACCGTCACACCCACAGGCAACACCGTCCACCCACCCGCACCAGCGTCACGCCCACCCGCACCACCGTCATTCCCGCGAAAGCGGGAATCCAGTGACGTGGCTCACTGTTGAACGAACTGGACCCCCGCTTTCGCGGGGGTGACCTTGAATTGGGGGTGGCGTTGATCGGGAAGTGACGTCAACACCAGAAAGGTCTTAATGCCAACTCGCGACCGGCGCGGTGATCAGATGACGGGATCTTCCCCGCAAGGAAAGCTCTGGTCCATATCCAGCGCTGGCGACTCAGAGCTGGGTCGGCCGACGATTTTAGCCGGCACCCCAGCGACGGTTGTGTGAGCGGGCACGTCCTGCAACACCACGCTGCCGGCACCCACCTTGGCACCATCACCGATGGCAATGTTGCCGAGGATTTTCGCGCCCGCCGCAATCAACACACCGTCCCCCACCTTGGGGTGGCGGTCGCCTTCTTCCTTGCCGGTGCCGCCCAGGGTGACCGACTGCAGAATCGACACATTGTTGCCGACCACGGCGGTTTCGCCGATCACCACACCGGTGGCATGGTCCAGCATGATGCCGCGACCCATTTTTGCCGCCGGGTGAATATCCACCTGGAAGGTGGTGGACACCCGATTCTGGAAGAACAGCGCCATGGATTGCCGGCCGTCGTTCCACAGGCAATTGGCCACGCGGTGAGCCTGCAGGGCGTGAAAGCCCTTGAAGTAGATGAACGGGACGTACAGGCTGTTGCAGGCCGAGTCGCGCTCCTCAATCGCCGTCAGGTCGGCGCGAATGGCCTCGCCAATCGATGTGCAGGACGAAAAGGCATTTTCGATGACTTCCCGCAGCAGCATGGCCGGCGCGGTCTGGCTGTCGAGCATGTGCGCCAGGTGAAAGCTCAGCGCAGACTCCAGCTTGCTGTGATTGAGAATGGTCGAGTGCAGGAAGCTGGCGAGGATGGGCTCCTTCGCGACTTCCGCCTCGGTTTCCTTGCGTATGCGATCCCAGATGGGATCGGCGCTTGCATGCATCATGCGGCTACCTCGTCTGGTCTTCCGCGGCGCTTGGCCGTGTATTGTGGCCCAGTTGACACCGGCAGCGCCACAGGGGGTGGCCACTGTCTGCGTATTTACGCTCAAACAGGCTGAGCGGTTGTGCGCTTGTGAACAGTTCCGCGTGGGCCGCATTGCCCGCAAGCCTCAGCGCCTGAGCGAACTCTTCTACGTAGACCTGCCAGTTGCTGCGGAGTTCGATTTCGCCGCCGAGCTCCAGTAGCGCCGAGAAGTCGATTGAGCCGTGCACCCGCCGCTTCAGTTGTCCGGGCTTGGGCCAGGGGTTTGGGTAGAGCAGGTAGTGCTGTGTCGCACGCCAGCCCGCGGCCTGTGCCAGTCGCCAGAAATCACCGCAGTCTGCCTGCACCAGCAGATAGTTGTCGTCGCTGGTGGCCTCGTGTTTCTGCAGGCGATGGGCTGACTTGTCGATACCGATTACCAGGCTGTCGGGCTGACGGGCGGCGAGCAGTGCCGTGCTCATGCCGGTGCCGCAAAAGGAATCCAGCACCAGCGGTTTATCAGCCGCTTCTACCTGCGGGCGAATGCGCTCGAAGGCCGCAAGGGTATGTGCGGCGGGCGGTCGGCGACCGGGCTGTGCCAGGTGTTTGCGCACCACCGCTTCGAGCTGCTGGTGGCAGCCCTGCTGGCTGCTGCTGACCTGGCGGGAATTCCCCTGCATGCTGGACCGGATTGATGTTGGCAGATTGGCCTGCCATCATAGGTTGCTTCAAGCCCGGCAACAAAGTTATGCGCAAGGACCTGCGGCCTTACTGGGTCAAAAAAGCCTACCTGAAATTTCGGCACTGGTACGCGGAACACTTTATCCGCCCCGCCTGCGACTATCTCGGTGACCACCACACCATCATGAGTCCCTGGTACGTGAAGGTTTCGGGGCCGAATATACGCATCGGCAAATGTGTCACCCTGATCGGTGAGCGCGCGGCCCCGGTCAGCATTGGCGTATGGGGGCGCGAACTGGATACAGGCAGCATTACACTCGGCGACTACGTGCTGGTGAGTCCAGGCTCTCGCATCAGCGCTTCCGATGAAATCACTATCGGCGACAGCGTGATGATCGCCAATGGCGCGTATATCACTGACTGCGATTGGCACGGCATCTACGACCGCACGGCGCGGGATTCACGGGTAACGCCGGTACACATTGGCAACAACGCCTGGATCGGCGACCACGCCACGGTGCTAAAGGGCGTCACCGTGGGCGAGAACAGCGTGGTGGCGGCGCGGGCGGTAGTGACCCGGGATGTGCCGGCGAATGTGGTGGTGGCGGGCAACCCGGCGAGGGTGGTCAAAGAGCTGGACCCCGAGCAGGGCTTCAGGACCCGCGGCGAATACTTTGCCGACCCGGTGGCACTGGATCGTTTCTTCGACGCGGTAGAGCGCGACCTGCTGAGCCAGAACGGCTTCTGGAACTGGCTGCGGGCACTTTTCTTCCCGGGCCCTCGCGACTAGTACAGCGGGTTGAGTGCCAGGGGTGGCTCGTCAAAGGCGAAGAGCTGTTCCCGCAGTTCGAGTATGTGGCTGGACCAGTAGCGCGCGTCACCAAACCACGGGAAGCTCTTCGGAAAGGCCGGGTCAGACCAGCGCCGGCCCAGCCACGCGGCATAGTGCACGATGCGCATCGTGCGCAATGATTCGATGAGTTTAAGCTCTGCCGGGTTAAAGTCGCAAAACTCCTCGTAACCCGCCAGCAGCTCATCGAGCTGCGCCAGCTGCTGGACGCGGTCGCCGCTCAGGAACATCCAAAGGTCCTGTACCGCTGGTGCCATCACGCAGTCATCGAGGTCGACGAAG
The DNA here is from genome assembly GCA_043513815.1 of Cellvibrionales bacterium. Lineage (GTDB taxonomy): Bacteria > Pseudomonadota > Gammaproteobacteria > Pseudomonadales > Halieaceae > JANQIO01. The sequence continues at coordinate 4,203,213 of CP121313.1, read as the reverse complement.
TGTGCGGTGTCGTCGCGCCACAGGATATTGCCCACGTGGCAGTCGCCATGACAGCGCAGGTTTTCAACATCGCGATAGTGCGCCTCCACCCGCTTCACCAGGTCTTCCACCAGCGTCACATAGGGTGTGCGCAGGTCGGCGGGAATACAGTGCTCGGCGACAAACTGGTAGTTTTGCACCAGCCAGCGCTCTGGCGTCAGTGTCAGGCGATGCTCGAAAGCGCGCGATTTCCCGACGGCGTGTATACGGCCGACGGTGCGCCCGAGCACCAGCTGGTTGTCGGGGTTGTCCAGCTCCGGCGCGTGGCCACCACGGCGCGGAAACAGGGCGAAGCTGAAGCCACCATATTCCCCGATGGTCTCTCCGTCGTACTCCAGGGGCGCCACCACCGATATATCGGCGTCGACCAGTTCGCGAGTGAAGCTGTGTTCTTCCTCGATCTGGGCGCGCGTCCAGCGGCCGGGACGATAAAACTTGGCGATCAGTGGCTCGCCATCCTCAATGCCTACCTGGTAAACGCGGTTTTCGTAGCTGTTGAGGGCCAGCAGCCGCGCATCGCACAGCAGGCCGCGGGACTCCACTGCCTCCATGACCAGTTCCGGCGTGAGGGGGTCGTAGGGGTGTTCAGTCATGGCGGTTGTCGCTCAGTAGGGCAACGCTCTTCACCTGGGCGAAGAGTTCGTCGCCCTCGGTCAAATCCAGGGCGTCTAGTGATTTACGGGTAATGCGCGCCAGCAGAAATTGTCGGCCCACAGACAGTTGTACCAGCACACGGCTGCCGTCGCCGGTCTCGATGGCGGCAATGCGCGCTGCCAGCACGTTGAGAATGCTGGTGGAGCCCGGTCGCTCGCGGCACAGGCTGATATCACGGGCCGGGAGCCGCAGTCGCAGGTCGGTGCCCGCTGGCTGGTGTACCTGATTGACCCACAGGGGCTGGCCTTCAAACTCCAGTCGGCTGAGGCCATAGTCTTCATCGTGCTCGACAATCGCGGCGTGAACGACCGCTGCCGCCTGCTCCTGGTGGGACAGGGCCAGTTCAAGCTGTGATGACAGCTCCAGCAGCGGTCCTTCAGCCACGATCCGGCCCTGGTCCAGCACCAGCAGGTGGTCCGCCAGCTCGGCCAGTTCCGCCATGTCGTGGCTGACGTAGATCATCGGCACATCAAGTTCGCGGCGCAGGTGGGCGAGGCGCGAGAGAATGTCTCGTCGCCCGGTGCTGTCGATATTGGCCAGAGGCTCGTCCATCAAAACCAGGCGCGGGCCGGACAGCAGCGCCCGGGCGATGGCGACTCGCTGTTGCTGCCCGCGGGAGAGTTCGCCGCTGCGGTGCGACAGCAGATCCGAGATGCCCAGCCACTGGCCCACCTGATCCAACCCCGGCCCCGGTCTTTGTCGGCGGCGCAGCGCAAACTCCAGATTTCCGGCCACGTCCAGATGCGGAAACAGCCTCGCATCCTGAAACACGTAGGCCACGTCGCGGGCTTCCGGCGGCAGCCACTGGCCGTTGCCTTCCAGCGAGTTGTCGCCGATGCGAATACCATTGGCGTTATCGCCGCGTGTCAGGCCGGCGATGCAGGACAGCAGGCTGGTCTTGCCGCTGCCGCTGGGCCCGTAGACGCCGGTCACCGTGTTCATCGGCAGCGCCGTATCGACGGACAGGGAAAAGCTGCCGCGCTGGACGCTGACCTGTAGCGCGATCTCGCTCATGTGCGCACCGACCAGCGGCCGCTGGAGCGATACAGCAGAAACAGTGTTACCAGTGAAAACAGGACCAGTCCCGCCGCGAGCCCGTGTGCACTGGCGAAGTCCAGCGCCTCCACCCGGTCATAGAGAGCGATGGACAGTACCTGGGTCTCGCCCGGGATGTTGCCGCCGATCATCAGCACCACGCCGAATTCTCCGACCGTATGGGCAAAACCCAGGCTGGCTGCGGCCAGGAAGCTGGGCCGGCACAGTGGCAGCACCACGCTGCGCCAGCGGTCCAGGGGGCCGGCGCCCAGGGTGGCAGCGGCTTCCAGCAGTGTATCGGGCACCTGTCGAAAGGCCGCCTGCAAGGGCTGCACAACGAATGGCAGCGAGTACAACACCGAGCCAATCACCAGCGCGCTGAAGCTGAACGCCAGTCGGCTGCCGGTCAGGGTTTGCCAGGCTTGCCCCAACACTGACTGAGGCGCAAAGGCGATCAACAGGTAAAACCCCAGCACCGTGGGCGGTAGCACCAGCGGCAGGGCGACCACCGCCTCCACCAAGGTACTGGCCAGGGTCCGGCGCCGCGCCAGCCACCAGGCCAGGGGTGTGCCCAGCAGCAACAGCCACAGGGTGCTGACAGCCGCCAGCTTCACAGTTAGCCACAGCGCTTCAATCATCGCTGGAGTCTGGCAGTCGATAACCCTGTGAGCGCACAATTTCCCGCCCCCCCGGGCCGGTCAGCCAGTCGAGGAAAGCGCTGGCTCTAGCCCGCTGCGGGGTGGTCGCCAACACCAGGCCTTGTTGCTCTATGGCTGGATACCACTCGACAGGTATCGGTAGATACCGGGCAGGCTGGAACGAAGCGGCCACCAGGGCGGCATCCGCACCGCCGCTTACCCACATTTGCATGGCCTGTCCGACATTGGCGCCGGTGATCAGTCGGGGGCTGGCCTCAGGCAGCCGCGCAAGAACAGCCCGGGCCGCGCGCCCATAGGGCGCCAGTTCCGGATTTGCGACCGCCAGATTGAGGCCGGGCAGGGAGAGCAGGGCGGCATGACCTTGCCGGGCGGTCAATTCGAACTGCGGCTGATAAGCCAGCACCAGCTTTCCGAGCGCGTAGGTGCGCGGAGCGCCCAGGCCCAGCCCCTCCTCAGCGAGGCGTGCAGGCCGCAAGGTATCGGCCGCGAGTAGCAGGTCGAAGGGAGCGCCGTGAATGATCTGGGTGTAAAGCGCACCGGTAGAGCCACTGCTGGTGATAATGCGCTCGTCGGTGTCTGCGACGTAGCGCTCAACCAGCACTGCCAGGGTGCTGGCGAAGTTACTGGCGACCGCAATCCGCAGCGGTTCCTGCTGGCTTCCCCAGGTAGGCAGGGGCGCGGTCAGGAGTCCGCACAGAACCAGCGCTATCAACCGCATGATGCTTTCCATCGCTCGAAAGCGCCTAGTATCGACGAAAGCCCTGACCATTTCACGGTTATAAGATGGCGGAGCGCCGGGACCTGTTCATAGCCGCCTAGTGGCGGCGGGCCGTCAACCGACTTCCGGCCGCGGTGTTCGCGCGCAGCACCACACGGATACTTCGCCGGCGCCGCCGGCTTTTAGCGCCCGGGCGAGGGCATCGGCGCTGGCGCCGGTGGTCAGCACGTCATCAATGATGGCCACTGATTCTCCTGCCAGCGGCCGCGCGAGGGCAAAGGCGCCGCGCAGGTTGCGGGCTCGCTCGGCGTGGTCGAGCGCCTGTTGTGCGGCGGTGGCGCGGATGCGGCGCGCCAGTCGCCGGTCGACACACAAGCCGGAAAAGTCGGGGTGCCTGGATACTTCGCGGCTCAGTTCCTGCGCCTGGTTGAAACCCCGCCGCCAGCGTCGGCGCCAGTGCAACGGCATGGGCATGACAAGATCGGGTGGTGGTGCGTGGGCACCCCGGTCGGACAGGGCGCGGCGCAGCAAATATCCCAGCACTCGCAGGCTTGCGAAGTCGCCCTGGTATTTGCCGGCATGCACCCAGCCGCGAATCGGGGCCGTGTAGGCGCAGGCCGCAACACAGCGGTCAAAGGCCGGCGGCCGGCTCAGACAGCGGCCGCAGAGCTCGCCGGCGGCCAGGGGCAGCGCGCACTGCCGGCAACACCGGGTCAGCCAGGGCAGCTCGCCCTCACAGGCCAGGCACAGGTCAATGGCACGGCCGCTGGCCAGACCACAAAGGGAGCAGCGACAGGGTGCAATCAGGTCCAGCGCGCGCTGGACCCAGGTTTTGCTGTGCATACACATCCTTGTGATCGGCCAGCTTCAACGAGTGCTCCCGTGGGGGAACTCTTGTCAATTTAGTCGAGCTCGCGGGGGTCTGCGAGGTCTGCGGCAGGCCATATTTGACCAATTGGTAATATTGACAATCCATGCGTTTGTGCGAGTATGTGTGCACCGAACACATAGAGCGGCACTGCCTGTGCCCCTCTGGCATATCGCCACCCAAGACATACAGGTTATTCCAGGAGAGTTACCATGCTCGAATACAAGGCGCCCCAGCGTGACATTCGCTTTGTCATGAACGAGTTGCTGGATTCGGGGGGTCTTTATGAGACCCTGCCCGGCTTTGAAGAAGCCTCTGAAGACATGCTCAACACCATTGTGGCCGAGGCCTCCAAGTTTTGTGAGGAGGTGCTGGCACCGCTGTACCAGAGCGGAGATGAAGAAGGCTGCGGCTGGAGCGAGGACGGCGTAACAACGCCGGCGGGCTTCGCCGATGCCTACAAGCAGTACGTGGAAAATGGCTGGCCATCGCTGGCCGCCCCGGTGGAGAGCGGCGGCCAGGGCCTGCCCAACCTCGCCGGCGTGATTCTCAACGAGCTGACCGGTACCGCCAACTGGGCCTGGGGCATGTATCCCGGCCTGAGCCACGGCGCAGTCAAGACCATCGAGGAGCACGGCTCTGCCGACCAGAAAGAGGTGTACCTCACTAACCTGGTCTCTGGCGAGTGGACCGGCACCATGTGCCTGACCGAGGCACACTGCGGCTCCGACCTGGGCCTGCTGCGCACCAAGGCCGAACCCCAGGCCGACGGCAGTTATGCCATTACCGGCACCAAGATTTTCATCTCGGCCGGGGAGCACGACCTGGCAGACAACATCATTCACATTGTGCTGGCACGCCTGCCAGACGCCCCGGCGGGTACCAAGGGTATTTCCCTGTTCATCGTTCCCAAGTTCATCGTCAACGAAGATGGCTCCATCGGTGAGCGCAACGACGTGCACTGCGGTTCCATCGAGAAGAAGATGGGCATCAAGGCCTCCGCGACCTGTGTGATGAACTTTGACGGTGCCAAGGGCTACCTGATCGGCCCGGAAAACCGCGGCCTGAACGCCATGTTCACCTTTATGAATACCGCTCGCCTGGGCACCGCTGTGCAGGGCCTGGCCCATGCTGAGCTGTCCTTCCAGGGCTCACTGAAGTACGCCCGTGAGCGTCTGGCGATGCGTTCCATTTCCGGGCCCAAGAACCCGGACGGCCCCGCCGATCCGATCATCGTGCACCCGGATGTGCGCCGCATGCTGCTGACCCAGAAAGCCATTGCCGAGGGCAGCCGTGCGTTTATCTACTTCCTGGGACAACAGTCCGATATCGAAGAGCACGGTGAAGGTGAAGCGAAGCAGGAAGCGGCGGACCTGATGTCCCTGCTGACCCCGATCGCCAAGGCGTTTATCACCGAGACCGGATACGAGGCCGCCAACCTCGGCGTGCAGGTCTACGGTGGACACGGCTTCATCAAGGAATGGGGCATGGAACAGATCGTACGCGACGCGCGTATCGCCATGCTTTACGAGGGCACCACCGGCATCCAGGCGCTGGACCTGATCGGTCGCAAGGTGCTGGGCTCCGGCGGCAAGCTGCTGATGGGCTTCACCAAGCTGATCCACCAGTTCTGCGAAGACCACAAGGACAACGGCGTTGGTGAGTTTGTTGCCCCGCTGGCGGCCTACAATCAGGAATGGGGCGAGTTGACCATGAAGATCGGTGAAGCCGCCATGCAGAATCCGGATGAAGCCGGCGCTGCAGCGGTGGACTACCTGATGTATTCAGGCTACGTCACGCTGGCCTATTTCTGGGCGCAGATGGCGTCAGTGGCCAACGACAAGCTGGCGCAGGGCACCGATGAGAAAGAGTTCTACGAGGCGAAGATCCACACCGCCCAATTCTACTTCGATCGTATTCTGCCGCGCGCGCTGATGCACAAGGAATCCATGCTGTCGGGTGCTGGTAACCTGATGGATATGGAAGAGGCGCTGTTTGCCTTTTAATCTCCAGTGGCAATGGGCACCGCGGTGGAGGAAAATGGGTTCATGGAAGAGCCCAAGCTAACACCAGAAGATCAGGCCAAGGTCGACGAGTTCGTTTCCACCGGCATCAACTCGGTGGAGCGAAAGCCTTTCAGGCCGTTCCGCCTGCTGATTTTCCTGGTGGTTGTTGTCAGTTGCCTGAGCGGGCTTAGCCTCATGCTGGCGCGTGTGTCAGGGGCTTACTGACCAGGCGGCCGCGGTCTTTACTTGCGCCTGCGGCGGTGTTTACTTGCGCCTGCGGCGGTCTTTACTTGCGCCTGCGGCGGTCTTTACTTGCGCCTGCGGCGGTCTTTACTAAAGGTCGCGCTCTGGTATAGTAGCGCGCCTCTCAGGTCTTCGGACCCGGTATCGGTGTGTAGCGCAGCCTGGTAGCGCACTTCCTTCGGGAGGAAGGGGTCGGAGGTTCGAATCCTCTCACACCGACCAATTTCCTTTTTTACCTCTATTGATCGGATTCACGGCTACCCAACTGAGCCTGTACGGCCCAATCGGGCGGCGTTCAACCTATTTACTTATTTAGCCTTTCAGGCATCCCCCTTTACGTGGAAGAACTCCCAGGCGTGGCCATTGGGGTCGGTGACCCAGGTCTTGTCCTGTAGGGCGTAGCAGCAGGTGGTGTTCGTTTCCGGGGTGGTCTTCAGGCCAAGGCGTTGCAGGCGTTCCTCCATCGCGGTCACTGTGGCCGAATCTTCCACTTCGATGCCGAGATGACTGATCTGGCTTCCCTCTACGGGCTGCTCAGCCTGGTTAAGGGTCAGGTTGAGGGCCGGGTTGGCAATATCGAACTTGGCCCAGCGCTCCCGGCGTTTGGCGGGCTCCTGACCGAACAGCTTGCTGTAGAAGACGATGGACTCATCGAAACGATGGGTGTTGAGTGCAATGTGGATTCTGCTCATGTCTTTTAGCTCCTCCGTGGACAGGCCACGGCATGTGTTGGACCGCTTGCAACGGTATTTTTCGAATAATCGAAATACTTCGACAAAAAAGGGGCCGAAGTACACCGAGGGGATATTCAACCTGGCGATATTCATGGTCTTGCCGTTCCCGTGTTCAGGGCGTCAATCTCCACGCCGCAGCCACTGCAGCAGTCGTGGTAAAGAAAGTTCAGCAACTCGCCCAGGGTGTCGGCATTGGCCTGGTACCACACCCACTGTCGGTCCTTGCGGGACTTGACCAGCCCTTCCCGGCGCAGCCGTTTCCAGGTGGTGTGACAGGGTTGAGCCCGGGATGCCGGCTGCCTTGCTGATTTCGCCCGCGCTCATTTCCGAGGGATAGGTGTTCAGCAGCAGCTTGAGAATTCCAAGCCGGGCCTCGTTGCCGATGGCGGCGAGCCGGTCAGCGTGAATGGCGAGATCTGATTCCATATTTCGAATAATATCGAAATAACGAGATATGGCAAGAAGTTTTTGCCGGCATGAGATCAGTCTCGCGAGAGCAGTGTCAGCCCCAGGGCCTTGAGATCCGCCAGGCTGCGCGCGGCGCGGGCACCGGATTGCTCGACGATACTGATGAACAGGGCGTGGGTCATTTCCAGCATCAGGCGGCCGCGGCGTTCGCGCTCGGCCTTGCCCTGGGGTATTCCCAGGCGCTGGAACATCGCTGCCAGGCGGCTGATGATGATTTCGTCGTGCTCGTCGTCCAGGTCGCGTAACTCCGGCACCGCCCACATGGCCTGCACCAGGGGCAGCAGGCCGCGCTGTTCACGGTAGACCGCCAGCAGGCGCGGAAAGGCCACATCCACGAAGGTCTCGAGGTCCATGCTCTCCAGGTCTTCCGCGGCGATTTCTTCCAGGGCCCGGGTCTGCTCAGCCAGCCACTGTTCGCCCATGGCGTAGAGGATGGCCTGCTTGTTGGGAAAGTAGTGGTACAGGCTGCCTACTGAAATACCCATTTCGCGGGCGATGAGAATGGTGGTGAGGTCATCGAAACCGACCCGGTCCAGCAAGGCCGCTGTGGTCTGTAGAATATCTTCGCGGCGCTGATGTGAGCGCAGCTGCCGCGGCGTGCGCTGCTGGGTCAGCTTGCGCTTGCGAGGCTCGATCATGGCCTAGTTTCCTATCCGGTCGAGCATGGCGTGCCAGCCCATGGCCAGCACCAATCCCGGCCAGCGCAACAGCGTGCCGCCGGGAAAGGTGGGGGCGGGGACGCTGGCCATCACGTCAAACCGTTCGGCGGTGCCGCTGATGGCCTCGGCCATGAGTTTGCCGGCCAGGGACGCAATAGTGATGCCGTGGCCGGAGTAGCCATGGGCAAAAAAGACGTTGCCGGACAGGCGGCCAAAATGGGGCATGCGCGACATGGTGATGGCCAGGGTGCCACCCCAGGCGTAGTCGATTTTGACGTCGCCCAGCTCCGGGTAAACGCCAAGCATACAATTTCGAACCAGGCCCTGAATGTCGGATGGAAAGCGCCGGGAGTAGGACTCGCCGCCGCCGAACAGCAGGCGCCAGTCCTGGGTCAGCTTCCAGTAGTTGATCACAAACAGGCTGTCAGACATGGCGCAGTCGTCCCGAATCAACGACCGCGCCCGTTCCTCGCCCAGAGGCTCGGTAGCCAGCACAAAGTTGTTGATGGGCATGATCTTGCCGGCCAGCGGCCGCGACAGGTGCTCCAGGTAGCCGTTGCAAGCCAGGATCATGAAGCGCGCCTTCACGCTGCCCTGGTCAGTCCTCACAACCACCTGCTCGCCCTCATGGTAGCCGGTAACCCGGCTGTCTTCGTGGATGGCGGCGCCCAGGTCACGTGCCGCCCGGGCCAGGCCCAGGGCGTACTTGAGGGGGTGAAGGTGGCGGCCGCCGCCGTCAGACATACCGGCGTGAAATCGCCGGGAGCTGGTCATCTGTTCCAGTTCCTCGCGCTCGACGAAGCGAGCTTCATGGTAGTCGTAGTCTTCGCGAAGTTTGTCGGCATAGGCCTTGAGGCCATCGACGTGGGAGCGTTTGGAGGCCACGTGCAGATCGCCGGACTTCAGCTCGCAGTCGATGTTGAAGCGGTCGATCAGGCCGGTCACGGTTCCCACCGCCTCCAGGCCCAGGTCCCACAGACGTCGCGCCTGCTCTCGACCCACGCGCTGTTCCAGGCTCTCCTGGTCGGCGCGCTGGCCGGTGCTGCAGTGGCCGCCATTGCGCCCGGAGGCGCCCCAGGCCACGCGTTGGGCCTCCAGTACAACCACGCTGTAACCCTTGTCACGCAGGTGAATCGCGCTGGACAGGCCGGTGAAACCGCCGCCGACGATACAAACGTCCGCCTCCAGTTCTCCCTGCAGTGGGGGGAATTCGTCAATGGCCGGGGCACTGGCGGCGTACCAGGAGTTCACGTGTGTGGTTGCAGTCATTATTAAAGCCGAATAATCATTCGAATTAATGTTGAATAATAATTCGGTTTCTTGTCATAATCAACGCTTTCGGCAAGCAGGCGCTTTTTATGGACGTCATCGAACAGTGGTTACGTGAGCAGGAGATTTCGGAAGTTGAGGCCATGGTGCCCGACCTCACAGGCAATGCCCGCGGCAAGTTTATTCCCGCGGGGCAGTTCATGCAGGGCGGGTATCCCAAGCTGCCGGAAAGCATCCTGATCCAGACCGTAACCGGTGAGTACAGCGATGAGCACTGGGACTTCGTTGCGCCCACTGACGCCGACATGATCCTCAAGCCGGACCCCAACACCATGCGCCTCGTCCCGTGGGCGCGGGAACCCACCGCACAGATCATTCACGACTGTTATACCCCGGAGGGCGAGCCCCACCCCCTGGCCACCCGCAATATCCTCAAGCGTGTGCTGGCTCTCTACGAGAAGAAAGGTCTCACGCCGGTCGTTGCCCCGGAGGTCGAGTTCTATCTGGTCAGCCGCAATACCGATCCAGACAACGAGCTGGTCGCCCCCACCGGCCGCAGCGGTCGTCCGGAAATGTCGCGCCAGTCCTACAGCATTGATGCGGTGGCCGAGTTCGAGGATTTCGTGGAGGACATGTACGACTTTGCCGAGGCGCAGAAGCTGGACGCCGATACGCTGATTCACGAGAACGGTGTGGCGCAGATGGAAATCAACTTCCTCCATGGCGACGCGCTCAACCTGGCTGACCAGGTGTTCGCTTTCAAGCGCACGGTCCGCGAGACGGCCCTGCAGCACGACATGTACGCCACCTTCATGGCGCGGCCGATGCAGAAAGAGCCGGGCAGCGCCCTGCATATTCACCAGAGTATTCTCAATAGCGAAGGTAGCAATATCTTCGCCACAGACGACGGCAGCCACACGCCAGAGTTTCTGGCCTATATCGCCGGGCTGCAGCGCTTTACGCCCGACCTGATCAGCCTCTATGCACCGAACGTGAATTCCTACCGTCGGCTGGCGCCGGATATTTCCGCTCCCATCAATCTCAACTGGGGTATCGACAACCGCACCACCGCATTCCGGGTGCCGGAAAGCGACGCCGCCGCCACCCGGGTGGAAAACCGCTTCCCCGGCGCTGATGCCAATCCTTACCTGGCTATTGCCGCCAGCCTGGCCAGCGGCCTGCTGGGCATGGAGCTGGGCCTCACGCCGACTGAGCCACACCAGGGCACCGCCAATGAAGACGATATCGAGGTGGCGCGCACCCTGGAAGAAGGCCTGCGCAACCTGATGAGCACCCCGGCGCTGGTGGACATTTTTGGGGATCTATTCCTGCGCGCATATACTGCGGTAAAACTCGATGAGTTCGAGGAGTTCAACCGGGTGATCAGCTCCTGGGAGCGCGAGCACCTGCTGTTGAACGTGTGACATCCATTTCAGCCGGCCCGGTGTAGTAGCCGGCACTACCGAGAGCATGCATGACGAGAGCAAGCGTTGTCAGCGTTCTGGCACTGGCGTCTACCCTGCTGATCGGCTGCGCTGAGCGCAGCGCAGCACCCGAGGTCGCCGATCGTGTCTTCTTCAATGGCGTGGTCTATACCGCAAACGAGGGGCAAGCGACCGTGTCGGCTCTCGCGACGCTGGGTGAACGCATCGTTTATGTCGGTGACGATAGCGGCGCCCAGGCATTGGTTGGCGAAGCCACTGAAGTAGTGGATCTCGACGGGCGCATGCTGCTGCCCGGCCTGCACGATATGCACATTCATCCCATGGCCATCGTTGACGACGGCAGCTGCGACATCGACAGTGAAGCGCTGGACCTGGCTGGCCTGGCTGACCTTGTCCGAGGCTGTATTGCTGAGCGCGATCTTCCCGCGGGTGAGTGGCTGGCGGTTGCCCAGTGGAACTTTGCCGTAGGCAACCAGCCCAGCGGCGGCATTGCCAATCTGCGCCAGGCACTGGATGCGGCGGCGCCCGACAACCCCGTCATCCTTTGGGGTAACGACGGCCACCACGGGGCGGTGAATTCAGCGGCGCTCAAGCTGGCGGTGAACGAGAAAGGTGTGAGGGTTGGTATTAACGCCGACACGCTGGCCGGCGATTTTGCCGAATACCAGGATGTGGTCGGCGTGGACGCCGCCGGCGTGCCCAACGGTGAGCTGCACGAAACGGCTCGCGAGCTGGTCCAGCCACCCATGGGCATGCTGTCCGGCGAGCTGCCGCCGGAGTTGATGAGCGAGATGTCACAAAAGCTCGCCGCCAACGGCATCACCTCGGTACTGGACGCAGCGACGTCGCCCCACAGCCTGCGGGCCTACAAGGCCTTGCTGGACAGCGGTGACATGGGTTTCAACCTGTCTGCCGCGCTATTCCTGGATGTGCCCTCCTACACGAGCAGCGGAGGCATCGACGTGGCACAGATGGTCGCCGACATCCAGCGCCTGCGCCAGGAGTACGACCCCTTACCCCAGCTCACCGTCGATACCGCCAAGATCTTTGTGGACGGCGTCCTGGAAGGTAACCCGCTCAACGACCCGCCCACCCTACCCAATGCGGCGGTGATCAATCCCTACCAGCAGCCCCGTTTCGCCATTGACCTGGAGGCAGGCAGTGCGGAAATCGTCGGCTATGTGGATACCAGCAGTGAGCTGTGCCAGAAGGTGCGCGACGCCTGGGATCATTACCTGTCCAGCGAAGTGAACAAGGTTTTCCATCGTGAGTTAGGTTTTTACCCGCAGCAGTGCCGCCTTAGCAGGGGTGTACTTGAGCATCCAGCGGATTTCATTCACGCCTACATGCAGGCGCTGGACGCCGCGGGGATAAAGATTCACGCCCATGTCATTGGCGACCGCGCGGTACGCACCGCGCTTGAGGGCTTCGAGGCCCTGCGGGCCAACAATGGCCGATCCGGTTTGTTGCACAGTCTGGGCCATATCCAACTGGTCGCCCCCGGTGACTATCAGCGGATTGGCGACCTCGGACTCTACCTGGTATTTACCTACGCCTGGGTGTCGCCGGAGTTCTTCTACGACATGACGGTCAATCCATTTATTGATGCGCTGGCCGGTATCAATGAGCTGTACCGTGCGGACTCCTATTACATGAGCAATGCCTACCCGGCGGCCCAACTGGCCGAGCTCGGCGGCGTGCTGGCGGCGGGCAGTGATGCCCCGGTGGACACGCGGGAGCCGCGGCCGTTCTACAATATTCAGCAGGCGGTGACCCGGGCCAACGAGGAAGGTACGGTGCTCAATCAGGCGGGCCGCATCGATATTCGCAGCGCCCTGGACGCCTATACCATCAACGGGGCTCGCCTGTTTGGTCACGCCGAAGACACCGGCTCTCTGGAGGTGGGTAAATACGCTGACCTGGTCATGATTGACCAGGACTTGCTGGCCCTGGCGGAGTCGGGCAGGGCCGGTGACATTGCCGAGACGGCGGTGTTGCTGACGCTGTTCCGTGGCGCTGAGGTATACCGCTGATGGAGCATGTTCAGCCGCGCTGGTTCCAGTTCACCAAATACGCCGTCTATGGCCTGCTGATGGTCAATGTTGGTCTGTTCCTGCAGGAAGAGTTGACCTCCTTTGGCATTCTTTTCAAGGGTGCGGTGAGTGCGCAGCAGGTGATCCAGTCGTTTTCAGCCACGATTGATACCGCTGCCTGGGTGCTGCTGTTGCTGATGTTCGAGCTGGAAACCTCCGTGCTGCCGGACGAGGTCATCCGCGGCAAGGTCAAATGGAGCCTGCACGGGCTGCGCATGGTGGCGTTTCTGTTTATTGGCTACGCCTGCTACGGCTATTTCGTCGAAATGTTCTACTACTACGGTAGTAACGTGACTCCCCTCTCGGCGGTCGCTGCCTGCGGGCTCGGAGAGGGCTGGTCCATTCTGGTCTACCTTGATGAATTCGCGGCGCTGACCCCAAACAACTGTGGCATGCTGCAGGGACAGCTCTGGCAGATCGGCAGCGGCCAGGTGGTAGCGGATGCCAACACCCTGCGCGCCACGCGCTGGCTGGCCTGGATTGATGTGATCAACTCGGTCACCTGGATTCTGGTGGTACTGCTGCTGGAAATCGATGTGCGCCTGCAGCTGAGGGGCGCCTACCAGGGCAGGGTGCTGCTGGCCAGCAAGCTGGGCAAGCTGGTGCTTTACAGTATTCTTTTCGCGGCTGCGGTGTACTGGGGCTTCGAGGGCGACCTACTGGATTTCTGGGACGCTTTCCTGTGGCTGTTCGCCTTCTTCTTTATCGAGCAGAACCTGTTTGCCTGGCAAGCTGAAACGATGGCCGAGACTGAAGCCGCAAGCCCTGCCGCCTAGGCGACAGGTCCTGGCGCATCGCAACGCTTTTTCGGTTCCACAAAAAAGAAGACCGGTGGCAAGCACCGGTCAAATCACATCATTCCAGGAGAACTTTTAGAGAGGTACTTTTCAGGTACTTTCTAGGTAATACGGGGAGCCTCAAAGGTCATCCCCATTGCACGCATGCCAACTGGCAGAATAATTAACGCAATTACCAGCGCGAGCATGATATCGGGAGCAACGGCCTGGCTGCCCAGCCCCTGGGCGTTTACTTGAGCGAACAGGGAAATCGCCCCAATGATGCCGAGTTCAGCCAGACCGCGCTCATACAGCAACATCGTCGTGATGGCGACCGCCGAGAACATCAGATCAGGTTCCCGGGGAAGCTGCAGTGTGGACAGAGCGACCTCTGCCACCAGCAATGACACGACGAGTGAACACGGTATTGATACCAACAGTGATTTCATTTATCTGCACCTGAAAAATGTCGCTTTGTGCAGTCCGGGCTGTCGCTGTACGACGCTTGCTGCCCTTCCTTGACACTAAGTGTCGCTGCTGGGGCGATCTTTACCAGCGGCTGGAAGACGCAATGGGACCTGTGTCACAGTTGATATTGCATTGATCCGAGCAAACTGTGACACGTGTCACACTGGCCTCCGGGTCGGCACAGGCTGAACAGGAGAATCGGTGGATATAGAACTGTTAAAGACGTTTCTTGAGGTTCGCAGAACCCGGCACTTCGGCATGGCGGCGGAGAATCTTTATCTGACCCAGGCCGCCGTCAGCGCCCGCATTCGCCAGCTGGAAGAGTTGCTGGGCGTGAAGCTGTTTATCCGCAGTCGCAACAATATCCAGCTGACCAGCGAGGGCGAGCGTCTGGTCACCCACGCCCAGACTGTATTACTGGCCTGGACCCGGGCCCAGCAGGAAGTGGCTCTGAAAACCGGGCAGACCAGCCAGATACATATCGGCGTGCGCTCTGGGCTGTGGAGTCCCGCGCTACAGGAGCGCCTGCAGCAACTGCACCGGGAGATGCCCGGGGTGGTGCTTCGCACCGAGGGGCACATGTCGGATGCCGCGGTGAAAATGTTGCTGGATCGTACCCTGGATGTGGCCATCTCCTACGACCCACCCAATCTGCCGGAATTCAAGGTGCGTGATATTGGCAGTGTCAGCCTCAGGCTCTATAGCGGTAGCCGCAAGACCACGGTGGAGAGCGCGCTGGACGCCAGCTATGTCTACGTTGACTGGGGCAGCGCCTTTGCGCGTTTTCACGCCAAGCGCTTTGGTGAAGGTGTGGTGCCGAGCCTGCGCACCAACATCAGCGAGTCGGCGCGAGCCTTTATTGCCGGCAATGGCGGTGCTGCCTACCTGCCGGCCAGCCTGGCGGAGGCCGGGCGTCCGAAGCTATACCCCGTGGAGGGGGCGCCGGACTATACGCGCAACATCTGTGCAGCCTATCGCTCAAACTCCGACAAGCTTGAGTTGATCGAGTCAGTTCTGGATGTATTCGACGGCCTGTCGGTCTAGTCCTGATTCTCACCGATTGGGCGGACGGGTCGTACCAGGAACTAGTTTTAGCGTTCAGACGGCTTGTTTGTTTTCTCGCCGAACCTTTTACGTTCAGTGACATTTTCCTTCTGCGGCCAGAGCCACCGTGGACCCTGGTCGGAAAATACCGCACCGCGCACAATCTCTCGTTGAGAATTCCCAGGATCGGTGAAAGAGGGCGGCTAGCCCCGGGCGGAGCGGGCCTGCGGTGTGAAATTCAGAAGAAAAGCAGGCTGGACGCCGATCCTGCCGGCGTCGGTCAGCGGTCGACGTTATGCGTCGTCCCAGTCCAGGTCCAGGTAATTCAGCTCTTCGCGCATCCGTTTTTCCTCGAGCCGCTGTTCTGCGCGGCGTCGCAATTGCGCGAGACGATTCTTCCCGTTGGCCTGGGGTGCTTCGTCCTCAGGCTCATCTTCCATGGCGTCCATGATCGGCTCAAAGAATTCGTCGATGCTGTCACTAAGGCTGGACTCGCTAGTACGCTGCCCCATGCGTTCACCTCCGGAACGTCGGCTGAGCACCTGCTCCCGGGCAATATCGCGCAGCAAACTGGGCGGAGTAAATCAAAACTTCTTTGGGGTATTGATAAAAATATTTTATCGAAAGCTGGAGGGAGCGCGCCGGCGCCATGGCGTCCCTGCCACTCTCACACCCCTGCGCATCCCTGCGTCCGCAGCACATCCCTGTGCAGACCCGCCCTGCCTGATAGAGACGGGGACCATCCCTGGTCGCGAATCGGAGTGCGGCGCCGGGCGTCGCTCCCGATGTTTTATTGCAATTCCCTTGCCAGTTGCGCGGGCCAGCGAACACGGGCCCCGGTGCAGCGCGCAGCCGCCGTTTGCACTGACCGGACATGTCCGCAGGGTGTCCGCGGACAGGGCTAACGTGCGGATTCTGCGCTGCTAGACTGCAGCTATTCGCCACGGAAGGCGGCCGCCAGCATGGAAGACAACAAGTACCTCGCCCCCGTCAGCGGAGAGTTCCGCTGTCGACAAGTAGAGCAGCGCTATCGCGAAGTGCAGCGCGGCGCAGAGCTTCGCCAGTTGCGCCTGCTGTGGATTGTGGCCCTGGCCTGTTTCCTGGCTTACCTGCCTGTAGAGGCGTTGCTGCGTGATGCAGCGATGCCCTGGACACAGGTCTGGCCAAGGCTGGGCATTCTCGCCGCCGGTGTCGCGGTGCTGGCGGCGCTGCAGTGGTCCTGTTGCGGGGGCAGTCGAGACATCATCTGCAGCCTCGGACTCCTTGCGGCCATGGTCTGTTATGGATTCCTGCTGTCAGCGCGCGGTTCAACCGGGTCCGGGGCACTACTATTGCTGTTGCTAGGCAGCTACATGTTCTCCCCGGGAAGCTTCAGGGCGCACTGCCTGACCGGTATAACAGGAAGCCTGGCAGCGGCCTGGATCACCTGGCCCCAGGTGCCGGCCCTGGAGCTCAGCTATCTGTTGCCAGCCAATGTGCTGTCGGCGTTGGCGCTGGCCCAGGTCAATCGCAGCCGGCGCCGCCTGCATTTGCGAGAACAGCGACTGGCGCGGTTGCACCAGCGCAACCGGAACCTGCTCTACAACGCGCTGCCCATGACCATCGCTCGCCAGCTGCGCGACAATCCCCGGCGCCGACCCGTGCGCTTTGTGCCGGCGGTGACGGTGTTGTACGCAGATATCGTTGGCTTCAGCGCCATCACGCGCAATCTGAGTCCGCCGCAGTTGCTGGCGCTACTGAACGCACTGTTCTCTGCTTTCGACCGCCTGGCGGAGCGCCATGGGCTGGAGAAAATCAAGACCGTGGGTGATGCCTACCTGGCCGTCGCCGGCCTGTGGTCGGAGCGCGCTGAAACATCCTTGCAGGCCGCCGCCATGGCCCAGGCCATGCACGCGGAGACAGCCCGTATTGGGAGGCGCTGCCAGCTCGAGCTAGCGCTGCGGGTGGCACTGCACAGGGGGCCGGTGGTCAGCGGCGTGCTGGGCAACAAGCGCTATGCCTTCGATGTCTGGGGGGAAACGGTCAACATTGCCAGTCGCCTGCAGGCCATGGCGGGTTGCGGCGATACCCTGATATCAGACTCGGCCCGGCTAGCCTGCCGCGGTCGGTTACGAGTAGGCCCGGGGCGATCCTATGAGTTGCGGGGTTGTGGGGCGATCACCGCGGCCACGCTCAAGGCCATCAGCGGTCCCGAACCCATTGTGCAATCAGCGTTGCCGTCGCCTCGGCAGACTGCGCCTCGCAGGAGATGCTGAGATCGGCGAAGCGCTGGTACAGGGGCTGTCGCTTTTGAAAGGTATCCGCCAGCGTGTGGCCGGGACGGAAAGCGATACCCCGTTGCGGGCGGGCCTCAATGCGAGCCTCCAGCTCCGCCAAGGACACTTCCAGGTACACCACAGGGCCAGCGCTCTTGAGTCGCGCCATAACAGCGTCGCTGTAAACCACGCTGCCGCCGGTGGCCACCAGGTAACGATTGAGCGGCATGCCCATCAGCACCGCTTCCTCAAGCGCACAGAAGGCGGTAAACCCGAGCCTGTCCACCGTGTCCTGCAAGGGTTCATTCTGGTCGACCTGGATCAGCAAGTCGGTGTCGACAAAGTTGAGTCCCAGTTGTTTGGCCAGTAGCACGCCCACGGTACTCTTGCCGGCGCCGGGCATGCCGATCAGGCTGACGGTTGCATAATCCATGGCCCAGTCTAGCCCGGATATCTCACCCGTTCACTTGCCAATGCGACCTGGAAGTTTTCATTGCAGGCCCAAGGGCAATATTCAGGCAGGCGCGTTTTGCCGCCCAGGCCGGTAGCCTGTATCTCGCTGGTTCTCGCACGCTCCGGGCGCGCATGCTCCCTGCGGCGTAGCCACCGCTACGCCTCCGGTCCCGAGCCCGTCCAGGCCGCACGATCCCGGCGCGAGCTATGAGGCAACGGGTAAAATATTCGGGCTGGCATCCGCTTGCTCCCTGCGGGCGGGCTGGGTAGAGTGGCGCACGTTTTTGCGAACCCGTCCGAATACCGACCCTAATCAACAGGAGAGGCCGCTATGCTGACCGTACCACTGGATGCGCTGCACCGGGAGCTGGGGGGGCGCATGGTCCCCTTTGCGGGCTACGACATGCCCGTGCAATACAGCGAAGGCATCATCGCCGAACACCAGCACACGCGAGAGGCCGCCGGGCTGTTCGACGTCTCCCACATGGGTCAGCTGACAATCAGCGGCAGCGATGTGACCGAGAAGCTGGAAGCCTTGCTACCCGTGGATCTGGTGGGGTTGGCTGACAACGCGCAGGTATACGCGCTGCTCACCAATGATGCCGGTGGGGTACGCGACGACCTGATCGTGACGCGCTGGGACGACAAGACCTTCTTCCTGGTAGTGAACGCCGCCTGCAAGCAGCAGGATATCGCCTACCTCCGCGACAGTCTTCCCGGCCTGCAGATTGACGTGCAGGAGGACCGCGCGCTGCTGGCCCTGCAGGGTCCACAGGCGCGGGCGGTGCTGAGCGACATGCTGCCCGAGGCCGCGGCACTCACCTTCATGACAGGCTGCCATGCGCAGGTCGACGGTGAGGCTGTGTACGTCACCTGCTCCGGCTATACCGGCGAGGACGGCTTTGAGCTGTCGCTGCCCGCCGGGCTCGCCGACACGGTAGCCCGCCGCCTGCTCGACGATGAACGGGTCAAGCCAATCGGGCTGGGAGCCCGCGATTCACTGCGCCTTGAGGCCGGTCTGTGCCTTTATGGTCACGAATTGACTGAGTCGACAACACCGGTGGAGGCCGCCTTGATGTGGTCTATTTCCAAAGCCCGGCGCCGCGACGGAGAACGTCCCGGTGGCTTTGTCGGCGCCGAGGCGATCTTCGCCCGCCAGGACGAGGGCGGGCAGTTACGACGAGTGGGTCTCAAGGTGGAAGGCAAGCGCCCGGTGCGGGAAGGGCAGGTGGTGTTCGGTCCGCAACACGAGCCGATCGGTGTTGTCACCAGCGCCTGCATGGGGGTGACCCTGGGTGCGCCGATAGCCATGGCCATGATTGATGTGACGTTCCGTGAGCCCGGAACGGCGCTGACTGTCGAAGCGCGCGGCAAATCCCTGCCCGTCACGGTGACCCGCATGCCGTTTGTACCGCAGCGCTACTTTCGCGGCTAGCCGGCCTATTGAACCAGTGAGATGCAGGCAAGCGGCATAGGTAGCAAAAAGTATCGAGCACAGAATTGGCTGCTAGCCTGTTGTGAAAGCCTGGGCAAGCATTCGGCCAGTGTGCTGGTGCAATAGGCGGGCTAGACAGGGTTGAGCGGGTTGGCTGCCGGCTGCTTGCGGCGGCCCGGAGCGCGCTGCAGGTCGCGAATCAACCGGTTGTCGTCGACCGCGGCGGGCGGATCGCCGTAGGCCGCGGCGAGCAGTTGCTCGGCGCCTTCTTCCTGCCCCACCCGGGCGGCCGAGGCTCTCAGGCTGAGCCAGCCCGCGTCCCCCTGCCGCAGGTTGAGCCAGCGATAGAGGGCCCGGGCAGCCGTTCGGGCGTCCCCTTTCCTCAGCGCCCTGCGCGCTGCTCGCAGCGGGTTTTCCGGTGCGCGCCGGAACTTGAGCAGCATCCCCATTAGTGTCAAAACACCCACCACGCCCAGCGCTTCCGGCCACCAGCCCGGCAGCGCAAGCCTGGCGTCGCCGGCACTGATCGCTGTACCGGCATCGATGCTTACTGTTGGCAGGGTGGCGACTTCCAGCTCGCCGGTGTCGGTATTCCACCAGCGAATGGTTTGGGCCGGCAGCCGATACTGGCCAGCTTTCTCCACCACGTAGGTAACGGTCTGGCGGCGCAGGGCCGTGGCCTCGCCGCGGTTGCTGCGATCCTCCAGCGCTGGCAAGTCAGGGTAGGCCGCCAGGCCGTCCTGCTCGGCAAGCTGCGGTTCCGGCAGCATCAACGCGGTCAGGCGAGTGGCCTCCAGTTCAATGCTGCGTTCAAAAGCGTCACCCGGTGCCAGGCCATCCAGTGCGCGGTCAAACCGCTGTCGTATCTCGAAGGAAGGTGTGGCCAGCCAGCGCGGGGTGTCGGCCAGCACGGCGGGTACAGTGGCTACGAAGGAAAGCGTTTCCGTTTCCACCGTGCCACGCACAATGCCCAGATCGGCGTCGTTCACTGCCAGCGTCAACGCCACCGGCGGCACGCTGAAGGCACCCTCTCGTTGCGGGTAAAGCTCCAGCTGCCAGCGTTGAACCACCCAGGTGGTGCCGGCTTCGCGACGGCTGAGATTGACCGCGAACTCGTTGCGCCGGAGTATCAGCAGGCCTGGTACTTCTGGTGCCTTGATACCGGTGCCGCCGGCAAACCAGCGCGGCGTCGACACCTCGATCATGAGCCTGACCTCCTGGCCCTGCACGATGTTCTCCGCCGGCTGTAGCCAGCTGCGGATGCGCAGTCGGTCTTCGGTCAGCAGGGTATCCAGCCCCGCCCCCAGGCAGGCGGGCGATACCATCACCAGTAGCAGCAGGAACAATCTCATGGTTCACGCTCCAGTTGCATGCCGAACTTTACCGACAGAAAGTGAGACGGGTCGCGCTGTACGCTGCGCATCCACATCTCGCTGACCTTCTCGTCCTGCAGAATATCTTCAGCGCTGAGCTGTTCCAGTTGCTGGGCGGTCATGGACTCACGCTCGGCACCGTCGGCACGGCGAGGCTCGTCATCCCCCAGCTCCTTTGAGCCCAGTCCCTCATCGGCCTGGGATTCACTCATGAGATTGATGGCGTCGATCAGCTCCTGCACGATGCGTCGGTTTTGTTCGGCCGCGGTATTGTTCGGATCCTCTTGCAACAGGCTCTCATAGATAGAGACGGCACGCAGGTAATGTTCTCCATGGGCCAGGGCGTTGGCCTGGTTGAAGCGCGCTGTCGGTGTGTCCACCCGCGCAAAATATTCGGCTGCCAGATCGAACTGTTCGGCGTAATAGTAGGCAAAGGCCTTGCGGAAGGGATCGCTGAAGCGGGTCGCTGCCGTTGCGTAGTCGCCACGCTGCATAAGCAATGCGCCTTGCTGGTCGGGTGTCAGCCACAAATCGGCGAAGGCATTGGACTCGGCGCTGGCTGCGGGCGGGTTCCCCAGTCCCAGGCACAGCAGCAGGCACCACTGCAGCGTCCAGCCGCGGCGGAACCACAGCAGGAACAGCGCCAGGCAGGGGAACACCAGGCCATAGCCACTGTCCAGCCAGGGTACAGCGCTGTCGTCGGTAACCACGTAGTAAGCGTCGATGCGGCGGGCGATATTGCGCACGTCACCGTCATCCACTGTGAGCTCGAAAAAGCGGCCGCCGGCACTGCGGGCCAGGTCTTTCAGGGCGCCGGTTTCCAGGGGTGCATTCTTGCCGTCGCTGGCCTCAGTGCCCACACCCAGCACCAGGAGCTGGTGCGAGCGCTGGTCGAACCACTGCTCAAACCTTGCGGCACTGCTGTCGGAGACTCCGTCGGTCAACAGCAGCACGGTGGTCGGTGCGGTGCTGTCGCCGACGATGCGGTCCACCAGCGGCAGGGCATACTCGGCGAACTTCCCTCGCCGCGGCATGATGTCGGTATCCAGGGCGGCGAGATACTGCCAGAGAATGTCGATGTCGTCGGTCAGGTCGAGCACCGTGTGGGCGCTGCCAGCGTACACCACCAGGGCGGTGCGGGAGCCGGCGCGCAGTTCCAGCAGGTCGGCGATTTTCTGGCGCGCCCGCACCAGTCGCGAGGGCTGCACATCTTCCGCCTGCATCGACTGGGAGGTATCGAGCAGAATGACCAGTGCCGCCTCGTCCCGGGTTAGCGGTGAGGGCTGCTGGCGCCAGCTTGGTCCCATGGCCACTATCGTCATCAGTACCATCAGGAGCGCGGCGACACTGGCCGGGCTCAGCAGCCTGTGCCTGAACTGGCGCAGGCGCAGCGCGTCCAGCAGGTGTGGCGCGATGATGTCGCCCCAGCTGGAGTCGGTCCGCTCGCGGCGCCACTGCATGACCAGGGCCACTGCCGGCAATACCAGCAGCAGGCCCCAGCCGGGTCGCAGGAAGTGGAAGTTGGCGACAAAGGTATCAAGCAGCATGTTGCGCTCTGCGCCGGCTGGCGCCCAGTCCGGCCAGCACGTGGTAGATGCCGTAATAGAGCATCACCAGTGCTACCGGAATGTGATGCAGGCTGTAGCGGGGCCGGAAGCTGACGCTTTCATATTCCTCGGGCTCCAGTGCGGCGATGGCGGCATAGGCGTTCCGCAGCTGCTCCCGGTCCATGGCCTGGAAATAGGCGCCGCCGGTGAGCTCGGCGACGCGCTGCAGGGTTTCGACGTCCAGCTCTTCCTCGCCGATGCTGGCGGGATCGCCCATCGCCACCGTATGAATGCGGATGTCCCGGCTGCGGGCCACCTTGGCGGCTTCTACCGGCGGTACTCTGCTGCCGGTGTCATTACCGTCGGTCAGGATCATCAGCACCCGGTTGTCGGTGTCCGACTTGTCGAACAGGTGAATAGCCAGCCCAATGGCGTCACCGAACACGGTGCTCTGGCCGGCCATGCCGATCTCGGTCTCCAGCAGCAGGGTGCGCCAGGTGTCATGGTCCTCGGTAAACGGGGCCTGCAGGTAGGGCGCGCTGCCAAATACAATCAGGCCCAGGCGGTCGCCGCCTCGCTCTGCGGCGAGTTCAGTCAGAACCCGTTTGACGGCCTCCAGGCGATTGATCTGCTCTCCCTCCGGGGTGGCAAAATCGGTGGCCTGCATGGAACCGGAAAGGTCCACCGCCACCATCAGGTCGCGGGCGCTGCGGCTTTGCTCCACCGGCTCGCCCACCCACTCCGGCTTGGCCGCGGCCAGCACCAGGCACAGCCAGGTGAACACCAGCAGAACTTTCTGCAGCGTGGTCTTTACCAGCACCACGGCGCCGGTTTGTGGCGCCTCCTCGCTCAACACCACCAGGCGCTGGAAAAAGGGTACCTTGACGGAGTCGCGTCGGTGTTTGAAGGCAGGCAGGCGCCGCAGCAGCAGCGGCAGCGGCAGCAACAGGAGCCACAAGGGATGTGCCAGCTCGATCATCCGGGCCGACCCTGGTGCTGACGCACCCAGGCAGAGGCTTCTGCCACCAGCTGTGCTACCGCATTCGCTTCCGGCTCGCGCTGCGAACGGTATTGCGTTTCCGCCAGCAGCAGACGGCTGTCGGCGCTGAATTTTGCGCCGTGGGTTTCCAGCCAGGCCAGCCAGTCATGGCCGCTGAGCCCGGCCACCTCCGGGCGCGGATAGACTGCCAGCGCAGTACCCTTGAGTATGATGGCGGCGGCCTGCAATTGCTGGCCGGGATCGCCGCACAGCGCAGCCAGTCGGGCGAGGGCGTCGCGGCGGTAGCGATCCCGCTGCCAGCGGCGCCAGCGGCGCCAGCTCCAGCGCGTTACTAGCGCGACGGTGGCAGCGGCAAGCAGCCACCAGCCGGGAGTGGCCGGCCACCAGGAAACGGGCTCCGGCGGCAGCAGCTCCTCGATTCCCTTGATGGCGTAGTTGCCAAATACCTCCGGCAGCGGCGGCGCTGACATGATCAGTACCGCCCCAGCTCGAGCCGCAACTGTTCGGACACAGGCGTGACCGTATCGATGGGCAGAACCGGCATGCCGTGTTTGCGCAGTTCGCTGCGCAGTCCGCCGAGGCTGTCTGTGAAACTGTCCTGAAAGCGCCGTCCCAGCTCGCGGTGCTCCGGTTCCACCTGTAGCTGGTAGTGCCCGTCCGACACCACCAGGCTGCGGGCGGAGGAAATGTCCTGCTCCAGGGGATCGAACACCAGCGCGGCGACCAGGTCGTTGTGGCGCGCCATGCGTTTGATGCTGGCCAGGCAGGCGTCATTCCAGCCGTCGAAGTCGGAGACGACACAGACCAGGTAATCGTGGCCGACCATGCGCTCGGCCAATTGCAGGGCGCCGGCGAGCTGCTCTGGTGCCGGCGTTGCCGCCTGGTCGGCTCGCAATTCGCCGTTCATGGCGGCGAGCTGCCCGAGGCTGCTGAGTAGCAGGCGCTCGCTGCGGGATGGACGCGATTGCAGGCAGCGGCTGTCATTGAAAAGGATGGTGCCCACCCGGTCGCCCTGCGCCAGCACCCGCCAGGCCGCCAGCGCTGCCAACTCGGCAGCCACGACCGATTTCATTCTGACGCGGCTGCCAAAGAACATGCCGAGACGCTGATCGACCAGCAGGATTACAGGCCGGTCCCGTTCCTCGGTAAAGACGCGGACGTGCGGTTTACCGGTCCGGTTGGTGACTCTCCAGTCCATGGTGCGAATATCATCGCCTGGGCGGTAGTGGCGAAGTTCCTCGAAATCGAGGCCGCGTCCGCGCAGGCGCGAGCGCTTGCGCCCACTCAGCAAGCTGTTCAACGGCTGCTGTGGCAGCAGGGAAAAACCGTGGGCGTCGTGGCGCAGCCTGGCAAGGCTGGCGGTGTCGGTATAGATACCCGACGCCATCAGGCCACGGCGACCTGACGCAGAATCTCGTCGATGACCTGGTCTGGTGTGACGTTGTCGGCCAGTGCATCGTAGCTGAGGATCAGACGGTGTCGCAGCACCCCGTGGGTGACGGCGCGCACGTCGTCGGGATCAACAAAGTCCCGTCCCTGCAGAAATGCCCTCGCGCGGGCAGCCCGGTGCAGGCTGATGCTGGCCCGGGGGCTGGAGCCAATCTCGATCCAGCGCGGCAGGTCGCCCTCGAAACCGCTCGGTGTGCGTGTCGCCATCACAATGTCCACCATGTAGCGTTCCACGTTGTCGCTGGCGTGAATGGTGCGCACAACTTCGCGGGCGGCGAATATCTGCTCCTGCTCCACCACGACGGCCTGCGTGTCCGAGGGCGCCTCTTCGTCGTGAACCAGCCTGACGATCCCGAGCTCGGCCTCACGATCGGGGTAGTCGAGGTTGACCTTCATCAGGAAGCGGTCCATCTGGGCCTCTGGCAAGGGGTAAGTCCCCTCCTGCTCGATGGGGTTCTGGGTGGCGAGCACCATGAACAGGGGCGGCAGGCCATAGGTTTTTCCAGCCACGGTCACCTGGCGTTCTTCCATGGCCTCCAGCAGCGCCGCCTGCACCTTGGCCGGCGCCCGGTTGATTTCGTCGGCCAGCACCAGGTTGTTGAAAATTGGTCCCTGCTGAAAGGTCAGGGTCTGCTGCCCGGCCACATCCTGGTAGACCTCGGTGCCGGTGACGTCCGAAGGGAGCAGGTCGGGGGTGAACTGGATCCGCCCCAGGCTCGCCTCCAACACCCGCGCCAGGGTCTTGATGGAACGTGTTTTGGCAGTGCCGGGATAGCCCTCGAGCATCAGGTTACCGTTGCAGAGCAGGGCAATGGCAAGGGCTTCGGTGACGGTTTCCTGCCCGATCACCGAACGATTCATCGCCTCGATCACGGCGCTCACCGCATTGCGTGTGGTTTCCAAGCTGGTTCCTTGCGTAGTCTCGATTCAAGCCTCCTAGTGTAGCCGTAGCTACACCCCGGGGGCGAGACTGTATACTTGCGATCAGACATCGCCAGGAGCCGGCACATCATGAAACAGGGACTGCAAAATTTCGGTCACGCGCTGACCAGTATTCGCATTTGGACGGTAAACCTGCTGACGCTGGCGTTTCTCGTCTATCTGCTGGTCATCGCCTATGCCGTTTTCTCCCAGCGAGCCCCCGACGTGGACCCGGAGGGGCGGGTGCTGATCATTGCGCCAGAGGGGATCCTGGTCGACCAGGCAGCTTATACTTCGCCGCTGGCGTTTCCACCGGATCCGGACGCTCCGGCGCAGGTGCAGGCTCGCGACCTGCTGCGAGTGATACGCGCCGCTACCGACGACCAGCGTCTGCAGGCCGTGTTGCTGGACTTCAGCAAGACGTCGTTTGGTGGTCCATCAACGGCACTGGAAATCGCGACGGCGCTGGCCGAATTGAGAGCGACCGACACCCCTGTAATCGCTTTTGCCGATACGCTAAGCACGGGTGGCTACCTGTTGGCCGCCCAGGCCGACGAGGTGTATATGCACCCGACCGGTGCCCTGATGCTGTCAGGCCTGGGTGGCTATCGCGGTTATTTCCGGCAGCTGGCCGAGAACCTCAAGCTCACCATCCACAACTACGCCCAGGGGGACTACAAGTCGTTTGTGGATAGCCTCACGCGGGACAATATGTCCGACAAGGACCGCGAGCAGCGCGAAGCCCTCTATGACCCGATCTGGGCCGCCATGAAGCAGAGTATGGCCGCCGGTCGCGACGTCGACGCTGCGGTGTTCCAGCAGCTGGCCGATGACTACCCGGTGCTGCTGGGTGGGGAAGCCGCCTATGAGAACCTGGCCTTCGCGCAGCAACAGGGGGTCATCGATGGAACCAAGACCTTCCCGGGCTTCCGTGCCTGGATGATGGAGCGCTTTGGCACCGACAAGGATGCCGAGCGAGAGACCTACCCGCATATCAGCGCAGCCGCCTATCTCGCCCAGCTGGAAGACGACAGTACCGACCAGGAAGACGCGGTGGCGGTAGTGTTTGCCGAGGGCGGCCTGCAACGTGGCGAGGTCAGCCCCGGGGTGGCAGGTTCGGACGAAATCGCCAGCCAGGTGCGTCGCGCCTATGAGGATGAGAACACCCGTGCCATCGTGGTGCGCGTCAACAGTCCGGGCGGTTCTGTGATCGCCAGCGACATGATTCGCGAGGAGATGATGGCAGCACAGGGCCGCGACTTGCCGGTCGTCGTGTCGATGGGTAACTACGCTGCCTCCGGCGGCATGTGGGTGAGCAGCCCCGCTGATCGTATCTTTGCAGCACCCACTACGATTACCGGCTCGATAGGTGTGGCGGTGGCATTCCCCACGGCGGAGAACCTGCTGGATTACCTGGGGATCAATTACGACGGCGTCACTACCAGTAAGCACGCGGGCTGGGGCCTCAACCGTCCTACCGATGAAGCGCTGGATGAGCTCTTCTTCAGCTACTCAGCAAGCATCTACAACCGCTTCGTTGATGTGGTGGCGGAGGGTCGCGATCTGGACGCGCCTTTCGTGCGCAGCATTGCCGGTGGGCGTGTATGGATTGGTACTGCGGCACAGGAGCGGGGCCTGGTGGATGAGATGGGCACGCTGGACGACGCGATCGCCCACGCCGCGGAGCTGGCCAGTCTGGACGGTTACCGGGTCAACTACATCGAGCGCGAGCTGTCCTTTGGAGAACGGCTGCTGCGCGACCTCATGCAGCAGTCCCCCGTCAGCTTCACGCCGGCAGTGCCGGACCTGTACCACCAGATCGAAACGCTGCTGGCGCCGCTGGCTGAGGCGAGCCAGCCGCGGGCAACGGTCATGTGCAGTAATTGCCTGATAGACCTTAACTGAGCAGCGGCCTAGACCGCACAGGCCGTAACCAGTGCCTGGGCGTCCAGGCACCTAGTCCTGCTCCAGCAATCCGAGCACCCGCTCACGGGATTGCCGCCGAGCGCTTCTCGACCAGAGCTGCGCCGCTGTTGCGCCCAGCAGGCGCAGATCTCGCCCCAGTGACCAGCGGGCAATGTAGTCCAGCTCCAGGGCGACCTTGGCGGGCAGCAGTTTCTCCAGATAGATCGCCTCTGCCGGGTGGTGTTCGCACAGCGCTGCATCCTCCCCGAGAAACGCCAGTGCAGAGACCCCGGTGAGACCGGGCCGAACGGCGAACAGGGACTGTTGCTCCGACTCGCTCAAACAGGCCGCATGGGCGCAGGGCAGGGGCCGCGGTCCCACCAGGCTCATCTCCCCGCGCAGCACATTGATCAGCTGCGGTAGCTCGTCCAGTCGGGAGCGCCGCAGCAAGCGGCCCACAGGTGTGATGCGGGGATCGTTTTCTGGCGCAATATGTGGCCCTTCCTCGAAGCGCATGCTGCGCAATTTGAGCAGGGCGAACTCCCGTCCGCCCAGCCCCACGCGGCGCTCCCGGTGCAGCAGCGGCGCACCCTGTTGGGCCAGCATGAGTATGCTCAGGCACGCCAGCAATGGCGCCGCCAGTAACAGCATTAGTAGCGCACCGAGGCGATCCAGCCACCACTTCAGTGAGCGCTGCACCATCAGCCCAGCAGCACGCCGACTGACAACCCTGCCGACAGCAGCACGAAGGCCAGCAGTGCCAGCGGTTGCACGGGGCGTTGCCTGTGAAATGTCTCGGGCTCGCGCCAGGTGAAAAAAACTGCCATGCCGGCGGGGAGCGCGGCGATCAGACCCAGGCCCGCATTCACGGGTAGCTTACCCATGGCAATGGCGGCGACCAGTAATCCCAGGCCGCCGAGGTAGATCAGCGGCAGTGCCCTGCTGGCGCGGCGGCGCCCCAACAGGACCACCAGGTTACGCTTTCCGCACTGGCGGTCTGCCAGGTAGTCAGGAAACTCGTTGACCCAGAGAAAGGCGGCGATAAATATTCCCAGTGGCAAGGACGCCCAGATCACCGTGTGGCTGAATGCCCCCGCCATCAGTAAATAGGTAGCCGTCGCGATGGCCGGGCCGTATATCAACACCACGTCCAGTTCTCCCAGCCCGCGATAGGCGAGCTTCAGCGGCGGTCCGTGGTATGACCAGCCCAGCGCCAGGGCTGCACCGCCCAGCGGAAGAAGCATGGGCTCACGGACAAACACCATCAGGGCACCCAATGCTAGTCCCAGCGCGGAAAAACCGCCGGCAATGGCCCAGGTCTGTGAGCGGGTCAGGAGGGCGTCTACCATAACGCGCTTGCCGCCGGAAAATGGGGTGCGGTCCTCGGGGGCGACCGCGAGGTCCGTGCCCGAGTCGAAATCGATGACGTCTCCCCAGGCGTTCTTGGCGACCTCCATGCAAAACATGGCGACCCCAAGCACCAGCAGCCATATCCAGGAAAAGCGGGGGCTGTCCGCGGCCAGGCTGGCACCGATGGCCATAGACGCCGCAGACGTAATGCTGATCTTGGGGTCTGCAAGACGCTGGACACCGCTGGTCAGGTTTGAGGGCATATGATTCGCGTACTGTCCTGTGGCATCCACGCAGCGGGCTGCTTGCGTATTGTTTTCATAAGCTCAGTCTACTACGGTCGAATCTTTGGCGGCGTCAGGTCGCGCTCGGTCCAGAAAAGCCAATTATGGATAACAGTATTCGCATAAGACGTACCTTGAAGTTTCTGCACAGCGTGGGCGGGGCTGGCATGATCGGCGCCCTGGGCGCCATGCTGGCTCTGCTCACGGTGACACCGGAGCCCACCTCGCTCGAGGAATACGCGGTGATGCGCCAGGGCATAGGCCAGGTGGCGAAGTACCTTCTGTTTCCCTCGCTGGCTATTGTGCTGGTATCGGGCCTGTTTGCGATGGCGGCAAATCCCTCTTTCCACAGTGCTGGTTGGGCCTGGGCCAAGCTCGGGCTGGGCATCATTATGTTCGAGGGCACCTTATTCAGTGTGCAGGGCCCCGCCGAGCGCATGGCTATTGAGAGCCAGCGGGCGCTGGCGGGGGAAATCGATCCCGCTACCCTCGACGCCATGGTGGTGGGGGAGTGGGGCTCCCTGTGGGTAATCCTTTCAGTGGCTGTCGCCAACATTGCGCTGGCCGTCTATCGACCTCGATTCAAGCGCCGCGGCACCGTCGACTAGCCCTCTCAGTTTAATGTGCAACCCGAGCTATGACCCCAGAGAGCCCGTATTGCCTGCTATATTACAAAATATTATAAGCTAATAACCTAAAACTATATTAAACTGATGGCCATCGGATACCAATGGAGGCCATCGCCATGACAGCACAAGAACCCCTGCCTCGCGCTCTGGAACAAGTACCTGGGGTCACCTCATTCTTTGACCAACAAACCTATACCTGGTCGTACGTGGTCGACGATCCGGCTACAGGTCGCTGTGCCATCGTCGACTCGGTGATGAACTTTGACCAGCCTTCCGGCAGTACCAGTTTCGAGAGTGCTGACGAGATCATCGCCCACGTCCGCAAGCACGACCTGACCGTCGAATGGATTCTTGAGACCCACGTTCACGCCGACCACCTGTCGGCGGCGCCGTACCTGCAGGAGGCACTGGGCGGCAAAGTCGGCATCGGCAGCAAAATCACTGTTGTCCAGGATACTTTTGGCAAGGTGTTCAACGAGGGTGCCGAGTTTCAACGGGATGGGTCCCAGTTTGACTGGCTGTTCAATGATGGCGACAGTTTCATGATCGGCGAGTTGGTGGCCAGCGCGTGGCACACGCCTGGGCATACACCTGCCTGCGTCAGCTTTGTCATCGGTGATTCCGCCTTCGTCGGTGACACCCTGTTCATGCCCGACAGCGGCACCGCTCGCGTCGATTTCCCCGGCGGCGATGCCCACACGCTTTACCAGTCTATCCAGCGCATCCTGAGCCTGCCCGAAGATACCCGCGTGTACCTGTGCCACGACTACGGCGGCGAAGGTCGCGAGTTCCAGTGCGCCACCACGGTGGGCGCCGAGCGCCGCGAGAACATCCATGTGGGCGAGGGTATAGAGGAGAGCGACTTCATCAGCATGCGTGAGGCCCGCGACAAGACCCTCGGCATGCCTCAGCTCATCCTGCCGTCGCTGCAGGTGAATATGCGCGCCGGTCATTTGCCTCCGGCAGACGATGACGGTCACGTGTTTCTGAAGCTGCCCGTCAACGCGTTCAACTGAGGAAACCCCCATGGACGTCAAACAGATCTCCGAGAATTTCGCCGTGTCCGAGCAGATTCAGCCCGATGACTTGCCAGCACTGGCGGCCATGGGCTTTCGTTCCATCATCTGCAATCGGCCCGACGGCGAGTCCCCGGACCAGCCTACCGTAGTGGAAATCGAGCGCGCCGCCGAGGCGGCGGGGCTCGCCTGCCGCTACCTGCCCGTTATCAGCGGCAAGGTGGCGGACTATGACATCACCGAGTTCGCTCGCGACCTCGAGGACCTGCCCGCTCCGGTGCTGGCTTTCTGCCGCACCGGCAACCGCTCCATGACCCTGTGGTCCCTGGTGGAAGCGCGCCGAGGGACAGGTGTGGAGGCTCTGATCAAGCACGCCAGTGAGTCCGGCTTCGATATGTCGGGCCTGGCTCGCCAGTTGGCGGGAGAGCAATTCAGCGGCGGCAGCAACGGCGCCAGGACCTGGGACGTGTTGATCGTCGGCGCGGGCGCCGGTGGTATCGCAGCTGCCTCCAGCCTGCTGGCCCGTGATAGCGACCTCTCTATCGCTATCGTCGACCCCGCTGAAGTGCACTACTACCAGCCTGGCTGGACCCTGGTGGGCGCCGGGGTATTCGACAAGGGCCACACGGTCAAGACCATGGCATCCCTGATCCCCCAGGGCGTCGAATGGATCAAGGAAGCGGTAATGGCCTTTGAGCCTGACAAGGACCGGGTCGTGCTGGAAAACTGTCGGCGGCTTTCCTATCGGCGGCTGATCGTGGCTCCCGGTATCAAGCTGGACTGGCACGCCATCGAAGGGCTGGCAGAAACCCTTGGCCACAATGGCGTGACCTCCAATTATCGCTTCGATCTTGCCCCCTACACCTGGGAGCTGGTGCAGAACCTGCGTGGCGGGCGGGCGTTATTCACCCAGCCACCGATGCCGATCAAGTGCGCAGGGGCGCCTCAGAAAGCCCTCTACCTGTCGTGCGATCACTGGCTGCGGCAGGGGTGCCTGGACGGGATGGAAGTCGAGTTCTATAACGCCGGCGCAGTGCTGTTCGGCGTCAAGGACTACGTTCCGGCGCTTATGCAATACGTTGAGCGCTACGGTGCCGACCTGAAGTTCAACCACCGGCTGACCCGCATCGACGGCCCGTCTCGCATGGCATGGTTCACCGCCACAGATGAAGCCGGTGAGGTGATCGAGGTTGCTCGTGAGTTCGACATGATTCACGTTACGCCGCCGCAGTGCGCCCCGGACTTTATTGCAGACAGCGAACTGGCAGATGACGCCGGTTGGGTGGATGTTGATCAGAACACCCTGCGCCACAAGCGCTACTCCAACATCTGGTCGCTGGGCGATGCGATGAATGCGCCCAACGCGAAAACCGCGGCGGCGGCCCGCATGCAGGCGCCGGTGGTGGCCAATAACCTGCTTCAGGACATGGGCCGGGTATCCGGTGTGGCCCACTACAACGGCTACGGATCCTGCCCGCTGACCGTCGAGCGCGGCAAGATCGTGCTGGCCGAGTTTGGCTATGGGGGCAAGTTGCTGCCCAGCTTCCCGAACTGGCTGATCAACGGCAAGCGACCCAGTCATCTGGCCTGGTTGCTCAAGGAAAAAATATTGCCGCCGGTGTACTGGAAAGCCATGTTGAAGGGACGCGAGTGGATGGTGCGCGCTGAAAAAAACCTGCCGACGGCCTGAGTTCGTGAATCTGCCACCCCGAATCAGCCTGCCCTGCCTTGCCTGGCTACGCGATTACGACCGCGACACCCTGGCCAGCGATCTGCTGGCGGCCGCCATTGTCACTATCATGCTGATCCCGCAGTCATTGGCCTACGCGCTGCTGGCTGGCGTGCCGGCTGAGATGGGCCTGTACGCCACCATGTTGCCGCTGGTCACCTACGCGTTACTTGGAACCAGCCGCACCCTGTCGGTGGGGCCGGTGGCGGTAATCTCACTGATGACTGCCACGGCGGTGGGTGATGTGGTCGCAACCACCGGAGCAGATTACATCACCGCTACCATTGCGCTGGCGCTGCTGTCGGGCCTGATTCTGGTTGCCATGGGCCTGCTGCGTCTTGGTTTCCTGGTGAATTTCCTGTCGCACCCGGTAGTAGCGGGATTTATTACTGCGTCGGCCATCATCATCGCACTGGGTCAGTTTCGACACCTGCTGGGGGTCGATGCCGGCGGCGATACGGTCATTGAGCTAGGCAGCAGCCTGGGTGCAGCAATGGCCGAAACCAATGCAAGCACCCTGGCCCTCGGTCTGCTGGCGCTCGGCACCTTGCTGCTGGCTCGCCGCATAAAACCCCTGCTGTTGGATTGGGGCCTGGCGCCTCGCCTGGCTGACCTGGTGTGCAAGGCGAGCCCGGTTCTGGTGGTGTTCCTGACGACCGCGCTGGCCTGGCGATTCTCCCTGCAGGAGTCCGGCGTTGCGGTAGTCGGCACCGTGCCGCAGGGCCTGCCCGTACTGCAGTTTCCCCTACTGATGCCTGAGCTGTGGTGGGAGCTGACCGACAGCGCACTGCTGATTGCGATCATCGGTTATGTGGAATCTGTCTCGGTGGGCAGGACCCTGGCCGCCAAGCGCCGCCAGCGCATCGACCCGAACCAGGAACTGATCGGCCTTGGAGCGGCCAACATCAGCTCGGCCCTGTCCGGCGGTATCCCGGTTACCGGCGGCTTCTCACGGTCGGTCGTGAACTTTGACGCGGGCGCTGTAACACCGGCGGCAAGCCTGTTTGCCGCCGCCGGCATGGCGCTGGCGGCACTGCTGCTGACGCCACTACTGTATTTTTTGCCCAAGGCCACCCTGGCAGCGGTCATCATTGTTGCGGTTCTGGGGCTGGTAGATTTCTCGCACCTGCGGCGGGCCTGGCGCTATTCTCGCGGTGACTTCGCCGCGATTGCCACCACCCTGGTGGTGACGCTGGTCGCAGGCGTTGAAGTCGGCGTACTGTGCGGCGTATTTGCGTCGCTGGCACTGCACTTGTATGAAACCTCGCGGCCGCATATGGCGGTAGTGGGAGAAGTGCCCGGGACCGAGCATTTCCGCAACGTAGAACGGCACAAAGTGATTACCCACCCTGGGATCGTCTCCCTGCGAGTCGACGAGAGCCTGTACTTCGCCAACGCCGCCTTTATAGAAGATGCGATTTACGGCCTGGTGGCGAAGGATCCTGGTGTGCGCCACGTGGTGCTGATGTGCCCGGCGGTTAATGCCATCGATCTCAGTGCCCTCGAGGTACTGGAAGAAGTAAACCAGCGCCTTAAGGAATCCGGCGTGAGCCTGCACCTGAGTGAGGTCAAAGGGCCGGTAATGGATTGCCTCCAGAAAACGGATTTTGTCTCACGCCTGAGCGGGGAGGTTTTCCTTAGCCAGCACCAGGCCATCGCCCACCTGTCGAACACCGAGACGGTCCAGCCACAGATGTTATTGAGCGCCTTCTAGGCGCGACAGCCTCTCCCTGATGGGGTCGAGATGCATGGCATTCGGGTGTAGTCCCTGTGCTTCCGCCAGCGCAATGGCGCGGCGGTATTCCGCAGCAGCTTTGTCGGATTGTCCCGCCGCCTGGTATACGCCGCCAGCAAAGCTGGCAACGTGAGCATTGTCAGGGTGATAGCGGACCAGGTTTTGCACCACAGCGATGGCGGCATCGGTATTGCCCTCCCTGGCCAGGGTAGACGCAGTGACACCGACATCAAACCAGGCCGGCAGGAAACGGTAACCCAGTTCTGCTTGCTTGTTGCTGAACCATTGATCGACTGCCTCACTGCCACTTGCTGCGGCTGCGGTCAGCTCCTCCTCGTACCCCCAGGCTGGAAACAGCTTCATGAAGCCGTCGTGCAGGCCCGATACCACGTTCTTGAAGTGGTCGGTGCGAGGGGTGACCTCGAAGTACCATTCCAGGTCGGCGGGCGCCAGTTCTGTAAAGCGCGCGGCCAGCGCCTCGCTGGAAGGCACCGTGGGTCCGCCGTCGCCTTCGCCCACGGCCATGTAGACAAAGGTGCCCGCCGCCGGCTTGTCCTTAAACCAGGTGTCGGCTTCCTCAAACAAAACCCGATCCGCGATCCAGGCACTGCTACCCAGCGCAAAGTACGCGTCAAACAAGTTTCTGCCGCTGAACAGGCTGTGCAGTGTGAACACGCCACCGAATGAATGGCCCACCAGGATGTCGATCTCTGACGTGGGGTAGCGCTTGTTGATCTCGGCTCGCCACTCGCGATCGACGAAATTCAGGAAAGCGTCTGCTTTCCCGGTTTCCCTGAACCAGGCGTCCTCCCTCGGGACGTAATCACGGTTGCGATTTACGTTTGTGACTGCAGTGACAATCATGGGGGGGTAGACGTAGTTGTCCGCCATGTAGTCCAGGTAAGCGGCCACCAGTTCAAAATTCCACTCGCCGTCCAGTACATAGACCACCGGATAGCGTTTTTCAGGCTCAAAACCGGGCGGTGTTCTCACCAGCAGCGTGCGCGATTCGTCCAGCACTTTTGAGGCAATCGTGAAACGCTCGGAACGTGCCGCCGCATCATCGGTGTCGGCCAGCGTAGCGCCTGGCAGCAGGATCAGTAGCAAAGACAGCAAGATTGCTCGCATGTCAGGGCACTCGCTTGTCATGGGACGGAAACGATTATCTTGCCGCGGGCGCGGCCTGACTCTGAATGGCGAACGGCCTCTGCGGTCTCTGCCAGGGAATAGGTCTGGTCGATCACCGTGCGCACCTTGCCATCGGCCATCAGCTCGGCCAGCGCTTGCATGTCCTCCACGGTCATCTGGGCGGTGAAGGCCATCAATTCCTGAGACACAAATGGATTGATCAGGCTGGTGGAAATGACATTGTAAAAGGGTGCCAGCCAGTTGCCCTTGGAGCCGCCCACCAATACCAGTCGCCCCTCGGGCTCCAATACCTGTCGGTTGGCAAGAGCGCCGTGGTTGCCAATCATGTCGAGAATCAGGTCAAAAGTCTGGCCGCTCTCGGTATAGTTCTCTTCCTTGTAGTTGAACACCTGGTCTGCGCCGAGGTTTGTCACCATCTCGACGTTGCGGCCGCTGCATACGCCGCTGACGTGGGCGCCCATGGCCTTGGCGATCTGCACGGCGTAAGTTCCCACCCCGCCAGAGGCGCCGTTAATCAGCACCCGCTGGCCGGGCTGGAGCTGGCCGTGATCGCGCAGGCCCTGCAGGGCGGTGATGGCGGCAATCGGTACCCCGGCCGCCTCGGCGAAACTGACATTGTCGGGTTTCAGTGCCAGGGCGCGATCCTGGGAGCGAACCACATACTCGCCAAAGGCTCCCCAGGCACCGCCGAAGATTTCATCGCCGACCTCGAAGCGGGTCACCTCGGGCCCTGTCGCCACCACGGTGCCGGCAAAGTCCACGCCTATGCGAAAGTCATCCGGTGCGCCGGTGCCGGCAAAGAGCCGCAGGATATAGGGGGAGCCGCGCATGTAGTGCCAGTCCAGCGGGTTGACCCCGGCGGCGGACACCTTGATCAGTACCTCGTCTGCCTCCGGCGCCGGTTTGTCCACGGTGGTGAATTCGAGCACGTCCGGTGAGCCGTAACAGCGGTAGATGACCGCCGACATGGTCTCGCCACCCGCGGTGGCGACCGGGTTGCTCGGGCACTCAGAAGTATTGGAGATAACAAAGGCCAGAGCGGTTACGGCAATGACTAGCAGTGCCAGTCCTGACAGCAGGATACGACGAATCACAGGCGACTCCGTGGAGTAATTTTCGGATTCCCAGCCTATGCCATGTCGTAGCGCATTACACGGCATTCTACCGTGCGGTGGTCGCGCTTTATCTCAGGCTCATTTTTTAAGAGCGGCTGGCCGCCGGTTCAGCTGCCGAAATCCCTGGCGGCCTTCAGCAGCTGGCGACAGGTCACCTGGCCGATCAGGCGACCGTCTTCCACCACCGGGCGACGGCGCTTCTTCTTCAACAGCATGTCCTGAGCCACATCGGTGATGTCTTCGTGGGGGTTGGCGACAATCAGGTTGTCCCCCGCCATATAGTCTTTCACCTGGCCGATACCGCCCTCGTTGTAGCTATTGCTCAACATGGCTTTCAGGCAATCAAGCTCGGAGAGGATGCCGACCAGACGGTTGGCATCATCAACCACGCACAGGCCGGAAATCTTGTTGTCGATGATGAGCTTGATAGCCTCACCCATGGTGGCATCGGCACGAACCGTTACCGGGTGTCTGAGCATATGGTTCTTGAGTTCCACTGACCGCAGCATAGCGTCCTCCGGCTCCTGGGAGCATGTAGTCAAAGTATAGTTCGCAAAACTTCCATCAATCGCCCGGGGACGATGCCTAGATACAACATCGCCAATACCAGGCCGTAACAGGTGAGGCGTGCCGCCCAACCAGGGGGCTCTGGGCTTTCTGGCTGGCCACTGCTGTCCAGAGTCATTCGGTAGACCGCACGCAGGTAGTAGAAGATGCCCATTGCGCTGCCGATGACCAGCAGTGCCAGTAGGCCCCATAGCGAGCCGGCAACGCCCGCCGAGAACAGGTAGAACTTGCCGATAAAGCCCGCGGTGAGCGGTATCCCAGCCAGCGACAGCAGGGCCACCGTAAATAGCAGCGACAGGCCGGGCTGGCGCCAGAACAACCCGTTCAGGTCATCCAGGGTGTCGAGCTCGGCATTGCCGCTGGCTCTCGACAGCGTTCCCAGCAGCGTGAAGGCGGCCAGGTTGGTGACGGTGTAGGCGACCAGGTAGTACATGGCCGCTTCCTTGGCCAGGTCCGGGTTGGGTGCCAGCCCGCAGGCCACCAGCACGATCAGCAGGTAGCCCATGTGGGCGATGGAAGAGTAGGCAAGCATGCGCTTGACGTTGTCCTGCAGCAGCGCCAGCAGATTGCCGACCAGCATCGAGGCGCCGGCGACCAGCGCGACCAGGGTCAGCAGCCCCGGTAACTCATAGAGCCCCGAGACCATCCACCAGCGCAACAGCGCTGCAAAGATCGCGCCCTTTGACACCGACGCCAGGAAGCCTGCGATAGGCGCCGGCGCCCCTTCGTAGACGTCCGGTGTCCACATGTGAAAGGGTACGACGCTAAGCTTGTAGCCCAGGCCGGCGACAATCATGGCGGCCGCCGCCAGTAGCACCGGGTTGTCTGAGGTCGCCAGCGCAGCCCCGATGCCGGGGTAGTCGAGCACACCGATGGCGGCGTACAGCAGGGCAAAGCCAAACAGGAAAGTGGCCGAGGCCGCCGCCGACAGCACCAGGTACTTGATCGCGGCTTCGAGCGGCAATTCCAGCTTGTCGGGGTAGCCGATGAGGGCGTACAGGGACACCCCCAGCAACTCCATGCCCAGTAATAGCGACGCGAAGTGATTGGCATAGGCCAGGGTTGCCGCCCCCAGTGTGGACAGCAGCAGCAACAGGAAAAACTCTTCGTTCTGTCCCTCACGTTGGGCCAGGTATTCCCATGACACCAGCACCGTCACCAGCCCGCAGCCGCTGAAAAGTGCACTGAAGAACAGCGCGTAACCGTCTGCCAGCAGCAGTGGTGTGACCGCCTGCGGAATCGCCGTGCGCGCCCACAGGCAGGACAGTAGTGCGGCAGCGAGAATCAGGGCGGTGGTCATCCAGGCTACCCGGGTATCACGACGGGCGGAGACCACCAGCATCAGCAGCACGGCGCCGCCGCTCAGCACCAGCAGCGGTGCTATCGCCCACCAGTTGACGCCGCTCATGGCTGCGGCCCCTGCAGCAGGCTGTCTACGGTAGGCTGGGTCAGCTCCAGCAGCGGCTGTGGGAACACGCCCAGCGAGATCAACAGCACCACCATCAACAGCATGGTGGCGATTTCGCGGCGGCCATAATCAGGCAGCGAGCGCTCCAGGTCGGCGGGCCCCTGAAAACTGCGCTGCAGCATGATCAGGCTGTAGACCGCGCCGGTCACCAGTCCGACGGCGGCGATCACTGTTAATCGCGGCGCCACCTGGAACAGGCCCAGCAGCACCATGAACTCGGCCACGAAATTGCCAAGCCCCGGCAATCCCAATGACGCCATGGTGAAAAACATCGCACAGGCACCCATGCGCGGCGCATGCAACCACAGGCCGCCCATGCGCGACATGTCGCGGGTGTGGATGCGCTGCTGCAGGGAGCCGGCAATCATGAACAGCGCAGCAGTGCTGAGGCCGTGGGCCACCATCTGTACGATGGCACCCTGCACCGCCAGGCTGTTCCAGGCGTAGAGCCCCAGCAGCACAAAGCCCATATGACTGACACTGGAATAGGCCACCAGCCGCTTGAAGTCGGTCTGGGCAAAGGCCAGCACCGCGCCGTACAGGATCCCCGCCGCCCCCAGCCCCATGGCGATCGGAGCGAACTCCGCTGATGCTTCCGGGAACAGGGGAATAGTAAAGCGCAGTAGCCCGTAGGCGCCGGTTTTCAACAGGATGCCGGCCAGCAGCACACTGCCGGCGGTGGGCGCCTGGGTGTGTGCATCCGGCAGCCAGGTGTGGAACGGGAAGCCCGGCAGTTTTACAGTAAAGGCCAGGAAGAAGCCGAGCATTACCCAGAAGGCCATCGCGGCGTCCAGTCGGGTGCCCAGCAGGTCGAAGTAGGAAAAGCTGAAGCTACCCGCAATCTGCGCGTGCTGGTAGGCCAGTACCACGATCGACACCAGCATCAGCAGGCCGGATGCCTGGGTGAAGAGGAAGAATTTCATGGACGCATAGGCGCGTTCCTCGTGTCCCCAGATGGCGATAAGCAGGTACATGGGAACCAGCATCACTTCGTAGAACACAAAGAACAGGAACAGGTCCATGGCCATGAACACACCCACCACGCCGGTCAGGCTCCAGAGCAGGTTGGCCTGGAAGAAGCCGGTGCGTGAGTCGATCTCCGACCAGGAGGCACTCAGTGCGATCAGGCCCAACAACAGGGTGAGACTGACCAGCGTCAGG
The DNA here is from genome assembly GCA_043513815.1 of Cellvibrionales bacterium. Taxonomy (GTDB): domain Bacteria; phylum Pseudomonadota; class Gammaproteobacteria; order Pseudomonadales; family Halieaceae; genus JANQIO01. The sequence continues at coordinate 4,163,494 of CP121313.1, read as the reverse complement.
CTCAGTCCATCCAGGGCGAGCTCGAAGCGAATGCCGAAGCGCGGCATCCAGTCAATCCGGGTATGCGCCAGCCAGGTCTCCGGCTGAGCGGCGCCCGGCAGCAGGTGGAACTGTTCCACCGGCAGGCGCGCAACCGCGACTGCCAGATACAGCAGAGCGAAACTCACCGTGCCCAGCGCCACCCAGCGCGGTGCCTGTGGGTGCCAGCGCTCGCTAAGCCAGGCCAGGCCGCCGCCGAGGAACAAAATGGAAAGCAGGTAGATCATCCCCCCGCGGCCCTCCAGACGACGCCCAGCAGCACAATCACGCCGGCCACCATTGCAGTGGCGTACTGTCGCAACCGGCCGCTCTGGGTATTGCTCAAGCTCCGGTGGCCCAGCTGACAGAGACCCACCACAGCGCCGTAGAGACGATCGAGTGGCTCGGATTTCAGCACGGCTGACAATGCCATAAAGGGTTTCACCCACAGCCAGTTATAGAGCCCGTCGACGCGCCAGCCCGCATGCCAGAAGCGGAACAGCGCCTGCCCTGGAGGCGTATTCACCAGGCCCTCGGCACTGAGCTGGCGACCCAGGAACAGCGCGTAAGCGAGCGCCAGTCCCAGCAGGGGTACGCCGATGGAGATGGCTTCCACCCACAGCGCTGGGTGGGTCTCGGCCACCGCCGGGAACACGCCAGCGACGGGGATTCCGAGCCAGCCGCCGGCCAGCGAAAAGACACACAGTATCGAAAGCGGCATCGCCATTCCGGGTCCGGGCTGGCGATCCGGCAGGGTGTTGGCGCGGCCGAAAAAGACGACAAACACCAGCCGGAAGCTGTAAAGCGCCGTCAGGAAAGCGCCTAATACGGCGCCCGCCCACAGCCACGCGCCCACTTCCGGCGCCTGGAACGCTGCCAGCACGATCAGGTCCTTGCTGAAAAAGCCGGAAGTGAGTGGCAGCGCCGACAGGGCGGCGGCTCCGATCAGGAAGCACAGGAACACCAACGGCAGGCGACTGCGCAGACCACCCATATTGCGGATGTCGTGTTCGTGGTGCAGGCAGTGGATGATGGCGCCGGCGGCGAGGAACAGCAGCGCCTTGAAAAAGGCATGGGTCATCAGGTGGAAAATACTGGCACTCCAGGCGCCGACGCCCAGGCCGAGGAACATGTAGCCGATCTGGCTGATGGTGGACCAGGCCAGAATGCGCTTGATGTCGTTCTGGCAGAGTGCCGCGAAGGCCGCCAGCAACAGGGTCAGCAGGCCGATGATCGCTACGGCCATCAACGTCGGCGGTGCCAGCAGAAACAACTCGTGGGTGCGGGCGATCAGGTATACACCGGCGGTGACCATGGTGGCAGCGTGGATCAGGGCGCTAACCGGGGTCGGGCCAGCCATGGCATCCGGCAGCCAGGTGTGAAGCGGTAGCTGCGCCGATTTGCCGACGGCACCACCGAGCAGTAGCGCGGTGGCGAGCACCGCGATGGGCTCCCCCACCTCCCAGCGCAGGCTGGCGGCGGTGCCCAGGGCCTGTATATCCAGGGTGCCGAATTCCCGGAACAGCAGGAACAGACCCAGCGCCATGGCGGCGTCGCCCACCCGGGTGACCACGAAGGCCTTGCGCGCCGCGGCGCCGTTGCCGGCATCGAAATGCCAGAAGCCGATCAGCAGATAGGAGCAGGCGCCTACTCCTTCCCAGCCGAAAAACAGCAGCAACAGGTTGTCTGCCATGACCAGTGTCAGCATGGCGGTGACAAACAGGTTCAGGTAGGCAAAGTAACGGGCGTAGCTCTCATCACCGGCCATGAATTCGGCGGAGTACAGGTGAATCAGGAAGCCCACTCCGGTGATTACCGATAGCATCACCAGGGTGAGCCCGTCGATGTAGAAGCTGACGCCGGCGGACAGCTCGCCTACCTGTATCCAGGTCCAGAGTTGCTGCTGCAGGGGTGCGCCCTGCCACTGCAGGATGGTGAACAGTACGCAGATGCCGGCAGCACCCACCGAACCCACTCCCAGCACGGCGACCCAGCGCGGTCCCAACAGGCGGCCCGCAAAAATCAGCACTGTGGCGCTAGCCAGAGGCAGGGCGGGTATCAGCCAGAGCAGCTCGGTCATGTCAGCCTCGCAACCGGGTAGCGTTGTCGATGTCGAGAGTCTGGAAGCGACGCTGGATCTGCAGCACCAATCCAAGCCCCACCGAGACCTCTGCCGCGGTGACCGTCAGCACCAGCATGAAAACCACCTGACCGTCAGGCTGGCCCCAGTGGGCGCCGGCGGCGACGAATGCCAGTGCCGCCGAATTCAGCATCACTTCCAGCGACATCAGCACAAACAGGATATTGCGGCGCACCATCAGGCCAGTAAGGCCGAGGGCAAACAGCAGGGACGCCAGCCCCAGCACGTGCTCCAATGGCACCTGCAGGCCGTCCACTAGCGAGAACCTCCGCGTGGTTTGTGCAGTCCTGGCTTCATTCGTGCTTTACCCCTCGGTCCCGGGCCAGGAAACTGCGTCCCACATGGTAGGCGCCGACCAGCCCTGCCAGCAGCAGCATTGAGGCCAGCTCGACCGCCAGTACGTAGGGGCCGAACAGCGTCAGGCCTACCTCTTTCGGCTCGACAGCCACGCCGGTGGTGGTGCCACTGAGGCCGGTCTCCAGCACCAGCAGCTCTGCCAGCAACAGGCCGGCGAACAGCCCCGGCAGTATCCAGCTACGGGGCTTGAGCCACTCCCGCTCGCGGACCTGGCCGGCTTCGCCCAGATTCAGCATCATGATCACGAATACGAAAAGCACCATGATGGCGCCGGCGTAGATCACGACTTCCAGCGCCGCTGCAAAGGGTGCGCCAATGATGAAGAAGATTACTGCCACCGACAGCAGGGACATGATCAGGTAGATCAGCGCGTGGGCGGCATTGGTGCGGCTGAGGGCCATGCCGGTGGACAGCAGCGCGATGGTGGCGGCCACGTAGAACAGGGTCAGGATCATGGCAGCAGGCTCCTGGGGTCCACCGGGGGCTCTTCGTTCAGTGCTTCGCCCTTGTCCTTGCCGAAAATCTTCAGGCCTGACACCCGGTAGAAGTTGTAGTCGTGGACCTTGCCGGTGCCATTGATCAGCAGGTGCTCCTTTTCATACACCATGCTCTGGCGGTCGTACTCGCACATCTCGAAGTCCGGCGTGAGCTGGATGGCGGCGGTGGGGCAGGCTTCCTCGCACATGCCGCACATGATGCAGCGCGAGAAGTTGATGCGGAAAAACTCCGGGTACCAGCGGCCGTCTTCCCGCACGCCCTGCTGCAGGGCAATGCAGTCCACCGGGCAGGCCACGGCGCACAGGTTGCATGCCACGCAGCGCTCGTCGCCGTCCGGATCCCGGGTCAACACGATGCGGCCCCGGTAGCGCGGCGCCAGGTAAGGTTTCTGCTCTGGATACTGCACCGTCTCGGCGCGGCTGAAGGTGTGCTGGAGTACGGTGCCCAGGGTGCGCAGTTGACTTATCAGGGAGCGCAGCATGTTCAGCCCTCCATCCACAGGGCCACGGCCCCGGTAGCGGCCAGGTTGAGCAGGGTGAGCGGCAGCATGAATTTCCAGCCCAGTGACATGAGCTGGTCGTAGCGCGGCCGCGGGATGGCCGCCCTCAGCAGAATGAAAAACAGGATCAACAGCCCGGTCTTCAACAGGAACCAGGCCAGGGGCGGCAGGAAGTCGGGCCCCAGCCAGCCGCCAAAAAACAGGGTGGTGATCATGCAGGTAATCAGTATCAGGCCCAGGTACTCACCGAGCATGAACATGGCAAACTTCATGCCGCCGTACTCGGTGTGGAAGCCGGCGGTCAACTCGTGCTCGGCCTCTGGCAGGTCAAAAGGCAGGCGATGACTCTCGGCGATGCCGGCAATGATGAACACATAAAGCCCGAGGAACTGGCTGACGCAAAACCACATGTCTTGCTGGGCCCGCACAATGTCCTGCAGGCTGAAGCTGCCGGCGAGCATCACCACGCCGATCAGGGACAGCCCCATGAACACTTCGTAGCTGATCATCTGCGCTGCTGAACGCAGGCCGCCCAGCAGGGCGTACTTGTTGTTGGAGGCCAGTCCGCCCAGCAGCACGCTGTAGACCGCCAGCGAGGTCATGCCCAGGAAAAACAACAGACCGATATTCACGTCCAGCAGGTGCAGCTCAGGAGAGAAGGGCACTACTGCGAAACCCATCAGCATGGCGATGACAATAGCGGTGGGCGCGAACACGAACACCACCCGGTCGGCGAAGGGCGGCACCCAGTCGTCCTTGGTCAGCAGCTTGAGCATGTCGGCCAGCACCTGTAAGACGCCGAAGGGTCCCAGTCGGTTGGGGCCGTAGCGGTCCTGCCAGATGCCCAGCACCCGGCGCTCAAACCAGGTAAGGCCCGCCGCCAGGCCGACCGCGCTCAACAGCAGTACCAGCCCGAATATGACACTTCCCATCTCGCTCATACGGTCGCTCCGCGGTCACTGCCGATCAGCTCAGCTGCGCGTTGCCAGTTCGCGGCTCTTTCAATGCTGACCCACTGGCCGCTGCGCAGGGCAAGCGTCTCCGGGTAGCCGGAGGCAAAACCGGCGCTGCCCTGCACCTGGCTGGGATCGAGGCGCACTTGCAGTGCGCAACCCTCGATTGCCGCACCGTCGCCGTCCTCCAGTCCCAGGCTGTCGGCGTCGTCGGGGTGCAGATAAATCAGGGCGCGGCCCGCCAGCTCGGCAATGCTCTCACCAAGGCGGCTCAGTTCTTCGCTGCCGAACAGGTGGTGTCGGGCTTGCAGCAGCCACTGTCCGTCGCGACGAGAGTATGCCTCTGGCCGCGGCGCCGGTGTGGCGGGTGCCAGGCTGAGCTCCTCCAGCAGACGCTGGCCGGTGCTGCCGCCGCGCAGGGCACCGCCGATGTCCGCCTGGAACTTGTGCAGCGACTGGTTGGAGTTCCAGCCCGGCGACCAGACATAACTGAGCAGGGCGCCGGGCCGATCGGCCGCGGCAGATCCCTCCATGGTGTAGGCCAGCGCCGAGTCGTCGTCATCTGACTGGCGGGGTTCATGCACAGAGACGTCGGCGAGCATGGCGGTTCGACCACTGTAGCGATGGGGCTGGCGCGGGATCTTCAGGCCGTGGCTGCGGAAGCCGTGGTCAGGTGCAGCGGCGACCACGCCCTGCAACACCGCATCGTCACCGGCCAGGGTGGCGCCGATGTCATCAAAGTGCTGAATGGGGGCCAGCGCACTGTTGTCCACCGCGCGCGCCAGCTCCAGGATCCAGCGCCACCCCGGACGGCGACCGTGGGCCGGCGGATGCGCAGGAAATGCGCGTTGGGCACGGCCCTCCGCGCTGACGTAGGTGGCCTCGGTTTCGGTAAAGGCGGCGGCGGGAAGCACCAGATCACAGCGTGCGAGGGTATCGTTTTCCAGAATATCGATACCGATCCAGAGGGGTACTCGCTGGCGCAGGGCATCGAGTTCCGCGCTCGACAGGCGGCGGGTCAGGTCGTTCTCCAGGATGATCAGCGCGTCGGCATCCGTTTGCGCCAGCGCCGCCAGGCTGCCGTCGGCGTCGCGACACAGCAAAGCCTGTCCGAGGCTGTTGCACTCTGGTGCCGTAAAACTGAGCATCGCTGCTGAGTTCCTGGCCACCAGTGCGTCGGCAATGGCTGCGGCGCTATCGATCAACGCGGCCGAACCGGCGCCGCAGCCACTGACGATGAGTGGGCGTTTGGCCGCCAGCAGGTCCTCGGCAATACGCCGGGCCGCGGCGTCGCCGCCGTTGTCCTCGATGGCGGCAACAACATCAGCCGCCAGTCGCGCCTGGTCATCTGCCACCAGTCGATAGTGGCCGGCGGCGATATCATCGAGATCGGTACTGCCGGCGCAGACGATGTGCAGCGGGCTTTTGCGGTCCTGGGCCAGGTTGCGCACGGCGGCGTCCTGCCAGGGGGCCAGCTTGAGTTCCGCCGCCATTTCATTGGCCTCGTTGCGTACCGATTGGCGCAGGGCCAGCGCGGTTCGGGCCGCCGTGTGGGTGAGGTCTTCGCCCAGCACCAGGATGGCGTCGGCGGATTCGATGTCCTTGAGGCCGGGATTGTGGGCCGTGCTGTTCACCTGGTGGCGCAGCATTCGCTGCATCAGGTGGTGCTCGGTATCCTCCATGCCGCTGGCAAAGTGCCCGACCCCCACCAGCGTCTGGAGCAACAGGTTGGCTTCGACGCCCGCGCGAGGAGAACCGATGCCCGCCAGCCGTTTGCCCATGAGTGTGGTTCGGAGGACTTTGGCGCAGTCCTCGTCAGTCAGGGCCCGGAAGCGACCGTCGGCGTCACGCTGGGCCGGGAAATCGACGCGCTGGTCGGCGTTGACGTGGTTGCCACCAAAACGCCCACGGTCACACAGGAAGTAACCGTTCACGTCAGGGTTGTAGCGGTTGTGGATACGCTTGAGTCGACCGTAGCGCTCTCCGGGCAGGGTGTTGCAGCCCACGCCGCAGCTGGTGCACACCGAGGGTGCGGACTGCAGGTCCCACTTGCGGGTGTAGTCCTGGACCAGAGACTTGTCGGTGAACACGCCGGTGGGACAGACCTCCACCAGGTTACCGGCGAACGGACTTTCCAGGGTGCCCTCCCGGTGTCGACCGAAATAGACATGGTCGTGGGCGGCCAGCGCAGCCAGGTCGGTGCCGCCGGCGTAGTCGCGATAGAAACGGGTGCAGCGGTAGCAGGTGATGCAGCGGTTCATCTCGTGGTGGATCAGCGGCCCCAGGTACTGGTTGCGGTAGGTTTTCTTGGTGCCGCGATAATGACGGTCCCGATGGCCGGTCATCACCGTCATGTCCTGCAGGTGACACTCGCCGCCCTCGGCGCAGACCGGGCAGTCATGGGGGTGGTCCACCATCAGCGATTCCACCACCGTGCGCCGGAAGCCGGCGGCGCGCTCCCCGGACAGGTCGAAGATGGCGCCCTCGGTGACCGGGGTCATGCAGGCCATGACAATGCGACCGCGGGTGTCTTCTTCATTCTGGTACTGGACCACCGCGCACTGTCTGCAGGCGCCAATCGAACCCATGGCTGGATGCCAGCAGAAGTAGGGCAGGTCCATGCCCAGTTCCAGACAGGTCTCCAGCAAGTTGTCGCCGGCCTGTACCTCGTAATCCTTGCCATCTACCTTGATCACCGGCATCTCAGTGCGCTCCCCCATAGGGACAGGCGCCCTCGTCGATATGGCGCTGGAAATCCTCGCGGAAGTACTTGAGCGCCGACTGCAGGGGCTCCATAGCGCCCGGCGCCAGCGCGCAGTGGGTGTTGCCGATGGCGCCGATATAGCTGATGTGCTGCTCCAGGGTGTCCAGGTCTTCAGGGGTACCGCGGCCGCGCTCGATGTCGTCCAGCACCTGGGCATTCCAGGGCAAGCCGTCGCGGCAAGGGGTGCAGAAGCCGCAGGACTCCTGGGCGAAGAACTCCACCAGGTTTTTCACAAAGCCCACCGGACAGGTCTGGTCATCCAGCACAATCATGGTGCCGGTGCCCATGCGACTGCCGGCCTTGCCGATGGACTCGTACTCCATGGGCAGGTCCAGGTGCTCAGCGGTGAGGAAATCGGTGGAGCCGCCGCCGGGCAGAAAGCCCTTGAGGCCGAAGCCCGCCTCCATGCCGCCGGCCCTGTCTTCGAGAATTTCGCGGATGGGGGTGCCCATGGGCATCTCCCAGCAGCCGGGATTATTGACCCGGCCGCTGACGCCGAACAGCTTGGTGCCGGCATCCTCGCCCACGCCCAGACTGCCGAACCATTCCGGCCCGCGCTCGATGATGTGGGGGATGTTGCACAGGGTTTCGACGTTGTTGACGATGGTGGGCCGACCCCACAGCCCGGACTTCTGCGGAAAAGGAGGCTTGGCCCGCGGGTTGGCGCGCTTGCCCTCAAGGGAACTGATGAGCGCGGTTTCTTCGCCACAGATATAGCGCCCGGCGCTGGCGTGCACGTGCATTTCCAGGTGGTAGCCGGAGCCCAGGATGTCTGGCCCGAGGTAGTTTTTGGCGCGGGCCTCGGCGATCGCTTCCCGCAGCAGCCGGGCGGCTGTCAGGTACTCGGCTCTTATAAAGATGTAGGCGACGTCGGCACCGATGGTATAGGCAGAGAGGATCATGCCCTCGATCAGCTGATGCGGATCGCACTGCATCAGCAGTCGGTCCTTGAAGGTGCCCGGCTCCATTTCGTCGGCATTACAGATCAGGTATTTGTGGCCAGGGCTCACGTTCTCCATCGGCACGAAGCTCCACTTCATGCCGGTAGGGAAACCGGCGCCGCCGCGACCGCGCAGATTGGAGTCTTTCACCACCTGCAAACAGTCCGCTGGAGACAGTCCCGCCATGGCTCGGCGCAGGCCCTGGTAGCCGCCGTTGGCCTCGTAGGCGGCCAGGTCCGTGGGTGACCGGTCCGGTCGTACGTTGCGGGTCAGGGGCAGTTCGCTCATCCCGGTGTCGCCCCCTCGCCGTGGTCGAGAATGGCAGCGATGCGCTCCGCCGTCACATCCTCGAACTTGTTCTCGCCCACCATCATCACCGGCGCCCGGTCGCAGGCGCCCAGGCAGGTAATGGGCAGCAGGGTGAAGCGATCGTCGGCGGTGGTCTGCCCGGGCTCGATACCCAGCTGTTCGCTAACCGCTTTGCTGATCCCCTCACAGCCCTTGATCCAGCAGCTCACGCTATTGCACACCAGGATGACGTTTTCACCCACCGGGCGGCGGAAGATCAGGTTGTAGAAAGTGGCAATGCCTTCCAGCTCCGCCGCCGGCATTTCCAGGTAGGCGGCCAGCGCCTCCAGGCTCTCATCCGAGACCCAGCGGCGATGGGCCTGGACAATTTTCAGTGCATCGATGGCCACCGCCGCCCGGTAGGGGGCATGGGCGATCTCGGCATCGATCTCGGCCAGCTCCGCGTCGCTTAACGTGAGAGCCTCTGCCGGCAGGCTGTGCAGTTGCTCGCTCATCGGTCCACGTCCGCCATGACGAAATCGATACTGGCAATGATGGCGATCAGGTCGGGAATCATCAGCCCGCGGGACAGCAGCGGAATCTGTTGGAGCACTGCAAAGGAGGGCGTGCGTATGCGCGTGCGGTAGCTGGTGGTGCCGCCGTCGCTGACCAGGTGGTAGCTGTTGAGCCCCTTGGTGGCCTCGATGGGCATGCAGGCTTCGCCGGCCGGGATTACCGGCCCCCAGCTCACGTTGAGGAAGTGATGGATCAGTGTTTCGATATCCTCCAGCATGCGCTCCCGCGGCGGCGGGGTGGTGAGCTTGTGCTCTGACTTGTAGGGCCCCTCCGGCATATTGTCGACGCACTGGCGAATAATGTGCAGGCTCTGGCGTATCTCCTCGATGCGCACCCGGGCACGGTCGTAGCAGTCGCCGTTGTTAAACACCGGCACTTCGAACTCGAACTGGTCATAGCCGCCGTAGGGCTGGTCCCGGCGCAGGTCAAAGTCGACGCCGGTGGCGCGCAGGTTGGGACCGGTGATGCCCCAGTCGACGGCCTCTTGCTGCGTGCAGCGGCCGATGCCCACCGTGCGCTGCTTGAGGATGGAATTCTGCATGGCCATCTTGTCGTAGTGATCGAGCCGCGCTGGCATGGCATCGATGAAATCACGCACCAGGGTGTCCCAGCCCTCGGGCAGGTCCTGGGCGACACCGCCAATGCGGAACCAGGCCGGGTGCATGCGTCCACCGGTAATGGCCTCGACAATGCCGAACAGGCGCTCGCGGTCGGCGAACATGTAGAACACCGGCGACATCTGCCCCACGTCCTGGGCGAAGGTGCCGTAGAACACCAGGTGGCTGGAGATGCGGAACAGCTCCGCCATCATGATGCGGATGACCTGGGCCCGCGGCGGCACGCTGATGCCGGCCATGGTCTCCACCGTCTGCAGGTAGGCGAGGTTGTTCATCACCCCGCCCAGGTAGTCGATACGATCGGTATAGGGGATATAGGAGTGCCAGGTCTGGCGCTCACCCATCTTCTCGGCGCCCCGGTGGTGATAACCGATATCCGGCACCGCATCCACCACCACCTCACCGTCGAGCTGCAGGGCAATGCGGAACACGCCGTGAACGCTGGGGTGGTTGGGTCCCAGGTTGAGGAACATGAACTCGGTGTCCTCGGTGGCCCGCTCCATGCCCCACTCTTCGGGGCGGAACAGCAATGCTTCCTGCTCCCGGTCCTGTTGCTCCGGGGACAGGCTGAAGGGCTCCATCTCGGTGGCGCGGGCCGGGTGCTCCTTGCGCAGGGCGTGACCTTCCCAGGTGGGGGGCAGCAAGATGCGCCGCAGGTGGGGGTGTCCGGTGAAGCGGATACCGAACATGTCCCAGGTCTCGCGCTCGTACCAGTTGGCATTGGGCCAGATGTCCACCGCGCTGGGCACTTCGGCCGGTTCGATCACTGCCACCTTGAGCCGTAGCTGGGCATAGGGCGTCAAACTCAGCAGGTGGTAGACCACGGTGAAGTCGGCGGCGGGCTGACCCTCGCGCTGTTCGCGCAGACGCTCATCGATCCCGAACAAGTCGTAGAGCATGGGGTAGTCGGCCTTGAGTTCGCGCAGCACGCGCAGCAGTTGGTCGGCCTCGACCCAGTAGGTGGGGGTGCCGTCAGGGCAGTCCTGGCGCACGAACTGGTCTCCGCCAAAGCGCGCCTTTTCGACGTCTTCAGCTGTGCCTGCGCTGTCATTCAAGCCTGCGCCGAGCATACGGGCCTCGCTACGTGTTACCGCGAAAGTTTGGTCGGTGCTCCCCTAAACGCTATCCGGACTCCTCAATTCTGTTTGCTGGCTTCGCTCCTGCTGGAGACGATCGCGCTGGCTGGGCATGTCGGGTTTGATGACCGTCTGGTCACCGACCACCCAGCTCAGTGGTCGCCTCTCTTGTTCGATAGCGTCCTGCAACATCATCAGCCCCTGCATCAGGGCCTCCGGTCGCGGAGGACAGCCCGGGACGTAAACATCCACGGGTATGAATTTGTCGACGCCCTGCACCACACTGTAAATGTCATACATGCCGCCGGAGTTCGCGCAGGAACCCATGGAGATGATCCAGCGCGGTTCCAGCAGCTGGTCGTACAGGTGCTGCACTACCGGCGCCATCTTGCGGAAGCAGGTCCCCGAGATCACCATCAGGTCGGCCTGGCGTGGCGTGGCGCGAATCACTTCCGAGCCGAAGCGGGCGATGTCGTGGCGGCTGGTGAAGGAAGTGGCCATCTCCACGTAGCAGCAGGACAGGCCGAAATTGAAAGGCCACAGGGAGTGGGCCCGGCCCCAGGCCACCAGGTCTTCGAGCCTGGCAAACATCACGTTGCGTTTGACGTACTGCTCGATATCGGCGCTGCCGGGACTGGTAGCGATCACGTCTTCCGGACGGCTGAGGCTCCACTCCATCAGGGTGACTCCTCAATTGGCGGCGCGCCCTCCAGCCCTAGCCGGGTCTTCTGCCCCCAGTCCAGTGCGCCGGAGCGCCACTCGTAGACCAGGGCTACCGCCAATACCACGATAAAGACCATGATGGCCGCGTAGCCTTCCCAGCCCAGTTCGAAGAACGCGATGGCCCAGGCGAAGATGAATACGGTTTCAAGGTCGAAGATAACGAAGAAGATGGCAATCAGGTAGAACTCGACAGAGAGCTGGACCTGGGAGGAGCCGACGGAGATAACGCCGGACTCAAAAGGCACATTGGTGGCCTTGTTGGCCCGCCGTTGCCCCAATAGCCAGGACAGACCCAGCATGGTCGCCACCAACAGGATCACTGCGCCGAAGTAGACGACAAAAGGCAGTAGTTCCGTGCTACGCAAAGCCACCTCTCGATATTGTTGTTATAGAGGCACCATCCATTCCTGTCCCTGGTGCCTTAAGGTGTTCTACTAAAAACTCTAGTTCAGTTGGGCGCAAACGCAAGAATGCCAGGCCTTCATTCGCACCCACGGAGTTATCCTGCCGGGAAGCCTTTGCAGCCAGCGGTCAGGCAGAGTGCGCGCTGACACTCCGGGAACGGGCGCTCAGCGCAGGCGGGGCCTGTCTGGCCGTGCGCAGTTATACCGTGACAGCGTTGCCGCGGAAGATCTTCGACAGGTAGCGGCTGTCTGACGGGCTGGGTGCCGGTACCGAGCACTGCAAAACCGCGTGCACCAGTCGCTCCATTTCCTCGGCCAGTTCCTGGTCGTTGGAAGGTTCCTCGGTGCGTGCCCGCCGCGTGAGCTGAACCTGGTTGACCGCGGGCACCGTGGGCAGCCGCTCTGTCTCCACCCCCAGGGTCACGGTAAAGGCGTGCAGCGAGTTCTTGACGAACAGGGCCAGCGCAAACTCCTCGCGGGAGGAGGCCAGCGAGGTGTCCGGCGTCACCAATACGATCTGGCAGGCGGGCACTAGTGCTGCGCAGCGGGCCACCCGGAAATGATGGGTGAGCTGGTCGTCCACCAGGGTGCTGAACTGTTCATCGCTTAGCACCCGGTCCCATTTTTCGCTGCGCTCCGCCGCCAATGCGCTCATGGGCAGTCGCGCAAAGGGGCTGGAAACGATGACGTCGAAGCCGCCGTCCTCTCGAAGTATGGCGTCCAGCGCGCCTTCCAGGTCATCGCCAATGGCGCGCACTTCAACATCGCAGGACTTGCCGGCCTTGAAGGCGTGCTTGAGCTCGTCGGCGGCCTCTTCGCTATGGGTCAGCAGGCGCAGGCTGGCCACCTTCTGCTCAACGAAGCCGGCGGCCATTGCAGCCAGCTCTGCGCGCATGCAGTCACCGATCAGCACCACGCGCTTGCCCTTGAGCCGGGCCAGGTCCTCCTTGCCCGGCGGCAGCAGCAGCTCCCCTTCCGTTACCGAGCGATCGAACTTGAGGCCCCCGGAAGGGTGGAAGGTCTCTCCGCTGACAATGTCATCCGCCAGGTGGAACACCGTGGACAGACCGACCTGTTCATCGGTGGGCATTTTGTGCAGGTGCAGGCGGTTGAGAATCCCCGACTCGATCTGGTCGGCGGAACGCTCGATGGACTTCTGGTCAAAGAATGGCGCCGGTGCTTCGGCAAACTTGCCGAGGAACTGTTCTGCCATCTCATCGGTAAACACCGCGCCCAGTACCAGGCGATTCATGAGCTTCTCTGCCAGGCCCTTGTTGAGCAAAAAGCGGGTGGCACTGCCGGTGCCGCGGGCGTCGGCCACCTGCGCGAACAACTTGGCCAGAGGCTTGGGCATGCGGTTGGCGTTGGGTAGCTTGGACAGCTCGTTGACGGCCAGGCCCAGTAGTTCCTGGGCATCGAAGCCGTCCTGCACGGCGGCGATAATCGCCGCGTGCACCTGGTTCAGGCGTTTGTTTTCCAGGACCAGCCGACCGCGCCGTTCAAACAGCCCCGGTGCGCCGCCGAGGCCGCGCAGCCTGGCGCCGTCCACTGGCCCCGGGGCCAGGGCATTGATCTGGATTTCCGGACCCAGGTGGCGAGACAGGATTTCCGCCAGCACCCGCTGGCCGGCTTTTGACACGGCGTAGTCAGCGCGGTTGGGGTAGGCCACCGCGACATATTTCTCGCCGCCAAAATAGCTGGACACGTTCAGCACCGAGCCGGTGCCATGCTCTTTCATTAGCGGTGCGTACTTGCGGATCAGCGCATAGTTGGAGATCAGGTTGGCCTGCATGGTGCGGTTCCAGTCCGCCAGGCTCATGTCCACCACCATTTCCTCGGCGCCGGAGATGCCGGCGTTGTTGATCAGGAAATCCACGTGCCCGAACAGGTCGATGGAGTGCTGGAACAGGGTCTCCAGCGCGTCGTCATCACCCACATCGATGTCGGGCAGAATGTGCACGCGCTCCTCGGGGCGCGGGTAACCCACACCGCGCAGCTCGTCGACAATCATGTCGCGGGCTTCCTCGAGCTTGCTGGCACTGCGGGCGCTGAGCAGGATGCGCGCGCCGGCCACCGCGAGGTAGCGACCCAGCTGCAGGCCGATGCCCAGGCTGCCGCCGGTGATGACTGCGGTCTTGCCCTTGTGCAGGCCGGGCAGCACCCGCTGAATCGCTGCAGGCATGGCGCCCTTGCCGGTAGAGCGCTTGATGCTCTTGGGCACCCACAGGTTGATGGGGTCCATCTTGCGCACCCGGTTGGTCAGGGTGGCGGCCCAGTCGGCGGAGTAGGTGAGGTTGTCCTCATCCTCGCTGTCAAAACGCACCAGCTGGTTGGGCAGCACCGACCAGCTGATATCGCCGCGCACGGTCAACGCCTCGTCTTCATGTCGCCAGCCGCGAATGAGAGCTTCGATGGACGCGCGGATCACCTCATTCATAAGGTTGCCGTGTCGGTCGCTGGGGTTGGTGACGTAGGTGATGGCGGGAGGCTCGCCAGTGTCGTACCAGCGCTTGAGGTTGGTGGCCAGGGTGGAGGCAAAGGCCACCGGGGCGACAATCTCGTCGCGCACGAAACTTTCTACATCCTCGTCAGTGGCTGAGCACAAGGAGTAGCCGTGGGTCCCATTGGGCTCCCGGGGCAGGACGATCACGCCGTCGAGACGACCGAACTGGTCTTCGATAAATTGCATGGTGCGATCGACCGATTCCCGGCGCAGCGGGTCCAGGTGCGAAAGTTGGATAGCGTCCAGCCCGCGGGACTGCACCAGGCCGCGGGCGTTGCCCAGGGCCTGCAGGGTACGGAAAGCCAGCAGCACCCTGGCTCCGCTTTCCATATGGCGCTCGGCGAACACCAGCGCCTCCTCGTAGTCCGAGCCGCCGAGAATCAGCACCACGTTGTCGCTCAGGTCCTCTAGCCGCTTGTCGGGCCAGGACACCAGCTTGGAGCGGCTCTGGGCCGGCACCTGCATGCCGTTGGTCACTTCCACATGGTGGCCGGACAGGGCGGCGGATTCATCGGAGGCCAGCCATACCAGGGTGGAGGCCACATCAGAGGGGGTGGGGTAGCGGAAGCCCAGCTCGCCCTCTTCTTCCCGGGTGGTAATCATCAGGTCGCGGAACTCCTGCCCGGTGCTGCCCGACGGTTTGCTCTGCAGCTCGTCCATGCGGGCAAAGGCGGTGTCGATACGCTGTGACTTGATGGGCCCCGGGAACAGGGTGTTGACGCGAATGCCCTTGTCCTCGCCCAGCTCCAGGGCCAGGCCCTTGGACAGCGCGTTCAGGCCGCTCTTGGGCACCACGTAGGGAATGCGGCCGAAATAGTGGGTGCGCGAAAAAATTGTCGACACGTTGATAATGGTGCCGCCCACTGACATATGGGCCGCGGCCGCCCGTGCCATGTTCCAGGGCGAGGCCAGCAGGTTCATGGCGGAATCGAACATGGTCTGGTCGTCGCCGCAGGCGCGCATTTCCACGTCGGTGAAGGGAATATCCCGCAGGGTGTACTTGGGTCCGGCGGCACCGGCGTTGTTGATCAGCACCTCCAGGCTGCCGAACTTGTCCAGGGCGGCGGCGACAATCTGTCGGCACACCTCCGGGTCAGCGCAGTCGCCGATCGCGCTGACCATGGCATCCCGGGAGTAGCCCTCCGCGACCAGCTCGTCGATGAAGGCATCCAGCTTCTCACCGTCGCGTCCGGTCATTACCACCTGGGCCCCTTCCCGCAGCAGATGCCGGGAAATAAAGGTGCCGATAGAGCCGGCGGCGCCGGTCAGGATGACGGTTTTGTTTTCCAACCGTCGACCGCTGCGGCTCTCGGTGGCGGGAATGTCTTCCACACTTGTCATTTCATTCATCGCAGCGCTCCTGCAGATCCGGTATCAATACGTTCAAAGGATTCACCCCGCTCCTCGGCGTCGCGGATGGCCCAGGCCCGATACAGCTCATCGCGGGTCTTGAGGCCTGGCCGCGGCAAAGCGTGCAGGGCGACATAGTTGGCACCGGCATGACGGTTTTCCCACATGGCCTGGTGTGCCTCGGCCACGCCGTCCATGGCCACCGGCACCGGTGGCATCACGTCGATGAGGCCGGCGGCAATACGCTCCTGCATCTCCGCAAACTCGCGGGAGGTGTTGAGGTGAGTGCCGCGGATCTCCGCGGTGGGCATGAGAATCCGCCGCTGGCGCATCCACACCTGGGGCGCGTAGAAGCTCAGCCGGCTACCGGCCAGATCTTCCGAGTAGACCACCTTGCCGACATTGGGTTTGACCAGAGAGGTGGCCAGCGCCAGTCCATCGCGACCACTGCGTTCGAACACCACGTCTGGCAGTCCTCGCCGATCCAGGGTGTTGCGCAACAGTGGAGCGATCGCTGAGCCCACTGGCTTGAGGGTGCGATCAGAAAAACGTCGCACGGCTTCCTTGAAAGCCGGCGATTCCGTGAACGGGTCGGGCAGGCGCGCAAACGGGCCGGGTGGATCGAATTCGTTGCCAAAGCGGCGCTTCAGTTCTTCAATGCTGACCACACCGGTCATGCGGGTGCCAAAGCCCAGCGAGCTGACAAATTCGCGCTGGGACACCGTGTCAGTGAGCACCGCTACCTGGGCGCCCAGCGCGCAGCCCACTTCGATGGCTTCTACCGCTACCGGGTCGACAATGCCGTCTTCGGCGCCGGGCCCGTATACCACCAGCAGGCTGTTGCCCGCCCGCAGACCGGCGCGGGCAAACATCTCGCCGGGGCGGGATTCGCCGGCTTTGCCCATGAAGGAAAATCGGTAGCCCGAGGAGGCACCGTAGAAGGTCAGCACGCCGTTTTCGCCCAGCAACTGGAAGGAGCGTGAGAAGGCGGTTTCGCCGGCATGTGAGACCACGTAGTCGATAGGTCCGCCGGCCAGCTCACTGGCTTCGGCGACGAAAGCCTCACCGGCGCTTTCCCAGGCCGCCCACTCGTCCGGCTCGTCCGGCACCGGCGTAAAAATATCTGACCAACGGGCATCCTTGCGGTTGATCGCATGACCGCCCTGGGTGCGAACCCGCTCGCCGCGCTCGTCGCTGGAGACCATGCCCACCGCCGTCAGGCCGGATCGCAGGGCCGAGCGCAGGCAGTCGTAGCCGGTGCCGGTAGCAGCGCCCTCGACAAACAGGCGACGGCTGGGCTGGATGTTCAGCGTGCTGAACAGGGCCCGGTGAATGGTGCCCAGGGTCAGGCCATAGGAACCCGCCTCTTCCAGAGTCAGTCCCGGCAGCTTGGGGTGCAGCTGCGGGCCCTGCACGACCAGGAACTGGGCGTGGCTGCCGTCGTTGCGTTCGTAACCCTGGATACGGAAATCCGCTGCCATCGGGTCCAGCCCCTGGTCAGGTGAGAGCAGCTCGCTCTGGCCGGAGTAGAGGGTGACGATGTCGCCGACCGACAGGCGCCCCTCGCGCACCAGTTCTTCGCCGAGCTGGGCAACCAGCGCCACGCCGCCGGAGCCGGTGACCTGAACGTCGGCATCGCGGGCGTCAAAGGGTGAGACGGGAATACCGGTAATCGCCCAGATATCGTTGAAGTTCATTTCCGAGGCCAGTACATACACCAGCGCCTCGTTGGGGCCTGGCCGCGGTGTTTCGAATACCAGCAACTTCTCCGCGGCCACCGGGTCGCCGTGGGCGGGTTCACCGTTGTCGGGATTGCGCGCCACACCAAGGCCGAACTGATAGTCGGGGATGGGTGTTACTCCCGGGAAAAAGCTCGCCCCGTTGGGCAGTAACCGGCCGTCCTCGATCAGGGCCTTGCAGGTATCTGCGTCGGCATCGGGAGGGACCTCCGTGTACTTGATGGGTAGCGCCGGAGAGCGGCGCTCCAGGAAGGCGAGAATGCCGACCGGACCGGATTGCGGGTCGCAGACCGCTTCAGCAAACAGCTCCGCCTCGTGCTTGAGGCCAGCCGCCTGACCCTCTGTGGCGCCGGTACCGATGGCGTCGAGAATACGATCAATCACATGGCTGCGACCGGAGGCCCGGGCCTGAGCCAGGGTGGGCGCCAGTCGCGGATCTTCCAGCAGGGCGTCATCGAAGGGCAGCGACTGTTCCCGGTTCGCAAGGTAGGCCTCGCGCTCCTCCATGGCGTCCACGAGGGGGCCGTCGCCGGCGAAGAAGTCACGCAGCAGATCCATGGCTGCCGCTACCGGGCCGCAGCCATCGCCACCCACCACGGTGTCAACCAGGCCTGCCGCCAACGCGGCGTCCGCGTCCATGGTCCGGCCGCTGGTTATCAGGCGCACAGCCTCCAGCAACCCCTCGCGGCCGCGGCGGTGATGCAGCCGGCGGGGCAGCCGCTGGGTACCGCCGTAGCCCGGCAGCAGGTTCAGGTTTATTTCCGGCTGGCCGAATCGAGCGTGAAGGTCGGCCACCACGTAGCTACAGGCCAGTACCAGTTCGCAGCCGCCGCCCAGGGCAGGACCGTTCACAGCGGCAATAACCGGTTTGCCAATATTTTCCAGGCTGGAAAAAGCCGTGTGCGCCGCATTGGGTGCGGTGCGCGCCGAGTCCATGTCGCCGGCCTCACCGACTTCCAGCAGTTCCTTGACGTCGGCGCCGGCCACAAAGGCGCTGCGGGCCCCGGTGACCACAATGGCGGCGATCGACTGCTGGTGCACCAGGTGCTGCAATACGGTGTTGAATTCATCCAGCGAGCGTTCGTTGAGCGAGTTGACCGGTGGGCTGTCGACCACCAGCAAGGCCACATTCCTGCCCGGGGCCAGCTCGTGGGTCTCCACCCGCAGGTAGCGCCAGGACTGGACAATCTGGCGGGCCTCGGCGAGTCGGCCGAAGGCCTTCCATTGGGCGACAGTCTTGCCGATTTCCTCCACCACCTCCGGGTTGCGGAGAGTGGACAGGTCACCCAACGGTTCCTCCAGCAGGATGGCGCGCAGCGTACGGCGCATATATTTGCCGGAGCGGGTTTCCGGGAATGCCGATACCACCAGGAAATCAGAGGGCACCGCTGTGGCGCCTTTTTCGCTGCGCACCAGGCTCTGCAGCCGCGCCAGGTCATCGTCGGTGAGCTTCTTGCCAGGTGCCGCGACCAGGAAAGCCACCGGCGTCTCGCCCTTCTCGTCGTGGGGCGCGCCGACCACCACGGCATTGCCCACCGGCGAATCCTTGCGCAGGGTCTTGTCGCGGAGAATCGCGCCTTCGATTTCCTCGGTGCCGATTCGGTGTCCACTGACGTTGATGACATCGTCCGAGCGACCGTGCAGGGTGAAAGCGCCATCCGGGTGGCAGCGGGCGTAGTCGCCCTGGGTGTAAGCCAGGTCACCCGGCCAGCGGTCGAAGTAGGTGCTGCGGAAGCGGGCCAGGTCGCCGCGCCATTCGGCCGTACCCAGATGCTCTGCGTCCCCCCAGATGGTGCGCGCCAGATAGGGGTAGGGCTGGGTGATGACCAGCTCGCCTTTTTCGCCTTCCTCGGCAGTGCGCCAGGCGGTGGCGCTGCCGGTGCTGTCAGTTTCGGTGGCGACTCGCACCTCCGCCTGTATCCACGGCAGCGGCCAGGTCTTGGCATCTGCCGTCAGCGGCTTGTAGCCACCCCAGGGGCAGGAGAAGACGATGCCGCCGTGCTCCGTGGCCCAGTAGGAATTGATGTAGTGCTGACAGACCCGGTCCATGGCGAACTGCTGCACTGCCGGCGACACTGGCTCGGCGCAAAAGGTGCCGACGTGCAGGCTGCTCATGTCGTAAGCGGCCATGTCTTCGGTGCTGGCCGGGTCGGTCATCACCGCCTTGAGGAAAGTGGAGCCGGCCTTGAACACGGTGGCGCCGTGGCGCTCGATAATTGAAGAGAAGCGCCCGGCATGGGGAAACAGCGGTGAGCCCTCGTGGATGATAGTGGTCATGCCCCGGGACAGGGGCGCGGCCAGCAGGTAGGCCTGCCCGGTAATCCAGCCGGGATCGGCTATCACGTAGAGCCGGTCGTCAATATCGGCGTTGAACACCGTGCGCATTGTGTGGGTGATGCCGGCCAGCCAGCCGCCATGGGTATGCACCACGCCCTTGGGTTTGCCGGTGGAGCCGGAGGTATAAATGATGAACAGCGGCCAGTCGGCCTCTACCGGCAGGGCCGGGTGGCTGGCATTGAGCGCGCGCCACAGGGCGTCGTCGTCCAGGGCCGCGAGTGCGTCGAGGTCGGCACAGTCGGCTGCGGCCAGCACGCGCTCGGCGGCAGCGGCCAGCAGCTCATGGGACCAGCGGTCGCGGGCCTGTTCCACCACGTCCTGGCCGGTGTAGCGCACCACGACCACGGTATCGACAGTGTGGCCGGCATCTGCCAGTTGTCGGGCGACTGCGGTGCGCAGCTCAGCGGACTGCTCGGCGCGCAGGCCGGTTTCCCGGGATAGCGCCAGGCCCAGTTCTCGCATCAGGTCGCTGCGTTCGATGGTAATTTCGCCGGCCAGCGCTGCGGTGACCGATTCGATGAGTCGCGCCGCGGTCTCCCCCAGTTCGAACTCGCCCAGGGCCTTTTCGAAAGTAGCCAGCGCGGTGTTCAGCGGCAGGTAGTTGTCCAGCGCCGGATCGGTATAGGTTTCCTTGTAGGCCACCACCTCGGCATTGCGGTAACCGCCGTCGGCGGTGACCACGACTTTCGCGCCGGCATCGTAGATGCGGTCCGACAGGGTCTTGGCGGAAAATCCACCGAATACCGGGGTGTAGATAATGCCCAGCCGCTTGGCAGCCAGCGTGTAGTAGACCTGGTCGAGGATATTGGGCAGGTTGAAAGCCACCCGGTCGCCGCGCTCCAGGCCCAGGGAGGCCAGCACCTCGGCGCGCAATACGGTTTCGGTCAGCAATTCCCGGTAGCTGATGTCGCGCTGGTAGACCGGGCCTCCCTTGCCGTCATGCTTGGAGGGGTCCCAGCGATCGCCCTCGAAGACAATAGCGGTGTCAGAGCCGCGACCGGCCAGCACATGGCGGTCGACTTCATTGAAGCAGGCATTGGTGTGGGCACCGGCGAACCAGCGGAAAAAGGGAGCGTCGTTGTCGTCCAGTGCCTTGTCCCAGGGACACCAGCTGGAGTCGAGGTCTTCGGCGGCCAGCGGTTTGCCGTCGGCCGCACTGAAGCCTGCCCATGCTTGATCACTGGGACTGCGGTTTAACCAACGCCGGCCGGCGTTGTCGAACCAGTGGAGTTCCGTTGAGGCTATTTCGCCGTGAAAGGCGCCGGGGTCTTCTACCGCTCGCCGGCGCTGGGCGTCTTCTTCCTGCTGGGACTCCAGGAGGCCCCACTTGTTATTTTCAGTGGCCACCTGCTTCTCCTTGCGTGCATCGGTTGGACAGAATTTGGACGCTGCGCAGAGAATGTATACGGTGCCTGTGCAGTTTGGATTAGCGACCGGCCGCCAGGCGTTACCCAGACCGCGAGTGCATTGGTATCGGCGACGGCTTTGATCTAGTCTGTCGGGATTGCCTGTCTAACGAGGAAACGCAGATGCATGCATGGCTGACCAGGTTTTTGGCGGTACTGTTACCAGTGCTGATGGGCGCCCCGGTCGCCGGGGCGGATACGGCGCTGGTGGGCGGTCGGCTTATCGATGGATTCGGTCATCGGCCTATCGCCAACAGCGTGATCCTGGTCAGGGACGGTGTTATCCAGCAGGTGGGCACGGTGGATACCCTGCCGGTGCCGGCAGGGTACGAAGTGATTTCCACAGAGGGAATGGACGTTCTGCCAGGCCTGTGGGAGAACCACGCCCACCTGATGCTGGCAGGACATTCTGACTACAGCCACTGGGATCCTACTTATATGGACCGCTTTGGCAGCGAGATCATGCCCGCCAGCGCCGTACAGCTGCTGCTGGCCGGTATTACCACGGCGCGAGACCTGGGCGCACCGCTGGAGCCCTCGATCTCGGTGAAGCGCCGCATCGAGTCGGGTGAAATTCCCGGGCCGCGACTGTTCGTGTCGGGCCCTTTCATACAGGATGAGCCCTACCCGGGCACTGAAGCCTTTCGCTGGGGCGTCGACAGCCCCGGAGATGGACGCCGCAAGGTCAGAAAGCTGGCGGATGCCGGTGTCGATATCATCAAGTTGATTGACCAGGACAAGATGAGCCTGGAGGAGGCACAGGCAGTGGTCGACGAGGCCCACAAGCGGGGCCTCAAGGTGGTCGCGCACTCGCACCGTCCCTCGGAGATTCGCCGCGGCCTGGAAATCGGCGTCGACAATTTTGAACACACCGGTCTGACCACCGCCCCGGAATATCCGCCGGACGTGATTGAAAAGCTGCGCGAGCGCACCGCGACTGGCCGCGTGGCCGGCGGGCCATTGTTCTGGACGCCGACCGTTGAGGGCCTGTGGAATTACCCGGAAACCGTGGACAACCCGGAAAAGCTGGACGACACCTGCTGGCATCGGGGCCTGGAGGCGGACACGATTGCTGATATCCAGCAGTCCATTGAGCAGCCCGGGCAGCTCGCCTACATGCAGCTCACGCCCCTGCGCAAACCCACGCTCAAGCGCAAGATCGCCCAGTTGCGCGAAGCCGGCGTGGTGTTCCTGGTGGGCACCGACAGCGGTATTCCCATGAAATTCCACTGCCAGAGCACCTGGAACGAGATAGATGTGTGGGTGCGCGTAATGGGGATTCCACCGATGGACGCCATCCGCGCCGCCACCTACTGGGGTGCGGTAATGATGGGCGTCTCGGACCGCTGGGGCACTGTGTCGGTGGGCAAGTATGCCGATATCATCGCTGTCCGCGGGGATGTGCTGCGCCATATCAATCTGCTGGGACGGGTAGATTTCGTCATGAAAGACGGGGTTGTCTACAAGCAAGGTGGCCAGCCGGTGGAGTCCGCCCTGGCGCCGCGTTAATCGGGCGGGCAGACACACCCGTACACCACCAACCATTGATGGAGAAACTGGAGATCTAATGACCGAAGCCTACGAACCGCCCAAGGTCTGGACCTGGGACGCCGAGAGTGGCGGCCGCTTTGCCAATATCAACCGTCCCGTTGCAGGCCCCACCCACGACAAGGATTTGCCAGTAGGCAAACATCCGATTCAGCTCTATTCCCTGGGCACGCCCAACGGGGTCAAGGTCACGGTGATGTTGGAGGAGCTGCTGGCCCAGGGACACGCGGGGGCCGAATACGATGCCTGGATCATCAATATCGGCGAAGGCGACCAGTTCTCCTCTGGCTTCGTAGCGGTAAATCCCAATTCCAAGATTCCCGCGATGGTGGACCGTAGCGGCGACCAGCCTATCCGCCTGTTTGAGTCCGGCGCCATGCTGATTCACCTGGCGGAAAAGTTCGGGGAATTTCTACCCACCGACACCGCCGCCCGGGCCGAGACCCTGTCATGGCTGATGTGGCAAATGGGGAGCGCGCCCTTTCTGGGCGGCGGCTTTGGCCATTTTTACGCCTATGCGCCGGAGAAATACGAGTACCCCATCAATCGCTATGCCATGGAAGTGAAACGCCAGCTGGATGTGCTCGACCGCAACCTGGCGGAGCGTGAATTTCTCGCCGGGGACGATTACACGATCGCCGATATGGCGACCTGGCCCTGGTACGGCGTGCTGGTGACCGGCAAGATTTATGAGGCACAGGAATTTCTCGATGTGGAGTCCTACAAGAACGTCATGCGCTGGGCCAACCAGATCAAGGATCGTCCGGCGGTGCAGCGCGGCCGTCGGGTCAACACCAGCTGGGGTGACGAAGCGCTGCAGGTGCTGGAACGGCACGACGCCAGCGATATCTCCTGACGGTGAACGTCGGTCATGCTTTTTACCGGTACCTGCTCAATCCGGTAGCGCGCTGCCTGCTGCGCTCGCCGCTGCACGGCATTGCCAGCGGTAATATCGCGATTGTCCATTTCAAGGGGCGCAAGAGCGGGCGGGCACTCAACACACCGTTGAGCTATACCCGCGAGGGCGACCTGGTGCGGCTGCTGTCCAGCACCAATACCAACTGGTGGAAAAACTTCCGCGACGGCGCCGCCGCTGTGACGGTGGAGATAGGCGGCGAGCAGTTGCCGGGAACTGCGACGCTCTACGAGGGCGACAGCACGGCACTGCGCGCGGGCGTTGATGCGTTCCTGACAGCCCTGCCGCGGGATGCGGTGGTCTACGGGGTCAAGCTGGACGGCGAGCGCAAGCCACTGCCCGAGAGCCTGGCCGCCGCTGCACCTCGACTGGTGCTGGTGGAGATCGCCCTGGAGAATCAGCCATGATGGAGAACGTTGCGCTGGCCATTGCCCTGGTGCTACTGCTCGCCAGCCTGTGCCAGTGGCTGGCCTGGCGGGTGCGTCTGCCGGCGATCCTGTTCCTGCTCATTGCTGGCCTGGTGGCGGGACCGGTCACCGGAGTGCTTGACCCGGATGCGCTGCTGGGCGACTTCCTGATGCCCACGGTGTCCCTGTCGGTGGCGATCATCCTGTTCGAGGGTGCACTGACACTGGATTTCCGTGAGATCCGCGGCTTCGGTGGCGTGGTGCAGCGCATGATTACTGTGGGTGCGCTGGTCACCTGGCTGGTGGTCGCGGTGGCCACGCGACTCATTTTTGGCTTCAGCTGGGAAATGAGCGCCCTGTTCGGCGCCATTGTGATTGTCACCGGGCCCACAGTGATCGCGCCCATGCTGCGCACCGTTCGTCCCAACCGCCGAATCTCCAATATTCTGCGCTGGGAAGGCATTGCCATCGACCCGGTTGGCGCCCTGCTGGCGGTGATGACCTTTGAGTTCATCCTGGCCAGCGCCTCCGAAGACGCCTTCGGCAGTGCCATTGGTCTGTTCCTGCAGGCGCTGCTGGCAGGCAGCGTGCTCGGTATTCTCGCCGGCGTCATTCTCGGCACCATACTGTCGCGTAACCTGATGCCGGAATACCTGCACAACCTCGCCACCCTGAGCCTGGTGCTGGTGACCTTTACGGTATCCAATACCATCACTCACGAATCCGGGTTGCTGGCGGTGACCGCCATGGGCATGTGGCTGGCCAACCGTGATGACGTCGATATTCACCCCATCCTGAACTTCAAGGAACACCTCAGCCTGCTGCTGATTTCGGTGTTGTTCGTTCTGCTGGCGGCGCGTATCGATATGGACCAACTGCTGTCGGTGGGGTGGCAGGCACTGCTTCTGCTCGCTGTGCTGCAATTTGTGGCACGGCCGGCCAAGGTGCTGGTGAGCACCATTGGCTCGGACGTTGCGTGGCGAGAGCGGGCGCTGCTGGCGTGGATAGCGCCCCGTGGCATTGTCGCCGCAGCGATCTCGGCGATCTTTGCAGAGCGGCTGCTGGCGGAGGGAAACCCGGAGGCCGCGCTGCTGGTGCCGCTGACCTTCACAATGATCGTTGGCACGGTGCTACTGCAGAGCGCCACTGCCCGGCCACTGGCAAAATTGCTGGGCGTGGCCGAGCCCTCTCCCCGGGGTTTTCTGATCGTCGGCGCCAACCCGTTCTCCCGGGCGCTGGCGGCGGCACTCAAGGAGCACGATTTCCGCTGCATACTGGCCGATACCAACTGGGAAGACCTGCGCCAGGCACGCATGGCCGGCCTGGAAACCTACTACGGCAATCCCTCATCAGAACATGCCGAGGCCCACCTGGACCTCAGCGGTATTGGCGGGCTGCTGGCACTGTCGCGGCAGCGGCACCTGAACTACACCGCTGCGGTGCACTTTCGCAACGAGTTCGGCAAGCAGCGCATTTATGCGGTTACGGCTCCCGCCGACGAGAAGGCCTCGGGCGGTCGAAAGACCCCTGGCCGCTATGTGGGCAACCGACTGTTTGGCGACGATATACGCTATGCCGATCTGGTCAGCGCCGTGTTGCGGGGTCGCAAGGTGACCAGCACCACCCTGACCGACGAGTTCGGCTGGGAGGCGTTCCGCCACAAGTACGAGGGCCAGCGTACGCCGCTGTTCGTCATCAAGCGCAACGGCCTGGTGAAGCCTTTTACCACTGAGGAAAGCCATGAGCCTGGACGCGGAGACGAGATTATCGCCCTCGAGAAGGAGGTCGCGCCAGACGGGGCTTCCGACGACGCCTGACTGCCCGATTGCACAATTCCCGTGAACTGGTTCACAGAACGGCCGGGCAATCCGGTTCGCGGGGGTGGTCTGTGCTAAATATCGATGACAATGGAGTGAAAGGTCCCTGAAAAATGACCGAATCAGAAAAAAGAAAAGGCATGGCGCCGGTACCGATCAACCTTGATCGCTACCTGACGCCTGCGCAGGTCAGCGGATTGGATCGGGCCCTCAAGTTCGGTTGGTCGGTGAAGTTTGTGCGTCGTCCCACGATCGTTCTCGAATACGAGGATGGTTCTGTCCTCGGTGTACTCGAGGAAGACGGGTCGCTGAACAAGAATCACAGTATCCGCGAGCGCAATCGCCCCGCCGCTAACGAATAAGCTTTACGCTACAGGAACCCACCGTTGCAGCCGCAGCGGTGGGTTTTTTATTGCCTTAAAATCGTCGCGACGCGAGCGGCCGTATCGGTGAGCGTTGGCGGCTAGAACGGAATATCGTCGTCGTAAGCGTCAGCTGGCGGTACGTCCTGGGGGGGTGGCGTCCCGTCGTTGGGGGCTTCATCGTCGGTGACGATTTTCCAGCCCTGGAGGTTGTTGAAATAGCGGCCGTTGTATTCCCTGCCGCGGATATCAAAGCTGACTGTCACCGTCTGCCCGGGCTGCAGTTGATCCAGCAGGCCCACCTTGTCCTGAACAAATTCAATATTGATTTCCTGAGGGTATTTTCCGTCGTCGACGATGACCACCATTTCCCGCTTGGTGAAGCCGCTGTCAAAGGTTTTGGGATCCTGGAGAAGCTTGATTTTTCCGGTCAGTTCGTAGGCCACGGTCTGCGCTATATAGAAGAATGGGTGGGCAAGTATAACCAATGCCACGGCGCCTGGGGTGGCGAGTTGTTCAATCCGCCAGCGACGGCGCGAGGATGCGTTCCAGTTCTCCGAGGTAGGGCTGGAAGTGGCGCCACTGTTCGATGCCGCTGTCGTAAATGGGCTGGCGCACCTGCTCGGAGCTGGCGGTGCGCACGGCGCGCTCGGTGGCGTAGAAGTTGAGGCAGGCGGGCTCGAACTCGAGGTCACAGAAATCCAGAATGCGCCGCACCTGGGTTTCCAGGTCGGCGACAACGTCCTCATATTGAACGCGCAGCACGCTGTCTGGCGCCACCTCGTCCCAGTGATCCATCAGCGCCACATAGTCGTTGTAGTACTGGCCGATGTCCCTGAGGTCGTAGCTGAACTCCTGCCCCTCGGCGAACAGCTGCTTGAAGCCGCTGAAGCAGCACGCCATGGGATGGCGCCGCGCGTCGATAATTTTCGCATTGGGAAGGACCAGCTTGATCAGGCCAATGTGACGGAAATTGTTGGGCATCTTGTCAATGAAGAAGGGCGCGTCCTGGCGATGGATGCGCGTGTCCTCCAGGTATTTCTCCCCCATGGCGGCCAGCTCGGCGTCGTCCAGGTCTGCCAGCAACTCCGGATAGGGGCGGGCGCCGTCCACCCGCCCGCGGCGCCTGAGTTTCTGCGCGGCGGCCAGCATGTTCGGTAGCTCGAGGGTGCCGTCGACCTGGCTGTGGGAAGACAGGATCTGCTCCAGCAGGGTAGAGCCCGCCCGCGGCAGGCCGACAATGAAGATCGGGTCCGGCGCCGGGCATCCGGCTCCGGCGCGCGCCTTCAATACCTCAGGGGTGAAGAACCGGCGCTGTGCTTCCAGCTCTTCGGACATCTTGTCGGCGTCATAGCCGCTCTGCTGCCGCTTTAGCTGGTTGCCCTGGGAGTAAAACCTGAAGGACTGTTCGTAGTCCTCGTCGTCCTCGAAGGCTTTTCCCAGGGCAAAGGCGAGATGCACCCGGCTGCTGGGCTCCAGTTCATCGCGCTGCTGCAGCTCCAGCATCTCCGCGCGCTCTGCGTCGCTGAAGCGGTAGGTCTTGAGATTCGACAGTGCGTAGTAGGCATCCCCGTGCCAGGGGTTGGCGGCAATTGCCGCCTGGTAGCTGGCTACCGCTTGCTCGGGCTTGCCCCAGGTTTTCAGTGCGTGGCCGCGGGAGGTGAGCGTGACAGCGTCCTGGGGAATCTTCTCCAGCACCTCGTCGAACAGCTTCACGGCTGCTTCATACTGCCCCAGTTGCATTCTCTCAATTGCGTACAGCGACTTGAACTGCAGATTGTCGGGCCAGGTGTTCGCCAACTGCTCGGCCAGTGCCAGCGCCTCGGGAAACTTCTGGCGCGTGCGCAGCACGCTGACCAGGTCAATTTTGACCTGGTGATTATCCGGCGCAAATTCCGTCGCGCTCTCCAGCAGGAATTCCGCGTCTTCCAATTCGCCGAAGCGCACGGCGATGTCCGCCAGCAGTCGCATTCCCTCCACATGGGTGGGGGAGGCCTGCAGGAATTTGCGGCACAGCTGTTCGGCCTTACCGAGCTTGCCCTGGGCCAGCAGGTCGGTGACCGCCAACAGTGGCTTTGGCAGGTCCTGCAGGCGCTGCGCCTGGGCCGCCGCCTGCATCGCTTCCTGGCGGTTGCCGTTGGCTTCGAGGATCTTCTGCTGATTGCGCCAGCTGGCAGCCAGGGCGGGATTTAGCTGGGTGGCAATGGCATACGCCGCCAGAGCCTTGTTGTGGTCGCCGCGCGCCAGGTGCAAATGCCCCTGTTCCTGATAGAGCCGGCCGCGGTCGCCGAAGCTGGATTGCAGGCTGTCCAGTCGCTGCTGGGCCAGATCGTGCTGGCCGGTATAGCGATAGCAGACCGCGCTCATATAAAGCGCGTCGGTGTGATTTGGATCCTGCTCAAGCCAGAGTTCGAGATCAGCCAGCGCGCCAACGAAGTCACTGGTGGACATTTTTTTCTGGATATCGGTGAGGTCGGGGACGGCGGCGGGGTTGACCATGTCTGGCTCAGTCAAGTGAGGGTGGGTGTCCGGAAATAAAAACGGCTCCCGGCATTGTAGTGCACGGGAGCCGTATTGTTGAGGCGCGACTTAGAATGCGTAGGAGAAACGCATCCCCATAGTGCGGGGCCTTGCGACCGTCACGCGTGAGCGATTGAAAATGGCGTTGCCGGAAATTTCGGCGCGCTCATCGTCAATGTTCTCGACATAGAACTCCGCGCTCCACACCTCGTCGGACACGCCGGCGGTGATGTTCCAGAGAGTCCAGCTATCCAGCTCGATGCTATTGGCCGCGACGATGTCGGTGTTCACCTCGTCGGAATAGCTCATGAATGGCATGACGTGGGCGGTAAGGCCGCCGGACAGTGTCCACTCGTAGCGAGCGCTGAGGCTGTACTGAAACTCAGGAGCGAAAGCCAGATCGTCGCCTTCGCGGACAAAGTTGGTGACAAAGCTGTCGGTGATCTCAGTATCCAGGAAGGAGAAGCCACCGCTCAGTGTCAACCCCGGCAGAGCTGTCGGCAGCCAGGTGAAGTCACCCTCGAAGCCTGTGACTTCTGCGTCTGCAGCATTGTCGGCAAAGAACAGGTTGGTGATGCTGGCATCAAAAATGCCGATCTGCAGGTCTTCGATATCGACGAAGAAGATATCGCCGTTGAAGCGCAGGGTGTTGTCCAGCAGGTCGAGTTTCCAGCCCAGCTCGTAGTTGGTGATCTCGTCGGTATCAAACGCAAACGGTACCGTGTAGTTGCCGTCCTGGGAGGTAGATCCCCCTGGGCGGTTCAGGAAGCCCGGGCGATAACCTTCCGACCAGGTCACGTAGTAGAGCTGGCTGTCATTAGGCTTCCAGGCCAGGCTGACCTTGCCGATGACGCCGTCGGTCTCCGCCTTGTCATTGTCGCCGCTGAAGATCTCGTCGAGGTTGTTGCCGGCGTTGTTGTCTTCGTCTGCGCCGAGGTTGCCGAAGGAGCCCGCCGCGCTGCCGCGCAGGTCAACTTCGATGTCGTACCAGCGTGCGCCAAAGGTGGCGGTGAACTGATCAAAGATATCAATCTCGATTTCGCCGAAGGCGCCAAGCTGGTCATCTTCGCGCTCGACATCGTTGCGGAAGATCACGCCCGGGTTCCACTGGCTCTTGTCGCGAGCCGATGAGCCCTCGGCAGAGAAGTTGGGGCCGAAACCCACGCTCACGCCGTCGGCCGCAAGAATCTGGGTGGAGCCCGGGTAGGTGAACTGGGCGTCTTCGTGCAGTTCCATGTTGCTGTAGAAACCGCCGACCACCGCTCGAATGCGACGGGTCGGGTCGGTGCTGACGCGAAATTCATGGGTCTGGGTTTCAGTTTTGACGTCGGTCTTTACGAACAGGTTCGGCGCCTGGCAGGTGCCCGTGGGATCGGTGTCCGGGTAGGACACGGAGTAGTCACAAATGTAATAGGGGATGTACTGGCCGACAAACAGATAGTCGGTGTAGTCCACCCGGCCGTTGGCTTCGCGCTCGGTGTAGGCGCCGGTATACAGCACGTCCAGTTCGCCGAGGCGACCTTTCAGGGTCCAGTTGTAGTTCTCGTACTCGTCTTTCAGTGTGTCCTGTTCGTAGCGGCTGATTTCCAGGTCATCGAGCTCGGGGTCCTGGAAGAACACACCGTCGCTGTCGATGGTCTGCTGGGCAACGCCGACCAGCAGGCTCCAGTCCTGGTTGATGTCCCACAGGCCCGCAAGACGCGCGCCCGAGTAGGTGACATCGTTGAAATCCTCTTCGGTGCGCGAGCGGTTGTCTGCTGCCAGGAAGTTGACGTTGTCAAAATTGGCACCGCCCTGGAATCCGCCGGGCTGGAAGCGCGCGCTGTCGCGCGTGGTAACGGTATTGCCTACGTTGTCGATATAGCCGCCCTGGCTGTCGGCATACACCACGGCCCTGAGGGCGAAGTTGTCGGTCACAGGCACATTGATGACACCCTCGACGTTGTAGCTGGGGTCGCCTTCTTCGGTATGGGCAGCCCCCATTTTCAGGTTGCCGGAAAAGCCGCTGAAATCAGGCTTGTTGGTAATCAGTCGCACGGTACCCGCCTGCGAGCTGGCGCCGAACAGGGTGCCCTGGGGTCCCTTGAGCACCTCGATGCGGGCGAGGTCGGCTGCGTATACATCCAGGTTACGTCCCGGTTGCACCAGGGGCTGTTCGTCGAGGTAGAAAGCGACGTTGGGGGCCAGGCCGGCAACGCCGGAGGTAGTCAGGTTTGGCGTGGTGGAGGCGACGCCGCGAATATAGATGGTGCTGGTGCCGGGCCCGCCGCCGCCGGCGGTGATGCCAGGCAATTGCACGAGGTAGTCACTGAAATCCGTGATGCCCATCTGGTTAATCGATTGCTGGCTCAGGGCCGTTACCGCGACCGGAATATCCTGCACGCTGGACTCTTTCTTGGTGGCGGTGACCACCACTTCTTCGAGTTGCGCCTGCGCTGTTTGCTGGTAGGCAGATGTGGCGGCCAGTACGGCTACGCAAAGTGTCTTCTTCTTAAACATATCTCTCCCCAGACCTGTTAAGGCAGAATTAGTTATAGCTGTAATTGTTTTGCAAGCGCGGCATCATACTTGGATTCGGCCCCTTATCTCAAGTTAAGGGTCTGAATTATCAGCAAAAAGTAGCAAAAAGGCCGCAATTGCGGCAAAAAACCGGTAACATCTCATACGGCTGCCAGGGGTGTGGCTTAGTCTTAATTCATTTGATGCCGAAATATGGTGCGGCCCCCGCAAGGACCATTGCAGCGGCATTTAACCGGCGCGAGAGCGCAAAAGGCTCCTTTTTATGGCAACCCGGTACGAGTCGGAATACACCGTCGGCGACGACAATGTCGAAATCTGGGGCCTGGATATTCACAATCCGGTATTTTTCGTCAGCGCCAGCCTGATCGTGGGATTTGTGTTGCTGACCCTCCAGTTTCCCCAGGAGTCGAACCAGATACTGGCGGCCGTGCGGGCCTGGTGCCTGTCGACCTTTGACAGTTTCATGATGATTTCAGTCAGCGCGATCCTGCTGTTTTGCCTGGCGCTGGTGTTTCTGCCGGTGGCCCATATCCGTCTGGGGGGTGATCAGGCAGAGCCGGAGTTCAGCCGCCTGAGCTGGTTTGCCATGCTGTTCGCTGCAGGCATGGGGATCGGTTTGATGTTCTGGGGTGTGGCTGAGCCCATGACTTATTTTGAGGGCGCCAGTGGCACGCCCCTGGGCGTGGCGGCCCGCTCACCGGAAGCCGCCGATCTGGCGCTGGCGGCCACGCTCTATCACTGGGGCCTGCACGCCTGGTCTATCTACGCGGTGATTGCACTGGCGCTGGCTTTCTTCAGCTTCAACTGCAAGCTGCCCCTGACCCTGCGTTCCGCCTTCTACCCGCTGCTGGGCGACCGCTGCTGGGGCTGGCCCGGCCACGTTATCGATACCTTCGCCGTGCTGGCCACCACCTTCGGGCTGGCGACCTCACTGGGGCTGGGTGCATCCCAGGTCAATGCGGGCCTGACCATGCTGTTTGGCTTCGCAGACAGCTTCACCACCAAGCTGGCCATCATCGTTCTTGTCACTTCTGTGGCAATCCTCTCGGTGGTGCGCGGCCTGGATGGCGGCGTAAAGCTGCTCAGTAATTTCAACATCGCCCTGGCGGCCCTGCTACTGGTCTTTGTCGCCGTGGCCAGCCCCGGGGTATCGGCGCTGGCGGTGACGCTGGAAACCGGCATCAACTACCTGGCCTATATGGTGCCGCTCAGCAACTGGACCGGCCGTGAAGATGCGCAATGGATGCAGGACTGGACCGTATTCTACTGGGCCTGGTGGGTCAGTTGGTCGCCCTTTGTGGGCATGTTTATCGCGCGGGTATCCAAGGGCCGCACCGTGCGGGAGTTCATTATCGCGGTGTTGCTGGTGCCCACCCTGGTGACGCTGGTATGGATGAGCACCTTCGGTGGCAATGCGTTGTTTCAGGCGGAAAACGGGATTGGCAGCCTCGGCCAGGGCATGGACTCGATCAACCTGGCCACGTTCCAGATGCTGGAAAGCCTGCCGCTGAGCGGCATGACAACACTGGTGGGTGTGGTGCTGGTGATGATCTTCTTTGTGACTTCTTCTGATTCCGGCTCCCTGGTCATCGATGGTATAACCGCCGGCGGCAAACACGATGCGCCGGTGCCGCAACGTATCTTCTGGGCTTCACTGCAGGGCCTGCTGGCCGCGGCGCTGCTGTATGGGGGCGGCCAGCAGGCGCTGGCGGCGCTGCAGGCAGGCACGGTCGCGGCGGGGATCCCGTTCACGGTGGTACTGCTGCTGGTGTGTTTCAGTCTCTACAAGGGGCTCAACGCCAGCCTGCGCGAGTCGCGCCAGGTCGCGGCAGCCGTCTAAACAATGTTCTTGTCAGATTCCGGAAACGGTTTTACTGTCCGCTGAGTGCTGTATGCAAGGAGGGCTCCCGGTGGAGCGATTAGACGAGGTACTGACGGCGCTGCGACGAGTGATTCGCGCCACCGATATGCACTCCAAGCGGCTGGCAAAAACGTCGGGCCTGACGGCGCCGCAGATTTTGCTGCTGCAGGCCGTCAATCGGCTGGAGGGTGCTTCCCAGGGCGAACTCGCCAGCGAGGTGAGCCTCAGCCAGGCGACGGTCACCAGTATCATGGACCGGCTAGAAGGCCGCGGACTCGTCGAGCGTGTCCGCTCCACAGTGGACAAGCGGCGCGTGCATGTACATCTTACCGAGCTGGGTCAGGTCACCTTGAGAGACGCCCCCACGCCCCTGCAGGAACAGTTTGCGCGGCAGTTCGATCACCTGCAGGATTGGGAGCAGAATATGATCGTCACCGCCCTGCAGCGGGTGGCGCACATGATGGATGCGGAGGACATCGATGCCTCTCCGGTGCTGGATATTGGCACCCTGGACCGCTCACTGGCGCATGACAACAAGACCGCCGACCCGGCCTGAGGCTGTCCTGCCGCGCTGGCACCGGGGTTGGCTTTAGAGCCGTCTGCTCCGGGCGGAAACATCACCGCTGTACGAGGGGACAATATGCCGATAACGCGCCGTAAACTGTTTTCCAATACCGCGACCGTGCTGGCCGGTACAGCGCTGCTGGCTGGCGGCGCCAGCGGCGCCAGGTCGGCCAACGGGCGTCCGCTATTTATCGACGGCCTGGGTTTCCCTGGCGGTATCTCCATGGAGGAGGGGGCACCGCTGCTGGATCAGGAGGTCAGCGACATCGGCCGGTCGGGCCTGGTGGCCATGCATCTGACGGTGGGCGAGGTTGGTACCATGCCGCCCCTGCAAGCCTTCGAGGCAATCGTGCGGGTTATCACGCAAATGGAAGCCGATATCGATGGCTATCCCGCGGTGTTGGGGCGGGTGCGCTCGGTTGAAGATATACAGGCTGCCGCAGACAGCGGGAGCACCGGCCTGATCTACGGCTTGCAGGACGGCGTCAGTTTCGAAGATGACCTGGGGCGGCTGGATGCCTTGCAGCACCTGGGGGTGCGCATCATCCAGCCCACCTACAACCGCCGCAACCTGCTGGGCGACGGCTGCATGGAGCCTGCCAATGCCGGCCTTAGCCGAACTGGCCGCGAAGCGATAGAAGCTATTCAGGCCCTAAACATGCTGGTCGATTTGAGTCACTGCGGTCGCCAGACCACCGCGGATGCCATTGAACTCGCTACCAGGCCACTCAGCTTCACTCACACCGGCTGCGATGCCCTGGTCAGCCACCCCCGGCACCGCACCGATGCGGAAATTCGCGCCATTGCCGAGAGCGGCGGCGTGACCGGAATCTTTGTGATGCCCTACCTGTCGATGGGCAAGCAGCCGACGGCCGCGGACGTTATCCGGCATCTGGAGCACGCCATCGACGTGGCGGGGGAAGATCATGTGGGCATCGGCACCGACGGTGCCATTTCAGCAGCGGTCCTCACCGAGGAGTTCAAGGAGAATTTCCGCAAGATCACGCGGATGCGACAGGAGGCCGGCATTGCGGCACCCTACGAGACAGAAGAAGGCTATCTGTTCGCCAGTGACCTGAATTCCCCGGACCGGTTCCAGTTGCTGTCTGACCTGTTGGCGCAGCGGGGCCATAGCCAGGCGCGCATCGACAAGCTGTTAGGCGGCAACTTCCTGCGCTTGTTCGGCGATGTCTGGGGCTGAGCAACAGCTCGCTTTATTGGCTGGCCCGCTAAAGGTGTCCGCTCCACCCGCTTCCCGTTGCAATCATGGCTCAGCCAGCGGGTAGTTCATTGACGGCCCTGAAGGCCTCATCGATGGCGACGTGGGTGTAGGCCGAGGCCCCCGCATCGGCGTTGGCAAAAGTCACCGCTCCAAAGGGGCGCCTCGCCAGTTCGTGTGGTGCCTCACCCTCGGGAAAGTCCGGATCCCATAGTTCCATGTATTCGTAGGCATAGCCGTGGGGCCAGCGGTTTACCGTGATGGCAAGAATGTCCTTCTCGACGTCGAAGCCAACAGGCCCCAGCAGGCCATCCAGCACGGTGCGTACCTCGCGCTCATAGTCTTCAAACTGAAGGTTCAGCATGGTCTGGCGTGAAGCGCGCAGCTGGTCCTTGAGGGTAAAAGCGCTGTCCGGTGGCGAAATCGAGCCCCAGAACACCACCGGAACCGGGCCCATGTCGTCCATGGGGTGGCTGTAGCCGCCGGTGTTGATACCGTTGAACATGAACAGGCGCGAATGCATTCGGCCCGGGCAGGCCACGCTATTGATGCCGAGCTCCTCCATGGGTCTGGCCGAGCGCAGCAATACATTGGTCAACAGCAGGGGAATCTTTACCTGGTAGCCCATGGCCTCTCGCTGTGATTCGGGCAGCCCCGGGCAGATATGCGGAATCACGGTGTGGTAGCAGGCCATCACGCAGTGCCGACTCTTCACCCGGTGGGCGACCCCGCCACGAACGTAAGTCACCTCGGTACCGCCATCGCGGTTGGCGACCTGGGTGACCGTGGCATTCAGCCGCAATTGCACCGGCGAATCTGCCTGGTCCAGCTTGCCGTAGTCGAAGCGGGCCAGGGCGATATTGTCTGCGGTGGTGCCCGGTGCAACCTGGGGAATCAGCTGGTGGACCTGCAGGCGCGCGACGCTGGCATTGCCGTCTGGGAACATCGCCACTGGGTAATCCCAGCCCTCGGCCTGATCCGCCATGCCGACCAGATTGAACCCGGGCAGGCCTTCCCAGAGCGCTTCGCCGGCAGACAGGGCGCGTAGCTCGATACCGTAGTTGCCGTGGCTGGCATTGGACAGGATCTGTATCACCTCATCACTGATACCGACGTGCTTTCTCAGGAAGTCCGGATAGCTGATGTCCGCCATATACTGCCAGGCTTCTTCTTCTGACATGCCCTCCAGTACATTGTCCTGTCCGCCGTAGAGATGCTTTAACTGCACCCTGGCGGCTTCACTCACGGGAAACTCATCGATGGCGTCCAGGGGCATATCGGGATCGAAGCCGATTCGGTCGAAGCCCGTTACCAGTTTATCGACGCCGTAGTGATCCTTGTCGAACCAGATGGCGGAACCATTGCGGCTGTTTCTGCCATAGCGGAACTCCATTTGCGCGCGCATTTTCTCGACGTCGATGCCAAGATCATCCAGCGCCTGGTTGACCGTGTCACTGAATTTCCAGTGCTCCAGGTTGTGGGTGCCGCCCAGCGACAGGCGCATTTGCCCGCCCTGGTGAAATTCGTTGCGGCGGGCATGGCCACCAAAGTCATCGTGATTGTCGAGAATCAGGATGCGCGCATCGGCGCCGAATCGCTTCTGGTAAAAGCGCGCCGCTGCCAGGCCGGAAATGCCTGCGCCCACAACGACCAGGTCATAGGTGTCGTCCAGCAACTTGCCGCCGGTGAAGCTGGCGCCGTCACGCATCGCGTGGGCGACCGCTTCAACACCCGGCTGCGAGCCGCGCAATCCATTGAGCGTTGGCGGATAGGGCGCAGTCGAGGGTCCGATGGGTGCAGCGTTTGCGCCCGCCCCAAGGCTCAGTCCCAGCGCCGCCAGACCAGTGTCATGAATAAAGTCACGGCGGGTGATATTCCGGTGCATTCCCAGCTTGCGATCAGACTTTTTCATTGCAAATTTTCCAGAGGTCCCGTGTTGTGCCTGCCCTGCGAACTGGCTGGTGTATCAGCCCTCCGCCTGGTGCGCTTGTTGCTTGGAGCTTCGAGTATAGCAACGGCCGCAGGGCGGCGAACTAACTCAACTCTGGTATGTCCGGGAAGGTGAGAGTGGGATGGGCCCAGTAGTGCGAAGCAAGCGTTTATGTTGCGCAGCAACATGCGCGGCAGAGCGACGGCAATCTGTGATTGCCAGCCGGGATAGTCCACTGAGGTCCAGCGCGACTGGCAGGAGTGGTGGGCCCAGAAATACTTGAACCTGAGATCTGAAGCTCAATTTTTCAGACCGCGAGAGATTAACGTGCCAGTACCACTTCTTCTAGAAGTCGACTTTTACGCTAGGTCCAGAAAACACTGAGATCTATCTGAAAAATCCTAGCAGGGGATTCTGGATGACCGGCCTGGCTTCGAATCGGAACAGGAAGTCGGCACCAAATTGGTCGGATTTTTCCACGTAGTACCAGCCCTCTATCTAAAAGCGCCAATGGCTACCGTCAATTGAGGTGGTTTTCGCGACACCCACACCTAATGGTAGTGACAAAGCTTTACCACTTTTCTCCGATTTCCAGTCGTAGGTGATCACCGGCGAACTGGTAATCTGCCAACCGTTGTTCAGGGAGATCGCGTAGAAATATTGCGCCGTAGTGGCACTGTACGCCTGGTCGTTACTCCCAGGGCCGCCATCACCACCGCCGGCATTCCATTAATTAGAGAGCAGTCCCCCGGCCACGCCCCAGGGTCTGATAAAACCCCCCAAGAGCTCCGGACCGAAACGCCACTGATCGCCGCCAGGCGCGTTGTTGGTGGCAGTGTGTAAGGTCCCTGCCAAACCCGCACCCCAGAGGTAGCCGGTGTGTTTGGTTTCCATGGTGTTCCCGGCTTAGACCAGGTCAAAAGTCGTGCCCGCCAGATTTGTGTCGAGGCTGTCGAAGTCCCCGTTCTCGCTGTCGAACTCCAGTTGGTCGAATTAAACATTAAACTGCGGTTTGAAGATTATCCGCCGACCCTTGTCACCCACCGGAAACGGCAGGACCGGTTGGAACCGGAAAGACCAGGAATCCTGGCTATTAGAATCCGGCCTGGAACCCGGTATAGACCATTCGAGTGGCAAGACTTGCCAGCGACCCGGCGGGATTCGCAAGTTTCTTGGCCACCTCATCTGCAGACAGTTTCTCATCCGCCTGGGCGCCGCCTGCGGCCAGCAGTGCACATGACGCCAGTGACACGAGCCAGTAATTCAGAATTCCTATTTGCACTTCGTATCTGCTGCAATTTGGGATAGAAAAACTGGATATTCAGGTGCCGCTGATAAGAAGTGATCGTGTTTCCGCCATGTTCCTGAAGCTCTGGGGCACCGCCACATTTGGCGTCTTGAGCAACGTCTAATGCGCCACGTTGCTCAGGTAAGCATTGGCAAACTCGATCGCCTCATCTGGTTTTTCGGCGATTGCGCGGGCTTCTTTCGCGGCAGCATCTGCGGTCCAGCCATCCTTGATTACCCGACCAATCATCCACACTGCAGCCGCACGGGTGCCCGAATGGCAGTGAACATAGATGGGTTGGTCTGCGGTGTCACCGGCGGCAGCCAGGAAACTGCTGACGGTCTCGCCGACTGTCGAGCTACGGGGGTCCAGGGGCAGGTGAATATAGTTCATTCCTGCTGCCTCGGCCGCACGCCGGCTGGCGTCAACGCTGGCACCTTCCTCGCTGGAAAGGCGCAGGTTGATCACGGTTGTGAACCCCATGTCCTCCAATGCCGGCATGGCGGACGGATCTGTGGCCCCACCTACACCTACCGGAGAGCCGGCAAAGCTCGCTGGTCCTGTGACGAGTGAAAAATTGTCGATGCCGGTCACCTCGAATTTTTCAGGCACGCTGTCAACGTTGGCACAGGCCGCAATGAAACATGCGGCGGCCACAACTACAAATAACGCTCTGGATATCATCGGCTTTTGTCCCTTCTGCACAATCGTTTTGCCAGTGAATAAGTACTCTTACACCTGCCGTTTTTACCTGCTCCCACGGGGGAAGACACAATACGGGCCTTCAACCTGCACTGCGTTTGTAGGCGCGGCCAGCCGGTTAATGCATCACGACTTTAGTTGCCTCTTGAGCCTGGCGCTTGCCATTTGACGCCAATATTGGCAATCGCCACCGGACAGAGGGGGTCGCTTGATACAGGTCATATAGGTTGCTGCAGTGGTAGACTACACTGCACGTGTCGCGCAGATTAATGTTTGCGGGAATGCGCTTTTCAGAATTTCCGCAGGAGGGCTCCGGCAATGCAAAGCAGGCATCGTGCTACGGCTTACAGTGCGATCGGTGTGTATTGTCTGGATCGCGGCCTGCGCCCTGGCAAAGTGCTTGCAGATATTAACCTGCCGCCCGGCGTGTTGCTGGACCATGATTACTGGCTGGACCAGCGTAGTTTGTTGCTACTGGAAAACCGGGTCGCACAGCTTGTCGGCGACTCGCTCTGCGGCGCGCACATCGGTGAGTTGATTGCTCTGGAGTCTTACCCGGACCTATGGAAAGGAATCACGAGCGCTGATTCACTGGAAGCGGCGATCCGGCTGCTTCGCCGTGAAATCAAACGCCTGTCCACCGGCACCTCCATAAACCTGAGTTATGTGGGCGACAGGGCTCAGCTGTCGGTGACATTGAACGGCGCCGTAGGGGTCTCCGAGTCTCATCATATAGCCGCACTGCTCGTTGTGGTGCAAAAGTTGCTGAATCTATCGGGGGAGCTAGTCTGCGCGGAAGCGCACCTTCCTTATGCAGCAAGCAGCGCCGGTGAGCTGAAGCGACTGTTCGGTCCGCGGCTGGCTTTCGGTGAGGGTAGACCCTGGGTGGAATTTGATCGAACGGCACTGGCCTTTTCGCTGGATGCGATGAATGTCCCACCGCAGCCCTCGCCGGCGCATCACCTCGCGCGTCGCTGTGCCTCAGTATTGGACACCATCAAGACATTGCTGGCGTCCGGTGCGCGCCCCACAGCGGCGGGAGTTGCCGATGAGTTATCAACGAATCTCAGGTGTATGCAACGACTTCTGGCAGCATGGGGTACTACGTTTGAGCAACTACTGGACGAGCATCGCAAATCTCTGGCCATCGAATCTCTCAAGTCGGATCAGCTCTCCATTACCGACATAGCGCACAATCTGGGTTATTCGGATTCTTCCCACTTCACACGCGCCTTCCGTCGTTGGACCGGTGTGCCTCCCAGTGCAATCAAGAGTACTCACTCGCCCAACACCATAAATTGACCCGACCTGCGTTGCCTGCCGGGCTGATGAGCGCCTGGCCCTGTATCTGATCTTCGATCTGTACTGTCGCAAAGTGGTGGGCTGGGAAGTCCATGAACAGGACACAAGCAACCTGGCTGAACAAATACTGCGACGAGCCTACCTGCGCGAGCGTATTGCTGGAGTGCCGCTGGTTCTCCACTTGGATAACGGTAGCCCGATTAACGGCACATCACTGGCTGCCTACGAGGCGGCCAGGGTGGCAAACCCCGATACTGGTCTCTGGGTAGCAGGGATTGGAATCTGGCTGAGAAAGTCTGGTTAAACCCGGAGAAGGGTTATGGCGACTTAGCGGTCGCTGCATAAATGAATGCGACAACTACTTTGACAAACAGCGGAACTGCAAACGATCTGATTTTGTTGATGAGTTAGCTGTTCGCCATGCACCGGTCACTGCCCCTTGAAGCGAGGTTTGCGCCCCTCATTCCATGCCGCCACACCCTCGCGCCGGTCCTCGGTATCAGTCAAGCGGTTGTAGGCTTCTACTTCAAAACGGAGTGCGGAGCGAACATCCATTTGCAAGCCCTGATGTATCGCCTTCTTGGCTTGTCGTACGGCCAGTGGCGCATTGCCGACTATGCTTTCAGCAGTTGCGATCACCACAGGCATTAAGTCCGCTGTGCTGCAAACACGACTGAAAATTCCCCACTCCAGCGCCTCGCTCGCTCCAAACGCCTTGCCGGTGAAAATAATCTCGTTGGCACGGCGCTCACCAACGATGCGCGGCAGCGTGGTAGTACCGCCCACCCCCGGAATAATCCCGATCATAACCTCGGGGAACCACAACTGTGCACTGTCGACGCCGTAAGCGAAATCTGCAGCGAGGATCATCTCCAGTCCTCCGCCAAAAGCCTTGCCGTTGACAGCGGCAATGACCGGGACAGGGCACTCCATCATCGTCCACAGTGCCTGTTCAAATATCTCATGCTGATGGCGCCAGGCTTCATTAGACATCCCGTCACGTTCCTTCATATCGCCACCAGCGCAAAATGCCGCTTCTCCCGCGCCGGTCAGCACCACGCAACGGTTCGTACTACCCTCACCATCGCGTACCAGTCCGGTCCAAAAATCGAGAAGCTCACTGCCCATCTGCGTGTTGACTGCATTGCCCTGATCGGGTCGGTTGAGCGTGACAATCAACAATCCGTTCTCGCGTTGCTCGACCAGGAGAGTTGAGTAATTCGTTTCATCATTAATCTTGGTCATAGTTTCAATTCCATGTAACGTCAATCGGTTTCCTGGCAGGAATGCTGCGGTAGAACTCGGTCGGGTAACCGATCAGGAATGTAGCGAACGGAATTTGTCCTTCCGGCATACCAAGTACTTCAAGCAGGGGTGGGTGCGTTCGGCTGGCGTAACCAATACCCTCCGTCCAGCTAGACCCCAACCCCAGAGCGGTTGCCGCCAATTGCATGTGGGCGATCGCAATGGCGGCAGCCGGAGGTGCCGTCCGCTCATCTTTGCCGGCCCATGCCTGGATAATGCAGGGTGCCCCCCTGGCGATATGATCCCTGCCAGCGTC
Organism: Cellvibrionales bacterium; assembly: GCA_043513815.1. Lineage (GTDB taxonomy): Bacteria > Pseudomonadota > Gammaproteobacteria > Pseudomonadales > Halieaceae > JANQIO01. Next base: position 4,121,788 of record CP121313.1, on the reverse strand, counting down.
CCAGTGATTGATAAACACTTCCAGTTTGGCTTCATGGTAGAGCCCAGGGTTCGTATCCTTGACGCTCTTCATCCAGTCGATTGTCAACTCAGCGACCCGGCGAACCTTCGCAGGGTCGTTGATCACCAGCCAGCGCAGCAACTGACGGTTGCCGCCATTTGCTGCATAGCGTGCAACATCCAGAAGCTGCAAAATCTTGTCTTTCTCAACCGGTCTGTTGACGTAGCCGCGAATTGAACGCCGTGAAACCAAAAATTGCCTGGCCTCGTCCCATGTGGGGATAAGATGCGGGTCAATCGACTCGCAGTTCTCAGGGCCCATTGCCCGTTGATGCAGCGCATCGGTAGGACAAATTGCCACGCAATGACCACAGTCAATACATAAATCCCAGGAGTCTGGAGTTGGAGCAGGGAATTTTTCGCTGATGATCAGACCGCCGGGGCAGCATCGGATGCAAGCATCGCAATTGATACACAAATCCTCATCTATCTTGATGATTTCATCCAGTGAATAAGAGGTGTTCATCTTTTTCTCCATTGAGCTTGGGGAACGCTACCTAACTGTGGAGGTTCTGCCCCCTGGGGGCTACTGCCGTACTGCGCGTGAGATCAGGATTGATGCTCGCGAGCGCATCATACTGCGTCAGGTGAAGATTGCCGGTCAGTTCCTTCAGGAAATCCGAACGCTTTAGACTGTCCATGACAGGCCCTTTAACCTCGGACAGATGCAAGTTGATGCCGGCGTCCCTCAGTCGCAAATTGATCGCCTCCAGACTTTCCAACGCCGAGGCATCAATCGCGTTTACCGCGGGACAAACGATGATGACGTCGCGAACAGCTGGATTATCAGCGACCGCCTGATTGACACGTTCCTCGAGGAAGCGGGCGTTGGGAAAGTACAGGCTCTCGTCCACCCGAAGTGACAACACCTGTGGATCAGTGACCACTTCATGCCGGCTGATATTGCGGAAATGCTCGGTACCCGGCACCTGGCCCACTATCGCCACGTGAGGTTTGGAGGTGCGGTAAAGATGCAAGAATACTGACAGTCCAACACCTGCAATCAGCCCGAATTCGATACCGTGCGTCAGGGTGATGAGGATGGTGGCGACCATGGACGCACCATCTGCCCGGGAATAGTGCCATGTATGCTTTATAGCACCCAGGTCCACCAGTGATAGCACGGCGACAATAATCGTCGCAGCCAGAGTCGCGTTCGGCAGGAAGTACAGCAGCGGGGTCAGGAACAGTGTGGCTATCGCGATCCCTACCGCAGTGAACGCGCCGGCAGCCGGAGTTTCGGCCCCGGCGTCAAAGTTGACTACCGAGCGAGAGAAGCCGCCGGTAACCGGAAAGCCGCCGGACACCGCGGAGCCGACGTTGGACATGCCCAGGGCAATCAGTTCCTGGTCCGGGTCTACTCTCTGGCGGCGTTTCGCTGCGAGCGTGAGCGCCACCGAAATCGACTCCACATAACCCACGATGGAAATCAGCAGGGCGGGAACCAGGATCTTCACCCAAAGTGACAGGTCAATGGGCGGCAACGCGATCGCTGGAAGCCCCTGCGGGACTTCGCCCACGATTCGAACACCGTGCGCCTCCAGCCCTAGACTCCAGACAACAATCGTGGTCAATGCAATGGCGACGATCGGGCCGACTTTCGCCAGGATGTCAGCGGCTCGCTCAGCGAGCCCGCTTCGCAGCAGCAGGGGCTTGAGCCCGCGCCGCACCCAGAACAAAAAACCCAACGAAGCAAGACCGATCGCCGCGGTGTAAGTATTTAGCTGCCCGAGGTTGTGATACATGGAAACCAGCACATCGACCAGGGTTTCGCCGTGCACATCAATGCCCAGCACAGGCCCGAACTGACCGGCTGCGATCTGGATACCGGAGGCGGTAATGAAACCGGAGATGACCGGATGGCTGAGAAAATTGGCGAGAAAGCCCAGTCGCAACAGTCCCATGCCGACCAGCAGCAAGCCTGAAACCATCGCCAGCGCCACCGCCGCACCGAGGTACTCGGGCGTACCCTGGTTTGCAAACTGTGCCACGGCGGCAGCCGTCATAAGGCTGGCCACTGCCACCGGCCCAACAGCCAGCGCCCGGGAGGTACCAAAGACGGCGTACATCAGCAGCGGTAACATGGAAGCATACAACCCGACTTCCGGCGGCAGCCCGGCCAACAGGGCATAGGCCAGCGACTGGGGTATCAGCATGACGGTGACGATACCCGCCACCACCAGGTCGTTGACCAGGGTCTGCCGCGAGTACTGCGCGCCCCAGGTCAGAATGGGAAGGTATTTACGTAGGTTTTCCATAACGCTCAGCGGCTCCCCGGGGCGATTTCACGCTGAGCCTGGCGGTACCAGGTAAAGTGTTATCGCGTATATCAGGTAAAGCATGAGTAATAGTACCCCCACGAACCATGCCGAACGCCCGTTACTCGTAACAATATTCGCAGTCAGCGCAGCGATGAGAATCATCACCACCGCGCCGGGCCAGAATTGCAGATCCATGGGCTTCGGCCCTATAAAGTAGCTTGCAAGCACCAGCACAGGTGCGACAAAAAGAGTGATCTGCGACGCACTGCCCAACGCAATACCTACACTGAGATCCAGGCGATTCTTACGCGCGGCGGAGAATGCCGCCACCATCTCAGCCGCGGCACCCACCAGTGCCACAACGATAAAGCCAACAAAAGCGGGGCTCATGCCAAAGTCTTCCGCTGCCACCTGCACGGACTCTACAAACACCTCGCTCACCAGGGCGACCAGCACGGTCACACCACCCAGTGCCCCCAGTGCCAGACCCATGGGCCAGGGCGCTTCGCCGTCCTCGCCGTGCTCCTCACTGGCAAACTCCTTGCTGTGGGTTTTGAGTGAAAATACGAGGCTCAGGCCATAACTCACGATCAACAGTATCGCCAGGGCAAGGCTCAAGGGCTGACCCATCGCCATCGCTGCATCAGGGTTGGCCTTGGCAATCGCGGAGGGCATGAGCAACGCAACCGTGGCTATAAACAGCATACTCGACAAGACGCGGGCATTGAGCTTATTGTATTCCTGCACATGAAACTTGAGTCCGCCAAGGACAAAGGCCATGCCGAGCATAAACAGGGTATTGGTGACGATCGCGCCCGCGATACTGGCCTTTACCAGCATATATTCCCCCGCCTTCAGAGCGGTCAGCGCGATAATCAACTCGGTCATATTGCCAAAGGTGGCATTGAGCAGACCGCCGACACCATCCCCGGTTTTGGACGCCACCGATTCCGTGGCGTGACTCATGAAGGCCGCCAGGGGAATGATGGCCAGCACCGACAAGACAAACAGCATAGTGTGCGCGTCGGGCTTGAGTTTATGAGCCACGAGCACCACCGGCACCAACACCAGCAGCCACAGCACTGGATTGCTTCGCAATTCCTTTAACAAGACATTCATAGGTGGCTCCGGCAAGCAATCCTAAGGTCAGGCCTGGTCGCGAACGGCCCGGTGCTTATGAGGTGGTAGTTGCAGTCGATTTTCCGGCTTGCCGTGCAAAGACCCAGGCCCCTATGGCGGCGAGAACGACGGACCACAAAGTCCACATGACGGTCATCACCAATATGCGCGGGTCCGCGTTTGGAATGGCGAGAGCCGCCGCCAACACGGCGGCGACATTGCGCGTACCCATACCCAGCGCCATGACACTGCGCTGGTTCTGGCGAATCCCAAAGCCTATCAGGTAGGTAAACAGAGCCATGCCGACCATGAATACGGTCATGGCCATGAGAGCGAGCTCTCCAGCCGTATTGAGCATGCCCTTGCCGAATAGAATCAGGCACCACAGGACCGTGAGTAAGGTCGAGAGTTTTGCCAGGACTTTCACAGCAGGGTAAACACGAGTCGCCGTGTTCCCATAGTAGTGCCGTATCGCCGCGCCAATCAGCAGGGGCAGGAGTATGGTCAAAAGCAGCGGTTTTGCCAGCGCCACGGCATTGATAGTCAGCCCCTTGATCAAAAAGGGAGCCATTACCGGCATCAGGATCACCGTACCGACGGCAACCAGTGGTATGAGAGCCCCGGCAAAACTGATATCCCCACTGGCTTTTCCTACCATCTGCTGAAGGAACGGAGCACAGGGTGCAAGACTGGCGAGCAGGATCACAATCTTATAGGGCTCCTCGAGTGGAAGCAGCAGGGTTATCAGGTACCCGATGGCCGGCCCAAGGATCCAGCCCCAAACAAAGATAAGCACAATGGCGACCCTGTTTTTCATCGCCTCCATGACTTCGGGCAGGCTTACCTGCAGTCCCATGGCGGCGAGGTTGGATACGGTAAAAACCAACACCAGGGGCGAAAACGTGCTCTGAAGAAACTCCATTACAGCACTCACGGACTAGACCGACATACCTTGAACAACAAGGTCACGATTTGCAGAGACTTGTTCATTTCATCTGTTCCGAAACATGCATGGCCCTGGAGAGGATGCCTCCAGAGAGGGTGCGCACCTTGAAGCCATGTTGCGCGAGCATCCGCTGAGCGTAATAGGCGCGCTGGGCGGAGCGGCAGATAAGGTGAATCTCCTTATCCTTTGGCAGTTCCTCCATACGCGAGCGCAGTTGACCGATCGGTATATTGACTGCGCCGGGTACGCTCTCTATCACAAGTTCCACCGGCTGGCGCACATCCAGCAGGAAGGCGCCTTCCAATTCGTCCCAGTGGCTGACCGCCATCCCGTCTTCCATGATATTCGCCGCGACCATGCCCGCGAAGTTCACGGGGTCCTTGGCGCTGCCGAATTGCGGCGCATAGCACAGCTCCGCTTCCTCCAGGTCGTAGATTGTCGCACCCATCTGGATTGCCATGGCCAGGGCACTGATGCGCTTGTCCACCGCAGGGCCATCCTCGCCCAGTGCCTGGGCACCCAGCACCTTGCCATCTGACTTGCGGAACAGGACTTTCAGGCCGATCATCTTCGCCCCGGGGTAGTAGCCGGCGTGGGAGTTGGGGTAGAGATACACTCTTTCGTAGTCGGTATCACCCAGCCTTTCCAGGGTCGTTTCACTCACACCTGTCCAGGCAACTGCACCGCCGAAAAGGCCGATAATCGCCGTGCCCTGGCTCCCGCGGAAGCTGGAGTCACGACCGGCAATCACATCTGCCGCACTTCGGCCCTGGCGGTTCGCCGGACCTGCCAGCGCCACCAGGCTCCACTCACCGGTCACGAAATCCTTCACCTCGACGGCATCACCCACGGCAAAAATGTCCGGATTGCTGGTGTGCATCTGGTCGTCCACCCGGATACCGCCGCGCTCGCCGATCTCCAGGCCCGCAGTTTTCGCCAGCGCGGTTTCCGGACGCACCCCGATTGCGAGAATCACCACGTCCGCGGCGTGGGTCTTGCCGGAACTGGTCTTGACGTTGATCGAGCCGTTTTCCAGTTGCTCAAATTCAGCAGCGCCGTCACCAAGCTCCAGCTGCACGCCATTACCGCTGATGTACTCCTCAACCATGACTGCGATTTCCGGATCCAGGGGGCCCAGGATTTGTGGCAGCAGCTGCAGCACCGTGACCTCAAACCCCAGGTGCACAAGATTCTCCGCCATTTCCAGGCCGATAAACCCGCCGCCCACCACCACGGCTCGCCGGGCAGGCTTCTTCATCTGTATACCTGAGTAATTGGACATGCCGGCGAGGAAGGTGGTGCCGCCCTCTATCCATTCCTTTATCGCCCTTACGTCAGGCACGGTGCGTACCTGGAAAATCCCGGGCAGGTCGATGCCCGGCAGTGGGGGATGAATAGACGCAGCCCCGGGGGAGAGCACCAACTTGTCGTAGGATTCCGTTGCGGTCTCGCCGGTTTCGACATTGCGCAGATCAATAGTCTTGGCATCTGCCGAAATGGATATCGCCTCGCAGTTGGTGCGCACATCGATGCCGAACACACTCTTGAACATCTGCTCCGATGCGACCAGCAGGCTGGATTCCTTTTCAATCACGCCGCCGACATAGTAAGGCAAGCCGCAGTTGGCGTAGGACACATAGGGCCCTTTTTCCACCATGATGATTTCGGCGTTCTCATCCAGCCTTCTCAGGCGCGCCGCACAGGACGCACCACCAGCCACACCACCAACGATAACCACTTTCATGTCAGTTCCTCTAATTCTTCGGCTTTAAATGCACGGTCAAGCAGCGCCCCATAACGCAAGTGTATTCAGGGCAGGAGCGTCTGCTCCGGGGTCAGGCTTTTTGTCCAGGGGCACCCTGTATTCTTCCAGCCGCTGGCGGGCTGCTGGCTCTGGGCGACACTCTCGGAATCACCGTTTACGTCACCTTCCATGCCGTCCACTATGTTGTACACGTTTTTGAAGCCGGCCTGCGCCAGCAGGTTTACCGCCATGGCACTGCGCCCGCCGGAGCGGCACATGGCCAGGATAGTGCGCTCAGGTGTCGCCACCTGACTCACCCGCTCGACAAAATCCGCCAGGAGTTGCATGGGGAATGTGCCCGCATCGGCGTTCCACTCGTAGCTCTGGGCAATGATGGGAATCTTCCAGGCCATTGGCGGGTGCCCCACAAAGAGGAACTCCTCGGGCGTGCGAACATCTAGAATCATCACCTCCGGGTCCGCCTGCCAACGTTCGTAGGCCTCTTGCGAGGTGACATAAAGCTTCAGCGGCGTCTGCTTGGCGGCTGGCAAACTATCGTGCTAGTCAGTCATATCTGATCCTTCCTTCATACAGGTCCTGCCTTCGTGCCCTGCTGTGGGAGGAGAACCCTTTACCACACAGGCTTACTTGCGATTAGCCGAGCCGCGTGCCGTCCACGTCGATACCACCTCCCTTTGGAAGCTTGCTCCAGCTTCTTCTCTCCCACTCCTCCTCGAGTACTTCAATAGCGGCCCGCTCCAGGAACTCCGGAGCCGCCCACTCTTCCACGTCAAAATCGTTCTTTATGTAGTCGTGACTGAACATGAAGTCCTTGCCGATCCTGATGGTTTCCAGGTTCTGCGCCGACAGGCTTGGCACCATATCGACCTGCTTGATGCCCTCGTAGGTGGCCTCTGCATCCAGGTAGAAGGTCTGCCGATTGAGAATCACCGCTGCAGCGTGCTTGTGCTCATTGGCCCAGCGGCCGACCTTGATCATGGCTTTCATGTAGGCAATGACCAGCTCAGGGTGCTCCTTGGCCATCACGTCAGTGCAGGTGATGACGGCGGGCGTGTTGGCGACCTGTAGCGTCCAGTCGGGCAATTTGGACAGGTCGAAGATGGACTTGATTTCACCAGTCGCTTCCGAGAGCTGCCCAAGTTGTCCCATCTGGTTGTAGATGGCATCAACGGTTCCATCCATCAGGGCCTTCTCCAATGGTCGGAAGGCGTAATCGTGCTTATGGTCGCGGCGCATCCACAACTCGGAGGGGTTGTTCATCGGCGGAGTCAGCATCTCGGGCTTGTCGTACCAGTCATCCGGGTAAGGGAACTCGACCAGCTCAATATCATCCATGGTCATGTCATGCAGCATCAGCATGTTCTCGATACCCTGATGCTCCTGGACACGCCACCAGTCATTTTTCATGGTGTTGAGGCTCTTGGTGATACCGATCTTCTTGCCCTTCAAATCCGTAACGCGAAAGATCTTGTCGCGGGCTCGCACCTGCATCACCCCGCCCTCGTAGACCCACGTCGCCCCCAGCAGCACGGTGCGACGAATGTCGGCCTGCACGTGGATCGCCGGGTTCAGGCCGCCAAAGCGAATCAGGTTGTCGAGATTGTGTATGTAGTGTGGGTACCAGTTGTTCTCCGGAGCGGAGCGAAAATAGGCATAATCGACGCCAATCTTCTTGAACTCCTCACGACACCACCCCAACTCCTGGTCCACATTGTTGGCGGACACCATCGGACAGTTCGTGAACCACACTTGCTTCCAGTCCAAAGGCACGGTGGTTGATTGCTTCTCTGTATTACTCATCGTCTTTACTCCTGCTATCACTAGTTTGATTATTTGGATGTTTGGATGTGTACTCTTCCAGAATGATTTTCTCCGCAGCTAGAATCGAAACGCAAAGCCGAGCATAAAGCCCTGTACCGTTAAATCGCTCTCGATATCCTGGCTGCCACTGGAGTTATCAAACTGCATGTCAAGGTAGCGGTATCCTACCAACGCGCCATACTGCGAATCTCGACCGAAGTGGTATTCAAGTAGCGCATTGGCAGTCCAGCTGTAGTCGGTGTCGCCGGTGCCTGCATCGGCGCGCAGCGACATTGTCCAGTTCTCGTTCAGGGGTAGCATGTAATGCACCCCGACAAAGCCATCGTAGTAGGTGTCCGAGACAGTGTAGCTGCGCTTGAAGTTTCCATTTGGCAAGGACTCGACGTCAAGATCGTAATCCAGGTCAAGGCCTCTGACGCCGACAATCAGGTCCAGCGTTTGACTGCCTTTTTCTCCCCACGCCCGGTAGAGTCCGGCAGCCTCAAACAGGGTAAGCTCCAGGTCGGTATCTCTCAGCAAACTCCGGGAGCCAGGAAGTACCGATCGACGGGCCGAGCTGTTCTGGTCGCTGGTTTCCAAATAGGCCAGATCCGTAAAAAAGCCGAAACGGCCGCGCATGCCCTGGAAGTGAATCATCGCTGTCATTTCGAGCTTATCCAGCACATCGGAAAAGTCCGCATCGCCGCCGAGATCCATCTCGTCGTTTACCGTCACGTCCAGGCTGGGTTCTATCCCCCACAAGTAGGGCGTCAGCAGCCATTCCCACTCTTCCGCGTGCACGGCGGCGGCCGGCACCAGCAGGCAGGCTGCAAACACAAGTGATTCGATGCCTGGGTTTTTCTTCATGGTCACTGCCCGCACTTTCATAAGTAGTTCCTGAGGCTCCGATTACATCACGGACTCCATCGACACACTTGCCATTTGATGACGGCGATTGCGTTGCCGTTCACTTCGCCAGGCCGGCGAATCCCGCCGCGAGATTCGTCTTCTGCAACCGTCAGGCTGCATGCGCCGCATACTGCGTTTAAAAAGGCTGCAGCTCTGGAGGCGGGGCTGGCCTTGCTCCTGATATTGTCTCGGTAGTCATTGCCAGATCACCTGGGGGTGTTTCCGGTGCGGAATCCGCAGGAATGTTTCGGCGCTGTACCCCAGCAGGATACGTTTCGTAAGTCACTGTACCCTCCGGCAGACCGAGCAGTTCGACTAATGGAGGATAAGCCTGCGCGGGATCACTGATGACGACCCAGCGCAGGATATCACCCTGCCGGTTTTCACCACTTGGCGCGTAGTGGGTGAGGTCCAGGGCTTGCCGGATCCACTCCTTCTCAAGAGGTTTGTTGACGTAGACACGCGTCGAACGCCGCGAGCCGAGAAACTGCCTGACCCGTTCCCAGCGAATATCTATTGGTGTGCCATCCTCTGGCCCCATGGTGCGCTGGTGCAACGCTCCGGTCGGGCATACGGAAACGCAATGAGCGCAGTCAATGCACAGGTCCCACGAGTTTTCGATCGGGACAGGAAGATCCTTATTGGTGATCAGCCCGGCGGGGCAGGTTCGGACGCAATTTCCGCAGGAGATGCACAGCGCCTCGTCAACTTTGATGATCGTGTCCCAATCGTGGCGCTCGGTCATATTGACTGCTCCGGATATCACTCCATTCAGCGCCGCTGGCCAGTTAATCCGAGAACATAAGATTCCCGCTAACTGTTTTTACCGTGTAAACCACATCCAGCTTACCTCCTGTGGCGAGTAAAAACGTTGATGCAGACACTGTGTCACTGGAAGTTCGGCCGGATCAGGGGATCAGGGGATCAGGGGATCAGGGGATCAAGAATAAATCGGGTTCAGAGTCATATTTACCCACACACTGCGCAGCCGGGGCCATCTTTCATGGTTTGCGACGCGCGTGTCGCATTATGCCGAACGGTGACCTGGCGAAGTATCTCCGCGACACGCATGGCATAGTGGCCTATGAATCTAATGACCTAATTCGTTGGATTGATGACTGCGAGGAAAGTTGGTCAGCTGTATCCAATCAGACACAAGAGAGACACAGGGACTCAGAGCTGCTTCAGGCGTGCGCATAGAAGATACAGCGGCTCTGGCCGCAGAGGCAGATCGCCTTCAGTCTGAAGTAGTCCAATTGCGTGGAGCGGCTTTGCCTGGGAAGCTGGGTGAGCTGGATGAAGAGCTCAGACTGCAGCTCGAGCGAGCGATACTCAGGTACGACTCGAATCATAGCGACGAACTCCCAAGAAAAAGCTTTCAACTGGTGGCAAAGAACTCAAGCGACGAAGATTTTAGAGAAATGCTGAAGGCATACCTGCTGGAGCACACCAGAGCTTTCTAATTAGGAAACTGTGCGGCAGGCAAAAGCCTTGGAAGAATCTGGCGCTGATCATGAAAAATAGTGTGATTTGCAAGAACACCCTGCAATGATTCCGCGCGGAGCGATAGCTTTTGTCGGCTCTTCGGAGACTGCAGTCTTTGATTGCCGGCCGGGATAGTCCACTGAGGTCCAGCGCGACTGCAAGGAGCGGTGGGCGCAGTAGGGCGAAGCAAACGTTTATGTTGCGCAGCAACATGCGCCGTTGAGCGGAGGCAACCTGTTCCCTATGCGACCGGAACAGACTCTGATGGAAATGGTGGGCCCAGTAGGACTTGAACCTACGACCAATCGATTATGAGTCGACTGCTCTAACCAGCTGAGCTATGGGCCCCTGTGCGCTGCCTTGCGGCAGGTGAGCGGCGCATTATAGTGCGCGCCACCGGGAGCGTCACTCTTTCCGGACGCCGATTATTCCTCTACAAATCCGCCCCAGCCGGCCATGTATTCCACGAACTTCTCGCCCAGGCCCTGGCTGCGCAGGTAGTCCCTGGTGACCGGGTTGGGCACGGGTGCGAAGCTGTCATTGGCGGCCACGCAGCGTGGGAAGTCATGGTGCAGGATGGCGGCACGACCCGGCAGCACGAAGTCGGCGCCGGCCTCGAGGCAGCGGCGGGCGTCCTCGCCCGAGCGAATCTTGCCGGCGGTACCCAGCTTGACGCTGCCGCGGTTGAGTTCGGTAAAGCAGGACAGCAGGGTGCGGCCCTTGAATCCCTCCTCTGCGGGTTGTTTGAAAGAGCCCTCAGCGGGTTGTTTGAAAGAGCCCTCAGCGGGTTGTTTGAAAGAGCCCTCAGCGGGTTTCTTGAAAGAGTCCCACAGGGACATGTCGAGGAAATCTATCTGGCCCCGGTGGAACAGTTCCTGGGCCAGCTCCTGCATTTCACCCAGGCGAATATCAAAGCGCTCCGGTGACAAACGCAGGCCGAGGACGAAATCCGGGGCGCACTGCTCCCGTACGCCGTCGATCAGTTCGAGAATCAGCCGTGCGCGGTTTTCGAGACTGCCGCCGTACTCGTCCTGGCGCTGATTGATGGTGGGGCTCAGGAACTGGCACAACAGGTAGCCGTGAGCGCCGTGCAGTTCGACGCCGTCAAAGCCGGCCCGTTCGGCGCGGCGGGCGGCGGCGAGGAAGTCCTCACGCACCTGCTGGACCTCCTCGGAGGTCATTGCCCTGGCACCGGTTTCTTCGTTGTCCGAGGGGCACAGGGGCCGCTGGCCGATTTCTTCTTCCGGTGAGCGCATGCCGGCGTGGTGCAGCTGCAGCAGTGCCAGGCTGTCATGGGCGCGTATGCCGCTGGCCAATCGGGTCAGCCCTTCGAGGTGCTCATCGGAAAAGCAGCCCAGCTGGCCGGGGAAACCCTTGCCGGCCGCCTGCACATGAGAGGCGCAGGTCATGGTGGCCCCAAAGTCGCCCTCGGCGCGCATGGTCAGCCAGCGGTACTCGTCGTCAGACAGTACGCCGTTGTCGTGACTCTGCAGATTGGTCAGCGGCGCCAGCATGAAGCGGTTCTTCATGGTCTTGCCCGAGGCAAAGGGAAGCGGCGCAAACAAGTTGCTCATGGGATCTCCGGTCGGGGGGATTACTTGCTGGCGGTCAGGCCAATGGACTTGAGAAGGTCTGCGGTTTCGGCGCGTACTCGCTCCAGGGAGGTGCTCTTCTCGCGCAGCATCTTTTCCAGAAACTGCAGGTACAGATAGTTCTGCATTTGCATGCGGACACGGGTTTCGAGAATGCGAGGCCGGATGGGTTTGGAGATAAAGTCGGCGCCACCGGCGTCGAGGGCGTCTTCTTCGGCGTCCTCGTCTTCCATGCCGGTAAGGAAGATGACCGGCAGGTCAGCCGTGTCGGCGTTGGCCTTGATCTGCTTGCAGACCTCCAGGCCATCCATGTCCGGCATCATGATGTCCAGCAGCACCAGGTCGGCACCGCTTTCTGCTAGCGCCTCCAGGGCCTCGGAGCCGCTGGAGGCGAGCGTCACATCGTAGTCTTTGCAGAGGATGCCCTTGATGATAGAGAGAAGGCCGCGGTCATCATCGACTACCAGAACCCGACCTAATACCGCTGACGCCTCGCTCATTCAGGCATTGTCCGGCCGATGCCTATTCGTCCAGGAAGCTGCGCAGGTGATCCGAACGGGTCGGATGACGCAGCTTGCGAAGGGCCTTGGCCTCTATCTGTCGAATGCGCTCACGGGTTACGTCAAACTGCTTGCCCACTTCTTCCAGCGTGTGGTCTGTGTTCATGTCGATACCGAAACGCATGCGTAGCACCTTGGCTTCGCGGGCTGTCAGGCCGGCAAGCACATCCTTGGTGGCCTCGTGCAGGCCAGAGCCTGTGGCAGAGTCGACCGGAGACTCGATGGTGGCGTCCTCGATAAAGTCACCCAGGTGCGAATCTTCATCATCGCCTATCGGCGTTTCCATGGAGATGGGTTCCTTGGCGATCTTCAGCACCTTGCGTACTTTGTCTTCCGGCATTTCCATGCGCTCGCCCAATTCTTCAGGCGTGGGCTCCCGGCCCATCTCCTGCAACATTTGGCGGGAGATACGGTTGAGCTTGTTGATCGTTTCAATCATATGTACCGGAATACGGATGGTGCGCGCCTGGTCGGCGATGGAGCGGGTGATGGCCTGACGGATCCACCAGGTCGCGTAGGTCGAAAACTTGTATCCGCGACGGTATTCAAACTTGTCCACTGCCTTCATCAGGCCAATGTTGCCCTCCTGAATCAGGTCGAGGAACTGCAGGCCGCGGTTGGTGTATTTCTTGGCAATAGAAATCACAAGGCGGAGGTTGGCTTCTACCATTTCCTTCTTGGCGCGCCGCGCCCGGGCCTCACCCATGGACATACGGCGGTTGATCTCTTTGATCTCAGTAACCGTCAGGTCGGCGTTTTCTTCGACAGCCTGCAGCTTGCGCTGGGCGCGCTGGATATTGTCTTTTTCAGCGGACAGCCTGGCGGCGTAGTCTTTCTTGGAGCGGGTATGCTTGCTAAGCCAGCGCAGGTCGGACTCGGAGCCCTGGAAGCTCTTGATGAACTCCATGCGCGGCATGCCGCAGGCCTTCACGCAGATCAGCATGATCTCGCGTTCCAGGTTGCGTACCTGCAGCAGAGTGCCGCGGGCTTCCTCGGTCAGCGGATCAAATACCCGGGGCGTCAGCTTGAGGAACTTGAACAGTTCGGCCAGCTTCTCCAGGTCTTTCTGGGCCGTTTTGCCGTCCCGTCCTTCCTTGGCGATGGACTTGTCCGCCTTGTTGCAGGCGCGCTTGATGGCGGTGAAGCGTTTCTTCGCTTCTACCGGGTCAGGGCCGGTATCTGCCTCGTCGTCGTCATCATCGTTGTCGCCGTTGTTTTTCGCTTCCTGTGCGGCTGCCACTTCGGCGGCCGAAGGCACGTGCTCGGCCGGGTCCAGATAACCCACCAGGATGTCGGACAGGCGACGCTCTTCGCTGGCGACCTTGTCGTATTCGTCGAGAATGGAGCGGACGGCGCCGGGGTAGTAGGCCAGCGCGGCCATCAGCTCGCGAATACCTTCCTCGATCCGCTTGGCGATAACGATCTCGCCTTCACGGGTCAGCAGCTCTACCGTACCCATTTCGCGCATATACATGCGCACCGGGTCCGTGGTGCGGCCGGCTTCGGTCTCAACCGCTGCCAGTGCTGCGGCGGCTTCGGCGGCCACCACGTCATCAGCGGAGGAGTCGCCCTCGGTGATCAGCAGAGTATCAGCGTCCGGGGCTACCTCGAACACCTGGATGCCCATGTCGTTGATCATCTGGATGATGTCTTCTACCTGATCCGGATCAGAGATGTCTTCCGGGAGGTGGTCATTGACTTCGGCATAGGTCAGGAAGCCCTGTTCCTTGCCTTTGGAAATCAGTTCTTTGAGACGGGATTGTTGTTGAACCACGTCATTCATGCAGTGGGTACCTTCACAAGTTGTTCTGGCCGGCAAGCTTTCAGTGTAGTAAAGCGTTGCCCGCAGATTCAAAATAAAAAATGCAATCGAGCATTATAACCGGAAAACACATTAATCGGCTATAAAATAGCCAATTGGAATTAACGCCCTATTCCTTTTTATGCCGCGTTTCTGCGGTTGCTTCGGGCTAATTTCGGGTGTCGTCCGCAGCATACCTTTTGTGTGCAAGCCGCGCTTTGCAAACCATGGCGTGCGAGCTGGTGCCGGGGAAAGCGGCTAAGACCTCTGTAGCCAGGCCTTCATAACGGGGCCAGTGTTTTCGCCCTGGCTTATTGCTTTCTGCCGCGCTCTTCGTCGCGTCGCTGTTTTTCACGCAGCTCCTGAACGATTTCCAGCTTCTCCAAATCGCTGATGTCAGCGTAGTTCCTGTGTTTCAGTTTGTCGACTCGGGCTTCGAAATCACGGGATTTCGGATGATTCAGTAGCTGGTCAATGGTGTCGATAAACTCTTTTTCAAGCCCCTCGGGCGGAATCAGGCGCTCCTGGCTGGCGAGCCGATTGAGTAGTTCACCCTGCTCGGTGCCGTACCAGTGGCCTAGCAGCATATGCGTGGTGGATTCCGGCCGTCGTTTCAGCAGTTCCAGCAGTTCCAGCAGCAGTGCCACATCCGGGCCCTCCAGGTTTTTCAGAGGGTCCAGGTCTTTCACTCGCCGCGCGGCGGCAGGCTGGTGCAAGAGCAGGAAAATGGCGGTTTGCACCAGGTTACTGGGTCCGGCCTGGCTGGCGTTCAGCGGCGTCCGCTGTCGGGGTTTGGCCGCGGTGGGTGCGGTGGGCTCAGGCTGCGCGGCCGGTGCAACGATCTGGCTCAGCGCTTCCGTCGCCATGCCGGTGCGCTCTGCCAGTTCCTTGAACATCAGCTCCCGATAGACGCCGGGCGGCAGTTGCTGCAGCAGCGGTGCCGCCAGCTTGCTGAGCCGGGCCTTGCCTTCCAGAGAAGCCAGCGACAGGCCGTCGGCCAGGCTTTCAAACAGGAAACTGTCCAGCGGTGTCGCGGCTTCGACCAGGGCCTGGAAGTGATCGGCGCCCTGGCTGCGCACCAGGGTGTCGGGGTCTTCTCCCTCCGGCAGGAACAGGAAGCGCGCCGAGCGGCCATCCTGCATGCAGGGGAGGGTAGACTCCAGCGCACGGTTGGCCGCTTTGCGGCCCGCCTCGTCACCATCAAAGCAGAACACCACTTCCGGGCACAGCCGGAATACTTTCTCCAGGTGAGCCTGGCCGGTGGCGGTGCCAAGGGTAGCGGTGGCATTGTTGATGCCATGCTGAGCCAGCGCGATGACATCCATATAGCCCTCGACAATGATGATGCGCTCCAGCTTGCGATTGGCCTGCCGGGCCTCATAGAGGCCGTAAAGTTCGCGACCCTTCTGGAAAATCGGGGTTTCGGGTGAGTTCAGGTACTTGGGCTTGTCATCGCCCAGCACCCTGCCACCGAAGCCGATCACCCGACCGCGCTGGTCGCGTATGGGAAACACGACCCGGTCGCGGAAACGGTCATAGGTGCGGCCACTGTCCTCATTCTCTACCAGCATCCCGGTCAGCTTGAGCTGCTGTTTGCGCTCCTCACTGGTGCCCAGTGCCTTCAGCAGGTTGTCCCAGCCGGGGGCGGCAAAGCCAAGGTCGAAGCGCTTGGCGATTGCCCCGGTAAGGCCGCGGCCCTTGAGGTAATCGACCGCGCTGGCCTTGCGCGGGTGTTCGCGCAGCTGTCGCTGGTAATAGCGGGCGGCCTCCTCCATCAGCGGGTAGAGGTCGCGCTGGCCGCGTTCCTGTCGGTGTTGGCTTTCCTCCCGCGGCACCTGCATGCCAAGGTTGTCAGCCAGGGATTCCACCGCCGCCGGGAATTCCATGTTTTCGTAGTCCATCAGGAAGCCCAGGGCGTTGCCGCCAGCGCCGCAGCCGAAGCAGTAGTAAAACTGCTTTTCCGGATTGACGCTGAAGGAGGGGCTTTTTTCCTGGTGGAAGGGGCAGCAGGCCATGTAATTCTTGCCGCTCTTCTTGAGCTTCACGCGGCGATCAATCACGTCGACGATGTCGGCGCGATCCAGCAGATCGTCGATAAAGGATTGGGGAATCAATCCGGCCATGTGCTCACTGTTATGCAGAGCGCGTTATTGAATCACGCTCGTCCGGGAATGTTTATAGGGATTGCTTTGGACAGTGTAGCTGGCTGGTGGCCAGCTGGGAGGCTGTCTGTCGGTCAGCCCTGCAGGCGCTGCTTGACCAGGCCGCTGACCTGACCCATATCGGCCCGGCCCTGCAGTTTCGGTTTGAGCTGGCCCATGACCGGCCCCATCGCCTGCATGCCTTCGGCATCGACGCTGGCAACGGCCTCATCGATAAGGGCGACAATTTCTGCGTCCGAAAGTGGCTGGGGCAGGAACTCCTGGATAACGCCAATCTCGAAGTTTTCCTGATCGGCCAGTTCTGTGCGGCCGGCGTCCAGGAATTGCTGGGCGGAATCGCGGCGCTGCTTGACCATTTTGTCCAGTACGGCAAGCACACGAGCGTCATCGAGTTCGATGCGCTCATCAACTTCTATGCGCTTGAATTCTGCCTGCATAAGGCGAATGGTCTGGAGACGGGCTTTATCCCTGGCCCGCATGGCCGCTTTCATCGCGGCCTGAATGTCGTCCTTGAGGGGAGATGCGCTCATGGGTGAGCTGGTTCGCTGAGCTTAGTAAAGGCGAACGCGCTTCTTGTTTTCCCGGGACATCTTCTTGGCGTGACGCTTCACGGCAGCGGCAGCTGCACGCTTGCGCACAGTCGTGGGCTTCTCGTAGTGCTCGCGCTTGCGAACTTCAGCCAGTACGCCAGCTTTTTCGCAGGAGCGCTTGAAGCGACGGAGCGCGATATCAAACGGCTCGTTTTCCTTGATCTTCACAGAGGGCATTCAGTAACCACCTAATCCAGTAATTTTCGCTGCAGGCCGCGGATTACAGGGCCTCCAACCACAAAGGGCGCGCATTTTATACCCAAGCCGGTGAGATTGCAAAGCTATAATCAAGCCTTGAATGGGTCCATCAAACTGGTCTGTTGCCGGACCGTCCATTATTATCCCGCCTCTTACCCACCCGGAACCCGAATCATGCGTGTACTAGGCCTGGAGACCTCCTGTGACGAGACCGGCGTAGCGCTGTACGACAGCGAGCTGGGCCTGCTGGCGGATGCCCTGTACAGCCAGGTCGACGTCCACCGCGAGTACGGCGGCGTGGTGCCGGAGCTGGCCTCGCGCGATCATGTTCGCAAGACGCTGCCGTTGGTGCAGCAGGTACTGGCAGAGGCGGGCTGCGACCGTCCCGACGCGATTGCTTACACCGCCGGCCCGGGCCTGGTGGGCGCGCTGATGGTGGGTGCAACCCTGGCGCGATCCCTGGCCCTGGGCTGGGGGATTCCGGCGCTTGGGGTACACCATATGGAGGGCCACCTGTTGGCGCCCATGTTGGAGGCGGACCGCCCCGACTACCCCTTCGTGGCCCTGCTGGTGTCCGGGGGGCATACCCAACTGGTGCGGGTGGACGGCATCGGTCTCTACAAGCTGCTGGGGGAATCGGTGGACGACGCCGCCGGTGAGGCTTTCGACAAGACCGCCAAGATGCTGGGCGAGCCCTACCCGGGCGGTCCCCATGTGGCGCGACTGGCAGAGGCCGGAAACCCTTCCCGCTTCAAGTTTCCCAGGCCGATGACTGCCAAGCCGGGACTGGATTTCAGCTTCAGCGGTCTCAAGACCCACACTCTCACCACGCTGGAGTCAGCCGGTGGACGTGAGCAGGTCGATGAGCAGACCCGCGCCGATATTGCTTTTGCATTTCAGCAGGCGGTGGTGGATACCCTGGTGATCAAATGCCTGCGGGCGCTGGACCAGGAAGGGCTCGATACCCTGGTAATCGCCGGCGGCGTCAGCGCCAACAAAGAGCTGCGCCGGCAGCTCAAGGACGCTCTCGCACAGCGGGGTGGCCAGGTGTTCTACCCGGGGCTGCGCTATTGCACGGACAACGGCGCCATGATCGCCTATGCC
This sequence comes from Cellvibrionales bacterium, assembly GCA_043513815.1. Classification (GTDB taxonomy): domain Bacteria; phylum Pseudomonadota; class Gammaproteobacteria; order Pseudomonadales; family Halieaceae; genus JANQIO01. Next base: position 4,103,437 of record CP121313.1, on the reverse strand, counting down.
GGTTGTCAGCGACTGTTGGCCGGCGAGGTTGATCCGGCTGAGACGCCGGTGCGGCCGCGCTGGCCGTTGGACGAATTGCCGCCCCTGGGCGGCGCGTCCCGGGCGGCCTGAGATGGATCGCGTGTTTCTCAATGACCTGGTGGTGGAGACCATCATCGGCATCCACCCATGGGAACGAGAGGTGCCGCAACGCCTGCTGCTACAACTGGAGGTGGCCGTGGATGTGGCCGCGGTGGCAGCCACCGACGATATCGAACTGACCGTCGACTATGCGGGCCTCGCCGAGCGGGTCAGCGGTTTTATCCGCAGTGGTCGCTATCGCCTGCTGGAGACCCTGGCCGAAGAAACAGCGGCCATGATCCAGCGTGAGTTTGGCGTTCGCTGGCTGCGCCTGAAAGTTGGCAAGCCGGGGGCCGTGCCAACCGCCCGGCAGGTGGGTGTGCAGATCGAGCGCGGCGCGGCGTCATGACACGGGTTTTTCTGGGTGTCGGCAGCAATATCGACCGCGCAGCCAACATCTGTACAGGCCTCGACAATCTGCAGGCTGAATTCGGCCTCAAGCGGGTGTCCTCGGTGTATGAAAGCGCGGCCCTGGGTTTTGATGGCCCCGCGTTTTATAACCTTGTCCTGGAGATCGATGTCCATATCACACTGGATTCGCTGGCTCGCTACCTGCGGCAAATGGAATATCGCATGGGCCGGCCCCGTGACGCCACGCGCTTCAGCTCGCGCACCCTGGACCTGGATATTCTCTGCTATGGCGATCACTGCGGCTGGCTTGAAGGTATTGAATTGCCGCGGGCGGAAATCCTTGAAAACGCCTATGTGCTGGCGCCGCTGGCAGAGCTTGCCCCTGACGTGCTGCTGCCGGGCAGCAGCGAGAGTTTTGCCGCCCTCTGGCAGCGTCTGTCCGGTGACATGCAGGCGCTGCGCGTGGTGAATTTTGACTGGGCTGGCCGCAGCCTGCCGCTGATGACTCCCGGACCTGCAGCCGACTGAGTCAGTCCAGCAGCTGTTCCCGCTCGGCACGCAGTCGGGCACCAATCTGATGGCCCGCAATGCCGGTAGCTGCAATGGCGGCGGCGTCTATCGACTGGCATTTCTGCAGGGCAGCGCGCCAGTAGTCTGCATCAGCCTCCGGATACAGGGCCAGCAGTGACTCCAGCAGGTCATCGAATCGCTCCGGTCGTCGGAAGGCATCGCTGCGCTCCAGCACCTGCAGGCGCTCGCTGGCATTGAGGCTGGCCGGTTGCGCCAGACTGTTTTCGAGCAGGGCCCAGTGTGCCGCCAGTTCGCTGAAGCGCTTCGGTGCATTGAGCCGCTGGCACAGGGATGCCAACTCCTGCTCTGCAAGCCCCGAGCACAGCGCGGCAAACCTGATCTCCGGCCTGGCGCTGGCGCCGGCGGCCTGGGTCAGGCGCGCCAGTGAGTGCTCAAGGTCCAGTTCCGGCAGCAGCGCCTGCGTCGCGCCGCAGGCGTCCAGCACCCTGAAAAACGACTCAGGGTTCGGGGTCTGCAGGGCCCGGGCCAACTCACTCCAGATGCGTTCTGCGGAGAGCGTCGCCAGCTCGCCGCTTTCAGACAGGCTGCGCATCAGTGACAGTGTCTCGTCTGCGACCCTGAATCCGAGGTGGTGCAGATAGGCGGCGAAGCGCGCCACCCGCAGCACCCGCAGCGGGTCCTCCACAAAGGCGGGCGAGACGTGGCGCAGTATCCGGGACTCCAGGTCTGACTGACCGTCGTAGGGGTCTATCAGGTCGCCGTCTGCGGACTCAGCTATGGCATTAACGGTCAGGTCGCGCCGCAGCAGGTCTTCTTCCAGAGTGACTGAGGGGTCGCTGTGAACGGTGAAGCCGGTGTGGCCGCGGCCGGCCTTGCGCTCGGTGCGGGCGAGGGCGTATTCCTCGTTGCTCTGCGGGTGCAGGAATACCGGGAAATCGCGGCCCACCTGGCGAAAGCCCTGGTCGAGCAGCTGTTGCGGGCTGGCACCGACAACCACCCAGTCGCGCTCGCGCACGGGCAGCCCAAGAAGCCGGTCGCGCACCGCACCGCCTACCAGATAGGTGTCCATGATCAGGGATTATTCAGGAACAGTCGCAGCTGTGCCACTCGCCGGTGTCCAGGCAGTACATCGACATGGACTGGCCCCATACGCAGCCGGTATCCATTGCGAACAGATGGTCGCCTCGGGCTTCGCCCTGCAAGGCTGCCCAGTGACCGAAGATGATGTTCTGGTCATGGGTCTCCCGTTGGGTGTAGCTGAACCAGGGCGCTACGTTCCGACCGGGGTTGGGTACCAGGCCCTTGCTCTGCAGGTCGAGCTGGCCATTGGCGTACAGGAAGCGCATGCGCGTCAGATAATTGGTGATGGTTCGGAGACGGGGGTAACCCGACAGCGCATCATTCCAACGGCGCGGGGAATTGCCGTACATACGCGACAGGAACTTGCGCCACTCAGGGCCGCGCAGGGCGGCCTCTACTTCGGCAGCGTACTCGTGAGCCTCCTCCAAAGACCAGATGTGCGGGATACCCGCATGCACCAGCGTGTGTTCATCCTCAGTGTGTATCAGCGGCCGATGGCGCAGCCAGCGCAGCAGTTCGTCACGGTCGTGGGCAATGAGAATCTTGTCCAGCGTGTCAGAGCGCCCTTTTTTGCGCAGGCCGCTGGCCACCGCCAGCAGGTGCAGGTCGTGATTGCCCAGTACGCAGGTAATGTTGTCGCGGCGCTTGTAGACGAAGCGCAGGGTACGAAGGGAGTCTGGTCCGCGATTGACCAGGTCGCCGACCATCCACAGGCGATCGCGATCCCAGTTGAACTTGACCTTTTTTAACAGGCACTTCAAAGGTTCAAGGCAGCCCTGGATGTCCCCTACAGCATACGTTGCCATACCGTGTCTTGTTGTCGTCGCCTACTCGTTGTTGGCAGCCAGCGCATCGGCGATGGCAAGGAACTGTTCCAGGGTCAGAGTTTCCGCCCTCGCGGTCGGGGATATCCCGAGCTGTTCCAATTGTTGCACGTCAACCAGATCGCGCAAGGTGTTGCGCAGAGTTTTTCGACGCTGGGCGAAGGCCGCGCTGACCACGCGTCGCAAGCGTTGTTCCCTGTCCACGTCCACCGCTGCGCCGCGCGGACGCAGGCGGACGATGGCGGAGACTACCTTGGGCGGCGGGTGAAATGCACCCGGCGCGACGTCGAACAGGGCATCCACCGCGCAGTGGTACTGGGCCATCACGCCCAGCTTGCCCCAGGACTTGTTGCCAGGCTCGGCGGCAAGGCGCTGGACGACCTCGCGCTGCAGCATGAAGTGCATGTCCTCGATGAGACCGGCGAAGGACAACAGGTGAAAAATCAGCGGCGTGGAAATGTTGTAGGGCAGGTTGCCGACCACGCGAAGTTTGCTGTCATCAGCGAGGGTGCTGAAATCGAGTTTGAGCGCATCACCCTGGTGCAGGCGAAACTGTGCCTGGTGGCCAAAGCGGGATTGCAGTTGCGGCACCAGGTCGCGATCGAGTTCCACCACGTCCAGTCGCGCGCCACTGGCCAGCAGTCCCTCGGTCAGGGCGCCCTGGCCGGGGCCGATTTCCACCAGATGTTGCCCGGGTCGGGGGGCAATACTGCTGATGATGCGATCTATGACGCCGGCGTCGTGCAGGAAGTTCTGCCCGAAGCGCTTGCGGGGCTGGTGGTTTTTCATGGTAGCAAAGCGCTCATTGTTGCCCACTGCCAGCGAGGTGGCTGGCCAGGGCAAGGGCTTCCCGCAGGCTGCCGACGTCGGCGCCGCCGCGCCCGGCCAGTTCCAGGGCGGTGCCGTGGTCCACCGAGGTGCGAATGATCGGCAGGCCCAGGGTCACGTTTACGGCCTTGCCGAACCCCGCGTACTTCAGTACCGGCAAGCCCTGGTCGTGGTACATGGCGAGCACGGCATCACAGGCGTCCAGCACCCGCGGGGTAAAGGCGGTGTCGGCGGGCAGTGGACCGACCAGTGCCATACCCTCCCTGCGTAGCTGTTCCAACACCGGAGCAATGGTCTCGATCTCTTCTCGCCCCAGGTGCCCGCTTTCACCGGCATGTGGATTAAGGCCCAGTACCGCAATCCTCGGTTCGTCGATGGCGAAGCGCTTGTGCAGGTCATGGTGCAGCACCCGCAGTATGGACTGTAGGCCTTGAGCGGTGATGGCGCCCGGTACTGCGGACAGTGGCAGGTGAGTGGTGGCCAGCGCCACCCGCAGGTTTCCTGCCGCCAGCAGCATGACCACCTGTTCAGTGTGGCAGGCCTCGGCGAAGAATTCCGTATGGCCCGAGAAGGCAATGCCGGCGTCATTGATGATCGACTTCTGCACGGGTGCTGTGACCAGAGCATCAAACTCCCTGTCCAGGCAGCCCTGACAGCCGCGCCGCAGCATTTCCAGCACGTAAGGTGCATTGAGCACGTCGAGCCGGCCGGGCTCGACGGGCTTGGCCAGGGCGACCGGTAATACCTGCAGGCTGCCCGCGGGCTGCGCCTGTGGGCGTGCCGAGGGATTGAAGGGGCTTAGCTTGAGTGGCAGCTCGAGCAACCTGGCACGGGCTTCCAGCAACGCCGGGTCGGCCAGCGCCACCAGTTCATCGGCATGGGGCTGTTGAGCCAGCTGTACCAGCAGGTCCGGCCCGATGCCGGCGGGTTCGCCGGAGCTGATGGCGATACGCTGGCTAGGCATTACTTGATGTCGATGAAGGCCTCGTCGCGAATTTTCCGCAGCCATGCATCCAGCTCTTCCTGATATTTGCGCTGGTGCAGCATTTCCCGGGCCCGGTTGCTGACAACCATGTTGGAGAGATCTTCCTGGCGCCTCTCCAGTACTTCGAGGATATGCCAGCCAAACTGGCTCTCGAAGGGCTGGGAGATACTGTTGAGTTCGGTGGAATTCATCATATTCTCAAACTCCGGCACCATCTGTCCTGGCGTGGTCCAGCCGAGATCGCCGCCCTCCTGGGCCGAACCGATATCTTCAGAATACTCTCGTGCCAGCTCGCCGAAGTCTTCCCCGCCGATGATGTCTTGCCGCAGCTGGCGGGCCAGTTCGCGGGTTTCCTCTGAGCTGCGAATAGCGGAAGGCTTGAGCAGGATGTGGCGTACCTTGGTCTGCTGCACCAACATCTCGCCACCGCGCTTCTCCGCCAGGAAGACCAGGTGGTAGCCGCTGGCGCTGCGGATGGGAGCGGCGGTTTCCCCGACCTTGAGACCCGGTGCTACATCGGCGAACAGGCTGGGCAGGTTTTCACGGGCGCGCCAGCCCAGGTCGCCACCCTGGAAGGGCAGACCACTGCCGGTCACGACCTCATCGAAGCTCTCGCCGGCGGCGATGCGGGTATACAGCGCATTGATCTGCTCCGCTGCGGCCTGGTCCTCGGCAGTGCCGGGGTCACTGGAGACGGCCAACAGGGCGTGAACCAGGTGATATTCCTCGGCGGTAAGCTGTTTGCCTTCCTCAGATTCCAGGAAGTTCTCCACCTCCTCGTCGGTGATCTGCACGCGTTGGTTGACGTTGCCCTGCTGGACGCGCTGGATAACAAACTCCCGGCGCACATCTTCACGCATGGCCTGGTAGGAGCGCCCCTCGGATTCCAGCTGCACGCGGAACTGTTCGAGGTTCATGCCATTGCGGGCGGCAATCCTGCTGATAGAGTCGTTGAGCTGGGCGTCGCTAATGCGCACGCCGGCGCGCTGACCCATCTGCAGCTGTATGCTTTCGAGAATCAGGCGGTCCAGTGTCTCCCGCACCAGTACGTCCTGGGGCGGTGCCTCGCGCCCCGAGCGCTGAATGCTCTGCTGCACCAGGGCCAGCCGGCGGCGTAGCTCGCTGGCCATGATTACGTCGTCCTCGACGATGGCGACCACCGAGTCAAGAACCTGGGTTTGTGCCATGGCGACCGGCACTGCCAGCACGCCGAGCATCGAAAGCAGGCACCAACTTGCGCACAGGGCTGCTGTCAGACGCTTATAAATCACTGTCTTGGTATCCTCGAATAAATTCTTCCAACAGTTCGGAGACGCGGGTGCCAACGCCGCCCAGTCCCTTCAGCTGGAATTCGATATAGGTTGCATTGTCGTATTCGACCAGTTCAATGGCGGCTCTGTTCGTGTTCTGGTCGATATAACGCTGGTAGACGAGTCGCACCCGCCAGCAGCAGCTATTGTACTCTATTCCGGCCATATCATTGACCCGTTCGTTTTCCTCCAGGTCGTACAGTGAACGCAGGAATAGCCGCCATTCCTTGCTGAACGGGTAGTAGGTGGAAAAATCCAGCTGGTCGATATCCCGGCCATCATTGGCCGTGGTGCGGTTGCGGCGGAAGCTGTAGCCGAGATTGACGATAGCGCCACCGTCCCCGCGCCAGCCCGCCTGGAAGGTGCTCTGGTCGATCTCGTTCTCGTCGGTGTTCCACAGCCAGGCAGAGCGGAATTCCCACTGTTCGCTGGGCGATACTGCAAATTCTGCGGCGATCGCGGAGCTGCCCTCGGTATCTTCCGCCGTTGCCGCCCCCACGTTGACCTGGCGGTCGTCGAAGTAATAGATCTGGCCGACACTGGCGGCCAGCTTTTCGCGGCCGCTGTCCTGGTCGATAAAGCGTGTGGTGAGGCCGAATGACAGCTGGTTGGAGTCGTCGATGCGGTCATTCCCGGAAAACCGTGTCTCCCGAAACAGCTGGCTGTAGGTAAACGTCAGCTCGGTGGTGTCGAAACTAGGCAGGCCCTGCTGCTCTTCGAAATCCGACCACAGGTAATAGATGCGGGGCTCGAGGGTTTGCATGCCCCAGGGGGTGCTGCGTTCAAAAAACAGCCCGCCGTCGAGACTGACCATGGGCGCTCCCACATCGGGGGCGTCGTCGGGACCGCCGTCGAAAATCACCGCCTCATCGAGGTCGTAGTTGAGCTGGCGATACTTGGCGGTGGGCGTCAGGAAGCCCCAGATCCACTGCATCGGATAGTTGGCCCCGATCTCGTTATAGAGCCGGTGGCCGGTGGGTTCGTCATTGTGGTCGAAGTAGGCGTAGTCGCTCTGCCATAACAGGTTGGGGCTGAAGGCCTGGCTGGCGGCGGTGCGCTGGACGCTGAGCTGCGGCAGTTTGCTGTACTGGTCGCGCACAACGTCGCGAGCGATAGTCTGGAACTCCTCCAGCCGCAAGGTGGTCAGCCAGTTGTCGCCGAGGTAGTCCACCTGGCCAGCCTGCAACAGGTGGGTCGATTGCTTGAGTTCCAGCGAGGTGGTGCCGATGTCGTTGAAGTACTCGTCGTCGCTGGTCTTGGTGAAATCGATATTGGTACGCCAGCGCTGATCGAACAGGCCGCGCTGCTCGATCGCCGAGAGCCAGCGGTCGCCGTCTTCATCGGGGACGTCCTGCTGGTACTGGTCGTCACCGCTGATCCAGGCGCCGCCAAGCTCCCAGTAGCCCGCCTGGGGTGAGAGGTAGCGGAACTCGAGCTCGGTCAGCAGGCCGCGGTCCATGATGTAGCGCGGCGTCAGGGTCGCATCGTAGTTGGGGGCCAGGTTGAAATAGTAGGGAGTGGCAATATCCAGGCCGCCGTTGGAATCGTCGGTGATTTCCGGAAACAGAAAGCCTGACTTGCGGCGGTCGTCCAGCGGGAACCTGAGGTACGGCGTGTAAAAAACAGAGGTTCCCCCCAGCTTGATCCTGGCGTTGCGGGCGGTGCCGACGCCCTCTTCGATATCCAGCTCCAACTCTCTGGCCTGCAGTTGCCAGCCGTCGTTCTGTGGCGGGCAGTAGCTGAAGTAGCCGTCGTCGAGTTCGATAATGCCATCGCCGCGACGCACCACCAGGTCGGCGCCGCCTCGTAAATGCTGCTCGTGGAGCACGAACTGGTTGGCGGTGAGGCGCGCTTCACCGGTCGCGCTGTCCACAGTGCCGGTCGCGCCGCGAAGCAACAATCCGGGCTCGCGAATTTCCACGTCGCCCAGCAGGCTGCCGGTTCCGGTGGCGCGGTCGTACTCGCCCTCAGCGGCGCGAATGACGCGATAGCCCTGGCGCGCTTCCAGCCCACCAAAAAACCGCACCATGTCACCTTCCAGCTCCGAGCGCGCGGCGGTGGCCTCGATGTCTTCCAGTGCCGGGTCCCGGGAGGTGTCGACGTTCGCCAGAGGATCCCGGTAGCTACCGCGACAGCGTTGGCTGCGCAGGGCGGCGGTACCGGTCTGTTCAACATCACCAGTCCAGTCGAGGAAGGGAAAGGCGCCGCAATCGTTGGCGGAGTCCGCTACCGGGCTGGTATCCTCGCCGGGCACATCGTCGGCGAAGGTCGCCTGTGCGTGCAGCGTCAGGAGGCTGGCCATCAGGCACAGCACAGCGCTGCCCCAGTGGTCTCTGCGCATTGGGTTGACGTCACGGAGGCGACGAACAAAACGATTATAGGTGCGGCGTGGCCGGTCCCTGGTCATGGTGCTGCGCGATTGGTTGAATGAGGGTTTCGAAGGAACCGGGATGATAATGCATTCTCGAGGGGCGCGCCCGTGCTAATGGATGCCAGGCAAGCCGAACTGAGGCGCTGGGCCGCCAGTGCGCTGACGGTAGACGCGGGGCAGGTGGGCTGGGAGGCAGTGACCGGCGATGCCAGCGCACGCCGCTATTTCCGCATGCGCACCGGCGAGCAGAGCTTTATCTGTGCGGATTCGCCCCCCGCCACGGAGAAGAACGCAGAGTTCGTGTCAGTGCAGGCCCTGCTGGCGGGCGCCGGGCTCCCGGTGCCAGCTTTGTTGTCCCATGACATTCAGCGCGGCTGGTTGCTGCTGGAAGACTTCGGGAATCGGCACCTGCAGGACGCGCTGGACCTGGCCCAACCGCCAGAGGATTACCTGGGGGCCCTGGACCTGCTGCTGCAATTGCAGGCAGTGGACGTGTCCGATGCGCCGCTTCCCGCCTATGATGAGGCCCTGCTGGCAGAGGAATTCAGCCGTTTCCGGCAGTGGTTCTGTGAAGCCTTTCTCTGCCTGGAGCTGGCGCCCGGCGAGCTGGCAGCGATCGAGGGACTGGGCCAGTGCCTGATCGCCGATGCGGTCAGCCAGCCCCAGGTGCTGGTGTATCGGGACTACATGTGCCGCAACCTGCTGATGAAGCCCGACGGTGGGCTCGGGCTGATCGATTTTCAGGATGCGGTGGTTGGGCCGCTCTGCTACGACCTCGTTTCGCTGTTAAAAGACTGCTACCTGCGCTGGCCCCCGGCTCAGGTTCGTCGTTGGGCCCTGGCTTTTCGCGGAGGCCTGCTGGACACCGGGCGTTTCGCAGGCGACAACGAAGACACCTTTCTGCGCTGGTTCGACTGGATTGGCCTGCACCGGCATATCAAGGTGCTGGGCAATTTCACCCGACTCGCGCTGCGCGACCAGAAACCGGGCTATCTCAAGGACATCCCCCTGGTGCTGCATTACATCGGCGAGGTACTGCCGCGCTACGAGGCGCTGGGCGAGTTCGCAGGCTGGTGGCAGGACCGCATTGAGCCCGCCGTCGCCTCGGTTGACTGGGGGGGTACTGCACCGTGAAGGCCATGATCCTGGCGGCGGGCCGTGGCGAACGCATGCGCCCGCTCACCGAGCATACGCCAAAACCGCTGCTGGAAGTGGGCGGTAAACCCCTTATCGAGTACCACGTCGAGCGCCTGCTGGCGGCCGGTTTTGAAGGCCTGGTGGTCAATGTTTCCTGGCTTGGTGAGCAGATCGTGGAGCGGCTGCGGGCCTCGCCCTGGGGCGATCAGGTCAGTTGGTCGCGGGAGCAGGCACCGTTGGAAACCGCCGGCGGTATCGTGCAGGCCCTGTCCCTGCTGGGCGATGCGCCCTTTGCGGTGGTCAACGGCGATATCTGGACCGACTACCCCTTTGCCAACCTGCTGGCAGTGGACCCGCCGGAAGCCGGCGCACACCTGGTGCTGGTCGACAACCCGCCCCAGCACCCGCAGGGGGATTTTCACCTGGCCCGCAGCGGGCTTTTGGATCGCAGGGCGGGGGATCGCTTCACCTACAGTGGACTGGGCGTCTACAGTCCGGCCATGTTTGGTGGCTGTGAGCCTGGCGCACGACCGCTGTTGCCGTTACTGGAGCAGGCTATCGCGGCCGGTGTGCTGCGAGGAGAGCATTACTCCGGAGACTGGGAAGATGTCGGTACCCCGGAGCGACTGGAGGCGCTGGATGCGCGGCTGGCCATCCATTAGAATGCCGCCTTTCCGTGTGAGACCCGCCCATGCGCGACTACCTGATAGCCCCGTCCATTCTCTCCGCTGACTTCGCCCGCCTGGGTGAAGAGGTCGATAACGTGCTGGCGGCGGGCGCCGATATCGTTCATTTCGATGTCATGGATAACCACTACGTCCCCAACCTGACCATTGGCCCGATGGTCTGCAAGGCGCTGCGAAGTCACGGGGTGACTGCGCCCATTGATGTGCACCTGATGGTGTCGCCGGTGGATCGCCTGATCGAGGACTTCGCGGCGGCCGGTGCCAGCTACATCACCTTCCACCCGGACGCGTCGATTCATGTCGATCGCTCCCTGCAGATGATTCGCGACGCGGGCTGCAAGGCCGGTCTGGTGTTCAATCCGGCGGCCAGTCTCGAGCCCCTGCGCTATGTGATGGACAGGGTCGATATGGTGCTACTGATGTCGGTAAATCCCGGCTTCGGTGGCCAGTCGTTTATCCGCTCAGCCCTCGACAAGTTGCGCGAGGCGCGTGCGCTGATCGATGAAAGTGGCCTGGATATTCGCCTAGAAATCGATGGCGGCGTTTCGGCAAAGAATATTCGCGAGATTGCCGAGGCCGGCGCCGACACCTTTGTAGCGGGCTCCGCGATCTTCAATGCGCCCGACTACGCCGAGGTGATCGCCGCCATGCGCGCGCAGCTGGCAGCCGTTGCGTGAGCACATCGCTCAGGTACAATATCTGTCCTTCTCATCCTGGAGATCGCTGTGCGAGCAGCAGGAACTAGCCTGGGCATGACAATGCCCCCCGTCGCCCGCTGGCGATGGTAATCGGCACGGCCTGAGGGCCGTGTCTGCGCGCTTTTTCCCTTTTCTGTCTCCAAGGATGTCACATGACCCCGCAACAATTCGCCGACCTGGCGGCGCAGGACTACAACCGCATACCGGTTAGTCGCGAAGTACTCGCCGATACTGAAACCCCGCTGAGCGCCTATCGCAAGCTGGCCGATGGGCCCTGGTCGTTCCTCCTGGAGTCCGTGCAAGGTGGGGAAAAATGGGGTCGTTACTCCATCATTGGCCTGCCCTGTCGGCAGCGGCTTGAGGTGCGCGGCTACCAGGTCAGCCTGATCGACGGCGAGACCACCACGCACACGGAACAGGTGGAAGACCCGCTGGCTTTCGTCGATGAATTCAGTCAGCGCTTTCGCGTACCACAACTCGAGGATCTGCCGATATTTCATGGCGGTCTGGTGGGCTTCTTTGGCTACGACTGTGTGCGCTATGTGGAGCCGCGTCTGAAAGACAGCGTGCCCGAGGATGAGTTGAGCGTTCCCGATGTGCTGCTGATGGTCGCTGACGAAATCCTGGTGTTCGACAACCTCGCGGGAACGGTGCGCCTGGTAGTGACCGTGGAGGCCGATTGTCACGACGCCTGGGAATCTGCCCAGGCGCGACTGGATGAGCTTACTACCCGCCTGCGCGAGCCTACGGCGCCGCCGGCGGATATTGACCTGGCGGCGGCCAGTGCCTCGCGCTCTGAGGAATCCATGGTGGAAAGCCAGTACCGCTCGCACTTTACCGAGGCGTCCTATTATCAGGCCGTGGATCGCATCAAGGAGTACATCCTTGCCGGCGATGTTATGCAGGTGGTGCCCTCCCAGCGCCTGAGCCTGCCGTTTACGGCGCCACCGCTGGACTTGTATCGGGCGTTGCGCAACCTCAACCCGTCGCCCTATATGTACTACCTGAATCTATCCGATTTCCATATCGTCGGCTCATCCCCCGAGATTCTTGCCCGACTGGAACAGGGCACGGTCACCGTGCGACCTATCGCCGGCACCCGGCGTCGCGGGCGCAGCGAGGCAGAGGACCGGGAGATGGAAGCCGAACTGCTGGCGGACCCCAAGGAAATTGCCGAACACCTGATGTTGATTGACCTGGGGCGCAACGATGTGGGCCGCATCGCCAAAACCGGCAGCGTGGAGCTGACCGACAAGATGGTGGTGGAGCGCTATTCTCACGTGATGCATATCGTTTCCAACGTCACCGGAGAACTGGGGCCTGACTACAGCGCTATCGACGTGTTGCGCGCGACCCTGCCGGCCGGCACGCTCAGCGGCGCACCCAAGATTCGCGCGATGGAAATCATCGACGAGCTGGAGCCGGTCAAGCGCTGCGTTTACGGCGGTGCTGTTGGTTATATTTCCTGGCAGGGCGACATGGACACCGCTATCGCTATCCGCACTGCGGTCATCAAGGATCAGATGCTGCATATCCAGGCGGGTGGCGGCGTGGTGGCAGATTCAGTGCCGCGCCTGGAGTACAAGGAAACCATGAACAAGGCGCGGGCCATGTTCCGCGCGGCGGCCATGGTGCAGGCGGGAAGCAACGGGGCCGGGGGGGAATAGTGTCATGCTGCTGATGATCGACAACTACGACTCCTTCACCTACAACGTGGTGCAGTATCTCGGTGAGTTGGGCGCGGACGTTGTGGTAATGCGCAACGACCAGATCGACGTGGCGGGCGTCGAGGCCCTCAACCCGGAGCGGCTGGTGATTTCCCCCGGGCCCTGTACCCCCAACGAGGCGGGCGTCTCCATGCCCCTGATCGAGGCTTTCGCGGGTCGCCTTCCCATTCTCGGTATTTGCCTGGGGCACCAGAGTATCGGTCAGGTCTATGGCGGCCGGGTAGTGCGGGCGCGGCAGGTCATGCATGGCAAGACCTCCCTCATACATCATCGTGGCGAAGGTGTCTTTTCGGGACTCAGCAATCCCTTCGAGGCCACCCGTTACCACTCTCTGGTGGTCGAGCGCGAAAGCCTGCCCGACTGTCTGGAAATCACCGCCTGGACCGAAACCGATGCCGGCGAACTGGATGAAATCATGGGGCTGCGCCACCGTGAACTGCCGGTGGAAGGGGTGCAGTTCCATCCGGAATCCATTCTCACCGAGCATGGTCACGACCTGCTGCGTAACTTCCTAAACCAGGGAGCAAACTGAACATGAACATACAACAGGCGATCGAACGACTGGTCGAATCGGCCGATATCAACAGCGAGGAAATGCGCTCGGTCATGCGCCAGGTGATGAGCGGGGAGGCAAGCCAGGCGCAGATCGGCGCCTTCCTGGTGGCGCTGCGCATCAAGGGCGAAACCATCGATGAAATTGCCGCCGCGACGGAAGTCATGCGCGAGCTCGCCACGCCGGTGCATATCGAGGCGGAGTACCTCGTAGATATTGTCGGCACCGGTGGTGATGGTGCCAATCTGTTCAACGTATCGACCGCGGCGAGCTTCGTGGCGGCAGCCGCTGGCGCCCATGTAGCCAAGCACGGCAACCGTAGTGTCTCCAGCACCAGCGGCTCATCCGACGTATTGCAGGCGCTGGGCATCAACCTGGAGCTTGACCCCGAGCAGGTGGCGCGCTGTGTGAAGGAGGTGGGCATGGGTTTCATGTTTGCCCCGCAACACCACAGCGCGATGAAGCACGCAGCGGGTCCGCGCAAGGAGCTGGGGCTGCGGACGGTGTTCAACATGCTGGGTCCAATGACCAATCCAGCGGGCGTCAAACGCCAGCTTGTCGGCGTCTTTGACCCTGGTTTGTGCCGCCCCATGGCCGAAGTACTCAAGCGCCTCGGCAGCGAACATATCATGGTCGTGCATGCCCACGATGGCCTCGACGAGATCAGCATTGCCGGCCCTACCCAGGTGGCCGAACTGCGGGATGGAAGTATCAGCGAATACGCCATTCACCCAAACGAGTTCGGGCGTCCGGTCGGCACGCTGGAGAATCTGGTGGTCGGCAGCAGTGCAGAGTCTGTTGAGTTGATCAAGGCGGCGCTGTCGGGCAGCAATGACGACGCCGCCAATATGGTCATACTCAATGCGGGCGCAGCCATTTATGTCAGCGGCGTCGCCCCGACCCTGGCCGACGGCGTGCAAATGGCGGATGACGCCGTGGCCAGCGGCGCGGCCCTGCAAAAGATCACCGAGCTCAAGCAGTTCACCGAGTTTGCCGGCGTATGAGTACACCGACGATTCTGCGGGAGATCATCGCCCGCAAATGGGAAGAAGTGTCCGCGCGCATTGCGCAGACTTCGCTGTCTGAGCTGGACGCAAGGGTTCGCGATCAGGATGCCTGCCGCGGCTTCGCCCGAGCGGTGCTCGACGCAGCGCGGGAAAGGCCGGCCGTGATTGCCGAGGCCAAGCGCGCCTCGCCCAGCAAGGGGGTAATCCGCGAGCACTTTGACCCGGCGGCCATCGCGCGGAGCTACGAGGCGGGTGGCGCCTGTTGCCTGTCTGTCCTGACCGATGTGGATTTCTTCCAGGGGGCTGACAGCTATCTACAGCAGGCGCGCGAGGCTTGCATGCTGCCGGTCATTCGCAAAGATTTCATTGTCGATCCCTACCAGGTGCTGGAAGCCAGGGCGCTGGGCGCGGATTGCATCCTGCTGATCGTGGCCGCGCTGGAAGACGGCCAGATGGCGGAGTTGCACGCCGCGGCGATCGACCTGGACATGGACGTGCTGATTGAGGTGCACGACCGGGCGGAGCTGGATCGTAGCTTGCCACTCAACAACCCTCTTGTGGGAATCAATAATCGCAACCTGCACAGCTTTGACACGCGCCTGGAAACGACCTGGGAACTGCTGGCGCATATTCCAGCGGATCGAACGGTCGTTACCGAGAGCGGTATCAATTCTCGAGAAGATGTTCTGGCGATGCAGCAGCGGGAGGTCAACGCCTTCCTGGTGGGCGAGGCGTTCATGCGTGCTGAAGATCCCGGAGCGAAACTCCGGGAGCTATTTTTCTAGACGGCTTTCTGGACGACTTTCTAGCTAGACGACTGCTGTCGGTGCCTGCAGTGCCTGGTGCGGGATCAGGGTGCCGCTTCCGGGGGCGCCCTGCGGGTGGGATCGAAAACCACAATGGTCTTGCCGCTGGCAGTCAGCAAACCGTCGTCCTCCAGGGTCTTGAGTACGCGGCCGGCCATTTCCCGGGAACAGCCGACAATGCGCCCGAGCTCCTGCCGGGTTACCTTGATCTGCATGCCATCCGGATGGGTCATGGCGTCAGGTTGCTGGCACAGGTCCAGCAGCGTGTGGGCTATACGGCCGGACACGTCGACAAAGGCGAGGTCGGACAGTTTTCGGGTGGTGATGCGCAAGCGGTTTGCCATCTGCTTGCCGATGCCGAACAGAATGTCGGGGAATTGGGCGCGAATCTTGTGGAAGCGTTCGTAGCTGATCTCGGCGACTTCACACTGGGTCTTCGCCTGCACCAGTGCGCTGCGGGGCTCCTCGTCGTCCCCGAACAGGCCCATTTCGCCGAAGAAGTCACCGGGATTCAGGTAGCTGACGACCATGTCGTGATCGTCATCGTCTTCGACAATGACGGACACCGAGCCGTCGAGAATGAAATACAGTGAGTTGCTGACCTCGCCCATGCGAATGATCTGCGACTTGGGCTTGAAGTCCTGGCGCTGGCAGTAGCGCAGGAAGTTCTCGATGTTGGGGATGGCTTTGAGAATTTGCGGTTTTATCAAACCCGACTCTCCTGTTGGGTTGTTGGCGTAATACTAGACTAGTGACAACTAAAGTAAACAGATACCTTTGCCGGTAATACTAACGAATCATCAAGGACTTACGCATCATGGAAGCAATCATTAAATGGGTAGATAACGCCATGTTCCTGGCCGAAGCCGGCAGCGGGCATAGCGTGGTGATGGACGGTCCGCCGGACCACGGCGGGCGCAATATGGGCCCGCGGCCGATGGAGATGTTGCTGATGGGGCTGGGTGGCTGCTCGGCCTTTGACGTCATGTCGATGTTGAAAAAGTCCCGCCAGGATGTGACAGACTGCCGCGCCGAACTGCGCGCTGAGCGGGCCGATGCGGTGCCTGCCGTGTTTACGAAAATCCATGTGCACTTCGTGGTGACAGGGCGCGGGCTCAAGGAAAACCAGGTCGCCCGCGCTGTCTCGCTGTCGGCTGAAAAGTACTGTTCCGCCAGCATCATGATGGAAGCGGCGGGTGTCGAGATGACCCATAGTCACGCGCTTGAAGAGACCCCCTGAAGGACGCCGCGTGGTGGCCTATAGCCGATAGCTGGTGTCGGTCATGATGCGAGAGACGCTGGCCATGGCGCGCTTGACCGGTTCCGGAAATTCTTCGCCGCCCGCTTCGAGGGCGGCCTCACCGTGTCGGCGTTCATCTTCCAGCATCTGTTCCACAATGCGCCGGCTGCGATGATCGTCTTCAGGCAGTCGCTCGAGGTGATCTTCCAGGTGACGGCACACGCGGTCTTCGGTGGCGGCCACGAAGCCCAGGCTCCAGCGATCACCGGCCAGTCCGGCTGCCGCCCCCATGGCGAAGGATAAGCCGTACCACAAGGGATTCAGGCGGCTGGTGTGGCTGCCCAGCTGGTTCAGGCGTTCTTCACACCACACCAGGTGGTCAATCTCCTCAGCCGCGGCCTGCTCCATCTCCTCGCGCACGTCGGGCAGGCGGGCGGTCAGCGCCTGACCCTGGTAAAGGGCCTGGGCACAGACTTCACCGGTATGGTTTACACGCATCAGGCCCGCGGCGTGATGGCGCTGGGTGTCGTCGAGCTCCGGTTCCGGGCTACTGTTGGCGGGTGAGGGTCGGCCGGCCTGGTTGGCGTCACCACCCAGGGTGCGCAGCACCTGGTCGGCGTTGTCGATAAGGTGATCCAGCAGTGTGAGTTTGCGTCTTTCCATGCACCCAAGTGTAACGGAATTGGACTCCGCTATCTTTGGATCGCGCGCCAGCCGATATCGCGGCGAAATACCACGCCTTCCCAGCTGATCTGCTCGACCCCGACGTAGGCGGCATCCCGCGCCGCCGCGATGGAATCCCCCAACGCCGTCACACACACTACGCGGCCGCCGCTGGTAACGACGGTGTTGTCCTTAAGGGCAGTCCCCGCGTGAAAAACCTTGCGGTTTTCGCTGTCGGCCTGCTCCAGTCCGGAGATCTCGAAGCCTTTGCCGTAGCTACCCGGGTAGCCGCCAGCCGCCATCACCACACCCATGCAGGCGCGGCTATCCCACTGTGCCTCCGTGTCGGCAAGACGCCGGTCAAGGGCAGCGTTGCACAGTGCGCAGAGATCGGAGTTCAGTCGCATCATGATCGGCTGGGTTTCCGGGTCGCCAAAGCGGCAATTGAACTCGATGACCCTGGGGCTGCCGTCGGCGGCGATCATCAGGCCGGCGTAAAGGAACCCTGTGTAGGGCATGCCGTCTGCCGACATGCCGGCCACGGTCGGATAGATGACCTCGTCCATCACGCGCTGGTAGACGGTATCGGTCACCACCGGGGCCGGTGAGTAGGCTCCCATGCCGCCAGTGTTGGGGCCGGTGTCGCCGTCGCCGACGCGTTTGTGATCCTGGCTGGTGGCCATGGGCAGCACGTTCTCGCCGTCCACCATGACAATAAAGCTGGCTTCCTCGCCGCTGAGGAAGTCTTCAATAACCACGCGGCAGCCTGCCTCGCCAAAGGCGTTGCCGGACAGCATGTCGTGCACGGCGGCCTCTGCCTGCTCCAGGGTTTCAGCAACAATCACGCCCTTGCCGGCGGCCAATCCGTCGGCCTTGACGACGATCGGCGCACCGCGCTCGCGCAGGTAGGCCAGTGCCGGCTCAAGCTCGGTGAAGTTCTGGTAGGCGGCGGTGGGAATATTGTGGCGCGCCAGGAAATCCTTGCTGAAGGCCTTGGAGCCTTCCAGCTGGGCGGCCGCTGCCGACGGGCCGAAGCAGCGCAGGCCGCGTTCACTGAAGTAATCGACAATACCCTCTACCAACGGTGCCTCGGGACCGACGATGGTCAGATCCACATCGCGTGCCGCGCAGAAATCGGCAAGTGCAGCGAAATCGCCAGGCGCTATGTCGATATTCTCGACGCCAGGTTCCGTCGCGGTGCCGGCATTGCCGGGCGCGACGAAAACCGTGCCCACGTCAACAGACTGTGCTGCCTTCCAGGCCAGGGCGTGTTCTCGACCACCGCTACCAATTACCAGGACATTCACCGTGCCAGCCCTCCTGTATCAGTGACGGAAGTGGCGCATGCCGGTGAAGACCATGGCCATGCCGTGCTCATCGGCGGCAGCGATGACCTCGTCGTCGCGGATGGAGCCGCCCGGCTGGATCACAGCACTGATGCCCACCGCCGCCGCGTTGTCCATGCCATCCCGGAACGGGAAGAAGGCGTCCGAGGCCATCACCGAGCCCTTCACTTCCAGGCCGGCATGTTCGGCCTTGATGGCAGCGATGCGAGCAGAATTTACGCGGCTCATCTGGCCCGCGCCCACACCGATGGTCTGGCCGCCGGCCGCGTAGACGATGGCATTGGATTTGACGAACTTGGCGACCTTCCAGGCGAACAGCATGTCCTGCATCTGTTCGGCGTCAGGCTGCTTGCGGGTAACAATCTTCAGCTCTTCGGCGCCAATCATGCCGAGGTCGCGGTCCTGTACCAGCAGTCCGCCGTTGACGCGCTTGTAGTCCAGGGCGGGCAGGGCCTCGCTCCAGGCGCCGCAGCGCAGTACCCGCACGTTTTCCTTGGCCGCGGTGACCGCCAACGCTGCAGTGCTGATTTCTGGTGCGATGATGACTTCTACAAACTGGCGCTCAATGATGGCCGCCGCGGTGTCGGCGTCCAGCTCACGGTTGAAGGCGATAATGCCGCCGAAGGCCGATTCCGGATCGGTGCCAAACGCGCGCTGGTAGGCCTCCGCGATCGTTGCGCTCACCGCCACGCCGCAGGGATTGGCGTGTTTGACGATCACGCAGGCGGGCTGGTCGAATTGCTTGACGCATTCCAGGGCGGCGTCGGTGTCTGCGACGTTGTTGTAGGACAGCGCTTTTCCCTGCAACTGTTTGGCCGTGGCGATGCCAACCTCTGCCGGCTTGGCTTCCTTGTAAAACGCAGCGGCCTGGTGCGGGTTTTCACCGTAGCGCATTTCCTGAACCCGATGAAACTGGGTGGAGAAGGTGCGCGGGAAGGCGTCGCTGCCGCCTTCCACCAGCCTGCCAAAGTGGTTGGCAATGGCGGCGTCATAGGCGGCGGTGTGTTCATAGGCGCGCACGGCCAGGTCGAAGCGAGTGCGATAGCTGAGGCAGCCGCCCTTGTCCTGCAGCTCTTCGAGAATGCAGGGGTAGTTGCCGGCATTCACCACGATGGTGACATGGCGATGGTTCTTGGCAGCGGCGCGTACCATGGTGGGTCCACCGATATCGATGTTCTCCACCGCGTCCTCGAGGCTGCAATCGGGTTTGGCAACGGTCTGCTCGAAGGGGTAAAGGTTGACCACCACCATGTCGATCGGGTCGATGCCGTGTTCGGCCATGACCGCGTCATCGGTGCCGCGGCGGGCCAGGATGCCGCCGTGTACCTTGGGATGCAGCGTCTTTACCCGGCCGTCCATCATCTCTGGAAAGCCGGTGTACTCGGCGATCTCGGTCACGGTGATGCCGGCGTCCCGCAGCAGGCGGAAGGTGCCACCGGTGGAAAGCAGTTCAACGCCCTGGTCGGCAAGACCACGGGCAAAGTCCTCGATACCGGTTTTGTCGGACACGCTGATTAGCGCACGCCGAACCGGAACAAGATCTGTCTCAGTCATGAGGGGGTCCAGTCTGTAGTTGAGAGGCGCTCAGGCGCCGTTATCGGTCAGCAGTCCGTATTGCTTCAACTTCTTGCGCAGGGTGCCGCGATTGAGACCGAGCATCTGTGACGCCCTGGTCTGGTTATTGCGAGTGTACTGCATGATTTCTTCCAGCAGAGGTGCCTCGACTTCTGCGAGCACCATCTGGTACACCTCACTGCCCAACTCGCCTTCCAGCTCTTCGAGATAAGCCCTCACTGCCAGGCGCACGCTCTGGCGCAGGCTGGAGCCTTTGCCGTTGCCACCTTCTGCAGGCAGGTCCAGTGATGTGTTCGGCTTCCGTTCCGCCAGGGTTTCCCCCACTCTCATGCGGCCAACTCCTTGTCTTCGGTGTCATTGAAAAAGCTATGCAGCGCGGCTTCCTGTTCGGCGGCGCTGTCCAGCTGGTTGAACAGGCGCCGGAAGGTTTCTGCCCCGGGTGCCTGCTGCAGGTACCAGCCGATGTGCTTGCGCGCGATGCGCAGGCCCATGAATTCTCCGTAAAAATCGTACAGGCCGCGCAGGTGTTCCAGCATGATGGCGGCCCTTTCTTCCCGGGCGGGCTCGTCGGCCAGTTCGCCGTGGGCCAGGTAGTGTGCGACCTGGCCGCAGAGCCAGGGCCGCCCCTGGGCAGCGCGACCAATCATGATGCCGGCGGCGCCGGTCTGGGAGAGTACTCGCTGTGCCTGCCGGGGGCTGGTGATATCGCCATTGGCAAATACCGGCAGGTCGACCGCCTGGCAGATCTCGGCGATGGTCTGGTACTCGGCCTGGCCCATGAAGCGACAGGCACGAGTACGGCCATGTACGGCGAGGGCGGCGATGCCGGCGTCCTCGGCAATACGGGCCACGGTAACGCCGTTGCGGTTCTCTGGCGACCAGCCGGTACGAATCTTCAGGGTGACGGGTACGTCGACGGCCGCGGTCACTGCTTCGAGTATGGCGCGCACCAGCTCTTCATCTCGCAGTAGTGCTGAGCCAGCCGCCTTCTTGCAGACTTTCTTGGCCGGGCAGCCCATGTTGATGTCGATAATCTGGGCACCCAGTTCCACGTTGCAGCGCGCGGCGTCGGCCATCATCTGCGGGTCGCCGCCGGCTATCTGCACAGAACGCGGTTCGCATTCATCGCCGTGCAACAGTCGCTGCCGGGACTTGCGGGTATTCCATAGACGCGTGTCGCTGGTGACCATTTCCGAGACCACCAGCCCCGCGCCGAGTCGCTTGCAGAGCCGTCGGAAAGGCAAATCTGTAACGCCGGCCATCGGGGCGAGTGCGACATTGTTGTTCAGTCTGTAAGGACCGATCGCGATCATGCGGCGGGGTGCCCGGATGGCGGAAAAGGGGCGTTATGATACTCGCAAGCCCTGGAGGCTCCAAGGGGAATTGAGGATTTTTTGATCAATCCGCCCGGGCGGTGACAGGCTCCAGTCGGGCGACATAATTGACCGCATCGCGGCCGGGATCGGCCAGCGAAATCGACACCTGCAGCTCGCTGTTGGCAGGCAGTCGTAGCGGGCCAGAGCCGTGCAGGTACTCGGCCGGCAGGAAGGCCCTTCGGGCTCGTGGCTCGCCCTGGCGATTGGTAAAGCCCAGCACCAGTAGCGGCAACGGGGCGGCTTCCGCTGAAGGATTGCGTATCACCGCATCAAGCCTCAGCGCGCCGTCGGCGTCCGGGTGTGGACGGATGACCAGGCGGGCCAGTTGCAGGCTGTCGCGGGCACGCTCAGCTTCCAGCTGCGGCAGGTAGAGCTGCACTGCCAGCACGGTTAGCAAGGCCGCCAGGATGGTCCAGGCGCTCCAGGCAATGCCGCCACTGCTGGCGGGCAACTCGGCGGCCGCCATGGGCTTGACCTCAAGCTCAAGAATCGGGTGCGCGCTGTTGTCGTCGGGCAGGGTCGGCGCGATAAAGTCGATCTCACTGCGCACCCCGTCAAAGATCTGCAGGCAGTTGCCGCAGCGCACTCGACCGCCGGCCTGTTCGAGTTGTGCCGCAGCGACCTGGAAGCTGGCGTCGCAATGGGGGCAGGTGGCCATCTGCAGTTCTTTCACGGCTGCTCCTTCGGGGCCTGGCCTACCAGCGCCACCCAGCCGTCCTGCTCGCGGGCGACGTCAAGCTGCAGCGGGTAGCAGACACGCAAGGTGTCTACCTGTTCCCGCAGGATCCCGGACAGCAGCAGCGTGCCGCCAGGTGCCAGCTTGGCAGTCAGCACCGGCGCCAGGTCACAGAGTGGTCCTGCCAGAATATTTGCGACCACCAGTTCAGCCCTGGCATCGCCGTCCAGGTCATCCGGATGGCATACCTGCAACTGTCCGCTCGCAATGCCGTTGCGTTCAGCATTGGCCCAGGTCGCTGTCAAGGCCTGTGGGTCGGTATCGGTTGCCAGCGTCGAGGCAGCACCCAACAGCAGGGCGGCGATACCCAGCACGCCGGACCCGCAGCCGAAGTCCACTACACGCATCCCCGGCTCAACGCGCTCTGCCAGTTCGCCCAGGCACATGGCGGTGGTCGGGTGGGTTCCGGTGCCGAAGGCCAGGCCGGGATCCAGCATGATATTGACCGCCGTCGGGTCAGGGGGGGTTAGCCAGGAGGGGCACAGCCAGAGACCGTCAGCAAACTGGCGGGGCTGGTAGTGTTGCATCCATTCACGCTCCCAGTCCTTGTCTTCCAGAAGCTCGGCGTGCATGAGGTCCCGGTAGTCCGCGGGCAGTCCGGCGCGCAGGCTGTCGAGATCGGTATCGGCGGGGAACAGCCCGCTGACGCGAGTCTGTTGCCAGAGTTGCTGCTCCGGCTCGGCGCCGGCAAACAGGGGCTGGTCGGCATTGTCTTCGAGGGTCACCGAAGCGGCGCCCAGAGCAAGCAGGATATCCTCGGCCGCGGGCGCCAATTCAGCTCGGGTATTAAGCCGTACTTGCAACCAGGCCACTGCCGAATCTCTCAGGCGTTGAGCCGTTTTTCAAGGTAGTGAATGCTGACTCCGCCTCGGGCAAAAGCGGCGTCACGGACCAGATCCCGGTGCAGGTCGGCGTTGGTGCGTATGCCTTCCACCACCAGCTCTTCCAGCGCCTGGCGCATGCGTGCCAGTGCCACCTCTCGGGATTCGCCGTAAGTGATGATCTTGGCGATCAGTGAATCGTAGTGGGGCGGCACCGAGTAGCCGCCATAAAGGTGCGAGTCGACGCGTACACCGTTGCCGCCCGGAGCATGGAAATGGCTGACATGACCGGGGCTAGGCATGAAGGTGCGCGGATCCTCGGCATTGATACGGCACTCGAAGGCATGGCCTGTAAAGGTCACGTCTTCCTGGGTAAAAGACAGTGGCAGACCGCTGGCCACCCGGATCTGTTCCTTGACGATATCGATGCCGGTAATCATTTCCGAGACCGGGTGCTCGACCTGGACCCGGGTGTTCATCTCGATGAAATAGAATCCGCCGTCCTCGTACAGAAATTCGAAGGTGCCGGCACCACAATAGCCGATTTTCTTACAGGCATTGGTGCAGGCCTCATACACTTCCTCGCGGGCCTCCTGGGGAATACCGGGCGCCGGCGCTTCTTCAATGACCTTCTGGTGACGCCGCTGCAGGGAGCAATCGCGGTCGCCCAGGTGTATTGCGTTGCCGTGGCTGTCGGCCAGCACCTGGACTTCAACGTGGCGGGGGTTTTCAAGAAACTTCTCTATGTAGACCTTGTCGCTGCCGAACGCGGCGGCCGCCTCAGACTGCGTGACATACACTGCATTGAGCAGGGCGGCCTCGCTTTGTACGACGCGCATGCCGCGACCGCCGCCGCCGGCGGCGGCCTTGATGATGACGGGGTAACCAATGCGCCTGGCAATCTCCACGGTGCGTTCGCTGTCATCGTCCAGCGGTCCGTCGGAGCCCGGTACCGTGGGTACGCCAGCCGCCTGCATGGCTTCGATAGCGGACACCTTGTCGCCCATCAGCCGGATCACATCGGCATTGGGCCCGATAAAGGTAAAACCACTGCGCTCAACCTGCTCGGCGAAATCGGCGTTCTCGGCCAGGAAGCCGTAGCCCGGGTGAATACCCACCGCGTCAGTGACCTCTGCGGCGGAGATGATGGCGGGAATATTGAGGTAGCTCTCGCTGGAGGGCGCTGGCCCGATGCACACCGACTCATCCGCCAGCTTCACGTGCATCAGTTCCCGGTCCACCTGGGAGTGAACAGCCACTGTCTTGATCCCCATTTCCTTGCAGGCGCGCAGCACCCGCAGTGCAATTTCACCGCGATTGGCGATGACGACTTTATCCAGCAACGGCATTGTTCTCTCCTCGCCGCTAGACGATCGTGACCAGGGGTTGATCGAATTCCACCGGCTGGCCGTTCTCGACCAGGATTGCCTCGATGGTGCCCGCTTTGTCCGCTTCGATCTGGTTCATCATCTTCATGGCCTCAACAATGCAGATGACATCGCCGACCTTTACATGCTGCCCCACCTCGATAAAGGCCGGCGAGCTGGGAGACGGCGAGCGATAGAAAGTTCCGACCATCGGCGACGTAACCACGTGTCCGTTGGTCTCCTCAGCGCCGGCAGGGCTTTCCGCGGGTGCCTCAGCAGCGGGCGCGGGTGCCGCGGCTGGCGCCGGCGCTTGCGGAGGCGGCGGTGGCGGTGGCGCGTACTGGATCGGCGCGGCGGCCTGCGCGCTGCCGTTGCGACTGATGCGCACCGATTCCTCACCCTCCTTGATTTCAATTTCATCAATGTTGGACTCTTCGAGGAGCTCGATCAGTTTTTTAACCTTGCGAATGTCCATGGACCCGTCCTCATTTATTTATTGTCGAGTTGTGTGATTGCCGCCGTCAGTGCCAACTCGTATCCCTTCGCGCCCAGGCCGCAGATGACGCCGGCTGCAATATCGGAGAAATAGGAGTGATGACGGAAACGCTCGCGTGCGTGGGGGTTCGATAGGTGCACCTCAATAAACGGTATTGCGACCGCCAGCAACGCGTCACGCAGCGCTACGCTGGTGTGGGTGAAGGCTGCTGGATTGATGATGATGAAGTTGATGCCTTCATGGCGCGCATCCTGGATGCGCTCCACCAGTTCGTATTCAGCGTTGCTCTGCATGGCCAGCAGGTGATGGCCGGCATCGAGGGCCTGCTGTTGCAGGGCCTGGTGAATATCAGCCAGGCTGGCGGTGCCGTAGATCCCGGGTTCACGCTCTCCCAGTAGGTTGAGGTTAGGTCCGTTGAGGACCAGGATCGTTGCCATGCCGTTGTGCCTCGCGCAGCGCGTTCAGAGCGGCATTGTGCATAGATGCAGGCGTGGCGTCTAGCCAAAAAGTGTAAAAAAGGCCAAGTTGACGCCAGATACATGCATTTTCGAGGACGTTCGCGCGCTTTTTTGCCGGAAACCGGCGTCTCTCCGGCCCCGGGCTAACGTTCGGCCAGAGCGGGTGCGCTGGCGCGGCCCAGTGCGTCCAGTACGATCCCCGGCGTGAGCAGCTGGGGCAGCACTTCCGGGTCGGTGCCGGGGCGCCCACTATAGACCAGGTAGAGCGGCACGCCATTGCGGCCAAAGCTGGCCAGGAAGCCGGCGATATCGGCATCATAATCAGTCCAGTCGACCACCACGTACTCCATACCCATTTCTGCCATGGCGGCTTCGACCCGTTCGGTGCCGAGCGTGCCCCTTTCGTTGGCGATACAGGTGATGCACCAGTCTGCGGTCACGTTGACGAAGACCGGTGTGCCTGCGTCCAGCAGAGCTGCCAGTCGTTGCTCCGACCAGGCGCTATCGTCGGCTATTGTCGGCGTCTGGCTGCGGCTGTTCAGCGCGTCGCTGGGAATTAACAGCAGGGCTCCGAGCAGGGCGAAGGCGCCTGCCCAGCGACCCCAGGGGCGATAGCGCCACAGCCAGAGTCCGAGAGCGATGGCCAGCATACCCAGCAGCAACACTGCCATGGTGGTAACACTGGTCTGGCGGCCGCTCACCCACAGCAGCCAGATGGCCGTGGCGTAGAGCGGAAAGGCCAGCAGCTGCTTGAACGTTTCCATCCAGGGTCCGGGTTTGGGCATTTTCTGGCGCAGGGTTTTGCTGTAGCTCAACAGCAACATCGGCGCCGCCATGCCGCTGCCCAGTGCCGCGAAGACGGCGAGCGCCACCGGTGCCGGCTGCGTGACGGCAAAGCCCAGTGCGGTACCCATGAACGGTGCCGTACAGGGGCTGGCGACTACAGTCGCCAGTACGCCGGTGAAGAACGAGCCGGAATAGCCGCCACGCTCGGCCAGCTGGCTTCCCATGCCCATGAAGCCTGCCCCCAGTTCCACCAGACCTGAGAGTGACAGGCCCATGACGAAAAACAGGTAGGCGAGCAAGGCCACGAATCTGGGTTCCTGGAGCTGGAAACCCCAGCCGACGGCGGCGCCTGCCCGCTGCAGCGAAATCAGAATCGCCGCCACCAGCAGGAAACTGGACACCACGCCGAGCGCATAAACCCAGCCGTGCACGTGCTTGCTGTGCTCACTGCCGGTGGCAAAACTGAACACCTTGAGCGACAGCACCGGGAATACGCAGGGCATCAGGTTGAGGATGCTGCCGCCCACGAAGGCCAGCAGCATCATGTAAAACAGGCCGCTCATACTGACCGTTTCGACAGGCTCGCTGCCGGGTTCGCTGCCTGGTCCGGGCGCGGAACGGGCGCCCTTCGGTGCTACCGCAGCGATCGTGCGCTGTGTGAAGTCGACCTCAAAGCGATCCCGGTGCGGTGGATAGCATAGACCGGCGTCGGCACAGCCCTGGGAGGTCACTGTCAGGGTGCCGCGCTCAACGGGCGCATCCAGTGCCAGGGTAATGTCGGCAAAATGGTAGTGGACTTCCGATACGCCGAAATACTCGTCCTCGCGAGTGATGCCCTCTGGAAATGTGGGGGTGACCTCTACCGGGCCGGACTCGGTATCAAACTTGAACTTGAAGCGTTTCTGATAGAGGTAGTAGCCCTCCTCGATTTGCCAGAACAACCGAATCTGCTGGTCATCCAGAACCTCGACCGCCAGTCGGTAGGCCTCTTCCACCGGCAGGAATTCCTGCTCTGGCGGTGATAGCTCCGTGCCGGGCAGTCCGGCCGCAGGCCGAACAAGGTCCTGCGCACTGGCTGCCGGGTGGGCGAGCTGCAGCGCCAGGAGAAGTAGCAGGTGGGTCAGTCGTCGCATTTCGATGGGTTCTCTGTGGGTAGGGGCTTGGACCTGAACACCCGGGGAAGTTTCATGGAATTTTACCGTTGTTCAGCAAAAGCGACACCCCGGTACCGCCTCGGAAGTCACCGCTAGGACGCAGCCTGCGGACCGGGAATGGTATAGTGTCGCTCCACTCAAGGAACTATTCGATGAATTTTTTCAGATTCCTGCCACTGATCGCAGTTTTCTCCGCTCTGCCGTGTTGGGCGTTGGAAGTCAGTGACGGCTGGATGCGGGCAATGCCCCCGGGGCAGCCTACCGGGGCCGCCTATATGACTATCAGCAATTCTTCAGACGCCACCGTGGCCCTGGTAGCGGCGTCGACACCGCTGGCCGGTAGCGTAGAAATACACCGCTCCGTGCAGGAAGACGGCATGTGGAGCATGCGGCGGCTGGCGGCAGTGGCGATCCCGGCCGGCGGTAGCGTCGAACTGGCGCCCGGCGGGATACACCTGATGCTGTTCAATATGCAGCAGGCGCTGCGCGAAGGTGACGGCCTGCCGCTGACGCTGGAGTTCGACAACGGGGAAACCGTTGAGCTCGATATTGAGGTACGCGCCATCGGGGCGGGTACGGGCCACAAACATCACTAGGCCGCCTTCGTGACGCGAGGTGGCTGATAGCCAGTTGGAGGTAGATATGTTGGAAGGTATCCGGGAATCCGGGTCGGCACTGCGAGCGCGCCTGCACGCCGCGGCACCGGACGGGGGCTGGTTGCGTGGTATTGGCGGTGCGCTGGGGCTCTATCTGCTGGTGTGCGTGGGATTGGGCATGTACTGGAGTCTGGCGCCTTCCCAGTTCGACGTGCGGGAACAGGCGGAACGGTTTGCCGCCGACAACGACAGCAAGGTAGTGACCGGCACCGTCACCACGACCGCACTGATCGGCGTGGCCGAAACCCTGCTCGACAAACCCGGGGGGTTTCTCCGCAATGACATTTTCCCGCCGGGCCTGTGGCTGGACAACATGCCCAACTGGGAATATGGAGCGTTGATCCAGGTGCGCGACCTGGCCCGGGCAATGCGCGAGTCCTACAGTCGCTCGCAGTCGCAGTCCAAGGAAGATCCCGACCTGGCCGAGGCGGAGCCGCTGCTGAATTTCAAGGCAAATTCCTGGATGCTGCCCCCTTCCGAGCGCGAGTACCGGGCCGGCATTAGACATCTCCGGAGCTATGCCCTGAGGCTGGCGGACAGCAGTGCACGCGACGCGCAGTTTTATGCGCGCGCCGACAACCTGGCCTACTGGCTGGCGACGGTGGAGACGCGCCTCGGCAGCCTTTCACAGCGCTTGACCGCCAGCGTGGGCCAGCGTCGCATCAATACTGATTTGGCAGGTGAGTCCCAGGCCACCCAGGCGACACCCACGCCAGATGATGGCGAAGTGCGCACGCCGTGGCTGGAGATCGATGACGTGTTTTATAGCGCCCGCGGCTCTACCTGGGCGCTGATCCATTTCCTGAGGGCCGCTGAAGTGGACTTTGCCGACGTCCTGGAAGACAAGAACGCCCGCATCAGCCTGCAGCAGATTATCCGTGAGCTGGAAGCCACCCAGCAGACGGTCTGGAGTCCGATCGTGCTCAACGGCTCGGGATTCGGGCTGGTGGCCAACCACTCGCTGGTGATGGCGTCTTATATCAGTCGTGCCAATGCCGCCATTATCGATCTGCGTCGGCTATTGTCAGACGGCTAGTCAGACGGCTAGTCAGACGGGTTTTGCTTATTCCGGTTGCCGATAGCGCAACCGGGTACCGGTGTCCAATGACAACCTGATTTCCTCGGCACTCAAAGCCTCAGGGAAATAGGTGCCGGATACCTTGGCGTCGATCAGGCTGGCACCTTCCAGGTTGGTCTCCCGAAAATCGATGCCGCGCAGGTCGCTGTTGCGGAAATAGGAGTCACTGAAGTCGAGCCCTGAGGCATCCATGTTGCGCAGGTCGCGGCCGCGATAGTCGCCACTCTTCAATCGGTTGGTGTCCAGTGTATGACGCTGCTCGTTAAACTCCCTGATCTCCTCGTTTCTCAGAAGCAGGTAGAGCGGGTCGTCGCTGATGGTGGGTTTGCTCATGGTGGTCGCCCGGGGTTCGCAATAAGCTATAGGGTAACCAAGCTCTCCCGTGATGCCCATACCAGATCTTCTTACAGAGCCAATGCCCGTGCCAGAGACCACCACCGGATTTCTGCTGACCCGACAGTGGCGCGATAGCAACGCCGGTGTCGAGCTCGAGCTATGGCTGGCCACGGATAGCGGGCCTCGCCGTCTGGTAGTACCCGCACAGGAGGTGCTGTTTTTCCTGCCGAGCGCTGATGTGGCGCAGGCCAGGACGCTGCTGGGCGCTGATTTCAGCTTTCGCGTGGAGCCGTTGCCGCTGCGTGATTTTGCCATGCAGCCCGTCACTGGCCTTTATTTTCGCAGCCAGCGCCAGCTGCGCCAGGCCCGGGACCGCCTGCGGGACGCCGGCCTTGACCCGCTGGAGGCAGACCTGAACCCTGCTGATCGCTACCTCATGGAGCGCTTTGTGCGCGGTTCCCTTGCGTTCCAGGCCATGGGTTCCGTGCAGGTCCGCAGTGCGGAGTATCGTCCTCGCCTGCGGATGCTGTCGCTGGACATAGAAACAGCCATTGATCGGCTGGAGCTTTACAGCATTGGGCTTTACGCGATCGACGAAGGTGAGCCGGTGCGCAAAGTGTTCATGCGCGGCGATGCCAGTGAGCTGGACTACGTGGAGTGTTGCGGCAGTGAAGCGGAGCTGCTGTCGCGTTTCATAGCCTGGTTTTCCGACTACGATCCGGACATCATCATCGGCTGGAACGTCATCAATTTTGATTTGTGGTACCTGCAGCGGGTGGCGGACAAGCTGGGCCGGCGCCTGCCGCTGGGGCGTGATGGTAAGCCCTGGCACTGGCGCGAGCTGGATGAAGACGGCGAGCGCCGTGCTGTGCAGATTCCCGGCCGTGCGGTGCTCGACGGGATTGACCTGCTGCGAACGGCTACCTATCGCTTTGAGAGCTTTTCGCTGGAGTCTGTCAGTCGCGACCTGCTGGGCGAGGGCAAGCTGTTGCACGGCAGCCAGCGCGGTGAACAGATCACCGAGCTTTTCCTGGACGACAAGGACGCACTGGCGGAGTACAACCTTCGCGACTGTGAACTGGTGTGGGAGATTTTTTCCACCACAGGCCTACTGGATTTTGCCGTCGCCCGCAGCCAGATGACCGGCCTCGCCATCGATCGACAGGGAGGTTCGGTGGCAGCCTTTGACTTTCTCTACCTGCCCCGGCTGCACCGCGCGGGGTTTGTCGCCCCCAACGCCAGCCGGGATGAGACTGCCAGCCCCGGAGGTTTTGTGCTGGAATCCGAGCCGGGCATCTACAGCGATGTACTGGTGCTGGACTTCAAGAGCCTGTATCCCAGCATCATCCGCACCTTCCGGGTGGATCCCATGGGGCTTGCCGTGGGTACCGCCGAAGACACCACCGAGGAAGATACGGTTGAGGGCTTTATCGGTGCACGCTTTGCCCGCACCTCGCATCTGCTGCCCGACATCATTGAGGAGCTGTGGTCGCTGCGCGATGCCGCCAAGGCCCGCGGCGACCAGGCACAGTCCCAGGCCATCAAGATCATCATGAACTCGTTCTACGGTGTGCTTGGCACGCCGGGCTGTCGCTTTTTTGACGCCAGACTCGCCAGTTCGATCACGCGGCGTGGTCACCAGATTATCCAGCAGACTCGTGACCAGATCGATGCGCTGGGTGACCATGTGATTTATGGCGACACAGACTCGGTGTTCGTGGCGGTGGCGAATCGCCCCGGGCAGTCGGCGCAGGAGCGAGGCGCCTGGCTGCAGGGCGAGCTCAACCGCTGGTGGCAGGATCGCCTGGCCCGGGAATTCGGTCTGGAAAGCCTGCTGGAGCTGGAGTTTGAAACGCACTTCTCACGTTTCGTCATGCCCACCATTCGGGGCTCTGACAAAGGCAGCAAGAAGCGCTATGCCGGGGTGGTGGAAAGAGCGGGTCAGTCGGAACTGGTGTTCAAGGGGCTGGAAAACGTCCGCACCGACTGGACGGCCCTGGCCCGCGGCTTCCAGAGTGAACTCTACCGCCGGGTGTTTGCCGGGGAGGCGTTCGAGGACTATATCCGCGATCTGGCGGCCCGGGTAGAGGCGGGCGAACTCGATCGCGAACTGGTTTATCGCAAGCGCCTGCGTCGGCGGCTAGACGACTATGATCGCAACGTGCCGCCCCATGTGCAGGCGGCCAGGCTGGCGCGAGCTCGCGGAGATGCAGCGCCTGCCCGCGGTGACTGGGTGGAATATGTGATGACCACCGCCGGCGCAGAACCTGCCGACAAGCCCCAGGCACCCTTGGACTATCAGTACTATATCGAGCGACAGCTGGCGCCGGTGGCGGACGGCATCCTGCACTTCCTGGATACCAGCTTCGACGACATCTGCGGCCAGCAGCAATCCCTGTTCTGAACGGGTGCTCCGCTCAGGCGCCGCCAGCAGCCGACGCCTCGCCGAAGAACTCCCTCAGCACCTCATCGTGTTCACTGGCGGACAGGCGCGGTCCAAAGCGGGATACCACCCGGGCGGCCGCGAGGCTGGCAAAGCGACCCGCGGTCTCGAAGTCTTCCCCCCGGGTGATGGCATGCAAAAAGGCGCCGGCAAACATGTCACCCGCGCCATTGGTGTCTACCGCTTCTGCGGCTGTGCCTTCGATATCGATCATACGCTCGCCGTCAAACAGGAGCGCGCCCCTGGCTCCCAGGGTGATGACAAACTGGCGTGCGACATGCTTTAGGGATTCAGCCGCCTCGGACACGTCCTTGCTGCCCGCCCAGCTCAGGGCCTCTGCTTCGTTGCAGAACAGCAGGTCAACACCGAATTCGCCGAGCATTTCTTCCAGGCCGTCGCGGAAGAATTCGACCATGCCGGGATCGGAGAAGCTCAGCGCGGTGGCCACACCCTTGGCGCGAGCATGTTCACGGGCAGTAATCGCTGCTGCCCGGCCCGTGGGCGAGGTGACAAGGTAGCCTTCCATGTACAGGTAGTCAGAGGCTTCGATAGCCCTGGGAACCAGCTCGCTGGCGGCCAGGGTTTCGCTGATGCCTAGAAAGCTGTTCATGCTGCGCTCAGCGTCGGGGGAGATCAGCACCAGGCAGCGACCGGTGGTGCCTTCGCCGCGATCTTCGGTCCAGTTGTGATCGACGCCGGCCGCTTCCAGGTCGGCGAGGTAGAAGTCACCGTTGTCGTCATTGGCAACCTTGCAGGAGTAAAAACCACTGCCGCCAAAGCGGGCAACTGCGATCACGGTATTGGCGGCGCTTCCGCCGCTGGCGCGTTTGGCGGTGATCAGGTGGTCCTTGAGCTGCCCGACCAGTTCCTGCTGGCGCGCTTCATCGACCAGCGTCATCAGGCCCTTTTCGACACCCATGGCGGAGAGTTCCGCATCGTCCACCTGGATCTCCGTGTCCACCAGAGCGTTACCAATGCCATATACCTTGTACTGCTTCACTTGCCGTCTCCCGGTTTGAAAGGCCGCTATTATGGGCAATGACTGGGCCGGTCGCTACTCTTATACTCCCCGCCCAACATGAAGACCAAAACCCGTTCCATTGTCCTGCGAGCCCTGCTCGCCCTCGCCGTGCTGGCCAGTGTGCTGTTGATCTACCTGGATGCCCTGGTCAGCTCGACGTTCAGCGACCGCCGTTGGGAAGTGCCGGCCAGCGTCTATGCGCGCCCGCTTGAGCTATATCCCGGGCTGGCGTTGGGCGCCGATGATCTTGCCTACGAACTGTCACTGCTGGGCTATCGGGACGTGCCCGTACTCTCTGCCCCCGGGCAGATGCGGCGCAGCGGACAGCGCATGGAACTGTATACCCGTGAGTTCCTGTTCCCTGACGAACGCCGCCCGGGCGGGCGCCTGGTGCTGGAGTTCGCTGGACGGCGCCTGTTGCAAATGCGTGCCGGCGCCGACAGCGTGCCGCTCTACCGTCTTGAGCCGGTGCAGATTGGCGGTATTTATCCGCGCCACCAGGAGGACCGGTTGTTGCTCAAACTGGCGCAGTCGCCCCCCGGCCTGAGGCAGGCATTGCTGGCGGTTGAGGATCGGCGCTTCTATCAGCACTGGGGCATTTCCCCCACGGGTATTGCCCGCGCCGCCTGGGCCAACTTGCGGGCCGGCCGCCTGGTGCAGGGCGGCAGTACTATCACCCAGCAGCTGGTCAAGAACTACTACCTGACGCGGGAACGCAGCTTCAGCCGCAAGCTCACCGAGGTCGTGATGGCCGGTTTGCTGGAATTCCACGCGGAAAAGGATGAGATTCTCGAGGCCTATATCAACGAGGTCTATCTCGGGCAGGACGGGCCGCGGGCGATCCATGGTTTCGGTCTGGCGAGCCGTCACTACTTCGACCAGCCCCTCGAAGAGCTGGGTCTGCACCAGCAGGCGCTGCTGGTCGGCATGGTCAAGGGGCCCTCCCTGTATAACCCCATCCGGCACCCCCAGCGCGCCATCGAGCGCCGCAATACGGTGCTGGGGGTCATGCGTGCAGAACAGTTGATCAACGAGGCCGAGTACCAGGTGGCCATTGCCATGCCGTTGGGACTCAGTCAGCGCCCCCGCATCATGAACAGCTTTCCCGCCTTCCTGGACCTGGTCCGGCGCCAGCTGCGTCGTGATTACCGGGAGCAGGACCTGGGGTCCCGCGGCCTGCGAATCTTTACCAGCTTCGATCCCCAGTTGCAGCGGCAGGCGGAATCCAGCATCCAGTCGGTGCTCGACGGTCTGGATGCCGAGGATGAACTGCAGGCTGCCATGGTTGTCACCAGTTTCGGCGACGGTGAAGTGCGGGCGCTGATTGGTGGGCGGCGGCCGCGCTTCGCCGGCTTCAATCGGGCGCTGGATGCCATTCGCCCGATGGGGTCCCTGATCAAACCCGTGGTCTACCTGACCGCCTTGCAGGAACCAGAGCGCTGGACGCTGGCGTCGCCTCTGGACGACAGCGAATTCAGCATCGAACTGGATCAGGCCAACCGCTGGACCCCTGCCAATTTTGATCGTGAGTCCCACGGTACGGTCCTGCTGCACCGGGCGCTCTCCCAATCCTTCAACCAGGCCACCGCGCGCCTGGGCATGGAGCTGGGCACCGAGCGCGTGCGAGCGACCTTGCAGCAGTTGGGGGTTGATCGCCCACAGCCGGACGTGCCAGCGATGCTGCTGGGTGCCGGCGGGCTGGCACCGATTGATGTGGCGTCCCTGTACCAGTCCATTGCGGCCGGAGGTTTCAACCTGCCGCTGCACACCATCCGCGATGTAGTGGCCGCCGATGGAAGCCTGCTGCAGCGTTTCCCTCTGGCCTATGAGCAGGTCGCATCTACCCAGGCAATCCATCTGCTGCACTATGCCCTGCGAGAAGTGGTGCAGGAGGGCACCGGCAAGATTGTTTACCGGGAGCTGCCGGCGGACTTTGCAGTAGCCGGCAAGACGGGCACCACCAATGACAACCGCGACTCCTGGTTCGCGGGATTCTCCGGTGATCTGCTGGCGGTCAACTGGATCGGGCGCGATGACAATGCCGCAACGGGGCTGACCGGCGCCACGGGCGCCGCCCGCATCTGGTCTCACTTCATGGCGCGCACCAGTCACCGGCCACTGGCCTATCGCACACCCGACGGTATCGAGCATTTCTGGGTCGACGAAGCCAGTGGTAAGCTCAGCAGTCGCAACTGCGCCAACGCCCGCCTGCTGCCTTTCATAGCAGGGTCGGAACCGACTGAGCGCGGTCCTTGTGTGAGCACTTCCGAGCGGATTATCGAATGGTTTCGCGAGCTTTTCTGATCGCCCTGCTGGGAACGGGCCTGGGACTGGCCGGCTGCGCGAGTGAGCCGATGCGTTCCTCTGACGCGCCGGCTGATTCGCCGGCGGTTGTCGAGAAGACACCTGCCTCGGTAGCACCCGCCGCCGCTGAACCCGGGCTGCGGACCGCCAGCGCGGGACTGCTTGACCAGGCGCGCGAGGCGCGACGGCGAGGCGACCTGTTGCGCGCGGATGCCCTGCTGCAGCGCGCCCAGCGACTGGACCCCGGCAATGCCCTGGTGTACCTGGAACTGTCCCGGCTGCACCAGCAGCGGGGCGAGGAAGGAGCGGCGCGGGCGGCAGCCGAACGCGGCCTGCTGTACTGTGATGCCACGAGCTGCGACGAGTTGCGCGCACTGGCAAGGCCCTAGCCTCTGACTCTCACCAATCAGGCATTTCCAGCGCTACAACAAGCTCGAGCGCGCATCGAGCGCCGAATCGGTGAAGAGTGGACGGCCAAATTTGTTACGCTCCGCTCGCTTCGCGAAGCTGCAGATCGAAGCCGTCAACCGTAGGCACGAATTCCAGCCATTGATTGATGCAGGCCGGCATCTCGCCCACGCTGTGGCTTACAAACACGATCTGGGTGTCACTCTGCTCTGCGATGTGATCCACCGCATCGAGTATGCCGCGGGTGTGGTGCCCATCGAGCCCGAGGCAGGGCTCGTCGAGCAGCAGGATGGCCGGTGATTTCACCATGGCCCGGGCCAGCAGGACCATACGCTGGACGCCGAAGGACAGGGTGTCAAACGGCGCCCGGGCCAGCTCCCCAAGACCCAGTGTCCTGAGCCAGGCGCGGGCAATGTCCAGTTGCCCGTCACCCCAGTCGTCGTAAAGTCCCATACTGTCGAAGAAGCCACTGACGACCACTTCCAGCACGGCCATCCCGCGGCTGTAGTTCAGGTGTAGCTGGGTATCTACCTGCCCGAACTTTTGCTTGATGTCCCAGACACTCTCTCCGCTGCCGCGCCGTTGTCCGAACAGCGTAATGTCCTGCCCGTAGGCCTTGTGGTTGTCACCGGTGACCAGGCTGAGCAGGGTCGTCTTACCGCAGCCGTTAGGGCCGGCGATATTGCAGTGCTGCCCCGGTCCCAGGGTCCAGTTGACGGCTTTCAGGACGCGGGTCTCGCCGTAGCTGACGGACACATTCCGTAACTGCAGCAGGGGTGCATCCGGTGTCAGGGTATAGGGGCGCTCGGCTGGGGGAGGCAGGGCACCGAAGCTGAGCGGCGGCGGATTCATAAGGGATGTGACCGCAGGATCAGCCAGCACCTGTTGCCGCGGGCCGGCGGCGATCACCTCGCCCTCGTCAAGCACCAGCAGGTGGGTGATCCCCTGCGGCATGTCGGTCAGGCTGCGTGCCAGCAGCAGTACGCGAGTGGCGGTGCCGGTAAAATACTCGAGGATATCGCGCATGCCTTGCTGGCTGGCGCGATCGAGGCCGTCGAGCGGGCTGTCGAGAATGAGTAGCGCAGGTGATTGCAGGATGGCTCGCAACAGCAGTGTTTTGCGCATTTCTCCGGTGGAGATGAAGCGCAGCCCACGCTCAAGAATATGTCCGATCCCCAGTCGCGCTATCCACTGGCGGCATTTCTCAGCGTCCAGGTCCGCGCCCAGGGCCGCCGCGACCGTGGTCCCGGGGTCGCGGGCATCGCTGCGAAACTCCGAGTCATCCAGGCGCCGGTCCCGATCGCACAGACTTTTCTGCTGTTCGAAGCAGACATAGCTGCAGCGACCCCTGTTGAGGCGGTCGCTGCGCAGAAGCTGTCCGCTACCCCAATCAAGCTGCCGGCTCAGCAGGCCTGCCAGGGTGGTCTTGCCGGCGCCGTTGGGACCGACGCAGGCCCATTGCTCGCCGTCGCGCCAGGTCCAGTTGATGCCCTTGAGCACAGGCAGGGCACGATAGGAAAAGAACAGTGATTCCAAGTGCAGGAAGGCACCTTCCGGGATAGACATGGGGGCCGGCTACTTCCTGCCCTGCTGCTCGGCGATCCGGTTCAGGGCCTGCTGGCGCTGTTCCGGGCTCATGTTTGCCAGCCGTCGACGCAATCGCTGGCGTTGGTCGGGGTCCATACCCTGCCAGCGTTGCCTTAGTGCCTGGCGTTGATCCGGTGACAGGTCCTTGAGCGCGCGGTAGCGCTTGCGCGCCTGTTGGCGCTGCTCAGGGGACATGGCCGACCAGCGCCGGGCATTGTTCGCCAGCCGCTTGCGTTCAGGCTCCGGCAGGGCATCCCACTGGGTTTGGTGACGATGCAGTAGTTGCTGCTGGTCCGCTGTGAGCTGGTTCCAGGTCGGTGCCTGGGCCAGCGCCTGTGAACAGGCGCCGCCGTGGACAGAGATCAGCAGCAGTGCAGCGAAAACCTGGCTAGCTCGCATGATCCTCGTTTTCCATCATCCACAGCACCAGGTCGAGATCTTCTATCAGGGCGGCATCCTCCGCCGCAGTGTAGGCGGCCGGGTCCAGAGAAGGTTCTCTGGCAGTGTCTGGGCTACCGCCCTGAACCAGGGGTAGTGCCACGGCTATAACAACGAGCACAAAGGCTGCTGCGGTCAGCGCCAGCCAGTTGCCAGGGTTGTAGGGTTTGTTGGCTTCGGCCAGCGCCGTCTGACGGGCGCGATTGAGTCGCGACAGGGTGGCGGCGTCGAGATGCGCGACGCTGTCGTCGAGGCTGGCCCGGGCCAATGTTTCCAGCGCATCTGCGCTGTTGTCCTGATCATTCCTGTGCATGAGGTGAGTGCTCTGCCAGCGCAGCCTGAAGGGATCTCAAGGCTCGATTGTAATGGGTTTTTACGCTGCCTTCGCTGCAATCCATGGCCAGCGCCGTATCGCGCGTGGACATGCCTTCCCAGGCGCGCAACACGAAGGCCTGCT
This sequence comes from Cellvibrionales bacterium, assembly GCA_043513815.1. Classification (GTDB taxonomy): domain Bacteria; phylum Pseudomonadota; class Gammaproteobacteria; order Pseudomonadales; family Halieaceae; genus JANQIO01. The sequence continues at coordinate 4,065,677 of CP121313.1, read as the reverse complement.
GTTGGCGGGTGGGCAGGCGCCCGATCGCTTCCAGCATAGCCTGATGGGCAATCTCCTGCTGCAGGGCGCGGGCCGGGTTTTCCCGCTCTCCGGCAGTGGCCTGGTCGAGTGGGTCTGGCTCCGTGTCGGCATCAGCACTGCCGGGCATGAAGGTCATCACCCGGCGCCTGACCGCGCGCCGACGGTGGAAGTCATTGATACGACTCTGGAGGATGCGATAGAAAAGCGGCTTCCACTCGTCGCTGGGGCGCAGGCTGTAGCGTCGCACCAGGCCCAGCATGGCTTCCTGAACCAGCTCGAGAGCATCCTCGCGGTTGCCTACGGAGAGCTCCGCGACTCGCAGTGCGCGCCGTTCAACGCCCTGGAGAAAACCGTTCATGGCGCTCTGTCGGTCCAGGTTCGGGTCCCCTTTTTCTCCGGGAAACTGTTCGATCCAGCTGTAGCAGATCAAGGTGGCAGTGTCAGTCATCGTAGCATGGAGTTCCTTTGACTCCCTGATAGTTAACGCAGCAGTAGCGGATCCGTTGACAGCCCGCTTGTCAGGCTGGCGGGTGGCTGGCTTAATGAGCTTATCCTTACTGGCAACAGCCCTGTGTCCCTCTCCCTGAAGCAAATCGAACACGCTCTTAGCCACCATCGCCCGCGCCGGAAAATGCTGCGGGCGCTGATGCTGCGCTCCGCGGTGGCGATGATCCTGCGGGAACGCCGCGGTCGCTGTGAGCTACTCATGATCAAGCGCGCCGAGCACCCGGGAGACCCCTGGTCCGGGCATATGGCATTTCCGGGCGGTCGCATGGAGCCTGCGGACCGCCACGGTCTGGATGTTGCCAAACGCGAAACTGAGGAAGAGATCGGCCTGAGCCTGGGCAAGGCTGAGCCCTGTATCGGCAGGCTGTCGGAAATCACCGCCCGCCCGCGACTGCTGCACCGACGGCCCATGATAGTGACCCCCTACCTGTTCCGGCTGGCGCGGGAGGTGGAGTTTACGCCGAACTACGAGGTGGCGGAGGTGATCTGGGTGCCGGTGGATTTTCTCAACGATTACGGTAACCGCGAAACCATGGAGTGGAAACGTGACAGGGTGCCCATCCCCCTGCCGTGCTACCTCTACGAGGGCCGGCGTATCTGGGGTCTGTCGCTAATGATGATTGATGAACTGCTGGCTTTGGTGCCTGGCCCTGGGTAGGACTGGCCAGTGCGCTACTGCCCCTGGCGCAGGAACAACCGGGTATTGATAATCAGCTCCTGCAGGGCCGGATCGACACGGCCGGCTTGTTCAAGGGTCTCCCGGTCCAGTTCGCCGCTCACATAGGCGGCTACCAGGTCCATCAGGATTGGCGACATCTTGGGCTCCATCTCCCAGCGGGGCCCCCCGGTCAGGTTACCGCTGACCATGTTTTCCGCCTGGCGCAGCCAGTAGCCGCCGCAGCGGGACAGGCTGTAGTCGCCCACGCGGCCATAGCTGATGTTGGGAGTACCGGGATTGAAGCCGCCCGGTGGAATCTCTGTGATGCGTTCCAGTGCCATGACCCAGGTGGTGTCCAGAGGAAAGGTGTCGACCGGGGCTCGGCACAGGTCGCCGGTATCTAGCCAGACACGCACCGTGCTGCGAAACAGTTCGCCACGCAGGGTGCGCGAGACCAGCACATCTATAGAGTTTCCGCTGCTGGCCACCACCTCGCCTGCGACCACCAGGTCGGTGGTCTGCTGAACGTCAGCGAAAGCCCCCTGCCAGAGGCAGTCACACTCCGCCTTCGGTTCCAGGGGTAGCAGTAATAGAGGCAGGAGCAGCCAGCGTGCAGACATCGGCGCCTCAGCTGTCCTGTAGCAGCTCCGCGGCTTCGCGCGCAAAGTACGTGAGAATGCCGTCACAGCCGGCTCGCTTGAAGCCCAGCAGTGATTCGAGAATGATCGCCTCCCTGGCGAGCCAGCCCTGGCTGAAAGCGGCCTGGTGCATGGCGTATTCGCCGCTGACCTGGTAGGCAAAGGTAGGCACCTGGAAAGCGTCCTTAACCCGCCGCACGATGTCCAGGTAGGGCTGTCCGGGCTTGACCATGATCATGTCGGCGCCCTCGGCCAGGTCCAGGGCACATTCGTGCAGGGCCTCGTCGCTGTTACCGGGGTCCATCTGGTAGCTGAATTTGTTACCGCCCTTGATGTTGTCGGCGGAGCCCACCGCATCGCGAAACGGCCCGTAGTAGGACGACGCATATTTGGCGGCATAGGAAAAAATCAGCGTATTCACGTGGCCCTGTTCTTCCAGGGCGCGGCGAATGGCACCAATGCGGCCGTCCATCATGTCGGAGGGGGCGACAATGTCCACGCCGGCATGAGCGTGAGACAGGGCCTGGCGTACCAGTGTTTCCGAAGTAACGTCATTGAGCACGTAGCCCAAGTCGTCGACGATGCCGTCCTGGCCGTGGCTGGTGTAAGGGTCCAGCGCCACATCGGTGATGATGGCGAGTTCGGGCAGTGCATCCTTCAGGGATTTGACTGCGCGTTGCACCAGGCCGTCGGGATTGTAGGCCTCGGCGGCATCCAGGGACTTGCCGTCGGCCTCGACCACGGGAAACAGCGCAATCGCGGGAACGCCGAGGGAACTGAGCTCGCGGGCTTGCTGAATCAGCAGGTCGACACTGAGTCGCTCGATGCCGGGCATCGAAGGAATGGTTTCGCGCTGTCCACTGCCGTCCAGTACGAACACCGGGAAGATCAGGTCCGCCGGCGACAGGCGGCTCTCTCGCACCATTTCGCGGGTAGCATCCCGGGCCCGCAGGCGGCGCATGCGGGTGCTGGGGAAGGGGCCACGGGTGAGGTTGAAAGCCATGCAGGTCTCCTTTTTTCCTACAGGGTAGCAAACGCCTTGCGGGCGGCGTCCAGGGTGGCGTTCAACTCCGTGTCGCCATGGGCCGAGGACACGAAGCCCGCCTCATAAGACGCAGGCGCCAGATAGACGCCATGCTCCAGCATGGCATGGAAGAAGCGTGAGAACGCCCCCGTGTCACAGGCCATGACCTGTTCGTAGTTGGTAACGCTGTCGCGGTCTGTAAAGAAGCCGCCAAACATGGTGCCTGCGTGATTGGTGGTAAAGGCGACACCGGCCTCGGTGGCAGCGGCCTCCATCCCTTCACACAGTGCGGCGGTGTAGGCAAACAACGGCTCGTAGAAGCCGGGCTCGGAAATCACTTCCAGCGTGGCAATGCCCGCGGCCATGGCCACCGGGTTGCCGGACAGGGTGCCCGCCTGGTAGACGGGACCGAGCGGTGCAATCTGCTGCATGATGTCGGCACGACCACCAAAGGCGCCCACCGGCATGCCGCCACCGATGACCTTGCCCAGGGTTGTGAGGTCAGGTTGCACGCCGTAGAAGCCCTGGGCCCCGGCCAGACCAAAGCGAAAGCCTGTCATCACCTCGTCGAAAATCAATACGCTGCCGTGCTCGTCGCATACCGAGCGCAAGGTCTCCAGGAAGCCGGGCTGTGGTGGAATGCAATTCATGTTGCCGACCACTGGCTCGACGATGATGCAGGCAATCTGGTCGCCCGCCTCGGCAAAGGCCGCGCGCACCTGTTCAGGATCATTGTAGGACAGGGTGACCGTGTGTTCGGCCAGTTCCGCCGGCACGCCGGGCGAGCTGGGCACACCAAAAGTCAGTGCACCAGAGCCGGCCTTGACCAGCAGGGAGTCAGAGTGGCCGTGGTAGCAGCCTTCAAACTTGACGATGGTATCGCGGCCAGTGAAGCCACGGGCGAGGCGGATGGCGCTCATGGTGGCCTCGGTACCCGAGTTCACCATGCGCACCATGTCCATGCCGGGGTAGATCTCGCAGACGCGCTCTGCCAGCTGCACTTCCAGCTCGGTGGGGGTGCCGAAGCTGAGACCTTTTTCAGCCTGCCGACACACCGCTTCGCGGACTGCGGGGTGGTTGTGACCCATCAGCATGGGACCCCAGGAAAGCACATAATCGATATAGCGCTTGCCGTCGACATCCACCAGGTAGGCGCCCTCGCTGCGGTCGGTGAAAAATGGCGTGCCGGATACTGCCTTGAATGCGCGCACCGGCGAGTTTACGCCGCCTGGAATTACCCTGGCGGCCTGTTCGAAAAGCTGTTGTGAGTTACTCATGACTGTCCACTTCCAAAATCGGCGTCCATTATTGCGGCTCTTCTCGCCGCTCGCCACCGGAAAGCGAGTTTCCGGCGGCCTTGCCAGCTTGTTGTCAGTTCTCGCGGGTGCGAATGCGCCCGGGCACCAGCTTGCCCATTCCAATGCGCCGGGCGTTGGACAGGGCGCGCCAGGTGTACTCCTGGGCCTGGCGCACAGCGGACTGGAATCGGCAGACCGTGGGCCATGTAGGCGGTGATGGCAGCGGCAAAGGTGCTGCCGGCACCCACGAAATTGTTGGGCAGGTGTTCCCACTCGAAACTCTGTTGCAGGCCGGAGCGGCCGTAAAGCCGGCTGACGTAGCTCTGGTAGAGGCCTGGTTCGGTGGAAATCAATACCGCGTCGCAACCCATCTCCAGCAGTTCGTGGGCGCAGGCGGTCGTATTGTCGGCACTGCCGGCCAGCTCCAGCGCCTCCTCCTCGGTCAGTACCAGAAGGGTGGTAAGCGGCAGCAGTAGTGCGCACAGTGCGTCGCCATAGTCGGATTCCACCGGCAGCGACCAGAGCGCCGGATCCAGCACCGTGGGCCTGGCGGGGTAGTCCTTGAGTACCGTGTGAATGCTCTCGATGTGGGCGACGGTCGCCAACTGGTGCAGCTTGATGGCAGACACGTCGATGTCTTCCAGCACGGCGCGCATCTGCTCGATCAGCAGCAGGCTGTCAACAATCGCGGAGTCCTTGATGTCCTGCGTGTCCTGAATGCTGATAGCGGTAATGATCGGGGTGCAGTGACAGGCGAGGCTGCCCATGGTTTCGATATCCGCCGCGATGCCGCCACCGCCAGTGGGGTCCAGCTCCGCTACACACATCACTGCCGGTGTCGATTTGTTCATGCCGAACTCCCGCGGATTGTCGCGCTGCCCGTCCTCATCAGAAGGGCTTGATGATCGCCAGGATGACGATCAGGAACAGGAACAGCACCGGCACTTCGTTGAATACCCGGAAGTAGACGTGGGTGTGTTCATCGGTATCTGCGTTGATGGCTTTTACCAGGCGGCCGCAGTAGAAGTGGTAAACCACCAGGCATAGCACCGCGAGCAGCTTGATCCACAGCCAGCGGGCTGACAGGTAGTATTCCGGGTTCATGGCAATCAAGGCGAGGCCCATGACGATGGCGATGGCCGCCAGCGGGGTGACGAAGCGATAGAGCTTGCGAGCCATTACCGCCAGTTGGCGCCGGGTTTCCGCGTGCTCACTGGCTGCGTAGTACACCATGATGCGTGGCAGGTAGAAGATTCCCGCGAACCAGCACACCACGAAGATGATGTGCAGCGCCTTGAGCCAGAGGTAGAGCATGTCGGTTCCTATATTGAGGCCTGGGTTCCGCGGGCTACAGTCGCATGAGATAGAACTGGTCAATGATATCGCGAGTCAGCACTCCGCGTATGCCCAGGTCACCAGTCACCCGCTTGTCGAACACGACGACGGCTTCGGCGTCGTCGCGACGCATGGCGTCCAGTGCCTCACGGAGAGTAGCCCGTGGCGACACCTGGGTGATTGACCAGCGCCGCAGGTCCTGCTCCATCAGGTCGAGGCGCGCGTTTTGCTCCAGGGGCTCCAGTAGTCCCTTCACTTCGGCACCGCGCACCAGGAACAGGTATTCCTCCTCCCGCTTTAACAGGCACCAGTTGGGTGAGGCCTCCAGCGGATAATCCTCCCTGTCCAGTCCATGGTTGAAGGCGCGGATGCTGCGGTCCATGGCTGTGAGCACGGTAGTCTGGTGCAGCAGCTGGCTGATCGGGTCTTCCGGGATGGCGCGTTGTAAGAAGCGCAGCACGGTGCGGTGGGCGGAGCGGGCGCGGAGCCCGGCGGTATTGGTCAGTGTTGCAGCGACGATCGCCAGCATGGTGGGAAACACCACGGATACATTGCCGGTCAATTCGACGACAGCCAGCAGCGCAGCCAGCGGCGCATTCAGTATTGCCGCCATGGCGGCACCCATCCCTATCACCACGTAGAGCGAGAGGTCGGAGCCATATTCCGGGAATACGGCAATACCGGCAAAACCCACCAGTCCGCCCAGGCAGCTGCCCATAATAAGGCTGGGGCCGATGACGCCGACAGGTAGCCCGAGGCCGACGGTAACCGCGGTGGCCAGTAGCTTGGCGCCCAGCAGCACACCCAGCGCCAGCGGGCCAATCTTGCCCTCTACCGCCTGCTCCAGGCTGTCGTAACCCATGCCCAGCACTTCGGGGACAATCAGCCCCAGGCTGCCGGTCAGCAGGCCGGCCATCAGGAAGCGCACCAGGGGAGGCAGGCGGCCGGCGCGCAGGCACAGCTGCAGCAGCCAGGCAAAGCTGCCCGCGACTATCCCGGCAGCGATGCCCAGTAATAGTATCAGCGGCAGTTCGAGCAGCGATGTCAGGCTGACTTCGGGGATGGCGAACGCGGCCAGACCGCCGCCTAGTGCCTGGCTCAGGGTGGTCGCACTGATGGCGGCGACCAGTACAGGTGTAAACCCGACCACGGTGTATTCCGCCACGATCACTTCCATGGCGAACACGACACCGGCCAGGGGCGTGTTAAAGGCGGCGGCGATGCTGCCCGCGGTACCGCAGGCGATCAGAATGCGCTGACTGTTGTTGGGCAGTTGCAGCCAGTGTGACAACCAGCTGCTGATGGCGGCTCCCAGTTGCACGCCGGGACCCTCGCGACCACCGGAGTGTCCGCCCGCCAGGGCCAGGGCGCCACCGAAAAACTGTACCAGGGCATTGCGCAACGGGAGCTGTCCGTAGTGGCTGTGCATGCGGCTGAGCACGTGCACAATTCCGGTTTCCCGGTCCTCGGGTTTGAGCACACCAAAGACGATGCCCAGCACCGCGGCAGCGGCCATCGGGATAGCGAATCGCTGCCAGGCAGGCAGCGACTCAAACCCGTCCGGGGAACCGGAGCCCATCCACAGGTAGCCCAGGGCCTGGATCTGCCATTCGAAAGCCAGTACGGCCGCCGCCGAGAGCAGCCCGGCGACCAGGCCCAGCAGGGCGTAGGGCAACAGGGCGCGGTGGTCAGAAAGGTTTTGAAAGTATTTGCCTGCCTGCATGGTTTCCGTGCGCTGGCGGGCATAATTACCGCGCCTGTGGTGGAAAAAATCCTATATTATCCGTGATTTGGGCGCGGCGACAGGAATCCCGCGCAGACGCGGGCAGGAGTGAGGCAGTGATCAAGGCAGGAATCGTCGGTGGCACAGGCTATACGGGTGTGGAATTGCTGCGCCTGCTGGCGGGTCACGGTGAGGTGGACATACAGGTCATTACCTCGCGATCGGAAGCGGGCCGCCGGGTGGACGACCTGTTTCCCAACCTGCGCGGCCACTGCGAGCTGAGCTTCGCGGCGCCGGACGCGGGTGCCCTGGCGGACTGCGATGTGGTGTTCTATGCCACGCCCCACAATGTTGCCATGAATTCGGTCCCCGCCCTGCTGGATGCGGGAACCCGGGTGGTCGACCTGTCGGCTGATTTTCGCCTGCGCGATGCCGCCACCTGGTCGCGCTGGTACGGGGAGCCCCATGCCTGCCCGGATATCATCCCGCGCGCCGTCTATGGTCTCCCCGAGATGTACCGGGCCGAGATGGCGGGCGCTCAGCTGATAGCCTGTCCAGGCTGCTACCCGACCGCGGTGCAGCTTGGCTTCTACCCGCTGCTCGCTGCCGGCGTTGTTGAATTTGACGGCCTGGTGGCCAACGCTGCGTCCGGCGTCAGCGGCGCGGGCCGGCAGGCCAAAATAGACAACCTGGTGTCCGAGGCATCGGACAACTTCAAGGTCTACGGCGTGGCCGGGCACCGACACTTGCCCGAGATCGAACAGGGTCTGTCAGCGATGGCGGGCAAGCCGGTTGAGTTGACCTTTGTGCCTCACCTGGTGCCGATGATTCGTGGCATCCTGGCAACGCTTTATGCACGGCTGACGGACGATATAGACCTGCAGTCGCTCTACGAGCAGCACTACCAGGACGAGCCTTTTGTAGACGTCCTGCCGGCTGGCCAGCTACCGCAGACGCGCGCTGTGCGCGGTTCCAATCAGTGCCGCATCGCCGTCACCCGGCCCCTGGGCCGCAATACGGCGGTGGTCACCGTGGCGGAGGATAACCTTGTGAAGGGTGCATCCGGCCAGGCGGTGCAGGCCATGAATATCATGTTCGGGCTGGCTGAAACCTGCGGCCTGGAAGGCATAGCCTTGCTGCCATGACGACACGCTCCATTGTCATACAGGACGACCCGCGTTCGCGTCGGCGCCGACGGGTTCGGCTGGCGCTGGCGGCCCTGGGGCTGTTTCTTGCGGGCGTGTTGACGGGCGGGTATGGCAACCTCTACCTGGGAATGGAAAGCGCCTGGGAAAATCGCGGCTTGCGCGAACAGGTGGTGGCCCAGGCCAGGCAGCTGGAATCCCTTCGGCAATGGAAGAGTGATGCGCAAACCGGCCGAGAAATCGATTTGGCTGCCCTGGAACTGGTGCGGGAGGAGCTCGCCGAGCAGCAGGAAGCGATCGCCGAGCTGGAAAAGGGGGTGCACTTCTACCGCAGCCTGATGGCCCCGGGCGAGCAGGCCGAAGGACTGAGTGTACACAGCATTGATCTCAAGCCGGGCCAGGAAGATGATAACTACCAATTCCGAATCCTCGTGCAACAAAGCGCGCGCAAGCATAATCTTTTGACCGGCAGCCTGGAGATCCTGGTGCACGGTGAGGAGGATGGGCAGCAGAAGGCCTACAACTTGTCCGAGCTCTCAGAACAGGTTCCGGATCCGGAAATTCGATTGCGCTTCAAGTACTTTCAAGCTATAGATGGTGAACTTGCGCTGCCTGCAGGCTTCACGCCAGACACCGTGAGTGCGGAGGCGAAGTCCAGCAAACCCAAGCGCGTCAGAGTAGAAAAAGAATTCCCGTGGTCGGTACAGGAGAAGATTAGCGATGTTAGGCGGTAAAGACGGCAAGAGCACTTTCAGCTCATCTAATGCGACCACTCTGGTGTCACGGGACACCGAGATCGTCGGTGACATCAAGTTCAGCGGGAATGTCGATATTGAAGGCATCGTGCGCGGCAATATTGTTGCCGTAGAAGGTAAGGATGCCATGGTGCGCGTGGTGGACAAGGGTCTGGTCGAGGGAGAGATTCGCGCGCCTTCGGTGATCGTCAATGGCGCTGTGACCGGCGATGTCTACTCCACCAAGCACCTGGAACTGGCCTCCAAGGCCCGTGTGCAGGGCAATGTGCACTATACGCTGGTCGAAATGGCTATCGGTGCCGAGGTCAACGGCAGCCTTACTCACACCGGCGACGCGTCCAAGAAGTCCAAGGATTCATCGGCCCGGGCCCCGTCCACCGAGGGCCAGGACACATCGGCCGACACTGCGCCCCAGCAGGTTACCCCGATCAAAAGTTGATCAAAATACTTGGTTATTACATAATGCCGCCCCTGAGGTAGAAGCATTATGAGCGCAACCGAAACCTTCGTACCCGGCATTCTGCAATTGACCAATCGTGCGGTCGACAAGGTGCGGGAACTGATTACCGAGGAAGGCAATCCCGGATTGAAACTGCGGGTGTACATCACCGGCGGCGGTTGTTCGGGCTTCCAGTACGGATTCAGCTTCGATGAAGATGTGGCCGACGACGACACTGCCGTGCAGCGTGACGGCGTGACGGTGCTCGTCGATCCCATGAGCTACCAGTATCTGGTGGGCGCCGAGGTCGATTATACCGAGGGATTCGAAGGTGCGCGTTTCACGGTCACCAACCCCAACGCGGCCACCACCTGTGGTTGTGGCGCCTCCTTCTCCATATAGCAGCTGCAGACACCGAACTCCTTCCCTTCAGACGATCTGTCCAGGGTAAATCGCACCCAGCACCCGTAATCCGGCTGCTCCGGTTACGGCCGGCACGTTGCCGGGAAGTCCCTCCAGCGTCTGCCTGGCCAGCCAGGCAAAGGCCGCAGCCTCCACCCAGGCAGGATCGCAGCCCAGCTCTGTCGTCGAGCCCAGATAGACCGGTGACAGACGCTGATAAAGCCGCCGCATGAGATCGGTGTTGGCGGCGCCACCGCCACAGACATAGACCTCGTCCAAATCAAAGCCTTGCAGGCTCTCGGCAATGCTATGCGCTGTGAACTCCGCCAGTGTGGCCTGCACATCCTGCGCAGTAACCGAAGGGAAGTCCTGGAGCACCTGGTCCAGCCAGTCGAGGTTAAACGCCTCCTTGCCAGTGCTCTTGGGGGGCGCTAGCCCCAGGTAAGGGTGTGACGTCAGCGCCTGTAACAGTGCGGTGCTGGATTCGCCCTCCGCCGACCAGGCTCCCAGCGGGTCGTAGCGCTCGCCCCGGTGTCGAAGAATCCAGTGGTCCAGCAGTGTGTTGCCAGGACCGGTGTCAAAACCGCCCACCTCGCCTTCCAGCAGGAGTGAGGCATTGGCGATTCCCCCGATATTGACAACGGCCCGGCGCTTCTGGCTGTCGGCAAACAGGAAGTTGTGGAAGGCCGGGACCAGGGGGGCTGCCTCGCCACCGGCGGCCAGATCGCGACGCCTGAAATCTGCCACGGTGGTAATGCCCGTCAGCTCTGCAACCGTATTCGGGTCTCCAATCTGCAGGGTATAGGCTTGCCCGCCGGATCCGGCGAGGCTGGGAGGGTGATGGCGTACGGTTTGCCCGTGACTGCCAATGGCGCGCACCCGTGAAGCCGGAGTTCCGGATTGGATCAGCAGGGCGCGCACCGCTTCGGCAAAACATTCGCCCAGCTCCCGATCCAGCGCACCGAGACGCTGAATTTCCTGTTCCCCCGGGTGCGACAGGTCGTGGATACGCTCTCGTGTGGAAGGAGCTATTGGATGCTCAAGGCAGGCGAGCAGTTCGAAGTCCCGTTGGCCAATCCGCACCAGCACCGCGTCGATGGCATCCATACTGGTGCCAGACATGAGACCGACAATCAGATCGTCGGGCACGACTCGTCAGCGCGAGGTGCTTGGCTGGTTCAGGGCCAGTTGTTGCTGCCGGATTGATGCCAGCTGCAGTTGGAAGCCCTGGGTCTGTGCCACGAACCGCGGCAGCTCTTCCGGGGTAAGGCTTTTGCCTTTGGGCAGCTGCTTGTGAATGGTGCGCGGGTTGCGGTGTACGCCATTCACCACGAATTCGTAGTGCAGGTGCGGGCCAGTGGCTGCACCCGTTGAGCCGACGGTGCCGATGACCTGGTTTTGGGCCACTCGATCGCCCTTGCGTACCCGGCGTTTGTTCAGGTGCAGGTACTTGGTGCTGTAGGCCTGACCGTGCTGGATGACCACATAGTTGCCGTTGGCCCTGGTATAACCGGCTTCGGTGACGCGGCCATCGCCGGCGGCGAACACCGGTGTGCCCCGAGGCGCAGCGTAGTCAGTGCCGCGATGGGGGCGATTAGTTTTGTAGATCGGGTGCAGGCGACGCGGATTGAAGTTGCTGCTGATGCGGGTGAAGTCCACTGGCGCGAGCATGAACTGGCGCCGCATGCTGACGCCATCCGCAGAGAAGTACCCCGGCCGATTGGTTTCGTCGATGTAGCGATAGGCGGTATAGCTCTTGCCCTGGTTGATGAACTCGGCCGCCAGAATGTTGCCATTCTTGTATTTCTCACCATCTATATAGAGCTCTTCATAGACCACGTGGAAGGTGTCGCCCTTGCGAGGGTCCAGAACAAAGTCGATGACACCACCGAAAATATTGGCCAGCTCCATGATCACAGTCTGCGGCAACCCGGCTTGCTGCCCGGCCAGAAACAGCGACGAGTCGACGAGTCGATCGGGCGGAGGCAAAGTTGCGGTGGACTTCCGGCTCGCGGGTGATCATCTCAGCGATATAGCTGTCGCCCTCGCGCCGCAAAATGACCGTTTCCAGAGGCGATTTCACACGCTTGAGCGCTGCCAGTCTTCCTGTGTCATTCAGCAGGAAGCCGATATTTTCGCCAGGAAATAGTCGCGTTAGTGATTTGCCCTCGGGCGCCTTGCGGACCAGGTGATACAGGTCCGTGTCAGTGAGCCCGGCGCGGCCAAACAGCAGGGACAGGTTATCCCCCGGGTTGACCGTGATATCGACCCACTGCTCGGGTTCTGCGGCGACGGGCTGCTCGGGAATTTCCGACGGTGGTTCCAGCGGCAGCGCTATCTGGACGACGTCGCGATCGGCCGCCATCTCCTCGCTGGGTACCAGCGCCGTCAGCAGGGTTACCGCCATAGCACAGGCCCCCGCAACGATCAGATGTCGGCGAGGGAAGCTTGTGTGTTCAGGGGGGCGCGTAGCGCCTGTTTTGGGCGTCACCCTGGTCATTGGTTTTGCTGGGGGTTCCTATATTCCCGGAGTATAACAAAAACTGGGTTTTTCAAAAGATTAAGAAATATAGCGACCACGCCGTTGTTATGCACCCTTGTTGTCACCGCCAGGACCCGGCTGTCTTGCATTTGGCAGGGGTTCGCGTATTGTTCGCGCTTCCTTTTCTGGACAAAAAACCAGCAAATATCCAGCCCTTAGGGAACTATTGTGATGGGGACCCCAATTCTCGAGGATCTGAACGCGCGCGAGCTGATTTTCCAGCTTACCAGCGAGCCGGAGTTGACCGAGCACCTTGCCTCCGGCAGTCGCACCCTTTATTGCGGTTTTGACCCAACGGCCGACAGCCTTCATATAGGCTCTCTGGTGCCACTGCTGATGCTGCGCCGTTTCCAGTTGGCCGGCCACAAGCCTATTGTCCTGGTGGGTGGTGCCACCGGCCTGGTCGGGGATCCCAGCTTCAAGTCGCAGGAACGCCAGCTGAATACGCCCGAGGTCGTGGCGGGCTGGGTCGACAAGATTCGCTCCCAGGTAGAAGCATTTGTCGAATTTGACTGCGGGGATAACGCGGCCGTTGTGGTCAACAATCTCGACTGGACGGCAGACCAGAGCGTGCTCGATTTCCTGAGAGATATCGGCAAGCACTTCTCGGTCAATGCGATGATTCAGAAGGAATCGGTCAAGCAGCGTATCGAACGCGAAGGTAGCGGTATCAGCTTTACCGAGTTTACC
>CP121313.1:845000-4047500 GCA_043513815.1 Cellvibrionales bacterium | reverse complement strand
TCGCTCAACGGATAAAAGGTACTCCGGGGATAACAGGCTGATACCGCCCAAGAGTTCATATCGACGGCGGTGTTTGGCACCTCGATGTCGGCTCATCACATCCTGGGGCTGAAGTCGGTCCCAAGGGTATGGCTGTTCGCCATTTAAAGTGGTACGCGAGCTGGGTTTAGAACGTCGTGAGACAGTTCGGTCCCTATCTGGTGTGGGCGTTGGAGAATTGAGGGAAGCTGCTCCTAGTACGAGAGGACCGGAGTGGACGAACCTCTGGTGTTCCGGTTGTATCGCCAGATGCATTGCCGGGTAGCTACGTTCGGACAGGATAACCGCTGAAAGCATCTAAGCGGGAAGCCCCTCCCAAGATTAGTTCTCCCTGACCCCTTGAGGGTCCTGAAGGGCCGTTGAAGACTAGGACGTTGATAGGCTGGGTGTGTAAGCGTTGTGAGGCGTTGAGCTAACCAGTACTAATTGCCCGTGAGGCTTGACCATATAACTTAGGTTGAGGCGAGTTTGTTTGAGATAGCGTTTGTTATCGAAAGCCAGCCCGCCAGCAAGAAACCGAAGGATGTGTGCTCAGGTCGCAAGTTACTTTTAAGTGACTGCGGTAGTAGCTTGAAGTCATTCAAGTGAACCCGTGCAACTCAGCCTAACTGCTCTAAAGGCAGGATCTACCACCCTATTTGGACCGACAACACGGCAGCACAACGCGTGCATAAGACCTGAGTCATCCAAGCCAGTTTGCCTGGCGACCATAGAGCATTGGAACCACCTGACCCCATCCCGAACTCAGTAGTGAAACGATGTATCGCCGATGGTAGTGTGGGGTTTCCCCATGTGAGAGTAGGTCATCGCCAGGCTTTGAAATACCGGCCCCTGTAGCTAACGCTGCAGGGGCTTTTTCTTTTGTGCGCTCACATGGGGAAGCCCTCTCTTGTCAGTGTGGGGTTTGCGAGTCGTCGCACCGCCCATGTGAGAGTAGGTCTTCGCCAGGCTTTGAAATACCGGCCCCTGTAGCTAACGCTGCAGGGGCTTTTTCTTTTGTGCGCTCACATGGGGAAGCCCGCTCTTGTCAGTGTGGGGTTTGCGAGTCGTCGCACCGCCCATGTGAGAGTAGGCCTTCGCCAGGCTTCCAAACCAAAACGCCCTGATCAGCAATGGTCAGGGCGTTTTACTGTGTGGCATAAACATAATATTGGCAGGCGATAGTTACAGGCGGGCACTGCGCCGGGACTAGACACAAGCTTCGGCGGCGCTATCATTCGCTCTGCTGTTTAGCGCCATCTTTCTGAAACAATCTCCGAGGTAGATCTATGAAGATTTCCAGGCTGTCGGCCATTTTGCTGGTTGTTACCGCTGTTTCGCTGTTTGGCTGTTCTTCGGAAGAACCGCCCACCGGTGACCCTGAAATGCGATTGGAGACATTGCAGGGTGAGGTGCGCTTTGGCGCCCGGGGCAGCTTGCCAGCCGGGGCGTCTCTTGCAGTGGAACTCGTCGATATAACCGACGGTTTGGATGAGCCGATAGTGCTCTCAGCCGTCGAAACTGCTGACAGACAGCAGTCTCCTTATAAATATAGCCTTGTCTACGATCCGTCTGTTATCCAGGCGGGTCGAGACTATCGGGTGCGAGCGCAAATCAGATGGGTGGACGGCAAAGTTGATAACAGCGCTGGCATGCTTGATCCGTTTGCAGGTTCTCCTGCCACTTTCACGTTCTTTCAAGAGGGGTCTATAGCCAGAACAGGCTACCTGCCTACGATCTCCCTGCAGGGTTTTACCTGGATTCTTGACGAGATTGGGGGCGAGCCCGTGGATCTCCCGCTGGATGCCCGGCCCCACCTTATGGTGGACGCGGAGTCTGACGGGTACTCCGGCTTCGCAGGCTGCAATCGTTTTACGGGCCGCTACGACCTGGACGGTACCAGCTTGTCCCTTGGCAATGCTGTGGCAACGAGGAAGGCCTGTCAGGAGCGCATGGAAATTGAAGCCCGCTTCCTGCAACTGCTGTCAAGCGTCAAAAGCTGGAGGCTCGAGGGTCAGCAGATGTTGCTTGGCGACCAGGAACGGAATGTACTGGCTAGATTCATATTGGAGGACGAGTAAAAGCCGCGGACGGAAGCCGCAGATTCCGGGCAATGCCTTTGTAATTCCCCGGCAGCTTTGAGACAGTGGTGCAAGTCATATGCGCCATAAGGCGCGGGTGACCAACGCCCGATACCAACAACAAACGGGACCCGACTCTGCAGGTGGATAAGGTGCAAGGCATGACGGGTGAGCAGGCAGTACCTCGGGCCGGAGTGGCCGACTTGCCAGTGGATGCGATCGACCGGGCCAAACGCTGGCTGCTGACCCAGTGTGGGATGATTGGCAGGGCTAGCGGCGGCGCTATATTCGTGCCGTCGCCGTCGGCTGATTCACCACAGCCACTGTGTCATTGGCCGGAAGACCATGGGCCGATCATGCCCACCGAGGAATTCTCTAGGGCGTTGGCGACTGCCGAGCCCATTCGGCTGGTGCTGCCGAATGGACAGACTCGTCTTATCAGATCGACCCCTTCAAGTGACCTCAGTGCAGCTCTGCTTGTTGTACTGGACGTAGAATCAACTGACAACAAGCAGCTGCTTGCCATTGAAAACCTGCTCGCCTGGGGTGCTGAATGGTTGGCCTACTCTCTTCAGCAGTCTGCTGGTCCTGGTGATGACGTTCTGGCAGAAGTGTTTCCGCTGGTGGCGGTGTGCCTGGACCAGCCTGACTTTCAGTCCCTGACGACGACGCTGGTCACCGAGCTTGCACTGCGCTTCGACTGCCAGAGGGCCAGCCTTGGGATCCGCAGACGCAGGCAAACAGAGGTCGTGGCGCTTTCCCACAGTGCGAGAATCAAACAGGATGCGAACCTGCTTCGAGCTATCAGCCTTGCCATGGATGAGGCGGTCGACCAGGATCGGGTCCTGAGCTTTGCAGGAGAGGGGGCTGTTGAGCGTGGGTTGGATTTTGCTCACAGGGCGCTGGCAAAGGAAACCGGCGATGGCTGTATTCTTACGCTGCCCTTTTCCCACCATGGAGATCTGCTCGGAGCATTGACGCTAGAGCGCCCTCTGGCGGAACCATTCGACGCGCGGTCCATTGAAGTTCTTGAGCGGATGCTTGCCGTGCTTGCTCCGGTGATGCTGTTGATGCGGCAGGAAGAAATGGGACTTTTCTCCCGTTCCATTCAGTCCGTGGGGCGCACAACCCGTAAGCTGCTCGGTCCGTCTCGCTATGGTCTGAAGCTCTTGGCGCTATCGTTAATAGTTCTGGTGGCAGTCATGACATTGGTGCACGGCGACTGGCGGGTGACGGCCGACGCTGTGATAGAAGGCCGAGTGCAGCGAACGATTGCCGCGCCTATAGACGGCTTCATTCAGTCTGCTGAGGCCCGAGCGGGAGACCTGGTGACCAACGGAGACTTGCTGGGTACCCTGGACGATAGCGATCTTAAACTGGAGCGACTCAAGTGGTCGACTCTCCGGCAACAGATGGTCAGCGAATCGCGAGAGGCGGTTGCGCAGCGTAACCGCGCTGAAGTTGGCATTATTGCTGCGCGCATTGAGCAGGCCGATGCTGAACTACGTTTGCTGGACGAGCAGCTCGCTCGAACCCGGATCACCGCGCCGTTTGACGGTATTGTGATTGAAGGTGATCTCAGTCAACGGCTGGGGACGCCCGTGTCCAGGGGTGATGCCCTGTTCAAGGTGGCGCCGCTGGCAGACTACCGGGTGGCGCTGATGGTGAATGAGCGGGATATACAGCCGGTCAGCGCAGGCCAGGAAGGTGCCCTGGTGCTGGCCAGCATGCCTGATCGCCGCTTGCCAATCCGCGTGGAGCGCATCACTTCTGTCTCCACGGCTGAGGACGGCAGCAATGTCTTCCGGGTCGAAGCCAGTCTTACCGATTCCGGTGAAGGTTTACGGCCCGGTATGGAAGGCGTCGGGAAAATCGACATTGGACAAGCCAGGCTGGGCTGGATCTGGACCCGTGAGCTGCTGGCCTGGTTGCGCATAAAGACCTGGACCTGGTGGCGCTAGTCGATGGACAAGCCGCTCTTCAGTGAAAACTGGTACCGGGTTAGAGAGATCACGCCCGCCCTCCGCAGTCATGTAAAGCTGCATCGCCAGGTACAGGGAGACGACGTCTGGTACATGCTGGAGGATTCCGCCACCGGTCGATTCCATCGTTTCAACATTTCCGCCTATCACCTGATTGCCATGATGAATGGCGTTCGCACCGTCGAAGAGATTTGGGAGGAGGCCAACACCGTCCAGGGGGACGACGGTCCGGTACAGGATGAGGTGATCCAGTTGCTGGGCCAGCTTCACCGCATCGATGTGCTGCGCACCAATATCCCTCCAGACGTGAGGGAACTACTGGACCGACGTAAACGGGATCGCAAGGCCCGCAAGCTCGGTCGCATCAAGAGCCCGCTTTCAATTCGACTGCCACTGGCTGATCCCGACAAGTTCCTCGATGCGACCTTGCCCATGGTTCGCTGGTGCTTCACGCCGGCAGTGTTGTACGCCTGGGTGGTGATGGTGGTGCTGGCGGCGGTGCTGGCCGCCATCAACTGGCCGGCGTTGATTCAAACGGCGCGATTGGAGGCGCTCAGTCCCGACAACTTGCTTCTGCTGCTGCTGATCTATCCGCTGGTCAAGCTGATTCACGAGCTGGGCCATGCTTTTGCGGCAAAGCTTGAGGGAGGTGAGGTACACGAGATTGGCATCATTTTCATGGTCTTTGTTCCTGTACCCTATGTTGATGCTTCGGCCGCCACGGCTTTTCCAAGTCGGCGCAAGCGAATACTGGTCGGTGCTATCGGCGTCATGGTTGAATTACTGCTGGCGTCAATCGCCCTGCTCGTCTGGCTTAACATTAGCGACGGGTTTCTGAGCAGCTTCTGCTTCACCGTGATGTTGATTGGTGGCGTATCCACGTTGTTTTTCAATGGCAATCCGCTGTTGCGATTCGATGGTTACTACGTGCTGGCCGATCTATTGGGCATTCCCAACTTCGCGCAGCGCTCAAATACTTTCTACGCCTACCTGATCCAGCGCTACGGATTCGGCCTTGAAAACGCGCACTCACCGGCTCATTCGCGAAGGGAGGCATTCTGGTTTGGATTGTACGCACCTCTGGCCCTGGCCTACCGGCTTGGAATACTCGCGGCGGTATGCCTGTTCCTTTTGGAGGATCTCTTCGTTGTAGGGGTCGCGCTGGCCTTTTGGGCCGTTACGACTCAGTTGCTTTGGCCGCTGGTCAAACACGTGGATTTTGTATTGCTGAATCCCAGGCTGCGACGGCATCGTGCGCGTGCACTGGTGGTGAGTATGTTTGTCGTGGGCGGTTCAGTAGCGGCGATGGTGCTCTGGCCGGTCGCCTCCCTCTCCAGCTTTCAGGGCGTGATTTACCCGCCTGAACAGTCGCGCCTTACCGCGGGCACCGAGGGGTTCGTCAAGGGCTTGCTGGTGGAAGACGGTATGCCGGTTACTCAGGGTCAGGCCATCGTGGCGTTGGAGAATATATTTCACGAGGGAGAGCGTGAAGCCCTCGAGTCGCGTCTGCAGGAGCTGACTGCGCGCTACACCGCCGCCAGAACCACAGACCGTGTGCAGGCCAAGCTCGCACGGGAAGAAATCGCGGCTGTGGAAGCCGACCTGTTGCGCAATCAAGAGAAGCGTGAAGCACTATTACTGACGGCACCGTTCGACGGTGTGTTTTTACGGGTTCCCAACAGCGACCTGAAAGGAGTCTATGTAGAGCGTGGAGCGTTACTGGGTTATGTGGTGCCCGCGACCAATGCGACTGCCAGGGTTGTGGTGGTTCAGGAAGAGCGGGACATGATCGAGACGCGACTGGACGCCATTGAGGTGCGACTGGCGAGCGACCCCTGGCAGGTCTACCGCGGTGACCTTACGCGGAGTGTGCCTCAGGCTGGGTTTACGTTACCGAGCCCTGTGTTGAGCACCCGGGGTGGTGGCCGTTTCGTGACGCAGGAAGATGACCCGCTGGCACTCGCCAGCGGCGAGCGAGTTTTCGAGTTCGAGATCGCGTTGCCGGAAGTACCCGCTGATACACGCATTGGTACCCGCATTCATGTTCGCTTTGACCACGGCTCCGAGCCATTGGCGACCCAGTGGTACCGCGACCTGCAGCAGTTGTTGCTGCGACGCTTGCCCGGGTAACTGATATGACAAGTACCAGGGCGCTACGACCCGGCAGCCAGATTGGCGTTTATCCGCAGCGACTGGAACGCGGTGCGGATCGCCTGGAGCGCACTCTTGAAGCGTTATCCGGTCGTGCCCAGGATCTGCTACGTCGCCGTCGCTATTCGATCTCCTACGTTCAGGGCGCGGTCGAACGCTGCGAGAAAGAGTTGGAGAACCACACACCTGAACGGATTGCAGCAGATCTGGACGAGCTGCGCTACCGGCTTTTCCGCGAGGGCTTCGCCGATGAGCTGGTTTTCCGGGCGTTCGCCGCGGCCAGGGTCATGAGTGGCCACGTGCTGGGCATGAAGCACTACCCCAACCAGCTGTTGGGAGGCTGGATAATACTGAATGGCAACATGGCCGAGATGGCCACGGGAGAAGGCAAGAGCCTTACGGCTACCTTGCCGGCCATCACCGCGGCTCTCGCAGGCGTTCCGGTACATGTTGTCACTACCAACGAGTACCTGGCTGCACGGGATGCTGAAGAATTTTCACCGCTCTACCAGGCTATGGGTCTCTCTGTCAGTGTCGCACTGGAGTCGATGAGCACGGGCAGGCGCCGAGAGGCCTACCAGTCAGACATCGTGTACCTTACTAACCAGCAGCTGGTTTTTGACTACTTGCGGGACCGCCTTGCAGCGCCGAATTCGTCGGGACGCCTGGCCATGAAGTACGGCGAGAGTGGTAATGCATCAGAACTCTCGCTGCGAGGGCTTTGTTTTGCCATCCTCGATGAGGCAGACAGTGTTCTGGTGGATGAGGCTCGTACGCCCTTGATCCTCTCGCGCGATCATCGTGATAGCACCCGGGAACGTATCTATCAGATAGCGCTGGAAATCGCGGATTCGTTGGTAAAAGACCAACATTTTGTTATCAAGGGGCCGGAAGTCCGTTTTACTGAAGCGGGTAGTACGGCCGTGGCAGCAGCCACCTCTGAGCTAGGCGGGCTGTTCAGCGGTCGCCGGCACAGCGAGTTCCTGGTCAGGCAGGCTCTGACCGCCAGACACATGTTGCGGCGCGATCATCACTACATGGTGCGTAACGACAAGGTCGAGATTATCGACCAAAACACCGGTCGCGTGATGGCTGATCGAAGCTGGCAGCAGGGCCTTCACCAGATGGTGGAGTGCAAGGAAAACTGCCCGGTTACGGGTCAGCGGGAAACGCTCGCGAGTATCAGCTACCAGCGCTTCTTTAGACGTTACCTGCACCTGGGCGGCATGAGCGGTACGCTCAGGCAGGTGCGTAGCGAGCTGCGCGACACCTACGGACTGGGCACGTTCCAGGTGCCAACACATCGCCCGGCTCTTCGCCGCTATCAGGGTTATGCCATCTATCCCCGTGCACAGGACAAGTGGCTGGCGATTCTCGCGCGGGTCCAGGAAGTCCATGCCAGTGGCCAGCCGATTCTGGTGGGTACCAACTCTCTCTATGACTCAGATTTGTTGGGTCGTCTGTTCGCCCGCCGTCGACTGCCGCACAGGATTCTCAATGCACGTCAGGATAAAAGCGAGGCGGATATTGTTGTCGGCGCTGGTGAAAGAGGCCGCATAACGGTGGCGACCAATATGGCGGGCCGTGGCACCGACATCAAACTCGGGAAAGGAGTGGAATTGCTGGGAGGTCTGCATGTCATTGCTGCGGAGTGCAATCCGGAGTTCCGGGTTGATCGCCAGCTCTTTGGCCGTTCGGCTCGTCAGGGTGACCCCGGCAGCTGCCAGGTCATTATTTCGAGCGAAGACCGACTGCTGGATGAGTTCTATCCTGCCTGGATAAAACGCCGGCTCGCTTCGCGCAAGTCACCCATTACCGGCTGGATGGCACGCCTGCTGGTTTGGTTGCCTCAGCAGAGCAACCGCGCCCGTTTTCGTCAGCAGCGAGATGATTTGCTGCAGGTAGATGAGAAGCTGAGTAAGACGCTGGCGTACTCAGGCCAGGGGGATTAGCCCGGAGCAGAACGTGCCTTGGCAGGCAGCATGAGCAGGGCCTCGTCGGCCGGCACCGGGCGGCTGAAGTAGTAGCCCTGGGCCTGGGCACAACCCAGCTCCTTGAGAATCTCAAGTTGCGTCCGGTTTTCTACCCCTTCGGCGACGATGTTCAGCTGCAGTGCTTTGGCCATGGAGATGATAGCCTCGACAATTGGCAGGTCGTCTCGACTGGTTTCCAGTTCAGAGACAAAGCAGCGGTCGATCTTGAGCGTATCGATGGGGAGCTCACGCAGATAGCCCAGCGCCGAATAGCCAGTGCCGAAGTCATCTACCGATATGCTGAATCCATGCGAGCGCAATGCCTTCAAGGAAGTCAGTGTGCGGTCCAGGTTTTCCATCAGGCAGCTTTCGGTAAGTTCGATTTCCAGCTCTTGCGGCTGGACGCCGGCTTTTTCAATAATGCCAATTATGCGTTGCACCAGGTCTGCCTGCGACCACTGTACCGGCGACATGTTGACCGCGACTGTCACAGGCATATCGGTCTGCTGGCTGCATGCGCGGACGTGCTGGCAGGCTTGTTCCAGTATCCAGTCGCCAATGGCATTAATGTGCCGCGTTCTCTCAGCTACATCAATAAACTCCCCGGGGGCAAGCAAGCCGCGTTGTGGGTGGCGCCAGCGCAGCAAGGCTTCGAAGCCACAAATTTCGTCTGTGACAAGGTCAATTTTTGGCTGGTAGAAAGCGTCGAACTGCCCGTCGGCGACCGCACCTGACAATTCGGACTCAACCGTAAGTTGCTGGCGTGAACGCTGGCCCATCTCTCGTGAGAAGAACTCCACGTTGTTGCTGCCCGGAAGTTGTTCAGCATGATAGCGGCTGATGTTGGCGCGCTTGATCAGTTCGACACCCGACTGCCCGTCGTCGGGGTACACGGAGATGCCGATACTACAGGAAGCCACCAGACTGTGACCGTCCAGATAAATGGGCTCTCGTAGAGAGTCGAAGATGCGCCGTACAATCCAGGTTATAGACTCCTTGTCTCTTACCGATCCAACCAGTATCCCGAACTCTCCCTGACCAAGCTTGGACAGAGAGCCTTCCTGGTCTTCTGTTTCCTGCAGTGATGCCACTGTGTCCGTTTCGCGCAGCACGTTTCTGAGGCGGCTCGCTACTTCCTGCAATAGTTCCTCGCCTTGTGCATAGCCGAGCGTGTCGTTCACTCGCCCCAGGTCGTTGAGGCCCAGGGACAGTACTGCCGGTATATCATCGCTCCGCTTGGCGCGCAGTACTGCCTGCTCTGCGCGGTCTATGAATACGCCGCGGCTGGGCAAATCGGTGATGCTGTCGTGTGAAAGCAGGTGGTCGAGTTGTTCAGCTTTCTCCAGCGCGATACGTTCCAGTTCTTCAAGCCGGTTATCGAAACTCTGGTTGACGTTTGGTGAGCCTCCGTCAGCACTCTTGACAGGTTCAGAAGCTTCCGAGACGTCATTCTGCGGCGTTCCGCTGGCTTTGTCCTCCCAGGCCAGTACCCGGTTACGGCCAGATTCCTTGGCCCGATAGAGCGCCTTATCGGCATTGTTGATCAGCGCTTCTTTATCCGCCAGCGCATTATTCCAGACGCTGAGGCCAAAGCTGCAAGTCACCTTGATGGAGCTGGCAAAAGTGGAGGGGTCGCCATCCATTACCGCAAGCCGAATACGCTCTGAGATTACTCGCGCCCGCTCCAGGTCCAGATCATCGAGGACGAGGCAAAATTCTTCGCCACCGTATCTAGCCAGAAGGTCCGTGGGCCGAATCTTTGCCTGGATGGTGTCGGCGACGAACTTGATGACATTGTCACCCATGGCGTGACCGTAGTTGTCATTGATACGCTTGAAGTGATCAATGTCCACCATCATGCACACCAGGTTGTGACTCCGCCGGCGCGCGATGTCGATGCGGTCTTCGAGGGACTCGTTGAAGGCGCGACGGTTCAGGCAGCCTGTCATAGGGTCACGGGTCGCCAGGAATTCCAGTTCCTTGGACTTCTGGTCGACCGCTTCCTTGGACCTCTGCAGGTCCACAAGAGTCTCGCTGAGCTGTGCGTTTTTCTCCTGCAGCTCGGTCAGGTCGTCGAAGGTAGCGATGACACCACGTACGTTCTGTTTGTCGTCGTGAATGGGTGTGCAGTTGACGGCAAATGCTCGTTGAGTGCTGGTGCCGTGCGAAATCGCGATGCAGGCATCTGTTTGCTTTTCGCCGGTTGCCAGCACTTTCATCCAGGGCAGCTCTTCTTTTGGTAAAAGCTGCTTTCTGTCACCGTCACTACTAATCCAGCGCAGGCTTGTCGCTTTCTTGCCCACTAGGTTAGCGCTGGCAATGGATACACTGCGTGTGAATGCATTGTTGGCGAGCATGATGTCGCCCTGCTCGTCCAGAATGAGTATGCCTTCCGTCAGGGTATCGAAAGCCGCTTTTACCCGTCCAGGTATGACCCGGCTGGGATCCAGCTCCCGCAGTACTCTCTTCAGGAAAACCGGGAACAGCAGCATCCCCAGTGCAAATACGAACGCGACCAGCGCCAGGAAAGTATTGTTAGCGAACCCGGGTAGCCAGGAGGCGCTGGTAGGTGAAAACTGTACTTCGACTGAGCCCCACTGCCGGTCACCACGGAATATCGGGACAATTACTTTGTCGCGTGCGGCGCCTTCCAGTTCGGTCTCGCCGGACCCAAGTTCGGCACCACCTGAATCTGAGCGAAAGCGTGCGGCGACCACATCCGGGTTGCGCGTAACTACGGCTTCCAGGGTGGTACTGATGTGGTGGGTGTCGCCACCTGAAGCCAGCGAGGAGAGTTGTACAGCAAGTGACTCACTGAACTTGCGTCGATTCTCCATTTGGGCTTCGGTGGCGTTCGGCACCAGGCCCAGCCAGTCGCCCATCATCAGGATGCTGATGGTCAGCATCAGCAGGCCAACACTGACCCGGAACACCGGATTTAGCAGGAACTTCTTCATTTAAGCACGTTCCTGTCCGGAAAACATGGACTCGGCATTGCGCTCGCGCGTCGCCTTGCGCTTGCGCAGCTTCTCTTCCTCTTCTTCTTCGTCTTTCTTGTCACGTACCACAGGCAGAGGGTCGAGATTGC
Source organism: Cellvibrionales bacterium (assembly GCA_043513815.1). Taxonomy (GTDB): domain Bacteria; phylum Pseudomonadota; class Gammaproteobacteria; order Pseudomonadales; family Halieaceae; genus JANQIO01. Next base: position 4,036,207 of record CP121313.1, on the reverse strand, counting down.
CCCACAGCGGCATGGTAGACAACCAACTCGCCATCAGCGCGCCGCCGCGCAGTGCATATACTGTGATAGCGGCGAACAGGCCCAGACCGGAGGTGCTGACAAACTGCACAACTAGCTCATCGCGGGAGAGTTTGTCTGAAGACTGTAGAGTCATCTCCTCGTTCATTCGATCGATGGCATCCCACAGCGCATGGTTGGTCAGCACGTCGTTAACAATGTTGAACTCCTCATCCTGCGCTATTACTTCTTGCAGAGTCACATTGCCGGCAATGCTGGTTTTCAGGCTAATGTTTTCGTCCTGATTTTCGCCCTGAATCAGCTGCAGCAGGTCTTCTACCAGCTCCTGGTCACGTTCGGCCTGCGCAATCGCCAGCCCCGTTTCACTGTCTTCTTCAGTGGCCACTGCATCGCCATCACTCACGTCCACCACGTCACCGCGGCTCCCCGCACGATTGCCGATATTGAGGTCATCTTCAGCATCGGTCACCGGGTCTGTTCCAGGATCGGAATCCAGTACCGGATCATCAATATCAAGTGCAGGCGGTGCAACAGCAGGGTCGTCGACACTGGGAGGCACGACGGGTGCTGGCGATCCGTTATCGTCGTTGGTGTTCTCGTCGGGTATGTTCACGCCATCCGGCACGTCGACCGGGACATCCACGTCATCTGGTGCGGGTTCTTCGGTGGGGTCGTTGACGCTGCTGGTAGCGACTACGCCGTCGCTTTCCAGGGTTTCATCGGTACCGAAGTCGTCTGTGTAGCTGGCCCTCACTGTCACCACGCTATCTGCATCTTGTTCGGACAGTGTGTAGCTGTCTGCGGTAGCCCCAGCGATCGCGGTTCCGTTGCGCATCCACTGAAAATTAACAGTCCCGCTTATGCCGTCTTCATCGAAAATGTCATTGTTGACCGTCAGTACTGTACCTGGGCCAGTGTCTGAAGGCGCTGAGAGCAGAGTCCCCGTGGCTGCGTCATTGACATTTTCCACTGGTGCGGTGGCGGCGCTCGCGACGCTCTCCAGCGTGTCACCGCCATCGATAAAGCTGGCCACTACCGCAATCTGTGTGCCGACATCTGACTGGTCCAGCGTATAGGTATCGCCAGTGGCACCAACGATATCCACACCGTCGCGCTGCCACTGGTAGCTGATATCGCCCACGCCGTCGGGGTCTGCAAGAGAGTTGCTTACGGTAAGTGTCTGGTCCTCGGCGGCTGCGCCAGTGATGGCGACCGAGCCACTTACGGCATCGTTGACATCCGCCACGGGCGCCGTGGACACACTGGCGAATTCACCGCTGCCGCCCAGATCGTCGACATAGCTGGCAACGACGCTGATAACCGCCCCGACATCCGCCTGGGTGGTCACGTAGATGGTGCCGTTCTGTCCAGCAATGTCTTCCCCATCCCGTTGCCACTGGTAGGCAACCGTGCCACTAAGGCCGTCGGGATCGTCCAGTGTATTGGAAGCGGAGAGCGTATCACCCTGCACAGGTGCCAGGTTATCGATGCTGACGTCGCCGAAGCCGGCATCGTCTACATTGGTGACCTCGTCGGTCTCGCTGCTCGGCACCGTCTCGTCAAAGCCTCGGAAGTCGGTATAGCGCGCCTCTACTCGAATGACGGCGCCAACATCTTCCTGGGTGGCGGTATAGGTAGCACCGGAAGTGCCGATGTCGACAAAGCCACTGCCAGTGTCCCGCTGCCAGTGATAGGTGATGGCACCGACCCCATCTATATCTGTCAAGGTGTCTGAAGCGCTCAGAACGTCACCCTGGGCAGGCGTTGTATTATTTATGCTGACGGTGCCCGATGGGGCGTTATTCGCTGGCTGCGTTGTGTCCACCCGAATCGTGAAGCCGCCGGAGACAGCGCCCACCAGGCCAGTCGCTGGATCAGTAGCCTGGGCGGTGGCGGTGTAATCGCCATCCGCCAAAGGGGTGCCGGTATAGTCGAGAGTCCAGTTCCCGCTGCCATCGGCGGAAACGGTTCCCAGGCTGACGGCGCCAGTGCCGGAGTCCAGGAATACTTGCACGGTGTTGTTGGGCTCTGCTGTGCCAGAGAACTCCAGAGTGTTATCTGAAGTAATGCCGTCTGCCGGACCTGTGTCGTTGCTAATTGCGGTCACGGCGGCTGTCGGCGCAGTGCTGTCGATTGTGAAATCAAAGTTTGCCGAAATGTTTCCTGCCTGGGCCGTAGCTGAGTCAGTAGCCTGGGCTGTCAGCGTGTAATCGCCATCTGCCAGTGTGGTGCTGGTGTAATCAAGGCTCCAGTTGCCACTGCCGTCTGCTGCGACTGTGCCAATGGATGCACCGTCAAGGAAAATCTCGACACTGTTGCCCGCCTCGGCAGTCCCGCTGAACACCAACTGACTGTCAGTGGTAACGCCGTCTACCGTGCCCGTATCGTTGCTCAGAGCAGTGATGACGGCAGCGGGTCCGACAGTGTCTACAGTAAAGTTGAAGCTGGCAGAGGTCGCGCTGGTGTTGGCGGCGGCGTCGGTGGCCTGGGCGGTCAGTGTATAGCTGTTGTCCGCCAGGCTGGTGCCGGTATGGTCAAAAGACCAGTTGCCGGTGCCGTCGGCGGTGGTGGTGCCAATGCTGGATCCGTCGAGGAATACTTCTACGCTACTACCCGCTTCTGCCGTACCGCTGAACACCAGGTTGGAATCTGAAGTGATAGTGTCAGCCGTACCCGTATCGTCAGTGATACTGGTTACTGCAGGTGCCGAGGGCGCAGACATGTCAGTAGTAATCGCCGCGGTATTGCTGCTGGTGGCACTCTGGTTACCGGCAGTATCGGTCTGGCGCACCACGATATCGCCAATGGCGTAAGTGGTGTTGTCGGCCAGTTCAAAGCTGGTGCCGGAGCCGGTGGTGTAGTTGCTGCCACCGTCGAGGCTGTACTCCCAGCTGGCAGCATCACCGGCCAGGGTGACATTGACCGTGGCATCGTTGGTGATGCCATCGACGGCGCTGGCGCCGGTATCGGCTGCCAGGGCAAAGCTCGGGGCCGCGACTGACATGTCGGTGGTGATAGCGGCGGCGTTGCTGCTGGTGGCACTCTGGTTGCCCGCGGTATCGGTCTGGCGCACCACGATATCGCCAATGGCGTAAGTGGTGTTGTCGGCCAGTTCAAAGCTGGTGCCGGAGCCGGTGGTGTAGTTGCTGCCACCGTCGAGGCTGTACTCCCAGCTGGCAGCATCACCGGCCAGGGTGACATTGACCGTGGCATCGTTGGTGATGCCATCGACAGCGCTGGCGCCGGTATCGGCTGCCAGGGTAAAGCTGGGTGCGCCCGGGGCCGTCATATCCGTCTGGATCGCCGCGGTATTGCTGCTGGTGGCACTCTGGTTGCCCGCGGTATCGGTCTGGCGCACCACGATATCGCCAATGGCGTAAGTGGTGTTGTCGGCCAGTTCAAAGCTGGTGCCGGTGCCGGCGGTGTAGTTGCTGCCACCGTCGAGGCTGTACTCCCAGCTGGCAGCATCACCGGCCAGGGTGACATTGACCGTGGCGTCGTTGGTGATGCCATCGACGGCGCTGGCGCCGGTGTCGGCTGCCAGGGTAAAGCTGGGTGCGCCCGGGGCCGTCATATCCGTCTGGATCGCCGCGGTATTGCTGCTGGTGGCACTCTGGTTACCGGCAGTATCGGTCTGGCGCACCACGATATCGCCAATGGCGTAAGTGGTGTTGTCGGCCAGTTCAAAGCTGGTACCGGAGCCGGTGGTGTAGTTGCTGCCACCGTCGAGGCTGTACTCCCAGCTGGCAGCATCACCGGCCAGGGTGACATTGACCGTGGCGTCGTTGGTGATGCCATCGACAGCGCTGGCGCCGGTATCGGCGGCCAGGGCAAAGCTTGGGGCCACCACTGACATATCGGTGGTGATAGCGGCGGCGTTGCTGCTGGTGGCACTCTGGTTGCCCGCGGTATCGGTCTGGCGCACCACGATATCGCCAATGGCGTAAGTGGTGTTGTCGGCCAGTTCAAAGCTGGTGCCGGAGCCGGTGGTGTAGTTGCTGCCACCGTCTAGGCTGTACTCCCAGCTGGCAGCATCACCGGCCAGGGTGACATTGACCGTGGCATCGTTGGTGATGCCATCGACAGCGCTGGCGCCGGTATCGGCGGCCAGGGTAAAGCTGGGTGCGCCCGGGGCCGTCATATCCGTCTGGATTGCCGCGGTATTGCTGCTGGTGGCACTCTGGTTACCGGCAGTATCGGTCTGGCGCACCACGATATCGCCAATGGCGTAAGTGGTGTTGTCGGCCAGTTCAAAGCTGGTGCCGGAGCCGGTGGTGTAGTTGCTGCCACCGTCGAGGCTGTACTCCCAGCTGGCAGCATCACCGGCCAGGGTGACATTGACCGTGGCGTCGTTGGTGATGCCATCGACGGCGCTGGCGCCGGTATCGGCTGCCAGGGCAAAGCTTGGGGCCGCGACTGACATGTCAGTGGTGATGGCAGCGGCGTTGCTGCTGGTGGCACTCTGGTTACCGGCGGTATCGGTCTGGCGCACCACGATATCGCCAATGGCGTAAGTGGTGTTGTCGGCCAGTTCAAAGCTGGTGCCGGAGCCGGTGGTGTAGTTGCTGCCACCGTCGAGGCTGTACTCCCAGCTGGCAGCATCACCGGCCAGGGTGACATTGACCGTGGCGTCGTTGGTGATGCCATCGACGGCGCTGGCGCCGGTATCGGCTGCCAGGGTAAAGCTGGGTGCGCCCGGGGCCGTCATATCCGTCTGGATCGCCGCGGTATTGCTGCTGGTGGCACTCTGGTTACCGGCAGTATCGGTCTGGCGCACCACGATATCGCCAATGGCGTAAGTGGTGTTGTCGGCCAGTTCAAAGCTGGTGCCGGAGCCGGTGGTGTAGTTGCTGCCACCGTCGAGGCTGTACTCCCAGCTGGCAGCATCACCGGCCAGGGTGACATTGACCGTGGCATCGTTGGTGATGCCATCGACGGCGCTGGCGCCGGTATCGGCTGCCAGGGCAAAGCTCGGGGCCGCGACTGACATGTCGGTGGTGATAGCGGCGGCGTTGCTGCTGGTGGCACTCTGGTTGCCCGCGGTATCGGTCTGGCGCACCACGATATCGCCAATGGCGTAAGTGGTGTTGTCGGCCAGTTCAAAGCTGGTGCCGGAGCCGGTGGTGTAGTTGCTGCCACCGTCGAGGCTGTACTCCCAGCTGGCAGCATCACCGGCCAGGGTGACATTGACCGTGGCATCGTTGGTGATGCCATCGACAGCGCTGGCGCCGGTATCGGCTGCCAGGGTAAAGCTGGGTGCGCCCGGGGCCGTCATATCCGTCTGGATCGCCGCGGTATTGCTGCTGGTGGCACTCTGGTTGCCCGCGGTATCGGTCTGGCGCACCACGATATCGCCAATGGCGTAAGTGGTGTTGTCGGCCAGTTCAAAGCTGGTGCCGGTGCCGGCGGTGTAGTTGCTGCCACCGTCGAGGCTGTACTCCCAGCTGTCCACATCACCGGCCAGGGTGACATTGACCGTGGCATCGTTGGTGATGCCATCGACGGCGCTGGCGCCGGTGTCGGCTGCCAGGGCAAAGCTCGGGGCCGCGACTGACATGTCGGTGGTGATAGCGGCGGCGTTGCTGCTGGTGGCACTCTGGTTACCGGCGGTATCGGTCTGGCGCACCACGATATCGCCAATGGCGTAAGTGGTGTTGTCGGCCAGTTCAAAGCTGGTGCCGGAGCCGGTGGTGTAGTTGCTGCCACCGTCGAGGCTGTACTCCCAGCTGGCAGCATCACCGGCCAGGGTGACATTGACCGTGGCGTCGTTGGTGATGCCATCGACGGCGCTGGCGCCGGTGTCGGCTGCCAGGGTAAAGCTGGGTGCGCCCGGGGCCGTCATATCCGTCTGGATCGCCGCGGTATTGCTGCTGGTGGCACTCTGGTTACCGGCAGTATCGGTCTGGCGCACCACGATATCGCCAATGGCGTAAGTGGTGTTGTCGGCCAGTTCAAAGCTGGTACCGGAGCCGGTGGTGTAGTTGCTGCCACCGTCGAGGCTGTACTCCCAGCTGGCAGCATCACCGGCCAGGGTGACATTGACCGTGGCGTCGTTGGTGATGCCATCGACAGCGCTGGCGCCGGTATCGGCGGCCAGGGCAAAGCTTGGGGCCACCACTGACATATCGGTGGTGATAGCGGCGGCGTTGCTGCTGGTGGCACTCTGGTTACCGGCGGTATCGGTCTGGCGCACCACGATATCGCCAATGGCGTAAGTGGTGTTGTCGGCCAGTTCAAAGCTGGTACCGGTGCCGGTGGTGTAGTTGCTGCCACCGTCGAGGCTGTACTCCCAGCTGTCCACATCACCGGCCAGGGTGACATTGACCGTGGCGTCGTTGGTGATGCCATCGACGGCGCTGGCGCCGGTGTCGGCGGCCAGGGCAAAGCTCGGGGCCGCGACTGACATGTCGGTGGTGATGGCAGCGGCGTTGCTGCTGGTGGCACTCTGGTTACCGGCGGTATCGGTCTGGCGCACCACGATATCGCCAATGGCGTAAGTGGTGTTGTCGGCCAGTTCAAAGCTGGTGCCGGAGCCGGTGGTGTAGTTGCTGCCACCGTCGAGGCTGTACTCCCAGCTGGCAGCATCACCGGCCAGGGTGACATTGACCGTGGCGTCGTTGGTGATGCCATCGACAGCGCTGGCGCCGGTATCGGCGGCCAGGGCAAAGCTTGGGGCCACCACTGACATATCGGTGGTGATAGCGGAGGCGTTGCTGCTGGTGGCACTCTGGTTACCGGCAGTATCGGTCTGGCGCACCACGATATCGCCAATGGCGTAAGTGGTGTTGTCGGCCAGTTCAAAGCTGGTGCCGGTGCCGGCGGTGTAGTTGCTGCCACCGTCGAGGCTGTACTCCCAGCTGTCCACATCACCGGCCAGGGTGACATTGACCGTGGCATCGTTGGTGATGCCATCGACGGCGCTGGCGCCGGTATCGGCTGCCAGGGCAAAGCTCGGGGCCGCGACTGACATGTCGGTGGTGATGGCAGCGGCGTTGCTGCTGGTGGCACTCTGGTTACCGGCGGTATCGGTCTGGCGCACCACGATATCGCCAATGGCGTAAGTGGTGTTGTCGGCCAGTTCAAAGCTGGTGCCGGAGCCGGTGGTGTAGTTGCTGCCACCGTCGAGGCTGTACTCCCAGCTGTCCGCATCACCGGCCAGGGTGACATTGACCGTGGCGTCGTTGGTGATGCCATCGACGGCGCTGGCGCCGGTATCGGCTGCCAGGGTAAAGCTGGGTGCGCCCGGGGCCGTCATATCCGTCTGGATCGCCGCGGTATTGCTGCTGGTGGCACTCTGGTTACCGGCAGTATCGGTCTGGCGCACCACGATATCGCCAATAGCGTAAGTGGTGTTGTCGGCCAGTTCAAAGCTGGTGCCGGAGCCGGTGGTGTAGTTGCTGCCACCGTCGAGGCTGTACTCCCAGCTGTCCGCATCACCGGCCAGGGTGACATTGACCGTGGCGTCGTTGGTGATGCCATCGACGGCGCTGGCGCCGGTATCGGCTGCCAGGGCAAAGCTCGGGGCCGCGACTGACATGTCGGTGGTGATAGCGGCGGCGTTGCTGCTGGTGGCACTCTGGTTACCGGCGGTATCGGTCTGGCGCACCACGATATCGCCAATAGCGTAAGTGGTGTTGTCGGCCAGTTCAAAGCTGGTGCCGGAGCCGGTGGTGTAGTTGCTGCCACCGTCGAGGCTGTACTCCCAGCTGGCAGCATCACCGGCCAGGGTGACATTGACCGTGGCATCGTTGGTGATGCCATCGACAGCGCTGGCGCCGGTATCGGCTGCCAGGGTAAAGCTGGGTGCGCCCGGGGCCGTCATATCCGTCTGGATCGCCGCGGTATTGCTGCTGGTGGCACTCTGGTTACCGGCAGTATCGGTCTGGCGCACCACGATATCGCCAATAGCGTAAGTGGTGTTGTCGGCCAGTTCAAAGCTGGTGCCGGAGCCGGTGGTGTAGTTGCTGCCACCGTCGAGGCTGTACTCCCAGCTGTCCGCATCACCGGCCAGGGTGACATTGACCGTGGCGTCGTTGGTGATGCCATCGACAGCGCTGGCGCCGGTATCGGCGGCCAGGGCAAAGCTTGGGGCCACCACTGACATATCGGTGGTGATAGCGGCGGCGTTGCTGCTGGTGGCACTCTGGTTACCGGCGGTATCGGTCTGGCGCACCACGATATCGCCAATGGCGTAAGTGGTGTTGTCGGCCAGTTCAAAGCTGGTACCGGTGCCGGTGGTGTAGTTGCTGCCACCGTCGAGGCTGTACTCCCAGCTGTCCACATCACCGGCCAGGGTGACATTGACCGTGGCATCGTTGGTGATGCCATCGACGGCGCTGGCGCCGGTGTCGGCGGCCAGGGCAAAGCTCGGGGCCGGGACCGTGTTGTCGACGGTGTAGACCTCGTCCGTCGTCGGCGCATTGTCCATGGCATTGCCGGCAGCATCGACGATATCAACGTTGCCCGTATCGATATCCAGGCCAACGGTACCATCGCCAGTAATGCCGGATACGGTTACTGCATAGGTGGAATCGTCTGCGTCCCCGGCGTCGGTGACACTCACTGTCGCATTGGCGCCGGCCGAACCCGTGAGCGCTACATCAAAGTCATCGGCATTGACGTTGCTGACGTCTTCGGAGAAATCGACACTGAAGGTTACCGACGCTGCGTTGGTTGGGTTGGTGTCATCCCGGCTGATGGAGGCCACCGGCGCAGCGGCGTCCTCTGTCCGTACTTCTTCCACGCCAAAGGTATTGAACGCATACACATTGTTCTGCGAAAGATAAGCGGCTTCGATCTCTTCCGCGCTTCGTGCCACGGTTTCAAGGCGGAATTCGTCCATGGTTCCCTGGAAGTCGGAACCACCGCCACCTGCACCCATCTGGGTAATGCGCCAGGCATTGTTGGTATTGAAGTCAGTGCGGATAACCTTGTCACCACCATTGACCTCAACGCCGTTGTGATAAATCGTCGCAGACCCACTGGCCCGGTCTACCTCCACCGCGACATGGTTCCAGACGTCGAAATTAATGACGCCGGCAGCGGTGGTGGCGGCTTCGCTATCTACGCCGTTGCCGGTTTCGAAATAGATGCTGCCAAATCCGGCGCTGCCGTTTATGAAGAAGCGGAAGCCATCTACCGAATTTCCCTGCATGCTGTTAGCGACCAGGGTTTGAATGCCAGTGCGTGCAGAGTCAGGCCTGATCCAGGCGGAAATAGTGAACGTGTCACCTGTATCGGCGCTGGCGAACTCGACGTACTGATTGAGTGCGTCATCGAAGTCGATGGCGTCGCCGATCTGTCCCGCGACCAGGTCGCCACTCACCATTGACGCTTCAGCGGTGCCGTCGTTGGCTGTACCGTCGGAGTCTTTGATATCGCCGGCGCCGCCCGGGCCGGGGTCCTCATCGAGGTGATAAACACCGATGCCCGATTCCCAGATGCCGGCCGCGTTCTGGGCGTCGGTGGCAGCGGTATTGTTGTAATACAGGTGAATGTAGTCGGTCGTGGACCCCTGATCGACCTGCTGTACGCGAACCCACACGGTGGCTGATTCTGATCCTGGGGTATCGTCCCAGGAGTCGATCTCGTAGTCGAGCGGGGTGCCGTCGTCGTCTACGAAACGAATGTCCGCACCGCCGGCCTTGATTTTGTCGAAGTCAATAACACTGGGATCGAGCCGCACCAGTACCGCGAAGTCGGTCAGGTTCTCGGTGCTGCTGCTGTTGTCGAAGGTGATCTGGGTGCGGCTGAGCCAGTTCTGGTCCCACCAGGCGTCACCGCCTGCGATGTTTTCGAGCGCGTTGCCGAAGATATCGGTGATATCGGCATCCGTCGGGTCGTCCTGAGTGTAGGTCACAGCCGGCGTAGCGCCGGTGTCAAGTACACCGTCAGTAAACGTGATGTAGATATCACTGTCGTTGGCGGTGTCACCGTTGGTCGTTGATGAAAAGCTCTCGCCGGTGACGCCGGCGATGTCCCAGTCATTGCCGACAACGCTGGAGTCGAGAATGGCCTCATCGAAAGTGATGTGTAGCGCATCGATAAAGCCATCACCATCCAGGTCAGCGGTCTCGATGGCGCTCACCTCTGGCCCCGTGTTGTCGACGTTGTACACTTCGTCCGTGACAGGCGCGTTGATTAGCGCATTGCCGGCGGCATCGGTGATGTTCACGTTGCCGGTGTCGATGTCCAGGCCGACGGTGCCGTCGCCGCCCACGCCGGTCACTGTTACGGTGTAGGTGGAATCGTCGGCATCGCCAGCGTTGCCTACCACCACGGTGGCATCACCGGTGGCGGAACCCGTCAGGGCGACATCGAAGTCATCGGCGTTGACGTTAGCGACGTTTTCGCTGAAATCGACGCTGAAGGTGACTGAGGCAGCGTCGGTTGGGTTGCTGTCATCCCTGGTGATGCTTGCGACCGGGCCGGCGCCGTCGGTGGTAGCTGTTTGCGTTGGCCCGAAACTGGCGAAAGAAGAGCCACCGCTCTGGGCCAGATAGGAGGCCTCGACCCACTCCGCCGAGCGCTCCGCGCTTGACAGTCTGACCTCATCAATCTGGCCATTGAAGTCGTAGGAATTTCCGCCGTCGTCGTACGTGCCGATCTGTACCGGCGCGGTGGTGTTGGACAGACCGGCATAGCTTCCGTCGGTGTAGAGCGTTGTCGCCTGTTCGACACCATCGATGTACAGCTTGATGCCGGCATTGGTCTCACTGCCGTCGTAGGTGGCCATGACGTGCTGCCATGCCCCGGAAACCGGCGTGGTCGCCGTCTTGCCGATGGTGGCGCCAGTACTATCGTCGATCGAGAGGGTTAGCAAGCCTGAGTCAAGCCAGAGCTCCCACTCGTCGCCGAGGGCATTTGTGTTTTTACCGACAATTGAGGCTGAGCCGGTGTCTCCTGCGATCCATGCTGATACCGAGAAGGAGGAGTCGACACCGGCAACGCCAGGAGTCAGTGCAGCATCGTTCGGAATGTTGACATAGTCATTGGCGCCGTCGAGGTCCAGCGCATCCCCGATCACGCCGGCAGTGGAGCCGCTGTTCACCTGCGCCCCGTCGTGGTTGCCGGTCGAGTCGGCGTAGGTGCCGCTGGTCTGCTCGTCCGTGACCGTGTCGCTCAAGTGCCAGACCGCAGTGAAACCAGAACTCCATACCTGTGCCGCATCCTGTGCATCGGTGGCGGCAGCGTTGTTGTAGTAGGCGTGGATAAAGTCAGTGCTGGAGCCCGCGTCGATTTGGCCCACGCGAACCCATACTGTAGCCGTCTCGGCGACGTCATCCCAGGTCTCGATCTCATAGTCCAGCAACGTGCCGTCGCTGTCGACGAAGCGGATATCTGCGCCGCCGGCCTTGATTCGGGAAAAGTCCACATTGCTGGAGTCCAGCGTTATCAACACGGGGAAATTGGTCAGGTTCTCGGTGCTACCGCTGTTGTCGAAGGTGATTTGCGTGCGGTTCAGCCAGTCCGTGTCCCACCAGGCCTGGCTGTCGTCGATATCCGCCAGTGCCGCGCCGGAAAGGTCTGTAATATCCGGGTCGGTGGGGCCGTCCTGGACATAAGTCACCCCAGGCTGCGCGTCGGTAGCCAGCACACCGTCAGCAAAGGTAAGGTAAATATCGCTGTCGTCCGCCGTGTCGCCGTTGGTGGTGGACGAGAATGCAAGCCCTGAGGCGCCGGCGATGTTCCAGTCGTCCGCGGTGACCGTACTGTCGAGAATTGACTCGGAGAAGGTGACATGCAGCGCGTCGATAAAGCCGTCGCCATCGAGATCCGCGGTTTCAATGCTGCTGATCTCCGGCGCGGAGCCGATGGTGATGTACACCTCGTCCGCGGTCGGCGTGTTGTTAAGGGCATTGGCGGCAGTATCGGTAATGTCGACATTGCCGCTGTCGATGTCCAGTCCGACGGTGCCGTCGCCGCCCACGCCGTTGACCGTTACCGTGTAGGTGGAATCGTCGGCATCGCCGGCATTCCCTACCACCACGGTGGCACCACCGGTAGCAGTGTCGGTCAGTGCGACATCGAAGTCATCGGCGCTGACGTTGACAACATCCTCGCTGAAGTCGACGCTGAAGGTGATTGAAGAGGCGGCGGTCGGGTTGGCGTCGTCCCGGGTGATGCTAACGGTCGGCGCAACGCCATCAGAGGATGTGGTGTCCCGGTTGCCAAACGTGGCAAAGCTGCCGCTTTGCGAGAGGTAAGACGCCTCGATCCAGTCCGCCGAGCGATCAGTGCTGGAGTACCGCACCTCGTCGATCAAACCGTCCATCTTGTCGTCGTTATTGCTGTCCCAGTCGCCGATATAGAGCGGGCCAGCATAGCTTTCCAGCGTTGTGCCTCCGCCTCCACGAAGGTCTTCCGTCCAGTCCAGCTCGCCGTTTACGTAGCCTCTGGCATCCGTACCGTCGAACGTAATCGCCAGGTGGGTCCATTCTCCCACTGGGATATTGGTGTTACCCACCTGATAGAGGTCGTCACTGCCACCGCTATGATCCCAGTAGGCATCGAGTACAACATCGCCGGCGTTTTCGGTGACGTAAATGCCAAATTTCCCGTCGATACCGGTCACATCAAACCAGTTATCGTTGCCTGGTATGGCCTCCAGGTTTATCCAGGCTTCGATAGTGGAGCTAGAGCCGGTCATATCCAGTTCGGAATTGCTGGCTATGGTAATGGCGTCGTCGGTACCGTCGAAGTGCTGGGCGTTGCCGACCTTACCCGCGGATTGGGTGTTGCCGTCGCGAACGCCGTTCGAGGCATTGCCGGTCGAATCGACGTGGTCGCCAGATCCGCTTTCATTGAGGTGCCACACGCCAGCGAAGTCACCCCAGGTGGTCGCTGCGTCCTCGGTCGTCGTGGCGTCGGCGTTGTTGTAATAAATATGTATATGGTCAGTGGTAGAGCCGGCATCGATCTGCTGCACCCGGACCCAGATGTTGGCGGTCTCGCCAGTGTCATCCCAGGACTCGATCTCGAAATCCAGCTCGGTGCCGTCGTTGTCGACGAAGCGGATATCGGCGCCGCCCGCCTTGATGCGGCCAAAATCCACCTCGCTGGAGCTCAACTGAATCAGCACCGGGAAGTTAGTCAGGTTCTCCAGGCTGGCGCTGTTGTCGAAGGTAATCATGGTGCGGTTGAGCCAGTCCTGATTCCACCAGTTGCTGTTGTCATTGTTCGCCAGCGGGTCGCCGGTCGAAAGGCTCTCGATGTCCGGGTCTGTGGGGTCGTCCTGGGTATAGCTCACCAACGGCGTGGCAGTGTCGCTCAGTACGCCATCGGTGAAGGTGATATAGATGTCGTCGTCGTTGGCAGTGTCGCCGTTGGTGGTGGACGAAAAGCCCAGCCCGCTGGCGCCGGCAATGGTCCAGTCGTCAGCCCTGACGGTAGAGTCACTTATCGCCTCGCTGAAGCGGATACGAACCGCGTCGATGAAGCCGTCATTGTCGAGGTCGGCCGTCTTTATTTCGTCGATCTCAGGCGTGCCCAGGGTGGCCCCGAAACTATCGACCAGGGAGCGGGAAGCGAATACCTCGGTTTCAATCAGGCCTATATGGCTTTCCAGCTCCCAGTCGCCGCCAAGGCTGGCGTGACCGGTGAGATCATCCGAGGCGGCGACGTCAGCGCCCGTCAGCTGGGACAGCTCACGCATCAGGGAGTGTCCATCCTCGCCCGCCGCCAGGTTACAACCATATATAAGAATGTCTGCGTCTTCGGTCAGGTAATTGGACCAGGCCAGGAACTGGTCCTGTTGTACCTGCAGGCTGTCGGCGTCGAGACGGGTGTTGCCGAGGTCTACGCCGTTGCTGTCGCCGTGGGAGACCAGGTGAATGGCATCGACTTCGCTGTAGTTCTGCAGCGCCTGGGATATCTGCCACACACCGTCGCGATTGTTGTCCAGCACAATCACTTCAAACTGTCGCTGTTCATTACCGGCGTCGGTCAGTGAGTCGACAATAGACTGGTAGTCAGGGCTGTCGGTATCGACAAACACCAGCTCCAGACTGCGCGCCTCTTCCTGCACCACCTGTTCGGTGGGGGCGGGTTCGAAATTGTCGTCGAGCAGGAGTTCGGTGGGTGTTTGCTGTTGCAATCCGCCGGGGTCGGGCACAAAAATGCCCGCCGCATCTGCTGACAGCAGGACGCGGGGTTCCAGCTCCTCGATCAGCGGTGCTGTTCGGTTCGCCTGTTTGTTACCCGTTAGCCAACGGTTCCACCACTTCAACTTCTACTCCCCTTGGTGAGAGGGCCTATCGCAAACGGCCCTAACCCCTTGTTGTGGACGACTGATTATGGGGGTTAGGTAGCACTCACGCGCAGGTGTGAATGCGTTTTGGGAACCAGTTCACGCGGTAAATGCGAAAACTGTGACGCCGTTTTTGAAGTTGGTGTCAAGCCATCCGGGCTCTTTCCTGGCCCAATATGACACATGTGCCCTAATCTTGACGCGAATTGCGCGCAACTGCAACTATCATGCGGCTATCAGTCCGCCCAGGGAAGCTTGTCCACCGAGTGCTGAAGTGGGCAGCGGGCTTCGGTCCCGTCATAATGGCGGGAAGCCTCAAACAGGAGTCACCTTGGACGCGCTGGACACCATAAAAGTTGAGCTGTCGCCCCGGCTGGACGCGTTGGCGCAGCACTTCGAGGATTTGCAGGATCCCCGAGCCGCCGCCTTTTTTACCGGCATCGCGGCCAACCTCGCCGCTGTCAAGGAAGAGGCCGACCTGCTGGAAGTCTTCTTCGCCCTGTCGACTACCGCCTTCCAGGGCTTCAGCTTTGATCCGGTCGCCGCTAGCGGTGTAGACGAAGTGCTGGCTTACGCCGAGCAGGTATCCCAGGCCTTTACCGCTGACCCCGGTTCCGCGCATTGACAGCTGCGCACTGAACCCGGGCGCCGGAGGCCGGTCAAACCCCCATGGATCGCATTCCTGCCTTTGCACTGATCGCCTGCCTGCTGCTTGCAGCGCTGGCCTGGATCGCCACTTGGTCACCCGAGGAAACTCTGGCCGCTGACCCCCGTATCGAACAACTGGCCACAGAGATTGCCACACTTAGGGCTGAGAGGAATATGCTGATAGAACGCCTGGGGCAACTGGAAACGGCGGTCCAGGCGGCAGCAGAGATGGTTCCGGCTGTGGCGGCGGTAGAAGACCGCCTGCCATTGTCAGAGGTGCCGACCAATGAGGAGGGCCTTGAAGAGCCGGTATCGGTGCCCGCCTCTGTGCAGCGCATCCAGGAGGCCGGGCTGACCGATCAGGAGTTCGCGAGCATGCAGCAGCGCGCCCAGGCCCTGTATCTTGAGAACTTCCAGGAGGAATGGCTGCAGCGCCGGGAGGCTTTTCTGGCCGGCGCCCAGGCGCAGGATTCGCGCGATCAGCTGCGCAGCGAACTGGGAGATGATGCTTACGACCGTTATCTGTACGCCAGTGGCAGGCCCAATCGGGTGCGGGTACGGCGTGTAATGGTGGGCTCCGCCGCGGCGCAGGCGGGAATAGCGGAGGGAGACGTCCTGCTGTCTTACGACGGCGAGCGGCTGTTCGGGTTTGATGACCTGCGAACGGCGAGCTACCAGGGTGAGCCCGGCGATACGGTGCTGCTGGAGGTCCGGCGCGACGATGGCACCGTGTCGCAAATGATCGTCACGCGCGGGCCGATGGGAATTTCCGGTTACGGTGGCTGGCGCGAGACGCCGGGGAGTTAGCGGGCGGCGGCCACCGCGGTATTCAGACCAGTATCTTGGGCGGGCGCTTGTTGTTGCCGCCCTGAGTGGGTACCGGCTCGTTGCCGACTGTAGCGGGCTCCACGTCTGTCGATGATTCTTTCACTTCAAATGCATCCACATCGGAGGCATTGGCCCAGGGGTCGCCCGCCTCAGAAGATTCAGCCGGCACCTGTGTTGTCTCTTTGCGCAGGGTGGGGGGCGTATGCTGGTCCAGTTCGCCGTTCTCCTTGAGTACGGCGAAATGACCATCACTGTGCTCCAGCACGACTTCCACGGGCTCAAATTTAGGGCGGCGAACGATGTGCAGGTGCCACCCGAATGTCTCGAGCTTGCTGAGGCTCTCCCGCTGTTCCGCCGTCATCAGCGTATCGTGATTCGACGGTATCGCAGGTTCACCACGGCGCTTATTAACCATAGTGTTTACCCCTCTGTCGGGGGTTCGCTTCCCTAGTTATTATGAGTCTACGACAATGCCCACCCGGTTTTCACCAAAATTAAATGAAACCAACTTACTTAATTCAGAGAGGCTGCGACCCGACTCCTCACGCAGTGCATTGAAAAATTTCTGGGTGGCACGCAGTGATTTCTGGCTGGTCAGCCCACCCTCGACCACACCCTGCCGGCGCAGGTAGCCCTCGACATCCCGGGTCAGCAGAAACGTGTCGACCCCAAGGCTGCGCAGCGCAAAGGGGCCAGTATTGCCGCCCAGCCGGGCACCGTGCTTTTTCAGGTACAGCCACAGGCCCACGGTGTCCTCCGCCGGCCAGTTTGCGATGAAGCGTCCGAAGCTGTGGCCCTCGCGGCGGCGCGTGTCGGCGATCATCAGCGCGTTGGCGCGGATAGTTTTCACCTTGTTGAAATTGCGGATGATGGCCGGGTCGCGTGCCTTGCGCTCCAGCATCTCGTCGGGCATCAGCAGCAGTTTGTCCACGTCGAAGCCCCAGAACAGCTCTTCAAAGGCGGGCCACTTTTGCTCAACCACCCGCCAGACAAAGCCCGACTGAAACACTTTTTGCAACAGGCGGTCTCCTTCAAGCGTGGTGTGCGGCTTAGAAGTGTACCCCCTTCATGAGCGCAGCCAGCGCCACCTGCTCATTGGAGGCCTCGAGTTTCTCTGGCTGAGCGTCGCCCTTGGCAGCGGCAGAGTCTGAGAACATGCGGAATACCGTGTTCATGAGCAACTCGGAGAAGCGCGGCGCCACCGCTGTTACCACCTGCAGGAAAATCCCCAGGCGGGAGGCGATGCGCTTGGGTTTATGGATCACGGCTTCCACCACCATATCGACCGCCTCGTCGGGCGTCAGCACCGGCATGTGGTCATAGATGGTGGTGGCCGAGATCATTGGTGTGCGCACCAGTGGCATGTGAATGGTGGTGAAGCGCACGTTGCGATCCGAAAACTCCACGGCGGCCGCACGCGTCCAGGCATCCAGCGCACTCTTGGAGGCAACATAGGCGGAGAAACGCGGGCTGGGAGTTAGTGTGCTGATCGATGAAATGTTGATGATATGCCCGGAGCGACGCTCCAGCATGCTGGGCGCCAGCCCGAGTACCAGGCGGATGGCCCCGTAGTAATTGACCTGCATGGTGCGCTCGAAATCGTGGAAGCGATCGATTGACAGCTCCAGCGAGCGACGAATCGAGCGACCGGCATTGTTGACGAGTATGTCCACATGGCCGTGATTCTGGAGCACTTCCTGCACTAGTCGGTCGCAATCCTCCAGTACCGACACGTCGGCTGTATAGGAGGATGAGCGGCCGCCGTGGTCAGCAATTTCCTTGGCTGTCTCTTCGAGTTTCTCGGCAGTGCGGGCCACCAGCAATACATGTGCACCGGCCTCCGCCAGCCGCAGCGCGGTGGTCTTGCCAATGCCTGAGGAGGCGCCTGTGATCAGCACGATCTTATCGCGAACGTTGCCTTCGAGCGAGCGGTCGACGTGCAGGTCAGGGTCGAGGTGGCGTTCCCAGTAGTCCCAGAGGGTCGGCGCATAGTCCGTCAGCCTGGGACACTTGATGTCGGTGCCCTTCAGGGCCCGCTCGGTTTCGCGATTGTCATAGCGCGTCGGGTAGTTGACGAACATGAGTACCGACTCCGGCAGGCCCATGTCGTTGAGCATGGTGCGTACGATGCGCTTTATCGGCGGCAGGTTGGCCAGGGTGTCCCTCACCACCGACGGAATAAAGCCGAACATGCGTGAGTCGATGCGCATACTGAACTGTGGCGTATGACCTGCATGGGCGAAGATATTGACCACTTCTCCCATGCTGTAGTGGTCCTGGTCGGTCAGGTGGAAGCACTCGCCGTCGCGCTCCGGCAGGTGGACGATATGGTCCATGGCGCGTACCACGTAATCCACGGGCACAATATTGAACTTGCCCCCTTCAAGACCCACAAGGGGCACCCAGGGCGGCAGGGCGCTGCGGAGTTTCTGCAGGGATTTAAAGAAATAGTAGACGCCGTCAATCTTGTCGATTTCTCCGGTCTCGGAGTGGCCCACGACCATGGCGGGTCGGTAAACGCGCCAGGGCACCTTGCACTCATTGCGCACAATCCCCTCAGAGTCGTGCTTGGTCAGGAAGTAGGGGTGGCTGTAGTTCTCGGCTTCCTCGAACATGTCCTCGCGGAAGACACCGTGGTACAGGCCGGCGGCCGCGATCGAGCTGACATGGTGGAAGCAGCCCGCATGCAGGCTGGTGGCCAGTTCAACGGCATGTCGGGTGCCGTCGATATTGGCAGCCTGCTGTGACTCCAGGCTGGCGGCGATGTCATAGATGGCGGCAAAGTGGCAGAAATGCGTGATCTTGCCCCGCAACTCGTCGATCTGTGACTCATCGAGCCCCAGGTTGGGCTTTGTCAGGTCACCTGTGACCGGAACCAGTCGGTCCCCCAACTCTCCCAGCCGTTGTGTCAGTGCCTCGAATTTGTGTTCGGACCCGGCCCGTGTCAGCACGTAGATGGTGCCTTCTCGATGTTCCAGTTGCTCCAGAAAGAAGCTGCCGAGGAATCCGGTGCCGCCGGTAATGAAATAGCTCATGAAACGCCTGCCTGTGTCGTTTGTTATCTTGAAACGCGGCACCCTGGCCACGCCCTGCTCACAATGTGGGCCTCTGGCGACCAAGGTCACCGCGCTCTCAGTATAGGCGGCGTTGCAGCCGGTTGCAGGCTGACCGGTGTGTTGGCGGCCAATGACAAGTCGATGCGCTCTGGGAGTTGCGCTACTATGGTGCAAAAGCTCTTCAGCGAACCCATGGCGAAAACACTCTACCTGTTAAGGCATGCAAAATCGGCATGGGACGACCCCGGTGCCTCTGACCGCGAGCGTGGCCTCAATCGACGGGGTCGCCGTAATGCGCCCCAGATGGGACGTGCCCTGGCTCAGCGCCTGGCCGCCCAGACCGTGCATGTGAGTCCTGCAGCCCGAGCGCAGCTCACCCTGGGCGGGCTGCGCGATGGCTGGCCTGATCTGCAGGGTCTGACGCACGTGACGGTAGAAGCCCTGTACACGTTTTCTGTTGACGATCTGGTCGACTGGCTCCGGGCGCGCGATGACGGCGAGGACTCACTGTTTCTCATAGGCCACAACCCCGCGTTTACCGACCTGGTCAACTGGGCCTGTGGCGAGGCCACCCTGGACAATCTTCCGACCGCGGGTTTCTGCTACATGGAGCTGGCTATCGACCACTGGGCGGACCTGCAGAGCGGCTGCGGCCGTCTGGTAGACCGGCTTTTCCCCCGGGAGCTGGATCAATAATGCGGTCAGCCATGCAAGGCGGCCTGTGTGCCATCCTGCTGGGCGCCTGCGCCTCCAGCCCGCCGCAGCCAGTGCCGGGGGAGGCGATGGTGCAGTGTCCGACCCCGCGGCCCCAGGTCTGCACCAGGGATTACCGGCCGGTGTGCGCGGTGCTGGGGAACGATGAGCGCAAGCAGTACTCCAACGGCTGTTCGGCCTGCGGCGATGAAGCGGTTACAGGCTACGTCGCAGGCCCCTGCGAACAGAGTGTTCGCTAACTTGCGGGCATCGGGCCGGCGGTTGTTCAAAGCCCCCGGGTGGGGTAGAGTTCGCGGCCTGATTCCCGACAACACCGTACTGAATTCTCGGAGATAACATGACGCTGACCACGCGCATCCTGATTGCCATGGTCACTGGCATCCTGCTGGGCTCGCTACTCAATATCACGGCGGGCGCGCAGTTCATGCCTGACGCTGTACAGGACGTGATCGAAACGTGGCTGGTAGGCGGTTTGTTTGACGTCCTGGGCCGTATTTTCGTCGCCTCACTGAAGATGCTGGTGGTACCGCTGGTCTTCGTATCGCTGGTTTGCGGCGCATCTTCTCTGGGCAACAACGCCCGAATGGGCCGTATCGCACTGCGTACGGTATTACTCTACCTTCTTACCACCGGCATTGCGGTCGTCGTGGCGCTGACCATCGCCCTCACAGTCAATCCGGGCAAAGGTGTCGAGCTGCCCGGCGAGGCGAACTTTGTGGCCAATGAGGCGCCTTCCATTGCTGACGTTATTGTCGGCATCGTGCCTTCCAACCCGATCGCCGCCATGGCCAACGGCAACATGCTGCAGGTCATTGTGTTCGCGCTGTTGATCGGCTTCTCCATTACCCGTTCCGGCGAGGCGGGCAAGCGCATCTGCGGTTTTTTCCAGGATTTCGAAGTGTTGATCATGAAAATGGTCGCCATGCTGATGCTGATCGCCCCCTACGGCGTGTTTGCGCTACTGACCAAGCTGTTCGCGCAACTGGGCTTCAGCGCCATCGTCGACCTGGGCAAGTACTTCCTTACCGTGCTCGGTATCCTCATATTCCACGGCCTGGTGGTCTACAGCACGCTGTTAAAGGCCCTGACCGGGCTGCCGCCCTCAGTGTTGCTCTACAAGATGCGCTCCGTGTGGGCCTTCGCCTTCAGCACCTCCTCCTCCGCGGCTACCATGCCGATTACCCTGCGAACCGTAGAGAAGCGCCTGGGCGTCAAGTCCTCGGTCGCCGGTTTCACGATTCCACTGGGCGCCACGGTCAATATGGACGGCACGGCGATCATGCAGGGTGTGGCCACCGTGTTTATTGCCCAGGTTTACGGTGTTGATCTGTCCATGGGTGACCTGGCCGCCGTGGTACTGACGGCGACTATGGCTTCTATTGGCGCCGCCGGCGTGCCCGGAGTCGGCCTGATCACCCTGGCCCTGGTGCTCGAGCAAGTCGGTCTGCCCGTAGAGGGCATTGCCATGATTATCGGTGTAGATCGTCTGCTCGATATGGTGCGCACGGCGGTGAACGTAACCGGCGACGCTACAGTCTCGCTGATCGTTGCGGAGCTTGAAGGGCAGGTCGACAAGAGCGTGTTCGGCGATTGGGACGCCGATGTGATGACGGCGAAGAATTACGGCACCGACGGCGACCCCAGCCGCCCCTCCTTCCTGGAGCAGATCCAGGGTGCCGGATCTGAGGAAGAGCCGGAGCGACCTCCACGCAGCGGCACCGGGGACGGTTGACGGCCTGCAGCTGGCGCTGGCCTGCGTTGCCGATCAGGCGCCGGTTTTCAAGGCAGTGGCCACCTGCTCTGCGGCGCGCATGCCACTGAGATAGGCGCCATGCACGGTCTGGTAGTGGGGCGGTGGCGCTGTTGCCTCCCCGGCAAAATACAGGGTACCAGCCACGGGCTCACTGAGTACCTGGCGTTGCCCGTGTCCGCCCGGCCGGGTAATGGAATAGGATCCCTGCGTGTAGGGGTCGGTGACCCAGTCCTGGAAATGATGCCACTGCAGTTTGCCAGCAATGCCCTGCTGGCCGCTGGCTTCCTCCAGCCAGCGCAACACCCGTCCCAGGCCGGCTTCCGGCCCCAGTGCACTGAGCTCCCGGGCCGCAGAGCCTGCAAACCAGCCCATCACGGCATTGCCACCGGCCCCGGTGGGATGCGGGAAACTGAAGTTGATACGGTCGGCATAGTCTGACCAGGTCCCCGGCGCAGCCTCAGACCCCCAGAAAGGCTCTGAGAACGTCATCGGCACCACCACCGCCTGACCCATCTCCAGGCTGTCGATGGCCCGCTGGGTAGCCCTGGGGACGGCTGGCTGGATTTCTACGCCGCCACTCTGTAATACCCCTATGGGCACGGTGAGGATCAGCTGCCGACAGGTCAGCGCCGTGCTGATGCCGCTGTCTTTGTAGCGAATGCCCGCCAGGCCGGGTCGGTAGAAGATGTCCGTCACCTGGCTGTTCAACTGGATGCGTCCTTCGATATCCTCAGCCATCCGCTCCGCCAGCGAACTGTATCCACCGATGACCTGGAAATCCTGGTCGTGCCAGTCGTTCCACAGGGTGCCGTCCTTGATGACAGCCCTGGCGCTGATCCGGTCCGGCTCGGCTGACCAGCTGAGTGCCTCGCTATACATCATCTCCCGTTCCCGGGGAACAGCGGTAATCGACTCCACAAAGGTCTGGTATGACACGTCGGGGCCGATTTCCGACGCTAATATCTCTCTCGCCTGTTCCTGCAGGGCCTGCAGTCGGCCCTGGTCAGGCTGGCTGCCGTCGAGATAGCGAAACTTTGGCTCTCCGTCGGCTATCCATGGGCGGGTCGCGATATCGTAACGTTTGATCAACTCCCAGGTGGGAGCCTTGCTGCCGTGGATGAGCTGAGCGCCGACTTCGACGCCGTGGGAGGGCAGGCTATCGGTGTCGCGCAAGGTGAGCAGGCGCCCGCCGACGCGGTCGCGGGCCTCGAGAACGAGTACCTTGAGTCCCGGGCCTGCCCGACTCAACAGACGCGCGGCGGTCATGCCGGCGATACCGGCACCGACAATCACCACGTCATAGTCGGCGCCCACAGCAGCCTGGCCGGACCGTGCGCCGAGCAGGCTGGCGCCACTGGCCGCGGCCGCTATTTTCAGGATGTCCCTACGGCGGTATGGGTGCATATAAAACCCTGTTCCCTCTTCGTCACTATAGTTTAATCTCGAGGGGGTGCTTCACCTAATTTCCAATTCGTGAGATCGGTCGTGTATCAACTCCAGTCAATCCATCTCTACCCGCTCAAGTCAGGCCGTGGAGTCGACGTGGACAGCGTCGAACTGGATCGCTTTGGGCCACGGGGCGACCGGCGCTGGATGCTGGTAGATCCGGTGGGCCGGTTTGTGTCCCAACGCGAAATGGCCGCCCTGACGAAACTGTCAGCAGAGCCCATGACAGAGGGTCTGCGCCTGGCGCTGGATCAGGAGGTCCTCGAGGTGGCAGTGCCGGTGGATGAGAAGCCGGTATCTGTGGAGATCTGGGAAGACAGGGTTCCGGCGCGCGATGCGGGCGACGAGGCAGCCGCCTGGCTGCAGCAGGTCCTGGGTGAGCCGCTGCGACTGGTCTACATGGGCGATGAGTGCCGGCGTCAGGTGGACCGCCAGTATGCGAGCCAGGGTGAAACGGTCAGTTTTGCCGATGGCTTTCCCCTGTTGCTGGTGTCCGCCAGCGCCCTGGACGAGCTCAATAGCCGCCTGTCACAGCCGGTGGGCCTGGACCGCTTTAGACCCAACCTGGTGGTGCAAGGCTGCGAGCCGCACGCGGAAGACAGCTGGCGGCGAATCCGTATCGGGCAGGTGGAGTTTCACGTGGCCAAGCCCTGCGCGCGCTGCGCCGTGCCTGCGCTGGACCAGCAAACCGGCGACAAGCACCCCGAGATCCTGCGCGTGTTGGCCGGTTACCGGCGCGGTGCAGACCGCCAGGTGTATTTTGGGCAGAACCTGCTGTACACGCCCGGCGGCCAGCTGGCGGTGGGTGATACGGTGGAAGTACTGGACTGAGCCCGGCTGCGGCCGCTAGTTCAGTCTCCCCTGAAGCTGGGGTCGCGCTTGTCCAGAAAGGCAGACACCGCTTCCCGGTGGTCATCCATTTGGTGGCTGATCGCCTGCAGGCTGGCGCTCATGTCCAGCAGGTCCTTGAGTTCCATGCGTTGGGCCGCCTTCAGCAGACGCTTGGTCATGCGCACTCCGCGCGGCGGCTTGGCGGCAATATCACCGGCGATCGAGACTGCCCGCGCCAGCAACTGGTCGGAGGGCACTACCTCCATCAGGATGCCGTAATCCAGTGCCTCCTCAGCCTTTATCAGGCGTCCGGTCAGTGTTAGCTCCGCCGCCCGCTGGTAGCCCGCCACTCGCTGCAGGAACCAGGCACCGCCGTCCCCGGGGATAATGCCGAGATTGATAAAAGTTTCCCCCAGCAGGGTGTCGGGGCAGCCGATGCGGATATCGCACATGTTGGCGAGATCAAAACCCGCCCCGATCGCCGCGCCGTTGACGGCGGCAATCGTGGGAACTTCAATGTCCTGCATGGCTAGCGGGATGCGCTGAATGCCCTGCCGGTACTGCTCCTGGATCTCTGCCGCCGCGCCGCCGAACATGCCCTGCTGGTCCCGCATTTCCTTGACGTTTCCCCCCGAAGAAAATGCCTTGCCGTCCCCGGTGATGACCAGCACCGACACCTCGCGGTTCAGGTTTGCCCAGGCCACGGTCTGCACGATGTCGTCTACCAGCCCGGTGCCGGTCAGTGCGTTGCGAACATCGTCGCGCTGAAAGGTGAGCGTGGCGACGCGACTGTCGAGTGTCAGGCTGGCGTCGACCAGGTCAGGTAGCTTGCTCATGTGGTGTCTCTCATCGATGGGTGTGTTGGCGCACCGCTTTCGGTGCCCGGTCAGGCCCGCTGGCGGCTGGTTGGCGGCTAGCTTAGCAGCATCATCGTGGAGGCGCCTGTGCTATGATTTCGGCCCCCGCAGTCCATAGATAGCAGTATGTCCATCAAGGTTTCCATCGTTCCCGTTACGCCCTACCAGCAGAATTGCAGCATCCTCAAATGCGAGGCCAGTGGCCGCGCCGCTATCGTCGATCCCGGTGGCGATATCGACCGCATAATGGGTGCCGTCGCAGAAATGGATGCAACAGTGGAAAAAATTCTGTTGACCCACGGCCATATGGATCATTGTGCGGCCTCCTCAGAGCTGCGTGACAGCCTGGAGGTGCCCATCGAGGGCCCCGCCCAGGGGGATGCCTTCTGGATCGACAAGCTGCCTGAGTGGTGTCGCATGGCGGGTATGCCCGAGGCGCCACCCTTTGTGCCTGACCGCTGGCTGGACGACGGCGATACTGTGACGGTGGGGGAGCAGACGCTCAAGGTGTTCCACTGTCCGGGGCACACGCCGGGGCATGTGGTGTTCCTGCACGAGGGCCAACGCCTGGCCTGGGTCGGGGATGTGCTGTTCCAGGGCTCGATTGGCCGCACTGACTTTCCGCGCGGTAACCATGCGGACCTGGTGAGCTCGATTCGCGACAAGCTGTTCCCGCTGGGCGATGACATCACTTTCATTCCCGGCCACGGTCCCACCTCCAATTTTGGCCATGAGCGGGCCACCAATCCCTTCGTGGCCGACGAAAACTATGGCTAGCGAATCCGGTACTGATGCGGCGCTGCGCGCCGAGATTCACAGCCAGACCGCCCGTATCGCCTGGCATGAACTGCAACCCCACTACGCCCGTGGGGCTGTGGTGCTGGTGCAGGAAGATGTCGATCTGGTGGAGGTGGCGATACATTTGCGGCGCGACAACAAGGCTCAGTTCGAGGCCTGGATTGCCGGTGGGCAGGTAGCCGGTGTCAGTGACGAGGTGGCCAGTGCCTGGTACGAGAGAAACCCGGAGGTCTGGGCTGTCGTCGTGGCCCCCTGGGTACTGGTTCAGGCCGCGCCGTCGGCATCTGGGCCGTAATTAGCGCGGTAGTACCTCGCCGGCCGCACCTGGCCGGCCGCACCTCGCCGGCCGCACCTCGCCGGCCGCACCTAGCGCTCTTCCTCTACGATTTTGATCCAGTCACCGGCCCGGGGTTCGCCGCGTGGATAGTAGCCGTTCATCAGCCGCAGCTGATTTTCCGCATCGGGTATGCGCACGCCGCGTGCCAGCGTGGCCATGGTGTCACCGGGCTGAGCCTGCACCCATACCATGGTCTGGCGATTTTCGGGTTCGCGCTCGGTCGGCTTGATGGGGCGGAAACTCCGAATCACGGTGAGAAAGTCAGGATCCAGGGCGCTGAAATCACCACCGGTAGATTCACCCTCGAACAGATAGGCAAGGCTGCCCCGGTAGGCCATCGCCAGGCGACGGTTGCCGGCGTCGTAAGGTGCCACGCCGGTATGCCCGGTGAGCCCCTCCAGCACCAGCGGTTCACTCTGCATAAGCTGGGGTGCGTTCATCTTCTCCGACAGGAACACGCTGGGCGAGCTGCTCTTGTCGTAGCGCTGCAGGGTCAGGGAGATTTTTCCGCTGCCGTCGTCGGCGCTGGTAGTGATGGAGCGGCTACCGCGATCAACGGTCCAGCCCTCCGGAACTTCGAAGGTGAAGCCCAGCTTGTTGTGGTAATAGCGATTATCCTCGCGTTCCGCGGCAGCGCTGCTCTGCCCGTAGGCCATGCCCTGGGTGTACTTGCGCCACTCTTGATCATCGGGCGGCACCAGATCGTAGCGGGGCTCCAGTCCGGCGGCAGTGCTTATTACCTGCTGCAGCCGCTTGTCGTTGCGGGGGTGTGTGGCGTACAGGCCGTGATAGGACTGGGGCTGGCGTCCAGAGGCCTTGGCGCGGGCTCGCTGGTAGTCCTCCTGGTCCTTGAGCACGCCAATGACGTCTAGCAGGGCGTTGGGGTCGTAGCCGGCGTTGTGCAGGTATTCAGCACCTTCACCGTCAGCTTCCAGTTCCATTTCGCGGCCGTAGCCGCGTACCAGGCTCGTGCCATACATGTTCGAGGCCTGGGCCAGGTCGGCGCTGCCGGTTGTCATGTAAGCGAGCTGGGCGAGGAAACTGTTGGTGGTTGCGGCAGTCTTCTGGCGCACCGCGTGGCGAGCGGTTACGTGGCCGATTTCGTGGGCCAGCACGGCGGCGAGCTCTTCCTCGTTGTCGAGGTAAATCATCAGCCCGCGGTTGATGTATATGTAACCACCAGGTAGCGCGAAAGCGTTGATCTGTTCGTTGTTGATGACTGTGAAAGTGTACTCGAGGTCAGGCCGGTCACTGGTGGCAGCGACCTTCTGGCCGACCCGGTTCACGTAGTCCTGCAAGGCCTCGTCGGGGTAGGCTGCGCCCTGCTCCATCATTTCCTCGTGGGCTTCGCGGCCGATCTTGATCTCCTGGCTTTCTGACATGAGCACGATGTCGGTGCCGCCGGTCGCCGGGTTTGAGGCACAGCCGGTTTGCAGCAGTGCCAGTGCGAGGGGAAGTGCGAGCGCCAGGATCCTAGTATTCATCACTGAAAAACTCCAGCAACTGGTCGCCGATCCCGTCGCAGGCGGTGCCCTGTACCGGCGCGATGATGGGAATGGGCACGACCACGGCAGGCATGTAGGATTGTCCGGAGGCCTGGGTGCTCATGCGCCCCACTTCCTCCTGGTCGGTGAAGTCCCAGATGGTCGCCTCGTAGTTGCTATCGTTGCCCCAGGTGCCGAAGCCAAAGCAGCCGGCACCGCCGGGCCCAATGCCGCAGGTCATGGAGCCGGCCCCGCCGGTGCGAATGGTTTCACCGTCGATCCAGACCATGTACTCGGTATTCATTGATGCCAGTTTGTCGCGCACCGGCGGCACGTCCATCATGCGCTTTATGTCAGCCGGGCGCAGCGGCGCTGTGCGCGGCTCGAACCAGGGGTAGAGTTCGTTCATGAACTCCAGCTCTGACATCACCCGGATAGTCTCATCCCGGCGCTGTATGTGCTTGCCCACGCACTGGATGAAATCCGGCTCGGTCTCATAGTCACTGGCGTGGCGCCGGCCCATGATCACGATCGATGCATCCCCCACCAAATCCTGCGCTTGCGGGCCCTGGTAGAGAACTTCATCCACGGTAGAGGTGACGCAGCCCGACAGCAGGGCTGTGCCGATGAGTGTCAGAGTAAGCCTGGTCTTCATAGCGTTTCCTCCGGTGTTACTGCTGCGCCCACGGTAGCCGGCGCCGCCTGCGGCCGTGAATCCATCCAGGTCTGCACTTCCGGCACGCGGGTGAAATTCATGGCGAAGTTTGCCCCCGCGTCGCGCAGGGCGACTACTGCCGCGAGGTTGACGGCGGCCTCAGCGGACCGCAGGAACGCAGTGGGTGTTTTGCCGTAGGAGGTCATCGACCACTCGGCCAGCAACTCGCCGTCCGGCGCATATAGCTCGTAGCGATAGCGCATCCAGATCTCAAACACGTTGATCTTGGTGTGGTTGGGAATCGAATACTGTAACTCCTGCACGTGCGGCACGAGTACCGCGTCCAGGCCCTGCTCCAGTACCGTGTCGACGCGATCGCGGCGCGGCAGGGCGTTGAGCAGTACGACTTCCTCGAACATGCCCGGCAACAGGGTGTTGTACATTTCCACCTGGGCTTCGCCGGTACGCACTATCCAGTCGCTTTCCTCGCGACTGTCGGCTTCGTCATAGAATTCGTGGCCGCGGAATTCGGGATCGTAGTAGACGCCGATCTTCAGCGGTAGCTTGTCCAATACCGGGGCGGGAAACTGGCCCTTGACCTCTACCTGCTTGGCGCAGCCCGCAAACAGCAGGACTGCGACCACCAGCAGCGGCCGGCAGGCCTGGGATACAGCGCACAATGCACTAGCGGAAATCGTTGAGCCCGACAAAGGTCCCTCCATTCCGGTGCGTGAGTTCTCTCATCAGCGTAGCAAATCGGATTCCAGTCGTCTGTAAGTGACGTTGCCGTGCGAACTGCACCGGGAAGCCCACGGCATGAATCCGAACCAGTCGATTGCCCTGGCCATCGGCTCGGTTTATTCGGTCTACGGTTGTCACCACCTGCTGGATTGAATCCCCGGTGAACTCGTCACCAAACACGTAGATACTGATTTTCTTGTCCGGCGCGTAAAAGGTGCGAATGGCCTGGGTAATGCCTTCCACCGGCGACGAATTGCTGAACACGTTCCAGGTGCGCAGCCGATCCATTATCACTTTGCGGCGGCCGGGGGTGTCCGGAATCCACTGCCCGCGATAGCGCGAAAACATGTACTGCCCCATGTCATTCATCACCTGGATGCCTTTCACCTCGGGGTAGATGCTGAGCGTCGCCTCGAACTCGCGCAACATGCGGTCCCAGCTATAGGAAAACATGGAGCCGGAAGTGTCGATCACAAAGATGATGTACTCGCTATCCACCGGAATGCCGCCGATCAGATTGTTCTTGCTCTTGTACTCCATGCCCAGCAGTCGTTTCATCTCCTCACTGAGCTGCTGGCGGGCTATTGCCAGCTGGCTTTCGATGATGTCGTTGGAATTGGTCTGCAGTGCCAGCGCGTCGTGCCGGGATTTCACCGCCGAGAGCCGGCCGCGCAAAATCGCGATGCGCTCCTCGTTCTCCGACAGCTGCTCGTGCTTGGCGTTGAGGTCGCGATTGAGGATGTGAGTATCTCCTCGCAGCTGGAACAGCTGCTCCTGAAGCGCCGCTATGCGCCCTTCGAGATTGACCGCGGAGGCCTCAATAATCTGCGGTTGCACGGTTTTGGTGATCATCAGCAACAGGATCACCGCACCGAAGCCACAGCAGATGACGTCGAGGAAGGAGAGGCTGAACTCCTCCGTGGCACGCCGTTCCCTCGCCATCAGGGCCAGTCCTCCGCCGGGCTCAAAAAGGAGCCCGAAGTCATCTGCGCCAGCTGCCAGAATTCCGAGGCCGCCATCGGGTCGCCCTCCATCGGTGCCAGGATAATGTTGACCGGGATCGAGGCCGGCAGCAGCCCGATCGCCCGCTCAAACAGCCGCATGCGCTCGCGACCGTTGATGGTATTTTTCCTGGGCGCAGTGGCGCCCTGAGTCGGCAGGCCGTCTGTGATCAGAAAAATGTTGTCCGGCATAGGCGTCATCTCGATTGCGGTCTGAAACGCGTTCTCAAGGCTGGTACCCCCGCTGGGCACCAGCTCTCCGAGTGCGGTGACCACGGTGTTCAACTGCTCCTGGTCGCCCACGTCCAACCAGCTGCCCTCTGTGCCGACCAGTACCGGGTTGGCCTCAGTATTGAAGGCGTAGACCTGGTACTGACTGCTGACAGGCAGTTGTGCAGTCAGCCAGCTTACCGTCTCCACCGCGCGCCGCCACTTGGCAGCATCGCGCTTGACCGGCTCGCGCATATTCCTTAGACGAATAATGTTGACCAGTTCCTCAGCGAGCATGCTGGCGGAGCTGTCCAGCAGGATCATGATATTGCGCCCGCCCAGTTTCAGGCCGGTCAGGTACTGACGGTTGCCGTCGCCAATGAAGGTACGGGCGTTGACGCCACCCGTGTCCTCGCTGGAGGCCTTGAGCTTCTCGACCTCGTCCTCGAGCTGCTGAATCTCTGCCTTGAGGGCCTCGATTTCGCTGGTCTCGGTAAAACCGTCCTTTTCCAGGGATTCGATCTGGGCCTGGAAATCTTCGATCTCCTCACTGATGCGGGTAGCCAGGCCCTGTGCCTCGACCACTTCGTAGTCCACTTCGGAGAGCGTATTGCGCAGCCTGACCAGGCCCTCCTTGCCTTCCAGGACCTCCTCTTCCAGCAGGTTGGCTTCCGACATCAGGTCGGCATTCAGTTCTTCTGTCTCGGCGACGATGGCGTGGTCGATGATCAGGAATACCAGCACGACGGCGCCGAAGCCGCAGGACATGATGTCCAGGAAGCTGAGGTTGAATGTAGATGCCCTGCGTTTGCGTGCCATCGTACTGTGTGCCGGTTACCGCCTTGCCTGGCCGGATGTATTTAGTCGCTGATGTCCCTGACCAGGCGCCATGCCGTGCCGTCGGGGAGTTCCAGTCGATCACCCTCCTGCAGCGCCGCTTGCGCCATCAGGGGCTGTCCGTTGAGCGCCGGCGCCGGGCCGGAGGTCGGCTGGATACGCATCTCGCCGCCATTGAACTCTATTTGACAGCGGCTGGGCTCGAATTGCTCAATCGCTGATTCTTCTGTCGGTGTCGGTTGCAAATCGGGTGTGTCGGCCTGGATTGCTGCCGCGGCCGCCGGCAGGCTGGTAATGAAGCGAATGCCGGTGTCGTCTGCCAATACCTGGTCCCGCTGGTTTGCCACACCGGCACTGACCGCCGCCGCATCACATTGCACTGCCGCCGGCACCCGGTCCAGCAATGAAGGCAGGGCCAGCAGGGTGCCGCCCAGGAACACCCGGGCGTCGCCGGCGCTCACGGTATTCAGGATGCGCTGGTAATGGTTGTCACAGGCCTCTGCCAGACTGCTGCGCTCAACCCGTGCCTGGCGGCCGTCGAATTCCACATTGGTCTCACTGGCGCTTACCAGCTTTTGCAGAATGCCCGGCAGGGCGTCGAACAGCGCCTGTTCATCGCGCGCCGAATGGCGCGGGTCAAAACGGGTTTGGCGGATAAATGCCTGTGCCACTGCTCGCGCCAGGCTTTCCTGGAAGGCGAGCCAGCCGCTGCCAGGGATGGGCACCATGGTGTCACGGACCAGGGTGCCGTCGGTGCAACGCATACCGGTCAGCAGCGCCTGATTGAGCTGCAGTTCGACGTGCCAGTTGTAGTCACCCACCGGCTGACTGGCGGTAGCCGCCACGGCACGATCGACCAGGCCGGCCACCGAGAAAGGGCACTGCTCGATGATGCCCAACAACAGGGCAAGCTGGTCGTGTTGCAGGCTGCCCGGCGCCGCCAGCACCATTTTTTCAGGTCGCCCGCCTGCCTCGTGAATCGCCAGCAGGTGTGCATGCACCAGGTCTGCAGTATGGCGGCTGGGTCCAAAGGCCGGGGTCAGCGCTTCGGTATCCAGTCGCGACCAGTAGCGGTGGTTGATTTGCCGCGGTTGCAGCCGGGCCAGCTCACGCGCGGCCTCGCCAAAGCGATAGCTGTTGCCTTCAAGCAAGGCGTAGCCCGGGCTCGAAAGCGCCATCTCACCATCGCGCCAGAGCCCGAGGCTGGCGTCGTTGATATCAAGAACCGGCAGCGTCATCTCAGTTTACCGCCAGGTGGCGCATGAGGCGCTTGTCGCAGTAGCGTTGGCAGCCCAGCACCAGGCGCTCCTGGGACAGCTGTAGCTGATGCAGGCAGAACATGATGACAATGCTCAGTACCAGGGCCACAAAAGTACTATTGAAGGCAACACCCAGGCTCGCTGTCACGCCGCTGATGTCACCCTCAACGGCCTCATAGGCCTGCCCGAGAGCATCACCGATACCGCGCACTGTGCCGATAAAGCCGATGGATGGAATGGCCCAGGCAATGTAGCGCACCATGGACATTTCCGAGTCCAGGCGGTCAGATTCACCTTCACACTGTTCGCGGATGGTATCGGACACCGCCGGGATGCTTGACGTTGTTGCGAAGCGCTGCAGTGCCGCCAGCAGCGTGCGGGGCAGCAGGAAATCCTGGGTTCTTTCGTCCAGGGCCTCCAGCGAGCGCGAGTACTCGCGGGCATCCTCCGGCAGAATGCTGGTGCCCGCGGGCACGTCTATCAGCCGCTGCCCCAGCAGTTTCTGCTCGTCCATCACCCGGCGAGCCTTGTAGCCCATGATCGCCAACGCCCACAGCAGCAGGATGAAGCAGGCCTCCTGCTCGAGGTCACGTATCACCACGTAGATAGAGCGCTTGGGGATGAAGTCGGCGCCCGATGCCAGCAGTTCGGCCTGGGCCAGCAATTCTGCGTCAGCGCTGGGTCGGATCAACCCCACGTAGACCGCGTGCACCAGTATCACGATGATCAGCAGGGCAAACAGCTGGAACAGGAATTCGGAGGAAAGGCGCAATTTCATGGTTTGATCCTGGGGTTAGATATCCACGGGAAACGACACTGAGAGATCCTCTGAGATCTGCTCACTGGCCTCGTAGTCGAAGGGGTCCTCGGATGCCGGGGTGGCAGTTTCCGCGGTATTTTCTGCGGGCAGCGCCGGGGCGTCAGCCACGGCGCCCTCCGCTGTCGATCCCGTCGGCAATTGCTCCTCGGAAGGCGGCTCATCAGGCGGCTGAGTTGTCTGGGCGTACAATGGCAAACTGACCAGCAGCAAGCTCAGCACCAGTGTGCCGGTCGCCGGTGCCGGCCGACGAGTCAGGTACGTGTGTTCGTCTGCTGCTTTATTCACTGTGCTTCCTCGGCGAAACGGGCAACACGAAATCCTACGTCATCGCGACCCCGTTGCCCATAATCGCGAAATGACAGCCGCAGCTCGGTCACTGTGCCATGGGCCCAGCTGGCGCCGCGAATCACATTGTTGCTGCCGGTCTGGGCGCCCAGTGGGTCCTTCTGTGACATCCCAGAGGACTCTGTCAGCGTGTAGATATCGTGTACCCATTCTGCGACGTTGCCGCCCATGTCGAAGAGGCCATTGTGGTTGGCCTTGAAGCTGCCCACCGGCGCCGAGGTGGGATTGCCGTCGTTGTAGTTACTGACAATGCGCCCGGTAATGTAGGAGCTGCTGGTGTCCGCGTAATTTTCCACCACCTCGGTTGGCGGGAAGCTGTCACCCCAGGGATACTTGAGCAGGGCTTCACCCTTGACGCGTGCGGCCCAGGCCCATTCGGCTTCCGTGGGCAGGCGATAGCCATGGGAGTCAGCTTCGAAGCCGATCACTCTGCCGTTTTTGGTCTTGTAGAACAGGGGCAGGCCTTCCTGTTCACTGAGCCAGTTGGCGTACAGGGCGGCCTCTTCCCAGCTTACCGATGCCGCCGGTTGGCTATCCCGGTTGAGCGTGTTGCCTTCCACCAGACCGGAGTTGTGCTCGCTGCGAAACTTGCGGAATTCGGCGTTGCTGACCTCGTGGGTGCCGAGATAGAACATCCGGGTCAGCGTGACCGGTCGCAGCACCTCGTTGGCGCGCCGTCCCGGTTCGCGACGGGACGCGCCCATGGTGAAAGTGCCGGTGGGGGTGAACAGCTTCAGGGTCTGGCCTGCGGGGCTGGTGATGGAAGGTTTGAGTTCGGCCAGCCTCGCCTCCTGCTCGGTCAGCAGGGTGACAGGAATCACCTGGGCCAGACCGGGACGTGGGGTAAAGCGTTGCCGGTAGTTTCGGTAGCCGGGCAGGCGCACCTCCAGGGTTTGCTCAAAGGCGGGCAGTGACAGGGTCTGACTGCCTGTGCCGCGGGCTACACCATCGACAATGATTTCGGCCCCGGCCGGGCGGACGCGAACTTCAACTTCGCCCAGCCGCGCTTGCAGTTGAAGGGTCAAATCCTGTTGCTCCTCCGGATCCAGCGCCAGCGTGCGTACGGCGCGCTCGTAGCCGGGCTTGAACACGGCAATGCGGTGCTCCCCATCCGGGTCCAGTGACAGCGTCAGCGGCGTTTGGCCTTCGAATTCGCCATCCACGGTAACGTTGGCGCCGCGGGGGCGGCTATCCAGGTTCAGCAGGCCGTTGGCGGGTAGCAGGGTAATGGGTTCCAGGTTCTGGTGGACACCGGCACTCACGCTGAGCGTCTGCTGCCAGCCCTGGAAGCGCGCTAGCTGCAATTCCACCTGGTGTTCGCCCTGGAGGATTTCCAGCAGCGCTGGCGTCTGGCCGCGGGCTTCGCCGTCCACGAAGATGGTGGCGCCCACGGGTACGCTGGAAATGGCGATATTGGCCCAGGCTGGCTCCAGGTCCACGGCGAATGCCTGGGCCACTTCCATGCCGGTAACCTCAATGGTACTGCGATAGGGCAGGTAGCGTTCGGCCAGCAGGCGCAGTTCCCGTTCGCCCGCTTTCACTGGCTGTGCCTGCAGCGGCGTATTGCCCAGCGATTCCCCGTCCACCAGTACCTGCGCGCCGGGGGGCCGGGTATCAAAACTCAGTTTGCCGGGCAGTCGCTGTAACACCAGGTGCAGTGACTGGTTGTCGCTGCCGTCCACCTCGAAATCCTGTTCCAGCGGATAGTGTCCGGGTGCTGATACGTTGAGTCGGTAGTCTCCGCTGCGCAGCAGGTAGCGCTCGCCAATTTTCAATTTCAGGCCGCCATCGATATCCAGCTCGCTGTAGGCGGGCTCGAAGGTGAACAGCACCGAGTGGGCGGTAAACAGAAACCAGAAGGCCAGCAGGAACAGCAATAGCATCGCCGCCAAACCCAGCTGCAGCGGGCCGGCGCGAAATCCGCGGCGTTTCTCCTCGTCGGTGTTGGGGGTAAACGCCGCCGGCTGGATCGGCTGGGATTCGTGCTCGACGGTCATCTAGATCGGTTCCGTACAGGCAATTTCGATAGTCATGCCTTGCTGCTCATGGTCCACGGTAAACTGCTTGCGCACGTCGCGGTAACCCTTGCGAACGCCGACCGCCGTGTAGACCCCGGGCTTGAGGCTTAGCTGCTGCCGCCTGAAGGCGCCCAGATGTGCCACCTTGTAGACGGTCACATCGGTTTGCTCGTCTGATTGCAGCAGGACCGGGATCGGGATCAGCGCTTTTTCCAGCAAGTCGCCAAGCTCCAGCAGCTGCTCCTTTAGCCGTGGCCCCTTCTGCTCCAATGTGAGCGCCTGCCGGTACAGGGCCTGGGTGTTGCCATAGACCCGCTCATCGACGAGTCGTTCCGGCTTTGCCAGGGCCTGCTTGATGCGCTGGTCGATCTGTACCCGGGTGTTGCTGCGTGCCAGGCCGTTGCGAGCAAACACCACGCTGTTGTCGATGTCGAGGATTTCGCGGTAGGCCGCCACGGCCTTGCTCCAGTCCTCGCGATCTTCTGCGGCCACCGCGCGTTTACGCCAGGCTTCGATCTGGGCCTGGGTGCGTGCGGTACGGGTTTGTTCAATGGCCCCGGAGGGCTCGGATGCTGACGGCATAATGGCCTGGGCAGCCTTGAACTGGCGCTCGGCTTCGTCGAAACGCTCATCGTCCAGCGCCTGGTAGCCGGCGGACATCGCACGGTTGAAGTTCCGGCGTTTGATGGCGCGCTCAACACTGGCCAGCTGGGCGGTGGCGCCCGCATGCTCAGGATCCAGTGCGGTGGCTTCCTGGAGGATGTCCCTGGCGGCATCCAGATCATCGGCATCCGCTGCGGCATTCGCCGCCAACAGTAGCTCCAGTAGCGGGCCAAGCGTACGGGCCCGGGCCAGCGCTGCCTGGGCCTCCGGGTCGTCAGGTTTGAGCAGGATGGCGAGTTCCAGGGCCTGGATGGCTGCCTCGGCCTGGTCGCTCATCAATGCCGCCAGTCCCGACTGCAGGCTTTCGGTAAACACCTCATCAATGCTGCCCTCGATCGCCCGCATGGCATCCAGAGCCGCCTGGTAGGTCTCGGTGGCCGCTTCAAATTCCTGCTGGCGATAGAGCTCGTCTGCTGCGGTTGCCTCAGCCTGAGCGGCACTGAATGCTTCCGCCGCCCACTGGGTCACGCCGACTTCCTCAAGGGTGAATTGCACCTCCAGCAGCTGCGCCAGGACATCCTGGGCGGCCTTGCGCTGGCGCGCGAGCTGGGCGTCGTTGTAGGGGGAAGACTCGTCGGCGCTGGCTGTGGTCTGTACCGGTGCATTGCGTGGAGCGGGTGATTCGCTATTGGCGTCCAACGTTGCCGGCTGCGGGTCCACCTGGCTGGGCAACCAGAAAAACACCAGCAGGGCCACCAGCACCAGTCCACCCAGGGCTGGCAGGATCCACTTTTCCGTGGTGGTGGCGCCGTCGCGAGCCTGCACCGCAGGCCGGGCCTGGAGGCCATCGGCTTCCGCGGCCGGGCCAGACGTGGGCTCGAACCTGACGGGCTCAACCGTTTTGTTGTGCTCGCTCATGAATTAAACCGGGAAGGGAAGGTGTTGCCGTGAAAGCGCCAGGGTCAGGTCTCCTCACCCTGGATGGCGGGCTCAAGCTCGCCAACCTCAGCCTGGTAAATCTGCCGCAGCAGTTCACGCCATTGGTCGTACTGGTCCCGCACCGTGCCGGTGAGGGTGACCGAGCGATCTTCCAGTTCGATGACCTGAGGCGCTATTTCAGATTCCAGGGACAAACCCAGTTCCTCCAGCGCCTGCACGTGAATATCCGCTTCAGCGCGCTTGTCGAGGCCGCTCTTGAGCAGATAGCCGCCGCCGGCGATCGCCACATTGCCGGCCGAGCGAGCGTTGTGATTATCGCTGGCCACTCCGGCGATGCCGGCCGCTACTGCGACGGCGCCGGCGATCAGCCGGCGGCGGGATTCAGCACGTAGCTGCTGCAGCGCGATGGCCTCATCGTAGCTCTGCTTGCGCCATTCCTGGTAAGGGCCCAGCATCTGGCCATTGAACGACGCGTAGTACTCCTGCAGGGTGTCGATAAACAGGTAGTCGCGTTCGCGAATCTTGCGCACGCGTAGCAGCATGGGGTCATCCACGGCGGGCAGTCGCTGTATGTGATAAACGCCTTTTCTGTCCTGTTGCAGATAGCCTTCGAAGGCGTCGGGAGAAAACGACTGGGCAAAGCGCAGCTCGTTCACAAGGCGAATGCGGGCCAGTTCGTCCGGTGTGCGGATCTTGAGAACGGCCAGCAGGTCGTTGGCGATCTGGTTGTACACGGCCTGGAACGGATCGAATCGGGTGCGACTGGTTTCGTAGCTATATTTGCTGGCTTTGGTTTCGTAGGCCTTGTCCAGCCAAACCCTGCCGGAAGCATCCTTTGCCTCGACACTGAGCTCCAGTTCCTCACCGTGGGATTCGACGATGGTAGCCTCTACCAGCAGGTCCATGGCCTGCTGGTCATCGGGCACGACACGCACGGCGCCCCAGGCGCCGCTGCTCTGGATCGCTTCCACCAACAGGTAGGGCATATAGCGCGCCTCGGCGCGACGCACTTCCGGGTAGACGAAGTCCACATCCTTGTCGGAATCCAGGCCGGGATCAAAGATCACCACCCCCACATCCAGCAATTGCGCTTCGGCGAGCTGTGTCTCCAGTGTCTGGACCTGCGGCACCGAAGTGCTCTTGACGGTCTGGTTGACGCAGGCGGACAGCGACAGAGCGCACAGGGCTGCGCCCAGAAGCCTCCAGAATGTGTCGCTGCGCCTCGTCATCAATCGATTCCCTTGTATTTCCGGTATTCCTCCCAGAGCTTTTCTCGCAGCTCCGGGTCAGGTTCGCGCATGGCGGCCTCGCGCAGCTGGCGCGCGACCACGTCGTCGTTCGAACCGTCAGGAATATCAGCGGGCGGCTCGTAGACCGCCACCTGCTCAGGCATTTGCTCATCATAACCGGGTCGGGGTTCCGGCGCGCCCATGCCACCGCCGCCACCGCCGCTGCCGCCGGCCA
Organism: Cellvibrionales bacterium; assembly: GCA_043513815.1. GTDB lineage: Bacteria > Pseudomonadota > Gammaproteobacteria > Pseudomonadales > Halieaceae > JANQIO01. The sequence goes on along the minus strand of CP121313.1, from coordinate 3,998,297 downwards.
TTGGCGGAACCTGGAATCCGGGATTCCCGCCCTCGCTACCGTAGCCGCCATAACCGCCGGCTTCAGCCTCTGCCTCTTCCTCGGATGTGCCACGTTTTGCCGTGCGGCGTTGCACATCGCGCTCCTGCAGGATAATGTCGTCAAATTCGCCGGTTCCCTTGTTCAGCTCTTCATCGAGGATGGCGACCTGTTCGGCCGGTGTCAGCACGCCGGAACCGGAGCCATAGCTGCCGCCGCGTTGGCCTCCGCCTTGTTGGCCTTCGCCCTGCTGCCCGCCGCCCTGTTGACCATCACCTTGCTGGCCGCCGCCGGATTGGCCGGTGCCTGGCAGGCTGACTCCCGGTAGACCGACGCCTGGCAGGCCCGGCACATTTACCGTTGCCTGCACGCCACCCTGCTGGCCGCTGCCTTGCTGGCCACCGCCGGCCTCGCCATCGCCCTGGCTGCCGCCCTCACTGCCATCCGCGCCCTGCCCGGAGCCCTGCTGGCCTGGCTTGTCGCCCTCTGACCCCTGGGCTTCAGCCGCGGCAGTCTCCATGGCATCTTCAAATCCTTCCATCGCCTCTTCCAGCGCTTCTTCTTCGCTGAAATCCGGCAGTGCTTCGCTGGCGCTGTCACCTTCGCCCATGCCGTCGCTTTCGTTGAAGACGAGTTCTCCGCTTTGCCCGCTCTCGTCGCTATTTTCCCCGCCGCCGGCGGTGCCATCGAGAACGCTGCTTTCGCCGCCCGGGCTGCCGCTTTCGCCCTGGGACCCTCCCTGGGAACCGGGGGTGCCTGGCGGTTCACCCTGGGATCCGCTGCTGCCGGCGTCGGCCGTCTGCTGTTCGCCCTGGTTGCCCTCCGGACCCTCGGACGGGTCGGAAGGTTGCCCGGGCGGGCCCTGGCTGGCGGGAGGCTGCCCGGAGCTCGGTGACGGCTGGCTCGGCGACGGTTGCCCACTGGACCCTGATGAGGGTTGGCTGGGCGACGGTGGCGTGCTGCTGGCGGTGCTGGGTGTCGAGGGTGTCTGTGGCTGGGTTTGGGTAGAGGAACTGGGGCAGCCCGCAAGCAGGGTGCAGCTTAATGCGATGGCCGCAACGGCCAGGGGCCGACGACCAAATATTGCGGTGCCCGCTCCAACGCTGGACATCTGGCAGTTCTCAGTAGGCATAACGTTTAATGATTTCATCAGTCTGTACCGCCTCGCCGGCGACAAGTCTCGGCCGGTAGAGCAGGCGCTTGAGACTGCGCAACAGCGAGATGCTCTTGCTTTCGTCGATTTCAGCGCCTTCAGTTTTAGGTTCGTTGGCGACCACTTCCAGCTCCTTCACGCGTCCCTTCTCGGTAACGCTGAATGACACTGTCACATAACCCGTGACAACATCTGGCGGCGTAGGTTCACCACTGGCGCCCGGCAGGTCTGGCAGCAGCGTCGGTGCGCCGAAGTAGAGCTGTTGCAGGCGTTTGCCGTCTTCCAGGGTGCTTAACTCATTCCAGGCCTCTGTGTACGTCTGCCGGGCCGTCTCACGCTTCTGGTGCCACAGATGCCAATCGCCCAGTTGCACCAGCGTTTCCGCGGGCAGCGGGCTATTCTCCCCTTCATTATAGACATATACCTCTCGTAATGCCGTCAGCACCGATTGCCCCTGTTTGTAGTTGGACACGCGGATCATGCTGAATCGGCTCTCCTCGGCAAAGTTGCCGTCGGACGCGGGCCCAGTCTGGAAGCCGCCCGCCGCCTGCGGTGTGTAGGTGGAAATCAGGTACTGGGTCTGCAGCAGCCCTTCCAGTGGCTGCAGCAGCCCGGTTGAGAGGTTGCCTTCCTGGCGTGCGATATTGCGCAGCGCGGCGCTGTAGAGCTCCCACATGGTCAGCAGCCGCCTGAAGGCGGTGTCACCCAGGGACAGGTTGTAGGCCTGGCGTTCCCACTCGGCGCGCTCCAACATGGCCAGGGCCATTTGTGGCGACTGCCGACCGTAGACCTGCGCCTGGACACGGAACAGGTAGTACTGGCGTTCATCCGCGGCCTCATAGTCACCCGCCGCGACCAGGCTCTGGATCATGCGCTGCAGCAGGGGAATCTGCGCCGGGCTGTTTAACCCGTCATTGATGCGCGCAATGTGCACACCGCGTTTGAAAATGGCGGCCGCCTGCTGATGCAGGCCCTGCTTCTGGTAGGCCATGCCCAGTCCCAGCAGCTGCTCGGACAGCCCGGGCGCGTAGGGCCCCATGCGGCTTTCCAGATCAGTAATATAGAACTGGTAGGAAGTGGCATCGGGTGAAACCAGGACCGATTCGTCCTGGTCCTGGAAGTCCAGCGCCGGGCTGCCCAGGTCTGCATTGGCGTCAAACTTGCCGGAATTGATTCCCGGTGTGCCTTCGAGGGTTGGTTCCTCAACATCAACTGAAGGCTGGGCCACTGCGCCGATGACGATGCAGAACTGCACCGCCAGCAGGACTGCGACTATTCTCCGCCCACTCATTGTGCGTACACTTCTCCCTAACACTGCGGTACCGCGTGCCCCGGTGGCCGTGAGCCTGCTGGCAAATAGCAATAGCATGGCCCTTTGACCACGAACGTTGTACTCGGGTTCAAAGACTGACTGCGAGGGTCAGTTTCAGTATATCGGTTGTACGTGAGGCTGTGTCCATCAGACTGATGCAATAGGCGAATCCTTGATGCGTGTACAGAATTTCAAGCGGGCGACCGCCGCAGCACCGCCACTGCTGGCGCCGCAACTGTGAGCCGCTTTGATGAGGCCACGGCCGCGGTGCAGGTCTCCGAGCGCAGCTGGCACGCCGAGGTGCAGCCCGGCTGGCGCATTGGCGAAGTCCCCAACGGAGGCTACCTGCTGGCCATTGCCGGGAGGGTGCTGTCGCAGGCCCTGGCGCACCCAGACCCGCTGACAATGCAAATTATGTTCACTGCCCCCGCCGCTCTCGGCCCAATGGAATGCGAGGTTCAGCCGCTGCGGGAAGGTGGCTCCACCAGCTACGCTGCCCTCGCCATGCGCCAGGACGGGGAGCTCAAGGCCTACGTAACCGCCTGCTATTGTGACCTGGACAGACTCCAGGGTGAAAGCTGGAGCAGTGTCGAGCGGCCGCATATACCTCCCCCTGAACAGGTGCCCCCGCTGGGCATACATGGCATCGAACTGCGCGAGAGCGTCAACCAGCACTATCTGCGAGGCGATGAGGTATTCCTGCAGCGCGCGCCGGACGGCAGCGGCGTATTCGAAGGCTGGCTGAGCCTGGCGGATGGCGGTGACGGCGGAGTGCTGGCATTGCTGCTGTTTGCCGATGCCATGGCGCCCCCGGTGTTCACCGTTTACGGTCCGCTTCAGTGGGTGCCGACACTTGAACTGGGTGTGCAGCTGCGAGCCCGGCCGGCGCCGGGTCCGGTTCAGGCGCGCTTCCAGAGCCGCTACCTGAGTGAGGGTGTGGTGGAAGAAGATGGCGAGCTGTGGGATTCCCGCGGGCAACTGGTGGCGCTATCGCGACAGACCAGCAAAGTCAGGGTCCGGCCCCACCCGCGGCGCTAGCCTAGGCGACGGCGCTGCGACGCCTTGCCGGGGGAATGCCCGGCAGTGTCTCTGCAAGAATGTAGCCGCGCTGGGTCTGGGTTTCTATGTCCGGGTAGGGCGCTCGCTGGTAGATGCGTTCCTGCCGATAGCCGGCATCCTGCAGGTGTACCACCATATCCATTAGCGGATACTGGTAAAACGTCAGGTCGACATCCCGTTCCCACCATCGGGTCAGCTGCTGCTGCTCGCGGCCGACATGAAACGCCAGCAACAGTGCCCCGCCGGGCACGATTACGCGGCGAATTTCCAGCAGTGCTTTTACCAGTTCGCCGGGCGTCAGGTGGATCAGTGAATAGAATGCCACGGCGGCGGCGTAGTGATTGTCCGGCGCCTTGAGCTCCCGCAGGTCCCCGCGGCTGAAATCAATGCCGGGATTGAGGCGCCTGGCCTCCTTGATCATGGCGCCGGACAGGTCGATACCGGCAATATCCAGGCCGCGTTCATGCAGGTATCGAGTGACGTGACCCGGTCCGCAACCCAGGTCTATGCATGGGCCTTCGTTCTGCAGGGCGCCGGCAAGCTGGTCCAGCAGCCGGCAATCCGCCGGCTTGTGTTCAAGCTCAGCAGCCAGCTGCCGGGTGTATTCAGCCGCCACGGCGTCATAGCTCTTTTCCAGTGCACTGCGCCGTGGAAACAGGGCCACGTCAGTAGCCGGCGACCCAGCCACCCGGCCGGCGGGTGTCGGTGGCGCCGTACAGCAGGCCGTCCTCAAGCACGATCGACTGGGTCCGGCCCAGGGTGCGCCGGGTGTCCACCAGGTTGTGACCCATGTCCTCCAGCAGGCGCCGGGTGTCGGGGGAGATGCCGCGCTCCAGCCGCAGCTGGTCCGGCATCCACTGGTGGTGTACCCGGGCCGCCGCTGCCGCACTGGCGATGTTCATATCGAACTCCATGGCATTGAGCAGGGTTTGCAGGACTGCGGTGATAATGATGCTGCCTCCCGGGCTGCCGGTGGCCAGCCAGGGCTTGCCGTCCCGGAATACCATGGTGGGGGTCATCGACGAGAGCGGACGCTTGCCGCCCTCGATGCGGTTGGCTTCGCTTTCGATCAGCTTGAAGGCATTGGGATAACCGGGTTTGGCGGCAAAGTCGGCCATCTCATTGTTCAACAGCATGCCGGTACCCGGCACGGCGATGTGCGAACCAAAGCTGAAATTCAGGGTGTAGGTGTTGCTGACCACGTTGCCGTGCCGGTCGGCGACGGTGAAATGGGTGGTGTCACTGCTCTCGTAGCCGAGGTCGATGCCCGGCTGGATCTCTGCTGACGGGGTCGCCCGTTTGGGGTCAATGCGCTCTCGCAGGCGCGCGGCATAGGCCTTGTCGGTGAGCTGGGCAACCGGTACTTCGGTGTAGTCCGGGTCGCCCAGGTAGCGGCTGCGGTCGGCGTACGCCAGTTTCATGGCCTCCGCCAGGTGGTGCAGGTAGGCGGCGCTATTGTGGCCCCACTGTTGGGGGTCGTAGCCCTCAAGAATATTGAGTATCTGGATAATGTGGGTGCCGCCGGAGGAGGGAGGCGGCGTGGAGACGATTTCATAGCCGCGATAGCTACCGCGTACCGGCGTGCGTTCCACAACCTGGTAGTTGGCCAGGTCTTCGGCACTGATGAGGCCATCATTGGCTTCCATATCGGCAACGATGCGCTCAGCCACCTTGCCACGGTAGAAGCCGTCGCGGCCCCGTTTGCTGATCTGTTTCAGGGTCCAGGCGAGATCGGGCTGGCGGAATATCTCGCCCACCGGGTGGCGGCTACCGTCCTCCCGGAAAAAAAGTCGCAGGGCTTCAGGGTCCTGACGCAACCTGGATTCCCGCGAGGCGATTTCCGAATCCAGCGCGAAGCTGACCGGAAAGCCCGTGGCCGCCAGTTCGATCGCCGGCTGTATCACTTTCTCGAGCGGCAGGCTGCCGTATTGCTCCAGTGCGTGGATCAGGCCCGCCACTGAGCCAGGGACGCCGGCGGACTGGCGGCTGAAAAATTCGCGCTGCCGGTCAACTTCGCCGGCCTCGTCCAGGAACAGGTCCCGGTGGGCGCTGGCGGGCGCCACCTCACGGTAATCCACCAGCGTCTGGCGGTCGCCCTCCGCCAGGTGGATGAGCATGAAACCGCCACCCCCCAGGTTGCCGGCCCGCGGATAGGTCACGGCCAGGGCGAAACCGGTGGCGACCGCAGCATCCACCGCGTTGCCGCCCTGGCGAAGAATCTCGACCCCAATTTCCGCCGCCAGCCGCTCCGGGCTAGCCACCATGCCGTGACGGGCCACCTCCGGCAGGAAGCGGTTTTTGAAGTTGAGGATGGGTTCTTGACCCTGTGCCGGGATGACCACGACAATCAGGAACAGGCAAAGCGTGCGCAGCAGGCTCACGTGGAGGCCCCTTATTTTTCTAGTCTGAGGTGTGAGCCCGGATTATGCCAAAAAACAATGAGCCTGCGCGCTTAGAGTTGAAGCGACGCTGGCAAACCATCTTCGAGCGGCTGGCCACCGGCAGCGAAGTCCCGCCCTCACAGCGGCTGCGGGTGGAAGGCTTTATGGAGGCGTTGGTGGTACAGGGCCTGGCCACTGAGGGCGCCCTGCAGGATGACCTTGAGCGCTGCTATTGTGATGCTTTCGGAGAGGCACTGCCGGCGCAGTGGCGCGAGTTGTTTCCGTTTCCCCAGGTGCCGGGTTTTGGGCCGCGGGCGCCGGTATACCCGTCTACCCCTGACTAGCCACCGCCAGGACCTTGTTCGGAAAATCCTGCACAGAGCATAATCTCTCGCCGAGAATTCCAGATATCGCTAGCCGGGCGGAAAACTTTTCATGGGTTCATCACGAACCAGGTTGTATGATTCTGTTCATGAGTGTCATTGTGCCGTTCATTCGAAGCCCTGGCCGCACCGCGTTGCGATTGTTTGTTGCCGTCGCCAGCTGTTTGCTGGTGGCCTGTACGACCATCGATGACATTATCTCGTCCAATGCCAGGGTCGACTACAAGAAGGGCTACGACTTTGACACGATCAGGGTCCTGAATGTGTCCTGCGGTCTGGCCGCCGATGACGCCACCCTTACCGATGAGCAGATCGAGCGCGTCAACCAGGCGTTGATTCGCGCGCTGGAGGGGCGTGGCATGACGGTCGTCGGGGAAGGGCAGCCCGCCGATGCTCATGTCAGCTGGCACGTGGTGTTGCATGAGCAGAGCAACCTCAGGGAGTACAACGCCCAGAGCTATTACCAGTGCTGGCGCTGTGGGCCGTCAATATCCAGTGCCAGCACCGTGACCTATACCCAGGGCACCTTCGTGGTGGATGTGATCGACCCGGCGCTCAGCAAATCAGTCTGGCGCGGCGTGATGCAGGGACGGCTGGCTGATGTGCGCGGCAGTGAAGTCCAGCAGGCGCGCTTCGATAAGGCCGCGCGCGAAATGTTCGTCAAGTTCCCGCCGGGCATCCTGATCGACGGTATCTACTGACGTTACCGTGGTTCGCGCCACATGAAAGTGAGGTCGGGTCCCCCCTCACCAATCGGCTCCACATCCTGTATTTCGAAACCATGGCGCTGATACAGCGGAATGTTGAGCGCTGAACTGCTCTCAAGGTACGCCGGCATACCCTCTTCGTCGCAACGTCTGGTCACCTGCTTCAGCAGCGCAGAGCCAAGGCCCTGTCCCTGGTTTGCCCTTCTTGCACCGATGGCATGCAGGTAGTAGTGGGGCGCGTTGGGATGCCGGCGGTTCATTACCTCCTGTGCCTGTTCCAGCCTGGGCAGCACTCGTGTGCCGCTGTGTAGCAGCAGGCGCAGGATCAGGTAAAGCTGGTGCGCGCCCATGGGTATCTGGTGAGGAATACCGGGAGGCAACCACAGGGCCGCGGCACGTCCTTCGGTATCCACGAATACCATCTGGTTATCCAGGTACAGCCGTTTCACCAACAGTGAGTAGAAGCCCGCGTAGAGGCCTGGGTGTGGAATGACCCAGTTCATGCAGGGGTCCCTGGCAAAGGCATCGGCGAGAATATCAGCCACCCGGGCAGTGTCTGCGGCGGTGGCCTTAACAATGGTCGGCGGCTGCATGGGCAGTCTGTCCTCTGGCTTGGCTGATCCTGACCGTCGGCTGAACGGGCGAACTGGGCTATAGTAGAGCCATTCCGTGACAGGCGAAACGCAAATGGACGAGCCAGTACCACCCAGCCAGGGCGTCATCGACGAACTGAGACGCCGCAAGGTGCTACGCAGTACCACGATCTATGCGGTCAGTGGCTGGTGCCTGTTGCAGTGGAGCGACTTTATTTTCGCGCGGCTCGGCTGGCCCGAATGGACCGTCACCCTGGTGCTGACAGCCGTGGTGCTGGGCTTTCCGGTAACGGTGGCGCTGGCCTGGGTATTTGATATCACGCCGCGCGGCGTGCGTATCTCTGATCCGTCCCAGTTGTCGGCGGGGGTGCGCACACCCACCAGCTGGATAGTCGATGGGGTGGTTGGCGTCCTGTTCCTGGCCACGCTGGCCATGTTGTACGTGGAAGTGGTCTGAGAGGAGTGACCATGGAGCTGGAGGATTTCCGCAGGGAGTACCTGCAGGGCGGCCTGCAGCGGGAAGATCTGCTCGATGAACCCATTGCGCAGTTTGAGCGCTGGCTCTCTCAGGCGGTGGCGGGTGGTATTACTGATCCCACGGCCATGGTGCTGGCCACTGTGGAGGCGGGTGCGCGCCCCTGGCAGCGCATGGTGCTGCTCAAGGATGTGAGCGCGGAGGGGTTTGTTTTCTACACCAACCTGGAGAGCCGCAAGGCCCGCGCCATCGCCGACAATCCGCAGGTGTGTTTGCAGTTTCCCTGGAACGTGCTGGAGCGGCAGGTCATCGTCGGCGGCCGGGTTGAACGACTCTCCAACACGGAGGTGGCCCGGTACTTTCTCAGCCGCCCCCGTGAGAGCCAGCTGGCCGCCTGGGCCTCGGCCCAGAGTCGACCCATCTCCGCTCGCGCGGTGCTGGAAGAGAAGTTCCTGGAGTTGAAGAACAAGTTCTCCCGCGGGGAAATACCGCTGCCCAGCTTTTGGGGCGGTTACCGGGTGGTCCCGGATGAGGTTGAATTCTGGCAGGGCGGCGCCCACCGCCTGCATGATCGTTTTCTCTACAGCAGGCAGGACGATCTGTCCTGGCGCCTTGAACGTCTCTCACCCTAGGAGGTCGACATGAATAGATGGCTGCTCGCTCTTGTCCTTGGTCTGCTCGCTGCGCCGGGCATCGGGTCACACCTCACCGAGGATGAGGTCATTGCCATGGAGGACGCCTGCGAGAAATTGCGACAGGAAAAGCTCGCGCCCGAGAAGGCAGAGGTGCTGGAGCAGTGTCTCGCCAGCGGTGAATACGATCAGGCTGAGTGTGAGCGCCAGGCGGGCGAATACGGTGAAATCAAGACCGGGGCGATTCGACGGCCGGGCAAGTATTACGACCTGCCTGAATGTGAGGAGGCCTACCGTGCCCGCAAACACTTCCACATCAATCCGGGTCCCTAGACATGGCGAAGCTGGTGTTGCACCAGTATGAGGTATCACCGTTTGCCGCCAAAGTGAGGCGGGCGCTGCGCTACAAGGGTCTCGACTTCGACGTTAAGAACTACCGGGTGGTGGATGCGGGCAAGATTCGCAAGACCGTCAGCCCGACCGGGAAAACCCCGGTGCTGGAAGATGAAACCGGCCTGGTGGTGGACAGTAGCGCCATTCTCAGGCACCTCGATCAACGGTATCCGGAACCCCCCCTCATACCATCTTCACCAGCGGATCGTGCCCACGCGCACATTATCGAAGACTGGGCCGATGAGAGCCTGTTTTTCTACGACCTCGCCATGCGTGGCTGGCCCAATAATATCGACTGGCTTAAACGGGATGTGCTGAGCCACGACTCCGGTTTCATGCGTTGGCTCATGTATCGACTGCTCGACAGTTTCGTCCGCAAGACCGGACAGGCCCAGGGCATTGGTCGCAAGGACCGTGACACCATCTGCAGCGAGGTAGCTGCCCACTTTGATGCCGTTGTCGATATGCTCGGTGATCGCGACTGGTTGGTGGGTGCGCATCTGAGCGTGGCCGACATTGCTGTTGCCAGCATGTGCACGGTGATCGAGCGGGCCGAGGAAGCGGCGGCCTTGATGCAGGCGCGACCGGCCTTGCAGGCCTGGCGAGCGCGGGTGGATGCCGCTACGTTTCCAGCGGGCACCCAGCCCGAGGCGCGAGCGACGACCTAGCCCTGGCTACGCTGCGCAAAGTAGCGCGGCTCGGAATCCAGCCCCAGCAACAGGCGTCTCACCATATCGAGGGCCGCGGCGGCAATCATGGTTTGAAACAGGCTGCGCTCCACCGGCCAGCACAGCCCACGGGTGCGGATGTCGTTTTCGCTGCCCCAGGCCAGCCAAACCGTACCCACAGGCTTGTCGGGGGTGCCGCCCTCGGGCCCGGCGCCGCTGCTGGTCGTCCGTGTGGCGGCGATCACTGACTGTGAGCTTGATTTCCATCTGTGGGGCACCGGCCCTGAAACCCAGGTCCACGCTCGCCGGCCAGTCCAGCTCGGCGTCGGCGATGATTTGCTGGGCAGTGGACTCCCCCAACCCGAAGGTTTGCAGGCGCATCACATTGCCGGGCGTAAAATCCCCCAGGTGCTGTGCCATGTTGTCGAGCACCTGCGGCAGCATGGCGCGCAGTTCGCCAGGGACACCCGGGGTGCAGATGACCAGGCATTGGCCCACCGGGAGCTGGAAACCGACGGCACTGCCGACGGCGTTGGGTACCAGTTCACAACCCTCAGGTAGCAGCGCCTGTTTCAGGTTGGCGGTATTGGCTGTGGCGCCACGCCGCGCGCACCAGCGCTCCACGTGGTCCCGTGCCTCGGCGTGCTCCTTGATGGCAACACCGGCGACGCCGGCGAGGATTTCCGCCGTCAGGTCGTCCACTGTGGGCCCCAGGCCGCCGTTGATGATTACCACGTCGGCACGCTGTGTCAGTTCGGCAAGCTCGGCGTCGAGGGCGGCGGGGTCGTCTCCCAGCGTCACCTTGCGTGCGATCCGCAGGCCGTGCTCGGCCAGTACCTGCGCCATCATCGCGGAGTTGGAGTCGATGGTGTCACCGCTCATTATTTCGTTGCCGGTGAGCAACAGCTGGATATTCGGGGTGGCTCCGCGCATAAGGCGTCCCTGTCTGAAGGCCGTTAAGGATAGTCATCAGCGGACTGTTCGCCTAGCCCACCCTTATCGGTAAACCAAACAGGCATTCTGAACGCTACGACAAGCTTTTCTGGCTTTAAGCGACTTATCGGTGAGAGTTGGCGAGTTGTGCTTGTCATTGTGGGGCGCTGCCTTAGTATTAATCTATGGAGAATACGATTGCCTGCAGCGCCTGCGACCTGCTGGTGGACCTGGAGTGCATGCAGCCCGGGCAGAAGGCCAGCTGCCCGCGCTGTGGCCACGGCCTCACGCGCTTGCGCGCGGATCTGGTGGAGCGCTTGATGGCCTACTCTATCGCCGCGCTGGTCGCGCTGGTGTTTGCCTGCCTGTTTCCCTTTTTGTCGTTTTCTTCCAGCGGCGTGGAAAGTGTAATGACTTTGCCGCAAACCCCCGGCTCGCTTTGGCGCAACGGATTACCGGAAGTGGCGATCCTGGTGGCGGCCTTTATCATCGTGGTGCCGGCGCTGGTGCTGGCGTTGCTTCTGGCCCTGAGCGTGCCGCTGGCACGCGGGCGCTGGCGCCCCTGGCTCAAACCGATTGGTCGCTGGATCTTCCAGCTGCAAAGCTGGTCGATGGTAGAAGTGTTCATCATCGGCGTCATTGTGTCGCTGGTAAAGATCGCCAAGATGGCTACCGTCACACTGGGCCTATCCTTCTGGGCCTATGTGGCCTTCGCACTATTGTTTACCTTTGCCATGGCAGCGCTGGATCGCTTTCAGCTCTGGAATGCCATCGAAGAGTTGGAAAATAGAACCGGACATAGCGCCCGATGACCCAGGCCAAAACTGCCCGTGACCTCGGCCTGGCTTCCTGTCATACCTGCTGCAAGCTGGTGCCGGCGGATCAGCACCATTGCCCCCGTTGTGGCTCGCCTGTACACCAGCGGGTCACGGGAAGCCTGCAGCGCACCATCGCGCTGCTGATCACCGCCAGCATTCTCTATATTCCTGCCAATCTATATCCCATCATGTACACCGACCAGCTCGGTCGTACTGAAGCCAGCACCATTATCGGCGGCGTGGTCCTGCTGATAAACATGGGCTCGGCGCCCATTGCCGCAGTAATTTTTATTGCCAGCGTAATGGTGCCGCTGGGCAAGCTGTTTGCCATGTTTTACCTGGTCTACACCGTGGAGCGGCATTCGCCGCTGGAACCGCGCCAGCGCACGGTGATGTTCCAGGTGACGGAATTCATCGGCAAGTGGTCGATGGTGGATGTGTTCGTGGTTGCTATTCTGGTGGCGCTGGTTAATCTGGGCGGGCTGCTGGTGATTCGCCCGGGGATCGCGGCACTGTCTTTTGCCGGTGTGGTGGTGGTAACGATGATAGCGGCCGAGAGTTTTGACCCACGGTTGATCTGGGACGAGATGGATAAAAGAAATGGAAACCGCCCAGCCTGAACTGAAAGAAGGTCGTACCTTCAACCCCATCTGGATTGTTCCCCTGCTGGCCCTTGGGCTTGGCATCTACATGGTTGTGCACAGCTTTCTGACCGAGGGTCCGGAAATCACCATTGCCTTTGACACTGCCTCAGGCCTCAGCGCTGGCAAGACCAAGGTGAAGTACCGCAATGTCGAAGTCGGTATGGTGACCGACGTCAAGCTCACAGACGACTTCGAAGGTGTGCTGGCCACGGTCAAAATGGACTACCACGTAAAGAACCTGCTGACGCCCGATACGCAGTTCTGGGTGGTCACCGCCCAGGTTGGCCTCGGCAACATTTCCGGGCTAGACACTCTCCTGTCAGGCGCCTACATCCGCATGGCGCCCAGTCACATCGAGGGCCCGCTGACGCGGCAATTTACCGCGCTGCCCAAGCCGCCGCAGACCCCCGCCGACGCCCCGGGGCTGCGCCTGCAGCTGGTGGGTAGCGGTGCGCGCTCAGTGAGTACCGGCGACCCCATTCTTTACAAGGGCTACCGGGTTGGCCGCATCGAGAGCGCCGAGTTTGATATCGACCTTGAGCAGATGCGCTATCAGGCCTTCATCGATGCCCCTTATGACGAACTGGTGGACAGCGCGGCGCGCTTCTGGAACACCAGCGGCATCTCGGTGCGTGCCAGTGCTGAGGGCCTGACGGTCCGCACCGGCTCAATGGACACGGTATTGCAGGGTGGCGTGGCCTTTGGCCACCCCGACGGCATGACGGCAGGCGCGCCCGTTGAACCGGAAACCCAGTTCAAGCTTTATGAAAACTACGAGTTGGCCGAGCAGAACCCCTTCCAGGTGGGCACCTATGTGGTCGTGCGCTTCAGTGAATCGGTCAAGGGCCTGCTTCCCGGAGCACCGGTGACCTACCGGGGAATTCACATGGGGCGGGTCGAACGACTGATGATTAAGGAGCTGATCACCGAGCGCACGAACATCCTGAAGGAGACCGGACAGGTCTCTGCCGACGGGCAGCCGGTGCCCGTGCTGCTGTATATCGAGCCGGGGCGATTTGAGCTGCCCGACACGGAAGAATCAGCGGAGTTGATGAAGCGCGTGTTTGCCACGGGGGTGCCCGCCGGCCTGCGCGCCTCCATTGAAACGGGAAATCTGCTGACCGGCGCCAAGTATATTGGTTTCGATTACTTTCCGGACCAGGCGGACGGCCAGGAATTGCAGACCTGGCTGGGCTACCCGGTGATACCCGTGGTCGGCGGCAGCGTGCAGCAGATCATGGTCAAGATCAACGCGATTCTCGACCAGGTCAACCGTGCACCTATCGAGGACACCATTGCCAACGCCAATGCAGCGATTGCCGAGCTGGATGATGTGCTGAAAGGATTGGCTGAAATTCTCAACGCCGAAGGCGCCCAGGAGCTGCCGGCCACCTTAGATGCCACCCTGCGGCAGTTGCAGCAGACCCTTGACGGCCTGTCACCGGGTTCGGCGCTTTATCAGAACCTGAACGGCAGCATGCGCCAGCTCAATCGCACCATGGAAAACCTTGAAAGCCTCACGCAGACCCTGTCCAGCCAACCCAATGCAGCGATCATGCCGGCCAAGATGCCGGCCGACCCGGTTCCGGAGGCCAAGTGATGAAATACGCCCTGCTGATGATGACCGTCCTGCTGTTCGGCTGTTCGGGTACGCCCGCAGATACCCATTATTATCTGTTGCGCGGCGAAGAGCCTCACCAGACCCGCGATCTGGAACCCTCAAAGCAGTACGCGATGGGCAATGTCATCGTCGCCCCCTACATTGACCAGTCTGGACTCGTGCTCGAAGTGGGTCCGGGGGAAATTCGCCCGGCACGCAACCACCAGTGGGCGGAACCCATGGGCGGCGCGCTGCACAACTTGCTACTCAGGGAGGTCTCGCGAGCGGTGGGTGCCGATGTGTTCCCGGCGGTCATGTCCCGTGCGCCCTACGTGATTGAGGTCAGGATCGACCAGCTGCACGGCACCATGGACGGAGAAGCCCTGTTAGTGGCGTACTGGTGGATTCAAAGGCAGGGGGAAGAACTGGTCACCTACCAGTTTGCCGAACGCAAACCGCTGGCGACCGACGGTTATGCGGCGCTGGCACAGGCCGAGCGCGCCCTGCTTGAAAAGCTGGCGGTCAGGATTGGCGAATCCCTGCAGGCCTTGCCGACCGGGGACTAGTCCAGGCGGCGGTAGTAGCCGTCAAACCAGGTCTGCCACTCGCCTTTTTCATCCTGTTGTTCAAAGTATTGCCGCACCCTCCCGTCCGCCAAAGGCGTCCAGGTGCCGCGGAATGCTGCTGTGTTGCCCGCCCCCAGATAGTAGATGCTGCCCTCCATGACCATGGAGCCATCCACCAGGCCGCCGGATGTATGGATGATGCTGCTGCCGCTATCCACCCAATGCTGGTGCCAGTGGCCGTCGGCCGGGTTGAAGTAGTTGATGCTGCTGCCGGTGCCGCCATGGCTGCTGAGCCATTCCTCCAGCAGCAGGCAACCCTTTTCCCGTTTTGAGATCGTGTTTTCGCCATAGTGCTGTTCGCCCGTGGCGTCGGTCACTGCCCAGCGACCGAGCCAGAAATCGAATTGCCGGTGTTCCGCGATATCTTCACAGCTATAGCCGGGCGCCTGCTGGGCCAGGGCGGGCAGGGCGAGGCAGGCAGAGAACAACAGTGTGAGGGTTGTTTTCATTAGAATCCTCCGTGCTTTTCCAGGTGATCAAGCTCATCCCGGGTCGACTCTCTGCCCAGGATGGCATTGCGATGGGGAAATCGGCCGAAGCGCTCAATGACGTCCCGGTGTGCCAGCATGTAGCGGTGGAAGTTGGCGACTGCGGCGCGGGCCTCGACGGGACATTCCTCCAGCAGCCGCTCGAAGCAGGCCACTCCCTGCTGTTGGGCCGAAAGGTCTTCGGCGTGCTCATAGGGCGTGTAGAGAAATACCCGGTGAATGGCGGGCAGCTTGCGATCGGCGCCCGATTTCACCGCCTCGCGCGCCAGGGCCAGTGCTTGCGCGTCGCCGCTGAAAGCCTGGGGCGTACCGCGATAAATATTGCGGGTGAACTGGTCCAGCAGCAGCACCAGCGCCACCAGGCCGCCCTCGCTGGCCGCCCAATGGTCGCGCCCGCCGCTCACGGCGGCCTCGACATCTTCACCGAAGCCGTCCCGACAGCGGGCATCGGTCTCCACGTCGCCGCCGTACCAGAACTTGTTGCGGTCCTCGGCGGGCATGCCCTGTGCGTTCAGCGGCCCAAACCAGAACTGGTGCACGGCGTTGATACGGTCCTGATGCTTCATATTCACAAGCTTAGACGCTCCAGCCGAGGGGCACCTCAGCGGTTTTTGACGTTAATCACGCAGCAGTGCTTCATTGGAGCACCCCTTTGTTTTAGAATCGATGGCCTTTTCGGCGGAGGGTCCAAGCCATGAGACGAGTTGTTTTCAACCAGAAAGGCGGTGTCGGCAAGACCAGCATCACCTGTAACCTGGCCGCCATTGGCGCCGCCATGGGGCTCAGGACCCTGGTGATCGACCTGGATGTGCAGGGAAATACCACCCACTACCTGGTCGGTGAAATCGACGCCGAAGCCTACCCGGCGGAAGCCCAGGGCGTGGCGGCCATGTTCAAGCAGACCGTGCGCTCCCGCAAGATGGCCAGCAATCCCGACTCCTTCGTCTGGGAAACGCCCTACGAGAACCTCTACCTGATGCCATCCAGCCCGGCCCTGACCAACATGGAGAAGGAGCTGGAGTCCCGCTACAAGATCTACAAGCTGCGTGACGCTCTGGACAAGCTCGATGATGAGTACGACCGTATCTACATCGATACACCTCCGAACTTCAATTTTTACAGCAAATCAGCTCTGATCGCTGCAGATACTGTGGTGATCCCCTTCGATTGCGACAGTTTCGCGCGCCAGTCGCTGTACAGCCTGATGGACAACATCGTGGAGCTCCAGGAGGACCACAACCCCGACCTGGAAGTGGAAGGCATCATCATCAATCAGTTCAACAGCCAGGCCCGACTGCCGGGTGAGCTGGTGGCCGAACTGGAGGAAGAAGGTATGCCGGTGTTCAAGACCTACCTGAACACCTCAGTGAAGATGAAGGAATCCCATCGGGAGCACCGGCCGCTCATCGACATGGCCCCCAGCCACAAATTAACAGGCCAGTACCTCGCACTGCACGAGGAGCTGGAGGCGACCGTCGCCCGACTCGCCGCCTAGCTTCGGGCGGACAGCTTCGGGCGGACAGCTTCGGGCGGACAGCTTCGGGCGGACAGCTTCGGGCGGACAGCTTCGGGCGGACAGCTTCGGGCGGACAGCTTCGGGCGGACAGGCAGTCTTTTAGCCTTCGGGCAGCATGGACGCTGCCTTCTCGACCGCGTCTACATACTCTTCCAGCAGCCTCTGCATCACACTGCGGCAGCTTTCCACCTGCTTGATTTGCCCGATGACCTGGCCACAGGGGTTGAACGCCACGCTTTGGCAGTCGCCCTTGTCAGCATAGGTGGAGGTGCGGCGCATGCCGTCCGAGGTGACCATGCCCTGCAGCGGCATGCCCAGCGGCTCGGGCGTATCGGGGCGCTCCCATGCCTCGGTCCAGTCATTGCGCAGCATGCGGCAGGTCTTGCCGGTCCAGGAGCGCGAGCGGACAGTATCGCCGCTCTCGGCTTTCAGCAGGGAGTCTTTCTGCGCCGGTTGGGTGTGCGCTTCCTCGACAGTCAGCCACAGGGATCCTGTCCATACACCGGCAGCTCCCATCGCCATGGCGGCGGCGATCTGGCGGCCGTTGCCAATGCCGCCGGCCGCCAGCATCGGTGTGTCTCCGATGGCATCGATCATCTGCGGCCACAACACGATCGAGCCTATCTCCCCGGTGTGGCCGCCGCCTTCACCGCCCTGGCCGACCACGAAGTCCAGCCCCGCCTCCCGGTGGGCGACTGCCTGTTTGACCTTGCCGCACAGGGCGCCGATCAGGCGACCACTGTCCTGCACCATCTTGATCTTGTCGGCTGGTGGTGTGCCGAGGGCGTTGGCAATCATTCGGCACTGGGGCCGGGTCAGAGCCTCCTCCAGCAGGGGCGTGGCAGTGGCCTCGGTCCAGCCCATCAGGCCCATGCTGGTGCTGCCGTCAGGCCATTCGGGCACGCCGGCATCCGCCAGCAGTTTCTGGGCGAAGTCGATGTGCTCCCTGGGCACCATGTCCCAGAGCTGCTTCTCCAGCTCCTCCGGGCTGGTATCGCCCATGCCCTCGTACTTCTGGGGGATGACAATATCCACGCCATAGGGATGATCGCCGATGTGCTCGTCGATCCAGTCCAGCTCTTCTTTCAGTTGTTCGGGAGAGAAGCCCACCGCTCCCAGCACGCCAATGCCACCGGCCTTGCTGACCGCCACCACCACGTCGCGGCAGTGGGTAAAGGCGAAAATCGGGTAGTCGATACCGAGTCGTTCACATAACGTGTTTTTCATGGGCTATCCTCCTGCGAGCTGAAGAGTATCCTCTGCCCCGGGCGCCGCCCGCAATGTCCTCCGCGCCCAAGCATTGCTGACCTTAGGAATCACGGGCGCTGACATAACCATATGAACATTGGGTATTTGTCAGGTCCGGGGCGATTGCTTAGTCTCAGCCTCTTAAAAATGACAAGGCCGTTCCGTGGACCTGGATTTCGACAGCATCAATGCTCAGTTGCGCGACGCCGAGCCCGGCGAGATCGTGCGCTGGGCGCTGTCCCAGGGCAAGCCGACGATTGCGACCACCAGTTTCGGCAAAAACGCCGCGGTGATGCTGCACCTGGTCAGCGAAGTCGACCGGCAGGTACCTACAGTCTGGGTCGATACCGGCTACAATCTCCGCGATACCTACCTGGTCGCAGAGCGCCTGATGCGAGATCTCGAGCTCAACATGCGCGTCTACTCACCGAGCATGACGTCAGAGCGCCGCAACGCCATCATGGGGGGTGTGCCCACCATCGAAGACGAGGCGCTCCACGCCGAGTTCACCCGCCAGGTCAAACTGGAGCCCTTTGAGCGCGCGCTCAATGACCTGAAGCCTGACATCTGGTTGACCGGGATTCGCAAGGAAGAAACCGAGCATCGCCAGGGCCTTGATATCGTCTCGCTGGATGGCCGCGGCATCATCAAGGTGGCCCCGGTCTTCTATTGGTCGGAGGCCGACGTGGAAGCCTACATGGCCAAACACCAGCTCCCGACCTGCCGACACTATTTCGATCCCACCAAGGTCCACGACGGCCGCGAGTGCGGGCTCCACACCGCCGCCTGACGGCTCAGCGGGCCCCACTATGCCGGGTCGCGTCTCGCGAAGCTTCCAGCTGACACGCTCAATAATCCATGTGATTTGGAGTGCAAAACGGAGGCGAAAAAAAGCCGACTCAATTCGAGTCGGCCAAGAGGCTCAGGCCCATGAATTCATTGGGAGGATCAGTGTCCTCCGGTAGTCAGGGTGCGAAGATCGCGACGCCTATTGCCAGGCACATCGAGAACCCGGCGAACATCGCAACAAAAATGCCAAGGTTTTTCAGCGTGCGGAAGTCTTCCTGTGTGTCCTCCGCCGTCAGATGCTGGGTCATCGTCAAATCCTCTCTTCCCGGACTACCAGACAAGCCTAGGAAAACCCCCGCCGAAGTGCATTGATGCATATCAAGCGAAGCGTTGTTGCACCTCATCACACTGCTTGCCCAGGCAACGGTCAAAATTAGCCGACTGAGATATACTGAGAACAGGGTAGTGCCTATGTGGAACAAAAGGTGACAGCGCGCCGCTTTGGCGGTATTGCTTGCAGGCTTTTCGCGAGCCTGTTGCTGGGCTGTCTTTGCGCCTGTGCAAACCAGTATCGGCCCGGGTTCGGGGTGGAGGATCTCCCGCCCATCGAGGTGGGCGAGGTCGCCATCGACGCGGCCGATGCGCTGGCCCGCACCGAGACACCTGCACTGCTGGCGCTCGACGATGATATGCGTGCCTTCGTCGACCAGTATGTCACGGGTTCCCAGCGTCAGCGCCTGCAGAGCCTGCATCGCAGTCTCCGCAGCGAGGCCATGGTAGGTATCGACTATGACCCTGCAGCCGACGGCACGGCGGCGGAAGTGTTCCACTCCGGTGCCGCCAACTGCCTCAGTTACGCTCATCTTTTTATCGCCATGGCTCGTTATGCTCGACTCGACGCCCGCTATTTGTCGGTTTCGTTGCGCCCTGAGTGGGCGCGTCATGGCGAGCAGGTCGCGCTGCGCAAGCATGTGAACGTCGTGGTGCGGCTGCGCAACGGTGAAGAGTATGTGGTCGACATCGATCCGGTGGCCCGCGAGCGGGTGGCATCGGCCCGGGTGCTGAAGGACAGGGAAGCGATGGCGCTCTATCACAGCAACCGGGCCATGGAAGCGCTGTTTCTGCAGGACCGGGCCCAGGCCTATTCCGAGGCAGTACGCGCCCTGTCACTGGGCGGAAAAATCGACTACCTGTGGGTCAACCTCGGCGCTATCTATCGCGGTGCCGGAGAGGATGCGGCGGCAGAGACCATGTACCGCAGGGCGCTCGCCCTGAACCCCGATTCCCCGACCGCCATGAACAACCTGGCGGTGCTGTACCACAATCGCGGCGAGCTGGAAGAATCCCGGCGCTGGGAAGATCGGGTGCGCACGCGGCGCTACAGCAATCCCTTCTATCACTATTACCTGGGCGAGCTGGCGGAAGCCGAGGGTGACCAGGAGCGGGCCCTTGAACACTATCTGGAGGCCATTGACTTGCAGGAAACCGAGGCAGAGTTCTATTTTCGTGTGGCTCGCCTTTACCTGGCCATGCAGCGCCCGGATGACAGTCGCAGCTACGCACGAAAGGCAGTGCAGCATTCGCGACTGGTAGGTGAACGCAAGGCCTACACGCTGTTCCTGCAGCAGCTGGAGCGCGGTGGAGTAGCGACCGCCCGGGTCGACATGCACTGAGCCGTGCTCGCCAATCTACCGACGACATGGCATGATGCCGTCGCTTCTTCCGGCGGAACTCCATGATCAGCAAGGCCCTCCCAGTGACGCATTTTCTCGCATGGCTACTGCTCTGTGGCGTGCTGTCGCCAGCGCTGGCGGATGCACAAGACAATGCGCGGGAACCGCTGGACGGGAAAGTGGTCGCGGCGCTCGACGTATTGCGTGAAAAATCACCCGAAAGCATCGATCTTCTTAACAGGGCGGAAGCGGTATTGGTGTTCCCCGGCGTGGTGAAGGTGGGATTCGGCATTGGTGGTGAATACGGCGAGGGTGCGCTGTTGGTCAACGGTGAGACCCGGGCCTACTACGCCATCGCCGGCGCCTCTTTTGGGCTGCAGTTGGGCGCCCAGTCCAAGACCCAGGTCATCCTGTTCATGAGCCCCGCTGCACTGCGCAAATTTCGTCGCAGCGATGGCTGGGAAGCGGGCGTCGATGGTCGCGTCGCGCTGGTACAGGCGGGGACGGGCGGTGGACTGGATACCACCACGGCCCAGGCGCCGATCATCGGCTTCGTATTTACCAATGCTGGACTGATGTACAACCTCACCTTCGAAGGCAGCAAGATCACGCCCCTGGACTAGGTCTGGGCAAGTCCCCGCTTGGTGGCTCCTGAGCAATCCAGTATGCTTGCGCTTTTTTCCGCGGAGCTACCATGAACAACCCTTCAGTCGCCGCCGCCCTGGGCGGTGAAATTGCGACCGGCGAGCAGGTCACCGTGCGCGGCTGGATCCGCAGCAAGCGCGATTCCAAGGCCGGCATATCCTTCCTCGCTATCCACGACGGCAGCTGTTTCGATCCGATCCAGGCGGTGGTACCCGCCGACCTCGCCAACTACGAAGACGAAATTTTGAATATCACCACCGGCTGCGCGGTGGAGGTCAGCGGTGAGCTGGTGGAATCCCAGGGCAAGGGCCAGTCCCTGGAGATCCAGGCCAATAAAGTAGCGGTGATCGGCTGGGTCGAGGACGCCGAGTCCTACCCCATTGCCAAGAAGCGCCACAGTTTCGAATACCTGCGCTCCGTGGCCCACCTGCGACCTCGCACCAATACCTTTGGTGCGATCACTCGCGTGCGCACCGTGCTGGCCCACGCGATTCATGACTATTTCTTCCAGAACGGTTTCCACTGGATCAATACGCCGATTATCACCGCCAGTGATTGTGAGGGCGCCGGCGAATTGTTCCGGGTCAGCACCCTGGACCTGGCCAACCTGCCTCGCGGTGAGGGCGGCGTGGATTTCAGCCAGGACTTTTTCGGCGAGGAAGCCTTCCTGACCGTATCCGGTCAGCTCAACGTCGAGGCCTACTGCCTGGCCATGAGCAAGGTATACACCTTTGGACCTACCTTCCGGGCGGAAAACTCCAATACCAGTCGTCATCTGGCCGAGTTCTGGATGGTAGAGCCGGAAATTGCCTTTGCCGATCTCGATCAGCTTGCTGACCTGGCGGAGGACATGCTGAAGCACGTGTTTGGCGTGGTCCTTGAGCGCTGCGGAGAAGACATGGCTTTCTTCGAGCAGCGCATCGACAAAACCGCCATCGACCGATTGCGCACGGTGGTGGACTCCAGCTTTGAGCGCATGGACTACAGTGAAGCGGTCAATATTCTTGAAAACTGTGGCGAATCCTTCGAGTTCCCAGTGGCCTGGGGCAAGGACCTGCAATCCGAACACGAGCGATACCTGGCGGAAACCCATGTCGGGCGGCCGGTGGTGGTGATGAACTACCCGAAGGAGATCAAGGCTTTCTACATGCGGCTTAACGATGATGACAAGACGGTGGCTGCGATGGATGTGCTGGCGCCGGGCATCGGCGAGATTATTGGCGGCAGCCAGCGGGAGGAGCGACTCGATGTCCTCGACGCCCGCATGGCGGAGCATGGCCTGAGTGGCGAACTGGAGTGGTACCGGGATCTGCGTCGTTTTGGCACGGTCCCCCACGCGGGTTTTGGCCTGGGCTTCGAACGCCTGCTCAACTACATCACCGGCATGGAGAACATCCGCGACGCCATTCCATTCCCGAGAACCCCCGGCAGCGCGCATTTCTGAAAATCGTACCGGGGGGCTCCCTGAGAACCCCGGGCAACCCAACTCCTGATAGATCGGAGGCTGTCGCTCCGTAGGTCGGCTACTGATGTGCTCGCTTTTTGATCTGCGCTTCGCGAAAACCCAAAACTGGGAATGAGCCAGTCTGGAACTTGCCTTATCAGCAGGCGACGATGTTCAACTGCAGTTTTCCAGACTGTGGAGGGCATGAATAGCGCGTAGACTTGCCATCTGAGTTGTCAAGGCCATTTACGCTCCAGAAGCGGGATTTTCCGGCCCTGCAAGGCCATTTTTGGGAGTTTTTGTGAAGAATTACCCGAATTTGCTCATTTTTTGAGCAAGGCCTGGGCCATACTCAAATTATGGATGATCGAGTGAATCAATCGGAAACCGCAATCCCCAGTGAAATGGAGATTGTGGACTGCTTTACCCGCTTGATCTTCACCACCGACGAGACGCTGACCGACAGCGAACGGGCGATTGTCGAAACCCTCTCCCTCGTGGACTGTAATATGGCCCACTGCAGTGAGCCGGCGGAAATCGGTGCCTACCTGCGGGAGCTGGGTGTCAGGGAGATGGTTCGTCTGGTGCGTCAGGTGCAGGATCACTTTCCTGCACTGGGGCAAACAGAATCGCCCGCCTGGTCGCATCAACCCGCTCCAGTCTGACCCGCACCGGCTGCTCTAGCTGGAAAGTGCGGCTGGCACTACTCAGGGTGGCCGCCCACCGATCAAAGCTGAACTTCTCCGGGTCCTTGCGCAGGTCGACTTTACCTTCAATGCCATTGGCGGACAGCTTGGCGGTGAAACCGCTGCTGGTGATTTGCGCGACCACGGCATCGAACTCCTCACCCACGCTGCTAGCAAGATATTCGCATTGCAGCCAGGTCTCGGCTTCCCGGGTGGCCTGGCGCACCGTGGACAGTCGCGCGGACAGGCCGTTCAGCTCCGAATTTGACGGGGGGGTGCTGGTGTCGCCGTGCAGTACGGCCTTGATTTGCCGGTGCACCAGTAAATCCACGTACTTCCGCAAGGGCGAGGTACAGTTGCTATAGCACTCCAGGCCCATCCCCATATGGGGCGCGGGCTTGGCCAGCAGCTCGGCCCGCGCCAGCAGGCGATTGGCCATGCTTCGCAGCGGTAGTTCGGCAGACTGATTCATGCGCTGTATCGCGGCGCGGTAAATCGACAGCTCGCCCAGGTCCTGCTCCACAAAGTCGGGCATGAAGCGAGTCATGAAGCGTTTGATCTCGTCCTTGCGGTCAGGGCGGAAGCCACGGTGGCCAATAAACGGGCCCGCGCAATCATGCTCCTTCAGGAAACGAGCGCAGCAGCGGTTGGCGGCCACCATGCACTCCTCGACCAGTTTCTGCGACAGCAGTTTGTCGCACTTCTCGATGCGGTCGATTTTCTTCTGGTCATTGAGTATCCAGCGGTACTCCGGGCGTTCCTCCATGACCAGCTCCTGCTGTTCACGGTAGCCGCGCAGCGCCCGGTAGACCTGGTACAGGGCTTCCAGCGGCGTGGCGTGACTCATCAGTTCGTCGTAGTTGCCGGCCAGATAGCGGTCTACCGCGATATAGCTGAGCTTCGCCCGCGAGCGAATTGCCGCCTCTATGAATTCAAACTCACCCACCTCACCGCTGTCGCTGACTTCAATTTTGCAGACCAGGGCCGGGCGATCCTGGTTCTCGGCCAGGGCACAGGTTTCCTGTGACAGCTTCTCGGGCAGCATGGCGATGGCGTCGCCGTGGAAATAAATGGAGGTGCCACGGGCAGCAATCTCCCGATCCAGGTGGCCGCCCGGTGTGATGAAGGGCGAAGGATCGGCGATGGCCACATAAAGGCACCAGCCATTGCTATTGGGTGCAGCGTACAGCGCGTCGTCGATGTCCTGGGTGCGGGCGGCATCAATAGTGACAAATTCGAGGTCGGTGAGGTCGCGCCGGCGCTGGTCCCCGAGGGGCTCGGCCGAGGCCAGGGCGACGTCCAGTTCAGCCAACGTCTCGGTACTCCATTCCCGGGAGAACTGATACTTGATGGCGGTGTACTGGTTTTCTATGCCCACAGTCTCGGCATTGCCGATGATCGATAGCACCTTGGCCTGGGGCTTACCGTCGCGGATTGGATGGCGCAGCAGGGCGGCGCGCACGAAGTCGCCTTCCTTGACGCCATTGCGGGCGTGGGGAGGGATGAACAGCCAGCGGCTCAGGCGCGGCAGGTCGGGTTCAACAAACAGGGCCTTGCCTTTGCGAACGCAGCGGCCGTTGAACTCGCCGATCGGGCACTCCAGCAGCTTCTCAACCTCGGCGATGGGCTTGTCGCCGCGGTCAGGCCGTATGCACACGCGCACCCGATCGTCGGGGAACGCCTTGAGCATCTCGTCGGGAGGTATGAAGATCTCGCGCCCGTCATCGAGTACAGCGAAGCCATAGCGAGACTGCGTGCCTTTGATAACGGCTTCAGCGCGCTCTTTCTCCGACTCCATCTGGGCCTTGAGGCCCTTAAGCCGAGTTAGAGAATCCTGATTGAGCATTTCGGAAAAGTGTCGTCATAAGGGGCGCTATGCTAGCCGAATTCAGTCGCGGTGTCAGTGTTCCGTGACCCGGCCCCGCAACTTCATGAATCTTGCGTTGACAATGTCGGAAATCGACCCGGATAATGAAAGCGCATCGGGATTTCCCGGTGTGTGGTGAGCGGGTGACACTGGGAAACATATTTGAAGATTTTCCAGACGCCGGCGAGAGGCTCAGCGGTCACGGGCATTCTCGAAGCGGCGTACGACAGAGCGCGACCAGCGCGCGTCCCGACCGAGCAGCGGCCTCCCCGGCCAGTTTCGCTCCGCACTACTCAACCCCCAAATTTTTGTGCCTCTCGGCGTTTCGCCGCGCGCGTTTCTGTATTTGCAGAATCGCCTGCGGCCGCGTCTGACCGGCCGCTACAACAATGGCTGTCATCGCAACAGCTGCTATCAAAAAGACCCAAGAGGAATTGCTTATGGATTCAGGCGCCGCGCTGCGTGTAGATCAACCTCATCCTGCACTTGCCAGAAAGAAAATCTATGTGCTGGATACCAATGTGTTACTGCATGATCCCACTGCCGTGTGCGCTTTCAACGAGCATCGCATCGTCATCCCCATGACAGTGCTCGAAGAGCTGGATCACATAAAGGACCGGCGCGACAAGACCGTCAGTCGCGAGGCCCGTATCGCCATCAACATGATCGACAAGATAGTCGACGCGGCCTCACCGGCGCAGTTGCAGGAAGGCGTCGAGATCCCGGGCTCCAACCTCGAAGGCATGCTGGGCAAGCTGTCCATATATCCCGATCAGCTGCTCAGCGAGGAAAGTGAGATCCCTTTCCTCAATGACACCCAGGACAAGGCCAATGACAACCGCATCATCAATGTTGCCCTGAAGCTGCAGTCCGAGCACCCGGAGGCCTTCGTTTGCCTGGTCACCAAAGACATCAATATGCGCCTCAAGGCCAAGGGCTCCGGTCTGGAGCACGTCGAGGACTATCGTCGCGACGTGGTGCTGGACGACATCGACCTGCTGGCCAGAGGCTATGAGCATATCGAGGGGGATTTCTGGGCCGGCATTGCCGAGGTCGATACCTTGCGCGAAGGCGACCGAACCCTGCATCGGGTGCCGCGCGAGGCCCTGCCCCAGGCCTATCCCAATATGTTCCTGTTCGACGACCAGGATTTCTTCGCCTATGTGAAGCGGGTGGAGGACGATTTCGTCTACCTGCGCTGCGACAGCCGCGACAACCTGATGAACCGCCGCTTCTGGGGCCTGTCGCCACGCAACCTGGAACAGGCCATGGCCATGGAGCTGATCGACGATGACAGCGTCGACATGACCGTGCTGACCGGCCCGGCCGGGTCCGGCAAGACCCTCATCGCCCTGGCCTACGGCCTGCACGCTATCCTCGAGCAGAAGAAGTACAACAAGCTGATCGTGGCCCGCTCAACGCCGCCCATCGCCGAGGATATCGGCTTCCTGCCCGGCACCGAGGAAGAGAAAATGGCGCCCTGGCTGGCAGCCTTCGACGACAACCTGGAAATCCTCCACGGCGCCGACGAGTGCAGCCACGGCAGCATCGACTACGTCAAGGAACGCGCCAACATCCAGTTCAAGTCGCTCAACTTCATGCGCGGCCGCTCCTTCAACAACGCCTACATCATCATCGACGAAAGCCAGGGTCTTACCCAGTTCCAGCTCAAGTCGGTGATCACCCGGGTGGGCGCTGGCTCCAAGATCGTGGTGCTGGGCAACCTGGCGCAGATCGACAACAAGTACATCTCACCATTGACCTCGGGCCTCACCTACCTGGTAGAGAAGTGCAAACAGTTCGACCACGCCGGCATCATGCACGTCAACGGCATCGAGCGCTCCCGCCTCGCGGCCTTCGCTGAAGAGAATCTGTAGGGTTTTTGATCGCGCTTCGTAAACGGGGCGCGGCTGCATCGAGACTGGGCGGCCTCGCCATCCATAGGACGCATTGGGCTATTTGCTAGAGCGAACGCGACCGGAATTCAGGAGTTCCGCCGCCGCCGCGCGAATGTGGTGGGTCTGGGAAACCCCCTACCACTTCCAGCACCGGCGCTACGAAGCGAAGGCTACGAAGCTCCTCCAGCTACAACCCTGTCAGAGTCCCCAGCCGCTCACCCATGCGGGTGGCGGAGCCGGCGGAGAACTGTGATTCCCAGGTGGCGGTGTCTTTGGGGAATAGCAGGATCACGGTGGAGCCCAACATGAAGCGGCCCATCTCTTCGCCGCGCTTCAGGGAAATACCCGCGGGGGCGTGCTTGTAGTTGACCGTGTGGGGTTCGCGGGGAGGGGGTGCTACCTGGCCCGACCAGACCGTTTCGATACCGGCGACAATCATCGCGCCTACCAGCACCATGGCCATGGGTCCCCGTTCCGTGTCGAAGTAGCAGACCAGGCGCTCATTGCGGGCGAACAAGCGGTCCACGTTGTCAGCGGTGGTCTGGTTGACCGAGAACAGGGCGCCGGGGATATAGGTCTGGGCACTGAGTTCGCCGGCGCAGGGCATGTGTACCCGGTGGTAGTCGCGGGGCGAGAGGTACACCGTGGCGAAGCTGCCGCTTTCGAAGGTCCTGGCTCGTTCCGGATCGCCCAGCAGTTCGGCGCAGCTGTAGCTGCGGCCCTTGGCCTGGAAGATGCGGCCGCCGTCGATGTTGCCCAGTTGGCTGATGCTGCCGTCGGCGGGGCACAGCAGAGCGTCATCGCCCTGCGCCAGGGGGCGCGCGCCCTCGGCCAGCGCGCGGGTGAAAAATAAGTTGAAGCTCGCGTAAGCGTCCAGGTCCGGTTCCGCGGCTTCGGCCATGTTGACGTCGAATTGTTTGGCAAACAGGCGGATGAACGGCCCCTTGATGAAGG
The DNA here is from genome assembly GCA_043513815.1 of Cellvibrionales bacterium. Lineage (GTDB taxonomy): Bacteria > Pseudomonadota > Gammaproteobacteria > Pseudomonadales > Halieaceae > JANQIO01. Next base: position 3,970,694 of record CP121313.1, on the reverse strand, counting down.
GCAGCTCCGAGCGCGCCAGCCAGCCCACCAGCCGGGACAGCAGGTGCTGGGGTACGAGGTGCTGTAGTGCAATAAAGAGTTGGTCCATGTTGTCAGTTCACCGGCAGGTCGTCGCGATTGCCCCATTCGCCCCAGGAGCCGTGGTAACCCTTCACCGAGGGGTAGCCGAGAATCTTCATGGCCAGCCAGCTGAGGCTGGAGCGATGATGGGTCTGGCAGTGGGTGACGATATCCTTGTCGGGTGTCAGTCCCAGCCCGGCCAGTCGCTGGCGCAGTTCCTCCGGATCCACCAGGCGCATGGCGTTGTTGCGATCAATCAGCTCCAGCCAGTCAATGTTGATGGCGCCGGGGATATGGCCGGCGCGGGCCGAGCCTGAGCGCAGGCCCTGGTGTTCTTCGGCTGAGCGCGCATCCCAGATGGCGAAGTCAGCGTCTTGCAGGCGCGGCAGGATATCTTCCACTTCTGCGATCGGGCGGGAATCCAGCGTCACGGTGACGGGCTGTGATGCAGGCTGGGTAATCTCGGTGTCCTCGGGCAGTCCCGCGGCGCGCCAGGCGTGGATGCCGCCGTTGAGATAGCTGTAATTGCGGTGGCCGATCGCCTCCAGGGTCCACAACAGTCGGCCGGCCCAGCCGCCGCCCTCGTCGTCGTAGGCGACCACGTGATGGTCCGGGGTGAGTCCGAGATAGGAGAAAATTTCCTCCAGTCGCGCCGGCTCGGGAATACGGCCCGGCGCCGGCGGTGCCCCGTGCTGCAGAACCCCGGGCGGCAGGTGGACAGCGCCGGGAATATGCCCGGCCCGGTAGGCGTCGGGACTACTGACGTCAACCAGCAGTACGTTGGCAGCATCATCGCGCCTGGCGGCAAATTCTTCGGGCTCGATCAACAGGGGGAGGGTGGCCTCAGTCATTCCTGCTCCGTGGCAGTCTCAGCGGGGGCGACAGTGTAGCTCAGGTGCCGGGGCTTTCGTCCAGCGCGTTGACCATGTGCCAGTAGCTGGCCATGCGGCGCGCACTGATTTCTCCCGCTTCCAGAGCTGCCTGCAGTGCGCAACCGGGTTCTTCCCGGTGCCGGCAATCGCGGAATTTGCACAGTCCCAGCAGTGGCCGAAATTCGCGGAAGCCCTGCTCAATCTGCCACCGGTCCATGTGCCACAGACCGAACTCTCTGATGCCCGGCGAGTCAATCAGAGTGCCGCCAGTGGGCAGGTGAAAAAGTTCGGCGGTGGTGGTGGTGTGAGTGCCCTTGTCGCGTGACTCCGACAGCGCGCCGACCCGGGCATCCACGTCGGGCAGCAGGGCGTTGACCAGGGAGGACTTGCCGACCCCGGACTGGCCCACGAAGACGCTGGTATGACCCTCCAGGGTGGTCATCAGAGACTTGAGTCCGTCACGATTCTTGCAGGAAGCCTCCAGCAGCCGGTAGTCCAGCAGCGGGTAGGGTGCCAGCAGCTCGGCAATGGCGGCTGCATCGTCACTCCCCGGAGCCAACATGTCGGATTTGTTGAGCAGGATCAGCGGCTCGATGTTTACAGCTTCCGCCGCCACCAGGTAGCGATCGATGAGGTTGGCGTGGGGTTCAGGTCGCGGCGCAATAACCACAATGATCTGGTCGACGTTGGCGGCCACCGGTTTGAGCTTGCCGTAGGGGTCCGGGCGCAGCAGCTCCGAATCGCGTTCATGTCTTGCGACCACCACGCCCAGCGGTTCTCCCGGACACCAGGCCACAGTGTCGCCGGTGACCAGGCTGTCGAGGTTGGCGCGCATGTGACAGCGCTGGCGCAGGGGACCGGCCTCTACCAGCACCTGGGTGCCGTAGTGCGCAATCACCAGGCCATCCCGCTCGGGGCCCAGTTCGCCACTGGTCAACTGGTCCTCGGCCGCCTGACCACGGTTTTCAGCGCGTTCGCGACGCTCGTCCTGTATTTTCCTGACCCGCCAGGCCTGGCGGCGGGTCAGCTTCCGTTTGCTCATGGCGCCATCATAGCGCCATATTAGCCGTGCTCACGCCTTTTGCTAAACTCTCTGCACGATCAACAAGCCCGCCGGATGCCGCGACTATGTTCAGTGACCAGAACCTTATATGGGTCGATATGGAAATGACCGGGCTGGACCCGGATAACGATGCGGTCATTGAAATCGCCACTATCGTGACCGACAGCGAGCTGAACACCCTGGCGGAGGGACCGGTGCTGGCCATTTTCCAGCCCGATGAACGTCTCGACGCCATGGACGAGTGGAACACCTCCCATCACACGCGTTCAGGACTGGTACAGCGGGTGAAAGCCAGCGAAGACGACGAGCGCCGTGCCTCGGCCCGCACCATCAAGTTTCTCAAGGAGTATGTGCCCGAGGGCGCATCACCCATGTGTGGCAACAGCATCTGCCAGGATCGCCGCTTCATGGCCCGCCACATGCCGGAACTGGAGCGCTATTTTCACTATCGCAATCTCGACGTCAGTACCCTGAAGATTCTCATGCAGCGCTGGCGGCCCGAGCTCGCAGGGGGCTTCAACAAGGAAGGTACCCACCTGGCGCTGGATGACATCCGGGAATCCATCGAAGAGCTGCGCTACTACCGCGAGCACTTCCTGAACTGCTAGGTGCTTCAGGCCGCGTGGCGGGACAGTGCCCAGGCCACGTGCTCGCGGACCAGTTCCGAGGGATATCCCGCGCGCTGCTTAAGGGCGGCGATCACCGCGTCGGTGCGCGGCGCGTTGCCGAGGGCGACAGCCAGGTTGCGCAGCCAGCGCTCGTAGCCTATCCGTCGAATCGCAGATCCCTCGGTGTTTGCCAGCCACTCTCCTTCTTCCCACAGGAACAGCTCCACCAGCTCGCGATCGTCGAGCCGGTGACGCGGCGTGAAGTCCTCCTCGGCACTGGACTGGGCAAACTTGTTCCAGGGGCACACCAGCTGGCAGTCGTCGCAGCCGAAGATGCGGTTACCCATCAGCGGCCGCAATGATTCGTCGATGCTGCCCGCGTGCTCGATAGTGAGATAGGAAATGCAGCGCCTGGCGTCCAGCTCAAAGGGCCCCACAAAGGCATCGGTGGGGCAGATGTCCAGGCAGGCCCGGCAGGTGCCGCAGTGTTTGTCCTGCTGCGGCAGGTCAACGGGCAGTGGCAGGTCGGTGTAGATCTCCCCGAGGAAAAACCAGCTTCCGGCCTGGCTGTTGATCAGCATGGTGTTCTTGGCTATCCAGCCCAGGCCGGCCCGTTCGGCAATCGCCCGCTCCAGCACCGGCGCGCTATCCACAAAGGCGCGGTAGCTGCCGCCGGCCTCGGCTTCGATTCGCTTCGCCAGCTGAGCCAGCCGCTTGCGCACCAGCTTGTGGTAGTCGCGGCCCAGCGTGTAGCGGGAGATGTAGGCCTTGTCCGGTGATTCGAGCACTTGCACCGGGTCGGCGCCCTCGGTCAGGTAATCCATGCGCAGGGACAGTACCCGCAAAGTGCCGGGCACCAGGGCGGCGGGCTCGGAGCGCAGCGCCCGGTGGCGATCCATGTAGGCCATCTCTCCGTGATAGCCAGCGTCCAGCCAGCGTTGCAGGTAGGCCGGGTGCTCCCCCAGGTCAATATCGGTAATCCCGAGTTGTTGGAAACCCAGTTCCAATGCCCACTCGCGAATGCGGCTGGCCAGGTCTGTATATTGATCGTCTGCTGACATGCGTATAATTTGGCGACAATCTTCCCGCGAGTAAAGGAAGATGAGCCCATCCCCCTGCAGAGGTAGTGCTTTCCTTGCAAGAGCTATCGCTCTACACGTCCGCTGAAACCCGCGAACTCGACCGAGTGGCTATCGAAGTCGCCGGAATCCCTGGTATCCAGCTGATGTCCCGTGCCGGCCGCGCGGCTTTCGATTTGCTCCAGCAGGCCTGGCCGGAAGGGTGCCCGCTGGTCGTCTATTGCGGCACCGGCAACAACGGCGGCGACGGTTTCGTGGTGGCGGCACTGGCTGCTGATCGCGCCATCCCGGTGACGGTCTACCAGGTGGGTGAAGCGGACAAGATCAGCGGCGACGCGGCATCGGCGCGGCAAGCCGCGATTGATGCCGGTGTGGAAATAGCGGCTTTCAGTGCGAATACCGCACCGGAGGATTGCGTCATTGTCGACGCCCTGCTCGGCACCGGCCTGAGCGGTGAGGTGCGTGGCGACTATCGCGCCGCTATCGACACCATCAACGCATCCGGGTTGCCGGTGCTGGCCATCGATATTCCCTCCGGCCTTTGCGGAGACAGCGGTCGCCGGCTCGGCGTTGCCGTGGATGCGGACGCCACCATCAGCTTTATCGGCAAAAAGCGCGGCCTGCTGACGGGAGACGCCCCGGACTGTTGTGGGGAACTGCACTTCGCCGACCTCGCGGTACCGGCAGAGGTTTATGCACAACAGCCGGCCAGTGCCTTTCTGTTGAATCTCGAGCAGGAAATGGATGCGCTGCCGCCGCTGGCTGAGACGGCACACAAGGGTCGCTTCGGTCACGCGCTGATCATTGGAGGTGATCTCGGTATGGCGGGGGCCGCTCTCATGGCGGCAGAGTCCGCCGGCCGCTGTGGCGCTGGCCTGGTGTCTGCTGCCACCCGTGCCATTCACGTGCCGGCACTGCTCTCGCGGCGCCCTGAAGTGATGGCCCACGGCGTGGAAGCCCGTGGCGAACTTGACCCGCTGTTACATCGGGCGACTGCAGTGGCGGTGGGCCCGGGGCTGGGTCAGAACGCCTGGTCAGAGCAGATGCTGCAAAACGCCCTGGATTCGGAGTCGCCGCTGGTGGTGGATGCAGATGCCCTGAACCTGCTGGCGCGGCGTTGTGAAGATGAGCCACCCCAGCGCGGCAACTGGATACTGACACCGCATCCCGGTGAGGCGGCGCGCCTGCTGGGCAGCGATACGGCCACGGTACAGGCTGATCGGTTCGCGGCGGTCGCCAACCTGCAGGCCCGCTACGGTGGTGTTGTCCTGCTCAAGGGAGCCGGCACGCTGGTCTGTGATAGTGAGGCGGTCCATGTTTGTCCCTACGGAAATCCCGGTATGGCCAGCGGTGGCATGGGCGATGTGTTGAGTGGCATCCTGGTGGCCCTGTTGGCCCAGGGTATGAATCTCAGGGATGCTGCCTGCCTGGGGGTGTGCCTGCATGCCGTGGCCGCTGACCTCGCAGCACAAGACGGTATGCGCGGGATGCTGGCCACCGACCTGATGCCTTTCCTGCGTGGATTGATGGATGAGTGAGCTCGCCGTGAAAACTCGTCAGGCCTTGCTGGTCAGTGACTACCTCGCGGAGGACGAGGCCGCTATGGTGGCCCTGGGAGAGGCGCTCGGACGCGCGCTGACCACTGGCACCGTTGTGTTTCTGGAAGGTCAGCTCGGTATGGGCAAAACCACGCTGGCCCGCGGGGTGTTGCGTGCCTTCGGGCATCAGGGCGCGGTCAAGAGCCCCACCTATACGCTGGTCGAGCCCTACCAGCTGGGCGAGACGGCCCTGTTTCACTTTGACCTCTACCGTCTCGGTGACCCGGAGGAGCTCGAGTTCATGGGTATCCGTGACTATTTTGATGGTGCCAGCATCACCCTGCTGGAGTGGCCGGGCCGCGGCGGCGGATTACTGCCCGTACCCGACCTCGAAATCAACATCGACATGGCCGCCACGGGGCGCTCATTGCACTTTGCCGCCCTGACAGAACGCGGTGTAGAATGCCTGACAGCGTTGTCAAACAATCAGTGGTAACTGGTAAGCCGGGAGTGAAATGACGGGCAGGTTTATCCCGTACCGGTCCCGCAAGACTGGTATGACCTGCATAGCACTGGCGTTGTGGTTGATCGCGCCGGTGACCTTCGGACTGGACGTACGGGATGTGCGACTCTGGCGTGCACCCGACCATACGCGAATCGTTTTTGATCTCAGCGCCCCAGCCTCTCACAAGCTCATCCAGCTCTCCAATCCCGACCGAATCGTTGTCGATATCGCCGATACAACACTTCAGGCAAAGCTGGTCGACGTGCCGCTGACGGACACGCCCATCCGGCGCATTCGTTCCGGCGTGCGCGCCGGTGACGACCTGCGTGTGGTGCTGGACCTGCAGTCCTCCGTAGACCCCCGTAGCTTTGTACTGAAGGCCAACGAGCAGCGTGGCGACCGCCTGGTGCTGGACCTCTATGACAAGGAACGCCGGGAGAGCGCGCCCTCGGTCAAGAAGAGCGTTGAAAACTCTGCCCGTCGCAACATTGTGATTGCTATCGATGCCGGCCACGGTGGCGAGGACCCGGGTGCCAGCGGCCCCGGAGGTTTGCGTGAAAAAGACGTTGTTATGGGTATCGCCCAGCGCGTCAAGGCACTGTTTGCCCGGGAGCCGGGATTCAAACCCTACATGGTCCGCACCGGTGACTACTACGTGGGCCATAAAAAGCGTCGTGACCTTGCCCACGATGCCCAGGCGGACCTGTTTGTTTCCATCCACGCCGATGCTTTTACCTCGCCCAAGGCCAAGGGCAGCTCGGTGTATGCACTCTCGCAGCGCGGAGCATCCAGTACTTTCGCGCGTTTCCTGGCCCAGCGCGAGAACGCCGCCGACCTGGTGGGCGGCGTCAGTCTCAATGACAAGGACGACCTGCTGGCCCAGGTGCTGTACGACATGTCCATGAGTCACACTCTCGATGCCAGCCTGGGTCTCGGTTCGCGGGTGCTGGGCAATATGGATCGCATCAGCAAGCTGCACAAGAGACAGGTAGAGCAGGCGGCCTTCCTGGTGCTGAAGTCACCGGACATACCCTCGATCCTGGTGGAAACCGGGTTTATTTCCAATCCGGACGAGGCCCGTCTGCTGCGTACCGCGGCGTACCAGGACAAGATGGCCAGGGCTATTCACGCCGGCGTTAAATCCTGGTTCATGGAGCACCCACCGGCAGATACTCTGATCGCCTGGCAAAAGCAGAACGGCAATCGCGAATATGTCATTTCCCGCGGCGATACGCTGTCGGAGATTGCCGCGCGATTCAACGTGACCGTGGCCTCCCTGCGGGCGCATAATTCCCTGCCCACCAATACCATTCGTATCGGTCAGAAACTGCTTATCCCTACCAGCTGATGTCAAAAATTGCCCTGCTCAACACGCGTCTGGCCAACCAGATCGCTGCCGGTGAAGTTGTCGAACGGCCCGCCTCAGTGGTCAAGGAGCTGCTGGAGAATGCCCTGGATGCTGGTGCTGATCGGGTAGAGGTAGAAGTAGAGTCCGGCGGCTCCCGTCTTATCCGGGTGCGCGACAACGGCGCTGGTATGGATGCCGATGACCTGCCGCTGTCTCTGGCGCGCCATGCCACCAGCAAGATCAGTTCCCTCGAAGATCTGGAGCAGGTGGCCAGCCTGGGTTTCCGGGGCGAGGCCCTGGCCAGCATCAGCTCGGTGTCGCGGCTGGGCATCACCTCCAGCGCTGCGCTCGACGGTGCCAGCGGCCTGCGCGCCGAGTGCGAGGGCAACGGCATGGAGGTGTCGGTCAAGCCGGCGCCGCATCCCCAGGGCACCTCGGTGGAAGTGCGCGACCTGTTTTTCAACACCCCGGCGCGGCGCAAGTTCCTGCGCACTGAGAAAACCGAGTTCGGCCACCTGGAAGAGGTGGTCAAGCGACAGGCCCTGAGCCGCTATGACGTGGCTTTCAACCTGCGCCACAACGGCCGCGTTGTACACCAGCTGGCGGTCTGCGATTCCGAGACCGCCCGCGAACGCCGCGTGGCCGCGGTGTGCGGTCCGGCATTCATCAATGAATCCCTGTATATAGAAACCGATATCGGTGAATTGAAGCTGTGGGGCTGGGTCGGCCTGCCCACCTTTTCCCGCAGCCAGGCAGACCTGCAGCACTTTTTTGTCAATGGTCGCGTCATTCGCGACCGGCTGGTCAGTCATGCCGTGCGCCAGGCCTACCGTGACGTGCTGTACCACGGCCGCCACCCCGCTTTCGTCCTGTACCTGGAGCTGGACCCGGCGCTGGTGGACGTCAATGTGCACCCGACCAAGCACGAGGTGCGTTTTCGCGACGGCCGCAAGGTCCACGATTTTATTTTCCGCAGCCTGCACCGGGCGCTGGCCGATGTGCGCCCGGCCGACCAGTTGCCGCCGGCCGGGGAGCTGTCCCCGGCGCCGGCGGCGCTGGCCCAGGAGCCCGCCCAGGATGCCCTTGCCTGGGGCCGTCCCGGCGGTTCCGGGGCGCCATCTTCCGGTCATTTCGGCGGGGTTCCGTCGGCTGCGGCCGTGCGGGATCAGGCGGCGGGGCTGCGGGAGCTTTACAGCCAGCCGGCCATGGCCGAATCCGCTGAAGAGGAGGTTCCGCCCCTCGGTTACGCCGTGGCCCAGCTTCACGGTATTTATATCCTGGCGCAGAACGCCGACGGCCTGGTGCTGGTAGACATGCACGCCGCCCACGAACGGATTACCTACGAGCGTATGAAAACCGCCCACGCCGGCGAAGGGGTGCGCAGCCAGCCCTTGCTGGTGCCGCAGACCGTGGCTGTCAGCCAGCGTGAAGCCGACTGTGCCGAGTCTGCCACCGAGGTGTTCGCTGAACTGGGTCTCGGCGTTCAGCGCGCCGGGGAAGAGGCGCTGGTATTGCGGGAAGTCCCGGTCACCCTGCGAGATGCCGACGTGGAGCAGCTATTGCGCGATGTGCTGTCAGACCTGCTGGAATATGGCACCTCGGACCGCATCGAGTCCCATGTTGACAGCCTGCTGTCCACCATGGCTTGCCACGGTTCGGTGCGCGCCAATCGGCGCCTGACTATCCCGGAAATGAATGCGCTGCTGCGCGACATGGAAGCCACCGAGCGCAGTGGCCAGTGTAATCACGGCCGTCCTACCTGGACCCAGATGTCTCTGGAGGAGCTGGACAAGCTGTTCCTGCGGGGCCGCTAGTGGCGGACCGCTCCCTGCTAGTCTGCCTGATGGGCCCCACCGCCTCGGGCAAGACCGACCTGGCCATTGAGCTGGCAGAGCGTCATGGTTGCGAGCTGGTCAGCGTGGATTCCGCGCTGGTCTATCGCGGCCTCGATATCGGTAGCGCCAAGCCCGACTATCCCCACCACCTGGTGGACATTCGTGATCCGACAGAGCCCTACTCTGTAGCGGAGTTCTGTGAAGACGCCCGCAGCGCCATACTCGACATTCTGGCCCGGGATCGCACCCCGCTGCTGGTCGGCGGCACCATGCTCTACTTCAAGGCGCTGCTGGAAGGCATCGCCGATATGCCGGCGGCTGACCCGGACATTCGCCGACACCTCGAGTCAGAGGCCCGCGCCAGGGGCTGGCCCCACCTGCACCGCATGCTGGAAGATGTCGATCCCGAGCTGGCGGCGGGCATCCACCCCAATCACTCCCAGCGCATCGGGCGGGCGCTGGAGGTGTATCTCTCATCCGGGGTCACCATGAGCGAATGGCGACGGCGGCAGGCGGCTCGAGGAGGCGGTGTGCTAACGGATGCCTACCGGGTTGTGCAACTGGCCATCTGCCCGCAGCAACGTGCCCAGCTCCATGCCCGAATTGCCAGCCGGGTCGACCAGATGATCGAAGCGGGCCTGGTGGAGGAAGTGCGCGGTCTCTATGAACGCGGCGACCTGAACCTCGATCTGCCCGCCATGCGCGCCGTCGGCTACCGCCAGATGTGGGGGCATGTGCGCGGTGAGTACGATCTTCCGCGGGCCCGTGAGCTGGTGGTTCAGGCCACCCGGCAGCTGGCCAAACGCCAGCTCACCTGGCTGCGCGGCTGGCCTGACCTGCACTGGCTGGAAACTGACGACCAGGGCATGCTGGCGGCCACGCCTGACATCCGGCCGATTGAGGAGGCCTTGAAATATCTGCAGTCCGCCACCATTGACCCTACGTAAATGGTTTATACTTGAGGCAGGTACCCGCGTGTAAAACATACACGGCGAGGCCACCGTAAGTAGAACAAGAGATGCTCAGCGCACGCGCTGCCCGGTAAGTAGGTGCTCACACTCACCCGCTTGCGGCGCACTGCGGCGACGAGTTTGCTTATGACTTTTTAGGGCTCCATTTGAGCCAGCAAGGAGAATTGCCATGTCAAAAGGGCACACGCTACAAGACCCTTACCTGAACATCCTGCGAAAGGAGCGCGTTCCGGTATCCATCTATCTCGTCAACGGCATCAAGCTGCAGGGGCAGATTGAATCCTTTGACCAGTTTGTGGTGCTGTTAAAGAACACCGTAAGCCAGATGGTTTACAAGCATGCAATCTCCACTGTCGTCCCCTCGCGAGTGGTCCGCATGCCCATGCAGAATCCCCCGGAAGAAGCCGGTGGAGAGAGTTAGGTCCCTGATTGTTTTTTGAACGTCCCGATTCAGGTGAACGGGCTCTGCTCGTTCACCTGAACCTCTCAACAGAAGCGGAACGAGAAGATCCGCGCGAATTCGAAGAGCTGGTGCTGTCTGCGGGCGGCGACCCGGTGGAGTACGTCTTTGGCCAGCGCGATACGCCTCATCCCCGTTATTTCGTCGGCACCGGCAAGCTCGAGGAGATTACCGCACTGGTGGAGCAGCACGAGATTGAAGTCGTGCTGTTCAACCATGCGCTTTCCCCCAGCCAGGAGCGCAATCTCGAGCAGGCGCTCAAGTGTCGGGTGCTGGATCGCACCGGCCTGATCCTCGATATTTTTGCGCAGCGTGCCCGCACCCACGAGGGCAAGTTGCAGGTAGAGCTGGCACAGTTACAGCATATGTCCACCCGCCTGGTGCGCGGCTGGACTCACCTGGAACGGCAGAAAGGTGGTATCGGCCTGCGCGGTCCCGGTGAAACCCAGCTCGAGACCGACCGCCGGCTACTCCGGGCCCGCATCAAGTCAATTACCGGCCGGCTCGAGAAAGTCGGCAAGCAACGTCATCAGGGCAGGCGTTCTCGCCAGCGTGCTGAGATCCCGGCGGTTTCCCTGGTGGGCTATACCAATGCCGGCAAGTCGACCCTGTTCAATCGCCTGACCGAGTCACGGGTTTATGCGGCGAACCAGCTCTTCGCCACACTGGACCCGACCCTGCGGCGGGTCGAGGTTGAGGACTGCGGCCCGGTGGTGTTGGCGGACACGGTGGGCTTTATCAGTCACCTGCCTCACAAGCTGGTCGATGCCTTTCGCGCCACGTTGGAAGAGACCACCAGCGCCAACCTGCTGTTGCACGTGATTGACGCAGCCGCTGAAGAGCGCGACGACAACATTGAGCAGGTTGAGGCGGTGCTGGCGGAAATCGGTGCCGGTGAGGTTAAGCGCCTGGAGGTCTTCAACAAGCTGGACCTGCTGGAGCAGCCGCCGCGTATCGACCGGGATGCCGACGGCCGGCCCTGCCGGGTCTGGCTGTCAGCGGTCACCGGCGAGGGCTGCGAGCTGTTGTTCCAGTGCCTGGCGGAGCTGCTGGGTGAGGATCGCATCGATCAACGGCTCAACCTCGCGCCTGACCAGGGCCGCCTGCGTGCACTGTTGTACAGCCTCGGTGCAGTAAAGTCGGAGAACCACAGCGGAGATGGCTACGTACAGTTGCATGTCCGTATGGAGCGGCGACACTGGCGGCAACTTGTGGCCAGCGAGTCACTCGATGAGAAGGCCCTGGTGGTGGAAGACTGGTCGGACGATCACGCCGAGGGCCAGCATCAGGTGGCGTGATCGAAGAGACACAAACCCCGCTGGTAGTGATCCTGGGCCTGGCGAGAAGCCAGAGGGAATTACGTTTTGCATTTCCGGTCTATGGTAAACTGACTAGCTGTTCTGCTCAGCGAAAATGAGTACGGCGGGGCCTATAAGGCTCCCAAACGAATCTTTACAGGAGAGGTGTATGGCCTGGAATGAACCGGGTGGCAATGGCAACAAGCCACGCGACCCCTGGGGCGGTGGTGATCAGGGGCCGCCCGATATGGACGAAGCGATGCGCAAGCTCAAGCAGCAGCTGGCCGGCATTTTTGGTGGCGGCGGCGGCGGTGGCGGCGGTGGCGCACCCTCCAAGGGCGTGTCCGGCGCGCTGTTCCTGACCATTATTGCGGTGGTTGTGGTGGTGTGGGCGCTGATGGGCTTCTATACCGTCGACGAACAGGAGCGCGGCGTCGTGCTGCGGCTGGGCAAGTACCATACAACCGTGCAGCCAGGGCTGCAGTGGAACCCGCCGCTGATCGACAATGTGACGGTAGTCAACGTCACTCGGGTTAACAACGCGACTTTCCGCGAGCAGATGCTGACCCAGGACGAGAATATCGTCGAGGTGAATCTCTCCGTACAGTACATTATCGAGAACGCTGAGGACTTCGTGCTGCGCGTACGCGGCCCCGAGCGCAGTCTCAACAATGCGACCGAGAGTGCCTTGCGCCACGTAGTGGGTGACAACGCGATGGACTTCGTGCTGACCGATGGCCGTACCCAGTTGTCCATCGATGTCCGCGAGCGGCTGCAGAACTATCTCGACGTCTACCAGACAGGCATCCGTGTGACTACGGTTAACATCGACGATGCCAAGCCGCCGGCGGAGGTTCAGGAAGCCTTTGACGACGTGATCAAGGCCCGCGAGGACGAAGAGCGCGTCAAGAACGAGGCCCAGGCCTACGCCAACCAGGTGGTGCCCGAGGCTCGCGGTAAGGCGCAACGTGTGATTGAAGAAGCCAGTGCCTACAAGGACCAGGTGATTGCCGAGGCCGAGGGTGATGCGTCACGCTTCGTGGCCCTGCGCGGCGAGTACGCCAAGGCGCCTGAGGTCACCCGTCAGCGTCTGTACCTGGACGCCGTGCAAGGCGTGATGGAGAACACCAGCAAGGTGATCATAGATGTTGAGGGCGGCAATAACCTGCTGTACCTGCCGCTGGACAAGATCATGGAGCAGCGCAACCTTGCCCCGGGTCGTGGCGGCGCGCTAAGTGAAGACGTGGATATCCGAGATTTGACCGATTCGCGTCGTGGACCAGTTGCGACGCGACAACACCACGCGCAGCAGCCGGGGAGGGCGTTGATATGAGTGGCAAGAACCTGACCATCCTGTTGTTGATCGTGCTGTCGATGTTTGTCGCCAGTAACGCCCTGTTTATCGTCAAGGAAACCGAGCGCGGCGTGCTGCTGCGTTTCGGTGAAGTGGTAAACCCCGATCTGCCGCCGGGGCTTCACCTGAAGATTCCCTTCGTCAACAACGTGCGCAAGTTTGATGCCCGGGTGTTGACGGTAGATGCGCTGCCGGAGCGTTTCCTGACGCTGGAAAAGAAGGCCCTCGTGGTTGACTCCTACGCCAAGTGGAAAGTCGCGGACGTCGCCAAGTTTTACACCGCCACCGGCGGTGACGAAAGCCGCGCCACCGGGCTGCTCGCCCAGCGTATCAACGACGGCCTGCGCAACCAGGTGGCGGACCGCACGCTGCAGGAAGTGGTATCTGGCGAGCGTGATCAGCTGATGACGCAGCTACTGGAAAATCTCAACGCACTGGCGCTCACTGAACTGGGCGTAGAAGTCGTTGATGTGCGGGTCAAGAAAATTGACCTGCCCCCATCGGTAAGCGACGCGGTGTTCCGGCGCATGAATGCCGAACGTGAGAAGGAGGCCCGTGAGTTGCGTTCCCAGGGCCGAGAGCTGGCTGAGGGCATTCGCGCGGCGGCCGATCGCGAAGTGACTGTGATCAAGGCCGGCGCTTACCGGGATTCGGAAACGATCCGCGGTGAGGGCGATGCACTCGCTGCATCGATCTATGCCGATGCCTACAACACGGACCGGGAGTTCTACGATTTCACTCGCAGTCTGCGTGCCTACCGGGAAGCCTTCAGCAACAAGGGCGACGTGATGCTGATCGAGCCCGACGGCGAGTTCTTCCAGTACTTCAAGAAGGCCGGCGACGGCGGCTGATCACCAGCGCGCCGCCGTTTTGGCGCTCACACCGGGACTGCCTCTGTGGTAGTATCCTGCAACCGTGAGGTCTGGGGTTTGACGATCAAACCCGGGGCCCGCGGTTTTTTTATGCGCGTTTGCATTGGACAGACGGGGGTGGCGGCGGATTGGACGCCTGGCAGCATCTAACGATTGGCCTGGCGCTGGTTCTTGTCATTGAGGGAGTTTTGCCTTTTATGGCTCCCGGGCGTTGGCGCGAGATGGTCGAGCAGGTGGCACGGCTGGACGACCGGACCCTGAGGGTATTCGGGTTGTGCAGCATGCTCGTCGGGCTGGGCCTGCTGTACCTCGTTAACTGAGCCCGGTCGCGCAGGTTTTCACAGGGATTTTCGACATGACGACAGGTGACCGCTGGCAGCTGCCCGACGGCATCGAAGAACTGCTGCCCGGGCCCGCCGCCCGGCTTGAGGCAATGCGCCGCCGGCTACTGGACCTGCACCGGGGCTGGGGCTATCAATTGGTGATGCCTCCGCTAGTGGAATTTACCGAGTCACTGCTGATCGGCCTGGGCGCCGACATCGACCGCCTGACCTTTCGCCTCACCGATCAACTGAGCGGTCGCAGCATGGGCGTGCGCGCCGATATCACGCCTCAGGTGGCACGCATCGATGCCCACAGCCTGGCGGGCGACGGTGTCAGTCGCTTTTGCTATGCAGGTAGCGTTTTGCATACGCGACCGACAACCCTGCTGGGCTCGCGCTCACCGGTCAAACTGGGCGCAGAACTCTATGGCGACGCCTCCCTGGCCGCCGATATCGAAGTGATTTCGCTGATGCTCGAGACCCTGCGGGCAGCCGGTGTCGACGGTATCACGCTGGATCTGGGCCATGTTGGCATCGCCAGCGGTCTGCTGGCCGAACTCGCGAATGACCTGCGTGACCCGGTCTATGAGGCCCTGCAGCGCAAGTCCAGGCCTGACCTTGAGCAACTGCTGGCCGGCGTCGACGCCACGCTGGCCAGTCGCGTGCTGGACCTGGCCAACCTTCATGGAGGACTTGAAGTACTGGACCAGGTGCCCGCGGGTTTGGGCGCCGTGGATACCGCTGTGGCTGAGCTGCGGCAGGTGGCGGCGGCTATTTCCGAGCGGTACCCGCAGGTCGACCTTTATTTCGACCTGGCGGAGTTGCGTGGCTACCGCTACCACACCGGCCTGGTGTTCGCGGCCTATGTACAGGAACAGGGCCGCGCTCTGGCCAATGGTGGCCGCTACGACGACGTGGGCGAGGTATTTGGCCGGCCCAGGCCCGCCACTGGTTTCAGCACCGATCTGATGGTGTTGCTGGACCTGGTCGACAACGGCGACGGGGTCGATGCTGGCGCGATTGCGGCGCCGGCTAAGGGGGATCAGGCGCAGTGGGAGGCCGTGGCAGCGCTACGCGCGGCAGGCGAAATAGTTATCAATGAATTATCGGCATCCGTCGATGCCCGCTGCAATCGGCAGCTGGTGTTGCGGGATGGTAAATGGATAGTGGAAGAGCTGGAATGAGTGCGGCGATGAACAAGAATGTGGTGGTGCTGGGCACCCAGTGGGGCGACGAGGGCAAGGGCAAGATCGTGGACCTGCTGACCGACCAGGTCGATGCGGTCGTGCGCTTCCAGGGAGGCCACAACGCGGGTCATACCCTGGTAATCGACGGTGAGAAAACCGTGCTGCACCTGATCCCCTCGGGAATACTGCGCGAGAACGTCACCTGCCTGATCGGTAATGGCGTGGTGCTGTCTCCGGAAGCGCTGCTGTTTGAAATTGGCGAGTTGGAAGAAAAAGGCGTTCCCGTTCGCGAGCGGCTGCGCATTAGTGCCGCCTGCCCGCTGATACTCCCCTACCATGTCGCCCTGGACCAGGCCCGCGAACTGGCCCGCGGCAAGGACAAGATCGGCACCACCGGCCGCGGTATCGGCCCGGCCTACGAGGACAAAGTGGCACGGCGCGGACTGCGTCTGGGCGACCTGCTGGATGCCGGGCGCTTCGCAGAGAAACTGAAGTCTGTACTGGACTACCACAACTTCGTGTTGACCGGTTTTTACAAGGTTGAAGAAGTTGACTACCAGGCGACCCTGGACCAGGCCCTGGCGATGCTGGAACAGCTGGCGCCGATGATTGCGGACGTGACTACGTTGCTTCACCAGTACCGCAACAACGGTGCCAGAATCATGTTTGAGGGTGCCCAGGGCTCGCTGTTGGATATCGATCACGGCACTTATCCTTTTGTGACATCATCCAACACCACCGCCGGCGGCACGGCCACCGGCAGCGGTTTCGGCCCGCTGTACCTGGACTACGTGTTGGGCATCACCAAGGCCTATACCACCCGGGTGGGCTCCGGCCCGTTCCCTACCGAGTTGTTTGACGCCACCGGCGAGCACCTGGCCAAGAAAGGCCACGAGTTTGGCGCAACCACTGGCAGGCCACGTCGCTGCGGCTGGTTCGATGCGGTGGCGCTGCGCAATGCGGTGCAGATCAACAGCGTATCCGGCCTGTGCCTGACCAAGCTCGACGTACTGGACGGCCTGGAGACCATCCAGATTTGTGTCGGCTACCAGGATGCCAGTGGAAATCCCGTGCCCTACCCGGTGGATAGCGACGACTACGACGGCCTGGTGCCGCTGTACGAGGAGGTGCCAGGCTGGAGTGACTCCACCATTGGCGCCAAATCCCTGGAAGAACTGCCCGTCAATGCCCGCGACTACATCAATCGCATCGAAGAAGTGGTGGGCGCACCCATCGATATCATTTCGACCGGCCCCGACCGGGTCGAGACTATAGTCCTGCGGCACCCCTTCGGCGAATAAGGGGGCACCGATGCCTGGCTGAACCGGTCAGAACATCCCCCGGCCTGAGTCATCCTTAAGCCTGCGCTGATAGTGTCGGGGATCCACATGCCGCCTGAGGATACGTTCCTTCTCTCTCAATACTTCCGGGTCTGATTTCCAGCGCCACAATACGTCGCGGGCGTGGCGGAAGCTCTCGCGAATGTCGACCACCGGTTCCGGGTATTCCTGCGCCTGGTACATTTGCCGGTCCAGGGGACCCAGGGTCCAGGGCTGGTGTACAAATGGCGCCGGCACCTGTTGCAGCTCCGGGACCCAGCGCCTGACAAAGTCGCCTTCGGGGTCGTGGTCATGACCCTGTTTCACCGGATTGTAGATGCGGATGGTGTTGATGCCGGTGACCCCTGCCTGCATTTGCATCTGTGCATAGTGAATGCCGGGCTCAAAATCGAGAAACAGAGAGCCGAGCCAGGCCGCCCCCACGCGCCAGTCCAGCCATAGGTGGTGTGTCAGGAAGCTCACCAGCATGGCCCGTGAGCGGAAGTTGATGTAGCCGGTCGCTTTCAGACAGCGCATGCTGGCATCGATGAGAGGGATACCGGTATGGCCGTGCTTCCACGCCTCCAGACGCGTTGCATCTTCCCGTTTGCTGAACTTCCGGTAGCCACGATTGATGTCCTCGAACTCCATCCGGCATTCCATTTCGAATTTTTGTACGAAGTGGCAGTGCCAATGCAGCCGCGATTCAAAGGCCTCCAGTGGGCGCTGCCAGCCAGGCCTGCCGCGGGCTCTGCGTAGCGCCTGGTACACCTGGCGGATGCTCAAATTGCCCCAGGCCAGGTAGGGCGACAGCCGCGAACAGTGTTCCCGGCTGGCCTCGGGCTTGGAGATTTGCCGCTGGTACTCTCTGCCTCTCTGCTCGAAGAAACTGTGCAGTGTCTGCCAGGCTGCGTCCTCACCTCCGACCTGCATTGGCGATGATGTAGCCCAGTCATCGGGCCGACTGTGCAGGAGCCGATGAGCGTGGCCATCCGGTGCAAGCTCCGGGCCTTGAAGCTGATCCAGCGCCGGTTCCACGCAGGACGCAGTCATCACCTGGTGCCAGTGCTGGTTCCAGCCGTCGCGATTCTGCCGTCCGCGCTGCACGCCGTTGCCAGGGCTTTCGTGCCAGGTAATATTCCGTTCCTCAAGCCACGCTGCAACGGCCAGGTCGCGGCGATAGGTAACATCGAGACCGGTTTCCGCATGGCTGTAGACCGCGGCAATCCCGAACTCTGCGTGCAGGGCATCCAGCAACTCAGGCATGGCGGCGTCGAAGCACTTCAGTTCGCTGCCATATTCGGAGAGCTTCGCGTTGATGTCATCTATGGACTGGCTGATGAAGCGCCAGTGGCGCCGCCGGTAGTGTTCGTTGGCCAGCAGCGCCGGCTCAAAGCAGTAGCACAGCAGGCAGGGGCGGCCACTGTGAATGGCCGCCTGTAGCGGTGCATGGTCCGCAAGCCGCAGGTCGCGCTTGAACCAGACGAGATTGATGCCCATGGGGCAATGGTAGTCAGTTGCCTGGCGGCTGGCAGGTGGGGCACAGATAGAGCCGGCGCGACTGGCTCTCGATCCGTTGGATTTCGCCAGTGCAGCGGTAGCAGGGCAGGCCCTGGCGGCCAAATACATAGAAGCGGGTTTGCTCCCGGGGCAGGTCCATTTTCTGCAACCGTGCCAGCAGGCGCGGCGCAGTAACGATGCCGCCGGTGTCGTAGCTGCGCTGGCTGATCGCCAGGGTGCTGCGGGCCAGGCGGCCGAGTTGACCGCGGTTGAGGTCCGCAGGCTTGAGATCCGGGTGCAGGCCGGCGGCGAACAGAATCTCGGCGCGCAGGTAGTTGCCGATGCCGGCAATGAAGGCCTGGTCAAGGTAAAGGGCAGCCAGTGAGCGGCGCCGGAACTTGTCATGCTGAAGCTGCGCGGCAATGTCACGCCAGCTCAGGTCCGGCGAGAGGATATCGGGGCCAATGCGCTTCAGGAAGGGATGCTGTTCCACTTCTTCCGTGCGCCACAGGCTGATGTCTGAGGCGCTGTATAGCAGCGCGCTGTGATCTGCCGTATGCAGTGCAAGTCGCAGGGAGCGGTTGGTCTTCGGCAGCTTGCCGCGCCTGGCGATCTTCCAGACACCGTACAGCTGATTGTGGGAGTAGATGGTCCAGCCGTGCTCGAAATGGGTCAGCAGCGCCTTGCCGCGGGTTTCCAGCCGCTCGATGCGGTAACCGCTTAACGTCTTGCCGTGGCGCCGCAACCGCGGCAACCCGAACTTTACGGATTCTGCCACCTGGCCTTCGAGAATATCGGCCAGGCTATCGGCGGCGCGTCGTATTTCGGGTCCCTCGGGCACAATTTTTCCTTCAATTTCGGGTAGTTACCGCTGAAGAAGTACGCATTAGTTCACAGAACAGACCAAGTTATGCGGTTTCTGATACTGAATACCCCGGCGAAGAGGTATGCTCACAAAACGAGGCTTCATGAATGCGTATTTTCGTTCTTCTACTACTGTGCTTCGGCTCCGTGCTCCCTGCGCAGGCGGTGGAATTCGAGCTGGAGAGCGCAGACCAGGTGGTGCAGCTGCACGGCGCCTGGCGTTTCCGTGTGGGCGACGATCTGCGCTGGGCCGACCCCGGCTACAACCACGGCGCCTGGGACAATATCCTGGTGCCCCGGGACTGGCGTCGCCAGGGCTACGAAGACCTGACCGGATTTGCCTGGTATCGCGCCACAGTGCAGATTGGCGGTCTCGAGCAGGGGCAGCCCAACCTGGTGCACCAGCTCGGTATTTCCATCGGCAAGGTACACAGCGCCTATGAGCTCTTTCTGGGCGGTATCCTGGTGGGCGGTGCTGGCCGCTTCCCTCCCGACCCTCAGCCGATCTCTGACCGCAAGCGCATTTTTTCCATCCCGCCGGAAGCCATCGACGAGAACGGTAAGTTGCTGGTGGCACTGCGCGTCTGGCGGCACCCCACAGTGGGTAACTCCAGCACCGCGGGCCTGTTCGAAGGCCAGTACAGTGTCGGCCCCAGTTTTGAGTTGACCAAGCGGGTCTGGTTCACGGAGGCCCTGGCGCTCATGCTGGTCATCAGCTACCTGGGTTTTGGCACTTATCACCTCTATCTTTATGCACGCAATCCCAGGTTGAAAGAGTTCCTGTGGTTCGGAGTTGTCGCCTGCCTGGTGGCGGTATACACCCTGGAAATGAGCCAATGGAAGCATGTAGTCGGCTGGCTCAATGCCATTCCATACCTGGTCCACAAGAAGGTCGAGTACAGCGTCATATACCTGCTGCCCGCTCTGGGCATGGAACTGCTGACCTGCCTGTTGCGCGTGAGGATACCCCTGTGGGCGCGGGCTTATCAGTTGGGTTTTGCTGTGTCTTCCCTGGTTGCGCTGTTGGTGCCCGGCTACGACATTCTTATCAATACGCTGTTCCTGTGGCAGCTGTACGTCATCCCCGGTTTGATTGCGACGCTGGTGATAGTGGTCTGGTATGCCGCGCGCGGCCACGCGGAGGCCCGCACCATGACGGTGGGCTGGGCGATCTTCATGTTTTGCGCCCTCAACGACATTGTTGTGGCCCAGGGTGCCGTGCAGCACCCGCGGCTGCTGAGTGTGGGCTTTGCCGCCATACTGGTCTCCATGGCGATCTCGCTGGCGGACCGCTTTACCCGCATGCATCATCACCTGGACGGTGAAATCCAGCGCCGCACCGAAGAGCTGGAACTCAGCAATCAAAAGCTTGAGGAGGCCGCTCGGCTGGATATCCTGACCGGGCTTCTGAACCGTCGCGGGTTTGCCGACAAGGTGGAAGAGGAGATCGCCCGTGCGAGTCGCAGTGGCCGCGGCTTCGTGATCATGATGGGGGACATCGACCGCTTCAAGGCCTGCAACGACCAGTACGGTCACGCCTGCGGCGATTTTGCCCTGCAGCAGGTGGCTCAGTTGCTGCACAGTCAGCTCCGCGATATGGACACCATTGCTCGCTGGGGCGGTGAGGAATTTATTTTTCTGCTGCCGGAAACGACACTCGAGGGTGGCGCCACCCTCGCCGAGAAACTGCGCAGCGCGTTGGAGTGCACCCTGCTGAGCTACGACGGTGCCGTGCTGTCGCTGACTCTCACGATCGGCGTGGCGGCCTTTAGCACGGGTATGCGGCTAGAGGACTGCGTGGCACGCGCCGACGCCGCACTCTATGAGGGCAAGCAGTCAGGCCGAAACCGCGTTGTGGTGGACGGAGAGGACACGATGACAATGACCGGTGAGATGCCCGGCAGCGCCTGAGCCTGCGCACTTCGGTTGTCAATTTTTCCAGCCGTAGCCCCTGCGGCGGACTATATTCAATTTAATCATCCGCGAAACCAGAGCAAGGGAATGCCATGGAAGAGCGACGTAACACCCCGGAGGGCGCCCGGGGTAAAACCAGGCGCCTGATGCGGCGACGTGTGCTGCATGTCTTACTACTCTCCAACCTGGACCAGGTCAACGCCAGCCGCGTGGCGCAGGTGCTGTGTGTATCGCCTAGCACGCTGCGCAGACGGTTGCGGGCTGAGGGGGCGAGCTACCAGCAGTTGCTGGACCAGGTGCGACGCTATCGCTGCGAGAAATGCCTGGCCAGGCGCTGGTTACCAGGCAAATGCCTCGCCGGGCAATTGGGCTTTAGCCAACCAAATAGCTTCTACCGCGCCTTCGGGCGCTGGACAGGGATGACCTATACCCAGTACAAACGGCAGCACCGGCGGTGTTCTGCGGCGGCGGCTCAGCAGTTATACTGAGGGCTCCTGTGTTGAGTAGGTTGCCTCATGGACGTATCCAGTATTGTTTTCTGGCTGGTGTTGCTGGGCCTTATCGGCTACATCATCGCCATCTACAACCGGCTGGTGACGCTGAAGAACCGTTACCAGAATGCCTTTTCGCAGATTGAGGTTCAGCTCAAACGGCGTTACGACCTGATCCCCAACCTGGTAGAAGTGGCCAAGGGTTACATGGCCCACGAGCGGGAGACCCTGGATGCGGTCATCTCGGCGCGGAACAACGCCGCCGCCGTGCTCAAGGCCATTGGCGAGCAGGGTGCCGGCGGCAGCGAGATGGGGCAGCTGGCGATAGCCGAGGGTTCCCTGGGGAAAGCACTGGGAGCACTGAACGTGACCATGGAAGCTTACCCGGACCTCAAGGCCAGCGAGAACATGCAGCAGCTGAGCGAGGAAATCACCACCACGGAAAATCGTGTTGCGTTTTCTCGCCAGGGCTATAACGATTCTGTCACGGCCTACAATATCTATCGACAGAGTTTTCCGCCTGTGTTCTTCGCGGCCAGGTTCGGCCATCCCAGCGATGCCGCGCTGCTGGAGTTTGAAGACTCGGCCGCGATTCAGGCCGCGCCCAAAGTCAGCTTCTAGCGCCTCGCACCACGGGCCACGCCGTGGATTTTTACGCCGCCCAGGATCATGCCCGTCGCAGCAGCCGCTGGCTGCTGCTCTGGTTCATGCTGGCAGTGCTGCTGCTGATCGGCATTACCAATATCCTGATCGCCATGCTGGTCTACTTCATGGGAGCCACGACGGCGCCGCTGGCGGGCGAAGAAGCCATTCGCGGGTTTTTCGCCGCCTTCAGTTGGGAGACCTTCGGGTTTGTCTGCCTGGGAGTCGTGGCCACGATATTCCTGGTGGTGCTGTTCAAATGGGCCCAGCTCTCCGCCGGCGGCAAAGCGGTGGCGGAGCGCCTGGGCGGGCAACGGATCCTGCCACACACTGATGATCCCGCGCAGCGGCGTGCACTCAATGTCGTCGAAGAGATGGCACTGGCAGCTGGGATGCCGGTACCGGCGGTTTACCTGCTGGCCGATGAGCGTGGCATCAATGCCTTTGCCGCCGGTGTTGCGCCGGCTGACGCGGTGATTGGGCTCACCCAGGGCAGCCTGGACCAGTTCAACCGAGACCAGTTGCAGGGTGTGGTGGCACATGAATTCAGCCATATCCTCAACGGCGATATGCGGCTGAACATCCGTCTCGCTGCATTGCTCAAGGGCATCACCTTTATTGCTGACGTCGGCGAAGTGGTGGTGCGCGGTGGCCGTAGCCACCGTGGCAGCCTCAGCACGCGCAGCAAGAATCGCCTGCCGCCGCAGGCTATGGTGGTGGGCATTGCCCTGTGGCTCATCGGCCTGCTTGGGGGCATATTTGCAGGCTTGATCAAGGCGGCCGTCAGCCGCCAGCGGGAACTGCTTGCCGATGCTTCTGCAGTGCAGTTCACGCGCAACCCCGAGGGGGTGGCTAACGCACTTAAGGTAATAGGCGGGTATCCCGCCGGCACTAACCTGCTGGAGCCCAGGGCCACCGAGTTGAGTCATATCTTCTTTGGCCAGATCAACCAGCTCTGGCAACTGGCAAGAACACACCCTCCGCTGGACGACCGCATCCGCCGTATCGAACCCCGATGGGATGGCCGGTATATCCTGCTGGATGCTGCAAAATCCTACCGGGGCACGACCCGAGACAAACAGCGCCGCGAAGCCGAGCAGGCCGAAAAGGCCGAATCCGCTGAAGCCCGCCGCCGGCAGGCCGCGGCGCTGGGGGCGGCAGTAATCGCCAGTACGGCATTGGGCGGTGCGGCGGCCGATGCCACGGCTTATGACAAGACCGATAAAGGTGCTCCGCGTGTCGATGCGGATTTTGGCGACGCTGCCGGAGGCGTGGCGGTTATTCCTGACGCGCTCGCGGAACAGGCTCGCGATCCATTCGGTGCCCACGCCGTGGTCTATGGCCTGCTGTTGGCCGACGACTTTAATACCCAGGAAGCGCAATACTCACTGATCGAGGCCAGCGGTGTGCGCGGTCTGGCGACCACCACGCGGCAGTTGCAGCCCGCCGTCGCCATGCTGGCGCCGGCCCTGCGACTGTCGCTACTGGAGCTGTCGCTACCGGCACTCAAGTGCATGTCTGCGCAGCAGTATCACCAGTTCAAGGAGACGCTGCTGAAGGTGACCCGGGTGGACAACAAGGTCGATCTCTATGAGTGGTGCCTGTACCAGGTAACACGTCACTACCTGGACCCGGAGTTCCTGCAGGTGGCGCCGAGCAAGCCGCGTTACCGCAAGGCCGTGCAGGTACGCCAGGAGTACCGCACCGTGGTGTCGGTGCTGGCCTGGCATGGCCACCAGGACGAAGAGGATCGCAAGGCCGCGTTTCACCGGGGTGTCGAAAGTGTAGGACTTTACAACCTTATCCTGCGCCCGCTGGAGGAATGCGGGGTGGCGGAATTCAGCCGCGCGGTGAACAAACTGGCGGACTGCTATCCGCTGCTCAAGCCGCGCCTGCTGAAAGGCATGGCACAGTGTGCCGCCCACGATGGTGTGCTATTGCCGGAAGAAGTGGAAATCCTGGTGGCGGTCGCTGCGGTGATGGACTGCCCGGTCCCTGCCAGTGTGCGTGCCAATCCCTTGCTCGATTAGTAGCCTGGCACCCAGGCGTGCCTGACAGGCAAGGCCCCCGGCCCATGCCAAAAGAACACTAGCGGTCCGGGTCGGGGCTGACGTCCAGCACGATCTTGCCGCGCACCTCCCCGGACTCGATCAGGCGGTGGGCCTCGGCGGCCTGGTACAAGGGCATGCGCTTCCAGATCTGTGGGTCCAGGTTGCCCTCAAGGGCCAGGTTGAACAGCGCCGCCAGATCGTCCTTGAACCAACCCGGCTGCTCCTCCCGCTGGGACTGGATTGAATAAAACGTCACGCGCTTGTCGTCCTCAGGAAACCAGTTCCACAGTTTCATCTGCCACAACATTTTTACGAACGGCCAGGCCACGCCGAACATGCTGTCTTGCGTGATGCTCGCCTTGTAGAGACCATAGGTGACCAGCACGCCGCCCGGCGCCAGTACGCTGTAGGAGCGCTTGAAGTTGTCCACGCCGATGGCATCGAACACCACGTCCACGCCGACACCGTCAGTCTCTTTGATAATGCGAGTGGTGAAGTCCTCGGTCTGGTAGTCGATCGGGATGACGCCCATTGCCCGCACGTAGTCCTGTTTGCCGGTTGACGCGGTGCCGTACATCTTCAGGCCCGCTACCTGGCCGAGCTGGGCCAGGGCGGTACCCACCGCACCGCTGGCGCCGTGAATCAGCACCACCTGCTCGGGCTTTACGTCCGCCGTGCGAAACAGCATCTGGTAGGCAGTCAGGTAGGACAACACGAGCACTACCGCGTCCTCGGCGGCCAGGCCGTCTGGCACCGGCACCAGTTTGTCCGCTGGCCTCAGCATGTACTCGCTGTAGGCGCCCCAGACCGTCAGGTCGGCCACCCGCTGGCCCACACTGAGCCCGGTCACGCCGGGTCCAATGGCATCGACTATTCCGACCATGTCATAACCGGGAGGGTAGGGCAGGCTGGCGTCCACGCCGCTGTAGATGCCCTTGCGTACCATGATGTCGGTAAACGAGGCGCTGGCGGTAATCACCCGCACCCGAACCTCGCCCGGACCGGGTGTCGGCAGGGGTGAGCTCTCCACCCACTGCAGGTCCTCGGCCTCGCCATACTCGGTAATCAGGACCTGGTGATAACTTGACGGAGAGTTCATCGCGCCTCCAGCACCGCTGTCGGCGGCCGAGGTGAGTGGGAATGCGCCCATGAGGCTGAACAAAATCGCTAATACAGCCGGGTGGCGGGCGCGGGGATATGTCCGGGAAAAAGCCATCCGTGTATCATAGCGCGCCATGAAATATCTGCGCACACGCATTACTGAAGTCCTTACCCCCGCCCCTAACTACAAGCTGCTGCGCTTTGCCGGTGATGAGCCGATTCCAGCTCGCCCCGGTGAGTTTGTGATGGTGCGCGGCGAGTGGGGCGTACACCCGGTGCTACCCCGGGCTTTCTCGCTGGTGGAGTGTGGGGAATTCGGCTCCATCATCGTCAAGCCCATTGGTGAGGGCACCGAGCTGCTGGCCGGCATGGAAGTGGGCGATGCGCTCACGGTGTTCGGTCCGCTGGGCAAGGGCTATCACATGGACGAGGCGGACAGTAACAATGCCGGCCGCCGGCCGATTCTGGTCGCCGGTGGTGTCGGCGTGGCGCCGCTGCTCTACCTGGCGCGTGAGTTTCACGCCGCCGGCACCCGCAGCGTGTTTGTTTACGGTGGGCGCACTGAAGACGACCTGCCGCTGGCCGAAGAAATCGCTGAAGTGGCTGAACTGGTGGTGACCACAGAAAATGGTGCCCGTGGCGAAAAGGGCCGCGTGACCGCACCGCTGGCCCGGCTGCTGGAAGAAGACAACAACGCCATCGTCTACAGCTGCGGGCCGGACGGCATGCTGCACGCCGTGTCCGATGTGTCCCAGGCCGCCGGCGTCCCCTGCCAGCTGGCCCTGGAAGCGCCCATGGCCTGTGGAATGGGCACCTGCAAGGGCTGTGCGGTCATGGGCACGGATGGTACCTACAAATACGTTTGCTACGACGGCCCGGTATTCGAGGCTGCCGATATTTTTGAGGCCGCCTCATGAGCGCGCGTCTGCTGACTCCGCTGGGTACCCTGACCCTGGAAAATCCCTTCGTCAACGCCTCCGGCACCTATGGCTACGCCGTGGAGTATGCGGACTTTGTCGATGTCTCGCGGCTTGGCGGCGTCAGCGTAAAAGGGATTTCTCTCGAACCCCGGCCCGGCAATGCGCCGCCCCGCACGGCGGAAACCGCCGCCGGGATGCTCAACTCCATTGGCCTGGCCAATATCGGTATTGAGGCCTTTGTGCGCGACACCATGCCGCGCCTGCGCGAGCTGGGCGTGACCGTCATCGCCAACACTTTTGCGACCTCGATCGAGGACTTCGTCGAGCTGGCCAGGCGCTTTGACGAAGTAGAGGGCGTTGCCGCCCTCGAGCTGAATATCTCCTGCCCCAATGTCCATGCCGGTGGTATGCACTTTGGCGTGTCCGGCAAGGCTGCCGGCGAAGTGACGGCTGCTGTGCGTAAGGTCACCTCTTTGCCACTGATGGTGAAGCTGTCACCGGAGGCCGGCGATATCTGTGAGGTGGCCCGTGCTGTGGAAGCGGCGGGCGCCGACTGTATCACCATGATCAACACCATTCGGGGCATGGTGATCGACGTCGACCGGCGCCGTCCCATGCTCGGCCAGAAAATGGGCGGCATGTCCGGCCCGGCGCTGAAACCGCTGGCAGTGCGCATGCTGTACGAGGTGTATCAGCAGGTCTCCATTCCCATCATCGGTATGGGTGGCATCGGCAGCCTGCGGGATTCGCTGGAATTCTTCATGGCCGGGGCCTCAGCAGTGCAGGTGGGCACGGCCAACTACGCCGAGCCCGGTATCAGCCTGCGGCTGGCCGATGAGCTGGATGCCTGGTTAGCCGAGCGGGACCTGGTGCTGACCGACATTATTGGCGCCGCGCAGGATCCGACCTAAGCATTCTCAGGGTAGCTGTATCCCTATCCGCCGCCCGGGGGAAAGTCCTCAACGCGACGCGGGTCGGGATGCTTTCTCTTCGCAATACCGCCGTCTGAGCCCGTCAAGGGTTTGGCTTGAGCCAGATCGGCGAAGAGTAGGCGCGTTCCTGGATCGTGTTGGGGTGATCAGCCGCCCGCTCCTGGCCCAGGGCCAGCGCATCCAAATAAGAGTGGCGCGCGGTGGGAATCTGCAACACACGAACGTAGTAGAACGCGGGTTGTCCGGCGACGTAGTCCGGGTCTGACCAACGCCCGGCCAGCTGCGGCGCACCGATGCTGTTGCTGACCTTGCCGTTTTCCAGGTTCACGGTGTTGCCCACGGCGGGCAGCTTGCCCTGGCCATCCAGCACCCGGTCACCACTCCAGCTCACGTTGTAGACGCGTTCCCGGGGCTCACCGCTGGCATCCAGCCAGCCCTTGATGACCTGTAGTCGATCGAGGTTGGCTCCCACCGGATCCTTGTCGGCGAGGATGATAAATTCCGGCGCTGACTCGCTGGCAGCCATCTCCCCGCCCATGGGGATGCCCTTGCTGGTCGCCTGGGTGTAGAGGTCAGCGGAGGCGAGATCGAGCTCGCCAAAGTCATCTGACGCAAAGAACTGTAGCCGGATACGCGGGCCGGTAGTGGCATAGACTTCCCGCCGGCGCATGGCTGCCATCACGCTCTCGCGGGTGTTCTCCTCGGCCCACACCGCTGCCAGGCCTGAGGCAGACATGGCCCAGCCGTCCGGTGAACGCACGCCTTCTTCCCACTCGCGGCTTTTGTTCTCGGGGATCGAGTCGGTGGCCATCTTCCCCCAGAAGTTGTCTTCCTCTGCGCTGGCGATACCGGTGTGGGCATCGGTCGAGCCGATCACACCAAACTGGTAGGGGTTCTCGCCGTACTGCTTCTCCAGTGCCAGGCCGCGCAGCAGCGCCGTGCGCATATAGTCGCCAGACTGTGCTTTGTAGAGACTCTGGTTGACCTGCAGGTAGTACGGGAAGATCTCGAAATCGGCAAACTCGTCATCGGGTGACAGGTCCGGATGGGTTTCCGAGTCGCCCTTGAGCTGGGTGACTTCGGTGACCGGTTCCCACTTGCGCCGCAGTTCGATATAGGCGCTGTCAAACTCGGTGCCGCGCAGGCGCGTCTCGTCAAACATGAAGCCCTTCGACAGGTTGGAATTGTGTGGTATCGACAGGAAATTGGCGCCCGTTGAGGCGCTGGTCTCATCCAGCCAGGCCCAGAGATCTTCCGGGTACTGACTGTCGATAAAGCGATAGGGGTGAAAACTCTGGCCGACCTCGGCATCGCCGTCCGTGAACACCACCCGGTGCAGGTTGGCGCCTCCCGGGGTCGAACTCCACTCCCAGCCGATAAACGTAGAAAAACTACCGGGCTGGTAATACTCATCTGCCAGCTCGGTCTGCGAACGCCAGGTGTCCACCTGAACCGGCATCATCGGCGGCAGGATGTTGGTGTTGCCACCAATGGTGGAATCTTCTGCGGCTTCCCGTACCGGCTTCGGCGGTGGCAATACATCCCTGAACAGCTGTGCCGCGTCGCGCTGATCCAACCGACGGCTCAGGTACCAGGCCGCAAACCGCGCCTTCAGGCTGTCCCACAGCCCCAGCTCACTGGTGTCCACCCCCTGTTGGTGGATGTGACGAATGACACCGAGAAATTCCGCATGGTCCGACACCACCAGAAAATCCAGCGGCGTTTCGATCTGCACCCGGGTACGGTTATAGGGGTGCACCACCGGCTCGCCCCGCGCATAGCGATAAGCCACGTTCGGGTCCGCCGTGAAATTATTGTTGGTATAGGCATCAAAGGAGTAGCTGGTATGCAGGTGGGTGTCTCCCCACAACAACTGCTTCTCAGCGGCGATCGAAAATCCGGGAACCAGTACTGCCAACAGAAAGAGAGCGGTGCGCATGATGTCTTTCCTTATAGTTATACCCAGAGCATAACTGAAAAGCGTCTTGCACAAAAAATCGTCGAGTTGCGAATAACTCAGTGCTGTTGTCAGCTAGTGGCACGCCCAGGAGAGGGTGAGCCAAACGCTGACGTTGCGCAGCAAGGTGTGCCGGCGAACGCCAGTCTGCCGGGCCGCGCAGGCCGCGCCGCGCAGGCCGCGCCGCGCAGGCCGCGCCGCGTAGGCTGTGCTGACTGGCCGGGTTAGTCCTCTCGGCGTTGCAAGAGCTCAACGAGCTCGCCGCAACGACGTACTCGACGCCTGAATAAAAAAGGACGAACCACGGGCGGCTCGGCCTTTTCAGCCAGCTAGTGGCACGCCCAGGAGAGGGTGAGCCAAACGCTTACGTTGCGCAGCAACGTGTGCAGGCGAACGCCAGTCAGCTGTGCTGGCTGGCCGGGTTAGTCCTCTCGGCGTTGCAAGAGCTCAACGAGCTCGCCGCAACGACGTACTCGACGCCTGAACAAAAAAGGCCGAACCACGGGCGGCTCGGCCTTTTCAGCCAGCTAGTGGCACGCCCAGGAGAGGGTGAGCCAAACGCTTACGTTGCGCAGCAACGTGTGCAGGCGAACGCCAGTCAGCTGTGCTGGCTGGCCGGGTTAGTCCTCTCGGCGTTGCAAGAGCTCAACGAGCTCGCCGCAACGACGTACTCGACGCCTGAATAAAAAAGGCCGAACCACGGGCGGCTCGGCCTCTTAAAAAAATATGGTGCCCAGGAGAGGACTGGAACCGCCACGCCCTTTCGAGCACTAGCACCTGAAGCTAGCGTGTCTACCAATTTCACCACCTGGGCAGATCTGGAAGTCCCGGCTGGCGCTGAGAATCCCAGAGGGCGCGAACTTTACTTTTCCACAGACTGATTGTCAATCCTGCCGTATAATTGGGGGCACATGTCAAAAAACTCAAAAACGCGCGGTCGTAAATCCGCCCCTCCACCTGCCGATCCCCACGCCAAACGAGAAGCCGATCGTTACGATAACCCCGTAGCCAGTCGCGAGCTGATCCTGCAATTGCTGGGCGACGCAGACCATCCACTCGATCACGCCCAGATCTGCCAGCGCCTCAATGCTGAAAGCGAGGAAGATGTCGAGGCCATTCGTCGCCGCCTGCGTGCCATGGAACGTGACGGCCAGCTGCTGGTGAACCGCAAGGGCGCCTATGGGCCGGTCGACAAGCTGGATCTCGTGCGTGGGCGCGTGATCGGTCATCGCGACGGCTACGGTTTCCTGTCTCCCATGGACGGGGCAGACGACCTCTACCTCAGCGCTCGTCAGATGGCGCTGGTGTTTCACGGCGATGAAGCCCTGGCACGAGTGTCCGGGATCGACAATCGCGGCCGCCGCGAGGGCAAGATTGTCGAAGTACTCAATCGTGCCAGTACAGAGGTGGTGGGCCGCTACTATGAAGAGGGCGGGATCGGCGCGGTCAAGCCCGACAATGCACGCATCAACCACGACGTCCTGATCCCGCCGAACGAGAAAAACGGCGCCAAACACGGCCAGATTGTCGTGGCCAAAATCACCGGTTACCCCACCCGGCAACTGGGCGCCAAGGGCCGCATTGCTGAAGTGTTGGGTGAGCACCTGGATCCGGGCCTGGAAATCGATATTTCCATTCGCTCCCACGGCATTCCCTACGAATGGAGCGAGTCGGTGCTGCGCGAGGCCGCTTCGCTGGAGGACCAGCCCTCGGAGGCCGACAAGCAGGGTCGAATAGACCTCAGGGACCTGGCCTTTGTCACTATTGACGGTGAAGACGCCCGGGACTTCGATGACGCGGTCTACTGCGAGAAGAAGCGCGGCGGTGGCTGGCGCCTGTGGGTGGCGATCGCCGATGTCAGCCACTACGTGCGGCCTGATACCGCCCTCGATGAAGAGGCCTTCACCCGTGGCAATTCCGTGTACTTCCCCGAGCGGGTTGTGCCGATGTTGCCCGAGGTACTTTCGAACGGATTGTGCTCGTTGATGCCCAAAGTGGACCGGCTCAGCATGATCTGCGAGATGGAAATCTCCGGGGCGGGCAATATCGCCGGCTACCAGTTTTATGAGGGGGTCATTCACTCCCATGCCCGTCTTACCTACACCCAGGTGGGAGAGGTCATCGAGAGCGGCCGGCACCCCGAGGTCGAAAAATCGATCGTGCCCCACATCGACCGTTTGCATGGCCTCTACAAGGTGCTGCGTGAGGCCAGGGACAAGCGCGGCGCGATCGATTTCGACACCACTGAAACCCGGATCATCTTTGATGCCCAACGCAAGATCGAATCCATTGTGCCGGTGCACCGGAATGACGCCCACAAGCTGATCGAAGAATGCATGCTCAGTGCCAACGTGGCCACGGCGCGTTTCTTCGAAGAACACAAGATTCCCATTCTGTACCGCGTGCATGAGGGCCCCGGCGAGGAAAAGCTAGAGAACCTACGCAGTTTCCTCGGCGAGCTGGGCCTGGACATCGGCGGTGGTGACGAGCCCTCGCCGATGGACTACCAGGAGCTCCGCAGCCAGATTAACGAGCGTCCCGACAAGCACGTCATTGAAACGATGCTGTTGCGCTCCTTGTCGCAGGCCGTTTACCAGCCAGAAAACAAAGGACATTTCGGGCTGCACTACGCAGCCTATGCCCATTTTACGTCGCCCATTCGCCGCTACCCGGACCTGCTGGTGCACCGGGGTATTCGCCGCGTGATCCGCTCGGATATGCCCAGCAAGCGAGTTCGGCGCGCAGATGCGCCGCCGATTCCGGCCGAGCGAATCTTCCCCTACGGCTTTGAGGAAATGCTGGCCATGGGCGAGCAGTGTTCCATGACCGAGCGGCGTGCCGATGATGCCACCCGCGAAGTAGAGGCCTGGCTCAAATGCGAGTTTCTGCAGGAGCACGTCGGCGATACTTTCGAGGGTGTGGTCGCTGCCGTTACCAGCTTTGGCCTGTTCGTGGAATTGACCGATATCTATATTGAGGGCCTGGTGCACATCAGTGCCCTGCCGGCAGACTACTACCATTTCGACCAGGGCCGGCAACGGCTGGTGGGTGAACGCAGCGGCCGCAATTTCAACCTGGGTGACCAGGTGAAGGTGCAGGTGGCGCGGGTCGATCTCGATGAAAAGAAAGTCGACCTGGAGCTGCTAGACGCCAAGAGCCGCAAGGATGCCAGCCGTGAACAGCGCAGCGGCGGTCGCCAGGGCAAGGGCGGCAGAAAGGATTCCAGCGGCGAGAAGAAGTCGGCAGGTGGTAAGTCGGGCAACAAGCCCGGCAAGAAAAAGTCCGCGAAAAAGAATAGTGGCCCGAGCAAATCCGGGCTGCGCCGGCGCCGCTAGATGGAGCTGGTGTACGGCATTCACGCCGTCGATGCCCTGCTGCGACGAAAGCCCGGCAGTATCCAGCAGCTCTGGGTGCAGGCCGGGCGCCAGGACAAGCGCATGAGCGCACTGTTGGAACTGGCCGCCAACCAGGGGATCAGCGCGCAAGACCTGTCCCGTGCCGAACTGGACCAGAAGGTGAGTGGCCGCCACCAGGGCGTGATAGCCGAAGTCCTGCGCGAGACCCGCCAGTGGGACGAAGCCGCCCTGTACCAGCACCTGGAAAGCCTGCAACATCCTGCCCTGATTCTCGTGCTGGACGGCGTGACTGATCCCCATAACCTCGGCGCCTGCCTGCGCAGTGCCGACGCCGCCGGTGTCGATGCGGTCATTGTCCCCAAAGACAAGTCCGCCGATCTCAATGCCACCGTGCGCAAGGTCGCCTGCGGCGCCGCTGAAGTCGTGCCCTTTGTCAGGGTTACCAACCTCGCCCGCACCCTGGAGGGCCTCAAGGAGCGCGGTATCTGGCTCTACGGCACCGCCGGCGAGGCTGGCACACTGCTCTACGACGTCGATCTTACCGGCCCCGCCGCTATCGTTATGGGCGCAGAGGGGGCCGGCCTGCGGCGCCTCACCCGCGAAACCTGCGACCACCTCGTCAAACTCCCCATGGCCGGTGACGTCAGCTCCCTTAATGTCTCGGTAGCGACCGGTGTTTGCTTGTTTGAGGCCGTACGCCAACGCGCTTGAAATCCTAGCCCGGGGTAGCTGGGTGGGCAGTGGCTGACCCGCCCGGGCGCA
This sequence comes from Cellvibrionales bacterium, assembly GCA_043513815.1. Classification (GTDB taxonomy): domain Bacteria; phylum Pseudomonadota; class Gammaproteobacteria; order Pseudomonadales; family Halieaceae; genus JANQIO01. The sequence goes on along the minus strand of CP121313.1, from coordinate 3,937,512 downwards.
AGCTGCTGCCAGGTTTCGGCTGCTGCGCAACTCGACAATTTTTGCTGCGCAAAAATCTGGACTCGAACAGTGCTCGCAGAATTCCCGAAACCTGGCAGCAGCTTAAACGCGCCCTGACAGGGCGGGTCAGCCACTGCCCACCCAGCTACCCCTTAGAGCTCCGAATCACTGACGTATCAATTGCTTGCGCAGTGGGTAAGGAGCTTGTATTATCCGCCGCTCAAAATTTGACCGGTGGCTTCAGGCCGCCGATTCTCCTTGCCACACCGGCTCTTATTGAATCCGGGTGGCTTTAACCCGTAAGGAGCCGCTAATGCGACACTACGAAATCGTATTCATGGTCCATCCGGACCAGTCTGAGCAAGTGCCCGGCATGATCGAGCGTTACTCAGCCACCATCCAGAAAGATGGCGGCCAGGTGCATCGTCTCGAGGACTGGGGCCGCCGTCAGCTCGCCTACCACATCAACAAGATCCACAAGGCTCACTATGTGTTGATGAATGTCGAGGCCAGCAACGAGGCCATGGACGAGCTCACCACCACCTTCCGCTACAACGATGCGATCATCCGCAACCTGGTAATCCGCCGTGATGAGCCTGTGACCGAAGAGTCCATGATCATGAAGCAGGAGAAAGAGCAGCGCGAGCGCAAGAGCCGCTACGAAGAGCGCCAGGCCGCTGAGTCCAGCAGGGACGAAGCGAAGGATGAGGAAGAAAAGAAAGAGACTGCTGCCGCCGAACCCGCAGGTGAACCTGCCGGTGATGCTGCCGAAGCGCCGGAAGCCGGTGCTGAGAAAGCCGCAGAAGACTCAGACGCATAAAATTCGTAACGGAGGAATAACCCATGGCACGCTTTTTTCGTCGCCGTAAGTTCTGCAAGTTTACCGCCGAAGGTGTCAAGGAGATCGATTACAAGGATCTCGATACCCTGAAGCAGTTCGTCACCGAAACCGGCAAGATCGTCCCCAGTCGTATTACCGGCACCAAGGCTCGCTACCAGCGTCAGCTGGCGACTGCGGTCAAGCGCGCGCGTTACCTCGCGCTGCTGCCGTACTCGGACGCACACCAGTAAGCTCGTCGAAAGACTGAGCTGTCGGAGCGGCCCGTGAGAGCCGTTGCCGCATACGTAATGCGGGGCCGCAGTCAGGCCCTGTGGGTGTCCGTACTCAGTGCGAGCACCCTGATGTTTGCCTGGATCGGCGCCGCCGTGGTGGCGCTGGTTACCCTGCGCAAGGGGCCGGGCGAGGGTGGCTTTCTGCTGGCCTGGGCGGTATTGCCCGCCAGTTTCATGCTGGGCGTCTTCGGAGATCCGGGGCCGCTGGGCCTGATCCTGGGGACGAGCGCGCTGGCCGTCACGCTGCGTTGGACGGTGTCCTTGCAGCTGACGCTGTGCGCGAGCAGCGCCGTTGGCGTGATCACCGGGCTGGGTATGCTCTGGCTGGGTGAGAATTATCTGCAGATGCTGGAAGGGTTTTTCGCGGAGTTTTTCGCAAGCCTCTCCCAGCAACTGGAACAGCAGGGCGGGCAGCCGGTAGCACTGGCGCCACCGAGCATTGGCACAATTGCCGGCCTGCTGGGATTGATGAATGCAATGAGTTGCATTCTGTGCCTGCTACTGGCGCGCTGGTGGCAGGCCTTGCTGTACAACCCGGGCGGGTTCAAGGCCGAGTTTCACGGTCTGCGTTATACGCCCGTCGTAGCCGGCATCCTGGTGTTGCTGGTGCTGGGAGTTAGCAGCCTGGGGCTGGAATATCGTCCCTGGGCCGTAATATTTGCGCTGCCACTGAGCATCGCCGGGTTGGGCCTGGTGCATGCGCGGGCAGCCTACCGGGGCTTTGGAACAGGATACCTCACGGTTTTTTACCTGCTGTGGGTATTGCTGGACCCGGTCAAATGGATAGTGATGGGCCTTGCTGTAGCAGATAGCCTGGTGGATTTCCGCAGCCGCTGGCAGCGCAGGCCCGACCAACAAGATTCTGACAACGAGTAGAGGAAATCAGCATGGAAGTCATTCTGCTGGAGAAAATTGGAAACCTGGGTGATCTGGGTGACAAGGTGACGGTTAAGCCCGGCTATGGCCGCAACTACCTGATCCCCAAGGGCAAGGCCGTACCGGCTACCAAGGACAACGTGGCGATGTTTGAAGCCCGTCGCGCCGAACTGGAAGTTGCTGCCGCAGAGCAGCTGGCAGAAGCGCAGGCTCGCGCTGACAAGATTGCCGAGCTGGGCGTTATCACCATCGAGGCCAACGCTGGCGAAGAAGGCAAGCTGTTCGGTTCTATCGGTACTCGCGATATCGAAGACGCGGTCACCGCCGCTGGCGTCGAAATCAACAAGTCCGAGGTTCGCCTGCCGGAAGGCGCCCTGCGCGACCTGGGTGAATACCAGATCGAGCTGCACCTGCACTCCGACATCGATATCAATATCGAACTGCACATCGTCCCGGAAGCCGCCTAGGCCACCACCGGAATACGACGATCGAAAAGGGGGGCAGACCACTATTTCTGACCGGAAATCGTGGTCTGTCCCCCTTTTTTTCGGACAGCCGCCGCTCTTTTTTGCCCCTCCAATACGCCCATCAGCTCAGCCTGAGCGCATCTCGCTTTAAAACCACTCGCGTATGCGCAACAATCAGCGGTTCCCCAGGACGCAGAGCCCATGGCTGAAAACGACTATCCAGTAGACATGCCGGCAGACATCATCGATCTGCCCTATAGCGACGACCCCGAAGTCGCGCGCATCAAGATGCTGCCGCACTCTATCGAGGCGGAGCAGTCGGTGCTGGGTGGTCTGCTGCTGTCGGACGACAACTGGGACACGGTCGCAGAACAGGTCGCCTTCGGCGACTTCTACCGCCCCGACCACCGCCTGATATACCGCCACATGGCCAGACTCGCCGAGGCCAACGAGCCCATCGACCCGGTCACCGTAGCCGACGCCCTCAACGCCAGCGGGGAACTCGAGAACGCCGGCGGCTTTGGCTACCTGGCGCAGCTGGCCAAGGATACGCCCAGCGCTTCCAATATCCGGGCCTATGCCACTGTGGTACGCGACCGGGCCGCGCTGCGGCACCTGATCCAGGCTGCCCAGGACATTGCCGACTCCGGTTATAACCCGGAAGGCCGAGGCGCCGACGAGCTGATCGACGAGGCCGAGCGCAAGATCATGCAGATCACTGAGCAGGGCCCCAAGGCCGGTGGCCCGGTGGACGTTAACCCGCTGCTGACCAAGGCAGTCGAGCGCATCGACGAACTGTACAACTCAGACGGCGATATCACCGGCCTCAGTACCGGCTACACGGAGCTGGACGGCATGACTTCCGGGCTGCAGAAGTCAGACCTGGTGATTGTGGCGGGCAGGCCCTCCATGGGTAAAACCAGCTTCGCCATGAACCTGGTAGAGCATGCAGTGCTCAACCAGGACAAGCCCATCCTGGTGTTCAGCATGGAGATGCCGGCAGACCAGCTGATCGTGCGCATGCTGTCCTCTATCGGTCGCATCGACCAGACCCGTATCCGCAACGGCAAGCTCGAGCAGGAAGACTGGCCCAAGCTCTCGGCGGCCGTTACCAAGATGAAGGACGTACCGCTCTATATTGACGATACGCCCGCCCTGAGCCCGACAGAAATCCGCTCCCGCGCGCGCCGCGTTGCCCGCGAAGCGGGGGGGCTGGGTATGATCATGGTGGATTACATGCAGCTGATGCGAGTGGCAGGTTTCACCGAGGGCCGCACCGCGGAGATCTCCGAGATTTCCCGTAATCTGAAAGCCGTGGCCAAGGAATTTGATTGCCCGATGGTGGCCCTGTCGCAGCTCAACCGGGCCCTGGAGCAGCGCCCCAACAAGCGACCGGTCAACTCGGACCTGCGCGAATCTGGAGCCATCGAGCAGGACGCGGACGTGATCATGTTCATCTACCGCGACGAGGTCTACCACGAGGACAGCCCGGAGAAGGGCGTCGCCGAAATCATCATCGGCAAGCAGCGTAACGGCCCCATCGGCACCTGCCGACTGGCCTTCATCGGCCAGTTCACCCGCTTCGAAAACCTCTCCCGAACCGACTACGACACTAGCTACCAGTAGCAGGCTGAGATCCTCAGTTTTCGAGAGGCGGGTTCGGGGCCACGGGCCTCCCGGCACGGGTGCGAACTGGTGGGGTGCGACCGGCTGCTGCGCAACTCGACAATTTTTGCTGCGCAAAAATCTGGACTCGGACAGTGCTCGCAGAGCTCCCGCTCGCACCCCACCAGTTCAAGCGGCACCCTTATTGTGCCGGGAGGCCCGCGGCCCCGAACCCGCTCGAGTCCTGAGTCACGACCAGGCCAAACAGGCCCCGCTCGGTTTGCGCCCGTTTCAGACCCGTTCCGATACCGTGCCAGCCGTCCTACGAAGCTCGGCCCACCGGGAACACCCGCGGCAGTCGGCTGCCGAAGCTCAGGACTCCAGCTGCTCGCGGATTTTCTGAAGTTGGGCCAGGGCCTCGTCCCGACTGCTGACCTCGCCGCTGCTGGGCGGCAGCGCCTCCGGGGCCTCGATCTCGAGGCGTTCGCCGGCCATCACCTTGCCGCACCAGCGCTGATAGGCGTCGCGAAACACCGGCCAGCTCCTGCTCTCCGGTTCGCTACTGAGCAGGAACCAGTCCGCATCGCGGCCGGCGAAGTAGACCGCGGGATGACTCCAGGGTTGAGCGGACTTGGGGCTGGGGGCCTCGCAGGCCTCCCGGTAGGCGCTGCGGGAATCGGGCAGGCCATAGGGTGAGAGGCTGTCGCGGCAGCACTCGATCATTTTGTTGAGGGTGGGCAGGTACTCGCTGGTTTCGATGGCCTGCTTGGCGCCGTGTAACACCTGGGCCACAGGGTAGTCTGTCAGCGCCTCAAGCCACAGCTTCTTGACCTGGTTGAGCTGCTCGCTGTCCGGGTAGGCGGCGTAGAACTGGTTGTGGTAGTTGAGCCGGAACAGCGCGAACACCTGGTTGATGGCGTCGACCCGCTCCTCGCGGGACCCCTCAGCCTGAGCTCGCCCCTCCGAAACTATGTCAGCGTCATGACCCTGAGCGGTTTTGGAAGAGTCAGCTCGCCCAGCTGCGGTCGTTGAGGTCGTCTGCGAGGCTTCGATCCCGCGTGCGGCCTGTTCGATTAGCGTCTTGCTGTTCGCCATGGGTTGCCAGCTCGTTTCGTTTTGCCCAGTGGTATTTTACATGCTGCAGGAACTTCGTGTTCCAGCTCTTGTAGAGCTTGTTGGAATCCCGCCAGTACATGATGAACTCCGGCAGCAGGCCCTCGGCAAACTCCGGGTCGATATGCGACATGCGCAGGATATCGTACACGTCTTCCGTGGGCCGCCAGTCCTCGGGGATGCGGGTGGGTTCCGTGTCGTGGGTCAGTGAGGAAGAGAAGCGCGCCCACTGCCGGCGAATGTGCTGGATAAACTTGGAGTTGAGCGCTTTTTCCTTGGGATTGCGCTCGCGCCAGTACAGGACAAACTCGGGTACGGCGTCATCGATAAAGGCCCGGGTCACGCCAGTGCGTTCGAGAATCTCCAGGGCGTCTTCACTGGGGTACCAGTCATCGCTGAGGGATTCATCATTGGGACGGAAGCGCTCACCGGTGTCCTGCTGGCTCTGGCGCCAGCGGCTCAGTACGTGCTGGCGAAACTTGTTTTCCCAGGCATGGGAGACTTCGCCGCGCTCGCGCCAGTAGCAGACGAAGTCCTCCAGCTGCTCTAGCGCGTAGGCCCTGGAAATGCCGTGATTCAGGGCCAGTAGCTGCAGCAGGTCTTCGCTGGGTGACCAGCTTGAGGCGATCAAACCGGCGCCCTGCCGGCGTGGCGGCTGGTAGGGTTGCTCGGGGCTGGCGCTGCGCGCCGTCTGGCGCGATTCGTTGATGCTGAAAACCAGCGCATCCGCTTCGTGCAGGGGCGGTGACTCCACCAGAATCAAGCCCTTGTCGACCAGGCTCCGGGTGACCCGGTGCAGGTCGACGGCCGTCCAGAAGGGCAGGGTGTCCAGCAACCAGTCGCGCTGCACCCGCAGCCAGGCAAAGCCGCGGTGCTCCTGGGCTTCCCGGTGCTGGAACAGCTCGTTCAGGTGTTGCAGCAGAATGGCCTCTTCCAACCCGATGGTCTGCGCCAGGGCTGGCGAGAAGACCAGCTGGCGTTCGGGGATGATGGACGAGTCAGACATGGCCAGCCTTCGGCAATCGGGCCGGACATTCTAGGGCATCGGTCTTGCCTCTGCTAGCATGGGGGTATTCCAGCGGTAAAAACACTGATGGCCAAAACTAAAAGCAAGACCGCATTCGTCTGTAACGATTGCGGGTCCGAGTACAGCAAGTGGCAAGGCCAGTGCAGCGATTGCGGGGCCTGGAACACAGTGGTGGAGTTTCGGCTTGGCAGCCCTGCCCGCGGCGGCAGCGCCGCCCCGAAACAGGGCGGCTACAGCGGCGCCCTGGCCGAAGCCAGGGTCCTGAAGGATATTGCGCTGGACGAGCTGCCGCGCTTCTCCAGCGGCATGAGCGAGCTGGACCGGGTGTTGGGCGGCGGCCTGGTGCCGGGCTCGGCCATCCTGGTAGGTGGCAATCCGGGCGCCGGCAAATCCACCCTGTTGTTGCAGACCATGTGTCACCTGGCCCAGCAATATCCCGCCCTGTACATCACCGGGGAGGAGTCGCCGCAGCAGGTGGCCATGCGCGCCCAGCGGCTGCAGCTGCCCACCGACCGGCTGCAGCTCATGTCGGAAACCAGCGTCGAGGCCATCCAGGCCTCCGCGGAAGCTATCAAGCCAAAAATCCTGGTGGTGGATTCCATCCAGGTGGTGCACACCGATGCGCTGACCTCGGCGCCGGGGTCGGTATCCCAGGTGCGGGAGTGTGCCGCCTGGCTGACCCGCTATGCCAAGCAGACCGGCACCGTGCTGTTCCTGGTAGGGCACGTGACCAAGGACGGCTCCCTGGCTGGCCCCAAGGTGCTGGAGCACATGATCGACTGCTCCATCCTGCTGGAGGACACCGCCGACTCCCGTTTCCGGACCCTGCGCAGCCACAAAAATCGCTTCGGTGCGGTCAATGAGCTGGGCGTGTTTGCCATGACCGGGGAGGGCCTCAAGGAGGTCAAGAATCCCTCGGCGATCTTTCTCAATCGCAGCAACGAACCGGCCGCTGGCTCCGCCGTGGTGGCGGTGTGGGAGGGTACCCGTCCGCTGCTGGTGGAAATCCAGGCGTTGGTGGACGACTCCCAGCTGGCCAATCCGCGCCGGGTCGCGGTGGGTCTTGAACAGAATCGTCTTAATATGCTGTTGGCGGTGCTGCACCGTCATGGCGGCCTGCAGGTGGGCGACCAGGATGTATTCGCCAATGTGGTTGGCGGCGTGCGGGTGCTGGAAACCAGCGCCGACCTGGCGCTGCTGTGTGCCATCGTATCCAGCTTTCGGGATCGGGTGGTGCCGCAGGAGATGGTGATTTTTGGCGAAGTGGGCCTGGCCGGTGAGATTCGCCCGGTACCCAGTGGCCAGGAACGTTTGGCGGAAGCGGCCAAACACGGCTTTACCCAGGCCATAGTCCCCCGCGCCAATCTGCCCAAACAGCCGATTCCGGGGATGAACGTCAAAGGTGTCAGCAAACTCGGCGAAGCCCTCGCCGCGCTGGAGGCCTGATATGGTTCGCGCGGCCATCGGCTTCCTGGTGCTGTGTGCCCTGGTGACATTTCTCAACGAAGCGAATGCAGAGGGTTTATGCCAGGAGTCCCTCGACCTGCGCCGCGCGAGCAGCCAGCGCCCTGGCTGTCACAAGACAGGGGCAGCCCACGTTATTGGATGCGCTGGCAGAGACTGGGACACTCGCCCCGGTTTGGAATGATCTGGAAGGAGAGTTGCCCATGAAGTCGAAGTGGGAGCGCGGTATCCACGAGCTGTATCGGGAGGACCCTCTCGCTGCGGAGCACAAACTGTTTGGCGCCCGGGATACCAATCGGCGCGGTTTTCTGACTGCGTTGGCTTCCGTGTTGGGGGCCGAGATGGTATTCGGCCGCTTCATGCCCTCGGGCCTGATTCCGGCAGCGCTGGCCGAAACCACCGAGCCCTTTGTGATTCCCGGCAAGGACCCCGGCCTGATCGTGCTCAACGATCGCCCGCTCAACGCCGAAACCCCGCCCCACCTGCTCGACGACCTGGTTACGCCGGCCGAGCGCCTGTTTGTGCGCAACAACGGCCTGCCCCCACTGGCGGTCGATGCCGACACGTGGGCGCTGACCATCGGCGGCGAGTCAGCCAGGTCCACCCGCCGCTACACCCTGGCAAACCTGAAAGAGCGCTTCAAAACCCACAGCTACCAGCTCACTCTGGAATGCGGTGGCAATGGTCGCAGCGAGTTCAATCCGCCGGCCCGTGGCAACCAGTGGACCACCGGCGCGGTAGGTTGTCCGCGCTGGACCGGCGTGCGCTTGCGCGACGTGTTGAAAGACGTCGGCGTGAAGGACGATGCGGTGTATATCGGCTATTACGGTGCCGACACCCACCTGTCAGGCGACCCGGGTAAAGTGGTGATCTCCCGAGGCGTGCCGATCGCCAAAGCCATGGAGAAGGAATCGCTCCTCGCCTGGGCCATCAATGATGAGGATATGCCGCTTCACAATGGCCATCCGCTGCGCCTGGTGTTCGGCGGCTGGCCGGCGTCCACTTCCGGCAAGTGGCTCACCCAGATCAGGGTGCGCAACCAGGTGCACGACGGCCCCAAGATGGGAGGCTATTCCTACCGGGTTCCCTGTGAGCCTGTCGTGCCCGGTGCCCAGGTACCCCAGGAGGATATGTGTATTATCGAATCCATGCCGGTGAAATCCCTGGTCACCTTCCCGAAGTCCGGCCTGGTGCACCGTGGCGGCCAGGCCCTGGCGGTGCGCGGTCACGCCTGGGCCGGTGACCGCTACGTCAGCGACGTGGACCTGTCTATCGACTTTGGCCAGACCTGGCAGGCGGCCCGGGTACGCAAGCCTGCCAACCGCCTGGCCTGGCAACACTGGTCGGCCAGTATCGAATTTCCCCAACGGGGATACTACGAAATCTGGGCCCGGGCGACAGACTCATCGGGCATGTCCCAGCCCATGGTTGTGCCCGGCTGGAACCCTCGCGGCTATCTCAATAACGCCACCCACCGTATCGCGGTCAAGGTCGTGTGAGCCTGTTTGTCCTGATGCCCGCAAAAGCGGCGGCCCGCGATCGGCGAAACCAGTCACTCCTGAAATGCAGATTCGCATTGCCCCTGCTACTGCTCGGCACCGCGCTCATCGCGTCCCCGGTCCACGCCGAAACCGACCCCGAAAGCGGCCTCGTTATCGCCCCCGGCTTCGAACAGGTAAAAGCCCAGTGCACCGCGTGTCACTCCGGTCGGCTTGTGGCCCAGAATCGGGCTGACAGGGAGGGCTGGCTGCAAATGATCCGCTGGATGCAGGAGACCCAGAATCTCTGGCCCCTGGGCCCTGCGGAGCCGGTGATTCTCGACTACCTGGCAACCCACTACGCGCCGCTGCCCCGGGGTCGGCGTGCCCCACTCGGCGTTAGTTTTGGCGAGCGCTAGAACAGCGAGGGGCACCGCCCGCTCAATGCCCTGTCGCGGCACGTCATAGCTTCCGGCAACGGTACGTGGGCAGGGCGGCCGCGAACCGCTATTTGAGTTTCTTGTACTTCACCCGCTGAGGCTGCTCCGCTGCGGCGCCGAGAACCAGCGATCGTGTGAGATCACCATCGCCGACCCCGGGAACGCCAGCAGCGCCTCTTCGAGGGCGCGCAGGGTTTCCACGTCGAGGTCGTTGGTGGGTTCGTCCAGCAGCAGCACATTGGCGCCCTGTTTGAGGAGCTTGGCCAGGTGCAGCCTGTTGCGCTCGCCACCGGAGAGGTCCTTGACGTATTTCTGCTGGTCGGTGCCCTTGAAATTGAATTTGCCCACGTAGGAGCGGGAGTTGATCTCGTAGCTGCCGATCTGCAGGTTGTCGTGGCCGTCCGAGATTTCCTCCCACACCGTCTTGCTGCCGTCCAGGTCGTCGCGGCTCTGGTCCACGTAGGCAATCTGCACCGTCTCGCCGATGCGTACGGTGCCGCTATCGGGCTCCTCGGCGCCGGTGAGAATACGGAACAGCGTGGACTTGCCCATGCCGTTGGCGCCGATGATGCCGACGATGGCACCCTTGGGCACCTTGAAACTCACCCCGTCCAGCAGCAGGCGGTCGCCAAAGGACTTGGTCAAGCCCTCTACTTCAATCACCAGGTCACCCAGCCGTTCGCCCGGCGGAATATAGATTTCGTTGGTCTCGTTGCGGGTCTGGAACTCCTGGGACTGCAGGTCCTCGAAGCGCTGCAGGCGAGCCTTGCTCTTGGCCTGGCGGCCCTTGGGGTTGGCGCGCACCCATTCCAGTTCTGCCTTGATGGTCTTCTGGATCGAGGCTTCCTGGCGCTGCTCCTGTTCCAGGCGCGCCTCCTTCTGTTGCAACCAGCTGGAGTAGTTGCCCTCGTAGGGAATACCGCGACCCCGGTCCAGTTCCAGAATCCAGCCGGCCGCGTTGTCGAGGAAGTAGCGGTCGTGGGTAATGGCCACCACGGTACCCGGGAAGTCGAGCAGGAAGCGCTCCAGCCAGGCCACGCTTTCTGCGTCCAGGTGGTTGGTGGGCTCGTCCAGCAGGATCATGTCCGGGTTCGACAGCAGCAGACGGCAAAGGGCGACCCGGCGGCGTTCACCGCCGGAGATTTTTGTCACATCGGCATCCCAGGGCGGCAGGCGCAGGGCGTCGGCGGCAATCTCCAGCCGGGTTTCGATGTTGTGGGCGTCGGTGGCCTGAATGATGTCCTCAAGCTCTGCCTGGCGCTTGGCCAGCGCATCGAAATCGGCGCCGTCCTCGGCGTAGGCGGCGTAGACCTGGTCCAGCTCCGCCAGCGCGTCGATGGCCTCGCTAAGCCCCTCTTCGACATTGCCGCGCACGTCCTTCTCGGGATTGAGCTGGGGTTCCTGGGGCAGGTGGCCGATGTTGATGCCGGGTTGGGGACGGGCCTCACCCTGTATGTCGGTATCGAGTCCCGCCATGATCTTGAGCAGGGTGGATTTACCCGCGCCGTTCAGACCCAGCACGCCGATCTTGGCGCCGGGAAAAAACGACAGGGAAATGTCTTCCAGGATCTTGCGCTTGGGCGGGACGACCTTGCCGACGCGATTCATGGTGTAGACGTATTGAGCCATATGACCTCCGCAGTGAGGGTCGGGATTTTCCTGTTTATGGCTCGCCTGTCAACGCGCTTTCTCCAGCAACTGCTGTTGCTGTGCCGAGTTCCTCTGCCTCTAACATGTCGTCCAGGTCCGTGATCTTGTCGTCGGCCTGCAATACCGTACCCACCGGCGATATGGCTGACTGTAGTGTGCTTTGGGTCTTGTAGCGACCCGGCAGGGGTGGGATATGTCGAGCGCGCCAGATATTGATCGCGGCCATCAGTGTCAGCATCGCGGCGAGCAGTACGAAAAAGCTGTTGACGCCAAACAGGTCCACCGCCAGTGCCATGCTTGGTGGACCGCTGATGGCGACGAGGCCAGACACCATCACCACCGTGCCACTGGCGGGCACGATCTCGCTGGGCCTCAGGTGGTCGTGTATCAGCGCCACCACGATGGAGTACTGGGACAGGCAGAAGCCCCCGAACAGGAAGGCAGCGACGAGCAGCAGGGGACCCTGCCCAACCTGCAGGCCCGCCCAGCCTGCCGTCACCGCACCAGCGATGCCGCCAATGCCCAGTACCCAGCGCCGGTCCATCAGGTCCGACAGTTTCCCTAGCGGCCACTGCATGACCATGGCGCCACCCATGATGGCCGTCATGAAAGCGGCGATCTCAGCGACGCTCATTCCGCGTCGAGCGGCGTAAACGGCACCGAAACTGAATACCACGCTGGAACACCACTGGTTGAAAAAAATGCCAATCACCCCCAGCGGCGCCCGATGCCAGAGATGGCGAATGCTGACGCGGTCGTGCACCTCCATGATGGGCGTCGGCAATACGGTCATAAGAATGGGGATAGCCGCCAGACTCACCATCACCGATATCAGCACGAACAGGCTGACTTCAGCCGGGTCCGCCAGCGTCAGTATCATTTGCCCGGCGGTGATACCGGCCAGCAGAGTTACCATGTAATACGCCAGTACCTGGCCCCGGGTCTCGTTGGTCGCGGCCGAGTTCAGCCAGCTTTCCGACACCACATAAACCGTGGAAAAAGCGAACCCGGTGACCAGTCGCGCCAGCATCCAGACCCAGGGTTCCACCAGGGTGGCGTGGATGAGAATCGTGATGGAGGCGAGCGCGGTGGCGGCGCCGAAAATGCGAATGTGACCCACGGCAGCAATCAGGCGCGGTGTCAGCAGAGAGCCCGCCAGAAAGCCGACAAAGTAGGCGGACATGATCAGGCCTATGCTCCAGGTCTCGAAGCCTTCGAGATTGGCCCGTATGCCCAGCAGGCTACCCTGTACACCCAGGGCCAGGCCCAGCAACAGCAGACCAAAAAACAACGGCCAGAGGTTGGTAATCGCGCGCAGCGACATGCTGAAACTCCAGTTGAAATGCAGGCCTGGCGCAGGGAAGCCTGCAGAAAATCGAACAGCCGGTATAATTGCACCTAAGTGTTCAAACGACAAAGGACTTATGAGACATCTGACATTGCTGATGCTGGCTCTTTTGCTGGCCAGTTGCGCGCGCGACCCCGGCTACCAGGCCTACAAGGCCTACGTGGCCGATCACCTGCAGGATTTGCAGTATGTGGATGCGGCGGGTGCCGTGATCAATCGCCCTGACTTTACCCCGAACTACAGCCACCTGCCGGACTTTGCCGCCATTGCAGACACCCAGGAACGCAAGCAGGCGTTCTTCGATTACCTGCGCCCGGCGGTGGAGTTTCGCAATGCCCTCAACGAGGAGCGGCGGCTATTGCTGGGCGCCATCCGGCTGCGGCTGGAAAACGGTCTGCCGCTGGCTGCCGCGGATGAGCAGTTTCTTGCCGACATGTCGCGCCGCTACCGGGTGCCGGAGGAGCTGGACATGGACGGCGTGATCGAGGTGCTGGAACGCCGCCTCGATATTATTCCTACCTCGATGGTGTTGGCCCAGGCAGCGCTGGAATCCGGCTGGGGCACTTCGCGCTTTGCCAAAAAGGCGAACAATCTTTTCGGGCAATGGTGCTTTGAAGAAGGTTGTGGCCTTGTGCCTGCCAACCGCCGAGCCGGTGCCGCCCACGAAGTGGCGGCTTTCGACACTGTGGATGCCGCCATTGCCTCCTACTTCCGCAATATCAATACCCACCCGGTGTACGAGCCGGCCCGCAACATTCGTGAGGCAGCGCGGGCGGGCCAGGAGTCGCTGTCCGGTACGGAGATGGCGGAGGGCCTGTTGCGCTACTCCGAGCGTGGTGAGGATTACATCGACGAGGTGCGAGCGGTGATTCGCATCAACGGTCTGGAGTCCAACGACAGCGGCGACACCGGCCGCGGCTGATTCGCAGCGATCGCGCTCAGGGCTCTGGTGGCCAGCTGCCGTCCGCTTTGGGCCGCAGGAAAGCCATGGAATACCAGTGGAAGCGTCCGGACTCCGGGTCGCGCACCGTGCAATTGTAGCGCGAGCGTCCCGCCGGCAGTCCACGGTCGGCCTGGAACACCACCTGCTTGCCCTCCACGCGTTTGCTGATTGCCTGGGTCTGCCCGCTGGCATAGCACTGCAGGCCATCGTTGAGTGTCTTGTCGTCAAGTTCGAAGGTCAGAATTGGGCGCACCACCGTGCTCGGCAACAGGCCGTCGCTGAGCAGGTCGCCGTCTTCCGTGCGTAGCTCCACACTGTTGATGGGCAGGGGCAGGGCCTTCAGCTTGAGCCGGAAGTCACCGGGTTCTCCGTAGCGCCCGCCCATGGGGAAGCGCGGCATAGCCATGCCCTCGCCGCGGCTTACCGCGCCCGATGCCTGGCTCATGCCGAGATAGCCCAGTGCCTCCATCAGCTCCAGCAGCGCAGCGTCGTATTCGCCGTAGGGGAAGGCCAGCACCTTGTGCTGCTGGCCGATGTTGGTGCGGATGCGGTCCTCGGCATGCTGGATTTCGTGTAGCGATTCAGCGCGCCATTCACTAGCGTCTGTGCCCTGCGGGCGGCGCACGAAATGCGGATGGTTGACGCTGTGGTTGGCAATGGCGGCACCGTTGGCGGCCATTTCCACAAATTGGTCCCAGGTCATGAATCCCGGCCGGCCGCTGTCAACCGGCTCGGTATTGGCGAATACCGTGAACGGCCAGCCGCGCGCTTTTAACAGCGGGTAGGCGTTCGTGTAGATGGAGCTGTAGCTGTCGTCGAAGGTAATCAGCACGGCATTGTCCGGCGGGCTCTTGCGCTGTTGCATTGCCTGCACCACGCTCTCCAGGTCCACCACCTCAAACCCGGATTCGGCAATAATCTCAAGGTGTTGCTTGAACAGCGCCGGGCTGGTGCTGGTGACGGCAGGCGTCTCGTCACTGATATGGTGATACTGAAGGATGACCAGCGCAGAGGCCGGTGCGGAAAGTATGCTGAGGGCGAGCAGGCAGAGACGCGCGAGATGTTTGTTCATCAGGCAGCGGATTCTCGACTGAAGAAAAAGCAGTCCGCCCCACAGGCAGCCTATCGCTCCTGCTGTAGCGGCGGGACGCTGGGAAAGTGGTTGTGCAATGCGGTTGGCAATAGTGGGACCCAGTCTTTGCTCAGGTAATCGGGGCATTGCTCATGTCGTCTGCATCCTGCGGCATATCGGGTGGCTCGTGCTCCTCGGTGAACTGTACCACCTGCTTTTCCACCCGGCGATTGTCGCGGCCGTAGCGGGCAATATGAAACAGCGCATCGCCGGAATAGACCAGCGGCAGGTTGGTGCGGCCAATGACCACACCGGCGTGGGTGGCCTTGATCTCGGTTTCGCTGCTGCCCAGCGGGTCGGCCACCAGGCCGATAACCTGATCGCGGTTGACCTTGGCGCCCAGTGGCACCAGCGTGCGTAGCACACCGCTTTCCGGGGCGCGCTCCCAGTAGGTCTGGTCGCTGAAGATCGGTTCCTTGCGTGGGGTGGTGCGGCGACTTTTTCGCAGCATGCCGATCTCCCGCATCACGTTGATTATCCCTTTCACGCCAGCGCGGATATAGACCTCGTCAAAGCGCAGCGCCTCACCGGCTTCATAAAGAATCACCGGGATGCCAAGGTCGCCAGCGCAGTGCCGCAGCGAGCCGTCGCGAATCTTCGAGTCCAGCGCCAGCGGCACGTTGAAGGCCTCGGTCATGGCCTGGGTGCCGGGCCGGTCGAGATCGGCGCGAATCTGCGGAAAGTTGCTGCGATGCCGGGAGCCGGTGTGCAGGTCGATGCCGTGGGTGCACTTGCTGACAATTTCCTGGATGAAAGTGTGCGCCACCCGCCCGGCCAGTGAGCCCTTTTCCGAGCCGGGGAAGCAGCGATTGAGATCGCGGCCGTCCGGCAGGTAGCGGGACTGGTTGAGAAAGCCGTGCACATTGACGATGGGTATCGCCACCAGGGTGCCGCTGATGCTTTTGAGCGACTTGCTCTGCAGCACCCGACGGATGATCTCTACCCCATTGATCTCGTCGCCGTGAATGGCGCCGGAGATGAACAGGGTCGGGCCGGGCTTTTTGCCGCGCACCACCAGCACCGTCATCGACAGGTCGTCGTGGGTGTAGGTGGGGGCGACCCGCAGGTTGACCTCGCGGCGCTCGCCCGGCGCGATGACTGTGCCGTCGATTTCCAGGTCTGCAGGTTTGGTGTCTGTCATGTTTGTTTGATTTCTCAGCCGCGGGTTCGGCGGCCCTTGGGTTTATGACTGGTAGCGCCTTCTTCAACAAACTCGATGATCCTGGCTGCCACATCCTTGCCGGTGGCTTCTTCAATGCCCCGTAGCCCCGGCGATGAATTCACCTCCATGATAAGCGGCCCCCGACTGGAACGCAGCATGTCGACGCCAGCCACATTCAGGCCCATGGTCTGGGCGGCTTTCACGGCGGTGGCCCGCTCGGTGGGCGTCAGCTTCACCAGGTCGGCGCTGCCGCCCCGGTGCAGGTTGGAACGGAACTCGCCCTCGGCTGCGGTGCGCTGCATGGCCGCGTAGACTCGCCGCCCGATGACAAAGGCGCGAATGTCCGAGCCCCCGGCTTCCTTGATGAACTCCTGCACCAGGAAGTCGGCGCCCAGTTGCTGGAAGGCATCGACCACTGACTCTGCCGCCTTGAGGGTTTCGGCCAGCACGACACCGCGACCCTGGGTGCCCTCCAGCAGTTTCAGTACAACCGGCGCACCCCCCACCAGCTTGATGAGCTGGCGGGCATTGCCCACGTCGTGGGCGAAGCCGGTCACCGGCATGCCCACGCCCTTGCGGGACAGTAGCTGTAGCGCGCGCAGCTTGTCGCGGCTGCGGCCCAGGGGTATGGATTCAGTCAGGCAGTACACGCCCATCATTTCGAACTGGCGAATTACCGCCGTGCCGTAGGAGGTGACCGAGGCGCCGATGCGCGGGATTACGGCGTCAAAACCCTCCAGCTTCTCTTCCTTGTAGACAATCCCAGGCCTGGCCGAGGAGATATCCATATAGCACTTGAGGATATCGATGACCTCGACGGTATGGCCGCGCTGCTCTGCGGCTTCTACCAATCGGTTGGTGGAATAGAGGCGCGGATTCCGCGACAGAATGCCGATTTTCATGGGGTGTCTCCTGTATTGGGTGGGTCAGGATGGCGTCCCGGGTTCTTCGTCAGAAGACTCCTCGGGCGGGGGACGGCACAGGTAGGAACGTGCCGGGTCTACCAGGTAGGCACCGCGCATGGCGGTGCGGCCCAGCAGCATGCGAAATTTCATGGATTCGCGGTCGGTGAGGGTGATTTCGGCGTCTATCGCCTTGTCACCGATCAATATGGTGGACTGTATCACGTAGCGTGTTTCGGAGTGGCCGCCGGAGTCGCGCACCTGGCGCTGGTCCAGTACCCGGGCCTCACAGGTCACGACCTCGTCCGGGTCATATTGCAGCGGGTGCATGTCAAAGCGCACCCACGGCTCGCCGTCCCGGTCGAAGGGTTTAACGCTGAAGGCATGCAGTGCACTGGTGCGAGCACCGGTGTCGACTTTTGCCTTGATGTGTTCGATGCCCAGGTCGGGCAGGGCCAGCCACTCGCGCCAGCCCAGGGTTTTTTTAGCCATTGGGTTTCTTGATGGAAAGTCCTCGGCCGATAGCATAGTACTCTATGCCCAGGTCGGCCACGTATTTGGGGTCGTACAGATTGCGCCCGTCGATGATCAGCGGGCGCTTCATCAGCTTTTTAACCTGCTCGAAGTTGGGCGAGAAAAAGGCTTTCCACTCGGTGCAGATCACCAGGCAGTCGGCGCGCTTCAATGCGTCTTCCTTGCTGTCGCACAGCACCAGGTCCTCGCGCTCGCCGTAATGCTTGCGCGCATTGCCCATGGCTTCCGGGTCATAGGCCTGCACGGTCGCGCCCTGTGACCACAGCACGTCCAGCACATAGCCGCTAGGGGCCTCGCGCAGGTCATCGGTATTGGGCTTGAAGGCCAGACCCCACACCGCGATGCGGCACTTGGAGAGATCGGCTCCCAGACAGTTCAGCACCCGCTCGCCCAGCTTGTTTTTCTGGCGCTGGTTGGTGTCGTGCACGGCGGTGATGATGGGTGCGACCTGTTCGTGGCTCTTGGCCAGGTGTTTGAGCGCGCGAATATCCTTGGGAAAACAGGAGCCGCCGTAGCCGGCACCCGGATAAATGAACTGATAGCCGATGCGCGGGTCGGCGCCGATGCCGCGCCGCACTTCCTCGATGTCAGCGCCCACTGCCTCGGCGATATTGGCCATCTCGTTGATGAAACTGATCTTGGTAGCCAGCATGGCGTTGGCCGCGTACTTGGTCATCTCCGCACTGCGTGCGTCCATCACCATCAGCTTGTCGCGGTTTCGGTTGTAGGCCTGGTACATGATGCGCAGCTCGTCGATGGCCTGCTCGCTGTCAGAGCCGATGACGATGCGGTCTGGCCGGGTGGCGTCGGCTACTGCCGAACCTTCCTTGAGGAATTCCGGGTTGGAAACCACATCAAAGGCAATGTCTTCGCCGCGCTTGGCCAGGGCCTCGGTAATGGCAGCCCTGACCTTATCGGCCGTACCCACCGGCACCGTGGACTTGACGATGACCACCTTGCGCTCGGTCATGTGCTGGCCAACGGTGTAGGCCACTTCCAGCACGTACTTGAGGTCGGCGCCGCCGTCGGGTTCCGACGGTGTGCCCACGGCGATGAACAGGAAATCGCTGGCGCGAACTGCGGCGCCGGCGTTATCGGTGAAGCTGAGCAGTTTGCTGTCCATGCCTTCCTGAAGCATGGGCGCCAGGCCTGGTTCGTAGAACGGCACTGTGCCGGCTTTCAGAGCCTTTACGCGCTCCTTGTTTACATCCATGCACATGACTTTGTGGCCCACGTCCGCCATTACCGCAGCTTGTACGAGGCCCACATAACCGCTGCCAAATACGCTGATATCCATGTTGAATCCATTCGCTACTAAAAAAACGGCAGTTTATGTCAGCCATGTTACAACATTGCTAAACGCAGACCCGCCCACCGAAGTTCCCGCACTCCGTCCCGCCCACCGATGTTCCCGCACTCCGTCCCGACATCCCCAGGCGCCATCCCGTCATTCCCGCGGAAGCGGCGGCCCGCGCAGGGGAATCCAGTGAACAGCGCATCAAAATAGAAGACGACCGAACCCCTGAGCGAAGCCACCGTCCGGACAAGCAGGGGACTGACCCCGCACGGGGTCTGTCCCCGGCGACCCGTGTTCAGCACCCAGGCCAGTAACAGCCCAAAAAGCAGACAAAGTAGGGGACTGACCCCGCACGGGGTCTGTCCCCGGCGGCCCGTGTTCAGCACCCAGGCAAGTAACAGCCCAAAAAGCAGACAAAGTAGGGGACTGACCCCGCACGGGGTCTGTCCCCGGCGACCCGTGTTCAGCACCCAACCAGTAACAGCCCAAAAAGCAGAACCATCAGCTCCAGAACCCTACCCCTCAACCACCCCCCGGAAGTAGGCAATGGTTTTCTCCAAACCCTGTTCCAGGGGAATGGTCGGCTCCCACCCCAGCGTCTCCCGGGCCTTGTCGATATTCGGCTGCCGCTGCATCGGGTCGTCCTGCGGCAGCGCCTCAAACACCAACTCCGACTTGGACCCGGTCATGCGAATCACCGTCTCGGCCAGTTCGCGAATGGTGAACTCGCCAGGATTGCCCAGGTTGATCGGGCCGGTCACCTCGTCCGGAGTGGCCATCAACCGCAGGAAGCCCTCGATCAGGTCGTCGACATAACAGAAGGCGCGGGTCTGGCCGCCGTCGCCGTAGATGGTGATGGGGTCACCCTGCAGTGCCTGCACAATGAAGTTGGACACCACCCGCCCATCATTCATATGCATGTAGGGACCATAGGTGTTGAAAATACGCGCCACCTTGATGGGCAGCTTGTGCTGGCGGCGGTAGTCGAAGAACAGGGTCTCGGCGCAGCGCTTGCCTTCATCGTAGCAGCTGCGAAAGCCGATCGGGTTCACATTGCCCCAGTAGTCCTCGGTCTGGGGGTGCACCGTCGGATCACCGTACACCTCCGAGGTGGAGGCCTGCATGATCTTTGCCCCCGTGCGCTTGGCCAGCCCCAGCATATTGATCGCGCCGTGCACGCTGGTTTTGGTGGTTTGCACCGGGTCGTGCTGGTAGTGGATGGGGGAGGCCGGGCAAGCCAGGTTGTAGATCTCGTCTACTTCCACGTACAGCGGGAAGGTGACGTCGTGGCGCATAAACTCAAACAACGGATTATCGAGCAGCTTCACAATATTGCGCTTGGTGCCGGTAAAGAAGTTGTCGATGCAGAGCACTTCGTGCCCCTCATCCAGCAGCCGCTGGCACAGGTGCGTGCCCAGAAATCCCGCCCCGCCCGTTACCAGGATGCGTTTATGCTCGGTTCTCAAGCCGAATCCCCCGTCCTTGTTGTCGCGGCAGTATACCACCGGCCCGCAGTGGCAAGCCCCTCCAGGCCGGCACCCGGCCAACCGTCATTCCCGCACCCCGCTCCCTGCCATTTCCGCGCAGGCGGTTATCCGCTCAACCCATCGGCCATTTCCGCGCAGGCGGAAATCCGCTGCTTCCCGCGTCATTCCCGTTTTCACGGGAATGACGGGCCTCAACCCTGGAGCGTGAAAGCAGCCACGGAAAACACCCCCTTTCCCAGCCGCTTTATGGTACTCAACGCCCTCAGGCGGTAAACTTCGCGCTTTACTTCAAACCTCAAAAACTGGGCGCCGGCCCCGGGGGAACTGCATGTTCGATGCACACCAGACTATCGCTGGATACGACGACGAACTTTGGGAAGCCATCCAGGCGGAAAACCGCCGCCAGGAAGAGCACATCGAGCTGATTGCCTCGGAAAATTACGCCAGTCCGCGAGTCATGGAAGCCCAGGGCGGCAGCATGACCAACAAGTACGCCGAGGGTTACCCCCACAAGCGCTACTACGGCGGCTGCGAGTACGTTGACCGCGCGGAAGAACTGGCGGTTGAGCGCGTCAAGCAGCTCTATGGTGCCAGTTACGCCAACGTCCAGCCCCACTCCGGATCCCAGGCCAACAGTGCCGTATTCCAGGCGTTGATCACGCCCGGCGACACCATCCTCGGCATGAGCCTGGCCGACGGCGGCCACCTGACCCACGGCGCCAAGCCCAATTTCTCCGGCAAGCACTACAACGCCATCCAGTACGGCATCAATCACGAAACCGGCCTCATCGATTACGACGAGGTGCAGCGCCTGGCCACCGAGCACCAGCCGAAGATGATCATCGCCGGCTTCTCCGCCTATTCGCGGGTTATGGACTGGGCAAAGTTCCGGGAGATTGCTGACTCCGTCGGCGCCTACCTGCTGGTAGACATGGCCCACATTTCCGGCCTGGCCGCCGTGGGCGAATACCCCAACCCGGTACCCCACGCCCACGTGGTCACGTCCACTACCCACAAGACCCTGCGCGGCCCGCGCGGTGGCATTATCCTCTCCAATGAAGGGGAAGAGCTGACCAAGAAGTTCCAGTCTGCGGTATTCCCCGGCATGCAGGGCGGCCCGTTGATGCACGTGATCGCCGCCAAGGCGGTGGCCTTCAAGGAGGCCCTGGAGCCTGGCTTCAAGGACTACCAGAAACAGGTGGTAAAAAATGCCCAGGCCATGGCCAGGACATTCATGGAGCGCGGCATCGACATCGTCAGCGGTGGCACCGACAACCACCTGATGCTGGTGAACCTGATCGGCAAGGAATACACCGGCAAGGATGCGGACGAGGCCCTCGGTAACGCCAACATCACCGTGAACAAGAACGCGGTGCCCAACGACCCGCGTTCACCGTTCATTACCTCCGGCCTGCGTGTCGGCACCCCGGCGGTGACCACGCGTGGCTTCGGCGAGCAGGAAATCGTCGACCTGACCCACTGGATGTGCGACGTACTGGAAAGCCTGGAAAACGGCACCAGCGAGCAGGTGATTGCCGAAGTGAAGCAGAAGGTGCTCGACGTTTGTGCGCGTTTCCCGGTATACGGCGACGCCGTTGAACAATCTCAAACGATGGTCGCCCAAGGATAAACCTGCTGGAGGTTCCTGAAACCACGTGAGCCGCGACATGGACGACAGAAACGGGAGCAACGCGGAGATTGCCATTGGTCCCTATGTGCTTCCACTCGATCTCAGGTTCAAGCACGATCGCCTCTACTCGGACAATCCCGTGACTATTGATACCCTCCTCGCGGATAGGTTTCTAAGAAGCGGAGACGTAGTTTTAGATGCTGGTGCGAACATCGGCTTCACCGCATTACACTACTTGAAGCGCGGAGCATCCAAGGTTCATGCAATCGAACCCATTCCCGACCTCTGCAGGCGATTACGGCGCCTCGGTGCGACCGGTCTGGAAGTACACGAACTGGCGCTTTCAAACCGTACTGGTGAGGCGGATATATTCCTATCTAGGTCCCACAATCAGGGCCACAGCCTAAATGAAGCTTTCTTGAAAGCGTTCCCTTCAGTTTTTGGTAAAGACACTGAAACCCTGGCTGTTCGCGTTGAAACTCTTGACAACCTTTTTCCCGATTCCAGTTTTGATTATTGGAAGATTGACATTGAGGGTAGCGAGGAAGAGTTTCTTGAAGGTTGTATGAGACAGCTAAGCGACAGGCGGCCAAGACTAGTACAAATCGAAATCTATCCTTCTGAATTTGAAGGTGTTTTTGAAGTTTTGGCCAGATTTTTCCGCTATGCAGCAAGGGCTATAGCGCGGCCGGATACAGATCATCTTCTGCTAGTCGAGGTCGGACAGAATGTCAGTCAACACTTCCCGAATCAGCCGCCTGTATTCTTGTTCACTGATGAGCCGTTCGACTTTGATGCTGTTTGGCAGTAAGTCACTTTGGGACGTGCTGAGACCGAACAAGGAGTATGATGTGATTTCCTTTGAAATTCGCCGGAGGAAGCGTGCACTGCCCTTTCTGTTCCGCTGATGACACCAAGGTCATCGACTCCCGCCTGGTTGCCGAGGGTGACCAGGTGCGCCGTCGCCGCGAGTGCCTCAGTTGCTCCGAGCGCTTTACCACCTACGAAGTGGCGGAACTGATGATGCCCAAGATCATCAAGCACAACGGCAACCGCGAACCCTTCGACGAGGCCAAGATGCGCGCCGGCATCCTGCGGGCCCTGGAAAAGCGCCCGGTCAGCGTGGAAGAAATCGAGGCCGCCATTACCGGCATCAAGCACGCCCTGCAGGCCACCGGCGAGCGGGAACTCAAATCCCGCGTGGTGGGCGAAATGGTCATGGACGCCCTGCGCGAACTGGACCAGGTGGCCTATGTTCGTTTTGCCAGTGTCTACCGCAGCTTCCAGGACCTCGCCGAGTTCCAGGCAGAAATCACCCGCCTGCAGCAAGCCAGCCCGGCCGCGGAGCCCGCCGAGTGAACAGCGAGAGGCAGGCAAAAAAGGGGTCAGAGCCCTTTTTGGTAAAAAGGGCTCTGACCCCTTTTTTGCCCAACGGCTGACAGTTTCCCTCCATGGCCACCCCCTTCGACACCGACATGATGGCGCGCGCCCTGCGCCTCGCGCGGCAGGGCCGTTACCGCACCCGGCCCAACCCGGCCGTGGGCTGCGTGCTGGTCAGCAGTGGCGAGATCATCGGTGAAGGTTCCACCCAGGCGGCCGGCGGCAACCACGCGGAAATCGAAGCCTTGCAGGCGGCCACAGAAGCCGGACACGATACCCGCGGCGGCAGCGCCTATGTGACCCTGGAACCCTGCAGCCATACCGGCAAGACCGGCCCCTGTTCCACTGCACTCATTGAAGCCGGTATTGCCCGCTGCGTAATTGCCCTGCAGGACCCGAACCCTGCGGTGGGCGGCTCCGGCATCAAGACGCTGGTAGAGGCAGGCATTGTCGTAGAAGTCGGCCTGTTGGAAATCGAAGCCGAAGCCAATAACCCCGGCTTCCTGAAGCGCATGCGCGACGGCCTGCCGCTGGTGCGTCTCAAACTCGCGGCCAGCCTCGATGGCCGCACCGCCATGGCCAGCGGCGAAAGCCAGTGGATTACCGGGACGGATGCCCGTGCTGACGTGCAGCGCCTGCGCGGCCGCTCCGGCGCTATCGTCACCGGGGTGGACACGGTCATCGCCGATAACCCCGCCCTGACCGTGCGCGACCCCGCACTGGATATACCCGGTCAGCCCCTGCGGGTAGTGCTGGATTCCGATTTGCGGCTGCCCGCCGACGCGGCCCTGCTGCAACCACCCGGTCAGGTATTGGTCGTCTGCCGCGAGCGCACAGAGGCTGCCGGTGCCCTGGAAGCCGCCGGCGCTGAAGTGATTGCCCTGCCGGGTGCGGAGCAGGTCGACCTGGGCGCCCTGCTCAGCCTGTTGGCAGAGCGGGAAATGAACGAAGTTCTGGTAGAATGCGGCGCCCGGCTGGCTGGTGCCTTTATGGCGGCCGGCCTGATAGACGAGCTGGTGCTGTATCAGGCAGCCACGCTGCTGGGCAGCAATGCGCGACCGCTGCTGGATTGGCCCATCGACACCATGGCCGAGCAGCAGCGATTAACGCTGCGGGATGCGCGCCGGATCGGTAATGACCTGCGTATGGTCCTCACTCCGGCACAGACGTTCTCACAGAA
This sequence comes from Cellvibrionales bacterium, assembly GCA_043513815.1. Taxonomy (GTDB): domain Bacteria; phylum Pseudomonadota; class Gammaproteobacteria; order Pseudomonadales; family Halieaceae; genus JANQIO01. The sequence continues at coordinate 3,913,284 of CP121313.1, read as the reverse complement.
GACATTGGACTAAAGACAGACGGTATGTTCACAGGCATTGTTGAAGCCATCGGCGAGATTGCCGACCTGCAGCCCAGCGGTGGCGATATGCGCCTGCGCATTCGCACCGGCAAGCTGGACCTGGGCGACGTGAAGCTGGGAGACAGCATCTGCACCAGCGGCTGTTGCCTGACCGTGACCGAGTTGCCCGGCGACGGCTACTGGTGCGACGTGTCCAACGAGAGCCTGTCACTGACCACACTCGGTGACCTCAAGGTGGGCAGTAAGGTAAACCTGGAGAAGTCCCTCACGCCCTCCAGCCGCCTGGGCGGACATATCGTCTCCGGCCACGTGGACGGCATCGGCGAGGTGGTGAGCTTTGCCGATGACGGCCGCTCGGTGCGCTGGGTAATGAAGGCCCCGGACGAGCTGGCCAAATACATCGCCCACAAGGGCTCTATTACCGTGGATGGCACCAGCCTCACCGTCAACGCCGTACGCGGCGCCGAGTTTGATCTCAACATTATTCCTCAGACCACCGAGGAAACCATCTTCAGCGAGTACCAGGTGGGCACTCGCGTGAACCTGGAAGTGGACCTGATCGCCCGTTACCTGGAGCGCCTGCTGCAGGGCGACCAGGCCGCCAACCCCGACGCCGGCGGCATCACCAAATCAGTACTGGCCGAAAACGGGTATTTATAATCATGGCGTTGAAACCCTATTCCCGTCATTCCCGCGCAGGCGGGAATCCAGCGAACGCGAAACTGATGGATTCCCGCCGGCGCGGAAATGACAGCGTGGTCAAGTAAGGCGAGCATTGCCTGCACCTGGAAACACAGAATGAAACTGAACACCGTAGAAGACATCATCAGTGACCTGCGCCGCGGCCGTATGGTGGTGTTGCTGGACGACGAAACCCAGAACGGCGACAACGAAGGCGTGGTGATGATGGCGGCGGAGCACGTCGAAGCCGAGCAGGTGAACTTCATGGCCCGCCGCGCCAAAGGGCTTGTGTGCCTGGCGCTTACCGACGACCGCTGCCGCCTGCTGGGCCTGCCCCCGATGGCCGATGACCCCAGCGGCGAGAAATCCAATTTCACGGTATCGATTGAAGCCCGCGAGGGCATCAGCACCGGTATCTCGGCGGCTGACCGCGCCCGCACCATTCAGGTTGCCGTGGCTGCCACTACGGTCGCTGAAGATATTGTGCAGCCCGGCCATATCTTCCCGCTCACCGCCATGCCCGGCGGCGTTCTGACCCGGGCCGGACATACCGAAGCCGCTGTGGATTATGCACGCCTGGCCGGCCTGCAGCCGGCGGCGATGATGGCCGACGTGCTGACCGCCTCCGGCGAACTGGCCAACGGTGCCGAACTGGCCGCTTTCGCCAAACAACACGATCTCAAGATCGGCTCCATCGCCGACCTGATTCATTTTCGGGTGGTGAGCGAGCGCACCGTGCGCAAGGTGCGCGAGGGCAAGGTGCAAACTGCCCATGGCGAGTTCACCCTGTCGGCCTACCGCGACCAGTCCAGCGGGCGCCTGCACATGGCCCTGCACGTGGGTGAAATCAGCGCCAACGTGCCCACCCTGGTGCGAGTGCATGCCCCGTCGACCGTGCGCGATTTGCTGGGCACCGAGGCGCCGGACTGGCCGAGCTGGAATATCGGCCGCTGCCTGGATGCCGTCAACAAAGCCGGCGCGGGGGTAGTGGTGGTGCTGGCCGCCACAGAATCCGATGACGCGGTACTGGAGAGCGTTGATATTGCGCTGGGCCAGCACAGCCGTGACGACAGCAACCCGGCCGCCGCCTCGAGCTATACCACGGTGGGCATCGGCTCACAGATCCTGCGCGACCTGGGGGTGGGAAAAATCCGCCTGATGGGCGCGCCAATCAAGTACAATGCGATCTCCGGATTTGACTTGGAAGTGACGGAATTCGTGTCGCCCTGAGGGGGAACGCCACGCAGATCACCGCCCGGTACCGGACAGTTTCAAGGAGAGCGAATATGACTGGAATTAAAACCATCGAAGGCGACTTTTTATCGGCTGATGGCTCGACCCCCGGCAGTGCCAAATTTGCGCTGGTGGTGGGCCGTTGGAACAGCTTTGTGGTGGAGCACCTCAAGTCCGGTGCCATCGATACGCTGAAGCGCCACGGCGTGGCAGAAGACCACATCACTGTCGTCTACGCCCCCGGTGCCTTCGAGATTCCGCTGGTGTGCCAGAAGCTCGCCGAGTCCAACGATTACGACGCCATCATCGCCCTGGGCGCGGTTATTCGCGGCGGCACCCCCCACTTTGAATACGTCGCTGGCGAGTGCGTGAAAGGCATTGCCAGCGTCATCGGCAATAACGGCCTGCCGGTGGCCTTCGGTGTGCTCACCGTGGACAGCATTGAGCAGGCCATCGAGCGCTCCGGCACCAAGGCCGGCAACAAGGGTGAGGAAGCCGCACTCTCCGCCCTGGAAATGGTCAGCCTGCTGGGCAAGCTGTAGACGTCCTGTAGAAAGAGAGCCACCCTTGTCCAAGAAACCCATCAACCCGCTCGCCGCGAAGCGGCACAAAGCGCGTCACTACGCCATGCAGGCCCTGTACCAGTGGCACATGGCCGGTGCGCCCGTGAACGAGATCGAAGCCGAGTTCCGCACCGAGTACGACTTCGGCAAGGTCGACGGCGAATACTTTCACACCCTGCTGCACGAGATCCCGACCCAGGTCGATGAGTTGGAAGAGGCTTTCTCCCCCTACATGGTCGAGCGCAGCGTGGAAGAGCTGGACCCCATTGAGCGCGCCCTGTTGCGCATTGGCACCTTCGAGCTGAAAGAGCGCATCGATGTGCCCTACAAGGTGGTCATCAACGAAGCCGTTAACCTCGCCAAGAAGTTCGGCGCCGCCGAAAGCCACAAGTTCATCAACGGGGTGTTGGACCAGGTGGCCCAGCAACTGCGCAGCGTGGAAATCAGCGCCGACGCCCGTTCATAGCCATGCCCGAATGAGTTGGCTGCCCCGCCCGTGACGGACGAGTTCTCCCTGATCGCCAAACACTTCGCGCCCTTCGCCAAAGCCATCGGCGACGACTGCGCCATTATTGAACTGGCCCCCGGCGAGCGCCTGGCTACCTCTATCGATACCATGGTGGAGGGCCGCCATTTCTACACCGACGCGCCGCCCGACCAGGTGGGCTTCCGCGCTGTGGTCACGGCGGTATCCGATCTCGCCGCTATGGGTGCCACCCCGAGAGCGCTGACCCTGGCGCTGACTCTGCCCGAGGCCAACGACACCTGGCTGTCCGAGTTTGCTCGAGGCATTCAGCAGGCCACGGAAGCCTACGCTATCGAACTGGTCGGGGGTGACACCACCCGCGGCCCACTCACCATTACCTGCACCGTGATGGGTGCCGTGCCCGCCGACCAGGCCCTGACCCGCGATGGCGCCAAACCCGGCGACAAGCTGTACGTAAGCGGCACTCCTGGTGACTCCGCCGCCGGCCTCGCCGTTATCAATGGCGAATGGCCTGGCCACAGCCAGTACAAGACCTATCTGCTGACCCGCTTCTATCGCCCCGACGCCCGCGTGGAACTGGGCAAGCAGTTGTTGGGCAAAGCCACCAGCGCCATAGACGTTTCCGACGGTGTGCTGGCCGATGCCGGCCATATCGCCGAACAAAGCGACGTAGGGATACGGGTATTTTCCGAGTGCCTGCCCTTAAGCGCCGCCCTGCAATCCCTGCCCGACAGCGAGCAGGCCATCCGCTGGGCCCTGGCCGGTGGTGACGACTATGAGCTGCTGTTCACCTTGCCCGCCGATGCGGAGGCGCCCGAAGGCTGCACCTGCATCGGCGATGTTATTGAACGGGCTGGAACGGAAGAGGGTAAGGAAGGAGAGGGCAGCCGCGTGCAATGCGACGTGGAAGTCGACCTGCCCGGCTACCAGCATTTCCAGCCCGAGCCGGAGGAGACCCCCATGCCATCACCGCCCCCGGCGCGCCCCAAACCCTTCCGCAGCGCCACCCAGTTCCTGGCCTTCGGCTTAGGCTCCGGCCTTTCACCCAGGGCTCCCGGCACCGCCGGCACGGTGGCGGCCATTCCGCTGTTCCTGCTGATGAGCCAGCTCGACCTGCCCCTGTATTCAGGGCTGGTGATTATCGCTGCCGCTGTCGGCATTTACCTGTGTGATGTGGCCAGCAAGGAACTGGGCGTGCACGACCACCCTGGCATTGTCTGGGATGAGTTCGTGGGCCTGTGGATCACCATGTGGGCGGTACCGGTGAACTGGCAAACCGTGGTGGCAGGCTTCGTGGTGTTCCGTGTGTTCGACATCCTCAAGCCCTGGCCCATCCGGGCTTTGGACAAACACGTCCACGGCGGTTTCGGCATTATGGTGGATGACTGGCTGGCGGGCGTGTTCGCCTGCATTGTGATGCACGCTGGCTGGTATGGAATAACCGGCGCCTGGCCGCTGGGCTAGTTGCCTAGACCAGCCAATTGCGGAGATGTGGCAGCACTACAGCGCCGATTACTATCGCCTGGGTAAATCCAATGTACCGAAGCTTGTAGTTGATGCGTTCCTCAAACAGTTCGAAGCGAGCATCCAGATAATCACGCGTGACCATCTCTCCGCGCATTTCGTCCATCACTGCAGCGAGACTCTCCGCCATGGCAACGGCATGTTGCTCTGGTACACCTGATTTGGTCAGGTTTCTCGAGAATTTCAGTGTGTCGAATGCAGTAGCCATGAGTTCGGATATCAAGCCGAAAAATAATCTACGAGTAGTGGAACGATAACTATGGCCGAAAGCACGGAGAGAAGAAAGGTGAGAATCTGAATGCGACCTTGCAGTCGTATGTCGCCGATCTCAGCTTTGGCATTTGTCTCAAACATTCTCTGATCCAGTTCTACCAGTCGTCGTTCTACATAAGATTGCCACTTCGTGTCGTCCTATATGGGATTTTCACTCTGCTTGGACTCATGCATTTGGCGTAGCCTCGGACCTTGGCGACACTTTGCTGTATTTACATACAGTATACGTCGGCGTGCCGTAATCCTGGGGATGAAAATCCACCCATTCCGCTCAATCCTCACCCCGGCCGTTCATACTTGATAAACGGCGTCAGTTCCCCCACCCGGTCGTAAAGCCTGCGCCCTGTTTCGTTGAAATGCTGCGTGGTCCAGTACACCTGCGGGCTGCCCGCGGCATCGGCGGCGGTGTACACCGCCTCGATCAGCGCGCGGCCAATGCTCTTGCCGCGCATGTCGGTGTCGACCACCAGGTCCTGCAGGTAGCACACATTTTCGACGCGCCAGCAGTGGCGATGGAACAGGTAGTGGGTCAGCCCCACCGCGCGGCCGTTTGAAAAGGCCATCAAGCCCTGGTACTCGTTGGGCTCGCCTGACAGCAGGCGCTGCCAGGTGGTCTGGTAGACCGCCTCGGTCACGCTGGACTCATAGTACTCCAGGTACAGCGTCCACAGCCGTCGCCAGTCGGCCTCGTCACCGGCCTCCAGTGGTCGTATCAACAGGTCGTCCATCGCGTATCTCCGGGCGTATTTACTTCACTGTAGCACCCGGTTCACAGATGTAAGCTGTGCCGATAGGCAAAGCCCAATGCCTGTTCTACACTCGAAACCCGAGACGATATGACCGCCATGAAAGCTGTTTACCTGACATGCCTGCTCCTACTGCTCACCCTCTCGGGCGCGGCACGTGCCGATATTGAAGTGCTGGGCCTGTTCAAGGGCGCAGCCCTGCTAAAGGTCGATGGCGAACAGAAGCTTCTGAAAGTGGGCCAGCAGTGGAAGGGCGTGGCGCTGCTCAAGGCCGACTCCCGGGAAGCCCTGGCCGACGTCAACGGTGAGCGCATGACGCTGAACGTCTCCACCCGCATCAGCAGTAATTTTGTGAAGCCCGGCGCCCGCACCGTGCGCATCCGCAAGAACAGCAACCGCCAGTACATCACCAACGCCACCATCAACGGCCGCGGCACCCAGGTGCTGGTGGATACCGGCGCCAATATCGTCGCCATGAACGCCAATACCGCAAGAGCGCTGGGTGTGAAATTCGAAGACGCCCCCCGCAGCCAGGTCGCCACCGCCTCCGGCATCGTCGGCGCCTGGTCGGTGATGCTCGAGAGCGTCGACGTGGGCGGCATACATGTACCCCACGTACAGGCCTCAGTGATTGAAGGATCTTTCCCGGAGATGGTGTTGCTGGGAGTGAGCTACCTGCAGCACGTGGAACTGCGGGAGAAGGACGGCATACTGATGCTGACGGGCAAGTTCTAGTCGACTCGCGACATACTCCAGATTCAAATCACCCCAGCGGCTTGATACACTACGCGCCCTCGAGGCGTATAAGCCTCTACCCATTGCCTGGAAAACCCAACAGTGTCAGTACGTTACGTTGAAACCTCCCGCCTCCCCACCCAGTGGGGCGAGTTCGAGATGCACGGCTTCGAAGAGACAGAAACCGGCAAAGAGCACGTAGTGCTGACCCTCGGCGACGTGGTCGCCGGCGAGCCGGTGCTGGCCCGGGTTCATTCCGAGTGCCTGACCGGCGATGCCCTGTTCAGCCTGCGCTGTGACTGCGGTGAGCAGCTGCAAGCTGCCCTCATGGCCATTGCGACGGAAGGCCGTGGCGCGCTGCTTTACCTGCGCCAGGAAGGCCGGGGCATCGGCCTGGTCAACAAGATCAAGGCCTACAAGTTGCAGGACGAAGGTGCCGATACCGTGCAGGCCAATGAGGCGCTCGGATTTGGAGCAGACCTTCGGGACTACTCGATCTGCAAGCCCATGCTTGAGCACCTGGGTATAACCCGACTGCGGCTGATGACCAACAACCCGCGAAAAGTGCAGGCCCTGGAGGAACTGGGCTTTGCGGTGCTGGAGCGCATCCCGCTGGAAACCCCCCACAACCCCCACAACCAGAAATACCTGGCCACCAAAGCCGGGAAACTTGGGCATTTGATGGGGTGATTCTTAGGGGCTTTTCGATGGCCCCCTCTTGCCGGATTTATGCGGAAGCATCTCGTCCAGGCCAGATTTTGCATTGGATGCGCGTAGGCGGCGTTGCGATTTCTTTGAACTAGGGGAACGCGTGGAGCGCTGATCGCCCTGTTCTGGTTTTAAGACTGCGGCCCTTACGATCGAAAAAGGTGCAGTCGACAATAACGCCGACCTGCCATTACACCGTCCTGAAGCTCTCCTGATGCTCGCAGAACCACCCATAAACATCTCGCAGCCCTGACGCAAGGGAATGCTGCGGATGCCAACCTGTATGGTTGAGGCGAGTTGTGTCGAGCAGTTTGCGCGGCGCGCCGTCGGGCCTGGTGGTGTCGAATTTAATCTCGCCTTCGTAGCCGGTCACTTTTTTTATGGTTTCTGCGAGTTCCCTGATGGTGCAGTCGACACCGGTGCCGACATTAATGTGACTGAGCATGGGCTGCGTTACAGTTTCGTAGCTGCTTCTTTCCAGGTTCATCACATGGATGGAGGCGGCAGCCATGTCGTCTACGTGCAGGAATTCGCGCATGGCCTCGCCTGTGCCCCAGACTGTCACGCTGGGAGCCTTGTTGAGCTTGGCCTCGTGAAAGCGGCGCAATAGCGCCGGGATCACGTGACTGTTTTCTTCGTGGAAGTTGTCATTGGGGCCGAAGAGGTTGGTGGGCATCACGCTGCGGTAATCGCGGCCATACTGGCGTTGGTAGCTCTCGCATAACTTGATGCCGGCAATCTTGGCGATAGCGTAGGGCTCGTTGGTAGGTTCCAGTGTTCCTGTCAGCAGCGCGGTCTCTGCCATGGGTTGTCCGGCCAGCTTTGGGTAAATACAGGAAGAGCCAAGGAATAGCAGCCGATCGACGCCGGCGGAATGAGCCTCGTGAATCAGATTTAGCTCGATGGCCAGGTTTTGGTAAATGAACTCGGCTGGGTAGGTGTCATTGGCATGGATGCCGCCTACTTTGGCGGCAGCCAGGTACACCTGGTCAATGTTCTCCGTCGCGAAGAATTCTCGCACCTCGGCCTGGTTGGTCAGGTCCAGTTCTGAGCGCTTGAAAGTGATCAGCTCGAGGCTGTCGTCCTGCTCCAACTGTCGCATCAGGGCTGAGCCCACCATCCCACGATGGCCTGCCACGAATACCCGTTGCGCGCACATGCCCCTTTTTACTCCTGAGGCAGCGTCACGCCGAAGCCGCGCCGCTTGAGCAATCTCTGCTTGCGAGCCTGCTGCAGGTCGTTGACGATCATCTCATTGATCATTTCGTCCACGGTAGTCTCTGGCTCCCAGCCCAGTTTGGCCTTAGCGTTGCTGGGGTCACCGAGCAGGGTGTCCACTTCGGCCGGCCGGTAGTACTTTGGGTCTACTCGTACGATCACGTCGCCGGGATTTACGGCAATTTCAGGATCAGCTTTTGCCGTATCGACAGCGCCGACCGTGCCGATCTCATCGGTGCCCTCGCCTGAAAATTGCAGGGTAATACCGAGGTTGTTGGCGGCGCGGCTGACAAATTCCCGCACGGATATCTGCTTTCCCGTAGCAATCACGAAGTCTTCGGCTTTTTCCTGCTGCAGCATCAGCCACTGCATTTGTACGTAGTCACGGGCGTGGCCCCAGTCCCTGAGCGAGTCGAGGTTGCCCATGTAAAGGCAAGGCTCCAGGCCCTGGCTGATATTGGCGAGGCCCCGCGTGATCTTGCGGGTCACGAAGGTCTCGCCGCGGCGCGGCGACTCATGGTTGAAGAGAATGCCGTTACAGCCGTATATGCCGTAGCTTTCGCGGTAGTTCACGGTAATCCAGTAGGCATAAAGCTTTGCTGCTCCGTAAGGTGAGCGTGGATAAAAGGGTGTCTTCTCGGTTTGCGGCACTTCCTGCACCAGGCCGTATAGTTCTGAGCTGGAGGCCTGGTAAAAGCGGGTTTTTTTTTCCATGCCCAGCAGTCGAATGGCCTCCAGCAGCCGCAGGGCGCCAAGACCGTCGACGTCGGCCGTGTACTCGGGCTCTTCAAAAGACACGGCCACGTGGCTCTGGGCACCCAGGTTGTATATCTCATCGGGCTGAATCTGCTGCACCAGTCGCGTCAGGTTGGAGCCGTCTGTCAGGTCACCGTAGTGCAGGATGAAATTCCGATGCTCTGTATGCGGGTCCTGGTAGATATGGTCTACCCGCTCGGTGTTGAACAGCGAGCTGCGGCGCTTGATGCCGTGGACCTCGTAGCCCTTTTTAAGTAAGAATTCTGCGAGGTAGGAGCCGTCCTGGCCCGTGACGCCGGTGATAAGGGCAACTTTTGCGGGCATGAAATTACCTTGTTATGTGCTTTGTGGATGTTAGCACGGCGCCGGAAGCGGATAGAATGGCAGTCTGGATGCTCCAACGGACAGCCCACGCAGCCGGTACAGTGCCCCTCATGCGTTGTGTTATTGGTCCATGCCGTGTTGAGTGCCTTGCAGTCACTTGCTCCCTACGTTTGGATTTGTCGGCCTCCGGCAGGAGCCTCCAAGTGAATGCCTAAGGATTACTGATGTTGCTGACCGCTCCCCTGGTGCTGGCGAGGTCGGGGGGCGCTGCAGGGGTCGAACGGCATCGAGGTACCTGCTCCAGACATACAAGAGGATTCCTGACGACGTGCGCTACTACAGCACACGCAGAGAAGGCAGAAATGTCCCGCATCGGTTAAACTTCAACTATGTTACACGAGATTCCGCTAACTCGGCCTGACACGCCCCTTCTTGATGTGGTGGCGTTCCCCGCCGATCTCCGCAAGCTGGCGCCAGAGCAACTGGAGGCGCTGGCCGAAGAAGTGCGCGCCTTCCTTCTGTGGAGCGTCGGCCAGACAGGCGGACACTTTGGCGCGGGCCTCGGGGTGGTGGAGCTCACCATAGCCCTGCACTACGTTTACAACACGCCCACCGATCGGCTGGTTTGGGACGTGGGTCACCAGACCTATCCTCACAAAATTCTCACTGGCCGCAAGGACCGCATGCATAGCATGCGCCAAGCCGGTGGGCTGTCAGGCTTTCCCAAGCGCTCCGAGAGTGAATACGACACCTTTGGGGTCGGCCATTCATCTACTTCGATCTCCGCGGCCATGGGTATGGCGGTCGGGCTGGCCAACGCCGGCGATGACCGCCGCGTTTGCGCAATCATCGGCGACGGCGCCATGACCGGTGGCATGGCGATTGAAGCACTGGCCCATGCAGGTCATGTGCGGCCCAATATGCTGGTGGTATTGAACGACAATCAGATGTCCATTGGCCACAACTCTGGTGGCCTCGCGGCCTATTTCGCCAAGATGTGGTCCTCCAGGACCTATATCTCCATGCGCGAGGGCGGCAAGAGCGTGCTGAAACGCATTCCGCCCGCCTGGGACTTGGTCAAGCGCACCGAGGAGCATATGAAGGGCATGGTCGCCCCCGGCACCTTGTTTGAAGAGCTGGGTTGGCACTACATTGGACCGATCGACGGCCACGATCTGCCTCAGCTGCTGCAAACCATCGAAAACATGCGCGAGCTGGAGGGACCGCAGCTATTACACATCCAGACTCGAAAAGGCCGCGGCTTCGAGCCGGCCGAGTCGGACCAGGTGGGTTACCACGCCATCAACAAGGTGGATCCAGAGCCTATCACGCCGAAACCGGTCGAAGACCAGAAACCAAAACTACCCAAGTACCAGCAAGTATTCGGCGACTGGCTCTGCGATATGGCTCTGCTGGATGAGCGCCTGATCGGGATTACCCCCGCCATGTGTGAAGGCTCGGGCATGGTCGAGTTCGCAAAGCGCTTCCCGGAGCGGTTCCACGACGTGGCCATCGCCGAACAGCATGCGGTGACACTGGGTGCTGGTATTGCCTGTGAGGGCGGCAAGCCGGTAGTGGCCATCTACTCTACTTTCCTGCAGCGAGGCTACGACCAGCTGGTGCATGATGTTGCCCTTCAAAACCTTGATGTGACGTTTGGAATCGACCGCGCAGGCCTGGTGGGTGAAGATGGGGCGACACATGCAGGAAGCTTCGATCTCTGCTACATGCGCTGCTTGCCTAATATGGTGATTGCGGCGCCCTCGGACGAGAATGAGTGTCGCCAGTTGCTCTACACCTGCTATCAGCACGAGGGCCCCTCGGCGGTGCGTTATCCCCGCGGCACCGGACCGGGTGCGCAGATAATGAAGGAAATGAAGCGGCTACCAATCGGGGAGGCCGTTGAAAGGCGGGCAGGCAGTGGCGTAGTGATTCTCAACTTTGGCGTATTGCTTCCACAGGCACTCGAGGCCGCCGAGAATCTAGGCGCCACCGTCTATGATATGCGTTGGGTAAAACCGCTGGATGAGGCAAAGGTGCTGGAACTTGCGGCCTCACACAGTCTGCTGGTGACTCTTGAAGACAACGCGGTAGCCGGTGGTGTGGGTTCCGCCGTCAACGAACTGCTCGTCAGGGAGAATGTGCCCGTACAGCTTCTCAATCTGGGTCTGCCCGACAAGTTTGTCGATCACGGCAAGCGTGAGTTGCAGGTGGAATGGGTGGGGTTGAACCCTGCAGGACTTGTCGCAGCGATAGAAGACCGGCTAGGCAATTCCTGTGGGAAGCCTCTATCTATCGACCTTCCTGTAGCTCCATCAAGGTAGCCGCAGTCTATATCCATGCGTGAATTACTCGATTGGTCGCGGGATGTGGTTCCCTGTGACAGCGAATGGTTAATGCTGGGCAAGGGGCCTTCACTAGCCAAGCTCGAATCTTGCGACACTGAAAACTACTTTAAGCTGACGCTTAACCACGTAATTCGTGACGTGCCTGCAACCGTTGCTCATATGATTGATATTGAAGCTCTGAAGGATTGCCGAGATGTCCTTTTGAGCAATGCCGACTATGTGGTGATGCCTTGGTATCCTCATTCGCACTTCAAGCCCGGGAAAAAGACGCTTGAGGATTATTGCGGCGAAATTCCTGTGCTAGCTGAACTCGCCCTTCAGGGAAGACTGGTCTGGTACAACTTGCACACTGGTCCACCTCGTGCTGGATCCCCAATCATTCGCGCCATATATTTTAGCGCGGAAGCTGGCCTGGGATTGTTGGCAGCAATTGGGGTGCGTAGTGTTCGTTCGCTCGGAGTTGACGGAGGTGTTACCTACTGCAGTCATTTCCAAGATCTGGAGGACTCTACTCTGCTCAAGAACGGTCGCCCCAGCTTTGATCTCCAATTTGAAGGTGTCGCAAGAGTGATACAGGAATCTGGAATATTCTACGCACCCCTCGATGATCAGGCGCCGATCCGTGTATTTGTCGGTACCGACGATACCCAGATGGCAGGCCTAAAGGTACTCGAATACAGCATCAGACAGTATGCGAGTATGAGTGTAGAAGTCCTGCCGATAGACAACAAAGGCATTCCCGTGCCGAGGAACCCGGATAATCGAGCCAGGACAGGATTCTCATTTTCACGCTTCGATATTCCTCGGCGCTGCGACTACAAGGGTCGGGCGATATACCTCGATGCGGACATGCAGCTATTTGACGACATCGCTAAACTTTGGCGATCGCCCATGCACGGGTCCCAGGTGCTTTACTCGGAATCGGTCGACCGCGGGCAACGCATTCCACAATATTCCGTCATGCTTATTGACTGTGAAAGGGCAAGGTGGGACGTGAACGAGATGGTGGCCTCGATGGATCGAGGTGAAATTGACTATCGTGATCTGATGTACAACCTTTGTGTGGTTCCAGATGCTGAGAAGCGTGGTGATCTTCAGGGTGAATGGAACTCATTGGAACGATTCCAGCGAGGAAAGACCAAACTCCTCCACTACACTGATATGCCCACTCAGCCCTGGGTATCGAGACGGAATCGCAATGGAAAGCTTTGGTATAAATGTCTGCGTGAGGCTGTTGAAGGTGGATATATCGCCAAGTCGTTTCTAGCGGAAGAGATTCGCGCCGGGCACGTTTCTCCAATGCTTCCCTGTTGGGCAGGCCTAGACCTTGGCGAAGACTTCTCAGCCTTGACGCAACAATGGACTCCACCCTATCTTCGATTCAGCGAAATGCGGAATAGTAGCAACTGGAACGGTCCTGAAGGGTTTTTCAATCGGTTTTCCAGAGTATTGCGGGAGTTTGCGCGGCGCTGATGAGCAAGCGAATTGCCATCTTGCTACCCGTTTTTAACGGAGCGCACTATCTTCGCGAACAACTAGAAAGTATTTACCGTCAGACCCATGAAGACTGGTTACTCTACTGCCTCGATGATGGCTCTACCGATGAATCGCTACGCATTATCTATGCTGCTGCCGAACGAGACGAGCGCGTTTCTGTTATACCATCAACGGGTAATCAACATGGTCCGATCAAGACTGTTGAGGTGCTCCTTAATTTTGCACTCGCTCAGGGCCATTCCCTTTTTGCGCTGGCAGATCAGGACGACCTCTGGTTTCGAGACAAGTTGGAGTCTTGCCTCGCCGCCCTTCCTGATAGCCTGGATACCGCAACGCTTGTCTCAACAGATTCAGCATTAATCGACAATAAGGGTGAGTGCCTCGACCAGTCGTTTCTTGCATCGATGCACTTCCGCCGGAGGGATGACGCATTAGTAGATCTCTTGGGACGCAATTATGTACAAGGGTGCACCACACTATTCAATCGCACTCTTCTAGAGTTGGCGCTACCGCTACCACCAGAGACCGTCATGCATGACTGGTGGTTGGGATTGTGTGCTACTAGCGCAGGAACCTTTGTATATTTGCCCCGCGCCACCATGTTTTATCGCCAGCACGGAGACAATGTCACCAGACATCGGCGCTTTGCCAAGGGCGTTCTACTATCGCTCGTAAATTTCCGTGCCCGTTGGGTTTCGGGGCAGAAAGAGCTGCTTTTGAATCTCAATCAGATTGCGGCTCTCCGTGATCGACTTTTAGAGAGAGGGTTTCCCGTCAGAGAGGAAATTTCTCTGTACGCGTCGCTCGGCACCAGGTGCCATTCAGAACGAGTGAAAATCGCGGTCAACAAAAAATTCCGTAGAACAAACCCTTTATTGCACGCGATTTTTCTACTCCGACTCCTCTCGTTGAAGTCTATTGGCGAAGAGCAGAAACGGTGAAAATCGTAGCCACCATTATAAACTGGCAAAACTGGGAAATTACCTTGAAGGCCCTTAATTCCTTGTTGCAGTTACCCGAGTGTGGGGCTGAGCTTTTTTCTATCATAGTCGTAGACAATGGGTCTGAAGATGATTCTTACTCAAAGCTGGCTAGATATGTCGCCTGCTGCGATTACCCCGGGCTCGAGCTGATAAGAGCTGACACCAATCGTGGATACGCCGCTGGCTGCAATATTGGAATCAATCGAGCGATTGAGCAGCAAGCGGAATTTGTATGGTTGCTGAATAACGACGTTTTACTGGAAAGAGGTGCGCTCACAGCACTTATCTCGTGTGCTCAGGGTCAGCACGATGTTGGTGTTTGGGGATCCACAATTCTCAACGCCAGCACAGATGAGATGGAATACGCCGGCGGTGGTCGTTACTGGCCTGCGTTGGGAGTTCAGAGGCCTTCTTCAGGTACGAGGGGCGCGTCGCTTGACTTTATTTTTGGCGCTTCACTATTTGTAAGGGCGGAAGTTTTTGAGCGATACGGATTGCTTAACGAGAGGCTATTTCTTTATTACGAAGAACTGGATTTCGCTGCCAGAATTCGTGACGAGTACCGCTTGGGCTGGTGCAAAGATAGCGTGGTCAGGCATATCGGGGGAGCCAGCACCGGTGAAAGCAGGTCAGGCGCGGAAATCAGGCAGTACCACGAAAATCTCAGCACTTTCAGATTTACATATCTCCACCATACACGCTGGCTTCCCCTGGTCATCACTCTAAGGCTTTTTTCAAAGCCCTTTCTATTTGTTGCAAGAGGCGAGGCCTTCCTGATGCGGCCGCTTTTTAATGCATTGGCGACTTTCCTGAAAGCGCCATCGTGAATTCGATCTGGGTCTATGCACATGGCTGTTCTATTTCTTAAAGATCCTAATATGGTATTTATCCACATTCCCAAGAATGCAGGGACATATTTTTCTAATCAGATCAAGATGTGGTCGCGGGAAGTCGGTGCACCGCGTTTTATTGAGCATGATCTGGGAGTGGGCCCGCACGTGTCCATCGCCGAGCTGGTGTCCGCGCGTGCGTTTGAGCGGCTAGGCTACGAAAAGATCCCAGACGTAGTTGCTATCGTCAGAAACCCGTGGTCTCGCGTTTATTCAAGGTATAGGTTCAGAAGAAATGCTGCCCGGCAACGAATACTAAGGCGCCTTGGATTCAAGCCCGTCAAACCTGGAATTTCATTGATGCAGGATCTGGGAATTGTAACGGCTGCACTCAGACTGGGGTTCAGCGACTGGGTCCTGTCTGACAAATCTCCCGTCTACGGGAACGGGAAGTATTTCCAGAACAGAGACCAAATTTCTTGGGTTGAAGGGGTACACAAACTTTCAGAAGTACATTTTGTCAGGTTCGAGCAGTTTTCTTCGGATGTGGCGCGTTTACCACTCCCGCTTAATCAGATGCCCTGCGCATTTAGAGGAAACGGTTCGTCCGATTATAGAGAACACTACAATGATGAAGCTGCAGAATTTATTAGAAAAAGTTTTAAACGAGACATAGAACTGTTCGACTATAAGTTCTAAAGAGTCACTTGACTCTCGTGGGTAGATTCGTACCCCAGTGACTCCAATTCCTGTGCGAAATAGGCTTCGAATTTTCGGATGGTTTCCATTTGAAGGAGTGACCTGAAGTTGTACGCTCTTTTTCTCCAATAGAATTTGCCATCCAGCTCTGTCTTTCTCTCTACGTTTTGAGCGATCTCAGCCGCTTTCGCAGGCGTCAAGTCCAGTCCTAAGAAACTCGAAATTCTCAAGATAGCTTCATCTGGTGCAGACACCATATGTTCATAGATCAAACTAAGCCTGAGGTCTTCAGGGACGACCTCGTTCCATCTCGCTTGATACAAAGTCCATGGGCCACTCACGGCGGCGTATGAAGGGACACCCTCATGGACTTTGAATTCCTCTATATAGTGATCGATCTCCCTATCTGCGATGATCTGCTCCACGCTTTTGATTCTTCCGTTAAGAAAGCAATCAGAGCGGGATTTCAGCCCGTTGTAGTTGATCGCAGACAGTAGAATATCCAGAGGGTGGCGGCGGATTGTAATTGCGCCATAAAAGCGGTCTGCTAGATCAATAAGCTGAGCGCTGCCTGGGAAAGAGTGGGTCTTCAAAAAATGTAGTCTGCCCACCGGAATATCGTGTGTGTATAGCTTGGTTGGCAGCTCCCTCGCGAGAAAGGGGACAGAAATATGTCCCCCGACTTCCGGGCTTATCGTTTCATTGAGTATGTGGCGCACCCAAGTGTTCCCGGATTTGGGGTATGAGGCGACCCACAAAATCGGCAGTCCAGCGCTGGTATCCTGGTAACCGGCTTCTCCGTTCGGCGCTACTTTCTGCATATAGTGATGGGTCTGTAAGAGCCGTTCTCAAAATTTGAAAACATGTGAGGTTTTACAGATCTAAATACTGACGAGAATCCCACGTCGACGAGTGCTTTATTGAACGAAGCTTCGTTTGACCAGAAAGAATGTGTGTTGTCCAGTGATGCGCGAACCTGCTTTCGCTTCTCATCATCTGTGGCTCCGTCCTTGTGTTCCCTGAATAGGTATCCTTCGTAGCCTTCTTTGCAGGTCACGGGCCCATCGAGACGGTGTCGCTCGACTGCGAGCGGTGTAGAAATGTGGGTATAAATAATACAGGTGTCGTTGGTGAGTGCGGCCAGTGAGTGAAGAAAAGGAAAAAATGCCTCAATGTTGAGATGGTGGAGAATGCCTGAAGCGATCACCAGATCGAAGGATCCCAACTCATTCTGTGACATTGCGCGAACGTCGCCGAGTCGAAATTCAGTTCGCGAAGCTACACCGTTCACCTCGGCAGCAAACTTTGCGCGCTCAAGGTAGAGGCGGCGTCCCTCGACTCCAATGACGCTCGCGCCCATTGAAGCAAATCGAATCGAGTGTTCCCCTTCTGCGCAGGCCACGTCAAGGACTCGCATTCCATCGAGGCTCCCAGAAGAGGTGTGATATGGAACGAGCTCCGTCACAAGCTTTCCGAACTTTTTCAGGCCGGTTGCCTTGGCATAGAATTGCTCTGAATCTTTGGTGACGGTCTCGATACCAAAACCCAAATCAAAGTGGTGTGCCCAGGGAATTTCAGGAGAAAGCGATTCGAGCCTTGCCCTGATGGTTTCTTCGTCCATAGATCCCGCTTTGCTCATGAGTTGGCTCCTAAGTTTATGGGCTGCACGAGCATGCCAAAAGAGCCAGGGGATGTCATCACCTAAGCGAACCCTTCGGCTCGCCAGGTTCAAAGGTGCGCCCCGATCTGGCGATATTTGTGCTAACCTATCAGACATCTAGCATCCAAGGCTTCCAAAGTCGAAATTCTGAAAGATCCTCTCGAAAAGTCTTGAATAATCAAAGAGATATCAACGCGAGCGAAAGGCCTCGCTATCTAGTAACCGGTGGCTTGGGGTTTATTGGGAAAGCGCTCGTGGAAGCGCTGAACCGCGAACAGGATTGCAGCATCCTGGTGGTTGACAATCTTCATGTGCAGGTCCATGGCCCGGACGCTAGCGTACCGGATCTGGCTGGCGACAGTGAAGTCGTCGTGGCCGATATCCGAGACCGCGCGGCTCTTGCTGAGGCATTCGAAACCATCGAGCCTACTTGCGTAATTCACTTGGCTGCCGAGACGGGTACCGGGCAGTCGCAAGACGAAATTTACAGGTACTGTGATGTCAATGTATCCGGTACTGCAAATGTCATTGAGTGTATACGAGACTCCAGGGCCTCTGTCCGCCGGCTGGTTTTGCCTTCATCTCGAGCCGTATATGGGGAAGGGTTATATCTTTCGCCGGACGGTCAAGAGTTGGTCCCGGCGGCCAGATCTAGAGACGCTATGGAAAATGGGGTGTTCGAACTTTTTGACGAGTCCGGACAGATGCTGCAGCCAGTTCCTACTCATGAGAAAGCAGACATCCGCCCAGCGTCAATCTACGGGTCTACAAAGTTCATGCAAGAGTTGCTGGTTCAGCAAGCTTCAGTCACTGATCCATGGGAGCCGGTCATATTTCGCTTTCAAAATGTGTATGGCCCCGGGCAATCACTGAAAAATCCTTATACCGGAGTACTTTCCATTTTTTGCTCGCAGATTATTGCGGGGGAAAAACTGAACATATATGAAGACGGACAGATCGTTAGGGATTTCGTTTTCGTCAACGACGTCATAGATGCCGTGTTGATGGCCTGTACTCCTTATTCTTTACCCGGAATTTACAACGTAGGCGGAGGGGAGGCTACGACGATCAAACATGTTGCCGACATCCTCCTGGAAATCATGGGCTCACAGGTTGACGCTCAATACATCAGCGGAGATTTTCGGGTTGGTGATATTCGGCATGCCGTTGCTGATATTGAACACATAACGCGATCTATGGGTTGGAAGCCTTCTATATCTTTGCGTCATGGACTGGAGCAGCTCGCTAAAGACGTCCGTATCAGCCTAAATCAGTAGCACGCAAAATATTCTGGCCTCTGAAAGGTAAAAGGAAAATGGACCCAGTTAGAGTATTTGTAGGTACAGACCGCTCTCAGTTGTTGGCGGTTAAGGTATTGGAGCATTCTATTAAGCGACACACAGATCTGGCCGTCGAAGTCCATCCTTTGCTGGACCTGCCAATACCAGTACCTGAGGATCCGCGTAATAGACAGCGAACCGGCTTTTCCTTTGCCCGGTTCGCGATTCCATCGCTTTGCGAGTATAAGGGCAAGGCAGTGTATATGGATGCTGATATGCTCGTTTTCAAAGATATTGCGTCTCTCTGGAGCATTCCCTTTGACGATCGCAAAATTGTCATACAAGAGGATATTGCTGAAGACAATCAAGCTGTCAGCAAGCCGGGCGCTCCTGCGAAAAGGAAAAAGCAATGTGCGGTTATGCTACTCGATTGTGGTGCGCTGGACTGGGACGTTAACAAAATTGTTCGCGGCCTGGATGCGGGTAAGTACGATTACGATGACCTCCTCCACGATATGTGCATACTCGATGAGAGCGAAATTAAGTACGGTATTCCATTCGAGTGGAATAGTTTGGAGAAATATTCTCCCGAGACTTGTCTGATTCACTACACAGATATGCTCACGCAACCCTGGGCGTCACCGCATAATGACAATGACTACCTGTGGTTAAACGAAGTCAGGTTGATGCTTAAAAACGGCTCGCTTAGCATGGAAGAAATAATGCGGGAGATCGCTCTGGGGTATTTCCGCCCTTCACTAGTTCGGGATTTAGGCTATGGGAAGTTCGTTCCTGGCTTTCTCCGGCCAGCTCTCCGTATGTGCAATCATGCGATGGACAAGCGCAAAGGCTATCTCCCGCATAAGGAAGTTTACGATGCAAAACGCGCGCGGAAGAAGGCCATCAAGGCGTATGCGGACTCAGTTAGACAAGAAGTCACAGATCAGCCGCTGTGACTCCGATGAACCTGTTTGAAAGTAGGTCCAACCACGCGATGCGGCTGGCCCTAGAGCCAGACAGGATTATTGGTGTTAGGGAAAGATCGAAAACACGTATATTGGTAGTTACAGAGCACGTAAACGCTACCTATTTCCTCAGCTTTCATTTTCCAATGCAGGTCCTTGCCACCAGCAATACCATGAGCATGTCCGCCTTTAGTCAGCATAAGATTGAGAGTGGTTACGATGCGAACGGGGGGCGCTATTTCGACGAGCTGTTCTCTACTATATCCCCGGACCTTGTAGTTTTTTCTCGGTGCAGCACGGCCTCCAGCCTGGAGCTGGTAAAGCGAGCAGCTAAACTTGGTATTGGCACCATTTACCACATTGATGATGACTTGCTTGGGATTGTGGACCACCTTGGAAAAGCCGTTGGCCAAACTCATGGTCGATCTGAAGTCGTCGAGATGAGGCGGCTGCTTATGACCTCCGTTGACTTTGTCTATGCGTCCACATCTGAACTGAAATCCAGGCTCGAAAATAGACTGCCCGGTACGCGCGTTGAATCCGGTGAAATCTACGCGCCTTATATGGCCGAACTTGTAGGGCCGGTACCAGATGATCGAGTTCTGCATACTGTTGGCTACATGGGCTCAAAGGGGCACCAGGCCGACCTGGAACTGGTTGCGCCTGCACTTGAATCATTGCTACAGGAAGATCCAGATCTAAGGTTTGAAACATTTGGCACGGTTAAAATGCCTGATCGACTGAAAAGATTTGCAGGGAGAGTAGAGTCCTACTCTGTGCAGAAGGACTATAAAGGATTTTTGGGCCACCTGGCTGCCCTGCGGTGGAGCGCTGGATTGGCGCCATTGGTTGATAACGAATTCAATCGATGCCGGGCGCCAACCAAGTTCATTGAATATTCAGCTTGTGGTATCTACACCATAGCAAGCCGAATGCCTGTATACAGCCCGTACCTGCATCAAAGCCGGGGCCGCCTGGCCGGGGATGATGAATGGTACGAGTCCATAAGGGGTTCTATTTACAATCGAGAAGAGCTAATTAGGGGAAGTCAGAACGCAGCACTGTTCTGTCGCGACCGCTTCTCGTTGGAAAGACTATCAGATCAACTGAGCCGTGTTTTGGGTCTGGCGCTATGAACCTGTTTGACATGCTCAGAAGACGTGATCGACGACTAGAGGTCTATGGCACGCCCTCGATAAGCAAAAACAAGATCTTTGGTCAGCTTTGGCGCGGTGTTAGGCTTGACGCAGGTGATAGCGTTGCGCTCGCAGATATCTTGCAGTTTTATCCGTTTGCCTCTAGACCCGACTTCTGTGGATGGTATGGGATAGCATCGCGGAGGAAGGCTGTGCTCAGGGTCTCACTCCATTGTGTCCAGAGCGGTAAAGAGCTGGGTGCCTTCAAGTATGCGCTTAACAATGAGCCAACGCCTGTACTTATCCCTTGGCCTTTCGACGCGTCTACCATGCCCTCCGAAATCACACTAAAGATTGAAAATGTTGCGCGCGGTAGAGATAGTATATTTTTGGCTGTACACAGAGCGCTCAAGAGGGACAGTTTACTTAGTCTCGCGAAAGGTAAGGGGGTGGAAATCGGTCCAGGTCCGCACCCACAGGTCGTACCTTCAAGCAAAATTGATGTGTACTACGTGGAGCAAATGCCACCGGAAGAATGGAATCGTCTCTATAATCGCGAGGGGAAGTACAAAGTAGATCCGTCCCTGTGGAGTCGGTACAAAATCGGCGACGCGAACAGGCTTCCTGTCGAAGATGAGAGTCTTGATTTTATTTTTTCAAGTCATGTGTTTGAGCACTTGGCCAACCCTTACGGCCATTTGCAGCACTGGAAGAGGAAGCTCAAACCCGGAGGGGTTGTACTGGCAGTCGTTCCCGACATATATGGGACAAAGGATGCGCCTCACAGCCCGAGTACTCCGCAAGAGTGGGAAGCAGAATTACAAGAAGATATCTGGACTCCGACCATCGAACATTATGAGCGGCACGTCACAATCAATATGCCGGGAAGTTGTCCGGCTGAAGTCATGGCGCAGAATCGATCGATTCACGTTCACTATTACACCAACCGCAATATGTCATTGCTGTTGACCAGGGCCTGTGAGCAGCTTGGTTACAGCTGGTTCAAGATAGAGCACACAATGAACCACAAAGACTTCCACTTCATTTTGAGTAACTAGCGAACAAAGCCATGGCAAAAATGCGAAAGCTTGGAAATATTACCCAGTCTGAGATAGATGAACCCTGGTTGAAAGTGCCTTATGCAGAGGTAACTATAGACGGTACGCCCCTTCGCTACGCTGCTACGAACAGGCTCGCTGTAAAACGCGTCGAAACACTTCTGACCAAAGAGCCCACGACGATCCCTTGGCTCGACATGATCCAAGCTGACGATGTGCTTGTCGATATTGGTGCCAATATTGGAATGTACTCAGCCTACGCCGGGAAAATACGGAAGGCGAAGGTGTTTGCGTTTGAGCCAGAGGCTCTGAACTACTCAGAGCTAAACAAGAATATATTCCTTAATGATCTACACGGCTCGGTGCTCGCATATTGCATGGCTATGGGTGACCAGTTAAGCGTTGATCGGCTTTTGCTTGGGGGATTTGCCGAGGGCTTGTCCCATCACGATTTTGCAGAGAATACCTGGTTGGAAGACAAGGACTTTGGTGCACTTCAGACGTCAATGAATGCTCGCCTTGAGCAAGGGTGTGTTTCATTCCCTCTCGATTATCTGGTCGAACATAGTGTCTTGCCCGTCCCCAAATTTGTAAAAATTGACGTTGATGGTTTGGAGCACAAAGTCGTGGAGGGGTGTTGGAACACATTCCAGGAAAGTGCCCTGGAAAGTGTATTGATTGAGATCGACCACCGCTTGCCTGAGTGCTCTGAGATTATCGCGCGCATGGAGAGTATCGGCTGGCGTTACTCGATTGACCAGCTCCGTACCAACAGGAAAACCATTTTTTCTGAACAGCAAGTCAAAGCAATGCGAAGCGAGGGTAAAGGGGGATTCAACTACATCTTCTACAGAGACGAAAAATACGACAGGTTGTTCGAGGACTTTCTGAGCGACTACGAACCGACGTTCGGGAAAACATAGCGAATGGCGAGAATTTTCAAGCACGAGGCGGTAGAAGACTACTTCGAGGAACTGAACTATAACCAGCCAGGTGAGGTGCTTGGACGTTTAGCGACGGAGCTCTACGAGGCTAGCCGAGCGGTTTGCTTAAGTCAGATCAAGATAGACTGTGATTTTGATTTCCTTTCGAGTCTTCATTTCGATGAGTGCTCTAGAGAAAACAAGAAGTTCAAATCATTGGCGTTTGCCAGAAAATACGCAGCCGACCCACATGCGTACTCAGAGCTTTTGCTGCAAACATTCTCCGGTGAGCGTCGAGATTTGCGTTACTTTGCGGATCAGGTCGCGAGCGTCAACGAACAGGTTATTTCTATAACGGACGCGCTTTTTCCAAATTACGAAGTACGAAAGCCATCGATCACTTGGCGGCTGACCGACACGATAAATGAGAACTTGCATATAGATGTCTATAAAGAGGACTTTCCTGATCACCATGTGAGACTTTTTGCCAATCTAGATACGGTGCCTCGAATTTGGCATACGAGTCACACTCTGGAAAATCTACTAGATCGCTATTTGCATCTCGTTGATAGAACTATCCTGGAACAGGGTAGTCCGGGAAGAGTTTGTCATGCATTAAATTTTGCCGTCTTTGGTGGAATGGAATTGGCGGGTAGGGAAGGACTCGAGAAGCATATTGCATTTTTCGAGCCCGGAGAGGTATGGTTCGTGGATAGCAGAAAGGTATCTCACCAGATTTTCTTTGGCAGGAAAGCGCTGTCTACAGAGCATGCAGTAGCCAACGCCAGTATGTCCGACCCCACTAAACATTACTTTGAGCTGGTAGACCGAAGCCGGAAGTCTTACCTTGGCGGCTCCTGAATGGCCGGTCTAATATACTGGAACTGAGTTTTCGGCACACCGCGCAAGATATTTCTTGTACTCAGGATGTTTGAATATCTGCTTTTCCGTGTTGCTGTCCAGATAGTCTCTTTCGTGATGTTTGGCGGGGTCCGATATCAACATGCTGTCACCGCAAAGCTCCACGCAAAGAAAGTCTTCCAATCGTTGCAACGTTGCCTGTGAATTGAAGATTAGTTCTTCATAGTGGAGATGTAACACCCGTGCGTTGCTTTCGTAATGACAGACGATGCTGTGCGCCTCCGCCCATCTAGCAATCATTTCATCCTTATTAGTGATGGCTTTCCACCAATCTCGGCCCTGCTCCGCCATGGTGGTTCTGCGGATCATCGAATTTATAACATCAAGCGGATTGCGCGTAATGTGGATGTAGCGTGCAGTATCTATGCTTAAGATACGTTCTAGGTGCCGGAAATAATTGGGGAATTTGTCTCCCCAGAGTTTCAGCTCGGCTTGTGCGTGTTTTTGAGCGTGATGCCATCTATACGTGAACGCGATTAGGTCCCATACACAATCCACTGAAAACGCGTAGTTGTTTAGAAGATCCAGTGTAAGTGTCTCACGCTTTGAAAGATCTCTGTTCCTCCCGCGCGAGATTTCGCTGCGCCGCTCGCGCGTTCCCAGTGTATCTCGTAGCTTGTCCTCGAGCTTGATCAGGTTCTCTTCAGACGAGATGTAGACTTCAGGGGCCTGGTTAAGCAATTGGAAGAGAGCGCTTGTGCCGCTTCTTGGGCAGCCGCCAATCAAAAGAAACCTGTCACGCATCAGGATTCCGTGCTTCGACAGTTTGTGATAAACGCTACCCCAGCCCAGCTATAGCGAAAATATTCAGTAATCTCATGCTCTGATTTCTGGCTCCATATAGAAAAGGCATTTCTGACGCCCTTGTCTCTGCGGCCGCGATAGCAAAACCAGTCGTCAAACATCAAGATGGCGCCATCTGTGAGTCTGTGCTCAAGAAAATCCAGGCAAAGTAGTGCTGAACTTTCCAGATCGCAGTCTATATGTGCTACGGCTATCGGCGCCTCAATGAGCTCGTTTACTTCATGAGATTGCAGCGTATCCTCAAAGAAGCCCGGGAATAGAGTCAGGTTTGCGTCAGACAGGCCTGCCTTTTCAATGGCCTGCTCCACTGCTTTTGAGCTTGTGTCTGAGAATTGGCCTTTTTCAAATACGTGATAATTGTCAAGTGACTCACTATCCGTGATCCCAGGTAGGCCCTGGAAGGAGTCGAAGGCATAGAATTGATCAACCAGAGACGTCCCAAACTTCGTACTCCAGTTCTTGTTCTGCCTGAGTGCGCGAATAAGAGATGCTCCTTGCCACACTCCGAATTCAGCATAGGAGCCCCTAACCCCTGATTTGTAAACGAATTCAAAAACACGCTTAAAGGCGCCTTCTCTATCGATTCCCGATGACATCACCACTACCTATGCTAGTTTTTAACGGGGTTTGCCCTTCGTGGCCAATGAAGCGCCAACCAGCCATTTTCTGACTTGGAAGATCATAGAAGCGCGTTCCTTCAACGGAAAAATGAATGGCTTCAGACATACACAGGTGATCGACCCCGTCGGGGCCCATAACCTGTATTGAAAGGCTGTAAGCACCCGGGTTCAATTGTGCACTTCCGAGGTTAGCCTCAAGCAAATTGAAGCGTTCAGGCCATTGTAGATCGGAACGAAAGGAGTTCCAGTCATTAACGAGAGAACGCGAGGAATCTTTGAGCAGCACTCGAATCTGTGCTCCACTGGGAAGTTGCGATACATCCAGCAAAATACCGAAGTTGTCTGCATATGAAAGACAGGCACTCTCGTCGACTACTTTGCCGTCCACAAGCATTGTGAAACTAACAAGCTCTGGGTTGAAAGTCTGCCGCCCAGCAGTTTCCATACTGATCGCTTCACAATCGTCCTGATAGCGCTTGATGGCTTCTTGAATATCACCGAGAAACATTGTCTTTCCCTTGTTGAGGTAAAGACCGCGAGTACATAGCCGTGCCATATGACCAAGGGAATGCGAGACGAAGAGCACAGCAGCATTTTTGGTGAGCTGATTTATCTTCTCATAGCATTTGAGTCGGAAAGATAGGTCGCCCACCGCTAGCACTTCATCGATGATAAGAATGTCTGGATCAATGAAGACAGAGCCAGCAAAACCTAGCCTTGACCTCATGCCGGAGCTATAGATCTGCACAGGCGCATCAAAAAACTCCCCGATATCTGCAAACTCCGCTACCTGATCGAGATACCTGTTCAGTTCCTTTCCAGTCTTTCCAGTCAGTTTGCCGCGGATTCGTACGTTTTCCCTGCCTGTCATAGTTGGAGAGAATCCGGCACTCATTTCTATGAGATGGCCAAGGTCACCCCTAAGATCAATGTTGCCCCTGTCCGTCTTCACCTTATTAGCAATACACTTGAGCAATGTGCTTTTTCCTGCCCCATTGCGGCCTAGTATTCCGATAACCTCTCCCCGCTTTACTTCAATGCTTATGTCTCTGAGCGCCCAGAACTCAGTAGCACGAAGATCCGTAGATGAGGGGTTCAAACCAAAAGAAGTACTAATAATGTCGCGCGCTGCGTATTTGGCTGTCTTCTTGAGATCTACCGAATACTTCTTCCAGACGCCTTCGACTTTTAATAAGGTTGCCATCAGTTCCCCATTCTCTCCAAAAGGATCGGTACTTGTTTTTGAATGTGGAGTGCGCTGGCACACATAATCACAACAACGGCTAAGGTCCAAATCGCCAGGGTATCTGCAAAAATAACCTCTGACCCTGAAATTGCTTGCTGTAGCACGATCAGTGGGGGTGCTAGAGGGTTAGCTATCTGAATCCAGTAAACCAGGAAATCTGGATCAAAGACTGGCGGGTAAAAAATCGGCGTAACCAATACTATGGGTAGGCTGAACGACTGCAGGGCTTTGCGCACATCAGCAAAAAGCGTTGCCCACGGTGACAATACAAGACCGATTGCTATCGCTGAAGTAAGCAGGGAAAAAAAGCACAGGGAAACCCAGGCGATCATTTGGGCAGTAATACTGAATTCTACGCCGAGGAAGAAAATTGCGACAAATATAGTGAGCAGCCTTATTAGCATTGCTAGTGAAGATTCAATCGCAATGGCAATTACGAAAGGCAGCACACCGACGCTCATGCCGCGCAGCATTCCTCTGTTGGTCGTAATGAACGCAGACGTATCCTGCAGTGTTTGGTACCAGGATTGGAAAAGCGTCAGACCGGAAAATACTCGGATGATGTCCCACCAGTCCTGAATAGCTATTTCTGCCTTGTTCCCCAGCACTGCCTGTCGCACATAGATATAGCATAGGGCGTAGATTGCCGGAATAATGAAATTCCAGGCGTAACCCAGAATGTGTCCCGCAATCTGTATTCGAATTGCTCTAGCACCGAGCGTCCAGCCAGCGGACAACGTCGAGCGAAATCCCTGATTTGAGATCTTGTTCATTTCCGGGTGATCATTTCGCTGACAAGCTCTGCAAGGCGTCCTTCTGCTCTCTTGAAATTGGACATATCAATGGCATAGTCACCTAGGAACCAGTTAACGAACTGGCGATACTTATCTTCCAGCTGGCGTTCACTGACGCTTGTACAGTAGTCCCAAGCTTGGTCAAGACTGTCGACGCCAGCCCTAAATGTTACACAATCATACTCGGCTCTGCCGAAGGTGACGACAGGTCGAGCATGGAACAGAGACTCAAAGCCAACACCGCTATTAATTGTGAAAACCGCCGCGCTATGTGCTATCAACTCGTGAATATTTCCTGTACTCCAAAACACTTTTTTCTGGTCGACATACTGCTTGAAGGTCTCCATTGCGACCTTGTTTGCAGGGTGAGGCTTCAGAACCACATTGATTTTCTTGTTCATCGCCCAGTTGACTAAACCGTCTACAACGATCTCCTCGGTTGAGTCTGAAAAATATAGTATCGACTGGTCATGAGGAATTTGAAGCGGAAAGAATATGTATGGGCTAGGCGGGACTTCCCCTCTCTCCACCAGATCCTCAAAAGATGCAGTACGGTCTTGCGCAAACTTGCTTTCAAGCTGACCACTGAAAAGTCGTTCTCGATATTCGTCGTATAGCCCCGGGTTACTTGGCCGAATTCTATCTGCATTCACCGGATAAATAGACGATGCAGCGCTCCACCCCTTTGCGTCTAGGGTAAACACCCAGCGGAAATATTCCTGCATGTAGTAGAAGACTTGCCTGGACCCGGGATCGAAATCGAGAAAGCATCTATGGGGAACAAAGGATATATGATTGCTGCGAGTTTCGAGAGTCGAAGACTCGAGGCTCCATAGAGGAATCTCCTTTACTTCAACATCGATGCCGGCCTTGCCAAGTGCTCCCGCAAGGAGCACCGCGAACTTGTTCCATTGCAGCCTCAGGTCTAGGCTGTCTTCACTTAGGCTCGCCAGCCCGTTGCCTCTTGCGGTTGGCTCTTTCCAAATGAGGTCCATCCTGGGAACAAATATAGTAGCCTTCTGTGCAGCAGTGGTCTTTTCGAGACTGCCAGATTTGGATGCGTCAAATTTCCTTTCAAACTCAATAAGGGAAGGAAAAGACTGGCGAGACAATTCAACAAAGAGATTCCTTGCACTAAGTGCATTGAGGTTTCTATCGGATAGTCCCCGCTGCAGAATAAGATACCTGAGGTCAAAGTTTTTGCGATCTCCCTTGCCCGACCACAAAATGCTGTTTTCAGAGAAATCCCAATCAGCGTATTTTCTCTTGATATTGTACGCGCGGATATCCCGTAGTGGACTCAGGATTCGCTGAGCAAAAACTTCTTGGTCTACGAACCAATGCAAATTACCAGCAACAAATGCGTTACGCAGGTCTTGCGCCACGTCGCGGATAAGCCGGATAGAGCTCTCCGTTGGTCTCAGCCATATCGATCCAACAGCGACCGCTAGGGGATCAGGGGCGTTGTCAGTAGCTCTGTTCCTGATGACGAGGCACACATCAAGATCTTCCTTGTCGCTAATATCCTCATCGATAAAGTTGACAAAGAGGGAGTCGGCGTCAATGCAAAAGATGGAAGGTCCATCTGGTGTCAATACGTCTTCAAGCTGAATAAATCTGGAGCACGCATAGTATGTTTTCCTCTCCGTTTCCGTGAATTTCTCAAGGTCGATATATTCGGCTGAAATAGCGAGATAGGTGTTTTTTAACTGCTGTCCAAATTCATTGATGCGCGCTAGAGATGAGGCGTCAGGGTTGACAATATGTAGTAAGAAAGTCAGCCCGGGCGAAAAGACCTCCAGACTTTGTATAAGCGGGATTGCGTATTCAAGATAACTTGAGTCGCAGGCTGAAAAAACCAATGGCTCCGTCAGCGTGACGGAGGGGAGCGGGTTGATCCACTCCACTGAGCGCTCTTCGAGAATCCGCATCAGGTCGGGATTCAAGCTGCCCGCCAAAGAGTCAAGAATACGGTCGCAAGCGTCTCCCGAGATCGTAATGTGCTCGAGAAACTGTGCCAGCTTGCCCGACTCAGCAGAGGACCCATCCAGAACGGTGGTAATGAATTTACTCCAGTCTTGCGCACTACGCAGGGACGAAAGCGGTTCGTATCTTGGGAAATTCATAACGCCCGCAAAGATAGCAACCGGTTTCCCGGTCAATGCAGCATCAAGGGCCACTGTAGATGGCGTTGTAATTACAGCATCGGATGCCTCGAGCAGTGCCTGTGTAGAAGAAGCTTTCCATCGATCATCTCGAGAATCAATGACAAGCACGTTGTCCGGAAGCGCGACCTCTCCTTGCCTTCTATGTGTAAACCAACGTCCCGCAGGATGAGGTTTCAGCACGAAATTTACGCCTGCATTGTCTCGGGCGGTCTCCAGTAGACAAGTGATGAACTCTTGTCGATAGGCCTTTGGATACCTGTCCCAGTGAAGGTTTTCAAATACAGCTATAGTAGGGCCCGGTTGCAGCTTCAGAGCCGCGGTGAGCGACAATTCCCGATTCTTTGTGATGCCAACCGGTATACAACGGCTTCGTATGTAGTCGCTGACTGCTTGATCCAGTGAGCTAACTTCGCTCCAAATGAAAATTGTCTTTGCGGCAATTTCCACATTTTCCGGGCTGTAACGGGAGTCAAAGTACGTTAGTCCAATACACTCCAATCCGTGTTGCATCGTATAGGTCCCTATCCCCATTTCGTTGCACGCCTGGGTTAGATCATGGGCAAGGCGATGGGGTCTGGAATTTGACTCTACTGCGGTAATCAGGGCGCTAGCGCCGGTTATGTGCTCACGGTTGTCAATCTGGTACGCGGGCTCCGCATCAATTACCACGAAATTGAGGCCGTAGCGATGGAGTTGCTCCCAGACCAGTCTTGAGCTTTGGAGAAGCCAAGTGGTGACAATCACGCATTCCTGGAACCTTGGGTCTTCTTTTAGAGCCTTTGCGAGCGGTAACAGGAGGTCTAGGTCGGGAATCAAGTAAAGCAATAAGAGAACACGTTTTGGCTCCGGACTATTGGACACGGCTGGCATACGAACCAGATTCCGGTCAGCCTCACACTGTTTTATGGCGTGTAGCCACTTTTTGCCAAGTAGTGAAATCGAGTAGTGTTCTCGGAGCCTCTCACGACCTATCCGGACTGCGGCTTGCCTGTTTTCTAGACTGTCTAGATAGTGAATGATGCCACCACAGAAATCGTCGAAGTAAACACAGTCACGCAATAGATTCATTGGAGGCGACTTGGTCGCGACGACAGGAATTCCATGCTGGATTGCCATAAGGGCGCGATTTTCTGACTTACACTTACTGAAGTCGTCTAGAGAATTTGGCAGTAAGACGACATCGGTAAACTTCATTACACTGAATACGCGTCCAATGGACCAGTCCAGGTACTGAACCTTGCATTGGAAGCGATCCTCTATTCTCGAAAACTTGGTGCGGCTATTGCTGACGACAAGCATCATAATTCTATGTTTGTTGCTTGCTACGTTTATGCTATCGATAATATCTGCCAGAGAAGCCAGCCCAAATTTTGCGTAGGCACCCCCAGCGTTGCCGAACCACAAGATGACTTTGCGTCTGGAGAGAAGCGCATACAGGCGAACGTATTGAGTCGAGATGAATGCAGACATCCGACCCTTGAGGCGACTGAATATACTGCCGATTTGCTTTGGTATGACGCCGGGCTGCGAGCGCACGATTCCCAACTTAGCAACAACGTTTTGTTGAAGCGACGGGCCAGAGTGGTACTTCTTCAATATCTTTGAGGATTCTCGGACCAGCGCTCTTGTTTCGACACCGTCCGGGATTATGATAATCCGCAAATTGTCTCTCTGAACATTTCTAGAGATTATCTTCGCGAGCGTTTGATTGGTCGTGACAATTGCGTCAGCAATGAGCGCGAGATCAAGAAAGACCTCCGCGATATGGTACGGAGCTTTGCTGGGGTAAGTATCGTGAAAGATGTTATCGCATAGATCCAGTATTACAGGAATACCTTTCCGCTTAGCGTAGTGTGCGTCGGCGAGATCCTGAATCGTGGCGCTTTTCGCGAATACGACTGTTCGAATATTTTTCGAAAAGTCTATACGCTCTGCACCGCAGAAAATTAGCGAGGACTGACCGTGACCCCGGAGAGCCAGTACTTTGTGTAGTACGCGGTATCTCAAGCTCGCGAGATTGACGTCGCTTGAATTTGTCTTCCATGCAATGACGCTGACAGATGGGGAGGTATTACTTGTCACGTGCACGATGTCTGGGCCAGCAGGAACGCTGCAATATACCGGCATGGCCAGAATCAATCAAACGGAAGCCAACACAGTGGCGTAGCAGCGGGTAGGCGCCGCCTTTATTAGATTCTTAGGTAGAGTGGCTCGGGGCGTTTCATCTGTCTATCCGCTTTAGGCAACCCCACCCAACACCTTACAAAACGTCCCATCTTCCTTATATGCAGCCGGTCGCTGCTGCAGCCATTTCTTGGCGTCCATGGGTTTGGTGAAGATACGGAAGCTACCGCGGTCGATCAGGTCGGCATAGGAGCGGATGATGCCGGCACGCCCGGTTTCGGGCACCACGATGGCGACTCGGGCGCTGGCTGACATGGGCAGGTTCTGCTTGGAGAAATCCACGAAGTCCACCAGCTCGGTGATGGTGAAGTGAGACACATTGGCCTGCGACAGGTCGCACAGCCGATTCATTTCCGGTCGGTAGGCGGGGTCGCGTGCCATCAGGCTGGCGGCGGCCTTGAAGTCTGTGATGGAGGGCGACTGGCGCACATCCACGAAGATACAGCCTTGCTCTTTCAGGACACGGTGCTGGATCACTGTGAGGTCTCTCTCTGCAGGCGGGGAGCGTTATTCCGGGGGGTGCAGAGCCCTACGACTCTCGCAGATGGCATGGTGTTCTTCTGTATATGGTTCATGCCTGCCATGCTCGTACGGTAATGCAACTGACTCCCGCGGTCCAGCTGTTTTTTGATCGCGGTGGTAGAAAAAGCTGAATAGAAATATGGACTTAGCGTGTTTTCCTGCTTCCAGGTCTCGATGTTGGCATCATTTTTGTGACGCAGGTCCGGTTTTCGCGGCACCCCGGGGCAGGCCCTTGGGCGGCGGTCACCGCCCGCCGGGCGTTAAAGGGCCGGCGGCTCGAATTCCCGGTGGTGCCGGGCCAGCATTTTAGCCGCCGCCAGCGCGGTGCGGTCCTGCAGGTAATCCGCCACCACCTGCACGCCAATCGGCAGACCCTCGCTGGAGGTGCCCACCGGCACGGCGGTAATCGGCAGCAGGGCGTTCAGTGTCAGGCCGGCCCAGCCCAGTACGTCCAGGTAATCGCGCTCTTCACCGTTAATGGTGAGACGTCGAGCGTGCATGTCCGGGTTGTGGTCGTGGGGGAAAGCCGTGGTAAAGGCACAGGGGCACAGCAGCACGTCGTAATCCTGGAAGAAGGCCGCCCAGGCCCGGCGAATGTGCTCGCGCTTTTCCATCTGTTTCGCCCATTCCCGGTGGCTGGCGGCAATGCCGCGCGCCTGCAGTACCGGCAGGCTCATGTCGGCGGGATCACTGCTGTCTGCCATGGCCTTCATCATGTCGTAAACGGCCTCGGGCATGCCGCCCCCCATGGCTGCCATCAGCATGATGGCGTAGTTGACCTGGTTCTTCTGTGGGTCCACCTGCGGCCGCGCCGTGCGGTCTACGGCAGCGCCGGCGGCTTCCAGGCTGCTGGCAGCGGCTTCGATGGCGTCGCGAATGTCGTGGTCCACCGGACAGAACTCGTCGTCTGACCACACGGCCACGCGCAGTGCCGACACCTCGGTGGTACGGGCGGGCGGCAGTTCGATCTTCCAGGCGCTGGCGTCTTCCGGGTTGGGTGCCGCGAGGATATCCAGCGCCTTCTCCAGGTCATCGGGGTTGGTGCCGAGCGGGCCCACTACCGACAGGTCAGATTCGCTGATGACGTTTTCACCGGGTGGCAAATGCCCGCGCTGGCTGACAATGCCAAAGCTGGGCTTGTGGCCGAACACGCCGTTGAAGTGACAGGGAGTGCGAATGGAGCCGCCGATATCGCTGCCCAACTCCAGCGGGGTCAGCCCCGCGGCGACAGACGCCGCCGCTCCACCGGAAGAACCGCCGCAGGTGCGCTCGGTATTCCAGGGGTTGTTGGTGGTGCCGTATACCTCGTTGAAGCTTTGCAGGTCGGAACTCATGAACGGCACATTGGTTTTGCCGAATATGATGGCGCCGGCATCCACATAGCGCTGCACGGCCACCGCATTGCTCTGGGGCACGTTGTCCTTGCAGTCGGGAATGCCGCCCGCGGTGACAATACCCTCGGTGCACAGTGCGTCCTTGATGGTCACCGGCACGCCGTGCAGCGGCCCCCAGTCCTCACCGCGTGCCGCAGCGGCGTCGGCTTCCGCGGCCCGCGCCCGGGCGCGCTCCACGTCCAGGGCCACCACGGCGTTGAGTTTGGGGTTGATGCTCTCTAGCCGGTCGAGGAAGAAAGCCAGCACCTCACTGGAGGACAGCTTGCCGGCCTTGATATCGGCAGCCAGCTCAAAGGCAGGGCGGTAGAGAATATCGGTCATTGCGGTTCCTCAAATACTTTTATTCGAATCCGCTCAATGTAGCGGCTGACCGGTGCAAGTCCAGTTTGCTGACTCTATTCTCGAGATGCAGAAGTACAGAATTGGAGTGGCCGATAGCTGGCTTTTGAGCTAGCGTACATACGGCGTATGTACACTGTGCAATAGTGGAAAGCAATTTGAATGGCATGCGGAGAAGTCTCGCACCAATCTCGCGAAGCACAGCGTATCGTTCCAGGAAGCAGACGACATGAAGGATGAATACGATTTTGAATCGATGGATGCCCGTCCCAATCCCTCTGCCTCGCGTCTCAAAAAATCGGTGACAATCAGGCTCGATCAGCGCGCGATCGACTACTTCAAAGCGCTATCCGAAGAAAATGGCATCCCCTACCAAAGCCTGATTAATCTTTATCTGGTCGATTGTATGGAAAAAGGACGCAGGCTCGACCCGGAATGGAAAGAGTAACTGCATGACGCCGAGACTCTGTGAAGCCAATTATGTGGCTGATTACAAGATCAGGCTCAAGTTTGCTGACGGTGTAGAAGGTACGATTGATCTACAGTCCCAGCTTTGGGGAGAGGTGTTCGAGCCGCTAAAGCACCCCAGGCTCTTCCGAGCTTTTACTCTGGATGAAGAGCTGCAGACGATCTCCTGGCCCACCGGCGCCGATCTTGCCCCTGAATTTCTCTACGCGGAAGCCTCAGGCGCGGCATAGCCAAGCCTTTCTGGTCTGGTCACTGGCGGTACCCCTCCGGATTCATTGACTGCCAGTGCCAGGCATCCCGCGCCATGTCGTCCATGTCATAGCGCGCGGTCCTGCACAGGTGTGTGAGCCTATGTATCCGGCGCCGCCCGTAACCAAAATCGTCTTCAACTGCTACAATCTCTGCGGTAATAGCGAGGTGAGTTTAACGGATGGCCAAAGCCAAAAAAATTGATTTCGAGGCGTCCCTGTCAAAGCTGGAAGGCCTGGTCGACCAGATGGAGGAGGGGGAGCTGACCCTCGAAGAATCGCTCAAGGCCTTCGAGGCAGGCATGAAACTGACCCGGGATTGCCAGCAGGCATTGAAAGACGCCGAGCAGAAGGTCGAGGTACTGATGCAACAAGGTGGCGAACTGGTCGCAGAGCCGCTGGACCCCGATGAGTTTGACGATGAGGACCAGGTCTAGCCGCTATGAGCGCCGAGCCCTCTCCTGAACTGGCCGCACTGCAGGAGCGCTGTAACGCAGTCCTGGTCCGGTTGCTTGGTCACGGCAACAGTGAATTTGCCGCCGAGGCCGGGCCTCACCTGGTGCGCCTGTTCGAAGCCTCTGCCTATGCCTTGACCCGGGGCGGCAAGCGTATAAGGCCACTGCTGGTTTACGCCGCCGCCAGCGCTGTGCGTCCCGGGTGCCTCGATGCCGACGGACACGATCCCTCTGCTATCGACTATGTGGCCTGTGCCGCGGAAATGGTGCATGCCTATTCCCTGGTCCACGACGACCTGCCCGCCATGGACAACGACGACCTGCGCCGCGGCCAGCCCACGACCCACAAGGCTTTTGATGAGGCCACCGCCATTCTGGTGGGTGACGGGCTGCAGGCCCGGGCCCTGGAGTTGCTGGCGGATGCGCCAGACATCGACGCCGAAGTTCGTATTGATCTGGTGCGCACCCTTTCCGCTGCCGCCGGCCTGCGCGGCATGGTAGGTGGCCAGGCCATTGATATCGGTGCGGTAGAGCAGGCCATCGGTGCCGGCCACCTGGAAACCATGCACGCCCTGAAGACCGGCGCGCTGATTCGTGCCAGCGTGGCCATGGGCGCCCTGGTGGCCTCAGCCAGTGAAGAGCAACTGGCCGCGCTGGACGATTATGCCGATGCCATCGGCCTCGCTTTCCAGGTTTGCGATGACATTCTCGATGCGACCAGCGACAGCGAAACCCTGGGCAAGCGCGCGGGCGCCGACGAGGCGCTGCACAAACCCACCTATGTCAGTACCCTCGGCCTGGACGCGGCGCGCAGCAAGGCCGAAGCCCTGCTGGCCGAGGCCCAGTCTGCCCTCCTGAACTTTGGAGACGATGCTGCCCTGCTCAGGGAAATCGCCGACTTTATCGTGCACCGACTGCGCTGAACTTGGGCTACACTATCCCGATGCCGAGAAAACCCATAATCACGGTCTACGGGGATTTCAACTGTCCATTCTGCTATGCGCTCTCCGAGCGCCTGCAGGTCTATGCCCGTGACTTCGAGATTCGCTGGATGGCTGTGCAGCACCTGCCGTTTGTCGATAGCGGTACGCCCAGTTTCCAGGAACAGACCCAGGTCACCGCTGAGGTGGCCTCGGTGCGCAAGCGCGCCCCGGAAGTGCAGATCATCACCCCGCCTGCCCGGCCCAATACCAAGCTCGCCAACCTGTTTCTGGCCGCCGCCGAGCTCAAGGGTGCCAGGGAAATTTCGGCGTTTCGCACCGCGGTTTACCGCGCCCTGTGGCGCGACGGGGAAGATATTTCCGACCTGGGCGTATTGACCCGCCTGGCGCAGCAAGTGGGTCTTGATTTGCCCGCGCCGGGAGATGATGAACAGAAGCTCACCTCCGCCTGGCAGGCGATCTGGGAGAAGGGCGAATTCGACCGCCGGGTGCCGTCCATGGAAAACGGTTTTGGCGGGCGCATGCTGGGCTTCCCGGCCATACCCCGGCTGATGCCGTTCCTGCAGGGGCAGATCGACGACGACGTGATGCTGGGCGCCTCCTGCGAAATCCAGCACCGTCGGCACATTCTGATCATTGGCAGCAACGTGGGCCTGGTGCAACCGGCCTTCCACGATGAGCAGGGCGAATTCAAGCTGCGCCAGTCGGATTATTCCGATGACCTGGAGCTACTGGCCCTGGAAGCGGCAGAGGCCGACCTGGTGGTGCTGGATGGGTCTGACGAGCGTCACAAGCCGCTGTGCCTACGCCTGCGGGGACTGGAAGTGACCCAGCATATTCCCATTGTGGTGTACAACCAGAAGGCCGATGCCCGCCAGGAGATTGAAGCCTTGAGCATGGGTGCCCTGGACTACATGCACGGCGACCAAGATCCGGTGGTGTGGCTGGCGCGCACCCGGGGGTTGGCGCGCTACAAGCAGTCAGCGGAATTGCTGGGCAAACTGGCGCGCATCGATGGCCTCACGGAAATACCCAACCGCCGCGAGTTCGACCGCACCCTGGAAATCGAGTGGCTGCGGGCCATTCGCTCGGGCGACCCGTTAAGCCTGCTGATGCTGGATATCGACAACTTCAAGGTTTACAACGATGGCTATGGCCACGACGCCGGTGACGAATGCATTCGCCAGGTGGCGTTGACCATTCAGGCCACCATGCGCCGGGGTGCTGATTTCGCCGCGCGCTACGGCGGCGAGGAGTTTGTCTGCGTGCTGCCCGACACCGATCGCGAGGGAGCCCTGGCACTGGCAGACAGTATCCGCTGCAATATTGAGGCACTCAACATCCCGCACGAGTATTCCAACGGTGACCGCATCGTCACCCTCAGCAGCGGCGTGGCCAGTTTTATCGCCTCCACTCGCAAGTCGCCGGTGGAGCTGATCAAGGCGGCAGACGGCGCTCTGTACCGCGCCAAGCAGGCCGGCCGCAACTGCGTGAAATTCGTCTGACGCCAGACCTGGTCCCGGCAATGCGTCCCTGGTGTGGCCTGCTGGCCTGCATATTTTTCTCGGCCCTGCCCGCAGGTGTCGCCGCCCAGCAAACTCTGGAGCCGCGGCGCATCGCCTCCCTGAACCTGTGTACCGACCTGCTGTTGCTGGAACTGGTATCTCCCGAACGCATCGTATCGTTGAGCTACTGGGCGGCCGACCCCGACCTCAGCTATCTCGCGGATCGTGTGGGTGACATTGCCCTGAATCACAGCCTCGCCGAGGAAATCGTGCCACTGCGGCCCGACCTGGTGCTGGCCGGGCAGTTCAGCGATACCCAGGTCATCAGCCTGCTGCGCCGGCTGGAATACCGGGTGGAAGTGCTGGACGTGCCGCTGACCCTGGACGGTATGCGCGACCATATTCTGGCCTTCGGTGTGCTGGTGAATGCGCGGGAAGAGGCCGAGCGCCTCGCCGCTGAACTGGATCGGCGCCTGGCGCTGGTCGCCGCGCGGTCACAGCTTGCCCCGGGTGCGCCGCCACTGGCGGCGGTATATGGTCCCCAGGGCGTCAGCCCTGGCCGCGAAACCCTGATGGACGACCTGCTGGCGATGGCGGGTTTCCGGAACCTGGCGGCAGAGCTGGATATTGTCAGCTACGGCACCCTGTCGCTGGAAGCCCTGGTACGTGCCCGGCCTGATTTTTTGATTCTCGATGACCTGTCTGCCAATCGTGATTCCATCGCTCACCAGGCCCTGCGCCATCCGGCCCTGACACGGCAGTTTGATCCCGACCAGGTCATCAGCCTGCCGCCCAGCCTGACGGCCTGTGTCGGGCCCACCTCGGCAGACGCCGCGGAGCGCTTGCTCAGTGTGAGGCTGGGGCAGTGAAAACATCCGTCATTGTCTGTGCACTGATCGCGTTGCTGGCAGCCGTATCGCTGCTGGCACTGGCCCACGGGGACGTCTGGCTCAACCCGTTGGCCAGTGGTGAAGAAAGCTGGCGCAAGACAGTACTGTGGGAAATTCGCCTGCCGCGGGTGTTGCTGGCCATTCTGGTGGGTGGCGTGCTGGGACTGTCGGGGGCCGCTTTGCAGGGCCTGCTGCGCAATCCGCTGGCAGATCCCTCAATTGTCGGCGTCAGCGCCTGCGCCGCCCTGGGCTCGGTGGTGGTGTTGTACTCCGGCCTGGCCGCTGCAGCCTGGTTTACCCTGCCGCTGGGCGGGATGATCGGTGCCGGCCTGTCCGTTGTCCTGGTCTACGTGCTGGCGGGCAGCCGCTCCAGCCTGTTCAGCCTGATTCTGGCCGGCATGGCCGTTAACGCCTTTGTTGGCGCCTTGATCTCCCTGGTCCTGAATGTTGCTTCCAACCCCTTTGCCATGAGCGAGATTGTTTACTGGCTGCTGGGTTCCTTAGCCAACCGTAGCCTGCAGGACGTTTTGATTGCGGCGCCGTTCATGCTGGCGGGCAGCCTGGCGGTGCTCACCGCCGGGCGCTATCTGGATGCCCTGAGCCTGGGAGAAGAAACCGCCATAACGCTGGGGTTTGACCCCCAGCGCTGGCGCTGGATTGTGGTAGGCGGGGTGGCCGCCAGCGTCGGCGCTGCGGTGTCTGTGAGCGGCAATATCGGTTTTGTGGGCCTGGTGGTGCCACACCTGCTGCGGCCGCTGGTGGGCCACGAGCCCCGGCGCCTGCTGTGGGTGTCGGCGCTGGGTGGCGCTATTCTGCTGGTACTGGCAGATATGCTGGTACAGGCGATTTCCGGGCGTGTTGAGCTGAAACTCGGCGTGAT
Source organism: Cellvibrionales bacterium (assembly GCA_043513815.1). Lineage (GTDB taxonomy): Bacteria > Pseudomonadota > Gammaproteobacteria > Pseudomonadales > Halieaceae > JANQIO01. The sequence continues at coordinate 3,874,257 of CP121313.1, read as the reverse complement.
CACCGCACTGATTGGCGGGCCCTTCTTCCTGTATATCATCATGCGCACCCGGAGCAGCGAATGGTGAGTGAGCTGCGGGCCGACGGCATCGACTTCAGCTACCGTGATGTGCCGGTGCTGCGCGAGGTTTCCCTGGGCCTGGGCCGCGGCGAAACTGTGGGCCTTATCGGCCCCAACGGGGCGGGCAAGACCACGCTGGTGCGGATTCTTGCGGGCCTGCAGGCGCCGGCTGCCGGTTCCGTTGCACTGGACGGCGGCGAACTGTCTGCACTTCCCGAAAGCCAGCGCGCCAGGCAGGTGGCCTACCTTCCCCAGGGCGCGCCGGCCCACTGGCCCTTGAGCGTCGAGAGAGTCGTTGAGTTGGGCCGTATTCCCCATCGCGGCTGGTGGCAGTCGCTGGCCGAGGCGGATCGTATGGCCGTGGACAAGGCTCTCGCCACTACGGATGCCGAGCACCTGCGCCACCGCATTGTGACTACCCTGTCCGGGGGTGAGCGCGCCCGGGTGATGCTGGCCAGGGTTTTTGCCACCGACCCCGAATTCATCCTCGCCGACGAGCCAGTGGCGTCTCTTGATCCTTTTCACCAGCTTCAGGTAATGGACACACTGCGCGCCCACGCTTGCCAGGGGGGCGGCGTACTGGCAGTCCTGCACGACCTGAACCTGGCTGCCCGTTACTGTGACCGCCTGGTAGCGCTGGACCGCGGTCGACTCGTGTGCGATGGCAGGCCCCGCGATGTCCTCGAAAACCCGGCCCTGTCCGCCGCCTACAGCGTACGCCTGGACGTGGTAGAAGAAGCCGACGGCCTCTGGGTCCGCTACCGCTAACCCCTCATCCCCATCATTGCCGCGAAAGTGGCAGCCCGCGCAGGAATCCAGCCGCACGGGGCGCAACTACCCACCGCCGTCATTGCCGCGAAAGTGGAGGCCCGCCCAGGGGAATCCAGCCGCCTGAGCAGCACACCGCAGACCAAATAGTTGTCCCAAGCCCATGCACCCGATGGCTTTCATGGCGCGTAACAACCGGCAACGCTAGAGTTATCTGCCCAAGCTGCGAGGAGAACCCACTATGCGCTTCAGCTACCAGATCGGCATGTGCGATGCCAGCCACTACCTGCCACTGGCACAGGCCGCGGAAGCTGCCGGTTTCCACGGCATCACCACCCCCGACAGCATCTGCTATCCGCAGGAGTGCTCCTCGACCTATCCCTACAACTCCGATGGCAGTCGCCACTTCCTGGAGACCGAGCCGTTTATCGAGTCCCTGATTGGCGTGACCGCCATGGCTGCGGTCACCGAGAAAATCCGCTTTGCCACCTTCGTCTACAAGCTCGCCATCCGCCAGGCGGCCATCGTCGCGAAGCAAGTGCAGAGCATTAATGTGTTAAGCGGCAACCGCTTCGACCTGGGTGTCGGCATCAGCCCCTGGGCCGAAGACTTCGACGTGGCACAGGTGCCGTTTGAGAAGCGCGGCAAGCGTCTCGATGAGCAGATCGATATCCTGCGCGGCCTCGAGACCGGTGACTACTTTGGCTACCAGGGCGAGATTCACGACATGCCCGCCAACAAGATGAACCCGGTTCCCTCTGAACCCACGCCTATCCTTGTCGGCGGTCACGCAGACGTCGCGCTAAAGCGTGCAGCGCGCAACGACGGCTGGATGTGCGCCGGTGCTTCCCTGGACGAGCTGCGTGGCTACATCGGCAAGATCAACCAGTTTCGCGAGGAGCTGGGCACAGCGGACAAGCCGTTCCGGATCTTCACCACCGGCCAGGACGCCTTCACACCCGAGGGCATCCAGGAGCTGGAATCCATCGGTATCACCGATGTGATTATCGCCTTCCGCAATGTCTACGAGTCGGAACCCGACCACGACCTGGACACCAAGCTGCAGCAACTCAACTGGTACGCCGGAGAATTCATCAACAAATAGCCCTGGGGCACCGCGCCTTGGTCCGCGCCCCAGACTTTCCCTACGCGGGCCTCCGCCCGCGCGGGAAGGATGAAGGAGTCTCCAAAGTGACAGCGGCAGCGCGAGAATGGCGCGAAACAATCCAGGCCCCCGTCATCCCCGCACCCCCGTCATCCCCGCGCCCCCGTCATCCCCGCGCCCTCGTCATCCCCGCGCCCTCGTCATCCCCGCGCCCCCGTCATCCCCGCGTACGCGGGGATCCAGTTTCCTGCCCCTACCGCCATCCCGTATGCCTGCTGATGCCTGTGCCGCAATGTCGCGGCTTCAGGATCCATTCCCTGAACATTGACGGGCGGAATTTTTCACCTAGTCTTGGCCTTGTCCTGAACCGGTAGGAACACCCCATGCCCGACTCCGTAACCGGCGGCTGCCTCTGTGGCGCCGTAGTGTTTGAAGCCCGCCTGCCCAGCCTCTGGTGCGAGCACTGTCACTGCACCCAGTGCCAGCGCTTTCACGGCGCCGGCGTGGTGACCTTTGCAGGCTTTCGGGAGGAGGATGTGACGTTCAGGGTGGGCGAGAAGTCCGTCACCTGGTTTGCGTCCTCGCCCCAGGGTCAGCGCGGCTTCTGTGGCAAGTGTGGCGCAAGCTTCCTGTTTCGTAGCGAGCGCTGGCCCGGCGAGCTGCATATCTGCCTGGCCAATATTTCCGGTGAGATCGACCGCCAGCCCGAGGGCCATGTCTATTACGATTCACATGTGTCCTGGCTGGCACTCGCCGACGCACTGCCGCGCAAAGTGTGAGTACCTGGTTTCTCTATGGCCTCACGGTACTGATCTGGGGTTCCACCTGGATTGCCATCAAGTACCAGCTCGGGGTGATCGACCCCATGGCCTCCATCGCCCATCGCTTCGCGCTGGCGGCGTTGCTGATTTTTCTGTTCCTGCTGGTGCGCCGACAGTCCCTGCGGTTGCCTTTGCGTCACCACCCTTTCCTGCTGCTGCAGGGGTTGTGCCTGTTCAGTGGCAACTATTTCTTCGTCTACAACGCCGAGATGGTGCTGGCCAGCGGTCTGGTGTCGGTGGTGTTTGCCGGCATCATGATGCTCAACGTTCTCAACGGCGCCCTGTTTCTTGGCAGCCCGATCAATGCGGGTGTGGTTTTTGGTGGCGTGATTGGCCTGCTGGGTATGGGCATGGTGTTCTGGCCGGAGCTCACGGCTTTCAACCTGTCAGACGCGAGCTTCGTTGCACTGCTCTACTGCCTGGTGGGGGCGCTACTGGCCTCCTTCGGCAACATCATTGCCGCGCGCAACAAGTTGCACGACCTGCCCTTGCTGGTGGGCAACGTCTGGGCCATGGGCTACGGTGCCATCGCCATGTACCTGGCAGCGCTCCTGAGCGGTGTCGGCATCGGGATTGATACCTCGACCAGCTATCTGCTGTCGCTGCTCTATCTGTCAGTCTTCGGCTCGGTCATCGCCTTCTGGGCCTATCTGACGCTGGTCGGGAATATCGGTCCCGACCGGGCCGGCTATGCCAACCTGCTGTTCCCGCTGGTGGCCCTGGCTATTTCCACTGCTATCGAGGGCTACCTGTGGACCCTGGTAGCGGTGCTCGGTATGGGCCTGGTGTTACTGGGCAACTGGGTGGTGATGCGGGCGCAGCGCGCTTGAGAAGGCTAAACTCAGCGAATAACAATAACGCCGGGAGGCGACCATGGCCGGGTTCACTGTAAGCCGCACCTATACAAGGCCCCGCGAAGAAGTCCGCAAGACGGCGGAGGACCTCGCGCACCAACTCGAGAATGACTACGGGGTTCGCGCCCGCTGGCAAGGCGACACGATCACCATGCGCGGTAACGGCGTGGACGGCCGGCTGGAAATCGATGACGAGGCGGTGCATGTGAAAGTATCGCTGGGTTTGATGGCGCGAATATTCGAAAGCCCGATCCGCCGGGCGGTCAACGACTACCTGGATCGCTATATCACCTGAGAAAAAATGGGGTCATATATCTTCCCGGGAAAGAGCTATGCCCAGAATTTTTTGCGCGAAAATTTTCCACTATGTTAAGAATCGCGCTATATCAGTGGGCCCCCGCTTTCGCGGGGGCGACGGGAAGTAGCGGGGGCGACGGGAAGTAGCGGGGGCGACAGGAAGTAGCCGGGGCCACTGAGACAGACGAGCGGCGGGATAGTGAGGGGCGCCCCGGGTTTAGCTGAAGCCTTGCACCTGGGCCAGTGGGTCGGCCCCGTCCACCTGTTGTGCGAAGGCGTCGCCCAGTTCAATGCTGGCTTTCAGACTTCGGGTCCAGTACTCAATGCGTTCGCTCTCCGACATTTTTGCAAAGTCATTGCGATCCGGGATCTTGCCCCTGGGGAGTCGTGACAGGTATTCCGGAGACGGGCATACCATTACTACCCGGTCCAGCAGCGACGGGTCGGTCTTGCGCCAGGGCAGGAACTTGTCGAACCACCCGGGGGTGACGTCTGCCCTGAAGTGGGGGTACAGCACCAGGCCCTTGCCGCGGTGATTGCTGAAGTCGAAGTGGTAGTCGACGATGCCGCCGTCCCAGTAGTGTCCGGGCGGCGCGCCGGCAATGTTGCGTTCGCCCGGCATCAGGAACGGGATAGAGCCAGAGGCGAGCAGGGCGGCTCGAGCATTGTCGGCGCTCAGCGGCACGTGCAGGGTGCCGAAATCCTCGAACTCGAAATCCAGATCCTCATAGCCCCGACAACTGAACACCACTCGTTGAAACCAGGATTGCAGCAGGTTGCGGTTGAGGGCATTGCTGAGTCCCGCCAGCACCATGCCGGTGGCCTGGGGCAGTGGGTGACTGGCGCTGTTGGGGCCACGGCCCCTGGCGGTCACTATGTGGCTGATAAACCTCGGGTGGTCGCTGAGCAGCCGGTAGTCTGCTTCCTGCAGGTAGCCGTCCATTACCCACTGGCATTGCTCGCCGACGATCTCGGTGCGCGACCGCGGATCAGCGGGGTCGTAGGTCTGGTTCAGGTAGTACTCATGCAGGCCGGCCAGGGCAGGTAGCGGTTCGCGTGCGGCCAGTGCCGCATGGCGCCAGGTGCCGATCGACGAGCCGATCAGGTGCATGGGGTGCTGGCTGCGCTGCAGGAAATCGCCAAACAGAAAACGGTCGAGCCCCGCCAGGCCCAGGAACTTTGGCCCCCCGGAGGCGCCCACCAGGGTGTCAAACAGGGCCGGATGCCAGCCTTCATCCCGCAGCCTGGCGCGGGCGGTGGCGCCGGCGTAAATCGATATCGCTTCAGGCACTGGCTTCTGCGTTCTCGCGTGCTTCCCGCGGCGTGCGGCCGGTCCACTTGATAAAGGCGCGCCGGAAATTCGATACATCGTTGAACCCGACCATGAAGGCAATGCTTGCCAGTGGCAGGCGCGTGGTGTGCAGGTAGTGCGTGGCGTGTTCTGTGCGTACCTGGTCCAGCAGTTGCTGGAAGGAAGTGTCTTCATCGGACAGCCGCCGGCGGTAGGTGCGGGGGCTCATGCTCAGCATGTCGGCGACCTGGGGCATCTGCGGATAGTGGCCTTCCAGCTTGCGCAGTAGTTGCAGGGTCTGCTCCGTAAGTGAGCCGTCCTCTTCCAGGTCCGCCAGCAGGCGCCGGCATTCCTGTTCGTACAGTGCCAACAGGGCGGGGTTGGAGGAGGGCAGCTCCGCTTCCAGCCACTGCTCGGGTATCGATATGCGTGCCTCGCGGGCAGAAAAGTAGAGGTCGTCACCAAACAGCTCGTGATACTCATCTACATAGTCTGGCTCCGGGTAGGGGAACTCCACCCGGTACTCCAGTGCGGTGTTGTTGAGCAGCAGGTTGATACTGTGCACGAAGGCGGCAAACAGCAGCTCGTAGCTGAACTCGATACGCTCTTCTTCCCAGGGCGTGTGGGCGCTGATCCAGCAACGACCGTTATGCTGGCGATAGGTCAGCTCCAGCGCCGGCGCCAGGATGCGATAGTACTTGAGGAAGAAGTTGAGCACCTGCTCCAGGTTTTCACAGGTCATGAAGGCCTGGCCCACGGTGGCGTGGGCGCTGAGGTTGAGCCGCTTGCCCAGGTGCAGGCCGAGGGCATGATCGCCGGTCAACGCGTAGGCGCGCTCCACCACCTGCGAGAATACTTCCTCGGGGATGCGCGCGCCGAGCTTTGCCAGGGCGTTCTCGGACACGCCCGTGCCCTGCAGCAGGCGGTCTGGCTCAACGCCCCGCTGCCGCGCCAGATCCAGCAGGATCAACGCGTACTGAGCCGGTGTAGAAGGATTTTGTATGGCCATATTTGACCATATTTTGACAACAGATCACTCTATTCACAAGCCTTTATTGGGCGGATATTGGACGCTGGAGAATGTATGAGCCAGCGGTCGGTCGGCGGAATCGCCACCCATTCACTGGCACCGGGCGTCCGGTCCGCGAGACAACAACAGAGAGTAGGCACCATGAAATTAGAGTGGCTTGATGAAACACCCCGCAAGATCCAGAGTTTTGCCGGCTCGGCCCGGCGCCAGGGCGACGCCGACGATATAGATGACAAGCTGACCAATGAGCATGTTGACCAGGTGGCAGAGATCTTCTCCACCCCGCTGACCGGCAGCTACAACTGGGATTACACAATCCAGGACAACCGCATCAAGAAGCTCTACGAACTCGGCAAAGAGCTCAACTGGAATGCGGAGATGGACATCGACTGGAACCGCCCCTGGCCCGAGGAAGACTTCGAGCAGGGCGCTGCGCTGATGAACCTCACCGACTACGAGCCTTACAAGGCCCTGAGCGATGACCAGAAGCGTGAGTTCTGGCTGCACCAGAATTCCTGGAGCCTGTCCCAGTTCCTGCACGGCGAGCAGGGTGCCCTGCTGGTCGCCTCGCAGTTGACCTCCTGTGCACCGACCTTCAACGCCAAGCTGTACGCCGCGTCCCAGACCTTCGATGAGGCGCGCCACGTCGAGGTGTTCAACAAGTATCTCCAGACCCGGGTTGGCATGATGTACCCGATCAACACCAGCCTGAAGAGTATTCTCGACAAGATCCTCTCGGACCCTCGCTGGGACCTGAAATTTATCGGTATGCAGATCATCATCGAAGGCCTGGCCCTGGCGGCTTTCAACACCGCCCGTGAAACCACGCCCGACGAAGTCCTCAAGGACATCATCTACCTGGTGGTGCGCGACGAGGCGCGCCACGTGACTTTCGGTGTCAATTACCTGGAAGAGTTCGTGAAGACCCTCTCCGACGAGGAAAAGGAAGAGCGCGCCCAGTTCGCCTACGAGGCCTGTGTAGTGAGCCGCGAGCGTCTGGTAGCCACCGACGTGTTCGCCCACTTTGGCTGGGATGTCGAAGAGGCACGCCAGCGTGTGATGGAAGGTTTCGTCATGTCGACTTTCCGCGACCTGCTGTTCCAGCGCGTCATCCCCAACCTCAAGCGCATCGGCCTGATGACCGACAAGATTCGCCCGAAGTTCGAAGAGCTGGGTATCCTCGAATTCGAGAACCTGTCTGACGATGGCGACATCGACTGGAAGGCCCTGGAGCGCCCACTGGACGTTACCGAAGCGCAGTCTGCCGAGCAGGCCGGTCTGCAGGCGCAGATGGAAAAGATCGTCACCGAGCGCATGGCCCAGCAGGCTGAAGAACAGCAGGCCGCCAACGCCTGACCCAGAAATAGGGGACACAGAAATAGGGGACAGACCACGTTTTTGACTGATTCGGTTGTCCTTAAGTCGGGCAGCCACCACTTTCGGTCAAAAACGTGGTCTGTCCCCTATTGGTTGGGCGCGCTGTTGCGTCACTTGGAAGCGGGTTGCGGCCCGCTTTTTTATGCCCGGGTTATGCCGTCGGTGGCGCGCGAAGGGCACTTTTCGATGGCCCGTTTTTGATAGCTTGTCATGCCCGTAGGGCAACCCTGCTTTCGACATGCATTTTCGCGAAGAAAAAAATATGAAGACCGTCACTACTACCGTACTCACTGGCGCACTGCTTTTGCTCACCACTCTGGGCCAGGCGGAACAGGCTACGCCGGGATTCAACAATCCCATCCCCGAACAGATCCTGACGCCTGACAGTGTGAAGACGCGCATCGGCACCCTGCGCTTTTTTGACGGAATGCCGGACGAGAAGACCGTTACGAAGGTCTACGACAACCTGGACTTTATGCGCGGTGTCGAGGTTTTCCTGAATTTCGTTCCGGCCACTTCTCTGGAAGGCATGCGCCGCGGGATGGTGGAACTGGGTGCAACCCGGTCGAACCAGGTGGTGATATTTGAAGAGCTGATGGACTCCAATCCGCTGTTCCTGACCGGCAACACCGATACAGTCTACGTGTCGGCCATACTGGACCTGGAGCGAGACGGCGCCACCGTGGTGGAAATACCCGCCGGTGCTGGTCCGAGCACGGTCAACGATGCTTTCTTCCGGTTTGTCACCGACATGGGCGCCCCTGGCCCGGACCGTGGTCAGGGTGGCAAGTACCTGATCCTGCCGCCGGATTACGAGGGTGACCTGGCTCCCCCGGTGGGCGGCATGGTCGCCGAGGTGGAGGGGGAAACCTACTTTGTCTCGCAGTCCACCAGTTACACCAACTGGTTCATTTCCCGCGGCTTCCTCGTGGATGGCAAGACATATGCGGCGAACCGCATGTACCGGCAAAACCTGAGGATCTACCCGCTGTCGGCGAAAGCAGCTCCGCCGGCCATGGAGTTCATCAGCGGTTCCGGGGTGGCCTTCAACACGATCCACGCCAACAACTACGATTTCTATGAGGAACTCGCGCAAGTGCTGCAGAAAGAGCCGGTGGATTTCATCGCACCGGAACTGCGCGGGCTGGCGGCAGCGATTGGCATCCGCAAGGGCGCGCCATTTGTGCCGGACGCGCGGATGGAAGAGCTACTGGTCGAAGCCGTAGCCGTGGGCAATGCCACGGCGCGGGCGATCTGGCTGAAGCACCGTGACGAGCGGGCCTACCTGTATCCGGACAGCGGCTGGTTCACCGGCTTTGTCGGCGGCGACTACCGCTGGCTGGATGGCGACGGGCTCAGTGGCCGCAACCTCGACGCGCGCACCCTGTTTTTCTACAGCGCCACGGTCAATACCCCGGCGATGGCGCTGAAGATGATCGGCAAGGGTTCCCAATACGGCTTCAACGCTGTCGACAGCGAGGGCCGTTACCTCGACGGCAGCAAGCAGTACAAGCTGAATATTCCTGGCAACGTGCCGGCCAAGGATTTCTGGTCGGTCGTGGTCTACGATCCGCAGACGCGCTCGCAGCTTCAGACGGACCAGCCATTCCCCAGCATCAACAACCGCAAGACGCTGCTGGTCTACAACGAAGACGGGTCAGCTGACCTGTACTTCGGTCCGAAAGCGCCCAAGGGCCTGGAGTCCAACTGGATACAGACTGTGCCCGGCAAGGGCTGGTTCGTGCTGATTCGTCTATACGGTCCGCTGGAGCCCTGGTTTGACAGGAGCTGGAAGCCCGGCGAGTTTGAGCGGATTCGCTGGTGACAGCCAGGTTCACACATCCCCGGCTTCCCGGGCAGGAGAGATTGATGAAAAACTACCGAGTCATTTCCGCCAGTCTTGCGCTGGTATTGACCAGCAGCGGCGCCGCCGTTCAGGCCGAGAGCCTGGTGGCGTCCATGGGTGTATACGTGTTCCCCGCCCAGGAACAGAGCCAGGAACAGCAGTCCAGCGATGACTACGCCTGCTACAACTGGGCGAAGGGCCAGGCCGGCTATGACCCCATGAACCCGCCTGAAGTGACAGCCCAGGCGCCGCAGCAGGGGCACTCCGGCTCGCGCCTGCGCGGTGCCGCCCGCGGGGCCGCGGCCGGCGCCGTGGTCAGTGAAATCACTGACAACGACACCAGTGACGCCATGGCCGCCGGCGCCGTAATTGGTGGTATGCGCGGCGGTCGCCAGGAACGCATGTCCCGCCAACAGCAGGAACAGCAGGCCCAGGCCGCCACCGGCCAGCAGCAATCAGCAATGGCAGATGGCTTCAAGGGCGCGTACGCGGCCTGCATGGAGGCCAAGGGCTATTCCGTGAAGTTCTAGCAGTCGTTGGGTCCGTCAAGGCTTGATCCAGTGCGCTATCATTCGCCGAATAAGGGCGTATCATCTTTTTAAATAGCGTCCCTGCCAAACCACCCATGACCAAGCTTCAGGTTTCATGCATCCCGCTGGTTCGAGCCGCGTTTAGCGAGCCGATACGCAGCAAGCTGCACGAAATCGGGGTGAGCCCCCGACGATTCGAGCAGGTGGGCATTCCGCTGTACGCCGAAGAGTCTCCCTACACGTTCATTCCCGAGCGGCCCTGGTGGTTGCTGCTGGACAGGCTCGCCGATCGGGAGGGCATACCCGACCTAGGGTTGCTGGTGGGAGATCCAATCCCCTTCAGTGAAATCCGCTCTATGTCGGCGCAGTTGCGGGGGGCGCATACCCTCCGTGAGTTGGTGCTAAAGTTTATCGAAGCCGCCCACTACCAGAGCAGTAATGCGCGCTTCAGGCTGGTTGAGGGGCAGGCTGGGGCCGTGTTCTGCAATGTGAGCCCATCGCTGGTGGACGAGGAAGGTAACGGCCTGCAAATCCTGTTGTTCCAGCTCCGTGGGATGATGCAGATAGCACAGCAGGTACTCGGTGCATCCTGGCGGCCACGTCGATTATATCTTCCCTGCCCGCCATCACAGCATTTGAGCGCATCGCCCATCCTTGGCGCCCATCATATGCTGTTCGATCAGCCCTTTGCGGCTTTCGATCTGTCTCTGCATGAGCTCGATACGCCAGTCCCCCTATCTGCGGGCAGCACTAGAGTAGATCGGTTGACAGATGGGCTGGCTCAGCTGAACCTGCCGCCGGCTGAGTTTCTCGCCTCCCTGCGCGAGCTGATTACGTTCCATCTCTGTGAAGAGGTGCCTACCCTGGAACGGGTGGCTGCGATTTGTGACATGTCCCCGCGGACCTTGCAGCGACGGTTGGCCGAGCTGAGATTGAGCTTTGTTGCTCTACTGGATGAAGCGCGCCGCAACCGAGGTCTGCACCTGGTGTGTCACTCGGATATGAGTCTCGCCGATATCGCCCATGTTCTGGGCTACTCTGATTACCAGAAGTTCAGCCGCGCCTTCAAACGCTGGAATGGCAAGACTCCCCGTCAATATCGGCAGGAGTAATCGCCGGGTGGCGTGTCCATGCTAGTTCGGCCAAGGGCCCCTGCGCCATTGCCCCGCACGCGACCTACGTGTAGTTCGCCTATGCGTGTCCTTCCATTTATCCTGCTGGCCCCCCTGGCCTCGGCACAGGTACTGCGTTCGGAGGCAAACCCGACGGATGAGCCGGCGGGAAAAGAGCCTCTGCCGCTGGTCCTGAAGCGCGCTGCCAATGCCTCCTCTGGGTCAAGGTCCGTTGACGAGGCAATCAGCCGCTTGCGCGAGGAGATGCGGGCAATTGCCGAGTCTCATCTCACCCAGGCAGAGAAGCGCAATGCCTACCATGCCCTTTATACAAACGCCGCGGTGTTGCGCGACGAAGACAGCGCGCTGCCCGGTCATGCGCCGCGAACAGTCGAGGAAGCCATCGATCGCCTGCAACGCCTGCTGCTCAAAGCGGCACTGGAAACAGCGCCCGATGAGCAGACCCGTGAACGGGTTCTCAAGGGTGCGCCAGAACACCTGCAACTGGAGCCCGTTCGCCCTTCCACCGCGAAGCGCAAGCCGGTCTATGTATTGCGCGACCCGGTTGCCGAGGGGAACTGGTGGGGCACCGCCAGCTTTGATACCGAAGCGTTAGCACTGCAGGACGTGCCGGAGTCACCCGAGGAGCAAATTGAGCCCGCTGAGGAAAATGTAGAAGCAGAAGAGGAAAAGAATGAACCGGTGGCAGTGGAGGTACTGGGTGACGAGAAAACCACCGTTGCCATGCACGACGACCAGACCATTCTGCGCGATGTGACCAGCGAGTCCGGTGACCTGGTGCTGTTCGACCGCCTGCATGTCTGGGTGGGAGGCGGCGTCCAGTACGATGGCTATGGTTACGAAGATCTGTTCAACGCCCGCGATAACGGCAACAGCGACAGTGACACCAGCATCAGACGGGCCGAGGTTATTGTGCGCTCGACCCTCAACCTCGGGGATGAGGCCAAACTGCAGTATGACCTGGAAGCCAATATCTGGCGCGATCTCTACCTGCGGCGCGTCGATGAAAAGCGCGGCTACACCGTGACCCTGGGCAACCAGACCGAGCCGATGTCCCAGGAAGCCCTGCTCGGCAACAAGTTCAACGCGGCTATGGAATCAGCGTCGCCCACATCGGCGTTCGGCAGTTGGACGGGCCTGGGGCTGCGCGTCAACAAGTGGTTCGACCTGAATCCGGGCGAAAAATATTTGTTGTATAGCGACCGCGCACAGAGCTCGGTCACCACCAGCCTGGGCATCTTCGGAAAGGATATCGAGAACAGCAACAATACAGATCTGGCGGTGACTGGCCGAGTCACTTTTGGTCGCGAACGCTATGGCGGCAGCCTGCATACAGGGCTGTCATTCACGCTGCGGGACGGAGAGTTCAATCGTATCGCCCCGCGTCCCGAGATCCTGCAAGCGGATCGCCTGCGGCTGGCGAGCTTTGACGCTGAACGGGCCGGTATTGCCGGGTTAGAAGCGCTGTTCTCCCGCGGCGCCCTGCACATTTCGTCGGAGGCCTTCTTCGCCAACTACGACGGCGGCACCGAGGATGCCAAGGGTTACGGTGCTTTCGTGGAGGCGGGCTACTACCTGACAGGCCAGCAGCGCAGTTACCGCCCGGACTGGGGATTATGGGCGCCGCTGCAGGTGGGGGCGCGCAACATCTTTGAAGTCTTTGCCCGGGCCAGCTTTACCTATGGCGAGGCCGACAATGATCCCGACAATCACCTGCGTTCGCTAACCGTGGGCGGAAGCTGGTACCGCCACAAGATTCGCACCAGCGTGAACCTGATCTACAGCGAGACCGACCAACCCATCAGCGGCGAAGATAGCGGCTTTGGCGCCAGCATGCGGGTGCAATACCTGTTCTAGTAAGGCATTATGCGCGTCTTCTCAAGCGCAGGTCCCTATGAACGTCGAAGCACTGACCCTCGCGGCGTACTGTTCTGCCATTATTCTGGCTTCCCTGTTAGGTGGCTGGCTGCCATCGCTGGTGCGCATGACGCACACTCGCACCCAACTGGCCATGAGCTGCGTGGCGGGCCTCATGCTGGGTGTAGCACTTTATCACCTGCTGCCGCACGGCCTGGTGCAACTACAGCACAGCGCCGTGGCTGACGGTGGCGCCATGGATGTGCTGGTGTGGTGGACCATGATTGGCATGGTGGTCATGTTGCTGTTACTGCGGCTTTTCCACTTTCACCAACATGACTTTGACGATGCGGGGCACGACCAGCAGCACCAGGACCACTGTGACGACCATCATCACGATGCCTCAGCCCATCCGCTGAGCTGGGTGGGCATTGCCCTCGGCCTGGGCCTGCATACCCTCATTGACGGCATCGCCCTGGGCGCCAGCGTGCACGGCGGCGGACACCATGGCGTAGCTAACAGTTTCAGCTGGATCGGACTTGGGGTATTCCTGGCGATCCTTCTGCACAAGCCGCTGGATGCACTGTCGATCACCAGCATGATGCGGGCTGGCGGCTGGGGCAGCCGGGCCCGCGGCGTAGCGAACATCGCCTTTGCGACACTATGCCCGCTCGGTGCCCTGTTTTTTGTCTGGGGCGTGGGGTTTCTGGACAACCAGGCCTATGTGGTCGGTTGTGCGCTGGCTTTCTCGGCAGGGGTGTTCCTCTGTATCTCCCTGGGAGATCTGCTGCCGGAGGTTCATTTTCACAGTCACGATCGCGTCAAGCTGACGATCGCTTTCCTGGTGGGTATTGGGCTGGCCTATGCGTTACGATTTGTTGAACCCGGTTCTACCCACAGCATCCTGGCAGTAGCCCATCCATGACCGCCGACTCAGACAAGCACTCCGAACCCCAGCGCCCACGGCGCATCATTTATCCGCCGGTGTGGCTGGTGATTGGTCTCATCATCATCTTCGTGGTCGACCAGTACTATCCCATCGTGCGCTTTACCGGCACCCTGGCCCAGGTGCTGGGAAGCGCCGCGATCGTAGCCGGTCTGCTGCTGCTGGTGTTGGCCGGCGGCCTGTTCAAACAGGCCGACACCGAAATGATCCCTTTCCGTGAAGTACGGGCGTTGGTCACCGACGGCGTTTACCGCTTCACCCGGAACCCCATGTACCTCGGTATGGCGCTGATCCTGCTGGGTACCGCTTGCACCACCGGGACTGTCGCCGGGCTGGTCGTGGCACCTGTGTTCATGGGCATTATCGAGCTGCGCTTCATTCGCCCGGAAGAAGTCATGTTGCGCGAACTCTTCGGCGAAGCGTTTGACGCATACTGCGCCAAAGTCCGACGCTGGATCTGATCCGGCGGCAGCGTTAGGCAACGACTTCAGGCCTTCCGTGCACTGCAAACCGCTTTGTACCGTCATTCCCGCGAAAGCGGGAATCCAGCCCTCGGTCTCTGGATTCCCCTGCGCGGGCCGCCGCTTTCGCGGGAATGACGGTAGAGAGGTCGGGTAATGACGGTAGAGAGGTCGTGGAATGACGGTAGAGCGGTCGGAGAATGGCGGTGGATGGACGAGGGAATAACAAGGCCGGCGTCGTTGGCGCACCCTCAGGGTGGCTCAGCGTGCCAGTGACGCCACCAATGGCAGGGCCATGGACGGGTAATCAGTAATTACACTGTCGATGCGCAGCTTGTAAAGTTGCTTGATGACGCTGGCGTCATTCACCGTCCAGGCGCTGATATGAATGCCCCGTTGCTGCAGTTTGCGTACCTGGGCGCGGCTCACCAGTGTTTCCCAATGGGCGATCAGATAATCGCAGTCACAGCTCTCCAGCGTCGGCTCCGGGCGAGTGGTTGTGGATACGAAGCCCACTGCCTGCCGCGGCAGCGCCGACTTCACCGCCTGCAGCAGCGCCGGCTCCGAGGATGTCACCACGGCCGCTGGCCGGTGCACCCGCAGCCAGTCCACGGTGGCGGCCGCTAACGCAGGGTTGTGCTTTCTGCCGAGGGATTTGAGTTCCAGCTGCCAATGCCTGATTTCCGGCACCGCGCGCAGCAGGGCGGTCATGCGAGGAATGCCGGTGCCGCGCTTGTTGGGCCAGGGCGGCCCGTCGGCGCGGGCATCAAGTTTGGCCAGTGCGCCGGCCGACTGTTCCGCTATCTTGCCGGAAACGCCGGTCGTGCGCTTGAGCGTGCCGTCGTGAACGACGACCAGTTCGCCGTCGGCTGACAGCCGCAGGTCGATCTCCAGGTGGCGGACGCCGCGCTCCACCGCATGGCGGGCGCCGGCAATGGTGTTCTCAGGTGCTTCGCCGCGGGCGCCGCGGTGCCCGTAGACGATCACAGGGATTCGATCACCGCGGCGTCGTCTTCCGGCGGGTCATTGGTCAGCACCGAGAAGCCCCGGAACGAATACTCCCGCCCACCGTCGGTCGCCGTGAAAGGCGCCTGCCCCAGTGCGATGGCTTGCATGGCCTGGTCCAGGTCGAGCAGGTAGCGAGATTCCGCCAGCGGCGTGTTGTGCGACATCAGCAGGTAGTCTGCGTCGTCCACCAGCTCAGCCAGTTGCGCCGCCGTGTCGACATATTCGCTGAAGCTGGAACCCGGCAGGTGGGCATAAAGCGGTGCCAGGTAGAAGGTATCGCCGGTGAATAACAGCCGGCGCTTGCTGTCGAGCAGCACAATACTGTCAGGCGAGTGCCCCGGCGCCGGGATCACTTCCAGGCTCACGCCACCCAGGTCGATGAACTGGCCGGGCCGCAGCCAGTTGCTGTATTGCCAGGGTCGAATGGCGTATTCGCCGGGTATGAAGTCCGGGGGCAGAGGTTTCCAGACCCAGTCACCTGTCACGTAGTCAATCAACTCGCTGTTGGGAGTACCCTTTGAGCGCTCCAGGGCGAAGGGGTGACGGCGCCCGATGATGGTCTCGAACTGGTGGTTGCCGCCCACGTGGTCGTAATGGGCGTGGGAGTTCAATACCCGAATACTCTTGCGGGTGAGCTGCTTTGCCACGCTGCGGATATCACCCATACCCAGCCCGGTATCGAACAGCAGGGCGCCGCGCTCGCCCACGATCAGGTAGGAGATGACCTCCTCGAACTGGCCTGGCTCATAGATGGCGAAAATGCCATCCATTACCTCGTACACCTCGAACCAGGGGTTCAGCGTTTCGACTTTCTCGAAATCCGCCCATGCCGCCCGGGGCAGGGCTGACCACCACTTGTCGCTGTCTACCGACTGGGCGGCCTGCCCGATGTCTGGTGCGGAGGGCCTGTTGTCGGTGCCGGCGCTGTCGGCCGCCGCCGGGGCTGATGACGTTGCCTGCGGTCCACTGGCCGGCGCCTTCGGCTCCTCGCTGCAGCCTGCCAACAGTGCGGCGCAGCACAGGGCGATGGATAGCGGTGTGACAAGGAGCTGGTACATCATGGTTGTTTATCCGGGACGTTAGCCTGCAACCATACCAGATAGCCACGGCGCCCCGACAGGCAGCTATTGCGCGCCGAGAACAAGCCGGCAGGCGAGCACAGGCGGTTGGCCTGGGCTATTCTGAAAGGAGGTGCAAAGAGAGGTAACACCATGACAGAACTCGCCATCCCCGAGAGCCTTCCCGACTGGATCAAGACGCATGTTGAGCTCTATCTTCGCGACGGTGAGGCTGGGCACTATTGGGATGCCACCGTGGCCGGTGGCGAGGGTTTACTCACCACGCTGTTGCTCTACACCACAGGCCGCAAGTCCGGAAAGACCTCGATCCTGCCGCTGATTTATCGACCCACCGGCGACGCGAGTTATTGCGTCATCGCCTCGAAAGGCGGCGCGCCTGCGCACCCTGCCTGGTTTCTCAACCTGCAGGCCGACCCCCATGTGCACGTCAAGGTAGGAAACCATGAATTTGACGCTGTGGCCCGGATAGCCGAAGGCGAGGATCGGCAGCGACTCTGGCAGCTGATGGTGGACTACTACGCCCCCTACACCGACTACCAGGCGGCCACGGATCGGGAGATCCCGGTGGTGGTACTCGACCCGCCGTCCTGAATGCTGGCCAGCCATAAAAAAGCCCGCGCCGGGCGCGGGCTAAACGGGGAAGCTGTGAATCAGGCCGCGGCCGCCAGCCCCCGGGGTGACTGCTCGGCGCGGGGCAGTTTGTCCGCGATGTAGCGGTCAGCGGCGAAGGCGCCACCCCCCTGGATGGTCAGGGCCACCGTGGCAGCCAGCAGAACCAGGGCAAACTCATAACCGTTGTTGCTGACAAACAGGCCGTTGCCGACGTGTACCGTCATGGCCACAGCCATGGTGAAGGCTGCGACGGCCGCCGCGGGGCGGGTCAGCAGGCCCAGGATCAGGGCGATGCCGCCGAAAAACTCGGCGCTGCCCGCCAGCAGGGCCATCAGGTAGCCGGGCTCGAAACCAATGGATGCCATCCACTGTCCCGTGCCCTCCAGACCGTAGCCGCCGAACCAGCCGAACAGTTTCTGGGCGCCGTGGGCCGCCAGGGTAATGCCAACGGGGATGCGGAGGACGGTCGCCGCGAGGCCGGCGTTGCTGTTGAAAAGGCTGTTTACTTCAAAGTTATTGCTCATGATGAATTCTCCGTAAAGTCCTTGTTTGCTGTTGACGGTCCCCAGTGTATGCATTGGCGGCCGCTAAAAAAGCGGATTAGAATGACAAATAAATTCAAATAATCTGAACAATCAGATTCCGGAGCCTCGTCCTGCCTCGCCTCAGTCTTGAAGCCCTGGAAGTGCTGGATGCCATCGACCGCAAGGGCAGCTTTGCAGCGGCGGCCGCGGCCCTTTACCGGGTGCCTTCGGCGGTGACCTACAACGTGCAAAAACTCGAGGAAGACCTGGGCGTCACCCTGTTCCAGCGCGAAGGCCGTCGCTCGGTGCTGACCCCTGCAGGCCGGGTCTTGCTGGAGCAGGGTCGGGATATCCTCGATGCTGCCGAGCGGCTGGTGGAGACCACGCGTCAGGTGCACTCGGGCTGGGAGTCGCAACTCAATATCGCGCTGGACTCGCTGGTGGAGATCGAACAGGTCGCCCCGGCACTGGAGTCGTTCTACCAGCAGCATCCGGAAATTGAGATTACGCTGACCGAGGAGGTGCTCGGCGGTGCCTGGGAGGCGGTCATCGAGGGGCGCGCCGACCTGGTAGTGGGTGCGGCCGAACGGCCGCCAACGGCTGCCGGGCTCAGTGCCCGCGAGTTCATGCAGGTGCAATGGGTGTTTGCGGTACACCCCCTACATCCACTGACCACGGCGACCACGCCATTGCAGCGTGATGATTTTGCTGACTACCGCGCCGTGGTGGTGATGGACTCCTCCCGCAGCCTGCCGCCGCAGACCTCCCAGACCCTGCGCATCTTTGAGCGCCAGGCGGTATTGCGGGTGGAGACCGTGCAGCAGAAAATTGCCGTACAGCAGGCCGGGCTGGCGGTGGGATTTTTGCCCCGCCACCGTATCGAGGCACAGCTGGCCGCCGGCGAGCTGGTGGCGCTGGCAGTAGAGCCGGCGATTGAGCCCGCTCCGCTGCAGTTGGTGTGGAAATCAGGCAGCCGTGGCCGGGCCCTGCGGTGGTTTATTGAGGAGTTGAGTCCATGAAGCGATTGCTGCTGGTAGCGATAATGCTGGTCCCGATCGCGCTGGGTGTGCGCTGGGTGGGCGGGGCCTTCGAGGTAGCCACAGGCTACTCCGCGAAACAGCTTTGCTCGGGCGTCTTCGTGGCCGGCCTCAAGGAAGAGTTTGTCACCCGAAATGATATCCATCTGAGCATGGCTGCATTGGGCCCACTGTTGTCGCAGCTCAATGTTTCAGTGGATCGGGAGGCCGGGGAAGCAACAGCCTCGCTGTTCGGTGCGCGGGCGCAAGCGGTATACACCGGCGCCGCTGGCTGCGTACTCAATCCCACCGACGACCCTGCCGGGGGGCTGGGGAATGACTATGCGATCTTCTCCATGGCGCTGCCCGACACCGTGACAGCGCCGCCGGGCCTTGGCTCAGTCATCAGCGCTGCCTTCGAGGAGCCGGCAGAGGGGCAGCGCCGCACACTGGCGGTACTGGTTATGCGGGGCGGAAAGCTGGTGGCAGAGCGCTACGCGGAGGAGGTTGCGCCGTTTATGGCCTTGCAGGGCTGGTCGATGAACAAGAGCCTGATGTCCACCTGGGTCGGCATGCAGGTCGCCCGGGGTGACCTTGACCTTTCCCAGCCCGTGGCGCCGATTCTTGAGGGCGAGCGCCCTGAATTGGCCGCGTCGCTGGATCCGGCCCTCAACCTGGGTCATCTGCTGCATATGGAAAGCGGTCTGGATTTCGAGGAGACCTATTTTCCCGGCGACGATGCGACTCGCATGCTCTATCGCAGCCCGGCTGCGTGGACGGTTGCTGGGGGCAACGGCCACCGGTATGCGCCGGGAGAACACTTCAGTTACTCCAGTGGTGATACCAACCTGGCCAGCTGGATCTGGCAGCAAAGCCTTGGTGCGCCCTACACCGATTGGCTTCAATACAACTTTATCGGGCCGCTTGCCCTGTCGCGGATGACCAGCGAGCACGATGCCAGCGGTATCCAGGTCGGCTCCTCGTACACCTATATGACTGCCCGGGACTGGGCGGCTGTCGGGCAGTTCTGGCTGGAGGCCTGGCAGCACGGCAGCGAGCTCTTGCCGGCGAGCTGGATGCGTGACGCCACCACCCCGCGCCCCTCAGCCACCCTGGGCAACTATGGCCGCGGCTTCTGGCTCAATACCCAGGGTGTGGATTTCCCCAACCTGCCGCGCAACCTGTTTTATGCATCCGGCCACAACGGCCAGTACGTGGTGATGTTCCCCGACGAAGACGTGGTGGTGGTGCGCCTGGGTTTGTCGAGCAACTCGGCGGCCAGCGGGATTACCCCGCTGCTGGAGGGCGTGCTGGCAAATCTGCCAATGCGGGGTCGGATCGAAGTCGCTCAGCCATCAGGTCAATAAACGCCCTGACTTTAGCAGGCGACTGGGGTCCGGAGCGGTGGATGATATGCACCGGTACTGCCGCTGGCGCGTAATCCTCAAGAATCGGCACCAGCTCACCCGCCTCGATCGCGTCTGCCGACTGGTAGGACAGCAAACGGGTGACCCCGAATCCCTCGATGGCCGCCTCCAGGGCCGCATCGTTGCTGGTCACGGTCAGGCGCGGTCGCACCCGTACACTCTGTTCTCCGTCGGCAAATTGAAAGCGCCAGCCGCTGCCGAAGTTGCCCGCGGTGGAGGCAATGATCCGGTGCAGTCCCAGCGCATGAGGCGTGTCAGGCGTGCCGCGCTCGGCGAGGTACTCGGGCGATGCCAGCACCCGCTGGCGCACAGCTCCGACGCGTCTGGCGCGCATGGAAGAGTCGGCTAGCTCGCCGATTCTCACCCCCACATCCAGGCCCTCCTCCAGTAGGTTGACCGAGCGGTCCAGGAACACGGCGTCTACCTCCATCTCGGGGTAGCGGCTCAGGTAGTCAACAATTCCCGGCGTTACGAAACGCCGGCCAAACAAGACCGGCGCGGTCACTGAAAGCAGGCCGCGAGGCTCGGCGTTGATGCCGGCGGCGGCATCCTCGGCCACTTCCACTTCGGCGAGAATGCGCCTTGCATCTTCCAGGTACCGCAGGCCAGCATCCGTGGCGCGCACGAAGCGCGTGGTGCGATTCAGAAGCTTCACGCCCAGGTGGCTCTCCAGGGCCGCCACAGCCCGGGTCACCGCCGGGGCTGACTGGCCCAGCCTGCGCGCCGCCGCGGAGAAGCCTTCTTCTTCAGCCACGGCCACAAACACCTGCATCTGTGTAAAGCGGTCCATGATTATTCCAATAATTGTAATAATAAATTTCAATTTTACGGGATTCTTCCGATATGGGGAATTGGGCATAGTGCTCCCCATCGACAGCAAGCATTTCACAAGGACAGCGTCATGGCGCACAGCTTCCACGAGATAGCCTTCACCCAGACAGTCCTGGACCTGCAGTCTCAGGCCGGCAGCCGTGGGAACTACGCCGCCATGAGCGAAGGCAGCCGCTACGCGGATCGCCTCACCGAGCGCGAGGCCGCCTTCATCGGCGAGCGCGACAGCTTCTACATGGCCAGCGTCAGCGAAACTGGCTGGCCCTATGTGCAGCACCGCGGTGGCCCGAAGGGCTTCATGAAAGTGTTGGATGCAAAGACAATCGGCTTCGCCGACTATTCCGGCAACCGCCAGTATGTCAGCACCGGCAATTTCCGTGCGGACAACCGGGTCAGCCTGTTCTTCATGGACTACCCGAACCGCCGGCGCCTGAAGATGCTGGGCCGTGTGCGCATCGTTGAGAACCATGAATCCGACATTCTCGATCAGCTCGAGGACCCGGAGTACGCGGTACAGATTGAGCGCGCCTTCCTGATTACCGTAGAAGGCTTTGACTGGAATTGTCCGGCCCACATCACGCCGCGTTTCACCGAGGATGAGGTGCGTGCCGGTGTCGAGGAGCTGATGGCGGAAAACCGCCGGCTCAAGCGCTTGTTGGAAACCGCGCCCGCCAACGACGGCGATAAGAACACTGACCTGGTGCTGGGCGATGGCCCCCTGGAACTGGTGATCTCCGGCGTCCGCCAGTTGACCCCAAGGATTCGCGCCTACGAATTGCGCGACCCCCGGGGCGCGGAGCTGCCGCCGGTCACTGCCGGTTCCCACCTGCAGGTGCAGGTGCGGCTGGCCAGCGGCGAATTGACCGAGCGCCACTATTCCATTGCTTCAAACCCGGCGAGGCCCGGCCAGGCCAGGCCCGATGCCTACGAAATAGCGGTACTGCGCGAGGAACAGGGCCGCGGTGGTTCACGGGCGGTGCACGACGGCTTTGCCATCGGCATGGTGCTGCGTACCGGCCGTCCGGAAAACCATTTTCCCCTGCACGATGACGGCCGCCCGGCGGTATTGATTGCCGGTGGTATCGGCATCACCGCGATCAAGCCCATGGCGCAGGCCCTGGAGGCGCGCGGTGCTGAATTCACCCTGCACTATGCCGGCCAGTCGCGGCGCGATATGGCGTTCCGTGATCGCCTCGAACGGCAGTTGCAGAAGCGCCTGTCGGTCTACGCCAAAGCGGACGGCGAGCGCATGGACCTGGAGGCCATTCTCAGGGATGCCCCGGTCGACGCGCTCGTGTACATCTGCGGCCCCGACCGGCTGATTGCCGGTGTGATGACCGCCGCCAAAGCGGTGGGTCTGTCCCGCGATCGCATTCGCCTGGAGCGCTTCTCGTAAGCGCGCATCACTCACCCAAACCGGAGTTTACGGACATGACTGATCAACAACGCCCACCGCTGCCGCCCTTTAACCGTGACAGCGCCATCGAAAAAGTGCGCCTGGCCGAAGACGGCTGGAACAGCCGCGATCCCGAACGGGTGGCGCAGGCCTATACCGCCGACAGCCGCTGGAGAAACCGCGCGCAATTTCCCCACGGTCGCGACCAGATTCGCCAGTTCCTGGCCGGCAAGTGGGAGCGCGAGCAGGAGTACCGGCTGATCAAGGAATTGTGGGCCTTCGAGGACCACCGTATCGCCGTGCGCTTTGCCTACGAGTACCGCGACGCCAGCGGCCAGTGGTACCGCGCCTACGGCAATGAAAACTGGGAGTTTGATGACGACGGCCTGATGCGCGAGCGCCACGCCAGCATCAACGACCTCCCCATCGAAGAATCCGACCGTCTGTTTCACTGGCCCCAGGGCCGGCGGCCGGATGACCACCCGGGCCTGAGTGAACTGGGCCTCTGATACTGAACACCCAACCCTTCAATGGAGGAATCCACTATGAGTACCATCAAACTTTATCGTCACGCCCTGTCGGGCCACAGCCATCGGGTCGAACTGTTCCTGTCGATCCTCAATATCAACGCCGAGCTGGTCGACGTGGATCTGCTGAGCGGCGCCCACAAACAGCCTGAATTTCTGGCCATGAATCGCTTCGGCCAGGTGCCGGTGCTGGAAGACGGCGACATCATCGTCTCTGACTCCAACGCCATTCTGGTATACCTCGCCACCCGCTACGACGTCAGCAATAGCTGGTTGCCCAACGATGCAGAGTCGGCAGCGGCCGTGCAGCGGTTCCTGAGTGTTGCCGCAGGGCCAGTGGCCAACGGTCCGGCTTCGGCACGACTGGTAACGGTCTTTGGTGCCGGTCTCGATCATCAGCGCGCCATTGAAACTGGCCACGCTGTGCTGGCAACGCTGGACGCGCATCTCAACGGCCGGGACTGGCTGGTGGGCACGCGACCGACTATCGCGGATCTTGCCAACTACGCCTATATCGCCCATGCGCCGGAAGGCGGCGTCGACCTCTCGGCTTATGCCAACGTCCGTGCCTGGTTGCGACGGGTTGAAGGCCTGCCGGGCTTTGTAGCCATGCAGGCGACAGCGGTCGGGCTGGCGGCGTAATGCTCGCCGTGGGGTTAAGCCCGCAGGCAGCTAGCTGTATGTTGCGGTGGCACTCGGGGACCGCGTCCCCGTTTGCTCGCCGCGGCGCGTTACGGCACCGGAGGAGTTAGCCTTTTCTCAGGCCGAACTGGCCAAGACCGTAGGCCAGCGACAGCCCCAGCAGCATGAAGGCCAGCTGCAGCGTGGTGGGACCCGTAGGCGCGGGTTCCAGTAGCGGCGTTGACACATTCAGTGCCACCCGTTGGCGGCCACTCAGGTGCCCGCGCATGCGCTGGCTCCAGGTCTCGAAATCGGGCTGGTTTTCCACAATCCAGGTCAGGTCCGGCGCATCGACATCATAGAAGTGCTGCAGGTCTCCCTGGGGCACATCCTGCGAATTCCTGGCCAGCGTATAGCGATTCTCGACCATGAAACGGCGCACGGCCGCTGCAGACCCGTCAAAGGTCATGAAGGATTCAGCGTCAGACACGGCCTGTTTGAACCTCTGGGGTGCCTGCGCTTCGTCCCACACCTCGGCGGGATCGGGCTGTGGCGGCGCCGGTTGCTCGGTGATAACGGTCTTGGGTAAGAAGAGGGTGGCGGCAAGGATGGCCACCAGTGTCAGGGCGGCGCTGGTGGCTGCAGCTTTGGTGCCGCGGCCGCCGGTCAGTCCGCAGGCAAGGCCCACCACAAGGCCGGTGATAGAGGCAAAAAACCCGGTATCGAAATCCACGGTACGGCCCAGGGCCAACCAGATGCCGGTACTGGCGACTGCTGCGCCAGCGGCGGCCCCGATAGAGACCGGGGGAAGTCGGGCCGGCAGCTTGCGTTTGACCGATGACGTCTCAGTAGGTGACGCATTGATGACAGCGCCACACCCCGGGCATTGATCTGCCCGCGGTTGCAAGGTGTTACAGGACGGGCACAGCATATTCGAGCCGGGTGTGGCATCTTGCAACGGTGTGGCGTCGAGACTGCGCGCAGCATCAACACCGGTGTCGACTGCCGTTACCTCTTCGGTGACAGCCGCGTGGCTGTCTGGGGCCGAGGGCTGCTCGTCGGGTTCCACTGCCATGGACAGCGGCGGTGGCTCAGCAGCAGGCGGTTCCGGGGCGGGGACGGGCTCCGGGATAGTGTCATCCCCGCCGTCAAACAAGGCATCCAGGTCCATCTCGGGTGCAGGTTCCGGGGCAGGTTCAGGTGATGGCTCTGCCTGTTTGGCAGCCTCGTCTGCGGCCTGCCGGGCGTCTTCCTGTGCGGCGGCCTGCTTGTCGAAGGCATCAAAAATGTCTTCTGGCTCAGCATCTGCCGGTGTGGTTGCGGCGCCTTCAATCAGTGATATATCCAGCTCGACGTCGGCCTCGGGGTCGAAGCCAGACTCAGCATTGGGGGCGTTGGAAGGCTGTTCTTCTGCGGCCTCTGGTTCGGCCACAAAGTCCATGGCGGGCGCCGCTGTGTCAGTTTCCGGCGCTGTTTCAGTCTGCGCCTTCTCCGGTGCCGCGGGGGGCGGTTCCGGGGCAGGCGCTGGCGCGGGCTGTTCCTCGACGGGCGCAGCGGGCGCTTCCTGTTCTGCGGCGGGAGCGGGCTTCCGCGTCCGGTCTTCAAACACTCCCACTGAAGCGTCGACGCCGATTGCCTTCAGGCGGGCCTGGAAGCTGGCCGCCGCCGACAGGTCAGCGCGCTGCAGCACGGTATTGGCGACGCCGTTAAACAGCTGCCTGGCGTCCTCCGGGAGCAGGCCCAGGATGGGTGCCACGGCGTCGGCCACCTCGCCGGCCTTGTGGCCGGGGAGAATGCCGTTGATCACCACGTTGTACTCGACGGGGCTGTCTGTCATGCCTGCGCTTCCATTGTCATATTGGTCACATGTGCCGAAATCGGGGTCTGTGTCGGTCCGTCCCTGACCGCTCACGGTTAAAAGCTACGCGAACGGAACAAAAGCGCAAACACTTGTTAAGAAAATGAGGTTTGTTTCTCGCTGTAGCGGCAGAATTTTTGCAAAAATGAGAGATGACTCTCAGCTTGCCGTGCTGTGAGCTTGCACAGGCCGCTTCCGCGGCGGCTGGATGAGTGCTTCAGGAACCCGCTAGCTCAGTTCTCGCGAACGTAGAGAGAGAAGCTCGGCAGGACGGGGTTGTTGAGGCTCGTCGCTCCTGCATCGAGCAGGAAGACAACCTGACCGTCCGGTGAAATGGCGCCGTCACGGGAGCCTGTTTGCAGCTGGCCTCGCCCCCCATCCACGGTCAACACGAAGTCCCCGAATCGGCGATTGCGTCCTCCCTGCGAGTCGCGACGGATTGTCAGGTCGGCGCTGCCGCTGGGAGTGAAATCGCGCTGGGTGACGGCCGTGAATAGCGGTGAGCCGATAGCGACATAGATGCCGTAGTAGGTACCGGCGATGGTTTGTAGTGACTTGTTATTGGAACGGCGAACACAGGCGCCGACCCCGCGGGCGTCAGGGGCGATCTCAGACCCCACAAATACGTTGCCGTCCGCAGAAATGCTGCCTCGCAATTGAAGACCCAGGTAGGTCAGGTAAGCCACACCGTCCTCGAACAGGGCGTAGCTGATGTCGTTGCTGTTCCCCTGGTCACCCCATCGGTCTTCCACAATCCTCAGGCTGCCGCCGCCCGCGCCGTTCAAGTCGGCAGTGAAAAAACGTGCGTAGCCCGCCTGGCCGCCTCGGCGTTGGTCAATGCGGGTGCTGATATGGCCGCAGTACCAGTTTCCCTGGAAACTCGCGGGATTGGTGTTCTGTTGTTTGGGCATATACAGGGTCAGGGATCTGTCGTCGCCGTCGGTGTCGGCCAGCGCCACCAGGCCAAAGCTCTCCGTGGCGGCCCCGGCCTCGACCAGCGAGTTGACACCGCTTGTCACCAGCCCCTGGCCGGTCCGCGTGTAGCGGTATTCACGGCGGCTGATCAGTATCTGGGGCTGGGTGGCCTGCTGGGAGGTGAAGCGCCAGCCGCCGTTGTTGTCGAACTGGGCATTGAGCAGCGCCGCGTACGAAGTGCCGCCGATGCCACCGAACTGCGCGGCGGTGTATTCAGAACCGGACAGGGTGTTGCCGTCCTGAACAAACACGGCTGTCAGCGCAGGCCAGGTCTGGTCGGGGAAATTTTCTTCCCAGAAGTCCGCCAATGACTGGGCGTAGGTGAGATTACAGTCTGCGCCGGTGGAACCCGGCGCACAGCCCCCGTCCCAGTGTGAAAAGCGCCAGCCCGGGCGGGGTAGGGCGCGATAGACCACCTCTTCGTCGCCAGTGACGGCATTGTTGCTGCAGCGACTGAGGTCTGCCTGGAACTCTTCCAGCGCGCAGCCGCGCACGCCCCTGACGGTTTCGATAATATCGCCACGGCCCTGGACTTCCAGCGGGTGTTTGCAGGCGGCCAGCACAGCGGCTGCCGCCAGTATTAGCAGTTTTTCCAGCACTCTACGGAGCTGTTTCATGGGTACCGCGAGGTCAATGGTCTCGCGCGGAGAATACCCTATCCACCGGTTCACGGCACAGCGCATGGGCATATTCACAATCGGCCCGTTACACTGGAGGCTGAGCTACTGAGGAGCACATCGTGAAAGAGGATACTGTGGACCAGAATGCGCCACCCCCTGGTCTCGACCCCTTCGTAAAACGCTATCTGGTCGCTATGCTGGTTTTGCTGGCAGGGGGCGCCGTCTATTTCCTGCTGCAGCAGGACGAGCGTGTGGTTGCCATCAATGAAAAGCTGGCGACCTCGCCGATGCTGGTGGACTACCCCTACCGCTTCCGGGTGCTTGCACTGGAGAACGGCGCGGCAACGGTCACCAGCCCGCGCTCCCCCGACATGGGGCCCATGCATTTCCTGCGGGTGCTGGATGCCTCCCTCAACGACAAAGACGTGCTGCATCCGGACATGATGGCCGCGCAGCAACGGCTTGCGGAAGTGCAGGTCGAGGCGGAGGCGCTGGTGATGGCCGAGCCGGACGTGCAGCGCGTGCGCTGGCAACTGGATCGTCAGTGGTACAAGGAGCATGGTATTTTCCTGCCCGAATAATCCCAGTCTCCGTCAGATAAGGAGTTGCCGTGTCAGCACCGGGCATACTGTCCAGCCATATCCGCCAGCGGCGACGACCTGCAGGGCGCCAAAATGACGGCTGACGCCACCGACCGCATGGGCAGTGCCGAAACGCCTCGCCCGGGATCAGTCAAAAACCGGCGACTCGAACTCTACGGGTCCGATATCTCCTACTTCACGGGCAAGTTGGAAAACTATCTGCGGCTCAAGGGTCTGGACTACCGCCTGCATCCCATGAAGTTTCCCGGCGATGCCCGGCGCATGCAGCGCGAGCTGGGGCTCTTCCAGATGCCCGCCCTGCAGTTGCCGGATGGGCGCTGGATGACGGATACCACGAAGATCATCCAGTGGATGGAAGCAGAGCACCCGTCGCCTGCGCTGATACCCGAAGACCCGGCTGCGGCCTTTCTCTGCTACCTGCTAGAGGATTATGCCGACGAGTGGCTTTGGCGACCGGCCATGCACTACCGCTGGCACTACCCCGAGGGGGCGCATTTTGCCAGTCGGCACCTGGCCGCTGAGCACCTGGGCGCAATCCGTATGCCCGCCGGGCTCAAGCGCGCTTTCATGCGCTGGCGGCAGCGCAGCGGTTACACCCGGGGCGACGGTGTCACCGCCGGGAACATCGCCGGTGTGGAGTCGATTTACCTGAGACTGCTGGACCAGCTGGAAGCGATCTTTTCACGCCGGCCTTTCCTGTTGGGGGAGCGACCGACACTGGCGGATATCGGGTTTTCCGGCCCGTTTTTTCGCCACTTCGCACTGGACCCGGTGCCACTGGAAATACTGCGTCAGCGTGCGCCTGCAGTGCTGGAGTGGGTGGCGAGGCTGTGGAATACTCGCCCGGTCGAAAACCCCTGGCCCGCCGCGGTGCCGGACGACCTGGGCCCAATACTGGATGACATCGGCCACCACTACCTGCCTTACCTTAACGCTAACCTGCAGGCGGTAGCGGCAGGCAAGAAGCGTTTCGACGCAGAAGTAGGCGGGGTTGCCTATCGCGGGGCCCGCTATTCACGCTACCGCGTCTGGTGTCTGGCAGAGTTGAGAGGGCATTTCGATGCCTTGCCGGGGGGAGCGCGACAGAAGGTAGAAGCATTGCTGCGCCAGCACGGCTGCTGGGAGCCCCTCTGGCAGGAGACGGAGCTGCCACTGCTCCCAGCGCAGGACGCCGAGCTGCCGTTTCGGGCATCGACCAAAATGGTGGGTACGAACGAGCGGTAACAGCAATCACTGCGAGTACAAGGGCAAAGATTGAATACACAGCTGGAGACAAATCGGGACCTGCTGGTCTCGGACCCTCGTGAAACGGATGAGACGTTGCGCGCGCGCTTCGCTGAATACGGTTACCTGTATTTCCCGTCGCTGGTGGGTGCAGCGGACTGCCGGGCCCTGCTGGAGGAGATCGTTGCCGAAGCCAGCTCACACGTCATGTTGGACGACGGATTACCCAGACTGGTGGGTGAGCCGTTCTTCGAAACCGATCCTGCCTGGGACGCTGTCTATCCCCGGATCCAGGCGCTGGAGGCCTTCCACACATTTTTCCACGCACCCGACGTCATCGGGTTGCAGACCAGGCTGCTAGACGCTGAACCCTTTGTTTACCCCATGAAAATGGCGCGCATTTCGACCCCCCGCAAGGTGGGTTATGAGACTCCGCCACACCAGGACGCCCATTCTCACCAGGCCGGCCCAACCATGGCGGGTTTCTGGGTGGCATTGCATGAAGTGCCGGCAGAGCTGGGGCGTTTAAAGGTTCTGGCGCGTTCCCATGCCCGCGGTGTGCGCCCGGTTTTTCAGGCGGGGGGTGTTGGCGGTATTCAGTGCGAGATCTACCCGGATGAAACCGAGTGGCACGTGTCAGATTATGGGCGCGGTGATGTCGTGATATTTCACTCCTGCACCGTGCACAAGGCAGAGCCAAACCTGACGGAAGAAGCCGTACGCGTATCAGTCGATACCCGCTACTGCGATTACGGGGCGCCAGTGTTTCGGACCAACATCGAACCCCACCACGGCTGGCGTATACCGGGCCTGGACTGGGAATCGATCTACCGGAATTGGCAGGCTGATGCGCTCAAGTACTACTGGCGGGATTACCCGGCCATTACGTAGCTGTTGCACCTGGCTGGCCGCACCTGGCCGGCCGCACCTGGCCGGCCGCACTCCGGCGGCAGCGCTACGCCTGCCAGCGTTAATTGCCGAACCAGTCATCCAGGCGGCGCAGGGTTTCCTCGAGAATTTCACCTTCCAGGTTGGCGTTGGCGCTGGCGTACACATCCGCCTCGGTGAGTACGGTAGTGTCGGGCTCCACCCGGGGGCTGTTGTCGGCGAAGTTCACATCGAGGGCCACAGCCTTGGCACTGCTATCGGCGTTGCTCCAGGGTTCCCAGATCGGCAGGCTGTTGCCATTGGGGTCGCCGGTGCGGGCGAAGTTGGTCCAGTAGCTCACCATGATGTCGGCCATGGTGGCGCGACTGTCGGCATTGTCCTCGGTGAATACCAGGGGCGTAAACGCGGCGAAGATGAAGGTGTCCTCATTGCCCAGCATGAAACTGATCTCGCTGCTGTGGAACGCACCGCCGGTTGCCGCGAAGGCCGCCGGCAGGGGGCTGTTGCCATTCTCGTCGGGGGAGCCCCAGCCGAAGCGATAGACATAAAGCCCGGGCATATCGTCGTTGCCGCGCAGCCGGGTAGCCAGATCGTCGGCACCGGTGACACGCCATGCCAGGCTCAGGTAAGTGCCTACGGCCTCGCGTAGCTCCGGCGGGCCGTCAGGGTACTGGTTGAAGCCCAGCGGGCTGGTATAGAGCTTGTATTCGTCCTTGTTGGTGCCGAACAGCAGCGGCACCTTGTTGGGGAAATTACCGCTGTCGATCACCTCGTAGCCGGCTTCCGGGATCACCACACCGTCACCGATGATCTCCGGGGTGCTGGCCAACGACAGAATGGTCTCGGCATCGAAGCTGCGCAGCAGTTCGGCAGTTTCCTCATCCGACAATTGCATATCGGGAAGTCCCGCCAACGCCTGTAGCTCGGCAATCAGGTCGTTGGCCGCATCCAGTGCCACGGCTTTGGCAGTAACGCTGCCCCCGAGGCTCTGGATGATGCCCTTGTGGAACAAGCCATTGGCCTGGTCGCCCACCACCAGGGTCAGCACGTTGGCAGCACCCGCCGATTCGCCGGTAATGGTGACATTGTCGCGATCGCCTCCGAAGCTCTCGGCGTTGCGTTGTATCCATTCCAGCGCACTCACAAGGTCAAGTGTGCCGTAATTCCCTGAGGCGTCGAGATCATTCTCACCCGCCAGTGCCGGATGATAGAGCCAGCCCAGGGCGCCGAGCCGATACTGCACCGTGACCACGACCATGTTGCCGCGTTCCGCCAGCCGGGCACCGTCGTAGGCCGGTGTCAGCTGGCCGGTGTCGCCGTTGTTGTTGCCGCCACCATGAATCCAGACAAATACCGGCAGGTCGCGCTCCTGGCTCTGGGGCCGGAAAACATTTAAGTAGAGGCAATCCTCGCCGCCGTCGAATTCGGCCTCAAAGTAGGGCACTTGAATGCAGAATTCCTCAAGCTCCGTGGCCGGGCGGGTGTCAGTCCAGGGCGCGGGCGGTTGCGGCGCACGCCAGCGCAGCTCATCCACTGGCGGTGCCGCGAAGGGAATGCCCAGATACTCCCAGGCCAGGGCGCGCTCACTGGCCTGTCCCTCGATGGGGCCGCTGTCCAGGCTGACAGCGGTGCCCAGCGGCTCCAGCGGTTCGACCGGGACAAAATTGTTGTCGTTGTCCGAGCAGGCGGCCAGCAACAGCACGGAAAGTGAGAGGGCGTACCTCGACCATGGGGACACAGGCGTCTCCTTGTTATTCTTGTGGCGGAAAGCAGCAGTGTGCCAAGTTTGTCGACACGATGCCAAGTCTGCCGCCAGAGCCCAGGGGAACCGTCCATGTCTGAATACCAAGATCATAACCACCCGCCCAGTGGGTGCTTTATCTGCGAAAGCGCACAAGCGGAAAGCGATTCATCGGAGCATTTGCGGCGGCGCCAGTTTCTCAAGGCGTCCCTGGCGGCGCCGTTGGCCCTGACGCCGACGCTCAGTTCGGCCGCACAGTCCGCCAGCGTGGGCCTGCCGAGAAACGGCAGCTTCGTGATCAATGCCGGTGCGGCCCTGGTGGTACGCGAAGGCGATATTGCCGTGGACCACAATGTGTCCATCCTGGTGCGCGACGGCGTGATCGAGGCGGTGCAGACGAAACCGATACGCGGCTTCGAAGTCATCGACGCCCGCGAGCAGCTACTGGTGCCAGGCTTTATCAGCGGCCACACCCACGCTGCCAGCGCCACGCCGACCCGCGGCATTATCGAAATGGGTCGCTCCTTTGCGCGACCGCTGGAGCTGGTGGAAACCCTCAGCGATGACGAACTGGACGCGCTTACTGCCTTTAACGTGATGGAGTTGCTGCTGGGCGGGTCCACCACCCACCTGGAGATGTCCCTGAGCCTGCGCCAGGCGCAGTCCTATGTGCGTGTGGCTCGGCGCTGGGGTGTGCGCGGCTATCCGGGGGGCATGGTGCCGGGCATCGCGCGGCTGTTCCCGATCTGGTTCCGCGGTGATGACCAGGTGCTGCTGGACTCGGTGGAAGATACCCTCAATGAGATAGAAGCCAACCTGGCCTTTGCGCGCACCATCAACGGTGCTGATAACGGTCGTATCCTGCCTCAGGTCACACCCCATGCCACCGATACCCAGACGCCAGAGACCATGCGCGCTCATGCCGCCGCCGCGGCGGAGCTGGGCAACGGCATTCACATCCACCTGTCACAGTCGGCCCGGGAAACCGAGACGGTGAAGCGGCTCTGGGGAGTTACGCCCGCCGCCTGGTGCAAGCAGTTCGGGTTTTACGACGGCCCGTTCTTCGGCGCCCATATGGTGGGGTTGGACTTTAAGGTAGACCCGCCCCTTCTCAATGCTGCCGGGGCAGTCTATTCCCACTGCCCCTCGGGCGGCGGTGCCGGCGGTCCCACCCAGCCCTACCCGGAAGCGCTGGCCGCGGGCATGAACGTGAATATAGGTATCGACACTCACTCCAACGACTACATCGAAAACCTCAAACTCGCGGTGTTGTGCGGTCAGGCCAGGGAGTCATTGATTGGTGGCAACAGCCCGGTTCCGTTAAGGAAACCCACCGTCTGGGACGCAATGCGCGGCGCCACCCTGGTGGCGGCTGATGGACTTGGCCGCGCGGATATCGGGCGCATCGCCCCGGGTGCCAAAGCCGACCTCGTGGGTATCGATGTCAGCGGTCCGCTGGTGGGCACCGGCACGTTCCCGCCGGAGCCGCTCAATAACCTGCTCTACGCCAATGGGCTGTCTACTCGCCTGGTGATGACTGACGGTGTGTTGCAGGTGTTCGATGGCCGCTTTGTGGCGGCGGATCC
The DNA here is from genome assembly GCA_043513815.1 of Cellvibrionales bacterium. Classification (GTDB taxonomy): domain Bacteria; phylum Pseudomonadota; class Gammaproteobacteria; order Pseudomonadales; family Halieaceae; genus JANQIO01. The sequence goes on along the minus strand of CP121313.1, from coordinate 3,841,346 downwards.
CACGCAGGTCGCTGCAGAAGGCGGCGCGGTGGTCAGGGAACTGTGGACCAGACTCGCCGCCGAGGGCTGGTTCGATGCCTGAAGAAACACGGCGTCAGGTGGCGAGTGGTGGGCCGATTTTGTATAGCAACGATGAAGTTCGGGCTCTGGAGCTACACTGCGGGAGACTATATTCTTAGCCACTGGAAACGGACGCCGCACCTCGAGCGGTCATTCCGTGGTATTTGCGACCGGCGTTAAACGGAAAAGGAGCATCCGATGCGGTCTTTGATCATCAAGCGCGTGCTTGCCCTCTGTATACTCACTGTCCTTGCCGGCTGCCGCATTACCATCAGCGTGCCCGAAGGAGGCGCGGTAGACAGTCTGTCTGGCAATTACTCCTGTAGTGCAAATTCTGTCTGCGATGTTGATATTGGCTCGCCCGCCTTCGACGAGACGTTTGTGGCAGTCCCCGAGCAAGGCTATGTCTTTTCGGGCTGGCGGAATGCGGCGGGAAATCTCTGCCCTGGAGACGTCACAGACTGCCAATATTCCATGCTGCCTTATGCGGCTTTTGACAATATCGCCCAGTTTTTGGCACTGGACGTCAGCTTTGGCCTGGAGCCCGTTTTCAGCCGCGGCGAGTGCGGGACGCCGGAAGCTAGAGCTATCGAGGCCCAAGAGGCCCTGGCAAATTTCCAGGCCATCACCCAGGGTGTGGATCTGCAGCCCGTCAAGCGAGTGCTCGATGATGGTGGTAATGGTTCACTTCAGGTGGGGCTGGCACCGGGAGCGATACCGCTGCTGCAGGGTCCCTCCGGCATCCATGCAGCCGCCTCAAGGCTGGGTGAGGGTCGGGTCGTCGCGTTTTCCGGGCAGGATTTTCTGGGTTCCCAGGAACGATCGAGCTTGCTCGCTGACGCAGGCATCCCTGCGCTGCTGAGAAATGCCGCCACATGGGCGGCCGGCAAGGCAGATGCCCGTGTGCTGGCCAGCAGCGAACCCGTGGCGGCTGTGCTTCGCGATGGATCAGATCTGTCGGTCGAGGTGGCCGCGATTACTGATCAAGAATGGTACCTGGAAGAGCGTGACTGGAGCGCAGAGGCGATTAGCTCCTACGACCTGCTGGTCATACAGGTCAACGAATGGGGCACCTCGCATATCAACCCTGAACATATTCCCGCTATTCGGCAGTTTGTAGCGGCCGGCGGTGGCGTGCTGATTGCCGGCGCAGCCGAACACTGGCGCTGGTGGATACGCTCCTGGCTGGGTGCATTCCCCGGCGATGAAATTCTCGCGGATACGGGAATCGGCTTTGCAGAGGAAGTACTGATTGCCGACATGACGGCCGCGCGCCTGACGCTGGAGCCGACGGATATCCCCGAGACAGTCTGGTGCGCTTACGTCGCCGGGGAAGCGCTCGAGAATGATCAGTACGACAGCCTGCCCGCGTTATTCTCAAGTGCCTGGGCAGCGCGACGCAATGGTGATCTGCAGAGCGGCCTGCAGCGGCTCATCGAAGAAACCCCCGCGCTTCCCGTGGACTCAGATGACCCCCTCGCGGTGATGTCCGCAACGGTGGCCGTCGACCTGGAAGCCGCGCCTTGGCCTGCCCCGCACCCCTGGACGGCGGTATTTCCCGGCAACGTTCAGCGCGGCGCTGCCGTCACGGGCGTCACCACCGACGTCGATACCCAATGGAAGCGTTTGCAGGCCCTCGGTGCTTACGCGCCGGCCGGGGGTGTGGTGTCAGTAAGCCTGCCCGCCGAATATGCCAACCGCGGGCTCTATATACAGATCGGTGACCTGTACACAGAGCTTCTCAATGGCTGGGCCGAATACGAGCGCTGGGAGAGAGCGCCGATTCTATACAAGCGTTGGTACCTTGAAGACGACACCGACCTTTCCATCGGGACCGGCCTGGGTGGACCCATATACCTCTATGTGCCGGACAGCTTTCCACAGGAAACCGTCTCCGTTGAACTCGACGGCGTCGTGCCGATGGGTGTCTACTCGGCGGGCGAGACGCCGGTTGAACAGTATTTCGTTGATCTTGCGGCGGGAGCGCCGCAAACGATACTGCAAACCCGCGGCAAGGTGGCGCTGGTGGTGCAGTCGGACGCTGCCCAACAGGGTGTTGATCCCGCGCAGGTGGCCTCCTTCTGGGAAGGCTTCTACGATGCGGAATTCGAGCTGTCGCAGGAGCCCGAACCGCGCCCCTACGAGTCTCGATGGCTGTTCAATCCCCAGGTGGCCTGGGGTTATGCCAATGCCACCCGCGATCGGATCGACTACCCGCTGGCTGTGACGCCGTCGGCATTGCGCACCTCGGACGGGAACGACGACTTCTGGTTATTCGGCCACGAACTGGGCCATCAGTTTCAGACCGCCGATTGGTGGGGCACGGACATCGTCGAAGTGACAGTCAACCTGTGGACCATGTACGTGCTGAACGATTATCTCTACGCCGGCGGCAACTACGATACTGCGGGCTACACGGACTTCCACAGTCCGCCCGCGCTGTCGTCCCTGAGGGATGCCGGCTGGAGTGCAGGCGGTTTCTTCGAGCGGCTGGAGCTTTACCGACAGCTGGTGCTGGCGTTTGGGTGGGATAGCATCAAGGCCGTGATGGCCAGCTACTATGATCCCGCGTATCCGCGAGCGCAGTACCTGGGGAACATGGACGGTTTTGCGGTCAGGATGTCTGCCATCTCCGGGAGAGACCTGACCGCGTACCTCGATGGACTGGGCTATCCGCTGAGCACTACCGCACGGGAAAAAATAGCCCAACTGTCGCTACCCAGCTGGCTGCCCGAGGGCTGGGAGTAAGTGGCTACCGGGGTTGGTCGCGGCCTGGAAACAGCCGCCCCGGCCGGCATTGAGTAGGCGAGGCCTCGCGACCCCTCAGGCCGGCAGAAACTTCAGCGCCGCGCCGTTGTTGCACCAACGCTGCCCGGTAGGCTGCGGGCCGTCGCTGAACACGTGGCCGTGATGACCGCCGCAGCGGGCACAGTGATATTCGGTGCGCGGCCACACCAGCTTGTAGTCTTTTTTCGTGTCAAAGGCGCCGGGAATATGGGTGAAGAAGCTGGGCCAGCCGGTGCCGGACTCGTACTTCATCTCTGAGGTGAACACCGGCAGGTCACAGCCGGCGCAGGCAAATACACCGCGCCTCTTCTCGGCATTCAGCGGGCTGGTGCCCGGGCGCTCTGTTGCCTCCTTGCGCAGTACGTCAAAGGCCAGCGGCGACAGCCGTTCCCGCCACTGCTCGGCGGGAAGCTCCAGCTTGTCGTCGGCGCTGGGCGGTGTGTACCCGGCGGGCAGGAATTCGCGCCAGTCTGCCTGCAGTTCAGATTCGCTCATGCCGGCCTCCGTCATCATCGGTCGCAGGCTGTACAGGGCGGGCACGGCCAACAGGCTGCCCAGCAGGAAGTCGCGTCGTTTCAAGGAATTTCTCCATTAAGCTTTTCTTGCACTGCATAGACAGCAGATGGCGGGAATAGTGCCAACCCCTGACCTATCGAGTCCTCAACTGTTGATAAAATTCATGAGTTCTTCGGACTGTTCAATGAGTCGGCGTTGGATGTCGACTTCATGGGCAATTCTGGCTTCGATCTCCTGCCCTGCTGTCGAGGCCATTAGTGAGCTGAGGTATGGAGAGTGTTTTAGCCAGTTCGTATCGCGCCAGCCCAGATTGACCGCCTGGTGTATAAGCGCCGTGGCTTTCTCTGCCTGGCCCAGTGCGGCTGCAAGTTCTGCGAGCTGAATGCGGGTATCCGACGAATTATCCGCCTGGAGATGGGCAAGTTTGCTGTGAAGCAATTGTCCCGCCTGGGCGTCTTCTCCGTTGGCGGTGTTGAGCAGCGCAATGTCGAGTTCTGCATAAGAACCTGCAGATTCCAACAGCTGTTGAGCATTTGTAAGGTCGCCCAGCATGGCCGAGGCGCGGCTGCGCAACTGCAGAATCTGTGGTGCCATCCGCCCCTCATTCTCTGCCTGGGCAAGTATTTCCAGCGCGGCAGCGGCGTCTCCCCGACGCAAACAGGACCTGGCAATCTCGCTCACAATAACAACCTGCCCCGGGTTGGTGGTGAGGGCTTTAGTCCGCCAGTCTGAAGCTGCGTCGTGGCCCATGAACTCCAATGCTTGCGCGATCTGGATTTCTGCGTAGCGAGAGCTGCCACCGATACTCCTGGCGTGGTTCTCGAGAGACAGGGCTTTGTGAAAATTCCCCCGTAGCAGCTGCAGATGGGCAGCGCTGGAGATTGCAGGCGTGTTTCCCGGGTCCAGTTGATAGGCTCGCTCGTACGCCAGCAGGCTCTCGTCGACCATTCCCTGCGAACTCAATGCGTACGCTAACGCTGACCACGCGTTGCCACTCTCTGGCCGTGCCATGATTAGCGCTCGGGCAATCGCCTCCGCTTCGGTCTTTTCCCTGGGGCCGCCTCCGAATTTGGTAGCTTTTGTCGTGAGTGCGAAGCTCAGGGCAAGGCGGGCATCAAAACTTTCTGGTTCCAGAGCCAAAGCCTTCCGCAGCATGCCGATAGCCCTGTCGGTCTCGCGAGCTTGCTGGACCTGAATCTGTTGACGCGCGCGCTCAACGAGCAGTGACGTGTCTGATTTGGGATCGGCTGTCGCCAACCCATCGCCAGGCCTGAGATCAGTCTTATCAATGAGAAAAAACAAAGCCACGATTGCCGTAGCAAGGATTGCGAGTCCTGCTGCTGGTGCTGCAGCCGGGCTGTGTCGAGAAAGAGTGTGAGCGCTTGAGCCGGGTTCAGCAGATGCCTGGCTAACAGAGCCGGTAATTGCGTATCCCAATCCCCGGACGGTGCGAATGTACCGGGGGCTTTTGGGGTTATCTCCCAGGGCTTTCCGTAGCAGGGTGATTCTCTGCGCCAGCGTTTCTTCGCTAACCATCCCGCTTCGCCAGACGCCGCTGGAAAACTCCTCGACGCCGACCGGCTCTGGAGCCGATTGAACAAGCTTGACGAACACATCAAAGCTCAGATCCGGCAGTTTGATGGGTTCGTCACCACGCTCAACGGTGCGGGCCCGGGTATCAATGCGCAGGTCTTTCAGGGTGTATTGCATGGAAAGCAGCCTATCTGATTGTGAAAAGTAACTTCAACTTCATTCAAGATTCTTCAAGTGACTAATGAGCAAGGCATGCCCATGGTTTCGGTTTGCTTTGTTCGCGAGTAAATCGAAGGAGAGTTTGATGAAGAACATACTCATGGCCATGGGCGTTTGGCTATTTGTGGGTACGCCGCTGTCGGCGAGTGAACAGTGGGCAGATCTGGAAGCGCTGGAAACCCGTGTGAGCAGAGGGGATTACGGAACAGTCACCAGCCTGTTGATCATGGAGCGGGGCGACGTTGTCTACGAACACTATTTTAACGGTGCTGATGCAAATACCTTGCACAATACCCGGTCTGTGACCAAAACGATTACCTCGATGGCTGTAGGGGCCGCTATTGATTCAGGACTACTGTCTACGACCACACCAGTCGCAGACTATTTCACTGACATCGCTCCCTTTGAAAACCCTGATCCCCGCAAACACCTGATCACCATTGAAGACTTGCTCACGATGAGCAGCATTCTTGAGTGCAACGACAATGATTCCTTCTCGCGAGGCAATGAGGCGCGTATGCACAACGTGGAGGACTGGGCCTCCTTTTACTGGGATTTACCGATACGCGGCTTTCCTTCCTGGGTGCAAACACCTGATTCAGCCAGGTATGGTCGCGCCTATGCCTATTGTTCTGCAGGCGTGGAAATCGTTGGGCAAACGGTTGAGCGGGCAACCGGAGCCCGGTTTCAGGACTATGTGCAGCAGAAAATATTCGCGCCGATGGGGATTGATCAGTTTGAGTTCCAGGAAAATGGCCTTGGCGATGCCCATAAAAGTGGAGGCCTTGCGCTGACTGCCCGGGGGCTTGGGGCGCTGGCTGAGATGCAGCGCAAGGGCGGCGTCTACAACGGCAAGAGAGTGCTTTCGGAATCATGGACAACGGAATCAGTTAAACCAAGAGCCGTCGTGGATAGCGAAGCCGGTGTGGAATACGGCTATCTGTGGTGGCTATCACCTTATGTGGTCTCTGGTCAGGCTTATGAAAGCTATTTCATGACTGGAAATGGGGGGAATCGCGTGGTTGTCTTGCCGGCACATGATCTCGTGGTGGTAGTTACCAAGACGGATTTCAGTCAAAGGGGTATGCACCAGGATACAGATAAACTTCTGGAGCAGGAGATCCTGGCGCGGTTAGCACAATAGGGATCACGAGAGCCGTGGCCCCATTAGTGGTATTTAATTCCGGGATATTCGAGGGAGGATGGCGTTTCTCTGCTCGCTCTCTGTCCGGGGTTGGATTGCTGGCGGTGCGCGCGCAGGGTGTCGGTACGACCTATCGAGGATCACGGCAGTCCACCCCGCTGCTCTGCGCGATTCCAGCCCTGTTCAGGTACCTGCGCTCTTTCAGAGTGCAGACGTTTCCGGTAGAAGACCGCAGTGCTCCACAGTCAGGGGCGGGCCTGCCGACGCCGTTCGGAGGAGAGTGCTCCCGGCAAGCTACCGCAAGGTGACTTATACTCTTTTGCGTTCGCAAACCCGTGAGGCTCTTGTCTTGAACCCGAACAGTGCCGCAGATATCGCCGGCTTTCGCCGCCAGCTCCATGCCCACCCGGAGCTTTCGGAGCGTGAGCAGAATACCGCTGCGGCCATTGTCGAGAGGCTGGCTGCGACCGCGCCCGGCGAGATTCTCGAAGGCCTCGGCAGCATGGGCACCGGGCTGTGCGCTGTCTATGAAGGTACCCGCCCAGGCCCGGTTGTCCTGCTACGCTGCGAGCTGGATGCCCTGCCCATTCAGGAAACCAATCGTTTCGCGCATCGCTCCACGGTGGACGGCGTATCCCACAAGTGCGGGCACGACGGGCATATGGCCACGCTGGTTGCTGTCGCCGAGGGCCTTGGCGAAAACCCCATCGAGCGTGGCCGCGTCTACCTGCTGTTCCAGCCTGCGGAGGAAACCGGCACCGGCGCCGCCGCCGTGCTAAAGGACCCGCGTTTCTGCGCACTTCCCCCACCCGATTACGTTTACGCGTTCCACAATGTGCCCCGGTTCCCGTTGGGACAGGTGCTGTTGCGCCGCGGGCTGTTCGCCCAGGGCTCGGTGGGATTCATTGTTCGTTACCGCGGCCGGACCTCTCACTCCAGTTACCCTGAGCACGGCGTCAACCCGGCGCCGGCGGTGACAGCGCTGATTGCCGCGGTCAACAGTTTCCACGAAAACCTGTCGGGCAAGGTGGCCGCGCCCATTCTTGGCACCACCAGCTATGCCCAGCTCGGCAGTGCCGAGAAGGGGCCAAACTTCGGTACCACGCCCGGCGAAGCTGAAGTGATGGGCGTGGTGCGTGCGCACCGGACGGAAGACCTGGCGATCGTACGCGATGAGCTGGCGTCGCTGGCACAATCGCTGGCGGAAGCAAACGGCCTTGAGCATGAGCTTTCCTGGCACGAGCATTTTGCCGCCACCGAGTCTGACGACGGCTGTGTCGCCACGGTCGAGGCGGCGGCGTCCGATGCCGGACTCGATGTGGCGCATCTGGGTGAGCCGTTCCGCTGGTCCGAGGATTTCGGTCACTTTACCGGGGCATTCAATGGCGCGTTTTTCGGTCTTGGCTCCGGCACCGACCAGCCGCAGCTACACGACGACGGCTACGACTACCCTGACGAGCTGATCGAAGTGGGGAGCCGGCTTTATCGGGCACTCATTGATCGCTGTCTGACGGAGGATTGATGGAATTCAAGGACTACTACAAGACGCTGGGCGTCGAGCCGGATGCCGATGGCAAGGCCATCAAGACGGCCTATCGGAAGCTGGCGCGCAAATACCACCCGGACGTGAGCGCCGAGGAAAACGCCGAGGAGCAGTTCAAGGAAGTCTCAGAAGCCTATGAGGTACTGAAGGACAAGGAAAAGCGCGCCGAGTACGACCAGCTGCGCCGCTACGGCGGCGAGCAGTTTGAACCACCGCCCGGCTGGCAGCCCAGGGGCGAAGGCGACTTTAAGGGGGAATTCCAGGGCGGCTTCTCCGACTTCTTCGAAGAAGTATTCGGCGGCTCGGGTCACGGGGCTCGACGGGGCTATTCGCGCCAGGAGTTCTCCCAGCGCGGTGAGGACATCGAGTACTCTCTGGCCGTGTTTCTGGAAGATGCCTACCGCGGAGACAGTCGACAAATCAGCTACGAGGTCCCTTACTTCGACGACAGCGGGCGCCTGCAGCAGCGCAAGAAGACGCTGAATGTGAAAATCCCCGCCGGGGTCATCGCCGGGGAACGGATCCGGCTCAAGGGCCAGGGTGCACCTGGCATCGGCGGCGCGCCAGACGGTGACCTGTATCTTGAAATCCGTTTTGCCCCCCATCCGCTGTACGAAGTGGAAGGTCGCAACCTGCTGATTACGGTGCCGGTGAGCCCCTGGGAGGCGGCCTTGGGCTGCAAGGCAAGGGTGCCCACCCTGGAAGGCCAGGTCAGCCTGACGGTGCCCGCCGGCAGCCGCGCGGGACAGCGCCTGCGCATCAAGGGTCGGGGACTCGGCAAACAGGACCACAAGGGAGACCTGATCGCCGCGCTGGCGATCACCATGCCGCCGACCATCAGCGCTGAGGAGCAGGCCCTGTGGCAACAGCTGGCGGACACATCCACATTCAATCCGCGGGAAACATGGGAGACATCAGAATGAGCGAGTCTCGGACCATCTACACGCTTAGCGAAGTCACGGTTTGCACCCGGCTCTCCACAGAGGCGGTGCAAACCATTGTCGAATTCGGGATTGTTACGCCCCGTGGTCAGCAGCCGGAGGAGTGGCAGTTTGACACCTACATGCTGGCGACCCTGCGCCGCGCCTGTCGGGTGCAGAGCGACCTCGAACTGGACTGGGCCGGCACGGCGGTGGCGCTGGAGCTGATCAGCGAGCTGGAGCAGCTACGTGAGGACAACGCGCGGCTGAAGCGCCAGCTGCAGCGATTGAGCACGGCATAAAACCGGGGTCAGAGTAAGATTTACAGTTGTAAATCTTACTCTGACCCCTGCTGTTCACCTGACCGCTATCAATTCTGCATCGGGATATGGTCATCCCAGCGGAAGCCGATGCCGCCCGCTTGCCACACGCCTTCGCCGAAGGGACTCGGCTTAAGCAGGTTCATAGCGGCAGGTAACCCGAACTGCGGCAAAAATGCACCGCGGCCCTTGATCGTACTGCGGTGCATGATCCGCAGACCCTGCTGCTCTACTGGCAGATGGGCTTCCGGCGCAGCGCGGTGAGCGACGGCCAGGTTGTCGATGAAGATGCAGTCATTCTCCTGATACTCATAGTTGATGGCATAGCCATCATGTAATCCGGCATTCAGCAGTTCGTTGTATTCGTTGCACAGATGTTTGAGTTCGTTTGCGTCGAGCAAGCGGAACTCGTCGCGGTCAGGCAACTTCTCGATAACCGCGCCCGTCATTCCAAGGTGAAGCCATACGCTCTTGCGCCCGGAAACCGGGTGCACGTGCACGGCGGGATGGACCACGCCGGAGGTCGCGTTGACCGATGACAGTCGGTCCCAGAATTCCTGCCGCCTGGCAGGCAGTGCATCATAGGCCGCACCCTGGTGGGCGAAGTAGGTGCCGCCGCCGTTCTCGGCGGGACGAATAATGTGATAGCCGGCATGGGAAAACGTTTCTTCGACAAAGCTGCCGTCGTTATGCCACTGCGGCCCGACGCCGGGTATGCCATGACGCTGATCATTCGACAGCCGGAAGATGTGACGATTGCCGCCCGGCGTTGCCGGATGGACGCCGTGGGTGCTGTGCAGGGCCTTGCCGCCCCACCAGCAGCTGGCGCGCAAGAATTCGTCCGGGGTCAGCGTCTGGTCGGATTTGAAGACGATAAAGCCGCGGTGCGCCATTTCACGCTCAAGGGCTTCGACGACCTCGGGCGCAGGCGGCACCTCTGACGACAGATCAATGCCGCGCACTTCCGCGCCAATCGGTTCAAGCGGCAGAATTTTCCCGCCCGCATTTTCGATGGTGGCGACGTTATCCGCATTGAGCGGCGGAATCCGGGCGGTGTTGCGGTCTGTTGCTGTTGCGCCCTGCTGCGTCGTCGTCATGCTAAGACTCCCCTGAAAAAAGTGTCCTTAACGTCCGAGGTCGGGATGATTCCGTGAAATTCAAGGAGTGCCAGTGCTTTGCGGATCTTGAGCCGCATCCCTGGTACTGCTTTCCCGCCTCTGGAAATTGGGGCCAGAGCAAGGTTTCGCGCCGTTACCAGGAAAGGCGGTGATCCTGTGTGTTCAATAATGAGAGGGGGTTTGGCCGTTGCCCTGGTTGGGTGGGTCGCTGGTAAATTTGCTGTTTACGCCCGCTGGTTTTGCGTTGATAGTCGACAGACGCAGAAACTCCCGGGCTAAAAGATGAGCTCATCGTCACTCGGGCAGACCCTGGTTTCTTCCGTGACCGGTTTGCCGGTATTCAAGCTTGAAACTGTTGTAGTCCAGCAGTTGTCAAACACCGAGCAATAGCAGACTCCCAGCACTACACGCCCGGCGTTCTTCCAGATTAGTGTGCCACTGTCCTTGTCATTGACGGCCAGCATCTGGCCGACCTCGCCGGGCGCCAGCACGCTACCAATCAGTGCGGATTCACTCAAAAAAACACTGCGGCCTGCCAGGGTCCCGGTCACCTGACCCCAGGTCCGGGCGGGTTCGCCGTCAACACTGACGGTGATGTGTTTGATAAACGCTGGCCCCAGGCCCTTGTTGGCGAGGTTCAGCGAGTAGCTTTGATCAGTGCTGTAGGCCGCCCAGAAATCGATGATGGGTAGTACCGAGGCCGCCTGTTGTTCGCGCATCAGATATGCCTCGTAAATGGAGACAGACAGTGCGGAAAGACTGACGATGCCGGCGGCGAGCGCGGTGATCATGCTGGCGGTAATGCGCTGTTTCGGTGGCTGGTCTGCTGAACTCATGGCAACATTCTAGACCAAAATGCGCTCGGTTCGGCGATGGTCGTCGAGGCATCGCTTTCGCGCATCCTTGTGCTTCGCGACGGCCCCACATTCTGTGGGGCAACCGCGCGCTTCCGGGGCGGTGGCTTCGTTCGGTAGGTGAGTTGGTGGGGAGAGGTCGCCCCCTGGGCGACTGGAGTTGTGTTTTGCTGGCCCTTTGGGCCAGCGCGACAGACCTCGCTGTGCTCGGCCACCCGCGCCCTTCCGGGCGCGGGATCAACTCCCGCGAGCCTTCCCACAAAGTAAAAGGGCCACCCCGTGGGGTGGCCCTTTTACTTTGTATGGTGGAGGCGGCGGGAGTTGAACCCGCGTCCGTCAGTACTCTGCCATCAGCTCTACATGCTTAGATTCCGTCAATTAATTTAGCCGCACACAGCCCGACGGGCAGGACGTGATTGGCGATTCCGGTAAGAATCTAACAGCGCAGCCCCGGACAAGCGTTGCTGCGATCCAGTTCTATATGACAGTCAATAGCGCGATACTGGCACCTTGCTAAAGACCGCTAGCGGGGTTTATGCCGCCAGAGCGTAGTTGTCGTCGTTGGCAACTATCAAGTTACAGCTTTGGATTTACGTGATTCGCTGTCCTCACGGCATGCACTTCAGGTTTCGTTACCGGCGTCGAATCCAAATCGCCCCCAGGTAATCTCGGCCATTATAACGCAATCACTGCAATTAAGCGCTTGTGGCCTGTATTGACTATGGGGGCGTACCGCTGAAATGCAAATGCCACAGCGCTGGGTTAGGCTTGCGCCCCTTATCTGTCCCTACGGGGAATGACCGGAGGTTTGTATGACAGGGCTGATCGCTGGCTATGCCATGCCTGCGCACATGGAGAGCCATTCAGGCAACACGCGTCGCGCCGGCTTCGAGCTGGAGTTTGCCGGCCTGGAGTTTCGCGCCACAGTGCGTGTGCTGGAGAAAGTATTCAAGGTCAGCGCGGAAATAAACTCGGAAGCGGAGGCTATTCTCGAGGCGCCAGAACTGGGCAAGTTCGTGGTAGAGGTCGACAGTGAGCTGGCCAAGCAGTTGGCCAAGTCGCGGGCGAAAGGCCGCAGCAGTCGCGGCGCCGGCGATGATCCACTGGCGCAATGGCTGGTTAACCTGACGACGGAGCTGGTGCCGGTGGAGGTCGTGTGCCCGCCAATCCCTTTCGACCGCCTGCCGGAACTGGATGCCATGGTACGGTCGCTGCGCAGCGCCGGGGCCGAAGGTACCGCCGAGTCCGTGGTCTATGCCTTTGGTGTTCATATCAATCCGGAGCTGCCCGCTCTGGATGCGGCCACCGTCAGCCGCTACCTGAAAGCCTACGTGGTGGCCCAGGACTGGCTGATTCGCCGCCACCGGGTGGATATGACACGGCGCTTCACGCCCTACATTGATGTCTACCCCAGCGCCTACTGTCGCCGGGTGGTGGACTACCCGGCGGACGTCAGCCTGGAGACCGTGCTGGACGACTATCTGGAATACAACGCCACCCGCAACCGCGCCCTGGACATGCTGCCCCTGTTCTCTGAGCTGGATGCCGAGCGCGTAAACCAGGCCGTCAGTGACAGCCGTATCAAGTCCAGGCCGACCTTTCACTATCGGTTGCCCAATTGCGAGATTGAGCGCGGCGACTGGGGGTTGGCGGAAAGCTGGAATATCTGGTGCGTGATAGAGGCGCTGGCGGCTGATTCGGATTTACTGGGCGAAGTCACGGACGCATACCGTCAGCATGCGTCACAACTCATCAACTTCACGAGGGCACCATGGCATCGGACGCTGGACAAGATTCTCACCGACCTTGTGTCGGGGTAACCGGCTCTGACGTACGTTTTTCCTGGTCCTGGTATGCCATCAAGACAGCCGTATTTCTCGCCGGCGGTCGCGCGATTCGCATCACCACCAGTCGCCGCTATCCACAGGAACAGCTCGACGCTGTAATCGTCAGCGGCGGTGACGATATTCACCCGGGACTCTACGAGTCAGAGGAACTGCCGGACAAGGAGTACGACCACGACCGCGACGAGCTGGAGCAGTCCTACATTCGCTATGCGCTGGACGAGGGTGTGCCGCTGATGGGCATTTGCCGGGGCTACCAGCTGATCAACGTGTTGCACGGGGGCAACCTGCACCTGGATATCCGCAAGATGCGCCGCAACACCTCAAACTTCGGCACCATCCTGGCGCGCAAGACTGTGGTGCTGGAGCCTGGCTCTTTCATTGCCGATCTCACGGGGCGTGAACGCCTGCGGGTGAACAGCCTGCACTACCAGGCCGTCGATCGCGTCGGCGAGGAGCTGAACGTGGCAGGTCGTGACCTCGATCAGTTCGTGCAGGTGCTCGAACACCATGAGGGGGCGCCGATTCTCGGGGTCCAGTGGCACCCGGAATACCTCTTCTACCTGCCCGTGCAGCTGCGGCTGTTCCGCTGGCTGGTAGAGCAGGCCTCGGCCTGGCGAAGCGCCAGGTAGCCTCGGGCCAGGACATGGCGCATATCTGCCTTTTGACGGCAGCGATACTGGACTACACTGGGCACAACCCACGCAAAGGAGTACACCATGTTTGAAGTCGGTGGCCTGTTTGGCCTGCTCGTTCTGATCGCTGATATCTGGGCCATCATCAATGTCGCCCAGGCCAGAGTCGACAACGTCAAAAAGCTGATCTGGATTCTGGTGATTGTCCTCCTGCCCCTGCTGGGCGTCATCATCTGGTTCTTCGCCGGCCCGCGGGCACCCAAGGGCGGCTGACGCCTATACCTCTTTGTTATGGACGGTCTGGGCGTCGCGCCCAGGCTGAGGCGCCGCCGTGAGCGCCTACCTGATTCTCTTCTGGAGCGCTTTCGGCGCGGCCACGATCCTGCCGTTTTATTCCGAGGTGGTGCTGCTGGCCTACCTGGAAGCGGGGTTCGACCCGGCCGGCCTGTGGCTGGCAGCTACCGTTGGCAATACCCTGGGGGCGGTGGTGAACTGGGCGATCGGCTGGCATGTCGACGGCCTTGTGGGCCGGCGCTGGTTTCCCGTGACCGAGGCGCAGCTTGAGCGGTCCCGGCGCTGGTTTTATCGCTATGGCTACTGGAGCCTGTTGCTGGCGTGGCTGCCGGTGGGGGGTGATGCCCTGACCTTTGTGGGTGGCATCATGCGGGTACGCCTGGCCACCTTTGTTCTGCTGGTGGGTCTGGGCAAGGGTGCTCGCTATGCGGCAATTGTCCTGGCCTGGGGTGCGCTGCCGGGCAATTGAGTGGTACGAAGTTGTCCAACCTGGTGGCGTCCAGCGCCGCTGTCCCGCCGTATGAAGAAGCATGAGTGACTCCAAGCTAATCCTGGTCCTGGGCGACCAGCTATCCCTTCACAACCCGGCCATTCAGGCAGCCCGCCCGGGCGTGGATACCATTGTGCTCGCTGAGGTTCATGAAGAGGCGAGCTATGTGCGCCACAACCGGCACAAGATAGCGCTGATTTTTTCCGCCATGCGGCACTTTGCCGAGACGCTGCGCGGGCGCGATCATGTGGTGCGCTACTACAGTTACGACCAGGGCGTGGGCTCGCTGGGCAAGGCGGTGGAAGCTGAGCTGAACTGCGCCAGCTACAGCGCGGTGCTGGTTTGCGAGCCCGGCGAATACCGGCTGCGCAAATCCATTGAGCAATGGGGCAACGCTTACGGCGTTGACGTGGAAATTCTCTCCGACACCCGCTTCCTGTGCAGTATCGACGAGTTCAACGCATGGGCGGATGGCTACAAGAGCCTGCGTATGGAGTATTTCTATCGCGGTATGCGCAAACGCTACGGCGTGCTGCTAGAGGACGACGGCAAGCCCTGCGGCGACAAGTGGAACTACGATCAGGAAAACCGCAAGGGCTGGCGCAGCCAGGCAGACATTCCCGAGCGGCCGGACATGAAGCAGGACGAGATTACCCGAGAGGTGCTGGAGCTCGTCAACGAGGCTTTCCCCGACAACCCCGGTGACCTGGAGCAGTTCAACTACGGCGTCACCCAGGCCCAGGCCCAGGCCCAGCTCAACTGGTTCTGTGAGCACGGTCTCGTCAATTTTGGCACCTACCAGGATGCCCTGGCGGAGGAGTCACCCTGGCTGTTCCACAGCCTGCTGTCGATGTACATCAACATCGGCTTGCTGGAGCCGCTCAAGGTGTGTGAGCAAGTGGAGCAGGCCTGGCGTGACGGCCGCTGTGAGCTGGCCGCCGCCGAGGGCTTTATCCGCCAGGTGCTGGGCTGGCGCGAGTATATTCGTGGGGTCTACTGGCGCTTCATGCCCGACTACAAGCACAAGAACCATTTCCAGGCGCAGCGCGCACTACCGGACTGGTTCTGGAACGGCGACACCGACATGCGCTGCCTGTCCCGGGCGCTGAAACAAAGCCTCGAGCTGGGCTATGCCCACCACATTCAGCGCCTGATGGTGATAGGCAACTTTGCCCTGTTGGCTGGCCTGGATGTTCAGCAGGTGTGCGATTGGTATCTGGCGGTTTATGTCGATGCCTTCGAGTGGGTGGAGCTACCCAACACCCTGGGTATGGCTTTACATGCCGACGGCGGCATTATGGCGAGCAAGCCCTATGCCGCCAGTGGCAAGTATATTCAGAAGCAGGGCAATCACTGTAACGAATGCCGCTATTCTCCGGGCAAGATGACCGGCGACGGTGCCTGCCCCTACAACGCCCTTTACTGGCGCTTTATCGATAGTCACTTCAAGGCCCTGGAGGGCAACGGTCGCATGGGCCTGGTGCTCAATAACTGGAAGAAACGCAGCGCGGACGACAAGACCGCGATCCTGAAGTGGGCCGACAAAACGCTGGAGGATGTGCTGGAGAGTGCAACATGAGCTCTGCCCTGCACCAGCAAGGTCTCAATGCCGTGGTGGCGGGCGGTGGCGGAATTGGCACTGCGATTGCCGAGCGACTGCTGGCCAATTACCCGGTGGAGCGGCTTTATGTGCTGCAACGCAGCGGCCGCTGCCGGCTCGATGACCCGCGCTTTACCAGCCTGGAAATCGATGCCGAAGATCCCGCCAGCATTACCAAGGCCGCGGAAGCGATTGCCGCCGACTGCAGCGAACTCCACCTGGTATGCAACGCCGTGGGTATGCTGCACGACCAGCAGTTCAAGCCGGAAAAACGCCTCAAGGATGTCAGCCCCCAGGCGCTGTACAAGCTGTCCGCAGTCAATGCCTGGTTCCTGCCGCAGCTGGCGGCCGCCCTTGCGCCCCTGTTGCGCCACGGCAAGTCTTCGCTGCTGGCGTCGGTGTCCGCTCGGGTGGGTTCCATTGCCGACAATGACATGGGCGGCTGGTACAGCTATCGGTCCAGCAAGGCGGCGCACAACATGCTATTGCGCACCCTGGCGCGGGAATGGCGGGTCAGTCACAAGCACTGCACGGTGGTGGCCCTGCACCCTGGCACGGTGGCGACAGATCTGTCCGAGCCCTATACGCCGGCCAACTATAACAAGCGGGTGCTGGAGCCGCCCGAAAGTGCTGCGGCCATGCTGGATGTACTGGAGTCGCTCGGCGTTGGCGACAGCGGCAAGTTCTTTGCCTGGGACGGCGCGGAAATTCCCTGGTAGGTCAGCCCGGCTGCGTGCGACGCTGACGGCGGCAGCGTTCGGAGCAGTACACCACCGAATCCCAGTTCCGCTTCCACCTGGCACGCCAGCTGAACGGCCGCTCGCAGATCGGGCAGAGCTTCTCCGGTAGATCAGCTTTTCGCACCTGCCGGGGCATTCAGGCCCCCTCTATAGGCCAGTCAGCGGCGTCGTTGATATAGCGCGGCTGAGCTGCGCGCTGGCCGTCCCACTTGGCGGTGAAGGTGCCGTCAGGATCGTACTGGCTGGCCTGTTTTTCAATGTTGAAGTGCCGGCCTCCGCGGGGATCGGTGCCGACGCCGGCGATGTACTGCCAGTTTCCATAGTTGCTGCCCACGTCGAAGTCGACCAGGTGTTTCTCGAAGAATGCGGCGCCGTAGCGCCAGTCGTGGTTGAGTTCATTGATCAGGTAGCTGGCGGCGATCTGGCGGCCGCGGTTGCTCATCCAGCCGGTAGCGGTGAGCTGGTGCATCAAGGCGTTCACCAGCGCGCTGTCCGTGTCGCCCTGGCACCAGCGCGCAAAATCTCGCGCTTCAAAGGTCTTCAGGTGTTTCTTCTTGCGAAGCCCGCCGGGATGAAACAGCAGGGCGCCGTCGGCCCGGGCGCGCCACTGGAAGAATTCGCGCCACAGCAGTTCCATGAACAGGTGCTCGGTCGATTCATTGCGGCCCTGGGCATCTTCGAACTTGAACAGGGCAAACGCCGCCTGTCGCGCTGACAGTGCGCCGCTGGCAAGCCAGGGCGATAGCACACTGGAGCCGTCCAGGCCATCGAGGTAGTTGCGGGTGAACTTGTACTCGTTGACCAGCTGCCGCTCGAACATCCAGGTGCGCAGTCGGCGCTGCGCTTCTGCGCTGCCACCGCGCACAGGAAAGGCCGGGTGAGCTTTGGCTTCGCCGGGCGTCGGGGCGCGGAACTGAGCGCCATCAGGCGGTGGGGGCAGGGCGCTTGGCGGCTCTACCGGAGTTGGGATGGGCAGGTCCTCTACCGCGCGGCGGAACGGCGTGAACTGTTTCGCCACTTTCTCCAGCCCGCCGGGAAGCTGTTCCAGTGCATAGAGGGTGGAGTTGTGGTGGGCTTGCACGGGTACCGACAGATTTTGCTCCAGAGCTGCCAGATGCTGTTGTTCGTAGTAACCGACGGCGCCGCCTACGGCCACCGTGTCGATATTGAAGGCCTCGACCAGCTGGGGGAGGGCGCTGCGGGGGTCGGTCTGCAGTATCAGCAGGTCCTGGCCCAGTGCGGCGAGCTCTTCCTGGAGGGCAAGCAGGCTCTCGCGCAGAAAGCGGTCCCGCTGCCCACCCATGCCGGTGAGGTTGCACCAGGCGGGCATTGAGGGCCAGCAGTACACGCATAACAAGGCCTCGCCGTCTGCACAGGCCAGCAGGCCGGGATTGTCAGCCAGTCGAAGATCGTTCCGGAACAGGTATAGTGCGCGCATGTGGTCAATACGAAGGCAGGCAGAGGGCGGATTGTGCGCTTGACTGTCGCGCCAGCAAACAACCCAAACAAAACCACAAAATGGGGACACACCACGGTTTTGATCGCTTCGGATGTCTTGCTGGCACCACTTACGATCAAAAACGCGGTCGGTCCCCGTTTGTCTGGCATCACTTGCGGTCAGAAACGTGCTCTGCCCCTGTTTGCTGGGGGCGATTGATGGGTGTTGGGGGTTGTTTACTATGAGCGTCGAATCGCTGTTGGGGGTGTCGGCGGCTCACTTGCTGTTGCTGTGGTGCGCCACGGTAGGCGCGGCGCTATTGCGGGCGTTTACCGGCTTCGGTTTTGCATTGGCTGCGGTGCCGGTGTATGCCCTGGTGCTGCCCCCGTCGCAGGCTGTTGTGCTCTGTGCGTCTCTGGCGCTGGTACTGGGTGTACAGACGGCACCCCAGTATCTGCATGCACTGGAGCGTAGCCAGTGGCCTGTATTTGTTGCCGCCGTTCCAGGAACCCTGCTGGGTGTCAGCCTCCTGCGGCAGCTGGATGCCGACCAGTTTCGGCTGGTGCTTGGGCTGGTGACCATTGCGGCCAGCCTGGTATTGGCGAGGTATCGGCCGCACCCGGTGGCGGTGCACGCTGGACTGCGCGCTGTCACCGGCTTTGCCAGCGGTGTGCTCAACGGAGCATTTGCCGTGCCGGGCCCGCCGGTGATCGTCTACGCGATGGCCACAGTCAAGGAACCACTGCGTAGCCGCGCCTTCATGATCGGCTTTTTTTCCTTTTCTTCACTGCTGGCCCTGGTCGGCTTCAGCTGGCTGGGCTTCCTGTCCTGGCAGTCCCTGTGGCTGGCGCTGATGGTTTATCCGGCCATGTATGCCGGCGATCGGCTGGGCTACCGTCTGTTTGAGGTGCATGGCGGCGCCCACTACCGCCGTACCGCGGTGCTGACCTGCCTGTTGATCGGGGTATCGATTACCTTGCGCGCCTTGCTCTAGCGGCCCTATCTCGCCCTCCAGGCATGTTGAACGCTATAACAGGCTTCTTTTGACACCGAGCGCCGAATCGGTGAGATAAGGTGGCTAGCGTGGTCGGGGCGGGCGCGTGATTACTGCTTCACGTTGTCGCGCAGGACGCGCTGTTTCTGGCGGCTCCAGTCGCGCTCGCGCTGGTCGTGGCGCTTGTCGTGGCTCTGCTTGCCTCGCGCCAGGCCGATCTTGGCCTTGACCAGATGGCCCTTCCAGTACAGCGCGGTGCAGACACAGGTCATGCCTTTTTGCTGGGTAGCCGCGATAATCTTCGCCAGCTCCTTCTTGTGCAGCAGCAGCTTACGGGTGCGCGTGGGGTCTGCCACAAAATGCGTGGATACCGTGTCCAGCGGCGTGATGGACGCGCCTACCAGGAAGGCCTCGCCGTTCCTGACCAGCACGTAGGTTTCGGTTATCTGGACCTTGCCGGCGCGCAGGCTTTTCACTTCCCAGCCCGTCAGGGCCAGGCCGGCTTCGAAGGTTTCGTCGATGTGGTAGTCAAAGCGGGCGCGCTTGTTCAGTGCGATCGTGTTGTCAGCCACCTTGGGCTTCTTTTTACTCATGGCGCGCAGTATGCAGATTTTTAGGGCATTGTCACATTGCCCCGCCAGCGACATATGCAGGAGAATCAGCACATGAGCATCGCTGTGCGCTCCACCACGGGTGTCTGGGGCAGTCGCACGACTTTCGTGTTTGCCCTCACCGCATCAGCCATCGGGCTTGGCAACCTCTGGCGCTTCTCCTACCTGCTCGGTGAGCAGGGCGGAGCGCCGTTCCTGCTCGCCTACCTGGTGTGCCTGTTCCTGGTGGCGGCCCCGGTGCTGGTGGCCGAGTTGCTGCTGGGCAGCCATGGCAGGGCCAACCCGGTGTCGGCACTGGTGTACACCACACGCCGCTCGGAGATCAGTCGCGGCTGGGTTGTGATTGCCTGGCTGGCGGGTTTCGCCAGTGTGCTGGTGCTGGCCTACCTGAGCGTGGTGGCCGGCTGGAGCCTGGCTTATATCGAGAAACTGCAGGCGGGGCTGTTCGCTGATGCCAGTGCGGCCGACGCGGGTCGGGAGTTCAGCGAATTGCTGTCCGGGCCCCGCACCCTGGTGCAGTGGCAGACGATCTTCATCATCCTGGTCTTCGGCCTGTCGGGCCTGGGAATATTCCGCGGGCTGGCGCCATTGTTCTGGCTGGTAGGCCCGGTGTTGCTGGTATCGCTGGGCGCGCTGATCGAGTTCTCCCTCATTTACGGCGATATGGAGCGCGCCGGCGACTTTCTTTTTTCCGTGAATCTGTACGATTTCAGTGCCACCTCGATTCTTATCGCCATGGGCCAGGCGTTCTATACGCTGGGTATCGGACTCGGCGTCGGCATGGCCTTCGGTGCCTACGCGCCGGACAAGATTCCCCTCGGGCGGGTGGTGGTTGCCGTCGCGCTGTTCGACTTTTTGATTGCGATCGCCGCGGGTATTGCCATCTTCCCGCTGGTGTTTGCGACCAACCTGGAGCCGACCATGGGCCCGGGGCTGGTGTTTGTCGGACTGCCCTATGCCTTCGGCAATATGCCAGAGGGTGCGTGGCTCGGCGCGTTGTTTTTCCTGATGACATCGGTGGTAGCACTGGGCTCCGGGGTCGCCCTGGCAGAGCCAGCCATGTCCTGGATGACCGAGCGCATGCGCATTGCGCGACCGGCGGCGGCAATGCTGCTAGGTGGTGCGGTGTGGATTCTCGCGCTGGGCGCGTCGCTGTCTTTCAATATCTGGCAGGACGTTTTTGTCATCGGTGACCTGACACTGTTCCGGCTGCTCGAGTTTCTCACCACCTGCGTACTGTTGCCGCTGGCGGCCCTGTTGACGGCACTGCTGGTAGGGTATCGGGTGCGACGCGATATTCTGCGAGTTGAGCTCTACCGCGAGAGTAAGCACTTCGTTTTTCTCTGGCGCGCCTGTTTGCGCTATATTGCGCCTCCGGTGATTGTCGTCATCATGTTGACGGCGCTCGTCGAATACCTGTGAGGAGCGATGACCCGAATCGAGCGCAGTGCCCTGATGCCCTTCCCGGTGGAACGTGTGTTCACGCTGGTCAATGACATCGAGGCCTACCCCCAGTACATGCACGGCTGTGTCGGCGCCGAGGTGTTGCGCTGCGAGGGCGATGTGGTGGAAGCGCGCCTGGACCTGTCGCGGGGCGGTGTGCGTTCGAGCTTCTCGACCCGCAATAGGGCGCGGGCGCCACACGCCATCGAGCTGGAACTGCTGGAAGGTCCCTTCGAGCACTTTGCAGGTAGCTGGCAATTCCAGGCCCTGGGCGAGGCGGCCTGTAAGGTCAGCCTCCATCTGCAGTTCAAGCTGCGTGGTGGCCTGCTGGGTGCAGCGGCGGGCAAGTTGTTTGAAAATGTCGCCCCCACACTGGTGGATGCGGTGGACCAGCGTGCCCGCCAACTGTTCGGAACAGCCTCGTGACGGAAGCCGACAAGATCCCGGTCGAAGTGGCCTACGCCCTGCCCGAGAAGCAGGAGATCGTCATGCTGGAAGTCGCGCCTGGCACGACCGCCAGGCAGGCGGCCCTGTCTTCAGGCCTGGAGCGTCATTTCCCCGGCCTCGACCTGGCCAACGCCAGCCTGGGCATTTTCGGCAAGGCCATCAAGGACACGCAGGAGTTGCAGGCGGGTGATCGGGTGGAAATCTATCGCGCGCTGATCGCTGATCCCAAGGAAGTTCGCAAACGCCGGGCCGCTGAGGCCAGGGCGCGGCGCGCTGAGCAGTCCTGAGGACCCTCCCGCACCGGTAAGAAAGACCAGCTCCCGGCTGACCTTAGTCTGCCGCTGCCTCGGCTGTTTGCGCTTCACCGTCGGATTCGTCGGCCTCGGTGGGAGGCAGGCTGCTGCTGAAGTGGGTCAGCGTGTCATCCTCGAAATAGACCGTCAGGCGCTGTTCGCGCAGCGTGTTGTTGCCGTTGCGCAGCATGTAAATGTATTCCCAGCGTGCTGAATGGAAAGGGTCCTCAATCAGCGGCGTACCCAGGATGTAGCGCACCTGGCGGCGAGTCATGCCGGGTTTGAGCTGATCGATCATTTCCTGGGTGACAATGTTTCCCTGTTCAACGTTGATTCGGTAGACGCCGGGGAAACCCCATGATCCGCAGCCTGTCAGTGCTAACAGCGTGCATAGCATCAGCGGCGCCAGTGCGCGAGCGGGGAGACGGCTTTGGGGGTGGCGGGGCGTGGGCATTGGCTCCGGCTTTCACTTCCAGAAAAGGGGTGGCATGATACATCAGCCTTTTTACTGAATACAGAGATACACCCATGTCCTCCGAGAACCAGGAGCTGCGCAAAGCGGGCCTCAAGGTCACGCTACCCAGGGTCAAGATTCTGCAGATCCTCGAGGGCGCTGATCCCGAAGACCAGCATATGAGCGCCGAGGACGTCTACCGCGCCCTGTTGGATGCGGGTGAGGACGTGGGTCTGGCTACCGTCTACCGGGTGCTTACCCAGTTTGAAACAGCGGGCCTGGTCACTCGCCACAACTTCGAAACCGGCCACTCGGTGTTCGAGCTGGCCAAGGGTGAGCATCACGATCACATGGTGTGCATGGAGTCCGGTGACGTGATCGAATTCCTCGACCCGGTCATCGAGAAGCGCCAGCACCAGCTCGCCGAAGAACACGGCTACGAGCTGGTCGACCACTCCCTGGTCCTCTACGTCAAAAAGAAATAACAGTCGGTTAGGTAGTGCCAACAGGCGCTTTGCCTGTAGTTCCGGTACGAGCGCCGTCATTCTGGCGCAAGTGCCGTGATTCTGGAGCAAGTGCCGTCATTCCCGCGCAATTGCCGTGATTCTGGTGTAACAACCGTCATTCCCGCTTCCGCGGGAATGACGAGAGTGAGGGGAATCGATGGAGTGACGGCTAGCCCCTCGAAGCAACTTGGGGCACACGCCCCGAGCGGTTGTATCAAGAGGCAGCCAGCATTTCCCGGGCAGCGTCCCGCGTCTTCTCGGTGATATCGATCCCCCCCAGCATGCGGGCGATCTCTTCCACCTTGTCGCTGTCATCGAGCCTGGACAGGTCCGCCCTGGCGGCTTTCTTGTCGGAGGACTTGCTGACGCGCAGGTGTTGCTGGCCCTGGGCGGCTACCTGGGGCAGGTGGGTTACACAAATCACCTGGCTGGCGGCTGCCAGGGCGCGCAGCAGTCTGCCGACCACTTCAGCTACGGCGCCGCCAATACCCACATCCACTTCATCAAATATCATGCTGGGTACAGTGTTGGCGCTGGCGGAAATCACCTGAATGGCCAGGCTGATACGCGACAGCTCGCCGCCGGAGGCAATTTTTCCCAGCGGGCGGGGGTCCTGGCCGGGGTTGGTGCTGATGAGGAACTCGACATCCTCCATGCCGTGGGGGTGGGGGTTTTCCACTTCCCGGGCGCTCAGCGCCACCTTGAAACGGCACTGTTCCATGGCCAGCTCGGCCAGCTGTTTTTCCACCAGCTTCTGGAGTTTGTCGGCCGCCTTGTGGCGGGCCTTGCTGAGTTTCGCCGCCGCCTCCTGGTAGGCCGCTTCGACGGCCTCCAGCTCGGCTGTTAGCTCCTCGATGCGCTCGCCGCTGCCGGTCAGGCTGTCGAGCTCTGCCCGCAGATCCGCGTACAGGGAGGAGAGGTCCCGCGCCTGCACCCGGTGTTTGCGGGCGATATCGTGAAGCGTATCCAGGCGCGTCTCCACGTCCTTGAGGCGGCCCGGGTCCAGCTCGACCTGATCCAGGTAGCGGCGCAGTTCTGACTGGGCCTCCTGCAACTGGATAGCGGCGCTATCCAGCATCTCGCGCACGCTGGCGATCGCTTCGCCCTGCATGGCCTCGTGCTGCACCAGGCTCAGCGCCGAGCGGGTGCTGGTTTCCTGGCCTTCGCACAGATCCATGGCCTGCTGGGCGGCCTGCAGGATTTGTTCGGCGTTGGCCAGTTGCTTGTGCTCGGCCTCCAGGGCATCCAGTTCGCCGTCTTTGAGGTCCAGGGTATCCAGTTCTTCCACCTGATAGGACAGCAGCTGCGAACGTGCCGACTGTTCATCACGGGCCGACGTCAGTTCATCCAGCTCCCGGCGCCGGCGCAGCCAGTCAGAGGCCAGCTGCTCCAGTTCCCGGGCTGCGGCACCCTGCCCCGCATAGTCGTCCAGCAGCTGTCGCTGGGTATCCTTGCGTAACAGCGACTGGTGCGCGTGCTGGCTGTGTACGTCGATGAGCAGCGCACCTAGCTGACTGCAGTCCTGCAGGGTACAGGCGTTGCCATTGATGAAGGCGCGAGAACGCCCCTCACGGGTAATGACCCGGCGCAGTATGCACTCGTCGCCGGCCGCCAATTCGCGGTCATCGAGCCAGCGTCCTGCGGCCGGTATGGCGGCGATATCAAAGGTGACAGTCACTTCCGCTCTCTCGCAGCCCGCGCGCACCGCCGCCGGGTCGGCGCGGTCTCCCAGGCACAGGCCGAGGGCGTCCAACATGATGGATTTGCCGGCTCCGGTTTCGCCGGTAATCACCGTCATGCCGGGGGCTAGCTCCATATCGAGCTGGTCGACGATGGTGTAGTTGTTGATTTGTATGTGAGCGAGCATGTCTGTCTTATACCGTAGTTGCGGGACTGCGGGAACCGGTTCGCCGCATCTGATGAGGCCGCGGTGGCATCAGCGACCGCTACGGGGCATATTGGGTGCTAATCGGACCAGGCAATACGTCCCTATGGTTTTTTCCTGAAACCCGTTGATAGAATCGCGACCATGACCAGCCCGGCTTTATCCGAACGCGCCAGCATCCTGCTCAAGACCCTGATCGAGCGGCATATTCGCGACGGCCAGCCGGTGGGCTCCAAGACCCTGCTGGAAGAAGCCGGCCTGCCGGTGTCTGCGGCTACGGTGCGCAACGTGATGTCAGACCTGGAGGAGCGCGGCTACCTGACGTCGCCGCACACCTCCGCGGGACGCATTCCCACCTCCGCGGGCTACCGCCTGTTTGTAGATACCATGCTACAGGTGCGGCCGCTGGACCTGGCCTCAATGCCTAACCTGCGCGAAGAGCTGAATCCTGACAAGCCCTCCCGTGAGCTGGTGCAATCCGCCTCCCAACTGCTCTCCAGCGTCACCGCCCAGGCGGGGCTGGTGACCGTACCTCGACAGAATTCCGGCCAGCTCCGCCAGCTCGAGTTCCTGCCCCTGGACGGCAACCGGGTGCTGGTGATCCTCGTGGTCAACGAGCGCGAGGTGCAAAACCGCATTATCTACACCGAGCGGAACTACAACGAGAACGAACTGCGTCTGGCGACTACCCTGGTGAACCAGCGTTTTGCGGGGGCCCGGCTGGACCAGGTCAAGCGCCAGGTAGTGGAGGACATGGAGGCCGACCGGCAGTCCATCGACAGTTACATGCAGACCACCATGGACCTCGCCAGCAAAGCCTTCGAAGGGGAAGACGACGAAGAAGAGGGTTACGTGGTCGCCGGCGAGTCCCGCTTGATCGGCAGTGCCACCGCCGAAGAGCTGGAGCGGCTACAGGAGCTGTTTGAAGCCTTCCAGCGCAAGAAGGACCTGCTGCACTTGCTGGAACGCTCTACCCGGGCCGAAGGCATCCAGATATTCATCGGTGAGGAAGCCGGTTTTGAGGGCCTCGGCGGTTTCAGCGTGATTACCGCACCCTATACCGACGGCGCCGAGACCCTGGGCGTGTTGGGGGTGATTGGCCCCACCCGGATGGCCTATGAACGGGTGATTCCCATCGTTGATATCACCGCCCGGCTACTGTCTTCGGCCTTCAACACCGAAAACGCCTGACAGCGCGCGTTACTCGTCCAGCAAGGGGGTTTTGACCCCCTTTATTTATGCACGGATTTTTTGACTTGAAATCCCGTGGCCCGGCTCCATATCTACGGTATCCGGGGCGCGGACGGCGCCCTGCGTCTTGTAGAAACCAGCAATCGGAGTAGCGAAACGGTGAACAAGGAACAGCACGAGGCAGGCGCTGAGCGCGAAGAAGGCAGCGCGGCAGCGGAGTCCGAAGAGGGCAAAGTGGAGGAACAGTCCGCCGCAGACGCTGCGGGTGAAGCTGAAGTCGACGCCGGCGAGGCGGCCGATGATATCGCCGAAGCCGAGCTGACCGTCGATCACCTGAAGGATGAGCTGGACGCCGCCAAAGAGGCCGCCCTGCGCGCCGCTGCGGAGGCCCAGAACGCCCGCCGCCGCGCCGAACAGGATGTGGAAAAGGCGCGCAAGTTCGCACTGGAGCGCTTTGCCAGCGACCTGCTGCCGGTGGTCGATAACCTGCACCGGGCGGTGGACGCCTGTGCTGAGGCCGAGGGGGTCGAGGCCATCACTGAAGGTGTGGACCTGACCCTGCGCAGCCTGCTGGACGTATTGAAGAAGAACGGCGTCGAGTCAGTGGACCCCGCCGGCGAGCCCTTCGACCCGCAGCTGCACCAGGCCATGACCATGGTGCCGAATCCAGACCTGGAACCGAATACGGTGATGGATGTGATGCAGCAGGGCTACACCCTGAATGGTCGGCTGCTTCGGCCGGCCATGGTGGTAGTGAGCAAGGCGACGGAATAGAAATTCCAAACCCCCTTGAAATGTGGGGTTTGGGCCAAATATACAGAGCATATTTGAAAAAACGCGAATCACCGGCACATTGTAAGTCAGTGATCGCTTACCTGGAGATAGACAATGGGCAAGATTATTGGCATCGACCTTGGTACGACCAACTCCTGTGTGGCCGTGCTTGATGGCGACAAGACCAAGGTAATTGAAAACGCGGAAGGCGATCGTACGACACCGTCGATTGTCGCCTACACCGACGACAATGAAATTCTGGTGGGCCAGTCAGCCAAACGCCAGGCTGTGACCAATCCCAGCAATACCCTGTTTGCCGTCAAGCGGCTGATTGGTCGCAAGTTCAAGGACGACGTGGTCCAGAAAGACATCAGCATGGTGCCTTACAAGATCGTCGAAGCTGACAACGGCGACGCCTGGGTGGAAGTCAAAGGCGAGAAGATGGCGCCCCCGCAGGTCTCTGCGCAGGTGTTGATGAAGATGAAGAGAACCGCTGAGGAATTTCTCGGCGAGCCGGTGACCGAAGCGGTCATTACGGTACCTGCCTACTTCAACGATTCGCAACGCCAGGCAACCAAGGACGCGGGCAAGATTGCCGGCCTTGACGTCAAACGTATCATCAACGAGCCCACTGCGGCTGCGCTGGCCTACGGCATGGACAAGTCCTCCGGCGACAAGACCATCGCGGTTTATGATCTCGGTGGCGGTACCTTCGATATTTCCATAATCGAGATTGCCGAAGTAGACGGTGAACACCAGTTTGAAGTGCTGTCTACCAACGGCGACACCTTCCTGGGTGGTGAGGACTTCGACCTGCGCCTGATCGAGTACCTGGCGGCAGAGTTCAAGAAGGAGCAGGGCATTGACCTGCACAACGATCCGCTGGCTCTGCAGCGTCTGAAAGAGGCGGCCGAGAAGGCAAAGATCGAGCTGTCCTCCAGTCAGCAGACCGAGGTGAACCTGCCCTACATCACGGCAGATTCAACCGGACCCAAGCACCTGGTCGTGAAGCTGTCCCGCGCCAAGCTGGAATCCCTGGTGGGTGAGCTGGTTTCCCGTTCCCTGGAGCCGATGAAGATCGCCCTCAAGGACGCTGACCTCAACCCCAGCGAAATCGACGAGGTCATCCTGGTCGGTGGTCAGACCCGTATGCCGATGGTGCAGAAAGCGGTTGCAGATTATTTCGGCAAGGAGCCGCGCAAGGACGTGAACCCGGATGAAGCCGTCGCCATGGGCGCGTCGATTCAGGGCGCTGTACTCGCGGGTGACGTCAAGGATGTGTTGCTGCTCGACGTGACGCCGTTGACCCTGGGTATCGAAACTATGGGTGGTGTAGCGACGCCGCTGATCGAAAAGAACACCACCATCCCGACCAAGAAATCGCAGGTGTTCTCTACCGCCGAAGACAACCAGACAGCGGTGACGATTCACGTTGTTCAGGGCGAGCGCAAGCAGGCTGGTGGCAACAAGTCTCTGGGTCGCTTTGACCTGGCGGACATCCCGCCCTCACCGCGTGGCATGCCGCAGATCGAGGTCACCTTTGACCTGGACGCCAACGGCATCCTCAATGTGTCGGCCAAGGACAAGGCCACCGGCAAGGAGCAGTCCATCCGCATTACGGCGTCATCGGGCCTCAGCGAAGATGAGATCGAAAAGATGGTGTCCGATGCCGAGGCTAACGCCGAGGCTGATGCCCGCTTCGAGGAGCTGGTGACTGCGCGCAACACCTGCGAAGGCCTGATGCACGCAACCCAAAAGACCCTCGAGGAAGCCGGCGACAAGGCGACTGACGAAGAGAAGTCTGCAATTGAGGCCGCAGTGGCGGAAGCCGAGGAAGCGCTGAAAGGCGACGACAAGGACGCCATTGAAGCCGCAACCCAGAAGCTGACTGAAGCCTCTGGCAGCCTGGCGCAGAAGCTCTACGCCGAGCAGGCGCAGGCGGCCCAGGGAGCGGAAGCCGGCGCCGAAGCGGAAGCCGAGCCGGCAGATGACGTGGTCGACGCGGAGTTCGAAGAAGTCCGCGACGAGGACAAAAAGGCCTCGTAAGTATGGCCGTGCGTAATCGCCACAGCCGCGAATCGCACTACTGCCACCCTCGGGCGGCAAAAAACTGTCACCCCCGCGAAAGCGGGGGTCCAGTTTCGCTATATACTTTCGCGTTCGCTGGATACTCGCTTGCCCGTGATCCGGCGAATCGGGAATGACGGTGACGTAATTGAACGAGTGTTGCAGCTTACGCGGGAATCTTTTCCCGCGTAGTTGTTTATAGGGATAACTGAATTAGCATGTCGAAACGCGATTACTACGAAGTCCTGGGTATCGAGCAGGGCGCCGACGAGAAGGAGATCAAGAAGGCCTATCGTCGCATCGCCATGAAGTATCACCCGGATCGCAATCCGGATGCGCCGGACGCCGAGGACAAGTTCAAGGAGGCCAGCGAGGCTTACGAGATACTGGCCAACCCTGAGAAGCGCGCGGCCTACGACCAGTACGGCCACGCCGGAGTCGACCCGCAAATGGGTGGCGGTGGCTTCCAGGGCAACTTCAGCGATATTTTCGGTGACGTGTTCGGCGACATCTTTGGTGGCGGCGGTGGCGGTCGGGCTCGCGGCGGCCCCCAGCGCGGCGCTGACCTGCGCTATACGCTGGACATTTCCCTGGAAGATGCTGTCAGGGGTGCCACGGTTAATATTCGCGTGCCAACCCTGGTCTCCTGTGAGCCTTGTGACGGCTCTGGCGCCAAGCCTGGCACCACCGCCAGTACCTGCAGCACCTGTGGCGGTGTCGGCCAGGTACGCATGCAGCAGGGCTTTTTCCAGGTACAGCAGACCTGCCCCAATTGCCGCGGCAAGGGCAAAACCATCAGTGACCCCTGTACCGCCTGCTACGGTCGCGGTCGGGTAGAGGAAACCAAGACCCTGTCGGTCAAGGTGCCGCCGGGCGTGGATACCGGTGATCGTATTCGGCTTTCTGGTGAAGGCGAAGCCGGGCCGGAAGGTGGCCCTCCGGGCGACCTGTACGTTCAGGTCTCGGTGCAGTCCCATCCGATTTTCGAGCGCGACGGGCGCCACCTGTACTGTGAAGTGCCCATCAATTTCGCCGATGCAGCACTGGGCGGCGAGCTGGAAGTGCCGACCCTGGAAGGCCGGGTGAATCTCAAGATTCCCGCAGAAACCCAGACCGGCAAGCTGTTCCGGCTGCGTGGTAAGGGCGTGAAGCCAGTGCGTGGTGGCCCCGAGGGTGACCTGATGTGCCGGGTTGTGGTGGAGACACCGGTCAACCTGTCAAAGAAGCAGAAGGAGCTGTTGGGGCAGTTCAAGGACACCATGTCCGACTCCGGCGACAAGCACTCACCGCGCCAGTCGAGCTGGTTCGAGGGTGTGAAGAACTTCTTCGACGACATGAAAATATGAGCCTGCGCGTCGGCATTACGGGTGCAGCGGGGCGCATGGGCCGCACTCTGGTGCAGGCCGTGCACGCTGATGATCAGCTGCAACTGGGGGCGGCTTTCGAGCGCCCCGGAAGCACGCTGCTGGGCGCCGATGCCGGTGAGCTCGCCGGCGTGGGAGCGCTGGGTATTGCGCTGGGTGGTGATATCGCCGCCGCGATAGACAGCTTTGACGTACTGGTGGACTTCTCCATGCCGGCCGCCACCCTTGCGAATGTCGCGGCCTGCCGGGAGGCTGGCCGTGCCATGGTGATTGGCACCACCGGCTTTACTGGCGCCGAAGAAGCCAGCATCGGCGAAGCCGCTCTGGCGATCCCGCTGTGCAAGGCCTCCAATTTCAGCACCGGCGTCAACCTGTGTTTTACGCTGCTGGAAACAGCCGCCGCGGTACTCGGCGAGGATTCTGATATCGAGATTTATGAAGCCCACCATCGCCATAAGGTCGATGCTCCATCGGGCACGGCGCTGAGCATGGGCAAGGTGGTGGCCGAGACCCTGGGCCGGGATCTCGATCAGGTAGCCGTCTACGGCCGCGAGGGTCAGACCGGTGCCCGCGACCGAAATACCATTGGCTTCGCCACCGTTCGGGCAGGCGATATTGTTGGTGACCACACGGTGACGTTTGCCGCCGACGGCGAACGCGTGGAGATTTCCCACAAGGCCTCCAGCCGCATGGCTTTTGCCCGCGGCGCCTTGCGGGCAGCGGTCTGGCTCAACAATCGTGAGGCCGGACTTTACGATATGCAGGACGTTCTTGGATTGAGAGCATGATGGAACAAACAAGCAATGCCGACGATTACATCGTCGATATTAACGAGGGCAATGCCCAGCAGTACCTGATTGAGGAGTCCAGCAAGCGGCCGGTCGTGGTCGATTTTTGGGCGGACTGGTGTGAGCCCTGCAAAACATTGATGCCGCTGCTGGAGAAACTGGCCAACGAATACCAGGGGCAGTTCCTGCTGGCAAAGGTCAATGCCGATGAACAGCAGATGATTGCCCAGCAGCTGGGTGTGCGCAGCCTGCCCACGGTCATGGTGATCAAGGACGGCCAGCCGGTTGATGGATTTGTCGGCGCCCAGCCGGAAAGCCAGGTGCGCGAGGTGCTGGACAAGTACCTGCCCAAGCCCTGGGACGGGCTGCTGGACCAGGCCCGTGAACTGCTGGCGGCCGGCAGTGCCGGTGAGGCCCTGCCGTTGCTGCGTCAGGCCCGCGAAGATTCAGGTCATCGCCACGACATCACCCTGGCCTACGCGTCCGCATTGATTGAGCTCAACCGCCTGGATGACGCGGAAAAAGTGCTGGCAGAAGTACGCATGGCAGACCAGGACAATGACTGGGAACAGCTCGTGGCCCAGTGCAAGCTCAAGCGTGAGGCGGCCAGGTCACCGGAACTTGAGGCCCTGGAATCGAAAGTCAACGAGAATCCTGACGATCTCGATGCCCTGCAGCAACTCGCCATCCAGTACAGCAATGCCGGTTTGCACGGGGAGGCCTTAGCTGCCCTTTACAGCATCCTGCAGCGGGACCGCGAGCACCAGGATGGTGGCACCCGCAAGGCCATGCTGGACATGATTGCCAGCCTCGGCAAGGGCGACCCCCTCGCCGCGGAATACCAGCGCAAGCTGTTCGGCCTGATGTACTGAGGGGCCGGCCAGGCTTTGTGCCTGGTCCGCTAGCCGCCCGATTCGGCGCTTGCAGTGCACAGAAGCTGGATTTGGCGTCTCGCCGGATCCTGGATGCTTCGCAATAGATTCCTTCTGCGGCCGTATTCGCCGCCAATCCCCTGGTCGGACGTCCCTGCCGCGCCCACAGTTTCTCGCCGAGAATCCCATGCATCGATGGGATGGAACGGCCAGAGGCGCTCAAGAATTGCTCAATTTCGACCGTTGCTGCCTCTCGAAAGCCCGATTCGCAGACTGAATTCACTGCAAATGTTTAACACTTTGGTGTGAATTTTCCACAGTTTACAGTCGTCAAAATGGCCTATTCTCATTGGTGGCGTGGCGAAAACATAACTACAAGCCCTAAACAGCGCCGGCAAGTGGTAGGGATAGGAGCCGAAGTCTTCAAGTATCTGTCGTACAGGATGCTGTGGACATCTTACTTACCCCAAAACTAAGAGAATTCCACGGAGACATACATGAAACCTTTTACACCCAAGAGAATTGCGCTGGCAATTTCTGCCCAGGTCGCTCTGACCGCAGGCATTGCACCAGTCGCCATGGCCCAGGAAGGGGCAGCTCTGGAAGAGGTCGTTGTTACTGGTACTCGTCGTGAAGCCCGCACTGTCTATGACTCTGCAGCGCCTATCGACGTGATCGGTGGCGATGACTTCCGCAACCAGGGCGGCACCGACATGACGGACCTGATCCGTACGGCTGTCCCTTCATACAACGTAAACACCCAGCCCATCAGTGACGCGGCCACGGTTATCCGTCCCGCCAACCTGCGTGGCCTGGCGCCGGACCACACCCTGGTTCTGGTCAATGGCAAGCGCCGTCACCGCGCTTCCGTGATCACCTGGCTGGGTAACGGCGTATCCGACGGCTCACAGGGCCCGGATATTTCCATGATCCCGTCCATTGCGCTCAAGCAGCTTGAAGTACTGCGTGACGGTGCGGCGGCCCAGTACGGTTCTGACGCCATCGCCGGCGTGATGAACTTCATCCTCAAGGATGACAACTCCGGTGCGACCCTGGAAGCCAAGTACGGTGAGTACAGTGAGGAAGGTGAAAACCTATACTCCATCGCCGGTAATATCGGTCTTCCCTTTACTGACAATGGTTTCTTCAACGCCAGCTTCGAGTATGGCGAGCAGGACGATACCGACCGTTCCGTGCAGCGTGACGATGCCCAGGCCCTGATCGACGGCGGCAATACCAGCGTGGCCAACCCCGCACAGGTATGGGGTAGCCCGGAGGTCAACAACGACATCAAGACCTTCTTCAACATGGGTGTTGAGCTTAGCGACAACATGGAAGCGTACGCTTTCGGTAACTACGCCTACAAAGAGGTCGACGGTGGTTTCTACTTCCGTAATCCCGATACTCGAGGCGGCGTATTCAGCAACGACGGTGGTGCAACGCGCCTGGTCGGCGACGTGACCGAAGACGGCTCCGGCAACTGCCCGGATGACCTGGCTACGGACGACGCTGCAGGCCTGAGCGCTGTAATTGCTGACCCCAATTGTTTTGTTTTCAATGAAATGTTCCCGGGAGGCTTTACGCCGCGTTTCGGTGCTGACGTCAAGGACGCATCACTGTTCGCCGGTGTGCGTGGTAACCTCGACAACGGCCTCGGCTACGACGTTAGTGCCAGCTATGGCAGCAGCGACTCGGACTTTTTCATCTACAACACGGTGAATGCGTCTCTGGGTCCCAATACCCCTACGGATTTCGATCCGGGCGACTACACCCAGACCGAGTACAACTTCAACGTCGATCTGAACTACGCGCTGCCGGTTAGCGGTTTCGCGTCTGACCTGAACATTGCCGGTGGCTTCGAATTCCGCTCAGAGGAATTTGAAATCACGGCCGGTGACCAGGAGTCCTTCAGCTTCGGACCTCTGGCGACTCAGGGCTTCAGTGCTGCGTCCAACGGCTTCCCGGGCTTCAGTCCGCTGATTTCCGGCAACTGGGATCGCGAGAACATCGCCTTCTACGTTGATATGGAAGCAGACGTCACCGACCGCCTGCTGCTGGGTGCTGCTATCCGTTGGGAAGACTTCGACGACTTCGGCAGCACGCTGAACGGCAAGTTTTCCGGTCGTTTCGAGCTGACCGATTGGCTGGGTCTGCGTGCTACCTACAGCACCGGCTTCCGCGCCCCCACACCGGGCCAGTCCAACGCGTTCAACGTGTCTACCACGTTTGACCTCGAACTGGGCGACCTGATCAACGAGGGTGTGGTACCTCCCACCAACCCGGTATCGCAGACTCGCGGTGGCCAGGAACTGGAAGAAGAGGAGTCCACCAACATCTCTGCGGGCTTCGTGCTGCAGTGGGAAAACCTGAGCCTGACCGTCGACTACTTCAACATCGAAGTGGATGACCGGATTGCCCTGTCCCAGAACTTCACGCTGACTGATGCAGAGCGTGAAGACCTGATCAACTCCGGTGTAACGGCAGCAGCGAATATTCGCGACTTCCGTTTCTTCGTGAACGACTTTGACACCACCACGGAAGGTGTTGATGTGGTCGCGACCTACTCCCTGGATTGGAGTGCGGGCATTACCGACTTCAACGTGGCCTATAACTACACGGATACCTCCGTGGATAGTTTCGACCCCTCTATCATCGATGCGACTCGTATCGCTGAGCTGGAGGAAGGCCTGCCCGAGTCGCGCTACACGCTGAATGCTACTCACCTGATGAACGACTGGCGCTTCATGCTCCGTTACAACTGGACGGATGAGTGGTACGACGGTGAAGACTTCGGGAGTGTCGACTTCGGTGAATCCATTCCGACCTATGACTCCTACTGGACGATTGACGCGGAAGTGGGCTATACCTTTGACGACATTGGTCTGACCCTGGTGGCAGGTGCCAACAACATCACCGACGAAACTCCGGACGAAAACCCGGGTGCCGCTGGTGGCGTTGGTAATCGGTACAGCCAGTTTGCCCCGCTGGGCTTCAACGGCGCACTGTACTACGGTCGCCTGATCTACAACTTCTAAACAGCACCACCGTTCAGAAGTAAAAGGGCTCCCTCGGGAGCCCTTTTTTTGTTTGCAATATAGCCGCACACGGATCCTGCGAGCGGCCTCTCCCGAGGCGCGATATCGCCAGCGCAGCTCCCTATCGTAGCGCCGCCTATTCGCCCGAGCAGCTTCCTCTCATAGAGGCGCTCGCAGTCTTCTTCTTGGGGGCACCCGGTGTGTTACTTGCTTTTGGTGAGCCAGGTTCGCAAGAGCCTGCCCGCCAGCTCTCCGTCATCTCGCGAATGCGGCGAGCCGCGCAGGAGCGTCGCTGGATATGGAGTGATGGAAAGAATCAAGCAGTCTGACACTTTGGTCGCTCTTGATCACGCTTTCTACCGTGCCGTGAAAACCTGCTTGCCCGCCACCCAGGTGCCCAGCACCTGGTTGGTCCAGATGTCTTCGGCAGGCACCTCAAAGTAGTCGTCCCGGACCAGGATGAAGTCGGCAGCATAGCCGGGCAACAGGCGTCCGATCACGTTTTCCTGGTGTGCAGACCAGGCGGCCCACTCGGTGAACAGACTCAGGGTTTCGTCGCGGTTGAGCTTTTCCGAGGGCCGCCAGCCACCGGCGGGCTGGTTGTTGCGGTCCTGGCGGGTGACCGCGGCATGCAGCCCGAAGAAGGGGTTGGCGGATTCCACCGGGAAATCCGAGCCACCGGCCAGCCGCGCGTCGCTGTCGAGCAGTTTGCGCCAGGCGTAGGCACCGGCGAGACGCGCTTCTCCGAGTCGATCGCCGGCCATGTTCTTGTCACTGGTGGCGTGGGTGGGCTGGATGGAGGCGACCACGCCGATCTCGGCAAAGCGAGGGATGTCTTGCGGCCGGACGATCTGCGAGTGTTCATTTCGATGCCGCAGATGGCGGCTGTCGTATTTTTTGGTCAGGTTTTCAAGGAAATCCAGCACCCGGGCGTTGGCCTTGGTGCCAATGGCGTGGATGTTCACCTGGTAGCCCGCCGCCATGGAGCGGTCGATGTGCA
Source organism: Cellvibrionales bacterium (assembly GCA_043513815.1). Lineage (GTDB taxonomy): Bacteria > Pseudomonadota > Gammaproteobacteria > Pseudomonadales > Halieaceae > JANQIO01. Next base: position 3,805,567 of record CP121313.1, on the reverse strand, counting down.
GATCGAGCTGCTCGTCGTTGACCAACAGCAGACCCTTCTGCCCCGGCATGTCGCTGTAGTCCTTGAACAGGGCCGCACCGCGGGAGCCCAGCGCGCCGTCGGCAGAAATCTTCACGCTGCGAATATCCAGCATGTGCGCAGGGTCGATCAGCGGGCCCTGTTTGAGGTAGGCGTCATTGGCCGGGTCCAGCACGCTGAGCATGGCGTAGATCCTGATCGGCATTTTCTCGCCGTCACGCAGGGACTGGAAGGCGCGCACTTCCTGGGCGGAAATGCCCGCATCGTGCACCGAGGTCACTCCAAGGCTTGCCAGGTCCTGCATGGCAGTCATGGCGTAGTCGGCCATGTCGGCGTCGGTTACCGGAGGCATCACCTCGTAAACCATGTCCATGGCGTTGTCGATCAGCACGCCAGTGGCGCGACCAGTTTCGTCACGAATGATTTGCCCGCCTTCCGGGTCGGGCGTGTCGGGGCCGATGCCGGCCAGTTCCAGGGCCCTGCTGTTGGCCCACATGGCGTGGCCGTCGATGCGCTCCAGCGCCACCGCCTTGCCTGCCGATACCTTGTCCAGCGCCGCGCGATCAGGGAACTGCTTGCCGGGCCACAGGACCTGGTTCCAGCCGCGGCCCCGTATCCACTCCTGGGCGGCGTTTTTCTCCACAAAAGACTGCACGCGGGCGGCGGAGTCCATCTCGCTGGTGCTGCCCACCAGGTCTACGGCCTGCAGGGCACGGCCGTGGGAAGTGACATGTCCGTGGGCATCAATAAGCCCGGGCAACAGGGTGGCGCCGGCGCCGTTCACACGCTCGGTGGCGTTGCTGGCGTTGGCGCTCGCTGCATCGGGGTAGATGCGGGTGATGACACCATTTTCAAACTCCAGTGCAGCGAAGCTGACCCGCTGGCCGTCGTTCATCGTGTAGCCCTTGACGTTGTGGACAAGGGTGGAGGCCTGGGCGCCCGCCGTCAGGACAATGAGGAGCAGGCTGCAAAGGTGTCGGAAAATCATGTCGCTTATCCTGTATAGCGTTGGGTAATGGAGGCAATGTCGGTCGGGTCGACCAGACGCAGGCCCTGTTGGCGGAAAGTCGCCAGGTCCTGCTCCTCCGGGAAACTGAAATATTGCCCCCCTTCCCCCTGGGGGGAAACGGGCAGCGTATCGCCATCTGTCACGGCGGCCACACAGGCTAGCAGTTTTTCGCAGGCCGGAGGATACAGCGCCATGATATGCCACAGGTAGGAGTGCTCGGGCTGCACCGGCATCTCGGTGTGGGCAATAATCCCGCCGGTGTCGATACCCGGGTCAGAGATGTAATGCAGCGTGGTGCCGATTGAAGGCTCCCCCGCCAGCAGCGCTCGGAAAGTAGCCATGACTCCCCGGTAGGCGGGTAACAGGCCGGAGTGCAGGTTGATGATGCCCAGGCGCGGGATGGCGATGACCGCCTCCCGCAGGATGCCACCGTAGCGAATGCTCAGCACCAGGTCCGGATTCACGCCGCGCAGTTTGTCCAGGCCCTCGGGACCGTTGATTCTATTCAGAGAGCTGACAGGCTCCATCGTGTGCCTGCCCAGCGCGTGGAAGGTGAGTAGCTCTCCGTGCTTGCCCAGCGAGTCAAGCCGGGGGAAGACGAACTCGTTGAAAAGCGTCTGTTCAAAAAATTTCAGGTCGTTGAGCGGGGCGGGGCGCTGGACGGCTCCCCCCACGGCATCAGACAGGAAGACCCAGGCGCTGTGGTTCGCCGAAAGGCTTGGCAGCAGCAGATTGAGTGCCAGATTGCTGGCGATATCCCGGTTGGCCAGGATTACGATATTCAACAGCTTTGTCTCTTCAGGCAGTACGCCCCGCAGATAATATCAGTGCCGCATGTCGAGCTGCATGACAATGTCGGTCTGGCGGTCGATTCAGTGCCGCATGTCGAGCTGCATGACAATGTCGGTCTGGCGGTCGTTCCCCAGCATGAAGTCCTGCTCGCCGACGTCCACAAAGCCCTGGCGGCGATAAAACTCGATGGCCCGCTCATTGAACTCCCAGACTCCAAGCCACAGTGACTGATAGCCCTCGGCCTGGGCAATCTTGATGGCCGTGTGCAGCAGGGTTTTGCCAACACCGGCGCCGATCTTGTCGGTCTCGGCGTACATGCGCTCAAGTTCCACTGGTTTGGGCCCGGTGACACAGCCGCGTATGGTGCCGCGTCGCAGCTTGGCATAGCCAGCGGGGATGCCGGTCTGCTCTGCCCATATGAAGGTGCTGGCGTGGTCCTGTAGTTCGTTGCGTATGCGATCAGTGGACAGCGCGGCCTCCACGTACAGCGACATGTTCTCTGGCGTATTGAATTCCGCAAAGGTGGAAATAAAGGTGCGTCGCGCAAGGTCTGCCAGGCGCTCGGCGTCGCCTGGTTTGGCCACCCGGATGTCCAGGGTCACGTTTTGCCGCCGCCCAGTTCAGCCAGGGCCGGCCCGGTGACGCGGTAGCCGACCCATTCCGAGAGTGCAGTGGCCCCCAGCGACTCATAAAAGCGGATGGCGGGTTCGTTCCAGTCCAGCACGTTCCATTCGAAACGGCCGCAGCCCCGGTCGACGGCAATGCTTGCCACGTGTTGCAGCATTGCCTTGCCGGCGCCCACACCACGCCGTTCTGGCGTGATATACAGCTCCTCCAGGAAAATACCGTACTTGCCTAGCCAGGTGCTGTAGTTCATGAAAAAGATGGCATGGCCAATAGGCTCGCCGTCGAGCTCGCAGATGGCCGATTCTACCCGTGAATGCTCGCCAAACAGGCCCTCGCGCAGGTCAGCCTCGGTGGCCTTGACCTCGTGTTCGGCCTTTTCGTAACGCGCCAGCTCAATCACAAAGCGCATGATGGTCTGGGCGTCATCAATGGTGGCGGGGCGGATACTGATCATGGGAAGGCTTTTTTCAGGGCAACAGGACCAGCATAGTCCAAATGGTGGGCTGCACAAAAGCGCGACAGGCATGGGTTTGGGCGCCGGGCTTGCACTAATGTTTACGGCGTCAATACTTGAATGCGCCAAAAACATACTGTAGGTTCAAATGCCCGTTTTGAGGAGGTAGCTATGGATACCAGCTTTTCCGCCGATGACCTCGCGTTCCGCGACGAGGTACGCGATTTCTTTGCCACTGAGTGGAACGACGACGTCATCAAGGGCTTGATGAACCCCGATACTTTCCGGGAGGCCATGACTGCCTGGCACCAGAAGCTCTACAACAGGGGCTGGGCGGCGCCCAACTGGCCGGAAGAGTACGGCGGCCCGGGCTGGACCAGCACCCAGAAGTACATATTCGACTACGAGCGCGCTGCTGCCGGCGCCCAGGGCCTGATGCCCTTCGGGCTGCAGATGGTGGGCCCGGTGATCTTCAATTTCGGTACCGAGGAGCAGAAACAGCGCTTCCTGCCGAAGATTCTCGACGGCACCGAGTGGTGGTGCCAGGGCTACTCAGAGCCGGGTGCCGGTTCCGACCTGGCTTCCCTGAAGACCAAGGCCGAGCGCGACGGTGATGACTACATTATCAATGGTGCCAAAATCTGGACCAGCTACGCCCAGATGGCCGACTGGATATTCTGCCTGGTGCGCACCAGCAGTGAGGGTAAGAAGCAGGCCGGTATCAGCTTCCTGTTGATCGACATGAAGTCGGAGGGGATCAAGGTAAACCCGATCCACACCATCGATGGCCACCACACGCTCAATGAAACCGAGTTCAACGACGTGCGGGTGCCGGTGGCAAACCTGATCGGCGAAGAGAACAATGGCTGGACCTACGCCAAGGCGCTGCTGGCCCACGAGCGTACCGGTATTGCCAATGTTTCCGATTCCAAGCGCAATCTGGCACAGGTCGTGGAACTGGCTCGCAACGAGGTTCAGGGCGGCAAGCCGCTCATGGAGGACGCCTCCTTCCAGCGCCGGGTGTCGGACATTGAGATTGACTTGATGGCGCTCGAGTACACGGAGCTTCGGACTCTGGCATCTGTCGCCACCGGCGGCGCCCCGGGCCCGGAATCGTCTCTGCTCAAGATCAAGGGGACCGAGATTCAACAGGCCGTTCAGGAGCTGCGCATGGAAGTGGCAGGCTACTACCAGGGTGTTGCGGTACCCGAGGGCGGCGAGAACCTGAGTGGCCACGAGTTTGGCGACTATGCCCGCTATCGCTACATGTACGGTCGTGCGGCCACCATTTATGGCGGCTCCAATGAAGTGCAGAAAAACATTATTGCCAAGGCCGTCCTGGGCCTGGGCTGAGTTGGCTGAGAGAGGAGACAGACTATGAATTTCGATTTCAGTGAAGAGCAGGTCATGCTGCGCGACAGCGTCGCGCGCTATATCCAGGACGACTACGATTTTGATACCCGCAACAAAGTGGTGGCTTCCGAGGAAGGCTTCAGCCGCGAGAACTGGCAGACCTTTGCCGAGCTGGGCTGGCTGTCCATTCCCTTCGCGGAAGAAAACGGCGGCTTCGGCGGTAGCCCGGTCGACCTGATGCTGATCATGGAACAGCTGGGGCGAGGCCTGATTGCCGAGCCGTTTGTTCCCACTGTGCTGTTGTTCGGCGGTCTGGTGGAAGCGGCCGGCTCTGCGGCCCAGAAGGAAGCGCTGTTGCCGGCTGTCATCGGCGGCGAGCTGCAGGGAGCCTTCGCCTACCTTGAGCGCAAGAGTCGTTTTGATCTCGACGCCATCGAGACCAGCGCTACCGGTTCCGGAGACAGCTACACGCTGTCCGGCGAGAAGACCGTGGTATTCAATGGTGCCTCCGCCGACAAGCTGGTGGTCTCTGCGAAGACTGACGGCGGTATCTCCCTGTTCCTGGTGGATGCCAACACTGACGGCGTCAGCGGCACCAGCTACCGCATGATGGATGGCCAGGTGGTCGCCAACATCACCTTCGACGGCGCCGCCGGCGAACTGTTGGGCGAAGCCGGGCAGGCCCTGCCGATTATTGAGCAGGTGGTGGACAACGTGACCCTGGCGATCAGTGCCGAGGCCGTTGGCCTTATGGGGCGCCTTAACGAAGTGACGATTGAGTACGCCCGCACCCGCGAGCAGTTTGGCGTCGCCATCGGTACTTTCCAGGCGCTGCAGCACCGCATGGTAGACATGTTCATGTCTTTCGAGCAGGCCAAGTCGATGCTGTACCGCGCCATCTGCGACCGTCTCGAGGACAAGCCGGATGCAAAGCGCAGCCTGCACGCCCTCAAGACCCTGGTGGACCGCAGCGGCAAGCACATCGGCGCCGAGGCCATCCAGCTGCACGGTGGCATGGGTGTCACCGAAGAGATGTCGGTAGGTCACTACGCCCGTCGGCTGATGATGATCAACACTATCTTCGGCAACGGTGACTATCACCAGCAGAAGTTCAGTGAGCTGTCTTACGGTGGCAGTGCGCAGGAGACCCCCGCGGCTCCCCGTGCGGTCGACGCTGCCTGAGCTTTAGCGCCCAGAATGAAAAAGGGCCCCATCCGGGGCCCTTTTTTTGTCTGGCGTACGCCGTCCGCGATTCTTCGCACGCCCTTCGCCCCGTCATTCCCGCATGCCGTTCGCGGGGATGACGAGCGCAGTGCAAAGACGAGCGCAGTGCAATGACGCGACCAGGTGGTACTAGACCAGAAAATTACCGCACAGCGTGGAAAATCCGGCGGCTAGCTGCGGATCGCCTCGCGCAGGGCGGACTCGATGGTTGATGTGGTCTGCACGGCGCCCAGATCGATGCCCAGCTCGGTAATGGTCTGGGCAATCGCCGGGGAAATGCCTGAAAGAATGGTCTTGCAGCCCATCAGCACCGCCGCCTTGGCGATCTTGATCAGGTGGTTGGCCACCGCGGTGTCGACCACCGCCACGCCGCTGATATCCAGCATCAAGGTGTGGGCGCGGTTATCGACAATGCTGGCCAGGGCCTTGTTCATGATGTCGCCCGAGCGGCGCGAGTCGACAATGCCGACCACCGGCGCAAACAGTACACCATCCCAGATTTTCGCTACCGGCGTGGACATCTCCAGCATGGCCAGGCTGCGGTTCTGCACTTCCTCGGTGATGTCCGAGGCAAACTTGAGTACCTGTACGATCTGGCCGTCCTCGTTGAAGATGGGGTTGTAGGTGGCCTGCAGCCAGACCTCGTAGCCATCTTTGCTCAGGCGCTTGAACTCGCCGGTCATCGGCTTGCCGCTGCGCAGCTTTTGCCAGAACTCATCATAATCGGGAGATTCGGTATAACTCGGGCTGCAGAAGATACGGTGATGCTTGCCGACTACCTCGTTCCTCTCGTAGCCCATGAGATTCAGAAACAGGGTATTGGCATCGCTGATAGTGCCGTCCAGGTTGAACTCGCAGACGGCCTGGGAGCGATCCAGGGCCTTCACAATGCTGTCGAACTTGGCGCTCTCGCGCTTTTGCTCGGTGATGTCGGTGGCGAACTTCACCACCTTGCTGGGCTTGCCGTCGGCATCGAACACCGGGTTGTAGGAGGCCCGCAGCCAGACTTCGCTGCCGTCTTTGGTCACGCGCTTGAATTCCGCGCAGTCATAATCGCCGTCGCGCAGCTTCTCCCAGAATGCCTCGTACTCACTGGAAGCGGAATAGCCCGGCTTGCAGAACATGGCGTGTGACTGCCCGACAATCTCATCCAGCGCATAGCCGAACAGGTCCAGGAAATTCTGGTTGGCCTTGATGACGGTGCCGTCGAGTTCGAATTCGATAATGGCCTGTACTCGATTTAGCGCCGTGTAGACTGCCTGCAGGTCGGAGATATCGGTTAGGTCGGTCGCTTGCTTGGCCATGGGGCTTAACCTTGAGAAACGTGCGTTTGGGGCACCAGCATAGCCTATTTCCCGTGCCGTTCCAGACCAGGCTCGTCGGCTAGCCCGCCTATTGCATCAGTTGCCTGATAGCTCGCGCAGGGCTCGTGCGCCCTGGGCGGGCTCGGGACCGGAGGCGTAGCCGTAGCTACGCCGCAGGGTGCATGCACGTCCAGGGCGTGCGAGAACCAGCGAGGTACAGGCAAGTGGCATGGGTAGCAAAATGTACCGAGCAGTGGATGGACCGTCACCCTTCTATAAAAGCCGGGACTACCGATGGGCCAGCGTACTGGTGCAATAGGCGGGCTAGTGCTTGAACCGTCCAAAAACATACTGTAAGTTCAAACACCTTTTTCTCCGGGCGCGAGCGCCCGCCACGGCACAGGAGCAGTCGCTATGAAGCTAGGCTTTTTGATGGGGTATTCCGGCAAGCAAATCCATATCCCGATTGATCTCATCAAGCATGCGGAAAGCCTCGGCTACGACTCCGTGTGGACAGCGGAGGCCTACGGCTCCGACGCGGTGACTGTCGCCACCTGGGTGCTGTCCCAGACCGAAAAAATGCGGGTGGGTACTGCGATTATGCAGATGCCGGCGCGGACCCCGGCCATGTGTGCCATGACCGCCATGAGCCTGGCGCAGATGTCCAACAACCGCTTTATCGTCGGCCTCGGTGCTTCCGGCCCGCAGGTGGTGGAAGGCTGGCACGGCGTGCCCTACGGCAAGCCCATTACCCGTACCCGCGAATACATCCAGATCATGCGCAAGATCATGGCCCGGGAAGGCAAGGTAGAGTTCGACGGTTCCATGTACCAGCTTCCCAACACGGGCGAAGGCACGACCGGCCTGGGCAAGCCGCTGAAGTCCATCCTGGAAGCCAACACCGATATTCCCATCTACACCGCCTCCATCACCCCGGCTGGCCTCAAGTGTGCCGCCCAGGTGGCTGACGGCGTATTCCCGGTATGGATGGACCCGGACAAGTACAGCCTGTTTGCAGACGATTTCAATGCCGGCTTTGACAAGGCCGAGGGCGACAAGGGCCTGAAGGACTTCGACGTGGCCCCATTCGTCTCGGTATCGATGAACGACGATCTCGACGCGGCGTATGATGCCCTGCGGCCCTGGCTGGCCCTGTATATCGGCGGCATGGGCGCCAAGGGCAAGAACTTCTACAACGACTACGCGACCCGCCTGGGCTATGGCGACGCCGCCGAGCAGATCCAGGACAAGTACCTGGCCGGTGAAAAACTGGAAGCCGAGAGCCTGGTGCCCAAAGAACTGCTGGACGAGGTGGCCCTGGTGGGTCCGAAAGACCGCATTCGCGAGCGCCTGTCCCGCTGGAAGGACGCCGGCAGCCGCGGTGAAGTGGGCAGTATGCTGGTCGGTGCCCAGGACCCCGCCGTACTGGAGTTGCTCGCCGAAGAGATGCTCTGATGCAGTTGAGCGGTAAGGTCGTTGTCGTCACCGGTGGCGCCAACGGCATTGGCAAGGCCCTGTGTGAACGTTTCGCGGCGGAAGGCGCGAAGCTGGTCGCCGTTGCCGATCTGGAAGCGGACAACGCCCGCACCGTCGCAGATAGCATCGGCGGCATTGCCTTTGGCGTGAACGTGCGCAACGAGGCCGAAATCAAGGCCATGGTCGACAGCATCCAGACTGAGCACGGCGCTATCGACCTGTTCTGTTCCAATGCCGGCATTATCGCCACCGACGGTGAACCCTGGTGGGCTACCTCCGCCCCCAACGAGACCTGGCAGGCAATGTGGGATATCCACGTCATGGCGCACGTGTATGCGGCGCGCGCCTGCCTGCCCGGCATGATCGAACGCGGGGAAGGCTACTTCCTCAATACCGTCTCAGCGGCGGGTCTGCTCAATCAGATCGGTGATGCTGCCTATTCCACTACCAAGCACGCGGCAGTGGGTTTCGCCGAATCCCTGGCCATCACTCATGGCGACGACGGTATCAAGGTGTCCATGGTCTGCCCGCAGGCGGTGGCCACCCGCATGATCGGCAGCATCGAAGACGGTGGAACCGCGGGCGTCGATGGTGTGATTACCCCTGCCGAGGTTGCGGCATCCGTAGTCCAGGGGCTGGCAGAAGAGCGCTTCATGATCCTGCCTCACGAAGAAGTCGAACAGTACCGCCAGAACAAGGCCGCCAACTACGACCGCTGGATCGGCGGCATGCGCAAGTTGCGCCGCCATTTCGGCAACCCGGAAATCAAGTAAAAGGACACTCAATGCCTGCTATCGACCTGTTTCGCCTCGACAACAAGATTGCTCTGGTCAGCGGTGCCAGCCGCGGTATCGGCGAGGCGATTGCCATTGGGCTGGCCGAGCAGGGTGCCCACGTGATTGTCTCCAGCCGCAAGCAGGAAGGCTGCGAGGCAGTGGCCAAGGCCATTCGTGACAGTGGTGGCCAGGCGACGGCCATGGCCTGCCATGCCGGCGACCTGGAAGCCATTGATGGGCTGTTTGCCGCCGTGCAGGAGCAGTTCGGCGGCCTCGATATCCTGGTGAACTGTGGCGGCACCAATCCCTACTTCGGCCCGGTGGCGGAAACTCCGATGTCTGCCTTCGACAAGACCCTGGAGGTGAATTTCCGGGGGCCGTTCTACATGAGTGAGCAGGCGGTGGCCATCATGAAGGAGCGGGGTGGCGGTTCTATCCTCAATGTGGCCTCTATCGACGGGATAAGCGCCGGCACGTTCCAGGGTGTTTACAGCACCACCAAGGCCGCGATGATCAGCATGACCCAGGCTTTTGCCCTGGAGAACGGTGCCCACGGCATTCGCGTCAACGCCCTGTGCCCGGGCTTGACCGAGACCAAGTTCACCACGGTATTCATGGAGCAGGAGGGCTATGCCGACACGGTGGCCCACCTGCCGCTGGGCAAGGCGGCCCAGCCCATCGACATGGTGGGCGCTTCCCTGCTGATGGTGTCGGATGCCGGAGCCTGCATGACCGGACAGACGCTGGTGATCGACAGCGGCTCCCTGATTGCCCATGGCCTGTAACCGCTAGATGAGCGAAGGCGCGACGGTTATTGGGGTCAGGGTAACTTTTCCTGGAAAAGTTACCCTGACCCCAATATCCAGTCCCTGAGATATACTCCACCACCGTGGAAACCTCCGAACGCTTCGCCCAGACCATTCTCAATGGTTTTGAGTCCTACTTTGCTGACTTCCAGAACATCACGCTGGCGGCCAAGCCGCGCTTTGAAAATGCCGACTGGCAGGGTGTGCACGCCGCCTCGCGGGCCCGCATCGACCTTTACAAGGACAAGATCAACAGCGTCATGGACTTCGTGCGGATCATCGCCGGTGACCGCCTCCGTGAGCTGGAGTTCTGGACCGAGGCGCGTGCCCACTACGCTCGGCTGATCAAGGGCCACAACAATTTTGAAATTGCCGAGACCTTCTTCAACTCGGTGTACTGCAAGACCCACCAGCACCGTCGTATCCGCGACGAACACGCCTTCGTGTTTTCCTCACAGGGAGACATGCCGCCAGTCAGCGAGGCTCGCATCCTGCGCAACTACCGTGCCTGGGATGGGTTGGAGAAGATGTTCGGGCGCCTGCTGGATGACTATGCCTTCAATATTCCCTGGGAAGACAAGGAGCGCGACGCGCGCAATATTGCCGCGGCGCTGAGGGAAAAGCTGTTCCCGAACTTTCCGGTCGACGAATTCAAGATGCAGGCACTGACCCTGGAGTCTGTGTTTTTCCGCAACAAGGGTGCCTACATCATCGGCAAGCTGCTGGCGGGCCGGGAGTCCATGCCCTTCGTGCTGCCGGTACTGCACACCGAAGAGGGCAGCGTATTTGTCGACACCGTCCTGTTCGGCCCGGACCGTGTCAGTGTGATATTCAGTTTTACCCGCAGCTACTTCCAGGTGGATGCGGCAATCCCCTCGCAGTATGTGCTGTTCCTGCAAAGCCTGATGCCTGCCAAGCCCATTTCGGAAATCTATTCCTGCATGGGCCACTACAAGCACGGCAAGACGTATTTCCATCGCTGTGCCTGGCGCCACATGGACAGCACCACCGACCAGTTCGACCTCGCGCCGGGTATCAAGGGCATGGTGATGAGCGTGTTCACATTGCCCAGCTACGACTTCGTTTTCAAGATCATTAAGGACAGCTTTACGCCGCCCAAGGACATCACCCGCGAAGAGGTAATGGAGAAGTACGCCATGGTAAAACGTTCGGACCGGGCCGGGCGCATGGCAGATACCCAGGAATTCAAGAATCTGGCCTTTGCCCGCAAGCGCTTTTCAGACGAGCTGATGGAGGAGTTGCGCGCAGTGGCGCCTTCGGTGATCGAGGAGCACGGCAAGGCGCTGGTCATCCGCCATGTCTATGTGGAGCGGCGCATGGTACCCCTCAATTTGTTTCTGCAGGATGCCACCGACGAGCAGGTACGAGCGGTGATGGACGAGTACGGGAATGCCATCAAGGAACTGGCAGCTGCCAATATATTCCCGGGTGACATGTTACTGAAGAACTTTGGTGTGACCCGACACGGCCGCGTGGTGTTCTACGACTACGACGAGATCTGCCCGCTGCTGGACTGTAACTTCCGCAAGATTCCGCCAGCCCGCAACGAAGAAGACGAAATGTCCGACACGCCCTGGTACTCGGTGGCGCCCAACGACATTTTCCCCGAGGAGTTCCGCCTGTTCTTCAGCGGCAATCAGCGCGCCCGCGCCGTATTCGACGAGATGCACAGCGACATTTACGAGGCGTCATTCTGGCAGGGCCTGCAGCAGGGCATCGCCGATGGCGAGGTGGCTGACTTCTTCCCCTACCGCCGCAAGATGCGGTTCTCACGCGAGGAGGAGCCGCTGCAGCGCGCATACAATGGCTAGTATTTACCTGATTCGCCACGGCCAGGCGTCGTTTGGCTCGGACGACTACGACCGCCTGTCGGAGCTGGGCTGCCGCCAGGCGGAAGTGCTGGGGCACTACTTCGAAAAACGGGAGTTGCATTTTGACGCCGTCTACACCGGCGAGCTGAAGCGCCAGCGAAAAACCGCGTCGATCGCGGTGGGCGACAGGCTGCCCGCAGACAGCCATCGGGTCGATGCCCGCTTCAACGAGATCGACAACGAAGCCCAACTGAATATCATTACCCCGATCCTGCTGGAACAGCGACCGGAGCTGAAAGCCTGGTGGGAGAAAGCCCAGAGTTCCAGCAAGGATTACCAGAAACTGCTGGAGCAGGTGTTCAACTACTGGGTAGCGGCGGGCGACGACAGTCCTGGCGAGCTGCAAAGCTGGGCAGACTACGCCAGCGGCGCCCGCACGGCGCTGGCTGACGTAATGCGTGAACAAGGTCCCGGAACCAACAGCGCCATCTTCACCTCAGGGGGCACTATTGCTACTATCGTCGCCCACGTGCTCGGTGCCGACGATCAGGCGACCTACCAGTTCTACGAACCGGTAATCAATTGCTCGGTGACGCACCTGTTATATAACGCTAATAAAGTGTCCCTGTCCTATTACAATGACCACTCATTTCTCGACGTGCTCGGGCGCCAGAACGGCGAAGCGCTGATCACCTATCGCTGATGGTTGATATTTATCTGGTCCGCCACGGCGAGGCCTCCGCCAGCTGGGGTGAAGACCCCGACCCCGGGCTCAGCCACCTCGGCCGCCAGCAGGCGCGGCAGGTGCGCGATGAGCTGGAGCGCTATGAAGACCTGCATATCGTGTCCAGCCCGCTACTGCGCGCCAAGGAAACAGCCCAGCCTCTCGCGACCATTTTGCGCAAGGAAGTGCATATCAACGAGGCTTTCCGCGAGATTCCTTCACCGGTGGGCATCGAGGACCGCCAGGCCTGGCTGTCCGGCTTCATGCGCCAGGAATGGCAGGAGCAGGGTCCGGAAGTCCTGCAATGGCGCGAGCGCGCCTGGGATGCCCTGTTTGAGCTGGAGCGTCACACGGCTATTTTCACGCACTTCATGATCATCAATGCGATCTGCTCACGCCTGATGGAGGCTTCGGAAACCGTATGCTGTGTGCCGGACAACGGTTCGGTAACCCGTCTCAAACTGGCCAAAAAGACCCTGGAACTGGTCGAAGTCGGCCGCCAGCAGCAAACCCACGTCAGCTAAAAAGCAGGGGGTCAGAGTAAGTTTTTTCAAAAAACTTACTCTGACCCCCTGTTTTTTTTAGACCGGTCGGATCAATGCTTCCTGGGTGGTGGAGGCCACCAGGCGTCCGTCCTGGGTGTAGAAGGTTCCTCGACAGAATCCCCGTGCCGACATCGCCGCCGGGCTGTCCTGCTGGTACAGCAGCCACTCGTCGGCCCTCAGTGGCTGGTGAAACCAGATGGCGTGGTCGAGGCTGGCGAACTGCATGTTGGGCAGGCGCGTGGAGTAGGGGTGGGGATGCAGCGCTACACCGATCAGGGTCATGTCGGACATGTAGGCCAGCAGCGTGAGGTGCAGTTGCGGGTCATCGGGCAGGGTGTCAGCGGCCTTGAACCACACCTGGTTCTCCGGCGCCCGCATATCTTCGGCAGGGTTCATCATGTCGCGGCGATTCACGCTACGCCGGTCAATGGCGTGGCTGCGGACCATGTTCAGCTCCCCGGTTTCCCTGGCCAGTCTCTCCCAGTAAACGTGGTCTGATTCCAGGCTGTCCGGGTCCGGCACCGCTGGCATGTCGAACTGGTGGCTGGGACCGTCTTCTGCGATCTGGAAGGAGATCGAGGTGTTGAAGATGGCGCGGCCGTTCTGCTTGGCCACCACCCTGCGGGTGGTAAAGCTGCGACCATCGCGAATCGGGTCTACCTCATAGACAATCTTGCGACTGGGGTCGCCGGGGCGCAGGAAGTAGGCATGCATCGAGTGGGGCATGCGATCGTCCTGCTCTACGGTGCGTATCGCGGCATTGAGGGCCTGCGCCATTACCTGGCCCCCAAATACCCGCTTCGGCAGGCTCGGGCTTTTGCCGATAAACAGGTAGGTATCAATTTGTTCTACCTGCAGGTTGCGGAGCAGCCCCTCCAGATCGCTGGTATCTGCCATTCAGGCCATTCCTTCTGTGGGCGTGGGTTGAGCCGCAAGGCCGCTGAAGAACACCTGGTAGTAGTCCTTGGAGGCGGCATTCACGTCGTCTACCCGGCGCCACACCGGCAGGTCCATGCTGGCGTTCATGGCGCCAGAGATAAGCTCCTGGGCGACCTCCACGTTAACGGCTCGTACACTGCCGTCTTCGATGCCATCTCGCACAAACTGCCCGAAGCGGTCCCGGGAGGCATCTGTCAGCGCCAGGATTTCCCGCCGTCGCGGAACTGGCAGGGCGGTGATGGAGTTGTAGCGAATCAGCGGCCCTTCATCGGAGTTCTGCACGTGGAAGGTACGGCGCAGGGTGAATTCCACCTTGTTCATGCCGGTATCAAGCCCGTCAGCCACATCGTGAATGCGGCGCGATATATCCAGTGAACGGGTGTAGCAGCTGTAGAGCAGGTCTTCCTTGTTTTTGATGTGGTAGTAGAACGCGCCCTTGGTGACGTCGAGGGTTTCGGCGATCTCGTCCAGTGAGGTGCCGACAAAGCCCTGTTTGTTGAAGAACCAGGTGCCGGTCTTGAAGAAAGCTTCCTGCTTCAGCCGGTTCTGCTCGGCGCGGTTGAAGCTACCTCCATTGGCAGACATGGCGCCGCTGAAATCAAACTCGCCGAAGTGGAAAGGCTGGGTCGCTATGCCGTGGGTCAGGATATCCACCGCGTCATCGACGAGCCTGTCAAAGTCCGTCATTTCTACCGTACGCAACCAGTTGAACGACCATTGCATGGAGCCGATCAGGCTGAGAGTTGCCGCCGTACTATCGATATTGCGAATGTTGCCCTCGGCAATGCCGTCGCGGATGTACTGCCGCAATCGCAGGAACATGGCGATATAGCGCCGCTCCACATCCTCGCGATGCTGATCCTTGAGGGAGGCGATTTCCAGCAGGGCGGCGCGGTGGTTGCGCTTGCCCTCCTGGGCCTCACGCCAGTCCAGGAAGTGCCCGCGGACCATGGCCTGCACCCGGGCCAGTCCAGTGCGGTGGCTGGCGTCGATCCGGTCCAGGCCCGCCATGATGTCATCAAGCGCAGCCAGGTAGCACTGGTAGATCAGTTCTTCCTTGGTCTTTACGTAGTAGTACAGGCTGGTCTTGGTCAGGCCCAGGCCCTCGGCAATATCCAGCAGGGTGGTGGAGCGGGAGCCGCGACCGTTGAACAGGCGGGCCGCCTGGGAAAGGATGGCCGCGCGCTTGGCGTCGTGCTGGGCCGTGCGATTGAACGGCGAGCCGGCGCTGGCGCCGGGAGATGTCTTGTCGTCTTTGGGCACAGTTCTTCTTTGGAGGTGATCGTTGACCATGCCGGTAGCCTGCATGAAGGCATAGACGATAGTAGGGCCGACAAATTTGAAGCCCCGTTTCTTCATATCTTTACTGATGGTGTCGGACAGAGTTGTTGAGGGCGGCACCTCCTGCATGGAGCGCCAGCGGTTCTGGATGGGCTGGCCGTCAACAAACTGCCACATGTAGTCAGAGAAGCTGCCCTGGGTTTCCTGTACTTCGAGAAACGCACGGGCATTCTGGCGTGCGCTGTACACTTTCAGGCGATTGCGAATGATGCGCGGATCCTCCAGCAGCTTGTCCAGCTTGCGGTCGGTATAGCGAGCGACCTTGTTGGGGTCGAAGCCATCGAACAGGGCGCGATAGCCCTCGCGCTTGCGCAGCACGGTAATCCAGGCCAGCCCCGCCTGGGCGCCCTCCAGCATCAGGAACTCGAACAGAGTTTGGTCATCGTACAGGGGCACGCCCCATTCGGTGTCGTGGTACTCGACATACAGCGGGTCGGTGCCGCACCAGTCGCAACGTTCTGTCATTGCCTGATCTCGATTTGTGAAGTGCGCCTCGCGGCCCACATGTCTTGTGCTGCCATAAGGAAGTCACGGGCAAATTGTTCGGCGTCGCACAGCGGGCTCTCCAGCAACTGACCTCTCAAGCCGGCTCGTAGTTTTTGTAGCGTCGAAAGTTCGGAGGACGCGTCTACCGCTTTTGCTAGATAGTCCTCTCTATCGTCGGCTATCCAGCCCGCGAGACCTGCGGTAACGGCGATACTCTCACCGACGTGAGACAGAAAGTGATGCCCCTTAAGGCCCAATACGGGCACGCCCATCCAGTAAGCCTCGCAGCTGGTGGTGCCGCCCGGATAGGGGAAGGGGTCCAGGGCGATATCGATTTCCCGGTATGTCGCCAGGTGTTCCTTGCGGTCCGAGCTGCCCCGCAGGTCGAGCCGGGCAGGGTCTACGCCGAGCTTGCTGTACTGCGCTCTCACCCCGTCGGCGATGGTCCTCTCGTCGAGCTGCGGTGACTTCAGTAGCAGGCGCGACCCCGGGACGGCGTTGAGAACGCTCGCCCAGAGCGACACCACTTCGGCGCCCATTTTCGACAAGTTGTTTAAACAGCCAAAGGTCAGGTGACCCCGCTCAATCGCCGGCAGCTCACTGACCTCGAGGTCGAGTGTGGGTGGTGTAAAACACAGATAGCTGTGTGGAAGCCTTTGCACCTGTTCGACGAAGTGATGTTCTTCCTCTGCCGGGCACACGTGCTGGTCTCCAATAATGAAGTCCATAGCGGGCAAGCCCGTGGTTGCGAAATAGCCCAGCCAGGTGGCTTGCACGGGCGCACAGCGCGCCGCCATGGCCTCCAGCCGGTGATCGCCTGTGTGGCCCGACAGGTCTACCAGCACCTGGGTGCCGTCTTCCCGTATCCGCGACGCCAGTGCCTCATCTGACAGCTGTTTGACATCGTGCCAGTCGCAGCCAAGTTCCTTGAACTTTTGTGTCAGGGAATCGTGATGCCCCTCGCTGCGGTTGGAATACAACGCCACTCGTATGCCTTCGGCGGCAAGTACGGGAAGCAGTGCGGTCAGGAAAGCCAGCGTAAAATGCCCGACGGGATGCAGGCCCCAATCCGCAGAGATGAAGCCGATACGCTCAAGCTCACCATCCGCTTTCAGTTCAGCCGCAAACTTTTGGCTGGACCTCTGCGCAAGTGTGCCGAATTGCTCGGCGCGGGAACGCAGTTCAGCAGGCGTCTTTGAACCCAGGTAGCCCTCGGTAAATATCAGGCTGGACAGCGCCTCGGTATAGTCGGGTTTAAGCTCCAGTGCGCGCTCCAGGCACACGGTGGCCGCATCGAAGTCTCCCTTGGCCCGCTCAACCTGCCCTTTGGCATAGTGCACTTCAGCGTGGTCCGGCTTTATCGACAGCGCCCCGTCGAGTGCTGTCAGCGCTTGCTCCAGTTGCCCGTCCTCGCGCAGCGCATTCCCCAGGTTCAGGTGTGCCTGGAAAAAGTCTGGCCGGGCGAGAATGGCGCGGCGGAAACACTGGCTGGCTTTGTCAAAATGGCGCAGGCCTGCAAAAGCACTGCCCAGGTTGTGATGAGCGGTTGCCGACCCTGGGTCCAGCGCGAGCGCCCGCTGGTGACTGGCGACCGCCGCCTCAAGTTGCCCCACTTGCGCCTGGCTGGCGCCGAGGTTGGTCAGTGCTTCGGCATAATCAGGTTTGAGCTGTACGGCGACCCCAAAAAAACCCGCTGCAGCCTTGGGATTGCCAAGCCGCGAATGCACGGCTCCCAGTATGTTGTAAAGGAAAGGGGACCTGGGGTGTCGCTGGCGCAGCTGCTCGGCGGCGTTCAGGGCCTCGCTGAAGCGGCCCGCGTTGAACAGGGCGGTAAGCTGGGCGACATCCTGCTGGTTCACTGGCCGTCCACTGCGTAGATGTGCTTATCCTCAAGGAAATCCACCAGCCTGCCACGGTGTTCAATGAGTATCTGCTTAACGCTTATGCCACACGCCTTCATTTCCGCGAGGATGTCAGCCGCCCGCCACTGTGGGGGAATGACAAGAACGTCTACCGGGTCGTCCAGCAGGTAGTCCCGGAAATGAATGCGCTGCCCGGTACCCGGGACAAAGGTGTCGGTTTTCTGTGGGTCGGAATCTACAACGAGGGGGAAGCGCGCTGCATCCATGCCGTATCGGCACATGAAGGCCGCGGATTTCCCGGTGCCTCCCCAGACGGCGATGCGCTGCCCGCTGTCGTGCAGTGCCGCCAGTTGCGAGGCGATGGTGTCGACCGCGAGATTCGCGGCGGCGCTGAATTCACCGGCCAGCTTTGCATATTCCTGGTGGTGGGCAATATCGCCAATCCTGACAAGGCCGAATACCACTTCTCCGTCATAGCCGTGGTCCATCTCGAGGACCTCGACCCCTGCTCGCTCCAGCATCTTGCTGAAAGATGAGGTGGTGAACTGCGAGCTGTGTTCGTAGTAGAAATCCACGGTCCGTTGGCTTTCCATGGCATTGTCGATGCAGGGAACTTCAAAGTATGCCAGCGGAGCGCGGCGCTCCAGGGTCGCTGAGAATGAGATTTCCTGCAGGAAACCGAGGGGGTTGTGGAGGTGTTCGAGCACGTGTCGGCTTATCAGCAGGTCTGGTTTCAATTCGGCCAGATGTAGCGCCGGATCAAACATCTCCTTGCGCGTCTCCACCGGACCACCATCAACTTCAGCGCCGTGGGGGTCGAAACCGACGAACCTGCCGCCTGGCGCCAGTTTGGCCAGGGCGCTGATGAAGCCGCCGTCACCGTAGCCGATCTCGACTATGACAGGGCGCTCAGGAAGCCTGGCCAGCAGCTTGTGCTGCACATCCGCGAGGAAACCGGCCCAGATCTTGCCGGCGTTGAACATCAGGTTGGGTTTGCGACTGTAGGGTACCTGTTGGTAGTCAAACGCCGTATTGAAGACGTGCCCGCAGTCGACGCAGCGTACAAAATCCAGCGGTAAGCGGGCCATGCCCATGGCTTCCTCAGCACTCGCAGGCCATCCGAGCGTCGCCAGCGGCTGTGTGCCGCCGCCGAAGAAGTCTACGGCAACGTGGTGAGTGCAGGCGGGACAGGCGGTCTTGTGGTAAGGGCGGTGGTTGCTCATGGGGTCGATGTCTTGCAAAGCGGCAATGGTGCCACAGCCAGCCCGCAACTCAAGCACGCGGCTCGAATCCTGGCAGCCAATCGCCTATGCTTTGGCGCCATGACTTCAACAATCCTGTTTGATACCGACGGCCATGTGGCCCGCCTCACGCTCAACAAGCCCGAGCGCCACAACGCCCTGGGTGGTGACGAACTGACCGCCATTCAAAAGCACCTGGAGACCATTGAGGCCGACCCCACACTACGCGTACTGGTGGTGACTGGTGTCGGCGACAAGACCTTTTGCGCCGGGGCGGCCTTGAACGAACTGGGTGCGGGCAAGATCAGCGGCGATTTTTTTCAGCAGACCACTGACCGGCTGGCGGCGCTGCGGGTGCCCACCCTCTGTGCGCTGAACGGCAACGTGTTTGGCGGTGGGGTGGAGTTGGCGCTGAGCTGTGATTTTCGCGTCGGTGTATTCGGCTCCCGGCTGCGGGTGCCGGCGGCACAGATTGGCCTGTGCTATCCGCTGAGCGGCATCAATCGTTTTGTAGAACGATTAGGGGTCAACCTGGCCAAGCGCCTGCTGGTGGCAGCTGAAGAGTTCGACGCCGATTCGATGCTGGCCATGGGTTTCCTTGATCATCTGGTGGCGCCTGAAGTGCTTGCTACCCACGCCGACGAAATGGCGAATCGTATTGCCGGCCTGGCACCGTTGGCGGTGCAGGCCATGAAAGAGATCCTGCAGCAGTCCGCCGCTGGCGGCATCGATATGGCACGCGCCATGGAGTTGTCCAGGCGCTGTGCCGAGTCGGATGATCTGCAGGAGGGGTTCCTGGCCCAGCGCGAGAAGCGCGCGCCGCAGTTCAAGGGGGAATAGCCGGGCTAGCCCAGCACCCGGTCCACGAATTTCCGCATCAGGGCGTTGGACTCCGGTGTCTCCACGGCAGTGTCCAGCACATGCTGAAGGTGGTCGTCGCCCTCGGTATAGGCCGCCTTGTAGGTGGTCAGTCTGGAAATCAGCACCGCCTTGTCCACTTCGGGGTGAAACTGAAAGGCCCAGAACGGACGCCCATCGACCTTGAAGCCATGGCTGCACTGGTCAGTGTAGGCGAGCTCCGTGGCCCCGGCCGGACAGTCCAGGGAGCGTTCCCGGTGCACGGCAATGGCGTGAAAGCCATCCGGGGTGTCATGCATCAGCAGGTCTTGTGCCGCGGCAGGCCGCAGGAAAATAGGTATGCTGCCCATCTCGAAGTCTTTCTCGTCGCGAATGATCTCACCGCCCAGCGCCAGGACCGCGAGCTGGAAGCCAAAGCAGGAGGCAAATACGGGCAGCTCACTGTCCAGTGTGTGTTTCAGCAGGTCGATGCAATAGGGCACTGCGGTGTAGGTCTCGGGCTCCAGCACGCTGGCCTCGCTGGCACCGCCCACCAGCAGGGCGTCATAACCCTGCAGCACCTCGGGGCCGAACACAGGCGTGTCGAAGACGTTGAGCACGTCCATTTCGTGCTCGCCCAGGCCACAGTAGCGCAGGAAACTTTGCGTCTCTTCCTCGCGCACCGAGGGCAGGTGACGGATTTGCATCAACAGTAACTTCATGGGCGCGCAGTATACCTAGCCCGGCGTGGCGATGCTGCCATGGCATTCCAGGTCGGCGTCCACCGCGAACCAGGGTAGCCCCAGGTCTGCCAGCCATGCCAGGGCTTCTTCGGCGGGCTTGAGCATGGCTATCGTGGCGGTGCTGCCCGCCACCAGACACTGTCCGGCAATGACACTGACCGCCAACAGGCCAGCGACCGGCCAGCCAGTCCGGGGGTCGAGAATGTGCCCGTAGTGGTGCCCATCGATGTTGATACTGCGTGCGTAGTCGCCGCTGGAAGCCAGTGCACCTGCGGGAAGCGTAAGCTGGGCAATGGCCTGCTCCTGCTGCCTGGGGTGGCGAATAGCGATAGACCAGCCCTGTTCCCCGGGTGGGCTGCCCAGTACTGCCATATCCCCGGCCAGGTCCACCAGTGCCGCCTCGACGTTGGCCTGGCGCAGGACGGCAAGCGCGCTGTCACAGGCGTATTCCTTCACGCAGCCCCCGAAATCGATTTCCATGCCGGGTTCGGTGAGCTCGATGGCATCTGGGTTCCAGCGCAGCTTGTCCCAACCGACCCGGGGCAGCAGAGCTTCCACCGCTGCCGGCTCGGGCAGTTTGCCCGACCTGAAATCCCATGCCTGTCGGAGAATGCCGGAGGTGAGGTCGAACAGGCCCTCGCTCTCCCGCCAGGCGGTTTCGGCGTACTGCAGCAGGCCGGCGGTTTCGGGATCGATGGGGATGGCGTGACCGCTGCCGGCGGCGCGGTTTATCTGGCTGGTGAGAGAGTCTTCCCGGTAACGGCTGTAGCGAGCTTCCAGGCGGCGCACTTCCGCCTCGGCGGCTGCAGCGGCTGCGTCCAGACTATCCGCGTCACCGTAGAGCCTGAACCGGCACGGCCCTGCCATGGCGGTGAAGCGGTGCTCCAGCTCGTCCACTACTTGAAGCTGTAGTTGAATCCGACGGAGTAGCGCCAGTATTTCACCAGGGCGGGGGATTCATCGCCACTGAACAGGCCGAAGTCTTCGCTGGTGGTATAGCGCTCACCGGTGGCATTTAGCGTCCAGTTGCCGATGGTATGGCGCACCCGCAGGCCGGTAGTAATGCCGCCAAAGGCGGACAGGCGGTAGTCGTCGGCGAAATAGCGGTCGCTGAAGTCAGGCGTGTTGGAGAAAAAATCGGCCTCATCCTGGGTGTAGTAGCGCAGGAAGGGGACTACCTGGGTGTTGCGGCCAATGTTCTGCCACCAGGCCAGATCCACGGTATGGGAGGCAATGCCCCAGTCGTCATCAAAGTAACGGTAGTCCACATGCAATGCCGCATTCTGCTGTGTGAAGTATTGGCGATAGCCGCTGGAGAGTGCCCATTCCTTGCGGGTGTTCGGGCGCTGGTCCTGCAGCTTGTAGGGGTCGGTAAGGAATCCGTTGCGATAGGTATAGCTGAGGCCGAAACGCAGAATCGCACGCTTGCTGATGATACGGCTTACGCCGAGGTAGCCGCCGTAGACATCCTTGCTGTCCTCCAGGGTGTTGGTGGGCGTCATTCCCTGGGTGGGCTCAATATCATCGAACGAGGCGCTGATGGCCGCCGACCAGGTCGTCAGCCCGTCGGCACTGTTGAAGGCGCCGTCCAGGGCGATGGCGTCGGACTCGTAATCGTCTTCGTCCGAGCGGGTATAGGTAAAGCCGGCATTGCCGCGGTCGTAGTAGTAGCGCGTGTTAACGCTGACCGTGGTGCGGGTGTCTTCGATGGAGGCGCCGCTCATGAAAACCTTCGCATCGCCGTTGTCGAGCCCCACGAACCACGGGGAGGCGCCGGACATGTCTTCCCACTGCACATCCAGGGCGACAGACCAGTCATCGCTGACTGGCGCCAGCAGATAGAACTGGGCCACGTCAATGTCATAGCGCTCTATGGATTCGCCGCCCACGGTGCGACCGGCCTGGGTGTCGTCTTCCTGGTATTTTGAATAGCTCATGCCCAGCGTGGTGTAGTCGGGTGGGGCATCGGCATTGGCCTGCTGGTAAGCGGGCAGCAGAAGTGCGCTGGAGGTGAGCGCCAGGAGGCTGGGGTGCGTGTCCCGGCCGGCCATCAGTTGCAGCCGCAGCCGCCCCCGGCCGCGCCTCCGCCCCCGGTCGATGCCTCTTTACTGAAGTAGATATGATCCCGCAGGACGGCTTCCAGCGGATCTGGCGTCCACTGCATTTCACTCTTTGCCAGCGTGCCGCGTTCCCAGGGCTGCACGGGCTCTGCGGCGCAGCCGGCCAGGGCCGTCACTGTCAGCATCATCATCAGTGCGCGCATTTGTCAGGACTCCAGCAGTTTGATGATTTCCGCCCGCAGCCAGTCAGCGTCGCTCTTGCGGAAGCCCTGGTGAACCTTGACCACCGTGCCTTTCTGGTCAATCAGGAAGCCGGTAGGCATACCGAGAATGCCAAAGCTCGCCGGAGTGACACCCTTCGCATCCCACACCACCGGGTAACTCACCGGCAGCTCTGCCAGGAATTCCATGGCATCTTCGGAGTACTCGTCGACATTGATGGCCAGCACCTGGAAGCCGCGGCTACCGAGTTCGCCGTAGATCTCATCGATGACCGGGAATGACACCCGGCAGGGCCCGCACCAGGAGGCCCAGAAATCCACATAAACCACCTGGCCTCGCAGTGCAGTCAGGTCGTAGGTCCTGCCCTCTTCAGTGAGGCTGGGAAGCACTACTGCCGGCGCCGGCTGGCCCACCGGGATGGTCTCTGCCCGGGCGGGAAGTGTCATTACCGCGGCTTGAAGCAGCGCCACGCAGAATATCCATCTCGAAACTTGCATCCTTATCGTTCAACCTCCAGTTGCAGCAGGGTCCAGGTGTTGTAGCCGTGATTGTGCAGGTGATATTCCACCTTGCTGCCGGCCGGCGCATCGAACGGCAGCGTGAACTTCACATCGAATATATCGGCCTCGCCCGGAATGCTGACCTGGTCTTCCCAGGCAATTTTTCCGTCTATCGACACGGCCACATGGGCGGTGGCCGGCGCATCGAAGACCAGGTCGCCATGCCACAGCACCAGGTGCAGGCTGTCGCCGGCGGCAACATCCGTGAGGCTCGGCTGGGCCAGAGACAGGTAGTTACAGTAGCCCGTCTCCACTTCCAGGGCGCCGTCTTCGTTGTACCAGCTGTTGTCGGGGCAGTTGGTGTCCTCCGGGCGGTGTGAGGCCAGGCTGTCTTCATCAGCGGCTTGGTAGGTCCAGGCGTCTACATCTACCAGGCTTTCGTCGCCGGCACCGGTGGCTTCGACGATTTCAATCGCGACCCGGTCTTCTATGCCCAGAGCATGGTGATCCATGCCGCGCAGGCTGACGCGCAGTTCGTGGGCGCCTGGCGCCAGGTTGTCGGGCAGCTGGAAGAAGTAACTGTCTTCCCAGGCAGTAAGGTGCTCGGCTTCGTCGTCCTCGCTGTCCAGGTACACGTGATAGTGGCCCGCGTATACCTGGCTGTGGTCATCCCCGGCGGAACCGTGATCACCCGCGTGCTGGGTGGCGTCGGCGTGGTTGTGTTCTCCGGGGTCGTGCAGGCTGAAGTTGTTGAACACCAGCCCGAGCGGCACCACATCGCCGGCCTCGAACTGCTGCAGCCAGCCAGGTGACTCGGTGTAGACGCTGGGGTGATAGCTGTAGTCGACGCCGTCTTTTACTGGTGTCATGTACACCGACATCAGGCACATCTCGTCCTGGGTACCGTCACCCCATTCGACATCGCGGGTGATGAGCTGCTCGCCGTTGACGAACTCCTGGTTGGCCTGGCTATTATCCCAGCTACACTCGATGGTGACCCAGTCCTGCGGGTTTACCACCGTCTCATTGACGAAGTTGTAGGTGCCCTGCCAGTTGAAATCCCAGTCCCGGATATCGAGGACTACCTGTTCACTGCCGTCGGCACGCTCAATGGTGGTGCGCCCGCGTATGCCCAGGTTGTGCATGTGCATGAAGCCCTGGTGCATCGCCCAGGGTTGGCCGGGGCTGACGCCGGCGGGTTCACCAAAAACAAAGGCCAGGGCATTGCCGCGAATGCGCCAGCTATGGGTTACCTCGGACTCGCCGGCGGGGATGGGCATGCCACCGGGTCGCAGCCAGTTCGGGTCGGCCAACAGGAAGCTGCGGGCCGGGCGCTCGACAGAATCCTTCACCGCCACCTGCACCGTGGACTGATCCGGGATTGGGTCTGCCGACAAGGTGTTGTAGTGCATCTGCACCACCATCACCGAACCCGGCTTCACGCCAATCCCCGTGCCGTTTGGCACTGGCTCGCGGCCAACGCCAGGCACCCAGCCACCAATCTGGCGCGGCAGCGGCGCACCCGCCACGCCGCCTGCACCGAGGCAGTACCAGCCGGGACGGCCGTCTTCACCGCCGGCAGCGTAATACAGGTGGGCATCTTCCGGCTCGGCAATGGACACGATTACGTGGTGTACCACTTCCTTCTCGCCGGGTAATACGTTGACGTCAGTAACGTAGGTGAACTCATCCAGCGGCCAGTCGATGGCGAAGCAACGGTGGTCATCGGGCCGGAGGGTGGGGGTGTAAGGCTGCGTCATGGGCAGCTCGAGGTCATAACTGACCGGGGCGGCTGCTGCTGTTATAGGAGCCTCGTAGTCAGAAGGATCCCCCTCGGGCATGCCGGCCTTGATCCATTCCAGCAGAATGTACTTTTCCTGGCGGGTCAGTGAGCGGTCGTCATGGAACTCCGTGTAACCCTTGGTAGGCGGCCACGGTGGCATGGTGCCTGCCTCTATGGAGTAGGCCGCGGCCGGGCCAAACAGCTTCACGTCTTCGTAGGTGTCCAGCGCAAACGGCGCCAGCTCACCTTCCTGGTGGCAGGTCACACACTTGCGTTCAATAATGTCGCGGGTGTCGCCGTGATAGGTGAAGTTGCGGTCCACCTGGCGCGGGGGCGTGGGTTCCTCACTGGGAGGCTCCGGCGCGGGTGGTTCGGGGGCCGGTTGTTCCGCCGGGGCCTGATCATTCACGCTTCCGCCGGAGCCGCCACCACTGCAGGCTGACAGCAGCGCAGCAAGGGCCAGCGCCACTACCGGAAATATTATTTTTATCAAGCTCATAGAGCCCGTAAACTAGCACGCCACCCCAGTCTAGTCAGCCTTCTGATACAGATTCTGTCCTATGAAAATTCAGGTATTCGCCGTCGGTGGCACCATCGACAAAATCTATTTCGACGCCAACAGTGAATTCCATGTAGGCGAGCCCCAGATCGGCGAGCTGCTGCAGGAAGCCAATGTCACTTTTGATTACAAGGTGACCTCGCTGATGCGCAAGGACAGCATCGATATGACCGAGCAGGACCGCCAGCTCATCCGGGAAGCGGTGGAGGCCTGTGAAGTCGAACGCATCCTCATAACCCACGGCACCGACACCATGGCTGACACCGCTCGGGCGCTGGAGGGCATTCCGGGAAAGGTGATTGTGCTGACCGGTGCCATGCAGCCCGCCCGCCTGCGCATCAGTGATGCAATCTTCAATATCGGCTTCGCCATTGGCGCGCTTCAGCAACTGGGGCACGGCGCCTATGTGGCCATGAATGGCCAGGTGTTCGACCCGGACCATCTCATCAAGAACCTGAAAGCGAAGCGGTTTGAGGTGGAGGAGGATTAGCCTGTTTCGACAGGTATTGTGACCCGGTAGTGAGTGCCCTGTTCCCGGTTGACCTCCAGGTCAGCCCCCAGCCTTTCTGCAATGCGTGCAATCAACTCCATTCCCATAGTGGCGGGACGGGAGGGATCGATGGCAGTGGGCAACCCGCAGCCGGAATCCATCAGCTCAAACTGGTAGCCGCCTGCGCGCGCCTGGAACCTGACCTCAATGCACTCCACCCCGATACACTCCGGGAAAGCGTGAACCACGCTGTTCAGCATCAGCTCGTGAGCCAGTAGCAACAGCGGCGCCGCCACATCGATGGGGACAAGCTCTTCTGAACAGTCATTGGCCAGCACCAACTCCGCCACTGGGTGCGGGTTGGCCTTGATGACTTCCGCAAAGCTTCTATCTATAGCATCCCTGAAATTGACCTTGATCTGGTCACCCTGGAAGTACACGCTAGCCTCCAATGCCTTCAGGCAATGCAGACGCTGGCGCGCCCTGCCCAGAGGTTCCTCAACATCATCCCCGTAGACTTCCTCCAGTTCCATTGTCAGGAACTCATCCACCATGTCGAAAGCGTTGCTGGCATGTTTGCGCAGGTTATCGACCAGGCGGTTCTCTACCTCAAGCTGGTCCTGCAGGTCGTCCATCGCCAGCGTGGCCGTCACCTTCATCTGCTCGGCCTCGCGAGTGGCCGCGACCTTTTGCAGGTAGGTGTCGTAGGACCGCTTGGCCAGCGCGACGAACCCGAGCAGCGCCAGTGCATAAACCGTAAAAGCCCACCACGTAAACCATGGGGCAGGCAGTACCCGCACCGGCAGTACAATACCGTCGTAGTTCCAGACACCCTTTGAGTCCGCGCCGATGACCCGCAGCACATACTCCCCGGCAGGCAAGCTCGTGAATGTAGCGCTGTTCCGTGTGCCAATATCGACCCAGTCGTCGTCGAAGTTCTCCAGCCGATACTTGTAGCGACTCCGGCCGGGACTGATGATATCCATGGTGCTGAACTCCACATCCAGGGAGTGATCATTGTGTGTCAGCACAAGCTCTGGAATATCCACGTAGGCCGGGTCGTAGGGTACGGGCTTTCGGTGGATCATGATTTCGGTGACGCGGAGGGGAGGCGTGAATCTGCGCTTTACGAATTTGCGTGGGTCAAAGCGGTTGAAGCCAGCTATTCCGCCGAAGTACAAGTATCCATCAAAGTCTTTGAAGGAGGCCCCCACATTGAATTCGTCGTTCACGAGGCCATCCGCTTGGTTGTAGAGGTCGATAGACAACGTTGAGGGATTGAGGCGCGCAAGCCCTCTATTTGTTGAAAGCCAAAGCAGTCCTAAGTCGTCCTGCTCAATTGCATAGACGGTTTGGTCTGGTAGCGCAGGTGAAGTTTCGACTTTTTGAAATCCAAATTGGTGAAGTGATGCTTCGTCCTTAGAGAAGTAGAGTCCGCTCTGAAAGGTGCCTGCCCAGATCGAGCCGTCTGAGGCCTCAAGGATGTCGTACACTTCCTCCCCTGCCAGATAGTTATTGATAGGGTGAGCTTTTAGGGCGCCAGACCTTCCGTCCAAGCTATATTCATGAATGCCGTCTTGACTGCAGGCATAAACGGTTCCACTGCTAAGAGCCATCAAGCAGGTTAGCAATTTTCCGTATGGTCCTGAACCGGCAGCACTGTACTGAAGTTCATTTACTCTTCCGCCCGTTGGATTTACCACGTATAAGCCAGCATCCCGCGTGCCTAGGATTAGCTGAGAATTCTCCACTTTTGCTAATTGTGAGATTGCTGATAACCGTTCATCGTGAGGCATTGCTGACTCAACAGCCCCAGACTCAATGTTCAAGTGCCTTAGGCCTCCAGCATGGCCACCAAACCACAGTCGGTCATCGTGCGCGAGTAGTGTCATAACTCTACTGTCGATAAGGTCAATGCCCGGGAAAATTTCTCCTATCGGGTGAATAAGCTTGCGCTCCGGATCAAATCTACTTATCCCATGGATTGACCCAATAAAGATCTTGTTGTCGTCAGTCTGCGCGAATGCGGTGACGATCGGGCTTACAAGATTGTCGTTCGAGGTGAAGGACTCAAAATCGCTTTGCCTTAATAGGTATAACTCTCCTACTGTCTGGGCCAGAATTTCTCCGCGGCGTGCTTTCTCAAACCTAAGCACTATTAGGTCGCGTCCTGCCGATTTATTGGAAGTGTAAGGGACGAGGCCGCCGCTAGAATCGGAACCGAATAAGCCCCCGAGAGTTGAGAGCCAGAATTCCCCCTCCGAGGATGCGCTAATTGACCATATTTTGGATGTGTGGTCGTCAGACAGTGATTTCTTCGGGCTGACTCTTTTTGCTCGCATATTTTCTAAGTTGAGTTGATACGCCCCATTTGCTTTCGTCGAGAATAAGAGGCTGCCCTCGCCAGAGGTTACAAGTTGGGAGAAGCTGGCGTCGCCAACGCCTTCCTTTTTCAACACCAACGACAAGTCGATGAAGGAGCATCTTCCCGATTCTGTTGCACATTGCACTAGGGCCCCGTTCCGAGATAGAAGCCAAGCCTTGCCATTCCCGCTCTCATCTATGCTCATCCAGTTGTCGGTACTGGCGATGTACTTTGAGGCAGTAATGATCTCCGCCTGAGATTCTCTCTTTGAGTCAATGAATCCCAAGTCTCCATTGTTTAGAACAAACCAAAGTGTGTGGTACCGGTCGTGCAAGATAAACGAAATCGTTCCATCATTGATTCTTAGAGATTCCAGCCTCTCTTCGTAGTGAAAATCCTTCTCGCCAGGGTCATATCTGCGAAGGGATCCCGAGCCATCTACAATCCATAGCGATCCGTTCGGATCCTCAGCGATGCGGGATTGATGAAGCTGAAGTGCACCGGGGTTAGGAGCATCCGTTACTTCAAATACTGTTGAGAGGTTATAGCCGTCGTACCGATAAAGATTCTTTCCTACCGCCAGCCAGAGGAATCCCCGCTGGTCGAGATGCATGTCGCCCGGCATGCTCTGAGGTAGCAGATCCGATATTTCCAGCCTATGTAGACTGAATTCTGAGCTGTCTGAACTAGATGCGTGCATCATCGTAAAAACAAGTACGCTAGCTAGCAGATTCGCCTTCACTACGTGATGCTCATTTAATAGTCGATATCGGCATCAGTTTAGTCAACAAAAGAGCTGCTAGCGGTTTTCCTGAGAGCCGCTTCACACTTTTCTGCGCAAAATATCTGCGGCGGGCGTCATTTTCTGCCCCAAATGGGTCATGTACGACCATTCCCGTCACTCGCACTATCACGATGAAGTGTTAGTCAATCCAGTTTTTCAAAAACAAAACTAAGAAAACGGCTCCTGTGATGGAGTCGCTTTAGGAGGCGGTCATGAAGAAGTTCACTCGTGCAGGTCTGTTTGCAGGTGCCATCGCGTTAAGTACACTCGGCTCGGCATCTCTGCATTCTTCTACTGAAAACATTGAGGCGAAGGCCTATTTGCTGCAAGTATCCAATGTCATGGAAGCTGTCCACCTCGTGGAATCAGTTGGTGGCAGTGTGACTGAAACTGCAGCTTCAATTAGTTACCTTGGCGCGACGCTCACTGAAGAGCAGCTCCAGCTTCTGAGTCGCAGTAATTTGGTTGTTCGCATTTCAGAGCACCAGGTTGCATCTGCCGATGAAGCATTTGACTCCGGGTCTGAAGAGGTTGCCGGCTCTATTTGGAAAACGTACAAAAACGTTGCCGGCTCCATCTGGAAGATCCTCCGCGGTGGTCGTAAGGCATAAGCCGGTAGGCTCCTTTGGGAGCTTCTCACCTGGGACAGTTTGCTAGAAGCCGCCCACTCTGGACGGCTAATAGCTCTAGGCGCTTGATCTAAATAGGCGCGTATATATTTTCTTTGATTCATCGCATAATTAGGCGATGAAATCAGGGCACACTAAATTTCTTTTGCTGCTAATTGCGGCCTTCCTTACGTCGCTCGCTTCAGCGAGCGACAACCTTCTATTTTCCCAGTTCCGACTAGCCCCTGAATTTTCAAAAGCCGCTGTCAATGAAGTCTTTCAGGATTCGGAGGGCTACCTCTGGATATTAGCGCAGGAGGGTTTGTATCGATTTGACGGAATCGAAAGCAAGGTATTTCGAGCAGATGTTACAGACCCTAACGCGCTAAGTGGAAATGGTCTCACCAGCGTGGCCGAAGATAGTGAAGGCAATCTCTGGTTTGGTACTTATCAAGGTGGAATCAATCGCCTAAACAAAAAGAACTATAGATTTAGTGCCATTAGGGAAGATGGTGATTTCGCTGAGTCCTTGCTCTCAGATGAGGTCATGAAGCTATATAGTTCGGGGGAAAAAGAGTTGTGGATAAGCTATTACGGGGAGGGTTTCAGTCTTTTTCACCCTAGCATCGGCCGATTCAAACACTATACCTCCAGTCAGTACCCGCTGCTTGATGGGCATGCCATAAACGATTTTCTAAAGATAGGCCCAAATAAACTGCTTCTTGCTACAAGTGGTGGCGGTATTCTTGAGTTGGATATCGATTCAGAAACACTGACTCCGCATGCTGTTATGAGAGATTTGAATGTTGGCGCTTCCTCTGCTGACTTTCTTTCCATCTATATCGATGACAGTGAGGCGCTTTGGCTCGGAACAGCAGGTGACGGGGTCTACCGTATAGACCCCGATTCCACCGTGAACCACTACACCTCCGGCTCGACAGAAGAAGCCGGCGTTGTTGTAGATTTTCTGGAGGTTCAAGATTTTTTGGAACACTCCAGCGGTGCATTTCTGTTGACCACTGATTCCGGCGTCGGAAGATTCGACGGCCAAACAGATAGCATCGTGATTGAGACGATCCGTGACCAAGACGCCACGCCCTATCGAATGCTCTCCTTATTGGAGGATCAGACCGGGCTTATCTGGGTCGGTAGTTTTAGCGGAATTTTTCTTGGCTTTCATTCGAGTATTCACTCCTACGGCCTTCACTCCGGATTAAGGGATGAAGCTGTTTTGAGCGTATTGGAGACAGCGGACGGTGAGTTGTTAGTCGGCACTACGAGTGGTGTTGATCTTTTCGCACGTGATGAGGAGCCTTCTGTCTACTCAATATTTGAAGAGTCTCCGGTAACTTCTTTATTGCTTGATAAAGACAGCTTATGGGTTGGTACCTATCTATCCGGTCTTGTGGAGATGCAGAAAAACGAATATGTGCGGAGGCGATACCATCCATCTAACCCTGAGCCTTTCAGCATAAGCGACCACCAAGTTACCTCCATTTTCCGTGATAAAGATGCAAACCTGTGGGTTGGAACCTTCAATGGCGGATTGAATATGCGTCCGGCAGGACGTGAGGGTTTTATCAATTTCAAGTCAGATGTTGGGGAGCCAGGCTCTCTTAGCAGTAATGTGGTTTATACAATTTTCCAAGAATCTTCTGGAGATATCTGGATTGGTACTGACAGTGGATTGAACCGCTATGACCCACGGACCCGCACTTTCGAGATTTATCAGCATGAAAAAGACAAGCCCGGCACGCTTTCAAGTTCGGTTGTGCTGTCCATCTATGAAGACGATAGATCGCGACTCTGGATAGGGACGGATGGCGGCGGGCTAAATATGTGGGAGCCATATGACCGTAAGCAAGGTCTCAATCAATTCACTTACTTCCAGTCAAACATACAATTAAACAGCAGTAATGTTTGGGCTATTCAGGGGGACGATCAGGGTAATGTTTGGCTGGCGACTTCAGGAGGGCTTACTCGGTTTAACTATGAAAAAAATGAATCTAAGACCTTTACCGTTGAAGACGGGCTTCAATCAAACGATTTTAATTTCGGTGCCTCACACCGAGGTGGTAGTGGGCGACTATATTTTGGAAGCAACTATGGAGTGATTGCATTCTCACCGTCTGAGATGGCGGGAAGAGCCTCCCCCCCTGAAATAGTGCTGTCTGGCGTGAAGCTAGGCAACGAACCCGTCTGGTTCGATGTACCCTACAGCCAACTCGAAAGAATCGAGCTTGATCCAGATGACTACCTTCTGGGTCTGTCGTTCGCCGCCATGGACTTTCGCGCGCCCAATCGCAACCAGTACCGGTATCAGATGGTGGGCCTCGACCAGAACTGGGTAGAGCTGGGCAACCGTAACTACATCGACTTCTCCAAATTGCCAATGGGTGAGTATGTGTTACGCATCCAGGGAGCCAATCCGGACGGTGTGTGGAGTCCGGAAGGGATTGTGCTGGATGTGAAGGTGCACCCGCCGTTTTATCTCACCTGGTATGCCTTCATCATCTATTTCATGTTGGCGCTGTTGTTGGTGGCGCTCGTCGTCTTTCGTCAGCGTCAGAAAGCCCAGGAGCAGTTGGCGTATCAAATGCAGCTCGAGGAAGATGTGCGGGCGCGCACACTGGATCTGCGTCGTTCCAATGACAAGTTGCAGGTCGCTGTGGAAGAAATGGGGCGGGCGCGGCAAGACGCTGAGCTGGCGAACCAGGCCAAGAGTGAGTTTCTGGCGGCGCTAAGCCACGAGATTCGCACACCGATGCATGGCGTGCTGGGTATGACCGACCTTCTGCTTCACTCCGGCCTCAGTGATCGGCAGCAGAACTTTGCTGAGTCGGCCCACGTTTCTGCGAACGAACTGCTGGGGTTGATCGACAACATTCTCGACTTTTCCAAGATTGAAGCTGGCAAGCTGGAGCTGGAGGAGACTACCTTCGGCCTTCGCGAGCTGCTGGAAAATCTCTGCTACCTCTACGGTGAGCTCGCCCAGGCCAAAAACCTTGAGCTTAACCTGGTATTCAACGTTGATCTGCGCCGCCAGCTCTACGGCGATCCGGTGCGGCTGCGACAGATTCTGCAGAACTTGCTGAGCAACGCCATCAAGTTCACCAAGCGTGGCTCGGTGAACCTGGTGGTCAACGAAGTTCAGCGCAAGGACAAGTCGGTACAGGTGCAGTTCCTCGTGGAAGACTCAGGCATCGGCATGAACGAGGAAACCATAGAGCGGGTGTTTGAGGCGTTCTCCCAGGCAGATTCCTCCACCACCCGCCAGTTCGGCGGCACGGGTCTTGGCCTCTCCATCGCCAAGCAGTTGATCGACTTGATGGGCGGCGAGCTTGATGTGAAGTCGCGGCCGGGTGTCGGTACCGCCATGTCTGTCGAAATGTCATTTGTGGAATCACCCATTTATACCGACCCGATCCACGCGGATGGCGTCGAGGACTTTTACGCGGAAATCGCGGCGCCCGTACCGGAGACTCGTGCCATGTTCCAGGCCCAGCTCGAATCCCTGGGCATGCGAGTGCGCGCCTGCGCCACGGTGGAAGAAATAGCTTCTGTGGCAGAGCACAACCGGGTGGTGCTGATAGATGTGGGGTGTTTGTACAACAGCGTCGGTATCACGCTGGTAGAGAATCTCGCCCAGGACCCGCACACCCGCCTGTTGCTGGTAACGCCGCTGTCCGGACAGGGTGTGCCGCCGGAGCTGGAACACCTCAGTCGCACTACCAAGCCGGTACGGCTCGCCAGTCTTGTTAGTGATATTCAGGCGGCAGGGGCAGAGGCCGCGGCCAGGGGCAAGGACGAGTCGGCGCCCATTCTGCGCTTCGAAAAGCGCCTGCTGCTGGTGGAAGACATTCCTGCCAATCAACAGATTGCTCGTGCCATGCTGGAGTCCTTTGGCTGTTCGGTCGCCGTCGCTCGCAACGGCGAGGTGGCGCTGGAGATGTTTCAGCAGGACGAGTTCGACCTGGTGCTTATGGATTGCCAGATGCCGGTAATGGACGGTTTTGAAGCTACCCGTCATATCCGCCAGTACGAGATGCAGCGTGGCGGCAGCCGGCGGACCCCGGTGGTGGCGCTGACAGCAGGCAAGACAGAGTCCGAGAAAGAGCGCTGCTATTCCTCGGGGATGGACCGCATACTCTTCAAGCCCTATTCCACCAGCGATCTCAACAGCCTGTTGGCGAACTACTTCACGCCCATTGGTCAGGTAGAGCGTGCGGAAGCACCCAAACTGGCCGCCAAGCCAAAGGTCGATATTCTGGACCTGAAGGCGCTGGACAATATTCGCGCCATTGAAAACCAGAGCGGTGGTGACCTGTTGGCAGCGGTTATCGAAAACTTTCGTACCGATGGCGAAGAAAAGCTGAAGGAACTGCGCGCAGGTATTGGTGACGCCAAGGCGCTAGGCGCGGGCGCTCACGCTATCAAGTCCATGAGCCTCAACCTCGGTGCCAAGGCGCTGAGCCAGTACTGCCGCTACTGCGAGTCGCGCTGGAAGGACGGTGAAATCGATGACGCAGAGCGCGAGGTGGAGCACCTGGCCAAGCATTTCGCCGATGCCGCAAAGGCGCTGGAAGAGTTGCTCTCCCAGGACGACACTCCGGTTGAATAGGGGTGTCCCGCCTGCGGCCGGCGAGGTGCGGCCGGTGAGGTGCGAGTAATCAGCCCGTAGCCGCATCCTTGCGGTAGTTGCTGTAGTCCACCGCCATAAGCGCGGGGATCTCTTTCGCAGGCACCGGAACGCTGTAGTAGAAGCCTTGCAGCAGGTCGCACTCACGGGCCTTCAGGTAGGCGGCCTGTTCCTCGGTTTCCACGCCTTCGGCAATCACCTTCAGGCCCAGGGTGCGTGCCAGCGCCAGGATCGCGTCCACGATGGCCTCACCGTCGGGTTTGGACAGGTCGGCCACAAAACTCTGGTCGATCTTCAGCGTGTCGATGGGGAACTGCTTGAGGTAGTTAAGCGACGAATAGCCGGTGCCGAAGTCGTCTACGGCCAGGGCAATGCCCAGCTTCTTGAGCGCCCGCAGGCGCTCGATGTTGGTCTCTGCGTCGGTCATGATGGCCGACTCGGTCAATTCGAACTCGAGGCGCTCGGGGTTCATGCCGGACATGCTCAGGAACTGCTGGGTGGCGTCGACAAAATTCGGCTGGTTGAACTGCAGTGGAGAGACATTCACGCAAATCCGGAAACCCTCCAGCCCGGATTCCTCCCACAGTGCGCACTGGCGTGCTGCTTCGCGCATGATCCACAGCCCAAGATCGGCAATCAGTCCGGTACGCTCGGCAACCGGAATGAATTCGCCGGGCATGATCAGGCGTTTACCGTGGGGCCAGCGGATAAGCGCTTCCATACTGGCGATGCGCCCCGTACGGGTATCGATCTGGGGCTGGTAGTACAGCTCCAGCGCGCCGCGCTGTATGGTCTCGCGCAGGTCCTCCTCAAGCTTCAGGTGTTCCACCGCCAGCGCGTTCATCTTCTCATTGTAGAAACGGTAGCAGGCGCGGCCCTGGGCCTTTGCGGCGTACATGGCGGTATCGGCATTGCGCACCAGCGTGTCGGGGTCGGCGCCGTCCACAGGGAAAATCGCTATGCCTATGCTGGGTGTCACCACAGGCTTGTGGCTCTGCAGCGGGATCGGTTCAGACAGGCGCTGCAGCACGCGCCGGGCGACCGCTTCAACATCGGAAATGTTGTCAATATCGGACAGCACCACCGTAAACTCGTCACCGCCCAGCCGGGCAATCTCGGTAGAGCCATCGTGTTCGGCTCCCTCCCGGTCTGTCATATAGCTGATAGCGTCTTCCTGCCTCAGCTCCAGGGTCAGGCGGCGGGCAATCTCCACCAGCAGCTTGTCGCCGCGGCCGTGGCCGATGCTGTCGTTGATGCGCTTGAAGTTGTCGAGGTCGATAAAGAGCAGGGCGGCATTGCTGTCACGGCGCCGGGCCTGCTTTAGAATGCGGTTGAGCTGCTCGGTAAAGCTGCGGCGGTTCGGCAGATTGGTAAGCGGGTCGAAGTAGGCCAGGTAGCGCAGCCGGTCTTCCTGGCGCTTGAGCGCATTGAAGGCGTCGCTGGCGCGCAGCATGTACTGCACGTCGCGGCTAAGTAGCGACCAGTTGACCGGTTTGGTCTTGTACTGGGTGGCGCCGGCCTGGAAGCCGTCATCAATGGAGGTCCGGTCATCAGAGCCGGTGACGATCATGATGGGGATTGATTCGCCCTGGGGGAATTCGCGCAGGCGCCGACAGACTTCCAGGCCATCCATGCCTGGCATCTCAACGTCCAGAAACACGAGATCGGGCCGGCCCTCCAGAAACGCTTCAATAGCTTCCGGGCCAGAGGCGGCTTCGATTACGTTCATGCCATCCGCCTCAAGACACCGGCGGCTCAGCATGCGCACGCTGGAATCGTCGTCGCACACAAGCACGGTGGGCTTGTGTCTCATTTCGACATCCCCGGACATTACACGCTCTTTGGAATTGTTATACGCTTTAAATCTACCACCACCCGGTTCGTTAGACAAAAAGCAATAAGCCGGGGGTGAGGGGAAAGACCATGGGACCGCAGCCTCGAGCACTACTGCGACTTATCCTGCCGGCCCTGTTCATGGGGCTGGTAGGGTACGGCCGTGGACTGCTCGACCACTTCAATGAAGACCAGCTCGTACTGCTGGGATATACACCGTACCTGCTGGCGGCGGTGGGGGTGGTGCTGGCCTACCAGTTCAATCGCAGCCGTTTCATGCTGCTGGCCATATTCACCGCCGGCTGCTTCTGGGTTATTCGCGACCAGCTGCAGGTCTCCCTCGTCGACCCCGTCGCGCTGGAAGTGTATTTGTCCGTAGCGCTTGTGTGGCCGTTGACCATGCTGCTGTTGTTGCTGCTGCCAGAGCGCGGCATCGTCAATCGCTGGGGTTTTGTCTATACCGTGGCCCTGGGGGTGCTGGCGCTGGCGGCACCGCGCCTGGTCAATCTGGTGACCACCCTGCTGCCGCCTGACTCCGATTGGCTGGTTATCTGGCCCACTGCGCATTTTGTGCTGCCGAAGCTGATGGTGGCGCTGTTCGGGGTTACGTTCCTGGTGGGCGTGCTGCTGTTGCTATGGCGTGATGACGAAACCGAAGTGGCTATTCTCGGCACCCTGGGCGCCGGCGCTGCGGTGCTCGGTGGGCTGCACCTGGCCCATATTTCCCTGGCGATGATCAGTGCCGCGGGGCTGGTTCAGCTCTCCTGCATACTGCGCAGTTCCTACGCCATGGCGTATCGGGACGAGCTCACCGGGCTGCTGGGGCGGCGGGCCCTCAATGAAAAACTCAAGGGCCTGGGTCCGCGCTTCAGCCTGGCCATGCTCGACGTGGACCACTTCAAGAAATTCAATGACACCCATGGCCACGATGTCGGCGACGAGGTGCTGAAGATGGTGGCCACGCGTATTGGCAGGGTGGGGGCGGGCGGTACGGCTTTTCGCTACGGCGGCGAGGAGTTCTGTGTGGTCTTTCCGCGCAAGAACGCCGAGCAGTGTGTGGATGCGCTGGAGGCGATCCGTGAGTCAGTGGCGGACTACCGCATGACCCTGCGCGACAAGGGTAAACGCCCGGTCAAGAGCAAGGACGGGGAGCGCAAGCGCGGCAACATGGCCACCAGGATCAAGCGTGGCTCGGTGGCGGTCACTATCAGTCTTGGCCTGGCAGAGCGCAGCGAGGAGTTGTTCACGCCAGAGGAAGTGATCAAGGCTGCGGACAAGCAGCTCTACCGCGCCAAGCAGGCAGGTCGCAACAAGCTCTGTTACTAGCCCGCATATCTAGGCCTGCGCGAGCTATCAGGCAACGGGTGCAATATGCGGCTAGTGCATCTGCGCAATCCGGTCGGATTGCTGTTCCACGTAGCCGGGAATCTCGTTGAGTGGCATGGCGGGGCTGTAGTAGAAGCCCTGCACCTGCTGGCAACTGATGGAGTTCAGGAAGTCGACCTGGTCGCGGCCTTCCGCGCCCTCTGCGATGACCAGCAGGTCCAGTCGCTTGGCCATGTCGATGATCATCATGCACACAGCCTGCTGGTGGCGGTTGGCACTGACCTCCTGGATGAAGGAGCGATCGATTTTCAGCGCACTGATGGGTAGGTCCGTCATATGCGATAGCTGTGAGAAGCCCGTCCCAAAATCGTCCAGCGAGAAGGAATGGCCACTCGCCTTCAGCTCGTTCATGCGCAGCCGGGTTTCGGCCGGGCACTTGAGCACTGTGCTTTCGGTCAGTTCGAATTCCAGGCGCCGTGGGTCGATACCAGAGCGCGAGACGATGCATTTGACGATCTCGGCGAACTGGTCGTCCTGGAACTGGGAGAAAGACACGTTGACTGCAATGTCGATCGCCCCGAGTTGGCGCTGGTCCAGCCACTTGATGGCGTTGCAGGCCTTTTCCGTTACCCGATAGCCCAGTCGGCGCATCAGGCCCATGCTCTCGCAGGCGGGCAGGAATTCATCCGGCTGTATCAGGCCGCGTCTGGGGTGATTCCAGCGAATCAGCGCCTCCAGGCCCACCACCTGCTCGGTGCGCAGGTCGATGCGGGGCTGGAAATGCAGCTCGAACTCGTCCCGGCGCATGGCCTGGCGCAGTTCTGCCGCCAGCCCGTTGGGGTCGTCCTGCAGGCCAAAGCTGAGCTGTTCGCGGTAGGTAAAGTAGCGGTTGTCGCCCTCGACGGACTTGGCCTGCAGCATGCTGCTGCGAGCGGCCTCCATGAGGTCTTCAAAGTTGGCGCCGTGGTCCGGGCACAGGGCGCCGCCGGCGGATACGTTCACGCAAAACTGCCTGTCGTGTACGGCAATGGGCTCGCGCACCAGGCCCATCAGCTTGTCGGCAATGACCCGCAGCCGCGATTCATCGCGCACATCTTCCATGCACACCACAAACTGGTCGGGACCGACCCGCGCAACGCTGTCGGTCTTGCGCTGGGCATTGGTCAGGCGGGTGTTGATGATCTTGATGGCCTGGTCGGCCGCCCCTTCACCGTATTCGTTGTTGATCTCGGTGAAGTCGTCGATATCCAGGTTCAGCAGTGCGGTCTTGAAGTGGTAGCGCTGTGAGCGATCAATCGCCCGCTCCACGTGGGCCCGCAGTCCGGTGCGGTTGAGCGCACCGGTGAGCGGGTCGTGGTTAGACAGGCACTGGATCTGCTGGTGGGCCTTGCCCAGTTCGATGCTGTAGTCGAGGATGCGGTGCAGCAGGTCGTCGTGCAGATTGCCGCGCTGCAGGAAATCCCGCGCCCCCAGCTCTTTGTAGCGTCGCCTCGTGGACTCACTGGCTTCCGATAACAGCAGGATGATGGGTGTACACACCCCCTGCTTCTGCGCGAGGCGCAGCAGGTAGTCGGTCTCTGGCGCCTGGGCCAGGATGACGGCATCTACCTCGCTGTCGATCAGCGCGTCGATGGGTCGGTCAAGGGCAGTGGCCGTGATTGTCTGGAAACGGCGCGGTGTAGCGCGTTCCAGTGCGGCCTTGATTACCAGGTAATCACCCTTGTCTTCGGAAATGATCAGTACGTTCTTGAGGCTCACGCTTACCCCTAATGGTCTTGGGTTTCGAGTCTTTTTCTGTCTCAGTGTTCCACCCCCTACAGCGGAATACTGAACAACTCTTTTTCGACCTGTTTTCTACAGGCTTATATCTAAAACTTCGTTGTATACCTACGCGTATGTTCGCGCTTTTTGCCGTCTAGCGAGGGGGCACAACCCCCAATTTACTAGCGGCAACGCGGCTCTTACGGCTGCGTTTATTCTATGAATTACAGGCAGTTATACTCGTCTATTCAGTAAAATTCTAGATAATTTTCGGGAATTTTGAAGGTGCTCCCGAAAACTGGATTGATTTGGTGGTCGCGAGCCAGGAAACTCGAATGAAGTCGGCTTTGAGTGCAGCGCGCGACATTCTCTAGCTGGCTTACCCGAAGGCTCCTGAATTGCCCGGCTGGCGGGAGACTGCGGCGTCTACTAGTGTGCTAGACTTCGCGGCCCCACAGTTTTTGTATCAGATTCATGAGTATCGCCAGCGATAGACTCGAAACTATTCGCCAGCAGGTCGAGTACCATCTCGACCACGCTGAAAAGCACAGCCTCTCCGAGGAACGTGCCACTGCACTGAAGGCGCAGATCAAGCAGCGGCTGATCGACGAAGACGCCGTGCTGGTAGCGCACTACTACACGGCGCCGGAAATCCAGGCCCTGGCCGAGGAGACCGGTGGCTGTGTCAGTGACTCGCTGGAAATGGCCCGCTTTGGACACGATCACGACGCCTCTACCCTGATTGTCGCCGGCGTTCGCTTCATGGGCGAGACCGCCAAGATCCTCACGCCCGACAAGCGGGTGTTGATGCCTACGCTGGAAGCCACCTGTTCACTGGACATCGGTTGCCCGATCGAAGAATTCGGCCCCTTCTGCGACGCCCATCCAGACCGTAAGGTCGTGGTTTACGCCAATACCTCGGCGGCGGTGAAGGCACGCGCCGACTGGGTGGTAACCTCCAGCATCGCGCTGGACGTGGCTGAGCACCTCAACGACCAGGGCGAGAAAATCATCTGGGCACCAGACCGCCACCTGGGCGATTACGTACAGCGCCAGACCGGTGCGGACATCCTCATGTGGGATGGCGCCTGTATCGTGCATGAGGAATTCAAGGCCCGCGGTATCCAGGATCTTAAACAGGTGTACCCGGAAGCGGCCGTACTGGTGCACCCGGAGTCACCGGCCAGCGTCATCGAACTGGCTGACCGGGTCGGCTCTACCACCCAGATCATCAAGGCCGCCCAGGAGATGGCGCAGCAGCAGTTCATCGTCGCCACTGACCAGGGAATCTTCTACAAGATGCAGCAGGCGGTGCCGGACAAGGAGCTGATCATTGCGCCCACGGCGGGCAAGGGTGCCACCTGTCTCAGTTGCGCCAATTGCCCATGGATGGCCATGAATGAGCTGGAGACACTGGCCGGCGTGTTCGACCGTTCAGATAACGAGATTTTCGTCGACCCCGCAGTGGGTGAGCGGGCCATGGTGCCGCTGCAGCGCATGCTGGACTTTGCCCGCCAGTTGAAAAGCGGCGTGCTGGCGTCCTAGAACTCCATCCGTTCACGCAGTTCCGATATATCCCGCAGTCTTTGGCTGATCTGGGCCGAGGTGTGGTAGTCGTTCCTCGCCAGTGGCATGGCGTAGTTCAGCTGGCGCTCGGCCTGGTCGAGCACGCCATTGAGAATGAAGTACTCGGCCCGGGACTGGTGCAGGCCCACGATATTCCCTGACAGGCCCTGTATTTCGGCCAGCAGGTACCACAGCCCCGGATCCTCCGGGCGAATATGGCTCTGCTCTATCAGCACTTCCTCGGCGATGTAGGCCTGCTCGTTCATCAGCAGGGCCCGGGCATAGGCCATGGTCAGCGCATGGTTGTTTGGGAATAGCCGCAATTCTCGTTGCAGCATGCGCACCGCCGACTGGGCCTCATTAATGCTCATATCCAGGTCGGCCTGGGCCACAATGTACTCGATGCGTGTCGGATCCTTGGCCAGCAGCTTGTCCAGTTCCGCCTGCGCTTCTGCCGGCTGTCCACTTTCAATCAGTGCCAGTGCCAGGCCGTAGCGAGTGGCCTCGCGAGAGATCGGTGTGCCTTCCAGGCTGGTGCGGAAAGTCTCCGCTGCACGCTGTGGGGTGTCGGCATGGTGAACACGCATGCGGGCGCGCATCAGCTGATAGGACAGGGTCGGCTGGCGCTGGGTCTTGGGATATTGGCGCGCGCGGTTGCGAGAATCGGAAATCCGGCTTTCCGATAGCGGGTGAGTGCGCATGAACTCGGGGATCCGGTTAGCGCTGGAGTAGCGGGTGTTTTGCAACATGCGCTCGAACATCGCCGGCGCGGCGTGAGGATCCATGTCGGCTTCCACCATGGTCTGCATGCCAATGCGGTCGGCTTCCTGTTCGGCAGCGCGACTGTGACGCAACTGGGCATCCAGCGCCGCCGCCTGAGTGGCCGACAGAGCCGCCATACCCGCCGCGCCGCCGGTTGTGGCAATCAGCACGGCGCCCGCCAACAGGCCGGCCAGGGTCAGCGGTTGGGTAGCCTGCTGCTGTTCTATGCGACGGGAAAAGTGGCGCTGGCTCAAGTGGGCAATTTCGTGTGCCAGCACAGTGGCCAGCTCGTCCTCGCTCTGGGCGTACAGCAGCAGCCCGGTATGCACCCCGATTACGCCGCCGGGCACCGCAAATGCGTTAATTACCGGGTTGTCCACAATCACTACCTCAATGCGGCGGTCCTGCAGCTGGCTGTGGGTGACCAGCCGGTAGATCAGGTCTTCCAGGTAATCCTGCAGCATGGGGTCATCAAGGGTCGGCGCCTGGGAGCGGAACACCCTCAGCCAGGCCCTGCCGAGCTGATATTCCTGCTCCGGCGAGAACAGACTGGTGCTGGACTCGCCAAGATTGGGCAATTTGAGGTCATCTGTGGCAAAGGCGCTGGCGTTGAACAGCGCGATTGCCAGCAGAAGCTGTACCAGGCGTTTGATCACGGGGAGTCTTAGAGCTTGCTCTTTGAT
Organism: Cellvibrionales bacterium; assembly: GCA_043513815.1. Lineage (GTDB taxonomy): Bacteria > Pseudomonadota > Gammaproteobacteria > Pseudomonadales > Halieaceae > JANQIO01. The sequence goes on along the minus strand of CP121313.1, from coordinate 3,763,237 downwards.
AGGTGCGAGGAACTACTTTATGGAAGTGTAGTTAGAGTCGCAACAGACATGGAAGTTCCAGTGTCTGCGGCCCGCCGCTATACTGTGCGGCCTTTCGCCTACTGCTGAGACAATGGAGGCCAAACACGTGACGGAGTTGGACGCCCGCGGGCTGGACTGCCCGATGCCGCTGCTGAAGGCAAAGCGCGCTCTCAATGGGCTGCGCGGCGGTGAACGCCTGAAAGTGCTGGCCACCGACAAAGGCTCGGTGCGGGATTTCCAGGTGTTTTCCCAGCAGTCCGGCCACCCCCTGGTCTCCAGTGAGGAGCAGGATGGGGTTTTCATACACGTCATCGAAAAACTGGCTTCAGAGGACTGATCGTTGCTGGAAATATTCCGCAAATGGTACGACCGCTACTTCTTCGAAGAAGAATCCATCCTATTGCTGGTATTGCTGGCAGTGGGTCTCGCGGTTCTGCTGACGATTGGCGATATTCTTACCCCGGTGCTGGCGGCCATTGTGCTGGCTTACCTGATGCAGGGGTTAAGTACCTACTGCATCAATCGCGGCCTGCCCCAGTGGCTGGGGGTGTCGATCTCCTTCCTGGTTTTTGTCGGGCTGTTTTTCGGCTTCCTGTTCCTGGTCTTGCCGCTGGTATGGCAGCAGACGGTCAGCCTGTTTACCGAGCTGCCGCGGATGTTCGAGCAGTTCCGGGACTGGGTGTCGATTCTGCCGCAGGAGTACCCCGAGCTGATTACCGAACAGCAGGTAACCGAGGTGGTCACCGCAGCCCAGCGTCGGGCGGCACAGCTGGGACAGTCTTTCCTGAGTCTTTCTCTGGCCTCCATACCGGTATTTGTATTGGTACTGATTTACGCCATCCTGGTGCCACTGCTGGTGTTTTTCTTCCTCAAGGACCGCGAGCAGATCATGGCCTGGTTAGGAGGATTTCTGCCCACTGAGCGCCCGCTGCTGACCCGGATCTGGGTGGAAATGAACCAGCAGGTGTCAAACTACGCCCGTGGCAAGCTGATCGAAATCCTGATCGTCGGCGCCGTCAGCTACGTGTCATTTACCCTGCTGTCACTGAATTACGCCGAACTGCTGGGGCTGCTGGTCGGTCTTTCGGTGATCATTCCCTATATCGGCGCCATGGTCGTCACCATTCCGATTGCGCTGATCGCTCTGTTCCAGTGGGGACTCGGCCCGGAATTTTATACAGTTATGTTTGTCTACCTGGTCATTCAGGGCCTTGATGGCAACTTCCTGGTGCCGCTGCTGTTTTCCGAGGCAGTCAACTTGCACCCGGTGGCCATCATTCTCGCGGTGCTGTTTTTCGGCGGCATCTGGGGCCTCTGGGGGGTGTTTTTCGCTATCCCGCTGGCGACCCTGGTAAAGGCAGTGATCAATGCCTGGCCGCGGCCCATCGAGCCCACACCCGGCATGTAGACGCCCGGTCGGGCGCTGCGGGTACTGGCTCGGCCGGCTTGCGACCGGTGACGCCTGATCTATCATCTGCTGGCCCAACGTAGGGTCAGCTGCACGAATCAATAGGAGTTTCTGATGTTGCGCTCTTGGTATTTCCCGCTTGGGGTCCTGCTGGCCGCGTTGACGCTGGTAGCCTGCACCCAGCAGGCGGCAATGGAAGACAGCCTGCCCCTGGCGCCTGCCCAAAGCCCCAGTGACGACCGTGAGTATCGGTACATTGAGCTGGACAACGGCCTGCGAGCATTGCTGATCTCGGACGCGGACACCGAGAAGGCCGCGGCATCGCTGGATGTATACGTCGGCAGTGCCAGCAACCCCGAAGACCGCGGTGGCCTGGCTCACTTCCTCGAGCACATGCTGTTCCTGGGTACCGACAAATACCCGGATTCCGGAGAGTATGCCCGCTTCGTCAGCGAGCATGGCGGCAATCGCAATGCCTACACGGCCTTCGAGCACACCAACTATTTCTTCGATATTGACAAGGACCATCTCGATGAAGCGCTGGACCGTTTTGCGCAGTTCTTCATCGCGCCACGCTTCGACGCAGAGTACGTGGAGCGTGAGGTCAACGCCGTTGACGCCGAGTACCAGATGGGCCTGAACACCGATGCCCGGCGCAACCTGGATGTGGCGCGGGAAACAGTCAACCCGGAACACCCCTACAGCGTGCTGGGTGTCGGCACTTCGGAGACGCTGGCAGATCGGCCGGGCCGGTCGGTGCGGGAAGACCTGCTGGAGTTTTACGCCGACTACTACTCGGCCAACCTGATGACTCTGGCGGTGCTGGGCAGTGAAAGCCTGGATGAGCTGGAAACCATGGTCAGGGGGATTTTTGCTCCCGTACCCAATCGCGACGCGAGCGTTGCCGACATTGAAGCGCCCCTCTACCAGCCTGAGCAGCTGCCCCAGTTGGTCTACATTCAGCCCGAGGCCAGTGCCCGCAGCCTGTCGGTGGCATTTCCGATTCCGAATCTGGATGAGTACTACCGTGCCAAGCCCCTGGTGTACATCGGTAACCTGATCGGCCACGAGGGTGAGGGCAGCCTGCTCTCGCTGTTAAAAGAAGAGGGTTGGGCCGAGGCACTGGGTGCGGGTTCCGGCATCAGCTACCGCGGCGGCGCCGCCTTCCAGGTGTCCGTCAACCTGACAGAGTCTGGCCTGGCCGAGCGCGACCAGGTCGTGCGCAAGCTGTTCGAGTACATCGAGATGCTGCGGCAGGAAGGCCCACAGCGCGGGCTCTTCCAGGAGCAGGCGCAGCTCGCGGAGCTCGCTTTCCGCTTCCGTGAAGAGGCCCAGCCGCTGGGTTACGTGGCGGGACTGGCCAGCGACATGCATACCCTGGCGCCCCGTGATGTGCTGGATGGCAACTTCCTGATGGAGGACTACGAACCGGGCCTGATCGAGGACCTGCTGGCAAACTATTTCGTGCCGGCCAATGCGGTGATCACGGTCACCGCGCCCGGCTTGCCGGTAGACAGGGAGAGCGAGTTCTACGGTACGCCCTACTCGGTACGCACCCTGGACCTCGCGCAGACGGGCTGGGCTGATATCGCCAGCATTGATGCGCGCCTGCACCTGCCCGCGCCCAATGCTTTCATTGCAGACAGCGTTGAGCTGCTGCCCGCCCCGGAGCAGCCGTCATCGACACCGTCACTGGTGGTTAATGATCCGCGGCTGCGTGTCTGGTATCAGCAGGATACGACCTTTGAGGTACCCCGCGGCAACCTGCTGGCCAACTTCCTGACAGCCGACGTCAACAGCAGCGCCACCGCAGCAGCAGCCTCGCAGCTTTACACGGCCTTGCTGAGTGATGCGGTCAACGAGTACACCTATCCCGCTTACCTGGCCGGTCTCAACTTCGGCATCAGCACCAGCGGTCGTGGTATCGGCCTGTCGGTGAGCGGCTACAGTGACAAGCAGCTGGTGCTGCTGGAACGCATTGTCGATTCCATCGTCACCGCCGAGCTCGACAACGGTCGTTTTGAAAATATTCGCAGCGACCTGGTGCGCAGCTATGAAAACGCCAGCACGGCGCGCGCGTTTCGCCAGGTGTCGAACGATGCGCGCCGGCTGCTGCTGACGGGGCGGTTCCGTGAGCAGGAAATGATCGCAGCGCTGGAGTCGTTGACTCCGGAGCTGGTGGCTGCCCACGGCGAACAACTCTGGAACAGCAGCCGGGTCGACCTGCTGCTTAACGGTAACTACAGCGCAGATGATGTGGATGCGGCGACGCGCGTACTGGCGCCCTTGATGGCTCACGAACGGCCGCTGGCGGCGCCAGCGCCGCGCGTGGTGAAGCTCTCGCCCGGGGACGACCTGGTGTATCGCGCTGACATTGAGCACGAGGACTCGGTCATGTTCTGGTACCTGCAGGCGCCGGATGACAGCATTACCAACCGGGCCCTGGCAGGGCTGACCGGCCAGGCCATCAGCGCCGATTACTTTGAGGAGTTGCGTACGGAGCGACAGCTGGGCTATGTGGTCAGCGCCTTCCCCTGGGCCCTGCTCGATGTGCCGGCCATTGCCATGATGGTCCAGTCCCCCAGCGCCAGCGCTATCGACGTATACCGCGAATCACAGGCCTTCCTGCAACGCCAGGTCGGGGACAACGGTGTGACCGAAGAGCGCTTTCAGCGCCACCAGGCCGCGTTGCTCAAGGACATTCTGCAGCCTCACAAGAACCTCTCGGAGCAGTCCCAGTATTTCTGGCGCGAGATTGCCCGCGGGCAGCTCGACTTTGACGGTCGCGAGCGGCTCGCTGATGCAGTACGCGACATCGAGTATGCAAACTGGCTGGCGTGGTATCGGGACGTGCTGCTTGAGCAGCGGGCTTCGCTGCTGCTCGCAGCACCGGGCCGCTGGCAGGAAGTGCCGGCCGGCACCGAGGTCAGCAATGACGCAGAACTGCGGGCCTCAAGGCCCTTCTTCCAGCGCGAGTGAGCGGGTGAGAACAGGGTCCGGGTGAAGTAGGCGGCGAGTACATTCGATTTCTGTGTGGGCCTCTCGCCATGCAATTCTCAGCGTTGAACCGGACATCTGCTTGAATCGCGTCTCTTGCGGGTTACAATCGATGCCCCCGTTGATTCCCCCGGGCAGGAGACCCCAATGATCGAGGACAAGGACCCCATCGAGACCCAGGAGTGGCTCGACGCCCTGGATGCTGTGGTCAAGCACGAGGGTCCTGATCGGGCGGCTTACCTGTTGCGGCGACTCTCCGAGCAGGCCGTGATGCGGGAAACCCGCCTGCCCATGGCGATTACCACGCCGTTCCGCAACACGATTTCGCCCAATGCGGAAAAGCGTATGCCCGGCGACCTGTTCATGGAGCGGCGCATTCGATCACTGGTGCGCTGGAACGCGCTGGCCATGGTCATGCGCGCCAATGACAACGACGAGGGTCTGGGCGGGCATATCTCCAGCTTCTCTTCCAGCGCTACCCTCTACGACGTTGGCTACAACTATTTCTTCCGCGGGCCGGAGAGCGAATACCAGGGCGATATGATCTTCTACCAGGGCCACAGCGCGCCGGGTATGTATGCGCGCTCCTACCTGGAGGGCCGCTTCAACGAGGAGCAGCTCGACAACTTCCGACGTGAGGTCGACGGCAACGGGCTGTCGTCTTATCCCCATCCCTGGCTGATGCCGGATTACTGGCAGTTCCCCACCGTGTCCATGGGCCTCGGTCCGATACAGGCGATCTACCAGGCCCACGTAATGAAGTACCAGCAGAGCCGCGGCCTGGTTGATCACGGTGACCGCCGGGTGTGGTGCTTCATGGGTGATGGCGAATGTGACGAGCCGGAATCCCTGGGTGCGATCTCACTGGCCGGTCGCGAAAAACTCGATAAGCTGACCTTTGTTGTCAACTGCAACCTGCAGCGCCTGGATGGCCCGGTGCGGGGCAACGGCAAGATCATCCAGGAACTGGAAGGTATTTTCCGCGGCGCAGGCTGGAAGGTGTTCAAGGTCATCTGGGGCCGGCACTGGGATCCACTGCTGGAAAATGACGAGTCCGGGCTATTGCAGCAGCGCATGGATGAGGTCTGCGACGGCGAGCTGCAGAACTATAAATACAACGGCGGTGCGTACACCCGGGAACACTTCTTCGGCAAACACCCCGAGACCCTGAAGCTGGTCGAACACCTGTCCGACCAGGACATCATGTACCTCAACCGCGGTGGCCACGATCCCTACAAGATATACGCAGCCTACGCCGAAGCGGTAGCTACCGAGGGCCGCCCGACGGTTGTGCTGGCGATGACTGTAAAAGGTTACGGCACCGGCGAGGCCGGCGAGGCCAACAACGAAACTCATTCCCTGAAGAAGCTGGACATTGAAAGCCTCAAGGCCTTCCGCGATCGCTTCGGCATTCCCATCAGCGACGCCGAGCTCAAGAGTGTGCCCTATTATCGGCCCTCGCCGGACAGCCCGGAACTGCGCTACATGCGCGAGCGACGTGAGGCATTGGGCGGGCAGATTCCCAGCCGGCGCAATGAGTTCGATGCTCTGGAAGTGCCGTCCATGGAAGAATTGGGTGGCCAGCTCAAGGGCAGCGGCAAGCGCGAAATTTCCACCACCATGTCGTTTGTGCGCACGCTTTCCACTCTGGTCAAGGACAAGAAGATCGGCGAACGCGTGGTGCCGATTGTGCCGGACGAGGCGCGTACCTTCGGCATGGAAGGCATGTTCCGCCAGCTGGGCATCTACTCCTCGGTCGGGCAGCGCTACACGCCCCAGGATGCCGGTCAGATCATGTTCTACAAGGAGGACATCCAGGGTCAGATCATGGAGGAGGGGATCAACGAAGCCGGCGCCTTCTCGGCGTGGTTGGCCCATGCCACCAGCTACTCCACCAGCGGCTTCCCGATGGTACCGTTCTATATTTTTTACTCCATGTTCGGTTTCCAGCGCATCGGCGACCTGGCCTGGGCCGCCGGCGACAGCCAGGCCCGCGGTTTCCTGCTGGGCGCCACTGCCGGGCGCACCACCCTCAATGGCGAAGGGCTGCAGCACCAGGATGGCCACAGCCATCTGCTGGCCAGCACCGTGCCCAACTGCCGGGCCTACGACCCTGCCTACGCCTATGAGCTGACGGTGATTATCCAGGATGGCATGCGGCGCATGTTCCAGGAGAAGGAAAACGTCTTCTATTACATCACCACCATGAATGAGAACTACGTGCAGCCGGAAATGCTGCCGGGCACGGAAGAGGGCATCGTCAAGGGACTTTACCCGCGCAGTAAGAGCACCAGGCGCAGCAAGCTGGCGGTGGACTTGATCGGCGGTGGCACCATACTGCGTGAGGTCGAGGCGGCGGCCGAGATTCTCGAGCAGGACTACAAGGTGGCGGCCAGCGTCTGGAGTATGACCAGTGCCAACGAGCTGCAGCGCGAGGGCAAGTCCGTGGACCGTTGGAACCTGATGCATCCGGACCAGGAGCCACGTGTGCCTTATGTCACCCAGTGCCTGGGCGAAGCCAAAGGGCCGGTGATTGCAGCGACAGACTACATAAAGGCTTATGCCGACCAGATTCGGGAATTCATTCCCGGCCAGTATGTCACCTTGGGTACCGACGGTTTTGGCCGCAGCGACACCCGCAGCAAGCTGCGCAAGCATTTCGAAGTCAGTCGTGAGTATGTGGTGCTGGCGGCACTGAAGGCATTGGCGGACGACGGCAAGCTACCCGTCGCCGACGTCGGCAAGGCGATGAAGAAGTTCGGCATCAACCCCGACAAGCCCGACCCCTGCACGCTGTGATGCGCAGGCCGGGTAGCAAAGGATTAAGGATCTCGTAGTGGCGAAAGAGACGCTTACAGTCCCCGACATTGGCGGCGCGGAAGACACCGAGGTCATCGAGGTCAGTGTCGCGGTCGGTGACACCCTGGAGCTCGAGCAGAGCCTGATCGTACTGGAATCCGACAAGGCCTCCATGGAGATTCCTGCGGAAGCGGCGGGCACCGTGGTGGAAGTGCTGGTGAAGGAAGGAGACAACCTCAAGGAAGGCGACCCCATCGTGGTGGTGGAAACTGCCGAAGCCGGTGAAGCGCCTGCAGCCGATGAGGCTCCTGCGACTGACGAAACAACTGCGGCTGAGAAAGCGCCCGCGGCAGAGAAAGCGCCCGCGGCCAAAAAAGCGCCCGCGGCCGAAAAAGCGCCCGCAGAACAGGAGGCCCCGGCGGCCGAGCCAGCCCCGGAGCCAGCGCCAGCGACGGCAGCAGCAGAACAGACGGTTCTCGTTCCGGATATCGGCACCGACGAGGCCGTTGAAGTGATCGAAATCTCTGTGGCGCCCGGTGACAGCGTTGCCGAGGGCGACACTCTGGTTGTGCTGGAATCCGACAAGGCTTCCATGGAAATGCCGGCACCCTTTGGTGGCGAAATTGTTAGCCTGGCGGTGAAAGAGGGTGACCAGGTCAAGGAAGGCGACCCGGTGGCCGTGATGAAAACCGAAGCTGCGTCTCCGGCACCCGAGGCCGAGCCGGTCGCAGCCTCGACGCCGCAGCCGACCTCCGCGGAATCGGCGAGCCCCGAAGCGGTATCTCCACAAGCGGCTGCAACTGCATCTCAGGCCAGCGCTCCGGTCGCGGAAGCTATCAAGGGGGGTGGCCAGATCTACGCCGGACCCGCCGTGCGCAAACTGGCCCGTGAGCTGGGCGTCGATCTTGCCGCTGTGCGCGGCAGTGGGCCGAAGGAACGTATCCTCAAGGAAGATGTGCAGGAATTTGTTAAACGCGCCCTGCAGGGCGGTGGCACTGGCCCGACGTCGGGCACCGGTATTCCCCCGGTACCGGAAGTGGATTTTGCAAAGTTCGGCCCCATCGATGTCCAGCCCCTGTCGAAGATCGACAAGATTACCGCTGCTAACATGCATCGCAGCTGGCTCAATGTGCCCCACGTTACCCAGTTTGACGACGCTGACATCACCGAGCTGGAGGCCTTTCGCGCCGGAATGAAGGCCGAGGGCGAGAAGCGCGGCACGCGACTCACGCCATTGCCCTTTCTCCTCAAGGCCTGTGCCGTAGCGCTCAAGGATAATCCGAAACTAAACCGCAGCATCTCTGCCGACGGTGAAAACTTCATTTACAAACAGTACGTGCATATTGGTATGGCGGTGGACACGCCCGCCGGCCTGGTGGTGCCCGTAATTCGCGACGTCGACCAGAAAAGCCTGTGGGAGCTGGCGGAAGAAACCGCCGACCTCGCTGCGCGCGCCAAGGATCGCAAGCTCAAACCGCAGGAAATGCAGGGCGGCTGCTTTTCGATCTCCAGCCTGGGCAGTATCGGCGGTGCCGGCTTTACGCCGGTGGTGAATGCGCCGGAGGTGGCAATTCTCGGGGTGTCGAAGCTAGCCATGAAGCCTGTCTGGAACGGCTCGGACTTCGAGCCGCGCAAAATGCTGCCCCTGTGCCTGTCCTACGACCACCGCGCCGTGAACGGCGCCGATGCCGGGCGCTTCACCACACAGCTGTGCAGCCTGCTGGCTGATATTCGCCGCCTGTTGTTGTAGCGGCCCACCGTTTTAGCAAGGAAACACCCCGTCATGATTATCAAACCCAGAGTTCGCGGCTTCATGTGCATTACCACGCATCCGACCGGTTGCGAGGCCAATGTGAAGCAGCAGATCGACTATGTGAAAAGTCAGGGCGCCATCGAGGATGGGCCGAAGAAGGTGCTGGTGATCGGTGCGTCTACTGGCTACGGCCTGGCGTCGCGTATCACTTCAGCCTTTGGGTCGGGCGCCGCCACCCTGGGCATCTTCTTCGAGAAAGAGGGTACAGAAAAAAAACCCGGCACGGCGGGCTGGTACAACTCGGCGGCCTTCCACCAGTTTGCCGACCAGGAGGGCCTGTACGCGAAGAGCATCAATGGCGATGCCTTCAGTGACGAGATCAAGCAGAAGACCATTGATGTCATCAAGCAGGACCTGGGCCAGGTCGACCTGGTGGTGTACTCGCTGGCGGCGCCGCGGCGCCAGCACCCGGTCAGTGGGGAAGTACACACATCGACGCTGAAACCCATTGGCAAGGACATCACCTACAAGAGCCTCAATACCGACAAGGAAGAGATCGGTGAACTGAGCGTGCCCGCCGCCAGCCAGGAAGATATCGACAATACCGTGGCGGTGATGGGTGGGGAAGACTGGCAGATGTGGATGGAGGCACTGGCCGCGGCGGACTGCCTGGCACCGGGGGCGAAGACCACCGCCTATACCTACCTGGGCGACAAGCTCACCTGGGATATCTACTGGGAAGGCACTATCGGTGCGGCCAAGAAAGATCTCGACAAGCGGGTAGTCGGTATTCGCGACAAGCTCGCCGCCAGCGGCGGTGACGCCCGGGTCTCGGTGCTGCAGGCGGTAGTGACCCAGGCCAGTTCGGCCATCCCCGCCATGCCGCTTTATCTGGCGCTGCTGCTGCAAGTTATGAAAGACGAAAACGCTTTCCAGGGCTGCATCGAGCAGGTCGACAGTCTGTTCCGCGAGGGTCTCTACGGCAGCAACCCTCAACACGACGAAGAGGGCCGGCTGCGCGCCGACGGCTGGGAAATCCAGCCCGACGTGCAGGCCCGGGTCGGTGAATTGTGGGACGCCACCACCACCGAGAACCTGTATGAAGTGTCGGACTTTGCAGGATACAAGCGCGGCTTCCTGCAGCTGTTTGGTTTCGAGGTAGACGGCGTCGACTATGAGGCGGAGGTCGACCCAGTCGTTCCCATCGCCAATATGGCCTGAGCGCAGGCATGGACGAGGAATTCACACCGGGCGTTCCGGTCGCACTCAACAGCCGGGTGCGTCGTATCACTGCACCGAATCCCGGGGTGATGACCGGTCCTGGTACTAACACCTATTTGTTCGGTAGCGAAGAGGTGGCGGTACTGGATCCCGGGCCGCTGATTGATTCTCACGTCGAATCAATCCTGGCAGCGGGCGATGGACGCATACGCTGGCTGGTCGCCACCCATACCCACCCCGACCACTCGCCGGCCTGGGCGCCTCTCAAGGAAGCCACCGGCGCCGAGGTGATTGGTGCTCGTCCCTGGGACGACATGTTCCAGGATGACACATTCGCCCCCGAGGTGGAGGTGCGCCACGACTATCTGCTGGAAACACCGGAATTCAAGCTGCGTGCAGTACACACGCCCGGGCATGTGGGCAATCACTACTGCTACCTGCTCGAAGACGAGGGCATGTTGTTCACCGGCGATCACATCATGAGTGGCTCCACCGTGGTGATTGTGCCTCCCAGCGGCGACATGAAGCTGTATATCGAGTCCCTGGAGCTGCTGCGCGACTATCCGCTGCAAAGTCTGGCGCCGGGCCACGGTGCCGTTATCGATGATCCCGAAGGGACCGTGAGCTGGCTGATTGGCCACCGGCTCAAGCGCGAAAAAAAGGTTATTGCCGGCCTGCAGGCGCTGGGTACGGCAGATCTCGATGCTCTGGTGAAGGTGGTCTACGACGACGTCGACCCCGGTATACATCACATGGCAAAGCTGAGCCTGACCGCCCACCTGATCAAGCTGGAGCAGGAACACCGGGCCGGCCGCAGTGTCAGCGACGAGTGGTCCCTGACTCATTAGCCACGGGCGGTTAGCCACGGGCAGTGCCAGGAACAGCCTCGGAGACTGGCCCCGGCGAGTTCGACCCGGAGCAATGGTCAACCGGATCGGGTGCACTATTGTGCCGCGGACTGAATCCGCACGCGGCCTGTCCCCGGCCTCGATATCCCGATTAGCAACAGGAGAAAAATATGTGCGATGAAATTACCGGCAAGGACGAACTGGAGTACCTGCGACAGCGTGGCCTGACCCGTCGGCAATTTGCCGCCGCCAGCGCCGGCACCGCATTGGCCATGATGTTGCCAGCGGTGGCGAATGCGGTTGATGTGGTGGAGCGGGATGTCATGGTGCCGACGCCGGACGGCGAGGCCGACGGCTACTTTGTGCACCCGGCCGAAGGTGCCCACGCGGCGGTGATCGTGTGGCCGGATATCAAGGGCATACGTCCGGCCTTTCGCGCCATGGGTAAACGCCTGGCGCAATCCGGGTACTCGGTGCTGGTGGTAAACCCCTACTACCGCACCCATAAAGGACCCCTGGTGTCCCCCGGCGACCAGTTTTCCGACCCCGGTGTACGCGAGAAACTAATGCCTCATGCCCGCAGCCTGTCTCCGGAGACCACCGTGACCGACGGTCGTGCCCTGGTCGCCTGGCTGGACCAGCAGGCGGCAGTGGATACCAGTCGCAAGATGGGTGTGACCGGCTACTGCATGACCGGCTCTTACACCCTGCGTCTGGCGGCCGACATGCCGGATCGCATCGGTGCCGGTGGTTCCTTCCACGGTGGTCGCCTCGCGACCGACAAGCCGGATAGTCCGCACTTGCTGGCACCGGAGATGCAGGCCGGTTTCCTGATTGCCATCGCTGAGAACGACGATGAACGCAATCCCGATGAGAAGGTCATGCTGAAGAAAGCCTTTGATGCGGCGGGTGTTGAGGCTGAGATCGAGGTGTATGCCGGCACCAAACACGGCTGGTGCCCGCCGGATTCCGCGGTCTACGACGAAGCCAAGGCCGACCTGGCCTGGAACCGCCTGCTGGCCCTGTTCGAGCGCGAACTGGCGTAGTCATTGAGAACACGGTTTTATCGGAGTCAGAGCCCGTTCGGTGTCTGTCCCCTTTGATGCCTGCTCCGGGCAGCTCGGACTTGCTCTCTATTCGGAGCAATCTTAGTATTCGCCTCCACCTTTCGATTAAGTCTTCAAGATGGCCCGGGTCATCCTGAGTCGATCGAATACGAACAGGTATCAGCTTGTGGGCTAGCCGGATCGGGGGACTCCGTTGGGGTCTTTACCCTCGCCTGTACCCGCTTGAGCCGACACAGGACACAAAAAGACAGGAGAGTACCCATGCAGGGACTGATGATGGACCAGCCGCTGTTGGTCAAATCCATTGTGGAGTTCGCCGACCGTGTGAACCCGAATGTGGAAATTGTTTCCTTTACCGCGGACAACCCGCGCCACCGCTACACCTACAAAGACGCCTTCAAACGCGCGCGCCAGCTCGCCAACGTATTTGCGGGATGGGGCCTGGAGCGTGGCAGCCGGGTTGCCACCCTGGCCTGGAATGATTACCGCCACTTCGAAGCCTACTACGGCATCAGCTGCTCGGGCTTTGTGGCGCACACCATCAACCCGCGGCTATTCCCCGAACAGGTGGAATACATTATCAACCATGCCGAGGACCAATACGTGTTCCTCGACCCGATGTTCATGCCCATCATCGAGGGCGTAGCGGACAAGTGTCCGGGCGTAAAAGGCTGGGTCGTGTTGACCACACCTGAGCACATGCCCGAGACATCTCTGGATAATGTGCACTGCTACGAAACTTTGCTGGAAGGCCAGAGCACCGAATTCGAGTGGCCCGAACTGGACGAGCGCGATGCCTGCGCCCTGTGCTACACCTCGGGTACCACCGGTAACCCCAAGGGAGTGCTGTACTCTCACCGCTCCACCCTGCTGCACGCTTTCGCCTCGGTCTGGCCCGACGTGATGGGTTTGTCGAGCAAGGAAACGGTGCTGCCGATCGTACCGATGTTCCACGTCAACGCCTGGGGTACGCCCTACGCCTGTCCGATGGTGGGTGCGAAGCTGGTATTCCCGGGGCCGAAAATGGGCGACGGCGCCGAGCTCACCAAACTGATCAACGAAGAAAAGATCACCATGTCGGCAGGGGTGCCTACCGTGTGGCTGAACCTGTTGGCCCACCTGCGCGACAGTGGCGAGACCATCGAAAGCCTGGAGCGCATCATCGTCGGCGGCGCCGCCTGCCCGCTCTCCATCATGGAAGAGATGGACAAGCATGGTGTCGAGACCCGGGTTGGCTGGGGCATGACCGAGATGAGTCCGCTGGGCAGCGTCAATGCACCGACTCCTGCGGTGGCGGAGATGGGCGCCGAGGACTGGGCGGTCATGCGGCTCAAGGCCGGTCGCCCGGTGTTTGGCGTGGAGATGAAGATTGTCGACGAGGAAGGCACGGAATTGCCCTGGGACGGTGAGGCCTTCGGCTCCCTGAAAGTGCGCGGCCCCTGGATCTGTTCCGGCTACTTCAAGCTGGATGCCGGTGATGCTCACGCCGAGGAGGGCTGGTTCGAAACCGGTGATGTCGCCACCATCGATCCGCAGGGCTATATGGCCATTACCGATCGCACCAAGGATGTGATCAAGTCGGGTGGCGAATGGATCAGTTCCATCGATGTGGAAAACGCCGCGGTGGGCCACCCCAAGGTGGCGGAAGCCGCCGTGATTGGTCGCTACCACCCCAAGTGGAGCGAGCGGCCGCTGCTGGTTGTGGTGCGTGACAAGGGCGGCGAAGATCTCACCGCCGAAGAGGTGCTGGACTTCCTGGACGGCAAGATCGCCAAGTGGTGGATGCCCGATGCGGTGGAGTTTGTCGATGAGCTGCCCCACGGCGCTACCGGCAAGATCCAGAAGGTCGACCTGCGCAAGCAGTTCGAGGACTTCAAGTTCGCTGAGTAAGCAGATCGGGTGCTAACCGCCAACTCTCACCGAGAATTCCAGAAATCGGTGAGAGTTGACGGCTAAGGCATAAACGGCAATTTGCTTATAGCTAATAGCAATATTCGTAGAATATAGCCTCGAAATCTACGCAAAGCGGTTGTTTCGGCGGAGTTCAGTGACTATAGTGGCGTGATGTTGAGCCCGATTGGTCACTTTGGACGCCGCCTCCATGCCTGAATGGAAGACCCTGCCGGGCATTGTTGCCGCGGCGGCCGAGCAGTACGGGGACAAACTCGCCCTGCGCGAGGGCGACCTCGAGCTGAGCTTCAATGATCTCGATCGCCTGCGGCGGCGCTCCGCCGCCGGGTTTATGGCCGCGGGCCTTCAGCGCGGCGACCGCATCGCCATCTGGGCCCCCAATATCCACGAATGGATTCTTGCCGCCATCGGCGCCCAGAGCCTGGGCATTACACTGGTGCCCATCAATACCCGTTGGAAGGGTCCTGAAGTCGCCTATGCACTGAACCTGAGCCAGGCAAAGTTGCTGTTCACGGTGGGCGAATTTCTGGGCCAGGCCTATCCGGCCATGCTGGCCGACCAGCAGCTACCGCAGCTCGACGGCTTTATACTGCTGCGTGAAGACGCCAGCCATCGCGACGAAAACGGCGAGTGGCAATCTTTCCTCGCCGCCGGGGAGGGCATCACTGACGCCGAGGTTGACGCCCGGGTCGCCGAGGTCACACCCGATGACGTACTGGATATCGGCTTCACTTCTGGCACCACGGGTTCCCCGAAGGGTGTGGTGACCACCCACGGCCAGAACATCCGGGTGTTTGAAACCTGGAGCGGCACCGTAGGCCTGTGCAGTGACGACAACTACCTGATCATCAATCCTTTCTTCCACGCCTTCGGTTACAAGGCGGGCTGGCTGTCGGCGATTCTGCGCGGGGCCCTGATATTGCCTGTGTTGAGTTTTGAGCTGGATGCGGTCATGGCCCAGATAGAGGCGGACAAGGTCACCATGCTGCCCGGGGCGCCCACCATCTACCAGTCTTTGCTGGCGCACCCCGACCGCGATCGCTACGACCTGTCCAGCCTGCGGCTGGCCGTGACCGGTGCTGCGCCGGTGCCGGTGGAGCTGGTCAACCGCATGCGCAATGAGCTGGCTTTCGAAACGGTAGTGACGGCCTATGGCCTCACTGAAACCTGCGGAACGGTCAGTATCTGTAGACCCGATGATCCGGCGGAAATTATCTCCGGCACCTCGGGCCGGGCGATGGAGGGTGTTGAGATACGCATCGTCGACACGGACGGCAAAGACCTGGCGGTGGGCGAACCCGGGGAAATCTGGGTGCGCGGCTACAACGTGATGCAGGGCTACCTGGACAACCCCGAGGCCACCGCCGACACCATCACCCCGGAGGGCTGGCTGAAAACCGGCGACGTGGGCGTGATGGATGCTGACGGTTACCTGGACATCACCGACCGCATCAAGGACATGTTCATCGTCGGCGGCTTCAACTGCTACCCGGCGGAGATCGAGAATCAGCTGTGCTCCCACGAGGCGATCGCCCAGGCCGCGGTGATCGGCATGCCCGACGAACGCATGGGTGAAGTGGCTTGCGCCTTCGTGGTACTGCGCCCCGGGGCTGGCCTGGACGAGGCGGCGCTGATCGACTGGTGCCGCGACAACATGGCGAACTACAAGGTGCCGCGGGCGGTGCACGTGGTCGACAGCCTGCCGGTCAATGCCTCCGGCAAGGTGCTCAAGACCGAGTTGCGGGCCCGGCTGTCGGCATGAACGCGGCAATCGAACTCGACGATACCGACGAGCGCATTGTCGAGTTGTTGCGCAGCGACGGCCGCATGTCTTACCGCGCCATCGCCGCCGAACTGGAGCTGACCGAGGCCACGGTGCGCACCCGCATCCGCCGTATGGAACAGAGCGATGCCATGCGGGTGGTGGCGGTAACGGATTTCCAGGCGGCGGGCTACGAGATGATGCTGGCAGTAGGCATAACCGTGGATGGCCGTGCGCCGCTGGAAGTGGCGGAGGAACTGGCGGCCTTCCCGGAAGTATTTTCTATCAACGTGGTAATCGGCAGCTGTGATATCGAGACGCTGGTAGTGGCCCAGGACCAGGCCGCCATGGCTGACCTGGTGTACCGACGCTTTGCCGAGTTGCCCGGAGTGTTGCGGGTCTCCTCATCGCTGGCAATTGACGTGCTCAAGAACCAGCCCGATTCCGTTCCCTTTTATAAGACCGCCAAAGATCGAGTGGGTGATGACTGCGGAGGCGTTAACCCACCATCGTCCACTGCAACAACGACTGGCGATAGCAGCAATGGGGCGGCAGCAGTCATTTCTAACAGGCGAACGCTGGATGCGGTGGATCGGCAGATTGTGGCGCGGTTGGGCGAGGATGCGCGCACCAGTAATCGGCAGATTGCCGATGAGATTGGCGTCACCGAGGGCACCGTGCGCTCGCGCATCAAGCGCATGCAGGAAGACAAGCAGATTCGCATTACCGCGGTGACCAATATCGACCGCTACCGGGGCGCGGCGATTGCCTATGTATGGGTGGAGGTGGAGCGCAGCGACAGCGCCGAACAGGTCGCCCGGCAGATGGCGGGCATGAAAGAGTTTGGATTCGTGGGCCTGATGATGGGCCGCCACGACATCCTCGGCATCACCATGGTGCGCAATACTGAGCACCTGGCGCGCTTTGTACACCGGTATGTAAGCAGCCTGGACGGGGTGCGCCGTACCGAAAGCTCCCTGGGTGTGAATTTTGTTAAACATGATTACCGGATGAGCCGAATCGTCGGCTAGTTCAGGAGAACAGGACCAGTCTATGGACAAGCGAATGCAGGCGACGGACGTCGTCAACCAGCTAGAAGACGGCATGACCATCGGGATCGGTGGCTGGGGGCCACGTCGCAAGCCGATGGCCCTGGTACGGGAAATCCTCCGCTCTGACCTGAAGGATCTCACCGTGGTTGCCTATGGTGGCGCCGATGTCGGCATGCTGTGTGCCGCCGGCAAGGTCAGGAAGCTGGTGTTTGCCTTTGTCTCCCTGGACTTCATTCCGCTGGAGCCGTTTTTCCGGCAGGCGCGCCAGGCCGGCAGCATTGAGGTATCGGAACTGGATGAGGGCATGATGTTGCTGGGCCTGCGAGCAGCGGCCTGGGGCCTGCCCTTCATTCCCACGGAGGTGGGCCTTGGCACCGACATCATCAAGGTCAATCCGTCGCTCAAGTTGGTCGACAGCCCCTATGACGACAAGGAATGGGTGGCCATGCCGGCACTGAAGCTCGACGCCAGCCTGATCCATGTCGATCGTGCCGATGCGCGCGGTGTTTGCCAGATTGCCGGCCCCGATCATTACATGGACGACATGTTTGCCCGGGCTGCCGACAAGACCTACGTCTCCTGCGATGAACTGGTGGACAGCGACTTCTTCAAGGACCCGGCCCAGGCGCGCCTGGTGCATTGGGAGCGCGCCGCTACCACTGGTGTGGTGCACATTCCCGGCGGCGCCCACCCTTCATCCTGCAGTCCCTTGTACGGATTCGACGTGGCCCATTTCAAGGAATACACCGGCTTTGCCAAAGATGAGACTGGCTTTGCCGGCTATTGCGATAAATACCTGGGCGCCAGCGAGGCCGACTACCAGCTCGCCGTAGGCGGCCTGGATGCTATCCGCCAACTGCCGCTGCCGGTCTACTGAGGAGCACGCCATGAGTTATAGCCTTGCTGAACTGTGTATCTGTGCTGCCTCCACAGCCTTTGAGGGCGATGGCGAAGTGCTGGCCACCGGGATTGGTGTGATACCGCGGCTGGCCGCCAGCCTCGCCATGAAAACCTGCAACACAGACCTGATGATGACCGACTCAGAGGCCTGGATGCTGTCGGAGCCCAACCCGCTGGGGCAGCGCCCGGAGGGTTTCGCGCAGGCCAACGAATCCTGGATGGGCTTCTCGCGGATTTTCGACAATGTCTGGTCCGGCAAGCGCCACGCCATGCTGGGCCCGACCCAGGTGGACCGCTTCGGCCAGTCCAATACCTCGGCGCTGGGTGGCAGCTATGAGCAGCCCAAGGTGATGATGCTCGGTGCTCGTGGTTTCCCGGGCAACTCCATCAGCCACCCCAACAGTTTCTTTGTGCCGGCCCACAGCACCCGTGTGTTCATCGACGGCGAATGCGATTTTGTATCGTCCATCGGCTACAACCCTGCGCGGCTGCCGAAAGGGCATGCCCTGGACGATATCGACATCCGCCTGATTGTGACCGACCTGTGCGTGATGGATTTTGGTGGCCCCGATCACCAGGCTCGCCTGGTGTCATTGCACCCGGGTATCAGCGCCGAACAGGTACAGGAGAACACCGGCTTCCCGCTACACATAGACAGTGAACTGCCAACTACCGCTGCGCCGACCCAGCGGCAGCTGGAGGTCATTGCAGGGCTGGACCCGCACAACCAGCGTGGAATGCAGATCAAAGACAATCCGCCGGGAGACCGCAGCTGAATATGCTGGAAACACGACTCACGCAACTGCTGGGTTGTCGCTATCCCATCGTGCAAACCGCGATGGGCTGGGTGGCAGATCCCGCCCTTGTGGCTGCTACTGGCAATGCCGGCGGTTTCGGCTTCCTGGCGGGCGCGACCATCCCGCCCGATGAAATCGAGCGTGACATCCTGAAGGTAAAGGAGCTGACGTCTGCTCCTTTTGGCGTGAACTTCCACATGTACCAACCCAACGCCGCCGAGATCGTCGACCTGGTGATCAAGCACAGCGTTCGGGCGGTCAGTTACTCACGCTCACCCGGCCCGGAATTTATCGGCAAGCTGAAAGACGCCGGCGTGGTGTGCATGCCCACCGTGGGTCTACCCAAACACGCCATCAAGGCCGTGGAGCTGGGTGCGGATGCGGTGACCGTGCAGGGTGGCGAGGGCGGTGGTCACACCGGCGCCATCCCCACCACGGTGCTGCTGCCACAGGTGGTTGATGCCGTGGGTGACAAGGTGCCGGTGGCGGCCGCCGGCGGGTTCAGGGACGGTCGCGGCCTGACTGCTGCGCTGGCCTGGGGTGCTGACGGTATCGCCATGGGCACTCGCTTCTTGCTGACCAGTGACAGCCCGGTGCCCCGGGCGACCCTGCAGGCCTATCTCGATTGCAAGGACCCCGGCGCGATTATTCGCTCCACCGCCATGGACGGTTTGCCCCAACGCATGATTACCAACGAGGTGCTGGGCAGCCTGGAAAACGCCGGCCCCGCCCGCAAACTCTGGTTGGCCATTCGCAACGGTCTCGCTTTCCGCAAGTACACAGGCGCGAGCCTGTTCGGTCTCTTGCAATCCGCTATCGCCATGCAGCGCGACGACGGTTTGACCGCCGCCCAGGCGATCATGGCAGCCAACGCGCCCATGATTATCCAGCGCGCCATGGTGGATGGCCGACCCAGCGAGGGCGTGTTGCCCAGTGGCCAGGTTGCCGGCGTCATCGATTCACTGCCCAGCTGCCAGGAACTGATCACCCAGATTGTGGCTGAGGCCGAACTGCGGCTGGCAGCCCTCGCCGCGCAGTCCACGGAGAAACAAGCATGAGCAAACCCTTTACTACTGCCATCGAAAACGGGGTTGCCGAACTGGTGCTGAACCATCCCCCGGTCAACGCCTTCGACAGCGCCGGCTGGTTTGCCATTGCCCGCGAGCTGGATGCGTTGGGTGCCAACGATGAGGTACGCGTGATTGTTATCGGCGGCGAGGGCAAGGGCTTCTGCGCCGGCGTTGATATCAAGGAGCTCGCTGCAGACAGCTCAAAGATCCTCGACGTGAACCGCGGCAACTACGAAACCTTCCGCGCCATTCACCGCAACCCCAAGCCAGTAATCGTCGCCCTGCACGGTTTCGTGTTGGGTGGTGGCATCGGCATGGCCGGCGCCGCGGATATTGTCCTCTGCTCGGACTGCGCCCGTTTCGGTGTCCCGGAAATTGACCGCGGCGCCATGGGTGGCGGTGCCCATCTGCAGCGGCTGTTCCCGGTGCAGAAGGTGCGCTACATGTATTTTACCGGTGAATTCATCGACGCGGCCGAGGCCTACCGGCTGGGTGCTGTCGAACGCGTGGTGCCGCGCGATGAACTGATGGCCGCTGCCCGCGAGATCGCTGACAAGATCGCCGCCAAGTCGCCGGTCATGGTGCGAATTGCCAAGGAGTCCCTGACGGGCATCGAGGACGGCGACCTGGAAGCCAAATACCGCTGGGAGCAGGGCTTCACCTACGAGGCCTACACCTACCCGGACTCCCAGGAGACCCGGGATGCCTTTGTCGAAAAGCGAGATGCCGACTTTGATGACTAACGATTTGTTTGGATCTGGCTTTTCCAATAGGTCGTTCGGAGTCGGCGGCCGCTATGTGGTGGGCATTTTCAAGACACGCCGTGAACCCATCCATGGGGGCTCGGGGCGCGCGTCCATGCGCGCCACGGTCTTGAAAATGCCCACCACACACCGGCCGCCTCCCACCATCGAGCTCTATGCATCAGCAGCCAAGGACCCGGAGGCATCCCGCACACATCTCCTGCCGTCATTTATCGAGCTGTCGAATTCCGATTCGAAAGCAGAGGAAGCGACCATCGAGCTGCCGATATTCGCAACGGCAATTGAATTAGCGCAGCCAGCTAGATGTTTTCGTATCAGCAATCTTCGTGCGCAGCGCGTTGGTTCGTCGGCCCATTCCGGCGGCGGCGCGCGTGACGCTGCAACTGGTCGCACAGACTGGCATTCTTCGATCTGCGGTGTGGCACAAGCGGATCGAGCAGTGGGTGGGGGTTTGCGAGACCGTGGCGCGCAGGGATTCGCGCCCCGAGCCCCCAGGGACGGGTTCACGGCGTGTCTCGCAAACCCCCACCCACTGATTGAGCCGCGATCCAGGCGCACACAATGAACCTGAACTTCACAGACAAACAACAGGCGTTCAGGGAAGAGGCGCGCAAGTGGCTCGAGCAAAACGTGCCGCAGGAGAAGCTGAAGAGCTTTGATACCGAGGAGGGCTTCCAGCAGCATCGGGAGTGGGAGGCGAAGCTTAACGAGGGTCGGTGGGGCATGGTGACCTGGCCCGAGGAGTTGGGGGGTCGTGGCTGTGATTTGATTGAGTGGCTGATCTTCGAGGAAGAGTATTACCGGGCCGGCGCGCCGCTGCGGGTTAACCAGAACGGGATTTTCCTGCTCGGGCCAACCCTGATGGAATACGGCACCGAGGAACAGAAGGCGCGCATCCTGCCGAAGATGGCCACCGGCGAGGAGATCTGGTGCCAGGGCTGGTCGGAGCCCAATGCGGGGTCTGATATGGCAGCGATTCGCTCGCGGGCGGATCGCGATGGGGATCACTATGTAATCAATGGTCAGAAGACCTGGTCGACACGGGCGGTGTGGGCGGACTGGTGCTTCGGGATGTTTCGGACTGACCCGGAGTCTGAGCGTCACCGGGGGCTGACGTTTATCCTGGTGCCGCTGGATACGCCGGGAGTAACGGTGCGGCCGATTCCGCAGCTCGATGGCTTGCCGGGCTTTGCCGAGATTTTCTTTGACGATGTGCGTGTGCCGGTGGACTGCCGACTGGGCGGTGAGGGTGAAGGCTGGTCGGTGGCGATGGCCACGGCGGGATTTGAGCGGGGTCTGTTGTTACGTTCGCCGGCCCGCTTCCAGGAGACGGCGCGGCGGTTGGTGGAGCTGTACAAAACCCATCGCGAGTCAGCGGATCGCGACCCGTCTATCAAGGCGGCGGTGATGCAGGCGTGGATGGACGCGGAAGCCTATTGCCTGACCACCTACCAGACCGCCTGTCGGATGATGGCCGGTGGCAAGATTGGCGCGGAAGCCTCGACTAACAAGATTTTCTGGTCGGAGCTGGACCAGGCTATGCACGCCACGGCCATGAGCCTGCTCGGCGCCCGGGCGGAGCTGTGGCCCCATGCACCCGATGCGGGTGACGTGGGTAGTTGGCTGGACGGCTGGCTGTTCTCGCAGTCGGGGCCGATCTATGCGGGTACCAACGAAATTCAGCGCAATATCATCGCTGAGAGAATGCTGGGGATGCCGCGCTGATGAATTTCAATTTTACTGAAGACCAGCTGCTGTTCCGGGATTCTGTGCGCGACTTCCTGCGCAGTGAGATCACGCCGGAGCGTGTTCGGGAGCTGTGGGATGCGGGCTTTGATGAGTCGCTGTGGGCGCAGCTGACCGAGCTTGGCCTGGTGAGTATCACGGTGCCGGAAGAACACGGCGGGCTGGGAATGAGCCCCCTGGATTTTGTGCTGCTGGCGGAGGAGTGCGGCTATGTGGCCCTGCCGGCGCCGCTGGTGCATGCCGCCCTGGTGTCGGTGCCCACTTTGGCGCAGATCGGTGGTGAGCTGGCTGACACCTGGCTGCCGCGTATTGCCGGCGGCGAGTCGCGGGTCACGATAGGCCTTGCCGCTGGTGCCCAACAGGAGGTGCTGGTCGAAGACGCTGACATCGCGCAGCTGGTTCTGCTGGAGCGCGGCGGTGAACTGCATGCCGTCGATCCGGCGTCGGCAACGCTCACGCGCAATGAGTCTGTGGACGGCTCTCGACGTTTGTTCAGCGTGTCGTCAGCCGATACGGGAAACCCGGTGGCTGACGCGGGCGTTATTGACGCAGCGCTCAATGGCGGCGCATTGGGTTGTGCCGCCCAGGCCCTGGGCCTGGCCCAGCGCATGGTCGACATGGCGGTCACTTACACCAGTGAGCGCAAACAGTTTGGCAAACCCGTGGGCTCATTCCAGGCGGTCAAACACCACATGGCCAACGTCGCCGTGCGGCTCGAATATGCCCGGGCGCCGGTCTACCGCGCTGCCTGGTCGCTGGCCAACGGCCATCCTGCTGCGGCCCGGCACGTCAGCCACGCCAAGCTGGCCGCCTGTGAAGCGGCGGCACTGGCAGCAAAAAACTGTATCCAGGCCCACGGCGCTATGGGCTACACCTGGGAAGTTGACCTGCAGCTATACATGAAGAAAGCCTGGGCACTGTCCGGCGCCTGGGGCGATACCGGTTTCCACAAGCAGCGCATCAGCAATGCGTTGTTCGAAGACGACGTCCCGCTCGGAGCGGGCGCGACGTTCTAACCTGATTGAATGAAGGAGCCCTCCATGCCTGAAGCCTATATTGTCGACGCCGTGCGTACCCCCACCGGACGCCGCCGCGGTGGCCTGGCCCACGTGCATGCTGCCGACCTCGGCGCCCATGTGCTGCGCGCGCTGGTCGAGAGAAACGCGATTCCCGATACCGACTACGACGACGTGATCTTCGGCTGCCTGGACACCATTGGGCCGCTGGCTGGCGACATTGCCCGCACCTGCTGGCTGGCCGCCGGCCTCAGTGACGAGGTGCCGGGCACCACCATCGACCGCCAGTGCGGTTCGTCTCAACAGTCGGTGCACTTTGCGGCCCAGGCCATCATGTCGGGGGTCAACGATGTGGTGATCGCCGGCGGAGTGCAGACCATGAGTGCCATTCCCATTTCCTCGGCGATGCTGGCGGCGGAGCCACTGGGTTTTAAAGACCCGTTCTCCGGTTCCCAGGGCTGGACCGCCCGCTACGGTGACGTACCGGTCTCCCAGTTCAACTCGGCCCAGATGATTGCCGACAAGTGGCAGATCAGTCGCGAGGCCATGGAAGCGTTTTCGCTGGAGTCCCACACCCGGGCGCTGCGCGCCATCGAGGAGGGCCGCTTCGACCGCGAAGTACTGCCGCTGGAAGGGGTGGAGATGGACGAAACTCCGCGCAATACCTCGATGGAAAAAATGGCCGAGCTGGCCCCGTTGGCAGAAGGCGGCACCATTACTGCGGCAGTATCCTCGCAGACCTGCGACGGTGCTTCTGCAATGCTCATCGTCTCCGAGGAAGCACTCAAGCGCTACAACCTTACGCCACGGGCGCGCATTCACCACATGAGCGTGCGCGGTGCCGACCCGATCTGGATGCTGACGGCGCCGATCCCGGCGACTGAATACGCCATGAAGAAGAGCGGCATGAAGCTCGACGACATCGACCTGGTGGAGATCAATGAAGCCTTCGCCTCGGTGCCGATGGCCTGGCTGCAGGACACGGGTTTTCCCGTTGATAAAACCAACGTCAACGGGGGTGCTATCGCTCTTGGGCATCCTCTTGGGGCCACCGGGACGAAGTTGATGACCACGCTATTGCATGAGCTTGAACGGACTGGTGGTCGTTATGGTCTCCAGACCATGTGTGAGGGTGGGGGGCAGGCCAATGTCACTGTGCTCGAACGCTTGTAGCTTCGTCGTCCGTGCTCCGGCGGTGCTGGGGGTCTGCACGGGACGCGCAGTGAATCCATCCAGCGGGAATCCGGGCTTGTTCGTTGGCCTGGCGCTGGAGCGTAGAACCCGTGTTCCCGCGATGGGTCTTCCCTGCCCGGGACACGCCGTGAACCCATCCCTGGGGGCTCGGGGCCGGTCCGCCGGCGCGGCGCGTCCATGCGCGCCACGGTCCCGTGCAGGGAAGCCCCACCCCGTGAACACTCGTATCGCAGTGGTATCCAGCATCGGTGCAGGGCGAATCGACGCCTCTATGATTCCGGTTAGCTTGATTCGAGTCGCGGGGTCTGTGCGGCGACGTGCTACAGCGCTCCGAAAAACAACGTGGAGAAGTAAATGACAGGAATACTCGAGGGTCGCGTAGCGATCATCACCGGCGCCGGCGGTGGCCTGGGTGCTGCGCATGCCAGGGTCATGGCGTCGGAAGGTTGTGCCGTGGTGGTCAACGATATCAATGAGTCCGCCGCCCAGGCCGTGGTGGATGAGATTGTTGCCGGTGGTGGGAGAGCGGTGGTGAACAGCTCCGACATCACTCACTACGACGACAGTCTCAATGCGGTGAAGCAGGCGCTGGAGGCGTTTGGCGACCTTCACATTGTGGTGAATAACGCCGGCAATAACCGGGATCGGATGTTTGCTTCCATGACCGAGGACGACTGGGACGCGGTGATGGCGGTGCACCTTAAGGGGCATTTCTGTATCAGCTCCCATGCGGTGCATTACTGGCGTGGTCAGTCCAAGGAGGGCAAGGCGGTGGATGCGCGCATTATCAATACCACTTCCAACGCCGGGCTGCAGGGTTCCATTGGCCAGTCCAACTACGCGGCCGCGAAGGCGGGCATTGCGGCGCTGACGTTGAACCAGGCTGCCGAGCTGGGGCGCTACGGCATTACGGCCAATTCGATCTGTCCGGTGGCGCGCACGGGGATGACCACGGCGGTGCCGGAAATGGCGGAGCGCATGAAGAAGCCGGAGGACGGCGGCTTTGATCACTTTGCCCCGGAGAATGTGTCGTCGGTGATTGCCTGGCTGGCTTCCGCTGAAGGCGGCAAGGTGACCGGACGCATTATTGAAGCCGAGGGTGGCCGCATTTGCATCTGTGACGGTTGGCGCACGACTGAAGGCGTGGACCGTGGCGATCACTGGGCGCCGGCGGAGATTGGCTCGGCCATGGACGAGTTACTGGCGAAAGAAACACCGGCCCAGAAGGTCTGGGGAACATAGGTCTCGGCGCATGAATTTCTCCTTCACAGACGAGCAGCGCATGATCCGCGACACGGCGGCGGCGTTCCTGGCGGGCGCCTCCACCAGCGAGGCGGTGCGCAGTGCCATGGCAACCGAGTCCGGTTACGACGAGGCGCTGTGGAAACAGGTTTGTGAAGAGCTTTACTGGCAGGCTATTCATATTCCTGAGGACTACGGTGGCCTGGGTCTGGGATACGTGGAGCTGGCGGCTACCCTGGAGCAGATGGGTCGGGTGCTGTTTTGTTCGCCGTTTTTCTCGACTGTCTGCCTGGCGGCCAATGCCATGTTGGTGGCCGGGAGCAGTGAGCAGAAGGCCGGCTTTCTGGAAAAGCTGGTAGCCGGTGACTCCGCCACGCTCGCTCACCATGACCCCGCTGCTGTGCAATGGGCGTCTCGGGATGACGGCTTTCTCCTGAATGGCACTGCGCGTTTTGTTATCGATGGGCACAGCGCGGACTGGGTGATTGTGGCGGCAGAGGCCGCCGGTGACGATGAGGAGCTTGCCCTGTTTGTGCTGCCCGGCGACCAGCACGGTCTGGGTCGCAGGTGGTTGCCCACCATGGATCAGACCCGCAAGCAGGCGGAACTGGTCTTCGACAACGTCGAGGTGGATGCCTGCCAGCGTCTGGCGTCGGGCTCGCAGTCCACCCTGCAGTCGGTGCTGGATCTCGCGGCCATCGCGCTGGCGGCCGAGCAGGTGGGCGGCGCCCAGCAGAGTCTGGACAGCAGCATTGCCTATACCCAGGAGCGGGTGCAGTTCGGCCGCACCATTGCCAGCTTCCAGGCGGTCAAACACAAGGCCGCCGACATGATGGTGAAGGTGGAGGCTGCACGTTCGGCGAGCTACTACGCGGCCTGTATTGCCCAGCAATTTCTCGCCGGCGGGGCCACCGCCGACGAGTTGGCCGAGGCGGCCAGCGTGGCCAAGGCGGCCTGCTCGGAGGCCTATATGTTCAATGCTGGCTGTGGCGTCCAGCTGCACGGCGGGGTGGGGTTTACCTGGGAGTACGACATCCAGCTCTACTTCAAGCGCGCCCGATCCTCGGAGGCCCTGCTGGGTAATGCTAATTTCCACCGCGAGCGCCTGGCCGCGCAGCTATTGGATTAACGGAGCCTGCCATGGAATTGAAATTCAGCGCCGAGGATGAACGCTTCCGCGAAGAGATTGCCGATTGGCTGGCCGACAATCTGGTCGGCGAGTTTGCCGAGATCCGCTTTCGCGGCGGCCCCGGTGATGAGCATATGTTTCCCCAGGAGCGCAAAGCCTGGGAGCGCAGGCTGGCGGAGGGCGGCTGGACCTGTATCGGCTGGCCGCAGGCCTACGGCGGCCGCGATGCCTCTATCGAACAGCAGGTGATCTTCCACGAGGAATACGCCCGCGCCGGCGGACCCGGTCGTATGGGCCATATTGGTGAGACGCTGACCGGGCCAACCCTGATAGCGTTTGGCACCGAGCAGCAGCGCACACGCTTCCTGCCCGGCATTCGCGCCGGTGAAGAGTTCTGGTGCCAGGGCTACTCTGAACCCTCGGCCGGTTCCGATCTCGCCAACGTGAAAACCAGGGCGCAGTACGACGAGGGGGCGGGGCGCTGGCTGATCACCGGCCAGAAAGTCTGGACCTCGCTGGCCCATGAGTCGGAATACTGCTTCGTGATTGCCCGCACCGACCCCGACTCGGTGGGCCACAAGGGGCTGGGCTTTTTCCTGCTGGCCATGGACCAGCCCGGCGTTACCGTGCGCCCCATCGAGCAGATGACCGGTACCAGCGAATTCAATGAGGTGTTCTTCGACGAGGCGAGCTGCGGTGCGGATGACATCGTCGGTGAGCCCGGCGACGGCTGGAAAGTGGCCATGGGCCTGTTGGGCTTTGAGCGTGGCGTGTCCACCTTGGGCCAGCAGATGGCCTTCCAGAACGAGCTGGATGAAATTATCCGCGAGGCGAAGCGCAATGGTGTCGCGAAGGATCCGGCGATTCGCCAGCGTATCGCTGACGCCCACGTGGGCCTGAAGATCATGCGCTATAACAGCATGCGGACTCTCTCGGGCAATGCCGATGACGGCTCGTTGCAGCCCGAGGCCATGATCTACAAGCTGTACTGGGCGACCTGGCACCGCAACCTCGGCAAGCTGGCCATGGATGTGCTGGGCCCGGAAGCGGAAATCTGTGCCGGCGCACCCTATGAGCTCAGCAGGCTGCAGAGCCTGTTCCTGTTTTCCCGCGCCGACACCATCTATGGCGGCACCAACCAGGTGCAGCGCAATATCATCGCCGAAAGGGCGCTGAACATGCCGCGCGAACCCCGCGGCTGAACACGGAGCAAGACATGGCATTGAAAGAACCGCCCCCCTACGTCCCCGGTCACAACCTACTGGCCGGCAAGAGCGTGCTGGTCACCGCCGCCGCCGGCGCCGGCATTGGCTTCGCCGCGGCAACCCGGGCCGCGGAAGAGGGCGCCCGCGCCGTCTTTATCAGCGATATTCACGAGGGTCGGTTGCAGAAAGCGGTTGCCGCCCTCAAGGAAAATACCGGACTGGATGCGGTGTATGGCCGCCTCGCCAATGTCACCGAAGAGGCAGACGTGCAGGCCCTGGTCGACGCAGCGGAGCAGGCCATGGACGGCGTCGACGTGCTGATCAATAACGCCGGCCTGGGCGGCACCAAATTACTGGTCGATATGGAAGATGACGAGTGGCACCGGGTGCTGGACGTGACCCTCACCGGCACCATGCGCATGACCCGCGCCATGCTCAAACGCATGCAGCCCCGCGGCGCCGGTGTCATCGTCAATAACGCCTCGGTGCTGGGCTGGCGCGCCCAGAAAGAACAGTGCCACTACGCCGCCGCCAAGGCGGGGGTGATGGCCCTGACTCGCTGTGCAGCCCTGGAAGCCGCCGATCACGGTGTGCGCATCAACGCCGTGTCGCCCTCGATCGCGTTCCACGACTTCCTCAAGAAAACCTCGCCCCCGGAGCTGCTGGAACAACTGGCCAGCCGCGAGGCCTTCGGCCGTGCCGCCGAGGTCTGGGAAGTGGCCAATGTGATGATGTTCCTGGCTTCTGACTACTCGGGCTATATGACCGGGGAAGTGGTGAGCTGTTCTTCACAGCGCGCCTGAACTATCGCATCATCCCCGGGTTTTTTAACGAGCTTGAGATAACCACTGAATACAGCCATGAAGTCGACATTGAAACGAGCCCGACGAGCCTTTGCCCAGGACAAATTCGCTGAATGTGCGGAATATTGCCAGGCGATTCTTGCCGATGATCCAGCGTCGTTCCCCGCCCTTGAGCTATTGTCCCAGTGTTTCGCACACCAGGGGGGAATCAACCGCGCGATAGTGCTCACCGACAGGCTGTTGCAGCTGGCAGGCGAAGACACGGCGTTGAAGGCGCAATTACACGCTACCCAGGGCGGCTACTCTATGGCGCTGGACGGGCATGACAAGGCGGGACATCACTACCGAACAGCAGTGGAGCTGGAGCCGGAGGCGCCATTTTACCGGGCGCTGCTGTTGGCGTTCCTGTATCTGAACGGGCGCCCCGATGAAGCCGCGGAGGAAAGTCCGGTATTGCTGCGAACACTGGGCAGCGCCGCTGAGGTGGTGCCTGAGGCCCAGCGTTCGAAAATGGCGCAGGGTTTACACCTGTGTGCACTTACGGCGTCGCGCACCACGGCTGCCTCGTTGTTAGAAGAAATGAAAGCGTTGCCTGATGCCGGCGGCAACACCTGGCTCCGAGAGGACAGCCTGTATGTGTTCGCCCTGGCGAGCTTGATGGAACGATTGGGTATGCATCAACAGGCACTGGAGCACTTTACCAGGGCCAATGCGCTGCGCAGGGCTGATGCGCCCTACGACATTGACGCCACGCTTGGACAGATGGATGAGATTTGCCAGACATTCTCTCCGGAGTTTTTTGCTTCTGAGGTCGAGGCACAGCCGCGGGAAGGAGAGCCCCGTGTGATATTCATCCTCGGTATGCCGCGCTCGGGAACCACGCTGGTTGAACAGGTATTTGCTTCTCACAGCGAGGTGACCGCGGCGGGCGAGACACCTGCACTCTCCCAGTCTCTGGCGTCAGTTTTGCAGCAGCGCGCTGATTGCGACCCGTCGCGGCCCGACAGCCTGGATGCCAGGTTCTTTGAATCGGTAAGACGGTTATACCTGCGCAGCCTGAACCTGCCCAGGAAGTGCAGGGTGGTTACTGACAAGATGCCTGCGAATGTCATGTACCTCTGGTTGATTCGCAAGGCCTTTCCCGACGCGCGCGTGGTGCTTTGTCGTCGTGAGAAATATGGCACGGTACTCTCCTGCTTCACCACCAGCTTTGCAAATCTGAATCGATTCAGTGAATCCCTTGCTGATTGTGCCGCTTATTACGACAAGACTTACGAGGTGACAGACCGCTGGCGGGAGTCGCTGGGCCCGTTCCTGCGACAGCAGGAGTACGAGGCGCTTGTAGCTGACCCGGAAATAGAGATAGCCGCGTTGCTGTCCCATGCCAGCCTCGAGCCTGAGGAGGCCTGCTTCACTCCCCACCTGTCAGATCGCGTCGTTGCTACGGCCAGCATCATGCAGGTGACGAAGCCTATCTATGGGGATGCTAACCAGCGCTGGGAGCCCTTTCGGCAGTTCCTGGGGGAGCAGACGCAGTTGTTCGCCGGCGAGGGCGTGTGACTACTAGATAAGTGCGGGCAGTATGAGCAGAAGGGCTGCGGCCGGGCTCGCACCACTGGCAATGGCACAAGAGAATGAGCTGAATCTGTTGCAAGGGTTGGGTTTCACATGTGTACGGGTGTGAGGAACTTTTTGCCGATTCTGCCGACCAATACCCTCCTGACAATAACAGGTGCGGCGGGAGTCCTTTGTTATACTCCGCGCTGACACACATGGGGTGAAACATGGGATCTTACCTGGGCGACGCGCTGCAGGAGCGCGGCCTCGTATCCGCTGAAGACATTGACCGCGCCAAATCGGTGCAGACGGGCCTCGGCGGGAGGCTGGATTCAATCCTGTTGCGGCTCGGTTCCATTTCCGAGGACAAACTGCTGCCGGTGCTGGGCGAGCTTTTCCAGGCGCCGCTGCTGGACAGTGCCAGTCTTCCGGTGAGCCGCGACAGCTACGGCGAAACGGTCGCCGCCAGCGGCCTGCCACTGGACTGGTGGTTGGACCAGGGCGTTATCGCCTGGCTGGAGGAAGGCGCCCTGCACTGTGTCGGCCCCGATGTCTGTGACCCCACAATCTCTGAAATACTGGAGCGAGCTTTCCCGGAGCATGCGCTGCACTGGCATCTGATGCGCTCCTATGACCTGGAGCGGGCGCTGGAAGCGATATCGCCCGAGGCGGGCAATACCGACTTCGGCGATGATACCGAGCACCTGCGCGAGTTGGCAGAGGAAGCGCCGGTCATCGAGTTCGTCAACAATATGCTCGCCCAGGCCTACGACCAGAATGCCTCGGATATCCATATCGAGCCAGGCGAGTACCAGATGGAGGTGCGGTTCCGGGTGGACGGCGTACTTTACAATCGCTACACGCTACCCAAGGATCGTTTCGCGGCCATTTCCAGTCGCGTAAAGCTGGTGTCGGGCATGGATATCGCCGAGCGCCGCCTGCCCCAGGACGGGCGCTTCAGTGTGCGGCTATCGGGTCAGGATATTGATCTGCGCGTTTCCGCCGCCCCCGGCGTTCACGGCGAATCGGTGGTGATGCGACTGTTGCCCAAGGACAACAAGACGGTCGACCTGCACAAGATTGGCATTGCCCCGGACAACATGGCGGTTATCAAACGCCACATCACAGAACCTCACGGCATCATGCTGGTGACCGGGCCGACCGGCTCGGGCAAGTCCACGACCTTGTACTCGGTGCTGGATCACGTCAGTGATGACAGCAAAAAAATCATCACGGTCGAGGATCCCGTGGAATTCCAGCTGCCGGGTATTACCCAGCTGCAGACCCATGCGGAAATCGGTTACACCTTTGCAAAGGCGCTGCGCTCGGTGCTGCGGCAGGACCCGGATGTAATGATGGTGGGTGAGATTCGCGACCTGGAAACAGCGGAAATCGCGATCCAGTCCTCACTGACAGGCCACCTGGTGCTGTCGACACTGCACACCAACGACGCTGTGAGCGCCTTTACCCGGCTTATAGATATGGGAGTGGATCCCTTCCTGGTGGCTACGCCGATACGGCTGGTGATGGCCCAGCGCCTGGTGCGGGTGCTCTGCAAACACTGCAGTGTTCCAGGCGAACCCGCCCAGGGCGTTATCGATCTCGTCAAGGACCTGGGCGGCGTGGGCAGCGAATGGCGCGAGGCAGTGGGTTGCAGTCACTGCTTTGGTCACGGCTACAGCGGGCGTACCGGTATTCATGAGGTGGTGGAAGTGACGCCCGCCCTGCAGGAGATGATTCTCCAGGGAGCCAGCCAGCAGGCCATGCTCAAACAGGCCCTGTCCCAGGGCACCCGCACCCTGCGCATGGATGGCCTGCTGAAGGCCTCGCAGGGTCTGACCAGCGCCGACGAGGTGCTGCGGGTGACAGCGGCTGATCACTGATGCTCTATTCCTATAAAGGAATCAATCTGCAGGGAAAGGTGGTCTCGGGCGAGCTCGATGCCGCCAATGACAAAATCGCAGCACGCCAGCTGCGCAAGGAAAACCTGCAGCTAATCGATCTCAAGCCTGCGCGCAGCCGCACTACCAAGCGCGGCCAGACGCGACCTGAAAGTGCGGAAGATCTGCAGCTGGTGATCTATCAGTTCTGTGCGCTGCTGGAATCGGGCGTTTCACTGGAGGTGGCGGTGTCGTCAATTGGCGAGTCCACGCCCAACCAGCAGACGAAAGCGGCATTCCTGAAAATGGCCAAGGCCGTGCGCGGCGGGCAGTCATTTTCTGTGGCATTGCGGGATGCCGGTTTGCGGCTGCCGGGCTACTTCTTCTCTCTCAGCGAGTCGGGTGAATTGACCGGCCAACTGCCGCAAGCACTGCGACGCGGCGTCAACCAGTGGGCCTACGAGCTGGAGACCGAGAAAGAACTTCGCAATGCCCTGACCTATCCGACCATCCTCGTGGTGTCGGGTATCTCCGCCGTGATACTGATTTTCATCATGGTAGTGCCGAAGTTCACTAACCTGCTGGACAAGGCGGACAGCGCCGAAATTCCCTTTCTCGCGCTGGCGGTGCTGGGGACCGGCCGCTTCTTCAACGAGAATCTGCTGCTGATTGCCGTCATCGCCGGGCTGGCGGCATTGGCGGGCTTTACCTGGTTTTCGGATGCGGATAACCGCCGCCGCTTCAAGCAGCGTCTCTACGGTTTGCCGCTGGTGGGCGAGTGGCTGGTGGAAGCGGCCATCGGCCGCTGGGCATCGCTGCTGGCCACCCTGCTGGACAACCGTGTGGAGCTCACCCAGGCCCTGCGCCTGGCGGAAAAGGACGTCGAGCACGAAGCCATGAAAGGCCGCCTGCAGCAGGTCGAGCGCGCGGTTCGCGGTGGCCAGAAGCTGGCCGAGAGCCTGCACGCCAATCGGGTGGTGACTGAAATCGGTTACAATCTCGTCAAGGTTGGCGAGCAGAGCGGCCAGCTTCCCAAAATGCTTGAAACCCTCGCTACCATGCATGGCAGCCAGGGCAGACAGCGTATGAAAAAGTTTCTACAACTCATCGAGCCGGTATCAATTCTCCTGATCGGCGCCGCTGTTGGCGTGATCATGGGGGGCGTGATCCTGGCCATAACCTCAGCAAACGACGTAGCACTATGACAAACCCCAAGTATGTAATCCCGTTCACACGGCAGTCCGGTTTTTCTCTGTTGGAGATGCTGGTGGTCCTGGTGATCATGGGTATGCTCGCGGGCCTGGTGGGCCCGAGAATGTTTGGCCAGGTCGATGCCTCCAAGGCGAAGACTGCGAAGACCCAGGTGAAAATGCTCAAGAGCAGCCTCGAAACCATGCGGCTGGATACCGGGCGCTTCCCCACAGCGGAGGAGGGCCTGGATACCCTGTTTGTGCGCCCCCAGTCGGAGCCAGCGCGAGAGCGCTGGCGCGGGCCGTATCTTGATGAAGCCGTTCCCCTGGATCCCTGGGGCAATCCCTACCAGTACAGCATCCCCGGTGCCAACGATCAGCCCTTTGCGCTTTACTCCTTCGGCGCCGACGGCCAGCGTGGCGGCACTGACATCAATGAAGATATTGGCTACCTGCCTGCTGACGAGGGCTAACACCGCGTCTGGCAGGCGCCCGGCTAGGGGGTTTACCCTGCTGGAACTGCTGGTCGTGCTGACGTTAATGGCGGCCATGACCAGCCTGGCGCTGCCGCAATTGGCGAAGCTGCTCGATGCCGGGCAGCGCAGCTTTGAGCGCGGCGACCTGCTGGATGCGCTGGCAGCTCTGCCCTACCAGGCGTTTGAGCAGCAACAGGGCTTTACGCTGCGGCAACTGCCAGGGCAGGACGAGGATGTCCCGCTGCGCCTGCCCGAGGGCTGGTTGTTGAAAGCGGCCGACGAAAACGGCGTGAGCTATCTCAGCAATGGGTTTTGCAGCGGCGGCACGGTGCTGATGGGTAAAGATGGTCAGCAGGAGGAAATTCTGCTGGTGCCGCCCCTGTGCGAGCCCAGGCTGCGATGATGGTAAGACAGCAGCGCGGCTTTACGTTACTCGAGGCCATCGTGGCGATCACTGTGTTCGCCACCTCGGCGCTAGGGCTTTACGCCTGGATCAATTCCATGATGATCGGTACCGCTCGCTTCGGTGATATCGCCATAGAGACCACGGACCTCGACAATGCCATTGACTACCTGTCTACAGTCAATCCCATGGAGGATCCCAGCGGCTCGGTGCGATTGGGGGAAATGACGCTGAATTGGGATAGTGAGCTGGTCGAGCCGATACAGCGCGGCAACATGACGCGCGCGTATGAGCTGGGCCTATACAACCTCGAGGTGGTACTGGAACGGCCCGGGCTTGACCGCCAGAAACTTGAGCTGCGCCAGGTGGGTTATCGGCTCACTTCAGGCCAGGAGCGACGCATTGGCATCTAGTCGCCCCCCTGCCGGGTTCACTTTGCTGGAAGTGCTCGTTGTGCTGGTCATTACGTCCATGCTCAGCCTGCTGCTGATGGACGGTGTCGGTCAGGTATTACAGATAGAGCAGCGTATGGGCGAGCGTACCCGAGTGTTTCGCACTACCCAGTTGCAGCAGCACTGGGTAAGGCAACTGATCGCCGGCGCCCGGGCCAGCCGCGATCACCCCTTCGAACTGTCGCCGACCTCGCTGCGCGGTTTGACCTTATCCCCGCTGGCCTCGGGGGGCGGCGTCCCGACGCCCTTCGAGCTCAGTCTGATCAACCTCGGCGAGGTCACCGAGCTGCGCTATCGGGAGGGGGAGGGCGATGCCTATACGCTGATGCAGATCGATAACCGGGAGCTGGTAAATCCAGTGCAATTCAGGGCGTTGGATGCCAGGGGAACGTATGTGGGTCGTTGGCAGTCCAAGCAGGACGGACCGCAGTGGCCCGCGGGGCTGGCTTTGAGCATACCCGCCCTCGATGGAGAGGAACTTTGGCACGTGGCGGTGCTCGGCCGCCGCACACCGCGGCCGCAAATTGATGATCAGTTGGGGATTTGATGGTGTTCGACAAAACGACAAACAGAGGCTACATCCTGGTGTCCACCATCTGGGTGCTGGCTTTTCTCAGCATTGCCGCTGCTGCGATCGGCGAGTGGTACGGCCGCTCCTTGTCGCTGGCCGCGGCGCGAGTGGACGGTGCCCGCGGCCGCGTAGAGGAGTTAAGTACCCGCGCCACCCTGCTGTACAAGATTGCCACGGCGCAGGTGGGCCGCTCGGGAATATTCCTGGAGTCCTCTGAGGACCGGGAACTGGAAAAAGGCGACGGCTTCGGCGCCGTGGTGAGGCAGGGTATCCCAGACATCATATTCGATGGGACTCCCTACCTGGGTTACGGGGAGGCGCGCTTTGCCATCCAGGACGAGAGCGGCTTGTGGGGTCTGGTGCCGGAAACCCCGGTACGCACTCGCGACCTGTTGTTGAGCCAGGGCGTGGAGTATCAGTTGGCTGATGTCCTTGCCTCCCGGCTTGCTGACTATGTGGATGCCGATGATCTGGTGAGGATCAACGGTGCTGAGGCCACCGAGTACCGTTTCGCCGGCCTGGCGCCACCGCCGAACAGCCGGTTGGAGAGCATTTTCCAGTTGCAGGGTGTTCTGGGTTGGGAAGAGATTGATGCCATCTGGAAAGATGATGCATTCCCGGCCATCGTCAGCCTGGCCTGGGGCGGTATGCCCAATCCATCCATGGCGCCACGGGAAGTGTTGTTGAAAATGCCCGGTGCCAATGCTGAACTGGTGGACAAACTGCTGGCCCTGCGTCACGGCGAAGGCGAACCTGATGGAGATTTGTCGGAGTGGCTCACGCGCATGCAATCCGGTGAAGCGCTGACGGCCATGCCGCGGCCGTCCTATGAAATGCGGATGCGCTTCTGGCTGGACGGCGAGCGACAATGCAGGGAATATTCTGTAAAGTTCTCCGCTGGCGACCAGCAACCCGCACCCTGGATATTCGAGAACAACCACCGCCGCCCCCTGTCCAGAGACCTCGAGAGTGAATCTGCAAAAGCTGCGCAATTACCTGCTTTCGTCCTGTAGATATAGCCAGACGAAAGCCGGCGTCCTGTCGCCTGACGATTCGGCCCTGTGGGTCGAATGGGTGGTGGCGCGCTCTCTCTGTGTGTTTCGGTCTGTGGATATCAGCAGCGTCTCGGCTGCAGAGCTCGACGCGTTCCTGCGCATGCAGGTGCGCGAATGGGCACCTTTTGACGACCCCGAATACCACTTTCAGACCTTCGGAAATCGGGCGCTGGTCTGGGCCTGGGATGGCGAGCTGCGGCGATCCCGTTGCCGCGAATGCGGTGTCACTCCCGATGCTATCCTGCCCGAATCGGTGATGCGGTCGCCCGGGACAGAACCGGGTGATGCCAAGGTTCAATTGGTGGCGTGCATCGAGGGGTTTGAAGGCAGGGGCTTTCGTGAATCCCGGCAGGTACAGTCCCGCTGGTGGGCCGAGCACCCGAGTCTGAAGAGCTGGAACCAGTTTCGCATGCTGTTCGACCTGCCGCCGGTCGAGTCGGTGCCTGAGCCGGCAGAGAGCAGCCTGGCTTCATTCGCGGCGGCGCCGCTGAAATCCATGTTGCTGCCCTTCCTGCGAGCCGAGTCGACCCTGTTTGTGTTGTTCTTTGCCCTGTTCCTGGTCGCGGCCAGTTACCAGCTGGCGGGTATCGCTTATGCCTCGGTGGCCGTCGGCGCTGCCGAAGCAGATATCGCGGAGCTCAACCAGGCGGTGACGCCGGTTCTCTCTGCCCGCGACGAGGCGTTGGCGGCGCTGGATGATATTGAAAGCATGACTTCGCTGCGCGCGGGGCCACTGCAACTGCAGTACCTGTCCGATTTGCTGGATCATCTTGCCCGGGCCCGGGCTGAGGGCCGCGAAGTGCACCTTATGGCCTGGGAGTTCCAGTCGGAGGGCATTGCGATTTCGGTGACGGCGGAGGAGCTGTCGGCCGCGGAATTATTGACCCTTTTCGAAGGTGTTCCCTGGCTGGTGAAACAGCGCGTGGGGGATGACCGGGTAAAAGGGCGGATGCGCATCACCGCGGAATTGGCGCCGGGCTGGCGCTTTACCGACGCTGACGATGAGCAGGTGGCCGGCACATGAGGTTTGAGGCGCTGGCGTCGAGATTGCCGCTGCATGAGCTCAGGCAGCTACAGGCCGAATGGGAGAGCAACCGGCGCCTGCGGATCGGACTGCTGGCAATCTGGGGATTGCTGCTGCTGTACCTGCTGCTGGTGCTGTCTGATGCAGCCGCGGCGGCCCGCAGCGATCTGGTGGAAGTTGACAAGCGTCGAGATCGTCTGCAGGCCATTCAGGCCCAGCAATACTGGCTGGAAAGGGCCGATCGCAGCCAGGCGGCATTGAGGGAATTGCAGGTCACTTTCCCCGTGGTAGCGACCAGTGGACGGGCCGGCGCCCAGGTGCGCTCCCTCCTGCAGCAGACGATCCAGGAAGCCGGGGCTCGCAAGTTGCGACTGGATGTTCAGGAGCCGCGGCCGCTGCGGGATGGCGAGTTGTGGCAGGT
Organism: Cellvibrionales bacterium; assembly: GCA_043513815.1. Classification (GTDB taxonomy): domain Bacteria; phylum Pseudomonadota; class Gammaproteobacteria; order Pseudomonadales; family Halieaceae; genus JANQIO01. Next base: position 3,725,503 of record CP121313.1, on the reverse strand, counting down.
GAGTGCCACGGTGCAGGGGGTTGTTGAAGGCGTGATAGCCAGGGATTTTCTGGCTGATCTCGAGACCCGCGCCAACTACGGCCGCATCGAGCGTCTGAAGATGGTGCGCGGGCTGACCGCTGAGAAGGTCCGGGTTGAAGTAGAGATGCAGTATCTGTTTCGGACGGAGTCGGGCTGATGCGCAAGTACCTGGTGATTATCGGCAGCGCCGCGATCTTCTCGCTACTCACTGCACTGTTGGGGGTAGCGATGATGGACTTGCGCAGCGGCAGCGAGGCCCGGCGTGCGGCGGGGGATGAGGCCTGGTCCCTGGGTCCGGTCGCGGTGCGCGGCGAAGAGGATTACCGGCGTGCCGCCGATGGCTTCCGCGAGCGCTACCGCTGGCTGGTTCCCCGCGAGCCGGAGCCGGAGGAATCCACAGAAGAGTCCGGGCAGGAGGCGGTCGCCAATGCACTGCCGCCACCGCCCAGCTGGCATTTTGTGGGGGTTTTACTTGAGGGCCCTGACAGCTTCGCGTTGGTGGCGGAGTCCGGCCGGGTCAAGCGCTACCGGGTCGGTGAGGCATTCGGGGATGGCACCCGTGTGCTGGCACTGACAGAGCAATCCATGCGGGTGTCTGAAGACGGTGAGGAACGCAGCTTGTTCCTATACCAAAAGAAATAAATCAAATGCGAAAAACCATGCAAATAATTAGACCATTGATGTGCCTGCTTCTGCTGGTGACTCTTCCTGCCTGCGAGCTCTGGGAGCCCCGGGATTATGAGCGGGAGCCTGATGAGTACGATGAATACCTGGAGAAGAGCGCCGGCCCCATAGAAGAAGACCTGGCTGAGCCATCCATCGGGGCGTCCGCCGCCGGCGGCCCGATCTTTACCCGGACGCCCGCTGCTCCGGACAACAGGTCCGCTGATCTCGTGGAAGTGGAATTGCCCCAAACCGACTACGCAGACGTGAAGATCGAGGTCAATTTCAACGGCATCCCGCTGCCGGCCTTTATCAACGAGGTGTACGGCAACCTGCTGGGCGAGAGCTACACCCTGGATCCTGCCCTGCAGGGGCTCACCGATCTGGTGACTCTGCGCGCTGTGGGCAAGCAGAGTCTCGATGACCTGGCGAAGATGTCCGCCGACGTGCTGGGGCAATACGGTGTGGGCATTGCCAGGGAGGGCCGAGTCATGCGTTTCTATCCCAAGTTGTCCCGCGGCGCCGATCGTCCGCCTCTACTGGTAACGGGCACGGCGCTGCCGGATGTGCCCCTGTCACACCGGACCATCTTCCAGTTTGTGCCGCTGACAGTGGTACGGCCGGCAAATGCCACCAATTGGTTGGAGCGGATATTCGCGGGTAAAAGCCTGGAAGTGTTCGACGACCTTGAGCGTAACTCTCTGTTGCTGAAGGGTTCGCCAGAACTGGTCAGCTATGCCATCGAGACAATCCAGGTGCTTGACCAGCCGCTGATGCGCGGCAAGTTCTCTATCGCCATCAGCCCTTATTATCTGAGTGCCAGGGTGCTGGCCCAGAAGCTGGTCGATGTCCTCAAGGCCGAGGGCTATTCTGCCTCGACCAGCCCGCCTACCGGCTCAGTGATTGTGCTGCCTATCGAGGAATCCGAGTCGGTGGTGGCCTTTGCCGGCGACCAGCCAACGCTGGACCACATCCAGGACTGGGCCATCCGGCTGGATGTGCCCAGCAACAACAAGGATGAGCGGTTGCTGCACTACTACCAGGTGCGGAACACCCAGGCGCAAGACATGGCCGCGGACATCCAGCAGTTGATGCCGGCTCTCCGCAGTATCGAAGCCCAGGCCTCGGAGGGGCAGGTCTCGGGTACTCGCCGCACGGAAGGCAATATGGTGGTGGTAGATGAAAACCGCAATGGCCTGGTGCTGAACATGACGGCCTCTCAGTGGGAAAAGCTGCTGCCCATCCTGCGCAAGATGGACCGGCCGGCGCGGCTTGTGCTGGTGGAGGTCACGCTGGCCTCCGTCACGCTGACAGACAACTTTGCCTCCGGTATCGACTGGCTGGAAGCGAGTGCCACACTGTTCGACTACGACCTGGAATTCCAGTCGCTGCTGGCGCCAGAGGCGGGCAGCCTGACGGCGCGGGTACTGAACAACGCCGGCGATGTAAAAGCTATCCTGCGCCTGTTCGACCAGGACAGCCGCGTCAACATCCTGTCGCGCCCCCACGTGATGGTAAAGAGCGGCTCGGAGGCCACCATGGAGGTGGGCACCGAGATTCCGGTGGTGACCAGCGAGGTGTCGGCACCGGATATACCCGGCGGTTCTGTGAACCGGAACATCCAGTACCGCAAGACGGGCCTCATTCTGAGTGTGATCCCCACGGTGCATTCCGGCGACCGGGTGGACCTGCAGGTGCAGCAGGAGGTGAGCGAGGCCCTGGCCGGTGGCGCCGACCAGGAGAATCCGAGCATCTTTAGTCGTCGCGTGATCTCCAACCTGACCCTGAGCAATGGCGGCTCCGTCATCATTGGCGGGTTGATTGCCGAGAATGAGACCTACAACACAGAACAGATCCCTCTGCTTGGCGACATGCCGCTCATCGGGCCGCTGTTCCAGCAGAATCGCCGGGAAAATACGCGCAACGAAGTAATGATCCTGATTCAGGCCTATGTGGTGGGCGATGATGGCGCTGCGCGGGGCGCTACCGAGGCCCTTCGTAAACGCTTCGGTGAGGCCAACAAGCTGACCGGGAAACCGTAACGGAGACGCTTTTCGGGTAGATTTGGGACATTCTTCACAGTTTTCCCGGTAAAAGGTCGGAAGCAAGGGTGCGGTGATTTGTATTTGTCATTTATATGGTCTATAAAACTCTCGTTACCCCCGCAATCCGTGGACTTGCAGGGATGTGTCAGTCGCTGAGTGTGTAGCTGACACTCGTTGAGGGACTGACGGTGTTCACGGCTTAGCGGTGCTTTACATCGCGATTTTGAGGGTGTAACGTTGGCTTCGGCTTGGCTTCGACAGGCCCTACGGTTTCTTGTCGGCGTAAGTTGTAGTCGCTGGGATCTGGGGTTTCCTCCTGGGGTCTGGCACCAAAAAAGGATTGCTTTTTTATCCACCTGAGCTCTACTCGCGAGGGGTGAAAAGTCAATTTGTGAATAAACAATTTCTTCCTAGGGGAAATGAGACATGAAAAAAAGCTTAATTGCACTGACCGTTGCCGGCGCTGCCGCTAGCACGGCGTATGCAGTGGATCTGGACGTTCCAACAAGTGTGGGCGCAGTAAATTACGCCTCAGAGATTACTCTGGCCGGCACTGGTGTGGAAGTAGCGACGACTGAAACCGTTGACGCTACGATCGGATTTACGATCACCAATACGGCACCGCGCTTCTTCCGCTACGACCTGACTAACGGCGCTACTTTTGTTGGCGACCCGACCCTGACGGTACCTGGCACGACGGCTATCGTGACGTCTTCAGGTGGTGACGGCGAAAGCTTCGTACTGTTCGAAGTAGCAGCCACCGCAACTGTTCCCAACACCACAGTGGCGTCCCTTTCGTTTGCGGCTCCGCCGACAGCTTCTTTGGGCCTGGCCGGTTCTACGACCGTTCAGTACCAGCTGTTCGAGTTTGGCGCAGGCGGTGGTAACGGTCTGCTGGCAAGCGCTGGCCCCAACACGCTGGCCGGTTTCACTCCGGCTCTAAGCGTTGCGACTTCCGCTGTTACCGGTGCTGCAAGCACAACGCCGGTAGAAGCTCCGCTTGATATCGAAGTGGCAGACGACAGCCTGAATTTCGAAGGTGGTGGCCTGATCACTTCACTGGGTAGCTTCTACGTTGCAGAGGTGGCTACGCAGCCTTCACTGCTGGACGGTACTCCGGCCGACATCGAAGACATCGTTGCAAGCCACTCCATTGAGGTCGACGGTGATTTCAGCGCGGCAGACAGTGTTTATCTGGTAGCTAACGCAGGCGCTACTACCTGTGCAGCCGGTACTCCGATCCCCGGTACGATCAACATGGCCGGTGACCAGGTTACCTTTGCACCGTCTCCGGTTGCTCCCCTGGGTACACTGGGTGCGACTGGCCCGACCTCTGTTGTGACTCTGTGTATGGAAGTGGACGGCACTACGGTTATTCCGGAAGCGTCTTACACCGCAACGTACATGCCTGTTGCCGCAACTGGCTTCACGGTAGCTGACGTACCGCTGACTCTGGCGTCTCTGGGCAACACTGGCCAGACCCAGGTTCTCAACCTGACCCTGACTCCGGCGGACGAAGGTGGCGTTTACCGCAACTTTATCCGTGTATCTAACACGTCAGGTACGGCAGGTCGTGTGTTCTTCCGCATGGTCAACGATGCGGGCGACACCTCACCCACCGTAACGATGGCTGAAGTAACTGGCGGCACTGACACTGTCGGCGCTCAGGGTTCCTCGCAGCAGATCAACATCAACGACATCTACGCGGCTATTCAGGCTGCTGATCCGACCTTCGAGGTTGGTGCGGCTCCGGCTAACAAGCTGCGCACGGTTGTTACTGGTGAGTTCGGCTCCATGGACGTGCAGACCTACACCGTTTCTATCGACGGTAACTCGTTCTCTACCTTCTAAGCCCTGCTTAGTCGTTAGAAACGATGCAGTAACAGAGGCAGCCCTTCGGGGCTGCCTTTTTTTTTGCCCTCCTGAAACACCTCCTGCAAGCCTTAAATTTTTGCGGCGACGCTTTTCGCGCAGCCGTCCAGGGCATACCATCATCCCATGCATATCCTGCACATCGGCAAATTCTATTGGCCCTTTCGTGGCGGTGTTGAGCGGGTCACCCAGCAGCTGGCTGAAGCCGCAATCGATGCCGGCCACAGCGTCACGGTGCTGGCTCACGCCAGTGGAAAAAATGAAGCGTCCACCGATGAAGTGTCGGGCGTCGAGGTGTCGCGCTCACCGGTTATCGGTAGCTTTTTCTATACGCCCATTGCGCCGCTGTTCCCTGTGCAGTTGTTCAGGGTGCTGGCCAGCAGGCGGGCCGATGTCATCCACGCCCATCTGCCAAACCCTTCGGCTTGCTGGCTGCTGCTGTGTCCACCGGCCTGGCGCGTACCCTGGGTGTTGCACTGGCACTCGGACGTCGCCTTTCAACCCGCGGAGCGGATTGGCCGGTGGATCTATAGCCTGCTATACAAGCCCCTGGAGTGGTTGCTATTGCGCAGGGCAGCCGCAGTTATCGCGACCTCGCCGAACTATCGTGATTCCAGTCGCCCGCTGGTGGCGTTTCGCGATAAATGTTGTGTGATCCCGCTCTATCGTGAAGCGGTGCCGGATCATTCCGCTGCCCCCGCGAGGTGGCCGTTGGATGAGAATGGAATGCTGAGGGTATTAATGGTAGGGCGCAGCACGGCCTACAAGGGTCATGATGTGTTGCTGGAAGCCCTCGATGATTTGGCCGCAGCCCGCTGTCCCGTCAGTGCGGTACTGGTGGGCGTAGACGCTGCCGACCTTCAACACTTGCCCGCCGCGAAATCCTTGCAGGAAAAAGGCCGACTGCTGCTGGCAGGAGAAATTGATGAGCCTGCATTGCAATCGCTGTTCGCTGCCTGCCACCTGTTATGCCTGCCGTCCCTCAATAGAGCGGAAGCCTTTGGCATGGTTTTGCTGGAAGCGATGGCCTATAGCAAGCCGCTGGTGGCCAGCCACCTTCCGGACTCCGGGGTGGGCTGGCTGGTAGAGGATGGAAACAACGGCTGGACGTTTCCACCGGGTGACAGCGGTGCACTGGCGGAACGCCTGGTCTGGTGCAGCGAGCACAGGGATGCGTTGGCGGCGGCAGGACAGCGTGGTAAACAGCGCGCGGAGTCAGAGTTCAGCCGTGAGTCAGCTACAAAACAATTGATGGCACTTTATGCCAGGGTTCAACATGCTTCTCTCTAGAGCGCTTACTGCGCTACAACAGACCGGCGTTGCGGTAATCCTGCTGGCGGCGGCGACACTGCTGCTTTACGGGCATACGCTGGATGTCCCCATGTACCTCGATGATATTTCGTCGATCAGCGACAACCCGGCTATTGCAGATGCCGGCGCCTGGGGCCGTATTTTCGCCTTCAGTGAAATGCGCTTTGTCGGCTACCTCAGTTTTGCCCTTAACTATCAGGCCCACGGGGAAGCGGTCGCGGGGTACCATATTGTCAACCTGCTGATCCATATCGGGGCTGGCCTGACGCTGTATCTACTGGTTCTGGCCCTAGGCAGGACTCCGGCGCTGCGCGCGTCCGAACTGGGCGAGTCGCTTCCACTGCTGGCACTGGGTGCAGCATTGCTGTTCCTGATACATCCGTTGCACACACAGGCGGTTACCTACATTGTGCAGCGCCTGGCCTCGCTGGTCGCACTGTTTTACCTGCTGTCCATCTATGCTTACGTGCAGGGTCGCTTATCCCTGGGCAGCCATCGCGCTGCCTGGTTCGCTGCGTGTGGTCTGGCTGCAGTGCTGGCCCTGTTTACCAAGCAGAATGCGGTGACCCTGCCGGCCGCACTGGTGCTGGTAGAGTTCTGTTTCTTTGCTGGCGAGGCGCGCGAACGTCGTCGGTTGCTGCTGATTGCTGTGGCTTGCCTGTTGGCCGTGCTGGTTACGGTGCTGCTGCTCCACGTCACCGGTGTGTTCTCACTGGAGCAACTGGACAGCGCGACAAGAGAAACAGCGCGCCTGTCGCGCGCTGACTACCTGGCATCACAGCTGATCGTTGTATGGCGTTACCTGGGTCTGTTTGCCTGGCCGAACCCCCTGGTGCTCGACTACGGTTTGCAACCGCTGTGGCAATTGGGCGACTGGCAGGTTGTGCTCAGCGGGCTGGGCCACTTGTTCGTGATGGTGGGGGCATTGACGCTGACCCGGCGAGCGCCCCTGGTCGCCTTCGGTATTCTGTTCTACTACCTCACGCACAGCGTGGAGTCGGGCCTGATTCCCATCAAGGACCTGATGTTTGAACACCGGGCCTACCTGCCTGATGCTGGGCTGAGTATCGCGCTGCTGGCAGCATTGGCGGCCGTGCCACGCCGCATCGTTGTTCCGATTTTCCTCCTTGGCCTGCTGGCCCTCTCGGTCCTCACCTGGCAGCGTAACCAGCTGTGGCGCGACCAGGTGGCGTTTTTCAATCACGCTATCGCACACGCACCGGACCAGCCCCGCAACTGGATCTATCTCGCCAAGGTCTACCACAAGGCGGGCGAGAACCAGCAGGCGCTGTATTTCCTCACTGAGGAACTGAGGGCCAACGAGGAACGCTACGGCCGCCTGCGTGTTGATACCGCCACGCTGGTGTTCTGGGCCAAGCTGTTACGCGTTACCGGCCAGCACGAGATGGCCGATCGTGTGGAATCAGACCTGGCCGCCACGGCCAACCCTCTCCAGCGGCAGCGTGTGCTACTGCACAAAGGCAACGCCTTTCTGGAATCCGGCGAATACGACCAGGCTGCAGACGCCTACCGTGAGGTGCTGCGCATCAATCCCGGACAGACCAGCGCCGCGATCAATCTGGGGGTCGTCGCGCTGCTGCAGGAGGACTATGCTGCGGCGATCAGCATCTTCGAGCGCTACCCCACCCACCCGGTATCAAAGGCCAATCTGCCGCGTGCAAGGGCTGCGCTGGCAGGTGAGTATCGCTTCGAGGGGCTGGAGGAAAAAGTCATTGAGAAATCCCGGTAGTCGGCATATCTCGCCAATATTTGGGATTCGCCGTGAGCAACGAAACAAGCCTATCTCACCGCTATAGCAGGCGTTTGCAAACAATGAGCGCTGAAACGGGGAGATATGGCGGCTAGTGCGATGCCTGTTCTTGCACCCGGCGCAAAGCCCATGGAGAATACGCGACCTTTTATGGCGTTCCATCCGGGAGCGTCCTGCGGAGAGCGGACATGCGTGGCGCAGTGGTGATACCCGCCTTCAACGAGGCGGCAACAATCGGCAGAGTTATCGAACAGGTGGCGGAGGTGGCTCCCGCCCTGGACGTGATTGTTGTCAATGACCGCAGCACCGACCAGACCGGTGAAATCATCGAGCGGCTGGACGTTATCGCCCTGCACCTCGTTATCAATCTCGGCGCCTGGGGTGCGACCCAGGCCGGCCTGCGGTACGCGGCGGCTGAGAACTACGACTTTGTGGTCACCATGGACGCCGACGGCCAGCACCTTCCGCAAACCCTTATACCGCTGATCCAGCGTTTTCGTGAGGACAGCTCTGCCGTTGTGGTCGGCGAGTGTATAAGCCGCGGATCGCGCTATCGCAGAGTGGCCTGGCGCTATTTCAGAACCTTGACCGGCCTGTCCGTGGAAGACCTCACATCGGGCCTGCGAGTATACGGAATCCGCGCCGTTGGCTTGCTGGCCTCACGCGAGGCCACGATGTTGGAGTATCAGGATGTGGGTGTGCTTTTGTTGCTACGGGAACATGGCTTCCCCATACACGAGGTATCCATTGAAATGCAGAACCGTGAAATCGGCGGCTCCCATATATTCCGTAGCTGGAGGAGCGTGCTTTACTACATGGTGTATACCTCTATCATGTCCATAGCGAAGCTCTCCAGGTAAGCCCTTGCAACTCTTTAACCTGCTCACCGCCACCTTCGGGCTGGCCTTCTTCATTGCAATCGTGGTGCTGATTCGGCGCGACCACCTGCATATCCGCTATTCCATCTGGTGGCTTACGGTCGCGCTGGTGGTGGCGGTATTCGGGGTATTCCCGGGGATCAATGACAGGCTGGCAGAATTGCTGGGCATCGCCTACCCCCCGATACTGCCGGTGATCGTTGCGGTCCTGCTGCTGTTGTCCCGCCTGTTCCTGACAGATATCGAAAGCTCTCGCCGCAGCGTCCAACTGGCTCGGGTGGTGCAGGAGCTGGCGATACTCGACCGTCGTCTGACGGTGCTGGAGCAGGACCATCCCTCCGACGGCGGTAGCTAGCCCGTCTATTGCACCAGTACGCTGGCCGAATGCTTGCTAAGGCTTTTTGTGTCAGGCTAACAGCCAGTCCTATGTTCAGTACATATTTCGACCAACGCCGCCTGCCTGTATCTCGCTGGTTCTCGCACGCCCTGCACGTGCATGCTCCCACCGGCGTAGCTACGGCTACGCCTCCGGTCCCGAGCCTGTCCAGGACGCACGAGCCCTGCGCGAGCTATCAGGCAACTGGTGCAATAGACGAGCTAGCAAGGTGGGATGTGGCTGACTGCCGGCCCCCGGAGTGTGCGGTCCGGTGAAGATCGCAGTCGACGCCAGGCCGTTGGCCCAGCCGCTCACCGGGATCGGTATTTATACAGCGTCTCTGCTGGAGCAACTGCTAGCCACCGAGCACCTGTGGTGCCTCTACAGCGACGGACCGCTGGCTGCCGGCCCCTGGACCGATCACCCCCGGGTGCTGATACGTCATGGCCAGGCATCACCCCGTAGCCTGCAGAGCCTGAAGATCGCCAACTGGGAGTTCCCCCGTTGGTCGAAGCGGGACAAGGTCGATGTGTTCTGGTCTCCGCGTCACCACCTGCCTTTTCTGCTGCCGCGCTCCCTGCCGGCGGTAGTCACCATACACGACCTGGTCTGGCGCCGGTTCCCGGAAACCATGCCCTGGCAGGCTCGTGTCCTGGAGTGGGCCGCGATGTCTGTGTCCATTGCCAGGGCGCAGCAGGTCATCGCGGTATCTCAGTTCACCGCAGATGAGCTGGCGCACTTCTACCCCGCGGCAGCCGGTCGCTGTTCCGTGGTTCACCTCGCTGCCCGCCGCTTAAGTGCGGTTTCCGTTGCGGCCGATGCGTCTCCCTATTTCCTTTTTGTGGGCACGCAGGAGCCGCGCAAGAACCTGGAGGTGCTGTTACAGGCTGTGGCACTGCTTCCCGCGACACATCAACGCCTGCTGGTGGCGGGCGCACCGGGTTGGGGAGGCATTGATGCAAAGGCTCTCGCCACTGAGCTGGGAATAGCTGATCGCGTGGAAATACTCGGTTACGTGGATGACCGCCGGCTGGCCGAACTGTACGCCGGGGCAACGGCCCTGGTTTTTCCCTCCATCTATGAGGGTTTTGGGTTGCCGGTTGTTGAGGCCATGTCTCGTGGCATACCGGTCATAGTCTCAGATCGCGCCTCGCTCCCCGAGGTGGCGGGAGACGCGGGCATTGTCGTAGCGACAGACTCGCCGCAGGGCCTCGCCGCTGCGATGGAAAAGCTGGCTACCGATGAGACATGGCGTACGGGTTGTGCCGCCAGATCGCAGCAGCGCTCACGTGACTTCAGCTGGGAGCGTGCCGCGCAGCAGACGCTGGCGATCCTGGAGGCTGCCGCCCGGTGATCGATCGACTGCCTGCGACCCCACGTGCTGTACAGCATGGCGGCGCTCCAACCGGGAGCATTCAGCGCTGGGTATGTGTGTTAGCATCAGGCCTTTTTCAGGGGTGGCCCGCGTCGCCGGACCCTGCCTGACCTAGCGCTATGTCCAGAACTTCACAAACTGCACTCCTGGTACTCGGCTGCCACCGTTCCGGCACAAGCCTGCTGGCCCGAGGTTTGAACGCTGCGGGAGCCAGGCTTGCCGATTCGCTGGTCCCGGCGGGCCCGGATAATCCCACCGGGTTCTGGGAGGATGCGCAGGTGGTTGACCTGAACCGCGAACTCCTCGCCCGCACCGGCAATCTCTGGGACAGCACACAGACCAACCCGCTGCGCAGCCTCGGAAAGCCAGACCCATGGATCAAGCGGGCGGTCGATGTACTGGACCGCAACTACGCGGGCAGCGAGCTGTTTGTCGTCAAGGACCCCACCCTGTGCCTGACACTGCCGGTCTGGCTGCAGGCGCTGGCGCAGATGGATATCGCACCGCGGCTGGTAGCGATCCATCGTTCTCCGCTGTCAGTGGCGGATTCGTTGCGCAGCCGCAACGGGTTCAGCCGCGAAAAATCCCTGTTGATCTGGCTGGCCTACAACTGGTCCCTCGTTACGGGCATTGCCAACAGTGACTTGCCGCTGGCGATTACCGACTACGATGAGCTGATGGCGGCGCCCGAAGCCGAGCTTTCGAGAGTCCTCGCAGCAATCCACCTGGAGCCCGATGCTGCACAGTTGGCGGCCTTTGCGCGCGAGTTTGTAGACCCCTCTCTGCGGCACAGTCAGTCATCCCTTGACGACCTGTCGTCGGCGCCTGAAGCCAGGCTGGCGCATTCACTGGCTGTGGAATTGCGCGCACTGTCGCCCCAGTCAAGCCAGGTGGCGTTGCGACAACAGGTCGCGAACCTGGCCGCCGCTGATCTGGGAGAGCGCATAGATGCCCGCCTGCAGACGTTCCTGCCGAAGGACCGGAGCGGCATGGTGGCGTCTTTGCGAACGGAACTGGACGATCGTTCAGAAGCACTGCGCCAGGCTCTAGGCTGGCAAGAGGTGGCCTCCCGCCTCGAGCGAGAACTGGTTGAGGCCCGGGAGCAGTCGCAGACAGAAATCGAGCGCCTCAATATGCTGCTGAACGACAGGGCGGCAGACTACGAAAAGCAGATATCCACCGGTCGAGAAGAGCTGGCGCAGGCCCGGGATTCATCGCAGCGGGAAATTGCCAGACTGGACGAGGAAAAGGTCAGTGCCGCCAGGGTTTACCAGGCCGAGATAGACCGGCTGAATTCTGCCATGCAGGCGGCGGCCACCCGCTATGAGAGCGAAATCGGGCGGCTGAATGAAAAAGTCGATGCGCATCAGGGCGAAATCGACGATTTGCATGGGCATATGAACGACGTGGCTGCTGCCTACGAATCCCAGATAAAGGCGGAGCAGGACGAGCGCACTGCGGTACACGAAGAGTACAGCCGTATCATCGAGGAACTGGAAAGTTCCTGGAGCTACCGTCTGGGCAGGGTGCTGACCTGGCCCATCCGCTGGCCCCTGGCGAAGGTGCGCGGCAGCGAAACTGGCCAGCTATTGCTGTCCGCCGTTACCCAGCCCCGGCGGACGCTCGCCCAGGTCAGCCCGCGGCGGGTTTTCAACTTCCTGGACATCCTGGTGCGCCGTCGCGGCGACCTGCTGCAGACCTTCCGGCACTATCGCGAACGTCTGGACCAGTCCACACAGACCCTGAAGTTGCCGGACGAGCGGCCGGTTGATGTTGATAGCCTGTCCTTCCAGGTGCATGCCGAACCGCGGGTCAGTGTCATTATTCCGATCTACAACCAGTTGGACTACACCCTGGGTTGCCTGCAGTCCATCAGCGATAACCTGCCCGGTTGCAGTATCGAAATCATTGTTGCTGACGACTGTTCCACCGATGACAGCCAGGCGATGCTGAGCAAAATCCCTGGAGTACGCTATACCCGCAACCCAAAAAACCTGCAGTTCCTGCTGTCGGTAAACCAGGCAGCCCAGCAGGCGCGGGGCGAATACGTTTTCCTCCTGAACAACGACACCAGAGTCCTGCCCGGTTGGCTGGACAGCCTTGTGGAACTGCTCGACAGCAAACCTGACGTGGGCGTTACCGGCTCCCGGCTGCTGTACCCGGATGGTCGCCTGCAGGAAGCCGGCGGTATTGTCTGGAATGATGCCTCGGCCTGGAATTTCGGGCGCCTCGATGACCCGGAGAAGCCCGAGTACAACTACCTCAAGGAGGTGGACTACATCTCCGGGGCTGCCCTGATGGTGCGCCGTGAACTGTTTGAGCAGGTGGGGTATTTCGACGAGCGCTATGTGCCCGCCTACTACGAGGACACTGACCTGTGTTTTGCGGTGCGCGCGCTGGGCTACAGGGTAATGCTGCAGCCGGCATCCAACGTGGTGCATTTTGAGGGCATTTCGCACGGCACCGATACTGAGTCTGGCGTTAAGCAGCACCAGGTGGCAAACCAGCAGAAATTTCTGGAGAAGTGGCAGAAGGCACTGGCGCGCGACCATTTCCCCAATGCCGAACACGTGTTCCTGGCGCGGGACCGCTCGCGACATCGCCGCACCGTGCTGGTGGTGGACCACTATGTGCCCCATTTCGATCGCGACGCCGGTTCACGCTCGACCTGGCAATACCTGAAACTGCTGGTCGATGAAGGCTTTAACGTTAAGTTCATGGGCGACAATTTTTATCGTCACGAGCCCTACACAACACACCTTGAAGCGCTGGGCATTGAGGTGCTTTGCGGAAGCGAGTATGCCCGGGGCTGGCGACCCTGGCTGCTGGAGAATGCGCGCTACATCGATGTGATGTATCTGCACCGGCCACACATCACCGAAAAATATCTCGATACGATTGCCGGCATGCAGCCGACTCCCCGGACAATCTATTTCGGTCACGACCTTCACTACCTGCGGCTGGAGCGGCAGGCTGAGCTGGAAGACTTACAGGCCCTGCGCGAGAAGGCAGCCGACTGGCGCCGGCGGGAGTTTCAGATTTTCGATGCAGTGGACCTGGTCTACTACCCGTCACAGGTAGAGATCGACTGCATCCATGAGGAACGCCCGGCCCTCAATGCCAAGGCCATACCGCTCTACGTTTTTGATGACGCAGAGGAAGACACTTACGCGGCGGCTGCGCGCGACGGCATTCTCTTTATCGGCGGCTTCAATCATCCGCCCAATGCTGACGCCATTCTCTGGTTTTCAGAAATATTCGAGTCACTGGCCGAGTCCATGCCCGGGGTTGTGCTGCACATTGTCGGTTCCTGTATGCCACCTGAGGTGGAGGAGTTGGCGTCGGATCGCATTCGCATCCACGGGTTTCTGCCGGATGCCGAGGTGGACGCCCTCTACCGTCAGATCAGGCTGTCGGTGGTGCCGCTGCGCTTCGGTGCCGGCATCAAGGGCAAGGTGCTGGAGTCCATGCGAAAGGGCGTGCCGGTACTGACTACAGAAACGGGTGCCGAGGGCGTAATCGAGGCCCAGGACGCCCTGTGCGTGACGGGCTTCGAGACAATGGGTGAGGCGCTGCAGTCGCTCTACGACGATGCGGTGCGGCTGGAGGAGTTCTCCAGGCAGGGCCGGCGTGTTATCCAGCAGCACTACTCGGTAGCCGCCGCCCGCCAGGCGGTGATCGGCGACTTCAGCGGTGACTGAGGCGGAACCACCCCGGCATCCCGAAAACACCCGGGCCGGGGCAGTGCGTGTCGCCGTCCTCGTTGCCGCCTGGGAGGATATAGAACAGACGCTGACCTGCCTTCGGTCGATTCTGGCGCAGGAATTCACCCTGGCCTGTGAGCTCCGGCTTGTCGTCTGCGATGATTGTTCTGCGGAAGCTATTGTCGCGGGGCTGACGCAGGCCATCAATGACCTGGGTGACCCGCGCGTGACACTGGTCACCTCGAGCCAGCGCGGTGGCTATGCGGCCAATATCAACCGCGGCATGGAGGCGCTGGGCGATTTCCAGGCTGACTTTTTCTGGCTGCTCAACAACGATACATGCCTGGCGCAGGGGGCACTGGATGCCTTGCTGCAGGCGGCTGCGCGAGAGCCTGCTGTGCAGGTCTGGGGCAGTACCGTTGTCGCCGGCATCGCTGGAGATACCATTGAGTGCGCCGGCGGTTATCGCTATTCACGATTGAGCACCCGGAGCTTTGGCGCCCATGCCGGATCACCGCTGACTGCTGCCGCCGGTCTGGCACAGCCAGAGCTGGACTACGTTTCCGGTGCCGCGATGTTTTGCCGAGCCGCGTTACTGTGGTCGGCAGGTGGCCTGAGCGAAGACTATTTTCTCTATTTCGAAGAGCTTGACCTGTTGCAGCGTTGCCAGGGCCCAGTGCGACTGGGATGGTGTCCCGGCAGTCTGGTCTATCATGCCGGTGCCTCAACTACGGGTCGCGCAGGCCAGCGCCGCACACGCCTCCAGCAGTACTGCGAGAACTACAGCACGCTGCTCTATACGCAGCGTCATGACCCGCTTTTGCTGCCCTGGGTCCTGTTGTCGAGGCTCAGCGTAAAGCCCTGCAAATTCCTGTGGCGCGGCGAATGGCACCTGTTCCAGCCCTTTGCCGCGGCAATGGCTGATTTTCTGCGCGGCGTGCCGCCGCGTCGCGTCCATTGGTAGGCCCACGTGCGGGCGACTGCGGACAGTTTTGCTACCGCCTTCCCGGCTGGGAGATAATCGGGGAAACGGTGTTGGCCTGCTGCCCTTGAAAATACTCCACGTCTATCGAACCTACTTCCCGGATTCACAGGGCGGCCTTGAAGAGGTCATTCGCCAGGTGTGTTTGAATACCCGGGATCTGGGCGTCGAGAGCCGCGTATACACGTTGAGCGAAAATCCTGAGCCGGCCACCATCGAGGCACCCGAGGGTCGGGTGGTTCGCGTCAAGCAGGCTTTCGAGATAGCCTCCTGCGGGTTTACTTTCGATGGGCTCACCGAATTTCAGCGTCAGGTCGAGTGGGCGGACCTGGTGCACTACCATTTCCCCTGGCCCTACGCCGACGTCATGCACGGCCTCTATGGCCGTGGTCGTCCTTCGGTGCTCACCTATCACTCGGATATTGTCCGCCAGCGCTTCCTGGGATGGGTTTACAGACCGCTGATGCGACGTTTTCTGCAGCGCATGGAGCGCATCGTGGCCACGTCCCCGAATTACCTGGCCACCAGCGATGTGTTAGCTCATGTGAAAAGTGATGTTGAAATTGTCCCTATCGGGCTATCCAGGTCCTCCTATCCCGATGGTGAGTCACGCATTCTGGCGCGGCAGCGCGTGGCCCGGGAGTACGGCGAGGGCTTTTTCCTGTTTGTCGGGGTGCTGCGCTATTACAAGGGTCTGCACATCCTGCTGGAGGCCCTCCGTGGTGCGGATTGTCGCGCGCTGATCGTCGGCAAAGGACCGGTGGAGGCAGCACTGCGCCGGCAGGCAAATGACCTGGGCCTCGATAACGTGACCTTCACGGGCTATCTGCCGAACGAGGAAAAAATGGCGTTGATAGAGGCCTGTCGCGCGGTGGTGTTTCCCTCCTACCTGCGATCCGAGGCCTTCGGTGTCACGCTGCTGGAAGGCGCCATGAGCGGCAAACCCCTGATCTCAGCCGAAGTGGGCACCGGCTCCAGCCATATCAACCTGCACGAGCATACCGGCCTGGTAGTGACCCCCGGTGACCCGGACTCCCTGCGTGCTGCCATGGATCGGCTGCACCGCGATGAGGATTTTGCCGCTCTACTGGGCAAGCGTGCACGTGAGCGGTTTGACACCTTGTTCACCGGTGAAGCGATGGGAAAAGCCTATGCGCGGATCTACCAGGACGTGCTGGCTGGGCCGCAACGTTCGGGGAGGGTCACCTAGGTCGTGCGCATTGCCGTGGATGCCAAGCTGCTGGCCAACCCTGGCAGTGGGATAGGCCGCTATACGACGGCATTGCTGTCGCACATGGTAGCCATGGGCCACCAGTGGCTACTGTACAGTGAGCGACCATTCACGACATCCCTGCTGGACTCGCCGCGGGTGCTGGCCAGGGTTGGTGATGCGGCGGAAGGATCACTGCGCGGCCTGCGCTGGTCACAGCTTGGCTACCAGCGGTGGGCAGTCAAGGACGTGGCAGACCTGTTCTGGTCCCCCCGGCATCACCTGCCGTTGTTCCTGCCGCGGGATATGCCACGGGTGGTTACCGTGCACGACCTGGTCTGGCGGCAGTTTCCCGACACCATGCCTCGCAGCCGGCTGTGGCTGGAACGCGCCCTGATGGGCCCTTCCATACGCTCAGCGGACCGGGTCATTTGTGTTTCCCGCTTTACTGCCAGCGAGGTCTCGCGCTACTACCCCAGCGCCATCGGCAAGTGCCAGGTCATTCACGAGGCGGCGGAGCCCAACGTCAGCGTCGACCGTCGTTCCCGCGAGATGCCCGCGCGCTACAACCTGTTTGTGGGTACCCTGGAACCGCGTAAGAACCTGCCACGGCTGCTGCGGGCCTATGCCCTGTTGAAGGACGATAGTCAGGTGCCGCACCTGGTGCTGGTGGGCGGCAAGGGCTGGGGTGGTGAGGACCTGCCTGGGCTGGTGAATCGCCTGGGCCTGCAGGACCGGGTGTCGATGCCGGGTCATGTCGCCGAGTCCGAGCTGCAGTCGCTGTATGCCGGTGCTGAAAGTCTCATTATGCCCTCCCTGTACGAGGGCTTCGGGTTGCCGGTGCTCGAGGCCATGCAGCACGGTGTACCGGCCATCGTCTCTTCTACCAGTTCCCTGCCCGAGGTCGCGGGTGACGGGGGCCTGCTGGTAAACCCCTATTCCGAGCGGGAGTTGGCCGCCGCCATTCAACGCATGGCCCACGAGCCCGAATTGCGGGATGAGCTGGCGGCGCGGGCCGCCCTTCGCGCCAGCCGGTTTTCCTGGCAGCGCGCCGCGGAAGAAACCCTGGCACTGTTTGAAGCCACCTTGGCGGCACATGAACCCCGCGCCTATCGACACCGGTATCTCGATGAACTCGCAAACTGATATTGCGCCGGGCTGGCGCGAAGCCATCTTCAACCGCCGTATGCTGGTGTGTGTTTTCACCGGCCTGGCGTCGGGAATGCCGCTCTATGTGCTGATCCAGCTGGTGCCGGCCTGGCTGCGCAGCCAGGGCGTGAGTCTGGCGGAGATTGGCCTGTTTGCCCTGGTGGGTATTCCCTATACCTGGAAGTTCCTCTGGGCACCGTTGATGGACCGCTACGTGCCGCCCTTCCTTGGGCGTCGGCGTGGCTGGATGCTGGTGACCCAGGTGGTGTTGCTGCTCGCCATTGGCGCGTTGGGGATTTTACAGCCGCAGCAGTCGTTGACGGCGGTGGCCACGATAGCATTCATAGTGGCCCTGTTCAGTGCCAGCCAGGATGTGGTGCTGGATGGGTTTCGCCGCGAGATCCTGCCCGACGAGGAGCTGGGCCTGGGCAATTCCATTCACGTTCAGGCCTACCGCATTTCTTCACTGGTGCCAGGGTCACTGTCGCTGGTGCTGGCGGACCACTTGCCCTGGTCCAGCGTGTTCTGGATCACCGGCGCCTTCATGTTGGTGGGCGTGGCCATGTGTCTCGCGGTCTCCGAGCCTGAATCAGAGCTGCCGGCCGCCTCCGGAATACGCCAGGCGGTGGTTGCGCCCTTTGCGGAGTACCTGGCCCGCCGGCGCCTGGGCGGCGTGGTGCTGGTGTTGTCCTTCATGTTGTTCTACAAACTGGGAGACAGCATGGCGACGGCCCTGTCGACGCCATTCTATATCGACCTGGGCTTCTCGATGACCGAGATTGGCCTGGTGGCCAAACACGCGGCGCTCTGGCCGTCGATTGTCGGCGGCCTGGTCGGCGGGGTGTTGATGATTCGGCTGGGTATCAACCGCGCGCTGTGGCTGTTTGGGCTGCTGCAGCTGATGAGTATTTTTGGTTTCGCCTTGCTTGCCGAGGCGGGCCACGTACTGTGGCTGCTGGCGGCGGTGATCAGTTTTGAATACCTTGGCGTCGGCCTGGGTACGGCCGCCTTCACGGCGTTCATTGCCCGGGAGACCAGTCGCAAGTTCGCTGCCACCCAGTTTGCCCTGTTCACAGCCATCACCGCATTGCCGCGTACCTTTGTCAACGCGACTACGGGCATCATTGTCGAGTCCGTGGGCTGGACCGAATTCTTCCTGTTGTGCGCGGCTGTCGCAATACCCGGGATGGTGCTTTTGTTGTGGGTGGCTCCCTGGCGGGGTGACGCGGTTCCCACGCCTGAAGACCGGCGCGAGGCGGCGGAAGAGGGGCCTGCCGACCCGGAGCTGCGCAGCTAGCCGCCGTCCCACCAGAACGCTTTCGAACTGATGCGCCCGCTTTCGTTGAAGGTGACGCCTTCCGCTTTGAGCCGCTTACGCTGTTCCCGGTAACCCGGGGAACCCTCGGGCATGGCGATTCGCCCCTGGCTGTTGATGACCCGGAACCAGGGAATTTTGGTGTCCCGGGGCAGGTGACGCAGGGCCCAGGCCGTCTGGCGGGCGCCGTTGGCCAGTCCAGCCAGTTTCGCCACCATGCCGTAGCTGCAGACGCGTCCCGACGGTATGGCGTGGATGACCTGCCAGAGCCGCTGGCGGCGTTCTTCCGCGGCCCGGGCCTTGTCTTCCCGGTCCATAGTGTGGCTCCCGGTAGGTGTGGCGGAGGATGGTACACCAAAATCCCCGCAGCCCGCTTGAAAGGCAGGGGATTCGGCCCCATAGTCCAGTAATGCAATGGTTTTTTCTGCTGTTTCCCTTTTTCGAGTTGTGGACGCTCATAGAGCTAGGCGCTGCCACCAGTCCCCTGGTGGCCATCGGCTGGGTGGTGCTGAGCATGGTGCTGGGTATGAGCATGATCCGCCGCCAGGGGCTGAACATGATTCGCCAGGCTCAGCGCGACGCCGCCCAGGCTAACGCCCAGGGAGGTCTTTTCACCCCACGTTTCCTCGGAGACGACCTGGCGGTGGTCACCAGCGGCTTCCTGCTGGTGGTACCAGGCCTGGTCACTGACCTGCTGGCACTGGTGGTATTGATCGGTCCGCTGCGTCGTGGGCTGCTGGGCATTGCACCGGCCCAGTACCGCAGCCAGGCCGGCTTCCATGCGGAATACCGCGCCCAGGACAGCAGCGAGCAGGCCTCCCGGTCTGGCGAGCAGGTGACCATTGAGGGTGATTTCAAACGCGTGGAAGAGCGCGAGCCGCGCGATCAGTAGCCAAAGGCGCGACGCGGCGGATTTTGGCCCGCCTGCCGGCCGTCTGTCATCCTCCGTATTCCACTTGACCTGTCATATTTCGTGACTATGATTAGCACTCCCTGAGGGAGAGTGCTAAAACGGGTGCTCTTCCACTAAAAGCCACGAAATGTGCCAGTTCAGGGTTGAATTCGCTGAATCCGTCCCCACAACTGCGTGCAACCGGCAATTCCGGTGGTGAACCGCCGGATATCGGCATAACAAATTGTCATTTGGAGAGTAAAACAGATGAATATCCGTCCGCTGTACGACCGTGTAGTCATCCGTCGTAAAGAAGAGGAAGAAACCACGGCCGGAGGCATCGTCCTGCCCGGCTCCGCCAAAGAGAAGCCCAACCAGGGTGAAGTCGTCGCCGTTGGTGAAGGCAAACTGCTCGATAGCGGTGAAACCCGCGCGCTGGCCGTCAAAGTAGGCGACATCGTGGTATTCGGCCAATACGCCGGCAGCAACACCATCGAGATCGATGGCGAAGAGCTGATCATCATGGGCGAGAGCGAAATCTTCGCCGTCGTTGAGTAAGCGACGCAGCGCCCCGACAACAGATCCAACTAATTTTCGGTAAAGGAAAATAAACATGGCAGCAAAAGACGTATTTTTCGGTGACGACGCCCGCAGCCGTATGCTGAAAGGCGTGAACGTTCTCGCCGATGCCGTCAAGGCAACGCTGGGCCCCAAGGGCCGTAATGTAATTCTGGACAAGTCCTTCGGTGCTCCCACAGTGACCAAGGACGGTGTATCCGTGGCCAAGGAAATCCAGCTGAAGGACAAGTTCCAGAACATGGGTGCGCAAATGGTGAAGGAAGTCGCTTCCCAGGCCTCTGACCTGGCCGGCGACGGCACCACGACCGCCACGGTTCTGGCCCAGTCCATTCTCAACGAAGGCCTCAAGTCAGTGGCCGCCGGCATGAACCCGATGGACCTCAAGCGCGGCATCGACAAGGCCACCGCAGCCGCGGTTGCTGAAATCGAGAAGATGTCCATTCCCTGTGAAGACAGCAAGGCCATTGCCCAGGTGGGCACCATCTCCGCCAATGCTGACGCCTCCGTCGGTGAAATCATCGCCGAGGCCATGGAAAAGGTCGGCAAGGAAGGCGTTATCACCGTTGAAGAAGGTTCCGGCCTCGAGAACGAGCTGGACGTGGTGGAAGGTATGCAGTTTGATCGCGGCTACCTGTCTCCCTACTTCATCAACAACCAGGACAGCATGAGCGTTGAACAGGAAGCGCCCTTCCTGCTGCTGGTCGACAAGAAGATCTCCAACATCCGTGAGCTGCTGCCGCTGCTGGAGCAGGTCGCCAAGGCTTCCAAGCCGCTGGTGATTATTGCGGAAGACGTTGAAGGCGAAGCGCTGGCTACCCTGGTGGTCAACAACATGCGCGGCATCGTCAAGGTTGCTGCCTGTAAGGCGCCGGGCTTCGGCGACCGTCGCAAGGCCATGCTGCAGGACATCGCGATCCTGACTGGCGGCACCGTGATCTCCGAAGAAGTCGGTCTCGACCTCGAGGCGGCCACTCTGGAACACCTGGGCCAGGCCAAGCGCATCACCATGGACAAGGACAACACCACCATCATCGACGGTGCTGGCGATGCCAACAACATCCAGTCCCGCGTCGGTGAAATCCGCGTCCAGATCGAAGATACTTCTTCGGACTACGATCGTGAGAAGCTGCAGGAACGCCTGGCGAAGCTCGCCGGCGGTGTTGCTGTTATCCGCGTTGGTGGTGCGACCGAGATCGAAATGAAAGAGAAGAAGGCCCGCGTCGAAGACGCCATGCACGCCTGCCGTGCCGCCGTCGAAGAAGGCATCCGGCCAGCGCTGAATACGGCGACATGATCGATATGGGTATCCTCGATCCCGCCAAGGTCACCCGCACGGCTCTGCAGGCCGCTGGTTCAGTGGCCGGCCTGATGATCACCACCGAGGTGATGATTGCCGATGCGCCGGAAGAAAATGCCGGCGGTGCACCTGCCATGCCTGACATGGGTGGCATGGGCGGCATGATGTAAGCCGCTTTGAAAATGCAGTAAGAAGTAGAAACAAGCAGTAATAAAAAAGCCCCGCTTATGCGGGGCTTTTTTTTGTTCGAGATTTGCGGTCTCCCGATTCGAGGGGTGAGGTGGCCACTGGAACGCGGGCGCGTTCGCATAGACACCGACTACCCCCATACGATTCAGCCGAGGTTGGAAGCAGCAAACTCCCAGTTGACCAGGGCCCAGAAGGCCTCGAGATACTTGGGACGGGCATTGCGATAATCGATGTAGTAGGCGTGCTCCCACACATCGCAGGTCAGCAGTGGGGTGACGCCGTCGCTGGTGAGCGGGGTTTCCGCGTCATCGGTGTTGACGATGGCCAGCGTGCCGTCGGCGTTCTGCACCAGCCAGGTCCAGCCCGAGCCGAAATTGCCGGCCGCGCTGGCGCTGAACTGCTCCTTGAATTCCGCGACCGATCCGAAAGACGCAGTGATCGCCTCAGCCAGCGCACCCTCTGGCTCTCCGCCGCCGTTGGGGCTCAAGCTGTGCCAGTAGAAGGTGTGATTCCAGACCTGGGCGGCGTTATTGAACAGGCCGCCCTCGGCGCCCTTGATGATGTCTTCCAGGGACTGGTCGGCGAGATCGGTGCCGTCGATGGCGGCATTGAGCTTGTCGACGTAGGCAGCGTGATGCTTGCCGTAGTGGTAGTCCAGGGTTTCCTCAGAGATGTGCGGTGCCAACGCGCCTCGCGCGTAGGGCAATTCGGGCAATTCAAAAGCCATTGTGTGCTCCTTGCTAGTGGATTTCAGACCATTCAGGACCTGATACGCAGTTCGCCACTCTAGCGATCAACTGTGTCAAGCGCGTTTCAGGAGTGAAACCCGGTGTATAATCGGCGCAGGGTTCGTCATAAAAAATAAACATGGAGGAAACAATTCATGATTGCAGAATTTATCGCCCGCTGGTTCCACGTGATTTTCGGTATCGTCTGGATCGGCATGCTGTATTACTTCAACTTCGTCCAGACCGAGTACTTCAAGGAGGCTGAGGCAGACGCCAAGGCTGACGCCATGAAGAAGCTGGCGCCCCGCGCACTGTGGTGGTTCCGGTGGGGAGCAATGTTCACGTTCCTGACCGGCCTCTACCTGCTGTACGCGGTCGGTGCCCACTCCAGCCTGACGGGTCAGCCCCTTATCTGGATCGGTGCCATAGCCGGCATTTTCATGTTCCTCAATGTGTGGCTGGTGATCTGGCCCAAGCAGCAGGTTGTGCTGGGCATGAAGGAGGGTGACGGTCCGGCTTCAGCGGCCAAGGCCGGGCTGGCGTCGCGCACCAACACGCTGCTCTCGGGCCCCATGTTGTTCGGCATGCTGGGCAGCAAGCACCTCTACATTGCCGACATCAGCAATACCGGGATCTACGCCTGCCTGGGCCTGATTGTGGCGCTGGAGCTGAACGGGCTGTTCGGCAAGATGGGCCCAATGGCCTCGGTGGTGGGTGTTATCCATTGCAGCATTGGCCTTGTCGCCGCCATCTGGGGCATACTGGCTTTCTTGTAAACGCCCTGTGCCGGGCCCTCACGGGCCCGGCCAATCTCCCAAGTAGCCCTGTGGTATGACTGAGGTATGACTGAGAAAAAAGCCGGCCCTGGTGCCGGTCCTGCCAAAAAGCCCGGCGCCCAAGCTGGCGATATCGGCTCTATTCCCCCGATTGTTCCCGCTCGCGATGAAGTCGTGAGTCGTCAGAATGCCCGCAAATCCCCTCGTGGGGGACGCAATGGTGCGGCCTCCGGCGGTGGCGCTGGCCTGTTGGCACGCCTGTTCATTGCCGTCTCTCTGGCGGTGGCCGGTGTGGCCTGTGCCTGGGCCTGGCAGCTGCAGCAGGAGCTGGACGGGGCCGGGGAGCTGCTGGCGCGCTACGAATCACGTATCAGTGACCTGGAAGATCGCCTGTCGGATACCGATGAGGGCATGAATCAGTCGGCGACAGCCATGGCAGTCAAGATCAAGGAACTCTATTCAGAGGTCGACAAGCTGTGGGCGTCCGCCTGGCGTCGCAACAAGGCGGCCATTGCCGAGCTGGAAAAAAGTCGCGATGCGCTCAGCAGCAAGGTAGCCACCCTGACCCAGACCGATGCCGCCTACTCAAGCCAGCTCAAGGAGCTGGGTTCCGACCTGACCAAGCTGCGGGCTGTGGCCAGCGACCTGGAGCGTCTGGTGACCACAGCGGACGCCAACCAGGCCCTGCTGGAACGGCTGGGCGATGATGTCGGCCGTGCCACCCTGGAACTGGCCCGCGTGCAGAAGCGCATGGATGCCTCGGAAGAGTGGCAGGCCTCGGTTGACGGGTTTCGCAAACAGGTCAACCAGAGCATCATTCAGCTACGCCAGAGTATGGGTTCTGCGCCTGCCGGCGCGCCCGGCGGCCCCTAGCCGCATGATCTGAAGCACCTGGGGTGGCAAATCGCCGTCCTGACCCCACAATCCAGCGACCGTTGGATGTACAATAAAAGACGTTTTTATCCGGCTAATCGAGAGCAAGTTTCATGACGGTCATCCGCCAGGACGATTTAATCGACAGCATGGCAGACGCCCTGCAGTTTATTTCCTACTACCACCCGCTGGACTACATCCAGGCCGTGCACAAGGCTTACGAGATGGAGCAGAATCCCGCCGCCAAGGACGCCATGGCCCAGATCCTGATCAATTCGCGCATGTGTGCCCAGGGCCATCGCCCCATCTGTCAGGACACCGGCATCGTCACGGTGTTTTTGAAAATCGGCATGGATGTG
Source organism: Cellvibrionales bacterium (assembly GCA_043513815.1). GTDB lineage: Bacteria > Pseudomonadota > Gammaproteobacteria > Pseudomonadales > Halieaceae > JANQIO01. The sequence goes on along the minus strand of CP121313.1, from coordinate 3,701,138 downwards.
CAGTGGGACGCCACCATGTCGGTGGCGGACATGGTCAATGAAGGGGTGCGTCGCGCCTACCTTAACCCGGATAACGTGCTGCGGGCGTCGATCCTCGACGATCCCGCCGGAGCGCGCAAGAACACGAAGGACAACACGCCGGCTGTCATTCACATGGAAGTGGTGGAAGGGGATACCATCGACGTGCAGGTGGCGGCCAAGGGCGGCGGCTCCGAGAACAAGTCCAAGCTGGTCATGCTCAACCCCTCCGACAGTATCGTCGACTGGGTGGTGACAACGCTGCCGACCATGGGTGCGGGTTGGTGCCCGCCGGGCATGCTGGGTATTGGCATCGGCGGTACCGCCGAGAAGGCCGCCGTGCTGGCCAAGGAATCCCTGATGGATCCGATTGATATCCAGGAGCTGCGCAAGCGCGGCCCCAGTAATCGTATCGAAGAGTTGCGTCTGGAGATTATGGATGCGGTAAACAAGCTCGGTATTGGTGCTCAGGGCCTCGGTGGCCTGACCACGGTGATGGATGTGAAGATAATGGATTACCCCACCCATGCGGCCTCGCTGCCGGTGGCGATGATTCCCAATTGCGCCGCGACCCGTCATGCCCACTTTGTGCTGGACGGCAGCGGCCCGGCCCTGCAGACGCCGCCGAGCCTGGACGACTGGCCGGACATCACCTGGGAAGTGGGGGAGGACGTGCGTCGCATCAACCTCGATACCGTCACCCGGGAAGAGATGGCCAGCTGGCAGCCCGGCGATACCCTGCTGCTGTCTGGCAAGATGCTGACCGGCCGCGATGCCGCCCACAAGAAAATCAACGAGTTGATCGAGTCCGGCGAGGGTCTGCCCGACGGTGTCGATCTCAAGGATCGTTTTATTTACTACGTCGGTCCGGTCGATCCGGTACGTGATGAGGTGGTGGGCCCGGCCGGCCCCACCACGTCGACCCGCATGGACAAGTTTACCGATTTCATCCTCGAGCACACCGGCTTGCTGGGTATGATCGGCAAGGCCGAGCGCGGCCCCACCGGCCTGGAAGCCATCAAGAAGCACCGCGCCACCTACCTGATGGCGGTGGGCGGCGCGGCCTACCTGGTGTCCAAGGCGATCACAGAAGCAAAAGTCGTGGCCTTCCCGGAAATGGGCATGGAAGCGATCTACGAATTCGAGGTCAAGGACATGCCCGTCACCGTCGCTGTGGACGTCAACGGCGAATCCGTGCACCAGACCGGCCCGGCCATCTGGAAGGCGAAGATCGAGGAGCAGGCTCTGGAGCTGATTTGATCACGCGCCCCGTATATGAGGCCCAGGCAGGGGCTGATGGCTGACACTTTTTACTGGCACGACTATGAGACCTTTGGTGCCGACCCCTCCCGGGATCGGCCGGTGCAGTTTGCCGGCCTGCGCACCGACGCCGACCTGAATGTCATTGGCAAGCCGCTGGTGCTGTTTGCGGCACCCGCCCGCGATGTGCTGCCCCAGCCACAGGCCTGCCTGGTCACCGGTATTACGCCCCAGCAGGCACTGGCCGAGGGGGTGCCTGAGAGTGAGTTCATTGCTCGTATTCATGACGAGCTGGCGCGCCCCGGTACCTGCAGTGTGGGCTACAACAGCATCCGCTTCGACGACGAAGTGACTCGCTACACGCTGTACCGCAATTTCTTCGACCCCTACGCCCGCGAGTGGAAGAGCGGCAATTCACGCTGGGACCTGATCGACGTGGTGCGCCTGGCGCACGCGCTGCGGCCGGAGGGTATCGAGTGGCCGACAGGGGATGACGGCAAACCGAGTTTTCGTCTCGAGAAGCTGACCGCAGCCAACGGCATCGGCCACGAGGCCGCCCACGACGCCCTGTCAGACGTGGAGGCGACCATTGGCATGGCGCGGCTGCTGCGCGACCGGCAGCCGAAGCTGTTCGACTACGCACTGCGGCTGCGTGACAAGCAGTTCGTCCTGTCGCACCTGGACCTTGAGCAGGCAAAACCCGTGTTACACGTATCCGGCATGTTCGGGACCGCGCGGCACAATATCGCCCTGGTCGCGCCGTTGGCCCGCCATCCGGTCAACAAGAACGAGATCATCTGTTTCGACCTGGCCGCGGATCCGGGCTGCCTGGAGGAGCTGTCAGCAGAAGCGCTGGCCCAGCTTCTGTTCTGTGCGAAAGACGCCCTTCCGGAGGGCGTCGACCGGCCCGGCATCAAGAGTATCCATATCAACCGTTCGCCCATCGTGGTGACACCAAAGCTATTGGATGCGCCCACTGCTGAGCGTCTTGGCATGGACGTAGAGCGTTGCCGGGCAAATCGCGCGCGGCTGCAGGCCATCCCCGGCCTGCCCGCCAAGCTCCAGGCCCTGTACGCCAACCGCCAGCTCCCGGACATCACCGACCCGGACCGCATGCTCTACAGCGGCGGCTTCTTCAGCGACGGCGACCGCCGCAGCATGGACCGGGTCCGCGCCGCCACACCGGAAGAGCTGGCCGCGCAATCCTTCGGCTTCGAGGATGCCCGCCTGCCGGAGATGCTGTTCCGCTACCGGGCCCGCAACTACCCGCACAGTCTTAACGACACTGAGCGCGCCCAGTGGGAGGAGCAGCGCTTCCAGACCCTCACCGACCCGGAGGCGGGCGCCTCCATCACCCTCGATCGCTTCCAGGCCGAGATCGAACAGCTCTCCCAAACCGCTACCCCACAGCAACAGGCAGTGCTGGATGCCCTGCTGGAATACGGCGACAGCCTGCTGGTTTGAAACTCGGACGGGTCTCTTATGCACGTGCTTGAGTGCAGCTCCGTAGCGCGGGCATGAACTGGGCATCCCCCCTCCTCGGACACGCTAAAAGCATGACATCCCTGTCTCGCTCGGCAATGCGGATCGCCGCCCGGGCCGTCCTGGCCGTTGACGGTCCGTGGAGGGGGTCTGCCCAGCTCACGCCCTTTTACCACGCGGGTTTCCGGATCGAGAGCCACGAATACCGGTATTTGGATTTGCACTGACGGAGCGCGTGCGGTGCCCGGGGCCCTGCCGGGACCGTCTGCGGCCAGGACGGCCCGGGCGGCGATCCGCGCAGTCGAGCGAGACAGTGCATTAAAGGGGTCAGAGCTCTTTAACACATGAGTCTTGCGCTATACGAGGGTGCGGACTGGGCATGGGCTGCCCCGGACCGTCAACGGCCAGGACGGCCGTTGCCGAGCGAGACAGGGATGTCATGCTTTTAGCGCGTCCGGGGCAGCCCATGCCCAGTTCGCACCCGATCTACGGAGCACTATTTTCAGCAGCGCTGGATGCGAGGCGTCGATGACGACCGGACCAGCGCGGCAATAATGCCGTTACTGGAGTGGGTTCCGGCCTTTATAATGGCGACCATCAACAGGGGGCTCCATGCACTTCGCCGGCCAGCACATACTGTCAGTTAACCAGTTCGAGCGCGCGGATATCGAGCGTATCTTCGCAGTGGCTGACAAGATGGTGCCCTACGCGCGTCGCAAGCGCGTCACGCGGGTGCTGGAAGGGGCCGTACTGGGCAACATGTTTTTTGAGCCCAGCACCCGCACCCGGGTGAGCTTTGGTTCCGCTTTCAACCTGTTGGGTGGAGAAGTACGCGAGACCACCGGTTTTGAGGATTCCGCCATTGCCAAGGGCGAATCCCTCTACGACACCGCCCGGGTCATCAGCGGCTACAGTGATGTGATTGCCATGCGTCACCCGGATCCCGGCTCCGTTTCGGAGTTTGCCAGCGCCAGCCGTGTGCCGGTATTGAACGGTGGCGACGGGGCCAATGAACATCCCACCCAGGCCCTGCTGGACCTGTATACCATCAAGAGCGAGGTGCACGACCGCGGCGGCGGCATCGACGGGCTGCGCATTGCCCTGATCGGCGACCTGCGCTTTGGTCGCACCGTGCACTCCCTCTGCAAGCTGCTGTGCCTTTTCCAGTCGCTGGACGTGCAGCTGATATCGCCAGCGGAACTGCGCATGCCGGGAGATATTGTCGAGGCTATGCGCAGCGCCGGCCACCAGGTCAACGAGACCGATGAGCTGGAGGGTCATATCGCCCATGTCGATATCGCCTACTCCACCCGCATCCAGGAGGAGCGCTTTGGCTCCCCCGAGGAAGCCGACCTGTACCGCGGCCGCTTTCGGCTCAACCAGAACATCTACACCGAACACTGCGAGCCCAACACGGTCATCATGCACCCGCTGCCGCGGGATTCCCGTGAAGGCGCCCGCGAGCTGGACGACGACCTCAACGATAATCCCAATCTGGCCATCTTCCGCCAGACCGACAACGGCGTCGTGGTGCGCATGGCGCTGTTTGCACTGGTGCTGGATGTCGTCGACCAGGTCGACCGCGGTGCTCGTGAAGTCAACTGGTATACCGGTAGCCGCTTCCAGTAGCCATGGAACTTACCTACACAGCCAGCGACGTCCGGGTGCTCACGGATGAGGATGCTTTCAGCGGTCATTATCGGCTGCGCCGGGTCACCCTGGAACATCGCCGCTTTGATGGTGGCTGGAGTGCGCCTATCACTCGCGAGCTGTTCGAGCGTGGCGACGCGGTCGGCGTGCTGCTGTGGGACCCGGACCGCGATGAACTGGTGATGCTGGAGCAGTTCCGGGTCGGCGCCGTCCGCGGCGACGCCAGCCCCTGGATGCTGGAGCTGGTCGCCGGCGTGGTAGAGCCCGGGGAGAGTGACGAGGACGTTGCGCACCGGGAAACCGCCGAGGAGTCTGGCCTGTCACTGGCTGCACTGGAGCCCATCGTGACCTTTTTCCCCAGCCCGGGGGCCTGTTCGGAGCAGGTGCGCCTGTTTGTGGGTCGCGTCAGCAGCGCCGCCGCCAGCGGTGTGCACGGCTGTCTGGAGGAGGGAGAAGACATCCTGGTGCATCGGTTGCCGCGCGTCGAAGTCATGGCGATGCTGGAAAACAACCGCATCAATAACGGCCACACCCTCATCGCCCTGCAGTGGCTGCAGATTCACGGGGACGCGCTGCGCCAGCGCTGGACCTGATGCGTCTGTTTCTCGGTTTTGCCCCGGACAGCGTAGAGCGCGCGGTATACAGCCTGTGCGACCGGCTGGAAATGCCCGATACACTGCCCCTGCGCTGGGTGCCGCCCGAGAACTGGCATATCACCGCAGTGTTTCTGGGCGAAACTGCGGCGGCATCCGTCGGTCGCGTGGTGGACGCGGTAGACCCGGTGGCCAGTCGGCATGCGCCGCTCTCGGTGTCTCTGGACTGTCTCGAATGGTTTCCGTCGGCACTCAAGCCGCGCTTGTTGACCCTGCGGGTCGAGCCGGCGCCGGCGTTGATGACTCTGCAGGCCGAGCTTGCCGCAGCCCTGCGCCGGGCGGGCTTTCACAGTGAGCAGCGCAGTTACCGGCCTCACCTGACGCTCGCGCGGCTGAAGGGTTCACGCAAGCTGGTGACCCCGCCAGCCCTGTTGCCGATCACCCCGATGGCAGCGCAGCTCGACGAACTGGTGCTGTTCGAAAGCCAGCTCAAGGAACGTCGCTACGTTCCCCTGCAGCGCATGGAGTTGGCGGCATGAGCGAGGGCGAGGGCGCGATGGTCGTCGAACGCGATGGAGGCCTGCTGAAATCCAGCGCCGTGGTGGGCACCATGACGCTGCTGTCGCGGGTGCTGGGTCTGTTGCGCGACGTCGTAATTGCTGTCTTCATCGGTGCAACCGCCAACGCCGACGCCTTTTTTGTTGCCTTCAAGGTGCCCAACTTCCTGCGCAGGCTGTTTGCGGAGGGCGCCTTCTCCCAGGCCTTTGTGCCGGTCCTGGCGGAATACCGCGCGGCCGGTTCCCGGGCGGCGGTGCAGGCACTGGTCGACCGGGTGGCCGGGGTGCTGGGCGGCAGCCTGTTGTTGCTTACGCTGCTGATGGTGGCGGGCGCGCCGGTGGTCACTGCGGTATTCGCGCCGGGCTTTGTGCGCGACCCGGCAAAGTACGCCATTACCGTGGAAATGATCAGGGTGACGTTTCCCTACCTGTTCCTGATTTCCATGACGGGGTTTTGCGGCGCCATCCTCAACAGCTATGGGCGCTTTGCCGTGCCGGCCTTCACGCCGGTATGGCTCAATATCTCGCTAATCTGTGCGGCGCTGTTCGCCAGCCCCTGGTTTGACGACCCCGCCTATGCCCTGGCCTGGGGGGTGATGATGGCGGGCATTGTGCAGCTGCTGTTCCAGCTGCCTTTTCTCTACAAACTCGAGCTGGTGCCCCGCCCGCGCTGGGACACCCAGCACCCGGGTGTGCGACAGATCGGCACGCTGATGCTGCCGGCGCTGTTCGGGGTCTCGGTCAGCCAGATCAACCTGCTGCTGGATACCGTGCTGGCCTCGTTCCTGCCCACTGGCAGTGTGTCCTGGCTGTATTATTCCGACCGACTGACCGAACTGCCGCTCGGGGTGTTCGGGATTGCCATCGCCACGGTCATCCTGCCGCGGCTGTCGCGACTCAAGGCGGGGGACGACGGGCAGCAGTTTTCGGAAACCCTCGACTGGGCCATGCGCGGTGTACTGCTGATCGGTCTGCCCGCCTGCATTGCACTGCTGGTGCTGGCGGAGCCGATACTCACCAGCCTGTTCCAGTATGGCGCCATGGCAGCCACGGATGTGGCCATGGCCGCCCTCAGCCTGCGGGCCTACTGCCTGGGGCTGGTGGCTTTCATGTTGGTGAAGGTGCTCGCGCCGGGTTTTTATGCTCGCCAGGATATGGTGACACCGGTGCGCATCGGTATCGTGGCCATGGTGGCCAATATGGTGATGAACCTGGCTTTTGTGGTGCCGCTGTACCTGTTTTTCAATATCGGCCATGTGGGCCTGGCGCTGGCCACCAGCCTGTCGGCCTGGCTCAATGCCGGCCTGCTGCTGCGCGGCCTGCGTCGGCGGGAGGTGCTGAACTTCCAGGCCGGCTGGAGCCGGTTTTTCGCCCGCCTGTGCATCGCCACGCTGGCGATGGTGATGGTGCTCTGGTGGCTGCTGCCGGAAGCCCAGGCCTGGCAGGGTTGGCCCTGGTGGCAGCGGGCCCTGGAGCTGGCGCTGCTGGTAACAGCAGGGCTGGTGGCCTATCTGGTCAGCCACGCGCTACTGGGCACTCGCCTGGCGGATTTTTATACGCAAAAAGCCGGGTGATTTGGCTATAATGGCCGCCCTTGACCTGGCACGATCCCCTGATTCCATGGAGCTGATTCGCGGTCTTCATAACCTGCGGCCCCGGCACCGTGGATGTGTAGCAACCATCGGTGCTTTCGACGGCGTACATCACGGCCACCGGGCTGTGCTCCAGCATGTGCTGGAGCAGGCAGAAACACTGGCGCTGCCGTCCGCTGTGGTGGTGTTCGAGCCGCTGCCGCGGGAATACCTGGCGCCCCGTGAGGCGCCACCGCGACTGATGAGTTTCCGGGAAAAGCTGGAGGCCTTCGCGGCCATCGGCATCGACCGCGTGCTGCGGGTGCGTTTTGACGAGGCGCTACGGACCATGGCGGCCGTCGAATTTGTACGCCGCATTTTCGTAGACGGTCTGGGTGTGCGCTACGTGGTGATGGGCGACGACCTGCGTTTCGGTCGCGACCGCGAGGGGGGCTTCGAGCTGATGCAGGTCCAGGGCCGGGAGCACGGCTTTGAGGTCATGCACACCGATACCCTGGATGTGGGCGGCGAGCGGGTCAGCAGCACACGCATCCGCGAGGCGCTGTCTAGCGCCGATTTCGCCCTGGCGGAAGAGCTGCTGGGCCGGCCCTACTCGATGTCCGGGAAAGTGGTGTACGGCGACCAGCGCGGACGTACCATTGGTGTGCCCACCGCCAATCTGGAATTGCACCGGCTGCGGGCGCCCTTGTCAGGGGTCTACGTGGTGGAGGTAGCCGGGGCGTCGGCGCGGCCGGAGCCCGGTGTGGCCAATGTGGGCGTGAGGCCTACGATTGGCGAGGCGTTTCGCGCCAACCTGGAGGTCAACCTGCTGGACTGGGAAGGAGACCTGTACGGTCGCCGTCTGGTAGTGACTTTCCGGGAAAAAATTCGCGACGAGATGAAGTTTGATTCGCTCGACGCACTAAAGACACAGATACACAAGGACATTGCCCACGGGCGCCAGTTTTTTCAACTATGAGCGACTACAAAAGCACACTGAATCTGCCCCAGACGGACTTTCCAATGAAAGCCAGCCTGGTGCAGCGCGAACCCAGGCGCCTGGCTCAATGGCAGGAGCAGGACCTGTACGGCAAAATCCGCGCGGCCAGTGCCGGCAAGCCGAAATTCATTCTCCACGACGGCCCTCCCTACGCCAACGGTGAGCTGCACGTCGGCCATGCGGCCAACAAGATCCTCAAGGATATCGTCGTCAAATCGCGAACCCTGATGGGGTTTGATGCTCCCTACGTGCCGGGCTGGGACTGCCACGGACTGCCTATCGAGCTCAATGTCGAGAAGAAAGTCGGCAAGCCAGGTGTGAAAGTCAGCGCGCGCGAATTCCGCGATCGCTGCCGGAAATATGCGGCGACCCAGGTCGACGGCCAGCGTGAGGACTTTGTGCGCATGGGCGTTCTCGGTGAATGGGAAGACCCTTACCTGACCATGAACTACGACTTCGAAGCCAATATCCTCAGGACCCTGGCGGAGATCATCGACAACGGCCACCTGGTGAAAGGCGCCAAGCCAGTGCACTGGTGCCTGGACTGTGGCTCGGCCCTGGCCGAGGCCGAAGTGGAGTACCAGGACAAGACATCGGCAGCCATCGATGTGGCCTACCAGGCTGTCGACCAGGCGGCCGTGCAGGGCCTGTTCGACGCTGACGGCATCGAGATTGCCATCCCCATCTGGACCACGACACCCTGGACACTGCCCGCCAGCCTGGCGGTAAGCCTGCACCCGGCGCTGGAATACAGCCTGGTGGTGCACGGCGCACGCGGACTGGTGATAGCCAGCGACCTGGTGGCCGCCGTTTGCGCACGGATTGGCTGGGATGAGGCCCAGGTGGCCGGTACAGTGGTCGGTGCGGCCCTGGAAGGCCAGTTGCTGCAGCATCCTTTTTACGAGCGCCAGGTGCCGGTGGTGCTCGGCGAGCACGTGACCACGGAAGCCGGCACCGGCGCCGTGCACACCGCCCCCGGTCACGGTCATGACGACTACGTGGTTGGCCAGAAGTACGGGCTGGAGGTTTTGAACCCGGTGGGCAGCAACGGTGTTTACCTGCCGGATACAGAGATTTTCGCAGGCCAGCACATCAACAAGGCCAACGACAATATTGTTGCACTGCTGGAGGAGCGCGGCGCGCTGCTGCACGCGGAAAAATACCCGCACTCCTATCCCCACTGCTGGCGTCACAAGACGCCAGTGATCTTCCGTGCCACGCCCCAGTGGTTTATCAGCATGAGCCAGGCCGGGCTGCAGGAGGCCGCCATGGCCGCCATCGATGACGTCAGCTTCATGCCTGACTGGGGACGCGCGCGCTTGACCGCCATGCTGGAGGGGCGCCCCGACTGGTGTATTTCCCGCCAGCGGACCTGGGGCTCACCTATCCCGCTGTTTGTCCATCGCGAGAGCGGAGAGCTGCACCCGGATACGACGGCCCTGATCGAGCAGGTAGCAGAGCGGGTCGAGGCCGGCGGCATCGATGCCTGGTTCGATCTGGAGGCTGCGGAGCTGCTGGGCAATGACGCCGAGCACTACGAGAAATCTACCGACACCATGGACGTGTGGTTTGACTCAGGCGTGACCCATGCCTGTGTACTGCGCCGTCGCGACGGCCTGCAGGCCCCCGCTGATCTCTACCTGGAGGGTTCCGACCAGCATCGCGGCTGGTTCCAGTCTTCCCTGTTGACCGGCATCGCCGCCTCGCAGCAGGCGCCCTACAAGGCCCTGCTGACTCACGGTTTTACTGTGGATGGCGATGGCCGCAAGATGTCCAAATCGCTGGGCAACGTGGTCCCGGCGCGCAAGGCTCTTAATGAGCTGGGTGCCGATATCGTACGTCTGTGGGTGGCCGCCACTGACTATCGGGGCGAACTGGCCTGGTCGGACGAGATTATCAAGCGCACCTCGGATTCCTACCGGCGGATTCGCAATACCTCACGTTTCCTGCTCTCCAACCTGACGGGTTTTAAGCCTGGCAGGGACAGTGTCGATCCCGGACAGCTGCTGGCCCTGGACGCCTGGGTGATCGGCCGCAGCGCCGCGCTGCAGGAAGAAATAATCGCCGCCTACGAGGCCTACCAGTTCCACGTGATCTACCAGAAGCTGCACAACTTCTGCGTGACTGACCTGGGCGGTTTCTACCTGGATATCATCAAGGACCGCCAGTACACCACCCAGCCCGACAGCCTGGCGCGGCGCTCTGCCCAGACCGCCCTGTACCAGGTGGCTGAGGCGCTGGTGCGGTGGATCGCACCGATCCTCAGTTTCACCGCCGAGGAAATCTGGGAAAACCTGCCCGGTGAGCGCGAGGCGTCGGTGTTCCTGGTCGAGTGGTACCAGGGCTTTACGCCAGGTGCAGCGGCCACCGCGCTCGGAGAAGGCTATTGGGAACAGCTGATCGCCGTGCGTGATGCGGTCAACCGTGAACTGGAAAACCAGCGCAGCCGCGGCGCCCTGCGGGGTGGCCTGGACGCTGAAGTGACACTTTACTGTGAGGACAATCTGGCGGCGACGCTGGACAAGCTCGGTGAGGAACTGCGGTTTGTATTGATTACTTCCGCTGCCGAGGTGGCACCGCTGGCGGATGCCCCGGCGGGCGCCGCCACCACCGACGTCCCCGGCCTGGCGCTGGAGGTGCGACCCAGTGAGTTCGAGAAATGCGAACGCTGCTGGCATCGCAGGGCCGACGTGGGTAGCGACAGCACGCACCCGACCCTGTGCGGGCGTTGTGTGGTGAACGTGGACGGCGAGGGGGAGCAGCGCCGCTTTGCCTGATCGACACCGATGGCTCTCCCTGGCGGGCTGGTTTGTGATGGCGGCGGTGGTCGTGGGGGCAGACCAGTGGACCAAGGCCCTGGCCCTGGAATTCCTGGACTATGCCCGGCCGGTCGCCCTGTTGCCGGTGCTGAACCTGACCTTGCAGTACAATGAGGGTGCGGCGTTCAGTTTTCTCAGCGATGCGGGTGGCTGGCAACGCTGGTTTTTCAGTGCAGTGGCCCTGCTGGCCAGCGTGGTGATTGCGGTGTGGCTGGCGCGGCTCAATCGGGATGACAAACTACTGGCAGCCAGCCTGAGCCTGATTCTCGGCGGCGCCATCGGCAATCTGTGGGACCGGCTGCAGTTCGGGCACGTGGTCGATTTTATCTCGGTACACTACCAGGGCTGGTATTTCCCCACCTTTAACGTCGCAGACAGCGCAGTCACGGTGGGGGCGGCCCTGATGATCCTGGATGCCATTTTGCAGTCCCGCGGCACAAATAAGTAGGCATTCACTAACCTGGTGGCAGCCCCAGCAAGGCGCCCCCGGGCTAAATACACAGACTTTACGGAACTATGGAACAGACAAGCGTTACAGTCAGCGAAGGCACCCGGGTGTACCTGAACTTCGCGCTGAGCCTGGAAGACGGCTCGGAAATCGATTCAAATTTCAGCGGCGACCCGGTGGACTTCGTCATCGGCGACGGCAGCCTGCTGCCTGGCTTCGAGAAGCTGCTGTTTGGCATGGCGCCGGGTGAGCGCCATATTTACAGCGTAGACCCTGAAAACGCCTTTGGTATGCCCAATGACAACAATGTACAGCAGGTGTCCCGGGAGCACTTTGAAGAGGATGACGGCGAGCCCGAGATTGGCCTGCTGTTCTACTTCGCCGATGCCGCCGGCGGCGAGGTGCCGGGGCTGGTGGTCGCGGTAGACGATGAAGAGGTCACGGTGGACTTCAACCATCCGCTGGCAGGGCGTACTATCCTGTTTGACGTGCTTATTCACCGGGTAGAAGCGGCCGAGCTCCACTAATATTCCCCGGCAAGGCGGCTAACAGAGGTAATCCGGACCCATGAACGACCCTATCCACCCCGAAATACGGCTCGCCAACCCGCGCGGTTTCTGCGCTGGCGTAGACCGTGCGATCGCCATCGTGGATCGTGCGCTGGATGTATTCGGCGCCCCGATATATGTGCGTCACGAGGTGGTACACAACAAGTTTGTGGTGGATGGCCTGCGCCAGCGCGGCGCAATATTTGTCGATGAGCTGCACGAGATTCCTGACGACAACACCGTCATTTTCAGTGCCCACGGGGTATCCCAGGCGGTGCGTAACGAAGCCGAGCGCCGCGGCCTGAAGGTCTTCGACGCCACCTGTCCACTGGTCACCAAGGTGCACATGGAAGTGGTGCGCTACTCTCGCGAGGGCCGGGAATGCGTGCTGATCGGGCACCGCGGCCACCCCGAGGTGGAAGGCACCATGGGCCAGTACGATACTGCCAGCGGTGGTGCTATCTACCTGGTAGAGGACGAGGCGCAGGCGGCGGCGCTGGAGGTCAGGGATCCACAGCGGCTGTGCTATGTCACCCAGACCACCCTGTCCATGGACGATACCGCCCGGGTGATCGAGGTACTGCGGGAGCGCTTTCCCGCCATTGACGGCCCTCGCAAGGACGATATCTGCTACGCCACCCAGAACCGCCAGGACGCGGTCAAGGCACTGGCGGATGACTGCGACCTGGTGTTGGTCGTCGGTTCCCCCAACAGTTCAAATTCCAACCGCTTGCGGGAGCTGGCCCAGCGCATAGGGGCCGAGGGCTACCTGATCGACAGTGCCGCCGCTATCGAGCCGCAGTGGCTAGCGGGCAAGCAGCGTATCGGCGTTACCGCCGGTGCCTCGGCACCGGAAATACTGGTCCAGCAGGTCATTCAGGCCCTGGAAAAGCTGGGTGCGCAGGCCCCGGTAGAACTCGACGGCACCCCTGAGAACATTACATTCTCAATGCCACGTGAGCTGCGAATTCCCACTCTGGAGGTCGAATAGGGGGGGGCTGGCACCGCCTGGAGGAGCTAATTCCGGCTATCTGGCGCTGGATTGGACGGAACAGCGTCACATTTCGAGCACGTTCCCTGCCGTTTGTCCCCTGATAAAGCCGTCTGTCGGCGTTTGGCCTTGCAAACGGGCCTGAATTGCTATTCTGGGCTGGAATTTCACGATAGGGCAAAACCCTTGTCGAAAGCCTTTGACAGACGACAGCACGGTTCCAGGACCAAACCCGCAGGGGGCGCTAGCGGCGCCAATGCGGGCTATACCCTGCTGGAACTGCTGATCACGTTGCTGGTGATCGCCCTGTTGAGCACCCTGGTGGGTCCCTCCTTTATCAATACGATTAACCGCAACCGGCAGCAGGCCGCGCTGGGTGATGTCCACGCCATGCTGTCGGCTGCGCGCGGTGAGGCTGTGGCCCTGCAACAGCTGGTGTCGGTTTGCCCGAGCACTGACCAGGACGTCTGTGCCGGTACTGCCTGGGAAGCGGGCTGGATCATGTTTGTCGATGACGGAACCGGAGGCGCTGCGTCCGACGTCGGAGATGGCGATCGCATCAACGGCGCCACCGGCGAAACCCTGCTGCGGGTCGGACAACCCGTGGGCGGCGATGTCACCGTGCGCACCCGGAACTTCCCCGACGCAGGGGCAGTCACCTTCACCCAGGAAGGCCTCGCAGTCTCTCGGGGAACTTTTGTGCTCTGCAATGGCGATCCTGCGCAGGCATCGGCCTTGGTTGTCAATATTTCCGGCCAGGTGCGGATGGGTGTCGATGAAGATGCCGACGGCCAGATTGACGAAGATGATGGAACCCAGATCGATACATGCCCATGAACAAGATCCTTCGAAAAACACGTAGCAATGCACAGGGCTTCAGCCTGATCGAGGTGTTGATCTCAACCCTGGTGCTCACCGTCGGCATTCTTGGTGTCGCGGCGATGCAAATGGTCAGCCTGCAGACCAACCAGGGCGCTTACATGCGCTCTCAGGGAACCCTGCTGGCGATGGATATGCTTGACCGTATGCGTGCCAATCGCGAGGGCTACAGGTCCAGTACCGAGTACGACAGCGTGGATACCTCGAACACCGGCACCATCCCGGCTTATCCGGGCTGTCAGACCAGCGCCACGGGGTGCTCCCCCGCGCAAATGGCGCAGGCAGATGTACGCGGCTGGGCCCAGAACTTCACCAACGTCGACAACGTCGCCGGCTACCGCCCGGTGCTGATGGGCGGCGTGGGCACTGTGACCCGAGGTGCCGGAAACGAATTTACGGTGACCGTATCCTGGGAGGACCGCGACTACGATACCGAAGGCAATCTAACGCGCGAGCTGGTCACCCGCACCGTGTCCTACACGGCAGAACTCTACTGAGGCGTATGGCATGCAAAACCGCGTGAAACAGCTGGGCTTGAGTCTGATCGAATTGATGATCGCCATGGCACTGGGCGCTTTCCTGATCCTGGGCGTGGTCAGTGTATTTGTGGCGACCAAAGACTCCTCCCAGGTGGAAACCTCGCTGGCAAGATTGCAGGAAAATGGTCGGATAGCCATGGACCTGATAACGGCGGACTTGCGCAATGCCTACTACCTGGGCTGTGGCAGCAACGCCGGGTTTATCGATGTCATGGCGACAGATTTTACCTGGTCGCCGATGAACGGCTACGAATATCTCTCGTCTGGGTTTTCACCGGCGCTGCCTACCGACCTGAATGACAGCTTCGGGACGGGCAGTGCCACCGGTGCCGTAAAGGCGCGGGAGGGCAGCGACATCATTTATATGACCTTCGGGGCCACATTGCCGATGACAAGCAGTGCCGGCGTCACGGCGGCCAGCACCGACGTAGATGTGGCATCAAACCCGAATCCTGGCTGCATCACCCAGGGGGATTACGTCATTATCGCCTCCTGTGCGGTGTCGAAGCTCTTTGAGGTCACCAACACGCCGACCTGTGGCGCAGCGACCGACTTTGCCTTCGACAACAGCAAGAATACCCCGGCTTCCCTGGGGGTAGACTTCGCCACCGGGGCTGAGCTGTTGCAGGCCTTCCAGAAGGCCTGGTTTGTCGGTGATACGGGCCGCAGGCGGACCGCCGCCAACATTCCTGTCATGGCATTGCACGCCTACGAAAGCGGCACCGTCACAGAAATGGTGGAGGGTGTCGAATACCTCCAACTGCTATACGGGGTGCGGACCAGTAGCGGCAACCTCCGCTACGTGCCGGCCGACGACGTGTCAATTAATTTCGTTAGCGATGATGTGGTCAGCATCCGTGTGGCCATGTTGATGCAGAGTTATGAGCCAGTGCTGGATGCGCCCGATACGGCGCAATACGCGGTGCTGGATGAAGCCATTGGCAGTACGGGTACTACCTACACGCACAATGGTGACATGACGCTGCGGCGCGTGTTCCAAACCACAGTACAGTTGAAAAATTGAGGACCCCGGGATGAATCCCTCACTTCACAACAGACATAACGAGCGCGGTGCCGTACTGATCGTTGCCCTGCTGATGTTACTGGTCACCACGCTGGTGGGTTTCTCAACCATGGAAACCAGCAATCTGGAATCCAAAATGGCCAGTGCGCACGACGCCAAGGCCCGGACTTTCCAGGCTGCCGAGACGGCGATCGAACTGACGGTCGACGATGAAGTGATGATCGGCGCGGCCTACCTGGGCGGCACGGATGCTGGTACAGACCACGATTTCACCGGCACCGGCCTCAAGGCCAGGGTCGATGTGGACTACCTGGGCATCTTCCCTACGCCCGGCTACAGCGCCACCAAGGGCAGCGGCATCGCTACCGCCTATTACACCATTGCCGCGAGCGCACAGCGCAGCGGTACCAATATATCCAGCGATCACACGCAGGGTATTTACGTGATTCAACCTAAACCGAACTGAGTGTCACGGCACTTGGAGGATTTGACCATGAAAGCCTTTTCCCAATCAGGAAAAAACCAGTCGACTACGAAGGCGCGCTCTGCGGGCCGAGTGTCACGCGCCCAGGCCCTGCGTAATAGTGTCTGTGCGGCGGTGGCCGGCCTGCTTGTGGCGTCACCCCTGTGGGCGGATGACACGGAGATTTTTACGGGCGGCTCCTCCGGCGGGATTGCGCCGAATGTGCTGTTGGTGGTGGACGTGTCCAGCTCCATGGGCTGGGAAGTGCGCGGTACCGGCAAGAACCGCCTGGAAAACATGAAGGACGGTCTTACCACACTGCTCGAGCGCATGAATAATGTGAATGTTGCCTTGATGAGCTTTGACCAGAACGGTGGTCGTGTGCTCTTCCCGATGGATAATATCGATCGAAATATCAACGAATCCAGCGGTATCGTCTCTGTTTCCACGTCGATTCAAAGCAATAATGATGATGCCCAGCAATTTCTCGACGGCGCCCAGGAGATCGTGCTGGACGGCCGCAGGCTGTCCATGGTCGAGCTGAACGACAGTGACTCAACGGTCTACACGCGCTCTGTACAGGACGATGATGACGACGTTGAAGAGCGCGCCAGTGATGGGCGGATGTACCGCGACAGTAGTGACCTGGAATTTGTACACGACGGCGGCACGCGACAGATCATTGGCGTGCGCTTTGCCGGCACCATGGTCCCCGCCGGCGCCACCATTACCGGCGCCACCATTACCTTTGAACGTGACACCGGCGAGACCGGCAATGGCACTTCCGAGATAACCATTACCGGCCAGGTGGGCGAGTCACGGGGTTTTAGTAACGATCGAGACGACGTCAGCGATCGCCCGCGCACGGACTCTGAGGTGCAGTGGGACCTCAATACCGAAGACAACCAGCTGTATTACAACACCCCGGACCTCAGGGCTATTGTCCAGGATATCGTGGATGACGGTGACTGGTCAGGCACGGGGTCTGGTAATTCAGACATGACCTTTATCTTCGAGCGCCGTGACGGTTCCAGTTCGTCGGCGAAGAATGTAATGGACTCCCGGGATGGTGGCTTTGCGCCCCAGCTCACGGTGGAGTACTACGAGGGCGCGACGCCCAGCCTTCGGAACACCATTACCGGTCTACGCTTTGCATCGGTGGATGTTCCCAAGGGCGCGACCATCACCAGCGCTTATATTGACTTTTCCGCGTCCGACGTCGCCGGTACCTCGCCTGCAACCAAGCTTGCCATTCTCGGTGAGAATACCGGCTCGGCGGATCCCTTTTCCAACACTGACAAGATTCTGTCCCGTAGCTTCACCTCTTCACTAGTAGGCTGGAATAACCCCGATCGATGGGAAGTTGAGGGTGAAACACAAACATCGCCCGACGTTGCGGCGATTGTGCAGGAGATCGTCAACCACTCGGACTGGTGCGGCGGCAATGCCATGGCACTGATGGTGGCAGGCAAGGGTTTCCGTAGCGCCTGGGCGCGAGATGCGGGCAATGCCAGGCAGCCGGTGTTGCGGGTAGAATATGATGCCGACTCCGTGGTTCCCGGCAGCTCCTGCGCACAGGCCAGCATCAGCCGGCTGGTTGCCGACGGTGCGGATGACGTGGCAGAACGCGGCTCCAATGTCTGGACCGGCTCTAACAACCACGACTTCTCCCAGACCAATCGTTACAACGGCATTCGCTTCACGGACCTGGGTATTCCCCGGAACGCGGAGATTACTTCGGCTCATATCGAGTTTACCGCCAAGCGCGACTACGACGCCTCCGACACCACTTCGGTGCGAATTGCAGTCGAGCAAACCAGTAATTCGGCCCAATTCGAGAGCCGGAACGGCACGGTCGAAAGCCGCAGTTGGTCGTCGACGGTGACCTGGAATATAGCCGAGGACTGGAGTCAAGATGAGCCCGTAGAGAGCACGGACATCACCAGCCTGGTGCAGTCGGTGGTCAATCGCGGCGGCTGGTCCGTTGGCAATGCCATGTCCTTCCGGGTGTCCCGCGCCAGCGGCACCAGCAGGTCTGTGCGCAGCTACGAAAGGAACCCTATTTATGCACCGCGCCTGGTCGTCAAATTCAAGGACGATGGCACCACGGTGGAGAACACCAAGCTGGTGCGCGAGGTGATCCAGAAGAAAGTGGATGAGCTGCGTGTGGGTTCCGGTACGCCGATCCAGGGCGCGATCTATGAAGCGGCGATGTACTATACCGGCGGCGAGGTCCTCAATGGTGTCGTACGTCCCGCCTCGGTAGAAGGCGCGCTCGAACCGGGTACCTACGTCCCGGTATATGACGGCACCTGCAGTGACGATGAGAGGGCTACCGGCAGCTGCAAGCTCAGTGATGTCAGGAACAATGGCGGCACCAAGCCGCGCTATAAATCGCCTATCGTCGATTTCTGCCAGCGGGAAAACCACATTATTATGCTCACGGACGGTGAGCCCTCTCGCAGTGGCCCTAGCGGCAAGATGCGTGATTTTATTGGGGTCAACCAGTGTGACTCCAACGGCGTTCCCAGCCGTGGTCAGTGCGTGACTGATATCGCCCGCTTCATGAATACGGTAGACCAGTCACCTTTGCCGCAGACGCAGTCTATTACTACCCACACCGTCGGATTCAACTTCTCCAGTGAGTGGTACAAGCGGATTGCCGATGAGGGTGGCGGCGACTTTGTCGAGGCAAGCAATGCCGATGAGCTGGTCGAGTCGATAGAGAGTATCCTGGCCGGTGTTCTGAAGGTGAACAGCACATTCGTGGCACCGGTGGCGGCGATCAACCAGTTCAATCGCCTTAATCACCGCAGCGAGATCTATTTCGCGGTGTTCCGCCCCAACGAACAGCCGGGCTGGACCGGCAACCTCAAGAAATACCGTCTGGGGGATCAGAACGAGATTCTCGACTACTCCACCACCGATGGTAAGCCAGCCCTGGATGCGTCTACCGGATTCTTCAGCGATGAAGCCAAGAGCGCCTGGGGGGCGGTTGTGGATGGTGCCGAAGTGGAGGTGAGTGGCGCCAACAGTCAGCTCCCGGCACCGGCGTCACGAAAGATTTACACCTATCACAGTGGCTCGACCAGTACAACGCTGACCCAGGACGCGAACAGGGTGGAAACTGAAAATACCAGCCTGACCAAAGCCATGTTCGGGGTGGGCTCCATGTCGGATGCAGAGTTTGACGAGCACATCGAGTGGATCCTGGGCAAGGATGTTGACGACGAGGACGGCAACGGCATTACCAATGAAAAGCGGTATATCATCGCCGACCCCCTGCACTCCAAGCCGGTGGCTGTGACCTATGGCGGCACTGAAGAGGCACCTGATATCACCACCTTCTTCGGCAGCAATGCGGGCTTCCTGCATGCGGTGGACGCGGGAACTGGTGCGGAGAGGTTTGCGTTCATGCCTGAGGTGTCAGCACCGCTGCAGAAAACCCTGCGGGAGGGCGATACCTCTCTTTCAAAAGTGTATGGCCTTGACGGCAGCGTGTCGGCCTGGGTTGAGGATGCAAATGGTGACGGCGCGATAACCACCGGGACCGGCGACTTTGTACGCCTTTACATTGGCCAGCGTCGCGGTGGGCGCAATATCTACGCCCTCGATGTTACCAACCGCAATTCGCCAGAACTGATGTGGACCATCAAGGGCGGTACCGGCGACTTCACCGAGCTGGGCCAGACCTGGTCACAGCCGCAGCGCGGCACCATCGATCTGAACGGTACCCTCACGGACGTGTTGTTCTTCGCCGGCGGTTACGACGAGGATCAGGACGATACCTCGCTGCGTGCCGCAGACGACGTGGGCAGGGCGATTTACATCGTCGACGCGATGACCGGGGCGCTGATCTGGAAAGGCGGTCCCGATGCCAGCTTTACCAAAACCTTTGCTGACATGAAGTATTCCTTCCCGGCGGACCTCGCGATTCTCGATACTACGGGAACCGGCACCGACAATATGTTCTTCATCGGCGACGTCGGTGGCCAGGTCTGGCGCTTTGACATCAATAACGGTGCCGAAACCGCAGCGGATCTGGTATCTGGCGGCGTGATTGCTGACCTTGGTGTCGGCACAGGGACCAATTCGCTGGCGGAAAATCGTCGCTTCTACCATGCGGCTGACGTCGCCCTCGTGGTGAAGAACAACCAGCAGAAGCTCGCAGTGGCGATCGGCTCGGGTTTCCGGGCGGGACCTCTCGCAAAAGGTACCGAGGACCGGTTCTACGTGATTCTGCAGGACAATGTGTTTGGCAAGCCGGCGAGCTACACCAAGTTGACGACAGCAGACCTGTACGATGCCACGGACAACGATGTGGGCGAGGGTGTCGATGGCGCCTACGTACTGCTGGATGAGGCACAGGGGTACTACTTCGATACGCTGTACGATGGCGAGAAGGTGCTGAGTAAGCCGTTGATCTTCAACAACGTGGTGACGTTTACCACCTATGAGCCGAACCCTGCGGCGACAGGCAGCAGCTGTATTGCTGCGGCAGGCGTAACACGTGTTTACCAGGTCAATCTGCTGGACGGTGCGCCGATCAATACCTGGGATGATGTTGATGGCCTGTCGGAGAACGACCGTGCTGTGGAGCTCAGCACCAGTAGTATTATTGACGAGCCGGTGATCATCTGTACCGGTGGGGGTTGTGACCTGTTTGTCGGCCCGGAAAAGCCACCTTCAGATATTCTCACGGCTGACAGGGTTTACAAGACTTTCTGGCGCAAGGAGTAACCACGATGTTGAAGCAATCCCACAGGTCTGCAGGCTTCACGCTTATTGAGATAATGATTGTGCTGGTAATCATAGGCATCATCGCGGCCATCGCCTTGCCCGGTTATAGCAGCCAGGTGACGCGCAGCAGGCGCTCGGACTGTATGGGTGTGATGTTGGGTTTCGCCCAGGCCATGGAGAAGCATCACGCGGTGAATTTCAGTTACCTTGGTGCAGCGGCCAGCGGTGATACGGGCGCCCCGGCGGCTACCCTTTACCCCGCCCGCTGCCCCCTGGATGGCGACACGGTGTTTTATGACCTGACTATCCAGGCTGCTACTGCGGATTCGTATGTTCTGGAGGCGCGTCCGCCTTCGGGCTCTCCCCAGGCGGGCGATGGGGCGCTGCGAATCAACCAGCTGGGACAGCGATTCTGGGATGTAGACGATAACGGCTTCCAGGCCACCGAAAACACCTGGACACCATAATGCGGACAGATTCAGACACATGAGGGCGCGACTATGCGGACCATGAAAATTATTACTCTCGCACTGATGCTGGTGTCGGGAGCTGTGCTCGGGCAGACCGACAATGATGTGAACGAGCGCGACCGACCGGCAGACCAGGTGGTGGCACTGGAGGGGCTACCAGCCCATGTGAAGGCCGCGATCAAAGCCGCCAAGCCGAATGCCTTTGTCACCAAGGTAGAGCGCCAGTTGCGCCGTGACGACACGCTGTATTATCGCGTCAACGCCAGCGAGGTAGACCGCTTCTGGGTCATGCTGATACGCGACGATGGCGAGCTAATGGAGTTGTACGAGCAGCCAGTCCCGCCTTCCTGAGCGCTCAACAGTGCAGCTCTGGGTCAGGGGCAACGTTTTCCCCCTGGCTCTGCAAGATAGGGTCGGCCGCCCCGGTTGATGCTCACTACCAGGTCCGCGGCACCTTCGCGGTTTCCGTGCTTGTTCTCGCACCATACGAAGCTGCCGTTCTGGTAGGTGCTCCCCAGCGGGGAGTACTCCAGGTAGCGTCGGCTCAGGGCTGCGCGCCAAACCAGACTGCCACGTTCAAGCCCCCAGCGGCTTAGGTGCAGCAGCTCGTCATCATCCGCCCGTCGATCCCGGTTGGCATCGGTAAACACTGCCACGTTCCTGCCAGACCAGGTGCGGATGCACTCCCTGCCGTCATCGACCGCGCACAGGGTAACGGGCTCGCCCCGGTGCACTGCCTGACTCCTGGTGAACTGAACAAGCCGCTGTAGCTCCTGCACTGTGGCGTACCTGTGCTGTCTGCCGAACAATTCCCGGAAGCTCATGCTGAAGCCGAAAGTGGCGGCCAGGATGGCCGTGACGACCAGGCACTCCACCAGGCTGAGCCCCGCGTTTGTTCTCCTCGGAATCACTGCAGATCATCGCCCTAGTTCCTCACCAGAGTCAGTGTAGAGCGGTGGTCTGAGGCGTGCCGGGCAGAATGTCTACCAGAGCGGTCAGTCGTCCAATTCGAGCTTTTTGAGTCGGTAGCGCAGGGAGCGGAAGCTGATGCCGAGGAGTTTGGCGGCGGCCGTCTTGTTCCAGCGCGACTGCTCCAGGGCCCGGGTCAGCACTTCACGCTCAATATTCTCCAGGTAGTCGTCGAGATTGCCGAAGGCCTCCTCCACCGGCGGTGGCCCACCGGACCGTATGGGTTCGGGCGGGGGATCCAGCTCGATGCCCTGGGACAGGCGCAAATCATCTACCTCGATACGCTCACCGGCGCAGAGGGTGCAGGCGCGTTCGAGGATATTCTCCAGTTCTCGCACATTGCCCGGGAAATCGTAGCCAACCAGGGCGTCCATGGCCGCCTCCGAGAGCCGCAGCAGGGGTTGCTCGGGCGCATTGGCCAGCCGTTGCAACATGAAGTTGGCCAGCAGCGGGATATCCTGGCGGCGTTCACGCAGGCTGGGCACGTGCAAGCCGATAACGTTGATGCGGTAGTACAGGTCGCTGCGAAAGCGGCTTTCGGTGACCTCTTTTGCCAGGTCCTTGTGGGTTGCGCTGAGCACGCGAACATCGGTGGCGACCTCCGCCGAGGCACCGATCGGGCGCACGGCTTTTTCCTGTATTGCCCGCAGCAGTTTCACCTGCATGGACATGGGCAGATCGGCCACCTCATCGAGAAACAGGGTGCCGCCGCGGGCGGCCTGGAACAGGCCGGATTTATCGTCGGTGGCGCCGGTGAAGCTGCCCCTGGTGTGACCGAACAGTTCGCTTTCCATCAGCTCCGGTGGTATTGCGCCGCAGTTGACGGGGATGAAGGGCCCGCTGGAACGCGGGCCTCTGGAATGGATCAAGCGCGCCACGATCTCCTTGCCACTGCCGGACTCGCCGCTGATGTAGACCGGCGCCTGGCTGCGCGCCAGCTTGTTGACCTGGGCGCGGAGATCGGCAATCTCCGGGGTTTCGCCAATCAGGGTGGTGTCCTGTGTCTCGCCGGCGCTGCCGGGTTCCAGCTTGAGGGCGTTGACCACCAGGCTGCGCAGCCGCTCGAGTTCAATGGGTTTGCTGATAAAATCGAAAGCGCCGGCCTTGAGCGCTGTAATGGCCGTCTCCACACTGCCGTGGGCGGTGATCATGGCCACTGGCGTGTCGCTGTGGTGCTGGGCAATGTGTTCCACCAGGCTAATGCCGTTGCCGTCAGGCAGCTTCATATCTGTCAGGCACAGATCGGTATCGCCCTGCTCAAGGGCGGAATGCGCCTCGGCCAGATCGGCGGCGGTGCGGGTTTCCAGGCCCATGCGACTGAGCGTGATATCCAGCAATTGCCGGATATCCGGTTCGTCGTCAACAATCAGTACGGTCTTGGTTGTCATGGCCCCTGTCCACGCTGTTTTCGCTGCATGCCCACTCGCGACGGCTCCGGCCGCTCGCAGTGTCAAACCAACCGAGTTACCGTCAATCGGAAGCAGCTTTGCCCGGCGGCGGTGGGCCGATAGGTCAGCGTTGCATTATTGATTTCGCACAGTTCCTTGCTGAGATACAGACCAAGCCCCGTGCCCTTATCGACGGTAGTATAAAATGGCTCGAATAATTTTGCGCGCTCTGACTCGGCCACACCCGGCCCCGAGTCAATCACGTCGATCACGCAGCGCTGGGCGCCTGGATCCTTCTCCACCACGATGCTGACGCGGCCTGTGCCGTCACCAGCCTGGCTGTGGCGCAGGCCGTTGTCCAGCAGGTTGCCCAGCACCCGTTCCAGGTGCGCGGGGTCAAAGGTCACCTCCAGCCAGTCATCAGGTAGCGTGAGTTCCAGTTCGACTCGCTCCGGCTGAGTCTGGCGATATTGTTGAATAAAACTCTGCAGCCAGCCTTTCAGTGCCAGTCGCTGGGGGTTGGGCGGCTGGCGCCGGCTGATTTGCAGCACGTTCTCTATCACACTGTTCATGCGCTTGGCGTGGTGCTGGATGATGCCGGCCAGTTCCTCGTCGTGCTGCGCCAGTTGCTCGGATTCCGCCAATAGCTGGGCGGCGTGACTCACGGCACCGAGGGGGTTGCGAATCTCGTGGGCGATACTGGCAGTCAGCCGGCCCAGGGATGTCAGCTTCAGGGACTGGGCCTGCTGGGTGACGGCGGTGTAGTCCTGCAGGAATACCAGTGCTGCGCCTTCGCCGGATTCCGCCAGCTGGCTGAAGTTGGCGACCACCTGCGGCGCGTCGTCGGCGATGTGCAGGGGGGCGGCTTGATGGGTGCCGGACTCCTTCCAGGCTTCGAACTGCTTCGCCAGCAGCGCGTGGTAGTCCTCCAGCCCGCGACCCTGTTCCAGGGCCATCGGGCGGTTCGGGTCCAGCAGGCGTGCGGCGGCCTGGTTCATGACCCTGACCGACTCGTCGGCGTAAACCAGCAGGATGCCTGTCTCCAGGTTGCGGACGATCTGCTCATTTAGGCGCTGCAGGTTGTACAGGTCTTCCGCCTGGTCCCGGGCCAGAGCCTCGGCCCGGCCCACCCTGCGTGCCACCATCTGAATCATCAGGGAAACCGCGAATACCAGGGCGCTCAGCAATCCGGCCGGCAGCAGGCTGTCCAGGCTCAGGTGGCCCTCGTTGATCAGACGCAGGGTGTCGGCGAGGATAGCAATCACGCTGAGTGCCGCAATCAGCGTGGCGATACTGGCGATATCGATGACCACGGCACTGGCGGCGGCGGTCGCCACCAGCAGAATGGGCAATCCGCTGGACATACCGCCGCTGGTATCTGACAGCAGGGTAATAACGAGAATGTCGATTGAGAAGACACTGAACTGCACCGCCCGTTCGTGGATCAGCCGGGTCTGCATCAGCGCCAGCAGCACCAGGTTGGTGGCGAGGAACACAATAGCCACCACCAGGTAGAGCTCGGGGTTCAGTTCGCCCAGCAGCTGCCGGGTCTCGGAACTGAGCGGGCTCAGCAGCAGCACGATCGACAGGATCGAGCGATAGGCCACATAGATGCGGAACAGCGAGACCTTCTGCTGTGCCTGTAGGGGCGGGGAGGGTCGGTTCAGTATGGCCGGCCGCTGCGACATAAAGTACTCGTGCTGCTTCTGGGGGCACCGCTGGGGCAGCATCGAAACTGCCTGCGGTGCACCAGTTTACCCGCAGGGGACTTTGCTTAGGAAGGCGCATTGCAAGACAATATGCGGCCCACACACAGGACCCGGAACATGCCCGCCTTTGACATCATCATGGCCCAGATCAATACCCTGGTCGGGGATTTCGACGGCAACGTCGAGCAGATCCTGGCGCTGGTACGCCAGGCGCAGTCAGAGTCGTCAGGGCCGGTGCTGGTGTTCCCGGAGTTGACCCTGTGCGGCTATCCCCCCGAGGACTTGCTGTTGCGCCCCAGCCTGGAACGCCGGGTCGATGCCGCATTGGCGAGCGTGTGCGCCGGCGTGGACCACGCTTACGCAGTGATTGGCTACCCGCGCCGGCGCGATGGCAAGCTGTACAACATGGCCGGAGTGGTCCACGAAGGCAAAATCATTGCCGAATACGCCAAGCAGTGCCTGCCCAACTATCAGGTCTTCGACGAGAAACGCTACTTCGAGACCGGCGACAGCACCTGCCTGGTCGATATCCACGGTCTGCCGGTGGCGCTGACCGTGTGTGAAGACGTCTGGGAGCCGGAGCCCATTGCCCGGGCGCGGGAAGCCGGTGCTGCATTAGTGTTGAACCTGAACTCTTCGCCGTTCCACCGCGGCAAGCAGCAGGAGCGTGAGGCCATCGTGTCCCGGCGTGCCCGGGACAACCAGCTACCCGTAGTCTATGTAAACCAGGTCGGCGGCCAGGACGAGCTGGTGTTTGACGGCGGCTCCTTTGCTGTCAATGCCGACGGCGAGCTCTGCGCCCGGGCCCCGGCGTATCTGCCGTCCAGGGAAAGCCTGTTCGCCACGGTGGAGCAGGGGCGCTGTCGGCTTGCGGCCGCAGAAATAGCCCCCCTGCTGGACCCGTTGGACAGCGTTTACGAGGCCCTGGTGGTGGGCATGCGCGACTATGTGAACAAGAACGGCTTCCCCGGCGTGGTGCTGGGACTTTCCGGCGGCATAGACTCGGCGCTGACGTTGGCGGTGGCTTTCGATGCGCTGGGACCCGAGCGGGTGGAAGCGGTGATGATGCCGTTCCGCTACACCGCGCAAATGAGTGTCGAGGACGCCGCAGAGCAAAGCGCACGGCTCGGCGTGGCCCACAAGGTGATTTCCATCGAGCCCATTTACGAGGCCTTTATGGCCAGTCTGGCAGAGGAGTTCGACGGACGGGAGGCGGATACCACCGAGGAGAATTTGCAGGCGCGCTGCCGGGGGGTGCTGCTGATGTCGATATCCAACAAGAAGGGCTCACTGGTGCTGACCACCGGCAACAAGAGCGAAATGGCGGTGGGCTATTCGACGCTCTACGGCGATATGGCGGGTGGCTTCGATGTGCTCAAGGATGTGCCCAAGACCCTGGTCTACGCCCTGGCAGAGCACCGCAATCGCCGCAGCCCGGTGATCCCGGAGCGGGTCATCACCCGGCCGCCCTCGGCGGAGCTGCGGCCCGACCAGAAAGACCAGGACAGCCTGCCGGACTACGACGTGCTGGACCAGATACTTGAGTTGTACATCGAAGCCGATATGAGCGCCGAGGACATCATCGCCACCGGTCTTGAGCGTGCGGACGTGGAGCGCGTCGTGCGGCTGGTGGATATCAATGAGTACAAGCGCCGCCAGGCGCCGATTGGCGTGCGCATCACCCGCCGTGGCTTCGGCCGCGACCGCCGCTACCCCATCACCTCAGGCTGGAAAATCGGCCACTGACGGCCGTCGCAGAGCGCCACAGGGATGTCATGCATTTAGCGTGTCCGGGGAGGTCTCGCCCCCAGTTTGCGCCCGACCTACTAAGCACTTCTCAAAGACAATGACCGCTGGACCATCACACCTGGGACACTACGTACCAGCCAGCAGTCCTTTAGAGAGAGCCCTCAGCCGGCCGGTTGTTGAATTCCGGCGGTGCCGCCCGATCCAGCAGGCCAAAGCTCACCCTGTTCAGGAAGGAGCGATCGATACCCTCGGCGGTGTAGCTGCTGATGAAGTTGCCGTTGCCATCTATCGAGGGGTGGTCTGGATAGTTGAGCACCAGCACGTCCAGCGAGTCCTGGGCCAGCTCATCCAGCCCCAGCAGGATATAACCCTGCACCATCACCGCCAGGCCATCGGCCACCGCCGGCGTCTGGGGGAAGTTCTCGACCACATAGCGGCCGCGGTTCACCGCGGCCACGAAAGCGCCGCGCTTGAAGTAGTAGTTCGCGACGTTGATTTCCGAACGCGCCAGCAGGTTGCGCAGGTGCACCATGCGGGAGCGGGCATCCGGCGCGTAGGGGCTGTCGGGGAAGCGCGCCAGCAGCTGGGAGAATTCGGCAAAGGCTTCCCGTGCATAGGAGGTGTCGCGCTGGGTGACATCCCGCGGCAGCCAGCGCTCAAAGACGCCCTGATTCTGGGTGTAGGCCGACAGGCCTTTCATGTAGAACGCGTAATCCACGCTGGGATGCTGCGGGTGCAGGCGGATGAAACGGTCGGCGGCCTCAATAGCGGCCTCGTGTTCGAAATTGCTGTAGTGGGCGTAGATCAGCTCTAGCTGTGCCTGCTCGGCGTAGCGCCCGAACGGAAAGCGCGATTCCAGTAGCTGCAGGGCCTGTACCGCCAGGTCGAAATTCTTGTTGCGCAGGTAGCGCTGGGCTTCCTGGTACAGCTCGTACTCGGAGGAATTGGCGCCCGGTGGCAGGTCGAGCTCGTCATTGCCGGAACAGCCCGCCAGCAGCGATAACAATACTGTAAACACCAGCCCCAGGAGGGAGGTGCGGCGGGGCTGCGGGAAAGTGCGTGATAACATGATCATCGGCGATATTTTCGAGCCGCGTATTTAAACACAGGAGCCCTCACACCGCCATGCTGGAGCATATCGAGCAGGAAGCCGTTGTTGCCGAAGAACAGCACGGCAAGCGCCTGGATCAGGTGGCGGCCGAGCTGTTCCCGGATTTTTCCCGCTCCCGGCTGCAGGCCTGGATTCGCAGCGGCGAACTGCTCATCGACGGGGTCGCCGTCAAGCCCCGCGACAAGGTCACCGCCGGCGCCCGCTTGACCCTGGCAGCCAGTCTTGAGGCAGAAGTGAGCTGGCAGGGCGAGGCCATTGCGCTCGACCTCTACTATGAGGATGCCGATATCCTGGTGCTGAACAAGCCGGCGGGCCTCGTCGTGCACCCGGCGGCGGGCCACAGCAGCGGTACGCTGGTGAATGCATTGCTGAACCAGTATCCCGAACTCGCCAAACTGCCCCGGGCCGGGATCGTGCATCGGCTCGACAAGGACACCTCGGGCCTGATGGTGGTGGCGCGCTCCCTGCGCGCACACACAAGCCTGGTAGAGCAATTGCAGTCGCGCACCGTGAGCCGCGAATACGCCGCCGTCACCATCGGCGCGATGACCGGGGGCGGCACCGTGGAGGCGCCCATTGGCCGCCACCCCAAGCAGCGTAAGAAAATGGCCGTGGTCAGCGTCGGGGGCAAACCGGCCGTCAGCCACTACCGGGTGACTGAACGCTTCGCCCACCACACCCTGGTCACGGTACAGCTGGAAACCGGCCGTACCCATCAGATTCGGGTGCATATGGCCCATATTCACTACCCACTGGTGGGCGACCCCCAGTACGGCGGCCGCCCTAAGCTGCCGCGCGGTGCCGAACCTGAACTGGTCGATGCCCTGCGCGCGTTCCCACGCCAGGCCCTGCACGCCCGTCGACTGGGCCTGGTGCACCCCGCATCCGGCGAAGACCTGAGCTGGGAATGCGACCTGCCTGCGGATATGGAGGCGTTGCTGGACTGCCTGCGGCGCTGCGATGCGCCGTGAGCCTGCTGCAGCCTGACTGGCCGGCCCCGGCCTGTATTGCGGCCTTTTCAACCACTCTCGCCAGTGGCGAAGAGGCGCGCCCCGATGCTCTCGCAGGCCTCCCCGAGCCGCCCATTACCCAGGTTCACGGAACGCGGGTGGTGGCTGCCGAGGGGCTGGTCACGCCCGTTGAGGCAGATGCCATCACCAGCGCAACGGCGGGCATGGTGTGCCGCGTGGTGACCGCAGATTGCCTGCCAGTGCTGTTCTGCAATCGGGCGGGTAGTGAAATTGCCGCCGTACACGCCGGCTGGCGGGGCCTGGCAGCAGGGATACTGGAACGCGCCGTCGCCGCACTGGTCAGTTCTCCTGAACACTTGCTGGCCTGGATTGGCCCGGCCATCAGCCAGGCCCACTATGAAGTGGGTGGTGACCTGCGCGAGGCCTTCCTCGATGCGGCGGGGCCGGGACAGGCCGACGCGGTGGCGGGCTGTTTCCGGGCCCGGGGTGAGAAATACCTGGCGGACCTGGTGGCCCTGGCGCGGCTACGACTGGCGGCCTGCGGCGTTGAAGCAGTGTACGGCGGCGGCGTCTGTACCTATGCCGACCCGGTCCGGTTCCATTCCTTTCGCCGCGACGGTAAGGGCGCCGGGCGCAACGTTACCGGACTTTGCATCTTGCCAGATCCCGGCTAAACACATACTTGAAACAGGGCTATTTGCCCCCATTTAGGGGGTAATCAAGCAAAGAGTCGCTGCACAGACAGCGGAGAGGTTTCAAGTAATGCGCATGGACAAACTGACCAACCCCCTGCAGATGGCGCTGGCCGATGCCCAGTCGCTGGCCGTGGGGCGCGACCACAATTTCATCGAACCGGTTCACCTGCTACTGGCACTCCTGCAGCAGCAGGGCGGCGTTGCGCGCCCCCTGCTGGCCAAGGCGGGCGTCAATGTCGCCGGCCTGGAGACCGCAGCGGAACAGGCCCTGGAAGCCCTGCCGCGGGTCACGGGAGGTGCCGGTGATATCCACCTGGGCAACGACAGCGGTCGGGTACTCAACCAGGCCGACAAACTGTCGCAACAGCGCGGCGATGCCTACATTTCCAGCGAGCTGGTACTGCTGGCCATGCTGGGTGCCGGGGGCAACGCCGGCAAATTGTTGCAGGGCGCCGGGGCCAGCGAGGCGGCACTCACCGCTGCCATCGAAGCGTTGCGCGGCGGCGAGACCGTTGACGACCCGGCGGCGGAGGAATCCCGCCAGGCGCTGGACAAGTATACCGTCGACCTCACGGCGCGAGCGGAAGAGGGCAAGCTCGACCCGGTTATTGGCCGCGACGACGAAATTCGACGCTGTATCCAGGTGTTGCAGCGGCGTACCAAGAACAACCCGGTGCTGATCGGCGATCCCGGCGTAGGCAAGACTGCCATCATCGAGGGGCTGGCCCAGCGGGTCGTCAATGGCGAAGTGCCGGAGAGCCTGCGCGACAAGCGTATTCTTTCCCTGGACCTGGGCTCACTGCTGGCCGGAGCCAAGTTCCGCGGTGAGTTCGAGGAACGCCTGAAAGCGTTGCTCAACGAGCTGTCCAAACAGGAAGGACGTATTGTGCTGTTGATCGACGAAGTCCACACCCTGATCGGCGCCGGTGCGGCCGAGGGCGCCATCGATGCCGCCAACATTCTCAAGCCGGCCCTGGCTCGCGGTGAGCTGCAGTGCATCGGTGCCACCACCCTGGATGAATACCGCAAGCACATCGAGCGGGATGCGGCCCTGGAGCGCCGCTTCCAGCCGGTGATGGTGGATGAGCCCAATGAGGAAGACACCATTGCCATCCTGCGGGGCCTCAAGGAACGCTATGAGGTGCATCACGGTGTCGACATCACCGACAGTGCAATCATCGCCGCGGCCAAGCTGTCCCAGCGCTACATCACTGATCGCAAGCTGCCCGACAAGGCCATCGACCTGGTGGACGAGGCGGCCAGCCGCATCCGCATGGAAATTGATTCCAAGCCCGAGTCCATGGACCGGCTGGAGCGTAGGCTGATCCAGCTCAAGATCGAGCGGGAAGCGGTCAAGAAGGACACCAGCGAAGCTGCCCTCAAGCAGCTCGAAAAGCTGCAGGAAGATATCGCCCAGGTCGAGAAAGAATTTGCCGACCTGGAAGAAATCTGGAAAGCCGAGAAGGCCACGGTGCAGGGCGAAGCGCAGATCAAGAGTGAGCTGGAGCAAGCCCGCATTGAGCTGGAATCCGCCCGCCGCGCCGGCGACCTGACCCTGATGTCAGAACTGCAGTACGGCAAGATTCCCGAGCTCGAAAAGCAGCTGGAGCAGGCCGGCCAGGCCGACGCCGGTGAGAAAACCCTGCTGCGCAACAAGGTGACGGAAGAGGAGGTGGCTGAGGTCGTCTCCCGCTGGACGGGTATCCCGGTTTCGAAAATGCTCGAAGGCGATCGCGAAAAACTGCTGCGCATGGAGGATGCTCTGCATCAACGGGTAGTAGGGCAGGATGAAGCGGTACGGGCGGTGGCCAACGCGGTGCGCCGTTCACGCGCCGGACTGTCCGACCCCAATCGCCCCAACGGCTCCTTCCTGTTCCTGGGCCCCACCGGCGTCGGCAAGACCGAGCTGTGCAAGTCGCTGGCGGAGTTCCTGTTCGATTCCGAGCAGGCCATGGTGCGCGTCGATATGTCGGAGTTCATGGAGAAGCATTCCGTGGCTCGCCTGATCGGTGCGCCCCCCGGCTACGTTGGCTACGAGGAGGGTGGCTACCTGACGGAAGCGGTGCGGCGTCGACCCTATTCCCTGCTGCTGCTCGATGAAGTCGAAAAGGCGCACCCGGATGTGTTCAACATTCTGCTGCAGGTGCTTGAAGACGGTCGGCTGACTGATGGCCAGGGCCGCACGGTTGATTTCCGCAATACCGTGGTGGTGATGACCTCGAACCTTGGCTCTGATCTGATCCAGGAGATGGCCGGGGAAGACAACTACGATGCCATGAAGGCAGCGGTAATGGGCGTGGTGGGAACGCATTTCCGCCCCGAGTTCATCAACCGTATCGATGAGACAGTGGTATTCCACCCGCTGGCCCGGGAGCAGATTCGCGGCATTGCGCATATCCAGCTCGCTGGACTGCGCGCACGGTTGCTGGAGCGTGAGCTTACGCTGGAGATCGACGATGACCTGTTGGACAAGCTGGTAGAGGTGGGCTTTGATCCGGTTTACGGAGCACGGCCATTGAAGCGGGCTATCCAGCAGCAGTTGGAAAATCCGCTGGCCCAGGACCTGCTGGCCGGCAAATTCCCCCCTGGCTCGACTATCCACGCCAGCCTGGCCGGGAACACCGCCACTTTCTCAGCCAAAGTAGCCGCATAGCTCTAGCAGCCAGGGAGCCGGGGCGAACTTCACCGTCGCCCCGACATTCTGATTGCCACCTTCTTTCAGCGCCTCCGTAGCAATACGGAGGCGCTGTTTGCTAATGAGGCAACCTATCCTTACAAGCGCGGCGCCTGGGTCCAGAAGTGTCTGTTAGAGGACGCTCGGTCAGGTAGTCTGGAGGCGCTGCGCCCGAGCGGTTATAAAGAAGGAAAAGCCAACGTCTAGCGTCTCCGGCTCATCTTGGAGGCGCTGTGCCAGAGCGGTTATAAAGAAGGAAAAGCCAACGTCTAGCGCCTCCGGCTCATCTTGGAGGCGCTGTGCCAGAGCGATTAATATAAAGAAGGAAAAGCCAACGTCTAGCGCCTCCGGCTCATCTTGGAGGCGCTGTGCCAGAGCGGTTTTATATAGAGTCAGGAACCGCAGTGAACGGCAATCAGGTCCTGGGCCTTCTTGCGCTGGACCGACTTTTCTTCATCGGTGAGGTAGCGGATGCCGGCATCGTCGCGAATGCGCACGCGGGCTTTGGAGTTGAGGGTGTCGAGGTTGGCGCGGGCCTGGTCACAAAGCGCCGGATCCTTCTCGATCGCGGCCTGTTCCGCGGCGGCATTCTGCGGGTTGCCGTTGTTGTTCTGGTCCGCGTTGGCCCAGCCCGGTGGGTTCTGTGTGTTCTCTTCAGCCGTCACGCGACGGGTCAACCCCGAATCCTGGGAGACAAACTCATATTCGGTGCCCGCCGCCGGTGGCCGATCGCTATGCACCGGGTTGCCACGGCCGTCGATCCACTTGTAATAGCCTCGTTCCGCCAAAGCGGTGGGTGCCAGCATAGCGCTGATTAACAGGGCTGCCAGCAGGCCGGGTAATGTTTGACCTAGTCCGCGCAAAAGCTAGTCTCCACGGGTGAATTTGGCTCGAAAGTAACCCATGTACCCTATGGGTGCAACTCGGGTTTCCCAGATGTTGACACAGGTCCGAGAAGCGACAAGAATGCACGCTCCCGCGGTGGGAACAGGCGCCACACGCATTGTGTCGTGTCCTGTTACTGGTCGTGAGCGTCCCGGCACTGATTGCTCGGGAACAGCGCCGACACCCGGGCACCCGAAAGCGATGAGCGCCGTATTGGCACGCATCGTGGCCACCATCTGCGCTACCTCGCAGGGCGACCTACAGCGGGCTCGTGTGAAACACGGCACCCCCCTTTGGGCATGCGTCACGCGAGCCATAGCGACCGGAATCTTCCCCGCCTTCGCGGGAAAAACCGGTTGCCAGCGCAGAGGTCGCCTAGCGTAGCGTACTGCTTCTGAGACGCTACTTCGTTGAATCCGCGCGATCGTATTGATCCCGCGAACCTCGCGCCAGATGTGCGTGCGAGGCAGAATGAGGTAAGAGCGGTGGAATTACTTTCCGGCGGCGAGATGGTCGCCAGGGCGCTGCAGGACGAGGGCGTCGAATTCATATTTGGCTACCCGGGCGGTGCGGTCCTGCACATTTACGATGCCCTGTTCAATGAATCGAGCATCCCCCACATCCTGGTGCGACACGAGCAGGCGGCTACCCACGCCGCTGATGGCTACGCGCGCGCCACCGGCAATCCCGGTGTGGTGCTGGTGACCTCAGGGCCGGGCGCCACCAATGCCATCACCGGCATTGCCACCGCCTACATGGACTCTATTCCCATGGTGGTACTGTCCGGCCAGGTGCAATCTCACCTGATCGGCGAGGACGCCTTCCAGGAAACCGACATGGTCGGGATTTCGCGTCCGATCGTTAAGCACAGCTTTCTGGTGCAGCGCGCCGAGGATATCCCGGCGACGATCAAGAAGGCCTTCCATATCGCGACCTCGGGACGCCCCGGACCCGTGGTGGTGGATATTCCCAAGGACATCACACGGCCGGACGACAAGCATCCCTACGAATACCCAGGCAAGATCAAGATGCGCTCCTATAACCCGGCCAGCCGCGGCCATTCCGGGCAGATCAAGAAAGCTGTAAAGCTGTTGATGGGTGCCAAGCGGCCGGTGATCTACAGCGGCGGCGGAGTGATCCTCGGCAACAGCAGCGAATTGCTCATCGAGCTGGCGCAGACACTCAACTACCCCGTGACCAACACCTTGATGGGCCTGGGTGCCTATCCGGCCACGGATCGCCAGTTCCTGGGGATGCTGGGTATGCATGGCTTCTACGAGGCCAACATGGCCATGCACCATGCCGACGTGATCCTGGCGGTAGGTGCACGTCTCGACGACCGCGTCACCAATACCGTCGACAAGTTCTGCCCCAGTGCCAAGATCATTCACATCGATATCGACCCCACCAGCATCTCCAAAACGGTGCAGGCTGACGTGCCCATCGTCGGCCCGGTGGATGCCGTGTTGAAAGACGTGCTCGCATTGATCAATCAGCATCGCGAGGAGCAGCCCGACCTGCCGGACACGGTGGCACTCGAGCGCTGGTGGCAACAGATCGACCAGTGGCGGGCAGCCCACGGTTTGTGGACCGCACCGCGCTATGAAACCGGCGGGCCCATCAAGCCGCAGCAGGTGATTGAATCCCTGTACCGGGCCACCCACGGTGAAGCCTATGTGACCTCGGACGTGGGCCAGCACCAGATGTTTGCTGCCCAGTACTACAAGTTCGACAAGCCGCGCCGCTGGATCAACTCGGGAGGGCTCGGCACCATGGGCTTTGGTCTGCCCTCGGCGATGGGCGTGAAACTCGCCTTCCCGGATGCCGACGTGGCCTGCGTCACCGGTGAGGGCAGCATCCAGATGAACATCCAGGAACTCTCCACCTGCAGCCAGTACGGCATCCCGGTAAAGATCATCAACCTGCACAACGGCTACCTGGGCATGGTGAAACAGTGGCAGGACATGCAGTACGAGGGCCGCTACTCCGAGTCCACCTATGCCGATTCGCTACCGGACTTCACCAGGCTGGCGGAAGCCTACGGACATGTGGGCATTCACGTTGAAGACCTGTCCGACCTGGATGCCAAAATGGAGGAGGCCTTCTCGCTCAAGGACAAGCTGGTGTTCCTTGACGTGATGGTCGATCCCGCCGAACACGTCTACCCGATGCATGTGGCGCCCAATGGCTCCATGGCCGATATGTGGCTCAGCAAGACGGAGAGAACCTGATGAGAAGAATCATTTCTGTCCTGCTGGAAAATGAACCCGGTGCGCTGTCCCGGGTGGTCGGGCTATTCTCACAGCGCGGCTACAACATCGAGACCCTCAACGTGGCGCCCACCGAGGATGCCACCCTGTCCCGTCTTACGGTCACCACAATCGGGGACGACCGCAAGATCGAGCAGATCACCAAGCAGCTCAACAAGCTTGTGGATGTGGTCAAGCTGGTGGACCTGTCGGAAGGCGCCCATATCGAGCGCGACCTGATGCTCATCAAGGTTCGCGCCACCGGGGCCCAGCGCGCCGAGATCAAGCGCTGCACGGATATCTTTCGCGGCCAGATTGTGGACGTGGGCCCGTCGGTCTACACCATCATGCTGTCCGGTACCGCCGACAAGCTCGACTCCTTCGTGGAAGCCATGGGCGATGCCTCGATCCTCGAGGTAGTGCGCAGCGGCGTGGCGGGTATCGCCCGCGGCGAAAAAGTCCTGCGCTTGTAGTCAATCAGAGCTTCGTAGTGCGCCTGAACTTCCACTATCTCTTGTCTGGTTCCTCGTTCTCAGGCTGAGGAATGCTGGCCGTTCTCGACGCTTTTAAAGCAGTGCCCCGTAATTCCGCTCAACACGAGGGCAGACGCCGTGCAGGGTCTGGTCCGAACCGTCGACGGCCAGGGATGGCCGGCGCCGAGCGCACAGGGATGTGCTTGCAGCGTGTCCGGCCCAGGCCCTGCACGGTGGCTGCCCGGGCTACGAACGCAGGAGCTTTTTGTTGTAAGCAAGTTGCAGAACGAGCGGGCACAAAAAAGCCGGCGTTTAGCCGGCTTCTTCAAGAACGGGCTGACTGGGGATCAGGCGGAGAGGGCCTTGATCTGGTCGTTGAGGCGGCTCTTGTGACGAGCGGCCTTGTTCTTGTGGATGATGCCCTTGTCGGCCATGCGGTCGATAACCGGCACGGCTTCGCCGTAGGCGGCTTTAGCCTGTTCTGCATCGCCGGCGGCGATCGCGGCGTTTACGCGCTTGATGACCGTGCGAACCAGTGAGCGCAGGCTGGCGTTATGAGTGCGGCGCTTGACTGCCTGGCGTGCCCGCTTTTTGGCTTGCGGTGAATTTGCCAACGTTGTTACCTCTATACACAAATTTTGGGGAGGCGCGATTATTCACATTTCCCTCCGAACTGTCAACGGTATCAGGGGTTTAGCGGTACCAGCAGGTGGCGGGAAAGATCGCCGATCAGCCGTGGGTACATCTCCCGGCGGGTGAACTCCCAGCGGCCGTCGCGCCTGCGGAAACTGTCGCGGTACTGGCCGGCGATAATGACCTGCAAGGGGAAGTCCTCGCGCGCCTGTAGCACTGTGAACCGGCTACTGGCGCTGGCGCTATCGCCTTGCGGGGACAGCTGGACCGAGACATTGCTGGTCATGTGCTCGGTACAGGGCGTTCCCGTGTCCGGGTAGATGCGCGCGGTCTTGCGGTAGAGGGCCAGGACCGGCTGCTCCCCGGTGCACTCCTCGCCGTCCGGGCTGACGATTGAGCCATTGGCGAACAGTTTGGCCACGGCTTCGAAGCGCCCGGCGTCAATCAGGTCGGCATAGTGATAGATAAGGGTTTCTATGGCGTGGATGTCAGCGCTGTGGTCCATCCCTGTAAAATAGCATTACTAATAACTATTAGTTAGTATCCCGCCATGTCTGCCCCCCAACCCGCCTCGGAAAAACCGACCCCGGAACGCATTCTCGATGCCGCCGAGGACTTGTTCGCACAGCGCGGCTACGCGGCCACCTCGCTGGGGGATGTGGCTGACCGGGTAGGTATTCGTTCCCCCAGCCTGTACAACCATTTTCGCAATAAGGAAGCCCTGTACGGGGCCGTGGTTGAGCGCCTGCTGGCAGATTTCACCGCCCCGCTGGACGAGCTACGGCAGACGTCGCTGACCACCGAGGGAATCTATCGCTGGCTGGAGATCACGGTGCGTATGCACCACCAGCGGCCCAACCTTGCGCGACTGCTGCAACATGCGGCGCTGTCGGGTAGCCCCCACACGGCGGCTCTGGTCGACGGGCTGTTCCGTCCGATGTTCCAGCCACCGGAGAGCAACGCAGCGCCCAGCCTGGGCCCCGTCGCTGAGCTGCAACCCTGGGCCGTGATGGGACTCAATAACATGGTGATGTCCTATATCACCATGGCACCGATGTACCGGGACCTGCTGGGAGAAGATCCTCTCAGTCCCGACGCCGAGGAGAAACAGCTCAAGCTGATCCTGACGCTGGCGCAGCTGGTGCTGGGCACGGGCTTGAATTCAACGCAGGACTGAAGGTTCGTCCCGACCTTGTCGCGACAAAATAAACCTGAAAGCTATAGATGACGTGGCCTGCTGGCCTTGGTGCGGGGGGATACTGTTTCGCTGACGCGCTGCGCTGCGTAGGGGAGATGATCAGGCCCGGCGCACCGGGCCTGATCAGCATGCCAGGCCGACTGGCCTCAGGCGGCCTTGCAGGCCTTCTTGGCAGCTTTGATCTGCTTTTTCTGGCAGTTCTCGGAAGAGGCTTCACCAACACACCACTTCTTGCGGTTGTCCCAGGCGGTCAGCGGCATTTTTTTGCCGTTGGAGCACTTCACGTGGTAGTTGCCGTACTCGGTGCCGTCGGCTGACTTGCCGTTGGAGTCGAATACGATGCTGGTGGGCTTCGCGGCAAAGGCGGAAGCAGACAGGGCCAGCAGGCCGCTGGCGATGACAGTAGTAACAATAGACTTCATGGTTTCCCCTCGGGTAATGGTCTTGCTAAAAAAAAACGGTCTAACTATGGAACCGCGGCGGATTCTAACGGCGTTTTACGACCCGTGGTGTGCACTAGATCATGGTTTTTGAAGCGCACCGGACAGGGGCGGGTGTGCACCGAAGGGGATTTCGGTAACTCATTGAAATTAAAAAGGTTAATCTGTGGTTTTTGGGTTGGCGGGGTTCATTAAACTTTGGTAATGAACCCCGCCGAAGGGCGCCTTGGAGGGGTATTCAGAACGCCAGCAGCAGCAGAACACAGCCCACCGCGGCCAGCGCGATGGCCTCACCCGCCTTGTCGAGGCGAAACAGCGCATAGCAGTAGGACAGGGGCGGCAGCAGCAGCGAACACAGGCCCCAGGAAAAATCCTCCTTCCACGATGCGATCATCAGCACCACCCAGCTGGCCAACAGCGCAGTGAGGCCCAACACCATCAAGAGAGAACTCGTGGCTTCCATACAATCTCCAATCAGTCTGGTCTTTGAAGCGGCGCAAGCATAGCATGAATTCTGCCCGATCTGGCTGCCCCTGGCGTGCTTCAAAGCCTCCAGGATGACTATCGATGAGCTTTGCTATAAGGTGTGCGCCTTGCCAGAGAACTGTCCCCCGCGCATGGACCCATTCGCCGATATCCGGCCCTACAACGACGCGGAAGTGCCCGCTGTACTGGAGCGCCTGCTCGACGACTCCGAGTTCCTCGGCGCCATCTGTCGACTCAAGTTCAAGGGCCTGGCCGGCTGGCTGGGGTTGCCTTTGCGAGCCCTGGTGCGACGCGCGCTGCGCGGCGAGCTGGCCGACGTCACCGACGTGCAGAGTTTCCAGTCGGTCATCGAACGCTATATGTCACAAATGATCGCCGACAGCACGGCGGGGTTCTCCGTATCGGGGCTTGAGAAACTCGATTCCGGCACGCCCTACCTGTTCATGAGCAATCACCGGGACATCACGCTGGACCCGGCATTTACCAATTACGCCCTGTACCACAACGGTTTCAATACCGTGCGCATTGCCATCGGCGATAACCTGCTCACCAAGCCCTGGGTAGCCGATGTGATGCGGCTCAACAAGAGTTTCATCGTCAAGCGCTCGGCGCGGGGCCCGCGGGAGGTGTTCAAGGCCTATCGCGAGCTGTCTGCCTATATTCGGCATTCTATTGAGCAGGACCGGGCTCCTATCTGGATAGCCCAGCGCGAAGGCCGGGCCAAGGACGGCGTTGACCGCACCGAGCCCGCCATCATCAAGATGCTGGCTATGAGCCAGGACCGCAAGTCAGAAACTTTTGCCGAGTTCATCGCCGGGCTCAATATCGTGCCGGTATCCATCTCTTACGAGCTGGATCCCTGCGATGGTCTCAAAGCCAGGGAGCTGGCTCAGATTGCGGCCAGCGGCGGCTATGAAAAGGCCGAGCACGAGGATGTGGCCAGCATTGCCGCCGGCATCAGCGGCAACAAGGGGCTGGTGCACGTTGCGTTTGGTGAGCCGCTGGGCGCAGATTTCGAAACGCCGGAACAGGTTGCACAGGCGCTGGACCGCCAGGTCGTGGGCAACTACCGCCTGCATGCAACCAATGCGTTTGCCTGGCAGGCCCTGCACGGCAGCCTGCCCGCATTTGCCGTCGGCGACCTTGCCGGAAGCTGCACCGAGCAGGCCTTCCTGCAGCGGATGCAGGCGATTCCTGCGGACGAGCGCGATTACGCACTGGCTATCTATGCCAATGCCATCAGCAGCCGACAGTCGCTTCTCGACACCGGAGGCGACGCCGCCGTTGCTGACTGAGGAATCCAAGGAAGCGATTCGACAGGCCTACAACGGCCTTCTGGACGGCAAATCCCTCAGTCCCCGCTGGGGTCAGCGACAGATGATCGCCGAGATAGCCAATACGCTGGCCAGGATGGAGGACGATGACCCGGAAGCCACGCCCCAGGTAGCGATAGAAGCGGGTACCGGCACCGGCAAAACCATCGCCTACACAGTGGCCGCTATCCCGCTGGCACGGGCGTTCGGCAAGACCCTGGTGATTTCCACTGCCACCATAGCCCTGCAGGAGCAGTTGGTGATGAAGGACCTGCCGGATATCCGCCGGCACAGCGGTCTGGCCTTTGATTTTGTGCTGGCCAAGGGACGCCGTCGCTATATCTGCCTGTCCCGGCTGGACCGGCTGTTGGCCAGTGGCGGTGCCGACGACCCGGTTATCCCGCTCTATCCCGACGAAGTGGCGCCGCCGGGCCAGGACGCGCTGCCGGTATACCAGTCCATGGCCGAGGCCCTCGGTCGCGGCGAGTGGGATGGTGACCGTGATGCCTGGTCCGAGGAAGTGGCCAGCGATACATGGTTCACCGTGACCACCGACCACAGCCAGTGCAGCGGTCGACGCTGTCCCAATGTCGGGCAGTGCAGCTTCTTCAAGGCGCGGGATGCGCTGCAGCACGCCGACGTGATTGTCACCAATCACGACCTGGTACTGTCCGATCTGGCGCTCGGCGGCGGGGCGATTCTCACGCCACCCCAGGACACGGTTTATGTCTTCGACGAGGGCCACCACCTTCCCGCCAAGGCGCTCAACCATTTTTCTGCCTTCTGTCGCCTTTCCAGTACCCGCCAGTGGGCCGATGAATGCCGGCAGCAGCTGGCGCAGGGGGCGCTATCCCTGGGGGTGGCCGAACTGACGGAGGCCATGGAGAAGCTGCAGGGGCGATTCGAAGCCACTGCTGCGGAACTGGAGCTGGCCAATAACCTGCTGCCCGGTCTGGAGGGCATGCCCGAACCCCGCGATTCCAATGACAGCGTGCACTTGCGCTTTGAAATGGGCGAAATCCCGGTGGCGCTGGTCCAGCAGGCGGAACGCCTGGCACAGCAGTTCCACCAGTTGCACGAGCGGCTGCAACGCCTGGAAAACCGCTTTGAAGATGCCATGGATGGCGACCTGACGGGCATAGACAGTGCCGAAGCCGAGGCCTGGTATGCCGCCGTAGGGGCAATGCTCGGTCGCGCCGAGGGCAATCTCGCCCTGTGGGCAGACTATGCTGCGGCCCCCACCGAGGCGGCCCCCGCCGACCCGCAAGCCGCGCCCACTGCCCGTTGGGTTAATGTGATTCCCGCGGGCGCCGGTGTGCACTATGAGTTGCGCTCAAGCCCGGTACTGGCCGCGGAGATTCTCACTGAGCACCTGTGGCCGCAGGCTGCCGGGGTTATCGCCACTTCCGCCACCATGACCGCGCTCAACAGCTTCGAACGTTTCATCCTGCATTCCGGTATGCCGCGCACCGGCAGCTTCAAGGTCGTACCCAGCCCCTTCGATCACCAGCAGGCAGTGCTGCAGATACCCGCCATGGACTGTGATCCCGGTAACCCGGAGGCGCACACCCAGTGCCTGGTCGAAAACCTGCCGCGCTGGCTGGACCCGGGCGAGGGCAGCCTGGTGCTGTTTTCCTCTCGCCGACAGCTCAACGATGTTTATCAGGGGCTGCCCGCCGAGTGGCGCGACCGTATTCTGTTGCAGGGCGACTACAGCAAGCACGAGATCCTGCGCCGCCACCGGGAACGCATCGACCGTGGAGAGGGCAGTCTGATCTTCGGTCTGGCGAGCTTTGCGGAAGGTGTGGACCTACCGGGTCGGTATTGCAGTCATGTGCTGATTGCCAAGATCCCCTTCGCCGTGCCGGATAGTCCGCTGGAGGCGGCCCTGTCGGAGTGGGTGGAGCGGCGTGGTAGGAATGCTTTCATGGAAATCACGGTGCCGGATGCGGCCCTGCGGCTGGTGCAAGCCTGCGGGCGGCTGCTGCGTACCGAATCCGACAGCGGGCGTGTCACCGTGTGCGACCGCCGGTTGGTGACGCGCCGCTATGGCAAGGCCCTGTTGGAGGCGCTGCCCCCGTTTCGACTCGACATCGAGTGACCGGTAGACTGATCAAAAATCCTGGAGAATGACGTGGTGCAGGCCGCTAGCCCGCATACTGCACCAGTTGCTTGATGGGTCGCGCAGGGCTCGTGCGCCCCGGGCGGGCTCGGGACCGGAGGCGTAGCCGGAGGGAGCATGCCCGTTCAGGGCGTGCGAGAACCAGCGAGATACAGGCAAACAACATGGGTAGCAAAAAGTACAGAGCACAGGATTGGCGGTTAGCCTGCCGTAAAAACCAGAGCAGGCATTTGGCCGGCGTACTGGTGCAATATGCGGGCTAAAGTTGCTGAACTATTGATAGATGTGGAAGCCAGTCTGCGGCAGATGAACCTGTGGCAGGACCAGCCTCCCTCTGCAGAAGCCATGGCCAGCATCCAGCCTTTTGCCATTGACACCATGGGCTTTGAGCAGTGGCTGCAGTTCATTTTCCTGCCCACCATGTACGAGCTGATTGAAAAAGGTCAGCCCTTTCCAACGGAATGTGCCATTGCACCGATGGCCGAAGAGTATTTTCGCGGTTCTGAACTCCACAGCCAGCCGTTACAGCAAGCGCTCGCAGAAATCGATCGTTTGCTGACGTCCTGACCGCCATCGCTGACTGCTCAGGCGCGAGGTGCCTGCAGAAGCTTGTTGGAGCGTTAAGGGTGTCGATTTGGTTTATCGCCGAGAATCCCAACTATCGGTGAGTTATGACGACTGGATTTGGAAGGGTAGGTTGCCCGCCGCTGGATTGCGGCTTCGGCCAGATTTTGCCACGCTGATTGCGAGGCTGGTGGGGTTCGCCAGTAACGCCCTGTGAGCGCTGCCGGCGCAGCGTCTCAGTGTACGGTCGTGCCGGCATCCAGCGGCGTCATGTCGCTGGCCGCTTCGGTTTTGCGAATGGATTCCTGCTCCTGCAGGTAGGTCCGCAGCCGACCTACCACGCTGGTCATGACATCGATGGTCTGGCTGATCTGGTCCAGCGCCATCAGGATGGTCTCGGTGTCGGTGGTGGCTTGCTTGTCATTGCTCATGCTCGATCCTCACTGGTATCGGCGAAGGTGTCTGTGCGGCCTTCTGGCCAGCCCGGGCGAGAGCCTCCGGCCTGGTGCCACGTTGCTCGCACGTATCTCTACGTTCGTTGCGTTCGTTGCGTTCGTTTGTCGCTCCGGGACCGGACGGGCCGGACCCGGGCGAGGTTGCTCTGGCCAATCGGCGGTCTAGTCCCAGCTCAGCGCGCCGCCGGTCTGGTACTCGATGACCCGGGTTTCGAAGAAGTTCTTCTCCTTGCGCAGGTCCATGATCTCTGACATCCACGGGAAGGGGTTCTGCACGCCGGCAAACTGCTCCGGCAGACCCAGCTGTATCAGGCGGCGGTTGCAGATGAACTGCAGGTACTCTTCCATCATGGCGGCGTTCATGCCCAGTACGCCTCGCGGCATCGTGTCGCGCGCGTACTCGATCTCGATCTGGGTACCCTCGAGCACCATCTGGATGACTTCCCGCTTGAACTCGTCGGTCCACAGTTGCGGGTTTTCCAGCTTGATCTGGTTGATCACATCGATGCCGAAGTTCAGGTGCATGGACTCGTCACGCAGGATGTACTGGAACTGTTCGGCGACGCCGGTCATCTTGTTGCGGCGGCCCATGGACAGGATCTGGGTAAAGCCGCAGTAGAAGAAGATGCCTTCAGTGACCGCATAGAATCCGATCAGGTTGCGCAGCAGTTCCTGGTCCGCTTCCAGCGTACCGGTGTGGAAGTTCGGGTCGCTCAGCGCGTGGGTGTGGCTGAGGCTCCAGGCGGCCTTCTTGGCCACCGAGGGCACCTCACGGTACATGTTGAACACCGCGCCCTCATCCATACCCAGTGACTCAATGCAGTACTGGTAGGCGTGAGTGTGGATGGCCTCTTCGAAGGCCTGGCGCAGCAGGTACTGGCGGCACTCGGGGTTGGTGATGTGGCGGTACATGGCCAGCACCAGGTTGTTGGCGACCAGCGAGTCGGCGGTGGAAAAGTAGCCCAGGCTGCGCAGCACTATGCGGCGTTCATCTTCGGTCAGGCCGTCGGCGCTTTTCCAGGTGGCGACGTCGGCGGTCATGTTGATTTCCTGGGGCATCCAGTGGTTGGCGCAGCCGTCCAGGTATTTCTGCCAGGCCCAGTCGTACTTGAAGGGCACCAGCTGGTTGAGGTCGGCC
The DNA here is from genome assembly GCA_043513815.1 of Cellvibrionales bacterium. Lineage (GTDB taxonomy): Bacteria > Pseudomonadota > Gammaproteobacteria > Pseudomonadales > Halieaceae > JANQIO01. The sequence goes on along the minus strand of CP121313.1, from coordinate 3,656,864 downwards.
CGGCAGTTGATCATGGCCTTTTCATCGACGGATACACGACCGGCGCCCATCTCCAGCTCTTCAAGCCCGGGGGCCACGTCCATCTCGGCGATGGCCTGGTTGGCCTCTTCGATCAGGGTTTCGGCGCTTGCCACCGCGCGGCTGGCGGCGGCCAGTGCCTGTTCCGCTTCTGCATCTGCCGCGACAGCGGGCGCCGTCGCAAAGCTCTGCTCGGCTCCTGCTTCAGTTTCGGGATGGGTTTCCACGATTGGCGTGGGTATTGGCGTCTGTGTGGTCTCGGCTTTCTCGGCCGTTACCGCGGGCGCTTCTGCGTTGTCGGCCCCCTGGTTTGCCGACGGCTCGCTGGCGCGAGTTGAGGCCGCTTTCGCCTCGGCTGCGCCGTCTTCTGTGTTGTACTCGTCCCAACTCAGCATGTCTCTCTCCTGGAATTCCTACCCTTTAAGCTGCTTTTAACTAGGCCGCTTTTAATTAGGCCACTTTTAGTCAGGCCACTTATGGTGTGGCTGTCTGTTTCGTTTACCTGATGGTCTTCTCTGTTGCCCCGCTGCTGGCCCGCCTTACTGGCAGGCCTCGCAATCCGGATCGTCCAGCGAACAGGCCGCGGGTACTGCGGCCGGCGCCGGTTCCCCCGACGATACGGCGTTTAGCTTGCCGCTCTCGATGGTGGACTTCTCGGTGCCCGTCGCGGCCAGAGAGCGCAGGTAATACGTGGTCTTAAGACCGCGGTACCAGGCCATCCGGTAGGTGACATCTAGCTTCTTGCCGCTGGCGTTGTTGATGTACAGGTTCAGTGATTGCGCCTGGTCGATCCACTTCTGGCGGCGGCTGGCAGCATCCACCAGCCAGCGCGGCTCTACTTCGAAAGCCGTTGCATAGATCGCCTTCAGGTCTTCGGGAATGCGATCGATATTCTGCACACTGCCGTCGTAGTACTTGAGGTCGTTGACCATCACCTTGTCCCACAGGCCACGCGCCTTGAGGTCCTTCACCAGGTAAGGATTGACCACGGTGAACTCGCCGGACAGGTTCGATTTCACATACAGGTTCTGGTATGTGGGCTCGATGGACTGTGAAACCCCGGTGATGTTGGCGATGGTGGCCGTCGGAGCAATCGCCATCACGTTGGAGTTGCGCATGCCCTTGATCTGCACTCGCGCCCGCAGGCTGTCCCAGTCCAGCGACTCGCTGGTGTCGACTTCGATGTAGTCGCCCCCGCGCTCGGCCGCCATGTTCTTCAGGGAGTCGATGGGCAAAATCCCCTTGCTCCACAGTGAACCGTCGAAGCTTTCGTAGGCGCCGCGCTCTTCGGCCAGGCGACTGGAGGCCTGGATGGCGTAGTAGCTGATGGCCTCCATGGAGGAATCGGCAAATGCCACCGCGGTGTCGGATCCGTAGGCCACGTGCTGCTTGTACAGCGCATCCTGGAAGCCCATCAGGCCCAGGCCCACCGGCCGGTGACGCATGTTGGAGTTGCGCGCCGTGTCCACCGAGTAGTAGTTGATGTCGATGACGTTATCCAGCATGCGTACCGCGGTGTTCACGGTCTCCTCGACCTTTTTCAGGTTCAGGCCGTTTTCGTCCACGTGTTGTGGCAGGTTGACCGAACCCAGGTTGCACACAGCAATCTCGTTGTTGGCGCTGGTATTGAGCGTGATCTCGGTGCACAGGTTGGAGGAGTGCACGACACCCACGTGTTGCTGCGGCGAGCGCATGTTGCAGGGATCCTTGAAGGTCACCCAGGGATGGCCGGTTTCGAACAGCATGCCGAGCATCTTGCGCCACAGGGTGGTGGCCGGGACGGTCTTGTACAGCTTCAGCTCGCCGCTGGCCGCCATGGCCTCGTATTCCTCGTAGCGCTTCTCGAAGGCTTCGCCGTACAGGTCATGCAGGTCCGGTACGTCGTTGGGCGAGAACAGCGTCCAGTTGCCCTCGTCAAAGACGCGCTTCATGAACAGGTCTGGGATCCAGTTGGCGGTGTTCATGTCGTGTGTACGTCGGCGCTCGTCACCAGTGTTTTTACGCAGGTCCAGGAACTCTTCGATGTCCAGGTGCCAGGTCTCGAGATAGGAGCACACCGCGCCTTTGCGTTTGCCGCCCTGGTTGACTGCGACTGCGGTGTCGTTGACGACTTTCAGGAACGGCACCACGCCCTGCGACTTGCCGTTGGTACCCTTGATATAGGAGCCCAGTGCCCGCACCGGCGTCCAGTCGTTGCCTAGACCGCCAGCGAACTTCGACAGCATGGCGTTGTCCTGGATGGCCCCGTAAATGCCGTGCAGGTCGTCCGGCACCGTAGTCAGGTAGCAGGAGGACAGCTGTGGGCGCAGGGTGCCGGCGTTGAACAGGGTCGGGGTGGAGCTCATGTAGTCAAAGGACGACAACAGGCGGTAGAACTCGATGGCCCGCGCCGTGGGGTTGTCCTCCTCGACGGACAGACCCATGGCCACGCGCATGAAGAAGATCTGTGGCAGTTCGAAACGCACTTCGTTGTGTGGATGAAGTAGCGGTCGTACAGGGTCTGCAGGCCCAGGTATGAGAACTGCAGGTCGCGCTCCGGTGCCAGTGCTTCTCCCAGGGCGTCCAGGTCGAAGTTGGCCAGCGTCGGCGCCAGCAGCTCCAGTTCGATACCGCGCGCCACGTAGGCTTGCAGGGCCTGGCTGTAGAGGACGCTCATGTCGCGCTGGGTGGCATTGTTGGCCACACCCAGGAACGCCAGCGCCTCGGCGCGCAGGTTATCAAGCAGCAGGCGCGCCGCCGCATAAGAGTAATTGGGCTCTTTCTCGATCAGCGTGCGGGCGGTGATTACCAGGGACGTGGCGAGTTCTTCCTGGGACACACCGTCGTACAGATTCTTGAGTGCCTCGTCGATGATTTCAGCCTCGCTAACATCCTCAAGGCCCATGCAGGCCTCCTTGACGATGGTATTGATGCGAGTGATATCCAGCGGTATACGGCTGCCATCGGCCTGGGTGACGTGGATGCCCACGTGTGCCGAATCCGCTGCAGCGCCGGCTTCCTCGCCGGACTTCTCGGCGCGCATGCGGGCGTGTTCTTCCCGGTAGATAACGTAGTCTCGGGCGATTTTGTGCTCGCCGGCTCGCATTAGCGCCAGTTCCACCTGGTCCTGGATGTCCTCTATGTGGATGGTGCCGCCGGAGGGCATGCGCCGCTTGAAGGTGGCGCTGACCTGGTCTGTCAGCTTGGCCACGGTTTCGTGGATACGCGATGAAGCGGCCGCGGTGCCGCCCTCGACAGCCAGGAAGCCCTTGGTGATTGCGACAGAGATCTTGCTGTCGTCGTAGGGGACCACCGTACCGTTGCGTTTGATCACGCGAATCTGGCCCGGTGCCGTGGACGAGATATTCGATGAACTGGAAGCACGGCCGTCGGTGTCGGTCAGGTTGCCCTGGCCAGGTTGGGTTTGTTCGATCTCTGTTTGCATGTCTACTCCGGAATCAGGCTTGGCATCCTCGACGGTGGGCTTTCCCCGGTGTGGCTGCTTTGCCGCCTGTCGATGTGCCTAACGCTCTATTATTCACCGGCGTCCCGCTCGCGCGGGTCCGGCCGTTTTTTTTAGGTGTATTCACGGTGCCGGGACAGATGCTGCTGCCTTGAATGTGTCCCTGCGAATGTGTCTCTGCAGATCACCTCTCGGAGCAGATCACCTCTCAGATCACCACTCAGGTCGCTCCCGGAGCCGTGTGCTACCTCGTACTTCATTTACACCACGTGCATTAGCCTTCCGTCGCCGCAGGTAGGGTGGCTCGATGTGCCCGCGTTACGTAGTCGTGTTACCCGACTCTGCGTCACCGGCTGGTTGTCCCCCGTTTCCAGCGCCGCGCTGTAGAGTGTGGTCGTGCCCGAAGAACTCGGTAACGGCCCAATATCGGCTCTGGATGTTTTCCCCTTGGCCCTGTCTGGAAAACGTCGCTCTGTTACTACTTCTTTTAAACGCTGCTTTTAGGTGTTGCTGTTGCCGCCAGCTGTCCCGTCGACTGCCAATTCAGCCAATTGCCGCTCCTGCCCTGGGCATTTTTCGGCACATTTGCCTCCGTTCCCGCCCGATCGCGACATTTTCTCGTCTCGATCGGGGCAATGGGAGGCAAATTCGGGCTGCTACCCTATATATTGGGTCTCGCTGCCAGCTGAGGTACAAGATAATGCGCTTGTGACTGGAATGCAAGGCATTGGGGCTGGGGTTTTGCTGTGGATAAAGTGTGGGCAACCCTGGCAGTCTGTGGACACTAACCTGTCAGCCCGCGTAAAGCCAAAGTCTATAGAAATCAGATGCTTGCACGCCCCAATTCGGGGCTTCTATCGATTTGTTCTAAGCCCCGAGGGTTATTTTGCGCTTTTGTTATTAGACACGTCGGAACTGTGCAAAACTTGCACAAATTTTAGCGCCTGGGGCAGGTAGATCAGCTAGCGCGGGTCGCCTGAAGATTACGTGCCGGCGCGGGCCAGGGCGTCCTGTTGCAGAAACGCCATCACCAGCCCGGTGACGCCGTCGACCAGCTGGTCTGCCTCGGCGTCATCGAGAATCAGCGGCGGCAACAGTCGAATCACATTGCCGGCGGTCACATTGATCAACAGGCCCTGGTCCAGGGCCGCACCCACCAGCTCCCCACAGGGCTGGTCCAGCTCGATACCCAGCATCAGGCCGCGGCCACGAATGTCGCGAACGCCGTCGATGCCGCCCAGCCGTGCCCGAAACCCTTCCAGCACCCGGGCGCCCAGTGTGGCGGCATGCTCGGCAATGCCCTCTTTATGCATGGTCTCGATGACCGCCAGGGCGGCTGCGCAGGCCAGTGGATTGCCGCCATAGGTGGAACCGTGATGGCCAGCCTGGAAGACGTCCGCCGCCGCACCGCCGGCCATGCAGGCGCCAATCGGTACGCCATTGGCCAGTGCCTTGGCGGTGGTGATCACGTCTGGCATAACGGCTTCGCCCTGACAGGCGAACCAGCTCCCGGTGCGGCAGTTGCCGCACTGGACTTCGTCAAACATCAGCAGCCAGCCGTGGTCGTTGCAGATGCTGCGCAGCTCGGCAAGGTAGCCGGGCGGGGGCAGGTTGATACCGCCCTCACCCTGGATCGGCTCCACCAGAATGGCGGCGATGCTGTGGTTGTTCTCGGCGATGGTGCGCACCGCCGCCGCGTCCCCGAAAGGCGCCCGGGTGAAGCCAGATACCAGTGGCTCGAAGCCGGCCTGGATCTTGCGGTTACCGGAGGCGGAGAGGGCAGCCATGGTGCGACCGTGAAAAGCGTGCTCCATCACTACCACGGCAGGGTTCTGGATGTCGCGCTGGTGGCCATAGAGACGGGCGAGCTTGATGGCGGCCTCGTTGGCTTCGGCACCGGAGTTGCCGATGAAAGAGCGCGACAGGCCGGACACCTCTGCAAGCCGGTGAGCCAGGGTTTCCTGATGCTCCACGCGATAGAGATTGGAGGTGTGCACCAGTTTGCCGGCCTGGGTGCTCAGCGCTTCAGCGACAGCAGGGTGCGCATGGCCCAGGGAATTCACGCCAATGCCGGCGATGGCGTCCAGGTAGCGCCGCCCCTCGCTGTCGATCAGCCAGGCACCTTCCCCGTGAGTGAAGGTGACGTCCAGGCGATTGTAGGTGTTCATCAGGGCGGATGGCATGGCGCTACTCTTTGTGACAGTTGTTGTGACAGTATTGGGACAGCCGTTATGACAGCAGTACAGTGGTTGTGGCGGCAGGCGCGCAGCACGCTGCAGCGAGTCGCACATGGTAATCGCCTGCGGTCCGGCGAGGCAATTGCGATGATCCAGTCGGGACGTTTTTGCCTATAGAAGCTACAATAGCGTTTTTAAACCCGCGATACAGGTCATCATGGAAATCATCGACACCATCAAAGAGCAGATCGAAAGCAACGCCGTCATTCTTTACATGAAGGGCTCTCCCAATCAGCCCCAGTGTGGCTTCTCGGCACGTACCTCCCAGGCCCTGATGGCCTGTGGCGAGCGCTTCGCCTACGTGGATGTGCTCAGCAACCCGGAAATTCGTGCCAACCTGCCGGCCTACGCCAACTGGCCCACCTTCCCACAGCTGTGGGTCAAGGGTGAGTTGATCGGCGGCTGCGACATTGTCATGGAAATGCACGAATCCGGCGAGCTACAGCCCCTGGTAAAGGAGGCGGCCGCCGCCACTGACGGCGAAGACAGCGCCGCCAACGGCTGATACCGCCGGTCTCAGTCTGCCAGACGCCGACCAGCCCGCCCGGTGCGGGCTTTTTTCTGCGCGGTGTTCCAGCTTCTTGACCTACCCGCACTCCTGCGGGGGCGCTGCGCAGACGCCTGCCACCCGCGTAACTTGCCTGGTCTGAGCCTCTAGCCGCCACTCGCCGGCACTGCCCTGGCTGAATCCTGTAACAATTTGGGGAAAATAACGGCCGAGTCGCTTGCTTCCCTGAATACAATTGATAACAATTCTCATTCTAATTAAATTTCCTCTTTCGAAATCGGGAATATCTGATGAACAGGACACTTCTCGCCGTGGCGGTCGCCACGGCCAGCGTCTCCAGCGTGCAGGCACAGGAACCTCGCGGCGCAGCGGTACTGGAGACGGTCACCATTATTGGTACCCGCGAGGACGCCCGCCGAATTGCCGGCTCAAGCGCTGTGATAACGGCCGAGGATATCGCCCGTTTCCAGGATACGGACATCCAGCGCATCCTCAGCCAGGTGCCCGGTGTCTACTTCCGGGAAGAAGAAGGTTTCGGGCTGCGCCCGAACATCAGTATCCGGGGTAGCTACGGGGACCGCAGCAGCAAGATTACCCTGATGGAGGACGGTGTCCTCATCGCCCCGGCGCCGTACACGGCTTCTTCTGCCTACTATTTTCCCACCACAGGTCGCATCGCCGGCGTTGAAGTGCTGAAAGGCGCCTCAGCTATTGAGAACGGACCCTACACCATTGGCGGCGCGGTCAACCTGCTCAGTACGCCGATCCCTGAAGGCAGTGCCGGTAGCGTGGTAGCGGAGGGCGGAGAGGACTCGACTTACCGCCTGCACGCCAATTATGGAAGCAGCGGTGAACACTGGGGTTACCTGGTCGAGGGGCACACCTGGGGTAGTGACGGTTTCTCCTCGATCGACAACGCCGACAACGACACTGGCTTTGAAAAGAACGACCTGTTGGCCAAAGTCCGCTACCGCACCGGGACCGATGCCCGGTTCTTTCAGCAGGTGGAAATGAAGCTGCAGTACAGCGACGAGGATTCTGATCAGACCTATGTCGGCCTGACCGAGGCTGACTTCGCTGGCGACCCCAATCGCCGCTATGGCATGTCCCGTGTCGACAACATGGACAATGAGCACAAGTCGTTGAACCTGTCGCACCTGATTGAGCTCAGCGAAACCATGCGCCTGACAACCACCGCTTACTACAACGAATTCACCCGCGACTGGTACAAGGTCGACAAGATCGATGGCGAAGACATCGCCGACGTGCTGGTGTGCGCCAACGGCGGAGACTGTGACGGACTGACGTCCAATTACGGCAGCTACGATACGGCTTTTGCGCAATCAGTACTCGACGGGCAGGCGTTCTCCGATGTGGCTCTCAAGCACAACAACCGCGACTACGAGTCAAAGGGTGTTCAGACCCGCCTGGCCTGGACGGTGGACACCGCAGGCCTCGAGCATGACCTGCAGGTGGGTGCTCGCTATCACGAGGATTATGAAGCGCGGCAACAGCCGGTCGACCAGTTTCTGCAGGGCGATGACGGCAGCTTCGAGCTGGCAGAACTGGGCACTGCCAGTCGCAGCAAGCGCGATTCGGATGCCTGGTCCGGCTATGTGACAGATCTCATCACCGTGGGAGAGTGGACCTTCAAGCCAGGCGTGCGCTACGAGGACTACACCATCAATGGCGTGGACCATAATGAAACGCTGTGGGGCTTCGGCAGCACCTGGCAGGCCACCGAGGGCCTGCAACTGCTGGCCGGTATCTATGAAGGACACTCGCCCAGCGCGTCCGCGGATGCTGATCCGGAGACCGCCACCAACTACGAGGCGGGCTTCCGGCTGACGGCGGGTGGGTTTTACGGTGAAGTCATTGGCTTCCTGAGCGACTACGACAATATTATCGGCATCTGCACCAACTCCGGCGGGGCGGGCACAGAGCCCTGCGAGGTGGGCGATACGGAAAACGGTGGAGAGGCCGAGATCAAGGGTATCGAAGCGCAAGCTTCCTATGCCTTTGCCGTTGGTGGTTCACAAATACCCCTGTCTCTCGTCTACACCTATACCGATGCAGAGTTCAATTCCAGCTTTGTGGGGTCTTCAGTCTGGGGCGAGGTCAGCGAGGGTGATGAACTGCCTAACCTGCCCGAGCACCAGTTGTTCCTCACGGCGGGCCTGGTCATGAGCAATGGCTTCGGCGCCGATCTGCGCTACCGCTACTTCGACGATACCTGCGCGACGGCGGCCTGCGAGGATTTCGAGGAAATTGACGCCTACTACGCGATTGATATCTCGGCCTATTATGATTTGAACGACGCGACGCGCTTTTTCGTCACGGTAGACAACCTGACCGATGAAGACGGCGACATCATTGCCCGCGAGCCCAAAGCCGGCGCCCGCGGCCAACAGCCGCGAACGATGATGGCGGGCGTCAGCTTCAATTTCTAGGCGGCCTCGCCCCCGGCGTGATGGTCGCTGCGTTGGCGCTGCGGCCGGTACAGGGCGCGTGGGCGGATCAGCCGGGCCTGGGGTCGGAACTCCAGGGCGTGGGCCACATAGCCCCATACTCGCGCCAGGGCGAACATGGCCGTAAAGCTGTCGCTGGGCAGCCCCAGGGCATGAAAAACCGCGCCCTTGTAGAACTCCACGTTGGCGTGCAGGGACCTGCCCGGTTTTTCCAGACGGCGCCGGCAGCTGTCGTCAATGGCGACCAGGGTCCGGAACAGCCGCGCGTGTTCGGCGTTGGCCTCGCACAGGGCGCTGGCCAGGGGCTTTAGCAGTGTCGCACGCGGGTCGATCACCTGGTACTCACGGTGTCCGATGCCCATGATTCGCCCGCCCACTGCCAGCCTTTCCGCCACGGCAGCATCCGCGGCATCGGGATCGCCAACCGCCCGGGCAAATTCCAGTGCGGCCTGGTCAGCGCCGCCGTGCAGCTTTCCAAACAGGGTGCCCAGGGAGGCCGCGATACTCGATTCCACGGGTGACTGTGCGCTCAATACCACGCGGCCGGCGAAGGTGCCGGCGTTGTAGCTGTGTTCCATTTGCAGAATTTGTGCTGCACGCAGCGCGACCAGTGCTGTCTCGCCGGGGTCCTTGCCGGTGAAATCGACCAGGAAGGCTTGCAGCGGGTCGAGTCGATTTGAGCTCCCGGGCCAGTCCAGCCCGGCCCGGTGTCGCAGCCAGGCTGCCAACAGGGTGGGCAGCCTGGCGGCAATGATCAGGCCTCGGCGTGCGTCTTCGCCGCCTGGCAGCGTGATATCGGCGCGGGGTTCGAAGTCCAGCACCGGCACCAGGGCCTGCAGCACCCGCATGGGGTGCGTGTCGACCGGCAGTGCCGAGAGCAGAGCGCGCTCATGCCTGGCCAGCGGCCGGTGCTCCAGCAGGAAGTGGGCCAGTGTCTGTTCTTCCCTGGGGCTCGGCGTTGTGCCGTAGAGCAGCAGCCAGGCCACCTGCAGGTACGGACGTTCGATCAGGGATTCAACGGCGATGCCTCGATAGCTGAGCCGGCCGGCTGCGCCGTCGACATCGGAAATAGCGGTGGCGCCGACCACCACCCCTTCCAGACCCGTGTTGATGTCGTTCATGGGGGTTCCTCCAGTGAATGCGCAGGACAGTATCCTGATGGCCAAAGAATAAGTTAAGCTAAATATTCTTATTTAAATATAAGTAACGCTTAACTATGAGTGTGCGACTGGAGACCCAGGAATTGCGAGCCCTGACGGCGGTGGCGGAACACCGCGGGTTCAAGAGAGCGGCAGAGCACCTGGCCGTGAGCCAGTCAGCGGTGTCCCAGGCCATTACCGGTCTGGAGCGTAAGCTCGGTCAGCGGCTGTTTCAGCGTCGCCCCCTGGAGCTTACGGACGCAGGTATGCGACTACTTACTTATGCCCAGAATCAGGCACGCGAAGAAGCGCAGCTCCTGGGAGACCTCGGGGCCATCAAGCTCGGAGAACAGTCGCACCTGTCGCTGGCGGTCAACGGTACGATCAATCGCTACCACGCGCCGGAATTGGTGCTGGAGTATTGCCGTCAGCACCCCTATGCCAGCCTGCAACTGGATGAGCTGCCATCGCGTCAGGTCATCCAGGCGGTGGTCAGTGGTGCAGCCGAGCTCGGCATGGGTCCGTTCCAGTCGCAGATGCCAGCCCTGGAAAGTATTCCGCTGTACGATGAGTTACGCACCCTGGTGGTGGCCGGTGATCATCCCCTCATTGACGCTATCCGGGTTGCGCCCGAATCGGCGTTGACCGGGCTGCCCCTGCTGGCGTCCTTTCTTGATGATCCGGAGGACCGGCCAGGGGCCCAGCGCATTCGCGACCATTTCAGCCGGGTCTGGGAAGTGCGATCGATCAGCCTGCGCCTGCGTCTGCTGGCCGCTGGTCATGCCGTGGGGTATGTTAGCGACCAGTTGCTGGTGCATGAACCGTTGTGCGAGCACCTGGAGGAGGTGGCAGGCCTGACCTTTTCTCGTATCCCGCGCAGTGTCGGCATCTTTTATCGCAAGGATGCGGCGCTGTCTGCCGGTGCCAGGCGGTTTGTGAAATTGTGTCGAACGAGGTGGTCGAAATGAAGAAATACTCCGCAGTGTGGGCGCTGTGGCTGGCGCTGGTGGCCGGCCCGCTGGTGGCAGAAACTCTGCTGGTGGGCAACAAGGCCGAGGCCAGCGTTTCAATGATAGACCTTGCCAGCGGGCGCGAGGTCGCCCGTGTCCCAACCCGCCCGGGACCCCATGAAATAGCCGTGTCCGGCGACGGCAAGCTGGCGGTCGTCACCAACTACGGCACCGACGAGCCGGGCAATAGCCTGACCATCATTGAGATCGAGCAGGGTAAGGCCGTGGCCACCATCGACCTCGGTGAGTACACGCGGCCCCACGGTATTGTCTTTATGCCTGGTAACCGGCGGGTGCTGGTCACTGCGGAGGGCGCTCGCGCGCTGCTGGAAGTCGACGTCCGGGACAGTACGGTAGAAAAGGTGATTCCTACCGGCCAGGAAACCTCTCATATGCTCGCCTATGACCCCAGCGGCAAGCGCGCCTTCGTCGCCAATATCGGTTCTGGCAGTGTCAGCCTGATCGACGTTGCCGGTGGTGAACTGCTCGCTTTTCGGCGGTCTGGAGGCGGTGCCGAGGGTGTAGCGTTATCGGCCGACGGCCGCGATCTCTGGGTGACCAACCGCGCTGACGACACCGTTACCCTGTTTGATGCCAGCAATATGGAACTGCGGGTCACGCTGCCGCTGCCTGGATTTCCCATTCGGGCAGAGATCATGCCGGTCAAGGCCGGTGGCCAGGTGTTGGTCACCAGTGCCCGCAGCGCCGAACTGAGCATTATTGACCCGGAAGCGGTGAAACTGCTGCGCACGCTGAACATTTCCCTGGAGCAATCCGGGGGGACCGTGCTCGGTGACGCGGTGGCCGGCAGCTCGGTGCCGATTGGAATCGAGATTGCACCGGCCGGCGACAGGGTCTGGATTGCGCATGCGGCGGCCGATGCGGTGCAGGAACTCAATCCCGTGGACTGGTCCCAGACCCGGGTAATGAAAACCGGCGATGAGCCGGACGCCATGGCCTACTCACCGCTGTCGGTGAAGACTCTGATAACACCTCAGTAGGGCGGCTGGTCGGCCGCAAGGGAGTATGACAGCAACCGGGCGCCCGTTGCGGGCGCCCGTTAACAAGCTTTGTCGGCGACGTTGAGCCTGGACGCTCAGTCAGCCACGTTGTCCAGCACGCTGCCCTGGTCGACAAATTGGGCGCTTTGCATGTAGTTCTGGATACCCATCTTGTCGATCAGGCTGATTTGTGTCTCAAGCCAGTCAACATGCTCTTCCTCTGATTCGAGAATTTCTGCGAACAGGTCGCGAGAAACGAAATCGCGCACGGATTCACAGTATTCGACGGCATCGCGCAAATCCGGGATTGCCATCATCTCCAGCTTCAGGTCGCAGTTGAGCATTTCCTCGACGTTTTCGCCGATCATCAGCTTGCCCAGGTCCTGGAAGTTAGGCAGACCCTCCAGGAACAGTATGCGCTCGGTGAGCTTGTCGGCGTGCTTCATTTCATCGATGGACTCGTGGTACTCGTGCTCGGCCAGTTCCTTGAGCCCCCAGTCCTGATACATCTTCGCGTGCAGGAAATACTGGTTGATGGCAATCAGCTCGTTGCCCAGTGCCTTGTTCAGGTGTTCGATGACCTTGGGGTCGCCTTTCATCGGGGTTGCCTCCTTGGCAGTCAGTAGATGCTGGAAAGTATAGTGGCAAGAGCTGCCAAATACAACGCTAAGTTATTGATTTATATAGCTTATATGGAATGATAATAAGAGCGATTCGCAATCGTATCAGCTGTGCGCCTGAGCGGTCGCAGGCTCGGTTTTCGGGCAGATTGCCGAGCCGTTTGGCGAGCCGGGTTCCGCAGCCGTGCACCGCACCCGGAAAGGCGTCTCGGGAAGCGGGCCAGGCTGTTGGGTGTTGTCGTCCCCTCGCGACGGAAGGGTGTTGCGTTGGTCTGGACGAACCGTCCTGAACCGGTGTTACGGATGAGACGCAAAGCTGGGGTGCAAGGTTCCAGAAGGCAATATCTGCGGCGGGGGTGGTAACTGAGGCGCTTTTCCGGAGGCACTATTATCGCTGCACTATTATCGAGGCACTATTATCGCGGCACTATTTATGGCTGCACTACTATCTTGAAGGTGCCAAAAGGAAAGACAGCGATCTGTTGATCGCGCGGTCCTAGCCGGGTTTGGAGTAGCCTGTCAGGAAACGGCGTAGAAAAGCTGCTGCTCGTCCCGATTGTCGACCAGACTCTCACGCAGGATTTCGCGGGTCAGGATGCCGCATTTACCACACTGGCTAGCCACGCCCAGTGACTTGCGAACGTCACGTAAGGTATTGGCACCGTCCTCGACGGCGGCGCGGATTTGGGTGTCAGTAATACCCTTGCAGAGACAAACGTACATTTTTGCGCTTCCCAGTGCTGATGTAGTAAAGCTAATGGGAATGAGAATGATTGTCAATAAGATTTCACCGGCAGAATGACATTTTTCCTTCTATGTGTAGCTCCGGGAATCCGGGGCCTTCAGGTATAATCGCCGCACACACTGGAATGACTTTTATGGACCTGATTTCCTACATGCAGCAGACCGGCAAGGCCGCGCGCGAAGCGGCGGCCAGGCTGTCGGCGGCTGATACCGGCGCCAAGAACGCCGCCCTGCTGGCTATCGCCGATGCCCTGGCGGCAAATCGGGACGCCCTCGGTGCGGCCAATGCCGAGGATATGGATCGCGGCCGCGACCGCGGGTTGGATGCAGCGCTGCTGGACCGCCTCGAGCTGACCCCGGCGCGCATCGATAGCATGCTGGCCGGCCTTGAACAGGTGGCCGGGCTGCCCGACCCTATAGGCCAAATCGATGACCTGCGGTACATGCCCAGTGGCATACGGGTCGGACGCATGCGAGTGCCGCTGGGCGTCATCGGCATCATTTACGAGAGCCGACCCAATGTGACCATCGACGCTGCCAGCCTGTGCCTCAAGTCGGGCAATGCCACCATTCTGCGCGGCGGTTCAGAAGCGTTGGCGTCTAACCAGGCCATTGGGCAATGCATTGCCAAGGGCCTCGCTGCGGCGGGACTGCCAGAAGCCGCCATCCAGGTCCTGGATACGCCCGACCGGGCCGCCGTAGGCGAGTTGGTGCGGATGTCGGAATATGTCGACGTGATCGTGCCCCGCGGTGGCAAGGGGCTTATCGAGCGCATCAGCGCTGAAGCCACTGTGCCGGTCATCAAGCACCTCGATGGCAATTGCCATGTCTATATTGCCGCCGCGGCAGACCTCGACATGGCGCAGGCTATTGCCATCAATGCCAAAAATCAGCGCTATGGCACCTGCAATACCATGGAAACCTTGCTGGTGGACGAGGCGGTTGCGGCAGCGCTGTTGCCACGCCTGGCCGCCGCGCTGGAGGCCTCCGGCGTTGAGCTGCGCGGCTGTGACCAGACCTGCGAGCGCGTACCGGCGGCAGTACCCGCAGAGGAGTCCGACTGGTATGAAGAGTATCTGGGTCCGGTGCTGGCCGTGCGTGTCATTGACGGCCTCGACGCGGCGATAAAACACATCAACCGCTATTCATCTCGTCACACGGATGCCATCGTCACTCGCGATCACGGCGCTGCCATGCGCTTCCTGCGGGAAGTGGACTCCAGTTCGGTCATGGTCAACGCCTCAACGCGCTTCGCCGACGGTTTCGAGTACGGGCTGGGCGCAGAAATCGGCATCTCCACCGACAAATTGCACGCGCGCGGCCCGGTCGGCCTCGAAGGACTGACCTCACAGAAATACGTGGTGCTCGGCGACGGGCAAACCCGCCAGTGAGTGCAGGCCCTATCGGTATTTTTGGCGGCACCTTCAATCCTGTGCATTACGGTCACCTGCGCTCGGCCCTGGAACTCAGGGAGCGCCTGGGACTGGAGCAGGTGCGGCTGCTGCCCGCCGGCCAGCCGCCCTTGCGCGGACTCCCCGAACTGTCGGCAGAGCAGCGGGCGGACCTGGTCGAGCTGGCGGTGGCCAGTGAGCCCGGGCTGGTGTGTGACCGGCGCGAACTTTTCCGTCAGGGGCCGTCTTACACAATAGAGACTCTTGAAGAGTTGCGCGTCGAGTGTGGTCCGGCGCGCTCGCTGTGCCTGATTGTGGGCGTCGATATTCTCGAACACCTCGCTGAGTGGCATCGCTGGCAGGAGCTGCTGGATTTTGCCCACCTGGTGGTTATGGCACGGCCGGGCTGGCGGGCGCCGAACAGTGGGCAAATTGCCAGCTGGGCCGATGAGCACCGGGGCACCGTCGGTGATTTACAGGATCGGCCCGCGGGCCGGGTCGTGATGGAGCAGCTTCGGCAGCTGCCTGTCTCGGCCACTGAAATTCGTGACATGATTGCCGCAGGGCGGTCACCAAGATACCTGCTGCCGGATGCAGTGTGGGACACCATTCAACGCCTCGGAGCCTATGGCGCGAGCGTTGCACAACAGGAGCAACATGGAATCTGCTGAACTCAAACAGTTGGTAATGGAGGCCCTCGACGATCTCAAGGGCATCAACATCGTCGAGCTGGACGTGCAGGGGCTGACCGATGTGATGGATTACCTGGTGATTGCCAGTGGTACGTCCAACCGGCACGTGAAATCCCTGGCTGACAATGTGCTTGTGTGCGCCAAGGAGCGCGGCTGTCGACCTATAGGGGTGGAAGGCCAGGACGGCGCTGAGTGGGTGCTGGTAGATTTCGGCGGCGTAGTGGTGCACGTCATGCTGCCCGCCACTCGCGACTTCTACGACCTCGAGCGGCTCTGGTCGCCTCCGGTGGCGAGTGCGGAACAGCCCGAGTGAGGCTCACCGTACTGACTCCGGGCTCGCGCATGCCCCGGTGGGTGGATGAAGCCGTTACGGAATATCACAAGCGCCTGCCGCCCGAGCTGAAACTGGAAATTCGTGACCTGCCGCTGGGCGGACGCGGTCGCGACAGCAATCCTGCGCGGGCAATGGCAGAGGAAGCCAGGCGCATTCGCGATGCCATGCCGGCAAGGGATCGGCTGATTCTGCTGGACGTGGAGGGTAAGACCTTCAGCACCGAGCAGCTGGCAGAGCGGCTGGAGAGCTGGCAAATGTCCGGCGACAACTACAGCCTGGTGATCGGTGGACCGGACGGCATCGACCCTTCCCTGCGGCAGGAGGCCCAGCTGCGCTGGTCCCTGTCGCCGCTGACACTGCCGCACCCGCTGGTGCGGGTGGTGCTGGTTGAGCAGCTCTACCGCGCTTGGACAATCCTCGCCGGCCACCCGTATCATCGGAGCTGACATGGCGCCCGCTGTAGCCCTCAAGGATCCTTATCGCGAATCGCGCGTTTACGGCGCCCGCACGGTATTTGTGCTGGTGGTGGTGCTGGCGTTGATGGGCGTCCTGTTGGCGCGCTACTTCTCTCTCCAGGTGACCCAGTACGAAATCTACCGGACGGAATCTGACCGCAACCGGGTGCAGCTACAGCCGTTACCCCCCAAGCGTGGGCTGATATACGACCGCAATGGGGTGTTGCTGGCGGAAAATCGCCCCAGCTTCGTGTTGTCGCTGGTAGTGGAGCGGGTGCCCGACCTGGACGACACCCTTGCCACCCTGGCTGAATTCGTTGAAATCACTGACTCCGACCTGGAGAAATTTGAAGCTCGCAGTCGGCGTCGCCGGCCCTATGAGACAGTGCCCCTGCACTTCCGCCTCAGCGAGTCCGAGCGCGCGCTGTTGGCGGTCAATCGTTATCGCCTGCCCGGCGTGGTGGTCGATGCCCAGCTGGTTCGCCACTACCCCCAGGGCGAGTTGTTCTCACACGCGCTGGGCTACGTGGGGCGCATTAACGAAACAGAACAACGCCAGCTCGACGAGGTCGATTACCGGGGCACCAACCACATCGGCAAGATCGGCATCGAGAAGTACTACGAAGACCTGTTGCACGGCAACGTCGGCTACCAGAATGTCGAAACCAACGCTCTCGGACGCGTGCTGCGTGTGCTGGAGCGCACAGACCCGGTACCGGGATCTGACCTGACTCTGTCGCTGGATGTCGGCGTACAACAGGCCGCCTTCGACGCGCTGGAAGGTCATCGTGGCGCGGTGGTGGCCATCGATCCGCGCAACGGCGAGCTCATCGCGCTGGTCAGCGCCCCGGGTTTTGACAGCAACCTGTTTGTAAACGGTATCAGCGCCCGCGACTATGCGGCGTTGCGCGAGAATCGCGATCTTCCACTATTCAATCGGGCAGTGCAGGGGCAGTACCCTCCCGGATCAACAGTCAAGCCGATCTTCGGTCTGGCGGGGCTTGAGTATGGCCTGGTAACGGCGGAGACCAAGATTGCCGATCCCGGTTGGTACACCCTGCCCGGTGAGAACCGTCGGTTCCGTGATTGGACCCTGCGAGTACGCGGTACCGGTCACGGTCGCGCGGTAGACCTGCACCAGGCCATCGAGGAATCCTGCGACGTCTACTTTTACGATCTTGCCCATCGCATGGGAATCGATCGCATGCACGACTTCAGTGAGCCGTTCGGTCTTGGAACCGCTACCGGGCTGGACACCACCAACGAGCGCAGCGGTTTGCTGCCCTCCAGTGCCTGGAAGCGGTCTTCCCGCGGCGAGGTGTGGTTTCCCGGTGAAACCCTGAACGTGGGCATTGGCCAGGGCTATATGCTAGCCACCCCGGTGCAGCTGGCCGTGGCGACGGCGGTGCTTGCCAGTCGCGGTCAGCACTTTACGCCGCATCTGCTGCGCGCCGTCAACAACGAAGCGTCCAGTGCACCTGCAGCCAGCCTGGTGGAGGCAGAACAGGCCCACTGGCAAATCATCCACGACGCCATGCACGATGTTTTTCACGGTGAACGTGGGTCGGCCCGGGCGGTGGGTCGCGGCGCCGCCTTCACCATGGCGGGCAAGAGCGGCACCGCGCAGGTGGTCGGCATTGCCCAGGATGAGGAGTACGATGCCGAGGCGTTGGCAGAGCGCCACCGGGACCACGGTCTGTTTGTGGCCTTTGCGCCATTCGAGGAGCCGCAGATAGCAGTGGCGGTGGTGGTGGAGAACGGCGGCGGGGGGAGCACCGTCGCCGCACCCATCGCCCGTGAAGTGATTGAACAGTACCTGCTGGAACGGAAACAGGAGCTTGCCAACCGTGGCTGAATACGTCCGGCAAATGCCGTCGGCCTCGGGCGACCTGGCCCGGCGGCCGGCGATATCCGAACGCTTTCACATCGACTTCCCGCTGCTGTTCCTGTTGCTGGCGCTCACGGTATATGGCCTGGTGGTCCTCTACTCGGCCAGCGGCCAGCGGCTGGGTGCGGTGATTAGACAGGCCGAGTATTTCGTGGTGGCCTATGCGGTAATGCTGGCGGCGGCCCAGGTCAGTGCGCAGCGCTACCGGCGCTGGGCGCCGTTCATCTACCTCGGTGGGCTGGCGCTGCTGGTCGGGGTGCTGGTGCTCGGGGTGGGCGCCAAGGGTGCCCAGCGCTGGCTTTCCATCGGCGGCTTTCGCTTTCAGCCCTCGGAATTGATGAAACTTGCCATGCCGCTGATGCTGTCCTGGTACCTGGCAGCGAGAATCCTGCCGCCGCGCTTTATCAATATTCTGGCGGCGCTGGTGCTGATCGTGGTGCCAGCAGCCCTCATTGTGCGCCAGCCGGACCTGGGAACCGCACTGCTGGTGTCGGCGTCCGGCCTGATCGTGCTGTTCATGGCCGGGATTCGCTGGCGCTTTATATTTGGCGCTCTGGTGCTCGCGGTGCTGTCGGCCTGGCCGGCCTGGGTGTACCTGTTGCACGACTACCAGAAGCAGCGGATTCTTACCCTGCTGAGTCCGGAGCGCGACAAGCTGGGGAGTGGCTGGAATATCATCCAGTCAAAGACAGCGATCGGCTCGGGGGGGTGGAACGGTAAAGGCTGGTTGAACGGCACCCAGTCCCAGCTCGACTTTCTGCCGGAGAGCCATACGGATTTTATTATCGCCGTGCTGGCGGAAGAATTTGGCCTGCGCGGGGTGATCCTGCTGCTGGCGATCTATCTGCTGATATTTGTGCGTGGTTTCTGGATTGGTATGCACGCCCAGGACAGTTTTTCGCGCCTGGTAGCTGCGGCACTGACGCTGACGTTTTTCATTTATGTGTTTGTGAATATGGGTATGGTCTCGGGCCTTTTGCCCGTGGTGGGTGTCCCGCTGCCGCTGGTGAGCGCCGGTGGCACATCCATAGTTACCCTGATGGCGGGCTTCGGCATACTGATGTCGATCAGCACTGAGCGCCGGCTTGTCGTTCAATAGAGTAATAAAGAGAGACAAAAAGAGTGATCAAGAGAGTGGTTGAGAGAGCGATCAAGAGAGCGGCCAATCGACCGGTAACGCCAAGCGCATTGCAGGGAGACTGTTGACGCATGAGTATTACTAGCAGGCTGGCACCACTGGTGGGCCTTTGGCTACTGGCGGCGACCGGTGCCTTTGCCCAGGGCTATGCCGACCACCCGGCGGCGCGCGCACTGATCGAGGAGATGGTCAGAACAGAGGGCTTTGAGCAGGCAGAGCTGGACGCCCTGTTTGCCGGCGCCACCCGCAAGGACTCCATCCTCGAGGCGATCGCACGCCCTGCGGAGAAAACCAAGCCCTGGCATGAATACCGTGCCATTTTTGTGACCGAGACGCGCACCCAGCAGGGGCTGGAATTCGCCCAGCGACACGCTGAAACGCTGCAGCGCGCCGAGCGGCAGTTCGGTGTGCCCGCTGAACTCATCGTCGCCGTTATCGGCGTCGAGACGCGCTACGGGCGCAACAAGGGTAGCTATCGGGTAATCGATGCTCTGTCTACACTGGCCTTCGATTATCCGCCGCGCTCGCCGTTTTTCGCCGGTGAGTTGCGCGCCTTCCTTATTATGGCGCGCGAACAGGGCCTGCCGGCCAATGAGCTGAAGGGGTCCTACGCCGGCGCCATGGGCTACGGCCAGTTTATTCCCTCCTCCTACCGTGCCTACGCTGTGGACTTCGACGACGACGGTGTGGTGGATATCATCAACAACCCGGTGGACGCCATCGGCAGCGTGGCCAATTACTTCAAGCGTCATCGCTGGCGCTCGGGCTTGCCGGTTACCGCGGCGGCCACTGTCGCTGAGGACTATCGCAGTGACTGGATGAATGACGGCCTCAAGCCCCGGCGCAGCCTTGCGGTGCTGGCGACGGGGGGCATTTTTCCGACACTGGCAATGGCGCCAGACACGCTGGCCACGGCCATGCGATTCGACGGAGAAAGCGGCGATGAATACTGGCTGGGCTGGCACAATTTTTACGTTATAACCCGCTACAACCACAGCGCCATGTACGCCATGGCGGTCTACCAGTTGAGCGAGGCGATCCGGGAGCGGCTGTGAGCAATCCTCTTAAGCAACGGGCGTTGCTGATGCTGCTGGGCTGCCTGGCGGCCTGCACGCAGACGGAACCCGGAGACGGCAAACCCCTTTACGAACTGTCTGCGGAAGAGGTGGTCGAGCCCATTCCGCGCCCGGAAAAACTGGTGGCAGCCGGCAATACCAGCCCCTACCGGGTGAACGGCCAGACCTATCAGGTCATGGACTCCGGCGCCGGCTACCGGGAGCAGGGTGTGGCTTCCTGGTACGGTCGCAAGTTCCACGGTCGCAAGACCTCCAACGGGGAAACCTTCAACGCCTACCAGGCTTCCGCCGCCCACCGGTCGTTGCCGATACCCGCCTATGTGCGCGTGACCAACCTTGAAAACGGTCGCAGTATGGTGGTCAGGGTCAATGACCGCGGGCCTTTTCACCCGCACCGCATCATCGACCTGTCCTACGCCGCAGCGGTAAAGCTGGGTTTTGCCGACCGGGGCACAGCCAGGGTCGAGGTGACGGCCATCGACGTCCCTGGCAGCCGTGACCTGCGGGCGGGCGGCCTGTTGGGGGCGCCAACGGCGGATTACCGGTATATCCAGGTTGGTGCTTTCAGTGAGGCAGAGCGAGCCTATGCGCTCGGGCAGCGGCTGCAGGGTCAAATGAGTGCGCCGGTGGCGGTATCGGAAACCGTACACGGTGACAGTGCCTTCTACCGGGTTCGGGTGGGGCCGGTTGACGACCACCAGCAGCTGCTGGCGCTGCAGAGTCGGCTCAGGACCCTGGGTTACACAGAAACCCGGCTAATGCCGGACTAGAACATGACCCGCCAGACCAGCGCTGCCCGGGATGGTTTTCGCACACCGCATGCATGCGTTAACATGCCTCGCGAGCGGCAGCACCGCAATCCACGAGAATATTACAGGTCACCATGAATCCTATTTCAGTTGCACTGAACAGACGCCTTTCGCCGATACTATCCCTGCTGGCTTTACTCGTCCTGCTGACGGTGACTGCCCAGGCGGCGGTGTTGCCGCCGCCGCCCGATGTAGCGGGGAGTGCCTGGATTCTGGTCGATGCCGATACGGGTTGCGTGGTCACCGAGCGCAACGCAGACGAGCGACTGGCCCCGGCCAGCCTGACCAAGCTGATGACCAGCTACGTGCTCTCCAGCGAGCTGGCGGCGGGACGGGTCAGCAATGACGACCTGGTGCAGGTCAGTGAGAACGCCTGGGCCCAAAACCCGGTGTTTGCCGGCTCCTCCCTGATGTGGATCGAGCCGGGCAAGCCTGTCAGCCTGTTGCAACTGCACCGGGGGGTGGTGATTTCCTCCGGCAACGACGCCTCGGTGGCGATCGCCGAGCACGTGGCGGGCAGTGAGAGTGCCTTCGCCGACATGATGAATGCACACGCGGCGGAGCTGGGCATGACCGGCACCCACTTTGTGAACTCCCACGGCCTGCCCGACCCGGAGCACTACACCACCGCCCGCGACCTGGCGCTGCTGGCCAATGCGCTGATCGAACGGTTCCCCGAGGAGTACGCGCTTTACAAAGAGCGCGAGTACACCTACAACAATATCCGGCAGTACAATCGCAATTCGCTGCTGGCCGAGGACCCATCCGTAGACGGACTCAAGACCGGCCACACCGAAGAAGCGGGTTACTGCCTGGTGGCGTCCGCCGAGCGCAACGACATGCGGCTGATCTCGGTGGTGCTGGGGGCTGACAGTGAGCGCTCCCGTAAGGCAGAATCTCGCAAGCTGCTCAACTATGGTTTCCGCGCATTTGAGACCCTGGCGCTGTATAGCGCCGGGGAAGAGCTGGCCAGTACACGGGTCTGGATGGGGCAGCAGGACAGTCTGGCGCTGGGCGTGGACCGCACCATCCGTATGACCATACCTCGCGGTAGTCGGGATGCGCTGGACGCGTCCATGGAGATCGACAGGGTGATAAAGGCGCCGGTTACGCAGGGGGATGTCCACGGTGCCCTGGTGGTGAAGCTGGACGGAGAAACACTGCTGGATGAGCCCCTGGTCGCCCTGTCGGCAATCGAGCCCGCTGGCTTCTTTGCGCGGCTCTGGGACAGCATCAAGTTGTTTTTCATGCAGCTATTTGGGAACTGAGTATAGTCAACCGCCAGCTTATAGCCGGCGACAGATTTCTGGAAAATTTGGCAGGCGATAGTGGATCAGCCCAAGATAGAATTTCCCTGTGACTACCCGATCAAGGTGTTGGGTCGCAGTGCTTCAGAGTTCGAATCCGTGGTCATTGACGTGATCGAGCGCCATTCGCCTGGCTTCGAACGTGACTCGATCTGCCTGCGCGCCAGTCGTGAGGGCACCTTTGTCGCCATGACGGTAAAGATTACCGCCACCGGTAAACCCCAGCTTGAAGCCCTGCATCAGGACCTGCTCGCCACCGGCCTGGTGCAGATGGTCATCTAGCCGGTCACGCAGGCATTCCCCTTTGCAATTGCTAAGACTCGGCGAGGCGGACTATGTGTCCACCTGGCAGTCCATGCAAAGTTTCACCGACCAGCGTGATCAGCACAGCGAAGACCAGCTTTGGCTGCTGCAGCACCCGGCCGTGTTCACCCAGGGTCAGGCCGGCAAGTCCGAACACCTGCTGACTCCGGGTGATATTCCGGTGGTCCAGGCCGACCGCGGCGGGCAGGTCACCTACCACGGCCCCGGCCAGTGGGTGGTTTACCTGCTGATTGATCTGCGGCGCCGGGGCCTGGGAGTGCGGGCCCTGGTAGACATTATCGAGCAGTCTGTCGTCGAGCTGCTGGCGGGCTACGGCGTCAATGCAGCGCCGCGCCCGGATGCCCCCGGCGTCTATGTGGACGACGCCAAGATTGCTTCTCTCGGCCTGCGCGTGCGACGTGGCTGCAGCTACCACGGCCTGTCACTCAATGTGGATATGGACCTGGAGCCATTCTCCCGCATCAATCCCTGCGGTCATGCCGGTATGGCTGTGACCAGCCTCAAGCACTGTCTGGCGCCCGAGCAGTCAATGCCGAGCATGGAGGAGGTGGGTGAAGTGCTAGTGGCGGTGCTGTCTGCTCAGCTGGATGGCGTTGGCAGTTAGAGGAAATGCCGGGTCTGGTGAAAGGGTCCAATAGCCTGCAAGATCCGGCGAGAAACCCACCAGGCGAACTGAACGCTACCAAAGGTGTCTGTGCGCTCCGAGCGCGGGATCGATGTGATAGGCCAGCTAGAGATCATCGCGCGGCAGCGTGATAACCACGCGGCCTCCCCCTTGTTTCCGGTTACTAAGTTCCAGCTGGCCGCCGTAGCGAGTGACCGTGGCATTGCAGATCAGCAGGCCGATACCCATGCCCCGGGTCTTGCTGACCACAGCCGGGCGGCGTCGAACGCCGATCATTGATTCCGGAAAGCCAGCCCCGTTGTCATCGACCGTGATCTGGCAGTTGGTGTCGTCCCAGTTCACATCGACACGCATATCCCTGGGCTCGGCGGCGGCGGCGTTAGTGAGAATATGCTCGAGGGCCTGCGACAAGCCGTACTCCGCTTCCATGCGTGGCGCGTCGCCGCTACCGGATACGGTGACATCGGCATGGACATCCGGTCGACTTCGCAGCCACTGGTTGACCGTGGCCTCGACGAAGCCGGGTACTTCCACCCAACGCATCTCGCCCCCCTCGCCCAGGCGGGCGGTACGCGAGAGCTTGTCCAATACGCTACGGCAGTGTTCGAGCTGGTCTACCAGCAGCGTGAAATCCTCGCGGTGTTTCTCATCGGCAGCAAACTCACCCAGTTCCTCGACAACCGAAGTCATGGTGGCAAGCGGCGCCCCCAGTTCTGCGGCGGTGCCGGCGGCCAGGCTGGCCAGCGCTGCCAGGTGCTGTTGCTCCGAGGCGGACTCGGCGGCCTCTGCGGGCCCCCGCAGGAACTTGCGAACCGATACCGCCATATCGCCGCCGAACCAGGACAACACCAGGGCGGCCAGCAGCAGAGAAACCCAGCTGGCGACGTGGGCAACGGCGATCTCGGACACCCCCGTCGGGTTGTAGACCGGAATAGGCTGATGCAGGAAGATCAGGCCGAAGAAGCAGACGACGCAAAGCACGGTGATCCCGCGGCTATAGATCCGCGGCATCATGATGGTGCCGAAGCCAATCAGCACGAGGTAGTAGGCCACCAGCGGATTGTAGGCGCCGCCCGCAAAGTAGAGCAGGGCTGTGAGGCCAAAAATGTCCAGCAACAGCTGAAGCAGGCATTCGGCGTCGTGAACGGGCCACGGTCTTGTGAGGCGCAGGAAACTGAAAAGGGTGATCAGGGTCAGCGTGCCGAGGACCATCAGGTATTGGTCGGCCGGCGCCTGTTGGCTGCCGCGAGACAGCAGGAACAGCAGCGCTCCAGCGTGAACGAGAATCGCTGCACAGCGTGCGTACAGAAGATTGCGGAGACAGCTACCGGCAATGCCGGGGTGGTACTCACCAGGTTCCATTTCTGGATTATAGCCCCAAGGCGCCTGTTCCCCACTACCAATCCGCGTATAATTCGCGCTCCTTCAATAGCTGTATCAGAGAGTATGTCCACGCCTGCTGCGACCGAGCTTGTGCGCCAGATCGATGAG
This sequence comes from Cellvibrionales bacterium, assembly GCA_043513815.1. GTDB lineage: Bacteria > Pseudomonadota > Gammaproteobacteria > Pseudomonadales > Halieaceae > JANQIO01. The sequence goes on along the minus strand of CP121313.1, from coordinate 3,632,147 downwards.
CGCCGTACCTTTGCCATTATTTCGCACCCCGACGCCGGTAAAACCACCATTACCGAAAAGCTGCTGCTACTGGGAAACGCCATCCAGGTGGCAGGCAGTGTCAAAGGCAAGCGCGGTCCCCATGCCACTTCTGACTGGATGACAATGGAGCAGGAGCGGGGAATATCCGTGACCTCGTCGGTTATGCAGTTTCCCTACAGCGGGCGGATAGTCAATCTGCTGGACACACCGGGCCACGAAGACTTTTCAGAGGACACCTACAGGACGCTTACCGCAGTGGACTCGGCGCTGATGGTGGTCGACGGCGCCAAGGGGGTGGAGGATCGTACCATCAAACTGATGAACGTGTGTCGTCTGCGGGATACCCCCATTATCAGTTTCGTGAACAAGATGGACCGTGATATCCGCGACCCCATCGAACTGCTCGATGAAGTGGAATCGGTGCTGGATATCAAGGCAGCACCGATCAACTGGCCCATCGGTATGGGCTCATTTTTCAAGGGCGTTTACGACCTCTACAGCGACACCATCCACGCCTATACGCCGGGACGAGGACACGCCCTTCCTGACGAGAAGCGCATCGATAGCCTGCACTCGGACGAGGCGCGGGCGTTTATCGGTGACGGCTATGAAGACTTCCTCGATGAGGTGGAACTGGTGCGCGGCGCCAGCCACGAATTCGACCTTGAGGCCTACCTGGCGGGCAAGCTTACGCCGGTATTCTTCGGCACGGCCCTGGGCAACTTTGGGGTGCGGGAGATGCTCGATCACTTTGTCGAGTGGGCGCCGCCGCCCCAGGGGCGTGACGCCCAGCGGCGCAGCGTGGACGCCCGCGAGGCGCAGTTCTCCGGCTTTGTTTTCAAGATCCAGGCCAATATGGACCCGCGTCACCGGGATCGCATCGCCTTCATGCGAGTCTGTTCGGGACGCTACGAAAAGGGCATGAAGATGCGCCACGTGCGCACGGGCAAGGATGTGAAAATTGCCGATGCGGTCACTTTCAAGGCGGGCGAGCGTGCGCTGGTGGAAGAAGCGGTATCGGGCGATATCATCGGCCTGCACAACCACGGGACGATCCAGATCGGTGACACCTTTACCGCCGGCGAGGACCTGCGCTTCACGGGCATTCCACACTTCGCCCCGGAACTCTTCCGTCGCATCCGCCTGGCGGACCCGCTCAAGTCCAAGCAACTGCAGAAGGGTTTGCAGCAGCTCTCTGAAGAGGGCTCAACCCAGGTGTTCGCGCCGATCAGCAACACTGACCTGATCGTCGGCGCGGTCGGTCAGCTCCAGTTCGACGTGGTGGCCTATCGACTCAAGGACGAATACAAGGTCGAAGCCATCTACGAACCGATCAACGTCTACACGGCCCGCTGGATTTACTGCGACGACGCCCGCAAGCTGGAAGACTTTCGCAAGAAGGCCGCGGACCAGCTTTCCATCGACGGCGGCGGCTACCTCACCTACCTGGCCCCCACTCGCGTCAACCTCCAGCTCATGGAAGAACGCTGGCCCGACATCGAGTTCCGCGCCACCCGAGAACACTAGTTAGCCATCCCCCGGCAGAGCGGCGTGCAAGGCGGCTATCCTTGTTCTGAGTGAGGCAGTGGGATGCGTCCGTTTCGACGGCCGCCGAGAAAATCCTACCGGCTTGGTGGCACAGAACCGTAAGGAACGTCGAGAAAATCCCACCGGCTTGGTGGCACAGAGCCGTAAGGAACGTCGAGCACATCCCACCGGATCTATGGCACAGATATGCCAGCCGGTGCGCGGGGTTACAGCAGTGCTTCGATGTCGGATTCGAGCTGGGAGGGTTTGGTCTGCGGTGCGTAGCGCTTGACGACGTTGCCGTCGCGGTCGACCAGGAACTTGGTGAAGTTCCACTTGATGCGTTCAGAGCCCAGGGCGCCCTTGGCTTCCTTTTTGAGGTGCTTGTAGAGCGGGTCAGCGCCGGATCCGTTGACCTCGATCTTGCCCATCATCGGGAAAGATACCCCGTAGTTGAGCTGGCAGAATTCCTGGATTTCATCGTTGCTGCCCGGGTCCTGGCCAGCGAACTGGTTGCAGGGAAAGCCAAGGACCTCGAGGCCCTGCTCGCGGTACTTTTCGTAGAGCTCCTCGAGACCGGCAAACTGTGGGGTGAAGCCACATTTGGAGGCCGTATTGACGATCAGCAGCACTTTGCCGCGGTACTGGTCCAGCGGCAGGTCTCCGCCGGCTGTGGTTTTAGAGGTGAAATCAAAAACGCTGCTCATATCAGGCCACCTGCATTTGTAGCATCAGAATTTCCACGCGCTTGCGCTGCATTTTCATCGAGTATTCAAGTTCTCTCAGCCGGGTGCGCACGGCAGCGCGCTCCCATTTCACCAGCAGCCGGTCACGCTTCTCAGCGAAGGCGTCGCCGAGTTCGCCCTTACGGCGTTCGTAGCGCTGAGCCTGCAGGTCCTTCCAGCGGTTGAGTGCTTCTATGAAGAGCTGGTATTCGGCTTCCAGCTTCTCGCGTACAGGTTGCGGTGTATCAGCGCGCTCAAGCTGGTCTCGCGCCTGCTTGAAACGCATGGCCAGCATGTGCTGCTGAATCTTGAAGTTCGGTACCCGATTGAGCTTGCTGGCCAGGCCCAGCCAGGCGCACAGGTTGATCAACCACTTGCTGGGGTCCCACTGGTACCAGCGCACACCGTTGCGATAGTCCGACTGAAAGATGTGGTGGAAGTTGTGGTAACCCTCGCCGTAGGTGAGAAAAGCCAGGAAGCCGTTGTCGCGGGCACTGTTCTCGTCGGTATAAGGCTGGCTGCCCCAGTAGTGGGCCAGCGAATTGATGAAGAAGGTGACGTGGTGGTTCAACACCAGACGTGCGAGGCCGACCAGCAGCAGGCCGCCGATGATGTCGCCTGCCCACCAGCCCACCAGCAGCGGCAGGCCAATGTTCATGATCAGGACAAGCAGCCCGTAGTTGCGGTGTTGCCACATGACCACGGGGTCACGTTGCAGGTCGGGTGCGTTGCTGAAGTCTTCTTCATTGGTGTCGTAATTGCGCAGCATCCAGCCCATGTGCGAAAACCACAGTCCGCGACCGGCCGAGTAGGGGTCACGGGCGTTGTCGTCGACATGGCGATGGTGGCGGCGGTGGTCTGAACACCAGACCAGGATGCTGTTTTGCAGGGCGCCGGCGCCCCAGAGGGCGAAGAACACCTTCAGCAGGGGGTGGGCCTGATAGGCATTGTGTGACCACAGCCGGTGGTAGCCGGCTGTGATTGAAAGGCCGTTCAGGTAGAGGAATAGCACTGCCATCCACCACAGGGTCGCGCTGTAGCCGTGGTAAATACCCCACAGCGGCACCAATACCAGGCCAGCCAGCGGCAGCGCCACGAACAGGGCGACGTTGATGGGTATCAAGGTTGGTTGTGCGGGTGACGGGGTCTGGTCCATGAACCGTGGGTCCTTCTAGTTTCTGTCAGTATGGGTCAGGCTCGGTCTCACTATCACTGGCTGCATACAGTTCAATCATATCTGCATTTGCGGTCTTCTCCGTGGAGTAGGCCAGATGGTGATGCAGTGGATGGTTATTGATCTAATGCGCGAGGGAAAGTGGTATAAAGCGATTCCGGATAATACCGCGTATGCACCGGCTGTCGCCACAGGCTCTTTAACGGAGTGCATTGCGCTTCGATGGCCGCCCCTTTTTTATGACACAAGCCGTATTCCTGCAGGGTTCCACCCTCCGACACGTGGTCAAGATGACGGCAGCGGGCGCTGTGGGCCTGGTGGCCATGTTTACCGTCGACCTGGTGGATATGTATTTCCTCAGTCTGCTGGGTGAGCAGGAGCTGGCGGCGGCCGTGGGCTATGGTGGTACCCTGCTGTTCTTCCTGACGGCGGTCAGCATTGGCCTGCAAATCAGCATGGGCGCCCTGGTCTCCCGCGCCGAGGGCTCCTACCGGCGCGACCTGGCCGGGCGCTACTGTAGCAATATCCTGATTTTCAGTGGCACCGCGGCAGCGATCATCAGCGGTTTCGGCTACCTGTACCTGTCTGAACTGCTGTCCCTGCTGGGGGCGACCGGCAAGACACACGAATACGCGCTGGCCTATAGCCGCATCATCATTCCCAATACGGTGGTGCTGGCGTTGGGCATGTGTGCCGCGAACGCAGCGCGGGCCCTGGGTGACGCCCGGCGCTCCATGTACGCCACCCTGGGCGGGTCAGCGGTCAACGCGATTCTGGATCCGATATTTATCTTCGGTTTTGGCTGGGGCATCGAGGGTGCCGCGGCGGCCTCGGTGGTTTCGCGCTGGGTGATGATGTTCATTTCCTTCTACGCGATTTTCCGGATACATCAATTGCCGAGTCCCACCCGCCTGGTCTGGTTGCGAGAGGACATGGGCGCCATTATTCGGGTGGCGGGGCCTGCCATGCTGACCAATACCGCCACTCCTATCGGCGCCAGTTTCGTGCTGCGCACCATGTCCCAGTACGGCGACAGCGCGGTGGCGGGGGCCGCTATCATGGGCCGCATCTGGCCGGTGGCGTTTGCCGCAGTGTTTGCGCTGTCCGGTGCGATAGGCCCCATCATCGGGCAAAATGCCGGGGCTTTGCAGTTCGACCGCGTGCGTCGTGCGCTGCTGGATGCGCTGTTGTGCAACCTGGTCTATGTGCTGTTGATCTGGTTGATCCTGTGGTCCAGCCAGGACCTGATCGTGTCCGTATTCAATGCCAGCGGTGACGCTGAGTACCTTATTCGGTTTGCCGTCACCTGGTTGGTGGGCGCCTATATCTTCAGCGGGATGCTGTTTGTAGCCAACGCCAGCTTCAACAACCTCCACCGTGCCCACCTGGCCACCCTGTTCAACTTTGGCCGAGCACTGTTGGGCACGATTCCTTTTGTGTACCTGGGCTCGACATGGTTCGGGGCTCCGGGGGTTATGGCGGGAGAGGCTCTCGGGGCGGTGGTGTTTGGCGGCCTGGCCTTTCTCGCGGTGCTGTGGCAGGTGCGCGAGCTGGGTCAACGTCACGTTGCGACCGGGCAAGCGCAGCAGTTGTAGCCAGCTTGCTGCTACACTGGGCGCCTCACAGGAGGTGCTTCATGAATCGCTATATTTCCGCGCTGGCCTTGCTGCTGGCCTCTTTCAACCTGTTTGCACAAACGTCACCGTTGCCTGAGCAGCTCCAGGGGTTGGGGTTACGGGAACATCCCGTGGCCAGCCGCGACCTGCCAGGCTGGGAACGACCCACCCGGGTAGTGGTCCGCAATGTGTTTGGCGGTGACGCCGCCGCTGCGCTGCGGCAGGTCGCACCCAGCGTCGACATCGTTGCTGTCGATGACCTGAAGGCTGCCCGGGCAGCCATAGTGGGAGCGCAAGTCCTGATCGGCTACTGCGACCAGACGATATTTGACGCGGCAACAACGCTACACTGGGTGCAGGTATATTTTGCCGGTGTTGAGAACTGCGTGGGCCTGCCGGCCTTTGAGGGCAGTGACCTGGTGTTGACCAATGGCCAGCGCCTGGGCAGTCCGACGCTGGCGGATCATGCCATCGCACTGATGATGGCCCAGACCCGTGGTCTGGCGGGGCACATCATTTCCCAGCAGCGTGGCCAATGGGAGCCCAACTGGGACCAGCCACCGCCGCCGCTGGGCGAGGTGGCCGGCAACACCCTGTTGGTGGTGGGGCTGGGCGGTATCGGCACCCAGGTGGCCAAGCGCGCTCACGGCCTTGGCATGCGAGTGATAGCCACCCGCAATAGCCGTCGGGAAGGTCCGGACTATGTCGACTACGTTGGCCTCGCCGATGAGGTCTGGACACTGGCGGCACAGGCGGACGTGGTGGTCAATGCCGCGCCGCTCACGGACAGTACCCGGGGGCTGTTTGATGAGAAGTTTTTCAAGGCCATGAAATCCAGCGCCTACTTCATCAGCGTCGGTCGCGGCCAGAGCACGGTCACCGCAGACCTGATAAAGGCTCTGGAGACAGGTCAGATCGCGGGTGCAGCACTCGATGTGACCGATTCCCGAGCCGCTGCCGGAAGGGCATCCGCTTTGGACGGCGCCTAACCTGATCATTACTCCACACGTGGCAGGTCGGTCCCGCGAGGCGCTGGGGCGCATCCAGGCCCTGGTGGCCGAAAACCTTCGGCGCTATGTTGCCGGCGAGCCCCTGCTCTCGGTCGTCAATATCGAACGCGGCTACTAGTTAGAAGTACCCGTTGATGAAAGTACCTGTTGCTGGAGATGCCAGCCGACGCGCAGGCGCGGTGACTCTGGCCCCTTACAGTCGCTCGAGATAGGAGCTGTATTCCAGCTCACTGATACGGGCTCGGAACTCGGCGTTTTCCTGCGCCTTGCTCAGGGAGTAGATGCGCTGCAGCTCCTTGCCCAGGTTACGGGCGATGAAGCCGGAGTCCTCGAACAGGCGAATGGACTCGGGCAGGTATAGCGGCAGCAAGTCGCTGGCCTGCTCATAGCCGTCGCCCTGTATGGGCTCCCCGGGGTCGGACTGTTGGGCGATGCCTTCGATGATGCCGGACAACAGTGCGGCATAGACCAGGTAGGGATTGGCGTCGGCGCCGGCAACGCGCAGCTCCAGGCGGCGGGCACTGGGCTTGCCGGCCGGAATGCGCACCGACACGGTACGGTTTTCATAGCCCCAGCAAGGAGAGGTGGGGGCGTGAGCCCCGGGCTGGAAGCGACGGTAGGAGTTGTAGTTGGGCGCGTAGATCGCCATGGACTCGCCCATATACTGCATGCAGCCAGCCACCGCGTGACGCATCAATTCGGTGCCGCGCTCGGTGCCATCATCAAAAATATTCCGTTCCTGTTCATCAAGCACACTGCAATGCACGTGCATGCCGTTGCCCGCTTCGTTCTCGAAGGGCTTGGCCATGAAGCTTGCAATCAGCCCATGACGGGCCGCCACCCCTTTCACCAGGCGTTTGATGATCTGGATCTGGTCGGCTGCCAGCACCGGGTTGTCGATGTGCTGCATATTGATTTCGTACTGGGACGGGGCGGATTCCTTGACGATGCCATCGAAGGGGATGTGCTGAATTTCGCAGGCCTCGCGAATCTCCTTGAGCATGGCGGCGTTGTTCTGCAGCACGTCGACGCCGTAGGTGTTGCCGCCGATGGGCTCGTGCCCGGCGGGTACCGGGCAGCTGTGGCGTATGCCGCGGCGGTCGTAGTGCACCAGGCTGAATTCCAGTTCGGCAGCGACCACCGGTCGCCAGCCGGCGTTGTGGAAGCGTCCCAGTACCTGCTTCAGAACGTTGCGGGGGTCGCCGAGGTAGGGTTCGCCCTCGGTGTCGTAAAGCGACAGCATGACCTGGCCGTAGCTGTTGTCGCTGGCCCAGGGGGTGGGAAGAAGGCTGCCTTCAATAGGGCGACAAACCCCGTCGGCATCTCCCGATTCGAATACCAGCTCTTCGACGTCCCGACCCCAGATATCAAGGCTCAGGGCGGTCATCGGTAGCTTGAACTCTCCCTGAAAGACCTTCTCGAGCTTGTGGCGAGGTAGCCACTTCCCGCGCATGACACCGTTGCAGTCCGGCAGCAGTGCTTCAATCGTGGTGATATCGGGGTAAGTGCGAAGGAACCAGTCTGCTTCAACAGACATTTAGCGCACGTACCATGACCAGCAAACTCGGATAATCCCGGCGGTGCAAAATACTGGCAATACCCCACAAGGGTCAGGCGCTCCTGCCGCGTGAGGCGGTCGGGGTCATGACTATTTCCAGTGGGTCGCCGACTCCGGCCTCCCCAAGGTAGGGCAGGGTGGCGATAAACAGTGAAAAAAGATCGGCCTGGGAGCTGACGTCCAGCTTGCGGTAGATACTCTTGCGATGGCGACGCAGAGTCTCCAGGGCAATGCCAAGCCTGTCGGCGGAAGCCTGGCTTGAGTAGCCCCGCAGCATCAGCTCCAGTACCGACTTCTCCCGTGGTGACAGCAGGGAGGCGCCGAACGTTCGGAAGGCGTAGTCGATGGCTTCGCCTATGTCGGGCCCCAACATGTAGCGATTGCTGAAATCTGCCACCTGACTGTGGCTGCGCAGCAGGGCTGACACCGGCGCCGACAGCGCCTTGAGAAATTCATGCTCTGCGTCCGTGAAGCGGCCGTGGCCGTTCTTGCGCATCAGGCTGATGTTGATCACACCACCATCCACTAGCCGTCCCAGGAAAATGACCTCGTCTTCCGTGGCAGTTTCCCGGTAGTAGCGGGTGTAGTAATTGCTTGATTCCAGGTCACCGTCGTAGAGCTCGTGCAGCCGATAGAAGCGTCCGCGGGGCTGTTTCATGGACAACTGGTAAAAGGGGTCATCCTGGTAGGGGCCTTCCAGGTACAGGGTTACCTGGGATGCCACCGCGCTGTCTGGTATTTCGTGATAGATGCATTGTGGCGGCAGCTCGGTGTGGTAGAGCCAGACCTGGGGATAATCCACCCGGACTTCCCGGCAGATCGCCTTGATGATGGCGGGGAAAAACCGCTCCGAGCCGAGTTCGGCTATGGCCACAGACAGATCCCGGTTCCATCTTGCCAACGATTCAGCGGAAGCCATCTCTTTTCGATTCCCCTACAGAAAAACTGCGTTTGGTATGGGAGCGGATTGGCAGCTCACGGGCATTTCTGGCGGTGACCGTAACGGTGCCCCTCCGCCCCAACTACGGGCTTTTCACTCGAGCATTTCTGGCAATGACCGTGACGGTGCACCTCCGCCCCATCTACTGGCTTTTCACTCCAGCATTTCTGGCAATGACCGTGACGGTGCACCTCCGCCCCATCTACTGGCTTTTCACTCGAGCATTTCTGGCAATGACCCTGACGGTGCACCTCCGCCCCATCTACTGGCTTTTCACTCGAGCATTTCTGGCAATGACCGTGACGGTGCACCTCCGCCCCATCTACTGGCTTTTCACTCCAGCGGTCTTATAAAAAGCACCCCTACCTAATATGCGTTAATAGCTGGCCACCGGCGGCTGTGGCACAATCATGTGCGAGCCGGCGACGGCTTGTCAATTTTGTGAGGCATCCCATGACCAGCATCATCCCGCAACGGGCTCGCCAGGACTGGCAGGCCCTCGACAGCAGTCACTACCTGCACCCGTTTACCGACTTCAAGGAGTTGGCCGCCCAGGGCAGTCGCATCATCACGCGCGCCGAGGGGCCCTACATCTACGACTCCGAGGGCCATGAGATTCTTGACGGTATGTCCGGGCTCTGGTGCGTCAGCCTGGGCTATGGCCAGGACAGCATCGCCGATGCCGTCCACCGCCAGCTCAAGGAGCTGCCGTACTACAATAGTTTTTTTCAGTGCGCCCATCCGCCGGTCATTGAGTTGGCCCATCGCCTCAGCGAGGTGACGCCAGCACACATCAACAACTTCTTTTTTACCGCCAGCGGCTCCGAGGCCAATGACACCCAGCTGCGCATCGTACGCCGCTACTGGGACCTGCTGGAGAAGCCGGCCAAGCGCTATGTGATTAGCCGCGAGAATGGCTACCACGGCTCCACGATCGCCGGCGCCAGCCTCGGGGGCATGGGCTTCATGCACAGGCAGTTTGAGACCCTCAGCTATGTGACCCATGTCAACCAGCCCTACTGGTATGCCGAGGGTGGCGACAGCGACCCCGAAGAATTCGGCCGTCAGGCCGCCGCCAGCCTGGAGCAGCGCATCGCTGAACTGGGTGCGGAGAACGTGGCAGCCTTTATCGCCGAACCCGTGCAGGGGGCAGGTGGTGTGATTGTGCCGCCGGACAGTTACTGGCCGGAGATTCGCCGCATCTGCCAGGAGCATGACATTCTTTTGATATCCGACGAGGTCATCTGCGGCTTTGGCCGCCTCGGTGAATGGTTCGGTGCTGACTATTACCAGGTGCCGGCCGACCTGATGACCTTTGCCAAAGCGGTCACCAACGGCTACCAGCCTCTGGGCGGTGTCATGGTGGGTGATCGGGTGGCAGATGTCATCAAGGCTGACGGCGGTGAGTTTGCGCATGGCTACACTTACTCCGGCCACCCGGCGGCCTGCGCTGCGGCGCTGGCGACCCTCGACCTGCTGCAGGAGCAGGACATCGTGCGCAAGGTGCGTGAAGATAAGGCGCCCTACCTGCAGCAGCGTTGGGCTGAATTGGCTGATCACCCGCTGGTGGGTGAAGCCCGCGGTGTGGGATTCGTCGCCGCGATAGAGCTGGTCGCCGACAAGGCGACTCGCGCCCGTTTTGACAAAGACGGCAGCACGGGCGCCCTCTGCAAGAATCTGTCCGTCGAGAGTGGCCTGGTGATGCGCGCGGTGGGGGACACCATGATCATCGCGCCGCCGCTGACACTGACCCATGAGCAGATCGACCAGCTGATAGAGCGGGCGCGGACGGCACTGGACAAGACCTGGGCGGCCCTGGGGAACTGAGTTGGCAGTGACCGCCAAACTGCGCCAGGTCAATGTGACCTATGACAACACCGAAGATCGGCTGCTGTTGAGGGTGTCTACTTCCGACGGCAAGGAATATCGGGCCTGGTGTACCCGTCGCTATACCCGCCTGCTGCTGGAACAGCTCGAGAAGCTGTTTGAGAGTGAAGTGGACGCACAGCAGGTGGTCCCCGAGCAGGCCCGCAAGGAAGTGGCTCGTATGAAGCACGGCGGTGAGGTGGCGGAAGATTCTTTCAAGCAGCCTTACGAGGAAGATGCCGACACCTTCCCCCTCGGCGAGGAGGGTGTGCTGTTGACCGCCCTGCGCTACAACATTCAGGAAAGCGGTGTGGTAGCGATGAACTTAAGCTGCAGTGACGGCCGCGGGATGACTCTCAATCTCAATCACAAGCTTCGCCACCAGGTCTACGAGCTATTGCGCCGCGCCAGCGAGCGAGCCGCCTGGTTCGAAGGGACGTCGACGGACCCGGCAATCACCGCCTCCTCGACCCAGGTGGTGCACTAATCCAGTCCAAACGTGGCTGCGGTTGCCCTGAGCCGGGGCGCCGCTTGAGGCACTGCCGGCCGCTTCGTATATTGGGCGTCCCAGCCAGCGGGGATGAGCCATGATTACCAACTTCGACGATTTCTGTATACATCAAACCCCAGCGCCGGTGGCACGTCCTGCGCCGAGCGATCGCAATTTTTACGATCGTTACTGGATGAACGGCATCGATACTGAGGGTGAATATATTTTTGAAGCCGGGCTCGGCCTCTACCCCAATCGCCATGTGATGGACGCGCATTTCAGCATTGCCGATCGTACCCGTCAGCATGCGTTTCACGGCTCCCGTCGTGCACCGCGGGAGCGAGGCGAGACGGTCGTCGGACCACTGTCCATCGAGATAGTCGAGCCGATGCGCAAACTGCGGCTTAGTCTTGCCGCCAATGACACTGGCATCGAATGTGACCTGGTCTTTACTGCGGCCAGTATTCCTCATGAAGAGCCTGAGAGCATCATGTACGACGACGGCAGGCTGATCATGCATAGTTCGCGCTTTACGCAGTTGGGCTACTGGGAGGGCTTTTTCAGTGTCGACGGCAAACGCGTGGACGTGCACCGTGCCGTTGGCACCCGCGACAAATCCTGGGGGGTGCGGCCTGTGGGAGAGCCCCCGGGGGGCGCGCCCGGACTGCCCAACAAGGAGCCCGGCGTCTACTGGTGCTGGAATCCCATCAACTTTGGTGATGTCTGTACACAAATGGGCACCTTCGAAGATCGCGATGGCACTCCCACCCAGGTCAGTGCCGACTTGCTGCCGCTCTACCAGGAACCGGCGGCCATCCCCGCCGGTGACGATCCCGGACATATCCCCATGGTGGAAGTCTCACACCGCATTGACTGGCGGCCGGGCACCCGTTGGCCCCAGTCGGCGCAGCTGCTGCTGGCCGACCGTCACGGCAATCGCTACGACGTGGAGATGGAGGTGGGGCTGCGCTTCCAGGTACTCGGTCTGGGATATAACCACCCGAGTTGGGGGCATGCAGTGTGGCATGGTGAGCTGGAGATCGCCCGCGAAGACTGGGTGCTTGCCGACCTGGACCCACTGGGCTTTGAGAACCTGCATGTGCACCACGTGGTGCACGCTCGCATGGGAGACCGCACGGGCATTGGCACTCTGGAGAATATCGCCATTGGCCGCCACCAACCGTCTGGTTTCAAGGACCTGTTTGACGGAGCGCCTGCAGCGACCAAATAAAGCGCCTGCAGCGGCCAAATAAAGCGCCTGCAGCGACCAAATAAAGCGCCCGCTGCGGGGCAATAAAGCGCCCACAGCGGTTTGATGGAGCGCCGTCAGCGGAGTAAGGTATCGGCGTCGGTGTGCAACCCGCCCAACAGAGAGTGTGCCAGTGAGCAAGGATCAGGTAGTCAAGGATTTATCCAGCCTGTTGAATGAGATCGACAGCCTGCCCCTCGATGATGTCGAGCGTCGGCGACTGCACGGCATGATCAGCGATATCGAACAGCATCTCGAGGGTGACGCACGCGCCGAATCAGGCGACGCCAGCGATCTCGATATCGGAGATACAGTTGAAGAGTTGGTGACCCGGCTTGAGGCAGACCACCCGGCATTTACCGGCATCCTGCGCCGGATCATGAACACCCTGAGCAGTATGGGCGTCTAGCCGCCTGGCGGGCGCCGGCCTGGCGCGCCGCCCAACGATCAAACGCTGATCTTGTCCTGAATGGCGCTGAAAATGGCGTTGGTGATGCCCTGCACGCCGCGTAGATCTTCCACCGCGCTAAAGGGTCTTGCCGCAATGATGTGCTCTGCCGTTACTGCACCAATGCGTGGCAGTGACTGGAGCCTTGCCTTGCTGGCACTGTTGAGGTTCACGGTAGACGCTTCCTCTGCGGCTGAAGTTCCCAGCACGTCCCGGTTGCCCAGCCCCTGCTCAACCCTGGACACCAGTTGGTTGAGCGTGGTCTTCAGGCTACGAGCTCGGTCGTTGCTCTCGGTCAGGTCCTGGTGAATGGTCCACAGTAACCAGGCTATGAACACTAGCAGCAGGCTGTTGAAATCCATGGCGTTACTCTCCCCTTGGGCCCCTTGGGCGGCTGGTTATCAGATCACCGGCTATACGGCCCGTGATTATTATCGCGTTCGCCAACACTTCAGCTGCCATGATAGCAGCACTGCTTGAAGTGTAAGCCGAATCCATGCTGCACCCTGGCGAGTTTGACGCCGGAGAGGCTAGCGCCAGTCCAGCGGTGCGGTGCGCCAGTACCGACGCCAGGCGTTTTCCACCTTGTCTGTGTACACGCGGCTGCCGGCGCTGCCATTGTAACGGGCCAGGGCGGTCGCCAGCCGGCCCTCTTCCTTGCGCAGGTAGAACTCGAGGATGCGACAGCCGTAGGACAGATTGGTATGAATATCAGTGAGGTTGTCCTCGGGGCGGCCTATTTCGTTTTTCCAAAACGGCATCACCTGCATCAATCCCTGGGCGCCCACCCGGGAGATGGCGAAACGGTCGAAATGACTCTCGACCTGAATAACCGCGAGCACCAGCTCCGGAGGCAACTCGCTCTGGCGCGCATAGAAATGAACCTTTTCCAGCAGCGCCAGCCGCGCATCGGCATCCTCGATAAACGGCGCCAGCCGCGCCGACATGTCCACCAGCCACACCTCGGCGTGAAAGCGATCTTGAAAACTGCTGGCGCGGTTGATGGCGGCATCCAGAAACTCGCGCAGCGCGTCGCGGTCGCTTTCCTGGGCAGAGTTCCCCAGCGTGTCAAAACTGAACGAGAGCAGGGCGGCGAGCAAGAGAAAGCGGACAGCCATGTCAGGCCTCCAGGGTCTCCAGCAAAAAGGCGAGCAGATCCTCGCGGGGGATCAGTTGCGGTTCGCTGGCGGTGCGGCTCTTGTATTCGAGATTCCCTTCCGCCAGAGCGCGGTCGCCTACCACCACTCGGTGGGGGATGCCAATCAGCTCCATGTCGGCAAATTTGACTCCGGGCCGTTCGTTGCGGTCGTCCAGCAAGACTTCCACGCCGCTGTCACGAAGCGCATCGTAGAGCGCCAGCGCACACTCGGCGACGGCCTCTGATTTGTGCATGTTGAGGGGCACAATCGCGACCTGAAAGGGCGCCATTGCGGCCGGCCAGATGATGCCCTGTTCGTCATGGTTCTGCTCGATGGCTGCCGCCACAATGCGCGTGACACCAATGCCGTAGCAGCCCATGGCCATGACCTGGCTCTTGCCGTTTTCGTCCAGCACCTGGGCGTTCATGGCGTCGCTGTACTTGGTGCCCAGTTGGAAAATATGCCCGACTTCTATACCGCGCCTGATCACCAGGCTACCGTTGCCATCGGGGCTGGGGTCGCCCTCGATGACCTCGCGCAGGTCCTCGACGCGACTAGCGCTGGCGTCTCGCTCCCAGTTGACGCCGGTCAGGTGCACGCCGTCGCGATTGGCGCCGCAGCAGAAGTCAGCAGCGTGAGCGGCTGATCGGTCTACCAGTACCGGCATGTCCAGGCTCACGGGCCCGATGGAACCCAGGCCACAGCCAATGGCGGCCTTGATCGCCGCCTCCTCGGCAAACTGCAGGGGGCTGGCGACGCCCTCCAGTTTCTCTGCCTTGATCGTGTTGAGTTGATGGTCGCCGCGCAAAACCAGCGCCACCAGCGGCGCCTCATCGCTGTCACCTGCAACGATCAGCGTCTTGAGCGCGCGTTCGATCGGCAACTCGAGAAACTTGCAGACTTGCTCGATGGTCTTCTGGCCAGGCGTTTCTATCTCAGCCAGGTCCTGTGAGGCCCCAGGGCGTTCACCGCTCGGTGGCAGTGCTTCTGCCATTTCCACGTTTGCGGCGTAGTCGCTGCTGTCGCTGAAAGCAATGGCGTCTTCGCCGGAATTGGCCAGCACGTGAAACTCATGGGAAGTGCTGCCGCCGATAGACCCGGTGTCGGCAATGACCGGGCGGAAGTCGAGGCCCAGGCGGGTGAAGATGGCGGTGTAAGCCGCGTGCATAACCTCGTAGGTTTCCTGCAGCGAGGCCTGGTCAATATGAAAGGAGTAGGCGTCTTTCATCAGGAATTCCCGCGAGCGCATGATACCGAAGCGGGGTCGGATCTCGTCACGAAACTTGGTTTGTATTTGGAAGAAATTGGCCGGCAACTGTTTGTAGCTCTTGATCTCGCTGCGCACCATTTCGGTAATCACTTCTTCATGGGTAGGGCCCAGGCAGAATTCGCGTGCGTGTCGGTCTGCCAGCCTCAGCAGTTCGGGGCCGTACTGCTCCCAGCGTCCTGATTCCTCCCAAAGCTCTGCCGGTTGTACCACCGGCATGCTGACTTCCTGAGCACCTGAGCGATTCATCTCATCGCGCACGATTGCCTCAACCTTGCGTAGTACCCGCAGTCCGGTGGGCAACCAGGTATAAAGCCCGGAGGCCAGCTTGCGGATGAGGCCTGCCCGCAACATCAACTGGTGGCTGACGATTTCGGCGTCGGAAGGGGTCTCTTTCACCGTGGCCAGAAGGTAGCTGCTCGCGCGCATGGGAAGTGTCCGGAAAAATGTAAGTGTGCAATTCTACGACTGTTGGAAAATTGCTGTCGAGTTCGACGTGCCCATCCATCGCATGTACGCCAAAACACAAATAAATAAGGGATTTTCTGGCGCAAGCCTTGTATTAGCCAGGGCCTTGCTTTATACAGTGAACAAGCGTTACCGGCGGGTTTCGCTCTATCAATAGACCGATTTTGACTCGAATATTCTGCATTAAACAGGAAGGACGAATATTACATGGCTACTAAGAAAGCGGCGGCGAAGAAAAAAGCTCCAGCCAAGAAGGCACCTGCCAAGAAAAAGGTAGCGGCCAAGAAGGCACCGGCTAAAAAGGCACCGGCCAAGAAGAAGGCAGCGGCAAAAGCTCCGGCTAAGAAAGCTGCGCCGGCTATCAAGGCCAAGATGACCAAGAGCCAGATCGTGGGCTCTATTGCCGACAGCACCGGCCTCAATAAGAAGGAAGTAGGTGCGGTGATGGAGGAACTGGAAGCCCTCATCGAGCGCAGCATCAAGAAGCGCAGCGTGGGTGAGTTCACCCTGCCTGGGCTGATGAAGATTACCACCGTCAAGAAGCCTGCCCGCAAGGCGCGCAAGGGCACCAACCCCTTTACCGGGGAAGAGACGGTCTTCAAGGCGAAGCCTGCCAGTGTTGCTGTGAAGGTGCGTCCGCTGAAGAAGATGAAGGAATTCGCCGACTCCTGATCGCGCGATGATGGCTGCCGCCCCGGCGGGGCGGCAGACTCCTACCGCCCCGGCTCGCCGCGGGGGCAGGGGCCAATGCCCCTATCTAGAAACAAACTCCTTGTTCTCACCGCATCAGGTGCTACCTGACAGCCGGGAATTGCGTTAAAATCCGCGCCCGTTCGGGAGCGCAGGCAGGCCTACTGGCCGCATGGCCGGCGATTTCCCGGAATACCCGATCAATTACGGAGCATTGCGGATTACGGTCATATAGCCATGCCTATCTACGAATATCAGTGTCAGGCCTGCCAGCACCAGCTGGAGGCGCTTCAGAAGATGAGCGATGAACCCCTCGTCGACTGCCCCGACTGTGGCAAGCCCAGCCTGCGCAAGAAGATCTCGGCTGCCGCTTTTCGGCTGAAAGGCGGCGGCTGGTACGAGACAGACTTCAAGACCAGTGGCCAGAAGAACCTGGCCCAGGGCAGTGACAGCAAGCCAGCCGACGGCGGCTCCAAGCCGGCCGGCAAGAGCGATGACAAGCCGGCCTCCAACAACAGCGCCAAAAGCTCCGCAAGCAATCCTTCCGCTGCCGGCTGATCGCCGGTAGCGCATTTTCACGACTTACGCCCCAGGCACAGGAACGTCTACATGCGCACTCATTATTGTGGTGACTTGACCACGGAAAACATCGACCAGACCGTCACGCTGTGCGGCTGGGTTGACCGTCGTCGAGACCACGGGGGTGTGATTTTCCTCGATCTGCGTGATCGTGAAGGTATCGTACAGGTGGTCTTCGACCCGGATACCGAGGAGCATTTCGAGCGCGCTGACCGGGTGCGCAGCGAGTACGTGCTGCGGGTGACGGGCCGGGTGCGGGCCCGGGGCGAGGGCACGGTCAACCCGAATATGAAGACCGGGGAAATCGAGGTGCTTGGCAAGGAGCTGGAGCTGCTGAGCAGCGCCGAGACGCCGCCCTTCCAAATGGACGAATACACCGACGTCGGTGAAGACGTGCGCCTGAAGTTTCGTTATATGGATTTGCGCCGGCACGAGATGCAGGAACGTTTCCTGGCGCGCTCGCGGATTACCCTGGCGGTACGCAGCTTCCTGGACCGGGAGGGCTTCCTGGACATGGAAACCCCGATCCTCACTCGTGCGACTCCTGAGGGCGCCCGCGACTACCTGGTGCCCAGCCGTACCCACCCCGGCCAGTTCTTTGCATTGCCGCAGTCGCCGCAGCTCTTCAAGCAGCTGCTGATGATTTCCGGGTTTGACCGCTACTACCAGATTGCCAAATGCTTCCGCGACGAAGACTTGCGCGCCGACCGCCAGCCGGAATTCACCCAGATCGATATCGAGGCCTCCTTCGTCGACGAGGCCGCCATCATGGACGTGGCCGAGCGCATGGTGCGCGAAGTATTCCAGAGCGTGCTGAATGTCGAGCTGCCCGAGTTTCCGCATATGACCTGGCACGAGGCCATGTCGCGCTTTGGTTCCGACAAGCCTGATTTGCGGATTCCGCTGGAGCTGGTCGGCATCGACGATCTGATGGAGCAGGTGGAGTTCAAGGTCTTCAACGGACCGGCGGTGGACCCGGAAGGCCGGGTTGTGGCCCTGCGCGTACCCGGTGGCGCCAGCATCAGCCGCAAGGAAATAGACGACTACACCAGCTATATTGCCAACTACGGCGCCCGCGGCCTGGCCTGGATCAAGGTCAACGATATCGACGCCGGCGTCGAAGGCTTGCAGTCACCGATCCTCAAGTTCATGCCCGCTGATATTGTTGCGCAGCTTATGGAGCGACTGGGTGCCGGGAACGGTGACATCGTCTTCTTTGGCGCCGACAAGACCATGGTGGTCAATGAATCTATCGGTGCGCTGCGGGTGAGGTTGGGCCACGACCTCGACATGATCGAGCCGGGCTGGTCACCGCTATGGGTGGTGGATTTCCCGATGTTTGAACAGACGGATGGTGGCCTCACGCCCCTGCATCACCCGTTTACCGCGCCCAGCTGTGACCTGGATGCGTTGCAGTCAGACCCTGCGGCTGCACTGTCCCGGGCCTATGACCTGGTGCTTAACGGCACCGAGCTCGGTGGCGGCTCGATTCGTATTCACGACCGGGACATGCAGGCCTCTGTGCTGGACATCCTCGGTATCGGAGCCGCAGAGGCCGAAGAGAAGTTCGGCTTTCTGCTGGACGCCCTGAAGTACGGCGCCCCGCCCCACGGCGGTATCGCCTTCGGCCTGGACCGGATGGTCATGTTGATGACCGATTCAAAATCGATTCGCGACGTAATCGCCTTCCCCAAGACGCAGACCGCCCACTGCGTGCTGACCGACGCCCCCGGCGTGGTCGACGCGCAGCAACTTCGCGAGCTGAACCTGCGTCTGCGGGAGAGCAAGAAGGAGAGCTGAGTTATGGCGGGACACAGTAAATGGGCAAATATCAAGCATCGCAAGGCGGCCCAGGACGCCAAGCGCGGCAAGATGTTCACCAAGTTGATTCGCGAACTGGTGGTGGCTGCCAAACAGGGCGGCCCGCCGCAACCGCACTGTGGCGGAAGTTCGCCATGCGTTCAGCAAGCGCGGCGGCAATCTGGGCACAGATGGCTCGGTGGCCTACCTGTTCGAACGCAAGGGCCAGCTGTACTTCCCGGCGGGCGTCGATGAAGACCAGCTTATGGAAGTGGCCCTGGAAGCCGGTGCTGAAGATATCCAGTCCAGTGATGACGGTAGCCTGGAAGTCATTACCGCCTGGGAGGAGTTTGGTGCGGTCAAGCAGTCGCTGGAAGAGGCGGGCCTGACCCCCGAGGAAGGCGAGGTAACCATGATTGCCTCCACGACCGTGGAGCTTGATGCTGGCAGTGCCGAGAGCATCATGGGCCTGGTGGATGCGCTGGAAGACCTGGACGACGTCCAGAACGTGTACACCAACGCCGATATTCCCGACGAGGTTCTCGCCAGCCTGGGCTGACAGCCGAGCCACGCAAGGCGATAATGGTGGCTGACTCCGCCCCGGAACAACTATGGCGCTCATACTGGGCATTGACCCCGGCTCCCAGAAAACCGGTTTTGGCATCATCACCTTCCAGTCCGGGCGCAGCGAATATGTCACGTCCGGCGTGATTCGACTGCCCAAGGTCAGCCTGCCCGAACGTCTCAAGATCATTTTTGACAGTGTGGGTGAGATCGTCGCCGAGCACTGCCCCCAGGAACTCGCCATCGAGGAAGTCTTCCTTGCCCGCGACGCCAAGGCCGCCATCAAGCTGGGACAGGCCCGCGGCGCGGCCATCGTGGCTTGCGTTAACCAGGGCATGCCGGTCTACGAATACGCGGCAAAATCCATCAAGCAGGCGGTGGTGGGCACCGGCAGTGCTGACAAGGTGCAGGTGCAACACATGGTCAAAAGCCTGCTGCGTTTGCCGGCCGCACCCGGGGAAGATGCCGCCGACGCCCTGGCGGCGGCCCTGTGTCACGCCCACACGCAGCAATACCTGGTGCGCCAGGCCCGCAGCCGGCGCCGCTGACATGGCGCCCGCCAGCCTGCTTGCAGTACCATTGCACAAACCCCAGGGACCTCTTACATGATCGGTCGCATTCGCGGACTGCTGCTGGAAATCCAGCCCCCCGACATCCTGTTGGACGTTGGTGGCCTCGGTTATGAGGTCCAGGTTCCCATGACTACCCTGTACGAGCTGCCGGAGCCGGGCACCGAGGTGACGCTGTTCACCCACTTCGTCGTGCGTGAGGATGCCCAGTTGCTCTTCGGCTTTGGCAGCGAGCGGGAACGCAGCCTGTTCCGGCACCTGATCAAGGTCAACGGCGTCGGCCCCAAGCTGGGCCTGGCCATCCTGTCGGGCATGGATGCCAACACTTTCGTGCGTGCCGTGCAGCGCGATGACACCAGCAGCCTGGTGCAGTTGCCAGGTGTCGGCAAGAAAACCGCCGAACGTCTGCTGGTGGAAATGCGTGACAAGCTCGCCGACTGGCTGCTGGAGCTGGACCAGGTGGCGCCGGCGACACCGGGGTCCCGCGATATTCAGGCCGAGGCCGAATCGGCCCTGGTGGCGCTGGGCTATAAGCCCGCGGAGGCCAATAAGGCCGTCAGCGCCGCCAATGACGGCAGCATCGACCGTTCTGAGGACCTGATCCGTCGGGCCCTGCAATCCATGGTGGCAGCCAAATGATTGAAACCGACCGTCTGGTGGCAGCGGAAGACCCTGGTGGCAGTGAAGAGGTCATAGACCGCGCCATCCGCCCGCGAACGCTAGCGGAATATGTCGGCCAGCCCGGCGTACGCGAGCAGATGCAGATTTTCATCGATGCCGCCAGGGCTCGCTCCGAGGCCCTGGACCATACCCTGATTTTTGGCCCCCCCGGCCTGGGCAAGACTACCCTGGCGCACATCATCGCCCGTGAAATGGGGGTAGACCTCAAGAGCACCTCGGGGCCGGTGTTGGAGAAGGCCGGTGACATCGCCGCCATCATGACCAACCTGGAACCCGGCGACGTGCTGTTCATCGATGAGATCCACCGACTGTCACCCTACGTGGAAGAAGTCCTTTATCCGGCGATGGAGGACTACCAGCTCGATATAATGATCGGCGAGGGGCCGGCGGCACGCTCCATCAAGCTCGATATTCCGCCTTTTACCCTGGTGGGCGCGACGACCAGGGCCGGGCTGCTGACTTCGCCGCTGCGGGACCGCTTTGGCATCGTCCAGCGGCTGGAGTTCTACTCAGTGCCTGACCTGGGCAATATCGTCCAGCGCTCGGGCAACATCATGAGCGTTCAGGTAGCCAAAGAGGGCGCCGTTGAAATAGCACGTCGTTCCCGCGGCACGCCGCGCATCGCCAACCGGCTACTGCGACGCGTGCGGGATTATGCCGAAGTGAAGGGCGATGGCAGCATAGACGGGGCGGTGGCGGCCGCAGCGCTGGACATGCTGGATGTGGACCAGGTGGGTTTCGATAACCTCGACCGGCGGCTGTTACAGTTGCTGATCGAGAAGTTTGACGGCGGGCCGGCGGGGGTCGAGAGCCTGGCGGCGGCGCTGTCAGAAGAACGCGGCACCATTGAGGACGTCATCGAACCCTACCTGCTGCAACAGGGCTACCTGATGCGCACCGCGCGCGGTCGCATGGCCACCCGCAGCGCCTGGCAGCATTTCGGCCTGTCCCCGCCGGGCGCTAGCGCCGACAGCAATATGGCGCTGGACCTGGGCGACGGAGACAATGGCCAGGGCTGACAGCGGCGGCGCTGCGTCCGACCCCGTGGAATTTTCCCACCCCATCAGGGTCTACATCGAAGACACGGATGCGGGTGGCATCGTCTACTACGTGAACTACCTGAAGTTCATGGAACGTGCACGGACGGAGTACATGCGCAGTATCGGCTTTGACCGCGAGGCGATTTTCAATGCCGAACTGATGTTCGTGGTGCGCGATGTACAGGTGCATTACCTGGAGCCCGCGCGGCTCGACGACAAACTCGAGGTGACGGCGCGGCTGCTGGACAGCGGCGCTGCTTATATCCTGCTGGCACAGTCTGTGCGGCGGGGCGACGACATCCTGGCTGAAGGGGAAGTCAGGATTGTCTGTGTTGACCAGCGCAGGCTGGTGCCAAGAAGAATGCCGGCGCAACTGCTGGCGGCGCTGAAGAACGGCGCGACCACAGGGGGAGAAACTTGATGGAACAACAGATGAGCCTGATGGACCTGGTGCTGAATGCCGGCCTTACCGTACAGGCGGTGATGGCTGTGCTGCTGATGGCATCGATAGTGTCCTGGTTCATGATTTCCCAGCGGCTGATCTATTTCCGCTCGGTGCGGGACGAAATGTACGGCTTTGAGGAGCAATTCTGGTCCGGTATCGACCTGAGCCAGCTCTATCGTGACGGTAACGAGCGCGCCGAGGCGGGACAGGTGCTGGGCATGGAAAGCATTTTCCGAGCCGGTTTCAAGGAGTTTTCCCGGCTGGCCCAGCAGGGCATGGAAAGTGAAGCCATCATGGACGGCACCCACCGTGCCATGCGGGTGGCCCTGTCCCGGGAAGAGGAACGGCTGGAGCGGCACCTGCCGTTCCTGGCATCGGTGGGCTCAACCAGCCCCTACATCGGCCTTTTCGGCACCGTGTGGGGCATCATGCATTCATTTCGGGGGTTGGCCAATTCCACCCAGGCAACACTGGCGACTGTAGCGCCTGGTATCTCGGAGGCGCTGATCGCCACCGCCATGGGGCTGTTTGCAGCGATTCCTGCGGTCATGGCCTACAACCGGTTTGCCTCCAAGCTCGATACCTACACTGGTCGCTACGAGGCCTTCGTCGACGAGTTCTCCAGCATCCTGCTGCGCCAGGCTCATACCCTGGCGACGCGCAAGAAGGCCTGACATGGGAAACAAGAAGCACCGGCCGATGGCCGAGATCAACGTGGTGCCCTACATCGACGTGATGTTGGTGCTGCTGGTGATCTTCATGGTGACGGCACCGTTACTGATGCAGGGGGTGAAGGTGGAGCTCCCGGAGGCGAACTCAGATCCGGTGGAAAACCAGGATCCGGAGCCGCTGATCGTCTCGATCAATGACAAGGGCGAGCTGTTCCTGAACCTGGGCGCCGACCAGGAACAGGTGCTGTCCCTGGCCACCGTGCGCGACCGGGTCGGCGTCGTGATGCGCCGCAATCCCGACAAACCCGTCATGGTGTGGGGTGATCGCAACGTACCCTATGGTGAAGTGGTGGTGTTGATGACGGCGTTGCAGGAGGCCGGCGCTCCCAGCGTGGGGCTGGTAACGGAGCCGCCCTCCTGATGCGACTGGCCATATTCTGGCGTCCGGCCCTGTTCACCCTGCTGCTACACGGGCTGCTGCTGTACGCCCTGACCAGCAACTGGAGTGCGCCGACGGACGCCGCGGTGAAGCCGGTACAGACGCCGCGCTACATTCAGGCGCGGCTGGTGGAAATCGAGCCGCCGAAAAAGAAAACTACCGCGCCCAGGGCCAAAGCCAAACCAAAAGCGAAATCGACACCGAAGCCCAAATCGACACCCAGGCCGAAACCCAAACCCAAGCCAGCTACTCCGAAGCCGGAGCCAAAGCCAAAGCCGGAACCTAAGCCTGTTGAACCCGAACCCAAAGAGCGCACAGTCGAACAACGTGCGGAGTCGGCGCGCGACGAACTGGCGCTGGCAATGGAAGCCGAGGACGAGGCCATGGAGGCACTCTCTGACGAGCAGCTCACCGCCAGCTATATCGCCCTGATTGCCGGCGCGGTGGAGGACAACTGGAGTCGCCCGCCCAGCGCCCGCAACGGCATGGAGGCGGAATTGATATTGCAGCTGATTCCCACCGGCGAGGTGGTCAGCGTGGCGGTAGCCCGCGGCAGCGGCAATACCGCCTTTGATCGCTCGGCGGTGAATGCGGTAGAAAAGGCTGCCCGGTTTCCCGAGCTGCAAAAACTCGAGCCGCGGCTGTTCGAAGAGAACTTCCGCCGTCTGCGGCTTAAATTCAAACCCGAGGATTTACGGTACTGATGATGCGTCAGCTTTTATTGCTGTTACTGCTGGTGGCCGGCACTGCCCGTGCCGAACTGGTGATAGAGATAACCCAGGGTCGGGATGACCCCACCTCCATTGCGGTGGTGCCGTTCGCCTGGTCCGGCTGGGGCACCGCGCCGGAGGATGTGGCTGGCGTGATCAGCGACGACCTGGAGCGCAGCGGCCAGTTTGCGCCGGTAAAGCTGGCCAACATGCTGAGCCTGCCGACCCGGGAAGCGGATGTCTATTTCCGCGACTGGCGTGCCACCGATGTGGAGTATCTGCTGATTGGTCGGGTGGCCGGTGGCACCAGCATGACGATTGAGTGGGAACTGTTCGATGTCTTTCGCCAGGCCAAGGTATTGTCTGGCCGGCATACAGGTCCGGCAGAGGATCTGCGGATGCTGGCTCACCGTGCCAGTGATGATGTGTACCAGCAGCTCACTGGAATTCGCGGTGCTTTCGCGACCCGCATTTTGTATGTGGCGGCGACCCAGCGCTACACGGCGCCCAGCACTTACCAGCTGACGGTGGCCGACGCCGACGGTGCTCGCGCCGAGGTGGTCTACGAATCCAATCAACCTATCCTCAGTCCGACCTGGGCGCCGGACGGCCATACCATCGCCTATGTGAGCTTCGAGACCACTCGCCCGGCCATATTTATCCACGACCTGAATACGGGTATTCGCGAGCAGGTCACCGACTTCAGGGGCCTCAACGGCGCGCCATCCTTCTCGCCGGATGGCAACAGCCTGGCGCTGACCCTGTCCAAGGACGGCAGTCCTGATATCTACGTTCTGGACCTCGGCAGTCGCCAGCTACGGCGGGTGACCCGCCACTATGCGATCGATACGGAGCCCGCCTGGATGCCGGACGGTCGTTCCCTGCTGTTTACCTCGGATCGGGGTGGCCGACCGCAGATCTACCAGGTAGACATCGCCACCGGTAAGACCGAGCGGGTGACCTTTGACGGACCCTGGAACGCGCGCGCCTCGCTGGCGGCGGATGGTCGCACTATGGTTATGGTGCAGCAAAAAGACGGCCAATTTCATATTGCGGTACAGGATTTGCAAGGGGGTAGGGTGCAAACCTTGACAAGCACCACATTAGACGAATCTCCCAGTGTCGCGCCCAATGGCTCTATGTTATTGTACTCAACGAAATCGGGCGATCGCGGTATTCTCGCAGCGGTATCCGTGGATGGTGGTGTCAAATTCAGGCTGCCGTCCAGGGAAGGAGACGTGCGGGAACCTGCGTGGTCGCCATTTCTGGGGGACCCCTGATGCGGGGTTGAAGTGCCGGGATGGCAATGCGCTAGCGACCGTGGATGCGGCGTACAGCATTGCACCCGGTAAGCGTAGATTGTCGATTATTCAGTTATAAGGAAAAGGGCTATGAAATATTTCTTCGACGCCGCACAAGTCACCAAGGCGCTGTCTGTAATTTTCGCGGTACTGTTCATGGTGGGTTGTGCCAGCACTGACACAACTGATGCCGATGCCGAAGCGCAAGCCGCCGAGGAAGCACGCAAAGCGGCCGCAATGGAAGCCGAGGAGGCCCGCATGGCCGCCGAAAAGGCTCGCATGAAGGCGCTGGAAGATGCGGTGGCTGCCGCCGGTAATGTCGTGTTCTTCGACTTCGACAAGTCGACCCTGACCAGCGCGACCCGTCGAGTCCTCGACGCGCATATCGCCCTGCTCAAGGAGAACAACGGCAGCGTCCGTCTGGAAGGCCACACGGATGAGCGCGGTACCCGCGAGTACAACATGGCTCTGGGTGAGCGCCGCGCCAAGGCTGTCGCCGACTACATGGCCGTCAACGGTATCGCCCGTTATCGCCTGGAGACGGTGAGCTACGGCGAAGAGCGTCCCGCCATGGCCGGTTCCAACGAAGCCGCCTGGGCCAAGAATCGCCGGGTAGAAATCAAGTAATCAACCTTCGCTTGTACCTGTGTGGGTAACCCGGCCGGGTTGCCCACACCATTCAAGCTCTATCTCTTCGTACGGTAGGTCATGAATCGATCCACCCTTTGCAGTCATATTGCCGGCACGTTGCTTGTCTGCGGTCTTGCTGTGGGCCCTCCGGTGTTACACGCCCAGGACTACATCGATATCGAAGCCGAGCGCCGCGCACAGGAAGGGCAGGGCGTCACTCAGCCGCAACCTTCGCAAAGCTATCCAGAGAGCGAGTCCCGCTACGGGCCTGACAGTGAGTCCGGCTACGGCGCGCCATCGGGCCAGCCCGTACCGCCGTCCAGCGGCGCCGTAGACAGTGGGCAGAGTGCCGGCAGTGCCGGCGAACTGTTCTACCAGCTGCAGCTATTGCAGCAGGAAGTGATGGATTTGCGGGGCAAGGTCGAGGAGCAGGAATACCAGATTCGCCAGCTGCGTGAACAGAGCCTCGAGCGCTACCTGGACCTGGACCAGCGCCTGAAGAGCGGTGGCGCGGCGACAGCCGGGACCGCGCCTGCGGCAGCCGGTGCCGGCACTCCGGGCACCGGCCCTGCCACTGTGCAGGAACTGGCGGGAGAGAGCGATGCCTACCGGGCCGCTTACAGCCTGGTTCGCAGCCAGCAGTTCGGCGATGCGGTCGCAGCATTCCGGCAGTTCCTGGTGGACTTCCCTGGTGGCAAATACGCCGCGAACGCGCACTACTGGCTGGGCGAGCTTTACCTCGTGCAGGTGCCGCCGGACGACGAGTCTGCCCGCCGCGAATTCAACCGGCTGTTGGAGCAGTACCCTGAAAACGGCAAGATCCCCGATGCGCTCTACAAGCTCGGCAAGATCTACTACGACCGCGGCAACCGGGATCGCGCCCGCGAGTACCTGGACCGGGTTATCAACGAGTTCGGCGACAGCGGCAGTTCCGCGGTAAAATTGGCCCGGGACTTTATCAGCCAGAATTACTGACTTCGCGTCGCGACCATGTCCAATGCTGCCGTCGCAGGTGACGAATCCCTGCGCATTACAGAAATTTTCTATTCGCTACAGGGGGAGGCCCGAACGGTCGGCCTGCCCACAGTGTTTGTGCGCCTGACCGGTTGTCCCCTGCGCTGCGTGTACTGCGACACAGAGTACGCGTTCCACGGCGGTCAGCAGCAGACAATGGACGATATCCTCACTGAAGTAGCCGCATACTCTCCCGCCTATGTCACCGTGACCGGCGGCGAACCGCTGGCCCAGCCCGGGTGTCACGATTTATTGAAGCTGCTGTGTGATGTCGGCTACGAAGTCTCCCTGGAAACCAGCGGCGCCATGAGCGTTGCCCGGGTTGATCCTCGGGTGGTCAAGGTGCTGGACCTCAAGACCCCGGCCTCTGGAGAGATGGCCCGCAACGACTATGACAATATCGGGCACCTCATGGCTCATGACCAGGTCAAGTTCGTGATCTGCGATCGCGCGGATTATGAGTGGGCCCACTTCAAGCTGGATGAGCTGGGCCTGCGTAACCGGGTCGACGATATCCTGTTCTCACCCAGCTTCGGTCAGCAGGATGCCACCGAGCTGGCGGACTGGATTCTCGAAGACCGATTGCCCGTTCGCCTCCAGCTTCAGCTACACAAGCTGCTGTGGAATGATGAGCCTGGACGTTAGCAGCATGACAGCGGAACGTGGGCAGAAATATGTCTGAACAGGAAAAAGCCGTTGTGCTGGTGTCTGGTGGGCTGGACTCCACCACCGTGCTGGCGATGGCGCTGGCCCGGGAATATGACTGCCACACCCTGAGTTTCGATTACGGCCAGCGGCAC
This sequence comes from Cellvibrionales bacterium, assembly GCA_043513815.1. Classification (GTDB taxonomy): domain Bacteria; phylum Pseudomonadota; class Gammaproteobacteria; order Pseudomonadales; family Halieaceae; genus JANQIO01. The sequence continues at coordinate 3,604,716 of CP121313.1, read as the reverse complement.
CGGTCCGAGCTGGTGGCGGCGGAATGCGTGTCCCAGGCCATGGGAGTGGCGGATCACAAGGTCGTGCATCTGGATCTGGACAGCATAGGCGGTTCCGCGCTCACTGACCCGGATATTGCTGTGCCGGAAGAGGAGACCGAGGGCATACCGGTGACCTACGTGCCGGCGCGCAATACCGTGTTCCTGGCCATTGCCCTGGGCTGGGCCGAGGTTCTGGATGCCCGCAAGATCTTTATAGGCGTCAACGCCGTGGACTACTCTGGTGGGTCGTTAGCTCAGCTGGTAGAGCAGTTGACTTTTAATCAATTGGTCGCTGGTTCGAATCCAGCACGACCCACCAAACAAATAAAAAGGCCACCCCAGTGGGGTGGCCTTTTTTGTTTGTCGGTTGGTTCGTCTGGGGCGAACCACCGTTCGATTGATTGCGACCACAGGAGCAATCAAGACGCCCGCAGCGCGTAGCGCGAGGACGCCCGGAGGGTGATTACGCCGCAAAGGGCGAAATCATCAATCCAGCACACACGTACTCCCCGCTAACACCAAGCCAGGCTGAGAGGCGACACTTCCCACCCAGTTCGACTGGGGCGAACCACCGTTCGATTGATTGCGACCAAAGGAGCAATCAAGACGCCTGTCTTACCTCTATCTATAGCTTCTCTGTACCTTCTATACCCTCAAGTAGGGTCCATCGAAGACTGCCCCGGCGCCGGCGTCTCAATCCGTCCTGGCGGTTCGCACAGGAACGGCGGCCCGGCCGGCGTACTGTGGTATTCGTAGTCCACCCCGTTGGCTCGCAGGATCACCAGCGCGCCGGGCGCCAATGCCATGGTGTAGCCGCGGTCGGGCTGCGGGCAGCCAAGCGCACCGGAGCGCCAGGTCACTCGCTCTGCCCGGACGACTCTGGTGTCGACGTCGCCTATCCGCTTGTGGAGGTCGGCGGTGGCCGCATCAACCAAAGACTGCAATTGCCTGTCGGCCTGTATTCTTGACTGGGGGCGAGGGGGGTCGCCGCCCGTCGCCGTTTTGTCCGGTTCGCTACTGGACACGTTGGGCCCGCAGGCTGCGAGCGCCAGGGTCAGTGGCGCCAGGATTGTGCGTAGTCGGTGGATTCGTTTGCTGCCGTTCTTCATATTTACACCTCGTTGTTGCCAGGCGCGGCAGCGCCAGGTTTCGCAGCGTAAAGCCTAATGCCCGCGCGATCAAAGGTCAGTTAGCGCCGCAGCCGTACGTTGAGTTCGAGCCCTTCGCCCGGGCCCGCCATATATTTCAGCAGGGTGTCTATGAAGAGGATGATGCCCGCCATTTCCATGCCTTCCTCCAAGGCATTCCAAAGGTTGTAGGGCAGTGTGTCCAGCGCATCGGCCTCCTCGTAGCCCAGGGTCCCGAACTCCACGCCGACCGCGCCACCGAGGTAAATCAGTCCCGATACGATAAACAACGCACGGGTGTATCCCGGCAGTCGCCACAGGAAAGGCAGGAATGCCGCCCCCGCAAACAGGCCAATCAACGCCCCGAAAGTTGTCCAGTGGGTGTCCTTGAAAACGGTGTTGACGGTTTCGTGGAACCCGGCAATTTCGTCCAGGGAGAGCAGATGGAATCCCAGCGCCAGCAGTAGCCAGGCCGGCCGATGCATGCCGGGCTTTCCCTTGAGCAGCCTCGCCTGCAGCCAGCAAAGCTGGCCGGCGATCACCAGAATCAGGGCGCTGAACCAGGTGCCCAGGCTCTCTTCCTCGTCCAGATCGAAAAAGGAGTAGTAGAGCCAGTCATCAATCGGCAGCAGATCCTGGTACCAGGCGATCATCGCAGCGATATGGGCCAACACCAGGCCAGTGCCTGCTGAGGCCAGCAAAACAGTAATTCGAGACGCCGAGATGTACTGCAAGTTCTCGTTGCTCATGGACTAATTCCCGCTGCGGCCTCCCCACCAAAGCGGTGAGTATAGGACAAAACCATGCGTTTCCTGCGCCGGAGCGCAGAAAACCTGCGGAACTGGTTGGCAAAAATCATAATCGGATTTGCGTCGCACATTTTTTTCATTTTAGTGAAACTTTTTGTCTATACTCAGGTCACTGCCTGAAATTTGACTGTGGACACGACCTGCATGCGCGGTATCAGGGGTTTGGTGCATTCGTGTTCTCCCGGAGTGAGTCTTCGGGGACGCCTACAGAGCAACGGTCTTTTCTCAGCCAAAAAAAGCACCATAAAAAGCACTTTAAATTGTATTGAGAGGACCACATGATTCGACTCGTCTCGACGGTAGCAACTCTTGCGGCACTGTTGACACTCCCTCTTTCGCTCATAGCTTCAACACCCAGGGCGGATTTGGATGATTCAATGTTGCAGGCCGCCACGGCCAAGCAGGCTGTTCAGTGGGTGCGCCCGCCAAACAGTCCTGAGCCGGATGATGGTGGCACCCATCGCTATATCATCCAGTTTAAGGAAGACGCCCTGCCGCTGCATGCCGGTGGCGCCACCGGAGGTTCGTCCCTGGCGCTGAATGGAGCGCGCCTGGACCCGACTTCGCCTGAATCCATGGCCTATGTAGAACACCTGCGGCAGGTCCAGAGCGAGATGCTCAGCAGGATATCCAGCGAGGCGGGTGCGGTTTATGTGGAGCGCACTCACCAGCACGCGTTGAACGCCGCAACGGTTCGCATGACGGCCGCCGCCGCCAGCAAGGTCCGCCGTATGCCGGGTGTGCGCCTGGTAGAGCGCGATCGCGCAGTAGAGCTCTCGACGGCCACCAGCGTTGGCTTTATTGGCGCCAAGCAGGTCTGGGACGGCAGTGCCACCGGCATAGGTTACCTCGGTGAAGGCGTTGTAGTCGGTATCATAGACAGTGGCATCAACCACTCCCATCCGTCCTTCGCCGCGACCGGCGACGACGGTTATAGCCACACCAACCCGCTGGGATCCGGCGTCTACCTCGGTGAATGTGCGTCCATCGCGGGGCTATGTAATGACAAGCTCATCGGTGCCTATACCTTCCTCGACGCCCAGACCAGCCCTGTACCTGATGAGATCCTGCTACCGGGTCAGGCACCTTCCGCCGACACCGATGGCCACGGCACCCACGTCGCCAGCACGGCGGCCGGTAACGTGGTTTACAACGTGGCCCTGCCGGATGCCGACGGCAATGACAGTTCAATCGTGTTTTCTGAAGTTTCTGGCGTCGCACCCCACGCCAACGTAGTGGCCTATAAGGTCTGTGCGCCATCCTGCTTTTTCTCCGATATCGTGGCAGCGGTCGATCAGGCCATCGCCGACGGTGTGGTGGATGTGCTCAACCACTCTATTGGTTCACCGGGCGGCAACCCCTGGAACTCCGCCCAGGCGCAGGCTTTCCTGGCCGCGCGCGCAGCAGGCATTTTTGTTGCCAACTCAGCGGGCAACAGCGGACCTGATGCGGGCACTGCGGAAGCTGCGGGCAACGCGCCCTGGGTGGCCGCTGTAGCCGCTACAACCCACGACCGCTCCTATCCGAGCAAAGAACTGCAGGCCATGAGCGGTGGCGACACTGCGGCGCCGGCAGACATTACCGGACGCTCAGTATCCGGCGGTATCACCGGTGAAATCGTCTACGCGGGGGACTATCCCATCGCCGGTGGCGGTGATAACGAGACCCAGCCCGAGCAATGTCTGGCGCCGTTCCCCCCCGGAACGTTTACCGCCAATCAGATCGTCATGTGCGATCGTGGAGCCATCGCCCGGGTCGCCAAGGGCCAGCACGTGCGTGACGGTGGTGCTGGCGGCTTTATCCTCGGCAACCTCGATGGCGGTGCGACCTCGGTCAATGACGACACCCATGTGATTCCAGCCATCCACGTTGCGGCGGCAGATGCCAATGTCTTGCGCAGCTGGCTGGCCAGCGGTACCGGCCATACCGGAACCATCACTTCGGTGAGCACCACGATCAGTGACCCCGCCTCGGGTGACAACCTGGCTGATTTCAGCTCCCGCGGGCCCTACACCGGGTTCGACATTCTGGCACCCAACACGGCAGCTCCCGGCGTTGATATTCTCGCCGCAGGTGCCGAACTGACCCAGGGTCAGGTGGATCTGATCCGCTCGATTTACGACCCCAATAACTGGGATTCGGTGGCAGGTGAATATGGCGCCATCGGTGGTACTTCCATGTCCAGCCCGCATATTGCCGGGACCGCCGCGCTGTTGAAGCAGGCCAACCCGCTGTGGACCGATGCTGAAGTCCTGTCGGCTATCATGACTACCGGTTCCTATGACCTTGTCAAGGAAGACGGTGTGACGCCCGCCGACGTTCACGACTTCGGTGGCGGCCGTGTTCAGGCTGCCCTGGCCGTCAAGGCCGGTCTGGTGCTCGATGAGAGCAGCGCCAATTTCCAGGCTGCCAATCCGGACGACGGCGGTGATCCCGCGCAACTGAACGTGGCGGCGCTGGTCAGCGGCGAATGTGTGCAAACCTGCGTCTGGACCCGCGAGGTACGGGCTACTGTCGATGGATCCTGGTCAGCCGGGGGCTTTGATCCCTGGGTGACGGTTTCCCCGGCATCGTTCTCCCTGACAGCAGGACAGACGCAAGTGATTGAGATCACGGCGGATGTCTCTGGGCTGGCGGGCGACGCCTGGTCCTTCAGCCGCGCAGTGCTTACGCCTTCTGACAGCACGGTGCCCACCACCCAGATGCCGCTGGCCGTTGTACCGGTGAGCGGTGACCTGCCGGCTTCCATTGACCTGGCGGCGTCCCGCGACGCGGGCTCTCAGGTCTATAAGGACGTTACGGCACTCGAGCTGAACGGCTTCAACGTCAAGGTACTGAAGCCAGCCAAGGTCAAGGGCAAGGACTACGCCCTGCCCGGCGACAGCGACAACAGCACGCCTTTTGATGACCTGACTGACGGCGTTGCCGTTGTCTATCACGACATCAAGGCCGATACCCAGCGTACCGTGTTTGAGGTCCTGACTTCCGAGTCTCCAGATCTCGACCTGTTCGTGGGACTGGTATTGGATCCTGCCAACCCGACGGTGGATGAAGGTCTGCTGGTGTGTACTTCGGCGACGGGAACAGCATTGGAATCCTGCGATTTCGATGCTGAATTCCTCGACCTGTTGCGCAGCATCCTCGGCACGCCAGAGCTGACGTTCTACGCGTTGATCCAGAACTGGCAGCCCAGTGCGCCGGATGCAGTCGATGCCTTCGAGTTTGCCACCACCAATGTCGGCAACCGTGAAGCCAGTGACATCTACGCTGAGGGCCCAGCTGGCTTTGTGCCGACGCTGCAGCCCTTCGATGTCCGCTTCTTCTGGGATATCAAGTCGAAGCCTGGCGATCGCTACCTGTCGGCTACCGAGTGGTATGCGGATACGGCGCGTACGCAGCTGCTGGGCAAGGCGCCTCTGCAGTTCAACCGGGGTATCGATGATGTTGCCCTGACGGCTCTGCCCGACAGCGGTCTGGTCGAAGGTGACCAGGTCACGGTCGCCGCCGTGGTTCAGCCCAACTTCACCAATGAAGACCGCACCTATACGGTCGAGGTAGAAGTGCCGAAGGACCTGGTAGTCGACCCCGCGTCAATTACCGGGGGCGGTGAGCTGATCACCGACAGCGGTAAGAGTAAGAAGAGCAAGAAGTCCAAGAAATCCAAGAAGTCCAAGAAGAGTGGCAAGAGTAAGAAAGACGTCACGATTCGCTGGCAGGTGACGCAGGAGTCGCTGCTGGGCAAGGAAGGCAGCTACACCGTGAGCACCAATGCTGACAACGCCTTCTGTGCTACGCCTTTCGGAGACGGTAGCTACGTCAACCTGGAAGACTTCGGGATCCTGCCAGATCCAACACTTGTCGGCGACACCTTTGCCGGCACGTTGTTCGGTGGCCAGAACCCGATTGACTTCTATGGCTCTCCGCGCAGCGGCGGCCTGACGGTCACGGATGATGGCTTTGGTTTCTTCAACTCCACCCCGGGACCGGCACCATTTATCAACCTGCCGATACCAAACGAGACAGATCCCAACGACATGCTGGCACCGTTCTGGTATGACTGGATCATCGATCCCAACTTCGGTGGCGGTATTTCTGCAGCCACTCTGGGTCCGGATGTCTCGCTCGTGGAGTGGGATAAAGTGGAGTACTGGTCATCACCCGCCGGCACCGGTGGCGTGTACCCGATCTCCGGTGATTTCCAGGTCTGGACAATCAGTACGGTTGACCCGGACTTCCCGGAGTTCATCTTTGCCTACGATAATATCGATGAAGGTTGGAATGACGTGCTGCAAGGTGCGCTCGGACCGATCACCGTGGGTGTAGAGAACGGTACTGGAACAGCGGGCACCGCCTATGAGGGTCCGGTCTTCAGCGGCCTGATCGTTTGCTTCGACTATGAAGCGGTCGACAGCGCTCCGCAGGCTCTTTCCTTTGACGCTACCGTGGCGGATGACGGCTCCATCAAGCTGGAGCAGGCCAACACCGTTGACAACCCGGGCAGCGAGCGGGAGAAGAGCAAGCTCAAGCTCAAGGTGAAGAGTGAGAAGAGCAAGAAGAGCGAAAAGAGCAAGAAAAGCAAAAAGAGTAAAAAGAGTAAAAAGTAGTAGTGCTCGTTGAGCCGGGGGCTACCCCCGGCCCGCTCTAACACCTGGTGCCCTGATGGGCCAGGCAGCAACGCAAACAGTACCCAGCCCGGCCAGTATGTGCCGGGCTTTTTTTTGTCTTCTGGAAAGCTTGCCGTGAGTTGCTGTCAACGTCCCGGCACTCGTCCCGGCACTCTTCCTGGCACTCTTCCTGGCACTACAGTGCGGACTGGCGCCCGCGAGGGAATGGCGGGATGCTTACGATGCGGGGATCCGCCAAGCACTACGCTGGCAGATCCATCTGGCCGTGGCATTGGGGCGGCATTACCCCTGGCCCCCACTGGTCCTGCGTCGGCGGGCAGGACGTCGGTTGCGTGTCGCCTGAAGCTAGCTACCGCGGCGGCAAGCCCTTGGCTTCGCGTTCGCGATTCATGCGCTCGCGGTCGCTTTCCAGGCGTTCGCCCAGTTCATTCTCTTCCACGGTGCCGGCCATATGGCGATTGGCGAGGCCGGCGTTGTACATGATTTTCTTCACCGGGGTAACGGCCAGCACGGTGCGTAGCGGCGAATCCAGGAAGTTGTAGAAGAACTCCTCGCCGTCCGGATTGCCGGGGTTCAGCTTCTGGGAAAGGGCCCTATAGAACCAGTCCTTGGTTTTTTCATCATCGAAAAATTCGCCATGGCCTTTGAAGGTCACTGCGCCGCTGGGCAGGCCCTCGGCGGAACCGGGCGGGTAGCCCATGCTGCTGATACTCACCGATACCCGGTCGTCGCGGCGGATGGCTGCAGCGCGGTGGCGGTGTGAGGCGAAGGTTATCCAGATCTTGCCGTCGTGCCAGACAAAAGCATGCGTTACGCCCACCGGCCAGCCGTCTTTGGTGGACCACATGAGCACGCACTCGCTGGAGTGATGCATGAGCTGGTCGATTTCCTCGTCGCTGAACGGGTAGATAGAGACGACTTCGTGGTCGTTGGTCTGTGCCATTGGATTATGCTCCTTTGCCATGTCGCGCAGGCGACCCGGCGATGTTGTTATTGGTTTTATTCAACACCTTGAGCTTAGCAGACCCATCTGACGACAAAAGCCTTAATCACCCACAGTAATTCGGCGCGCGTGCAGCGCCTGGTAATGGGGCGCCATACTGTCGGCCAATGCCCGCTGTTCCCTGGCCAGGCTGTTTTGCCGTTCCCTGAATGGCGCAAAACCAGTGGAAGCTTCCACGCTCTGGTACCAGTGTGGCGCCCAGACACCGTCACTCTCACGGCGTCCCGGCGGCCAGGCAAGCATCGCTGCCGGCAGCCAGGGCACGGCCAGTGCGGCACACAGTCGCTCCAGTGCCGCGGCCGGGTCCCTCAGCACATCGTTGGAGTCGATCACCAGGGGTTCGCTGCCAGTGACCTCGGTGATTTCCGTAAACAGTTCGGCCTGGCGGACAATGCCGATGGCCTCTTCAGACACTTCTGGCATCTTGTTCAGGTAGGAGGCAATCACTTCTGCCGGATCACGAATCAGGAAGCAATGGTCCAGTTCGGTACACCACGCCATGTCCATGCCGCGCGGCATATGGTGGGTCATCTGCTTCTGGTACTGCAGCCCGGTGCCGGGGTCGACGTGGGTGAGTTCCTCGATCACCGTCGTTCGCGATGTGGCCTGCGAGCGCAGGATGGCTTCCCGGCAGGGGTGATCTAGCCCCGTCTCCTGCAGGTAGCAGGCATAGAAGGGCTCGTCGACCACGCTGCAGTCCGGGCGGTTCTCCCAGCTGCGCATCATGGCCGTGGAAATATTGCGCGGCCCTGACCACATGGCAATCCGTCGGGTCACGGGCTGCACTCGGTCTCGATCAGCGCCTGGTAAAGCGCCTGCAGTCTTGCCGTCACCGGGCCGCTACCGCTGTCGCCGATGCTGCGCCCGTCGATATCCACCACGGGAGTGAGCCCGGCAAAGGTGCCGGTCACAAAGGCCTCTTCCGCGCCGTAGGCCTGCATCACCGAGAAGTTTTTCTCGAAGACCGGAATGTCATTAGCCTTGCACAGGTTGATGACATTGCGGCGGGTGATGCCGTCCAGGCAGTAGTCACCGGAAGAGGTCCACACCTCGCCTTCGCGCACGATAAAGAAATGGGTGGAGTTGCAGGTGGCCACGTGGCCGTGCGGGTCCAGCATCAAGGCTTCGTCGTAGCCCGCCTTGCTGGCCTGGATGCAGCCGAAAATGCAGTTGAGCTTGGAGTGGCTATTGATGCGCGGGTCCTGCACGTCGGCGTAGCCGCGCCGTACGTAGACGGTGTACAGGCGAATGCCGCGATCATTGAGGGAGGGGTCTGGCGTCTTGTACTCGGGGATGATGACAATGGTGGGGCCGCCGATGGTGACCGCCGGGTCCTGGTAGGGCGTGGACTTGACGCCGCGGCTGACCATCAGCCGGATATGTACGTCTTCCTCCATGTTGTTGGCCGCCAGGGTATCGTGCAGACGTTGAACCAACTCCGCCTGGCTCAGGCCCATGTCCAGGTCCAGCGCCTTGGCACCCTCCCACAGTCGCTTCATATGACGGTCGACGAAGGGAATCCTGCCGCGATGTACCCGCAGGCCCTCCCAGATACCGTCGCCGAGAATAAAGCCACTGTCGAAGACCGATACCACGGCCTTTTCGCGCGGGAACAGTTCGCCATTGATGTTGATAAGAATGCTCTGGTTGCGCTCGTCCTGGCGATAGCTGTGGGTACTGTTGCTCATACTGTGCCTGTGTCCTTTTCCGAAGTCGGCTGCCGGTGTGGCAACGCCTTACGGTAGGTGAGGCAGTCTCAGGGTGTCAACGGGATGACGGTGTCGGGGCCGACGCCGAACAGGCGCTCGCTGGGGGTGGGAGTGATCTGGTAGCCACCGGTCAGGTCACCGAAAGAGGGTAATACCATACCGCCGTCGCGCTGCCAGAACACCGGCATGCGCAGGGAGTCGCCCCGGGTAGAGATGCGCACCACCGGATGTATATGGCCGGCCAGGTAGAAGCCGTCGCCGGCGTCCTCGGGGTCATGTATCAGGTGAAAGGGTTCCAGGCTGAGCTGGTGGTGCCAATGGACACCGCTGATGGCCTCACGCTGGAGCCAGGCATCGTGATTGCCCAGCACCACGTGTACCTCTGCGGCCTGCTGTGCCACCCAGCTATTGAAGCGGCGATAAAAGGCGTGGTCACGGGGCAGGGCGCCGTGCACAAAGTCTCCCAGGATCACCAGCCGGTGTGCGCAGTGCTCTTCGAGCAATGCCGACAGAATTGCCAGGTCTGCGGCATCGCTACCCTCCGGCAGCGCGATGCCCTCGCGCCGAAACACCGCACTCTTGCCAAAGTGGGTGTCGGCCACAAACACGGTGGCCGTGCGCGTCCATACCAGGGCCCGGCGGTGGTCCAGCAGCAGGTCTTCACCGCAGATCCTTAGCCGGCTCATGGGGCGCTGGCCCGACGTCGGCGGGGCGTCGCATCGGCGGCCCGGTTCAGGGTTTCCAGCATGCGTTGCAGGCGCGTGCTCCACTTTTCCGAGCTGACGGTCTGCGCGCGGATGCGCTCGGCCCACAGCGGGAACGCCAGCGGGGTGAGCCGCTCGGGCTCGGTAAGTACCCACTCCACGCGCTGGATGCGCGCCAGGCTCTCCTGCAGGCGGCCAAATTCCAGTTGGTAACGCATGACTTCTTTCAGGGCCTGATCCACCAGCAGGTTGTCCGGGTCGTATTTCGCCAGCACCTCGTAAATCAGTCCGCTGGAGGCCTGGATCTGTCGCGTCGACTTGCCGCTGCCCGGATAACCGGTGAATACCAGCCCCGCGACCTGGGCAATCTCCCTGAACTGGCGCTTTCCGGTTTCCGCACTGTTGATGCTGGCCACCAGGTCGTCCAGAAGGCCTTCGGTAGACAAGGCGTCGCGCAGGGCCTGCTCGGCTTCGGCAATCTCGTCCCGGGTCAGCAGCTCGAAGCCGTAGTCATTGGCCCAGGCGCGGAAGGTGACCTGGCGATCCCGGCTCAGGCGCCAGGCCAGCAAGGCCGCCAGGCCCTCGTTGACCGCACGGCCGGCGAAAGTAAACAGGAACAAATGTCGGCCCTCCCGGGTTTTCACCTGCTCCACCAGCAACTGTTCCTCGCTGGGCAGGGCCGACCAGCGGGCCTGCAGGGAGAGAATTGGCGCAACGGCTTTCAGTTCGCGGGCCCTGGTGCTGTCCGGTGCGCCCAGCAGGCGCCGCGTGTAGTCTGACAACTCGGTAGACAGCGGCGCCTTGCCGCCCTGCCAGCGGGGAACGATGCGGGTTTTCTTGCCGGCGAGCTTGACGTAGGCGGTCATCTCCTTGACCCGCACCAGCTGCAGAACCCGGCCGTTGAACAGAAAGCCGTCGTTGGTTTTCAGGCGGCTGATAAAGCTCTCCTCGATGGTGCCCAGCGAACCACCGCTGGTCCACTTCAGGTTCATCGCCGCATCGCTGGTGATGGTGCCGATGGCCATGCGATGCCGCTGGGCCACGCGCCGGTTGTCTACCCGGTAGCGCTCCTGCTCTTCAATGACCCGGTGATACTCCGGATAGTGCTGCAGTGCCGCACCGCCACGGGTGATAAACCGCAGCACCCAGGTCCAGGCCTCGCGGCTCAGGTCTTCAAAGGCGTGGGTGCGGATAACCTCCGCATACAGGTCGTCGTCGCTGAAGCCGCTGCCCAGGGCGATGGTCACACAGTGCTGCACCAATACGTCAAGACTCAGGCGCATGGGCCGACGGCTTTCGATGGTCTTTTCCTTCGCGGCCTGGCGCGCTGCGGCGATCTCCAGTAGTTCAAAAGCGTGGGTGGGGACACACAGCACCCGGCTCGGCTGGCCGGGGCTGTGACCGGAACGCCCGGCGCGCTGCAAAAGCCGTGCGATGCCCTTGGGCGAACCGATCTGGATCACCTGTTCCACCGGGCTGAAGTCCACGCCCAGGTCCAGTGACGAAGTGCACACCACGCAGCGCAGGCTGCCGTCTTTCAGTCCGGCTTCCACCCGGTCCCGCACCGAGCGGCTCAGGGAGGCGTGGTGCAGGGCAAACTGGCCGATCCACTCAGGCCGGGCCTTGAGCATCCCCTCGAACCACAGTTCGGCCTGGGAACGTGTATTGGTAAAGATAAGTGTGGATGCGGCACTCTCCACCTGTTGCAGTACTTCCGGCAGCAAGTTCAGGCCCAGGTGGCCGGCCCAGGGAAACCGGTCCATGTTGTCAGGAACGAGGGCCTCGATGTCGACGCGTTTTTTCTGTTTTGCGACCACCATGGTCGGTGTCTGGCCAGGCCCCAGCAGTACCCGGGCGGCCTCCTCCAGATTGCCGATGGTGGCGGACATGCCCCAGGTCTGCAGCGTCGGGTTAAGGGCACGTAGCCGCGCCAGGCAAAGCTCAAGCTGCACACCGCGTTTGCTGCCCACCAGTTCATGCCATTCGTCGACCACCACCGCATCGAGTTGCCTGAGTTTGGGCTGGAAGTCGCTGTAGCTGAGTAACAGCGACAGGGATTCTGGGGTAGTGACCAGTGCTGTGGGCGGAGACTTGCGCAGTCGGGCTCGCTGGCTGGTGGATGAATCGCCGGTGCGGCGCATTACGGTCCAGTCCAGGCCGAGGTCGTCGATGCTCTCCGCGAGTGCTTTTTCAGTATCCGCCGCCAGCGCGCGCATGGGGGTAATCCACAACACCCGCAGCCCGTCCGGTGAAGGAGCGCCGGACTTGAGTCTGGATATCAGCGGGCCGAACCAGGCCGCCAGGGTTTTGCCGGTGCCCGTGGGGGCGTGGATCAGGCCGGATTCGCCCCGGCAGAAGGCCTCCCAGGCCCGGCGCTGGAATGGCGCCGGCTGCCAGTCGCGGCGACGATAGAATTCAGTGATCGGGGTCGGCAGTCGCACGTTCAGGCGTTCCCGTACAGCGTGAGCAGGTCCTGTACCTGCCCCAGGGTGTTGGCGTCCTCGGGTTCCAGGTCGGTGCGCCAGCGGGCGATGCGGGGGAAGCGCAGTGCCACGCCGCTCTTGTGCCGGCTGGAAGCGTTGATGCCCTCAAAGGCCAGCTCGAACACCTGTTCTGCGTTGACCGACCGCACCGGGCCGAAACGTTCGACAGTGTTGGCGCGAATCCAGCGATTCAGTTTGTTGATCTCGGCGTCGGTAAGCCCCGAGTAGGCCTTGGCGATGGGCACCAGGCTGCGCTGACCCGCCTGCTCGGTCCAGACCGCAAAAGTGTAGTCGGTAAACAGGGTGGCGCGACGGCCGCTGCCGGCCTGGGCGTAAATCATGACCGCGTCGACAGTGAGCGGCTCCACTTTCCATTTCCACCAGGCGCCTTTCTTGCGCCCGGTGAGGTAGGGTGAATCGGCGGCTTTCAGCATCAGGCCCTCCACACCCCGCTCGCGGCTGCCTTCCCGCGCCTCGGCCAGCGCCTCCCAGCTGTCAGCTTCCAGTAGTGGCGACAGCGAAATACGCTCGTTGGTTGCCTGTACCACTCGTTTGGCGGTTTCACGGCGGGCCCGCATTGCCTGGCCACGCAAGTCTTCGCCGTCGTATTCAAGGCAGTCGTAGACCAGCAGCCGGGCGGGCACCTCGGCCAGCAACTTTTTGCCCACGGTCTTGCGGCCAATGCGGCGCTGCAGTTCCGCAAAGGGCAGCACATCGTCTTTCCATGCCAGCAGTTCGCCGTCCAGCACACAGTTGTCCAGGCCGGCGGCGGCCTCCACCACTTCGGGGAAACGCTCGGTCATCAACTCTTCACCGCGCGACCACAGGCTGATATCGCCGCCGCGCTTGACCAGTTGGGCGCGAATGCCGTCCCACTTCCATTCCGCCAGCCAGTTCTCGCGTGCCCCCAGCTCGGCGGGCTCCCGGTCCAGGGGAGAGGCGAGATAGAAAGGGTAGGGGCGTGCACTCAAATCGGCGCTGATATCAGGGTCGAGCAGCTCCCGGAACCAGGCGCCGCTGGGATGCCATTCACCCATCAGCCGATGGGTGATGACATCCCGCGGCAGCCCCGCCAGATCGGCCAGCGCCCGGGCCACCAGTGTCTGGGAGACACCGACCCGCAACCCACCGGTGATCAGCTTGGTCACCAGGAAAGCGCTGAGCTGGGGTAGTCGTTGCCACCAGTCCATCAATCGCGCCTTCTTGCCCTCATCATCGAGGTCTGCCAGCGGCAGGATTTCCCGTTCCATCCAGTGGGCCAGGGATTGCTGGTCGCTGTGGGCATCGGCAGCGCGGACTTCCTCGGTGAGCAGGGAGGCCGTCTCGGCAAAGTCACCAACGGTGGCGTAGGCGTCCAGCACCATCCATTCCGGGTAGCCGGTCAGGGTTTGCAGGGCATCCTTCAGCAGAGGGCGGCCCGCCAGCCGCCTGGCGCGCCGGCCGGAGACGATGTAAATCGCCCAGGCGGCATCGTCCGGGGGTGCACCTTCGAGGTATTGCCGCAGTGCCGCTACCTTGCTGTTGGTGGCGGTGGTGCTGTCCAGGCTGACGAACAGTTCCGTGAAGGCCTGCATCAGCCCTCCGCCGCCAGCTCGTCGTCGCCGAATTCCGTACGCAGCTCCGCCGCGGCCATACCGCGCTCATGTAGGTAGCGCACCAGGATGTCGGAGCGGCCATGGGTGGCCAGCACCCGGCTGGCGCCGGATTCCTCGATGGTCTGGAGCAGGGCGGGCCAGTCGGCGTGATCACTCATGACAAAGCCGCGGTCGTAGCCGCGGCGCCGACGGTTGCCGCGCAACAGCATCCAGCCGGAACAGAAGCCGGTCCCGCAGTTGCCAAAGCGTTTCATCCAGGCGGTGCCGTTGGCGCCTGGCGGGGCGATGATCAGTTCTCGGGCAAACTTCTTTTCGACGTCCGCCTCCAGGGCAGGCTCGGTGGGTACCATGGCGACACCGGCCTGGCGATAGATCTCGGTCAGGGGCACAACGGCGCCGTGCAGCAGCACCCGCCGGTCAGTGTGGGCGGCCAGGGCGGCCAGCACCCTCTGGGCCTTGCCGAGGGCGTAGCAGAACAGCACGCTGGCGCGGCCCTGTTCCGCGTTGGCCTGCCACCAGCGATAGATATCGGCGGCGACCACCTCGAGCGGTGGCCACCGGTAGATCGGCAGCGCAAAGGTCGCCTCGGTAATGAGTGTGTGGCAGCGAACGGTTTCGAAGGGCTGGCAGGTGGGATCGCTGTCCCGTTTGAAGTCGCCGGTGATTACCCAGACCTCGTCATCCACTTCGATCCGTACCTGGGCAGAGCCGAGGATGTGACCCGCTGGGTGCAGGCTAAGGCGGGCGCGCCCCAGTTCCAGCGAGTCCCCGTAGGCCAGCGCGTGGACAGCCAGGTCAGCGCCCAGCCGCTGACGCAGGATAGGTATGCCGCTGACCTCGGCGAAATAGAGACCGCTGCCGGGCCGGGCGTGGTCGGCGTGGCCGTGGGTGATGACCGCACGCGGCACCGGGCGCCAGGGGTCAATGTGGAAGTCACCGGCAGGGCAGTACAGGCCTTTTCCGGTGAGTTCTACGAGGGGCATGGGGTTCTGGGGCATGGGTTTATATTCGTGCTTGGCTAGCCTATCGGATTAGGGGTGGGAAAGGTCTGGACAGTTACACAGGCTGGGCTATAATTTTATTCAATCGATTGATTAAAATATAGTTGCCCATGTCGCCATCCTCCGCCCCCGACTCATCCCCTGGTTCACGTCCCAATACCCGTTCGCGGCAGACGCGGGAGGCCTTGTTGGGCGCAGCTCTGGAGATTTTCGGTCGGGATGGCTTCCACGCTGCCAGCACACGCGCCATCGCTGAGACCGCCGGCGTCAACCAGGCCCTCATTGCCTATCACTTCGGTAGCAAGGAAGGGCTGTACCTGGCGGTGTTTGAAACCATTACCCAGACCATGAACGAGCATATTGGCCCGGTCCAGGCGCGAATCCAGCACGACATAGAGCGCCTGGACGGTTCCACGCCAGAGGGGCGCCGCGCCTGCCTGGAGTACCTCGACCAGCTGCTGGGCGGCGCCGTTGGGATGTTCAGCCAGCCGCGGGCCCTGGCCTGGACTCGCATGGTGATGCGTGAACAACAGGACCCCAGTGAGGCCTTCGAAATTTTCTACGGTGGCATCTACCGGCAAATGCTGGCCAGCTTTTCCGCGTTGATGGCAAAACTCAACGGTCAGCCAGCGACGGCCGAGAGTACCCGAATCCAGGCACTCAATGTCATGGGCCAGCTGATGATCTTCATGGTCGGTCGTGCTACCGCCATGCGGCACCTGAACTGGCAGGAAATCGGCGCCCGGGAGCTCGCCGCCGTGCGTCGGGAGATTCGCATCGGCCTCTACCAGCGTTTCGGCGAGGAGCTGCCCACATGAATAAACCGCTACTGGGCCTGATATTTGTGCTGCTGGTTGCGGGCGGCTACTTCGGGATGCGCCAGCTGGAGGGCAATGGCGATGGTGAAACCCTGCTGTACGGCAATGTCGACATCCGCGACGTCCAGCTCGGTTTCCGGGTGGCCGGGCGCCTGGCCGCCATGCACCTGGAGGAGGGTGACCCGGTGGCGGCCGGCGACCTGCTGGCCAGCCTGGATGATCTGCCGTTGCGGGAAGCGCTGGCCGTCGCCGAAGCCAACGTGATGGAAGCCAGGGCCAACCTGGATCGGGCCAACACCGGTTCCCGGCCCCAGGAAATTCAACAGGCTGAGGCGAGCGTTGAAGAGGCACAGGCATCCCTGGTCAATGCCAACAAACGCCTGGCACGGCAACGGGACCTGTCTCGTCAGGGCCTCAATAGCCAGCGGGCCCTGGACGATGCCGAATCCCTGCAGGAACAGGCCCAGGCCCGGGTGCGCGCTGCCACAGAGGCGCTGGCGCTGGCACAGGAAGGCTTCCGCGAGGAAGACCGGGCAGCAGCGGCCGCTGCCCTCGCTGCTGCCGACGCCCGTCTTGAGCAGGCAGCTACCCAGCTCAACGACACCCGACTCTATGCGCCCAGCGACGGCATTATCCAGGTTCGAGCTCTTGAGCCCGGCTCAATGGTCAGTGTCGGTCAGCCGGTGTACACCTTGTCGCTGAACGATGTGGTGTATGTGCGCGCCTACGTGGATGAACCTCAGCTGGGCCAGGTGGTGCCCGGGGCCACCGTAGAAGTGTTGTCTGATTCCAGTGACCGGGTGTATCGAGGACAGGTGGGCTTCGTGTCGCCGCGCGCGGAGTTCACGCCAAAAACCGTGGAGACGCCGGAGCTGCGCACCGACCTGGTCTATCGCCTGCGGATCGTGGTGTCTGAGCCGGACGATCGGCTCCGGCAGGGCATGCCGGTGACGGTGCGACTGGTACCCGCTGGCGGGTGAGTCGACGATGAGCGCGGCTATCGAATTCCGTGGTGTTCACAAGCAGTTCGGTCACCTGGAAGCACTCAAGGGCATCGATGCGACGGTAGCGGCCGGCTGCCTGACCGGGCTGGTGGGCCCGGACGGTGCCGGCAAGACCACGCTGATGCGCATGATGGCGGCGCTCATGCACCCCAGTCAGGGTGAACTGCGAGTGGCCGGGCATGATGTCACCCGTGATGCTGAAGCCATACACCGGCTGACTGGCTATATGCCCCAGCGCTTCGGGCTCTACGAGGATCTGTCGGTACAGGAAAACCTCAACCTCTACGCCGACCTGCGCGGGCTGCCGCGGGGACAAACCGCGCAACAGTTCCAGCGTCTGCTGAACTTTACTGGGCTGGCGCCTTTCACTCGCCGCCTGGCGGGGCAGTTGTCCGGTGGTATGAAACAGAAACTGGGTCTTGCCTGTGCCCTCATGGCCCGCCCTGAGGTGCTGTTGCTGGATGAACCCAGTGTCGGTGTCGACCCGGTCAGCCGCCAGGAACTCTGGCATATGGTGCAGGAGTTGGCGGGCGAGGGCATGACGGTGGTGTGGGCTACGGCGTATCTGGACGAGGCCGAACGTTGCGATCGGGTACTCCTGCTCGACGAAGGAGAAGTCCGCTACGACGGCGCTCCCGGGTCTCTCACCGATCGCATTGCCGGGCGCAGCGTACTGATCAGCGACCTGCGGGTGGATCGGCGCGGGTTTCTTTCTGACGCGCTGGACCAGTCCTCCGTGCGAGACGGTGTCATCCAGGGGGATGCGGTGCGCCTGGTGCTGGCAGATACCGAGGTCGCGCCCGAGCTAGAGGCACTGGTTAACGGAGCTGGTGGCCAACTGGTCCCCACCCAGGGTCGGTTTGAGGATGCCTTCATCGATTTGCTGGAAGGTGGCAGCCAGGGCCATTCCGCTATCGCCGACCGCATGGAGCCCGTTGTGGCGGATCGCGAAATCATGGTCAGCTGCCATGGCCTCACCCGGCGATTCGGCACATTTACGGCCACCGACCAGGTCAGTTTCGAAGTGCAGCGCGGCGAGGTACTGGGTCTGCTGGGCCCCAACGGGGCCGGTAAATCCACCACCTTCAAAATGCTCTGTGGCCTGTTGAAGCCCAGCGCCGGCCGCGCCGAGGTCGTGGGTTTGGACCTGCGCAAGTCGGGCACCGCCGCCAAACTGCAGCTGGGCTACATGGCGCAGAAGTTCTCCCTGTATGGCCTGATGAGCGTGCGCCAGAACCTGGAGTTTTTCTCCGGGATCTACGGCCTGCGGGGTGCCCAGCGCCGCGAGCGCATTGCCGAGATGGTAGAGATCTTCCACCTCGAGCCCTATCTGCAGGCCTTTCCCGACAGCCTGCCGCTGGGTTTCAAGCAGCGTCTGGCCCTGGCCTGCGCGCTGATGCACCGGCCACGGGTCCTGTTCCTGGACGAGCCGACCAGCGGCGTCGACCCCATCACCCGGCGCGAGTTTTGGACCCACATCACCGGCCTGGTGCGCAAGGGCGTCACGGTACTGGTCACCACCCACTTCATGGAGGAGGCGGAGTACTGTGACCGGGTGGTACTGGTCAACCGCGCCCGGGTCATTGCGCTGGATACGCCGGATGCCCTCAAGGCCCGAGTGGCCGGCCCGGACTGCCCCGACCCTTCCATGGAGGATGCCTTCATACGTTTGGTGCTGGCCCAGCAGGAGCAGGCGGCGTGAACTGGCGAAGGTTGCGTGCGCTGGTAATAAAGGAAAGCTGGCAGGTGGTGCGCGACCCTTCCTCACTGCTGATCGCCTTTGTCATGCCGCCGGTACTGTTCTTCCTGTTTGCCAATGCCGTGTCGCTGGACCTGGAAGGCGTTTCCCTGGGCGTGGTGGTAGAGGGCACCGGCCCAGCAGCCCAGGAACTGGCCGCCGCCTATGACGCCACGCCCTACTTCCGGGTGACCACTGCTCGCGACCGCCGCGAGTTGGATCCCCTGCTGGTGGGTGGCAGCCTGCGGGGTTATGTGGTGATCCCTTCAGACTTTGATCGCCAGCTGCGGCAGCCCTTCAGCGCGCCTCAGATCCAGGTCGTCACCGACGGCTCCCAGCCTAATACCGCCAATTTTGTGCTGGCCTACGCCCAGGGCGTTTTGTCCTCCTGGTATGCCGGTAGGCAGGGCTATCCGGTGCCCCCGCTGACCCTGGAACAGCGCTTCTGGTTCAACCCCGAGCTCGACAGCCGGCGAGTACTGCTGCCCGGCGCCATGGCCATTGTCATGACCATGATCGGCACCCTGTTGACGGCCCTGGTGGTGGCACGTGAGTGGGAGCGCGGCACCATGGAAGCGATGATGTCCACGCCGGCGAGCACGCTGGAGCTGTTGATCAGCAAGCTGGCGCCGTATTTCCTGCTGGGCATGCTGGCCACCCTGGGCTGTACCGCCCTTGGCATCCTCGTTTACGACCTGCCCTTTAGAGGCTCCCTGGGCGGGTTGCTGCTGACCAGCGCCGCCTTTCTGGTCCCGGCGCTGGGACAGGGCCTGCTGATTTCCACACTGGCCAAGAATCAGTTTGTTGCGGCCCAGTTCGCGGTGTTCTCGGGGTTCATGCCGGCCTTCCTGCTGTCCGGTTTCCTGTTTGAAATCGACAGCATGCCTACCTGGCTGCAATGGCTCACCTACGTTGTGCCGGCCCGGCACTATGTACAGTCGCTACAGTCGATCTTCCTGGCCGGTGACTACTGGCCGGAGCTGGTGACCAATAGCCTCGCTCTGCTGGCGGTGGGTGCACTGTTTTTCTCGATCACCTGGCGCAATTCACACAAGGTGCTGGACTGATGTGGGCGCGCCTGAGTGTCGCCGTCTGGAAGGAGATGGTCAGCTACCTGCAGGACCCGACCACACGCCGCTTCCTGATCGGCGCGCCCATCGTGCAGACGGTACTGTTCGCCTACTCGGCGACCCTGGATGTGCAGAATATCGATGTGGCGGTGCTGGACCAGGACAATGGCCGCTGGTCCCATGAACTGGTGGCCCGGGTAGATGGCGCCTGGTTTACCGACGACATCATTTCCGCCCGTGACAGCCGTGAGCTCGAAGAGCTTATCACCGCCCGGCGGGCCCTGGTAGCGCTGCGACTGGCCCCTGACTTCTCGCGCCGCATCGAAGCCGGCGAGCCCGCCACCGTCCAGGTGCTGGTCGACGGCCGGCGCGCCAATGCCGGGCAGGTGGCAACCGCTTACCTGGCAACGGTTGTCGGCGAGTTGGGTGCGGCACTGTTGCCGACCTCCGCGGAGGGGCCACCGCTGTTGCAGGAGCGCCACTGGTTCAATCCAAATCTCAACTACCGATGGTTCATGGTGGCCAATCTCAGCGCAGTGCTGGGCATGATGCTGTGCCTGGTGGTGACCTCACTCTCTATCGCCCGGGAGCGGGAAATGGGGACCTTCGACCAGTTGCTGGTATCGCCGATCAGCGCCACCGAGATCATCATCGCCAAGACCATGCCCGGAATGATGGCAGGCTTTGTGGTCAGCCTGATCATTACCCTGCTGGCGGTATTCGTATTTGGCGCGCCTTACACTGGCCAGCTACTGGTGTTCCCCTTCGCGCTGATTTTGTTTGTATTGTCGGTGGTAGGCGTAGGCCTGTTGATCTCCTCGCTGTGCAATACCCAGCAGCAGGCCATCATGGGCTCCTTCTTCAGCTCCATTCCGTTTGTGCTGACCTCCGGTTTTGCCACGCCGGTGGAGAATATGCCCGAGTGGCTGCAGTGGGCGGCGGAGCTCAATCCCCTCAAGCATTACCTGGTGGTGGTGCAGGGGAGCTTCTTCAAATCCCACGGCGTGAGCGAGGTGCTGGCCGACATCTGGCCGCTGTTGCCACTGGCACTGGTGTCACTGGGTGTGGCCTCAGCCGAGGTACGCAGCAAGCTGGGGTAGGCCAGTATTTGACTCTCCAATCGTGGCCCATTTTGACCCTAGGCGACAGTGGAGGAGCCCGCTATAGTTCTGCGATTCGATTAAAAGTACGGTTATAAAACTATGTCTGTTGCTGAGAGATCTGCTGGTGACGAAAACCTGGGCCAGGATATCTGGTCTGTGCCGTTGGAATCCATCGACCCGGCACAGCCCGACAGGTTCCAGGACAACAGCATCCTGGCCTGGTTCGAACGGTTGCGTCAGGAAGACCCGGTCCACTTCACCGAACACGAGGAGTTCGGTCGCTACTGGTCGGTGACCCGTTACGACGACATCATGTACGTTGACACCCACAATGACATATTCTCCTCAGAGCCCAGCATCACGCTGCGCGACCAGCCAGAAGACTTCACCCTGCCAATGTTCATTGCCATGGACGAACCACGCCACAGCAAACAGCGCGGCGAGGTCAACCCGGTAGTGGGCTCGCGCAACCTGCCAAACTTTGCCGAACTGATCCGCTCCCGCACCCAGGAAGTGCTGGATAATCTGCCGGTGGGCGAGACGTTCAACTGGGTGGACGAGGTATCCATCGAACTCACCACGCGCATGCTGGCTACCCTGTTCGATTTCCCCTACGAGGAGCGCCGCCGCCTCACGCGCTGGTCAGATGTGGCCACGGCAATGCCGGGAGGTGACTTCGTCGAGACCGAGGAGCAGCGCCGTGAGGAACTGCTGGAGTGCCTGCAGACCTTCACCGAACTATGGAATGAGAAAGCTGCGCTGCCGCCCCGGCACGACATGATTTCGATGCTGGCCCATGGCGAGAACACTCGTAACATGCAGCCGCTGGAATACCTGGGCAACCTGCTACTGCTGATCGTCGGTGGCAACGATACCACCCGTAATTCCATGAGTGGCAGCGTCCTGGCGCTGCACGAAAACCCGGCGGAGTTTGCCAAACTTACCGCCAACCCGAAGCTGATTTCCCCCATGGTGTCGGAGACGATCCGCTGGCAGACGCCGCTGGCGTTCATGCGCCGCACGGCGCTTGAAGATACCGAGCTGGGTGGCAAAACCATCCGCAAGGGAGACAAGGTTGCCATGTGGTACGTGTCCGGCAATCGTGACGGCGCGGTGTTCGAAAACCCCAACGACTTCATCATCGACCGTCCCAATGTGCGCAAGCACCTGAGTTTTGGTTACGGCGTCCACCGCTGCATGGGCAGCCACCTGGCAGAGTTGCAGTTGAAGATACTCTGGGAGGAAATCCTGGAGCGCTTCGAAAGGATCGAGGTGGTAGGCGATATTCGCCGCAGTCACTCAGTGTTCGTCAGGGGCTATACGGACCTGCCGGTAAGGCTGCATCCGAAACAGGGCTGATTTCAGGGGGCTGCCAGAACAGCTCCGGAATGCAGTGCTCTTCGAGGTAGGCGATGGTTTCCCGTGGCAGTGTGTCGCGATAGCGCGTCAGCGCCGTGTGGTCAATGCCACCGCTACCGCCAAAGGATGAGTTGCTGATGCTGGGTCGCCCACTCTGGGTGTACTGCAGCACGCTTGGGTTGAATTCGATGCCGGTGAACTCGCACACAGCGCGCATACGTGCCTCGGTCGCCGTCACCAGCTCCTCGAAGCGCAGCCTCAGCACCGGCCCGAAGCGCGTTTCAAAATTGCTGATTTCCTGCCAGTAGTGATTCTGGCGCTGACAGAAGCGGCGCAGGTTGAGCGTCGGGTTGCGCACCAGCTTGGAACTCAGGTGCGCGCGCGGGTCGCGCACCAGGAATATGCCTCGCACGTCATAGCAGCGCGCCAGCATAGCGCTGACTGCGGTCAGGTCCTCATTGCTGGGCTGGAGGGCGCAGAAAAATACGCGCAGTCGGCGGTCACCCGGGCGCTGACCCAGCGCCACGGCGAGCGCTTCGATGTGGTTGCGTACCAGGGAATCGACGTTGCCGCGCTCGTGATGGGTGCGGATGTAGCCATAGTAGGCTTCCAGGTCCAGTGAGTCCTCGGAACCGAATACCTCGGTGCCGTGGCCAGAGTTAACCCGCTCCAGGTGACCGTCCTTCTGCAGTTTGCGGTAAAAGCCCGGCGCCGCTGCCTTGGAACAGGTCATGCCGCGCCAGCGCAGCCAGGCGCTGCGGGACAGGTGCCGCACGAAATAGTCCTCGTCCGGGGGCAGTAGCAGGTCGGGATGATGGTCAAGTAGCCCGCGCAGCAGGTGATTGCCGCCGCGGGGCGGCGCCCCGAGAATCAGTAACGGCGGTTTGCTGTTGGCGGTCACAGGACTTTCATTCCTCGCCTAGTACATCAGGCTTTCTTTGTCGGTGACCAACGGCTTGCCGGTCACCAGGCGCTTCAACTTCTTGGCCGCCATTTTCAGGGGCCGGTGCTCCTCGAAGACCACGATGAACACTTTGCGGTAGTAGCCTTCGGGGCAGTTGATCTTGCGGACCCCGTGCCAGGAGTTGCCGCGACGGCCAAACAGCAGACTGCGATTGTCGGCAGTTTCTGCCGGGTATTCGGCCTCGAAGTCCTCAAAAGCGGGCGCATTGTCGGGGCCGATGTGGCCGCCGTCGTCCAGCACCACAGTCTCACCGCCCCAGCTGCGGTCCCAGTCGGCCTCGGTGTTGAGGTAGAAAATCTGTGAGCCGATCTTGCCCTTGGAATCGCAGTGGGGCGTGACCTCACCACCGTCGGGGGTGAAATGCCAGTGGAAGCGGAAGCGCACATCGTCGACGTTCAACAGGCGACACACGAAGTCGCGGTATACCGGTCCTCGCAGTTCATCCACAAAGGTCTGCCAGCAAGGATGCAGTTCCATGCCTTCTTCATAGTCCAGCACGTAGCGGTCGTGACTGCCCTGGCCATGTTTGCGCTGCTTGCCGAAAAAGGCGCGAAACTGGCTGATGTCCGGCAGGTGCTCAAGCAGCTCCCGGAAAAGCTCGGGGGCGATGAAGTGTTGGGGATTGACCCAGGGAAAGGGCTCCTTTTCCTGAAAGTCCTGGGTGCTGATCTCATTCAGCACGCTTTCGTTCAAGTAGCGGGTGACCGCGGTGACACTCATAGCATGATTCCGGTTCTGGTCCGGCTCTTCTGGTATTGCGGGAAAGCGCCAATTATCCGCTTTCCAGGGCGGCTTGGGTAGCGTGAGAAATGCCTATAGGGCAGGCCAATGGGAGGATACTTGTCTGTCAGCAAAACATACTGTATGTTCAAATCCCCTTTTTTTGGAGGTCTCCCCATGAGTGAAATCGAGCAATTTCGCGAGCAAACGCGGGATTGGCTGGAAGCCAATTGCCCCGAGAGCATGCGCACTCCCGCCAGGGACGAGGGCGATGTCTACTGGGGTGGCCGCAACCCGGAGATGAAACATGCCGACCAGAAACTCTGGGCAGATCGTATGGGCGAGCGGGGCTGGACCGCGCCCGATTGGCCCGCCGAGTACGGCGGCGGAGGCCTCAACAAGGATGAGGTGAAAGTCCTGCGTGAGGAATTGCGTCGCATTGGCGCCCGCAACCCCCTCGACAGCTTCGGTATCTCCATGCTCGGCCCGGCGTTGATCAAGTACGGCACCGAGGAGCAGAAAAAGGAACACCTGCCCAGGATCGTGCGCGGCGAGATACGCTGGTGCCAGGGCTATTCCGAACCGGGTGCCGGCTCCGACCTGGCCAGCCTGCAAACCCGGGCCGACGACAAGGGCGATCATTACCTCGTCAACGGCCAGAAAGTGTGGACCTCCTACGCCGACAAGGCTGACTGGATCTTCTGTCTTACTCGCACAGACAGCACCGGCACCAAGCACGAGGGGATTTCCTTCCTGCTGTTCGACATGGCCAGCGAAGGCGTCACCACCCGGCCGATCAAGCTGATTTCCGGCAAGTCTCCGTTCTGTGAAACCTTTTTCGACAATGTCCAGGTGCCCAAGGCCAACCTGATGGGGGAAGAGGGTAAGGGCTGGGAAATCGCCAAGTACCTGCTGACCCATGAGCGGGAAATGATTTCCGGCTTCGGCTTTGGCTCCAGCCGCCGCACCCTGGCAGAGCTGGCCCGGGACGAGATCGGGCTGGGCGCAGACGGGCGCCTGGAAGATACCATCCTGCGCAAGGAGATCGCCCAGCTGGAGCTCGACGTGCTGGCCTTCGGTGCCACCATGGAGCGGGTCCGGGATGAGTCCAGGGCCGGCCAGGGCCTGGGCGCTGCCTCATCCATCTTCAAATACTACGGCACGGAGCTTAACAAGCGCCGCTACGAATTGATCATGTCGGCCTATGGTGAGCAGGCTCTGGCCTGGGAAGGTGAGGCCTATAGCGGCGGCGATACTCCGCGCGCCTGGCTGCGCACCAAGGCCAACTCCATCGAGGGCGGCACCTCGGAAATCCAGCTCAACATCATTGCCAAGCGCGTGCTTGGCCTGCCCAGCTAAAACCGGCTCACCGGCAAATAAGAGAGACGC
The DNA here is from genome assembly GCA_043513815.1 of Cellvibrionales bacterium. Lineage (GTDB taxonomy): Bacteria > Pseudomonadota > Gammaproteobacteria > Pseudomonadales > Halieaceae > JANQIO01. Next base: position 3,579,474 of record CP121313.1, on the reverse strand, counting down.
GCAACATGGCTCTGGTACTGAACGAAGATCAATTGATGCTCAAGGACGCCGCTGCCGGCTTCCTGGCGGAAAAAGCGCCCGTCGCCGAACTGCGGCGCCTGCGGGACGAGGGTGAGGAGAGTGGTTACAGCCAGCCCCTGTGGGCCGAAATGGCGGAGATGGGCTGGCCCGGGATTGCTATTCCGGAAGCCTATGGTGGCCTGGGGTTCGGCTATGCCGGTCTCGGCATCGTGCTCGAACAGATGGGGCGCAACCTCAGCGTGTCGCCCCTGCAATCCTCCATCCTGGTGGGTGCCACGGCAATTGCCCGTCTCGGCAGCGATGCCCAGAAAGAAGCCCTGCTGCCGAAGCTGGCCACCGGGGAGCTGACCCTCGCCCTGGCGCTACAGGAAGGTAATCACCACGCCCCGCACAAGACGGCGATGACGGCCACCCCAGACGGCGACGGCTGGGTGCTGGACGGTCGCAAGGTGCTGGTGTTCGACGGCCATAGCGCCGATACCCTGCTTGTGGTGGCAAGGATCGCCGGCGCGCCGGGCGAGGATGCGGGCCTTAGCCTGTTCCTGGTCGACGCCGGCGCTGACGGCGTCAGTGCTGAGCGCGTGGTCATGCTGGACAGCCGCAACAGTGCGACGGTCAGCTTCCAGCAGGTCCGCGTCGGAAGCGACGCCCTGTTGGGCGTTGAAAATGAAGCCTACGGCCCGCTGCAGGGGGTGCTGGATATCGCCAACATCGGGCTGTCGGCCGAACTGCTGGGACTCTCCGTGGAGGCCTTCGAGCGCACCATGGACTACCTCAAGGAGCGCAAGCAGTTTGGCATGCCCATCGGCTCCTTCCAGGGGCTGCAGCACCGCGCTGCAGAAATGTATGCCCAGCTTGAGCTGGCCCGCTCCATCGTGCTCAAGGCCCTGCAGGCAATAGACGCCGAGGCGGAGGGCCTGTCCAGCCTGGCCAGCGCCTGCAAGGCGAAACTGTGTGAAGTCGCTACACTGGTAACCAACGAAGCAATCCAGATGCACGGCGGTATCGGTATGACCGACGAATTCGATATCGGCTTTTTCATCAAGCGCGCCCGCGTGGCCCAGCAGGCTTATGGGGATTACAGCTATCACCTGGACCGCTTTGCCCGACTCAACGACTACTGAATGCCAATGATGGAGGGGCTCGCACAGCTTGAAGCCGCGGTCGCCGCCATGACCGCGGACGGCCAGCCCTTTGCCCTGGAGGAGGTGGAGGTAGGCGGTCACCGCTACCGCAGCTACCTTAAGCAACCGGCCAATCTCGCTGCCTACTTCAATTTGATGGCCGGCCATGCTGCGAAGGATTTCGTGGTGATGGGCGACCAGCGCTACAGCTACGGTGAGGCCCTGAAGCTGTCGAGACAGTTTGCCGCGGCGTTGCAAGGCCGCTATGGCCTGACGCCGGGCGACCGCGTTGCCATCGCCATGCGCAATAATCCCCAGTGGATGTTCGCCTTTATAGGTACCCTGCTGGCCGGCGGTATCGTGGTGCCCATGAATTCCTGGTGGACCGGGGAAGAGCTGAAATACGGCATTGATGATTGCGGTGCCCGCATCGTGGTGGTCGATCCCGACCGGGCAAAGCGTATCGCGCCTTTTGCTGACGAGCTTGCGCTGATCGGTGTGGGTGATTTCGGCGCGACAGCGGTCTCTGACTTCATGTCGCTGGTGGAGGATTTTGAGGGCGCCGAGCCGGCGATCTCCGAGGCGGCGCCGGACGACGATGCCTGCATCATGTACACCTCGGGCTCCACCGGACACCCCAAAGGCGCGGTGCAGACCCATCGCAGCGTGCTGGCCGCCCTGTTCAGCTGGCTATTGCTGGGCAGTGCCAGCAACCGGGTGGCGCCACCCTCGGAATCAAAGCATTCCCCCTGCGCCCTGATGACCGTGCCGCTGTTCCATGCCACCGGTAGTCACAGCCTGTTTATGCTATCGCTGATGATCGGCCGCAAGATCGTGCTGATGCACAAGTGGGATGTGCAGGAGGCGATGCGCCTGATCGAAGCGGAACGGGTCACCAATTTCAATGGGGTACCCACCATGTCAGCGGAGCTGCAGGCCGCGGCGGCGGACAGCCCCTACGACCTGTCCAGCCTCAAGGAGATATATGCGGGCGGCGCGGCGCGTCCGCCTGACCAGGTGAAGAAAATCACCTCAGCCTTCAAAGGCTCCAGTGCCGGCATCGGTTACGGGCTTACGGAAACCAACGCGCTGGGCTCGGTGAACAGCGGGGCCTTTTACCTGGCCCGGCCCGGCAGCGCCGGTCGCCCGGTACCGGCGGTGACCGACTTCCGGATAGTTGACGAGACGGGTGCCGAGCTGCCGGCAGGCGAGCGCGGCGAGGTTTGCATTCACAGCCCCGCCAATGTGCGCGGTTACTGGAACAAGCCCGAGGCCACCAAAGCCGCCTTCAGGGGCGGCTGGTTCCACACCGGTGACGTGGGCTACATGGATGAAGACGGCTTTATCTATATCGTCGATCGTATCAAGGACATCATTATCCGCGGCGGTGAGAACATCAGCTGCATTGAGGTCGAGGCCGCCATCTACCAGCACGACGCGGTGGACGAGGCGGCGGTGTTTGGTCTGCCTGACGAGCGCCTGGGCGAGGTGGTGGGTGCCGCCGTGGTGCTGCGGGAGCCCGGCAGTCTGGACGCTGCCAACCTGCAGGCCTACCTGGCCGAGCACCTGGCGGGCTTCAAGATTCCCGCCCACGTCTGGTTCCACGACCACAAGCTACCGCGCATTGCTTCGGGTAAAATTTTCAAACGACAACTGAAAGCGGATTACGCCGCTCAACTGAACTCCGGGGGAGACTAATCATGGGTGCTTCAACCACCAGTACATCGAGTGCAGCACAGGACCAGGCCTTGGCAGGCAAACTGGAGGGCAGCATGGATTTGGGCGTCAGCGAGCGTATCCGCCCGATTCTCGAGCAGGTCAAACAGTTCATTACCGACGAGGTGATCCCGGTAGAGCAGGAATACTACGACGAAATCGGCAACGGGGACCGCTGGCAGTGGACAGACCGCCAAACCGAAATTCTCGCGGGTCTCAAGGCCAGTGCGAAAGAGAAAGGCCTGTGGAACTTTTTCCTGACCGAGGGCGACCGCGGATTTGGGCTGACGACCGTCGAATACGCCTACCTGGCTGAGGAAATGGGGCGCTCTCATCTCGCTGCGGAGTGTTTCAACTGCTCGGCGCCGGATACCGGCAACATGGAAGTGCTGGAGAAATACGGCAGCGAGGCCCAGAAGGCCCAGTGGCTGGAGCCCCTGCTGAACGGCGAAATTCGCTCTGCCTTCGCCATGACCGAGCCGGGGGTGGCCTCGTCCGATGCCACCAACATTTGCACCGAGGCAAAGCTCGACGGTGACGAATGGGTGATCAACGGCGAGAAGCACTACATCAGCGGCGCTGGCGATCCGCGCTGCAAGATTCTCATTGTCATGGTCAAGACTGATCCGGAGGCGCCCAAGCACCTGCAGCAGTCACAGATCCTGGTGCCCATGGATACCCCCGGGGTGGAAGTGCTGCGGCCGATGCACGTATTCAGCATGGACGACGCTCCCCATGGCCACATGCACATGAAATTCAACAATGTGCGGGTGCCGAAGGAGAACATGATTCTCGGCGCTGGCCGTGGCTTCGAGATTGCTCAGGGCCGCTTGGGCCCGGGCCGCATCCACCACTGCATGCGCGCCATTGGTGCCGCCGAGCGCGCCCTGCAGCTGATGTGTGATCGCGCCACCAACCGGGTGGCTTTCGGCAAGCCCCTGGCGCGTCTGGGTGGCAATATCGACATCATCGCTAACGCCCGTATGGATATCGAAATGGCGCGGCTGCTGACCCTGAAAACCGCCTGGATGATGGACCATGTGGACGCCAAAGAAGCGCGGATCTGGATTTCCATGATCAAGACCGCGGTGCCCAATATTTCCATTCGCATCGTCGATGAGGCGATCCAGATGTTTGGCGCCACCGGCGTGTCCCAGGATACCCCGCTGGCGGCGATGTACATGTCACAGCGCACCCTGCGCCTGGCCGATGGCCCGGATGCGGTCCATCGCATGGTGGTCGGTCGCCAGGAACTGCGCAAGTACGTGGCCCAGGACACCGTCAGCGCGACCTTCAGGGACGGCTGACAACGCTTTCTGGTTAGTGCTGCGTAAATACGCAGAGGGCTCTTTGCAAGAATACGCGGAGGGCTCTTTGCAACATTCCGCCGAGGGCTCTTTGCAACATTACGCCGAGGGCTCTTTGCAACATTACGCCGAGGGCTCTTTGCAGCGCTTGAATATCTAACACCGTCATTCCCGCGCAAGCGGCGGCCCGCGCAGGGGAATCCAGCGCCTGGCGAGCGACATTAACGCATCGGGCGAGCGCCGTGACGAACCAAATGCTTGCCATTGGGTCGGAGTAAGGTAATGTTGCAGATGCTGTTACCACTACCTGATCCGATGACTTGCCGACCCCTATTGCTGTTTGCCGCCACCTGCCTGTCCCTGGCAGTGTCCACTTTCACACACGCCGAGAATTTCCCCCGCCCCGAGGCGCTACAGCCCGCGGTGGAATTCTGGGTCAAGGTGTATACGGAGGTCGACACCCGAAGCGGCTACATCCATGACGCCGACCGTGTCGGGGTCATCTACGAAACCCTCACCTTAAGCGGTGATTACTACGCCGATCGCCGTGCCATGCGCGCGGCCCGCGCTCGCTACCGGAAGATTCTGGAGGGGCTGGCCGGGGATCGCTCCAATCCCTCGGCGGAAGCGCAGCGGGTGCTGGCGCTGTGGGGCCCCGATGTCACTGACAAGCGGCTTCGCGAAGCGGCGCGCAGCGTGCGCTTCCAGCGCGGCCAGTCAGACCGCTTCAAGGCGGGCATCATTCGTTCCGGTGAGTGGAACCATCATATCGAGCAGGTCCTGCGGGAGCGGGGGCTGCCCCAGGAACTCGGTGTGCTGCCTCACGTTGAGTCTTCGTTCAATCCGGCGGCCTATTCCAAGGTCGGCGCAGCCGGTATCTGGCAGTTCACCCGCCCCACCGGCCGCCGTTACCTGGAAGTGGACTATGTGATTGACGAGCGCATGGATCCGTTTGCCGCCACAGTGGCGGCCGCCCAGTTGCTGGAGCACAACCTCCAGCTCACAGGAACCTGGCCGCTGGCGCTGACCGCCTATAACCACGGCGCCGCCAGTATGCGACGCGCCACCAGCGAGCTGGGCACCACGGATATCGATGTCATTATCGAAAACTACGACGGCCGACGCTTCGGCTTTGCCTCCCGCAATTTCTACCCGTCGTTTCTCGCCGCCCTGGAGGTTAGCTCCAAGCGGGACCAGTACTTTGGTGCGCTGCAGCTGACGCCGCCAGTGGACTACCTGGAAGTGAAGCTTGAAGAGTTTATCGGCGCCGAAGACATCGCCCGCGCCCTGAAAGTAGACCTTGGTGTTCTCAAGCAACATAACCGGGCGCTGCTGGACCCGATCTGGCAGGGCAACAAGCGGATTCCCGCCGGCTTCGTCCTTCGTGTTCCCAGTGATCGGCTCGGTGTCGACCCGGAACTGGTACTAGCGGCCATTCCTGAGGAAAAGCGCTTCGAGGAACAGACCCCGGACCTCTACCACACAGTGGTGCGCGGTGACACGGTCTCGGAGATCGCCCGCCGCTATGGCCACAGTATTCGCGACGTGGCCGCCATGAATGGCCTTAACCGCCGCTTTACCATTCGGGTGGGCCAGGTGCTGCGCCTGCCCTTTGAAGGCGACCCGGCGCTGCTGGCCGCGGCCGATGAGGCGCCGCTGATCCAGGTCGCCGAGGCTGAGAGTGAAACGCTGCCGGGGGAACCGGCGCCCCAGGACGCCCTGGCCGATGCGGAAACGCCGGCCCAGAGCCTGGACGGTCCCCAGCCCGAGGAAACCATGCTCAGCACCCTCGCAGAGGAAGAAGCGACACCGGTGACCGAGCTGCTGGCTGATCCCAGTGACTACACGGTGGCGGGTGACAACAGTATCGAAGTGCAGGCCCTGGAGACCCTGGGTCACTACGCCGAGTGGCTGGACCTGCGCGCCAGTCAGCTGCGCCGCATCAATGGCCGTCGCTACGGTGTTCCGCTGGTCATAGGCCAGCGACTCAAGCTGGATTTTTCGCAGGTCAGCAGCGAGGAGTTTGAACGCCGTCGCACCGCCTACCAGCAGGATATCCAGCAGGACTTTTTCATGGGCCGGCAGATTCAGGGCACACGCGAGCACGTGGTAGAGCGCGGCGACTCACTGTGGGAGCTGACTCAGCAGCAATACGCCGTCCCGCTGTGGCTGCTGCGCCAGTATAACCCGGAGCTTGATCCCGACCGTTTACGGCTGGGCATGGTACTGGTGATCCCGATCCTCAAGGACGCCTGAAGCTCAGTCCGAGTCCATCGCCTCGAACAGCAGCCTCAGCAGCGGGTTGGGGAACTGGCGGGTCAGGGTGATGGCCTGGAACTGTTCCTCCACCCCGGGGAAGTGACTGATTTCCACCAGCTGGCCGCTGGTCAGCTCGTCTCGCACGACAATTGCCGGCGTCACCGCGGCACCGTAGTTGCGCCGGGCCAGCACCCGCAGCAAGGCCATATCGTCCACCTCCGCCACAATGTTGGGACGAATTCCGTGTTGGTCGCAGTAGGTGTCGAAAGCGGTCCGCACCGCGGTTTCCAGGGTGGGCACCACCAGCGGTTCTTCCCGCAGCGCAGCTTCCAGGCTGCGCCCTTTTTGCAGTTTGTCCGGGTAGCCCACCAGGCTCACCGGCTGTGCGTCGAGGTTGCGGACAATCCAGGGAGTCGCCGCATCACGCGGCGGCGCGGTATTGGTGAGTACCACGTCCAGCCGGTGTGCCTCCAGTTGGGCTAGCAGATCGGCGAGATTGCCGGAGCGGACCACGATCTCGGTTTGCGCCCGGCCGACCAGCGGATCCAGGAAGGCAATCTGGAAGTTTCTTGAGAGAGTAGACAGGGCGCCCACTCGTAGTACCTCCAGCGATGTCCCTTCGCCGCTCAGGGTATTGAGCAACTCGGTCCCACTGGCAAAGATCACGTCGGCATGATCCAGCGCCAGGCGTCCCGCCTCGGTCAGGATCAGCTGCTTGCCGCGGCGCTCAAACAGCTCGTGGCCCAGCTGTTCCTCCAGCTTCTTTATTTGTAGCGACAGTGCTGACTGGGACACATGCAGCTGCTCTGCCGTGCGCGTCAGGTTGCCGTTGTGGGCCACTGCCCAGAAGTAGCGCAGATGATTGTAATTCAGGCGCATTGGGGGACCTCCTGCCTGCGGGTATACGGGGTGTCAGGCCGCTCAGCCAACCGTCACTTGAATAGGTAATCGTTCACTTAAAAAGAATGAAACGTTGTGATCTTTCAATTTTATCAATCATTAGGGTTTCTGCAAACTAGCCGCTATTGAATCCAGCAATCCAGGGCTTTGACCATGACGTCTCTCTACCTGCTTCCCGTTGCCATCCCGTTGCTCTACGCCGGCCTGGCGCTGATCATGCTGCGCTCACCCTCACGCTGGCCTCAGTGGCTGGCGTGGCTGCCTGTGCTGGCGGCCTTGGCGACCGCGTCCCTGGCAATTACCCAGGGCGCCGGCCAGAGTCAGCTGATTGGGCTGGCGGGGGTCGGCATTTCGGTGCGGGTGGACGCATTGAGCACGATTCTGTTGCTGCTGGTCAGCTTCCTGGGCGCGACCGTGCTGCACTACAGTCGCCAGTACCTCGCAGGCGACGCCCGGCACGGCCGCTTCATGTTCGACCTGTCCCTGACCCTGGCCGCTGTTACCACCCTGGTGGCGGCGGGCAACCTGTACCTGCTGGTCGGCGCCTGGGTGGCGATGAGCCTGCTGCTGAACCGGCTGTTGTTGTTCCGCGGCGAGCGGCGCATGGCGCGGGTAGCTGCCACCAAGAAATTTATCCTGGCGCGCATCGGTGATGTGTCACTGATTGTCGCTTGCGGCCTGTTGATTGCGGAATTCGGCACCGCAGAATTCGATTCCCTGGCCATGGCAATTGGCGCCCTGCCGGGCGAATTGCCGGGCGCCGCCCTGGCGGCAGCAGCACTGCTGGCCCTCACGGCGGTACTCAAGTCCGCCCAGTTTCCCGCCCACGGCTGGCTGATCGAAGTGATGGAAACGCCAACACCGGTGTCGGCATTGCTGCACGCCGGTATCGTCAATGCCGGTGGTTTCCTGTTCCTGCGCTTCGCCGATCTCATGCTGGCCGCCCAGTCTGTCGGTCTGGTGGTAGCCGGTATTGGCGCGGTTACCGCGATCGTCGGTACTGTGATCATGCTCACCCAACCCAGCATCAAGACGGCCCTGGCCTACTCAACGGTAGGGCAGATGGGCTTCATGATGCTGCAGTGCGGGCTGGGCGCTTACTCAGCGGCCGTGGTGCACCTTGTAGGCCACTCCCTGTACAAGGCTCACGCCTTTCTCAGTAGCGGTGATGTGGTGCGTCGTCTGCGGCTGGAAGGCTGGCAGGCCAGCACCCAGTCGGGTCCCACCTGGATCGGACTGTTAAAGCTCGCCACCCTCGCTGCTCTATACGGCGGCACTGCGACGGCGATGGGCTATGGCTGGATATCCCAGCCGGTCGTTTTCAGCCTTGGCTGGGTGCTGGTGCTCGGGTTGTGGTTGTTCCTCGATGCGCCGGGCCAGAACGTGTCCCGCCAGATTCGACTGCTGGGCAGTGCTGGCCTGGCCGCCGCCTGCTACTTCCTGCTGCAGGGTTTTGCTGCCAGCGTGTTGGGGACGACGCTCGGCACCGCCAGTGACCCTGGCGTTGCCGGTCGCGGACTGCTGCTGCTGATGCTGGCAGCCTGCACCACCATTGCGCTGCTGCAGGCCCTGGGCACGGATAGCCCGCGCCTGCAGAAGCTTCGTGTGCACTTGGCACGGGGTCTGTACATCAACCTTTTCATCAACCGCTGGCTCGGGGCGTTTCGTTCCGAGGGCAGCCGTCAAGGAGCCTGACCATGAATGCAAGCGTACCGGAGCACACTACTGACGCGGCGCAGAATGCTGATATGCCGGCGCTGGATGTGAGCGTCGACAGTGCCGCCAGCAAGGCGGCAGCGCGGATTGCGCCCCTGTGGCCACTGCAATCCTTCGTGGCGGTGAACCCACTGCTGGGCATGGCAGAGTGCAATCTGCAGGAGGCCGGCCATCTGGCGGCGCGCACCCTCGGGGCTCGTCTGACCATGCCGCGCAAGTACTATGCCCGACAGATTGCCGAGGGACGCATCAAGGACTGTGATATTGCCCAGGCCATTGCCGAGCTGTCCCGCCACGGGCGGCGCCATGTCACGTCCGTGGAGCGGGTGCGTGCGGAGGCCCTCAAGCAGGAGGCGCCGGCAGAACTCTACAAACTGCCCACCGTGGCCTCACTGGCTGAGCGCCACGACGGCACGGATTGGGAGAGCTTTATCACCGAAGCTGTGTCCACCTGGGCTGCGGATTTCTTCGACCAGGGCCTGGCGGTCTGGTCTGCGGCCAGCCCCGACGCTGATCCCTGGGCATCTTACCGCGACCTGGCTGCTATCGACCGCAGTGCCGAGCTGCTGGGCCTGAAAGGGGCGCGGGCTGCCTTCGCCGCGCTGCCCCAGGATCCCAAGGCATTGCTGGAGATGTTGGCTGAAGAGCTCTCACTGGCCCCCGAAGCCCTGGAGTCCTATTTCCATCGCCTGCTGGCCGATGTCGCCGGCTGGGCGGCCTATGTTCGCTACCGCGGTTGGACCCGGGAGATCCGCGGAGAGGATGGCAGTGCCGCACGCCAGCTGCTGGCCATTCGCGCAGCCTGGGAGCTGGTGCTGTTCCGTTGCCATAGCGACAAGGAGCTGGCCGGACATTGGCGCGCCAGCCTGCATCACTACACCGACGATGACGCCGGCCAGTGGCTGGCCCTGAACTGGACGGACCTGGTGCTGCAGAAGGCACAGGACTTCGCCGGCCAGCGAGAGCTGGCACAGGCACTGTCGGACAAAACCGCCACCCCGGCCCCAGAGGCCAGACCGGACGTCCAGGCGGTGTTCTGCATCGATGTGCGCTCGGAGCGCTATCGCCGGGTGCTGGAGCGCAGCCCGGAACTGGCCATCGAGACCCTGGGATTTGCCGGATTCTTCGGCCTGGCGGTGGCAATGGAGTCCGATGTCGAGGGCGACAGTGCGCGCTGCCCGGTGTTGCTGGAACCGGGCCACAGCGCCTGTGCCGCCGAGACCGGCGACGCTGCCGCCAAGCAGTTCAACGCCGGCCGCTGGGCACGCTTCCAGCGAGCTGGAGTGGCGGGCTTCAGTTACGTGGAGGCCCTGGGCCTGGGCTATGCCTGGAAGCTGTTCAAGGCGAGCCTGGGCAGGGCCGAGAAAACCCCGCACACGGCTACCCCTGAAATCCGGGCCAGCCTGGCCGAGAAAATCGGTATGGCAGAAGGTCTGCTGCGCGGCATGTCGCTGACCCGCCGCTTCGCGCCGCTGGTGGTGCTGGCGGGGCACGGCTCCTCTACGGCCAACAATCCCTACGCATCGGCCCTGGACTGCGGCGCTTGCGGCGGTCATGCGGGGGATGTGAATGCGCGCATCGCCGCCCAGATCCTCAACGACCCCGACGTGCGGGCGGGGCTGGTCGAGTGCGGCATTGAAATTCCGGCGGATACCCAGTTTGCCGCGGCGTTGCATGACACCGCCACCGACGAACTGAAGCTGCTTGATGAAGACACCCTGTCACCCTGTGACTCGCTTGACGGTTTTCGCGCGCACGTGGAGCTGGTTTCGCGAGCGGCGCGTAGCGAACGCGCCGCCACGCTGGGCGCCAGCTCGGGAGATGCTGTGCTGCAGCGGGCCACCGACTGGTCCCAGGTAAGGCCCGAATGGGGCCTGGCCGGCTGTCGCGCCTTTATCGCCGCACCCCGGGCAGTGACACGCGGCCTGGATTTGGGCGGCCGTACCTTCCTCCACGAGTACGACTGCCACGGCGACAGTGATAACGCCGTTTTGGAGACGATCCTGACCGCACCCCTGGTGGTCGCAAGCTGGATCGCCATGCAGTACTACGGCTCCACGGTGGACAATCGCCACTTCGGCAGCGGCGACAAGACCCTGCACAACGTGGTTAGCGGTATCGGCGTGCTTGAGGGGGGCGGTGGCGACCTGCGTGCCGGCCTGCCCATGCAGTCCCTGCACGACGGCCAGTCTTTCCTGCATGAACCGCTGCGACTGATGGCGGTGATTGCCGCCCCCATCGAGGCCATCGACTACATCATTTACCAGCACTCGGGATTGGCTGACCTGGTCAATAATGGCTGGATCCAGATGCATGCACTGGATGCCGAAGGTGTGTTGTGGCGTCGCGTCGCGAGCGCCGATTGGGTACCGGCCCTGGCCAACGACGCAGCCAAAGCCCGCCGCAACGAGGCCGCCTGATATGCCCAGCCGCAAAATTGTTGCCCGGGAACTGAGTGCGCTGCTCAAGGTATTGTCACACCCGGACAGGATTCTGATTATCCAGTTCCTCGCCAGTCGCGGTGAACACAGCGTCAGCAATATTGCCGACAAACTGGATCTGCCCCAGACCCGGGTGTCGCAACACCTTGCCCTGCTGCGTACCCACCGCCTGGTGACGGAGCAGGCGGAGGGGCGCGAGCGCATCTACGACCTGTCCACCAATCAACTGGCCTGGTGGCTGGTTGACGGCGTCGACTTCGTGGCCGGGAATATCGGCGATGTTACCGAGGAGCAGGTCAGCGACGCTCGCAATCTCTGGGTCGGTGCCTTTGCGGACGCCAGGGGCTAGTCACCCACTCTCGACGCTTCGGCGCGTGATGTCTCGAGAAGTTTGGTATACCGGTGAAAGGGGACAAACTCCGTAGGGGTTTGTCCCCTGTTTTTCTGGTCCCGTAATTCTCGCGTTATTCTGGCGCGCAAAATCATACTGCCAGTGCCGTGCCGTGCCGTGCCGTGCTCGGCTCTGGTCTGACCCGACAACGCGGCGTCTGCCGGCCTGCCTGCAAATGGCATCGGAACTCCCCCGGGCTCCACCCCCTCTCAGACGATGACACTATCCACCCCGATGTCGGTGGTGTTTGCAGGAAACCAGGCGGGTAAGAGTGCGCGCTGGCGACACCGATCCCGGCAATGCCAGCGGCCGGGTTGCGTCCCCGTCGGCAATCCGTGTCGGGTAGCGCGACAGTGGCAGGATGTGCTCAGTGCCCCAGAGTATGCTGGCTAGCAGCTAGCTCTCGCTCCGCGAAGCTATATCGTGATGAGCAAAAAAAAGCCCCGCATTGCAGGGCTTGTGAACGGGTAGGGGCGGGGAGGGGGTCAGTTAACGCAGGTCAATCTTACGCGGGCAGGCCCCCGAGTGCGTTGGGCGCCGTAGTCCACGGGTGTCAGCCGCGCGGGCTTCTGGCCGAGGCGCTCGGTGATGGCATCGAGCATCGCTGTATCGCCCACCTGTGTAGAGTAGGGGTTGAGCAGGGACAGGGCGTCGCTGTGGACGCCGTCTTCCAGGGTCTTAAGCACTGCGTTGTGCAGGCAGGCGCCGACGGCGGGCTTGGCGATGGCCACCAGCAGCCAGCCCAGGGCCAGGATCATGGCCGCGGGCTCAATCGGTGCCGATGGCTGGCTGTTTTCGTGGCAAAACCACAACTTGTTGCGGGCACCCTCGATCTTGCAGGCCAGTGCCTCGCTGCCGTTGAGGCCTACGGCGGCGGCGACAAACACTGACGCCAGTTCGCTGGGTACCACTATCACCGGTACCCGGTCACGGCACTGCGTCATCTCGGCCATCACTTCGGCGGCATCCAGCAGCCGAATATCCGCGTCCGGGAGTTGCCCTTGCAGACCGCGGTAGGCCAGCAGGTGGTCGGCCACAACCAGCTGAGGCTCATCCGGTAGCACCCGCCGCAGCAGCGTCCCGAGCGCTTTGCACATCGACTCGTCCACCTGTTCAGGCAGGCCCACCACCAGGGTGTTCAACTCTGGCGCCAGCCCCTTGATAACGCCGGGCATGCCGGCCACAGGCGTCAGGCTGAAGCCGGGCTGCGCCAGGGCCTGCAGTTCGGGAAGGTTGCGGGTGGGCAATTCAAAACCGTGGCGGCCGCGGCTGCGGAACGAGCCTTCGCCGGCTCTCTCCAGTGTCAAGCCTGCACCGGCGGCCCGCAGTAGACCCAGCAGTCGATTGGGGTAGGCACGGGCAACGCCGTGACTGACGACTTTGTAGGGTTTCTGGTCGGGTGCGGCAACAAGCTTGAGATGCGCGGTGTGGGTATCGCGTGAGGCATGGCAAAGCTGTGACATGGGGCTTGCTCCGAAAGGAATTGGAGCTAAGTTAGCGCCCGGCCATCATTCTGTGAAATTGATTATTTCGCGCTGACCGTTCACATTTAGTGAACGGTCATTCCGGCGGTATATCGTCGCTGTCAGACACCTGTCGGGTGGCGATTCCCTGGCGCAGAATCTTCTGTTTTTCGCTGTAGACGCGTTGCGCGGTCTTGGTCTCCGCCGCCAGCTCTGCGTCGGCAAAGGCCTCGCTGGCCTTGCTTCCGGCGCCGGCTTGCACGTAGGCGAGTCCCAGCAGGCGATGGAATTGCTCGTCGTTGTCGCTGATGCGAATGGCGGCCTTGAGTTCTGCAATGGCCTTGTCGTAGTCACCACTGTAGTAGGCGGTTTCTGCCAGCTCGTAGCGGTAGTAGGGGTTTTTCAGACGGAAACGCTGTACGCGCTCCTGGAAGATTTCAGCCAGCTCCTCCTCGCCGGTGCGCCGGTAGTAGCGGGCCAGGTTGCTTTCTGCGGAGTGGTCATTGCCCAGCTCCACCGCGCGCAGCCAGGCGGCCTCTGCCCGCTTGTCATCCCGCACCCTGCTGTAAAGTACACCCAGGTTGGTCCAGAACCAGGGCTCTGAATCCGCCAGTGCAATAGCCTCCTGCAAGTGCAGGTAGGCGAGATCGTAACGCTCGCCCATGATCCAGTAGACGCCCATATTGTTGTGATACTGGGACAACGCGGCCCGATCGCTGATGCGCTTGGCGTCGTACAGCTCCACTTCTGAAGGGTTCAGGTTGAAATCGATAAAGAATTCACCCTCCATGTTGAGGTCGACAAAGGCGCTGATGTGGCGGTTGTAGACCCAGGTCTCGCCCCGACGCTCCCAGTTGTGGGGAATGTCCACCTCCTGGAAAGTCACATCCAGCCCCGCCTCCCGCGCCAGTGCGACAAACAGGTTGGTGAAGGCCAGGCAGTTGCCCTTGCGGGCATGAAACGTCTCCTGGGCCGTATAGGTCTTGAAATTGTCGTACTCAATGACCGAGTCCTCGCTCAGCAGCCCCTTGAGAATGTTGTTGAGCACCACCCGTGGTGAGCCGCTGCGGGCCTGGATATCCTCCAGGAAGGCGCGCATATCAGCATCCAGGGCGAGCGGATCGATCGGAGGCAATTGGCTGACGTCACCGCGGGTGTAGAACGGCGCGCGGGCCGGTACCAGTTCCTCCGGGCTGTAATTGAGTTGCACAGACTGTGGCAGCCTGGTGGCGCAGGCACTGAGACCGGCGATCAGCACGACGGTGGCGATCCGTCGCAGGTGTGGCAGCAGCGTTGAGTGACTATTGCGCATGGCTATCGGTGTCGGGCGGTGCAGCAGCGCAACCAACCCGCTCCTCGTCATTATGATTATCCCTGAATAATGCCGGTCCCGGACGGCCGGCACAAGCCGGCCGAGGGGTGTCGTGTACTATTGGACATTGAATCCGCCGATGAATTCCGGTAGTAATTCAGAGCTTCGATGTAACGCGCGGTCAACAACAGCCGCGCGGGGCGTGAGACAGCGAACAGCTGGGCGGAAGGCAGATAATGCTGAAATCAACAAAGCAGGATGGCGGTCCCGGGGCGCAGGGCGGCAGCGGGAAGCTCTGGCGGGTCGGATTTGGTCTGGCGCTGCTGACCTGTGAGCTGGCCCGAGCCCAGGCGCCTATCGTCTCGACACACTCAGTCTCTCCGGAGTTTCCTCCGGCCACGACCTACGGCTCCACCATGTTTCGCAATGATGACCCGCGCAGCCATTATCAGGCGCAAATCTTCATGCCCATAGATGTAAGCGCACCGACCGAGGTCATACTGCAACAGCTCTGGTTGACCGAGAACCAGGTCGGCGCCTATTCCCCCGAGTTGGTGCCGGGGCTTCGCGAGTTGGGGGCGGCCCTGTTTGCTGACGGCCAGTACCCCGATGCGATCGATGCCTATCGGCGTGCAATCCACCTGCTGCGCGTCAACGAGGGACTGTATACGGAGTCCCAGGTGGGAATGGTTGAACAGCTGGTCGAGGCCTACTTCCAGCTTGGCGACTTTATCGCCGCTGACGATCAGCAGCAGTACCTGTTCCGGATTCGCAAGCAGCACCTGGAGCCCGGTGACCCGGAGATGATGCAGGTTGTCGAGCAGTTGGCCGACTGGCACCGCACCGCCTATCTGGGCCAGCTCGACAAGTTTCGGTACCCACGAATCGTTGATCTGATGGACCTGTACGGCGACATGTCCAAGGCGGTGGCAGAGCAGGAGGGCGAGCATAGCCGCAATAAGTTGCCCTACCTGGAAGGCAAGCTCCGCACAGAGTACCTGTTGTCGGTTTACCCGGGAGAGAGTGAGGAGCCGCTGCAGGTGGAGGCCGGGCAACGTGACAACGCAGATCTGCCGGATCTCAAGAAGCTGCGCTTTATTGGTTTCCGCAATGACAATTACCGACACGGCCTCGCGACCA
This sequence comes from Cellvibrionales bacterium, assembly GCA_043513815.1. Lineage (GTDB taxonomy): Bacteria > Pseudomonadota > Gammaproteobacteria > Pseudomonadales > Halieaceae > JANQIO01. The sequence goes on along the minus strand of CP121313.1, from coordinate 3,563,684 downwards.
TCCGCGAAATGCGCGAGGTGCTCGAGAACGACCCCAACACGACCCCGCAGGAACTTGCCGACGTGCTGGTCAGGAAGGGCGACTGGTACCAGTGGCATCGCCGCTATGCACAGGCCATCCGCATGTACCGGGATGCCTGGAACACCGTCGAGGCTCACCCGGACGCCGGTAGCTGGCGCGAAGCAAACTTCGGCCGCCCCCTGGAGCTGCCCTCCGAGGTGGTCTTCCAGCCCGGCCGGATGCCGGTGCGCCTGTACCATGATGCGGAAGTGCACGTTCGCTTCGTCGTCACCCGTCACGGGGAGGCCCATGACATTGAAATCCTGTCACCGGACCGGGCCGATAACCAGCCTGCCGTGACCCGGGGGTACAAGTACTTGCGCGACATGCGGTTCCGTCCCCGGCTGGAGGACGGTGCGGTGGTAACGGCGGCCGCCATCGAGAGGACCTATAATATTCGTTACTGAGTTCGCCGCGCCGACTCCGGTTATGGCGACCAGCATTCCACCCCAGGTATTGAGCCAGGGCGGAGGGAGCGTAGAGATGATCAATCTGGGTCGCGACGTAACACTGTGCAGCAGGCGTGGCATGGCAGGCAACAGCCGGGGCGCCTGCCGCGGCGGCGACATCATAGCGATGTTTGTGGCATTGGCACTGTTGCTGACGGGTCAGGGAGCTATGGCTTCCGCAGCCGGCCTGCAGGCCTCAACACCGACACCCGGTGGAACGACCTACGGCGGCTCCGTTTACCGGCAGGATGACGCAAACGGCCGCTTTGAGTCGCGGCGCTTTATACCCAGTGACGTGACCGCGCCCGCCGAAGTGCTGCTGCAGCAGCTCTGGTTGAAAGAAAATGAGGTGGGTGCCTATTCTCCGGCGCTGGTGCCGGCGCTCCGTGAGCTGGGTGCTGCACTTTTCATGGATGAGCAATATCCGGATGCCATTGAGACCTACCGTCGCGCCATCCACCTGCTCAGGGTGAATGAAGGGCTCAATACGCCGCTCCAGCAGGGGATGATTGAGCAACTTGTCGAAGCCTATGTTGAAACCGGCGATTACCTCGCCGCGGATGACCAGCAGCGCTATCTGTTCCGGATTCGTCGGCAGCACCTGGCGCCTGACGACCCGGCAATGCTGGATGCGGTCGACCAGCTCGCCCATTGGCATCGCTCTGCCTACCTGAGCGAATTTGACCGCGTCCGCTACCCGCGCATTGTCGAGCTGTTCGACCTGTATCACGACATGGCGACCGCCGTTGGGGAGCAGAACGGTGAAGCGAGCAGGGCGAGGCTGCCCTATCTGGAGGGCAAGCTGCGCACCGCCTACCTGCTCTCCGTCTATCCGGGTGAAAAAGACCTGCCGGGCCAGGGAGAGCAGCGGAATAATGCAGACACCTCGGATGTCACCCGGCTCCGCTTCAGCGGTTTCCGCAAGGACAACTTTCGGCGCGGGCTGGCAGCCATTCTTGAGATGCATGGCATTCTCGCGGCAGACCCCAATGCAACGCCCCAGGAGTTGGCGGATGTGCTGGTCATGAAGGGTGACTGGTATCAGTGGCACCATCGTCTCGCCCAGGCGGTGACCATGTATGAAGCGGCCTGGGCAGCGGTGGAAGGGCAGCCCGATGCCCAGCGCTGGCGCCGCGCCAACTTTGACAACCCGCGCGAGCTGCCTGCCGGGCAAGTGTTTCAGCCGGGGCGAATTCCATTGCGCCTGTACTACGGCACTGATGTCCATGTACGCTTTGCGGTAACGCGGCTGGGAGAGGCGCAGGATATTGAAATCCTCGCCCCTGATCGGGCTGACAACCAGCCGGCCGTGACACAGGGATACAAGTATCTGCGTTCCATGCGCTTCCGGCCCAGGCTTGAGGCCGGCGTGGTGGTTGCGACGGAGTCCGTCGAGCGGATCTACAATCTGCGCTACTGACGCCCATGCTGAAACGTCCATACTGAAAAGCCATCGAAAACACTACTGAGAACCACTTGTCGTCAAACCAGCAAACGGCGCCCCAGTCACTTATTAGCGCGGCCATTGCCACCCTCAAGCGCGGCGATGGCAAGGGCGCACTCGCGCAGTTGAGCGAGGCCGCGCGCCAGTACCCGGGAGACCCGGCCATCAAACTCAACATGGCCATGGTGTTGCGCACCCAGGGCGACCTGCCAGGTGCCGTGCAGGCCCTGGATGCTGCGTTGGCCATCGAGCCCTATTTTTTCATGGCACTGATTTCCAAAGGTGCAGTGCTGGAGCAGATGGGCCAGAGCCGCCACGCTGCCCAGGTCTACCGCAATGCGCTGCGGATTGCGCCGCCACTCGAACAGGCCCCGCCTGCGCTGCAGGAACAACTGCGCAAGGCCCGGGCGCTGGTAGACAGCCAGTCGGCCCAGCTGCGCGATCATCTCCGCGAGCGCCTGGGGGAGTTGCTGGAACGCAACAGCGGCGAAGCCCTGGGACGGGTCAACGAGGCGCTAGACCTGATGGCGGGCGTGCAGCCCCGCGTCTACCACTCGGAGTCCGTCCAGTTGCAGGTGCCGCGGTTGCCGGCGATTCCATTTTTTGAGCGCGAATACTTCCCCTGGCTGGCCACGCTGGAAGCGGCCACCGATGTGATCCGAGAGGAGTTGATGAACCTGCTGGAGGCGGGCATGCCCGGGTTTGCACCCTATATCCAGTACACGCCGGGTACGCCGGAGAACCAGTTCGCAGAGCTCAACCATAACCAGCGCTGGAGCTCACTATGGCTTTGGAAAGATGGGGTGCCGCAAGAAGAACCCATGGCCCGCTGTCCACAAACCACCGCAGTATTGTCGGAACTGCCGCTGGCAGACCAGCCAGGGTTTGCCCCGACAGCGCTGTTTTCGGCACTCGCTCCCCACACACGCATTCCGCCGCACACCGGCTCTACCAACTCCCGGCTGCTGGTACACCTGCCGCTGGTACTGCCGGGCCCGGCAGGCTTTCGGGTCGGCAATGAGACGCGTGAGTGGAAGCTGGGGCAGGCCTGGGTGTTCGATGACACCATCGAGCACGAGGCCTGGAATGACGCGGATGAAACCCGCGTCATCATGATTTTCGATATCTGGAACCCGCTGCTGTCAGCGGAGGAGCGCGACCTGGTCGCCGCGCTGCTGCGCGAGCACAGTGCCTGGCTTAACAGCCAGCAGGGCTAGACGTCGAAGTGGCCAGATAGCGCGGCTGAAGCGCTGGCTTCGGCATGACCGCTACACGAGTCCAGCGGCCGCCAGCTTTTCCTGAACCTGCCTGAACCCCTCGCCAGCCCGCTGCCAGGCGTCAATGGACTCGGTGTGGACCGGGCGTCGCACCTGCATCGCGCTGGCTGTCATGGCTGGCGCATCCTGTTTGTGGAAGTCCAGCACCTGGTCCTCCCAGGGCAGGCCGCAGGCGTCGAGGATGCGTCGCGCTTCGGCTTCAGGCTCCTGCACCAGCGTTTCGTAAGGAATGTCGATGATTCTGCCCGGTGCTACCGCGTGCCAGTGTTCCATCTGGCGGTGGTAGCTGATGACGTAATCAGCCAGTTCAGCGAGGTCATAGGAGAAACTGTAAGCGCCAAAGAACAGCGTCTTGTAAATCGCGTAGCAGGCGTCCAGTGGCTGGCGCTTCAGGTGCAGAATTCGCGCGTGGGGAAAGGCGCCGAGAATGTAGCCGCAGTACAGGAAGTTGTAGGGCAGCTTGTCCACAAAGCGGGGGCTGTCACCGGCCAGTTTCCCGGGCGGCCGCCAGGTAGCGTTCGCCCAGTGCCTTGAAATCTACCGAGCGGAAAATCTCTGCGTTGGAAGCGTCGGGCATGGAGGGCGCCACTGCGCCTGCCATGTCGCTCAGCATCATCGGGAAGTCCTTGAACTCGCCGATAGAAACTACCTGGCTGTGACTGTTGAGCAGGCGCTCTACCAGGGTGGTGCCGGTGCGCGGCAGGCCGACGATGAAGATGGGTGACTCGTCTTCACAGCCCGTCGGCAGTGCGGCGAAGTCGGCGGCACTGAAGCCCTCGCGAATCAGTGCGTGGGAGGCTAGTTCCTCGGCGCCGTCGTAGTTGAGCGTGCTGCGATAGGCGGTTGCGCCCGCCTGCAGGGCCGCAAAGGATTCGTCGTAGCGCTGCAGGTCTTCCAGCTCCCGGGCCAGGGCGTAATTGGCCGCTGTGACCAGGTTGGGATGCTCGGGACCGCTGGCCAGGCAGTTTTGCAGCGCCTCGATGTGGTTGTTTTTCTCGTTGTGAGTGGTCAGCTGGGAGCGCAAGTGCAAGGCCCCGGGGTGGTAGGGCTCTCGTGTCAGCAGCGTTTCCAGTTGCTGGCCGGCTTCCTCAGGCAAGTTCAGGTGAAACTCTGTCACGGCCAGGTCGAACAGTATGGCGGTGCTGTCCGGCAGTCGCTGGAAGGCGTCCAGCAGCCAGCTGCGGGCTTCTTCCGGCTGCAGACAGTCGCTGAGAATGCGCGCCACTGCGCGCAGTTCACCCTCGTCGTCCGAGATGCTTTTCATGGCCTCGCGTACCGTGGCCAGTGCCGCACTGCGACGGCTGTCATTGAACTGTAGCTGTGCCTTGCGCAGCAGCACCGGCGCGCTGTTGCGCACGTCTGCTGGCAGCCCATCAAGTTGCTCGATGGCGCCGCTGCGATCGCCGCGCATGCGCGCCGCATCGGCCGCAAACAGGTAGGGCTCGGCGTTGTCTGGGAACTGTGCTTTCAGCGCCTCCGCCAGCGTCCAGGCCTCGTCAAAGCGCCCGGCTCGCAGGTGTTGGATGCCGGTGTCTAGCTGCTGCTGAAGGGGGTTCACGGATGTCTCTCCATTATCCTGGTCGGCATCGAACGCCGACGCTGTGTGCCAGGTGACGCTCGTCAGGCCTGCGGTATCAGGTCGAAGGCGACGGTAATGCGCGGTTGCTCCGACTGGAACGGGATGGTGCCGTGCCACATGTAGGAGGGGAACAACACCAGTGTGCCCACCTCCGGCTTCACCACGCGCCTGGCGGGCAGGTCCAGTCCCAGCTCGGTCATGGGCACGCCAAACTGGATATGACCGGACTGGTCCTCGCCGCTCCTGACCTCGTCGGGCAAGGCGACATAAAGCGCCGAACTTATCCAGCCTTCGGTATGAATATGATTGGTATGGAAGCCCTCGCTCTGCAGGCGCACTGACCACGCGCCGGAAAACTGGAAGCCGCTACCGCGTGGGTCGGCCACCTTGCGGGTCCAGAACGGGTGGTCCTTGTCCGCCGGGAAGTCATCAAGCGCAGTCTTGATCGCCAGACGAATCTGCTGCTCGAGGGTAGCCAGCAGCGGGTGCTTGAGGCGGAACAGGAAGCCGTTGGTCTGGGTCCCGCCGCGCACGCTCTGTTCAATCGGGCGTGCCTGGGTGTGGTGTAGTTCCTCCAGGGCGGCCTGTACGTCGACAAAAAAGCTCTCTGTCGTGTCATAACCTGCCGGCGGGGGCACCACCACGGGCCTGACCATGCGCTCATAGTCCAGCAACCAGCGAGCGCGCTCATCGCCCATCAGCTCCCAGGCCGTGCCTGCATAGCACCAGGCGAGCTGGTTGAAGGGCTGGACTTCGAGAACGGCGGCACATTCCTGCTCTGCGTCCTTTGGGTCACCGTGCGACAGCAGGTGCCCGGCATAGGTCAGGCGTCCGTCAATGTGACTGGGATACTTGCTCACCATCTTTTCAAACAGCGCTGTGGCTTCGTCGGTTTTACCCTGGTAGCCGCGGCACAGTGCTTCCTGCATAGCCAGCTCCGGCGCGTCGGCGGCACCGGCAGATCGGGCCTCGGCGATGACATCCGCGCTTTCATCCTTGCGGTCCATGCGATCAAGCAGCCGCGACAGGGTGTACCAGAGCTGGGGGTTTTCTGGGTGCGCTTTGGTGGCATCGCGGAGCCGGGCCAGCGGGTCTCCCTCGGCACCTGACGAGTAGGCAAGGTGGGCCCGGGTGCGGTGCAGGTTGGCACTGTCAGGGTACTGTGACAGACCGCTGTCCAGGCAGGCCACGGCGCTGTCCATCTCGCCCAGTTCTTCCAGCGCCTCGCCCATGTTGGCAAACAGTTCAGGGTTGCGAAAACCTTTGTCCAGAGCTGTCTGGTAGGCGCCCACGGCGTCACTGAACTGGCATTCCTGGCGCAGCAGCTGGGCCAGCGCGTATTGCAGTCGCGGTGACTCAGGGCTGTGCTCCAGGCCGTCCCGGCAGGTCTGGATGGCTGCCTCGGCCTTGCCCTGCTTCTGTTCCGCGGAGGCCAGCAGTTCCCAGGCCGCGGCGTGAGTGGGCTCCAGTTCGATCGATTTTCTGGCGCAGCGCTCTGCTTCGGGCATTTCGAAGCTGGCGTGCAACAGCAGCCCGAGGTTGTACCAGCCCGCGCTGAACTCCGGCGCAACCTTCACCGCTTTGCGCATTCTCGCCTGGGCCTCGGACAGGCGGCCCAGATTGCGCAGGAAGCTGCCGAAGTTGACCAGGATATCCGGCCGTTTGGGAGCAAACTTGAGGCTTTCCAGAAACAGCTTCTCGGCATCGTCGAGCCGGCCGCTGCTGGCAGCGGCCATGGCCAGCATGTGCAGGGCATCGGGCTGCCCGGGGTGGTCTTCGAGAATCTGCTGGCAGACCTTGGCGCTCTCATTGAGGCGGCCCGCCTGCAGTTCACTGGCGGCTTGCTTGAGCAGGTCGTTGGGCGTTGTACTAGTCGTTGTCATTGCGTGCGTGGTGCGTCGAAAGAAGCGCGCGATTATCGCACAGATCAGCCTTCGAACGCAGGTGAAAAGTCCAGCTGACGGTGCGGGTCGGGGCACTATGGTTCTGGACTGGAGCTCCGTAGGTCGAGCGAGACAGGGACGTCGTGCTTTTTGCGTGCTCCCGACCCCCGTGGGCGCGGTATTGGTGCTACCAGAGCATGAAATTGCGGGCAAAAAAAAGGCGGGCTTGCGCCCGCCTTTTCTTTTGAGTGGGGTTACCCCCGCTCACTACCAGTTCTTAGAACTGGAAGCTTACACCGGCGAACCAGTACTGACCCAGCGGGTCATAGATGCCGGGGTAGGTGTTACCGTTCTCACGAGCGGTTACACCCTGAGCAACGAAGGGCGGAGATTCGTCCATTACGTTGTTCATACCCAGACGCAGGGTCGCGTAGTCAGTGACGGCCCAGGTAGCCGCGATATCGATGTAGTCCTGAGAATCGATATCAATCGGCGTGCCAGCCGTGAAGCCCTGTTCAACTTCGTCGATGTAGCGCCAGGTCAGGTTGACCGTGACATCCCAGGGAGAAGCCCAGGTCGCCGTGAAGCGGTTCCGGTTTTCTGCCAGCGGGAGTACACAGGAGCCACCGTAGATGCCTTCACAGGAGATCTCGCCTGCTCCGGGATACTCTTCCTGGGTCCACTCATCGATGTAACCGTAGATGTTGACGAAGTTCATCGTGCCCCACTCGCCCATGTCGAGGTTGTAGGTCAGTTCTACGTCAATACCCTTGGTCTGGAAGAAGCCGATGTTGGTGGACTGTGCCTGGATACCGTTACCCGGTGCTGCCAGGCCAAGCCACAGCGTGTCGTTCTGGCCACGAGAAACCGAGTCACAGAAGTTGCCGGTCTCGATACACTGCAGCAGGGTGGTTTCCTGAGCAATTGAGGTAATCGCGTCTTCAACCTTGATGTCGTAGTAGTCGACAGAGGCCGTGAAGCCCGGCAGGAAGTTCGGCGACAGCAGGAAACCGAAGCTGACAGTGTCCGACTCTTCCGGAGCGAGGCCCGGATCACCACCAGTGATGGTGTTGTACTGAGCCGCAGGAGAATCAGCCGGACCGCCCGCATCCCAGATTGCCTGGGTTACGCCGCTGCGAGCACACTGCTCGAAGCTGTAACCACGCTGGCTGACGCCGTTAACAACGCCGCCACAGGGGTCGTTGTCCATGGCGAACAGGCCACCGGATACCGGCTCGAACTGGTCAGCCAGGTTCGGTGCACGCACCGCACGCTGGAAGCTACCACGCAGCTTGACCTGCTCGTTGATATCCCAGCCCAGGGCTACCTTGTAGGTATCCGTGGTTTCGCCAGAAGGATCGTAGTCGGAGTAGCGGTAGCCGAGGTCCATGACGACTGACTGGAAGAAGTCTTTGCCTTCTACCAGCGGGATGCTGGCTTCGGCGAAGAATTCCGTTACGTCGTACTCACCCTTGATCGGCGTCAGAGCCGCGCCCAGACCACCGACGGTGCCCGCCAGAGCGGCGTCATCAGGACGGTATTCCATAGATTCTTCGCGGTACTCGAAGCCGGCTACGACGGTGATGCCGCTCTCTGCCCAGGGCAGAGAAACGCCGTAATCACCCAGGTCACCGGTAACAAAGCCCGACAGGACTTCCTGGTCGGTGGTGCCGCGCTCGAAGTACTGCTGGTTGATGTAGGCCAGGCCTGCCGCGTCAACACCACCGGTCTGGAAGATGTTGTAAGGCGCACAGTTGGGGTCGGTCGTCATGCAGGTGCCGTCAGGGTTGATGTCAATAGCATCATCAACGTTGGCGACGTTTACGTAGTTGCCGTTACGGTTACGCATGTCGACTTCAGCGTACTGGTAGCTGACATCGTAGCTCCAGGTCTCGTTGATGTCGCCGCGCAGACCGAACAGGCCGCGATACGTGGTGTGGCGCAGATCGCCGAAGCGAGGACCGCCTTCAACGTTACGACGGCCGAAGATGGTGGTAACCATCTGGTCATCCGGCGCACCGGTACAGCCGACGACGTCTTTCTGGGCGTCAGACAGGAACGGGTTGCCACAGTTGAAGTCCAGGGTGTTGAAGAACACACCGGCCGGGCCGAACTGCGTGGTGGAGCGGGTGTCCATGAACATCAGTTCCGTGTACACCTCGACCTGCTCAGTCAGCTCGTAGCGGCCGAAGGCACCCAGAGTGGTACGCTCGTCAGGACGCTGCAGGTAGCTGGGCGGTGCGAAGTTGAACAGGGTGCCGATCTCCGGAACGAAGTCCGTGCCGTCAACGCTGTACAGCTCGCTGAAGCCGTCGTTGTCGAAGTAGAAGCTACCGGCCTGGTTGGTAGCAGAACCCAGGCAGGGGCCAGACTTGGAGCGAATAGCACAGGCGCTGTAGTCACGCTCGGACTGGGTAATCCCTTCGATGTCACGGTAGGTCGCGTAAGCCGTGATGTTGCCGCGGCCTTCGTTCAGGTTGCCACCGATAATGAACGTCAGGTCGTCGGTGTCGCCGTCGTTGGCGGTGTCATCGGCAAACGGGAAGCCAGAAGCTGCCGCGTTTTGCGGGATGAAGCCACCGTCGTTGTCGTGGCGGTATGCGCTGAACTGGTAGTCCAGCTTAACGCCTTCGAAGTCATCCATCATGATGAAGTTGACAACACCGGCTACAGCGTCAGCACCGTAGGTGGAAGATGCACCACCGGTCAGTACTTCAACGCGCTTGACCAGCTGCATCGGGATGAAGTTGATGTCACCGGCTGAAACGGTGGAGCTCGGAGACGCCTGCGGCAGGCGACGACCGTTCAGCAGTACCAGAGTACGGCTGGCGCCCAGCTGGCGCAGTTCCAGAGTTGCAGTACCGTCAGCTTCAATAGCCTGGCCGGATGACTGGTTCAAGGTTACCTGAGGCAGTGAAGCCAGCACGTCTTCGACGCGGGTAACACCGGTAAACGCAAGCTGTTCAGCGTCTAGCTGCTGGACGGGGCTGGACGTTACCAGGTTGGCACGCTGAATACGCGAGCCGGTAACGATCACCTCTTCCAGGGAGGCGTCTTCTTGCGCCATGACCTGCGGCACGGTCATCGCAGAAGCGACACCCAGTGCGGCATTAACAGCCAGGGCAAGTGGTTTTTTGGACAACATATTGATTCCCCTGTGAATTTTTTTCAGATCTGATGTGAGCTCTGGAGTGCACAGCAAAAGTGCACTTTGTGAGCCGTACCGAATTAACGCATGAACGCTCAAGTCCCTCAACGAATCCCGAAACGGAAGTTTGTAAAAAATTCACACTCCTGGAACATCTCTGAAATATTGAGGTCCGGCGAAAGGAGTGAAAACGGCCCGAATCGACGTTTTTGGGCGGGCGTACAAAAATAACCAGTCAGCGGGTTGGCGGGCAGGGAACGGCTAGCGGAACCCGTGAATCGAGGCCTCTGGTGGGCTGCCAGCCTGGCGCCGACTGGTCAGTGGACCACCTTGACGCCAATGCTCTTGCCGGTCTCGGTCACGGTCAGTTTGTAGAAACCCATAATATTGCGCGAAATGCGCACTTCCGGATTGGGTGAGCCCTTGTAGTAGTAGCGCCCTCGCAGCCGCTGACGCCAGACCTGGCCATTCTCAAGCCGGAAGACCGTGTCGCCGGACCAGCCGTCAAAATCGCCCTGGATGCGGGTGACGATGTCGGATTCCGCCGCGGTTTGCGCCTCTTTGACTTCTTCGTTGGTCCTCAGCATGACCTGGGCGTGGCCGGCGGTGTAATTGACCAGCCAGTTGTTCAGAGTCTTCAGCTCGCGCTCGTCGAGCTGCTCCAGGCCGCTGTTCTTGAAATCCTCTGCTGACATCAGGTTCTCGATACCGGGAAACTTTTCTTCTGCGCCTGCACCGGCGACCCACAGACACAGCAGCAGCGGGGTAATAATCTTCATGGACGGGACCTTTGAATGTAGGAGCACAGTGGCGACGCATTATGCCGCCAGGACGGGCGGGCAGCAACGCGCACCCCGTTTCTATACTTGAAAGTGTAATTTTCATACTGTATGTTCAAATGCCTTTTTTCGCAGGCCACAGCCCGTGCCGCTCCTTGCACTGGACTACACTGTAGGGCTGCCCCACCCAGCAACGAAGGAACCCTGTCCATGGGCGTAGAAGTCCTTTCCAGAGAAGAATTTTTGAACTGCGTTGGCCGGAAATTCGAGCCCGGCCCCTGGACCGAGCTGAGCCAGCAGCGCATCAACGAATTTGCCGATTGCACGGACGATCACCAGTTTATCCATGTCGACGAAGAGGCGGCGAAGCAGACCCCCTTTGGCGGTACGATTGCCCACGGCTTTCTCACCCTGTCCTGCCTGGTGCCCATGACCGCCGGTATCGGCGTCATGCCCGAGGGCGTGGTCATGGGTGTCAATTACGGGTTCGACAAGGTGCGTTTCCTGGCGCCGGTGCGCGCTGGCAAGAAAGTGCGTGCCCATGTGGAAATCGCGGACATCCAGCAGAAGGATGACAACCGTTTCCTGGTCAAGCAGAACATTACGATAGAGATCGAGGGCGAGGAAACGCCGGCGCTGGCCTGCGAGTGGCTCTCGATGGTGTTTACAGGTTAAGGAGTGAGTAATGAGCATTTCATACGAAGGCAAGGTCGCAATTGTTACCGGTTCCGGTGGCGGCCTCGGCCGCAGCCACGCCATTGAACTTGCCAGGCGCGGTGCCAAAGTGGTGATCAATGACCTCGGCGGTGCCACCGACGGTACCGGCGGTTCCAGCGACGCAGCGAAGGCCGTTGTCGCGGAGATCGAGGCGCTGGGAGGCGAGGCCATCGCCAATGGCGCCAATGTTGCGAAGTACGAAGAGGTCGAGGCCATGGTCAAGCAGGCCATGGACCAGTGGGGCCGGGTGGATATCCTGGTCAATAACGCCGGCATCCTGCGCGACAAGAGTTTTGCCAAGGGCTCTTTGGATGATTTCCAGATGGTGCTGGACGTTCACCTGATGGGCTCGATCAATTGCACCAAGGCAGTGTGGGACGTCATGCGTGAGCAGGCCTATGGTCGCATCGTCATGACCACGTCTTCCAGTGGCCTGTACGGCAACTTTGGCCAGACCAACTACGGTTCTGCCAAGATGGGCGTAATAGGCGCCATGAACACCCTTTGTCAGGAAGGTGCCAAGTACAACATCAAGGTCAATGCGCTGGCACCCACCGCGGGCACCCGTATGACCGAGGGTTTGATCCCCGAGAAGGCCTTTGAACTGCTGACGCCGGAAACGGTCACCCCGGCGGTGCTCTATATGGTCAGCGAAGACGGCCCCAACCGCACCATTATCGCGGCCGGCGCCGGCTGCTACTCGGTAGTCAAACTGGTGGAAACCCACGGTGCGTACCTGGCGCCGGAAGACCAGACTCCGGAGGGCATAGCCGCCCACTGGGACGCCATCACCAACGCCGACAATGACAGCGTGCCCCAGGCCGGATTCGAGCAGACCCTGAAATTCACCGGCATGGCTGCCGAAGCCCAGGGCATAGACCTGGGCTAGTGCGGACGCTTTTGAAACATCGCCCCACGCGGCGCGCCGCGTGGGCAATCACGGCAGACACTTGTCGTTCCTCCGCGCTCGCGACCGCTTAAGTAAGAGGAACCCACCCACAGTATTGTCGTTCCCGCTGTCGCGGGAATGACAAGAGTAAATCCAAGCGCCTGCAACGACAGGTGCCACAGGAGCCAAAAAATGACAGACGCAGTAATCGTATCCACCGCACGCACCCCGATCGGCAAAGCCTATCGGGGCGGTTTCAACAATCTCGGTGGTGCCAGCCTGGGTGCTGCCTCGGTCGCTGAGGCCATCAAGCGCGCCGGCATCGAACCGGGTGAAGTTGAAGATGTGATTATGGGCGCCGCCCTGCAGCAGGGCGCTACCGGCAGCAACGTGGCACGCCAGATTGCCCTGCGTGCCGGCTGCCCGGTAACGGTATCCGGCATGACCCTCGATCGTCAGTGTTCCTCCGGCCTGATGGCGGTCGCTACCGCGGCCAAGCAGGTCATGTATGACGGCATGAGCGTGGTAGTGGGCGGTGGCCTGGAGTCCATCAGCCTGGTGCAGAACGAGCACATGAACCTGCACCGCGCCGCCGATGAAGAGCTGCTGGCCATGCACCCGAATGTCCACATGCCCATGCTGCAGACCGCGGAAGTGGTAGCAGATCGCTATGGCATCACCCGCGAGCAGATGGATGAATACGGTCTGCAGTCCCAGGCCCGTACTGCCGCTGCCTACGAGGCGGGCAAGTACGCTGACGAGCTGGTACCGGTGACCTGCAAGCGCATCACCTGGGACAAGGAAACCGGCGAGCAGGGCGAAGCCGAGGCCACGGTTTCTGCCGATGAAGGCATTCGCGCCACGACCGCCGAAGGCCTGGCCGGCCTCAAGACGGTCATCGAAGGCGGCACGATCACCGCCGGCAATGCGTCCCAGCTGTCTGACGGTTCTTCCGCCCAGGTCGTCATGGACGCGAAGCTGGCCGAACAGAAAGGCCTGGAACCGCTGGGCATTTATCGCGGCCTGGCTGTCGCCGGTTGCGAGCCTGACGAAATGGGTATCGGCCCGGTCTTCGCGGTGCCCAAACTGCTCAAGCAGCACGGCCTGAGTGTGGACGATATCGGCCTTTGGGAGCTGAATGAGGCCTTTGCCGTGCAAGTGCTTTACTGTCGCGACCAGTTGGGTATCGACAACGACAAGCTCAACGTTAACGGCGGTGCAATTTCCATTGGCCACCCCTATGGCATGAGTGGTTCCCGGATGATCGGCCATGCGCTGATCGAAGGTAAGCGTCGTGGCGTCAAGTACGTGGTGATCACCATGTGTGTCGGCGGCGGGATGGGTGCTGCCGGGCCTGATGCGCGCACTGGTGTGTCCCGAACTGGGCCCGGGTGACGGCGAGAAGCTGTCGCTCGAGTCCGACTGGCCTGTGCCGGAGCTGGGTGAGCAAGATGTGCTTATCAATGTGAAGGCGGCGGGCCTGAATTTCCCTGACGTCCTGATCATCCAGGGCAAGTACCAGTTCCAGCCGGATCTGCCCTTTATCCCGGGCGGTGAGTTTTCCGGCGTGGTCGAAGCGGTGGGTGACAAGGTCACTCGTTACCAGCCCGGTGACGAAGTCATCTCCATGGGCTCTGTCGGTGGCTTCAGTGAGAAAGCGGCGGTGCACGAAATGGGCGTGTTCCCCAAGCCGGCGGCGCTGAGCTTTGAAGAGGCCGCAGGCATTGCCATCACCTACTTCACTTCTTATTACGCGCTCAAGCAGCGCGCCCAGCTCAAGGCCGGGGAAACCCTGCTGGTGCTGGGTGCGGCCGGCGGTGTCGGTACCACCGCGGTTGAGCTCGGCAAGCTGATGGGAGCCAAGGTGATCGCCGCGGCCAGCAGCGACGAGAAACTGGAAACCTGCAAGGCACTGGGCGCCGACGAGGTCATCAACTACTCCGAGCAGAATCTGAAGGAAGCGATCAAGGAGCTGACCGACGGCAAGGGCGTCGACGTGGTCTATGACCCGGTGGGTGGCGATTTCTCCGAGCCAGCCCTGCGCGGTATGGCCTGGAACGGTCGTTTCCTGGTGATAGGCTTTGCCGCCGGACCTATCCCCAGCGTGCCGCTGAACCTGGCGCTGCTGAAAGGCTGCTCGATTGTCGGTGTGTTCTGGGGCCGGTTCACCGGCGAGGAACCCGAGGTCAACCTGTCCAACATCAAGGAGCTGTGGGAGCTGTTTGAAGCGGGCAAGCTCAAACCTGTGGTGACCGACTGTTTCCCGATCGAGCAGTTCCGCGATGCCTTCACCTGCATGACCGAACGCCGCGCCCGCGGTAAAGTGATCCTGACCTTCTGACACAAGCGCTGTACGCGAGGAGCACCCAGTGAAGGACTTTTCCTTCAGCACCGCTGGCTGTATTGAAAGCGGAGCCGGCAGCAGCCTGAGGCTGCACGAGCAATGTGCCCGACTGGGGATCACCCGGCCGCTGCTGGTCACCGATCCGGGGCTGGTGGCTATCGGCCTGGTGGAACCGCCGCTGCAGGCACTGCGAATCCAATGGCCTGGAGCCGGTACTTTACGACCAGGTGCGCGAGGATCCACCGGAATCGGTCATTCTCGATGCGGTCGAGCTGGCGCTGAACGAGAGCATAGACGGCGTCATCGCCATTGGCGGTGGCAGTTCCATGGACGTCGCCAAGGTGGTGGCGGTCCTGCTGCACTCCGAACAGTCACTGGCAGAAATTTACGGCGTTGACCAGGTCACCGGCGCACGCCTGCCGTTGATTCTGGTGCCGACCACCGCGGGTACCGGGTCCGAGGTCACACCGGTGGCGGTAGTGACGACCGGTGAGACCACCAAGGCTGGCGTGTCGTCCAGGGTGCTGCTGCCCGATGTGGCGGTGCTGGATGCCGACCTGACCCTGGGCCTGCCGCCGCGTGTCACCGCCATGACCGGCATCGACGCCATGGTGCACGCCATCGAAGCCTACACCTCGAAGCACAAGAAGAATCCGCTGTCCGACAACCTGGCGCGCCAGGCTCTGGGTCTGCTGGCAGGCAACATTCGCACCGCCGTGCACGAGGGTGATAACCGCGAAGCGCGAGCCAACATGTTGCTGGGTGCCATGCTTGCAGGCCAGGCGTTTGCCAATGCCCCAGTGGCCGCAGTTCACGCGCTGGCCTACCCGCTGGGCGGGCACTACCACATTCCCCATGGACTCAGTAATTCCCTGGTACTGCCGGCGGTGCTGCGTTTCAACATGTCCGAAGCCAGCCAGATGTATGCCGCTCTGGCCCCCATCCTGGGCGGCACGGACGGCGAATCCCTGGTGTCTGCGCTGGAGTCTATTATTCGGGACACAGGGCTGCCGGCGACACTGTCCCAGGCCGAAGTGACCGAGGCGGACCTGCCCATGCTGGCAGAGGACGCCATGCAGCAGCAACGCCTGCTGGTCAACAACCCCCGCGAGGTAACACAGGACGACGCCCTGGAGATCTACCGTGCCGCCTACTAAACCCGCCCGCGCTGACTACAAGGTGTTCTACCCGATCACCACGCGCTGGAGTGACAACGACATCTACGGCCACATCAACAACGTCGTGTACTACTCCTATTTCGACACGGTGGCCAACAACTACCTGATCGCCGAGGGTGGCATGACCATTCCCGACGATCCGGTGGTGGGCTACGTGGTCAATTCAGGCTGCGACTATCTCAGTTCAATCCGCCACCCCGAGCCCATCGAGGGTGGCCTGCGTGTTGATCGGCTTGGCAACAGCTCGGTGCAGTACGGTATCGGTATTTTCAAGGAAGGCGAGAAAGAACCGGCTGCCTGCGGCCACTTCGTACATGTATTCGTCGATCGCGCCAGCAACCAGTCCGTGCCCATTCCGGCACCCATTCGCGCAGCACTTGAGAAAATCCTGGTCGAGTCCTGAGTCGTGCGGCTGTTAGCGGCCGGGCTCGTTCTCTGTCTGGGGCTACAGGCCAGCGGGGCAACGGACAGTCTGCTGGAACAGCTTTTCGGCGGCAGCGACGCGGCCGACCACTTCAGCGCAAAATTTGCCGGTCGCATCAACCGGGTGCCCGATGTCTACCGGCCACCCCGGCTTTTCCTTGATGTTATCGCCGCACCACTGCAGATGACGGCACCCCTTGAAGACTTTTCCGATCACTTGAGGCTCGACGGTCTGGAAGCGGCGGTAGCGCAGTGGGCAGCACAGTATGGGCTGCGCGCTGACTGTGACGCCGCGCGCCTGCCGGCGCCAGCCAGCCTGGCGCAGGCGGCGGACCAGGTGCTCGCCACCGCAGTGGCTGTCCAGGCCCTGCATCGCTCAGTCCTGCCTCCGCGAGACACCCGGGCGTTGATCAAGCATTTTGAAAAGGTACAGCGTGCTTTGGCAGAACCTCAGCCGGGGTCGTTGTCATGGTGGGAGAAGCGGCGGCTGCGGCGCTTTCTTGAACGCCTGGAAAAGGCCGATCTGGCGGCTATCGCCTGCGCAACCCGGCAAGCTGGCGTACTGTTCGATGCCGAATGGCTGAATGCGGTAACTGACCTCATGCAATCTCACTCCCGGTCCGGAGAGCGTGTCATTGTGCGACAGGAGACGGCGCTGGGCGCCATCATCTTTGCAGGGTCGGCGGACAGCAGTTTTCAGTCGGATGCGGTGCTGGCGATTTTCGACCTGGGAGGCGCGGACGTTTATGGCCTGGATTCGTCTGAGCACTTTTCCGCTACGCCTCAATGGCTCGTGGACCTGGAGGGCGATGATCGTTACGAAAGCTCGCGCCCGGGTGGGATCGGCAGCGGTATTGGACGGGTGTTCCTGATGCTGGACCGCGGCGGCAACGACCGCTACAACGGTACGACCTATACCCAGGCGTTTGCGCTGCTGGGTGCCGCTTTCATGATTGACGCTGCGGGGGCGGACGAATACGTCGCCCGGCACTATGCCCAGGGTGCCGCACTGGCAGGGGTTGCCATGCTGCTGGACCGGGCGGGAGATGATCGCTACCAGGCGTCGGGCCTGGCCCAGGGCCTGGGATTGACGGCGGGGCTGGGCGCGCTCGTGGATGCCAGCGGCGACGACGATTACCGTGCGCTGGCTCGACGTCCGACCGGCTATGGCACACCGGGCCTCAGTGATGCGTGGGCACAAGGTTTGGGAATGGGCCTGCGTGGCCTGGGCAGCGGCGGTCTGGGCGTACTGCTGGACGGCGCTGGAAATGACAATTATGACGCCGGTGTATTCGCCCAGGGTGGCGGGTATTTCCACGGGGCCGGGCTATTGCTGGATCGCGGAGCCGGTGATGACCACTTCATGGGCAGTCGTTATGCCCAGGCCTGGGGTGCCCACGGCGGACTCGGCTTTCTCGATAACACCCAGGGCAACGATAGCTACCGTACCCGCCATAGTGTGAGTGCCGGGCTGGCCTGGGATTACAGCCTTGCCTGGTTTCGGGATCGCGCCGGTAATGATCAATACCAGGTAGGCGACTTTAGCCTCGGGGCCAGTGCTCATGTGTCGCTGGGGTTTTTTGAGGACGCCGCTGGTACGGATAGCTATGAAGGCACAGTGCCTGCTCGCAATAATGAGGGTCCGCCCAATCTCTCGCTGTTTGTGGATCACGGCCCCGCACCCAATCGCCACCAGGGTGTCCCGGTGCAGCCGGGCTGCAGCACGCCGGCGGGCCAGGGGCTGGTTATCTGGAACCTGTTGCCAGACGAGCCGGTATGTCCCTAGGCGGCACTCGCCTGCTGGCATTGTGCCTGGTGCTGGTTTACTGGCTGGCCAACGCACTGCTGCACCTGCAGTTCTCGACCTGGGTAACCCGAGCCTGGCAGACGCCCTTCGGTGCTGTCGTGCCAGTCGAATACACGCGCCAGATTGCTGCAAGCTGTCTGCTGGTCGTGCTGGCCTGGGTCTGCCTGAGGAGCCGGCGAGGACAGGCGCGGTGGCTCACCGGGTTTTGCTGGGCCAGTCTGTTGCTGGCGATCTTTCTGAGCAACCGCTGGCTGCTAACCACGCTGGTGGAAACGATTCACTACCTGCAGTACGCCCTCATCGCTGGGCTGTTTGCCTGGGTGCTTGATCCCCGACGACAGCACTGGCCGCTGCTGGAAGTTCTGTTGCTGGTGTTCTGGCTCAGTGTCCTGGATGAGGCCTTCCAGTACCTGTATCTCACCGCCCGACAGGGGACCTATTTCGATTTCAATGACCTGTGGCTCAACCACCTGGGAGCACTGGCCGGGCTGCTGTGTTTCTACGGTTTTTCCGCGCGCCCGCCCGGCGCAAAGGGCTTGCCGTGGTTAAGGCGCAGCTTGCTCGGACTGTGCGGGGTGGCCGCAGTTTTGCTCGCGGTACTGACGCAATCAGGCGCCGTGGTGTTGAATCCCGGCCGCGTCATTCCCCCTGGGGGAATGCATCCCGATGACAGTGCCACAACGGTATACCTGCAGCGTGAGCCCCGACTCTACGGGCACTGGCAGCGCAGCTTCAGTGGCGGGCATTACTTCGTTCTGTCTCCATGGCAGGGGCTGGGGTTGATCATCCTTACCTCCCTGCCTTTAGCCAGGGGCAGGGCTACCTGGCCCTCGCGCGCTCCAACAACTGTTGGCGGGCCGCCATGACGTGACGGGTTTCCTTTAGCGCTTTCATGCCTTCTGCGAACAGGTCCGTGTCCAGCCCCTCCGCGGCATGCTTGGCCGCCTTTTCGTCGGCGGCCAGTTCGCTGTCGACTATTTTTAGCAGTTGCCGGTGAACGATGCTGTCGTGCCAGGTACCCAGCAGGTCCTGCAGGCGTTTGCACAGTTCAATCGGTTCGTCGACTTCCGTTTGCGACAATGAGTCCAGGTTGTAGCGCAGGTCCTTGATGGCAATGCGCAGCTTGTGCCAGGCGCGCGGCTCGTTGTGTTCCTCTGCGTATTCCCAGGCCTGGTTTACCCGCAGGCCGGCTTCGCGAATACTGGCGCTGCGGTCAACGGGGGCATGTTGGTCTTCGATGTGGTGGTCGATATAGGCCTGGAGCCGCTGGCCGGTAGCGTCCCACTGGGGGCCGCGCAACTGGACAAGGACTTCGTCCCATACCTTGTGCTGGTGCCGTTCCACTGCAGACAGCAGGCCCACCGGCTGCTGGTCCTCCGGCAAGTCCTCGATTCGGGCAGACAGGCTATCCCAGTCTCGCGCCGGATTGGTCTGGCTGATCAGGAAGCCCCATTCCCTGCGCAGTTGCCAGGCATCGGGCTGGGCTTCGAAACGCAACAGGCCGCGCAGGCGCCTGACCGCAACCCGGAGCTGGTGAAGTTCGTACTCGGTATACTCCTCCAGCAAGGCGTCGCGACGGCCTGCTATCTGAGCCTGGAGCTCGGCCAGGGCTTCCTTCATGCGGGTTTTCTCCGTGTGAGTCGCATCAATACAAATACTAGAATGAATACCACGCCGCTAAAAGCGCTGGGCCAGGCCGGGCTTTGCTGGTACAGCACGCCACCGGCGATGGGGCCCACCACAAAACCGATGGCGGGGCAGGAGGCAACGATACCCGCCACCGCGCCCTGTTCGTCTGGCGACACTGCCATGGAGGCGGCCGCCATGATGCTGGGCATGGCCATGCCTGTACCCAGCCCCATCAGCGCCATTCCCACCGCCAGATAACCTATGCTGACGAAGCTGCCGAGGAAGCCGGCGGCCAGCAGCAGGGTGGCGAGCCCCGCGAGAATGAACTGGTCCGGGGTCAGTGTAAGGCGCTGGATCAGCACCCGCTGCGAGAAGAAAGCAAAGGTAGCGGAGACCATAAAGGCGCCGCCGGTGTACTGGGCAGTTTCGATGCCGGAGAGTTGCAGCTTGTCCTGGATGCTGAACCCCAGCGTTTGCTGGATAGCGCCAAAGCCGGAAAACATGCCAATGGCGGTTGCCACGTAGCGGACGATGCGCGGGTCGCGATACTGCAGATGTTTGCGCGTCATGTGGGACTTGCGCGCCACCGCCGGGATTGACGGCAGCTTGAACCACACCAGTAGGGCGGCGGTAGCGGTCAGCAGGCCGGCAAAGTAGAGCGGTGCCAGCAGTCCGACCGTAGCGAGTGCCCCCGAGACTGCCGGCCCCAGGATCATGCCCATACTGTTGGCCGCCCCCAGTCGACCCATGGCGCGCATGCGCTGGTCAGGTGGCGTCAGATCGGCAGTGTAGGCAGAGCAGGCCGGCGGCGTGGCTGCCATGATGGAAGACTGGGTGCAACGTGCGAGGATGGCCAGCAGGTAAAGCGGCGTGCCCACCAGCAGGCCCATCAGTCCGGCCTGGAACACGCTGGCAAAGAACACGATGCCGATAGTGAAACCGGTGAGACCGATGAGTAGCACTGGCTTGCGCCCGCGGTGATCGCTGTAGCGGCCCCAGCGCGGCGAGATCCAGCCATAGATGATTGCCGATATGGCTATGATGGAGGTGACCTGAATCTCGCTCATGCCCACTTCGCGCCCCAGCGGCGCCAGCAGCGCGAATACCAACGACTGGCCTATGGCGACCGTCAACAGGCTGAAGACGAGTAGTGAAGACTGGGTGCGGGTCAGCCCCGGGTGCGTGCTCACCGTGGCTGTATCAGGCGACGAAACTGGAGAAATCCGGGCCCCGACGCAGGCTGTGGCCGCCGTCGACGTTGATGCATTGCCCGGTAATCCAGCGTGACTCGGGGCCAATGAGAAAACGCGCCAGTTCTGCCACGTCCTCCGGTTGTCCCACATCGTTCATCGGCGTGTTCTCGATATAGGAGCGGTAGACATCACTATCCTCGGGAATGCCGGCCATGATTTCGGTGGCAATAAAGCCAGGCCTGATCGCATTGAAGCGCAGTCGCTGTTTGCCGTATTCATCGGCGGCATTGCGCATCATCGCCTCGATGCCCGCCTTGCCGGCGCAATAGGCGTGGAAATAGGGATGGGTAATGTGGCCGGCCAGTGAGGACATGCCGACAAAGGAGCCGCCTCCTGCTGCCAGCATCAGCGGGATGCTGTGTTTCATGCACAGCACGGTACCCAGCACATTCAGGTTGAGCACACGGGTGAATTCCTCGGTGTCCAGTTCACCGTAGGGCATGGGCATGCCGCCACCGCCGGCGTTGGCGACGACGCCATGCAACACTCCGTCCTCTCCAGCGGCCTGCGTGGTGATCGCTGTGACCTCGTCCTCATTGGTAATATCACCGGCCAGCCACTGGAGTCTGCCCGGCGGGCGTTGTGACTTGATGGCATCTGCAGCTGCGGCCAGTGTTGCCTCGGTGCGACCGCAGATGGTGACGTGCGCGCCTTCCTGCACCAGACGCAGGGCGCAGGCTTTGCCGATACCGGTGCCGCCACCGGTGATGAGGATGTTCATGCCATCGAGGGCCAGTGCCATGTCCTGCTCCGGGTTATTCCAGGGGCTGCCAGTTTACCCCGCAAGCTGCGGCACGTCCGCACCAGCCGCCCTACCGAAGTTTACAGTCGCGTTCAGAATTCCAAATATCGGTGCGCGTTGGGGGCTAGCGTCCTATGCCGTCCTGCTCCAGCCGCCAGCGCAGGGTGTCGATCCGGTCCTGGCCGAAAAATGGCTCGCCGCTGTAGACAAACAGGGGCACGCCGGTATGTCCGGCGGCTTTCTGTTGGTCCTGGTTCTGCTCAATCTCCGCATCGTGGGAAGCCGGGTCCGCTATGGCCGATTCCATGTCGGAAAGGTCCAGGCCTGACCTCGACGCGGCCTGGGCGAGATGATCGCCCTGGTCCCAGCCCTCGGTCCCCCCGAAGATGGTGCGGGAGACCTCGGCGGCGAACTCCAGGCCCTTGCCCCGGCGCTCGGCTTCCACGCCCAGTCGCACGAGGCGGTGGATGTAGGGCTGCTCCTCGGCAATGGTCATGGTCGCGAAGTCCTGCACGATGGGGTCCGGCGAAGGCCATTTGTGCGGCATGCCCAGCATCTCCGCCCGACGCTCCCAGTCGATCACTATATACATCGCCTTGAAGGCATTTTCAGGGCTGAAGAAAGCCGGGTTGCGGATCGCCAGCGGCAGCACCGGACGCAGCGCGACTTCCACATCAAAATCTTTCTCCAGCTGCAGTGCGCCGGGTGTGGCCAGGTAGCTGTAGGGGCTGCGGAAAGAAAAATACAGGTCGATGTTTGCAGTCATGATGGTCGCTGCCGGAAGTGATTCGAAGCACCGAGTCTACCCGTCTTGTTAAAGATAGTCAGCGCGCTGCCTCCCCCACTTTACTGGGGCCAGACTACGTTCTTGAACGGGTTTGATGCGCAAGCATTGTACCGGTCAAAAAAAGGGAGGCTGAAACTTGTCGTAGAGTTGGCTTGCGGGTCAGCCTTTGTCGTCACTGGCGATGCGCAGGTGCGGTAATTCCTGGCGGTAGGTGAGCCCGTGCACCTCGATATGACGTTGTGACAGCAGGATAGAGCGCAGGTAGTCCAACACCTCCCGGCTGATCACCTGGCCGGGCACCAGCACCGGCACGCCCGGCGGGTAGGGGGTGATCTGGTCGGCGCTGATGGCACCCTCGAGGTCTGGATTCAGCTCGGTGGACGAGTCCATCAGGCGCACTACGGCGCCGCGCTCGAAGAACACATCCCGCGGCAGCCTGGCAATCTCGCCGGTGGGCGGCAGTGACGGCGGCGGCTTGAGCTCAATCTCGCCGCCTTTTTGCTTCGCTTCCCTGGCCATGCGCTTGAGCGCGTTCTCCAGCCGCATTACCTTGCCCAGGGTGGTGCCGATGGTCAGCAACAGGGTAATGGTATTGAAGGTCGTCTTTTCCACCTGGATGTTGTATTTCTCGAACAGCTCGACCTGCACCGCCTCGGCACTGCGACCGGTCTGGCTGATGTCCACGGTGATCTTGGTGGGATCGAGGCGAACGCCGTCGTCGGCCAGTTCGTCGGGCAGCATGTCCGGCAGTTCCAGTACCCGGAACACCTCGGTGGCGTTAATGGATTCCCGCAGTCGTTCTGCTAGTTCCAGGGTGCGACTGAGCAGTGCATAGCCCTCCATCGACATCTGTTTCCGCGCCACATCGAGGCTGGCAATGATGGCGTATTGGGGGCTGGTAGAGGCGTGCATGTTGAAGTGTTCGCGGAAGCGCTGTTCGTCGAAATCCGGGTCGTTGACATGGGTCATGCTGGCCTGGGAGAACGCCGACAGCATCTTGTGGGTGGACTGGGTGACGTAGTCTGCTCCGTATTCCAGGGCCGTTGGCCGCAGGGAGTGGTGAAAGGCCGCGTGGGCGTACCAGGCTTCGTCGATGATGACCTTTATGCCTTCGGCATGGGCGCGCTCGACGATCGGCGTCAGGTCGTAGCGCATGCCGTCGTAAGTACAGCTGGTCAACAGCAGGGCCCGGGCGTCCGGGTTTTCGTCGATTGCGCGGAAGATACTCTCTTGTGTGACCGGGCCATACAGGCCGTAGCGCACTCGCAGTGACGAGGGCAGGTACACCGGCATGGCGCCACACAAAATGATGCCGTGGTGGGCGGACTTGTGGCTGCCGCGGTCCAGCAGCACCTTGTCGCCGGGATGCAGCAGGCTTTGCAGGATGACCTTGTTGGCGGTAGACGTGCCGTTGGTGGAGAAAAAGGTGTGTTTTGAGCCGAAGGCCCGCGCGGCCAGGGCCTGGGCCTGTTGGATCACGCTGTGGGGCTCCAGCAGGCTGTCCAGCACCTGCACCGAGACCGACAGGTCTGCATCGAAAATATGCTCGCCCAGGAAGCGATAGAAGTCTGACACCCAGGGGCTGTCCTTGACGCTGTCACCGCCGGAGTGGCCGGGTGTATGCCAGGCGTCCTTGGCGCTGCGCACGTAGTCGCGCAGGGTGTCCGCGAAAGGGGTTTCGGCCTTGTGGTCGATGGCGGCGACTATTTCCCGCAGGGCCGAGAAGAAATCCTCCTCGGTGTCGTCCAGGTAGCCGTCGATGGGCAGGTCCAGAAGGTCGTCGATATGGCCGCGCCGGCTTTGCGGAAGCACCACAAAATGGTTTACGTGGGGTCGGCGCTGCAGGCAGCGCGGCACCGTCTCGGTAGCATTGTCGCTGTGCAGCACCAACGCCTGTAGATGAGGGTCAGCCAGTATCTCCGCCAGTCCCTCCGCGTCAGTCGCCTGCCGGGTCACGATCTCGCTTTCGACATAGTCTTCCGGGACGGCGTCGAGCAGGCCGTGCTGCCAGCGTTCAGCAAAGGCGGCGTCTTCGCTGTATACAGCGATTACAATTTCTCGTGTCATGGTGGCAGTCTAGCTCAGTCGGCCTGGATCAACTCGCGGGTCTGGCGGCCGACCAGTACCGAAAAGATCCGTGGGTAGGCGGTGGGGAACAGGCGGCTGATAAAAGTGGCAATTTTTGCATCCCAGCCGATCAGCAGTCGCGGTTTCCGACGCTGCATGGCCTTGAGAATCTGCGCGGCGGCGGCGTCGGGGGTGGTGCTGGCCATTTCCTCGAAGCGATCGGCAAAGCCGATATGCTGGGTGTCTGGCCGGCCGCTGCGAGCGGCGCGGGCGATATTGGTTTTTACACCGCCGGGGTGAACACAGCAGACGTGTATCGGGTTGTCCCACAGCTCCTGGCGCAGGGCTTCGGTATAGCCACGCACCGCGAACTTGGCGGCATTATAGGCGGACTGGGTGGGCACCGAGATAATGCCGAACAGACTGGAGATGTTCACCAAATGGCCCTGGGGAGACTTTTGCAGCAGCGGCATGAAGGCCTTGCAGCCATAGATCACGCCCCAGAAGTTGATGCCCATCAGCCACTCGATATCTTCGATGCTGTTTTCCGCGGCGCTACCGCCCAGTGCCACGCCGGCATTGTTGATGAGTATGTCGAGACGGTCGTGGCGCGCGGCCACGGCGTCCGCCCAGGCCTCCACAGCGGCCCGGTCGGCAACGTCGACCACCCGGCTTGTTGCGACCAGGTCCTTACGCTTCAGCAGCTCGACGGTCTGCGTCAGTCCGGTCTGGTTCACATCACTGATTTCCAGCGTGCAGCCAGCGCGGTTCAAGGCAATGGCCAGCCCGCGGCCAATTCCCGATCCGGCTCCGGTCACCGCTGCGATTTTGCCCTCAAAATAGCTCATTGTTCTCATCACCCCCGTGAAAGGCGCGATCATACCGGCCTCACTTCCTGCAAGAAAGCGCCATGGTGCCGTACTGCCCGGGGGCACGAGGTCTCGGGTCGGATCCAAAGCTCGCCGTCGTCCCCGCGAATCCAAAGCCCGCCGTCATCCCCGCAAATCCAAAGCCCGCCGTCATCCCCGCAAATCCAAAGCCCGCCGTGATCCCCGCAAATCCAAAGCCCGCCGTGATCCCCGCGAATCCAGAGTTCGCCGTCATCCCCGCGAAAGCGGGGATCCAGTTGCGATAGAGCTGGGTCACTGGATCCCCGCTTTCGCGGGGATGACGGGGATGACGGGGATGACGGGTTCACGGCGTGTCTTCAAGACCCCATAAAGCAGTCCTGGCACGGATAAAAAGTAGACACCCGGCTGCCGATTCCGTACAATCGCGTTCCCAGAATATGTGGACCAAAGCCCCGTGTTCTGGGCGACAGGAGCCGGTGAAAGCGCGTGCCAAATACCGATGCAAAAAAGCGAGATGAAATGATCATCTCGCTTTTTTTTGGGCCCGCGAAACGCAGCGACGCCTCACCGCACCTGAGCCAGTCCACGGTCATATCCCCTATTGAATCACGGAGGTTTGCTTGAGCAACAAGGCCATTCTGGCGCTGGAAGATGGCAGTATCTTCCGCGGCGTCGCCATAGGAGCCGACGGCTCATCGATCGGGGAGGTGGTGTTCAATACCGCCATGACGGGCTATCAGGAGATCCTCACCGATCCCTCCTACGCCCGCCAGATCGTGACCCTCACTTACCCGCATATCGGCAACACCGGCACCAACATTGAAGATGAAGAGTCATCGGCCATCTGGGCCTCGGGCCTGGTGATTCGCGACCTGCCGCTGTTGGCCTCCAACTATCGCAACGAGCAGGACCTTGCCAGCTACCTGAAGTCCAACAACATTGTCGGCATTGCGGATATCGACACCCGTCGCCTGACCCGCATTTTGCGGGAGAAGGGCGCCCAGAACGGCTGCATCATGGCCGGTGAAAACCCCAGCGAGGAAGAGGCCCTGGCCGCTGCTCGCGGTTTTGCCGGCCTCAAGGGCATGGATCTGGCAAAAGAAGTGACCGCGGACAAGCCCTACCAGTGGCGAGAAGGCGCCTGGGTCTGGGACAAGGGGCACCCCACCTATAGCGATGATGAGCTCAGGTTTCATGTGGTCGCCTACGACTACGGTGTGAAGCGCAATATCCTGCGCATGCTCACCGACCGCGGCTGTCGGCTGACCGTGGTGCCGGCGCAGACGCCGGCCGCGGAGGTGCTGGCCATGAAGCCCGACGGCATCCTGTTAAGCAATGGCCCGGGAGACCCGGAGCCCTGTGACTATGCAATCGCCGCGATTGAGGAACTGCTCGCTACCGGCATTCCGATCTTCGGCATTTGCCTGGGCCACCAGCTGCTGGGCCTGGCCAGCGGTGCGCAGACCGTAAAGATGAAATTTGGCCACCACGGCGCCAACCACCCGGTGCAGGACCTGGCGGACGGCCGGGTGCTCATCACCAGCCAGAACCACGGCTTTGCTGTGGATGAAGCCAACCTGCCTGACACACTGCGGGTCACCCACAAGTCGCTGTTCGACGGCTCGCTGCAGGGTATGCACCGCACCGACTGCCCTGCCTTCAGTTTCCAGGGTCACCCGGAGGGCAGCCCGGGTCCCCACGACGCGGCGCCGCTGTTTACACACTTTATTGAATTGATGGAACAACACGCCGGCGAGTCGGCGGCCCAGGGAGGAGGTGCCTGATATGCCGAAGCGTACTGACATTCAAAGCATCCTGATTCTCGGCGCCGGCCCGATCGTCATCGGCCAGGGCTGCGAGTTCGACTACTCCGGCACACAGGCGTGCAAGGCCCTGCGGGAAGAGGGTTACCGGGTGATTCTGGTGAACTCGAATCCGGCGACGATCATGACGGATCCGTCCATGGCGGATGCGACCTATATCGAGCCTGTAGAATGGCGGACTGTGGCCAAAATTATTGAGCGGGAGCGTCCCGATGCCCTGCTGCCAACAATGGGCGGCCAAACGGCGCTCAACTGCGCCCTGGACCTGGCCCGGGAGGGCGTGCTCGAGAAGTTCGGCGTGGAGATGATCGGCGCCACCAAGGAAGCCATCGACAAGGCCGAAGACCGCCAGCTGTTCGGCCTGGCCATGAAGCGTATTGGCCTGGAAACACCGCGCGCGGCACTGGCCCACAGCATGGAAGAAGCTTTCCAGGTGCTGGACCAGATCGGCTTCCCCTGCATTATACGCCCCTCTTTTACGATGGGCGGGTCGGGCGGTGGTATCGCTTATAACCGCGATGAGTTCGAGGAAATCTGTGTTCGCGGTTTTGATCTGTCGCCAACCAATGAGCTGCTGATCGATGAATCGCTGATTGGCTGGAAGGAATTTGAGATGGAGGTCGTTCGTGACAAGAACGATAACTGCATCATCGTCTGCGCGATCGAGAACTTTGACGCCATGGGCGTGCATACCGGCGACTCCATCACGGTCGCGCCGGCGCAGACCCTGACCGATAAGGAATACCAGATCATGCGCAACGCCTCGCTGGCGGTATTGCGTGAGATTGGTGTCGAAACCGGCGGCTCCAACGTGCAGTTTGGACAGGATCCTGAAACCGGTCGCCTGGTCATTATCGAGATGAACCCGCGGGTCTCACGCTCCTCCGCCCTGGCCTCCAAGGCCACCGGCTTTCCGATCGCCAAGATCGCCGCCCGCCTGGCGGTGGGCTATACCCTGGACGAATTGCAGAACGATATCACCGGCGGCGCCACCCCGGCTTCATTTGAGCCCAGCATCGACTACGTTGTCACCAAAATCCCGCGCTTCGCCTTCGAGAAATTCGACGGTGCCGATGCGCGCCTCACCACCCAGATGAAATCAGTGGGCGAAGTCATGGCGATCGGCCGTAACTTCCAGGAGTCACTGCAGAAGGCCCTGCGCGGCCTTGAAGTGGGCTCCTCCGGGTTCGAGCATATGCTCGACCTCGACGCTGAAGACGCCCGCGAAGAGCTGGTTCATCACCTCACGATTCCCGGCCCCGAGCGCATCTGGTATGTGGCAGATGCAATGCGCCTGGGCATGAGCGTGGATGAGATATTTGATCTGTGCGGCATCGATCCGTGGTTCCTGGTGCAGATTCAGGATCTTGTGGAGAGCGAG
This sequence comes from Cellvibrionales bacterium, assembly GCA_043513815.1. Lineage (GTDB taxonomy): Bacteria > Pseudomonadota > Gammaproteobacteria > Pseudomonadales > Halieaceae > JANQIO01. The sequence continues at coordinate 3,535,174 of CP121313.1, read as the reverse complement.
AATGCGCTCAAGACGGTCGCCCTGAAGGACATCGACGCCGACGCCATGTTCCGTCTCAAGCGTCGCGGTTTTTCCGACAAGCGCCTGGCGGTATTGCTGGCAATGACGGAGCACGAGGTGCGGGCCCACCGCCAGTCCCTGGGCATCAAGCCGGTATTCAAGCGGGTTGACACCTGTGCTGCCGAGTTTGCCTCGGCCACCGCCTACATGTATTCGACCTACGATGAAGAGTGTGAATCGAACCCCTCCGATCGCCAGAAAATCATGGTGCTGGGAGGTGGGCCCAACCGGATCGGCCAGGGTATCGAGTTTGATTATTGCTGCGTGCACGCCGCGTTGGCCATGCGTGAAGATGGCTACGAGGCCATCATGGTCAACTGTAATCCGGAGACCGTCTCTACCGATTACGATACCTCGGACCGGCTCTATTTCGAGCCAGTGACGCTGGAAGACGTGCTGGCCATTGTGGCCAGACCCCGCTCAAGCTGGCCAGAGACCTGGAGGCCGCCGGCGTTCCCATCATTGGTACCACGCCCGACGCCATCGACGAGGCAGAGGACCGCGAACGCTTCCAGAAGATGATTGAGAAGCTGGGCCTCAAGCAACCGCCGAACATGACGGTACGCAGCACCGAGGAGGCGCTGGCCGCGGCCGAGAGCCTCGACTACCCGCTGGTGGTGCGCCCCTCCTACGTGTTGGGCGGTCGCGCCATGGAGATTGTCTACCAGGAAAAGGAACTGGTGCGTTACCTCAATGAGGCGGTGCGGGCCTCTGAGGACTCCCCGGTGTTGTTGGACCATTTCCTCGATGCCGCCATCGAGGTGGATATCGACGCGGTCAGCGATGGCGAAAATGTGGTGATCGGCGCGATCATGCAGCATATTGAACAGGCTGGCGTACATTCCGGCGATTCCGCCTGCTCACTACCGCCCTACAGCCTGGACGCCGCGGTACAGGACGCCATGCGCGAGCAGGTCAAGCAGATGGCCAGGGCGCTCAACGTAAAGGGCCTGATGAACGTGCAGTTGGCCTGGCAGGATGGCGAGATCTACGTTATCGAGGTGAATCCGCGCGCTTCGCGCACCGTGCCCTTCGTATCAAAGTGCATCGGCGTCTCCCTCGCCAAGGTGGCGGCGCGTTGCATGGCCGGCAAGACACTGGAAGAACAGGGCTTTACCAAAGAGGTGGTGCCGCCCTATTTCAGCGTCAAGGAAGCGGTGATGCCGTTTAACAAATTCCCGGGCGTGGACCCCATACTCGGACCGGAAATGAAATCTACCGGCGAGGTGATGGGCACCGGCGACCGCTTTGAGGACGCTTTCGCCAAGGCCCAGCTCGCGGCTGGAGAAGTGGCGCCGGAATCCGGTACGGTATTTATCAGTGTTCGGGATGTGGACAAGCCGGGAGCGGTGGAAGTCGCGCGCGACCTGGTGGCGCAGGGCTTCGAAATTGTCGCTACCCGCGGTACGCGCACGGCGCTGGAAGCCGCTGGTATACCCTGTCGGCACGTCAACAAAGTGCTTGAGGGTCGCCCCCACATTGTTGATATGATTAAAAACAGTGAAATTGACCTGATCGTCAACACCACGGAAGGGCGGCGAGCTATCGCTGATTCTGCCTCGATTCGCTCGAGTGCAGAAGCCAACAACGTCTTCTATACGACCACACTTGCGGCGGCCGAAGCCCTTTGTGCGACTATGAAGCATTCCGGTGACGACCAGGTCAGACGCCTGCAGGACCTGCACGCCCGCCTCGCCGGATAGCCCCGGCTCTGGTTGCCTGCATGTTGTGCAGGCAACAACCGATGAGGTGGATGATGAACAAGGTGCCAATGACCGTGGCGGGTGAAGCCGCCCTGCGTGCAGAGCTCGACAAGCTCAAGAAAGAAGATCGCCCGCGTATCAGCCAGGCGATAGCCGAGGCGCGCGAACACGGTGACCTCAAGGAGAACGCCGAGTATCACGCGGCTCGTGAGCAGCAGAGCTTTGCCGAGGGCCGCATCCAGGAGATCGAGAGCAAGCTCGCCGAAGCCCAGGTGATTGACGTCACCAAGATCAACAAGACCGGCAAGGTCATCTTCGGCGTCACCGTCGACCTCATCAATGTCGAGAACGACAAGGAAGTTCGCTACCAGATCGTCGGCGAGGACGAGGCCGAGATCAAGAACAACAAGATCTCCGTCACCTCACCCATCGCCCGCGCCCTGGTGGGCAAGGAAGAGGGCGAAGTAGTGGTGGTGCGCGCCCCCGGCGGCGATATCGAATACGAGATCGCGGAAGTTCATCATTTGTAATACTGCTTGCACTGCTGTTTACAGGACCGCTCGCTCTTGGCGCCCATAATGTCGATGGGAGGCGCTAACGCACCCGCTGGCTTTTTTTTAGTACGCTAGGGAGCGGAGCCTCTCCCTCGACCTTTCAATTACATTTTTCCCTCAATAGGCAGGTGAGCGAACAGCCAATCCTCCATACGCTGTAGCAGGGAGCCGGCGGGCTGGGACTTCCGTACCTGAGTATCGGATATCCACACCACCCGGCCGCTGTCATCCGTAGCCAGTTCCCAGGCGTTGGAGCGCCGAAAATCTCGCGCTATCAGCGCGCGCAGTTGCCGATTCAGGTCTCGGCTTTCTATCAGCAGGCCCATTTCCGTGTTGAGTCGTAGTGAACGCGGGTCCAGGTTTGCACTGCCGATGAAGACGCGGTCCTGATCAATGACCAGGAGTTTGGCGTGCAGGGCCAGGTGGCGGTTATTTACTTCGCCGTACATGTAAGTGTCCCGACTGGCGGCGTCTATGCGCACTTCATGGAGTTCGGCGCCGCCGACCATCAACGCCTTGATGTGATTTCGGTAGGCGCTGTGTGCGGTCAGGTGGTTGTTCGAGCGAATGGAGTTGGTCAGCACCTGCACCTGTACTCCGCGGGCGCTGATTCCTGACAGCGCTTCCTCCAGCCGCGGAGTCGGAATCAAGTAGGCAGACACAATTATGACGTCTTCCTCGGCACCCTCAATTACCTCAAGGAGGGCGTCCGCAGCCTGCACGGGTGCCTCGGTTGCCAGGGCGGGGTTGTCTTTCGGAGGTGTATCCACCAGCAGGCGTGGGGTGCCACTGTGAGCGGTGACCAGGACGCTATGCCATTCCCGCCACTGTTGTGTACTGTCGAGCTCCCGATGCAGGGAAGAGGTATTGACGTTCGTCCTCATCAGCGCCCTGGCATCTAGCGGTTGGGTGTCGACATGTGCCAGCGCTTCTATAGGGAATGACCAGGGGTCGTTCCAGTATTCGTCAAAACTGCGGGCGACGACCTCAACCCCCGGTCCACCGACCAGCACTTCCAGGTCCCTGAAGTTGGCCTCTTCATGCAGGCCAAAGTACTCGTCGGCAATGTTGCGCCCGCCGATGATGGCGACCTGGTTGTCGATGATCAGGGCCTTGTTGTGCATGCGATGATCCAGTCGATGGAACTCCGCGAGATTCAGCGCCTGGCGGGTAACAAATCCGTTGCTGCGGCGCTTGAAAGGGTTGAAAACGCGATATTCGATATGTTCGTGATGGGCAATGTCTGCCAGCAGCGTGTCCTGTCCCAGCAGAAAGGTGTCATCCACCAGCAGCTTCACCTGCACGCCGCGGTCGGCCGCTGCCAGCAGGTGCTCAAAGACCAGTCGGCCTGACGTGTCCAGGTTCCACAAAAAAGTCTGCATGTCGATACTGGCTGTTGCACTGTCGATCGCTCGCAACCGCCAGTCCAGCGCCGAGGGGCCGTCGTTGAGCAACACGAACCAGTCGTCGCTGCGGATTTCGTCCATGCTGTCCCAGAGGACGGCGTGGGTGGGCGGCGGCGTAGTTTCCCAGGGCAGATTCAGCGGCTTCAGGCTGGAGCAGGCGGTCAGCAGGATTAACGCTGCGGTTAGTGCAAAGGAATGGAGAAATCTGGGCATGGGTATGTAGCGCTGCGTGTCAGAGTGGGGCGTTTGCGCATGGCATTTGCGATCAGTGTATCGCAAGCCAGTACCGTTGCCCTCTGGCGTTACTCGCTGTCGCGACTGGCCTGGAACATGCGCACCTCTGCCATCACCAGCTCTGCGATCAGGCGGATGACCACGGCGTGGTTTTCACTGCGGATTCGCTCCACGCCCTGCGAGATCGACTGGCGCAGGGCCTCGGCGGCCTCAGTAGAGACGCCCTCTGGCAGGGAGACCTGAAAACTGTAGTCTTCTGCTGCGACAGAGCGCTCGTAGACGCGTTTGACGGTAGTGGCCGCAAAATCGATCAGTTCGTCGTCTGCGCCGCGGTTACCCAGCAGCTCGCGAATCTGCTGATCCAGAAAGGCAAGGCCCTGGGTCCGCTGGGACGGGAATTCGATGACCTCTGCCATGGGTTCAGAAGCGCAGCAGGTTAGACAGCCTCGGGTCCGGCTGGGGTGCGCGCTTGAGCAGCAACAGCATGCCGCCGGTAGACTGGATCAGCTCGGCGCCGGTGCGGGCGCAGATGTCATCAGCGACCTGGTCGCGTTCGTCCTTGCCACCCACGGCGACTTTCACCTTTATCAGCTCGTGATCGCCCAGTGCGCGTTCGATTTCCGCAATCACGCCATCGGTCAGGCCCTTGCCGGCGACCATGACCACAGGCTTCAATTTGTGCCCGATGGCGCGCAGCTGTTTTTCGTCTCGTCTTGTCATAGCGTCCGGCTGGTCATTTCAACGTTTGGCGGGGCGCGTTATTCTACGTCAACCGGGCGCGCTTGGCAGGCCCGAATTTGTCCTCCTGGACCACGGAATCGCAACCCACCATGCCCAAAAAGAAATCTTCCAGCCGCGCCTGGCTGAGGGAACATCGCACTGACCAGTACGTGCAGCAGGCCCAGCGTGACGGTTATCGCTCCCGCGCCTGCTACAAGCTGCTGGAGATTCAGGAAAAAGACAAGCTCATCCGCCCGGGCCAGACGGTCGTAGATTTAGGAGCGGCCCCTGGCGGCTGGTCCCAGGTGGCCGCCGCGATTGTTGGGCCCCGGGGTCGGGTCATTGCATCTGATATCCTTGCGATGGACAGCCTCGAAGACGTGCTTTTTATTGAGGGTGATTTCACCGAGGATGTGGTGTTGGCGGAAATCACGGCGGCCATAGGGCCCGAGGGGGCCGACCTTGTAATCTCGGATATGGCCCCCAACATGAGTGGAGTGAACGCCGTCGACCAGCCGCGGTCCATGTATCTGGTGGAGCTGGCGCTCGACCTGGCCAGGCAGACACTCAAGCCTGGCGGTACATTCCTGACCAAGGTATTCCAGGGAGAAGGGTTCGATGAGCTGGTGCGCGATGCCCGCACCAGCTTTGACAGGGTCATCACCCGCAAACCGGCCGCTTCCCGGCCACGATCCAGGGAAGTGTACCTGCTGGGAACCGGTTTCCGAGGTTCCTGAATATTTTAAGTGCATGAATTCATGGGGGTTTTTGAAAATGGTGATGCCCTCGCAACTCTAGTAACATAGAAGGTTCGTCCCGCTTGGGATTGAAGAGGTAGAAGGCCTTGAACGATATGGCGAAAAATTTATTGCTGTGGCTGGTGATTGCCGCTGTGCTGCTGTCCGTGTTCCAGAATTTCAACATGCAGCAGCCGACCGAGCAGCTGGGGTATTCCGAGTTCATCGAGGAAGTCCAGCGCGACCAGGTGCAGAAAGTGGTGATCGACGGTTTGACGATCTCCGGCGAGCGTTACAACAACACGCGTTTCGAGACTATCCGCCCGATGTTGGAAGACCCCAAGCTGATCGACGATCTGCTGGCCCACAAGGTGGAAATTGAGGGCCGCAAGCCCGAACAACAGAGCCTGTGGACGCAGCTGTTGGTGGCCTGCTTCCCGATCCTGATTATTATCGCGGTGTTTATGTTCTTTATGCGCCAGATGCAGGGTGGTGCCGGCGGCCGCGGCGGCCCGATGAGCTTTGGCAAGTCCAAGGCCCGGCTGCTGGGTGAAGACCAGATACACACGACGTTTGCCGACGTCGCTGGCGTGGATGAGGCCAAGGAAGACGTGCAGGAACTGGTCGAGTTCCTCCGTGACCCCGGCAAATTCCAGCGGCTGGGAGGGCGTATTCCCCGCGGCGTGCTGATGGTAGGGCAGCCGGGTACCGGTAAAACCCTGCTCGCCAAGGCGATCGCTGGCGAAGCCAAGGTGCCGTTCTTCTCGATTTCCGGCTCCGATTTCGTGGAAATGTTCGTCGGGGTCGGCGCGTCTCGGGTCCGGGACATGTTCGAGCAGGCCAAGAAGCAGGCGCCTTGCATTATCTTCATCGACGAAATCGACGCAGTGGGTCGCCAACGCGGCGCCGGTCTTGGCGGTGGTCATGACGAGCGCGAACAAACCCTCAACCAGATGTTGGTGGAAATGGACGGATTTGAAGTAAACGATGGCGTCATCGTGATCGCCGCCACCAACCGTCCCGACGTACTGGATCCGGCCCTGCTGCGACCTGGGCGGTTCGACCGCCAGGTGGTAGTAGGCTTGCCGGATATCCGCGGCCGAGAACAGATCCTCAAGGTACATATGCGCAAGGTGCCACTGGCGGACGACGTCAAGGCGGCGCTGATTGCCCGCGGTACACCGGGCTTCTCCGGTGCCGATCTCGCCAACCTGGTCAACGAAGCCGCGCTATTTGCGGCCCGTGCCGGTCGCCGACTGGTAGGCATGGAGCAGTTCGAACTGGCCAAGGACAAGATCATGATGGGCGCCGAGCGCAAGTCCATGGTCATGTCCGAGAAAGAGAAAAAGAATACCGCCTATCACGAGGCAGGCCACGCGATTGTCGGCCGACTGATGCCCGAGCACGATCCGGTCTACAAGGTGAGTATTATTCCCCGTGGCCGGGCCCTGGGCGTCACCATGTTCCTTCCCGAAGAAGACCGCTACAGCCACAGCCGTCGCCAAATTATCAGCCAGATCTGTAGCCTGTTCGGCGGGCGGATTGCTGAAGAAATGACGTTGGGCAAGGATGGCGTTACAACCGGAGCCTCCAACGATATTGAGCGGGCGACCGAAATTGCGCGCAATATGGTGACCAAGTGGGGCCTGTCGGAGAAGTTGGGACCACTTAAGTACGATGAAGGCGGTGAAGAAGTCTTCCTCGGACGCAGCGCTGGACAACCCAATACGGCGGTCTCCGGTGAGACGGCCCGCCAGATCGACGAGGAGGTTCGCAGCATCATTGATGAGTGCTACGCGACCGCAGAGAAGATTCTGGAAGAGAATCGCGACAAGCTCGACATGATGGCCGAAGCGCTGATGCTGTACGAAACTATCGACAGTCACCAGATCGACGCCATCATGGAAGGCCGCATGCCGGATCCGCCGGAGTGGGGTGACGGTGACGGTGCCGGCGGCAGTGGCGTCGAAGCCGACGACAGCACCGCCGAAGATGGACGTAGTGAAGGTCGCGACGGCCCGATCGGTGGTCCCGCCCAGGAACACTAGGGCAGGCCAGGGCCAGCAGGCAGCCTGGTAACATTTCTGGCAACACAAACTCTACAAGTCATGGGGGTGATGAATATCACCCCCGATTCCTTTTCTGATGGCGGCACACTCTATCGAGGTGCCCCTGACCTCGATGCCGTCAGGCGACGCGGGGAACAGATGCTGGCCGACGGCGCCGACTTGCTAGACCTGGGCGGGGAGTCGACGCGCCCTGGTGCGGCGCCTGTCAGCGAGCAGGAAGAGCTGGACCGCGTGATCCCCTGTGTGGAAGCCCTGGCAGACCTGCCGGTCATACTCTCTATTGATACCAGTACGCCGCAAGTCATGCGCGAGGCAGCAGCCCGCGGTGCCGGCCTGATTAACGATGTTCGAGCCCTGACCCGAGAAGGTGCGTTGGAAGCGGCCACTGAAATCAAACTGCCGGTTTGCCTGATGCACATGCAGGGTACTCCCGAGACTATGCAGCAGGACCCACACTACGATGCGGTGGTCTTCGATGTGCGAGACTGGCTGATGAATCGGGTCGAGGCCTGCGTGTCATCTGGTATGGCCCGGGAGCAGATTTTGCTGGACCCCGGCTTTGGCTTTGGCAAGACCGTGGAACACAACCTGGCCTTGTTGCAGGGACTGTCGGTGCTGACAGCCACTGGCCACAGGGTGTTGGCTGGCCTGTCGAGGAAGTCCCTGATCGGCAAATTGATCGGGCGCGAAGTGCACGAGCGCCTGCCCGCCAGCCTGGCGCTGGCGGTGTTGGCGGCAGAGCGCGGCGCCAGCATAATACGCACCCATGATGTCAGGGAGACCGCGGACGCACTGGCGATGGTGTCTGCCCTGGCTGACCCGGACAGCGCAGGAGAATAAATGACTAAACGCTATTTTGGCACCGACGGCATCCGCGGCCGGGTCGGTGAATCGCCTGTTACGCCGGACTTCATGCTCAAGCTGGGCTGGGCCTGCGGCCGCGTCTTCGCCGCTGGCGAGGGCGGTGAAGAACGCCCCACCGTGATTATCGGCAAGGATACCCGCGTCTCCGGCTATATGTTCGAGTCGGCGCTGGAAGCGGGTCTGGTTGCGGCGGGGGTTGACGTCAAGCTGCTGGGCCCCATGCCGACGCCCGGTGTCGCCCTGATGACGTGCACCCAGCGCGCCCGGGCCGGTATCGTCATCAGTGCCTCACACAACTCCTTCGAAGACAATGGCATCAAGTTTTTCGATGCCGGCGGCCACAAGCTGGACGACGCGGTCGAACTGGCCATCGAGGCCGAGCTGGAAAAGCCCCTGGAGACCGTTGCTTCAGATGCTATCGGCAAGGCGGTGCGGGTGGTGGATGCCGCCGGCCGCTACATCGAGTTCTGCAAGTCGACAGTCCCGGCGCGCTTCAGCCTGCGTGGCCTGAAACTGGTGGTGGACTGTGCCCACGGTGCCACCTATCACATCGCACCCAGCGTGTTCGCTGAGCTGGGCGCAGAGGTGATTACCCTTGGCGTCGAACCCGATGGCTTCAACATCAACAGGAACGTGGGTTCTACCAGTCCGGCGGCGCTGTCGCAGCGGGTAGTCGAGGAGGGCGCAGACCTGGGCATCGCTATGGACGGCGACGGCGACAGGGTGCTGTTCGTAGACCAGCATGGTGAACTGGTCGACGGTGATGAACTGCTGTTCATTATTGCCCGCCACCGACGTGCGAAGGGTGTAGTCGGGACGCTGATGTCCAATCTGGGAATGGAGTTGGCCCTGGCAGACCTGGGTATTGAGTTTGCACGCGCCCAGGTCGGTGATCGCTACGTTAACGAACAGATGCAGGAGCGCGGCTGGCGGCTGGGGGGAGAGTCCTCCGGGCATATCATTTGCGCCGATCTCACCACCACCGGCGACGGTATTGTGGCGGCGCTGCAGGTGCTGGTAGCACTGCGCGCGGCGGAGACAGATATGGCCACACTCAACTCCGGCATGACCAAGTACCCGCAGCACATGATCAATGTGCGGGTAGCGGGCAAGGTCGATCTCGAGGGCAACGCCGACCTGTTGGCCGCGGTAGCGGATACCGAGTCGGAACTGGGCGATCGCGGACGCGTGCTGTTGCGTGCTTCTGGAACCGAACCCGTGATCAGGGTGATGCTGGAGGGCGAGGATGCCGGTCAGGTCGAAACCCTCTGCGGACAGCTGGCTGAGCGGGTCTCCGGCCTGTTGGGCAGCTAGCCGTATTGTATGTTCTGGGCTTCTTGGGTAAGATTGCCGCCCGCTGCCACCTGGGGGTCCCATGCGTCGTAGTGTCGTAGCCGGTAACTGGAAAATGCACGGGTCTCTCTCAATGATTGAAGACCTGGTGCAGGCGCTTGTGGCGTCGTTGAAAGCTGATAACAGCGCTGACGCCTGTGACGTTATTGTCAGTCCACCGTTCCCCTACCTGGCCTTGGTCAACACGCTGACGGCGGGAACCGCAATTGGACTGGCGGGTCAGAACTGCAGCGCTTCCGCGCCCGGTGCTCACACCGGTGAAGTGGCTGCAGAGATGCTGGCTGACGTCGGCTGCGGCTGGGTCATACTCGGCCACTCGGAGCGTCGGCAGGCCGGTGAGACCGATGCCGAAGTGGCAGCCAAGGCGGCAGCCGCTCGCGGGGCGGGGTTGAAACCGATTCTGTGCGTGGGTGAAACCCTCGCACAACGCCAGGCGGGCGACGCGGTAACCGTGGTGACTGCGCAGTTGGACGCCCTGGTGGCGGAGCTTACCGCTGGCGACATGATTGCTTATGAGCCGGTGTGGGCGATTGGTACCGGCGAAACAGCAACACCGGAACAGGCCCAGGAAATGCACGGCGAGATTCGCGCTTTCCTGGAACAGCGGCAACCGGCGTTGGCGGAAAACACCCGCCTTTTGTACGGTGGCAGCGTCAAGGCAGGCAATGCGGCTGCGCTGTTTGCCGGAAAAGATATAGATGGTGGCCTGGTTGGCGGTGCTTCCCTGAAGGCCGACGACTTCGCCGGCATAGTCAGGGCAGCCCCGAAGGGGTAGCTCGGGATTGATACAGGACTGATATGGAACAATTGATTTTGATTGCACACCTGCTGATTGCCTTTGCAATTATCGGGCTGATCCTGCTCCAGCAGGGCAAGGGTGCAGAAATGGGCGCCTCATTTGGCGCGGGCGCGTCGCAGACCCTGTTCGGTTCGTCCGGCAGCGGAAACGTGTTGACGCGGGCCACGGCGATCCTGGCCACAGCGTTTTTCCTCACCAGCTTCGGTCTGGCTATTATCGCCAGGGATGGAGCCAGCCCGGAGACCGAACTGGCCCTGCCGCTGCCCGCCGCTGAGCAGAGCGGGCCGGCCATGGAAGCCACGGCTCCGGCAATGGAGTCGGACCTGCCGGTGCTTGAGGAAGACATGCCCGAGGCGGCCGTCAGCGGTGACGACCTCCCGGAACTCCCGGAAACGGAATAAGTACTTTCCAGGACCGGGGAAACAGATTATGCGGATGTGGTGGAATTGGTAGACACGCTACCTTGAGGGGGTAGTGAGCATTGCTCGTGGGGGTTCAAGTCCCCCTGTCCGCACCATTTTTTATTGTGGCTCCAAGCCCGGAGCCCTCGTCCAGGCACCCTACGTAATTCGATTCGCGGGACTATTCCGGCCCTCGCTGTATCCGGGCCAGCACAGCTGTCCCGGGCTCGGTCGCGATTTGCGGTGCAAATCGCCCCGCCTTCGGCACCATATTTTATTGTGGCTCCAAGCCCGGAGCCCTCGTCCAGGCACCCTACGTAATTCGATTCGCGGGACTAATCCAGGGCTCGTAATTCCCTGGCCAGCACCGCCGCCCGGGCTCAACCAATCCTTTGAGGCAGTATTTGGGGCGAGTTACCCCGTCAGCCGTAACCGGTTGCTTCTCCAGTAAAGAGAAGTATGCAGAGGCTGTTGACCGGGACAGGGTCGCTCCCTATAATTAGCGCCCTTCTGAACAGGTAGCCAGGCCTGTTTAGGCGCAAAAGCCAAGGGGCTTTAGCAAGGAACCAGTTTTGATGCGGGATGGAGCAGCCTGGTAGCTCGTCGGGCTCATAACCCGAAGGTCGGTGGTTCAAATCCGGCCCCCGCTACCAAACATTTTGGCAGTGTTGGGAAGAGTGGTCGCCCGAGGGGGCTCGCTCTTCACCTGGTCCGGCTTAGCCGGGCGAAGGTCGTCGGTTCAAATCCGGCCCCCGCTACCAAACGTGTTGGCTCAGGATGCGAAAGCATCGGCCAGCAACAGCGAACAGCGCGGTCCGATTCCCGCGTTCGCTGCCAAAGACGCACCGACGTGGTTTGGTTAAAGGTGCGAACTAAAAAGCCCCTTATTAGGGGCTTTTTGTTATGTGCGGAAAAGGCCCTGGTCAACGGGACGCGCGGGCAACCGCAGCAACTGGCAGGAGGCTAGCCGAGAGTGGCCAGTCGGGAACAGAAAATCGTGGCACTGCTTGAACCCACTGTGGAAGCGCTGGGTTTTGAACTCTGGGGTATCGAGTACCAGTCCCAGGGACGTCATACGCTGCTGCGTTTATATATCGACGGTGAGAATGGCGTGACCGTCGATAACTGTGCCGAGGTAAGCCGCCATGTCTCCGGCGTCCTTGACGTCGAAGACCCGATTACCGGTGAGTACACCCTTGAGGTGTCCTCGCCCGGCGTGGACAGGTTGCTGTTCCGCCTCGACCACTACACGACCTATGTCGGTGAGTGGATTGAATTGCGCTTGCGCACGCCCTTCGAGGGGCGCCGCAAGTTCAAGGGAACTTTGAAAGGAATCGAGGGAGAGGATGTGGTTGTGCAGGTCGACGACCATGAGTTTTTGCTCCCCCACAGCGCCATTGAAAAGGCGCAGGTGCGGCCGCGATTGCCCTGAGGCATGCGGCCCGAATGAACGCCGGTTAGCCGGCACTAAATTCAGCACACCATGTGTGCGCAGGCGAGACGAGAATGAACAAGGAAATCCTGCTGGTTGCCGAAGCGGTATCCGCTGAGAAAGGTGTCTCTGAAGACATCATTTTCGAGGCTATCGAGCTGGCCCTGGCCACAGCGACCAAGAAGCGCTACGACGAAGAAGCGGATATTGAAGTCAGCATTGATCGCGAATCCGGTGACTACGTGACCCGGCGTCGCTGGCTGGTCGTGCCCGATGAAGAGCTGGCGCTGCTGGGCACCCAGTTCACCACCGAGGAAGCTATCGAGGTCAATGCCGACCTCAAGCCCGGTGACATTCATGAGGAAGTCGTCGACAACGTCGACTTCGGACGTATCGCCGCCCAGACCGCCAAGCAGGTGATTGTGCAGCGTGTGCGCGATGCCGAGCGTGCACAGGTGGTCGAGGAATATCAGGATCGGGTTGGCGAACTGCTGGCCGGCTCCGTCAAAAAGGTCACTCGCGACAACGTGATCGTGGATCTCGGCAACAATGCCGAGGGTCTTCTGCCCCGTGAGCAGCTGGTGGGCCGTGAGACTTTCCGTGTCAATGACCGCGTACGCGCCATTCTGACCGACCTCAGCCGCGCATGCCCCGAGATGTTGATTGAGCTGTTTAAGATTGAAGTGCCCGAGATCGCCGAGGAAGTCATCCAGATTCGCAGCGCTGCCCGTGATCCGGGCTCGCGTGCCAAGATTGCAGTGAAGACCAACGATCAACGGATTGACCCTGTCGGTGCCTGTGTCGGTATGCGCGGTTCGCGAGTGCAGGCCGTGTCCAATGAGCTCGACAACGAGCGTGTGGATATCATCTTGTGGGACGATAACCCGGCACAACTGGTGATCAATGCCATGGCGCCGGCGGAAGTGGAGTCCATCGTCGTTGATGAAGACACCCGCACCATGGATGTCGCCGTGAACGAAGACAACCTGGCCCAGGCCATTGGCCGCAGTGGTCAGAATGTGCGTCTGGCCAGTGAAATGACCGGCTGGGCCATTAACGTCATGAGCACCGACGAGGCCGCCGACAAGCACGAGCAGGAAGCTGGCGCCATCATCGGTGTGTTCTGCGAGCAATTAGACGTTGATCAGGAAGTGGCCGAGATTCTGGTGGAAGAGGGCTTCACCACACTGGAAGAAGTGGCCTATGTACCGCTCGAAGAGATGTCTGGCATCGAAGGCTTCGACGAAGACATCGCCGAGGAACTGCGTGCTCGTGCCAAAGACGCCCTGCTGACCCAGGCAATTGCTTCGGAAGAGCAGCTCGGCGCCAACGAGCCGGCCGAAGACCTTCTTACTATGGACGGCATGGACCGTCACCTGGCCTTCATCCTGGCCAGCAAGGAAATCATCACGATGGAAGACCTCGCCGAGCAGGGCGTGGACGACCTGATGGATATTGAAGATATGACCGAAGAGCGCGCGGGCGAGCTGATCATGACCGCTCGCGCACCCTGGTTCGAAGCGGAAGAAGCTGAAAAAGCGGATGCCGCAGCCGACGAGGCAGCGCAGGCCTGAATGGGTCTGAATCCCCGCCAAAGCCGAACAGGGTAACAAGGAGAACATTGAATGGCGCAAGTCACAGTACAGCAACTCGCTGAAGTCGTAGGAGCCTCGGTAGACCGCCTGCTAACGCAGATGGGTGAAGCCGGGCTGCCACACACCAACGCGGAGGAAGCTGTTTCTGATGAGGACAAGCAGACACTGCTTGCCTACCTCAAGCGCAGCCACGGCGAATCTACCAAGGCGCCGAAGAAAATCACGCTGAAACGCAAGACCATCAGCACCCTGAAGGGCTCCGGCTCCCAGGGCAAGAAGACGGTTGCCGTGGAGGTGCGCAAGAAGCGTACCTACGTGAAGCGCGATCCGGCGGCAGAAGAAGAAGCAGCAGCAGAGGTAGAGGCTGTGCCAGTCGCCGAGCCGGAGCTGGTTCCGGAGCCGGAGGTGGTGGAAGCACCGGTAGAGGCCCCCGCAGAGGAGGCCGGCAAGACGATCGAAGTGGATCCAGAGATTCTGCGCCAGCAGGCCGCTGAAAAGCGCCGCAAGATGGAAGCGGAAGAGAAGGCCGCCCGCGAAGCAGCCGTCAAGGAAAAAGCCGAGGCCGAGGCACAGCGCAAGCTGGCCGCTGCCCAGGCGGCGACGCCGGAGGCCGGCGACGCCAAGGGTGCTGCCAAGCCCAAGCGTTTGCACGAAGCCCCCAAAACCGAGGGCGATCGCTATGCCAAAAAGAAGGGCGCCCGGACTGATCGTCCGCAGGAACACGTCCGCGGCAAGCAGCGCGGTCACAACCTGTCACTTAACGAAATCGATGCAGCCGAGCGCGGCACGGTTCGACGACGCGGCGGACGCAAGAAAGCCGTTGCCCGCAGTCACGCAGAACACGGCAAGCACGGTTTCGAGATGCCTACAGAGCAAAAAGTATACGAAGTGGAGCTGGGCGGCAGCATCGGCGTGGGCGACCTTGCCCAGCAGATGTCGATCAAGGCCGGCACTATCATCAAAGAATTGATGAAGCTGGGCGTTATGGCCACCATCAACCAGATCCTCGACCAGGACACAGCGATCCTCGTTATTGAGGAGATGGGTCATACCTACAGAATAGTCAGTGACTCGGCCCTGGAAGACTCACTCGAAGACTCCCTGTCCCAGCACGAGGGCACTGATGAGCCTCGCGCTCCAGTGGTGACCATTATGGGCCACGTGGATCACGGCAAGACCTCCCTGCTGGATTACATCCGCAAGGCCAAGGTTGCCGACGGCGAAGCCGGTGGTATTACTCAGCATATCGGTGCCTACCACGTGGAAACAGATCGCGGCATGATTTCTTTCCTGGACACTCCTGGCCACGCCGCGTTTACCGCCATGCGGGCACGGGGCGCGAAGAGTACCGATATCGTGATTCTGGTAGTGGCTGCAGACGACGGCGTCATGCCGCAGACTGAAGAAGCCATTCAGCACGCCCGCGCTGCGGAAGTGCCGCTGATTGTTGCGATTAACAAGTGCGACAAGGAAGGCGCCGACCCGGACCGCGTCAAGAACGAACTGGCGGCAAAAGACGTTATTCCCGAGGACTGGGGTGGCGACACGCAGTTCGTGCAGGTATCTGCGATAACGGGAGACGGTATAGACAACCTGCTGGACTCCGTGCTGCTGCAAGCTGAAATACTTGAGCTCAAGGCACCGCGAGATGTACCGGCCCAGGGTCTGGTCATCGAATCACGTCTGGACAAGGGACGTGGCTCGGTTGCTTCCCTGTTGGTACAGAGCGGCACGCTGCGCCAGGGCGATATCGTACTGGCAGGCATACAGTTCGGCCGCGTGCGGGCGATGCTCGATGAGAACGGTCAGCCCATCGATGAAGCCGGTCCGTCCATCCCGGTTGAGATTCTAGGCCTTGACGGCACGCCGGACGCCGGCGACCCCTTCGCCGTGGTGGAGAGCGAGAAGCAGGCGCGGGATATTGCCGATTTCCGCCAGGAAAAGATGCGCGATACCCGCCTTCAGCGCCAGCAGGCCGCCAAGCTCGACAATATGTTTGAGAGCATGACGGCGGGCGAGAAGAGCACGCTCAATATTGTCGTGAAAGCCGACGTGCGCGGTTCTCTGGAAGCCTTGTCTTCAGCGCTGCTGGATCTCGGCAACGAAGAGGTCAACGTCAATATCGTTTCCTCCGGCGTTGGTGGCATTACAGAGACAGACATCAACCTCGCAATGACTGCCAACGCGGTGGTCTTCGGCTTCAACGTGCGCGCTGACAACGCCGCCCGGAAGCTGGTGGAAGAGGAAGAGCTGGACCTGCGTTACTACAACGTGATCTACGATCTGATCGACGACGTCAAACAGGCGCTGGGTGGCATGCTGGCACCGGAGCTGCGTGAGGAAATCGTCGGCATCGCCGAAGTTCGCGATGTTTTCAAATCGCCGAAACTGGGCCTTGTCGCGGGCTGCATGGTGACCGAGGGTACCGTGTACCGCTCCAAACCTATCCGTGTGCTCCGCGACAATGTGGTGATCTACGAGGGCGAGCTGGAGTCCCTGCGCCGCTTCAAGGACGACGCCAACGAGGTCAAGAAAGGTCTCGAATGCGGTATCGGCGTGAAGAACTACAACGACGTGAAGGTGGGCGACCAGATTGAGGTCTACGAGGTTAAGGAATTTGCGCGCTCCCTGTAAGTGCGTCCTGCCTCGGGTAGCCGGCTGATGGCGCGCGAGTTCAACCGCACCGATCGTGTGGCGGACCACCTGCGTGAAGAGCTCGCGCAGCTGATCCAGCGCCAGATGCGTGACCCGCGTGTGGAAATGGTCAGCATCACCGACGTCGAGGTGAGCAAGGACCTGGGGCACGCGAAGGTGTTTTATACGGTGCTGGGTAAAGACAGCGCCGAGGAAGCCAGGCCGGTCACCGAGACACTGAACAAGGCGGCGGGCTTCCTTCGCAGCCAGTTGTCAAAAGACAGCACCCTGCGTACAGTGCCCGCCCTGCAGTTTCGCTTCGACACCAGCGTCGGGCGCGGCCGCTTTATGGAAGACTTGATTGAGCGTGCGGTGGAAGGTGATCGCGCTGGCGTGGACGAGGCAAGCGACGGCGAAACGGACGGCCAGGTGAAGGATTGATGGCGCGCCGGCGTAAAGGGCGTGCAGTGGACGGCATCCTGATATTGGACAAGCCCCCGGGCATGAGCTCCAACCAGGCCTTGCAGACCGCCAAGCGGCTGTTTGGTGCCGCCAAGGCCGGCCACACCGGTAGCCTGGATCCACTGGCAACAGGTGTCCTGCCACTGTGTTTTGGCGAGGCCACCAAGTTTTCCCGCTTCCTGCTGGAGGCGGACAAAGCCTACACCAGCACCTACGTGCTGGGCGTGGTTACCGCCAGCGGTGATGCCGAGGGCGAGGTGTTGGAAACGCGGGATGCCTCGGGCGTCACCGCAGAGCAGGTGGAAAACGCGCTGGCAGCGTTTCGCGGTGAGATTGAGCAGGTGCCGAGTATGTATTCGGCACTCAAGCACAACGGCCAGCCGCTCTACAAACTCGCACGACAGGGCCAGGAGGTGGAGCGCAAGGCGCGGCGGGTGACGATCTACGAGCTGGAGCTGCTGGCTTTCCGTGAGGCGGTCAATGGCAGCCACCCGGAAGTGGATGTCAGCATCCGCTGCAGCAAGGGAACCTATGTGCGATCTATCGCCGAGGACCTGGGTAAGGCGCTGGGCTGTGGCGCCCACGTGAGTGTGCTGCGGCGCACCCAGGCAGGGCCGTTTGATGCAGCCATGCAGGTGACGCTGGCCACGCTGGAGGCGCTTGCGGAAAATGACGCGCAGCCTGAGATGGATGCGTTGCTGGAACCGCTGGATGCGGCCCTGGGGGAGCTACCCCTGGTGCGCGTCAGTGAAGCGGGCGGATTTTATATTCGCCAGGGACAGCCGGTCATGGTGCCCAATTCTCCCTGCCAGGGCATGGTGAGAATGGGGCTGGAGAGCGGCGAGTTTCTTGGCGTGGGAGAGATATTGGACGATGGGCGTGTAGCGCCGCGTCGACTGATTGCCGGAACCTGACAATAGGGTCGGGCCGGAGCGAACCTGTCTGTAAATATGCACGGGCAGGCTCTTTTTATAACCGGGTGGCAGAACCACCCCAGGCATATTGTTAGAGGAAATTGACATGGCACTGAGTGCAACTGAAAAAGCAGACATCGTAAAAGAGTACCAGCAGGCTGAGGGCGATACCGGCTCTCCCGAAGTGCAGGTTGCCCTTCTGACCGCAAACATCGAACAACTGCAGGGGCATTTCTCTTCTCACAAGCACGACCACCATTCACGCCGCGGCCTGATCCGCATGGTGAATCAGCGTCGCAAGCTGCTGGATTACCTGAAGCGCAAGGATGGCGAGCGCTACAGCAGCCTGATCAAGCGTCTGGGTCTGCGTCGCTAACGTTTACGAATCCGCCGGGCCGTGCCCCGGCGTTTTCTTTATTGGAATTGGAGAATTTAATGAATCCCGTAACAAAGACTTTCAAGTACGGTGATCAGACGGTCACCCTGGAAACGGGTCGTATCGCCAGACAGGCCTCCGGTGCTGTCCTGGTCACCGTGAACGAGACTTCAGTGCTGTGCACCGTGGTCGCTGAGAAAACCATGCGTCCCGGGCAGGCTTTCTTCCCGCTGGGCGTTCACTACATTGAGAAAACTTATTCCGTGGGCAAGATCCCCGGCGGCTTCTTCAAGCGTGAAGCGCGTCCTTCAGAGAAGGAAACGCTGACCTCGCGCCTGATCGACCGTCCGATCCGCCCGCTGTTCCCGAACGGCTTCATGAACGAGGTGCAGGTTGTCTGTACTGTGATGTCAGCCGAGAAGGATATCGATCCGGATATCCCCGCCATGATCGGCACCTCCGCCGCACTGGCGATTTCCGGGGTACCTTTCAGCGGCCCCATTGGTGGTGCGCGCGTCGGTTTCACCGACGAAGGTGGCTATATCCTCAACCCGACCTACTCCCAGCTCGAAACCAGCAAGCTGGACATGGTCGTGGCCGGTACCGAAGACGCGGTGCTGATGGTGGAATCCCAGGCTGATGAGCTCAGCGAAGACCAGATGCTGGGCGCCGTGCTATTTGCCCATCAGGAAATGCAGACAGTCATCAAGGCGATTCAGGAACTGGCGAGCGAAGCCGGCAAGCCGACCTGGGAATGGCAGGCAGCCGAGTTCGACCCGGCGCTGGTGGCGCAGGTCGAAAGCAGCATCAAGGACGGCCTGGGCGAAGCCTACCGCATCGTCGATAAGGCCGAGCGTTACGCCCGCGTCGGTGAATTGCGTGACCAGGTAGTTGCTGAGCTCGCCACGGACGCAGAAGGCGCCCCGAGCGCTGATGACGTCAAGGACGTATTCAAGAAGATCGAAAAAGACCTGGTGCGCCAGCGTATTATCAACGGCGAGCCGCGTATCGACGGCCGCGACAACCGCACCGTGCGTGCGATTGCCTGTGAAGTCGACATACTGCCCAAGGCCCACGGTTCAGCCCTGTTTACCCGCGGCGAAACCCAGGCCATTGGTGCGGTTACCCTGGGTTCTACCCGTGACTCGCAGATCATCGATGCACTGGAAGGTGAGCGTCGCGATCCGTTCATGTTGCACTACAACTTCCCGCCTTACTCTGTGGGTGAAGCGGGTCGTGTCGGCTTTACCAGCCGTCGCGAAATCGGTCACGGTCGCCTGGCCCGCCGCGGGCTGGCTGCGGTACTGCCGAAAGCCGAAGACTGGCCTTACACCACGCGTGTTGTCTCCGAGATCACTGAGTCCAATGGTTCCAGCTCCATGGCGTCTGTCTGCGTAGGCAGTCTGGCCATGATGGCGGCCGGCGTGCCGCTGAAGGCGCCAGTCGCCGGTATCGCCATGGGTCTGGTCAAGGAAGGCAACCAGTTTGCCGTGTTGACCGATATCCTCGGTGACGAGGATCATCTTGGCGATATGGACTTCAAGGTCGCGGGTACCGCCAGTGGCGTCACAGCCTTGCAGATGGACATCAAGATTGAAGGCATCAACGAGCAGATCATGGAGATTGCCCTGGAGCAGGCTCAGCAAGCTCGCCTGCATATTCTCGGCCAGATGAACGAAGTGATTGCAGAAGGTCGCACCATCGTCAACGAGAATGCGCCCAGCATGGCGACCTTCAAGGTTGATCCCGAGAAGATTCGCGACATCATCGGCAAGGGCGGCGCCACCATCCGTGGCATCACCGAGCAGACTGGCGCCTCCGTGGACATCGACGACGACGGCACCGTCAACGTCTTTGGCCAGGACCAGGCCATTCGCAACGCAGCTGTGGCGATGATCGAGGAGATCACCGCGGAAGCTGAGATCGGCGAAATCTACACCGGTACCGTGGCGCGCATCGTCGACTTCGGCGCCTTTGTCACGATCCTGCCTGGCAAGGATGGCCTCGTACACATTTCCCAGATCGCCGAAGAGCGCGTGGAAAATGTCGAGGACTACATCAAGGAAGGCCAGGAAGTGCAGGTCAAGGTACTGGACGTAGACCAGCGTGGCCGTATCAAGCTGTCCATGAAGGAAGCTGCTGAAGACGCTGCTATGGCGTCTGAAGAAGCAGAGGAAGCGCAAGCGGCCGAGTAATTCCGGCACCTTGTATCAGAAGGGGACCCTCGGGTCCCCTTTTTTGTGCCTGTCATTCTCGCGCAGGCGGCGGCCTGCGCAGGGGAATCCAGCCAGCACGATCGGCAGCCCCGCTCTGCTCTGCCAGCACCGGTAGGCACCCACCACCCGCCTCCGCTATTATTGGCTTACATATAACAATAATGTGGAAATCTACGATGACCCGCATCCTGCTCGTCTGTGCCCTGTTCACTTTGGTTGCCTGTGGCAAACAGAAACCAGCGCCTGCCCCGACCGCAGACGTCCCCTCTGCCGCCGCCGCCGTGGATTCAGCGCGCCTGCTGGCGGCGGACGAAGACACAGCCAACTGGCTCACCTACGGCCGCACCTACAGCGAGCAGCGCTACAGCCCGCTCAAACAGGTCAATGCCGACAGCGTGGCAGACATGGGCCTGGCCTGGAGTTTCGACTTCAACACCCAGCGCGGCATCGAAGCGACGTCCCTGGTGATCGATGGCGTCATGTACACCACCTCCTCATGGAGCATTGTGCATGCCCTGGACGCCCGCACCGGCGAGCACCTGTGGACTTTCGACCCGGAAGTCGACCGCGAGAAGATCAAACACGGCTGCTGCGACGCCGTGAACCGTGGCGTAGCGGCCTGGAAAGGCCAGGTCTTCGTCGGCGTGTTTGACGGCCGCCTGGTGGCGCTGGATGCCGCGACCGGAAAGGTCAACTGGTCTGTGGCTACCGTCGACACCGAGTTGCCCTACACCATTACCGGCGCCCCCCGTGTTATCGAGGGCAAGGTGCTGATCGGCAATGGCGGCGCCGAGTTCGGGGTACGCGGCTTCATCAGCGCCTATGACGTCGACAGCGGCGACATGATCTGGCGTTTTTACACCGTACCGGGCAATCCGGAGCTTGGCTTTGAGAACGATGCCATGAAAATGGCCGCCGAGACCTGGAACGGCGAATGGTGGGAGCTGGGCGGTGGCGGTGGCACCGTGTGGGACGCCATGGCCTATGACCCGGAGCTGGACCTGATGTACATCGGCGTGGGCAACGGCACGCCCTGGAACCGTGAGATCAGGTCCCCCGGCGGTGGCGACAACCTGTTCCTGTCCTCCATTGTGGCCCTGCGACCGGATACCGGTGAATACGTCTGGCACTACCAGACCACGCCGGGTGAGAGCTGGGACTATACCGCCACCCAGCACATCATCCTCGCCGATATGGAGATCGACGGTGAACCCCGCAAGGTGCTGATGCAGGCTCCCAAGAACGGCTTCTTCTACGTGGTGGATCGTGCCACCGGTGAACTGATCAGTGCCAACAACTACACCAATGTCACCTGGGCCACCCACGTGGATATGGAAACCGGTCGCCCGGTGGAAGTGGAGGGTGCGCGCTATATCGATTCGCCCTTCGTGGTAACCCCGTCCTACCTGGGCGGGCACAACTGGCATCCCATGTCCTACAGCCCCGATACCGGTCTGGTTTATATCCCGGTGCTGGATTTCCCGGCGGCCTATGGCCAGGCGGAGGATTTCCTGTACCGCCCGGGCACTGGGAATACCGGCACCAGCGGTGTGGTGGGTAGCCTGCCCGATTCCCAGGCGGAGCGCGATGCCATGCGGCCGCTCATGAAAGGCCGCCTGCTGGCCTGGGACCCGCGCACCCAGTCGGAGGCCTGGCGGGTGGAGCACAACGGTCCCTGGAACGGCGGTACCCTGGCGACGGCCGGCAAACTGGTATTCCAGGGCACGGCGGACGGGAAGTTTGCTGCCTTTCGGGCGGATACCGGCGAGCGCCTGTGGGACTTTCCCACCCAGACCGGTGTGGTGGCTGCGCCTATGACCTACGAGATTGACGGTGAACAGTATGTCTCGGTGGCCGCTGGCTGGGGCGGCGCCTATGCCCTGGTGTTCGGTGAATATGTGCAAGCCGAGAGCATGCCCAACGTCAGCCGGGTGCTGACCTTCAAGTTGGGAGCTGAGGGCCAATTACCGCCGGTGGACTGGCAGCCCAGCGTGGTCTTTGATCCGCCGCCGCGCAGTGCTTCTGCGGAGGTCGAGGAGGCCGGCTTCGCCTTGTACCAGGACACCTGCATGGGCTGCCATGGCCTCAATGCGGTATCCGGTTTGCTGGTGCCGGACCTGCGCGGCTCAGGCCTGATTCACGATGCTGACAGCTGGGACAAGGTAGTGCGAGAGGGGATTCTCGCCAAACGGGGCATGGCGAGCTTTGCCGACTATCTCGACCGCGAACAAAGCGAAGCGATCCGCGCCTACATCATCCGCGAAGCCCACCGCGGCAAGCAGCTGCAGGAACAGCAGGCCGCGGCGAGCGCTGCGCGTTAGGGAAACACACGGGAACGACGGGAGAAGGCCATTCTCAACCCGGCAACGCACCCACATGCTGCCCGCCGGACAGATCTATAACCGAGCCATTCACAAATCCCGAACGGTCTCCGTCGGCCAGCCATAGCACCGCTTCGGCCAGGTCCTCCACCGTGCCCATGCGCCCGGCAGGTATCTGCGCGGTAAAGGCGTCGACAATGCCGGGCATCTGCAGCAGGTCAGTGGTCATATCGGTTTCAATGAGGCCTGCGGCAATAGAGTTGAACCGCACCTTCTGCTCGGCGTATTCACAGGCGGCGACCTTGACCGCGTAGTCGATACCCGCCCGGGCGCCGGAGTACACCGAGTATCCCTTGCCCGGCAGACGGGCGGTCAGGGATGACACCGTGATCACTGAACCCCCCGCGGACATCGCCGCCGCCGCGTGCTTGAAGAACAGCAGGGCGCCGATAAAGCTGATTTCCAGGGTCGGCGTAATGTCATCGCGGGTCAGCTCGGCGATCGGCGTATGGGCATGGGTGCCACAGGAATTGAGCGCCACATCGACCCGGCCGTAGGCATCCAGGGCCTGCTTGAACAGGTTCTCCAGCTGCGCTTCGTCAGTGATGTCACAGGCTACCGCCAGGCCGCCAATGTCGTCGGCAAGCGCTTGCAGGGGTTCCAGGCGCCTCGCGCCCACAACCACCTTGTAGCCGGCGTCCGCCAGTCGGCGCGCACTCTCGGATCCGAAGTTCTTGTCCCCGGAAGCGCCCAGAACAACAGCGACCTTTCCCTCTGAACCTGCCATAAGCCATACTCCTTATTGTTATTTATAAAAACCAACGCTTAGCATAGTCGCAAAACATGGAGCCTGAGAACAGGATGACTCGCCTCGAATTTTTCTACGACCTCACCTCCCCCTGGACCTACCTGGCCTTCACCGGGATTCGGCCGATGGCGCAGCAGTACGGCGTCGAGGTCGAATGGCGGCCGCACCTGGTGGGCGGCGTGTTCAACACGGTCAACCAGGACCTCTATGCCAAGCGTGAAGCCGCTTTCAGCAACGAGCGCATCACCCGCTACACGCTGAAGGATCTGGCCGACTGGGCCCGGCTGCGCGGCATCGATATGCACTGGCCCAGTTTTCATCCCGCCAACGCCGTCAAATGCATGCGCGGGTGCTTTGTCGCCGAAGACGAAGGCGTGCTGCTGCCCTACAGCCAGGCGGTGTTCGAGGCGTACTGGGGGCGTATGGAGGATATCAGCGATGAGACGGTACTGGCACAGATTGCCGCCGGTGTGGGGCTGGATAGCGAGACCTTCCTGGCCGCTATCGGGCGCCAGGAGGTCAAGGACAAGCTGCGCGCCAACACCGACGAGCTGATTGAACGCGGCGGTTTCGGTTCCCCCACCATCTTCATCGACGGTGATGACATGTATTTCGGCAATGACCGCCTGCCGCTGGTGGAGGCCGCCTTGAAAAACCGGCAGAACGCTCAATGAGCGCAGCCGCTATCCTGAAACGCGGTTATGAATTGGGGTCAGACCCCATTTTTGAGCGGAATTGATGCTGCCAGGCCAGACTACAATGAACGCGTCCCAAGCGGTCTCTGAACCGCTTTTGGCGGAGTGAGGGAGCTATGGCGAAACGACGGATAGGCGCGGTGATCTACCCGGGCTTCGAGATGCTGGACACCTTCGGGCCGCTGGAAATGTACAGCGTGCTGGGGGCCGAGGAGGTGGAAATCTGCGTGGTGGCGGAGTCCGCCGGTCTGGTGCCGGCGGCGCTGGGTTCCGACGGGCCGCTGGCTCCCCGGGTACAGGCCAATTTCGGTTTTGCCGATGCGCCGACCCTGGATATCGTGGTGTTGCCGGGCGGCGCCGGCACCTTTCCCGCCCTGGAAAATGAGGCCATGCTGGACTATCTGCGCAAGATTGCCGGCGAAGCGGAGGTATTTACCTCTGTGTGTACCGGTTCTGCATTGCTGGCCAGGGCCGGGCTGCTCGACGGCCTGAGGGCCACCACCAACAAGCAGTTTTTTGCCCTGGCCCGAATGCAGAGCGACCAGGTGGAGTGGGTAGAGCAGGCGCGCTGGGTAGATGCGGGCAAGTTCGTCACCTCCAGCGGCGTGAGCGCCGGCATGGACATGACCCTGGCGGTCATTGCCCGCCTGTGGGGTGAAGCATTGGCGGAGCAGGCGGCCGACTATGCCGAATACAGCTGGCACCGAGACGCCGATACTGACCCCTTCTACAAAGATCTCGACAAGGGCTCGCGGCAGCTGGGGCTGATCTGATTCCAGCACCAGTGGCGGTTCCAGCCCGTACCAAACCATAACAACAAGGACTGAAATCCCATGATAAATAAAAAAGTTGTCCTCGATAGATACCCCGAAGCCCTCCCCGTCGCTGAGGTAATGTCCGTGCAGGAAGAGGAAGCCCGTGCTCCCGCCGATGGCGAAATTCAGGTGGCCGTCGAGTACCTCTCCATCGATGCCTGGATTGGCACTACCTTGAGCCCCGGCTGGTTGCATACCCTGATTCCCGAGGGCGCGACAGTGCCCGCGCTGGGCGTCGGCAGGGTCACCTCCAGCGGCAGCGCGGATTTCAGCGAAGGCGACGCCGTGTTTGGCCCGTTTGCCGCACAGACGGTTGCCACCGTACCGGCGGAGGGTTGCAGTAAAATCGATACCAGTCTCGCCGGACTGTCTGATTACCTTGGGCTGCTGTCGGTGACCACCGGGCTCACCGCGCTGTTCGGCATCCGCGACGTGGGCCAGGTCAAGGAGGGAGATACCGTGGTAGTTTCCGCCGCCGCGGGCGCGGTGGGTTCCGTGGCGGGTCAAATGGCCCGGGCGCTGGGAGCTGCGAAAGTGATCGGCATTGCCGGCGGCCCGGAAAAGTGCGCCTTCCTCACCGATGAACTGGGCTTCGATGCAGCCATCGACTACAAGTCGGAAAATGTGGAGCAGCGGGTCGGCGAACTCGCTCCCGAGGGCGTGTCGGTATTCTTCGACAACGTCGGTGGTGAAATGCTCGATGCGGTACTTGAGCATATCCAGGACCGCGCCCGGGTGGTGATCTGCGGGGCTATTTCCCAGTACGCCGATAACAACGATGTTTACGGCCCTAAACGCTACCTGCGGCTGGCTGAGCGTTACGCCCGCATGGAAGGCTATACGGCCTTCCACTTCGCCGACCGCTATGCGGAAGGCATGCAGGACATCGCCGCCTGGATGGCCGAGGGCAAACTCAAGATGCGTGAACAGGTGGAGGAGGGTATCGAGTCCTTCCCGCGTGCCCTGGAGATGCTGTTCACCGGCGGCAACACCGGCAAGCTGCTGGTCCACGCCGGCGCCTGAGCGGGTTTCGCGCCTCGCGGGACAATCGGTGGCCTGGCTGATCAACTTACCCGATCGCTCAGGGTTGTACTAATCTGATGGCCTAGTCCGACCGGCTGTATTGCAGGCATCCACTGAGGCATCTACCTTGAATGGGTGGGCTGTAGATGGTGGAGGCCGAGCATGGATAGCAGTCGATCATTCCGGACAGCAGTGCTGGCCTTGCTGGTGCTGCTCAGCGCCTGCCGTCATCCTCTCGCGATTGAGGGTGAGGGGGATATTGTTGACCTGAACGGCGGCCAGTATGGCTGCTCGCTGGAGCAATTCGAGGCGGGCTCATCTGCATGTGCTGCCAATGAAATTGAAGGCGAGTACCTCGTCAACTATACGGCGATCCCCAGGCCGGGATGGGAATTCGTGGGCTGGGACGGATACTGCGCCGAAGCATCCACGCCTCCTAACTGCCAGATTGAATTCAGTACAGACGTCATCAGCCTGATCAAGCCGTTGTTCCCGGATACCGCGCTGCCCCAGACGACCGCCAGGTTCCAACCGGTTGGCGGCGTTGGTAACGCGGCACCGACGGCTCTGCCCGCATCCTTCACCATTGATGCCGCCGTACCCTATTTCCAATCAGTGCTGGCGGGATACGATCCAGACGGTGATCTTCTCAACTTTCATTTCCAGGAACTCGGGGAATTGAACGGAAGGGTGGATGTCGCCCTGAATGAGGCTACGGGCGCTTTTTCTGTCGTTGTTGCTGATTCCTCCCTGCCGAGCTTTTCTCTCTACTTCCAGGTAACGGACGGGCAATACTTCAGCGATGTCGCAGAGGTCGAGTTCTCAGTGACGACTGCGGCTGACGACCGGGAAACTGGCCGTCTGGAGACAGATTCCACGGACTACTCGAGTTTTGAGCTCGCTGACTACGACCCGACAATTACCCCGGATCTTGGGCAGGGGGAAAGTCTGCCGAGCTCTATCGATCTCAGCAATCGCTTTCCCTACCCGGGTAACCAGGGAAGGCAAAGCAGCTGTGTAGGGTGGGCCGTCGGGTACGCGCTGAAGTCTTATCAGGAACAGCTGGAGAATGGCTGGACATTCAACAACGATGCCCACTTGTTCAGCCCTGCCTTTATCTACAACCAGATAAATTATGGCCAGGACAACGGTTCGTATATCTGGGACGCACTCAGCCTGGTCGTGAACAAGGGGGCAGCTAGTCTTGAGACAGCCCCCTACATCCAGAATGACTACTACTCGCAGCCCACACCCAATGCTTTTCAGGAAGCGGCGCGATTCAAGGCTGCCAGATGGGCAAGAGTTAGCAATCTCCAGCAGATCAAAGCCGCATTGGCACATCGCAACCCGGTTGTGGTGGGTATTGACGTATATGCCGAGCTTTCTTACCTGTACGGTCCCAACTCCGTCTACCGGCCCAATGTCTTTTCGGGGCGTCTGGGCGGTCACGCGGTGACATTGGTCGGCTATGACGACAACCGCTACGACGGTGCCTTCAAGGTGATTAATTCCTGGGGCACATCCTGGGGAGACCAGGGTTACTTCTGGCTTCCGTACGACACGCTTCGTTCCAATGTACTGCGAGAGAGCTATGTTTTGATTGACCAGGAATCCGATACTGGCGATCAGCAGGACGATGGCCTGGTGGTGGTGACACCAACACGGCAGCCCAATCTACAGGTCTCGTCCTGGGAAGCTGAATGGGATATGTCTGCGTCTGGTGGTAGTGGTGTGCTCTACTGGGAGGTTGATAATACGGGTGTGGGGGATGCACCGGCGGGCGTAAATGTCACCCTGGCCCTCTACACATCGGCTAGTGCATTCAATCCTCTCGTCGTCGTGTCAGATGATATTCCGTTCGCGATGGAATCCGGGGGCGGCGCCAACAGAACGCGTGACGCGGCCAACGGCTTCTATTTTACTTTTCCCGGGAATATACGAGAAGGTTACTACTACATGGCGGTCAGTGTTGATGACATTGACGAAGTGCGGGAATCCAACGAGCAGGACAACATCTCCTGGGACTATGTAACAAAATACTTTTACGCCAATTCTCCCGACCTCACCGTCCGGGAATGGGGTGCGGACTGGGACGGATTTGGTAATGGCACGCTGCGTTATACGGTTGTCAACGACGGAGCATCGGCTACCAATTCCGCCATCTTCGATGTGACGCTTGCGCTGAGCAGCAGCCAGTACTTTTCCAGCTACTTCCCAATCTTCAGGGAAAACGTCACCTTCAACCTGGCACCAGGCGGTACGGTTTTCAGGGACTTTAGCAATCCCGCTCGCTTCGACCTGGATACAGGCATTGGCGGTGGCTACATTCCGAACGGCGTCTACTATATGTCGGTATGGGCCGATTCACTCGGTTCCGTCGCTGAGAGTAATGAGTCCAATAATTACTCGGTAGGTTCAAACCTGGTGACCATCAGTTCGTCACCGGCACAGCACTCAGGCGAAAAGTCAGACGCCAGCGGATTTTCAACCGGGAACGGCCTGCGCAACAGTGTGCTTGGGGAGGTCAAGATGGTGAAGGTCGAAGTCGATGAGAAGGGGCGGCGCCGCTTCTACGAAGTATCGCCTGGCAAGGAGATTCCCGGTCTGGGTGTCATCAGCAAGCTCGCTCGACAGAGCGCAGGTGCCTCCAATCCGGCGGTATTCCCTGCCGCACGCAGGTCCATGCCGAAGCAATAAAGGCGATTGCCAGTCTGCCGCCCGGCTTCGTCCGCATGTGTCGCGCTACCCACGACTTCGACAAACGCCGGCTAGCCTTGAACCAGCACCTGCAGCGAAGTGTCTAGTGCTTCACCTACTGTTTGCTGGTATTCGATGACATCCCATGGACCTCAGCAAGATGTTTATCAAGCAGTTGCGGCCAGTGCCTGATGATGCGGTCTGCCTGGGCCTTGTTGGTGACGTTGTTGGACTAGTGCCAGGTGCCGTCGCTCGCGGCTTTTGGGTCGATGACCTGAACGATCCTGGCGCCGGTCTTGCCGTCGAGCATCTCCATGTACAGCGTCATGGAGCCGGCTGAAGCGACAAAGGTTTTCAGCATTGCCAGTTTGTCGTACTGCGACAGATCGGCGCCGTCAGCCATATAGACAGCGGCCACTTTTGTGTCCTTGACCGGTTTCAGGCCGTCGGTGGTCTGAGCCGGGAAGTCGTTGCTCGCCGCTGCTACGGGCCAGGCCAGAAGGCTCAGCAGTTATACGCTGATGGTGGCGAGTTTCTTCATGAGAATTCTCCGTTCGTGGGATCGCGACTAAAGCCCGGTGTGCCGAGGCTCACCGGTTGGCACGATTCTCAACCAGGTCGTCTACCACCGCCGGGTCAGCCAGGGTAGAGGTGTCTCCCAGGCTGCCCAGTTCGTTCTCGGCCACCTTGCGCAGGATGCGGCGCATGATTTTTCCCGAGCGAGTCTTGGGCAGGGCTGGAGCCCACTGGATCACGTCCGGTTTGGCGATGGGGCCAATCTCCTGTACGCAAAGCGCGACCAGCTCTTTTTGCAGCTCGTCACTGGGTTCAACCCCCACCATCGGCGTCACGTAGCAGTAGATACCCTGGCCCTTGATATCGTGGGGATAGCCGACCACAGCGGCCTCGGCAATATCATCATGCAACACCAGGGCACTCTCCACCTCGGCGGTGCCCATGCGGTGACCGGAGACATTCAGCACGTCGTCGACTCTACCGGTAATCCAATAGTAGCCATCGTCGTCGCGGCTGGCGCCATCGCCGGTGAAATAATAGCCTGGATAGGCCTTGAAATAGGTGTCGATCATGCGTTGGTGGTCACCGTAGATCGTGCGAATCTGGCTGGGCCAGCTGGCCTTGATCACAAGATAGCCGGCCCCCTCACCCTGGATTTCCTGTCCCTGCTCGTCGAGCAGTGCAAGCTGTACACCGAAGAAAGGGAACGTGGCTGAGCCGGGTTTGAGGGCGGTGGCGCCGGGCAGTGGGGTGATCATGTGGCCTCCGGTTTCCGTCTGCCACCAGGTGTCCACGATGGGGCAGCGGGAGTCGCCGATCACCCGGTAATACCATTCCCAGGCCTCGGGGTTGATAGGTTCACCCACGGTACCCAGCAGCCGCAGGCTGGCTCGTGAGGTGCGCGTGACTGGCGCGTCACCCATGGAGTGGAGGGCGCGGATGGCGGTAGGTGCGGTATAGAACGTATTAACCTGGTGCTTGTCGCAGATTTCCCAGCAGCGGGACGCGTCTGGGTAGGTGGGTATGCCCTCAAACATCAGGCTGATAGCGCCGTTGGCCAACGGACCGTAGACGATGTAACTGTGGCCGGTTACCCAGCCCACGTCGGCGGTACACCAGTACACCTCACCGTCCTTGTAGTCGAAGGTGTATTTGAAGGTCATGGCGGTCTGCAGCAGGTAGCCGCCGGTGGTGTGCAACACGCCTTTCGGCTTGCCGGTCGAGCCGGAGGTATAGAGGATAAACAGCGGGTCTTCCGCGTCCATGGACTCGGGCGCGCAGTCTGTGGGCTGAATGGCGACCAGCTCCTGGTAGTCAACGTCGCGGGAATCATCCCAGGAGACGTCGGCGCCCGTGCGTTTCACCACGATGCAGCTATGCACATTGGGGCACTGGGCCAGCGCCTTGTCGGTATTGGACTTCAGCGGAATTCGCTTGCCGCCGCGCACACCTTCGTCGGCGGTAATGACCGTCTGGCAGTCCGAATCGAGAATACGGTCTTTGAGCGCCTCCGGGGAAAAGCCGCCAAACACCACAGAATGAACTGCACCGATACGTGCGCAGGCCAGCATCGCGAAGGTGGCTTCGGGAATCATAGGCATGTAGATGCACACCCGGTCGCCCTTGTTGACGCCGCGGGCGCGCAGGCCGTTGGCTAACTGGCAGACGGCGGCGTGCAGTTCTGCATAGCTGATGGTCTTGTCATCGCCCGGGTCATCGCCTTCCCAGATCAGGGCGGTCTGGTCGCCGCGGCTGGGCAGGTGGCGGTCAATGCAGTTAACGCTGACATTGAGCTTACCGCCGGCAAACCAGCTGGCCTCGCCCTTTTGAAAATCGTAGTGGCAGACGCTGTCCCAGGGCGCGTCCCAGTCGAGAAATTCCTGCGCCATGTCAGACCAGAAGCCCTCCGGATCCTCCATGGAGCGCTGGTACATCGCCTGGTACTGTTCCGCGTCGATGTGGGCGCTCTGCCTGAGCGACTCCGGCACGGGGTGGACGGGAAATTCGGACATGGTGGTCTCCCTGCTACAGTGATTTCTGCCCTGGTTGGTGTGGGCGTGATTCTCGCATGTACAAGCATAGACGTGGCCACAGTCGCATACCAGACGGGTGAGCGCAGTGCATCAAAATGCATCCCGGATCACGGGAAAGCGGCAGAGAACAGACAGGAGTGCAGGCGACAGGGGTGCGGCAGGTACACGGGCAGTGAATAAGTGCGCTCGCCTGCCAGGGGGGCTGCGATCTTTCCCCGGCAGGTTAGCGAGTGGCGAGCATGCCCCAGTCTTCTACCGGGTTCAGGGCCAGGCGCACATTGTCGATGAGGCGCGGCTTGCCAAGGCGTGCTGCGGCGAGAATCGCTACTTCCTCGGTGTCGGGGGTAACGTCCGCCAGGGTGCGCGCATCGCGGATCTCGAAATAATCCGGCTCGAATCCCGCCTGGATGAGCTTGAGGCGCGCGTGGGCTTCAAGTTCTGCATAGTTGTCAAAACCACAGGCAATGGCATCTCGCACCTCGGTCAGGATGCGGTTCAGTTCCGGGGCCTTTGCGCGCTGTGCCGGTGTCAGGTAGCCGTTGCGTGAGCTCAGCGCCAGCCCGTCTTCAGCCCGGGCGGTGCGTACGCCGACAATCTGGATCGGCAGACACAGGTCCTTCACCATCTTGCGAATAATCGACAGTTGCTGGAAGTCTTTCTCGCCAAAGACGGCCACATCCGGCTGGACGATGTTGAACAGTTTGGTCACCACAGTCGCCACGCCGGTGAAGTGGCCCGGGCGACTGGCACCGCACAGGGTGTCGGACAGGGCGGGAACGCTGACGGCGGTCTGCACGCCCAGGCCCTGTGGGTAGATTTCTTCGGTGGTGGGTGCAAAAAGGACCTGCACGCCTTCGGCGAACAGCTTTTCCTTGTCAGCCATCAGGGTGCGCGGGTAGGCATCCAGATCTTCATTCTGGCCGAACTGCATGGGATTCACGAAAATACTGACGACGACCACGTCGCAGAGCTCACGCGCTTTACGCACCAGGTCCAGGTGGCCCTCGTGGAGGTTACCCATGGTCGGTACGAAAGCCACCGTCTGGCCCTGGGCCCGCTTTTCGCGGAGCGCGCGTTGCAATTGCGCGTTGGTGGAATATGTCCGCATCTCGTTCCTCGCTGGCTGCTTGCCCGTCCGTCCGCCCTCGGCGGCTCAGAACAACACATCAATGCACGTTGATGCACCAACAGTAAACCCTCGGGGCTCACCCTGTGCACCACCGGCATCCTCCAGGCACCTTGCCGGGGCCGCGCAATACCACCTGTGCGGACTCGTGTTCCGATTCGGTGCCCTACCCCAGGGGGGCTGCGCCGAATCGATGCAAAGTGGTAAAAGTACCAAATTGGACGGCGAGTATGCCCCATGGCCGGGGGGCTAGCAACGCCTTTTCACCAAAACTTCATGCTTTTTTGTTACCAAAAGAAGCAGTCTTATGCTTTTCTTGCGAGGGTGTTACCAATAGAAAATAAGTGATCGCCAACTAACCTATAAGGTATTGTTTTATATAACAAATATAGCGGCGTTAGGCTGGTGCTCAGGCTGACTACCCGGCTCCGGGGTGGCAGCAGGGGTCCGTGGGAAGGGCAAGTGTTACGCTATTCGTAGCTGTGCTCTGGCCGGGGATAAGTGCCGTTTTTCACCGCGTCGACGAAGGCTTTTAGCGCGTCCTGCACACTGCCCTGGCCGGTCATGAAATTCTCCACAAAGCGCGGCTGGTGGTCGCCGAGGCCCAGCAAGTCGTGCATCACCAGCACCTGCGCATCCGTACCGGGGCCGGCGCCAATGCCGATCACCGGGATTTCCAGCTTGCTGCTGATATCCGCGGCCAGCTCGGTGGGCACGCACTCCAGCACCAGGATGGAGGCGCCGGCATCCTGAATCTCCACGGCGTCGGCGAGAATACTCTTGGCACCCTTGGGGGTGCGCCCCTGCACACGGTAGCCACCGAATACGTTGACCGACTGGGGGGTCAGGCCCAGGTGGGCGCATACCGGGACGCCGCGCTCAACCAGCATGCTGATGCTGTCACTGAGCCAGGTGCCGCCTTCCATCTTGACCATCTGGGCACCGGCCTGCATCAGCGCAGTGGCATTGGCAAGCGCCTGGTCGACGGTGGCGTAGGCCATGAACGGCATGTCAGCCATGATCAGGGCGTCTGTGTTGGCCCGGGCCACACAGGCGGTGTGGTAGGCCATATCTTCTATGGTGACGGGGATGGTGCTGTCGTGGCCCTGCAGGACCATGCCCAGGGAGTCGCCCACCAGCATGGTTTCCGCACCGGCAGCAGCGATCAGGCGGGCGAAGGTCGCATCGTAGGCCGTGATGCAGCAGAATTTCTCACCGGCCTCCTTCTTGGCCTGCAAGGTGTTGACGGTGATTTTGGCCATGCCGCGTTCGCCCGTTAGCTCGGAGTGGTACCCGGAGTTTCGCAGCGGTTCATCTGATCCTGCGCTGTCCGCATTGTGGCCGGGTGTTGCCCTGGATAGTCGCCCTAAATAAAGGTCGGATTGAAGTAGTGCCGACCGCTGCGAATATCCAACATGTAGTCCACGAGGTGTTCGTAGTCGCTGTCGCCGTTGACCAGGTCGATCTCGCTGGCGTTTACGATCAGCAGTGGTGCGTCATCGTAATACAGAAAAAACTCACTGTACACTTCGTTCAGCGACTCGAGATAGTCGCGATTGATGGTCCGTTCGTAGGCGATTCCGCGACTTTCAATGCGCGACAGCAGCACGTCCGTGGATGCCTGCAGGTAAATCACGAGGTCCGGGCGCGGTGCATCAATAGTCAGTTGTCGAAACACTTTTTCGTACAGCTGGTACTCGTCGCTGTCCAGGTTGATGCGCGCGAACAGGGGGTCTTTCTCGATGAGGAAGTCGGACACCCGCACCGGCTCGAAAATATCCTGCTGGCGCATGTCCTGAATCTTCTGGGCTCTTTGAAACAGGAAAAACAGCTGGGCCGCCAGCGCCGCCTGTTTGCGGTTCTGGTAAAAGCGTTCCAGGAAGGGATTCTCTTCGGCCTGCTCCAGCAGTGCCTGGTAATTGAAGGTACCGGCCAGGCGTTTGGCCAGCGTGGTCTTGCCAACGCCGATAGGGCCCTCGATGGCGATAAAGGCTGGGGGCGTGCGGCCTCTCAGGTCGATACCGGTCTCTGTTCCCGGCGCTTTCGCGCTACCGTCCTGGCTCAATGCTTTCTCCTAGGGCTTCCAGTCCCGCATCGGAACAGGCGCTACGCCAACTCCCCAGAGGGGTGCCACAGGGCATAACCAGGTCCGGTGCAAGGTCACTGAGAGGGTACAGGACGAAGTTGCGTTCTGCCATGCGCGGATGCGGCACTGTGAGCGCCGGCGTGTCGATTTGTAAGTCTCCATACAGCAGTATGTCGAGGTCCAGGGTGCGAGCACCCCAGTGTTCCCGGCGCTGCCGGCCGTGCCGGGTCTCTATCTGCTGGAGACCGGCCAGCAGGTCCAGTGGCGGCAGGGCGGTGCTGATGCGGGCGACAAGGTTAAGGTAGTCGCGCTGCTCACCTGGACCGATTGCCGTGCTGCGGTAGGCGGGGGAGACCGCTTCGAGCTGAGTGTCGGCCAGGCAGTTGATGGCGGCCAGGGCTGAGGCCAGCAGGTTGCGGGAGTCGCCCAGGTTGCTACCGAGGGCGATATACGCCGCGATCATTCCGGGCGCTTGCGGCGCCGTCGCCGGCGCTTGGGCCGGGGTGTGTCCTCGTCCGAAGGCCCACTTTCCACCTGAACGTCAGGATTTTTCTCCTGCATCTCTGTCCAGAACTTGCCGAGCCCTTCCAGGTCTTCACCGGATTCTTCCCGCAGCAGCAGAAAGTCATAGGCCGCGCGGAAGCGCCGGTGGGCCAGGTGCTTCACCAGGCCCTTGCCCTTGCGCCTCTGCAGGCGTAGCTGGAATTCCCAGATTTCCCGCATCGGTGCGGTAAAGCGCCGCGGGATGGCAATATGGTGCAGCTGTTCCTGGACCAGGGAGTTGGCGGCTTCATTGAGAGCCTCCATGGGCTCCATGCCGTTGTCTTCCAGTGACTTCTTGTAGTCCACCACCGGCGGCCACAGCAGGGCGGCAAGGATGAACGCCGGCGTTACCGGCTTTTCCTCGGCCACCCGGGCATCGGTGGATGCCATCGCGGCTTCGATCAGCTTCGCGGCGTGGGGGTTCAGTTCCAGTTCGCTGGCGGTGGCTGGAAACAAGTGTTCCAGCAGGTGGTACTTGCGCAGCAGCTCGAACGTGGCGAGGGCGTAGCCGGCCATGAACAGCTTGAGCATTTCGTCGAACAGGCGGGCAGCAGGTATCGCCTCGAGCATGTAGGACAGGTCGGGAATAGGCTCGGCGGTTGGGCCGGCGATGTCAAAATCGAGCTTGGCCGCGAAACGCACCGCCCGCAGCATCCTGACCGGGTCCTCCCGATAGCGCTTCTCGGCATCACCAATAATGCGAATCTGGCGCTCTTCCATGTCGCGCAGACCGTCCACGTAGTCGTAGACGCAGAAATCCTTGCTGGAGTAGTACAAGGCGTTCACGGTGAAGTCCCGGCGCGCGGCATCCTCTTCCAGACTGCCGAACACGTTATCTCGCAGCAACATGCCGGAATCGTCCTGCCGCGAAGCGGGCCGGCGCTGGCTATCTTCAGCTTCGCTGTCGTGGTGGCCGCGGAACGTGGTGACCTCGATGATCTCGCGACCAAAGCGCACGTGCACAATGCGGAAGCGGCGGCCAATGATGCGGGAATTGCGGAACAGCTCGTGAACTTCTTCCGGCGTGGCGTCCGTGGCGACGTCAAAATCCTTGGGGTGCCCGCCCAAAAGCAGGTCCCTGACAGCGCCGCCCACCAGATAGGCCTCAAAGCCCTGGCTCGTCAGCCGGGACATGACCTTAAGGGCGTTGTCGCTGATGTGTTTCCGGGATACCGGGTGGCCATCCCGAGGGATTCGGGTGGCGGCCTGGGTGGCGGATGTCATCGGTGTATTAATGCTCCAAAAAGAAGGCGCGCAGTCTACCATACGGGCGGGTGGTCAAGAACGATGACGGGGAAAACCAGGTTTTCCCCGTCCAGGTCTCACAAGGAGTCTTATTTTTATTTATCGGTCGTTTTTTGTTGTTGGTATTTGTTGTTATCGCCGGGGTCCCCATCGTGTTGCGGGTGAATCCCTGCGTTTAACGTCGTGCTTGTCTGCCGTCACAGTCCTGTAACACAAACTGTTACTTTCCGACCGGCCGACTTACCCTTTCTGTGACGAGAGGTAACGCCAATTATCAGCAGCCGCTTGATCGGCTTCTACTTCCTTTACTTCCTTTGCCCGCGCCCCTAATTGGGGCTTCCTGGGGCTGCCGCTGACCACGTGAGAGGCTGATTCCTGAGTCACACTTTCAGGCGTGCCTGTCTGCCGCAACAGAAAGCTATATAAATTACGGGGTTAGTAACCCCTCAGGTACATTCAGTCACTGATTGGCGCCGCGCGTAAAAGAGCGCTGGTACACAGGCCGGTAAAAAGTCAGTGGGCTGAAATGAACGAAGGGGAAAACAGAGTTTTCCCCATCCAGGTCCATAGTTAGAGTCATTATTGTTATTACGGCTAGCTTGTTATTTTTATTGTTCAAGCCACCCTAGATAGAGCAGATACCGTGCCAAAATCTACTTTTATTATATAAATCAGTATCTTATAGAAATAAGCGCTCGCTTCACATGCTGCCAATCTGGCGTTACGTTACCGTTCTACACTGCATTTGGTAACGGCTACGAGGAAAGGTAACGTAGATTCCTAGCCCGATTTGGCGCGCTTTGCACCAGACTGGCGCTTGCCGCCGCCCTTTTTGCGGGGAATATCAAAGCGTTGACGCCGTTCCCACAGGCATTTGCGGGAAACGCCCAGTTTTTGTGCCAGTTCGGTCTCACTCATGGAGTCCTGGTGCTCCAAAACGAAGCGCTGGAAATAATCCTCCAGTGACAGGTCCTCGGGCGGGTCGTAGTTGTTAGCCACCCGCGAAGGAGTTGTGCCTGGCTCGGGCTGCCGGCCGCGGATCTGGCTCACCTTGACCAGTTCCAGGTCGATGCCCAGCAGCTGGTTGTCGATTTCCTCGGACTCACTGAGGATCAGTGCTCGCTCCACTGCGTTTTCCAGTTCGCGAACATTGCCGGGCCAGGTGTAAGTGGTAATGGCCTGAATCGCCTTGGGGGAAAAATGCCGCGGCTCTTTGCCCAGTTCGGCGGCGCGCCGCTCGAGGATATACTCTGCCAGTTCCAGAATGTCCTTGCCGCGCTCACGCAGGGCCGGCAGCTGCAGTCGCATCACGTTGATACGGTAGTAGAGGTCCTGGCGAAACTTCCCCTCGTTGGTCAGCGCCTGCAGGTCGCGGTGCGTGGCGCAGATCAGGCGCACGTCCACCTTGCGGGATTCTACCGAGCCGATGCGACGAATCTCGCCCTCCTGGATAAAGCGTAGCAGCCGGGCCTGGGCCTCCACCGGTAGTTCGCCAATTTCGTCGAGGAACAGGGTGCCGCCGTCGGCGGCTTCTATCAGGCCGGTGCGATTGGTGTTGGCGCCGGTGAAGGCGCCCTTCTCATAGCCGAACAGTTCAGACTCGATCAGGGTTTCCGGAATCGCCGCGCAGTTCACCGAAATCAGCGGTCGCGTTACGCGACGGCTGTGGTGGTGCAGGCTGCGTGCCACCAGTTCCTTGCCGGTACCGGTTTCGCCCTGTATCAGCACAGTGGCATCGGTGGGGGCGATTTTCCGCAGGTGGTCAAACAGGGTGACCATGTCGCCACAGCTGCCGATAAAGCCCTCCACCGCACGCTCCGTGTCCGTGGAGCTGGCCTCCGCGGCATTGCCGTGACGCTCGCGCTCCCGTTCGCGCTCCGAGAGGATGCGATCGACGGCGCTGATCATATCGTCATGGTCGAAGGGTTTGGCGATGTAGTCCACCGCGCCCATGCGCATGGAGTCTACCGCCGAACGCAAACTGGCATAGCTGGTCATGATCAGCACCGGAACTTCGCCCGCCCGCTTGATCAGGTCGGTACCCGGGGCGCCCGGCAGGCGCAGGTCACTGATGATGAGGTCGAAGTCGGCGAGCTTGTGCTTGCTCTCAGCCTCGCTTACCGATGCCGCTTCACTGATGCGGTAGTCGTTGCGCTCCAGAAGGCGTCGTAGCGCCGAGCGGATAACCGACTCATCTTCGACGATCAGGATTTCAGCTTGGGCCACGTTTCGTACCTCGGTGTTACCGACTGTGTGAACAGATGACACAAAATAACCGCTCCCCTGTGGATTTGCCAGCCGGATGCCCCGGTTTGAGACGGGTTGTTGCCAAACAGGTCAGTGCGACCCGTATTCCTCACCGTAGCTGGCGCTGGACAGTGTCACGCGGAAACGGGTACCGCGTTGTCCGTCGACCGGGCTGGTCAGGCTGATGCGCCCCCCCAGGGTTTCAAGGATGCTGTACACCAGCGCCAGGCCGAGTCCGGTCCCGTCGCCAGGCTCCTTGGTGGTAAAGAAGGGTTCGAACACCTGGCCCTGTATCGCCTCCGGAATGCCGGCGCCGTCATCGGTAACGTCGATGTGCAGCATGGCTCCGTCGGAAACTGCGTTCACCTCGATAAGGCCATTGCGATCGCTTGCATCGCGGGCATTGCCCAGCAGGTTCACAAATACCTGCAACATGCGCTGGCTCTCTGCCAGCACCAGTTGTTCGCGGTCACAGTGATTGACGAAGCGTACCGGCTTGGCGGCGCGGTCCAGCTGTAGCAGGTGAATCGCCTCGTCCACGCAGTCGGCCAGGTTGATCGCCTGCAGGGTGGCGGGGTCGACATTATTGCTGCCGGCGTGGGAGAAGTTGACCAGGGTCTCGACGATGCGGGTAATCCGATTGGTCTGCTTGAGGATTTCCGTGGCTGACTCTGGCACCGCGCTGATATCGTCCTCAACCTCCAGGTTCTGGGCCAGGCAAGCGATGCCGGTGACGGGATTGCCAATCTCGTGAGCGACCCCCGCTGCCAGGCGACCGATAGAGGCCAGGCGCTCATTGTGCATCAGCT
The DNA here is from genome assembly GCA_043513815.1 of Cellvibrionales bacterium. Classification (GTDB taxonomy): domain Bacteria; phylum Pseudomonadota; class Gammaproteobacteria; order Pseudomonadales; family Halieaceae; genus JANQIO01. The sequence goes on along the minus strand of CP121313.1, from coordinate 3,495,681 downwards.
CCTGTTCCAGTATTTCATAGTCGGTCAGGTCTTCCACCACGATAAGCTGGTCTTCAGACATGCCGGAGGAAGACTCCACCGCCGCCTTGTGGAGATTGATCCAGCGTCCCCGATTGTTGGGCTCAGGCAGGTGCAGCTTGTGCTCGGCAAACTTTTGCGACGCGGCAAACGCTGTCAGCAGGGTATTCCATTCCTCGGGGAGCGCGCTCAGGTAGGAGCCGATCACCGCCTCGCTGGCCACACCGGTGGTTTTTTCCATGGCCCGGTTCCACATCAGGATTTCGCCGTCCTTGCCCAGCGACAGCACACCGATGGGCAGGTCGCGCAGGGTTTCCCGGTGGTAGCGACGCAGGTTGTCGAGGTCGGCGGCAAGGCCGGTGAAGCTGCGATACTCGCTGTCCAGCCGACGCTCGATCATGCTGATATCTTCGCGCGCCATGGGCGTGTCGAGCTGCCAGGGAATGCAGCGCTGCATGATGTCGTAGGCCACCGTGGGGCCCAGCAGGCCCGACAGGTTGGCCTCGATGCGGTCGCGCAATTGGCGCAGGGCGTAGGGGCGTGACTCGTCGGGTTCCAGCCGCAGGTCTTTCAGCGCCCGGTCCACTTCCGCGTTGGCCGCCCGTTCGCCCAGTGCGTCGGCCAGCCGTCGGCGAAACTGCTCCGGGTTCTCCAGGTCAAGTGAGCGGCGCATGGGCCGCACCAGGTCATCCATGGAGCAGATTTCCGCGCTGGCCTGTTCCTCGGTGCTGGTGGGCGTCAACACGCTGACCAGCACAAACAGGAATATGTTGGCACCCAGCGAGCCTATGGCCGCCGTGGTCCAGCGCGTGTTGCCGTCCCCCAGCCAACTCGCCAGCTGTCCCTGCAGTGCCGGTTCGGCGCCAGTCAGCAGCGGCATTACCAGCAACAGGTACCAGGCCATGAAGCCGCCGGCCAGCCCGGCCGCCAGCCCGTACTTGTTGGCCCGCGGCCAGTAGATGGTCGCCAGCAGGGCGGGCAGGAATTGCAGGGTGCCGATAAAGGCGGTGATGCCCAGGTCGACCAGCCGGTCGCTGCCCACGGTGGCGCGGGAGAACAGGAACCCGGCGAGGATGATGGCGCCGGTGAGCACCGCCCTCAGCCAGTTGAGCTTGGTATAAATATTCTGCGCTGTCTCCAGGCCTGATTGACCTCGCACCTGCAGCGGCAGTACCAGGTGCTTTAGGCACATGTTGGCCAATGCCAGCGTACTGACGATGATCACCGCACTGGCGGCCGACATGCCCGCCAGATAGGCGGTGATGGCGATTCCGCGGGAGCCGGTGTCCAGGCCCAGGGCGAGGGCGGAGTATACCTGGGGCAGTTCAGTGTCCAGCCGCAGGCCGGCCCAGGTGATCGGCAGTATGGGCAGGCTCAACAGCAACAGATAGCTGGACAGTCCCCAGCTCGCGGTGCGCAGTCTGGGTCCGTCCGGGGCCTCGGAAAAGGCCATGTGGAACATGTGGGGCATGGTTACCGCGCCGGCGAAGAAGATCAGTAGCAGGGCGTGGGCGGAGTCGCGGCGCAGGGGCGCATTGAGCGTGCCCAGCAGCGCATCGTGGGAGGCCAGCCACTGGTCGAGACCGGCAAAGCCGTCGAAGACGGCATAAACCGCGTACAGCCCCAACACCAGCATTGCCAGCAGCTTGACCAGCGATTCGAAGGCGATGGCGGCCACCAGGCCCTCGTGACGCTCCTCGGGTTTCAGTCTGCGAGTGCCGAAGAACACTGTGAAGGCAGCCACCAGCGTGCAGAACACCAGTGCCAGGGTGTCGTGTACGGAGGATTCATGCGCCAGGTCAGGGCGATCGCCGCTCATCAGGTGAATGCCGTCGGACACCACCTGGACCTGCAGCGCCAGCAGCGGCAGCACGGCGGCCAGCATGGCCAGGGTGACGGCCGCACCGACCCAGGGGCTGCGGAAGCGGAAGGTGAGCAGGTCGGCCAGTGAGCTGAGCTGGTAGATGCGGCAGATGCGCATTAGCGGGAACATCAGCAGCGGCGACAGTAACAGCATCAGGCTGATGCCGGCGTAGTACAGCAGGAAGCCGTAGCCATACTGGTAGGCGAGTTGGGTGGCGCCATAGATGGCCAGCCCGCCGGCGATCACGCCCAGCGACAGCACGTAGACGGCAGGATGGTCCAGCAGCTTTGCCGGCAGCTTGCCGCGATCAGCCAGGCTGCCTACCAGGAACAGGGTGCCCAGATATAGCAGCATTCCGGTGACCAGCTCGCCGACGCTAAAGGTCATCGCCGTAGCTTCTTCGCTGGTTCCACCAGGCCAGGCCGATAATCGCCAGCCAGATCAGGTAAGGCCGGTACCACGCGGTGCCGCCACTGGTGACCCACTCCTGGGCGGTGGGAATGAACACCACGGCAATGGCGAGCAATAGCAGCAGGGTACGGTCGATATACACGGCAGGGATAGTATCAGTAGAGGCTGCTCTCCGGTATGCCCGCCCGTTGCGGCACAGCGGCAATGTCCCAGTGGTCGACCGCGAACGCCAGTATTGTGTCAATGCTTCTGAGGTCGGCAGATGGCTCTGGCTGGTTCAGGAAGCGCAACGCCAGTCGCAGGTTGCCGGTAGCCTGAGCGGGGTCCAGCGCGGGGGCATGGGTCTGCTTGCTGAGTTTCTGGCCCAGCTCGTTCTCGATCACGGGAATATGGGCATAGCGCGGCGGCGTCAGATCGAGCTGTTGCTGAAGGTAGACCTGACGCGGGGTGGATTCGTACAGGTCGCTGCCGCGTAGTACCCGGTTTACTCCCTGGAAAGCGTCATCCACAACCACGGCCAGTTGGTAGGCGTAGAGACCGTCGCGGCGCAGGATAATGAAGTCGCCTACCTCCGATTCCACATCCTGGGTGAGCGGAGGCTGCACGCTGTCATTGATGGTGACGCGGGAGGGCGCATCCACCTTGAGCCGTATGGCGGCATCGGTGCCTGAGATCCCAATGCGGTCCCTACAGTGGCCGCGATAGATTCCGCCCTCGGCCTTGAGCCTGGCGCGGGAACAATCGCAGTAAAAAGCCTGGCCTGTTGCCAGCAGGTGTTCGATCACGCCGGCGTAGGCAGCATGGCGCCGGCTTTGCCAGAGCACCTCGCCGTCCCAGGCCAGGCCGTGCTGTCGCAGGGATTCGAGTATGTCCTCTGCCGCCCCGGGCTGCTCCCGCGGTGGATCGAGATCTTCCATGCGCATCAGCCAGTGGCCGCTGTGATGGCGGGCGTCGAGGAAACTTGCCAGGGCGCAAATGAGCGAGCCCAGGTGAAGTGGGCCGGTGGGAGAGGGCGCGAAGCGCCCTACATAGCTGTCGGCTGACTCAGCCGTGTTCCTGCTTTTCCTTGATTTCGTCGAGCGTCTTGCAGTCGATGCAGAGGTCGGCGGTGGGCCGCGCTTCCAGGCGCTTGATGCCAATCTCGACGCCGCAGGCGTCGCAGAAGCCGTAGTCGTCGGCATCGATGCGATCGATTGTGCTGTCGATTTTCTTGATCAATTTGCGCTCGCGATCGCGGGTGCGCAGCTCCAGGCTGAATTCCTCTTCCTGGGTAGCTCGGTCCGCGGGGTCAGGGAAGTTGGCCGCCTCGTCCTTCATATGGGTCACGGTGCGGTCGACTTCCTGCATCAGCTCGGACTTCCAGTTGAGCAGGATGCTCTTGAAGTGGTCGCGCTGGCGCTCATTCATGTACTCCTCACCGCGCTTGGGCTTGTAAGGAACGAAATTCTTGAACTCGGATGTCGCTGCAGATTTGGTGGATTTTCTGGGCATAGTGACTTCCCATCGATGGTATTAGGTTGAGACTCCGACCGCCTTTCAGGAGGGCCGGGTTCTTCGAGGGCCGAGAAACTACCAGATTCCGACTGCCCGCGCCAATAAAATTGCGCGTTGCCCAGCCAGCCATGACGCTTGTCAAATGGCTGTCATAATGGATGGCTTATCGCTGTTCTGGCGTTCCGTGGCACAATCCCATCATGACTTTTGATTCCCTGATTTCCGGCATCCTCTTGCGCCGCTACAAGCGCTTCCTGGCAGACGTCAAACTGGACGACGGCAGTGAACTGACCGTGCACTGCCCCAACACCGGCGCCATGACCGGCTGCGCTGAACCCGGCAGCCGGGTATGGCTGTCAACCAGCGATTCCAAAACCCGCAAGTACCCGCACACCTGGGAACTGGTGGAGACCGAACAGGGCATGGCCTGCATTCACTCCGCCCTGGCCAACCGGGTGGTTGAGGAAGCCATCGCCGATGGTGTGATCGACAGCCTGGCCGGCTACGCCGAACTGCGGCGCGAGGTGAAGTACGGCGCGGGCAGTCGAGCTGATCTGCAGCTTGAAGACGATGCGCGTGGGCGCTGCACCCTGGAAGTGAAGTCGGTCACCCTGTGCCGCGAGGGCGGCGTGGGGGTATTTCCTGATGCGGTCAGTGATCGCGCTCGCAAGCACCTGGAGGAGCTGTCGGTCCTGGCCCGGGCGGGCGAGCGTGCGGTGATATTCTTTTGCGTTTTTCACGCCGGCATCGAGCAGGTGCAGCCCGCCTGGGATATTGATGCCCGTTACGGTGAAGCCCTGCTGGCTGCCCTTGAGGCGGGTGTAGAGGCGATGGCCTGGGCGACAGATGTTTCCCCCGCCGGCATCGTGCTGACGCGTGAGCTACCGGTGGAGAGTGCGGCATGATGCTGACCCCTGAACAATTGACCGGTCGAGACGACAGTCATATCGAATGGCGCGATGGCGTCGGTCTGCAGGCCGACTGCTGGCAGGCATTTGACGCCCTGCGCGGCCGGGCGGCGGCGGCGGGTTTTGACCTGCGGGTGGCCAGCGGTTTTCGCAGTTTCGGTCGGCAGCGCGATATCTGGAACCGCAAGGCGCGGGGCGAGCGACCGGTCCATGACGATACCGGGGCACCGCTGGCGCTGAGTACGCTGGACGATGCCGGCAAGCTGGCGGCGATTCTGCGTTTTTCGGCGCTGCCGGGTACCTCACGACACCACTGGGGCACCGACATGGATGTATTTGATGCAGCGGCCATACCGGAGGGCTATCGCCTGCAGCTCACCCCCGAGGAGGTAGCTGATAGCGGCATGTTCGGTCCCCTGCATCTCTGGCTGGACGAGCAGCTGGCGGCGGGCACCGCCGAGGGTTTTTACCGCCCCTACGACGAGGATCGCGGCGGCGTGGCGGTGGAGCGCTGGCACCTGAGTTATGCGCCGGCAGCGCAACAGTGTGAGCGCCTGCTGGATACAGAGTTGCTGGCCTCGGCATTGCGGGGCTCTGGCCTGGTACTGTGCGATGCGGTTCTCGACAGTCTGCCAGAGCTGGTGCAACGCTACGTGCTGGTGCCATCTTCGCCGGCCTGAGGTCGCGCTTGTGTCGCGCTGAATTTGTTCGTTAGACTGCCGGGTGCCCAAACATAATTAAACAAACGGGAGTCCTATGACCTTTAATCTGATTCTGCCTCCGGTCCTCGGCGTGGCAGGCCTTGCTATGGCGTTTTTCATCTACCACATCATGTCTCGCCACAACCACGGCGAAGACAAGGTGAAAAACATAGCCGACCAGATTCACCTGGGAGCCATGGTGTTCATGCACCGTGAGTACAAGATGTTGGCGATATTTGCCGCCGTGCTGGCGGTAGGTTTGTTTGTGGCGCTTGGCGCCAATACCACCATCGCCTTCGTCGCCGGCGCGCTGTCGTCTGCCACCGCTGGTTATCTGGGTATGTATGCTGCCACCAAGGCCAATGTGCGCACGGCTGTTGCAGCCAACACCCATGGCGCGCCACAGGCGTTGAACATCGCTTTTTACGGCGGCTCTATTATGGGGCTGTGTGTGGCCTCGCTGGGCCTGATCGGCCTGGGTGGTTTGTACTACTTCTTTGGCGGTGACCCGGAGACCGCACATGCGATTCACGGCTTCGGTATGGGCGCCTCGGTAGTGGCGCTGTTCTCTCGGGTCGGCGGCGGCATCTTCACCAAGAGCGCCGACGTCGGTGCGGATCTGGTGGGTAAGATCGAAGCCGGCATTCCCGAAGACGACCCGCGCAACCCCGGTGTGATCGCTGACAACGTGGGCGACAACGTCGGTGATATCGCTGGCATGGGTTCGGACATTTTCGAGTCCTACTGTGGTTCCATGATCGCCTGTATTGCCATTGCCTCCACCATGGCGATTGCCGCTGATGTGCAGGGTGCCATGATGGCGCTGCCGCTGGCGCTGGCCAGTATCGGCCTGGTCGCATCGGTTATTGGCATCTTCATTGTTCGTTCGCGCTCGGCGGCGGCACCGGAAGCGGCTCTGCGCAGTGGCACTCTGTCGGCGCCTGTTATCTTCGCCGTCATGGCGTGGTTCCTGATAGAGGCCATGGGTCTGGACAGCAATATCTGGTGGGCCGTGGTCAGTGGCGCGGTCGGCGGTGTGGCCATTGGTCTGATTACCGAGTACTACACCGGCGGTGGTCCGGTTCGCAAGATTGCCAAGTCCGGTGAGACTGGCCCGGCCACGGTAATGATTACCGGCCTGGCTGTGGGCATGGAGTCGGTAGTGGCTCCGGTGCTGTTCGCCGGCCTCTACGGCGTGGGCATCGCCGCGGTCGGCATGCTCGCCACCGTCGGCATCACTATGGCGATCGACGCGTACGGCCCGGTCGCGGACAACGCCGGCGGCATCGCACAGAGGCCCCGGTGTTCGTGGGTTTCGGCCTGGGCGCTGAATCACTGGGCGGCATGCTGGCCGGTGGTCTACTGGGCTGTGTGCTGATGGCTCTGATGATGTCTAACGCCGGCGGCGCATGGGACAACGCCAAGAAGTACGTTGAAGAAGGCCATCTGGGTGGCAAGGGTTCCGAGACCCACGCTGCGGTTGTTGTCGGTGACACCGTGGGCGACCCCTTCAAGGATACATCCGGCCCCTCGATGAACATTCTGATCAATGTTATGGCCATTGTCAGCCTGGTGATAGCGCCGCTGCTGTAATCGGTGACAGTCTCTGACGGCGGGCGTGCTCCACGCGCTCGACCGTCATCCCCGCGTACGCGGGGATCCAGAAAAAAAAGGCCGCACAACGTGCGGCCTTTTTCTATCCCTGAAAGTTTTTACCCCTGAAAGCTTTCATCTCTGGACATCAGGGGACAGACCCCGTCCGGAGTCTATCCGCGGCTCTCATCGCTCCGTTCCTGGGTTAAAGGACACCCCCTCTTTGCTGAGGTGCTACCTATACCTTGAACCGCTTCTTCAACTTCTTCGGCACCAGCTCATTCTTGAGCTTCACATACTGCGGCAACCCTCCTTTATAGGGAGGGTAGTCCTCACCCTGGATAAGCGGCAGCAGGTATTCCCGCCCGGCCGAAGTGATGTTGAAGCCGTCGCGGGTAATAAAACCACGCGGCATCTTCTTCTCCACATTGGCGACCCTGGCCAGCGGCGCCTCTTCAATTTTCCAGGAGTAGCGCTTGCCTTTGCCGCGCACGATGGCGGGCATCACAGCGCTCTTGCCGGTCATGGCCATTTGCACGGCGGCGACGCCCACCGCATAGGCCTGCTGCACGTCAGTGGCTGAGGCGACATGGCGCGCGGCGCGCTGCAGGTAGTCGGCGACCGCCCAGTGGTACTTGTAGCCCAGCTCCGACTTGATCATATTGGCCAGGGTCGGTGCAACGCCACCGAGCTGGGCATGGCCGAAGGCATCGCGGGTGCCGGCATCGGCCAGGAAACTGCCGTCTGCATATTGTGCGCCCTCCGAGGCGACGATCACACAGTAGCCGTTCTTCTTCACCGTGCGCTCGACCTTCTTGAGAAACTTCGCCCGGTCAAAGGCAATCTAAAGTAGCCGATATTGTGAGCCTTGAATACCTCGATCAGGCGCTCGTACTCGGCGCGGTTTTCCTCGAGACTCTTGAGCTTGTAGCGGCAGGAGCCAAAAGCACCGGATGGGGTGTGCCTGAGTGCGGAGATGGCCCGCTTGCTCTCCTTGCTGGTGTCGATCAGTTCTTCGCGCAGGGCGCCGATGATGCCATTGCGGCCGGCGTAAATTTTGCCGATCTGGGCGTGGGCGCGGGCAGTTTCGATAACGCCACAGGCGGAGGCGTTGATGACGGCGGTGACGCCGCCGGACTGGGCGTAAAAAGCGTTTTTCCTGGCCATGAGCTCTCCCTGGATGATTGGACCTGAGGTGCGCATGATACACTGCCGCCCAGTATTCGGGGGAAGACCATTGGCGAAACACGTCCATATTCTGGGCATCTGCGGCACTTTTATGGGAGGCATTGCGCTGCTCGCTCGCGAGCGCGGCATCCGCATTACCGGCTCTGACGCCAACGTTTATCCGCCCATGAGTACGCAGCTGGAAGCGGCCGGTATTGAGCTGATGGAAGGCTATGAAGCTGCCCACCTCGACCCGGCCCCTGACCTGGTCGTTGTCGGCAATGCCCTGTCCCGCGGCAATCCGGCGGTGGAGTGCCTGCTCAACAGCACCATTCCCTACACGTCCGGCCCCCAGTGGCTGGCCGAGGAACTGTTGCAGGGGCGCTGGGTGCTGGCGGCCGCGGGCACCCACGGCAAGACCACCACCGCCAGCCTGATGGCCTGGCTGCTGGAGCAGGCGGGTATGGCGCCGGGCTTCCTGATCGGCGGCGTACCGGCCAACTTCGGTGTCTCCGCCCGCGCGGGTAGCAGCGACTTTTTTGTGGTGGAGGCCGATGAATACGACACGGCTTTTTTCGACAAGCGTTCCAAGTTTGTGCACTACCGGCCGCGCACCCTGGCCCTGAACAACCTGGAATTTGACCACGCCGATATTTTCCCGGACCTGGCGGCCATCCAGCGCCAGTTCCATCATCTATTGCGCACCGTGCCCGGTGAGGGACTGGTGATACATCGCGCCGCTGATGCGGCTCTCGACGAGGTGATCGCCCAGGGCTGCTGGACGCCCCAGGCCAGCTTTGCCGTGGACGGTCCCGCAGACTGGCGCGCCATGCCGGTGGCTGCGGATGAATTCGACCTGCTGCATCGCGACCAGGCCCAGCGCGTGAAGTGGGGCCTGCTGGGGCGGCACAACCTGGAGAACGCGCTGGCCGCTGCCGCCGCGGCTCACCACGTGGGGCTTTCGCTGGAAGTGATTGCGGAAGGGCTCGCCAGCTTCAAGGGTGTGAAACGCCGCCTGGAATTGCTGGCCGACGTGGACGGCGTGCGAGTGTATGACGATTTTGCCCACCATCCCACTGCCATTGAGTCCACCCTGCAGGGCATGCGCAAGGCGGTCGGTGACAGCCGTATCATCGTGCTCATTGAGCCACGTTCCAATACCATGCGTGGTGGCCAGCACCGCGCTGCGCTGCCGGCCACAGTGGCAGCCGCTGATCGGGTGTTCTGGTACCAGCCGCCGGGGCTCGACTGGGACCTGGGTGACGTGGTTCAGGCCAGTGTGGTGGAATCTTCCCTGGCATCGGATATCGATACGCTGGTGGCCGACGTTGCGGCCCTGAGCCGGCCAGGCGATCACATCGTAATTATGAGCAATGGTGGGTTCGCCGGAATCCATGACCGCCTGGTAACGGAACTTCGGCGCCGCGAAGAGTCTCAGGCTTAACCTTCAAAGAAAGCATGCTATGCCACCTGGAATAACGAATTTCTACGACCGCTGGATCTTGCGCCGGCCGCTGCTGAGCCTGCTGCTGTGCGTGCTGGTGATTGGCACGCTGGCTGCGAAACTGGGCAACCTGCGCATTGATGCTTCCGCCGATACCCTGGTGCTGGAGGGTGACGCAGACCTGGAGTTCTTTCGCGAGATCGGCGAGCGCTACAGCTCTGAAGACTTCATGATCGTGACTTTCCAGCCCTTCGCTGACCTATACAGCGATGAGGCGTTGGCGACGCTCGCCAGCCTGCGCGATGCATTGGCGGCGCTGGAGGGAGTGTCCGGCGTGACCACCATACTGGACGTACCCCTGTTGCAGAGCCCCCCCATTGCCCTGGCGGACGTGAGCTCCGACACCGGCATGCCGACGTTGGCAGACCCGGCAGTGGACCGCGAGCTGGCACGCCGGGAATTCCAGCAGAGTCCGATTTATGAGCAATTGCTGGTCAGCTCGGACGAGCGCACCACGGCGCTGCAGGTCAACCTCAAGCGTGACGCCCGATACTTCGAACTGCTGGATCAGCGCGAGTCGCTGCGCGCACTGGCAGCCGAGGGTGAACTGACCGCACAGCAGCGTGACGCGCTGCATGCCGCGGAAGCCGAATTCAAGGCCTACTCCGCTGATGCCCAGGAACGCAGCGCCCAGCTGGTGGAAAAAGTACGCGGCGTTGTGGCGGAATACCGTGACCAGGCCAGGCTGTTTGTCGGCGGTGTGCCGATGATTGCTGCTGACATGGTGAGCTTCGTGCGCAGCGACCTGGTTACATTCGGCGCTGGTATCCTGGCGTTCATGCTGGTGATGTTGAGTGTGATTTTCCGGCAACTTCGCTGGGTGTTACTGCCCATGACGACTGTGGTGGCTTCCGCCGCGTTCATGCTGGGCCTGCTGGCCTGGACTGACTGGCGTATGACGGTCATCTCCTCAAACTTTGTTGCGATCCTGCTGATCGTCGGCCTGGCCATCGCCATCCACCTGGTAGTGCGCTACCGGGAACTGCAGCTTGAAATGCCCGATGCAGACCAGCACGAACTGGTGCTCAACACTGTACGATTGATGGCGGTGCCCTGCTTCTATACCACGCTGACCACTGCGGTAGCCTTTGGCTCGCTGGTGGTCAGCGGTTTGCGGCCGGTCATGGACTTCGGCTGGATGATGACCATTGGCATCTCTATCGCCTTGTTGCTGACCTTCGTGATTCTGCCCTGCATCCTGGTGATGCTGCCCCGCGGCAAGACCGCCAATCCCGAGAAGCGCCTGGCGGGCCTGACGCCGGCCTGCGCGCGTTTGACGGAGCACCACGGTGGTTTGATCCTGCTGGTGTCTGCACTGTTACTCGGTGTTTCTGTGTTCGGCATCAGCCGACTACAGGTGGAAAACCGCTTTATCGACTACTTCGACAAGAGTACCGAGATCTACCAGGGCATGGAGCTGTTGGACGCCAGCCTGGGCGGCACCATCCCTCTCGATATCATCATCACTGCCAGCGACGAGGACGCCGGGCCGGTATTCCAGGAGGACTTTGGCGCCGATATGGACGGCGGCAGTTTCGATGAGGAGCCAGCCGCGGAATCGCCTCCGGCACAGGAAGCTCTTGCCGAAGACGATCCTTTCGCCGAGGACGACCCCTTTGCCGATGACTTCGACGAGGGTTTCGGTTCCAGCGCAGAGGATTTCGAACAGAACTACTGGTTTACTGTGCGCGGCATGGAAAAACTGGAAGACGTGCACGAGTACGTCGACTCACTGCCGCAAACCGGCAAAGTGTTGTCGCTGGCCACCACCTACAAGGTGGTCAAGCAACTCCTGAATGGTGGCGTCGGTGACGTGGAACTGGCACTCGTGCAGAAGAGCCTGCCCGACGATGTGGCCGAGCTGATTGTTGACCCCTACTTCGACGAGGCCGCCAACCAGGCGCGTATCTCCCTGCGCGTGATGGAAACCAGCAAGGACCTGCGTCGCGACCAGTTCCTCAAGGACCTGCGCGCCCACCTGGTCAACGATATGGGGCTGGAAGAAGACCAGCTTCGCTTCACCAATATGCTGGTGCTTTATAACAACGTGCTGCAGAGCCTGTTCCGCTCGCAGATTCTCACCCTGGGCGCGGTGTTCGGCGCCATCGTGTTGATGTTCTTCCTGCTGTTTCGCTCCCTGAGCCTGGCGCTGATCGCCGTGGCGCCGAATATTCTGGCGGCGTCCATGGTGCTGGGTATCATGGGCCTGGTGGGCATTCCGCTGGATATCATGACCATTACCATCGCTGCCATCGTGGTGGGGATCGGCGTGGACGACACGGTACACTACGTACATAGATTCAAGCGCGAATTTGCAGTGGACCGCAACTACCTGGCGACTATGCACCGCTGTCACGCCAGTATCGGCAAGGCCATGTATTACACCTCGATTACCATTATTGTCGGCTTCTCCATCCTGGTGTTCTCGAACTTCACACCCAGCATCTACTTCGGCCTGCTCACCGGCTTCGCCATGTTTGCAGCCCTGGTAGGCGCCTTGCTGTTGCTGCCGCAGCTACTGATTACCTTCAAACCCCTGGGACCAGAAGCCTGATGGAAATACCGTTATTCCCCCTCTCCAGCGTGCTGTTTCCCGGCGGCCGCATTCCCCTGCAGATTTTCGAGCAGCGCTACCTGGACCTGGTGCGCGGCTGCATGAAGGAAGACACGGGCTTTGGCCTGGCCTGGATTGCCAAGGGGGCGGAAGTGGCCCACCCCGGTGCCGGCCAGCCCAACCTGGGTGAGTACGGTTGCTATGCCCGCATCGTCGACTGGGATTCGTTGCCCAATGGCCTGCTGGGAATCACCATTGAAGGGGGAGAGCGGTTCAGGCTGTCTGAGGCGAGAGCCGAGGACAACCAGCTGGTCATGGGTGAGGTAGAAATAGAGCCCTTGCGCGACTCCGTGCCCATGCGGGAAGAGTGGGATTCCATGCTCGCGGTGCTGCAGAGCCTGGAGCAGCACCCCCATGTGCAGAAGCTGGGCATTCGCCCGGATCACAACGATGCCTGGCAGGTGGGCTGTGCCCTGGCCCAGCTGCTGCCTGTAGACGAGCGCATCAAGTACCACCTGCTGCGGATGGATGATATCGCCGACTTCATGGAGCAGATGGACCAGATTCTCAATGACCTGGGTGGGGTCGAGGACGATTAGCGAGGGGATCCTGGCGCTGCTGCTCTCGCTGGAGCCCGGCAGCACGACCGCCGAGCGGGAAGCGAATATCGACCGCTGGCGGCTGTTTTCCGATCGCGTGATGGGCGGCGTATCCGCCGGCGGCGCTGAGCTTGTTGAGCGCGAGGGCCGACACTGCCTGCGCATGCATGGCGATGTTCGGCTGGAGAACAACGGCGGCTTTATTCAGGTCGCATCCGACCTCAGTGCTGACGAACGGCAGGCCTTTGCGGAAGGCGACGGTCTCGAACTCAAGGTCTACGGCAACAACCAGCCCTACAACATCCACCTTCGCACCGAAGCCATGAACTACCCCTGGCAGTCCTACCGGGCGAGCTTCATGGCCACTTCCCAGTGGCAAACCATCCGCCTGCCTTTCTCGCAGTTTGAACCCCATCGGATTGAGGGCAAACTGCATCCCGACCAGGTACGCCGTATCGGTATTGTCGCCATCGGCCGCGAATTCTCTGCCGACCTCTGCGTCGCCTCAGTGGGGGTTTACAACGACTAGCTCGTGGCGCTGGCGGAAAGGCGTCGCGGCAGCGCTAATTGGCCACAGAACGATTGAACAATGGATTACAGTGGGAATGTTTGCTCCCATTGCGATTGCGGAATCTCCAGTCGCTTCTGTAATAGTACTAGCGGCAACAAACTATGCTTCTGATGGGTTGACGCCAGGTAACGTAACCACTTCACTAACCATTGGTGGAGTAGTCGTAAAGGGTATGCAGGCCATGCCAAATGGTCCGGCAGGAAAGGTAATTTGGTCGGTTAATGGCTTCAATCTCGAGGTAGGTCTGGGACTTATCGGCCAATGAACATAGCGTTAGGGGCGATACATGGGGTTTGTTGTTCTAGTAATCGTGCTTTCATTACTTACTTCTGAAGTTTTGGAAAAATGGTTTTCTAGAAAGGGTTATTCGACAGTCAAAAGCCTCATTTATGGAGGCCTGTCGGGTTTTGGCATATCGGCCTTGGCGATCATGTGGGAGTTTTCTGTTAGCTGTGCTGGTAACAATTGCGGTGAAGTGGATACCTGGAAAGCGACCATTTTAATTTTGGTAGTGACTATCGGCGTGGCGTTGAAAAGTACATTTCCGTTTTTACGGTAAGAGTCGTCAGGGGAAGAGTGCACTTCCCCAAAAACATCGGACAGCTAAATCAAGCGGTATTACTAGAAGGGGCAGAGCCCTTTTCCGTATCGAATTTCGGCGGCAGGTTACTGAATTCGAAACTGGTCAATCGGCCAGCACAGCTGTTCAGCTGTCGCCGGCAGACATGGTCAGTCATCGCCGTTTGAGTGGTCGTTTTGAGGCAGCGTCTGCATCGGCCAGCCGTCTCGAAGTTGTGTGCTCAAAGCGCTAATATCTAGTGGACCCATTTGGAGATAAAAATTAGTGCAATTCTTCGGAAAAATGAAAGTCTTGTTGCCTCTGGTGGCACTCCTGTTTCTTGCTGGGTGCGGTACCAGCCCCATTCAGGTTGAGGATTATTCTGAAAAAATTGTAATAAACTCACCCGAGTTGGGCGTTGCGGTATCCGTACCGTTGGGGGAGTCGGTTGTTTCCAGAGGCGTTCAGAGTTCGCAGCCCGCGCTCAAGCTGTCCGAAGAGGTCCAGTTCAACAAGGGGGAGGGCGAGTCCTCTCTAATGACCTGTGCGCTTTCGGTGGAGCCTGGGCTGATGTTCATGCGCGGTTCCTACAACACGGCTGAAGTGAACGCAAAGTGTTACGGACCAGCCAATATCCGCAGAACATTGGCCGACGGAACCACCAACTGGAACTGCCCGGGTTCGCCAGTGGTCGTGGGCGATATCTGCCGGCAAGACAGCGGCGACATTTTTTTGGCCATTATCGCCAGCCGAGTCCCCCTTGAGCAGGACTTTGAACACTTCGAATTCACTACATCCAGTAGCGGCGGCGCCGACAACTTTGTGCAGGAGCTTGTTTACAATGGCAAGAGCGGCACCCGGATCAAGTTTGTCTATCGCGAGTTTGCCGATAGCCTGACCAAGCCCACCTACTTTCAGGAGTTCGAGGCGGACCTGGCGGAAGGTCGCGTCGTAACATTCAAGGGAGTGAGGTTGGATATCATTGAGGCATCGAGCTCTGCGCTTAGCTTCAGGGTGTTGAGTACCTTCCCTGATCCGGAGCCAAGTTAAATGACGCAGAGTCTTTTTCTATCTGGGATCTAGGAATCTGATTGAGCTTGCCCGACTAGGGTAATTGGGGTCAGAGTAACGTTTTCCTGCCTCTATTCCTGATACACCCTCGCGTCTTAGATTGGTAAATCTCCCAGCAGGCTGGAAAGCCCTTTCCGAATTCCGGTGACGGTTTACCTAATTGCAAACTGGTCAATCGGCCAGCGCGCTGGTCAGTGGTCACCGTTTGCGTGGTCGTTTTTATGCAGCGCCTGCACCCGACTGAGCCCCGGCAATCCGGGCAGGCCCCGCAGGCCGAAACGACTGTAAAAGTTACTCTGACCCCGATTTAAAAATGACTGTGGTAAGCTATGCGTATTCACCTTGGTTAAATTACGGCGTATTCGCGCGAATGGCATTGCTATGTCCGTCGTGCAAGCGTCCGGTTGCAGGCAACAGTGTTTCGGCTTTGACGCCGCGGCATCATTGAATATCCGGCAATTAACCAATTAGCATTGAACCGGTATAGGAGGTCATTTCAGCTGGCGCTGTCCTGGAGATGGGACGTGATTCGGCGCGATTATGCTACTAGCTACAGATTTGGACGGTACATTTCTCGGCGGAACCGCCGAGGCTCGCTTTAACCTCTATCAACTGATTGCCTCGCGGGAGGACATCCAGCTCATCTTCGTCACCGGACGGGGCATGGAGGATGTGCTTCCCCTGCTGTCTGATCCTTCCATTCCCATACCTGACTACGTGATCGCTGACGTCGGCGCCAGCGTCTACCACGGCGCCACGCTATCCCCCGTTCTGGGAATCCAGGAATCCATTGACGCCCTTTGGCCTGGTGACCGCGCGGTCGCGGGTGCGCTCGACCATATCTCGGCCCTGGAGCGCCAGGAAGTTCCCCAGGAACGCCGGTGCTCTTTCTTCTGCGAGGCACACCATATCGACGATGAGGTGCGCCGCATTGTCGAGGAACTGGGCTGCGATATGCTGTTCTCGGCGGGGAAGTATTTTGATGTGTTGCCCAAGGGCGTCAACAAGGGCAGCACGCTAAAACGCTTGCTCGCCACCTGGACGTGGCCCACGACCAGGTCCTGATAGCCGGCGATACCTTGAATGATCTGTCCATGCTGCGACTCGATATCCCGGGGGTATGCGTTGGAGAATCGGAGCGAGAACTGCTGGACGTGACCCGCGACCAGGCCAGCACCTACCATGCCCGCTCCCCTGGCGCCGGTGGTATCGTAGAGGCGATCAGTCACTTTGACCTGCTGCCTGCCGATGAACTGAAAGCCTATCTCGATGAGCTGGAGCTGCTGGAGCAGGGCACTGCCGACCTGGTGATTGTCTACCATCGGCTGCCCTATGAAGAATACATCGAGAATGGCGAGCGCAAGCGCCGCGCTCACCGCTCTCCCAACGGCATCATTCCCACATTACTCAGCTTTTTCAGTGAGGGCCGCAAAGGCTCATGGGTGGCCTGGTCGCTGGAGAGTGACGACGGGCCGCCGGTTGATACGCACGCTATCGTCGACAAAGAGCAATATCCCCGTCTGCGCACCGCGAACGTGCCGTTAACGGCCGACGAAGTGGACGTGTTCTACAAGCGTTTCTCCAAGGAAGCATTCTGGCCAACATTACATACCTTCTGGGAACGCGCCCGATTCGACGAGGAGCACTGGGAGACCTTTCTGAAGGTCAATGAGCGATTTGCAAATCACGCGGCGGCGGAAGCCGCGGAAGGCGCCATAGTCTGGCTGCATGACTATAACCTTTGGATGGTGCCGGCCTTTTTGCGGGAGCAGCGGCCCGACCTGAGGATCGCCTTCTTTCACCACACCTACTTTCCCTCGGCCGACGTGTTCAATGTGTTGCCCTGGAGAAAGCAGATTGTCGGCAGCCTGCTGCAGTGCGATTACATCGGTTTTCACATACCACGCCAGGCTGAAAATTTTGTCGATGTAGTGCGCGGTGTGGCGCCGGTCACCGTGCGCCAGCGCAAGAACTGCGCGCCGCGCTTCTTTACCTATGGGTGCGCCTTGGGCCTTGAGGAAATGGTCACGGAAATAGAGGTGCTGGGGCGACGGGTGGGCCTGGGAGCGCACCCTGTTGGACTTGATCTGGAGCGCGTGAGAGCCGCCCTCAGTCTGCCTGAGGCAGAATCCAGGCAGCTTGCGCTGCGCGAAGAGATGGGTGGTCGCAAGTTGATCCTTTCCGTAGAGCGCCTGGACTTCACTAAAGGCATCATTGAAAAACTGCACGCGCTGGAGCGGATTCTGGAGGAGAACGCAGATCTGCGAGGCAAGATTACGCTGGTGGTGGTCTGCGTTCCCGCAGCTTCCGGCATGAAGATTTATGATGAGCTACAGGCGCAGATTGAACAAACTGTAGGGCGTATCAATGGCCGCTTTGGCAGTTTCGACTGGGTGCCGCTGCAGTTCTTTTTCCGCGCTGTACCGTTTGAAGAACTGGTGAACTATTTTGCTGTCGCCGACGTCATGTGGATTACACCGCTGCGAGACGGCCTCAACCTGGTGGCAAAGGAATACATGGCGGTACAGGGCCTCACTGACGGCCAGGGTGTGCTGGTGCTGTCTGAGTTCGCCGGTGCTGCCGCTGAATTGCGCGGCCCTATCCTGACCAATCCCCACGACCCCGCTGACCTGGTGGATACCTGTTTGCAGGCGATCAATCTGGGCCCGGAAGAGGCCCGCAGTAGAGTCAGCGAGGCCTTTGACGGCATACAGCACTACGACCTGCGCTGGTGGGGGGAAGACTTCATGCGCGAAGTAGAAGCCATGCATGCCCCGGAGGACTAGTTTCCTTTGGCCATATTTGGATGCGCTGCGAGCAGCGCTTTTTTTTCACGACTACGAATAGATTGAGAGCGAGATACCGTGCCCCTACGCAATGCTGTGCAATTGATTTGCTACCCGGATCATATTGGTCAAAACATGCGCGACCTCAAAGACGCGCTGGATGCGCACTGCGGTGATGCCATCGGTGGCATACACCTGCTGCCCTTTTACCCGTCAAACGCAGACGCCGGGTTCTCGCCGCTCACCCACACTGAAATCGATGAGCGCTTTGGCACCTGGGATGATTTCGAAGCGCTGTCGTCAACGTACGATGTGTGCGTGGACCTGGTACTCAATCATATCTCGGACGAGTCTGTAGAGTTCCAGGACTACCTTGAGCACGGCAGAGCATCGAAGTACGCGCCACTGTTTGTCGACGTGGACCAGATGCCTGAGTTCAGTCACGACGACCTCGCCAAAATACACATAAGAAAGGAAAAGGAACCCTTTCGCACCATCACCTTCGCGGACGGCACCAGCACCCGGGTCTGGTGTACTTTCACCGAGCGGCAAATTGATCTCAATTTCAAGAATCAGGAAACCTACGACCTGATTTCTGGATACATCAAGTTGCTCACTGAAAAAGGTGCGCGCCTGCTGCGCCTGGACGCTTTCGGGTACACCACCAAGGAAGTGGGTACCAGCTGCTTTCTGGTAGAACCCGAGGTCTACCGGATTCTTGAATGGGTACGGGATGAGGCCGAGCGCCATGGCGCGGAATGTCTGCCGGAGGTCCACGACCACTGGAGTTACCAGTATGCGCTTTCGCGCCGTGGCATGCGCCCCTATGGCTTTGCGCTGCCGCCTTTGTTGCTGTACTCCCTGCTGGACGCCAACAGCGTTTATCTGAAGAACTGGTTGCGCATGTGTCCGGACAATATGATCACTGTGCTCGACACCCACGACGGTATCTGCATACCTGACGTGGAGGGCGTGCTGCCGGCCGACAAGATCGCCGTGCTCATCGACAATATCGATGCACGTAGCGCCGACCCCATCCTGCGCCGTTCCGCCGCCAATATTCACAGCGTCGGCGCCATCTACCAGCTCACCTGTACGTTCTACGATGCGCTGATGCGCAACGATGATGCCTATATCGCCGCGCGCGCTATCCAGTTCTTTACGCCCGGAATTCCCCAGGTCTACTACGTCGGCCTGCTTGCGGGATGCAATGACGAGGAACTGATGGAGAAGAGCGGTGAGCTCCGCGACATCAACCGTCGCTACTACACGCCGGAAGAATTCGCCGAGGCGGTTGACCAGCCCGTTGTGCAGCGGCTTCTCAAGCTGATGCGATTCCGCTCGCAGTTTCCCGCCTTCGACGGGCAATTCGAACTGCAGTACTCCAATGACACCAGTGTGGCGATGTCCTGGTCTGACGGTGACAGCTACTGCGAGCTCAATGTAGAACTGAACTTCAATATCAGCACCATTCGCTATCGTGAGTCTCAGGATGCCCCCTTCGTCGAGTTTCGCGCCTAAGGCAGACAGCTCCGACACAGGCAGGCGTCGATCCCTGTGCTGACCTCGCTGGACTGGATGGTGATCGCGGCCTATGCCGCGTTTCTGCTATTCATTTGTCTGCGTGTGGCGCAGCGCTCACCGGACACTGACGAACTCTTCCTGGCCGGCAGAAGTCTGGGGCCGGCGGTGGTGGGGCTTTCACTGTTTGCCTCCAACATCTCCTCCACCACGCTGATAGGACTGCCCGGCGCTGCCTGGCAGTCCGGTATCGCGGTGGCCAACTACGAGTGGATGGCTGCGCTGATACTGGTGCTCACGGCGCTATACCTGCTGCCCACTCTGATCGGCAGTCGGCTGACAACTATCCCCGAGTTCCTCGAGCACCGTTTCGACAGCCGCTTACGGCGCTATCTGTCAGCCTGCTCACTGTTCTTGAGCGTGGTGCTGGATACGGCGGGCAGTCTCTATGCCGGCGGCCTGGTCATCACGCTGTTTCTGCCGCAGCTTGGGCTCAGCAACACCATTGCCTTTTTGGCCATACTGGCGGGTCTGTATACCGCCGCCGGTGGGCTGCGTGCGGTGGCTTACACCGATGTACTGCAATCGCTGATTCTCCTGGTCGGCTCGGTGGTGCTCACCTGGCTGGTGCTGGCAGAGCTGAATTTCGACATACCGGCCATCATTGACGGGCTGGGACCCGATCGACTGTCGCTGCTGCGCCCGCTGGATGACCCGCACCTGCCCTGGCTGGGTACATTGATCGGCCTGCCGGTGCTGGGTTTTTACTACTGGACAATGAACCAGTACGTCGCCCAGCGTTTGCTGGGTGCCCGCGATGTGCAGGCCGCCACGGGTGGCGCGATGCTGGCGGCCGTACTCAAGCTGCTGCCCTTGTTCATCATGGTAGCCCCGGGTGCGATGGCCGTGCTGCTGTTACCGGAACTGGAGCGTCCCGATCAGGTCTTCCCCGAACTCATCGTCCGCTATGCCCCTCCGGGGCTGGCCGGCCTGCTTATTGCGGGCTTGATTGCGGCCATTATGTCCAGCGTGGATTCCACCCTGAATTCAGCCTCCACCTTGATAATGGTGGATTTCGTGAAACCGGTGCGGCCCAATATCAGCTCGGGCGACATAGCGCGCTACGGCCGTTATTGCACGTTAGTGCTGATGATTCTGGCGGCGCTGTGGGCGCCTATGATTGAACGCTTCCCCGGCCTGTTTGCCTATCTGCAGCAAACCTTCGCCTACGTAACCCCGCCGCTGGTGGCAGTGTTTCTGATCGGGTTCTTCAACCGCAGCATTAGTGCCCGCTCGGCTTTCACTGGCCTTGTCGGTGGCCATGTCCTGTCCGCGCTGCTGTTCCTTGGCGCGCAGGCCGGCTGGCACCAGGTGCACTTTACAATCGTCGCAGGTCTGCTGTGCGCGGCGACTGCGCTGTTGGTGGGGGTGGCGCATTTCCTGGCAGGATTTGAAAAAGCCGGCACAGTCGCTTTTACGCCGGCAACTTATCCGCGCCCCGGCAAACTCACGCAGCTGACAGCCGCCGCGCTGATCAGCCTGACGCTCGTGATGGTGTACGTGCTGCGCTGAGGTAGTCCAGAGATCACGGGGATCAAGGGATCAGACTCCTTGATCGTCATTTCAAATGTAGTTGATCGGCCTCAAGTCACCTGTCAATTCCGGTATCCCTGCAAGCACACGATCGGTATGCGTAAACCGAGTGGCTATACTGAATGAATACACCCAATGCGTTTTAGGAGTGAATATCATGAGTGTCGTCCTGTTGCTGGTTTGCGCGCTGGTTCTGCTATATCTGGGAGTGGGTGCGACCAATGCGGCTATTGCCCTGGCCGCCACTGCCGTGCTGGGTGTATTTCTGGACGATGGCGCGTTCGCGAGCATTGTCTTTGGCGGAGCGCTGCTGGCGCTGATGCTGTTGTTGTTGCTTCCCAATGCCCTGCGTCGGGAGCGCGTTAGCCGACCGCTGTTGGGCTGGGTGCGCGGCATGCTGCCGAAGCTGTCAGACACCGAGGCCGAGGCGCTTAAATCGGGTAGCGTCGACTGGGATGGCGAGCTGTTCTCCGGCCACCCGGACTGGCAGCGACTGCTGGACACGCCCCATGCCAGACTGAGCGAAGAAGAGCAGGCGTTTATTGACGGCCCGGTCGACGAACTCTGCGCCATGATAGACGACTGGCGCATTACCAACGAACTGTTCGACCTGCCGGAAGAGGTCTGGAGCTTCGTTCGCAGCAAGGGCTTTTTCGGCCTGGTCATACCGAAGGAGTTCGGCGGCATGGGGTTCTCCCAGTCTGCCCACTCCGAAATCGTCATGAAGCTCTCCACCCGCAGCGTGTCGGCGGCGGTGACGGTCATGGTGCCCAACTCCCTGGGCCCCGGTGAATTGTTGATGGAGTACGGCACCGACGCACAAAAGCAACACTACTTGCCGAGGCTGGCCGGCGGCGAGGACATTCCCTGTTTTGCCCTGACTTCTCCGGTGGCCGGCAGTGATGCCGGGGCGATTCCCGACAAGGGCATCGTCTGCATGGGGGACTGGAACGGCGAGCAGGTGCTGGGCCTGAAAGTCACCTGGAACAAGCGCTATATCACCCTGGCGCCGGTGGCCACCCTGATCGGGCTGGCTATCAAAGTGTACGACCCCGAGGGCTTGCTGGGAGGCGACGAAAATGTCGGTGTCACCTGTGTCATGGTGCCCCACGACCTGGAGGGGGTGAACAGTGGTACCCGACACCTGCCCATGAACACCGTCTTTATGAACGGCCCCACCTGGGGGAATGACGTATTCATTCCCATGGACCAGGTCATCGGCGGCCAGGATATGCTGGGCAAGGGCTGGACCATGCTGCTGGAGTGTTTGTCCATTGGTCGCTCGGTGTCGCTGCCGGCACTGTCTGCCGGCGCCGGTAAGGTCGCCAGCCTCAGCACTGGCGCCTACGCCGCCGTGCGCGAGCAGTTTGGCCGTTCCATCTCCGAGTTTGAGGGCGTGCAGGAAGCGCTGGAGCCCATTGCCGGTTACAGCTATATGATGGATGCGGCGCGCCTGCTCACCACTTCCATGCTGGACCGCGGCGTGCGCCCGGCGGTGCCCTCGGCCCTGCTGAAATACCGCAACACCGACCTGATGAGAACGGTGATCAACCACGCCATGGATGTTGTCGCCGGGCGAGGTGTGATTACCGGTCCGCGCAATTTCATGTCCCGTGCCTACCAGGCGGTGCCTATCGCTATTACCGTGGAAGGCGCCAATATTCTCACTCGCAGCCTGATGGTATTTGGTCAGGGGGCCATTCGCTGCCACCCCTATATCGTTGAGGAAATTGAAGCAGCTGGCATGGAAGATGAGACAGCGGCGGTTGAAAAGCTGGATTCGGTGTTTTTCCGCCATATCGGCCACACCACTCGCAACGTCTTGCGCAGCCTGCTGCTGGGCGTGAGTTTCGGTTGGCTGGAGAGGGTGCCGGCCCAGGGCGGCCTGCAAACTTATTACCGGCAGTTGTCCCGCTTCGCGGCCGCCTATTCGCTGCTTACTGATGTGACCCTGCTTTCTATTGGCGGCGGCCTGAAGGCCCGGCAGCGCCTGTCAGGACGCATGGCGGACTGCCTGGTGCAGCTCTACTATGCTTCGGCGGTTATCAAGCAGTGGCACGAGGAAGGCTACCCGGAGTCAGAACGTGTGCTTGTGGAGTGGTGCCTGCAAACCTGCCTGCACGACTTGCAGCAGCAAATGCGCGAACTGATTGATAACTTCCCGCTAGCCGCCTTGCGCTGGCCGCTGCGGCTGGTGGTGTTCCCGCTGGGCTACCGCGGTCTGCGCGGCCCGGATGACGCCCTGGGCGCAAAAGTCGCAGCCAGCATTGTGGAAGCGGGTGCGGCCCGGGATCGCATTGTGCGCGGCGCCTACGTCAACGAAGATCCCACCGACTCCCTGGGTCGCGTATTGCACACCTGGCGACTGGCCCGTGACACCCAGGGCATTCGCGATAATCTGCACGACGCCATCCGCAAACAGGACCCCGATGATCTGGACGGCATCGCCCTGTTGATGGGTCACCAGCGAGCGGAACTGGTGGACTGGGCGGTGAGCAAGGACATTGTCAGCGAAGACGATCGCGAATCCCTGCTGGAAGCGCTGACCGCGCTATACGATGTTATCCGCGTCGATGCCTTTGACGCGGCCGGCATCAAGGAGATGGCGGAGGTCGTCGATGGCAAACGCCAGGTGGTAGAGCGCGGCTAGTCATTCAAGGCGCCGATCAGGAGGCAGACTTCCTGATTGGGCCCCAGGGCTGTGGTGCACCGAATGCGCCGTACGCCGACCCTTGTCAGGCCAGCTTGCGATTTCCCTTGCCGTGCAGGAACACCTGCAGCGCCGCCACCGGGAACACCAGCCCGCCGTAGAGCAACAGCGTAAACAACACCATGTCTCCCACCGGGTCGGCAACGCCGACCACGGCAGGGAACAGCGAGGCTTTGATCAGCAGGGCCAGGTTAATGTTGCGGAAAGTGACCTCGATGTTGATGGCGGTGACGTCGGGGCTTTTGAGTCGCAGCAATTTGGGTACCAGCCAGCTGAAAAGCGCCAGGCCCAGCACGAAGCTCAGCAGGATGAGGATCTCCGAGCTGGCGAACTTGTTGATATCGACCCGGCCCGCGCCGGTGGCACCGATGACGATCAGCAGAATGACAACAATTGAACTGCGGATGCAGATTTTCGAGAAGCGCGCGGCGCCGTTGGGCCACACGGTCAGTATGACCATGCCGATTACCAGCGGGAACATCAGGATCAGGGTGATCTCGGTGGCGATCTTTGCCGCTGGCATAACAAACTCACCGGGTAGCTGACTTGAAATCAATAGCCCCAGCACGATGGGGGTGGTGAGCAGGCAGGCGAAGGAGCAGATGGCCGTCAGCGCAATCGACAATGCCACGTGGCCCCGGGCCAGGAAGGTCAGTACGTTGGACATGGTGCCGCCGGGGATGGCGGCGCACAGGGCCAGCCCCACGGCCAGACCGGCGGCTGGCTGTGACAGGGTGAGCAGGCCCCAGGCAAATAACGGTACCAGCGCCAACTGCACCAGCAGCCCGAACAGCAGGCCGCGCGGCTGCTGCACCACGACGACAAAATCGCGCACCTTGAGGGTGGCACCCATGCCCAGCATGGCCAGGGCCAGCTGGGTAGCGGCGAACCAGTATTCGTGGCGAATGTAGAAGTCGAACATGAGTGGTCAGCCCCTCGCTCTACCGCACCAGCGTCGTGCCGCCATCCACCGCCAGGATTCTGACCGGTAATATGGGCACCGGCATTGCTGGCGAACATCAGGGCCGGGCCGATGATATCTTTCTCCTCGCCCCAGCGGTGTTGTGGTATGTAGGCAATTTCTTCCTTGTATACCGCTTCGTCGCTACTGGCGTATTCGGTCATGGCGGTAAAGAAGCGCCCGGGGGCCAGCGCGTTTACGCGAATATGATCCTCGGCCAGCACCACGGCAAGGTTGCGGGTGAGCTGATGGATGGCCGCCTTGCTGGGGGCGTAGCTCAGGGTATCGGTGGCGCCGACGATGCCGGCGATGGAGCCTATGTTGATGATGCTTGCGGTATCTTCGGCACTCGCGCCGGCGCGTAGCAGGGGAAGCAGCTTCTGGATCAGGAAGAAGGGCGCCTTCACATTCAGGTCCATGACCTTGTCCCAGCCTTTTTCCGGGAACGTCTCCATACCCTCCAGCCAGCCCACGCCGGCGTTATTCACCAGCACGTGCACGGCCTGTTCGCGCTCGCTCAGGGCGGCGACCAGCGCCTCGATTTCCTCCATCGAGCTGATATTGCCCGGCACTGCCACACAATCGCCGAAGGCAGACAGCTCTCCGGCCGCCTGTTCACAGGCCTCTGCCTTACGGGCGGTGATGTAGACCCGGGCGGCGCCGGACTGCAAAAAGGCTTTGGCCATGAAGTATCCGAGGCCGCGGGAACCGCCGGTGATTACACAGACCTTACCAGCCAGGGAAAACAGAGCCTGGGGAGTGTCGCTGCTTGCGTTCATGTGTCGTTCCTGTCGCTGAATTACCAGAGTCGCCTATTATGCCTGCCTGGCGGCCAGGCGGCTGCCTGAAAATGGCTCTGACCGCCTTTGACTCACCGGCCGCCTGCCTCGGCTGGTCGCATTGATGGGACGGTCGTGAGGATTCGTCGTATCATGCGGAGCCACTAGTACACGCACTCATCAGCGTACGCGGAGACACCATGAAGAAGTGCCTTACCTTCCTTTTTGCCAGCCTGGCTCTTACCAGCCTGCTGGCCGCGCCTGCCCTTGCCGCCCCGGAGCCGGGCGCCACCGAGATTGTGGCGAACCTTGCAGACCTGCGCTTTGACAAGCTGGGGCACCCGCAGATCAAGAGCGATTCCATTCGACCGGTGCTGGCGCCGGTAGACCGGCCCCACAAGTTGCTGGTGTTGCCGGTGCGGTTTTCCGACAAATCATACGATCGTTTCCGCGGCGACCCGGACCAGGAGGCCCGCAACCGTGCCTACTTCCAGGACCTGCTGTTTGGTGGCGGCGCATCCACCCCGCGGGCGGGTACGCTGTCCCACTACTACCGTCACCAGTCCCGGGGCCGCTACAACATCACCGGCGATATTCACCCGGTGGTGGAGCTGTCGCAACCCCTGGCCTATTACGGCAAGCCGGTACAGAACGCCGACGGCAGCTGGCGCAACGACGAGCGCGCCAGTGACCTGGTCAAGGACGCACTGACCAAGGCCTACAGAATGAACCCCGACTTCCCCTGGGCCGACTACGACCAGTGGGACCCCACCGACTTTGATGGTGACGGTAATCGCGACGAGCCGGATGGCTATCTCGATCACTTCGTGCTGATCATCGCCGGCAAAGGCCAGGCGTCCTGCCAGGGCCTGTACAAGCTGGGAGACAAGCTGGGTATCAATGCCGAGCCGGATGCATTCGACTACCTTACCGCTGATGAGCAGGCCTGTGCCGAGCGCATCTGGCCGCATCGCTTCGCCATTACTGAAAACCTGGGGCAGGGCCCTGTGGTGGGTGGTGTCACGAACGCCCGTGGTGGTATCGATATCGGCAACGGCATGTGGATGCTGGACTACAACATGCAGTCGGAATACACCTCGATCTCGACCTTTATTCACGAGTTCGGGCATTCCCTGGGCCTGCCCGATGTGTACGCGCGGCAGACCAGCAATTCCAGTGGCTCCTGGGAGGCCATGTCGGCCACGGTGGGCCCGGAGCCCCAGGAGCTGAGCGCCTGGTCACGTACCGTACTGGGCTGGATGCAGCCCTGCATCGTCAGGCCGCCGGCCCATGACGGCAAGCGGCGCGGCTCCCTGTACCTGCAAACCATGAACGACTGGTCCGGCGACCCGGATCAACCGGCCACTTCGGAAGCCTGTGACTCGGCCATGGTGATCCTGCCGCCCAAATTTCGCGATATCGAGCTGGGCCCGCTCACTGCGGAGCAGGGCAGCCAGGCGGCGTATTCGGGGCAGGGCAATGACATGCTACGCACGCTGGGACGTACCTTCGACCTCCGCAATGTGCGCCCACCGGTCACCCTGAGCCTCGACGCCTGGTTTGAAATCGAAGCCGAGTGGGATTATCTGTACGTGGAGGTGGCCGGGAAAGACGGCAACTACCGCCGGGTCATGCCCACCGACAAATCGGCGGTGGACGACAAGAACAGCGTCATGCCCGCCGGCAAGGGCCACGAGGGCATGGGCTCGCTGCCGGGTTTTACCGGCCTGAGCGGTGATACCACCGGCGATAACAAGGTGGCCTCGGCTCCCGGCTGTGATCCCGATGCCCGGCGTGAGGAAGCCGAGGACAGGGTGGGCAGTACCGAAGTGGACCCCTGTTCCGTGGCGCAGTGGCTACGGGCGGATTTTGACCTGAGCGAATTTGCCGGCGGTGAGGTCAGCGTGCGCTTCAGTTACTTTACCGACGGTGCCGCTGTGGAGAACGGGGCACTGATCGACAACGTCAGCATTGCCGCGATCGATTTCATGGACGACTTCGAGGGCGCTGTGATTACCGGTTGGGACAACGCCGGCTTTACCCTGTCCAGCGGCAGTCACCGGCTGGCGGTGCCGCATTTTTATCTGCTGGAATACCGCGATCCTAACGCCACCCTCAACCGGGTCAAGAACTACGACGCCAACCTGGCTCGTTCGCCCGGTTTCGTGTTCTTCCCCGACGCCGAAGGTGACATGAAGGCCATGAACGTGAATTATCGCCCCGGCGTGGTCATGTGGTATGCCAACGGCGAGTACCTGTGGAGCCAGAACGAGCCCGCCCAGTTCGGCCCGGGCAAGGGCTTCCTGCTGGTGGTGGACTCCACACCCCAGGAGTTCGAGGTTCCCGACCTGCCCCAGCAGTTTTTCAAGCGCGAAGCCGGCTGGACCTGGTGGGATTTCGATGAGGATGCCCAGGGCATGCTGGAGAAAAGCTACCTGGACGTGATGTGTTTCCAGCGGCGGGCGCCGTATTTCCCGTCCTTTGTCGACGAGGCCACGGCACAGCGCTGCAAGGCCGCTGAGGTCGGCGGCTTGCCCGCCGTCGAGAGCCTGTTCTGGAAGGACCGGCAGCTCATGTACGGCTATACCATCATCAACACGCTGCTGCCGGGTGCTGAGCGCCGCGCGCGCAAGGGCAATACCAGCCTGTTCGATACCCGCGAGCGCGATGGTGTTGTGACTTACCGCCTTTATGACCGGGTGCTGCGTAACCTGCATTCCGCGGATGCGCCGTTTGCTCTGGACGACTTTGATGCAGGGGTGGAGGTTTATGCCCCGGTCGACGGCGAGATGCGCCTGCAGAGCCAGCAGGGGTTTGATTCGGTGAACAGCTTCAGCGACGACCGCGCCTATCTCAACCCGCACCTGCCCTTTGGCGGCGCCGCTATCCCGAACCTGGGTTTCAGCTACCAGCTCAAGGATCCCGGTCGCCGGGCACCCGAGGGCAGCCGGGTGCGCATCGACTACCGCTGGAAGTAAGGGCATGGCGCGCTAGTCCATGGCCCTTAAATCAGAGGTCTACAAGTTCGCCCTCAATGTCGCCGACATGGACCGCCAGGTCTACGGCGACTTTTCCCTTACCGTGGCGCGCCATCCCTCGGAGACCGAGAGCCGCATGATGCTGCGGGTGCTGGCTTTCGGGCTGAACGCTGACGACAGGCTGGAGTTTGGCCGTGGCATCAGCACCGACGACGAGCCCGACCTGTGGCGCAAGGCACTGACCGGGGATATTGAACAGTGGATTGAACTCGGCACCCCGGACCCGGACCGCTTGCGCAAGGCCTGTGGCCGTGCGGAACAGGTGCTGCTGTACTGCTATGGTGATCGCGCCACCCCGGTGTGGTGGGAGAAGCATGAAGCCGCTCTGCAGCGCCTGGATCGGCTGACCGTCTTGCAAATCGATGACGCGACCTGTTCGTCCCTTGCTGACCTGGCCCGCAGTGGGCTTGAGCTGCAGTGCACCATCGATGGCGGCGCGGCCTGGCTGTCGGCGGGTGACACCAGCCTGCAGGTCAGTCCGATTGAGCTGAAAGCCTGATTGATCCGCAGCAGGGGTCAGCGCCCTGTTGCTCGCCAACGGAACACATCCGGCTCCTGTTGTGAATTTTTCACGCTCGTGCAAGTC
The DNA here is from genome assembly GCA_043513815.1 of Cellvibrionales bacterium. Classification (GTDB taxonomy): domain Bacteria; phylum Pseudomonadota; class Gammaproteobacteria; order Pseudomonadales; family Halieaceae; genus JANQIO01. Next base: position 3,466,693 of record CP121313.1, on the reverse strand, counting down.
CTTTCGGGACCGTGAATTGGTGCACAGAATCGCACAGGTCTTTTGCCTCGCCCTGCAAGTCAGCTTAAAACAGACGCCTCACCACACTTTTGCCATGGACGCAGTAACGAGGTACGGCGATGCGAATCACACCCTGGTTGGAAATCCTTGCCAAGCACGGCGGATCAGACCTTTACCTGTCTACCGGCGCGCCTCCCTGCGCCAAGTTCCAGGGCAAGCTCAAACCTGTCGCCAAGGAGGTGCTGGGGCCCGGCGATATCAAGGAGATCGCCTACGAGATCATGGATGACACCCAGCAGGAGGAGTTCGAGCTGGAGCTGGAAATGAACCTGGCTATCTCTATTCCCCAGGTAGGTCGATTCCGGGTCAATATTTTTGTGCAGCGCAACGAGGTAGGCATTGTTGCCCGTAACATCGTTACTGAGATTCCGCAGGCCTCTGACCTGAATCTGCCGCCGATTCTTACCGACACCATCATGCGCAAGCGTGGCCTGATCCTGATGGTCGGTGCGACCGGGTCGGGCAAGTCCACTACCCTGGCAGCGCTGATTGATCACCGCAATGCCAACAGCTCCGGACACATTATTACCATCGAAGACCCGGTGGAATTCGTGCACAAGCACAAGAAGTGCCTGGTCAACCAGCGTGAAGTGGGTGTCGACACCCGCAGCTGGCACGCGGCGCTCAAGAACACCCTGCGCCAGGCGCCGGACGTGATCCTGATCGGCGAGATCCGCGATCGTGAAACCATGGAGCACGCACTGGCCTTTGCCGAAACCGGTCACCTGTGTATTTCGACCCTGCATGCCAACAACGCCAACCAGGCCCTTGATCGCATCATTAACTTTTTCCCGGAGGAGCGCCGCCCACAGCTGTTGATGGATCTGTCCGCCAACCTGCGCGCCTTCGTGTCGCAGCGTCTGATACCGACTACGGACGGCAAGCGCTGCGCGGCAATTGAAATCCTGCTGGGCACGCCGACCATCTCCGAACTGATCCTGCGTGGCGAGTTCGAGAGCATCAAGGAGATTATGGAAAAATCCAACGAGCTGGGCATGCAGACCTTTGACCAGGCGCTGGTGCAGCTCTATCAGGACGGCAAGATCAGCATGGAAGAGGCGCTCAAGAACGCCGACTCCGAGAACACGGTACGGCTTACGCTCAAGCTCTCCGGCAATGCTCCTGCCGGTGGCGGTAGCGGCGGCCTGTCACTGAAACTTGAGGAGGAAGAGCCAGAGGAAGCGGAGCTGGTCTAGCCGCGAGCTCGGGTGTTTTCCGGCACGGCCTCGTGCTCAAACGGGCAATGCCGACAGGCGCTGCCGCAGCAATATCCCCGCCGGCGGTGGGCCAGTTCGGTAAATACCCGATAGCCCGTCTCCGGGTCTATGTATTGATGCTGACCGGCGGCCAGGGCCTGCTGGTGCGCCTCATGGAAGGGGGCAGCGCCCCCTTTCTTACTGCTGTTCATCGTTGTCATCTTCATCCGCTTCAGGCGCCGGTGGCGTCCAGCCGCCCAGGGCGTTCCACTTGTTGACGATGCCGCAGAACAGCTCGGCGGTTTTCTCCGCATCGTAGGCGGCGGCATGGGCTTCAGAGTTGTTGAACTCCATGCCTGCCTCCTGGCAGGCCTTGGCGAGCACAGTCTGGCCGTAGGCCAGGCCCGACAGGGTGGCGGTGTCGAAGTGGGAGAACGGGTGAAAGGGGCTGCGCTTGATACCGCAGCGCTCGATGGCGGCGTTCAGGAAGCCGGCGTCAAAGTGGGCGTTGTGTCCCACCAACACCGCGCGGATGCAGCCCTGTTCTTTCATTTCCTTGCGAACCTTGCCAAACAGATCCTTCAGCGCCTCTTCTTCTGTCACAGCTTCACGGAAGGGGTGCCAGGGGTCGATGCCTGTGAAATCCAGTGCGGCCTGCTCAATATTGGCGCCTTCGAAGGGCTGCACATGGTAGTTGTGGGTGTCATACAGCTCCAGTTCGCCGGCATCGTTCATGCGCATGAGGGTGCCGGCGATTTCCAGCACCGCATCGGTGGCCGAGTTGAAGCCACCGGTCTCCATGTCGATGACCACGGGCAGGTAGCCGCGGAAACGCTGCTTCATGGCGGTCATGAGGCGACGGTCCAGTGGATGTCTTCACCGGCACGCAAGGGTGTCAGGCGGCCCTCACCGAGGGCGATCTGGTCGGGCACCTGCCAGGTGCCTCTCTCCAGAGTGATGGTGTCGGCGTTGCGGGGTAGCCCGTAGAAGTCGGCGCCAAAGTGGCTGGCGAAGCCCTCCAGCTTGTCCAGGACGCCTGCCTCGTCGAATACCTCGGCGTACATCTCGATGGCGGCGTGGGCGGTATAGCAACCGGCGCAGCCGCAGGCGGTTTCCTTGGCGTCGGTGTCGTGGGGTGCCGAATCTGTACCGAGGAAGAATTTCGGGCTGCCGCTGGTAGCGGCATCAATGAGCGCCTGCTGGTGGCGGTTGCGCTTGAGAATCGGCAGGCAGTAGTAGTGGGGCCGAATGCCTCCCACCAGCATGTGATTGCGGTTATACAGCAGGTGGTGGGCGGTAATGGTGGCGGCCACGTTGTCGCCTGCGCCGAGCACGAAGTTCACCGCATCCTCGGTGGTAATGTGTTCCAGCACTACTTTAAGGCGCGGGAAGTTCGAAACAATGGGTCGCAGGTGCTGCTCAATGAACACCGCCTCCCGATCGAAGATATCCACATCGTGCTCGGTGACCTCGCCATGCACCAGCAGAGGCAGGCCCAGTTCCTCCATGGCGCCGATCACCGGGTACAGGGCTGAGAGGTCGGCCACACCAGCGTCGCTATTGGTGGTGGCGCCGGCCGGGTACAGCTTCACCGCGTAGACGAAGGGCGACGCGGCAGCTTCAGCAATATCCGCTGCGCTGGTCTGGTCGGTCAGGTACAGCACCATCAACGGGTCAAACTGCCGCGGCAGCCCCTCCATGGCCGCGAGAATGCGCTCGCGGTAGGCCGCGGCATCAGCCACGCTGGTCACCGGCGGGGTCAGGTTGGGCATAACAATGGCGCGGCCCATGTAGCGCGCCATGTCTGCGCAGGTATGGGTGAGGGCGGCGCCGTCGCGCAGGTGTACGTGCCAGTCGTCCGGGCGGGTGAGGGTGAGTTGCGTCACGGTGGTTCCGGGTGTCGAGGTGACCGCAAATCCTACCCGAATCGGGGGTTCGATTGAAGCGAGGGTGTCGTGCGCGTAAACTTACCGGCCTTTTGCTAAGCACTTTTCCAGGGGACATACATGAGCGACATCAACAAAGTCGTGCTCGCCTATTCCGGAGGGCTGGACACCTCCGTGATTGTGCGCTGGCTGCAGGACACCTATAACTGCGAAGTGGTGACCTTCACCGCCGACATCGGCCAGGGCGAGGAAGTGGAGCCCGCGCGCGCCAAGGCAGAAGCCCTGGGTGTGAAGGAAATCTACATTGAGGACCTGTGCGAGGAATATGTCCGCGACTACGTCTATCCGATGTTCCGGGCCAATACGCTCTACGAGGGCGAATACCTGCTGGGTACCAGCATTGCCCGGCCGTTGATTGCCCGACGCCTGGTCGAGATCGCCGAAGCCACCGGCGCCGACGCCATCTCCCACGGCGCCACCGGTAAAGGTAATGACCAGGTCCGCTTTGAGCTGGGCGCCTACGCGCTGGCCCCTGGCATCAAGGTCATCTCGCCCTGGCGGGAATGGGACCTGGGCTCGCGCGAATCCCTCATGGCTTACTGTGAGGAGCGTGATATCCCGGTGGATTTCGCCTCCAGCAAGAAGAAGTCCCCGTACTCCATGGATGCCAACCTGCTGCACATCTCCTACGAGGGCGGCAACCTGGAAGACCCCTGGTGGGAGCCGGAAGAGGATATGTGGCGCTGGAGCGTGAGCCCCGAGGCCGCCCCCGACACGCCCACTTATATCGAACTGGACTATGCTGCCGGTGACATCGTTGCCATAGACGGCCAGGCGCTGACGCCGGCCCAGGTGCTGGCAAAGCTCAACGAGATTGGCGGCGCCAACGGTATTGGCCGCGCCGACCTGGTGGAAAACCGTTACGTGGGCATGAAATCCCGCGGCTGCTACGAAACTCCTGGCGGCACCATCATGCTCAAGGCCCACCGCGCCATCGAGTCCCTGACTCTGGACCGGGAGGTAGCTCACCTGAAGGATGAGCTGATGCCGCGCTATGCCAAGCTGATCTACAACGGCTACTGGTGGTCACCGGAGCGCAAGATGCTGCAGGCGGCGATCGATAACTCCCAGCAGCCCGTCAATGGCACCGTGCGGCTCAAGCTCTACAAGGGCAACGTTGAGGTGGTTGGCCGCAAGAGCGCAGACAGCCTGTTCGACGAGAGCATCGCTACCTTCGAGGACGACGCCGGTGCCTATGATCAGGCCGACGCCGAGGGCTTTATCAAGCTCAACGCCCTGCGCTTGCGCATTGCCGCCAGCAAAGGCCGCTCCCAAAAATAGGGAGCAGACCACGGTATTGATCGTATTGGACGTGGCGCATTGACCGGGGACAGACACCATTTTTGTGATAAAACGTGGTTTGTCCCCATTTTTGAAGGTGTTACAGGTGCCTGCAGAACAGGATAAGGCGGTGTCCGGCGCTGACGATGAGTTGGCCCAGACCATTCGCACCTCTGAAGCGGGCTGGCTTGAAAAGCTCGCCGCGGCCTACAAGGATGAGCGCGAACTGCTGGTGATCGACGACGCAGGTATCGGCCTCGATCCGGCCAACCAGTCAATTCTGGGCATGGGCAAGGCGGCGGGCCTGTCGCGTCGTGAGTGGGCCGGTGTCGGCGTCTCGATCGGCCTGTCAGGGGTGGGCCTTTGGATGGTAGTCGCTGCGGTGGTCTCGCCAGAGCCCACCAGTAAACTGGGCCTGCTGATTGGCGGCGGCTCGGTGCTGGTACTGAGCGGTGGTTTCTCTGCCATTCGGCTGCTCACAGACCGGCGTCCCCCGGTGGTTGAAGTCACGCGCCTGGGGGTGCGAATTTCCTGGGAGGACTGATGTATCACCTGGCGCAACTCAATATCGCCCACATGCGCGGCGACTACGATGATCCGGTAATGGCGGAATTCGCCGCCAATCTCGATCGTATCAATGCCATCGCAGACAAATCCCCCGGCTTTGTCTGGCGACTGGAAGACGAGGAAGGCAATGCCACCAGTCTTCGCCCCTTCGGCGACAGCACGCTGATCAATATGTCCCTGTGGCAGTCATTCGAGGCGCTGCGGCAGTTTGTGTTCGACAGTGACCACCTGGATATCATGAAGCGGCGTGGCGAATGGTTCGAGCGCATGAGCGACGCCTATGTGGTGTTGTGGTGGGTGCCTGCCGGGCATATTCCCAGCGAGGAGGAGGCAGGCGAAAAGCTGGCGCTGTTGCGCGCCCACGGACCAAGCCCCGACGCGTTCAACTTTCGTTCGCCATTCGCTCCGCCCGGCTAGCGAGACAGGGCGCCGGCGGCAGCAGCCCCGGCCTGGATCGCCGCAGCCAATATGCTTTCGGGATCGCCGTCGAGACCGGCGCTCAGCCGGTCCATCTGGCTGCTGGCACTGCCTGCATCCAGCTTTGCCAGTACAAAACGATCCGGCCGCAGCAGAAGAATCTCCCCCGGTTTCAGTTGTACAAACTCATCGAGCTCAGACGGCAGTACCTGTACCGATGGCTGCAGTGTCGCCCAGAGCGGGTGACCTGAAATCTCCGCAGATACACCGTCGGCTGTCAGTGCGACGAAACCGTCGGCCAGGGTTTCATCGAGTCGGGTTCCCGCGATCGACGGCTGCGGCAGCAGGCAGCCTGCGCAGTCGTCCTCTCCCAACCAGCCGCTGCTCATGCGCACATTCTTGAGAGGCGCAATCACATCGTCGCTGAACGCCCTGGCGGCCGCGGGGTCGCTGTTGATCTCGGCAAACAGGGCATCCCGCTCAGCCGCGGCGGCCGCATCGGTGGGCTGGATCTGCTCACCCAGCATGACAGCCATATTGACCATTTCCCTGGCGGCATCGTGGCGCTCCAGCTGGTAGGTCGCCAGCAGTTCCGGCGGAAGACTACCCTTGAGCACCCACGCCAGCTTCCAGGACAGGTTACGCACGTCGCGTATACCGGCGTTCAGGCCCTGGCCGGCGAATGGCGGGGTCATGTGGGCCGCATCGCCCGCCAGGAAGATGCGGCCCTTACTGAACTTTTCTGCCACCACGGCGCTGAAGCCGTAAACGCATTTACGGTACACCTCGACCCGGTCGGGATCAGTGTGGGGTACCAGCAGTTTGCGAATGCGGGCATCGTCGAGCATTTCTTCGTCGGTTTCATCACCCACCAGCATCCACTCCCAACGCCGTTCGCCCCCGGGGCGTAGAAGTGTCATACCGGGGCGCGCAGGGTCACAGAAGAAGCGGCACTCGGGCTCGCCGGTCAGTACCGGGTCGACGGTGTCGATCACCAGCCACTTCTGGGGCAGACGGTCGCCTTCCATGGTGATATCCAGTTGCCTGCGCACACCGGAGCGACCGCCGTCACAGGCCACCAGGTAGTCGGCCCGAAGACTGTGCTGGCCGCCGGTAGCCTCAAGCGTTGCCGTGACGCCGTCCCTGTCCTGTGTGAAGTCGGCCAGGGCCGTGGAGTGGAATACAGAAACGCAGTCGAAACGCTCCAGGCCCTCCAGCAACTGGCGTTCGAGGGTCGGCTGGTCAAAACTATTTTGCAGGCAGAAACCATAGGGACGCGGGTGCGTGTCGATGGAGAACAGGAATTCACCGATGCCATTGACGTACTCGGCCACGAATCCCTCATTGATAGTCGGCAGCACTGTGTCCACCAGACCACAGGCCTGCAGGGTGCGCAGGGACTCGCCGTCGATACCGATGGCGCGGGGCTCGGGTACACAGTCCGGATTGCGCTCGACCAGCACCGTATTGATGCCGTCGCCGCCCAACAAATTGGCCAGCGTCAGCCCGGTGGGGCCGCCGCCGATAATTAGTACCTGGGTGCTGTCGGGAATGTTCATCAGCTCGCCTGTCGAATAATGGTGTTGTGGTGCTCGCCCAGGTCGATGGCACCGTCTGCGGTTTTCGCTACCGCGTAAACGCGGTCGCCGTCCTCAAGGTAATCCGGATCCTTCAGAGCGCCCCTGATAAACATTGGCCAGCGCTTGCTGTCGGGCAGCAGTCGAGCGATAAACATCTTTACTGCGCCGGGCGCTTTCACCGCGGTGCCGCCTGGCGTACCGGTGACCACCAGGTCGCCGGGCGCTAGGTCCTGGATTTCCGAAAGCTCTGTGAGGGTTTCGGCGGGCTTGTAGGACAAGTCAGCGCAGGCAGTCTGTTGTCGGATCTGACCATTCACCTCCAGGCGCATTTCAATTTCGCCAAGGCGGGCAACCTGGTCGGCCTCCACAAGCGTCAGCCAGGGGCCGGTAGGGCCAAAAGTGCGATAACTCTTGCCCTTGTAAAACTGCACCTGAGGTAGCTGCACATCGCGAGCGGAGACGTCGTTGTGAAGGACAAAGGCACCGACATAGTCGGCCAGGTTCTCTTCGGTGATTTTCACGGGACTGTCGATGGCCTTTTTCAACACCAGCCCCAGTTCCACCTCGTAGTCCAGCAGCCGCACATGGGGCGGCCGGACTATGTCGGTATCCGCCGGCGCCAGGCAGGAAGACGCCTTGCGGAAGATCGTGTTGAAGGGCAGCCTGCCGGTGGGAAAGCCCGCCTCTTTCAGGTGCGAGGCGTAATTGAGCCCCTGGGCGATGAGCTGGCGGTCTGCGGTCACCGGGCACAGCAGCGAGAGATCTGCCAGCTCACGATCCGGTGAGGGATTTGTCGCGGCGGCTCGCGCCAACGGGAGGCCAGCGGTCATCAGGGTAGCGGTGGAGGTGGCGTCCAGCTCGAGGGTTTGTACCCGGTTGCCCACTACCAGGCCCCAGCGCGGCGTTCCGGCGTCGTCGTATCGAATGATGTTCATGGCCATGGCAAATTCCTCCTTGTTATCCCTGCTGCTCGACGGGCCCCTGGGGCAGTGCCTTGCTGCGCATGGCCGCGGCCATCAGTTTCAGTTCGCGAAAGCCGAAGCCGGAGCGGCCAAACAGGTTGCGCAAAAGCTGCCCGACCTCACGCCATCCCAGCCGCGGTCGCAGGAAGGCCGCCGGCAGCGGGGGCCCCCATTGCGCCAGGGCAGCCATGGACATGGCGTGATATTCAGTGGGGTGGCTGGCGTCGAACAGGTCGCCGTCGGCAAAGTGCTCGAACTTGCGGCCGTCCGGCCCGTACCAGTAATCGAAAATCTGGCTGCCAAGAATGTGCCGGCCAATACCCCAGGCCCGACGAAAGCCGCCGTCGCGAAGCGCCTCGCCGCCTGTGCCCACCGCGTCCAGGTCCGGCACTTCGAAGGCGGCGTGCTCAAAATCCAGCACCGGCAGGCGCCCGACCACAAAGGTGTGGTGGTCAGCCGGCTGGTCGCCGCGGTCGCAGCGCAGAAAGGCAATGGCGGGGCGCCCGTCCTGCAGGCACTGCACGTCGGAGGGAATCAGGCCGAAGGTGTCGATATAGAAGCGGGCGGTGTCTTCCCATTTCGGTGTGCCCAGCACCATATGGCCCAGGCGCAGAACCCGAGAGGGGCAGCGCTTTGGGCGGCGTGCTGCGTTGACTCGCGGGCGCGCATCACCGCGATTGATTGCGGGCGCCTCACCGCAGCAGGGCAGTTCGCGCCAGTTGGCAAAATACGCCACTTTGACGACAACACCGTTGGGGTCGGTCAGCGTAATACCCGGGGGAGAGCCCGGTAACTCCAGGGGCGCAGGCGCTTCGGCGCCGGTCCGGCTTGCCAGCCGCTCCAGATCGGCGGTGGCGCGCACCGCAAACGTCGGGCCGAGAAATTCCGCATGCGGGGCGGGGCGGTAGATCACCGCTACCGGCGCGCCGGCCTCGGCGGAGAACAGCAGGCTGCCGTCATCTGCCCGTTTACCGGCAAGACCGAAGCCGGTGAAGAAAGACCAGGCAAGCTCAACGTCGGGACCAGCAAACTCCAGCGTGGCAAGGTCGTGTACGCGGATGGCGGGGTCGGCGGCCCGTTCCACGGGGAGGAAGGGTACGCCGGAGTCGGGGTGCAGGCCGGGTTGATTCATGGGCTTACTCTTAAACTTGTCATGTGACAAAAATAATAGTTGTAATTTTGTCATATGACAAGTATTTTATTTCCATGTTTTTGCGACGATGACAGCCATGCCAGATTCAGCCCGCCGCACCCAGCTGCGCGCCATAGAAACCCGCGGTGCCCTGCTCGATACCGCTATCGATACTTTTAGTACCCGCGGATTCGATGGCATCTCGATTCGTCAGCTTGAAGAACAGGCAGGGGTAAAGCGTGGTCTGGTGGCCTATCATTTCGGCGACAAGGACCAACTCTGGCGCGCAGCGGCGGATAAACTGTTCCAGGAACTGGCAGAGGATTTCCTGGCACGGGTCGATACCCTCGCAGAGGTAACACCCGAGGAGGCGGCGCGGGGCGTGATTCGCGCCTTCGTCCGTTTCAGCGCAGCTCGCCCCGAACTCAACCGCATGATGATGCAGGAGTCCGTCGCGGAATCCTGGCGCATGGCCTACATCGTCGGTGAAAAGGTCCGGCCCCTGATTGACCGGCTCTACGAGATGATGCCGCAGGCGGCGTCACTGCTTTGGGCTGACCGCGATCCCCACCGCTATTACCTTTTTGTCGGCGCCGGCGCCTTTGTGTTCTCGGCGTCGCAGGAATGTCGACAGTTGTTTGGTGTCGACCCGCGGGAGGAAGCGTTTGTCGAACGCCATGTCGATATGGTCATCAGCCTGATGATGGGCGATCGCTGATCGACCCCAGGCGCGCAATGGGCAGGGAGAGATCCCGGGAAAAGTGCGGAAAATGAGGCCGCCCGGAAACGTGCTGTTTCGCCGGTTCGTTGGGCGAGAGGTCAGCGTTCGCCGGTCAGCGGAACAAAGCGTACCGGCAGAATAGGGCGTTCACGCACACTGCCGCTTTCATCTTTCTCCACCAGAATCAGTTGCTGTGCGCCGCCGCTGCTTTCCACCGGAATGATCAGTTTGCCGCCGGGTTTGAGCTGGTCCACCAGTGGGCCGGGAATGTGTTGGGCTGCGGCTGTGACGATAATGCCGTCAAAAGGCGCCTGCTCGGGCCAGCCGGCGTAGCCATCGCCGGTTCTGAGCGTGATGTTGTCGTAGCCGAGCCGCTGCAGCACCTCGCCGGCTGACCGGGTGAGTGCGGCAATGATTTCTATGCTGTAGATATGCTCGACAAGCTCCGCCAGCACCGCGGCCTGATAGCCAGAGCCGGTGCCCACTTCCAGAATAATGTCGGTAGGTTTCGGATCAAGAAAGTCGGTCATCAACGCCACGATGAAGGGCTGCGAGATGGTCTGGTCATGGGTGATGGGCAGGGCGGTGTTCAGGTAGGCGCGGGCGCGCAGATCCTCGCCGATAAACTCGTGGCGCGGCACCCGGCCCATGGCATCCAGCACGCGCGCATTGAGCGCCGCCCGGCCCGTATACTCTGCCGTTTCGCGGGTCGAACTGCGAACGGCGTCCAGCATGTCCATGCGCGCCTCCTCATACGAGTTCGCTGGTGGCGGGGCCGCCGATGCGTCGATGCACATCAGGGCGATGCCAAACACCAGCGCGACGGTCTTTGCCGACCCTTGGTACATTCTGCTTCTCCCCGGGCATTATAGCTCTCAGCCATGACGCCAGCCGATCAGATGCCTTAGAATGCCCTGCAAAGACCAATCTTCAGGAGTCTCCATGACCTTCCGCAAGTCCTCTATGATTTCTCGCGCGCTGGCAGTGCTGGCATTGAGCCTGTTTGCCACCATTGGCCATGCTGACGCACTGCGCGTGGCCCTTTCGCCGGATTACATGCCACTGGCCTTCAGGCTGGATGGAGAGCTGCGCGGCATAGAGGTGGACAATGCCCGTGAGGTGGGGAAGATTCTCGGCAGGCCGGTGGAGTTTGTGCCCATGAACAGTACCGCCTACATCGACGCGCTCAACAGCGGCAAGGTCGATGTGGTGATGGGGGGATACAGCGTTACGCCAGAACGCGAAGCTCAGGTCGACTTTGCCCGGCCCTTCATGCAAATCGGCCAGATGGGCATCATCCTCGCCGAACGCGCCGGTCAATTGGCCTACCCGCGCGCGCTGTTCCAGAAAGGCGTCAAGATTGCCGTAGAGCCCGGCACAACTGGCCAGACCTATGCCGAGCAGAGCTACCCGCTGGCGGCGCTGCGGCTATACAACTCGCCGGATGAGGCTTTCGATGCATTGCGGAAGCGCGAGGTCGATGTATACATCCACGATGCCCCCACCAGCTGGAACCTGGCGTCATCCAGGGAGAACCAGGATCTCCTGAGCCTGTACCGCCCCTTGTCACGGGAAGAGCTCGCCTGGGCGGTGAAAAAAGGCAACAGCGCACTGTTACAACAGCTGAACGAAGCCCTCTCGGAGCTGCAAGCCAACGGTCGGTTAATGGCGATACAGAACTACTACATTCCCGTGACGGTGCAGGTTCGTTAGGGCATAAACGCCAGGCAAAAAAAGGGCAGGGACAAGCCCTGCCTAGAGGTGGTGGTCGGGTTTTGCTGGGGTAGGGGCTCCTAACCCCCCTTTCGTGGTTTACAGGAACAACTCTTCAAAATAAAAAACTGCCACCCGGGGTTTTGTTGTGGCCCGGGGTGACAGCACAGGGGACCGGTGTATCAGGTTCAACGGTGACGCTGCTTGAAAAAGGGTTTGGCTTTCACGTTGCGCTGTCCCTCATCTTGCGCACCGGCCTCAAGGCTGGCGGCATCGATCACCGGGAGCGCTTCCAACGAGCGACGGAAGGGCGGCTTGCCGCGAAAATCCGTGGTTCTTACCAGTTCCGTTTCTACCGCCGCGTCTATTTCCATCGCGGCGGCGTCAATCACAGGAACGTCTACCAGGGTGCGCTGATAAGGCGGGCGACCAGACATGTCGACCTGCCAGACTTTGGCGGTGTCCTGACCGCTGACGTCTGCCAGCGCCGGTGCCACCAGTAGCGAAGCCAAAATGCCAGCGCTGAATCCTGCCTTGATCATGATGTACCTCCTGTTCGCTATTACAGTTTTTCCCACCAGGGGATTAGCCATTTCGGTGCGCGCTGCGGCGCGGAATGTCGAGTAGTTTACTCAGGCATTTGTTATTGGCTGCAGCAATCGGCCAGATTTAATTATAGATAAAAGCTATTGATTAGATATTAAGCAATAGTTAAAAGGCGCTCCCGGGGCACGATGTAGGGGCGCCACGCACCAGTGCGGTGCATAGAGTCGACGTGCCCGACAGCTAAAGACAATGAAATCAACAACATAGCGATGGCTCAAAAATTGCAGCCGATTGGGTAACAGCACCTACAGTGCAGCGTGGAGCTACGTGCCATGTTCAGCCCCGGTATCGCTTTTTTGAGCCCCGGTATCGCCATTTTCAGGCTCAGTATCTTCAGGCCCAGTATCGCCGTTCTCATTCTTTTCAGTTTTGCCCTGGCCGTGGCGGTTGAGGCGGAAGACGCGGTGGCTGCGCCATCAGGGGAGCGGGCTTTTGAGCCCTTCACACATCAGGTGGCGCTGCGGCCGACGGCCGCCGGCAGCTATACGGTTGCCGGCACTCTCGGAGGTGCTGAGGGGGAGTTTCTGCTCGATACCGGTGCCAGCATGATCACGGTGAGCCGTGAATTTTTCGACGCCATGCCAGCGCGAGCAGCGCTGGCACCGGCCCGTCGCGTGGGTGCTCGACTGGCCAGCGGTCGTGTGCAGGCGGTGGAGGTCTACCGATTCGACGTGCTGCAGCTCGGTGAAAACTGTCTGCTGGGTCCCGTGGAGGTGGCGGTGATGCCCCGCGGTGGCCGCAATCTACTGGGGATGAGTGCGCTGATGCATGCGGCGCCCTTTGCCGTGTCGGCTTCGCCCCCGGCGCTGGCGCTATCCCGATGTGGGCTGGAGCCCGCGGTGGTGGCTCGATAGCCCTCATTGCTCGCGATTATCTACTGCGGCCTCACAACGACCTCGTTACGACTATCGGTGGGCAATGCGGCCTAGTTGCGGTCCAGTACCTGGATCACATCTCCCAACTCATCGCGCAGCACTTCGCGCATATCCTGCGCCAGCTGTCGGTAGAACACTCGCGCTGGTGACGTGGCGCGCCAGGCGAGACCGACTATTCTCGCGAACGACTCGCCTTCTATGTCCCTAACCACCAGGGCTGAATCGGCGTTGATCTCGGAGTGGATGTAAAGTGCTGGCAGAAAGGATACCCCCATGCCCATCACCACCATCAGTCGCAGGGCATCGAGGCTGGTGCCTTCATAGTCGCGCAGTACCTCAGCGCCGAAGCGCGCAGCAATCTGCTCTACCATCCGGCTCAGTTTGTGACCCTCCTGGGGCGTGAGAATCTGCACACCTGCCAGGTCGACTCCCGTCACTATGGGCTTGCGCGCCAGCGGGTGTTCAGCCGGTAGTACCAGCTTGATGTCTTCCCTGAGCAACTGCTCGCCGTCCAGCTCGCTGGAGTTGATGGGCAGTGCGGTCAGAGCCAGGTCAAACTCCCCGTTCTCCAATGCGGCTTCCAGCCGCGACGGCGGTTCTTCGCGAACGTAGAGCTTCAGGTCCCGGTAGCGCGCATGCACGGCGGGCAGGATGCGCGGCAGTATATACGGCCCCAGGGTAGATTTAACGCCCAGCCGGTAGATGGCGGCACCGCTGCTCGCCACACCGGCGGAGGCCATCAGGTTGTCGAGTTCTTCCAGGGTGCGACGGGCGTTGGGCAACAGCTGGCGACCCGCCGGGGTCAGGGTGGCGCCATTACGGCCGCGCTCAAACAGCACAACGGTCAGCGTTTTTTCAAGCTGCGCCAGCTGGGCGGTGATGGTGGGCTGGCTGATACCCAGCTCATCGGCCGCACGACGGAATGAGCCAAATCGTGAGATGGCGACGAAATACTCGAGCTGTCTCAGGCTGGGGCGGTTCACGGGTAGGTCGAAAGTCGGCTGCTATTGGTGAGCGTCAGGCGGGCGGGGTTTCCGCCACAGGAGGCTGGGCCGCAGGAGGCTGGGCCACAATTGGCTGGGCCACAATTGGCTGGGCCGCCGCCGGCGTTACCTTGCCCACGCCCTGCAGGCGATCCCGGGGGTTGATCATGGCCGGACGGCCCAGGATCAGATTGTTGGGATACACCAGGACTTCGCGCTCTTCGGTCACCAGTCGCGTGCTGAACAGCATGACATCGGAAATATAGCCTTCCACGTAATTGTCGGCTTCAAACACGCGGATAAAGTTGCCGCGTTTAAATGACGGATGAAGCAGAAGAATGAAGTAGGCAGTAACGTTGCTGAGGATGGACCAGCTGGCAAACAGGGCGACACCCAGCAGCGTCATGGCCGTGGTGGCAAAAATCATCAGGGAGCTGAAATCAAAGCCCCAGACAACGGTAAGAATCAATAGTCCGAAGATCGCGACGATGATTCGCGCGGTGCGCACCGCCTTGGATACGGAATTACTCTTGAGCTTGCTGGCCTCTGCACCGCCGGCAATGCGGGGGGTGGCCAGCCGATCGAGTACCAGGTAAATGGCCAGTATCGTGAAAGTGACGCTCAGCTGAGCGCCGTGTTCTAAAGCCCAGTCTGAGATGGCATTGGTAACACTTGAATAGTCCATGCGGGCTGCCGTGATCGGAGTGTGGAAATCAACGCGCAGGATACACGCGATAATCTGGCGTCAACAGTGTGCGGCATCGAAAGACGTACCGGGTCAGGTCTTCAGTCGGCTACCCAGTTGCCGTGGAATCCGTAGGGGACACGTCGCGGCAAGGTGATGGTCGCTACCGGCTCACCCTCGATATCGCCGGCGTTGAGAATTATCACGTCGCTGGCGTTGCGCTCATCATCTTGTACGTAAGCCATGATCCAGCCTTCATCCTCGCCGGCGCTGTCACTGGCGGGAACAAACACAGGCTCAAAGCAGTGTCGGCCGGCGCCGGGCTGGTAGGTGCTGATGCGCCCTTCCTGCAGGTCATGCTTGCGGATACCCCCGGTGACAAAGCCGCTACCAAGCTCTGCTGTATAGGCATAGCGGTAGCTCTTGCCGGCCCGGCGCTCGTCCAGGCGCGGAAACTCCTGGGGATGGTCGTCGATACCGCTCTCGCTGACTTTGCTGCCAGTGGGGTCGATAACCCAGCGATCAAGCCGCGTGCGTCCCTCGTTGGGGCCGTGCATGTCGGTGGCGAACATGCGCGGGTGGCGGGCCACATCCATCACCACCCGCCCCTGCTCATCTTCAAAGCCGTTCACCGGGTGGAAGACATAGCAGGGGTCCACTTCGTGCCAGGTGACGTCATCGGCGGAGCCTTTCTTCGGCAGCAGGCCCACCCGGGCACCGTAGTCCTCGTTCCACAGGTAGGGGAAGGGCAGGCCTTTAACCATGGCGCCTTCATTGAGCGTGCAGGGCAAGTCCAGCAGGATGAAGTAATTCTCGGTGAACATGCAGTCATGCACCATGGGCTTGCCGGGTGTGGGCACGTCTACAGTTCGGGTAACACTGCCGGCGGCATCCACGCACACATACTGGATGTGCTGCCAGAGTGGTGAATAGACGGCCGTGTGCAGCTCACCACTGTCAGGATCGCGATGGGGGTGGGCGCTGAAGCCGCCACTCAGGCCGCCATTGAAGTCATAGCGGCCGACGGTGTCGAGGTTGTAGTCCAGCTCCACCGGCAGGTTGCCCGCCTCGACAATGGCCAGGGTCTTGCCCGCGTGGCCGATGATATTGGTGTTGGCGACTCCATGGCCGATGGACAGTGCAGCCTGGGGGCCGGTGACAGCGGGCCAGTCGAAGTGGGCGGTGACCTCGTCGTCGCGCACATAGCGCGCCTTGTACCATTCCGCCTTGCCGTCGCGCAGGCGCACGCCATGGGCCATGCCGTTGCCCAGAAACCAGTGGTAGCTGGCAGGGTCAGCATTTACGGGGTTGGGGCCGATACGCAGCAGGCGGCCGCACAGCTGCTCCGGGATCCTGCCGGTAACGGGCAGATCAGTAGCAGAGATTTCCGTTTCTACGGGGGCAAAGTTGCCCGCCAGGTAAGGGTTGGCTGTCATATCAATCGGCCGTTTCTGGGGTGTCTTTCCACCTTAGCAGTTTTTCGGGCACGCCGACGGTGACCGCCGGTGCTGGACTGGGCAGCCCTAGTGAAAATCCCGGCTCTTGAGGTGCAGCGCCTTGAGCGAAGCGCTGTAGTCGTACAGTGCGCCGGCAATGATGTGGGTGACGTTGTCGCGGGTCTCCAGGGTTCCCTTTACCAATAGTAGTTGCGAGGTCATCAGGGCCTGGCGGAACTGTTCCTGTACTCGCGGCCAGACCACCACGTTACTGTTGCCGGTCTCGTCTTCCAGGGTCAGGAACAACACACCCGAGGCGGTACCGGGGCGCTGGCGGCCGGTGACCAGGCCGGCAATGCGGATAAAGCGGTTGTTGCCGATAGACTGTAAATCGGCAAAGCGTTTGCAGCGGTTGAAAGGGTGGCTGTGGCGCAGCAGGCTCATGGGATGTGGCCTGAGGGTCAAGCCCGTGCTGCGGTAGTCGGCCAGTACCTCCTCGGCGATGCCCGGCGCGCGCACGTTCACCTCGTCATTGAAGTATTGCGACGGCTGGCGCTGCTCGTTTTCCAGCAGCGGTCTTTTCGCTTCCAGCGCCATGACCTGCCACTGGGCCTGGTGGCGGTGGCCGGAGAGGCTTGCCAGCGCGTCGGCGTCCGCCAGGGCTTCCATGTCGCGTTTGTCGAGCTGGCCCCGTCGCCGCAGGTCGCTGACATTGGCGAAAGCCTGTCGCTGAGCCTCGGTGACAATGCGCTCTGCGCTCTCGCGTCTGAGGCCCTTCACCAGTCGGAAACCCAACAGCAGGGAGTGGTCTTCCAGTAACTGGTGATCCCAGCGACTGTGGTTGATGTCGATGGGTAACACCACTACCCGGTGACGGCGAGCGTCCTGCACCAGCTGCGAGGGCGAATAGAAACCCATAGGCTGGCTGTTCAGCAGGCCACAGTAAAACGCCGCCGGGTGGTGGCACTTGAGCCAGGCTGAGACATAGGCCAACAGGGCAAAACTGGCAGAGTGGGATTCCGGGAAGCCGTAGCCGCCGAAGCCCTGGATCTGGCTGAACAGGCGTTTGGCGAAGTCCTCGTCGTAGCCGCGCTTGAGCATGCCCTGTACCAGTTTGTCTTCGAAGTGCATGAGGTTGCCGTTCTTGCCCCAGCTGGCCATGGCGCGGCGTAATTGATCGGCCTCGCCCCCGCTGAAGCCGGCAGCGACCATCGCCAGCTTGATCACCTGTTCCTGGAATATGGGCACGCCCAGGGTGCGTTCCAGCACTGCCTTGATCTCGTCATTGGGGTAGGTCACTGCTTCCTGCCCCTGGCGACGTCGCAGGTAGGGATGCACCATGTCGCCCTGGATGGGGCCCGGGCGAACGATGGCGATTTCGATTACCAGATCGTAGAAGCAGGCGGGCTTCATGCGCGGCAGCATCGACATCTGCGCCCGCGATTCGATCTGGAACACCCCGATGCTGTCGGCGGCCTGCAGCATGCGGTAGGTAGCCCTGTCCTCTTTGGGAATATCCTGGATGCGGCCAATGTGCGGCGTATAGCGGTGCACCAGCTCCAGGCTTTTGCGAATTGCCGACAGCATCCCCAGGGCCAGCACATCGACTTTCAAAAGCCCCAGGGCTTCGATGTCTTCCTTGTCCCACTGGATCACGGTGCGGTCTTCCATGCTGGCGTTCTCCACCGGCACCAGGGTGGAGATGGGGCTGCGGGTAATCACGAAGCCGCCCACGTGCTGGGACAGGTGGCGCGGGAAGCCGTGGATCTCCTGCACCAGATCGTAGAACTGGCGCGCACTGCGGCCGGCGCTGCCTATGCCCTGTTCGACGAAGCGCTCTTCGAGATCGCGGCGGCGGTCCCACCAGGCCAGGCTTTTGGCCAGGTCATCCACCAGCACCGGGTCCAGCCCCAGGGCCTTGCCCACGTCGCGTACTGCACTGCGGGAACGGTAGGTGACCAGGGTGGCGGCCAGGGCCGCGCGCTTGCGACTGTACTTGCGGTAGATGTACTGAATGACTTCCTCGCGGCGCTCGTGTTCGAAGTCGACGTCAATATCCGGTGGCTCGTCCCGCTCCCGGGAAATGAAGCGCTCGAACAGCAGCGACACCTGGTCCGGCGACACCTCAGTGATATGCAGGCAATAGCACACCACCGAATTGGCCGCTGAACCGCGGCCCTGGCAGAGGATGTTGCGGGAACGTGCGAACTGCACCAGGTCGTGAACGGTGAGGAAGTAGTACTCGTAATTGAGCTCTCCGATCAGCGCCAGTTCCGTCTCGATGCGCTCCAGCACCTCTTGACCGGGTCCGCCGGGCCAGCGCGCCAGGCAGCCCTCGGTTACCAGCTTGCGCAGCCAGCTACCCGGGTCGTAGCCCTCGGGGACCACTTCTTCCGGGTACTCGTAACGCAGTTCGTCGAGGCTGAAGCGGCAGCGTTCCGCCAGCGCCAGGGTTCGTCCCAGCAGGGCCTGGGGATAGAGCAGCTTGAGCTGCGCCAGGCTGCGCAAATGCTGCTGGCTGTTGCCCAGGCGTTTACGCCCCAGTTGCTGAATGCTGGTGTTGAAGCGAATGGCGGTAAGCACATCGTGCAGGGGCTTGCGGCGGGGGTGATGCATCTGTACATCGCCACAGGCCAGCATGGGGATATCCAGCGCCCGCGCCATGTCCAGCCACTTCAGGTAGCGCTGTCGGTCGCCGGCCCGGCGCAGCAGGTGAACCCCCAGCCAGACCCGGCCCTTGCACAGGCGCCGCAGCTGGGCGCCGTAGGCCCGGCTGCTGTCGTCATCGCCCGCCGGCAGCCAGATCAACAGGCAGCGCTTGAGATGGAACACCACGTCCCGCAGGGCGACACGGTATTCGCCCTTGGGGCTGCGCCGCCGGGCCAGGCTGATCAACCCCGACAATTCCGAGTAGGCCGCCCGTGAGGGTACCAGGGCGACCAGCCGGAAACCTTCCTCGAGCTGGAACTCGCTGCCGATGATGAGCTGTATCGGCATGCCCAGGTCGGCGGCCTCCTGTGCCGCCACGTGGGCCTTGACCACCCCGGCCAGGGAGCACTCGTCGGTCATGGCGATGGCGCTGTAACCCAGCTCTGCTGCACGCAATACCAGTTCGCGGGGGTGAGAGGCCCCCCGCTGAAAGCTGAAATTGCTCAGGCAGTGTAGTTCGGCGTACATGGTTCCGGTGCTGGGAAGGTGCGAGGAGCATTTCCTCTTAACCACTATAACTGTATATATATACAGTATATTAAAAAAAGGCCAACCTGCCAGTGATGACTGGCGGCGATGACCGGAAGCGGGACACAAAGCTGAACAAAGCCGCACAGGCTGATGAACGGAGTGGCCGCTTGCGGTATGAATAGCGCTATGAACGAGCAGGTTCAGTAGCTGCCTGCTCCCTGTCGAAGCAGTGACAGGCCCCCAAAGGCCGTCCTGCCCGGAAGCTGCTATTGTTAAACATGAAGGAAACCACTGCCGAGGGGCCCGCCATGAAGACAAAAAGCCTGTTGTTAGTGTTGATTACCACTCTTGCCACCTCTGGCTGTGCTGGCAACAGCCAGTCGCCTGCAGCCGGCACCAGCGCAGCGGCGGGTGCCGAGCGGGCCATTGCTGATGCGACGTCTGCTGACGGTGTGGCGCTACAGGCGGCACTGGATGACTTCTTGGCACTGCCGCCTTCGGTGCGGGATTACCTGGACCGGGAGATCCGGCCCATCAGCGCCGAAGAGGATCGCTACCGGGCCCTGCGCGACTGGGCCTTTGATGAGTTCCAGAGTCAGTACCGCTATGACCCGGGAGTGACCTCGCCGCTGGACGAGCTGGATGCCAGCGGGCGCATCAACTGTTTTTCGTTCTCCAACATGTTTGTGGCTGCAGCGCGCTACGTGGACGTGCCCGCCCGGTTCCAGCTCGTGGATTCGCCGCCCCAGTGGAATATGAGCAGTGACACATTCGTCGTCAGCCAGCACATCAATGTCACCGGGCTGCTCAAGCGCAACCTTGTGGAGAATTCGCAGGTGGTACTGCGCGAGGGGCGGGCGCGATCTACCGGTACGCGGATACAGAAAGTGGATTGGGACAAGCTCAACCGCAGCTATGTGGTGGATCTTAATCCGTCCATCGCCGTGGACTCCTACCGGGCACGGGCTATCAGTGACCGCGAGGCCCTGGCGCTGTACTACAGCAACCGCGGTGTGGAGGCCCTGTTGGCGGGCAGGGGTGACGAGGCGCTGGCCTTTGGCAAAAAGGCGGTGTTCACCGACAACCAGTCGGCCACAGCCTGGAGCAATATGGGGGTGATTCTCTCCCGGGCCGGCAAGCCTAATGTAGCCAAACAGGCTTACCAGGCCGCACTGAGCCTGGACCGCAATGCCGAAACCGCGGCCAACAACCTCGAACGTATCTACCGGCGTACCGGGGAAATAGAGAAGGCCGACGCCCTCGCGCGACAGACCCGATCACGGCGCAAGCGTAACCCCTATTACCATTACGCCATGGGTGAGGCGCTGTTGGCAGAGGGCGAACTTGAGCAGGCCCTGGAACGTTTTGAGGACGCTATCGCCCGCAAATCAGACGAGCGTCTGTTCTATTACGCACTGGCCACTGCCCAGGTGCGCCTGGGCGACCTGAAGCAGGCGACCCGCAACCTGGAGCAGGCGAAAGAGTATTCCAGCACCCGGGATCTGTGGCGCTACGAGCAGCTCTCATCGGAACTGCGGTCAGCCAGCCACAACGGTTAGGGTCGAGAGCGGGCTTTTCCCCGGCACGTCGCTGGCTCAGGCTACCCGCATGATTGAGAAAGTTGAGCTGGCGCGTGCCCACGCGCTTTACCTGACGCTGCCGGAATTCACGCAAACCGAGGCACTGGAGTCCCTGGCCCAGCGTCTGGGGGACGATTATCTGGCATTGGTGTATCACGAAGCCGGCCAGGACCTGGGCTTCAAGCTGGGCTATGCGGAATCAACCGCCGTGTTTTACAGCTGGCTCGGTGGCGTGCGCCCGGAGGCGCGCGGTCGGGGCGTCGCCCAGGCGCTGCTGGAGGCCCAGGAGACATGGGCGCGAGAGCAGGGCTTTCGACAGCTGCGAGTGAAATCCATGAACCGCTTCCCGGCAATGCTGCGTTTGCTGGTCCGCAATGCTTACCTGGTGGAGGGCCTGACACCGGCGCAGGATCCGCTGTGGACCAAGATACACTTCAGCAAATCACTGTGAGGTCAGCAGCGCATTGCGGCGGAGGTTCGCCGTGGTCAACTCCCGTCCGCCTCGACGTAAAAAAAACCGGGCTATCTGGCCTATAATCAGGGCTGTTACTGTCCGGTTATTCGGACCCGCAACCGAGGGATGGTCATGAAAACAAGAAATTACCTGTTAATCGCAATACTGGCCCTGATGCTGGGGGCCTGTTCATCATCAGATGATGCCTCTTCCGATATGTCCTCCGCCGATAGTGGTGCCGGGTCGGAGTCGATGTCGGAGTCGATGTCGGAGGGAGTTGAAGTCCAGCCTGGCGGCGACAGCGCACGCCTGGCCGAAGTGCTGGCGGCCCAGTCAGACGAGCTGAAGGCCCGGTATCCCTACCGACACCCCCAGGAAACCCTGGAATTTTTCGGCATCGAGCCCGGTATGACGGTGGTGGAAGTGCTGCCCGGCCGCGGCTGGTACTCGCCTATCCTGATCGGCTACCTGGGCGAAGAGGGTCACCTGATCGGGGCGGACTACCCGCTTGATATGTGGTCCAATTTTGCCTTTGCCGATGACGAGTACATTGCCAAGCGCCGCGCCTGGGTCGATACCTGGCCCGAAACCGCAGCCGAGTGGCGGGGTGAGGACGGCGCCAGCGTTGAAGCTACACGCGTCGGTGAGTTCCGCGAGGATATGGCCGGCACGGTAGACGCAGTGCTGTTCATCCGTGCCCTGCACAACCTGAACCGCTTCGAGGACGTCGGCCAGTACCGCAGCGATGCCCTCGAGGACACCATGATGCTGCTGAAGCCCGGCGGCCTGGTGGGTGTGGTGCAGCATCAGGCACCGGAGGAGCGCGGTCTGGAATGGGCTGACGGTTCCCGTGGCTACCTGAACAAGGGCGCCGTGATTGCCTTCTTCGAGGACGCCGGCTTTGAACTGGTGGCTGAGAGCGACGTCAATGCCAATGCCGCGGACGTGCCCGGCGAAGCCGACATCGTCTGGCGCCTGCCGCCCAGCCTCAACACCAGCAGGGACAACCCAGACTTGCGCGCCCGGTACGAAGAGATTGGTGAGTCCAACCGCATGACCCTGCTGTTCCGCAAACCCGCCTGACGCGTGCGCATCTGGGTTGATGCCGACGCCCTGCCACGGGTCATCCGGGATATCCTGTTCCGGGCCGCCCAGCGCACCGGTGTCGAGTTGACGCTGGTGGCCAACCAGCCGCTGCCGACCCCGGCGGCGGCCAACATACAGTCCAGGCAGGTGTCGGCAGGCTTCGATGAGGCTGACAATTATATTGTTGGTCTTGCGGAGCCTGGGGACCTGGTGGTGACGGCAGATATTCCGCTGGCGGCGGAAGTGATTGAAAAAGGCGCGCTGGCGCTGAACCCGCGAGGCGAGCTATACAGCACGGAGAGCATTCGTTCGCGACTCAATATGCGCGATTTCATGGATACCATGCGTGCCAGTGGTGTGGAGATGTCCACCACAGCGGCCCTGAACCAGGCGGATCGACAGCGCTTTGCCAACAGTCTTGACCGCTGGCTGGCCCAGCGCCTTGTAAAGCGACGTGCACAACAGGAGAAAACCGATGGGTAGGATCGTGATCGTGGCATACCGGCCGAAAGCCGGAAAGGAAGCCGACCTGGAAGCCCTGGTGCGGGCCCACGTGCCGAAGCTACAGGGCCTGGGGCTCGCCACCGGACGCACGCCGATTGCCATGCGAGCCGCCGACGGCACCATGGTCGAGGTGTTCGAATGGAGCTCTCCGGACGCCATCGAGCAGGCCCATTCCAACCCCGATGTGCAGGCCATGTGGGGGGAATTTGCAGAAGCCTGCGATTACGTCCCTATCAGTGCGGTGCCGGAAGCGGCCAGCCTGTTTTCTGAATTCGAGACCCTGGACTGATGTGGCAGTACACCGGCCAGGAACGGCCGCCGTTTGCCGAGGAGCCGGGCCCGGGACAGGAATCGGTGTGGGACTACCCGCGCCCTCCTGTGCTGGTGGCCTGCGAGCACAGGGTGCGCGTGGAAGCGGACACACTCCTGCTGGCCGAGACGCGCAATGCCCACCGGGTCCTGGAGACTGCGAGCCCCCCGACTTACTACATTCCGGCAGGGGACGTGAACCTGGATGCCCTGGTCACGGTGCCGGGCAGCTCCTTTTGTGAATGGAAGGGCGCGGCGCTCTACTGGGCGCTGGCCAGCGGAGGGGATGTCGTCGGCTGGAGCTACCCTGAGCCCAGTGAGCGCTTCGCCGGGATCCGGGGCGCCTTTTCTTTCTACCCGGGCCGGGTGGCCTGCCATGTGGACGGTGAGCGGGTGCAGCCCCAACCCGGTCAGTTCTACGGCGGCTGGGTGACCCAGGAAATCGTCGGCCCGGTCAAGGGTGGACCCGGCACAGGCCACTGGTGACGCGGGTTTGGCGGCTTCGCAAAGTCGTCACCCGAGCGTAATATTTCTGTCACGTAGATTCTGTAACCTGCGCGCCATCTCAAGTTCACTTTATCGTCACAATGAAAAATTCATTTACAGTTGGTCTCGCTCTGGTTCTGGCTTCATTGTCCCTGAACGCTGGCGCCCTGGAGCTGGGTGCAGAAGATTTCGTCGCCGCGCGGGAAATGACCTGCGTGCTGGCACAGGACAGCCTGGGCTACCTGAGTGACGACGAATACGCCGATATGGCCGAGTCGATTCTCGGGGACTACGACCAGGCGCAGACCGACGTTGTCTACGCCCAGGCCCTGGGTTATTTCGACGGCCTGATGTTCGGCCTCCCGGAGACCGACGATCGTGAAATCGGTGCCCGCCTGCAGGCCTTCGTGGCTAGTGGCGCCTGCACCCGCTTCACCGGTTTCGAAGGCGTCAGCCTCACCCTCTGATTTACCCTATTCACGCCCGGTGAACTACTTCGCCTACGGCTCCAATATGTCGTCCCGGCGCCTGCTGGCCAGGGTGCCGCAGGTGCGGCGCCTCGAGAATGCTGTGCTGCCGGGTTACCGGCTCTGCTTCCACAAGATCGGCGACGACGGCTCGGCCAAGTGTGATGCTTTCTACACCGGGTCGGCGGCAGATGTGCTGTATGGCGTGCTCTACCATATTGAACTCGCCGACAAGGCAGTGCTGGACCGGATTGAGGGCCTGGGCGCGGGCTATGACGCACAGCATGTGGCGGTGGAGGCCGAGGCGCTGGGCGGAGTGACGGCATTGACCTACGTTGCCACCCATATCGACGCCAGCTTGCAGCCTTTTGGATGGTACAAACAACACGTGCTGGTCGGGGCGCGCGAGGCAGAGCTGCCCACCCCCTATATCGATGCAATCGCCGACCACCCGCACTGGGACGATCACGATACCCGTCGCCACCAGCGAGAAAGCGCGATCCATCTCTAGCCCGCATATCTCACCGAGAATTCCAAAAATCGGTGAGATATGCGGACTAGCCGACCGGTCTCGCCGGTTTGGCGCTCTGTGTCTACAGACGCCTGTTGTTGCGCTCAGAATGCCAGTTTGACTGCTAGCCACACATTCCAGATATCGGTGAATTCGGGTGGCCAGGTCCGGGGCGCTATCCCGTGCACTATCCCGTGCATCTCCTCTACAGGCTGGCTTCACACACTTTCAACCGGAACGACCATGAGTAACGCCGCCCTGGAGACCCGCCTGGCCACCTGCCTTTTGCTGATCAGGCTGGGTATCGGCCTGGTGTTTGCGGTCTGGACTCTGGACAAGTTCGTGAACCCCGATCATGCGGTGCGGGTGGCTGCGTGACTACCACACGCTGTTCAGTCTCGGTGCGCGCCGCGCTCGGTAGCAGCGGCTTTGACGGCAGCCAGTAGTTCCGGGTGTCGGTTGCAGAGCGCTAACCAGTCGCCCCTTTGTAACTCATACAAGTAGCCGGGGCTGATTGCCCGCACCCGGATATTGCACGGTGTAGCGTCTAGCAGCGACGCCTCGCCGAAACAATCACCGGCGTAGAGCGTATGCAGCTCCTTGCCGCGCTCGTCGACAACACTCACCCGCCCACATGCAATCAGGTACAGGGAGCTTTCGCTCTCAGCCTGGGGTATGAGGGTGTCACCTTCCAGAAAGCGGTGTTTGCGTAGTTGGGGAAGGATGCGTTTGCGCTGTTCCTGCTGGAGCCCAGCGAATCGGGGCACTCGGGTGATCAAATCGCTGGCTGCTATCTCCAGGTGGGGTGCCAGCTTGCCCTGTCGCAGCGCCCGCAACTGTCGCTCGTAGTCAGCGTGAATGGATTCGGCAACCGCCTCTGGAATAATGCCAAGGGCACCGCTCCTGTCGACGGCGGCCTGCTCACCTGCCAGCAAGAGCCGATTGCCAAGGCTCGCCTGGGCCGCTTCCTTCAGCTCGGGGTAGCGGTCGCCCAGTTGGGTGAGGGCTTCGTGCAGGGTGTTGTGCAGAGTCTGGTAACTGTCGCGAACCTCTGCCACCGCCTTGCCGCTGATGCCGTTCTCCTCGGCGATGCCCGCCAACTCTTCCAGGACGCTGCTGGCCGCCCGGTAGCGCGCCCACCGTACATCGTAATCGCGCATGATTTGTCGGGTGTGCCTGCGTTTCAGCCAGGCCCGTGGCGCTGGCAGGTCGGCCAGTGCCTGAGTGAAGCGGCTGACGGCGATGTGAATGGGGGAGTGGCGAAAGCGGCGGCCGGGCAACCGGCCGAAGTGTCTGGCGTCGTCGAGCTGACGGTCGACGTTATTGCTGAGCTCCCGGTAGGCCCAGTCGCCAATGAATCCGCGCTGGAACAGCTCTTCGTAGCGTGTCTTCTCTCGTGACAGGGCGCGCACCGAAAGAATACGCCTGGCTTCCTCCGGGGTCATCCGCGACTGCAGCTGCTTGATCGACTGGCGCTGAGCGCCGACCGCGGCCTCCGCCTCCGAGCGCAGCCGATCCGCCACCCGGCGTGAGAAAAACTCACCCTGTTCCAGGCGCTCCAGGTTTGCGAGGCTGTGCTGTTTGGCGTGTAGCGAGGCTTCCCCTGCGGCGAGCCGGTCAGCCAGCTCGGGCACCTGCAGCCCGAGTTTTCTCACCAGCGCTTCAACGCTGAGGCCCTGGACCAGCAAGGTGAACAGTACGGCGCCCATGACCACGGTGACGAGTGTTTCGCGCAATTCGAATTCAGGCAGTGACAAGACGATAGCCAGCGCGACGGCACCGCGCAGGCCACCCCAGAACATGACCGCCTGGTAGGCCCGGCTGACCGGCTCTGCGTCCGGCAGCCGCGCCAGTTGTGGTACCAGGCCAAATACCACCAACGCACGAGACGCCAGCATGGCAATGGCCGCCAGGGCGATCAGGTGCAGCGCGCCCTGATAGGCAATCGCTTCGAACTGCATACCCATGAGCAGGAATATCAGGGCGTTCGCCAGCCAGGCGGCATAACTCCAGAAGTCGCGTAAATAGTGCTCGGTATTCGGCGACACCTTGCTGCGCCCGTAGTTGCCCATGACGAGGCCGGCAGTGACCACCGCCATGATGCCGCTGACGTGCAGGCTGTGCTCGGCGAGGATGAAGGCGGCATAGGCCAGCACGGTGGTCAGGCTGATTTCCACCGGCGGCGGTGCATCGATTGACCCCAGTAGCTGGGCGACAATCAGCGCCAGGGAGGCGCCTACGAAAATTCCGCCGGTAAATACCCAGAGAAACGTGCCCAGGCCCTGCCACAGCGTGCTCGCCGTGAATACACCCGAGGTCGCGATGGAGATCAGCAGCGTGGCGAGCACCAGCGAGGTGGCGTCGTTGAACAGGCTTTCGCCCTCCACCAGCACTGTCAGCCGCTCCGGCACGCCCAGCTGACGGAACAGGGCTATCACCGCCACCGGGTCGGTAGCGCTCAGTATGGCGCCCAACAACAGGCAGATTATGAGTGGAATTGCGGTAAAGCCATAGAATATCAGCCCGATAACTGCGGTCGACAACAGCAGGCCCGGCACCGCCAGTGTCAGCACCGGTAGCAGGTCGTACTGTAGTTCCCTGGCTTGCAGGTTGTAGGCGGCCTCGAACACCAGGGTCGGCAGGAAGACGAACAACATCAGCTCGGGGGTAAGACTGATCTCTGCCAATGGCGCCAGCGGCGGCAGGGCGTCGGCCAGTACCGCGATCAGGGCGCCCACTATCACCAGGGCGATGGTGAAGGGCAGGCGTGGCAGTCGTGTGCCCAGCACAGCCGTCAGGGATGCCACCAGTACCAGCAGGACGATGCCCGAGACAATGTCTGGTACCAGTAAGAGCTTGTGTGACGCTGCATCCATGCCGACAGCCTGTCTATCGCGTTGTATGCAGTATGGCGGGTCTGGCACGCTCTGTCCCGCACCGGAGACCTGGTTAGCGGCTACTGGAATATGCCCTGCATGTACCATTGATTGTGCAGCCGGTCCCGAAACACCCAGTACAACACCCCTGCGCTGTCGCGAGCCACGTAGTAATCGCGACTGACCGGGCTTTGCCACCAGTTGTCCTCGATGCGCTCGGGGCCGTCCAGCAGTTCCAGGCGACCCTGCCAGCAGGGCTGGCCATTGAATACCTGTAGTGGCTGCGGCTCAGGTATCAGCCAGAAGGGCCGCAGTTCTCCGTTTTCACTGGGCACGGTGCCGGGTCGGGTATCCAGGCTACAGTAACCGGCGAACTCCGGCAGGTGTTCGTCGCGACAGGCGATCTTGCTGACTGACTGCAGGCCCAGCCGGCTCTTGAGACGGTCCAGCAGGCTGTGCAGGGGTTCCTTCTGGCCGGCCTGCTGGAACAGGTCGCCACTGCTGGCGTTCCCTGGCACCAGCTGTTCGCTGACCAGGCCGACCCCCTCGATGCTGTGGTCCAGCTCCAGCTGCTCCACCTTCAGCCGGGTGAGCTGATACCAGGCCTGCCAATGGGTCTGTGGCTGGGAGCTGCACAGGGCAAAGCGGTGAACCTTGCGATTGATGCCGTACAGCAGCCACTCAAGCTGGCGGGTTTCCAGCTGGGTGTTGCGCAGGAAATGGCAGAAGGACTTCAGCAGTAGCTCGATGGCGGGCAGCAGCTCCTGGTTGGCTTTCACCTCATAGCCGAACCAGTAGTGATCGCTGAAGGTCCTGGGTGGTTCAAAGTTGGGCTGTCGGTCCTCTGCAGTGCCCAGTATCTGCTCAAGGTGGTGCACGAATTCCCGGCCACAGCGCCGTGCGAGGGCCTGGCGCGGTAGCGTCAGGATATCGCCAAAGGTCCACAGCCCGGCCCTGGCCAGGGCATCGACCTGGCGAGGAAAGTCCTCCAGCAATTTCAGCGGCAGCGGCGCCAGCCGCGCTTCCAGGGACTCAGCGCTGTTGTCATGGGATCGACCCAAACCCACTTCACCTGAATCGGAATTCAGTGAGTCGCCTGACGCCTCTGAACTCGAACCGTAAGCACGTCGGTCGTCCAGCGCCTCCGAGCTAGAATCGGAAGCACGTCGGTGGTCTGGCGCCTCCAAACTAGAATCGGAAGCACGTCGGTGGTTTAGCGCCTCCAAACTAGAATCGGAAGCACGTCGGTGGTTTAGCGCCTCCAAACTAGAATCGGAAGCACGTCGGTGGTTTAGCGCCTCCGAACTAGAATCGGAAGCACTGGCCTCGAGCGGGTTTATAGACAACAACACAGCACTTTTGGGCGTCGGACCCAACCCCATCCGATAGTGAGCCCCGCGCCGGGACAGGTCAGACTCCACACGGGTCAGCAAGGCCTCGATGCCACCGTACAGGCGCAGGCAACTGCCGACTTCCAGCAGCAGGCAGTCATCGCGAAAAGGATAGAGGGTAGGACTGATGCTGTAGCCCCAGCAGCAGAGTTGCTGCAGATGGCGTTGTTCGGCCGCCGGGTCCCGCTCCAGCAGCAGGATCGAATCCGCCAGGGCCCGGGCAGTCGCTGTGCCCATGCCGCGCTTGATACCCAGCGCCGCAGCCGCGCCATTGCACACCAGCACCCGTTGCTTCTCCAGCACCGCCACCGGCAGCTCCCCGATCTCTCGTGAGGGACAGCGCTCTCCAGGCCCTTCCGAGCCACCGGGGTTAGTCTCTGATTCGAGGCGCTGCCAATCAGTATGCCCTTCGGCGTCGCCAGTGGCGGATGCCCCCAGCGGTTTTATAGAAAGCGCGTTTAACGGCAGATCATGGAAAGACAGACACAGCCACAGCTTTTCACCTCGCTCGAACACTCCACGCGATTCCACCTGCCCACGGCCTCAGGCGCCCAGGGCGGGCACCTGTACATGGTGGTTGTCGGGGTAGGCAGGCAGCTCCCATAACTGGGGCTGGCCCGGCACGTCGTTATTTTCGCCCAGGGCTACCTCGAACGACTGGTTACCACCGCGCTGCTTGAGCACGTTTACCTGTCGGTAGGCGCTCATCTCCATGCGCAAGCTGGCGGGGGCATGGTTGTGCATGGCCTGGCGAGGGCGGAACAGCACCGACAGGGTGTCGCTGTCGGCTGCCGCAAGCTGCAGTTTGCGCAGCTCGCTGTAGCGGTATTCGTCGGCGCCCAGCCAGGCAAACACGGCGCTGCAGGTGGTGCTGCGCAGGGCCTGCTCAATGCTCCATAGCAGGTCCTGGCGGTTCTGGGGGTGCACCAGCAGTACCTGCTGGGTGTCGATGCCACGGGCATCCAGAAGCGGGGCATAGGGCATGAAGGGCGGGGCGATAAAGACCTGCCAGCGGCCCTTTTCACTGAGAGCTTCCATGGCCGGCAGGAACAGGCCCATGGCTCCCAGGCCATTGCTGTCGCTGAGCAGTTCGATGGTCTGCCCCAGCGGCCAGCCATTGCCGTATAGCGCTTCGTCCAGTTCGCGGTAACCGGTGGCCAGGCCTGTCCGCGGGGCACTGTCACGGCACTCGCTGCCGCGCCAGGTGTCGCTGCGGCGCATGACCCGGTCGATGTCGACCGTGTCGACATCAGCTTTTCCGAGGTCAGCCCTCTCAAATCCAGCCTGCTTGAAGTCGAACAGGGCGTTGGAAGCTCCCGGCCCTGCCTGTCGTGCGCGGTCGCCAAAATCCGCCGCGTTAGCTGCAACGTTATCCATGGGGTGTCTCCTCTCCGGAGTAACTGTATAGATATACAGTAGTCCGGCGTCAGGGAGAAATCAAGGAGATTTTTTGAGCGCCTATTGCCGGGCTGTCAGCAGCGTCGAGAGGTCCTGTGGCTGGGTATCGAAGCAGGTGGCGTCGTCAGGCAGGCTTATCCAGGCCTGCTTGCGGCGCACCCAAAGGTGTACGTCCGGGCGCAGCCGGGAAGTGTCATCCAGCAAGCCAGCCTGTAGCTTCCAGATACCGGGGGAAGCGCTGGAGTCGCCGTAGATGATGTTGCCGCACTGGCTGCAGCTATGGCGGGTGTTGGTGTGGCCCTCGTCCGAGCTACGGGTCCAGGTACTGCATTCGCCGTCGATGGCGACGTGGTCTGCGGAAATAACCAGGCCCATGGAAAACGCACTGCCGGTGCGCTTCTGGCAATCCAGGCAATGGCAGGCATAGGTGCAAAGCGGATCCCGCGACAGCAGCAGTTGCACCTGGCCACACTGGCAGCTGCCCGCTGCCGGCAGTATCACGCTGCGGCCTTCTCGCCCTGGCTGAGATTCAGGACCAACTGCCCCAGGTGATCCCAGGGGCGACCGTCCGCCAGGCCCTTGACGCTCTGGTCGGCGAGATTGGCCCGGTGCAGCAGCTCGGCGAGACTGTCCAGGGAGTGACGTTTGAGCCCGGCTCCCACCAGCGGCATGCGTTTGTCCCAGACCCGATGGTTGCGCATGGCCTGCTGTGGCGCGGCACCGCCCTGTATATCGGTGCGGCACTGGTAGAGCAGGCGAATTTCCCGCGCCAGGGCCCACAGCACCACCGGCGGTTCCGTGCCCTCGGCGCGTAACCCCTGCAGCATTTTCAGGGCGCCGGCGGTATCCCCGGACAGGGCCTGGTCGACCAGGCCGAACAGGTTGTAGCGGGCATTGTCGGCCACGCTTTCGGCCACCGCCTCGGCGGTGATACTGCCCTCGGGGCACAGCAGCTTGAGTTTCTCCACTTCCTGCACCGCCGCCAGCAGGTTGCCCTCAACCCGGTCGCAGAGCATGTCCAGGGCGTCGGGTTCGATGGACAGCCCGGCGGACTGCAAGCGCTGCTGCAGCCAGCGTGGCAGCTGCTGGGCATCCACCGGCCACAGCTGGAGAATGGCGCCGGCGCCGTCGATGGCCTTAAACCATTTGCTGTTGGTGCTCTGGCGGTCGATCTTGCCGGCCACAATCAGCAGCACGTTATCGCTGGCCGGGCCGTTGAGGTAGGCCGTCAACGCCTTGCTGCCCTCAGTACCAGGTTTGCCGCTGGGCAGTTTCAGCTCGATCAGCTTGCGGTCGGCAAACAGTGACATTTCCGCCCCGGCGGACAGCAGCTGGCTCCAGTCAAAACGGCTATCTACATCCAGCACTTCGCGTTCGCTGCAGCCGGCGGCGCGGGCGGCGGCCCGAATGGCATCGCAGGCTTCCTGCACCAGCAGGGTTTCGTCGCCGCTGACGAGATAGATCGGGGCCAGGCCCTGTTTGAGGTGAGTGCCGAGCTGCTCTGGCCGCAGGCGCATCAGGAAATGGGCACCGCCGGGCTGCTGGAGGCAGCCCCGCTGGTGGCAGCCCCGCTGGAGGCAGCCCCGCTGTTCTCGGCCAGGAAGCGCAGCTTGCGTAACAGCTCCTGTACCAGTTGCTGGCGCATTTCCGCGCGCAGCAGGCGTGCCTCTTCCGCCTTGCCGGCAATATTCTCCGGGTCGTTGGTAATGATCTGCGAGGTCCGCACCTCGGTCTCCGGCAGCAGTTCATTGCCCTCCCGGTCGGTGACCCGCATTCTGGTGGACATCTCCAGCTCGAATTCCGCCGCCCGCGCGTTGGTGGCAATGGTCAGGTTGCGACGGCGGAACTGTTCGGTGCCGAGAAATACGATGTAGTTGGCCTCGCTGAGGTCCTGCCAGCGAATGCCGGCCCGGGCGGCGCCGTCGCGCAGCGCGCGGCTCAGCTCGCTGTTGGGGCTGGCGGTCTGCAGGTGCAGGTCCTCCCAGTCCGGCGGCAGGTTGATAGTGCCGCGCAGCTGGAAGCCGCAGCCGGCCATCAGCAGGACCGCCAGTACCAGCAGGGTGCGATAGGCGCTCATGTTAATTGGCAACAATGTTGACGAGCTTGCCGGGAACCACAATCACCTTGCGCACGGTGTTCCCCGCAATGAATTTCTGTACGTTCTCCTGGGCCATGGCCTGTGCCTCGATCGCGTCCTTATCGGCGTTGGCGGGCACGTCCAGGCGGGCTCGGACCTTGCCGTTCACCTGTACCACCATCTCGATGCTGTCGCGCACCAGTGCACTCTTGTCGAGGGTTGGCCAGGGGGCGTCCATGGCAGCGCCTTCGCCGCCCAGCAGCGGCCACAGTTCGTGACAGATATGCGGCGCAATCGGCTGCAACATCAATACGGCGGCGCGCAGGGCTTCCCGTTCCACCGCCAGGTCCTGTCCTTCCC
Source organism: Cellvibrionales bacterium (assembly GCA_043513815.1). GTDB lineage: Bacteria > Pseudomonadota > Gammaproteobacteria > Pseudomonadales > Halieaceae > JANQIO01. The sequence goes on along the minus strand of CP121313.1, from coordinate 3,433,854 downwards.
GCGAGGCCAGGCTGCTGAGCTCGTTGGTGAGCTCCATGATGGCGGCCACCGCTGTATTGAAGGTCTGGCGGCGGCCGTAGTCGTCTTCGACCTTGGCAATGGTCTCGTGGGTCTTGCGGCGTACGGCCTTCCGGGTGTCGTCCAGGCTTTCTGGATCCAGCGTAGGGGGTTCGCCGGCTGCCGTGTGATTTGCCACCAGTTTCCAGAGCCGTTTGAGGAAGCGGTGGGCGCCCTCGACGCCGGCGTCCGACCACTCCAGGGACTGGTCCGGGGGTGCGGCAAACATGCTGAACAGGCGTGAGGTATCGGCACCGTACTGGTCGATCAGGCCCTGGGGATCCACCGTGTTGCCCTTGGACTTTGACATCTTGGCACCGTCTTTCAGCACCATGCCCTGGGTCAGCAGCCGCTTGAAAGGCTCGTTCGAGCTGACCAGGCCCTCGTCGCGCAGGAGCTTGTGGAAAAAGCGGGCATAGAGCAGGTGCAGGATGGCGTGCTCAATGCCGCCTATGTACTGGTCCACCGGGGTCCAGTAGCTGGCTTCCCCGTCGAGCATGGCCTGGTCGTTGCGCGGGCAGCAGTAGCGCGCGTAGTACCAGGAACTTTCCATGAAGGTGTCGAAGGTGTCGGTCTCGCGGGTCGCCGCGCCGCCGCAGGTCGGGCAGTGGGTCTCGTAGAACTCCGGCATCTTCTTGATGGGCGAGCCCACGCCTTCGAAGACCACGTCCGTGGGCAGCACCACCGGCAGGTCACTTTCCGGAACGGGTACGGTGCCACAGTCATCGCAGTAGATGATGGGTATAGGTGCGCCCCAGTAGCGCTGGCGTGACACGCCCCAGTCCCGCAGCCGGAAGTTGATGGTACGTTCGCCCTTGCCCTGGGCTTCCAGGTGATCGGCAATGGCGTCAAAGGCGGCCTGGAAAGACAGGCCGTCAAATTCCCCGGAATTGACGGTGATCACGTCGGTCTTGTCGGCGTACCAGTCCTGCCAGGTGCTGGTGTCGTAGTTGAAGTCAGAGCCATGATCGGCCTTGGCAATCACCTGCACGATCGGCAGATCGTACTTGCTGGCAAAGGCGTGGTCGCGCTCATCGTGGCCCGGTACCGACATCACCGCACCGGAGCCATAGCTCATGAGTACGAAGTTGGCGACCCAGATGGGGACGGTCTCGCCAGTCAGCGGGTGGATGGCCTTGAGGCCGGTATCCGCGCCGAGTTTTTCCATGGTGGCCAGTTCGGCTTCCGAAACCCCGCCACCACTTTGCGCCTCGATAAAGGCGGCCAGTTCCGGGTTGTTCTCCACCGCCTGCTGTACCAGCGGGTGCTGGAAGGCCACCGCCATATAGGTGGCACCCATCAGCGTATTCTACCCCTTCTGAGCGACCAATCCAGTTGCGCTGCATGGTGCGCACCTGCTCCGGCCACTGGTCCATCTGGTCAAGGCTGGTCAGCAGCTCGTCGGCATAGTCCGTAATCTTGATGAACCACTGGGCCATTTCCCGGCGTTCCACCGGGTTGTCACAGCGCCAGCAGCAGCCGTCGACTACCTGCTCGTTGGCGAGCACGGTCTGGTCGGTCTCGCACCAGTTGACGTCTGCCTTTTTCTTGTAGGCCAGCCCTTTCTCAATCAGCCGGGTAAAAAACCACTGTTCCCAGCGGTAGTACTCGGGGGTGCAGGTGGCGAATTCCCGATCCCAGTCGAGCGCGAAGCCGAGCTGCTTGAGCTGGCGGCGCATCTCGTCGATGTTGTCGACGGTCCAGGCCGCTGGCGGGATATTGTTCTGGATGGCCGCATTTTCCGCCGGCATGCCGAAGGCGTCCCAGCCCATCGGTTGCAGCACATTCTTGCCCTGCATGCGCTGGAAGCGGGCGATGGTGTCGCCAATGGTGTAGTTGCGCACGTGGCCCATGTGCAGCTTGCCGCTGGGGTAGGGCAGCATGCTCAGGCAGTAGAACTTCTCGCGGCTGTCGTCCTGTTGTACGCGAAAGCTCGCGTGATTCTCCCAGTAAACCTGGGCCGCTTTTTCTACGTCACTTGGCTGGTATCGCTCGTCCATATTGTCCAATAATCAGGTAAATCGGGGCTGTCAAAATGACCGCGCATTCTAGCAGCTAATTGGTGCTTGCTGGAACGCGCGACGTGGCGTGTGGGGTGGCAGATGCCGTAAACTGGGCGACTACTGTAGATCCGGAGCTGTCGATGGCAGACCCACAAATTCCTGATCGTGCCCTGCTGGAGCGCTGGCTCAAGGCAGCACACATCGAATTCGAGGACTGCGGCCGCTGCGAGGGGCTGCACCTGCCGCCTCTACGTGCGGTGGAAGGGGTGATCGACAGCCGGCTGTTCCTCGAGCGCTACGGCCTGTTGCTGACCACTGAGCTTGAGGTTCGGCCGATGGCTGTGTTGCCGCTATCGGCGGATATGGGTCGTCTGAATATGGACTATCCCACCGTGAAGGTGTTCCTGGACGTGGCCGACGATGCCATCCCGCAACTGGTGGTGGCCGGAGTCATGCCCAGCAGTGCCGGCCTGACGCCGGAGCAGGTATCCGCCTTCGTGGCCCTTACCCTGGAAGAAACCCGGCAACTGGCCGGTGATTGCCTGCAGCTTGACTACCTGTTCGCCGAATCCCAGGGCGACCGTTCCGGTCCCAGCCCGGCGCTGCACTAGCCCGCCACAACCCCAAAACCGGAAACACCAAACCCCCTACACCCAAAATGGGGACAGACCACGTTTGCAGTCCTATTTGTTGTGTCGCCAGGCATCAATTTCGACCAAAAACCGTGGGCTGTCCCCATTTTGGGGTTAGTCGTGGCGCAGGCGCAGTCCCATGCTGCCGGCGGCTATGACCAGCGCCAGCAGTATGCCGCACAGCCCCAGTACCGGCGTCGAGCCGAAGCGTGAGAAGGGGGTTTCACCGAGCATGACACGGGCTTCGCCGGACAGGACCATGCGCTCAAATTGCGGGGCCTGGGCAACGATTTGCCCGCGCTCGTCAATGATCGCTGAAATCCCGTTGTTGGTGCCGCGCAGCAGGTAGCGGCCGTTTTCCAGGGCACGCATACGGGCCATCTGCAGGTGTTGCTGGGGGCCGATGGATGCCCCAAACCAGGCGTCATTGCTGATGGTAATCATCAGGTCGGCGCGGCGGGCGTATTTTCGCACCAGGCCCGGGTAGACGATTTCATAGCAGACAAAGGGCGATACCCGGAAGTTGTGCAGCAGCAGGGGTTCCTGGTCCCGGTCGCCGGCGCTGAACGCCGACATGGGCAGGTCGAAAAAGTCGATGGCGCCGCGCAGCCAGTCTTCCAGCGGAACATATTCACCAAAGGGCACCAGGCGTTGTTTGTGATAAACGCCAGATCCTTTGCCCAGCCCGACAATGCTGTTGAAGTATTGACGCTGACCATCGCGGCGCCAGAGGATGCCGGTCACCAGGGCGGTGTCGGCGTCGAAGGCGCGGCGGGATTGGGGCAGCAGGAATCCCTGGGCGCGTTGGTAGTAGTTGGGAATGGCCGCCTCGGGCCACAACACGATGTCCTTGCCCAGCACTTCGTTGGTCAGGCTGTCGAAAATTTCCAGGGTGGGCTGGTAGTAGTCCCGGTCCCATTTGCGTTCCTGGGGAATATTGGGCTGTACGATGCCCACGCTCAGCGTCTCGGCGCTGGCGGGAGCTACCCAGCGGGCCTGGCCCAGCTGCCAGCCGATCAGCCACAGGCTGGCAATCATGGTGCCGTAGACCAGGTAGGCCTGCAGGTGGCGGCGCATCCAGGCCAGGTAGAGGCAGCTGGCTGTAAAGGCGAGCATCAGGGACGTCCCGAACACCCCGATCACCGGCACCCAACCCTGGGCCCAGGTATCCAGGCTGGCATAGCCGATATACAGCCAGGGAAACCCTGTCAGTAACCAGCTACGAAGCCACTCAAACAGTACCCACAGAGCCGGAAACCCCACCAGCATGCCGGCCATGTGCGGGCGCAGAAGACGAGTGTAGGCCCAGGCGAACAGGCCCTGCAGCAGTGCCAGGCCCATACAGAACAGGGCGGTCAGGAACAGCGCCAGGGGCACGCTGGCATTGCCGTGTTCCTGAATGCTGACATAAACCCAGGAGGCGCCGGTGCCAAACTGCCCCAGGCCGTAGAGCCAGCCCCGCAGGAAAGCCTGGCCCGGTGTGCAACTGCGCAGCAGGCCCATGTACAGGCACAGGCTGGCAATGGCTGCCGGCCAGATGTCGAAGGGGGTCAGCGCCAGGGTCAGCAGGGCGCCGGCAAAGACTGCCAGCAGGCCAGGTCCCAGCCTGCCGAGCCAGGACACTAGTGCCCTGTCCCGTTAGTCTGCATCATCTCAGGGCTGGTCCTGCACACGTACGCGCAAGCTGTGAATCTTGCGCTGGTCGGAGTTGACGACCCTGAACTCCAGGCCGTCGATCACGGTGCTCTCATTGTGGCCGGGCAGGTGGCCGAACTGCTGCAGCACCAGCCCGCCAATGGTGTCGAATTCGTCGTCGCTGAGGTCGACCTCAAATTCTTCATTGAAATCTTCGATGGGGGTGAGGGCTCGCACGATGTAATCACCGTCGCCCAGCTTGCGCATGAAAACGTCGGCATCGGTGTCAGTTTCGTCCTCGATTTCACCGACGATCTCTTCCAGAACGTCTTCAATGGTGACCAGGCCCGCCACCCCGCCGTATTCGTCGATAACGATGGCCATGTGGTAGCGATGTTGGCGAAATTCCCGCAGCAGCACGTTGAGGCGCTTGCTCTCGGGTACCACCACACCGGGGCGCAATAGTGATACCACGTTGAAGTTCTCACCCTGGGGTTCGAGAATCTGTGGCAACAGGTCCTTGACCAGCAGAATGCCCAGTACGTCGTCCGGGCTGTCGTCGATGACCGGATAGCGGGAGTGTGCGGACTCGATAATCTGCGGCAGGATTTCCTCCAGCGAGGCATCCGCTTTGATTACCTGCATCTGGGAGCGCGGCACCATGATGTCCCGGGCCTGCTGTTCGGCCACCTGCATGGCGCCCTCGATAATGCTCTGGGCATCCTCGTCGATAACCTCGTTGTCTCGCGCAATCTCCAGTACTTCACTAAGCTGCTTGCGGGTGCGTGGCTCCGAACTGAAGGCCGTGGCAATCTTCTCCAGCCAGCTCTTGTCGGTGGAATCGCTACTCGATCGTTCTTCGCTCACGGGCCCGCCTCCAGCAGCGGTTGGTCTGCATAGGGGCAGGGGTAGCCAAGCGTAGACAGAATCTCGGTTTCCAACGCTTCCATCGTATCGGCTTCCAGGGGATCTACATGGTCATAGCCCAGCAGGTGCAGGCTGCCGTGAACCAGCATGTGGCTCCAGTGCTGCTCCGCTGTTTTGTGCTGTTCGCGGGCTTCACGGTTGACCACCGCGGGACACAGCACAATGTCGCCCAGCAGCGGGTGCTCTACGCCAGGTGGCAGCTCCGCTGGAAACGACAGCACATTGGTGCTGCTGTCCTTGCCGCGGTAACGACTATTAAGGCGCGCCATCTCATCCTCATCTGCCAGGCAGACGCTGACTTCGGCTTCGCTCAGGCGCCCGGCCAGGGCAGCGGTGATCCAGCGCCGTATGTCGTCCTCGTCGGGGCAGGGGTCGGCTGTTGAAGACTGGATGTCTATCACCACGTTCACGAGCGCGACTTGTCGAGGCTTGAGGTGGTGTGGCTGGCGTCGAAGCTGTCATAAGCTTCGACGATGCGCTGCACCAGCGGGTGACGTACCACGTCCCGCGCCTGGAAGTAGGTAAACCCGATGCCTTCGACATCGTCCAGCACGTTCATCACGTGGGTCAGGCCCGACTGCGTGCCGCGGGGCAGGTCGATCTGGGTGGCATCACCGGTGACAACTGCCGTCGAGCCAAAGCCGATACGGGTCAGGAACATTTTCATCTGTTCCCGGGTAGTGTTCTGTGCCTCATCGAGAATGATGAAGGAGTTGTTCAGGGTGCGACCGCGCATGAAAGCCAGCGGTGCCACCTCGATAATATTGCGTTCGATGTACTTGTTGACCGTCTCGAAACCCAGCATCTCGTAGAGGGCGTCGTACAGTGGGCGCAGGTACGGGTCGATCTTCTGGCTCAGGTCGCCGGGCAGGAAGCCCAGCTTTTCACCGGCCTCCACCGCCGGGCGTACCAGCAGAATGCGCCGTACCCGGTCGTTCAGCAGTGCTTCCACGGCGCAGGCGACGGCCAGGTAGGTCTTGCCGGTGCCCGCCGGGCCGATGCCGAAATTGATGTCGCAGCGGCCAATTTGCCGTACGTAGGCCTGCTGATTCTTGCCGCGGGGTTTAACGGAGCCACGCTTGGTGCGAATGATGGCGATGTTCTCTACAGCGTTGCCTGGAGCGTCGGCAGTCTCAGCCCCCGGTTCGACCAGCGCCTCAAGGCCCGCCTGCTGAAGCTGCAGGTGCAGGGACTCCGGACTGAGGGTAATGCCAGTGCAAATTTCCGCGTACAGGTCTTCCAGTAGCGCTTTGGTAACGCCTACCGCGTCTTCGCTGCCGGCCACAGTAAAGCTGTTGCCGCGGGCACGCACAGTGACGCCCAGACGCTCTTCGATCTGTTTCAGGTGCTGGTCAAATTGGCCGCAGAGTGTTGCGAGATGGCGGGCGTCGCTGGGTTCGAGTTCGAAGCTCAGCTGACTGGGAGGTTCATCGCTATTCAATATGATCGTTTAGCCGCGTGACGGCTGTGTACTCCTGGTTAAGGATAATCTTGTTTCAGCCAACGTCAACTGCGAGTTCAGCGCCGCTGAGCCGGCCCCGCAGAGAGTTCGGCAATGCCTCATCGATGTGAACGTCGGCAAACTCACCAATCAGCGAGTGATCGCTGCAGTGGAAATTGACTACCCGGTTGTTCTCGGTACGCCCCTGCAACTCACCCGGGTCTTTTTTCGACACGCCGGTGATCAGTACGCGCTCGACGTTGCCCACCATACGGCGGCTGATTTCCTGGGCCTGCTGGTTGATGCGTGTTTGCAGGATCTGCAGCCGCTGCTTCTTGATCTCTCCCGGGGTGGTGTCGGGAAGCTCGGAAGCGGGGGTGCCGGGGCGCGCGCTGTAAATAAAGCTGAAGGAATGGTCGAAACCGATCTCTTCGATCAACTTCATGGTGGCGGCAAAGTCCGCCTCGGTCTCACCGGGGAAGCCGATAATAAAGTCAGAGGACAGGCTGATATTGGGGCGGTGGCGGCGCAGCCGGCGTATCTTGGACTTGTACTCCAGCGCCGTGTGACCGCGCTTCATGGCCATCAGCACCCGGTCGCTGCCGCTCTGCACCGGCAGGTGCAGGTGGTCTACCAGCTGCGGGATTTCTGCGTAGGCATCTATCAGGGCGTCGCTGAATTCCACCGGGTGGGAGGTGGTGTAGCGAATGCGGTCGATGCCGGGCACCCTGGCCACCAGAAACAGCAGTTCCGCAAAGTCGACGACGTCCCCCAGGTGGTTTTCACCGCGGTAGGCGTTGACGTTCTGGCCCAGCAGATTGACCTCGCGCACACCCTTGGCGGCCAGGCCGGCGACCTCGGCGATCACATCGTCCAGTGGGCGACTGACTTCCTCACCGCGGGTGTAGGGCACCACACAGAAGGTGCAGTACTTGGAGCAGCCTTCCATGATAGAAACGAAGGCGCTGGGGCCGTCCACACTGGGCTCCGGGAGGCGGTCGAACTTCTCGATTTCCGGGAAGCTGACGTCTACCACTACCGTGCCGTCAGCCTGTTCTGACTCGTTGAGCATTTCCGGCAGGCGATGCAGGGTCTGGGGGCCAAATACCAGGTCCACAAAGGGGGCGCGCTTGCCGATCTCCTCGCCTTCCTGGCTGGCTACACAGCCGCCGACGCCGATGACCACCTCGGGGTTATTCTGTTTCAGGCGCCTCCAGCGGCCGAGCTCGCTGAACACCTTCTCCTGGGCCTTTTCGCGGATCGAGCAGGTATTGAGCAGCAATACATCAGCCTCCTCGGGGGTTTCCGCGGGGATCATGTCGTGGCTCTCTCCCAGCAGGTCACGCATACGGTTGGAGTCGTATTCGTTCATCTGGCAGCCGTGGGTCTGGATGTAAAGCTTCTTCGGCACGCTGGCGTCCGGGCGCTCAAATTTTGGGCAGCGGATTATAGCGGCTGATGGGTGTTAAGTGATAGTATTGCCGCCCATTTTTTGACCAGACAGCGATGACGCGTTCCGCCATGCCACAGCCGATATACAAGGTGATCTTCCAGAGCCAGAACCAGGTCTACGAGGTGTATGCCCGGCAGATTTTCCAGAGCGACATGTGGGGCTTTATCGAGATCGAGGAATTTCTCTTCGGCGAGCGCAGCAAGCTGGTGGTCGACCCCTCCGAGGAAAAGCTCAAGCATGAGTTTGGCGGCGTCAATCGCAGCTACATTCCCATGCACTCCATTATTCGTATCGACGAGGTGGAGAAAGAGGGCGCTGCCAAAATCAGCGAATCCAAAGGGGCCGGCAACGTGTCGGCTTTTCCCCTGCCGGGCATGGTACCCACCCCCAGCTCCGAAGATTGAAGCCACACTCAGGGCCCTCTCTGCCGAAAGGGTTCAGAGCGCTTTTCCTGAGGCTTTCCTGAAGCAGGGCCCTGGCTCATATTATCGGCTGGCCTGCGCCCAGCTCGCGCCCTTTATCGTAGCGAGCTTTGTACCGCTTGGAGTCGAAGCTGGGAGGCGATGCTGATCTGCCATGCGGCAACTCTTTGATCAGGAGCCTTGTTTCCAGCAGGCCGGTTGAATTTGCCGGAATAGCACCTATATCTGTGGGACATGTAAGCAAGGTGTTCAGCTATCCCATGATGGACGACGGCAGCGGCGATGAGGCGGTAGTAGACGGCGAAATCATCGCCGAGCAGGAACAGGGCCAGCCTCTCGCGGTGGCAGACGAGGTGCTGCCGGAAACGCTCAGTATTCTTCCGCTGACTACGCGGCCCTACTTTCCGGGCCAGGTGCAGCCTGTGCTGGTCAATCTTCACAAATGGGGCAGTACCCTCAAGGCGGTCAGTGAGGCCGGGCATGGCCTGCTGGGGCTGGCCTTCGTGGACGGCGTTGAAAATGACCAGGCCAGCACCGGCAATATTCCGGCAATGGGCTGCGTGGTGCGTCTGCACCAGATGCCCGCGGGTGGTGAGCAGCAGGGTCAGTTCATGGTGCAGGGCATCAGGCGCTTTCGCATCGTGCGCTGGCTGCATGACAAGGCGCCGTTCCTGGCTCAGGTGGAATACCCACGCAGCCAGGGCCAGCGCGACAGCGACGAGATCAAGGCCTATGCCATGGCCCTGATCAAGGAGATCAAGGAGCTGCTGCCGCTCAATCCGCTATACAGCGAAGAGTTGAAGCAGTACCTGTCGCATTTCAGCCCCAACGAGCCCTCGCTGCTGGCGGATTTCTCCGCGGCCCTTACCACCGCCTCAGGCGCCCAGCTGCAGGAAGTCCTGGAAACACTGCCGCTGATCCCGCGCATGGAAAAAGTGTTGGCGCTATTGCGCAAGGAGCGGGAAGTGGCGGAATTGCAGGGCCAGATCAGCGAGCAGGTCAATCAGCAGCTGTCGCAGACCCAGCGCGAGTTTTTCCTCAAGGAGCAGCTCAAGGTTATCCAGAAAGAGCTGGGCATCTCCAAGGATGACAAGACCGCCGACCAGGATACCTTTGAGGAGCGCCTGCAGGAGCTGAAACCGCCAGAGGCTGTGCTCAAGCGCATCGAGGAGGAAATGCAGAAACTTTCCTACCTGGAAACCGGTTCACCGGAATACGGTGTGACCCGCAACTACCTGGACTGGGCTACCTCGGTACCCTGGGGCGTTTACTCAGAGGACATGCTGGACCTGAAGAACGCTCGGGCGGTATTGAACGATCACCACGATGGCCTCGACGACGTCAAGGAGCGCATTGTCGAGTTTCTTGCCGTGGGCAGTTTCAAGGGAGAGATTTCCGGCTCGATCCTGTTGTTGGTAGGCCCACCCGGAGTGGGCAAGACTTCCATTGGGCACTCGGTGGCAGATGCCCTGGGTCGGAAGTTTTACCGATTCAGCCTGGGCGGCATGCGCGACGAAGCCGAGATCAAGGGCCATCGGCGCACCTACATCGGCGCCATGCCCGGCAAGCTGGTGCAGGCCCTGAAGGACGTGGAAGTGTCCAACCCGGTGATCATGCTCGACGAGATCGACAAAGTGGGGGCGTCGTATCAGGGCGACCCGGCCTCGGCGATGCTGGAGGTGCTGGACCCGGAGCAGAACAGCGAGTTTCTGGATCACTACCTCGACCTGCGTTTCGATCTGTCCAAGGTGCTGTTCATCTGCACCGCCAACCAGCTCGATACCATTCCCGCCCCGCTGCTGGATCGCATGGAGACCATTCGCCTGGCGGGCTACATCGCCGAGGAAAAGCTGGAGATTGCCCGCAATCATCTATGGCCGAAGCTGCTGGCGCGTCACGGTGTGCAGGATGAGCAGCTCAAGATCAACGACGCCGGCCTCAAGTACGTGATCGAGGCCTACTGCCGGGAGGCCGGAGTGCGCAACCTGGAGAAGCAGCTGTCGCGCATCATCCGCAAGAGCATTGTTTCTCTGCTGGAGGGTGACGAGCAAAAGCTGCGGGTCGGCAAGAAAGATATCGAGGGATTGCTGGGCAAGCCGCCCTTCGGTGCTGAAAAGCCCCTGCGCGGACTAGGCATTGCCACTGGCCTTGCCTGGACTGCGATGGGCGGCGCGACATTACCCATCGAGTGCACCCAGGTGCACACCCTGAATCGCGGCTTCAAGCTGACCGGCAAGCTCGGTGATGTCATGCGGGAATCGGCAGAAATCGCCTACAGCTATGTTATGGCACATCTCAAGGACTACGGCTGTAGCCCCGACTACTTCGACACCTCGCTGGTGCACCTGCACGTGCCCGAAGGCGCCACACCCAAGGACGGCCCCAGTGCCGGTATTACCATGGCGACCGCTTTGCTGTCGCTGGCACGCAAGGAGCGCATCCGGCGCAAACTCGGCATGACAGGAGAGCTGACCCTGACCGGCCAGGTGCTGGCGGTGGGCGGCATCCGCGAAAAAGTGATCGCCGCGCGCCGTGCCAACATCATGGAGCTGATCCTGCCCAGCGCCAACAGGAAGGACTTTGAAGAACTCCCGGACCATCTCCGGGAAGACATCAACGTCCACTTCGCCCGCACCTTTCGGGATGTCTTCCACTTCGTTTTCGACGACCACCTGGACGATCGCTCGGTTCACTGATCCTGGAACCAGCTGGGGCGAGTGCAACGCACTCGCCCTTTCCCGTTTTGCGCCTTGTGTTCGAATGTCCGCTATTTTCGGGCCGTGATGATCGCGCGCCTGGGAGCTGGGTAGCCCTCGATGGTCCGGCTGGAATCGTCCGGGTCGAGGAAATTGGCCAGGGAGTGGAAGGTCATCCAGTCGGTGCTGCGCTGTTCTTCTGTGGAGGTGGTGTTGACGTCGACCAGCTCGGGCTTCTTGAATCCCAGTTTGTTGAGCCACAGCAGCAGCATGTCGGTGCTCGGCAGGAACCAGACATTGCCCATGCGCGCGTAGCGGCCTTTCGGCACCAGGCAGGTGTCGATATCGCCCTCGACCACCAGAGTTTCCAGCACCAGTTGCCCGCCGTCGCGCAGGGCGCCGCGCAGTTCCATCAGATGCTCAATGGGCGAGCGGCGGTGGTAGAGAACGCCCATGGAAAACACCGTGTCAAAAGCTTCAAGGCCCGGCGGCAATTGCTCGATGCCCAGGGGTAGCACCCAGGCTTCCGGACGCTGGATATATTTTTGCAGGGCCTGGAACTGCAGTACAAACAGCGGCGTCGGGTCGATGCCGATTACCTCGGCGGCGCCGGCCCCCAACATGCGCCAGCAGTGGTAGCCGCTGCCGCAGCCTACATCCAGCACCCGCCGCCCGGCCAGGTCATCCAGTGCCGGTGTCACGCGCTGCCATTTCCAGTCCGAGCGCCATTCGGTGTCAATGTGCACACCGTACAGATCGAAGGGGCCCTTGCGCCAGGGGTGCAGGCCTCGCAGTGCGTTGTCGAGCGCGGAGCGGTCGGCATCGTCAATATCGTCGGGCGCGCCAACGGTGATGCAGTCTGCATCCAGTTGTAGTGTGGACGGGGTAATGTCGGGTAATGCCGCCAGGGCCTGTTCCCAGCGGGGCAGGTCGCCGTAGCGCTCGGCATGGAAGCGGGCGCCGATGTCATGCAGCAGTGTTTCTGCCCAGGGCGCAAGTTCTGATTTACGCCAGCGTTCAGCCAGAAGTTTGAAATCAATCACTGTCCAGAGGGGCCTTGAGGGCAACCAGCGAAGCAAAATTGAAACACTGGAACCAGACATCGCAGCTGTCGAAACCCACGGCGGACAGTCGCTCTCGATGGGCGTCCAGGGTTTCGGGGACCAGCACGTTGTCCAGGGCCTGGCGCTTCTGGGCGATCTCCAGGTCGGAGTAGCCGTTGGCGCGCTTGAAGTCGTGGTGCAGGTCGATGTTGAGCTGGTTGAGGTGCGGGTCGGCAAACAGTACCTTCTCTGACAGCACCAGGATGCCGCCCGGCTGCAGGCCGTTGAAGATACGCTGCAGCAGGTCAGCGCGCTTTTCCAGGGCAACAAACTGCAGCGTGAAGTTAAGTACCACCACTGAAGCATTCTCTATGGACGCATCCTCGATATCGGCGCAGATGAGTTCAACCGGTAGCTCATGGCTGTCGGTATCGATGACGCTGCGACAGCGCTCAATCATGGCCCGAGAGTTATCCACGCCCACCAGCCGGCAGCCATCGCCGCGAACCTGCTGGCGCATGGCCAGGGTGGAGGCGCCCAGGGAGCAGCCCAGGTCGTAGCAGGTGGAGCCGGCTGTCGCATAGCGGCCAGCCAACAGTCCGGTCATGGCGATGATGGTGCTGTAGCCGGGTACCGAGCGCCTGATCATGTCCGGGAACACCCGCACCACCTCCTCGTCGAAGCGGAAGCCGGGTAGCTCGTCGATGGGGCTGGCGTAAATGTCGTCCTTGTTCACGGGCAAACCTGGGATTGAAACTGCGCGGATATTAGCACAGCAGTGGTGGTCGGGCCGCGTAGGTCGGGCCGCGTAGGTCGGGCCGCGTAGGTCGGGCCGCGCAGGTCGGGCCGCGTAGGTCGGGCCGCGCAGGTCGGGCCGCGTAGGTCGAGCCGCGTAGGTCGGGCCGCGCAGGTCGGGCCGCGCCTGGCCGGCCGCGCCACACTGGCCTTTTGCCACGTATCCGCTAGGCTAAGAGCCACGCCCGCTGGCGAAATACCCCGATACGAGGGATTGAGAAAAGCATGGACGACAACAACGCCGAAAACCTGGAGTGCCCCAAGTGTGGCAGCGCCATGGAAACCAAGTTGTACGGACCAAAAATCTGTATTGATCGTTGCACCCAGTGCTATGGAATGTTGGTGGAGGCAGAGGTGCTGAACCAGATGCGCTCAGAATGGATGGTGGAGGCCTTTCTGGATATAGGCCACCCCCAGGTGGGCAAGGAGTTCGACAAGATCGAGGATATCGAGTGTCCGGTCTGTCACGTCTCCATGGACAAGGTGACCGATCCGGTTCAGACCCATATTTGGCTGGAAGTCTGCCCCTCTTGCGATCGCATTTTTCTGGACGCCGGAGAATTCAGTGATCTCAAGTACGAGACTTTTATGGACAAGATCAAGGGGCTGTTACGGGGCAAGCGCCGGAGCTGAGTGCGCGCCATTGCCGTGCCTTTGTAGAGGTTGGTGCGCTGGAAAAATATGGTGCGCTGGCCGATATGAAATGGCGGGCGTGCAGGCGCTCGTCAGGGCCGGAAAGCCCCGGGTGGATAAACTGGACCCGCCTGCGGCGGGCCCGGTTCAGGAATCAGTTGCTGGAACGAACCAGCTGCTTGTAGTCGTCCGGCGCAGCCACGCCGGTGTGCAGTGACCGGTTGCCTGCAAAGCCGGTCGCGGTCCGATGCTCGTCAGCATTGGCTGACTGACCGCGATCAAAACGAATACTGCTGATGACTTCGACGAAAGAAGCGCGCTTGGAATTCCGCGCCCCATTGTTTCCCTGTTCCATGATGTCCTCGATCATTGCCGCGCAGGCTTGTGCCTGACGCCTCTCTTATTCATCGGCTAAGTGTAGAGATCAGGCGTCAGGAAATTAGGTAAATATTACAGATTGGCGCTGTTAAAAAGTTGCGTACTGCGAAGCAGTTCGCAACTTTTCAGCCAGAAGGCGCTTCAGGCGGCGGCCACCTGGTTTTTCACCGCGGTGTTGATGGCGCCGAGAATGGCGTCCAGGGAGGCCTGGATGATGTCGCCGGAGCGACCTACACCACAGACCCGCTCGCCGTCGATGTTGAGCTGGATGTAGCAGATGGCTTCGGCGTCCGCAGAGTGGCTGAGTGCGTGCTCCGAGTATTCCACCAGCACAATGGGCTTGCCAATGAAGCCCTGCATGCCGCTCACGAAGCTCTCCACGACGCCGCTGCCGGTGCCGCTCAAGGCATGGCTCATACCGTCCTTGACCAGGTCTGCCTGCAGCTTGTCGACGCCATCCTCGCGGCTGACCTGGTAATTGCCGAGCCGCCAGGGGCCGACATCAAAATAAATGGCCTGGAACAGGTCCCAGATATCCCCGGGTGCCACTTCAGATTCGATCCGCTCCGCATGCCTCTGTACGGCGGCGGAGAAATCGATCTGCAGCCAGCGCGGCAATTCCAGGCCGTAGTCCCGTTCCAGCACGTAGGCGATACCGCCCTTGCCGGATTGGCTGTTGATGCGAATGACCTCCTGGTAAGAACGGCCTATGTCGGCTGGGTCGATAGGCAGGTAAGCCACCGCCCAGGGCTCGGCATCATCGCGCGTGTCCAGGCACTTCTTGATGGCATCCTGATGGCTGCCGGAGAAGGCCGTGAACACCAGTTCGCCCGCGTAGGGATGTCGCGGGTGAACCGGCATTTGGGTGCAGTCCTTGTAGGTCTGGATAATCTGGTCCATGCGCTCGAAGTTGAGCGCTGGGTCAACGCCCTGGCTGTAAAGGTTCATGGCCATGGTGAGGATGTCCATGTTGCCAGTGCGCTCGCCGTTCCCAAACAGTGTGCCCTCGACCCGGTCGGCGCCGGCCATGATGGCCAGCTCGCTCGCCGCCACCGCGCAGCCGCGGTCGTTGTGGGTGTGGGTTGATACGATGAGAGAGTCGCGGCGGTCGACCCGGTCGCAGAAGTACTCGACCTGGTCTGCGTAGACATTGGGCGTGCTCATCTCCACCGTGGCAGGCAGGTTGATGATGCACTTGTGTTCCGGGGTGGGCTGCCAGACGTCGATGACGGCGTTGCACACTTCGATCGCGTAATCGATTTCTGTACCGGTAAAGCTCTCCGGCGAGTATTCGAACACCCATTCGGTGTCGGGGTACTTCGCCGCGTATTCCTTGACCAGGCGGGCGCCGTTGATGGCAATTTTGGTGATGCCCTCGCGGTCCATCTTGAAGACCTTGTCGCGCTGCACCGTGGACGTGGAGTTATAGACGTGCAGGATGGCACGCTTCGCGCCCTTCAGAGCCTCAAAGGTTTTCTCGATTAACTCGGGGCGGGCCTGGGTGAGCACCTGCAGGGTGACGTCGTCGGGAACCCGATTGTTGTCGATAAGGTCGCGCACAAACTGGTAGTCGTGGCTGGACGCGGAGGGGAAGCCGACTTCGATCTCCTTGAAGCCCACCGCCACCAGCTGGTCGTACAGACGCGACTTCTGGGACGCTGTCATGGGCTCGATCAAGGCCTGGTTGCCATCGCGCAGGTCAACACTGCACCAGTGGGGCGCGGCGGTGATAGTAGCATCCGGCCAGCGGCGGGATGTCAGGCGTACCGGCTGGAAGGCGGGGTACTTGCGGTGGTCAAAGCGGCTCATGATTCGAGTCCAGTTTTCTGAGTGACGGCAATAGTATAGCGGCAGGGAAGGAGTGATACATCCCAAATACGCTCAGCTTTGGCACCAATTAAGAATCAACTAGCTAATTAAGACCAATAAAATAGAGAATAAACGCAATACTGGCGCGAAATTGAGCTTTTCCGGGATGTCTTTCGAGCTCGAGCGGGCGAGAGCGGGTGCAGGCCAGTATCCCGCCGGCCCGGTGTAGCGGCTTACCAGGCCAGTGCCGGCATGCCGGCGATCCACGGGTGTATCGCCACCACAACCGCGACCACCACCAGGGCAATCACAACGCCAACGATTTCCCGCAGCCAGGAGGGCGCTTCAGGTTTGTTCCAGGCACCGTCTCGGCGGTTGATGAGCGGCATCATGATGATGCACCAGCCCCCGAGTCCGCCAAACAGCACCAGTGAACGGCTGTCACCGTTCGCCAGCAGGTGGGCCGCCGCCCACAGCAATACCCCGAATAGCTGTGGGTGGCGCACCAGGCGCCCGAAGCGGCTGGGACGATTGGCCGCGGCCATAAAGATAAAACCAATGACCACCAGCACCAGGCCCGCCAGCCGCATTTCCTGCGAAGGGATGTACACAGACTGGGGTACGCTGCCGCGCCAGCCAAACACCATGAGTGCAAGGGAAGTCAGCATCAGCAGCGAAAAAATGCCTTTGTAACCGCCTTCTCCCAGGGTGCCAATGGCGGACTGTCGCGGCCCGCGGGCAATGACCGGGACGAGGTGCAAGGTGCTCCACAACAGCACGCCGATAATCAGCATGGTCATAGGGTAACTCCGGGTTATTGTTATTGGTGTATGTGCAGGTTAGGCGCCGCGGCGAGGCCTGTAAACGCTGGACGCAGCGCCGGACATGGCGTAAATTTGCGCGTCTATGAAACTGGCTGCCCGATATCCTGTCTTCAAGCTGTTGCCTGCCTTGCTGCTGGCAGCGCTGCTGGGTGCCCAGGTGGTGCAGGCGGGCCACGTTCACGCGGATCACCTGACCGCCGGCGACTGCCTGCAGTGCCAGTTCGATACCGGTCAGGCTGTCCTGCCCGCTACCCAACACACGCCAGTAGCCACCAGCGCTACTGACAGTAACCGGCTGGCCATCGCGCTCGCGCCGGTTGCCACCCACTACCGACTGGCCGCTCGAGGTCCACCAACGCTCTCCCGTTAAGCAGTTTTCCCAATGTATTAACAGGAGAGAATCATGAAGCGCACGCTTATTGCGGCACTTGTCGGTGCCGCCAGTCATACCATGGCCCAGGACCAGAACCCACGTATGGAACACGTGCTGGTATCGGTTCCCATTCATAGAACAGCCGCAGAGACCGCCCTGCCGGTGACCGTGCTGACCGGAGACGAGCTGCGCCGCCTGGCGTCCAGCAGCCTCGGCGAAACCCTGGGTGACATGCCCGGCATTTCCAACGCTTCCTTTGGCCCAGGCGTCGGGCGGCCGGTGATTCGTGGGCAGGGCGGCCCACGCACTATCAACCTGAATAACGGCATTGCCGCTGGAGACGTATCCAGCCTCAGCCCGGACCATGCCGTGTCGGTTGAGCCAATGCTGGCTGAATCAGTCGAGGTACTGCGCGGCCCGGCCACCCTGTTGTACGGTGGTGGGGCGATCGGCGGTGTCATTAACGTGATTGACAACCGCATCCCGCGTGCCCCTATCGATGGCGTACAGGGGGCTGTGGAATATCGCTACGATGATGCACCGGGCATGGATACCGGTGTCGGCAAGATCGAAGCCGGCAACGGCAGCTTTGCCATTCACTTGAGCGGCACCACCCGCGACTTCGACGACGTCGAGATTCCCGGTATGGCAATCGATGAGGCGGCAGTGGAGCGGCAGGAAGAGCTGCTGGGTGAAGACCACGACGAGGAACATGGCGAAGAGGAGTTTGAAAACTCCAACGGTTCAATCGAGAACACCGATGGTGACGCTGACGTCTTCACCATTGGCACCAGCTACCAGTTTGGTGAGAAAGGCTTTGTCGGCTTTGCCTACAACAGCTTCGAGACCAACTACGGCATTCCCGCCGGCTCCCACGAGCACGGTCATGAAGAAGAGCATGAGGGTGAGGAGCACGGCGACGAGGAGGAAGAGGAGGAGAACATCCGTATCGACCTCGAGCAGGAACGCTACGATGCCCAGATGCATTACCACGAGCTGCTGCCCGGATGGATTGATGTGGCGCGTGCCTTCCTGACCTATACAGACTACGAGCACGTCGAGCTCGAAGGCGCGGAAGTGGGCACCCGCTTCGAGCGTGACACCTGGGAAGGTCGATTGGAACTGGTGCGCCAGGCGGAGAATCATGGCGTGCTGGGCGTGCAGTGGCGCTCGGACGAATTCTCGGCCATTGGTGATGAAGCCTACGTGCCCGAAACCGACTCCAGCGAGTGGGGCCTGTTTTATATTCAGGATTTCCATGCCGGCGACTGGCAGTTCGAAGTGGGTGGCCGAGTCGATTGGGTCGAGCGTGATCCGGAGGCTGTGACGACCGGGGATCAGGACTTCACCAGTTACAGTGTCTCCGGTGCAGGGATCTACAACATCAACCCGTCCTGGAATGTGAGCCTGGCGCTGTCCAGCTCGCAGCGTGCTCCCTCAACCGAGGAGCTGTTCTCCAATGTCGACAATACTGGCGAAGAATTGGTAACACACGCCGCCACCGGCTTGATCGAGGTCGGTGATCCGAATCTTGATGAAGAGACATCACTTAACGCCGACCTGACCCTGAGCTGGCAGGGTGAAGCTTCCTGGGCAGAGTTGACGGCCTTTTACAATACCTTCGAAGACTACATCTTCCTGCTGAACACCGGCACCGCAGTCGATGAGACCCCGGTGTATGCCTATGAGCAGGACGATGCGGACTTCTATGGCGTCGAATTGGAATCCAGCTTCCAGCTGGCAACGGTGATGGGCGGTGATCTGTCGCTGGGGATATTCGGCGATATGGTGATCGGAGAATTCGACGATGCCGGCGATGTGCCACGCTTGCCGCCCATGCGCATTGGCAGCGAATTGTCCTGGAGCAACGACGCACTGGGCGCCTATGTAAGTGTACTCAACGCCGCCGACCAGGATGATCCCGGTGACTTTGAAACCGAAACAGACGGTTATACCCGCTGGGATGCCGGCGTTGATTACCGGCTGCAGTTTGCCGGAAATACCGAGATGCTGGCTTTCGTGAAGTGGAAAAATATCTCTGACGAGGAGATTCGCCTCAGCACCTCCTTCCTGCGCAATTTCGCCCCGCAACCCGGGGAGAGCATCGAGGCGGGCATTCGCTTCAGCTTCTAGCGCGGTACCAGAGCCCTCTTCGACCAGAAGGGGGCTCTGACTACCCCGTGGAGTTTGCACCGAGAGCCATCCTGCATCGGTTTAAAAATAAAAGGCCCCCTGATCCTGGCGGGCCTTTTTTTTTGCGCCCACATTGCACCACTAATGCAGTCAAAAATGCGGTATGTACCCATTTTTATGGTGTTGTGCGGGCGCCTTTTGAGGTCAGGACTCGATGGCCTCTTTGGCGCTGAGGTAGGGGTGGCCCAGGTCGTCGGCCACCGCGCGGTAGGTGACGTGACCGGCGTGGATGTTGAGACCATTGGCCAGGTGCTCGTCATCCCGCAGGGCCTGGCGCCAGCCCTTGTTGGCCAGCTTGAGGGCAAAGGGCAGGGTGGCATTGGTCAGGGCCAGGGTGCTGGTGCGCGGCACTGCACCGGGCATATTGGTGACACAGTAGTGCACCACGTCGTGTTCGACATAGGTCGGGTCGGCGTGGGTGGTGGGGCGACTGGTTTCGAAACAGCCGCCCTGGTCGATGGAAATATCCACGACCACGGCGCCACGGCCCATGTCGATGATGTTCTGCTCGGATACCAGCTTGGGTGCTGAGGCACCGGGGATCAACACCGAACCCACCACCAGGTCTGATTGCGGTACCAGTCGATCGACCTCTGCCTTGGTGGAGTAGATGGTGTGAACGCGGCCGCCAAAAATGTCATCGATGTAGCGCAGGCGCGGAATTGAGCGGTCGAGTACGGTGACCTGTGCGCCCAGGCCCACGGCCATGTCCGCGGCCGCGACGCCGGCAACACCGCCCCCTACCACCAGTACGTGACCCGGCTCCACACCGGGAACGCCGCCGAGCAGCACGCCGCGGCCGCCGTTGGCTTTCTGCAGGGCATAGGCGCCGCACTGGATCGACAGCCGTCCGGCTACCTCCGACATGGGCGTCAGCAGCGGCAGGCCCTGGCCATTGCTGGTGACGGTTTCGTAGGCAATGGCCGTACAGCCGGAATCCAGCAATGCCTTGGCCTGCTTGGGGTCCGCCGCCAGGTGCAGGTAGGTAAACAGCACCTGGCCGTCGCTGAGCATCTTGCACTCGTTGAGCTGCGGCTCCTTGACCTTGATGATCATCTCGGCCTCGGTGAAGACTTCCTCGGCGCTGTCTACCACCCGGGCACCGGCGGCAATATAATCTTCATCGCTCATCTCAATGCCGCCGCCGGCGTTAGTCTCTACGATCACCTCATGGCCGTCGTGGGTCAGTTCGCGTACGCCAGCGGGGGTCATACCCACGCGGAACTCCAGTGTTTTTATCTCTTTTGGAACGCCAATCTTCATCGTTGTGTCTCCGTAGTGGTTCGGCACCTGCGCACAGGCCCGGTCATGTTTCTGCCGGTCAGCCCTGTTGGCTTGCCACCCAGCGATTGATCTTTTCCTCGAGGATGAACAGCGGTACCGGACCATCCTTGAGCACTTCGTCGTGAAAGCCGCGAATATCAAAGTCATCCCCGAGGGCGGCTTTGGCATTCTCGCGCAGCTCCATGATCTTGAGCTTGCCGATCATGTAGGCGGTGGCCTGGCCGGGCATCACCGCATAGCGTTGTATGGCTTTCTCGGCGTCGTAACGGGCGTTTGGCGTGTTTGCCACCAGGTATTCCACCGCTTGCTCGCGGGTCCAGCGCTTGTGGTGCAGGCCGGTGTCTACCACCAGCCTGGCCGCGCGCCACAGCTCCATGGCCAGGCGGCCGAAGTCAGAGTAGGGATCGCTGTAGAAGCCCATTTCCTTCGGTAGTTCCTCGCTGTAAAGGCCCCAGCCCTCCGTGTAGGCGGTAAACCAGGCGTATTTCTGGAACGCGGGAATGTCCTGCTTCTCGATGGAGATGGCGCGCTGCATGTGGTGGCCCGGAATGCCTTCGTGATAGGCCAGCGCTTCCATCTGGTAGGTGGGCATGGAATTCATGTCGTACAGGTTGGCGTAGTAGATGCCGGGCCGTGAACCGTCTTCCGGCGGCGCCTGGTAGAAAGCCTTGCCTGCGGCGCGTTCCCGGAAAGGCTCGACGCGCTTGACGATCACGTCCGCTTTCGGCAAAAGCCCGAAGTACTCCGGCAGGCGTTCACGCATGGTATCGATCAGCGCGGTGGCTTCCGCCAGGTACTGGGCGCGGCCCTCATCGGTGTCGGGGTAGTAGAACTCCTGGCTCTCGCGCATGTAGGTCATGAAGGCCGGCAGGTCGCCCTCGAATCCCACTGTCTTCATGATCTCGCGCATCTGGCCATGGATGCGGTCCACCTCGCGCAGGCCGATGTTGTGGACCTCTTCGGCGCTGAGGTCAGTGGTGGTGTAGTAGGCCAGGCGCTCGGCATAGAACGCGTCACCGTCCGGGTGCTTCCAGACGCCGTCACCCTCGGGCGCCAGTTCGGCCTGGGCGGCGAGTGCCGCGTTCAGTTTCAGGTAAGCGGGCTTTACCGCCTCGAGCAGCGCGGTGCGCGCGGCATCTTCCAGATGCTGGCGCTCGGCGGCCTCCAGCCCCAGGCCATCCAGCTTGCGCTGCACGTCCGCCCAAAAGCCGGACTCGCCGTTGTCATCGAAGGGTGTGCCTGCAATCGTGTTCTCTACCGTCTCGCTTATCTTGTCGTAGGACCAGCGCGGCAGGAACACGCCCTTTTCGGTGCGGATTGCCAGCTGTTCGATCAGCTGAGAGAACAGGGTTTCCACCGCGTTCAGGCGGGCAATATAGTCTTCCATGTCCTGCACGCTGTTGACCGGGTGCATATTGGCCAGAAAGGTGGGTACGCTGGTATGGGCACCGCGATGCTGGTGGATCGCGTACTTCTGGTGGCGGAATTTGTCGCTGGCGATGTTGCGGCGCAATTCCTGTTCGTAGAGTTGCCGGGAGATTGCCTCGCTCGGGCTCAGTGCAGCCGGATCGAACTGTGCCAGGGCCGCGAGGCGGTCCTCCCACTGCTGGCGCCGGGTGTTGTAGAACGCCTCGGAATAGGAGTTCCACTCGCGGTTGTTGTCGCGGATGCCCCGCCTTGAGGCGGTGCTGGGCATTTGCGCCATGTCGATGGCGTAGTTGGCGTCGAGGAACTCACGGAAGTCACTGGGGGCTTCAGTGCCTGGCTCATCTGCAGTGGGAGCGGCTTCGCGCTCGGCGCTGCAGGCAGTAAAAATCAGTATGCTCAGGGCCATCAGGCCCCAGGTCAGCTTGTGAGCTTTCTTGCGAGCTATCTGGTGGGTATTAGAGGACAAGGTAAATCTCCCGCTTGATAAAAGCGGCGCATTTTACCGCGATTGCCCGCCCTGGGTGATAGCGATTTTGGGGTAGAGCCCGCCGTGCCTGATCAGCTGCCCGGTGCTGTCGGTCTCGTCAGCGGTTCCACGCGCATTTCGATGCGCCGGTTGCGGGCGCGACCGGCATCGGTGCCATTGTCGGCCACCGGGTCCAGCTCGCCGAAGCCGACGATAAACAGCCGCTCTGGCGCCACGCCGCTGTCTACCAGCAGTCGCGCCAGGGCCCGGGCCCGGTGTACGGAGAGCTGCTGGTTATAGTCGGCGTCGCCGACATCATCGGTGTAGCCAAAAATGGAAATGCGCGTGCGGTCGTATTCTTCCAGTACCCGTGCCACCGGCTGCAGGCGCTCGCGGGCGCCTTTTGACAGGCGGCTGCCGTTGCTGGCAAAGGTGTCGTTGCCACCAAAAGTAAACGACAGCACATTGCCCCGGCGCTTGGCTGACACCCCGGTACCTTTGCGTAGCTGGATCAGGCGGGCCTCCTGGGTGTCGACGTAATAGCCCACCTCATTGGGATGCAGTACCGCAGCGTCGCTGGCCAGCAGGCCTTCCATATGCGCCTGCGCAGCGGCGGCGGCAGACTCAGGGGTGCTGACTACGTAGGGGAGCGGTTCCTCCGGGGGCTGGCTGGCTGCGCGGGAACTGCGGGCCGTCGGCGAGCGCGAAATGACGTCCTGCTCGGAAGTCCAGTCGGGCTGCGCGGTTTCCACGGAAGGCGGACGTTCAGTGCCGTCGCCGCTGCAGGCCGTCAGGCAAAGAAAGGCCGCCAACCAGACCCAGGGCTTCAGTTTTTCTGTTATCAAACGCTCAAGGCTCACTGGCCGCTCCCGATCCTCAGGCCAGCGCCGCTTCCGCCTCCGCTTTGAGATCGCGGGTGTGGGTTTCCAGGTTCGCCTGCAGGTAGGCGCGGAACGGCTCGGCCGGGATGGGTTTACTGTAAAGAAAACCCTGCCCGTAAGCTACGCCCTGTGCGACCAGCCAATCTGCCTGGTCCGGCTTCTCAATACCCTCCGCCACAGTGTCCAGCTCCAGGGTGCCGGCCATCTCGATGACATGACCGACCACATTGTGGGTCACCGCCTCGGTGCCGACCGCGTCGACGAAAGACTTGTCGATTTTCAGTGTGTCCAGTTCAAAGCTTTGCAGATAGGCGAGACTGGAATAGCCGGTACCGAAGTCGTCGACGGCGATCTGGTGGCCCCGCTGCCTGAGCTCCCGCACCTGCTGGCGTGAGCGGTCGTTGTCGACCATGGCACGCTCGGTGATTTCCAGCTTGATGCACTGGGGCGCCACGGCGGCGTTAACCAGCTGGTCCCGCAGGCGCTGCTTGAAGGTGTCATCGCTCAGATCCTCCGGCGCCAGGTTGATATTGATGCGCAACAGCGGGTGGTCGCGCAGGATATCGCCAAGGTCACGGACCGTGGCCGCCAGCACCGCCATGGTGATCTCCGGTACCAGGCCGTCCTGCTCCGCCAGTGGGATGAAGACATCCGGGCGTACCATTTCCCCGTCCGTGCGAATCCAGCGGGCGAGGGCCTCGGCACCGATACAGCGACCGGTGGAGAGCTCCAGGATTGGCTGATAGTAGGCAGTGACCTGACCCCGTGCGAGGGCATTGCGAAGCTCGGCGGACAGGCTCATTCGGTGTCGCGAGAAGCGCAGGACCAGGTAGATCCACAGGGCCGTCAGTCCCAGGCCGATTGCCATCGCGATGGAGAGCCACGGCAGGTAGCGGCTCCAGAACCGGTCGATGGTTTCCACGGCGACAATATCCATGGGAAAAATTGTGCCCAGAGTGAAACGCGACAATACCCGGTTGTTGGCGCTATCCAGGGTGAGGCCCACCTCCAGGCTCTCCGGCGTGGGAATGCGGGACGGGTCACCACTGGTGGCCATGGGCAGGTTCTCGACCCAGAGCCCGGCCAGACGCCCCGGATCATCCGGCGTTTGCAACAGCATGCGAGGATCGATGGCCACATCGTGGTCACCGTAGCGCATAAGGAACAGCTGGACCCCGGCGATCTCGGTCTGTGAAGAGGGCCACCAGGCGATTACCCCGGAATCGTAGATGCGGTCGGCGCGAGACGGTCGCAAGTCCAGCGCCTGAATAAAGCCAACGCCGCAGACCCGCTCGGCGGCACGCCAGTAGCCGATAGCGCGAATGTGGGGGCGACCGATAGCGGCCCGGTGCATGGCATCGATGTGGGCGTCGCTACAGCGCGGCAGATCGGAGTTGTTGAAGCGGTCCAGCAGGGCCCGGGATTCGACGATCATCTGCTCAGCCCGTTGACCCAGCTGCTTGGCCAGTTCGGCCACCCGCGCCTCCTCGGCGCTGACGGATTCCTTCCACAGCAGCCAGCTTATCTGCCCCAGCACGGCCACCGCGCCCAGGCTGGCCGTCAGGAAGAAGACAATAAATACCCGGCGACCGGGGCTCGCTGCGCTCATGGTCCGTGTTTTACACAAGCGCGCGGTGCGGGGGTAGGTTAAAAAGTCGCATTTCCAGCAATCCCTCGGTATCGGCCGTTAGCAGGCACTACGCCTTGCCGTCATCCGGCCGTATACTACGCGGCCCAGCAGACCACCGTGAATTGAGTAAGTGTAATGACAGACCATACCCGCGAGAAAACCACAGACGACCTGCGGATTACCGGAACCAAGGAATTGATCTCGCCTGACGCCCTGATCGAGAGTATCCCGGTCAGCGAGACCGCCGCCGCAACGGTCAGCGCCGGCCGCCGCGCCATTCACGGCATCCTGGCGGGGACTGATGATCGCGTATTGGCCGTGGTCGGACCCTGTTCGATCCACGACCCGGAAGCGGCGCGGGATTACGGGCGCAAGCTCAAGGCGCTGGCGGATGAGCTGTCTGATCAAGTGCTGGTGGTAATGCGCGTGTATTTTGAGAAGCCGCGGACCACGGTGGGCTGGAAAGGCCTGATCAACGACCCGGACCTCAATAACACGTTCCAGATCAACAAGGGTCTCAACCTGGCGCGACAGTTGCTGCTGGACCTCGCGGAAATGGGCCTGCCCGCGGGTTCCGAGTATCTGGACCTGATCAGCCCCCAGTACATTGCTGACCTGATCGCCTGGGGTGCCATCGGCGCCCGTACCACCGAGAGCCAGACCCACCGCGAGCTGGCCTCCGGCCTGTCCTGTCCGGTGGGTTTCAAGAACGCCACTGACGGCGATATCCAGATTGCCATCGATGCCATCAAGTCGGCCGCCAATCCCCACCATTTCCTGTCGGTGACCAAGCAGGGCCACTCGGCGATTTTCCAGACTGCGGGCAACGGAGACTGTCACGTCATCCTGCGCGGCGGTAAACATCCCAACTACGATATGTTCTCGGTGGAGGACGCCTCGGGCCTGCTGACCGCGGCCGGCCTGCCGGCGCGCATCATGATTGACGCCAGTCACGCCAACAGCCGCAAGAAGCCGGCGCGGCAGGTAGATGTGGCTCACGATATTGCCACCCAGGTCGCCCGCGGTAGCCGCAGCATTTTCGGCATCATGCTGGAGAGCAACCTGGTGGAAGGTCGCCAGGACGTGGTGGATGGCCAGGCACTGACCTACGGCCAGAGCATCACTGATCCCTGTATGAACTGGGACGCCACTGTTGAGGTTATGCGCAACCTGGCGCGGGCGGTGGAGCGGCGCCGTGGCAACACCCCGCAAGCGGTGCTGGGAGAAACGGGCAAGGCCTGATTTTTTCTCCATAGTCTGGTTCTCACCATCTTGGTGTCGCGTGCTGCCAGTTCGCAGCCTGGCAGCCTGCACAGGACATTTTTGTGAAGTACTTCGCGGGCTGACCAAAAATTGCTACCGGGTATCCCCTTCCCTCATTTACTCAGCCCGGTGTGGTACCTAGACTCTTTGGCACTATTTGAAGGGATCGGGAAACTCCCAGGGGATGGGATTCATCGTGCCACGGCTACTTGCAGCGAAATGTGGGCAGCGGTTGACCCGCGAGTTCGACTGCGGCTTCACCATGATTGAAACGCTGATGTCCCTGGCAATCCTCGGGGTCGTGCTGGCTGTCGCTCTGCCTTCATTCAAGAGCTACCAGAAAAACACCCTGGTGGCCCAGTGTGAAGCAGACCTAAGTGACATCGCCATGCGACTGGAGAAATTCAAGGCCTTCAATTACAGCTATCCCTGGAACCTGTCTGATCTCGGCAACATCCCCAGCGACCCCTGGGGCAACGCCTATCAATATTTGGAACTCAGCAACGTCAACGACAAGAACGGCAAGGTGAAAGTTGACCTGGCCGGCGACAAGATCAAGGGTCCCAAGCCCAAGGCCCGCAAGAAGAAAAATCTCAAACCCCTCAATTCCGATTACGACCTGTTCAGCACTGGTGAAGACGGCCGCTACAAGGCCAACCTGTCAGCGGCCGACAGCCTTGATGACTGCATCCGAGCCGATGATGGTGCATTCATCGGCCTGGCGGCGGACTACTAGGCTGGGCCGCTTATGAATGAGTCTTCCCGGACAGGCAAGATCACCCGCCGGCTGTTTGGCGTGTTCCTGTTGTTTGCCTTGATGCCGACCCTGGTGCTGGCCGCCTTGACGCTCAGCCACGTGAGCGATCAAGCCCGGTTACGGGTTGAACAGCGACAGGATGAGCAGGCCACCATGCTGGTGGACACCCTGCTGGGGAGGCTGGTTGTGCTGACTGAACAGCTCAATCATTTTGCCGCCGCAGAGGCACCGAAACTGGAAGCGGGGGGCGACGACATCGCCCTGCTCGGTGGCAATCGCTTCCGGGTGTTCCCCTGGTCGGCGCTGGAGGGAGCCAGCGGTGTGCGTTCCCATGACGAGGCCGCACGGCGACTGAGAAACGGTGAACTGGTCATGGCACGTATTGGCTGGGACGGAGAACTCAATCGCGTCTATATTCTGCGCGCTGGTGCCGGCCAGGGTCCGGAACCTGACCTGGTGGGCGCCCTGGTCAGCGAGGCGATCGCCATCGGCGATACCGACAGCCGCGACCTGCGCAATACCAGCTGTATTTACGACGAGCGCGCCCAGGCCCTGTTCTACTCGGATTCGCAGGTGTGCCGCGAGTTTGTCGGGCTGGAAGCCTACCAGGACAGCCACCGCGGCACGGCCAGGGTCCGGTCAGGGGGGCGCGAGTATATGGCAGGCTTCCGCTCCGTTTATCTTGGGTCGCTGTACGGAGCGCACAACTGGCGCGCCGTGGTAGCGCGGCCCAGCGACCTGGTGCTGGCCGACACGGTGAACTTCCAGCGCCGGTTCCTGGGGCTGGCGCTGCTGGTGATCCTGTCCATTTCATTGCTCTGCATAGTCCTGATTCGTCGCCAGATGCAGCCGCTGGCTGAGATCATGGCAGGTATTCAGCGCGTCACCGGCAAGGACTACAACTCACCTGTGGAGGTGCAGTCGGGCGACGAGTTCGAGGATATGGCGCGGGCGTTCAATACCATGTCGGCACGTGTGTCGCACCAGCTGCTGACCCAGGCGTCGATGTCCGAGATTGACCAGCTGATCCTGTCGCGTATGAAGAAAGAAGATATCGTCAAGATCGTGCTGGAGAAAACCACCGCGGTTCTGCCGGCGGATTACATCGCCATGATTCTGCTGTCGCAAGGGCAGCAGAGCGGGGAAATCTACCGGCTCAGTGACAGTTTTGCCGGTGAGCTGCTGAGCACAGACGTGGTCATGGGCAGCGTGCAGCTTGAGGAGCTGGCCCTTACCGGTCACGTGCTGATCGATAGCGCCGCCGGTGCGCTGCCGAACTACATACTCGACAGCAAGATTCCGGCCGACAGCAGTTTTGAGCTGCTGCCCGTCAAACTGGATGGCGCGGTCATCGCGGTGATCATGCTGGGCCATCACGTTGCACCGCTGCTGGATCGCGACCATATCAACCTGGCCAACAGCTATGCAGATCGCATTGCCGTGGCGCTCTCCAACGCCGAGTGGGAAAGCCGCCTGTTCCAGCAGGCCCACTACGACGCCCTGACCGGCTTGCCCAATCGCATGGCCTTCCTCGATCAGCTCGAGCAGTCTGTCAGTCGGGCTTCCCGCCAGGGTGGCAACCTGGGGATCATGTTTGTCGACCTGGACAACTTCAAGCTGGTCAACGACAGCCTGGGCCACCCGGTCGGTGACCGCTATATCAAGGTGCTGGCGGAACGGTTCAAGGACTGCCTGCGGGCGGATGACACCGTGTCGCGGCTGGGAGGGGACGAATTTGTGATCACCGCCGCGGGTGGGGCCGATCACGACCTGACGGTGGCGTCCATCAGCCGGGTGGCGGATCGGATTTTGAGCGCCGCTTCCGAGCCGGTCAGCATCGATGGCCATCATCTGCGCGGCAGCGTCAGTATCGGTATCGCCATCTATCCAAAGGATGGGGATGATCCCGAGTCATTGCTGCGCAATGCCGATACCGCCATGTACCACGCCAAGAACCTGGGCCGTGGCATGTTCCAGTTCTACTCCAGTGAACTGAATGAGGAACTGATGGAGTTGATGCGCTTGTCCACCGACATCCGCACGGCCCTGGAGAATGACGAATTTGAGCTCTACTACCAGCCCAAGGTGGACACTTTCTCCCACGAGTTGACCGGCGCCGAGGCGCTGATCCGTTGGAATCACCCGCAGCGTGGATTCCTGTCACCCGGCCTGTTCATTGGCGCCGCGGAGGCTCTCGGACTGATCAATGCCATCGGCGACTGGACCCTGGAAGCAGCCTGTAAACAGCTGCGCGCCTGGCGCGACCAGGCCATCACTCCGCCTCGCATTGCGATCAACATTTCCGCCGCCCAGCTGCGCCAGGTGGATATGTATGCCCAGGTTCGCGCTGCCCTCAGGCGCCACGACCTGCATGGCGAAAACCTTGAGCTGGAGATTACCGAAAACCTGTTGGTGCAGGATATGGACGCTGCGGTAGTTGTGCTGGAGCAGATTCGCTCTCTCGGGGTGAAGGTGAGCATTGATGACTACGGTACCGGATACTCCTCGCTGGCCTATATGAAGGAGCTGCCGGTCGACACGCTGAAAATCGATCGCTGCTTCATCAACAAGCTGGACCGCGACTCCGCGGATCGCGCTATAGTCAATTCCACTATCGTGCTGGCTCGACACCTGGGCATGAAAGTGCTGGCGGAGGGCGTGGAAACCGCCGCCCAATTGAGCGCGCTGCAGGCCTTCAGCTGTGATGAAGTGCAAGGTTACTTTTTCAGTCACCCCCTGCCCGAGCGGGAGTTCCGGACGTTACTTGTAGAGGACCGGGCGCTGCGTGCTGACCACGTCGCAGGACTGGTGGCCGGCGGACTACGGCAACTACGGCCCCTTTATGATCCGCATGGCGTGGCACGCGGCAGGTACCTATCGCGTGGCTGACGGGCGCGGCGGCGCCGGTGGCGGCCAACAGCGCTTTGAGCCGCTCAACAGCTGGCCAGACAACGCAAATCTGGATCGGGCGCGACGCCTGCTCTGGCCGGTCAAGCAGAAGTATGGCCGCAGCCTGTCCTGGGCTGACCTGATGATTCTGGCGGGCAACGTGTCGCTGGAGAACATGGGCTTTGAAACCTTCGGTTTCGCCGGTGGTCGCGAAGACGACTGGGAGGCCGACCTGGTCTACTGGGGCCCGGAGAAGGTCATGCTGGCTACCAGCGATACGCCGAACAGCCGCTACAGCGGTGAACGCAAGCTGGAGCAGCCGCTGGCCGCTGTGCAGATGGGCCTGATCTACGTGAATCCGGAAGGTCCCGACGGTAATCCCGACCCGGTGGCTTCGGCGCATGACGTGCGTGAGACGTTTGGTCGCATGGCCATGGACGACGCCGAAACTGTCGCCCTGATCGCCGGCGGGCACGCCTTCGGCAAGATGCACGGTGCCCACAAGCCGGATGAGTGTCTGAGCGTCGAGCCGGCACGCGCCGGTGTTGAGAAGCAGGGCCTCGGCTGGAAGAACAGCTGCGGCAAGGGCCACTCTGAAGACACG
This sequence comes from Cellvibrionales bacterium, assembly GCA_043513815.1. GTDB lineage: Bacteria > Pseudomonadota > Gammaproteobacteria > Pseudomonadales > Halieaceae > JANQIO01. The sequence continues at coordinate 3,403,338 of CP121313.1, read as the reverse complement.
GTGACCAGCGGCCTGGAAGGCGCATGGACCGTTACCCCAGTGCGCTGGAGCATCAACTACCTGGAAAACCTGTTCAACTTCGAGTGGAAGCAGGTGAAGAGCCCGGCTGGCGCTACCCAGTGGATTCCCACTGACCCCAATGCGGCCAACATGGTTCCGGACGCCCATATCCCCGGTAAGCGCCACGCGCCGGTGATGACCACGGCAGACCTGGCCCTGGTGTTCGATCCCGAGTACCGCAAGATTTCCAAGCGGTTTCTGGAAAACCAGGAAGAGTTCGAGGATGCCTTCGCGCGCGCCTGGTTCAAGCTGACCCATCGCGATATGGGCCCGCGCGCTCGCTACGTGGGTTCCGAAGTGCCCTCCGAGGCGCTGATCTGGCAGGATCCGATACCGGAAGCCGACTACGACACCATCTCTTCCCGGGATATCCGCAAGCTGAAGAACGAGATTCTGAAGTCAGAGCTGTCCAGTACTGAACTGGTCAAGGCAGCCTGGGCTTCGGCTTCCAGCTTCCGCAATACCGACATGCGCGGTGGTGCCAATGGCGCTCGCGTGCGTCTGGCGCCGCAAAATGGCTGGTCTGCCAATGATCCCGAGGAGCTGGCCAAAGTACTGGCCGCCCTGGAAGCTATCCAGCAGGACTTCAATGGCTCCAATCGCCGGAAGCAGGTCTCCATGGCGGACCTGATCGTGCTGGGCGGTGCTGTCGGTGTCGAACAGGCGGCCAAGGACGCCGGCCACGATATCGAAGTGCCGTTCATTCCGGGCCGTACCGATGCCATGGCAGAGATGACCGATGCTGATTCGTTCCGCTGGCTGGAACCCGCAGCAGACGGCTTCCGCAACTACTTCGATGATCGCGCCCTGCTGTCACCGGCGAATATGCTGGTCGACAAGGCCAACACCCTGAGCCTGACCGTGCCCGAAATGACGGCACTGATTGGCGGTATGCGCGCCATGGATGCCAACACCGGTGGCGTCCAGCACGGTGTCTTCACCGACCAGCCGGGTGCTCTCACCAATGACTACTTTGCCAACCTGCTGAGCATGGATACCCAGTGGAGCAAGTCCAAGAGTGAGGCGGGCATCTACGAAGGCCGTGACCGCAACACCGGCAAGCTACGGTGGACGGCCACGCCGGTTGATCTGCTGTTTGGTTCCCACTCGGAGCTGCGCGCCGTAGCCGAGGTGTACGCCGAAGAAGGCGGTGAAGCGCGCTTCGTCGACGACTTCGTCAACGCGTGGACCAAGGTGATGACCCTTGACCGCTTCGATATCAAGCGTGCTGAGGGTTCCAGCTTCGCGAGCCGGTAACCACACTTCCTGCAATCCGCCTTATCCCCTGGCGGACTCACTGGCGGCGCTTTTAGCGTCGCCTTTTTTTTGCCTGGGGTTTGGGAGCGCGGGCAAGTATCCAGGCCGGTCGATCGTCGAAACGAAAACCCGTCACTCACCGTCCGTCATTCCCGCGAAAGCGGGAATGACGGGTATATAGCGACTAAATCAACTGCCAGTGAATGGCATAGAGTACTGCCTGGGTACGGTCCCGGCAGTTGAGCTTGGTGAGGATGGTGGATACGTGGTTCTTCACAGTGCCCTCCGCCAGGTGAATAACGTCGGCGATCTCCCGATTGGACAGCCCGCCGGCGACCAGCTTAAGCACCTCGCGTTCCTTTTTGCTGAGTAGCCCAGGGTCTGCCGGTGGCGCATCGGCGATACCGGTGGAGACCTGGGAAATCAGCCGCGGCTCGGCAATGAAGCCGCCGCCGGCGACCGTTTCCACAGCGTGTATCAGTTTGTCCAGCGACACGTCCTTGAGCAGAAAGCCGTTGGCGCCGGCGGCCAGTGAATCGAGAAATAGCTGGTGATCGTCAAAGGTGGTCAGCACCAGCACCGGCTGGGCATTGCCCTCGCTGCGCAGCCTGCGTACCAGGCTGATACCGTCAAGACGTGGCATGCGAATATCACACACCAGCACGTCCACCGGCGCCTGCTCGAGCTTGTCCATGGCCGCCAGTCCGTCTTCACACTGCCAGGCGGTGATGGCGACGCCGGACAGTTCCAACAGGCGAGCGATGCCCTCGCGCACCAGGGCCTGGTCGTCCACCAGCCCTACCTTGATCACCCTGCCAGTCCCGGCAGGGAAAGCCGCAGTTCGCAGCCGCCCTGATCACCATTACGCAGCGTCACGGTGCCAGCAAAGGGCGCCAGGCGCTGACCGATATTGTTCAGCCCGAAGCCGTTCAGGGTCCGGCCGCGCAGCCCTCGGCCGTTATCGAGGACTGTGAATCCTTCGTCCTCATAGCGAATGTCAATCCGGGAGGCCTGGCCGTGTCGGATAGCGTTGTGAATGGCCTCCTGGAAACAGAATACCAGCTGCTGCGCCAGGCCCGTGTCCAGCTCCGGCAAGGGTGAGGTAATGCTGATCTCAACCCCCGGCGTCAACTTCCCCAGTTGGCGGATGGCGTCGGCAAGATTCCCGCGCTTCTCTTCCGACATGCGGCGCACAATAGCGCGGATGTCTTCCAGCAGATCGCTCGCCAGACCCTGGCTGGTGATTACCTGGTCCCTGAGATCTTCCGGTGCCTGGTGTGCCAGCGCCTCCAGCTGTAGCTGCAGCGCTGTTAACCGATGGCCAATGGTGTCGTGCAGGTCACCGGCAATGCGCAGGCGTTCTTCAGCCTGGGTTTGCTGGGCCATCAGCGCCCGCGCGGCCAACAGTTCGCTGTGCTGGCGCGCCAGGATTTCCCGGGTCTCTATTTCACGCTGTCGCGCCAGGCTGGAGGTGATAGCGAAGCCCTGCAGGGCGACAAGCGAGAGCCAGGAGAGACCAAAGTCCTTGAAGCCTGCAGCCTCTTGCAGGGCCAGCCAGTACATCAGGTTGACAACGGCCATCAGCAGCCAGCTTTGCCTGCCGCTGAGGTGGTAGGGGGCGCTGGCCATCAACACGACGGAAAGAATCAGCACCAGGGTGTTGCGAAACATCAGCAACGCAAGCACAGAGAGCACCGCCATGCAGAGTACGGCAGCCACGCCCTGCAGTGGGTGCAGACGCAGCACGCCTTCGAAGGCCCCGACAATAAAGCACAAGGTAAAGGCAAGGTAGACAGCAAGCCCGGGCCAGAGGTCGTTGTGCAACCCCGATGCCAGCGCCCCCAAACCGATAGCGAGCAGGCCGGAGACGTTGAGCAACCCCTGCTCCCATGTGAGTGGGCGCGCGTTGTAGGGGCGCCCGGCAGAGGGGCGCCCGGCAGAGGGGCGCCCGGCAGAGGGGCGCCCGGCACGCCCGGTATTGGCAGGCGGTGATGCAGTCTCTGGTTTCATGGGCGAGAGCATAGTCCAGAACGGCAGCCGAGGCACCGTGCCAGAAGTCATGGTTTGGTCCGGGGGATAAAGTGACCTTCGGCACCTGTGCGGCGCAACTCTCTGGTGCAGGCTATATCCGTCCCATACGAAACACACCTGAGGAGAGTTCATCATGCGTCAACACCTTCTGGCCATCGCCTGCGCCACGGCCCTGGTCCCGGCAGCAAAAGCGGCCGACCTGACCATTAATATCGGCAACATCGGCGAGCCCGCGGGCGCCGTGCGGTGGGTCCTGTACGACAGCGAAGCGTCCTACTCCAGCAATTCGCAACCGCTGGCGAGTGCCAGCAACCGGGTGGATGGCGAGAGCATACGGTTTACCGTTCACGATCTGCCGGCCGGTCGCTACGCGGTGAAGCTATTCCACGACAGCAATGACAACGGTGAACTGGACGCCAACATGCTGGGTATCCCCAGCGAGGGCTACGGTTTCAGTAATAATGCCGGCCGCTTCGGGGCGCCTTCTTTCGAGGAAGCTGCGGTAGTGCTGGAAGAAGACCTGCAAATCGACATCAGGATACGCTAGCCATGAAACGAAGAGCCTTTCTGCAGGCTGCCGCAGTACTTGCTGCTTCCCATGCGCTGCCTCGCGGCGTGCCGGCCGCTGAGAAGCCCGACTGGGCTGTTGGCTTTGAGGGGGTTACGCGGGATCTGTCCCCGCTGGCAATGCAGGTGCAGGGACAGTTTCCCTCCGCCTGCCGCGGCACCCTTTACCGCAACGGCCCGGCGCTGTACGCACGCGCTGGTCAGCGCTACCAGCACTGGTTTGATCCGGACGGTATGGTGCAGGCCTACCGGATCGGTGAGGGCGGCGTTGAGCACCGGGGCCGCTTTGTGCGCACCCAGCGCTTCCAGAAAGAGCAGGACGCGGGACGCTTCCTGTACGGTGGCGCCGGCACCCATTTTGAAGATGCGCTGCCGGTACGCAACAACGACACGACCAATGTCGCCAATATCAATGTGCAGCCGCACAACGGCGAGCTGCTGGCGCTGTGGGAGGCAGGTTCAGCCTATCGTATCGATCCCGATAGCCTGGAGACCCGGGGGCAGCTGCAGTTTGATGAAGCACTCAAGGGGGTGCCTTTTTCGGCCCATCCTCATTTTGACGAGCAGGGTGACCTCTGGAACATCGGTTCGGTGCCCTTTGCCGGCAGGCCCATGTTGGTTCTGTACCACATCGCCGCCAACGGTACCCTCAGGAAGTCGAAGGCACTGCCGGTGGATTTCGCAGGCTATATGCACGATTTTGTGCTGACTCCGCGCTACCTGGTGGCACTGAACAGTTCCGCCGTAGTGGGTGAGGGTGAAACCTTTGTCGACCGCATGACCTGGCAGCCTGAGCGCCCCAGCCAGTTGCTGGTGTTTGATCGTGAGGACTTCTCGCTGGTGAGCACGGTAGAAGTGCCGGCCACCTTTGTCTTCCACTTTGGCAACGGCTGGGAAGAGGGTGGTGATATCAAATTCACGGCCTGCGCCTATACGGACATGGACACTGTCAGCGTGCGTATGCGTCGGCTGGCGCAGCATAAGCCCGTGCCTCACCATTCAGCACCGGAAGTGGTGCGTTATACGCTATCGCTGCGCGACGGTAGCGCGCAAATCACCCCGCTGGGCGTTGATATGGAGTTTCCCGGTTTCGATCGTCGGCGGCCCTTTGACGCCCAGCCCCTGATCGGCGTGAGCGGCCAGTCGGACACTGACTCCAGCCTGGCGTCGGCGGTGGTGCGCATAGACCCAATGACAGGCGCCGGCGAGCGCTTTGACTACGGTGAGGGAGTCATCGTGCAGGAGCCCTTGTTTGTGCCAGGCCCCGAGGGTGGATACCTGCTACACAGCTACCTGGATTACCGACGCCAGCGCAGCGGTGTAGCGGTATTGCGAGCGGCACATCTGCCGGCGGGGCCGGTGGCCAGCGCGGAGATGGAACGCATCCTGCCGCTGGGCTTTCACGGCTGCTTCCTGCCAGCCTGACTGGCGGGTAAAGCAGCGTGGCTTTCGCCCCCGCGCCCGCCTCAGGCTGTCAGGAGTCGCCCCGGGCCTCGGCGTCCTGCTTTGCGAATTCAGCATAGGCCTGGGCCGTGCCGGCGGCCATTTTGTCACCGTCGAAGGGAATCGACATCTCCGGCGTGAACTCGAGCACGATACGCTCCGGGGTGTCGAGGAAGCGAATAAACATTTCCGGGTCGAGGCCGGCGGTGAACTCATTGCCCTCGTCTTCCTGTTGACCGGCTTTCATGCCGTCAGCCAGCAGGCGGTACATCCAGTGCTTGGTTTCCGGGTCGTCGTGAATCACCGTATGCCCCTTGTAGGTGACGGTCTTGCCGCCGCCCATGGGCGTGCCTTTGCTGGTGATGACGATGGAAGAGCGGCCGTCGCGGGCGATAGCCTTTATGCGCACCCGTTCTTTGGTGGCGGTCATCCAGATCTTGCCCTTGGCCGGTACGTAGGCTGTGGTGACCCCCAACGGGTGGCCGGCCTTGTTGGCCCAGATGAAGGTACATTCGCCGCCGGTCTTGACCAGTTCTTCCTCGCGCTCCGGGTCCAGGCGGTACTGTTTGACGTCGTCGTAATTGGTCGCTTGATCACTCATGTTGTCACTCTCGATGCTTGTCCTTACCATGTGCGTTCACCTCGCGGAAGGCAAAGTCATGAACGCAGTCACGATTCCAAATTTTGGTGAGCTGCTCGCCGAGCACCTCGATAGCATGCCGGCCGAAGCTTATCCCTACATGCTCTCCCAGCTTGAGCGCACTGCCGCGGCACGCTATCGCGGCTGGGCAGAAGCGGTGCCTGAGCACCGTGAAGGCCTGCTGGAGTGTGCTGCGCGCGAAGACGATATTGCTGACCGCGTCGAAGCCATGTTCCCGCCTTCTGAAGCGCATCGCGCGCTGGTGCAGTCTGCCATCCCTGCGGCGCGCGACACTTACTACCAGGTGTTCTCCGAGTATTCGCCCGTTGAGCAAATGACCATACAGGCCAATGCCGAGCGTCAGGGTGCCGGTGCCTGGCAAAATCTCAAGCAGGCTTATCCGGAGCTGGGGCCGCAGCTCGATGAACTGTCTGCCATCGAGCTGCGCAGTGCCGACTATCTCGACCGGATGCTGGGGAGCATCCCGGCCTGACGGTCCCCGTCGCCCTTAGAACGTAAAGGCGAACTCACCTCCGTAGTTTTCACCCTGGCTCCAGTAGCCCCAGGAAGTCAGGCCCGGTATGCGGGTGACCACCTGCTCACGCTCGTCGGTGATATTGCGACCGTAGGCGGTCAGGCGGTAGCGACCATCGCCCCAGATGTAGTTGATGTTGATGTCCAGGTTGTCGATGGAATCCAGGCTGCCCAGCGGATCGTTGGTGTTCGGATTCGGATCGATGGGCCGCGGGCCGGCAATTGTTTCCACCTCGTCACGCCAGCGGTAGGAAGCAAAGGCCACCAGTTCGCCGGGTCCCAGCGGGAGGGTGTAGGTGGTATTGATACCGACGGTGTTTTCCGGTGTGTTGCGTGGTTGCAGGAAGGAGTTGTCGGTGATGATACCGTCGCCGGAAATGTCGGCGACAAAGTCGTCGAACTCGGCGTCGATGTAGCCGTAGGACAGCCGCACGTTCCAGGCCTCTGTTATCTGCATCTGGAATTCCAGCTCGGCGCCGTAGATATCCAGTGTCGAGGCATTTCGCACCACGGTAGCAACGTCACTCAGGCTGTTGGGAATGAGAATCTCTTCCTGCTTGTCCTGGTAGTCGTTGTAGAAAATAGTGGGATTGAAGGTGATGCGCCCGTTCAACCAGGTGCTCTTCATACCCAGTTCCCAGGTGTCCACGTACTCGGGATCGTAGGTGGGGTCACTGGCAAAGTTGGCCTGGCGTCCGAAGAAGCCGCCCGACTTGAAGCCTTCTGCGTAGGAGGCGAACAGCATCACGTCGTCGCTCCAGTTGTACTGCACACCAAAGCGCGGCAGGGTCTCTGACCAGTCGTCGTCGAAGAACTCGAAGTTGAGACCCGGCACAGGTTCTCCAGCCTCGTAGAAGGTGCCGTCAGCACCCTTGAATTCCTTTTCCTCGTAGGTGTAGCGAATGCCCGCGCTCAGGCTCCATTTCTCGTTGATGTCCCAGTCGACCGACGCAAAGCCCGCATAGGACTCGGTGTTCTGGTTCTGGCCGTTGTAGTTGATGGAGTTGGGGGTCAGGCTGAAGGGTGGATTGCCCTGGGGAATACCCAGCAGTTCCAGGGTGTAGTTCAGCTCGTGCACATTCCAGCGTTGCTCATAGCCTACGTCCCAGTAGAAGCCACCCACGACCAGGGTGATGTCGTCGCCGATCTCTGTGGTCAGGCGCAGCTCCTGGCTGGTCTGGTTCCAGTCGTTGAAGTAGTCGAAATACAGCAGGTTGGCCGGTGAGCCATCGAACTCGATTCGGTACTGCTCGTCCATTTCCCGGCGACCGGTAATCGAGGTCAGCAGAAAGTTGTCGAACTCCCAGTTCATGGTGACGATGTAAGTGTCGTACTCACTGTCGTTGGTATTGCGATCGTTGGTGGAATTGTTGTCCTCGTCGCTACCCGGGTCTGACGCCTGGCAACCAATGGGCCAGAAGACACCCTGCAGCTGGCAGGCAAGATCTTCCGGCTGGTTCATGTTGGTGTAGGCGCCGGTGTCGGTCTTGTCGTCCATGTGTTCGTAATGGAACTTGATGTCAAAGTTGTCCGTCGCCTGCCACTTGGTTGCAAACCCATAGAGCTGCTTGTCGTCGCCCCAGGCGTCCTCATTGATGGTGGAGTTCTCGACCCAGCCATCGCTGTTGATGCTGGCGCCGAACAGGCGCACGCCGAGTTCGTCCTTGATGATGGGCACGTTCAGGACACCGCGGAAATCCTCGCGACCGTCGTCACCGGCGGTGATGATCGCTTCGCCACCCCAATCCATGGTGACGTCGTTGCGGATGATGTTGAGTACGCCGCCGGTAGTGTTCTTGCCGTGCAGGGTACCCTGGGGCCCCCGCAGTACCTCGATTCTTGCGGTATCAAAGTTCTGTAGCAGCGCACCGCTGGAGGTGCCCAGGTACAGACCGTCCATAATCACGCCGATGGACGGATCCAGTGTCTTGTCAGTTTCCTGGTAAGACACCCCGCGAATACTGATGGCCGCGCCACCCGGTATCCCTGCGGTGTTGCGGATATACACGTTCGGGGTGAAAGACTGGATGTCATCCAGCCGGCGGATGCTGGCTTCCCTGAGTTCCCTGCCGATGGATGTTACTGAGATCGGCACATCCTGGATCGACTCTTCCCGCTTCCGGGCGGTCACAATGATTTCTTCCAGCATTGCCTGGGCTTCGGCTACCGGGCTAACCATGGGGCCGGCGAGCAGGGCAATAACAGGAAATGCGGCGGCGATGGGCCGGCGCGGGAATTGCGATCGTGAAGTTATAACTGTCTTCATATTTATACCCTCTAGTTATTATTAAGCCGTGGGATAAAAAACAGTCTAGTCTGATTGATAATTACGGCAAGGGATTTTTTCGCGCCTGGCGAAAATTTACACTTCCGACCAATGCCAGCGCCTGTGCCAGAGGGAACCCCGATTATGAAGAAGCTTTTCCCAGTCATGCTGCTGTTCAGTGCCCTGGCGACGGCCGATGAGTACTCTCCCTCCCTGGCGGCAGAGGCTCACACGCGGTTGTACTGGGGTGACCTGCATGTGCACAGCAACCAGTCTCCGGACTCCTTCGCCTTTGGCAATACCCGGCTCACGCCGGAAAATGCCTTTCGTTTTGCCCGCGGCGAGGCGGTACCCACCAGTGGTGGCCTGCAGGCGCAGCTGCGCCGGCCGCTGGATTTCCTGCTGGTCGCTGATCACGCGGAGTTTATTGGGGTGTTTCCGAGGCTGATGGCTCGCGACCCCGAGCTGTTGGGCACGGAGCTGGGTCGGCAGTGGCGAACCTTGCTGGATGAAACCGGCGACCTACGAGCCGTGATCAACGCCTGGCTGCAACGCCTGCAGGCCACCGACTACGAGCAGGAGTTGTCGGCCGATATCCGGCGCTCGATCTGGGCCGACATCAGTGCCAGCGCAGATCGCCACAATGTGCCGGGCCTGTTCACGGCATTTGTCGGCTACGAGTGGACCTCGATGATAGCGGGCAACAACCTGCATCGGGTGGTTCTGTTTCGTGATGGTGCAGAACGTGCCTCCCAGCTGCCGCCCTATTCCGCCCTGGATAGCCGCGATCCGGAACAGCTGTGGGCGGCGATGCAGCGCTATGAAGACGCAACCCAGGGCCGGGTGATGGCCATCCCCCACAACGGCAATGTGTCCAATGGGCTCATGTTTGCCCTGGAAACGGTGGGCGGGGAGCCGCTGGATGCCGATTACGCGACACGCCGCGCCCGCTGGGAGCCGGTTTACGAGGTCACGCAGGTCAAGGGGGACGGCGAGGCGCATCCGTTGCTATCGCCGGATGATGAGTTTGCAGATTTTGAAACCTGGGACGGGGACAATATTGCCCGCACCGTGGAAAAGCGGCCGGATATGCTGCCGCACGAGTATGCGCGGCCGGCCCTGAAGCTGGGGCTGAAGCTGGCGGCGGACATCGGCGTGGACCCGTTCGCCTTCGGCATGATCGGCAGCACGGATTCCCATACCACGCTGGCGACCGCGGACGATGACAATTTCTGGGGCAAGTTTCGCGACTCCGAGCCCGCCCCGGCGCGCAGCAGCAATCGCATGGGTGGTGCGCTCTGGGAAAACTGGCGCCTGGCGGCTTCGGGTTATGCGGCGATCTGGGCGCAGGAAAATACCCGGGAGGCACTGTTCGATGCGCTGGCGCGCCGCGAGGTTTACGCCACCACCGGGCCCCGCATCGCGCTGCGCTTTTTCGGTGGCGCCGATTTTTCGACCGGCGACGAAGCCACGGCCCAGCTGGCGGACCTGGGCTATGCCCGGGGTGTGCCCATGGGTGGCACTCTCCCGCCCATTGCTCGGGGAGACACGCCGCGGTTCCTGGTGCATGCCCTGAAGGACCCGGACGGTGCCAACCTGGACCGGATACAGATCATCAAGGGGTGGCTGGGCGCTGACGGCGAACTCCGGGAGCGGGTCTACGATGTCGTGCTTTCGGATGACCGGGTCGTCGATGCCAGCTCCGGCAAGGCGCCGTCGTTGCCCAGTACCGTCGACGTGGCAGCCGCTACCTACCGGAACTCGGTCGGGGCGGTGAGTCTGGCCACCGTCTGGCGGGATCCGGATTTCGACCCTAAAGAACAGGCCTTCTATTATGTGCGGGTAATCGAGATTGCCACGCCGCGCTGGACGGCCTACGACGCACAACGCTTTGGTGTCCAGCCGGCCGGGGACATACCGATGGTGACCCGAGAGCGAGCCTACAGTTCACCGATCTGGTACCGTCCCTGACCCGAATCCCGCCGGAGCCCTGAGCCAATGAGCTATCAATACCCGACCCTCGACACTGCACTCCGGGACGGGGTGATGACCGCCACCATCAACAACCCGCCGGTCAACGTGATGACCCTGGCATTGTTCGAAGACCTGTGTGCGTTTACCGAGCAGGTCGCCGCGGACGGGGCGGTGCGGGTGGTGGTTTTCGACAGCGCCGATCCGGAATTTTTTATCGCCCATTTTGATCTGGAGCTGATTCTGGCCTTCCCCACGGACCAGCCGGCCCGACGAGAGCAGCAGCCCAACGATTTTCACCGCATGTGCGAGCGCCTGCGGACCATGCCCAAACCGACCATTGCCAAGCTTGGCGGCCGAGTGGGTGGAGGTGGCAGTGAGTTTGCTGCCTCCTGCGATATGCGTTACGGCGTCGCGCGGAAAACCCTGGTAAGCCAGATGGAAGTGGCGCTGGGTATCCTGCCGGGCGGCAGCGGAACCCAGCGATTGCCGAGGCTGCTGGGGCGCGGACGGGCAATGGAGGTCTGCCTGGGCTGCGAGGATATCGATGCACAGACCGCCCTGGACTGGGGTTACCTGAACAGGCTGTTTGACGATAGCGAGGCAATGGATAGCTGGGTCTCGGCTTTCGCCCGGCGAGTGGCGGCCTGGCCCCCGCAGGCCGTGGCCCTGTGCAAACAGTCCATCAACAACGCCGAACTGCCTCTCGCCGAAGGCCTGCGTGAAGAAGCCTACCTTTTCCAGCAGAGCCTGCGGGGACCTGCGGCCACACCCAGCATGCGCACGGCGATGACCCTCGGCGCGCAAACCCGTGACGGCGAGCTGCGCATGGGTGATTTGTGCCGGGAGGTGGCCGCAGCCACGTCGGGTGATGGAGCACAAGAGACAGGCGATTGAGCGCTTGCCCCGGCGTGAAAAGCGTCTCCGCAAACACAGAAATGCCGTTTTTTTGAATATACTTTGATGGCCACATCATTTACACAAGTTACCCACAGCTTGTTGGCTAGACGCTCTGCTGCCAGTGTGTAGACTAGGTTTGTGGCTGCGGAAAAGCGCAAACCGCAAAAGCCATGCCCCGATTGGCCGGGGCGGGACCACACGCCAGAAGTGGTCAACGGGCAAGCAGCATTGCCGAGCCAGCAGGTCCCCAGGGACGAGCGCTCTTCGGAGCAGGAGGATCAGGGGTCGGGCAGGCAAGCCGAGACAGCTTTAGGGCGGAATCGGCGGGCAGTGAAGGGCGGCTCGAACGCGTAGAGGCATGCAACCGGATTGCCACTGCGGGTGGACGTTGCCAAGCGTCAAAAAATATCGGGGACTTCGGTCCTCTGGCCGGTACAGGCCGGTTCCCGGAAGGGCGAGTGTAAAAGCGAGCGTGGATGGGGTCAGTCGAGGCCGAGCCCGGAAGGCGGAGCGACGAAGCGAGTCAAATCGCAGAGCCGTTTGCCGGAAAGGGCTGAACGAAGGGGGATGGTATTCGTACCATCTCCTTTTTTTTTGTAAAACCGCCAGGTTTTACAGCCGCTTTTTATAACCCCGCTTTGGGTGGGTGCCTCTCTCTGACGTCGAGGTGCATCTTCACCGGTCTCGCTTCTCGAATCCCGGTTTTTGTTTGCTAATACGCCCCGTTGTTGGATTGCATCTTCTTCCACCAAGCCTATTGGTTGCCCCGCTTTGGGTGGGTGCCTCTGTCTGGTGTCGAGGTGCGACTTCTACGGGGCACCGGGCATGCTTTAAATCCCCGCGCTTGTTTGCACTCTTCCCTGGCATCCCAGCCATTTCTCTGTAGCCGTGTTTGCGCGGTTTGCGGCCTTGGGGGGTGGGTGCCGGTTTGTTCGGAGTTGCTGTGTTCTTGTCGGGGGTGTTTTCTTGTCCAGCTTCTGTCTGGCACACTCTAGCGTCCGTGCTGGCGGCTCATCGCCGTGCCGGACCCAGAAACGCCAGGAGAATAACAAGATGCAGCGACTTGAGAACCGGACCGTCGTGGTCACCGGGGCGGCCAGTGGAATCGGTGCCGCCACCGCCCGCAAGATTATCGAAGAGGGCGGCAACGTGGTGGTAGCCGATCTGCAGGATGAACGCGGCCAGGCGCTGGCCGACGAACTCGGCGAGCGCGCGACCTTTGTTCATGCAGACGTGACGCGGGAGGAGGACATTGCCGGCGCTGTGCAGAAAGCCGTGGAACATTTTGGTGGCCTGCACGGTATGGTCAATAACGCCGGTATCGTCGGTGCCATCGGTTCGATCATGGATACGCCGGTGGAAGAGTACGACTTCACCATGTCTATCCTGTCACGAGCGGTTTTCCTGGGGATCAAGCACGCGGCCAGGGCGATGGCTGAGTCCGGCGGCGCCATCGTGTCCGTTGCCAGCACAGCAGGTGTGCAGGGCGGTCTGGGCCCCCATGTTTACACGATGGCCAAGCACGGCGTGGTCGGCATTACCCGCTCGGCCGCCAGTGAACTCTCGCCCCGGCGTATTCGTGTCAACGCCGTCGCACCCGGCAACACCGTTACCGACATGACCAGCGCCGTGGTGTCCAACGATCCTGAGGATTACGACGGCACCAGCAAACGGCTGGCTGAATCCTCGCCTCTGGGTTACGCCGGCCAGGCGGAGGACATTGCCAACGCTATCGTCTTTCTGTTGTCGGACGAGTCTCGCTATGTGGCCGGTCACACCCTGGTGGTAGATGCCGGGCAGACCAGCAGCGGGCTTGAAAAGCCGCCTTTCTTTGAAATCGAGGCCGCCACCATGCTGCACCGCGGCGGCGTGCGCCAGGCGAAATAGGAGAGCGATACAGATGGCAAAAATACTCATCAGTGGTGCTAACAGCGGCATCGGCCTTGAAACCGCACTGCAACTGGCGCGGGCAGGACACCGGGTCATCGCCGGCTGCCGCAATCCGGATGGAGCCACCGAACTGCTTACAGCACGGGACGATGCCGGGCTCGACCTGGACCTGGTCAAGATCGACCTGCTCGACCAGGCCGGCCTGGTCGAGACCACAGACAAGGTAGTGGCGAGTGAAGGAGGCCTCGATGTGTTGATCAGCAACGCCGGCATCGGCGGCGGCCGCGCGCTCGAGGAGACGCCCATGGACGAGCTGCGGGCGGTCTATGAAACCAATGTGTTCGGCACCCTCGCGCTGATGCAGGCCGTCATTCCCCACCTGCGCAGGCAGGGCAGTGGGCGGCTGGTCAATGTCTCGTCGCTGGCGGCAGTCAATGTTTTCGGGTGTCACGGCACCTACTCCTCTTCCAAGGCCGCCGTGGAGGCCATGTGTATTGCCCTCAGCCAGGAGCTGGCGGCCTTCAATATCCAGGTCTCGCTGATCGAACCAGGCTGCATCTGGACGCCGCTGTGGGAAAAGGGCACGCCGCCTCCGGAAGACAGCGCCTACGGAGAATCCTTTGGACGGCTGATGAAGTTTGGTGAATTCGGGCTTGGCCGGGCGGCCACCACCAAAGACTGTGCCGATGCCATCCAGGATGCGGTCGAGAACGATTCGCCGCGCTTCCGCTACCCGGTTGGGCCCGACGCCGAGGATTTCTGGCGTGCCTACACGGCCCTCAACGATGACGAGGAGTGGCGGCGCATCGCCCGGCTCGACAATGCTGCCTACGCCGAGCGCATGCGCGAGCTGATGGGTGTTGATTACTACGGCTAGGACCGCCCCAGCGCTCGCTCCAGCAGCCCCCTGAGCATGGGGATATTCACCGCGTCATTGATCTGTGGTGTGTGTATGAAGTTGGGATGGGCGTTGATCTCGATGAGCTTGAGCTCGTCGTCCTCGGTCAACAGCAGGTCCAGCCCCAGTACCGAGTAGGCGGTGCTTTCGCAGGCGGCGCGAACATCCTCGAGCACCGGCGAAAGCTCTCCCACAAATTCCTGGTACTGCTCGGTAAAGAGCTCGCCCCAGGGCAGTGCCGAGGTACTGAGCATGGTGATTTTTGAATCGGCTTCCACGTAGCCGCTGTGATCCACCTGCACCCCGTAGTCGGCGCTGGTCGGGTCGTAGGGCACACCATGGACAATGACAATACCTTCCGGCCAGGCCTCCACCTGACCACGGCTGATCAGCACATAGCCGCGAATGGTAAATTTGCGACCTTCATGTGTCTTCACGGCGGTGATGGCCTGCTGCACGATATCCAGCTCACCCAGCTCCAGCTTCGCGAGCTCCCTGCTGGTCACACAGCGCACGCCCTGGCCGGCGGTGCCAACCTTGTTTTTCACGTAGAACAACTGCGCCTCAGGCATTTCATCCAGGGCTTCTCCAGGGGATGCAAAGCACAGCGGCGCCAGGTGTGACAGTCCTTCATCCATCAGCATGGCGGGCAGGCGGCCCTTGTCCGCAAGCCGGTTGGAAATGCGTCGATCTACCAGCCGTACCACGGGTCCGCGGTGCTGTTGCAGGGCCTCTGGTTCCGGTCCGAACCAGGTATCCCAGTAGCTGAATAGCGGGGCGTCTTCCCCCACCGTGAGCGACTGCCAAGCCGCTTCGAATAGCTCGATGGCGCGGTTTGCGTACCAGGCCTGGGGCGGCTGGCCGGGGGACATCGCTAGCGTGTCAAAATCGAATAACTGACGCATCGTGGCCTGGTGGAACCAGATATTCATGGCCCATTTTTCGCCGCTCTGCACCGGCTCACCACCGTGCAGGCTGGCGGGGTGAGGTTGTGAATAATCTGCCGGGTCCACGTTGTGGAAAATCACCATGCGCCCGGCCTGAGGCGAGACCCTGACGTCCAGTTTCGGGAAGCGGGTGCCGCCACCTTCCTCGACGTCGTTCAGGTAGACCAGGCAGGTGACCAGCCGCTGGCCGCCGTACTTGCAGCAGCGCCGGCCTTTTTCGGTGCCAAGTTCATAGGCGTCGAAATGCGCGCCGTATTTTTGACCCGGGCCATAGTGGATGACCTGGATGGCCTCGGCGTTGTCCAGTGGCATGCCCACCAGTGCGCTGATGCGCTCGCCAAACTCACGGGCCGCTTCGAACTTGTCATAAGCCAGCCAGGTGTTGCTGCCCGTGCGACCCTCTACAAATCCCGACTCGTCCTCGAGTGAGACTTTGGCGCGCTGCATGGACGCGCGCGCCAGTTCGATGAACGCTCGACACTGGCTTGTGTCGAGCACCTCATCGATCACCGCTACCATGGGGGCTTCGTTGAGCACGGTCGTGCCCCGGTAGCAGGATTTCATGGGTGATAGTCGCTTGGCATAGGTGAGTTCGAGCCTGGCATTGCTGATATTCCGTGCAGGATACCTCACCTGTAGCGCAATGAGGATTGCCTCCCGGCCCAGCCGGGCCTTCGTCACTGCTGCTGTGGCACAATAGCCGGAGCGATCAGGGGTACAGGGTTTGAAAGGACTGCATGGGTGCCAGGGCCAGCGGTGGCCAACGCCAGGGCAGCTATTGGGCCGGCTTTGCTGCGGACTTGCGCTGTTGCTGGTGGTTGCCGGCTGCGGTGTAAATAGCAGTGGTGCTGCGCCCAGGGCAGAGCAGGGTGTACTGGATCTTCAGCACTGGGACTTCACCCGCCGCGGTATCGTCGGCTTGAACGGTGAATGGGGCTTTGCCTGGAACGCCCTGTTGTCACCCGAAGACATACAAGGCCGCTGGCCTGCCGGTCAGAACACCTTTGGCGTTCCTGAACAGTGGCCGGTTGGTGAGGGCGCGTCCGGCAGCTGGCAAGCGCATGGATACGCCACCTACTTCCTGCAGGTGCTGCTGCCCGCTGACGCGCCGGCCATGGCGCTGAAGGTGCGTGACATCGGCACGGCTTACCGGATTTTCGTCAACGGCCAGCTGGTGCACGGGGCGGGTCGGGTGGGCAAGGATGCGGCCAGCACGGTCGCCGGCTTCGAGCGGCAGGTGATCGCCCTGCCGGCCGCGACCAGCAACGAGTACCGCATCGTGATCCATGTGGCGAACTTCCACTACCGCGCAGGCGGTATCTGGGAGCATCTGGTGCTGGGCGCGCACGATGACGTGCGGCGTCACTATGAGCTGGCGCTGGGGCTCTCCATTTCCCTGGCGAGTGCTATCGGTGCTATCGGGCTTTACCACCTGGGGCTCTATTCCCTACGCAGGCAGGATACCTCCGCACTGTATTTCGGGCTGGTATGCATGATTGCCACCGCGCGATTGCTGGCCACCGATGAGCGCTACATCACGGAACTGCTCCCGGGCATCTCCCACGATACCCTCTTCAAGGTGGAGTATCTGTCGTTCCTGCTGGCGATTCCGGCTTTCGGCGCGTACTTTACGCGATTGCTGCCCGGCTGCTGCCCGGACTGGGCCATGCGCATGATTTATCTGCTGGGGTTGGGATTCGGCGCCTTGGTGGCGCTGGCGCCGCCGGAAATCTATTCCCTGTGGTTGCCACTGTTTCAAATCTACCTGCTATTCGCCTGTGCGGTCGGGTTCTACGCCATGGGGCGCGCGGTGGCGGAACGTCGGGAAGAGGCCTGGGTATTCCTCGCGGGCTTTGCCATTCTGGCATTTACCGTAATTGCCGACCTGCTCAGCTCCAGGGATGTCGTCAATACACCCCATTTTCTGGCTGGCATCGGCCTGTTCAGCTTTATCATTCTTCAGTCCTATGCCATGTCCCGGCGATCGGCCCAGGCCTTCACCGCGGTGGAGACACTGACCTCCGAGCTGGAGGCCTATTCGACCACGCTGGAAGAAAAGGTCCAGCAGCGCACGGCGGAATTGGGGGAAGCCAATACCAAACTGGAACAGATGGCGAGGATCGACGGCCTCACCCAGATCAGCAACCGACGCCATTTCGACACGTCGCTGGCGCGGGAATGGCCCGCCCACGCGCGTCGCAAGGCCGAGCTGTCGCTGCTGATCATCGATATCGATCACTTCAAGGGATTCAATGACACCTACGGTCACCTCAAGGGTGATGAAGCGTTGGTGAGTGTGGCCGGCGCTATTGCCAGCACGCTCTCGCGCCCCACGGACCTGGTCGCCCGCTACGGGGGTGAAGAGTTCGTGGTACTGCTGCCGGACACCTCAGCGGAGGGTGCCTGGAATGTTGCGGAGCGCATTCTCGCGGCAGTGGCGGTGCTGAATATCCCTCACGAGGGCTCAGGCAGCCGGCGGCTCAGCCTGAGTATCGGTGCCGCCACCATGGTGCCGTTGAACGCCAGCGATGCCGCTGATCTGGTGGAACAGGCGGATCAGTGCCTCTACGCCGCCAAGGCCGGCGGTCGCAATCGCGTGGTCAGCCAGTTGCCGGCTTGACGCTGCCTGTGGGCGTGGGAGGAATAGCGGTGAATCCTATACTCTCCGGTATCACGAATTTATACTGCGGAAGCGCCGTATAATCCTGGCCCCAAAATAAAAAATGGATAGCCCATGAAAAGATCTTCCCTGCTCTGGCTTTGCCTGCCCCTTATTGTCGCCTGTAGCGACTCCAACGACACCTTTGTACCCGAGCCGGTCATACCGGACTTCAGCGCGGCCGATGCCTGGATGGCGGACTTTGTGGCGAGCGAGGAAGCCTTTCCGGGTGGATCCTACATCGTGGTGGACAAGGATCTGGGCGTGATCCACAAGGCCGCCTTCGGCAACCAGACCGAAGACAGCCTGGTGCTGTTGGCGTCTACCAGCAAGGTGCCCACAGTGACACTGCTGATGGCCCTGCATGACGATGACGCTAACGTCGAGTTTGATATCACCACGCCGATCGCGAACTACCTGCCGTGGCAGGGGGTGTGGGATCCGGCGATCACCACGGAACACCTGGTGTCAAACCGCTCCGGTATTCCCGGGCTGGTAAACCTGTTCGTCAACCCGGCGTTATACGGGCCGCACCTGTGCCAGTTCCTGCCCTTCGGCACCTTGCAGGCCTGCGGAGAAACCCTTTTTACTACCCCGCTGCCCGGTCTGGTGAGCACGCCGGCCAATACCGCGTTTGACTACGGTGGCAGTCAGTGGCAGATATCGGGGGCGGTGGCCGAGATTGTCGGCGGCGGGACCTGGAATCAGCTATGGGATGCTTACATCGCCGAGCCCTGTGATCTGGAGATTGCAACCTACGGCAACAACCTGTCACTGGCGGAGAGCTGGGACGGCATGCCGGAAAGCCTGGTGGGTCGCGACAATGCCAACCAGGAGGGCGGCATGATGAGCAACCTCGATGATTACGCGAAGCTGCTCTCCCTGCACCTCAACGACGGCCTGTGTGGCGTCAACCGGGTGCTCAGCGCCGAGAGTGTGGCCGCCATGCGGCAGCCTCGTACCCAGGACGCCGACGGCAGTGGCTACGGGATGGGCTGGTGGCTTGAGTCGCCTGGCAATGACGGCCCCGTCACCCTGTTCACCGATGGCGGCTTCTACGGTTCACTGTCATGGATTGATACCACTCGCCAATACGCCGGGGTGGTGTTTTTCGAAGAATACAGCGGTGAGCAAGGCAATGTGGGCAGCGGTGGCGCTCGCGATCAGTTGATTCCCATCATCGAAGCGGCCATTGACGCGGTGCGCTAGTCGTCGCCCGGCGTTGTCTGGCGCCTTGCGGTGATGCTGAACGTCTTGAGGAACGGTGGAGCTCCAGCGCTACCCGCGGGGCGTCTGCCGCGGGCAAGTCGATATCCGCTGTAACTCCCACCGACTGCCGGTTGCTCCCGTTGGTCCGCTGGCCGTTCCCGGATCCGGCATGCCGGCCTTTCCAGTGCCGTCGTTATCGGCGCGCGTCGCAAGCTACTGGAAAATGCACAGGCAGCTG
The DNA here is from genome assembly GCA_043513815.1 of Cellvibrionales bacterium. Taxonomy (GTDB): domain Bacteria; phylum Pseudomonadota; class Gammaproteobacteria; order Pseudomonadales; family Halieaceae; genus JANQIO01. The sequence goes on along the minus strand of CP121313.1, from coordinate 3,383,828 downwards.
CCGGCCGGCAGACCTGAGCACTGACGCGCTCCATAGCGCCGAACAAGGGGTTCAGCCCAGCGCGCGTTCCAGTCTGATGCTCGATTGCGCCTTGATCTCTCCCTAGAACCGCCCGGTTTTTGTGACAGCGGTCATATTGCAATGTGTCAGGCTGTGACCGCTGTCATTGTTGCTAACACTAGCTTTCGTTTTCTCTCTCTTTTCGCTAGAGGCCGCGCTAGTCTCTTGCCACTAGAGCAAAAAGACAGGGGAGATATCGTCATGTTATCGATGTCCGGAAAGCAGCGTGGCATTAGCCTTGTGGAATTGATGAGCACTATTTCCATAATCGCCATCGTCAATACGATCGCAGGGCCGACGCTAACAGACACGGTGCGGCGCAATCATTTGCAGTCGCAGGCCGATCGATTACTCACCAGTTTCAATCTTGCGCGCAGCGAAGCTGTGAAACGCAATACCGCCGTCTCCCTCTGTCATAGTGCAGACGGGACCTCATGCACAGGCAGCTGGAGCGATGGCTGGATAGTATTCAGCAATATCGACGGAGATAACGTTCTCGATACCGAGGACGAGGTGATTCGGGTGTACGAGGCCTTCACCGAAGGTCATACCCTGGCTGGCTCAATTGGCAGTGATGCACTGACATATTTCCCGGACGGTTCCTACGCGAACGGCAGCGACACGATATCCGTTTGCGCCCTGGGAGGTGAGCTGGTTGAGGGGTATACGCTCAACATCAATCGCGTTGGCAGGCCGCGTGCCAGTAAGGGCGCGACCAGTTGTAGCTGAGTGAGGTGTGTGATGTTGAAGCGAATGCACCCTCGGGGCCTTACCCGGCCAGTCCAGCGCGGCTTCAGCCTTATCGAGGTGATCGTGTCTGTGCTGGTGACGTCTGTCGGCGTCGTTGGTATGGCTGGCATGCAGGTGACATCAAAGCGTGCCGGCTATGAGGCTATCCAGCGCACCACCGCCACAGCAATGGCCATGGATGTTCTGGAGCGCATGCGCTCGAATCCCCGCGCACTGACCAGCTACAGTACCGCCGGCCTCGGTGGCACCACGATAACCACAGAGCCCTCCCCTGACTGCAGCAATGATACCACCGAGATCTGTAACGCCGGCCAACTGGCGGCGCATGATCTTTGGCAATGGGAGCAGACGATTGACGGCCTGTCCGAGACCCGGGATGTCAGCGGCACCGCGGTAGCAACCGGCGGCCTGCTGAACCCGACGGGTTGTATCGAAGTGGCAAACGGGATGGTGACGGTGACCATGGCATGGCAGGGATTTGAGGCACTATCGGATCCCGGCACCAATGCCTGCGGCAGCGGACTGGGCAAGTACGGTGACGCAGACGATAAGCGCCAGGTGATTTCCGTCTCCACGTTTATCACTGAGGAATAATGTTCAGCTCCGCTGTTTCGATGCGTCAGTTCCAGACCGGCCTTTCGATGGTGGAAATGCTGGTGGCACTGGCCATCAGCCTGATTATCAGTTTCGGGGTGGTCAATCTCTTTCTGCAGAGCAAGGTCAGCTTCATGCAGGACGAAGAGATTTCGCGCCTGCAGGAAAACGGCCGCTGGGCGCTGCGTTATATGTCCAGAGAACTATCGATGACGGGGTTCTACGGCAATGTGGTGGATGGAGGCGGGATAACCAGCTCGTTGACCGTCGCGTCAGACTGCGGTGTGAGCTGGGCGCTTGACACAAACCAGCCGTTGGAACATCTCGATAACGCAACTGATACAAGCGCGGTGTTGACCTATGTCTGTCTCGCCTCGGGTGAAGTTCTACCGGGCACCGATATTGTCGCCGTGAGACGCACCAAGGACTCTGCCGCCATGGTCGACGGCACCAGCTCGGCGGTGCTGGAGGATAACGCGGTCTATCTTCGGCTGGAGCAGTTTGGCAATGATGCCGCGCTGGTACGAGGCGTGGATCTCACACTGACGGACAAGACCGCCGGGTCGGGTGTGGATAGCTGGGAATATCAGCCCCAGCTGCTTTACGTTAGGCCCTACTCGAATACGCCGGGCGATGGTATCCCGACACTCTGCGTCAGGAAGTTGACCAGGGATGCCGCCACTCTCGGCATGGATAGCGCTGACTGCCTGGTCGAAGGTGTAGAGAATCTGCAGGTGGAGTACGGGCTCGATACCAGCGTGCCGCCAGACTACAGCGCGGACTACTACACCTCCAACCCCTCGGCGACCGAACTCCTTCAGGCGGTTAACGCACGCATTTTCGTGCTCGCGAGAAGCGTGAATGAGGTCAATGGCTACGTTAATGACAAGAGCTACCAGCTTGGCAACACGGTGATTGCGGCCGCCAACGATGGTTTCTACCGTCGTGTCATGCAGACCACGGTGGTCCTGCGCAACGGCGAGATCTACGGGTTCTAGCTCATGAAAAACATCGGACTTGAGCGCCAGCGCGGCGCGGCACTGATCATCTCCCTGCTGTTTCTACTGCTGATTACGCTGGTGGCAACGACCGGTTCCGAAAACAGCACGCTGCAACTGCAGATGGCGGGCAATGAGCAGTCCCGGGTGGAAGCTCAGCAACGAGCTCTGGCGTTGCTGGACGCGATCATTGATGACCCCGACAACGCGCCGGTAGTGGGTGGAATTGGATTCAAGATCTGTGATGCGGCTGACACTGACGCGAGCTGTGACCTGACCCGCATCGCTCTGGACACCGCTGTTACCAGCATGCCCGCCGGCGTGGACATCGACTATTTCGTGACCCGGGTCGGTCCGCTGGAAGTAGACGCGCCGTCCATGGCGGAAGAGATGGCCAGCAGCGCCAGTGCCTACAAGTTTGCCCGGCAGGAAATCACCGCAACGATAGACGGTACGGACGCACGGCTGGGCAGGTCGGTCGTCGTTCAAGGGATGCAGGTTCGTATACCGGCGCTCAATAACTGAGCCCGGTAGGGGGTATAAAATGATGATCAAGACACAAGCAGCCATTCTCGCGTTGGCATTGCTGGCAATGTCAGCATATGCAGACGATACCGATATTTACCTGGATGCCGGACTCGGGGGTGGGGTCAGTGGTGTGCCGATGGCGATGATGACCCTCGACCTGCGGCCCAATCTCGGCTCCACTGAGTGTTCCAATGTGCTGGCTTCCTGTAGCGGTGGCACCTGCGCCTGTGAGAGCCACCTGGGTTCAGAAATATTTTATGGACTGGACCTGGTCGATGCGGCTGGCCAGCCGGGGGCGGATGGCGTCGCAGACCTCAGCCAGCACTCGACCGCCAATCTTGGCGTAGACGGTGCGGTCGACGGCACCGAATACTGGTCGGGTTTGACGGTGACCATGTTTGATGGGATGCGCGCGGTGTTCTCCATTCTATTCAACGAATTGCGGGATGTGCGCGTCGGCATGATGCTCAACCACGAGGATAGCTGTACCGGCAATCCTGACGCCGGTCCCAGCCAGATTCCCGGCGGTGGCGGCAATGGCTGCAGTAACGGCGCCTATGTGCTCAAGGGCTTCATCGACCCCTCAGATCCACTGGAACGGTCGGACCTGCTGGCCCGGTTGGCCGCAGTGCCGGTGCCCAGTACCAAGATAAACGGTACCACCTGGAATGGGCATCCTTACCAGATTCGCGAGCTGTATTACGAGTTCTATCGCTATATCACCGGGCAGCCGCTGTTCAATGCCTGGCTGGGCTATGAGTCGTTCAACTCCAAGCTGTCGAGGAAGAACCTGATGGACGGCGGCGGCGATACCAACCCGCTGCTGGCCCCGGATCCCAACATTTATACCGGCAACGGCGCTTCCGCCACTTATGTGAGCCCTTTTTCTGAAGGCGCTGCGTCTGACTGGTCATGCTCAAAGCTGTTCATGGTCAATACGCTGGACGCGGTGTCCAACAGCGCTGCCGATTCTGACTTTGCCATCTCCGCGGCTGCGCCGGCGGGCCTGGCGATCGGCAGCCCCACCGACAACAAGGTGATTGCCAAGCTCAATGACCTGGACCTGGCGAGCAGCACCACCGGCATTGATATCGAGGGCGAGCAGAACCTGACGTCCTACTGGGTGGCCGATAACGTCAACACGACTACCAACGCCTACGCTGCATCCGGTGGCACCGGGGTGGCTTACGAACATGGCGAACCGGAGAAGGCGCTGAACACGCTGAGGTCCATTTTCCGAGAGATTCTCAGTGTCAGTACCACGTTTGTGGCTGCCTCGGTGCCAGTCAACGTCTTCAACCGCTCGGAAGTGGTGGACAATGTTTATCTGGCCGTTTTCGAAGCGCAGGGCGAGCCGCGCTGGCCCGGTAACGTAAAGAAGCTCAAGATTGCCGAGATCACCACGACGGACGCGTCCGGAGAAACCCAAACGCAAAGTGTGATACGCGATGCTGATGATGAGACGGCGTTTGACAGCGATGGGCGTATCAAGACCGATGCGCTCACCTACTGGACAGACCCCAACGGCCCGGACGTGGTTGCCTTCGATGCAGACCGGAACGAGGTGACAGAAAAAGACGGTCGCAGCGTGATGCGGGGTGGCGCGGGTCAACGCATTCCCGGCATGCTGTCTGACGCGGAGCCGGGTGACGATAATGGCGACCTGGGTGCACGACAGCTCTACACCGAGAGTCCGAGCACGGCGAACCTGCTGATCCCTTACAACGAAGACAGTACCACCGCCTCGCTGCTGGCCCCCTATCTTGATCCCGACTCCAGCCTGTCGGCGGATGATCTCGAAGACCTGATAGCCTGGGGACGGGGGGTTGATGTGTTCAACGAGGATGGGGACAACTCCGATGACTCCCGCGACTGGATGATGGGTGATCCCATGCACTCCAGGCCGCTGGTGATCAACTACGGCAGCGTCACACCGTATACGGCTGAGAATCCGCTGATTCGCCTGTTCTTCGGCTCCAACGATGGCTGGTTTCGCATGCTGGAAAATACCACCAGTGCCGGCACGGATTCCGGGCAGGAGATGTTTGGCTTCATGCCGCTCGAAGTCATGGGTATCCAGAAGCGACTGGCGGAGAATAATCCCACTATCGATGACCCCCATCCCTACGGGGTCGACGGCGAGGCAGTTTCCCTCGTCAATGACGCGAATGCAGACGGCACCATCGAATCCGGCGACGATGTGTGGGTCTACTTCGGGCTGCGCCGCGGCGGCAAAGGCTACTATGCGCTGGATGCCTCCAATCCGCTGGACACGCCCTCGCTTAAATGGAAGATCACCAAAGCTGGCGACTTCGCCGAACTGGGCATGACATTTTCCACTCCGCGTATTGCGCGGGTAATGTATGAGGGTGTGCCGGTTCCGGTGCTGATTTTTGCCGGCGGCTACGACGGCGGCTGGAGCGGATCAAGCCGCATCGGAAAGGACGCGGGCTGGGGCGACAGTACTGAGGGCAATGCGATCTTTGTGGTCAATGCCGAGACCGGTGAGCTGATCTGGAAGGCGGTACAGGGTACCGGGTTTAACTCCAATACAGTGCGCTATAACGCCGACCTGTTGGACGCTATCCCCTCCACCATGACATTGCTGGATGCCAACGGTAACGGCATTGTCGATCGCGCCTATGTCGGTGATACCGGCGGCAGCCTGTGGCGTGTGGACCTGCCCGAGGGCGCGGCTACGACCCACCGCCGGGACAACTGGCGCATTACCCAGATAGCCAAACTGGGCTACGACGATACCAGTCATGACAGGCGCTTCTTCCATGCGCCGGATGTGGTCAAGGCGAGGGACCAGTCCGGTGACTACATCGGTATTGTTATCGCCTCTGGCGATCGCGCCGCTCCCCAGAACCTGGGTGTGGAAAATTATCTCTACATGATCAAGGATCGGGAGACAGCCGTGGGTTCCTACGCCAGCCTGGTGACCGACGAGACCGATGTTGCGACGCTCAACGACCTGCCCAATATCACCGATATCTGTGTAACCGGCGAGGAGTCCAGCTGTGAGGCGACCAACCTGGACCGCGGCTGGAAGCTGACTCTGGAGGACAATGGTGAAAAAGGCCTGTCGGCTCCGCTGACTGTCAACGGTGTAGTCTATTTCACCAGCTACCTGCCCGAGGGCGACGGTAGCTCCATAACCTGCGCGCCTTCCGAGGGAAGTGGTCGACTGTACGCCATCAGCCTCAAGGACGGCTCGGTAGTGTTGAACCTGAACAATGTGATCGATGGCATGGACAAGGCTGATCGCTACACCAGCGTCGGCCCGGGGATCCCACCTGGCGCGAAGCCGCTGGGTGACCAGATTCTGCTGCCCGGCACCGGTATCGACGGCAACCAGATCATTGACCCCGGTGGCCGTTCCCGTTGGCGCGCCTACTGGCGGGATGTGGGTGTAGACAGGCTTTGACCGGGACAGGTGGTGACACAGTGCTTCAAAGATCAATGACTGACAAGAGACAGGCGGCAGGGTTTTCCCTGCTGGAACTACTGGTAGTGATCACCATCATCGGCATTCTCGCCGCCATCGCCCTGCCAGCTTACCGCGAAAGTATTCGCAAGAGCGGCCGCACCGGCGCCAGGGGTGCGCTGATGGATATCGCGATGCGCCAGGAGCAGTTTTTCCTGAACAATCGCAGTTACAGCGATTCCCTGGCGGGACTCGGCCTGCCGGATCCTTATGCGGTCGACAAGAAGTCCGAGCAGGTGGCCGCGACAGATGCTTCCGCTGTGTACAGGATCACGCTGGCCAATGTTACCGGCACCAGTTACGACGCCGTAGCGACGGCGTTGAATGACCAGACAAAGGATCAATGCGGCAACTACACGCTGACGGCCACAGGGACGCGCCAGGCCAGCGGCAGTGTCGGCAGCAGCGTCTGTTGGTGATTAAAGGCTAGATAAAAAAACAGGGGCGCAAGGCCCCTGTAGGTCGATCATGGAGAACCTGTCTTTCGCCGGTTAGCTGGCTCTGGGAGCCGCCTCCAGGGGGTTCGTGTCTGCCAGCTGGTTTTCAACCCAACGGCTGCCGCGATGTGTCAGCGGCGACAGGAATACCGCTACCGTGAGCGAGAAAGCGAAGCTGAGAAATGGTGCGCCACTGGCGTAGGCTGCATTGTGAGCAGCAAACTGATCACGTACCTGTTTGGTGGTCTTGCAGATTTCCACTGCCTGCGCGCCGAAGAGCGGATCCTTCACACACGCCGAGTAGGCGTCTACATAGGCCTCATAGTGCTGTGCACCATTATTGTATTTCAGCCCGGCGATTCCGTAGCAAACCGCAGCGGCGACCGCCATTGAAATAACAAACTGGCGGGGGAAACGGTGTTGACCGGCTTTTCTGTCTTGAAGCTTTCTTCTATTTTTCATAGCGCTGTCCCGTGTTGTTAGAGCTTAGATTAGCGCTAGCTCGCGAAATTACGCTGCCAGGCTTCCCTTGATGTGAACCGGTTCATACCAGGATCTTCCAGGCTGTGAGGCGGTTCGCAAAAACGCCGCAATATAATGGCACCCGACAGGGGCTGGGAGGGGTCGCCGGGATGGTGCCGGCGCCGAAAGGGCTGGGGCTGGACCCCGCCAGCCTCCGGAATCCGGACCTTTCCTGGAAAGTGTTAGTCTCATGCACTGAGACCGTCTCAGCTACCAGGAGGTAGATTATGGTGAAGTCTTCAGGCGCGCCTCTATTGGCGGGTGTCGCATTGGTTTTTCTTGCACTGGTGCCGCTGGCGGGCCGTGCCGGTATTGTCGAGGGCATGCCGGACGCGATTGTCTGCTCGGTGAAAGATCCCACGGGGGTGTTGCCCTGGGAGCGGCTGGTGTTCTACGTCAGCGCTCGTATGCGCGACGGCAATACGCTCTACAAGTCCTCCACGTCGGACCCGGTGGTGGTGCTGGTGGGTACTGACGGCATTCTCAGCGGCGTCAACCTGGCAGACTGTGACGGGCGCACTGTCGATTCGCTGCGCGAAGAGGGCAGGGCGTTTAACTTCGCTGCCAGCCAGCCTTTGCGCACCCCTCGCGCGAAGTAGCAGAAACCCCGAATGCCCCGGCGGCCAGCTGCCCACTCTCACGCTTCTAGAGCTTGAGCATGCTGGCCAGGTTGTTTTTCTGCATGTCGGAAGAGCCGCCGACGATCGGCATGCCCAGCAGGTCGCGCAGGTTTCGCTCCATGTCGTAGCTGTCAGACAGGGCGTAGGCGCCCATCACCTGCTGGCAGGCCAGCCCGATTTCTACTCCAACATCAGCAACAAACAGCTTGGCCATAGAGGTTTCCACGGAGCAGGGCAGGCCTTCATTGGCCAGCCAGGCGCCGTGGTACAGCATGTGCCGGGCGGCCTGCAGTTTTGTTTTCGCGGTCACCAGCTTGTGGCGGACGGCCTGGTGCCGGGCAATCGGTTTGCCAAACTGGACCCGTTCCTGGGCGTACTGCCAGCACTCCTCGATTGCCGCCCGGGCGAAGCCGTAGGCACAGGCGGTAATCTCGATCTTCTCCACGTCCAGGGCCCGGCCTGAAAGCTGCTCCCAACCCCGGTTCCACATCTCCGGCCCGCCGACAATGGCCTCTTCACCGAGACTCACGTCTTCAAAGTACACATCCATAGAGGTGGTATAGCGCAGGTTGACGTGCTCAATGGGCTGCATGCTGATGCCTGGGGTATCGGTGGGGATCAACAGCAGGGAAAGGTTGTTGTAGCGATCATCCGCCGCGCCGCTGCGTACCAGGCAGTAAATGTAGTCCGACCAGTCAGCCCCGGTGCACCAGCGCTTGGCGCCGTTGATACGGATCTCTCCATCGAGCAATTCGGCGCGGGTCTCCACGCTGGCGAGGTCGCCGCCCACGTTGGGCTCGGACAATCCATAGCACAGCAGCAGCTCGCCGGCGGCGATCCTCGGTAGCAGTGCGCTCTTTTGCGCTTCGGATCCGTTCTCCGAAAGGTTCATGCCGCCGTAGAATGCCGCATGTATATAAGGGCCGGAGAGGAAGGCGCCCACCTGTGACAATTCCTCGATCACGGCCACGGCGGCCACCAGGTCCTGGCCGGCGCCACCGTATTGTTCGGGGATGGTCAGGCCAATCAGGCCCATGTCGGCTATCTCCGTGAACAGTTCCCGGGGCCAGGTGTGCTCCCGGTCCCATTCTCGGCGCCGCTCCCGGGGCGCCTTGTCCTCGACAAAGCGGCGCAGCTGGCGGCGAATCTCCGCGATGTGTTCGGCTTCAACGGTAAAGCTGGGCTGGTTCATGTCACTCTCCCGTGAGGTTCGGCGCGCGTTTCTCCCGCATTGCGGCCACCGCCTCGCGGCGGTCGTCATGGAAGTTGGACACGCTTTCCCAGCCGATCGCCGCATCCATGGTCTGGGCCGCCAGGGCGCGCAGGGGAATATTGGCCACCGACTTGGTCCAGCGCACCGCCCAGCGCGGGTTGGCCAGGATCTTGTCGACGATCTCCTGCACTTTCGCGTCGAGCTGGTCCGGGGCTACCGCGTGATTGATCAGCCCCAGTTCCAGTGCTTGCGCTGCTGTGAGCATGTCACCGGTCAGCAGCAGTTCCTTGGCCCTGGCATAGCCCACCAGCTGCGGCCAGATCAGGGCGCCGCCGTCGCCGGCGACCAGTCCCACCTTCACGTGGGGATCACCGATGACGGCATTTTCGTCGGCGACGATAATGTCGCAAAGCAGGGCGATGGTGGCACCGAGTCCGGCGGCGGCACCGTTGAGACGACAGATCAGCGGTTTTTCCATTTCCAGCAGGCTGGAGACAATGCGCTTGGCATCCCAGGCAATGGCGCGGAATGCCGCCGGATTATCAATCTGCTCCTGGAACCAGTCGAAGTCGCCGCCAGCACAGAAGGCGCGCCCCCGGGCCGTCAATACGATGATGTCGCTCAGCGAATCCCGCTGCAGGTCGGCAAATACCCGCGAGAACTCCTCGTGCATGGCCCCGTCGACGCCGTTGACCGGGTGTTCGGAGGTGATGGACGCTGTCAGCACGCGATCAGCCCGTTCAAAGCTGAAGCGGGTGTAGCCCGCGGTTGCTATATCAAATGCCTGGCTCATTGGAGGCCTCCTGGCCCGCATATCTCACCGATTCGGCGCTGATCTTCTTCATACGCTTACTATAGCCTGCAGAATGCCTTTTTGGTTTCTCGCCGGATCTTGCACACTGTGCGACATCTTCCTCCTGCGGCCATAGCCACCGCTATGACCTTAGTCGGAAAATCCCGCACAGCGCACAATCTCTCACCGAGAATTCCAAAAATCGGTGAGATATGCGGGCTAGAGCATGGATGCGTCGGTTTCCAGCCCGAACAACAGGCTGCCCACGGTTTCGAGTGTTTGTGGTGCCACCATAATGTGCTGGGTGGCCACATGGATATCCCGGAAGTAGCGCTGCAGACGCGAGGTCTTGTAGACCGACGCCCCACCGCCCAGTTTGTACATCTCGGCGACCAGGTCGGCGGACACCTGTACCGCGTGGGTGGTGGCCAGGCGCAGGTCGGCCCGTTGCGCCACGCTGACTTGCCCCTCTGACTGCGCGCTTTCCCAGGCCTTGTTCAGGGCGTCGTAATACAGCAGCCGGGCACTGCGCAGGGCCGCCTCGGCCTCGGCCAGGGACGCCTGGGCGCTGGACTTGTGGGCGATGGTCTTGCGGGCGCCCCGGCGTTTTTTCTCCACCGCCAGGTTGACCAGATCATCGATGGCGGCGCGGGCGATGCCCATGCATACGGCGCCGATACCCAGGGCGAGAAAGGTGAAATTGGGAAAGGCATAAAGCGCTGTTTTCGCATCGCCTGTCGGCAGGTAGCCCACCGCCCGTGCTTCGGGCACGAAGACATCGTCCACCTGGTAGTCGAGGCTGCCGGTACCGCACAGCCCTGATACCTGCCAGGTATCGATAAACTCCACCTCGTCGGCCGGCAGGATCATCATGTGGTTGCGGGGATTGCCCGCCTCATCCCGCAGGGGTTCTCCGTTTTCCATCAACATGCAGCCACCCAGCAACCAGTCGGCGTTCTGGCTGCCAGAGCCCCATTGCCAGCGGCCGGATACGCGGAAACCGCCTTCGACTTTTTCCGCGCGCCCGGTGGGGGCGAAGACGCCGGTGACCAGGGTTTCCGGGCGGGAAAAGATCTCGGCGGCTGCTGCCGCGGGGATGCTGGCCAGCGCCGCCCCTGAGGTGGCACCTATAAACGCCACCCAGGCACAGGAAGCATCGCCCCGGGCCAGGGTTTCGAAGACTTCGCTACTGATCGCCGGAGGCGCTTCCAGCCCACCAATGGCCGCCGGGACACCGAGCCGGTAAATACCGGCGGCGGCCATCTGTTGGGAGACCGCGGCGGGAATACGGCGCGCCTGTTCGATGTCATCGGCGATGTCATAGTGCGCGCGGCTCAGCCTGGCTGCCTGGGTAAGAATATCGATGTGCTCCACGACTAGTGTCCTCTCTCCGGGCGCAGCGCCCGAGCAAGCGAACCGGCCATTTCCCGGTGTAGCGGGCTGCCTGGTTCGAGTTTCTGAATCAATGGGTGGTACCAGCCCTCACTCATCACGGCGAGCATCTGGGCCATGGCCAGTGAATCACCGGCGCGAATAACTTTGGCGGCCTGGCCCAGTTCGATAAAGCGTCGGAAGGTCTGGATGATGCTGTCCTCGTAGTGCCGAAACAGTTCACGCAGCTCCCGGGACCGCTCGAGTGCGGCCTGGGCCAGCCGAAACAGGGCAGCGTTGTCGGCAAAGAAGCCGGCAGAGTCCAGCAGCCAGTGTCCGAAGAAGTCATCCAGGCCCTCGTCCAACAGGCGTTCGACACGGCAGTGTTGAGCCACGTTGTCGGCGAGGTCCGCCATCAGCGCCCGGTAGGCGGCCACCAGTGCTTCGTCCTTGGTGGCGAAGTGGTTATAAAAGGTAGCCGGTGAGGTGCCTGCGCGCTCGGCGACTTGTTCTGCTGTGAAGTTGCCACTGGCGCTGACCTGCGCGCGGATACCGGCTACCAGCTTGTGCCGGGTGCGCTCCAGCTTGCCGGAGGGTGCGCGCTCCCTGTCGGTGGCAGGAGATTGATGCGTGCTGGTGGCGCCCATAAACTGTAGTTAAACTCCAATTTTTGCATAGTATTTATAGTCTAGCTATATTATGCAAGTCTGCTCTGCTATCTTTATAGGCTTTGACAGCCTATGGAAACTGCCATGACTGATACCTCTGTGCCTCTCTATGACGCCATGAGCACACTCCGCGCCGTGCGCCGACTCCGAGAGGACCCGATCCCCGAGGATGTATTGCGGCGTATCTTGCAGGCCGCGACCTGGGCCCCCAGTGGCGGCAACCTCCAGCCCTGGCGATTGGTGGTGGTAAGAGACGCGGAGCTGAAGCGGGAACTGGGCACGCTGTACCGGCCACTGTGGGACCGCTATGCGGCCGGCCATCGCAAAGGCCTCAAGGGACTGGAAGGGGAAGCACTGGCAAAGCAGGAGCGTATGCTGGCGGCGGCCGACCACCTCGGCGAACACTTCGGTAAAGCCCCCGTCATTGTGGTGGCCTGCTTCAACCCCCGCCTGATGGCGATTACTGACGCAGACATGGGTCGGCCGTCCGTCGTCGGCGGCGGCTCTGTCTATCCTGCCATCCAGAACCTGATGCTGGCCTGCGTCAATGAGGGGATCGGCTGCACGCTGACGACCTTGCTCTGTTACGCCGAAGCTGAAGTCAAACAGCTTCTGGACGTCCCGGCAGACTGGTATCCCTGTGCCTTCGTTCCACTCGGCTATCCGGTGGGGAAGGGGCATGGCCCTATCTCCCGCAGGCCGTTGGAGAAGATGTGTTTCGGCGACCGTTTTGGCGCAGCGCTGTAAAGCAGACCCGTGCTCGGCTTGAGTATGGGCATGGGCATACCTGTGGCATTAGCGCCTGCGGTCATACTTCCGGCTGATAGCCTAGCGTAATTGAGTCACGTCAATTCCTGACGGTCACTTGACTACTAGTATAGGTTAAAGGCGATTTACGCCTGTTGTACTGGAGGCCGGGTGGAACAACTGCAGTTGATCATTGGTGGGCTCACAGCGATTGTGCTATTCATCTTCGGCCTTGAGCACTTCTCCGCCGAGATAGAACGCGTTACTGGAGACAGGTTTCGACGGCTTTTGGCCCGGGCGACGCGGTTACCGGTCTTTGGTGTGCTGCTGGGCGCGCTGGTCACGGCCATTATTCAATCCAGTTCCGCCACCTCCGTGATTACGATCAGCCTGGTGAACGCAGGTGTCCTGTCGTTCAGGAACAGCGTCGGCGTCATCTTCGGCTCCAATGTCGGCACCACTGTGACGGCGCAACTGGTCGCCTTCAAGCTGACGGAATTTGCGCCGCTGCTGATCATTGTCGGCTTCTTCATGTCCCTCACACGCTCGCGCTGGACACTGTTCGGCAAGCCGATCTTTTATATCGGCTTTGTTTTTTTCAGCCTCAACCTGATCGCTTCCTCGCTGGCGCCGTTGCAGGAATCTGAAGCTTTGGTCGCTTACCTGATCCAGCCCCAGAACCCGCTGTTGGCTGTGCTGGCAGGTTGTCTATTCACCTCGTTGCTGCAATCCAGCTCGGTAACTACCGGTTTGGCGATTATTTTCGCCCAGCAGGGACTGCTGAGCCTTGAGAATGCGGTCCCCCTGATTATGGGCGCGAATATCGGTACGACGGCTACTGCCTTGCTGGCCATGTTCAATATGGACCTTGCCGCGAAGAAAACCGCGCTGTGCCACTTCCTGTTCAATGTCGGCGGTGTAGTGATTTTCCTGCCGGTCTTTCTGCTGTTCGGCGAGCACCTGCATCGATTTGGCAGCGATCCGGCCATAGCGCTGGCAAATATACACATGATCTTCAACGTCGCTTCCTGCTTGATTTTCCTGGCACTGATCGGGCCCTTCACTCGCCTTGTGGAATCACTGTTGGGTGAAGGAAAGATGGACTTCGAGCGCATCGATTTTCCGGCCTTCAATCCGGACGTACCTTTTGCAAAGCAATATCAACGCCTGGAAGACAATCTGCTGCAACTGTTTGCCTTCCTGCAGGAAAACTACAACCTGGTGACACTGAGTATCGAAACAAACTATCGCAGCGTACAGGATGCAGCCCAGCGGCGAATCGAGTACATCGCCTACCTGGAACGGGACGTACAGGCAACGTTTTCGCATTTCCTGGTGAGCACGGGTGACGAGGAAGAGTCGCGCCAGTTGATGAACCTGTTTACCCGTTATGATTACCTTTTCCAGATAGAGGATTCCATCGAGGACCTCTTCAATACCAAGGTCACCATGGACAAGCAGTTTGTCGAGTTGAGAAGCGATGTAATGCTGATGGTCAGGGAGATCTCCAGCCGCACGCTGCATTTGTTCGACAAGACCTACAGGGCGCTGTCTGAGGGCCAGAAGCCAGACACCCACGATGCGGCTGTTGAACTGCGCAGCACCATCGATGAAGTGAGTCGTGACCTGCTGCGACTGATGCGTGACCCGCGGCGGCAGGATGTGGGGGTCCTGTCGCAATTCGTGACCTATTCGCGGCGAGTGCGGGACAAGATGCAGCGCTTCAGCAAGATTGCCGGCCGCAGCGTGACACAACCCGTGGAAGCAGCGGATGAGCTGTCCGCTGTAGTACAGTCCGGCTCCAATCCACCGCAGTCGATTCCTGAAGAGCTTTGAGCCGAGGGAGGTATGCTGCCTGTACACTTGTTGCGACGAGTGCGGGAACTGCTGAAAGACATGCGAGACACGCAGCGAAGTGAAGGTCCGGTGGAGCGATACTCGCTGACTGCGCCGGCGTACCGGCTCACTGCCCAGGCGGTCATCGAGCAGCTCGAGACTGACCCCCAGACCGGCCTGACACAGGCTGAGACTGAGCAAAGGCGCAGGCGCTTTGGTGCCAATTTGTTGCAGGAACAGGGTGGTGCCCCCTGGTACCAACTCCTGCTCCGGCAGTTCACGGACCTGCTGATCGTCGTGCTGTTGGTGGCGGCCGCGCTGGCCTGGTACCTGGGTGACACCCGGGGCGCCACCGTTCTGCTCGCCATCATCCTAATCAACGGGTTTATCGGCCTCTACCAGGAGTATCACGCCGAGCAGCTGCTCGAGCGGTTGAAGCTGATGGTTCGCGGCCAGGCGCGAGCCAGGCGCGACGGTGAAATGCTGGAGCTAGACGCGGAAGCCCTGGTGCCGGGCGATATTGTTTACCTGGAGGAGGGCTGCGCAGTGCCGGCAGACCTGCGACTGATTGAGTCCCGTGAGCTGGCCACTAACGATTTTACGCTCACCGGCGAATCCCTGCCGCAGGACAAGGAGGCCGAGGTATTGCCTGCCGGAGAGCCCGGCTTGTCCGAGCAGGACAATCTGGCCTTCATGGGTACTACCGTGGCCCGGGGCAGCGCGATCGGGGTGGTGGTGGCGACGGGTATGGCCACGGCGATCGGCGAGATTGCCGAGATCGGGCAGGGCATCGAGCGGGACCTGTCGCCACTGCAGCGGGAGATCAACGCTCTGGCAGTGCTGCTTACCCGGATGGCAGGCGTGATTGCGCTTGCCTTGTTTGCCATCAACATCCTGCTGCGCGGCGATGAATTTGCCGATATGACTGCCCTGGTCAATGCCAGCGCGCTGTTTGCCATCGGCGTGGCGGCAGCCTGTGTGCCACAGGGCCTGCCGGCACAGATTACCGTCGCGCTGTCATTGGGGGTGGGTCGGCTGGCGCGGGAAAACGCAGTCGTAAAACGCCTGTCCGCCGTGGAAACGCTGGGATGCACTACCGTGATCTGTTCGGACAAGACCGGCACCATCACTGCGAACCAGATGACCATCGTGTGCGCCTGGGCGAACGGCCACAGCTATGAGATTACCGGTCAGGGCTATGACCCGGCGGGCGAGATTCTTGAAGACGGGCAGCCGATTGAGCAGGGGGAGCTGGATCGGGTCAAGGAATTCTTCCAGCACGGGCTGCTGGCCAGCAATGGTCGCACCCACGAGCCCGATGCCGATCACCCGGGCTGGTACGCGTTGGGCGACCCTACCGAGGCCGCTTTCATGCCGTTTGCCGTCAAGGCCGGTATCGACCCCGATGAGCGCCTCAAGGAATTCCCGGTACTGACTGAGCTACCCTTCGACAGTCGCCGCAAACGCATGACCATGCTTCGCTCCCACAACGGCAAGGTCATAGGCTTTATGAAGGGCGCGACGTCCACAGTGCTCGATGCCTGCTCAAGCACTCACCGAGATGGCGAGGAAGTGCCGCTCGACGATGAGGGCCGGGCTGCCATCATGCGCCAGATGGAGGCCTTCAGCGCCGAGTCGCTCAGGGTAATTGCGCTGGCCTACCGCGATTTTCCCGGCACCAGGACGGACTACTCAGTGGAGGAAACCGAACAGGACTTTGTGTTTGCCGGGCTGGTTGCCATGTTAGATCCGCCACGGGAGGGCGTAAGCGACGCAATAGCCGAGGTGCGCGCCGCCCAGATCAGGGTGCTGATGCTGACGGGCGACGGCCCTATCACAGCGGAAGCGATCGCCAGCAAGATTGGTATGGCGGACGGAGAGGTGCTCACCGGCGAGGATCTGCGGCAGATGTCGGAGGCCGAGCTGAAAGCGTCGCTGGCAGCCGAGTCCGTCGTACTGTCCCGGGTTTCGCCGCAGGAGAAATTTCGGATCGTCACACTGTTGAAGTCACTCGGCGAGGTGGTTGCGGTCACCGGTGACGGCGTGAACGACACGCTGTCGCTCAAGCGTGCGGATATTGGTGTGGCGATGGGGCGCCAGGGGTCCGTTGTCGCCAAGGAGGCCGCGGAAATCGTCCTCACGGACGACGACTTTACGACGCTGGTGGTCGCCGTGAGGGAGGGGCGTACCATCTACCAGAACCTCAGGAGCGTGATTCTCTCGTCTATCACCTCGAATATTGGTGAATTGAGCTGTGTCTGTGCCGGTTTCGTCGGCGCCGCCATGGGCTTGCCGATACCTATCACTGCGGTACAGATTCTGTCCATCGACCTGATTGGTGAGATGTTGCCGTTGATGGCGCTGACATTTGATCCCCCCGAAGCCGAGGTCATGAGGCGCCCGCCACGGCGCCTGGGTTCGCATATCATTGACCGAGCGCGTCTCGTCGAGCTGGCCTGGTTAGGAGTCCTGATGGGACTGGGTGGCTACTTCAGTTTCTTTATGGTGCTGCAAACCGGGGGCACAACTGCCTCAGCGCAGGCCGCTGCCTTTCTGGGCATTGTGCAGATCCAGTACATGAACATCCTGTCGCGCCGCACCGCAGGCACCGTGTTCGGCCGCTACCTGCTGTGCAACAAGCCCCTGGCAGGCTCACTGCTGTTTTCATTTGCCATTGTTACCGTGATTACCAGCAATGCTTCGATCGGTGGCTGGTTTGGATTCGAACCGCTGCGAGCGCAGGATTGGATATGGCCGCTGGCGGCGGCGTCTACTTTCCTGGCCTGTTTCGAGCTGAAGAAGCAGTTTCGCAGGCCGCAACAAGCTGGAGGGCTGGCATGACTCGCCTGCAAAGGCGGCTGGGGATGTCCGCAGATAGCATGTCGATGTTACTCGGAATCGCGCTGCTTTTTTCACTCGCAACGCCAATCCTGCATTGCCTGTCGCTGGTGGCAAATGGCCAGGCGACGATCGACGATCCTATCAGTGAGCTCAGTCAGGGTCGCTGGGGGTTTATTCATACCCTGAGTATTGTCCTGTTTGGCACTGCGCAGATTATGCTGGCCGTTGGTCTGGGGCGCCTGGACACGGGTCGCTGCTGGCCGGTGGGCAGAGCCCTGCTGAGTATCGCTGGGGCGTTGCTGTTCCTTGTCGCCTATTTCTTTGCCGTCCCCGACCATTCCGCAGGGCAAGGCCTCGCCTACAATGATCCGCTGTGGGTGGTTGCCACCCTGGTCGGCATTACCATGGGCCTGCTGCAACCAGGGCTGTCACGGATTTCTCGTTGGTCAGGCGCCTTCAACGTTGGTTGCACTGTCGTCTGGCTAGGATTGATTCCCGCCAGTTTGTTGATTGGTTTGATTTCGCTGGGTGCGTATGAGCGCACCGTTGGTTTGGTCTATGTGGTCTGGGTGGCGGGTATCTCCCTGGCATGCCTGGAGGTGCGGTCGAGCGAAGGCGAGCATCCGTAAGCCGGCACCAGGGGCACGCTGGATCAGCAGTAGCTATACAGGCTCTGTGGAGTAAAATATTCGAGCAGTGTCTGTTCAATTAGTGCTTCAATACGCCTCATGGAATCTGGAATCTACAAGTGTTGAAACCCGCCGCCTCCCCGAGGGTACTCGTGGTCGACGATGCCGAGGAGCTTAGAGGCCTGCTCGAAATCATGCTGGAGCAGGGCGGCTATCGGGTGGCACTGGCTGCGGACGGCGTAGAGGCGCTCGCCTGCATACCGGATGTGCGGCCGGACCTGATTTTGCTCGACCTTGAAATGCCGCGTATGGATGGCTTTGAAGTGTGTCGTCAACTAAAGGCCAATCCAGACAGCGCCGACATACCGGTCATATTTCTGACGTCGGAAAACGATACCCGCAGAATTGCCGACGGCTTCGAACTCGGTGCGGTGGACTACGTTACCAAGCCTTTCAGTGAGGTCGAGTTGCTGGCCCGCGTAAAAACCCATGTCCGTCTCACCCAACTCGTACAGCGGCTCGACCAGGTCGCAGATAATCTGTCCAAGTATCTGCCGGCCAAACTTTGTGATGCCATTTTTGCCGGCGACTCGAATGTTCGCATCGAATCCCAGCAGAAACCGCTGACTATCTGCTTTGCCGATATTGTTGGTTTTACCCCGCTGGTGGAGTCCCGTCCGCCGGGGGAGCTGACCCAGTGGCTCAACAACTACTTCAGCGAGATGGCGATTATTGTCGCCCGTTTTGGCGGCACGCTGGACAAGTACATAGGCGACGCGATCATGGTGTTCTTCGGCGCCCCCGACAGTGAGGGGGAGCACAGTGACGCGGTGCGCTGTGTGGAAATGGCTCGCGCCATGCTGGCGCGCTCAAGGGAGCTGGGCATACCGGTACGCGTGGGTATCAGCAGCGGTGAATGCACCGTGGGCAATTTTGGCAGCGAGCTGCAAATGGGTTTTACCATCGTCGGCAAGGAAGCCAATGTGGCCGCGCGCCTGCAGGATGCCAGCGCGCCAGACCGGGTGCTGATTTCCGAATCCACGTACCGGCTGGTCGGGGACGATGTAAGGTGCACGCCCAATGCCGAAATCAACGTCAAGGGTGTGCAGCGCAGCCTGATGACGTACTGGGTCGAGGACTAGCCGCACAGCGCAAAATCTCTCGCCGAGGGTTCCAAATAATGGTGAGATATCGCGGCTAGTGAATAGCCTGTGGGCCTTTAAGCTACTCTGCCAGTAGCGTCACACAACCCGCATCCCCATCAAGCCGCACCTGATCGCCGGTTTTAAGCAGGCGCGTTCCCTGGCGGGTGTTCACAACGCAGGGCAGGCCGTATTCCCGGGCAATCACCGCCCCATGGGATACAGAGCTTCCGAGGTCAGTAACCAGTCCGCCAATCATGCTGAAATAGGGCGTCCAGCCAATGTCGGTGATGGGCGTCACCAGGATTTCACCGGCCTGCAGTGCGGCGGCTTCCTCCAGCGTATGGGCCACTCGCACGGTTCCTTCCACCGTGCCGCGGGACGCCGGCCGACCCTGAAGTACGCCGTCGGCCAGCGCGACGAGCTGGGGCTCCAGAGGCTCAGGGAGGCCCACGGATATTTCCGGAAATTCGAATTGCTGTTGATAGGCCAGTGCATCGCGACGCGCCAGCAAGGTCTCGACAAAGGCTGGCGTGGGATTGGCAATATAGTCAGCCAGTTCATGGAAGGCAAAGAAGCAGACCAGGTCGGCATCCGGCAACAGTTCCTCTTCGGTCATATGCTGGCCCAGCGTTCGAAACGCCATCTTGAACCGGTGCGCCAGGTCCACCAGCTGCGACTTGGTGTGCTCGCGGCGTCGAATCGCGTTGTGGGCCCTGGGAAGAATCCAGCGTAGCCCGCGGCTCAAAGAGGTCCAGTCGATAGGCTCAGCCTGTAGTTCTCGATGTCCGCCGGTCAGGAGGCGCGCCTTCACAGCCGCCTGCATGCTCTGGACCAGCGGCGTCAAATCGTCACGCCAGGATGGATCGCGCATACACAGCTCGCGATACCCGCGGTGGCCGTGACTGGCGAGAAAGTCATTGAATCCGGTTGCCAGTGGCTCGGTGGATTGCAGCCAGTGGGTCGCAGCATCAATGCTCGCGGACTGGAAATACTGCGGAGCGTCGGGATGCCGGGCGACCTGGTCCAGCAGGGTATCCAGTTGCTCGAGCATGACGGCGCTTTCCACGTCACTGGCGCCGGCCAGCAAGCGTACCGCCTCGGATTGCTCTTCCACCGAACTGTCATTGGATTTTCCCGACACCATGTTTTCGACAATGGCGCAGAGAAAACCCGACAGCGCAGACGACTGAATGTGCACGGCCATACAATGATTGAAGAACCAGGAGTTGTCGGCGATCTCTTGCCACAGGGCGACGCTGTCGGGTTGCGGTTCAATGACGAAGCGCTTCAGTTCCTCTCCAAACTGTTCCACCACTGTGGGCGCCCGCAGACAATAGCGCAGCAGCCTGAGCGTATTCAGAAATCGGCGCCGCCAGGGCAGGGGCGGAAGATCTTTGAGTTCCGGAACGATGCGACCGCACAGGGTTTGCGCTGTCTGGTCGGCATCAGAGCCGAGAACGCCTGCGGACATTACCAGGTTGCCGGTCATGTTCAGAAACAGGTGGCCATAGGCAGAAGCGGTGACCTGCCACTGCTTGTCGATGAACGCCCGGGCGCCCACGGTGACCTGCATATGTTGCAATCCGTAGTCGATGCCACCGCCGGTGAAGGACATCGTGAGTGGGCACACCGCGCCAGGCATCATCTCGCTGACATTGCTGATGGTGAGCACATCGTCGGGGCGCGGCAGGGTGGAGTCGAATTCGTTGAGGTCCGCCGGTAGCGTGGTCACGGGCCTTGCCTGCAGCCAGTAGAGCGTCCCTGTAGCATCAATTGCCCATTCCAGGTCCAGCGGCTGTCCCTCGTGAAGCTCGGCGGACCTGGCCTGGCGCGCGATCTCGGCCACCTGGGCATCGCTCAGCAGTGCCTCTTCGCCGACCAGCTGGCGCTTTACAATATCGCCGGCGCGATTGACGCCGTAGTGATCCGGGGTGGCCTCTCCGCTGACCAGTGCCTCGCCGAGGCCTGCCACCGCGTCAATGACCAGCAGGTCACGCCGTGCGCTGGCAGGATCAGCGGTGAAAACAACCCCCGCCAGCTTTGCATCGACCATGCACTGTACGACCACATTCATCGCTGCGCCGTTGTCGGGAGTATCTTGCCCGGTTTCCTGCACGCCCTGATAGGCCAGCGCACGAGCATTTGCCCGGGATGCCACGCAGCGGTCTATTGCCTGACGCAGGGCGTCGCTGCCGGTGACATTGAGCACCGTATCGTACTGGCCGGCAAAGGAGGCGTCTGTCCCGTCTTCGCCCTGGGCCGAAGAACGTACCGCGACGGTCTTGCCGCCAAGGGCCTGGTAGCTCTGCTCGAGTTCCTCGGGGTAGCTGCCCGACTGTGCCCCGTGGATGACAAATGCAGGCGGTACCCTGAGACCCATGCTCACCAGTCTCGAGAGCCCATAGGCCTTGCCGCCCACGTTGCTGCCGGTGATTTCGTCAAGCCCGAGTATGGTTCCGCTCACAGGCGTCTCGCTTCCAGCGTGCAATACATTGGCCCACTCATCGTAGCACTGCGCTTCGCTGTGCCAGGCCCTTTACGGGTGTCGCCCGCATCATTCGTTGACTGCCGAGCCGAGCAGGTCGCCGGCGATGAACTTGCACACCAGTACCTGTGGGCCGAAACGTTCGGTGCTCTGCGCCAACGCGGCCTGCACTGCTGCAAACACCGCACCGTACTCACCGGCGACCTGAGTGCTCATGGCGTTGGTCAAAACGGTCAGGCCCGCATGGGAGTTGAGGTCAGCGATAATGGCATCAATGGCCGGGATATACTCATCCAGCAGCGGATAAAGCGATAGCTCTGCGGTCAGGCGCATGGAATCTCCTTCAACGATGGATCTGGCGGGCCGAGCGGGCAACAGGCCTGCAGTACGCCAGGCTCAGCCGGTTCTGATCGGTGTTCAATTTGAACACGGCGGTTGATCTCGAGGTAGCCGGGAAGTGGAGACTCCGTGCTGCCGCCTAACTATTTTTACTGTCCTGTGAAAAGCGTGACGATGAACTGGCTGCCCTCATTGACCCCGGGGAGACAGAGCATTGCAGGAATCGTTCTTTCTGTTTCTCTCCAGGCCGTCGGCGTCGAAGCGCAATGGGCGCGCACCATCGCAGCGTTTTTATTGCAGGTCGTCACTGGACTGCCAGTTCGATGCGCCCCGGGATGGCGACAAAAATGCGCCGGGAAGCCCGACAACCTGCAACCTGGTTTTGCTTGCCAGGTAAAACGTGAATATTTACTAGTTTGCGCCGTTCTACATCACAAAACTGATAACCAGTTATCAAACAGGCCCCACCAAGGCCTGTAGTATCGTCCCCTGTCAGTGAGCGAGCAGGTACTGCGCCACGGTCCGTTGCGACCGGTGGGTAGAAACCGTCACCTCACTATTTCGAGAGGGCAGTCGCAAGCGCTGCCAGCAATAATTGATGTAGGGGACAGACCAGTGAATGCCAGGAAGCAATCCAAGATACCGTTTGGACAGGGACTCATGTACTCGGCCATTTGTGCCGCCGGGATATTGACGGCAGAGGGGGCGTCCGCACAGTTGCAGCTGGACGAGATTATCGTCACCGCCCAGAAGCGCGAGCAGCGTTTGCAGGATGTTCCCGTGGCGCTCACCGCGTTCACCCGCGAGCGCCTGCTGGAAAGCGGGGTCCGTGATTTCTTCGAAGTGGCGAATATCGACCCCGCCCTGTTCGTCACGACCCAGCAGAGCTCCACTACAACCAGCTTCGGCATTCGTGGCGTTTCCACCAGTTCCCAGAATTTCGGTCTGGAGTCCTCCGTGGGCCTGTACGTTGACGGCGTCTATCGCTCGCGCCAGAGCGCGATGATCAACAACCTGGTGGATGTGAACTCCATTGAGGTCCTGCGCGGACCGCAGGGTACACTGTTTGGGCGTAACACCGCGGCCGGCGCGATCAACGTCATCACCCGGGCACCAGACTTCGCAGGTGAGGGTTACCTGGAGGTCGGCGCTGGCGATCTTGACATGTTTACAGTTGACGGCGCCAAGTCGATAACGCTGGTCGAAGACGTACTCGCAATAAGGGCTTCGGGTTTCTACCTGGAGCGTGATGGCTACGTGGATGCGATCAATATCGCTGACGACGCCATCCAGGATCGTGATCGCTACGGCGCCAGGCTGTCAGCGCTGTGGCTGCCCTCGGAAACCATGACGGTACAATTTAATGCCGACTACTCGGAGATTGACGAGACCTGCTGCGCGATCGGCAACTGGTACAACAACGTCGAGGCGCAGCAGTTGCCGCCGGGTTCGCCGCCTGTGTTCGGCACAGATACTTCCGTAATAGCGGCAGGCGGTACGGTGATCGACCAGAATGATTTCTTTGAACGTGAGGTCGCCGTGAGCTTCCTGCCGGCCTCACAGAACGAAGACAAGGGTGTCTCGCTCCAGTTCGAGTGGGCGCTGCCGGCCTTCGACGTGACCAGCATTACCGCGTACCGGGAGTTTGATTCCCTCGACGACGTCGACGGCGACTTCTACGATATCGACGCGGTGGTCCAGACCCGTGACTCGCAGCAAAACCAGTTCTCCCAGGAGCTCCGCATCAGCAACCAGGGTGAGCGCGTAAACTACGTCGCCGGCCTGTTCTATTTTGAGCAGGAGCTGGACGCCACGGTCATCACCATGGTCGGTGAAGACACCACTGCCTTCGTTGGCCTGCCGCCGATACCGGGCCTGTTCCCGGCAGGTGGCTTTGCCCAGGACATCTCTGAGCAGGACCATACGGCCTATGCGGTATTTGGCCAGGTGGACCTGTCTCTGACCGACTCCTTGCAGCTTTCTGCGGGTCTGCGCTGGACCAAGGAAGACAAGGACATGACCAATACCTTTACCGAGTTCAATGCGGGCCCCGGCTTCGCGTTGTTTCCGCCGCTGGCTCCCCGGCCGGACGTTGACGAGGAGATCGACGACGACCAGGTCACCGGCACGGTCAAGCTGACCTGGTTTGCTGCTGACGACGTCATGTTCTACGCGTCCTACGGCACAGGCTACAAGGCCGGCGGCATCAATGCCGACCGCATCGCCCAGACACTCGACGTGGTCTTCGACCCCGAGGAATCGGAATCCTACGAGATCGGCATGAAGGCGGAATTCCCGAACCAGGCGCTGCGCCTCAATATTGCGCTGCACAGCACGGTAACGGATGACCTGCAGACCGTTGCCTTCGAAGGCACCGGCTTCGCACTGCAGAATGCGGGTAAAGCCGAAACCATGGGCGGCGAGCTGGACCTGCTGTGGCAACCCTTCGACTACACGACGTTCAATCTCGCTTATGCCTACAACGACGGCGAATATGACGACTTTGAGAACGGCCCCTGCTGGATCGCGACGCCATTCCACACCGGCCAGCCGGACCCCGGTCAGAATGCTGACGGCTCCTGCGACCGTTCCGGTGGTTTGCTGGCAGGCAACCCGGAAAGCAACGTGGCTGTCTCACTGCGCCAGGACATCCCGCTCGGTGACAGCGTTACCGCCTTCCTCTACGGCGAATATATCTGGGTAGATGAGCGCATGACGGACGTCAACAACGACCCGCTCAAATTGGTCGATGAATACGACATCATCAACGTGCGTGCAGGACTGCTGTTTGAGAACTGGGATCTGGAGCTGACCGCCTGGGGCCGTAACCTTGGCGACGAGGAATACCCTGGTGTCATTACCGACGCCACCGGTAACCCCGGTCGACTGACCACCGGTCACAATGAGCCCACAACCTGGGGTGTGACCTTGCGGAAGAACTTCCTCTAGGAATCAGCCTCTGGAATTCAGCCTCTAGAGTTCAGCCAAAGCCGCCGCGGTTTACGCGACGACATCGCCTGCAGGGGCAGCCACTGCCCCTGCAGGCGTTCACTAGCCGCTTAGGAATCCGTCAGCTGGCGGAGAAGGGATAGCGGAGGATCGCCGCAACCGCCTGGCCCTGTTCGGGCATGTCATCGGCACGAACGCTCAACACCTCCCCGCCAGTGACCAGAACGCGCCGCGCAATCTCATCCGCCACGCCGTAGCTGTCTGCGCCCGCGGTTACTGCCAGGCTTACCGTGCCGTCTGACTCGTCGATGGTGCCGTTCACCACCTGATCCATGTCCACCAGCAATGTGCCTACCGCTCCTGCGGTGGCGGCGCGTGCGGCGTGCTCCAGGTCTGAAGTGGCACGCTGCTCGCTCATCCGGCGCTTGTAGAGCGCATGCCAGTCAGCGATGCGGGTGCGGTAGACCTCATCGAGCAGAGTGCGAGCGGAGCTTGCCAGTTCTCCGGGGCTACTGCGCTCGAAGTTGCCGCGCAGGCCCTCTTCAAGCAGGTGTGGGTAGCTGTTGACCGATCGATAGATGGCATCCAGGGCGTCCACGGTGGCCAGGATCAAGGGCTCCTGCCGTCCGGCGACAATGGCGCGCACTGCCGTATCCACCTGGCGGGCGTATTGCCGCAGCCGTACCTTCTTGCCCTCGCCGCCGCCGATGCGGCCGCTGTAGGAACGTGTCGCGATGGTGCTCTTGCCGACTGCAGAGGCGGCATCTTTTGGCATATCCGGCACTGCCACTTCCACCGCCGGCATGTCCTTGCTGACCTCGATCAGACGCACGCCGCCGTCCGCCAGCGCCAGCACAAAACCGGCGTCGCAGAAAGTGGTGGACCGCAGCAACGGCTTGAGGTGGAAGCGATCGGACACCTTGACCAGTGGCTGCAGCGCGTTTGGAACCCGGAAAGTGCGCAGGTTGTCGGGCGTGGCATAGATCACCAGCCCGCGTGCCTGGAAATCCCAGAAGGCACCGTCTTCCAGCAGGTCGTCCAATTCTTCGACCAGCTCAAGGACGCGGCGCTTGTCGGCGCCCGCAGCCTCGAGCTGATCAACCGCTTCCTTGACCAGGTTCTTGAACTGGATCAGGTCGCCTTCATTCTCTGTACTGACCGGGGTAGTCGGCAGTGCGATGGAGACGGCGATGTCGCCGCGGAAGCTAGCGAGATCCGCATAGTCGTCAGCGGTGGGGATGTCGAGATAGAGCAATGGGTTTCTCCAAGGGCAGTTGAAATACAGCCCCCAAGTATAGAGCGGGATGGAGACTTTGCCATTGTGTTAGTGAGACCCCAGGTGATGGGGACTGGCCTCCTGGCAGGGCGCGCCCACCCCGGCGCGGCACTCGCCGCTCCTGGACGTGTCACACGCCGTCAGAATCGGTTGATTTCAGCGCCACATCAGGTGGCCATATTGGTAGCGCCGCTCAGAAATACCAGCGAATGAACAGGACCCAGAGGCCGATCAGCACCAGCGAGGCCAGCAGCTGGGGCCACATTACCGCCATGAAACCGCGCTCCTTGATCTGGCGCTGTTTTTCCATGGAGCGACTGGACTCGGCTTCATGTAGTTTGATCAACCAGGTGTCGCCAGCGGTCAGCAATTCCTCTCCCTCCACGTGGAGGAATACGGTTGCCCGGGAAGTCGCCGCCCAGAATACGAGGTACAGGACACCGCCGACCAGGGGAAAGAAGAAGATGACCAGCAGAAAGAGCCACCAGTTGAAAGGCCGGCGGCCGAACAGGGTCGCGGTGGTGTCGGTACAGGTTTGCGGGTCCCAGCCAAAGTTGACCAGCTCATGTACTCGGTTGCTCAGTTTCTGTTCCATCGGGACTTGCTCCATTTGGTGCAGGGCACCGGGGGCACGGGATGCGCCCACCGCGTGTGCTGCTGCCGGGACATGAGCCGTGGCTTCGCGGCTCAGTCCTGTTCACTTATTCGCTATCACTCGCCGGCGCGGTCGCCGGCAGGTACTGTTCGTTGAGGACAGCAATCAATCCATCCGCCCACTGGCCCATTGTGCGCGTGGCTTCCCTGCGGTTGGTAACACTGTTACTCCAGGTGAGGAAGTTCCCCGGGCGTCGTGCCGTGCGACGGTCCGCTGCCCGGCCCAGAATCTCGCCGGTGACTGAATCAAAGAGCTGGATATAGAGGGTTGCCGCACCGGCTGTCGCCGTATAGGTGGTGGTGCGCCCCGTCGAGCGAGCATCTGGCGCAGTGACATCGAGGTCAATGATAGCGGGCCGCAGCAGGATGACGTCTTCGCCCACCGTGTCCACCACTTCAAATCCTGCAGCTTCAAGCCGCTCGGTCATGACCCGTTCGAAGATCGTAGCGACGTCCTGCTTGATGCGTTGCATGTCGCGATTGCTGATACGGCCCCGGCGCGCACGACTCTGGTCGCGCTGCCAGTTGGTGCGAAATGCCACAAACGGTTCCAGGATGGCCACCCGTTTGAACACACTGAAGTCCGCATCCGGATCGATATAGACTGCCGTCAGCGCCGGATTGTCCACCGGTACCAGGCTATCAAAGGTGAGTGCGCCGCCGTCGGCCTGTGCCAGGGCCGGCCCGCTGAGCGCCGCCAGCCAGGTCACCAGTGTTGCGAAAGCCAGGGTGGTCCCTGTTGCGTTGCGCGTAGTGCGTCGATTGCATTTAGTGAGCATATTGCCTCCGTTTTGTGATTATTCAGTGCCAGTACCGGGATCGCCTCTCACGGTGCCGTTGGTGCTGCATCCATTCAAGCCAACGTTGTGCCGCGCCTGTCTGGCTACCGGGGAAGGGTGTTCAGCAATTCACTGACAACCGAGTCGACCATCATCTGGTCTACCGCGGTGGTCCCGCGTCTGAGCCGGCCCTGGGCGATGCCTTCCCACACCAGCATGTTCCTGGCCGGATCAACAAGGTCGATCACCAGCGTGCCCTGGGTAAACTGCCGCACCTGGGTTTCATAGCCGCGCCAGACCCCGTAGCGTCCACCCCGGTGGTGGTGCCAGCCGCCTGTTGAAGGCACCTGCCGGACGTCGATCTGCTGTTCCATGTTGACGAACAGATTCACCAGCACATCGGGCTGCCCGCCGTCGGGCGCAGATCGGCGCATACCACGGATTGCGAGTTCCCGGCTGACCGCTTCAATCAACATATTGGATAGCGGTGTGCGCGCCCCGCCAGGGCGGTCGGTGCCGAGCGGCTGCATGAAGCCGAAGGTCTGTAGACGACCAAAATCCGTCGCCGGATCGGGGTTGCTGGAAATGGTAGGCCCGCTGGTGGCACAGCCGGCTACGATCAGAATCAAGGCTCCCAGCCAGGTCGTTTTCAGTGCTTGTCTCATCATTGCGTCTTCTCCCAAAAATACGTTGCACCCGCCAATCTCTGGCGTGGCCTAGTTGAGCGTTGCGTCCACCTCTATCCAGGTGCAGCGCTGCGCTGTCAGCGGTCGCACCGTATCCTGGCCGATCCCGCCGGCCATTAGTGCCACTACCCGCGCATCCCCCACATAGCCCGTGTGGGCTGTCAGTGGGTCGGCAAACTCACCCAGCAGCGGCAGGTTGCGCACGTGCGCGACATTGATGGTGACATTGCGCACCTCGGTGCACAGTCGCGGATCGACGTAGGCGTCAATCCAATGCTGCGGCACCGGGAAGCTTAGCAGATCGTTGGGGTCGGTAATGGCAATCAGGTCCAGCCGACGCAGCAGGCGGTCGGCGGCCCGGGGGGCACCGCTTCGGCAGTACGCTTCGCGACTGCCCGTTACCCTCGGCACTGACGAAGCAGGCTGCAGCAGGGCCAGCTGGTTGGAGAGCATGAACATGGTGATGCTCTTCTCCGAGAGACCCGCCAGTGGCCGGGGTTGCGCGACGGCATCGTTGTTTTTCCCGACCCTCATCTGCGCGAGCAATTGCAGGGCATCCATCGCTGCACGACTGCCAAGGCTGTGAGTCGCGATGACCAGCTCATCGTCTTCGACCCGGCTTCCCAGCAACGGGCTGTCCTCGCAGCGCATGCCTTCCGTCAGAAAAGGCAGTTCTTCCCAGGATGCGCTCACCGCCCAACAAAGCGTCTGCTGGACCGCGTCGAGAATGTCCCCGCCACGACTACCGGCAAAGGCCAGGGGGTCGGGCAGGGTGGAATTGGTGAAATTGCGAATCGTCTGGTTCAGGGCGGCGCGCTGGGAGGTATACAAGGACGAGGAATCGAAGGCCAGTGCTTCGCGTTCCTGCAGCGTGATCGCATCCCAGGTCAGCTCCACAAATACCAGCTCCCGTTCCCGTTGAGCATCGAATATGCGTACCAGGTTGACCTCACCCATGGGTCGCTGGGGCGGCGACGGTGGCGCCAGGACAATGCGCTTGCTGCGCTTGGCTCGCACCGTCAGATCCAGTTCCTGCATGGTGGCGCGCAGCAGGCGCGCCCCATGCCCGGGCTGCTGGGACCCGATGCCGTGGATATAGACCAGTTTGGTCGCAGGCTGATCGGCCCCCTCAGGGGCGACATTTTTGCGCTGAGCCTGCTCGTCCAGTCGTGCTTCAAGGCCAGTGAACGACGCACCGTCAACCTCGCAGCGGCGGCGGTCTTGCTGGTCTCTGCCCTGCGAGGTCATCACCGCCTCGGTGACGCCGCGTCCGAAGCTGGCGCAGCCGCTGGCCAGTATGCAGAGAACTACAACCAGTAGCAGGCGCCACCGGTCTCTATCCGGAACAGAATCCGAGTGGGGGAGGCTGGCTCCCCGCGATGCGATCATTGCCACTGCTCCGTGCGCCTATTGCCCGGTTCCGTATTCAGTCATTGCACAGTATGTCCATGACCTGTCGGGCCACTGCGACCTCGTCGGGAGTGGTGGCGGCAAACAGGCGCTCCTTGGCCGCCTCGCAGCGGTCTGCATCGGCCTGCAGAACAGGTGTTACCTGCTCTGTCACCGCCGGTGAAGCCGGCTGGCACAGCGCGGTGCTGACCCGCCGAATGTTGGCGGTACCTGCGGTTTCCTCTACGGCGACGCAGTCCCCGACCCGAACCTCTCTCTGGTCGGTCACCACGGTAAGCATGGCGCCATCAGCGCTGCGCACCGAATACTGCATGCCCCTGCCGGCCCGAGCGTTGGCCGCGGCCGCACCCAGCCCGGCACCAGCGGCGGCCGCCATGCCCTGGCGGGCACTGGACTGGTTGCGCGCCAGCGCCCAGCCTGCGGCGCCGCCCAGCAGTGCATTGCGCCCGGTCTGGGCATTCATGTCCACCTGCCGCGCGCCGACCACTGTCCCGATGGTGACCCGCGTGCTGGCACCGGGACGCGGCCCCTCGGTGGCGCAGCCGGCTACTATCAGCAGGGCTGAAAGGCTCAGGGTGAGCCGTCGCTGGAGTATTTTGTACATAGGCCAATACCTGTTTCGCTACTTTACACAGCGCCTGAGATACACAGCGCCTGGGATACACAGTGCCTGAGAAAGGCTGGCACAGTGCGTTGGGCACTGCGGTCAGGGGAAGAGTATAGTCGTCGTTCTTGCTGGCACCAATCAGCCTGCGTTGACTTGTAATCTGGACCACCCTGTGGAGATAGCCCACACCGACCGTTACCGCCGGGTATGGCGGAATTGCGATCGCGCTACTGGAAGTGCTGGCGCAAGCGATCGAGCTCAGCGGGTGTCCAGCCCTCCGGTTCGGCCAGCGCCAGCCAGGCATCGATATAGTCCGTGGCGGCATATTCGTGACCGAATCCCCGCGGGACGGCGCCGACGATCATGTCTGCGGCCAGCTGCAGCATGGTCACCACCGGAAACCAGCGCAATTGCGGGGAGACATCCGGGCCGCGCGGGGTGCGCATCCAGTCAGGCTCGCGCCAGGCAATTCGCGGGTCGAAGAAAGTGATCGGGTCGCTGGCGTACTGCAGGAACACAATCCTGAAGTCGTTCCAGGTGTCGTAGCCGTCGTCGAGGCCGTTTGTCTGATTCATGAATCTTACGACTGCACCGTTGCGGTAGCGAGGTAGCCACGCCGGTGTGCCGGGCTCGCGGTCCCGTGTGGTGCGTTGCCAGGAGGCGTGGCGGAAGGGTGGCCCTACCCAGAAAGCACCGTCGAAGGGATCGTCGATGATGTCCAGCAGGTCGAAGGACAGGTCCGAGTTCAGCGAACCCAGGCTCAGCCCGTGCAGGAACAGGCGGGGGCGGGAGTCTGCCGGCAGCGTGCGCCAGTAGCCGTAGATTTCCAGGAATACTGCGCGGGCATTTTCCACACCGTAGGCGCCCTGGGTCAGCAGTGCCAGCGGGCTGTTCAGGTAGGAGTACTGGACGGCGACGGTGGCGACATCGCCGCGCAACAGGTATTCCAGCGGCCCCTGGGACGCCCAGTCCACCCAGCCGGTACCGGTGGGCGTGACCAGCACCAGCACTGACCGCTCGAAGCCTCCCGCCCGCTTCAGCTCCTCCAGCGCCAGTCGCGCTCGTTGCTCCGGCGATTGCGCGGAGTTCAGGCCCACGTAGACACGTACCGCAGCCGCCAGCGGCCGGCCGAAGAAGCGCGTCAGGTCTTCTGCGTCCGGGCTATTCGATACAAAGCGACGTCCCTGCCGACCCAGAAGCTGCCAGGTCATCAGTGACTCTGCGCTGCCGGTCTGCGCTGGCCGCGATGGGCGCGGGATATCGGGCTCAATAACGGCGTCGAGCTGCTGGAAAGACTGGTCTGCTGTCCGCATCAGGAAGCCGACCAGCACGCCGTCTATCGTGGCCCAGAACAACCACACCGAAAAAGCGATCCCCACCACCTGAGTGATGCGCGGCGGCAAGTGGTTCTCGAGCCGTCTGGAGAGAAACCGGAAGGTGTGGAGAAAAAGCCGGGCCAGCGTCAACAGTATGGCGAAGGCGAGCAAGGCGATCGGTCCGACGGCGAGCGGGCGCAGGCCGGCGTATTCTTCCATGCCCATTAATGCCCTGACGGCGTTCTGCCAGTGGGATGCCTGCCACAGGTAGTAGATGGCGATGACGGCGCACAGCACACCCGCAGCGATCTTCAGACGCCGGGCATGGTGCCGCTGCAGAATCGGCAGTTGCAGGAAATTCCACAGCGCCAGGCCGGTCACACCAAACCCGTACCCGACAGCGAATGAAATGCCCGACACCAGGCCCTGGACGGCGAAAGGCCTCGGCAATAAAGAGGGCGAGAGTGAAGCGGACAGGAACAGTGTCCCCAGCAGTATGCCGACGATGCTGAGATTCAGGCGGGCGTTCAGTGCAGCGGGTGAAAACATAGCAAGTCCGAGTCGAGTCCGTGGGCCGCCCTTCGCCCCGCCGAATAAATCGCCTGACCGGCGTTCCATCCGCGAACCGTCGCCGACGGCCCGGCAGAGAGGGAAAGGCCTTTATAGCGATTGCCGGGCAGAGGGACCATAGTGCCGCGCGCTGACCGATCGCCATTATGTGAGTAAATTTGTACACGTCGCAAGACACCAGCGAGTATGTCCGGTCACCGCTCGTTCCGCTCTGGTGGCTTTGCTCCGTCCCGCAAAGACCTGTGCTGTGGAGGGCGTCGTATTGTCTATAATGCCACTCACTTTCGCTGTGCGCCGCTCCCGTGGTTTTGCCCGCAACAGCACCGCGTCAGCGGCATGGCAGGATTCGCGACACACAACTTTGAGGTACCATGACCAGAGATTCCAGAGAACCCGCCACGCCGCGGCCCCGGGTGATGACATGAATAGCAACGGCGGACAATCGGGTGACACCGAGGTCATAGCGGTTAACGTCGGCAATATTGATCAGCTTTTCAATACTATGGACCCTTCGCCTTTTGGCGAGCGCGGTCTCGATCCTCAGGCTTCCAGTTACATCATCGACGCGGCGCGGGAATTGGGTCGCGGCAGCACCCTGTCCCTGACGCTCAGGGTTACCGGCACCGTGCTCGACGCAGAGGAGCTGGAGGCTGTCCCCGGAGCGATTCGCGACCATTTTGCCAAGCGCAGCCGCTCGACCCGAGTCGAACTGCGACGGCTGCTGCGAACCGGCGCCTGGTGCCTGCTCATAGGTGTGGTCTTTGTCGCTGTCACTACCCTTATCGGCGGCTGGATTGGTGATCTGGTCGGACCGGTACTGCGCCACAGCTTTATCATCGGCACCTGGGTGGCGCTGTGGAAACCGCTGGAGATCCTGCTCTACGACTGGTGGCCGATGCTGGCGGATGCGCGTCTGTTCGACCGCCTGGCCCGGATGCCGGTGGAAGTGAAGAATGTCCCGGGCAATGCCTGATTCCGTCGGACATCTGCCAGCCGCCGGGGCCTCTCCGGTCTCGAGCTGGCTGTGGCGCGGCGCCGGCTACTACACGCTGTGGATCATTCTCATTGGTCTCGACCCGGTCGACCTGGCTGTGGGAATGCCGGCCGCGATGGTCGCCACCTGGACAAGCCTGGCGCTGCTGCCGTCGGCGGCATTCAAGCCGCGCCTGTCGGAACTGCCACCCTATGTGTTCCGCTTTCTCCGCCTCTCCATCATTGGCGGCGTTGATATTGCGCGGCGCGCCTTTGATCCCCGGCTGCCGCTGCAGCCCGGGGTGGTTTTTCATCCCGCCGGACAGCCACGGGGGACGGCCCGCAATATCTTCGCCACCATTACCAGCCTGCAGCCAGGTACCCTGGCCCTGCGCGATACTCCCGAAGGCCTGCTCTACCACTGTCTGGATACCTGCCAGCCTGTCAGCGAACAACTGCAGGATGAGGAAGCCGCATTCTCCCGGGTTCTCGCCCACGAGTCGGCGCCATGATGGCGTTTTTCCTTGCCATGGCGCTGCTGGTGCTGCTGACCGTGGCCGGGGGGCTGCTGCGGATTCTGCTGGGGCCCGGCGACGCAGACAGAATGATGTCTGCCCAGCTGGTTGGCACCGGTGGCGTTGCCGTCCTGCTGCTGCTGGCGGCTGCCCTGGGTGAGGAGGCTATTGTCGATGTGGCGCTGACGCTGGCATTGCTGGCGGCGTTTGCGTCGATCGCCTTCTGTGAGGGCTCGGGTGGCAGCGCCAGAGCTGACGGCGAGGGGGACGTGTGAGTACCCTGGTCAACCTGTATTCCGTGATCTTTATTATTCTCGGCGCAGTTTTTTTCACTGCCGGCACCGTCGGCCTGCTGCGCTTTCCGGATACGCTGAGCCGCCTGCATGCGTTGACCAAGGCCGACAATCTCGGCCTTGGTCTGGTGGTGCTGGGGTTGTTGCCGCAGGCGGGAGGCTGGCTGCCGGCGCTGAAACTGGTTGTCATCTGGCTGCTGGCGCTGCTGACTGGTGCCATTGCAGCCCAGTTGATGGCACGCGTGGCCGGGCGGCGAGAGTCCGCGGAATGACGGATGCACTCAACCTGGGCCTGGCGGGGCTGGTACTCGTTATGGCCATCTGGATCGACGTAACCCGCCATGCGTTCACCGCGGTGCTCGGTTTCGTGGTCTACGGTCTGCTGCTGGCCCTGGTCTGGGTACAACTCCAGGGCATCGATATCGCGCTGACGGAGGCAGCCCTCGGCGCCGGCCTGACGGGGGCGCTGCTGCTGACCGCCGTGACGCGGCTGGACAAGCTCGACAGTGCCGCCAGACCGAGGCGGGCAGGGCTGCGGACCCGGCTGCTGGCAGCACTGCTGGCGGGGTGCCTGAGCGCAGGGCTGGCCATTGCCGTGCTGACGCTGCCGGTGCCGGCGCCGACCCTGGCACCGGAGGTGGCCGCTAACATGGCCCGCCTGGAGGTGGAAAATCCGATTACCGCCGTGCTGCTGGCATTCCGCGCACTGGATACCCTGCTGGAGGCCACAGTGGTGCTGTTTGCCCTGGTGGGCGTCTGGTCGCTGGCCACGGATGCGGCCTGGGGCGGACGGCCCGGGCAGCGGCGCGACGTCGACCCCCTGGGGCCGCTGGCTTTCCTGGCCCGGGCGTTGCCGCCGGTCGGCATTATTGTCGCGGTGTATATCTTCTGGATCGGCGCCGACCTGCCGGGAGGCAAATTTCAGGGAGCCACACTGCTTGCGGCCATGTGGCTGTTGCCGGTGTTCGCGGGCGTCATCGATACGCCGCTTGTCAGCCGACGCGCGCTGCGTCTGGTGCTGGTCAGCGGGCCGCTGGTATTCATTGCGGTGGGCGCTGCGGGCATTTTCAGCGCGGGTGCTTTTCTCGGTTACCCGGAGGGGCCGGAGAAAACGCTGATTCTGCTGGTGGAGTGGGCGCTGTTTCCGTCCCTCGCGCTCACCCTGGCATTGATCGTTGCCGGCCCACCGGAACGGACAGGCCTGTGATCGACGCCGCCCAGCTATTCGGATTGTGCGCCGCCCTGCTGGTGGGTATCGGCAGCTATGCGCTGATCGTCAACCCGGAGCCACTGCGCAAGCTCATTGCCTTCAATGTGCTGGGCAGTGGCGTCTTCCTGCTTTTCGGCGCCATCGCTCGCCGCGGCGGGGCGGCAGGATGGGGCGGAGACCCGGTGCCGCAGGCACTGCTGATCACCGCCCTGGTGGTGGCGTTTTGCGCTACCGCACTGGCGGTCACGCTGCTGCTGCGTCTGCTTGAAACGACCGGCTCGGATTCCATTGCACCTGAATCGCCAGCAGGCGCGGATGACTGACAACCGTCTTGCAAGCAGGCAGTTCCGGTGACGGCGGTCGACAGCGGTTTGCTGTTGATGCTGGCGGTCATTGTGCCCTTTGTGGGCGCGATCGGCTGTTTCGCCGGCGGTGGGCGCAGCGTGCGATGGATCGCGGCGGCCACCATTCTGGTAGGTGTTGTGAATAGCGGCGCGGTGGCCGTGGCATTCGCCGGTGCAGACGACGGACTGCGCTACCTGGTAGGCGGCTGGTCACCGCCACTGGGAATCGCCCTGCGGGGCGACGGCCTCGCCGTGTCCATGATGCTGGCAGTCTCTGCGGTGGTTGCCGCGATCGGCTGCTATGCCTGGGGCAGTTTTGCCACCCCGGCGGGATTAACGGAGTCCCGTACCAGCCTGGTGTTCTGGACGCTTGCGCTGGCCATCTGGGGTTCGCTGAATCTCGCCTTCCTGAGCAGTGACCTGTTTACGCTCTACGTGGCACTGGAGCTGTTGACGTTTGCCGCGGTACCCCTGGTGTCGATCGACGGACGCCCGGAAACCTTGCGGGCGGCGCTGCGCTACCTGTTGTTCGCGCTGTTCGGTTCGGTGTTCTACCTGTTGGGGGCTGTATTGCTATACGGCGCCTACGGCACGCTGGATATTGCGCTGCTCAGCGAGCGGGTTCGCGTTGAGCCAGCGGTGCTGGCAGCCGCGGCGATGATGACCACCGGCCTGCTGGCAAAGACCGCCCTGTTCCCCCTGCATCTATGGCTGCCGCCGGCCCACGCCGGTGCGCCGGCGGCGGCCAGTGCCATCCTGTCCGGGCTGGTGATCAAGGGGTCGTGGTTTATCGTCGTCCGGCTCTGGTTCGATGCCCTGCCCACCATTGTGTCGTTTTCCGCTGCCCAGTTGCTGGCTGGCATGGGCGCCATGGCGATACTGGTGGGCAACGTGGTCGCGCTGCGCCAGCAGCGCCTGAAACTGCTGGTGGCCTATTCCACAGTGGCCCAGATCGGCTACCTGTTCCTGATGTTTCCACTGGCTTTCGACACCATGGGTGCATTTGTTGCGAACGGCGCTGCCCTCCACGGCGGCCTGCTGCAGGCGATTTCACACGCCCTGGCCAAGGCGGCAATGTTCATGGCCGCAGGTAGCGTCTACTACGCCCTCGGGCATGACCGCATCGCGCATCTCGCGGGCGCTGCCAGGGTTTTGCCGTTGAGCTTCCTGACCTTTGCGCTGGCGGGTATCGTGCTGATGGGCTTGCCGCCCAGCGGCGGCTATATCGCCAAGAAGATTTTCCTGGATGCCGCGGCGGCCAGTGGCCAGTGGTGGTGGGGTCTGGTGCTGGAGGCCGGCGCCTACCTGACCGCGGGCTACCTGGTGTTGGTGTTCGCCTTTGCCCTGGGAAAGAGCGAGCACCCGCTGGAATTGAAGCCGGTTCCACGCCTTGCGGAAAGCGCGGCATTGGCGCTGGCACTGGTGTCGCTGTTGCTGGGCTTCGCCGCCGACGGCGGTGGAGTGCACCCCTACCTCGCCGAGGCGGTTTCCGTCCGTGAGCTGCTGGCTGCGCTGCTGACCCTGGCCGGTGGTGCAACGCTCGCCCTGTGTCTTGCCGCGCGTTTGCCCCAAACCCTGGACAGAGCCGGCCCTTTAACCGCGTTGCGCCGGGCGACGAGTCGCGCCGGCGTGGCGGTCTCACAGCTCGATGCGGCGCTGCAGCACTGGGCAGCGGCCAGCCTCGGGCTGCTGGCCATCGTCCTGGCCTTTGCTGTCACGCTTTACTGAGTGGCCACACTTCCAGTCGACTCTGCTGCAGTGCCGGGTTCCTCAGTGCCGGTCTCGTCGACACGAATAGCAAAGAAGATCGCGTACAGTGTTGGCACAACGATCAGAGTCAGCACCGTAGCGAAGCCCAGCCCGCCCATAATGGTCACCGCCATGTTCACGAAGAACACGTCGGGGAGCAGGGGGATCAGGCCGAGTATGGTGGTCGCTGCCGCCAGCACCACCGGACGCATACGGCTGACTGAGGCATCCAGCAGTGCGTCGAAGCGCGGCTTGCCGGATTCGATCTGTTGGTCGATCTCCTCGATCAGGACAATGGCATTCTTGATCAACAGTCCCACCAGCGAAAGAGCGCCGAGCAGTGACATGAAGTCAAAGGCGCCGTCCACCAGTAGCAGGGCAGCCGTCACGCCGATGGTAGCCAGCGGCACGGTCAGCCAGATGATGGCCGGCTGCTTCAGTTTGCCGAACAGGAAGATGCTGGTAATGATCATCAGCAGGAAGCCACCGGGCAGCGCACCGGCCAGACCCGCCTGGGCGCGGGTGGCGTCCTCGTACTCGCCACCCCACTCCAGGTCATAGCCGGCGGGTAACTCCAGCGCTTCAATCTGCGGCCTGACACGCGAAAACAGGGCGTCTGCGAATGCGCCGGTGGGATTGCAGGAGGCGATGATGGTGAGCTGCCGGTCACGGCTGCGCACCAGGGCATTCTCCCAGGTGGTCTCGAAGCGCGAGATAAGCTGCCCCGCGGGTACAGACTGGCCCAGTACCGGACTCCACACCTGGATATCGCGCATCTTGTCGATATCACCGCGCTCGTCCACGGTGGCGCGGGACAGAATCGGCAACACGTGGATGCCATCCCGGTAGGTGCCCACGGGGGTGCCGTCGAATGCAAAGCGCAACGCATTAGCCAGGTTTTCGCGGGTGACGCCCAGCTGGCGGCCAACCTGTTCATTAAATACCGGGGTGACCACCTTGACCGGGTTGCGCCAGTCGTCCCGCACGTCCTTGGTCTCGAAGTCGTCGCGGAAGATGGCCTTGGCCTGTTCCGCCAGGTCGCGCAACACTTCCGAATCGGGGCCGGAGAAGCGTGCCTCGATTTTCGCATCTCGCCCCGGGCCGATTCGCAGTGCCTTGACGATCGGGTCCAGCCAGGGCATTTCATGAGTCATGTAGTCGGACACGGCGGCGCGGATGGCGGGAATCTGGTCGCGCCGCTCGGTAGTGACAATGATCTGGGAATAGGCCGGCGACGGCTCGCGAGAGTCGTACACCAGGGTAAATCGCTGATGGGGGCCTCCGACCACAGTGGAGGTCTGCACCACGCCGGGCTGCTGGCGCAGGAATTCGGAGACCTGCAGGGTGTCGTCCCGGGTGCTGCGGATGTCGGTGCCCTCCGGCGTGTAGAGGTCAACGAAGAACAGGGGCGTATTGGCATCCGGGAAGAAGCCGGACTTGGTGTACCCGAAACCGATAATGGCCAGCACCCACAGTCCCACGACCCCGGCGACCGTCACCCAGCGTGCCCGCACGGCACCGGCCAGCAGGCCGCGATAGATCTGGAAGGGTTTGGCGGCGTAGGCGTCTTCTGCACTGTCGTCGCCAGTGCCGGGTTTCAGCAGCAGTTTGCACAGTGCCGGCGTGGTACTTACGGCGGTCAGCCAACTGAGCGACAGGGAGATCAGGATGACGTAGAACAAAGAGCTGGCGAATTCGCCGGTGGAGTCCGGCGACAGGCCGATGGCGGAAAATGCCAGGATCCCGATGAGCGTGCCGCCAAGTAGTGCGAACTGGGTCTTGCCGACAGACTCGCTGGCGGCCTCTGCCGCGTCCATGCCGGAATTCATCCTGACCAGCATGCCCTCGGCCACCACGATGGCATTGTCCACCAGCATACCCAGCGCAATCACCAGTGCGCCGAGGGATATTCTATGCAACTCGATGCCGAAGATATTCATGATAAACAGAGTGCCGGCCACGGTGATCAGCAGCACTGTGCCGATGATAATGCCCGTGCGCAGGCCCATGAACAGCAGCAGGACGGCGATCACGATAGCGACGGCCTGGCCGACGCTGAGGATGAAGCCGCTTACCGAAGTATCCACTTCTTTAGGCTGGTTGTAGGTCAGGGCCATTTTCATGCCAACGGGGATTACGGGCAGGAGCTGCTGCATCCTGGCTCCCAGCCGGTCACCTACCGCCACCACATTTTCGCCACCCTGCATGGAGATACCCATGCTGAGCCCCGGCTTGCCGTTGACGTAGTAGAGTTTGGAGGGCACTTCCTGGTAGGCGCGAGTAATAGTGGCTATATCCTGAAGTCGCACCAGGGTGCGCTCGCTGGAAGACAGTAACAGCTCCCCGATCTCCTGAACCGACTGGAAGGCCCCGGTGGGACTAATGCGCAGGTAGTACCTTTCGACTTGCACATTGCCCGAATTCACAACCAGGTTCTGGGACTCCAGCACCCGGCTGATCTCGGACATGTTGATCCCCAGTTCGGCCATGCGGGCGCGGGATATGTCGACGTAGACCACTTCCTGCTGTGCTCCGTCGATCACCACCCGACGCACCCCAGGGACCAGTACCAGCTGCTTCTTGAGGGCATCGGCAGTGTCGAACAGGTCGCGCCAGGAATAGCCGTCCCCGGTCAGCGTGAAATAGACACCGAACACATCGCCGAAATCATCCAGAATGATCGGATCCCTTGCCCCTGGCGGCAGGTTGGGGCTGGCGTCCTGGATCTTGCGCCGCAGTTCGTCAAAAATGTCGGGGAAATCATCGGCCCGGTACTGGTCCTTGAAGTCGATGAGAATATCCGCCAGACCCGGGCGCGAGACCGTCATCTTGATCCACTTGACCTGCTCCAGGTTCTGGATCGCGTCCTCTATGACATAGGTGACTTCGTCCTGGACCTCCTTTGCCGTCGCGCCCGGATAGGGCACCAGAATTTTTGCCGATTTGATGGTGAAAGGCGGATCCTCTAGCTTGCCGATGCTTTCGAAGGCGAGAATGCCCCCGCCCACCATAATGACCACCAGCAGCCAGGCAGTTACCGGATTGCGTACCGAGTATTCGCCGATATTCATCGAATTTCGTCCTCGCGCGGCTCGGCCTGTTCGGTCTGTCGCATGCGCGAGACTCGCATGCCCTCCGATAGGTAGGCCGCGCCCACACTGACGATCTCCTCACCGCCGCTGAGCCCGTCGACTACCTCAATGCGACGACCGCTCATGCGGCCTATGCGTACCGGGTGTGAATTCACTGTCATGGTGTCGTTATCGAGCATCCAGACCTGTGCCTCCAGGTCTCCATCTGCCTGCACGGCGCTCACGGGCAGCCACTTACTGGCATCAACGGTGACCAGTTTGGAAAAATCCACCCGCACGCTTGCCGTCATCCCCGGCAGCACGTTGAAATCCTCTGGTTGCGCCATGGTGAAGGTCACCCGGAACGTCTGGGTGTTGCGATCAGCCTTGGTGGCAACCTCTCTAATCTCCAGAGGGAAAATATCGTCGGAGCGGCCCTCGAAAGAGGCCGTCGCGTTTACCAGGCGTTGTGCCCTTTCCTTGCTTGATTCCACAGCGGGCCTTCTGGGTTGCAGGCTGCGTATCAGGGATTCGGGAAGGTCGATGACCACGTCTAGCTGTTCCACATTCTGTAGGCGGAAAATGGTCTGCCTGGCCAGCACTTCCTCGAAGTTTTCCACCTCGCGGCGGCCAATGGTGCCTGCAAACGGTGCACGCAGCTCGGTGTACTCAAGATTCTGTCGCGCCTGGGTCAGCGCGGCGCTGGCGGTGCGGAAGTTGGCCTCCATCCGGTCGTAGTCCAGTTTGGAGATATTGCCGTCGACGATCAGTTCCTTGGCGCGCATGAAATTGCGATCGGCATTGTCGAAGGTCGCCTGGCGGTCTTCCAGGGTGATTTTGAAATCCGTCGGGTCCAGCCGCGCCAGCAATTCTCCCCGCGCGACGTCCTGGCCTTCCCGAACGAGCATTTCGTCTAGCACGCCCGAGACCCGGAAAGAGACATCGGCGCGCTGTGAGGCCTGCACGACCCCCGGGAAGTTGCGAATGGCCTGGTCGCCCGGTCCCTCGACGGTGAAGATTTTTACCGGCCTGCTGGAAGGCGGCGGCGGCTCGACGGTGTCGGCGCAGGCGCCGAGCAGTGTACTGGTCAGCATGATCAGCGGCAGAGAGGACAGTCGCATGGTGTTTCCCTCAGGAAAAGTCAGAAGGGCTGAAGGATAGCACCTGATTGCCGGGTCGTGCACCGCGTGGCGGCGTCATCGGCGGCTTCCCGGTCGCGCCGCGACAAGCGCGGCCCCGGGGCGGGGCTGCGGTCATGGTGGGCACCGCGATAGTGTGCAATGCTTTGTTTGTCAGAATCCTGAAGAATCCGTCATGACCCACGACCCCTGCACAGCACCGAGAATCCCTGTTCGCTCGCCGCGAGTCGCTTCGATTGGCGCGGCACTTTGCTGGCTGCTTATGCTGATGACACCCTCGGTAGAGGCCCAGGACAACCTGGCCGATATCGCCTCACCCAGGGCCATTGAGGAACTGCGGGCGACGGTAGAGTCACGCGCGGACCTACCGGAAGAAAGCCGCAACAGCCTGCTCCAGCAGTTGGATGCGGGTCGGGCCTACCTGGACGCGGAAGCCGGCCACCGGCAACAGGCGAGCCAGTTCAGGGCGGCGGCGGACAGCGCGGAACACCGCAT
Source organism: Cellvibrionales bacterium (assembly GCA_043513815.1). Lineage (GTDB taxonomy): Bacteria > Pseudomonadota > Gammaproteobacteria > Pseudomonadales > Halieaceae > JANQIO01. The sequence continues at coordinate 3,341,727 of CP121313.1, read as the reverse complement.
CACCGAGTTCCGGGATAAAGCGACGGCCCCGCGTGACGAATTGCGGCTCGCTGACGACGCCACTGCGGCCGACGCCAGTGCAACGGAGCTGGATAGCAAGATCGACCTGCTGCGCGGGGAACGCGCGGCGCTGGCGGACCGGCGAAATGCACTGCAGTTGCGGCTGGACCAGGCGCTGACCCGCGTCGGGGAGATTCAGCAACGGCTGGCCGCCATTAGCGCCAGGGTGGAGGAGAACATGGCAGCGCTGGCCGTACCCGCCAACACCCTTGAGCAGAAAGTGGATGCCCTCGTCCGGTTGGCGGAAAACCGCGGCCTGCTGGCAGAGCGCGAGCGGCTGGAAACCGAAGTGCTGACAGAGCCGGCGCGTACCGGTGTGGCAGCGGCTGAGCGCGCCTGGATCGAGGGTGCGCTGGTGGAGTACGAGCGCACTCTGGCCGCCGTGCAGAAGGCGGCGGAGCTGGCGCGGGCAAAAATTGTTCAACAGAAACTCGACAGCGCCGCTGACCTGGAGAGCGAGTTGTACGGCGAACAGCCTGCGCTGCTGACCCTGGCCGAGTCCAATCGCCAGCTCGCCGAAAACCTTCAGCAGATCAGCCAGTCCCTGGCGAGCGCCACCGAGCGGCGGGAGGAAATGGGCGTCCAGCTCGAGTCCATCAAGCAGCAGTCCGCTCTTATGCAGCGCCGACTGGAAGCAGCCGGGCACAAGGTGGTGCTGGCCAGTGTCATGGTGGAGCTGCTGTATGACCTGCCGGATATCAGGAGCCTGGATCAGGAGATTCAGCGCCGCAGTAACGAGATCGGCACCAGTTCCCTGGTGGCCATTGACACTGAAGAGTCGCTGCGGGAGCTGGCCCGGCGCGAGGACTTCCTGAAGCAATGGTTGCCCGAGTCGGTGCTGCAGGACCCGCAGGCCATGGAGTCAGCCGAAAAGCTCCTGCAGCTTCGGCAGAGGCTGCTGCAGGAAACACGCTCCAGTCTTACCCGTTTGCAGCAGGGGTTGATCGAAGGTAACCAGATTGCCAATGCGCTGGTGCAGGAGATCAACGCCTTCGAGCAGTTCCTGTCCGGCAACCTGCTCTGGGTGCGCAGCTATAGCACGCTCGAACCGACGGCGTTTTTTGCACAACTGGGCTCGCTACTGGCGGTGGACCAGTGGCGGCAGTTCCCGCGGCTGCTGCTGGAAGGCTGGCGCCGGGACCAGTGGGCGGCCGCGCTGCTGGTCATGTTGCCCATTGTGTGGGTGCTGGCGCGGCGGCTTCGAAAACCCTACCTGGAGCTCATGACCCGTCCCACGCCGCTCAGTGGAGAAAACCTGCGCAACATTGCCCTGGGCCTGGGCATGTCCCTGGTGCTGGTGCTGCCCTGGCCGTTGTTGCTGCATTTTATAGCCCGCAGCCTGTCCATGTCCGGCGGGGGCGGCGCCCTGGCGCAGGCGGTTGCACCGGCAGCGTTGTCAGCGGCGGTGTTGCTGTACTGGCTGCTGCTGGCCGGTACCCTGGTGGGCAAGCGCGGCGTCTGCCGACGGTTTCTGAAAAACGACGCAAGAAAGCTGGATGCGCTGCGCGAGGAGCTGCGCTGGGCGATGCCCGTGGGGTTGGTGGCCTATTTCCTCAACCGGTTTGCCTACTACCTTGATGTTACGTCCAGCGGCGGGCCCTTGGGCGCGCTGTGCATCACAGTGGTCGCCGCCGTCATTCTGGCCGTTGCGGCCAGGTTGCTGCGCCGCGACGTGTTCAGGGAAGTGGGCAGGGTTCGTCTGGCACTGAAGCTGACGGTCGCCGGGGGCATGGTGGTGATAGCGCTGCAGGCGCTGGGCCTTTTGTTTGCAGCGGACGAGGTCATGGAGGCTTTCCTCAGTTCCATACTGGTGGTGCTGCTGGTGACCTTCTGCATCGACATTCTCAAGCGCTGGCTGCTGATCCTCCGCTTCCGACTGGAGCGCAAGGTCCGAGGTGATTTGCGCCCGACCGACGCCATGGTGGAGGAGGGCGATGAAGCGTTGGAAGCGATGGTAGAGCAGGCGCCAGGAGAGCTGGACGTTCTGCGGCTGTCGGAGGCCCACGACAGGCTGCTGGAGCTGCTGCGCACAGTCAGTCTGGTAGGCTGCCTGTGGGTCATCTGGTCACCGTTGCTACCCGCCTTTGGACTGCTCGAATCTGTTGCGCTCTGGACCACTACGAATACCGCTGACCCGGCGGGTGTGCTGACTGTCATAACGCTGTTCGATCTCTCTATCGCCATATTCATTCTTGTGGTGACCGCCCTGGTGGCGAAATACCTGCCGGCGATGGTCCAGGTCATGATGCTGGAGTGGTTCCAGGTCAGTGCCGGTGCTCGCTACGCGACCGGCATGTTGATGCAGTATGTGGTGATTGCGGTGGGCCTGTCGCTGTGCATGAGCAGGGTCGGCTGGGAGTGGGCCAGGGTCCAGTGGCTGGTGGCCGCCCTCGGTGTCGGCATCGGTTTCGGCCTGCAGGAGATTGTTGCGAACTTTATCAGCGGCATCATTGTCCTGTTCGAACGACCCGTCAGAGTGGGGGATGTGATCACCGTAGGGGGTGCCGAGGGGACTGTGTTGCGCATCAGCGCCCGGGCGACCCTGATCGAAACCTTTGACCGCAAGGAAGTACTGATTCCCAACAAGCAGCTTATTACCGAGCAGGTGACAAACTGGTCACTCACAGACGCGGCCGTGCGCATACTCATTCCTGTGGGCATCGCCTATGGCAGCGACGTGCGGCTGGCCCGTCGGCTGCTGCTGGAAGCTGCCAATGCAGTTGAACTGGTACTGGATGAGCCGGAACCCCAGGCCTCATTCGACGACTTCGGCGACAATGCGTTGCTGCTGACGCTGCGCTGCTACGCTTCGGAAAATCGACTGCAGGCCTGGACGCAGCTGCGGGAAGAGATCAACGACAAGTTTACCGCGGCCGGCATCAGTATCGCGTTTCCCCAGCAGGATGTGCACCTGGATATGGGCCAGCCGCTGCGGATTCAGTGGGACCAGTTGCCGCCCTTGCAGCCCGGCGAAGGGGGAGCGGAACAGACGTGAGACCGGTGGCGAGCCATCAGGCCTGATCGTCGATGGTGCACAGGGTGATCAGCTGATCCCGGTCGCTGATTACCAGCTTTTCCTGACGGTCCGGGTTCAGCTGTACCTCGCCCGCAGACGTCAGTAATCCCAGTGCGGTTTCACCGTGCTGTTCAGCCATCATGGCGAGACGTTCAAAAGGGGTTCCCTCGGAATGATCGATCGCCCGCAGTGGACGAAGCGTGATTTGCGGGCCGCCCACACGCGACAGCTCGGCGAAGATGGCGGCCAGCTCCCGTCGCATAGCGATCTGCGACAGCATGTAGCTGATGACCAACGGCGATACCAACACGTCCTGAACGTCGTCGAGCAGCAGGCGGTTTTCTTCCTCAAGGATTTCAACGAAGAGACTGGGCGGCGTCTCGAGTTTTGCGAACTGGTACTTGAGGCTCAGGTAGGCGGTGATGGTCGCGGCGTCTGCATGGGCCTCGTCACCCATGCGCGCCCGCGCCAGCAGAATGATGCGGTCATAGCCCGCAGGTTCCAGCTCTGCGAGACTCTCCGGGTCAAGAAAATTCTTCTCGATCACCCGAACCTGGTCCATCGACAGATCCCGATAGCCGGCCAGAACCGCCATCCGGTCTGCGACCGGAGTGACGCCCACCACGTCGATGGCCACATCATCGGCGGCAAACTCGCGCAGCAGGGACGGTATTTTTCGGTTCCAGCCGAGGAGCAGTATGCGCTGCGGTCGCGCCGGTTGTTCCCAGAAGGCGGTGTGCCCGGCATTCGGCAGCGTGGTGCCCGCTGCCCGCTCAGAGCAGTCGGCAAAGCTGCGGGCAATGTACACCACGTACTCATTTTCGCCCACCATCGTGTCAGCCGCCGGGTTCAAATGCGGGTGCTGGGTATCCGCAGGAATATAGCCGATAGGCACCGCCATGCGGTGTTCCCGGCGCAGGTCTCCGAAGGTTTTGCCGGTTTCTCGCAGCCTGCGCAGGAAGATGGCGTTGCCTGCATTGATGCTCAGGAGCTGTGCAAAGACTGACCAGAGCCCCGGATAACGAACGCTCTGGGCGATCAGCCGGGATACGACCTGGTCCGTCGGCAGTATTTCTGTCTCCCCCCGATAGGCGAAGCGCGCCAGGTTGCTGCGGCTCGACTCATACAGGGCCGCCACCGCCAGCGGCTTTTCCGCGTCGCCGCGGGTAGCCCTGGCGATGGACAGCAGTGACTTGAGGGTATCGGCGTCCGCGACGCCGGGAGACCGGTTGCTGAAATCCTCGCCGGGCAGGATGACCGCCGCGGCGTCTTCATAGGAGACCCGCTGCAGGTGCTCCAGTTTCAGGGACGAACCACAGCGCAGCATCACCTGTCGGTCGTTCCAGTAGCCGCCGAGATGATCGCGGAGCTTCTCCACGACCTCGCCATTCACTACCTCTGCCAGCACCACAATACGCAGGGTTTGCGTGTTGTGTTCCTCGAGGAAACGCGCCGCGCGGTCGCGGGTGCGCAGTAGCTCCAGCACGATGTGCGGGGTGCGGTGTGTCCACCCCAGTATCAGTACGTGGCCGGAGAGCACCAGCGGGCGGGTGCCCGATTCGATGCGCGCGATCAGTTCCTCCATCCACTGGGTGAGGATGGCGATCAGCAGGCCGAGGAATACCACATAGCCGAGTACGGTAATGACTGTGGATATTGTGCGGGTGGTCAGCCCTTCGTCTTCGCCCAGATAACCGGGGTCGCTGAGGCGCAGAAACGCCCACCAGATGGAGTGGCCGAGCTCGTCAAAGCCCGGCGAAAGCAGCCGCACCAGCAGTCCGCCCACCACCGCGACCAATATTACGACCAGCGCCGCGAAGACCAGGCGGTAGTGCAGCCCACGCAGGATCAGTCTTTCGAGGGCGAACCTGAGCCGATCGAGCAGCTCGGCGCGCCTGCCGGGGCGGTGCTTCATGATCTACGGCGCCTGCAAAGGCTGCTCGGCGTGAGAAGGGTATGGGCAGGGGAGCTGGCAGGGACTATCAAGGCTGGCGTCACATAGTGCGTTTCGGCAGCAGTGTAGACCAGCTGATCGCTTTCACAACCGATTTCCACATGGCCGGGAGACACCCACTCAGGCGCCGAACAGCGGGTATCTGGCCGGCGCATTGCGTTCGCGGCCTAGTCGGATACCACTGCGGGGCACAGTCAGTGCCTGCGGCCGCGCCCTGCTGGCGCAGGAAGACATGAACAGATACTGGACGTTTGTGTGGCGACAGCCGCGGGGGCAGCGATAGAGCTGCCCGCCCCGGCGGCTCATAGCGGCGGGGCGCAAGCGTGTTTTTGTCACGGATGACAGACCTCGTTTGCGGAACGCTGATTGGATGGCCGGTGCGCGGGCGGGTAGTCACCGCTGCATTGACAAGCTATGGTGCTCAACTAATATTCCCCGGACAGTTACGAGTTTCTCGGGGCTGGGCCCAGTCGCGCTCTGTTGGCGTGCTTTACAGGAGAGAAACATGTCATCAGAGCAAAAATTCTCGCGCTTGACCCTGACAGCGATGGTTGTGGGGTCAATGGTCGGCGCGGGCATCTTTTCGCTGCCCGCCCGCTTCGGCGCCGCCACCGGGCCTTTTGGCGCCCTGATCGCCTGGCTGATCGCCGGCAGCGGCATGCTGATGTTGGCCTTTGTGTTTCAGTCCCTGGCCGTGCGCAAGCCGGACCTCGACGCCGGCATCTACGCTTATGCAAAAGCAGGTTTCGGAAATTACCTTGGTTTCGCCGCAGCCTTCGGTTTCTGGATCGGTACCTGCCTGGGTAACACCACTTACTTCATTCTTATCGGTTCGACCATCGGCAAGCTTGTACCGGCCTTCGGCGACGGCAACACGCTGACCTCGGTGGCGGTGTCTTCCGTCGTGTTATGGGCCGTGCATTTCATGGTCCTGCGGGGCATCAAGGGAGCGGCCTTCATCAACAAGGTGGTGACGGTCGCCAAGATCGTTCCCATTATCCTGTTCATTCTACTGGCCCTGTTTGCCTTCAAGTTCGATCTGTTTACAGCAAACTTCTGGGGCGGTGGGGACTACAACGTCAGCGAGGTGTTCGACCAGGTACGCAGCACCATGCTGGTTACCGTCTTCGTCTTTATCGGTATCGAAGGCGCCAGCGTCTACTCCCGCTTCGCCAAGCGGCGCGAGGATGTGGGTTGGGCGACGGTGGTCGGTTTCATTGGCGTGCTCTGCCTGCTGGTGCTGGTGACCCTGTTGCCCTACGGCATTATGGAGCGCGCTGAACTGGCCGGGCTCCGGCAGCCATCCATGGCCGGCGTTCTCGGCAGCGTTGTCGGTCCCTGGGGGACCTGGTTTGTCAGCATCGGGTTGATCGTCTCGGTGCTGGGCGCCTATTTGGCCTGGTCTCTGCTGGCAGCGGAGGTGCTCTTTTCCTCGGCTAAAAGTGGTCTGGTACCCCACAAGCTGACAACCGAGAATGAGAATCAGGTTCCCGTCACGGCGGTATGGTTGACCAATATCATGGTGCAGGGCTTCCTGATCGTGACGCTGTTTGCCCAGGAGGCATTCGACCTGGCACTGGACATGACCAGCGCCAAGACCCTGATTCCCTATGTACTGGTGGCGGGCTATGCGCTGAAACTGGCGGTGACCCGGGAAACCTATGAAACCGATCAGGCAGGGCGTAAAAAGGACCTGGTGTGGGCTGCTCTGGCCGTGGTCTATACCATCTTCATGCTGGTGGCGGGAGGACTCAAGTTCGTCCTGTTGTCCTGCATCATCTTCGCCCCGGGCACGGTCTTGTTCATTCTCGCGCGGCGGGAGCAGGGCAGTCCCATTTTCACATCAGCAGAGAAAGGTATCTTTTTGGTCGTACTGGCGGGGGCTGCCTACGGCATCTATGCCCTGGCAACCGGCGCGATTTCCATTTAGTGAAGCAGAACGGAAAATACTATGAGCAATGAAAGTGGTAGCAATCAGGCGTTTGGCGTTCACTCCGAAGTGGGCACCCTGCGCAAGGTTATGGTCTGTGCGCCGGGCCGGGCCCATGCGCGCCTGACCCCCAGCAACTGTGACGACCTGCTGTTTGACGATGTGCTGTGGGTGGAAAATGCCAAGCGCGATCACTTCGATTTCGTGCAGAAGATGCGCGACCGCGACATCGACGTGGTGGAGATGCACAACCTGCTGGCGGAAACCGTGGCGCTTCCGGAAGCGAAGGCCTGGATTATTGACAACCAGGTCGAGCCAAACCAGGTCGGTCTGGGCCTGGTGGACGAACTCAAGTCCTATCTGCACGGACTGTCCGACCGGGATCTCGCGGAAACGCTGATCGGTGGCCTGTCCACCCAGGAGTTTCCCGAAACCCACGGCGGCGAGATGCTGAAACTGGTGCGCGATGCCGCCGGTGTGACCGAGTACCTGCTGCCGCCACTGCCGAATACCCTGTACACGCGAGATACCACCTGCTGGATTTATGGCGGCGTCACATTGAACCCGCTGTTCTGGCCGGCACGTCATGAAGAGCCGATTCTCACCACGGCCATCTACAAATTCCACCCGGACTTCGCCGGCAAGGTCAACGTCTGGTGGGGTGACCCGCTCAAGGATCACGGCCTGTCCACCCTCGAAGGCGGCGACGTGATGCCCATCGGCAACGGCGTGGTGTTGATCGGGATGAGCGAGCGCACCTCGCGGCAGGCCATCAGCCAGCTGGCGGCTACCCTGTTCGAGAAAGGCGCTGCCGAGCGGGTGATCGTCGCGGCCATGCCCAAGCTGCGCGCGGCAATGCACCTGGACACTATCTTCACCTTCGCCGATCGCGACTGCGTGCTGCTGTATCCCGATATCGTTTACAACATCAATGCCTACTCCTACCGGCCCAGCGACAAGGCACCCGGTGTTGAGCTGCACAAGGAAAAGAAGCCCTTTGTGGAAGTGCTCGCCGAGGCGTTGGGCGTCAAGAAGATGCGGGTGGTGGAAACCGGCGGTACGGACTACCAGCGCGAGCGCACCCAGTGGGACAGCGGCGCCAACCTGGTCGCGGCTTCACCGGGTGTGGTGTACGCCTACGATCGCAACACCTACACCAACACCCTGCTGCGCAAGGAGGGTATTGAGGTCATTACCATCGTTGGTGCAGAACTGGGTCGCGGTCGCGGCGGCGGCCACTGCATGACCTGCCCGATCATTCGCGACCCCGTCGATTTCTGATCAGGAGCGACCTTACAGGGGCCTGTGTCGGGCAGGTGAGTCAGTCGTCATGAACTGCAAATATGGGCGCCGTGCGATCGCACGGACAAGTTGGTGCGCGCTGTGGGCGCGCCTGTCGAGCGGGTGGCTGGTAGCCGCGCTGCTGCCACTGACGTCTGCTCTGGCTGAAGAGGGCGACCTGTCGCTGGAGGCGGGCCCGGTAGGTGATCACCTTGAAAAGGCCCAGGCCCAGCTTGATGAGGGGGGATCCGCAACGGCCCTGCTGGAGTTCGAGCAGGTGCTCACCTTCGATAACGTGTCGCCTTATCTCAACGAACGCACTGACATCTACGCGGCTGCGGCAGAGGACTACGCGCAGGGAAAACGCCTGAGTACCTACGCTTATGCCGAAGGCGGCGGCGGTCACTACCGGGAGGAGGATTCCCGCACTACCGACAACCTGGGTATAGAGCCCACCCGTTCTGACTACTGGCGCGGTCGGGCCGGCGCTGGCCTGGGCTACATCCTGGCGGACAATCTCACGCTGGACGCCACCCTGGATTACCGACACGTGGACTACTCGGATTCGGACATCAGGGATGACCGTGACCTGCGTTGGCGGGCAACCCTCAATCGCTCGCTGGACAATGGCAGTCAGGCGGTGGGTGTGCGTGGCCGCGCCAGCTACCGCGGCAGCGACGGCTACCGCCAGGACTACGGGCTGTTCGCCAACCGGGGCTTCAATCTGGATACCCGCAACCGTCTGGTCATCGAAGGCGAAATTCGTACACGGAAATATCCGCAGGGCGTCGAGCGCAATCGCAGCCGGGATATTGGCGAAGTCTGGCTGCGGTGGACGCGCGCCTTCATCGATGACACAGCAGCCTTCACGCTGGCGTTGAACGGCGGACAGGAGTGGGAAACCAATGATCGGCCCTCGGGAGACCAGGATTTTTATGGCATCGAGGTGAGCTGGAGCCAGGACTTCAACGACCGCCTCGGTCTGTTTCTGTTTGGGCTCTGGGAGCACAATGGCTTCCACGAGGATATCCCGGTGGAGGACGTCGACGGAGTGGTGCGGCCACTGTCCCCGGATCTGGACGTCTACGAACTGGGCGGTGGCCTGACCTGGGAGTTTTCGCCTGGCTGGACACTGCGCCCGCAGGTGCTGTACCTGCGCGACGAGGGTGATACCCCGTTCAGTGACTACGAATCGATCGAGGCATGGATGACGGTGCGCCTGGCATTCTAGAATCCCTCGAACAGCTCCGGCGCTGCCGGAGGGGCCTGCCCTGTATGGCAACACCTATCGCCAGATCCGGGCACCGACTACGCTGCCCGGATAGCAATAGCAGCCCGGCATACGGTCCGATCCACGGATGCAGCTCGGTAAACGAGTACCTTCAGGACGCGTACAGATGAGCATGACGCCGCAAACCGAACCAGGCCGACCCATCTCCGACCCTTCGCTGATTGACGCCCTGATCCCCCTGGTGTCGCTGATGGTGCTGGTAGCCACCTGCATGGTTCTGTTCGGCCTCGACGCCCTGGGTGGTCCGCTGCAGGTGGCGCTGGTGGTATGCACGATGATCACCGCCATGGTCATTTTGCGCAATGGCCACACCTGGGAAGACATCGCGGAGTCCGGCCGCCGCGGCCTGTCCTCAATCGTCAGCGCAATCTTCATCCTTATGGCAGTGGGTGCCCTGATCGGCACCTGGAACCTTTCGGGCACGATTCCAACCCTGGTCTACTACGGCATCCAGTGGCTTGACCCGGACTGGTATTACGTCAGCACCGCGGTGATCTGCGGCATTGTTTCACTCAGCATCGGCAGCTCCTGGACCACCGCAGGAACGATTGGTGTGGGCCTGGTCGGTATCGCCTCGTTGGTGGGTGTGTCGCCGGAGATCACGGCCGGTGCGGTGATCTCGGGCGCCTACCTGGGCGACAAGACCTCACCTCTGTCAGAAACCACGGTGCTCGCCGCCCAACTGGTGGGGGCCGACATCTACAGCCATATCCGCAGCCAGGCCATGACATCGATTCCCGCTTTTCTGATCGCGGCAGTGATTTTCGCGATACTGGGGCAGAGCGGTGAGGGGATCGGAGCCGATACGGTCGCCACTTCGGCGGAGCTCAGCCAGCTCAGTGAGCTGTTCTGGATCTCACCCTGGAACCTGCTGCCGCTGGCGGCGCTGTTGCTGATGTCACTCAAGAAGGCGCCGTCGTCGCTGGCGATTCTGACCGCCGCCATTTTCGCCGGCATCATGGCTGTGTTCCTGCAGCCGGATGTGGTGCTCAAGTTCGTTGACGACCCCGGTCTTGCGACGCCCCTGGCCCACCTGAAAGGCGTGTGGATGGTCATGGCAAGCGGTTACGAGGCCCGCTCCGGGTTGGCGGAGGTAGATGCGTTGCTGTCCCGTGGCGGCATGGACAGCATGTTGCTCACTATCTGGCTCATTATCGGCGCGGTCACCTTCGGTACGCTACTCGAAGAGTTCGGTCTGCTGGGCAAACTGATCAATCCTCTGCTGGCGCGGGCCCACGGTACGGCGCGCCTGGTTGGGACTACAGCCGGCACAGCCGTAGGCCTGAACGTGGTCGCAGCCGACCAGTATATAGCCCTGGTCCTGCCGGCCAGGTTTTTCCGCAGTGAATTCGGGCGTCGGGGAATCCAGCCAGAGGTGTTGTCGCGGACGGTGGCCGACGCCGGCACGGTGACCTCGCCGCTGGTGCCGTGGAACTCCTGTGGCGCCTATATGGCAGCCGTGCTGGGCGTCCCGACGCTGCTGTATCTGCCCTATGCCTTTTTCAATATCGCCAGCCCGCTGCTGACCGTTGCCCTTGGGTTTTTCTGCAAGGCAAGCGGTGACCCAGACGCGGTGACAGCGGTAACAACAGAATGACTGGCGCCTCGCAGCGGTCCAGCCGAAGATCCCGGGGCCGGTTGCAGGCAAGCAAACGGTGATATCCCCTGTGCGCAAACAAAGGCAGCACCGGGTAGCAAGTGGTCGGCGGTCGGCCGGACGATCTCTGCTGCCGGGCATCGCGCTGCCCTGCCTGCTGACGCTGCTGGGCGGCTGCCAGTCGCTGCCGCAGGATTTCACCGCCCCGGCCCCCAGCTCTGCCCCGCAGCCAACCACGTCCGGCCCGCTGGCGGACTTTTCCCGGGCGTCGCTGGCCGGGCTGCCAGCGGACAATTCCGCCTTCCGGCTGATATATCGCAATGACGACGATTTACGCTGGCGACTGGCGCTGATCGACTCTGCGGTGGAGTCGCTGGACCTGCAGACCTATCTCTGGCGCAACGATTTTGGCGGTGGGCTGTTGCTGGACCGCATACACCGGGCCGCCGAGCGCGGCGTCAGGGTGCGATTGCTGGCAGACGATTTCGTCCTGCGGGGGCTTGACCGCGGCATTGCCACTCTGGACGCCCACCCCAACATTGAGGTGAGAATCTGGAATCCGGGACGCCAGCGCCGACTGGGTCGTAACCTCAGCTATATGGCCAGTTTCAGGGAGCTCAATTTCCGCCTTCATAACAAGGTGCTGATCGCCGACAACCGCGCCGCCATTACCGGCGGACGTAACCTGGCCAACGAGTATTTCGGCGTCTCCGAGCGCTTCAACTTTTTCGATGTCGACGTGCTCGCAGTAGGGCCGGTGGTGCCGCCCATGTCGGACATGTTCGATCTGTACTGGAACAGTTGGCAGGCGACGCCAGGCGCGCTGTTTCACCCGCGCGCGTCTGTTGATGACATACCAGACATGACCGAACGTCGCCGGCTGCGGTTGCAGCGGTCTGAGCTGCGTGAGATTTTCCCGTTGCCGGTGCAGGACTGGACAGACTGGCTGGCCGCTGCCGCAGCGGACATGCACAGGGGTATCGCAACGGTGCTTTATGACAAGCCCGGCGACGGCGCCCCCAGCATGCATGCCAGGGAAGGCCTCAGGGACTTTTTTCGACAGGCTGAAAAGGAAGTGCAGGTCACCAGCCCCTACCTGGTCCCCGGGGAGATTTTTTTCACCGAAGCTCGAGCCCTGGAGGAGCGCGGCGTCAAGGTCGCCGTGATGACCAACTCCCTCGGCTCGACCAACCAGAGCATTGTGCACGCGGCCTATGCCCGTGCCCGTGTACCCATGCTGGAGGCCGGTGTGGACCTGTTTGAAATGCGTTACGAAGGGTCGATGCAAGCGGAGCTGGATACCGCTCCTGTGGAGTCCCGCTGGGCGGCCCTGCACGCCAAGTGTGCGGTGGTGGACCGGAAGCGGGTGCATATAGGCTCTTACAATGTCACACCGCGTTCGGCCAACCTGAATACAGAGCTGGGCCTGTTGATCGACAGCGAGGCGCTCGCCAGGCAGCTCGGTGCGTTGCTGGACAGGGCCACCGCCCCGGAGAACGCCTGGCAGCTAAAGCTGGACGCGAATCGCCGGCTTCGCTGGCTGTCCAGTGACGGCCAGCTCAACCGACAACCGAGTCGCAGCTTCTGGCGCACTATCCAGAGCGGCTTTTTCGGCCTCTTCCCGCTGAAGGAACTGCTCTAGCGAATCCAGAATTCCAGAGGCCACTGGTGCCCTGGAGACAGCAGCGGCCTGACAGCACTAGCAACGGATTCTTTCAGTCCGTGGGCTGGGCCGGCAGGTCCTTGACCGTGGGCCGGCGTCGGCGACGGGTCTTGCCGGGAATCATGCCGCGCATGGCTTCCAGCTTGCCGAAGCACAGCAACTTGTCCTCTGCCTCCAGCACCCGGTCGTTGCGCGGGTTGGGTATCACCTTGTTGCCGCGGTAGAGGGTCAGCACGTTGATGTCCTGTTCCCGTAAACCGGTTTCCTGGATGGTCATGCCCACGAACTTGGCGCCCTCGGGCACATAGATTTCGGTGACGCCGTAGCCTTTGCTGACCGTCAGGCGCTGGCGCAGGTCGATCTCCGGGAAGTCGACCTGGGCGGCGATGTAGTCGATCACGGCGCCGGCCACGTCAAGTCCGGTGCAGGACTCGATGCCTTCCAGTCCCGGTGAGGAGTTTACCTCCATGATTTGCGGGCCATCCTTGCCTTCCAGCATATCCACGCCGGCGACGCGAAGGCCAAGAATCTGTGCCGAACGCACTGCGGTCTCGCGGTATTTTTCGTCCAGTTCCACGGCTTCGGCAATGCCACCGCGATGCACATTGCTGCGGAACTCCTGGCCCTGGGCCACCCGTCGCATGGCGGCGACCACCTGGTCGCCAACTACAAAGGCCCGGATGTCCTTACCCTTGCTTTCGGCGACAAACTTTTGCACCAGCACGTTCTGTTTCTGACTTTGCAGCAACTCAATGATCGACTCGGCTGCCTTGACGGTTTCCGCCAGCAACACGCCAATGCCCTGTGTGCCCTCGATCAGCTTGATAATCACGGGTGCTCCACCGACGCGCTCGATCGCCGGTATAACGTCGCGCTTGTCGCGAACAAAGGTGGTGCGGGGAATGCCGATATGGTGTCGGCTCAGAATCTGCAGGCTGCGCAACTTGTCCCGCGAATTGACGATACCGTGGGCGGTGTTGGCGCAGAATACGTCCATTTCCTGAAACTGCCTCACTACCGCCGTGCCGTAGTAGGTGATGGAGGCACCGATTCTCGGCAACACGGCGTCATACTCGCTCAACACCTTCTGCCGGTAGTAAAGATCCGGCGAGCCCGCCTGCAGGTCGATGGCAAATTTCAGCGTGTTGAGGACCTTGACGTCCGCCCCGCGATCCAGGGCAGCTTCCTTCAGACGCCGGGTACTGTAGGCGTTGGGGCCGCAGGACAGAATGGCTAGTTTCATGGTGTGTACCTTTTGTTTTATGCGTCACTGGACGCAAAGGGGAATGTTTCAATAGACCGGAGCGTAGTATACCCGGATCAAAATCTCAGTCTGACGGCTGTTGCCCAGCTGTCCGCTGTCACTTCGGCGCCGGATGTCCCGTATCGCCGCAGTTCACCGCAGTGGCTGCAGGCCGCTGCTCAAAGAATCGAGGACAGCAGGGTAGCCGTGCCGAGAAACGCAAGGAAACCAGACACATCGGTCACCGTTGTCAGGATGATGGATGAGGCGGTGGCGGGATCCTGGCCCACGCGCATCAGGATGATCGGTACCAGGGCTCCGGAAATGCCCGCCATTATCATTGCCGTGACCATGGCGATAGCAATCACGATGGCCAGGCCCAGGGACTGACTCCAGAGAAAAACGCCTGCTCCGCAGGTGAGCGCCAACGCAGAACCGTTGATCAGCCCGATTTGTACCTCCTTGCGTAGCACGGCCTTCCAGTGCATGCCGGTGATTTCCTTGAGGGTCAGGCCACGCATGGTGACCGCCAGAGCCTGGGAGCCGGCGTTCCCGGATTGTCCCGCCACCACCGGCAGCAGTATGGCAAGAGCCGTAAACTGCGCAATGGTGGATTCGAACAACCCGACCACGGCAGCCGCCAGGAAAGCGGTCACCAGATTGATATGCAGCCAGAACAGGCGGCGCTTGACCGCGAACAGCGGTGTAGACAGGGCGCGCTCCTCGGCGCTGGCACCCACCATGCGCTGCATGCTCGAGGTGGCGGCTTTCTCCGCCGCCTCGAACAGGTTGGCATAGCGAACCACGCCCAGCAGCTTGTTCTCCTGGTCGATCACCGGGATGGAGTCGACGCGGAACTGGTCAAACTGGTCGACGAGGTCTTTCTCCGTTGAGGTGAGGTAGGCGACGGCGCCAACGGGTTGCAGCAGCTCTGACATCAGAGCCTCGGGCTCCGCCAGGGCCATGCCCTGCACATCCACCCGGCCCATAAGTTTGCCTGACTGATCCGTCAGGTGCAGCGAGCGCAACGACCTTGACTGCGACTTGCGCAGCAGGGCCAGTGCCTCACTGACGCTCTGGTCGGGTCGGTAGTGGTTGGCAACACGATCCATGAACCAGCCCGCCGTACCCTCGGGGAAATTCATCAGCCTGCTCAGCTCGTCTGCCAGTGTTCGCTGCAGTCCTGCCAGCATGGCGGCGCGCTCTTCCTCGGACAGGCTGCCCAGGATGTGCAGTGCCGTGCGGATGCTGGCTCCCTGCAGCACATCCCGCTGCTGCTGTAGATTCAACAACAGGAACAGGGGCTTCAGGTGCGCAGGATCCACGTGCTCAAACAGCATCAACAGGCTCTGCCCGGACAGGTGGTCGAGTTGTGGCAGCAGATCGGGCGCCTGCTCAATGACCCTGGCGGCCTGGGCCGGAAAACGTTGCAGGTATTGCTCGTGAAGCGTTTGGGCAAGTGTCACGACAGCTTGCCCGTGAAGAGCAGCTTCAGCATGCGCTCGAAGAATTCAAAGTAGCTCAGCGCGACATCCGTAATTGCGCGCTCGAACCCGTAGCTCTCGGTGCGAGTTCTGGGGGCATGTTTGATCAGCGTGTGACGCTGTACCGATCCCAGCAAGCGGTCCTTGCCGTCCACCACAGGCAGAAACCGGTGGCGCGTCCACTGTCGTGACTTGAGTGCCGCGGTAATACTGAGTTGGCCACTGAGGGGCTCCACTTCGCGGACGATGTCGCCAATAAGAGACTTCTGGTTCTTGCGTGCGATAACGGCGATGGGATTCACTTCGCCAACGTACTTGCCGTCGCTGTTGACCGCGTAGATCGGCAGCTGGAACTCTTCTTCGTGTGACTGAAGCTGCTGCATGAAGGCCGCACAACCCAGATCGACCTGGACCCTGATGTAGTTGGGAGACGCGAAGGCTCCCAGGCTCTGGGACGGTAGCTCAAACAGTCTGCGCAACTGCTTTCGTCGCGATGCGGGGCAGGCGTCGAGAATGTCGACGTAGCGGCTCTCGGACAGCAGCGACACCAGTGAAATGGCGTCCTCGTGGCCCGCACTGCAAAGCAGCTCTCCCACCTCTGAAGCCGCCAGTTGCTTTAGCGCCCGCGACAGCTGCCGGCTGGGCAGGTTTGCAGCCAGCCTGGCGGCCGTTGCGGCGGGCAACTGGCGCAGCAGCCCACAGACCTCCTGTGGATCGGCGTCTGCCAGCAAAGCCGACATTTCCCGCGGTTGGCTGGCGGCAAAGTCTTCCAGCAGCGGGTCAGTGTTCATTGGATTCTCGCTCTACAGAAGGCAGGATGGTGACACTGCTGGCAGCAAAGCGGGCCGCCGGAATCATGGTGATACCCTCTTCGGACTCGACCACCACGGCGGTGTCGAGCACTTCGATGATTTCGCCTTCAATATCATCTACGCGGATACGGCGGCCGATCCTGTAGCGTTCCAGGCCGCGTCGCGCCAGCAGGTTTTCTACCAGCTGTCGGCTGCCCAGGGCAAAGGAGAGGGCCAGCCCCCCCAGGGTAGTGGCAAGCAGCAGCACAATAACATCGGTGATGAAAGAGATATCAATGGCCAGCTGACCCAGCCCGGTCAGTGCCGCTGCGGTGACTATCAGTAGCTGTGTCAGTCGCGGTAATAGCTGATCGGGACTGGCGCCGGTGGCACCTGCGACCGCGCTGCGACTCACCAGCCCCAGCAGGTAGCCGGCCAGGATGATGATGGCGGCCAGTATCAGCTGCGGCACGTACGCCGCCAACGCGTCCAGCCACTGGCCAACCACCGATATGCTGAGCGCTCGCAGAGCCAGCAGCAGGAAGATCAGCAGGGTGGTGAAGTACACCAGCCCCTTTGCCAGGGGCTGTATGCCGGAGAAATCCAGGTCCTGTAATCGTTCTGGAGCGACTCTACGAAGGGTGTTAGCCAGCCCATCGAGGGCTCGGCCGCTGACTGCTGAAAGCAGCCTGGCCAACAGGACGCCGGCGACCGCCAGCAGAATCGCGACGAGCTCAGGATATCTGGACAGGAAGTCACTCACTGGCATGTCGCTCCGGATCGAATCCGGTCGCTCGGTACAGTAGCGGGGCGGAATTGGATCGCTTGTTGTTGGGCTCGCCGGCGCGGCAAATAGTGGCCACACGGCCAGCGAAGTGTGCCTTGTACAATCTAAGGATAGACCACTGGGGGGACAGCGCGAGCAGGGTTAGCGGCGCGGCCAGGTGGGCCGCCGCCGCTTCAGGGGGAGAATTTCACCGATCGACGGAATATGTCCAGCCGCACTTCGGCAGCCGTATAGCGGACGTGGGCGGCTGTGCGGTCATACCAGGCCTGGCTGTTGTCCGTCTGTGCGAACCGGTAGAACAGTGCACGCCCGGAATCATCCAGACTAATCCGGCTTACGGACCGGGTAGCGCTATTGTCCAGCAGATCGTTACCCAATAATTCCGGCAGCTGCTGATTGGCGAACGCCATGCCGCCACCGGTTTGCACCGGGTGCCTGAAGTACTCATTGCCAACAGTCTGCTCACCGGCGGGATCGATCAGCTTGAGATCGAACAGTGAAAACAGCGACCCCGAGGGCAGCACCGATATGCGCAGGTTCGATGCCAGGTCTGTGCCTTCGAAATCATAGCTGACATCGCTGGCGTCGATCACAGTGACGGTACCCCGGCCCAGCACCCGTGCGCGCTGCGTGCCCTGAACAACGTGGAGTGCGGTGTCTTCGTCGACACCGAATCCGCGCTGGTCACCGGTGGCAGACAGAGCCCGCACCAGTCGGCCCAGCCGGGCCTTGCGATCGAAATGCTGGTCCACCAGCCCCTGCGGGAGAAACCCCAGGCCGACGTGCAGGCTCAGGTGGCCGCTTTCCTGTTCTTCTATCGCCTGGTAATCCTTCAGCGGACCCTGCAACGCCTCGAAACTCGACCCGCCTGTGATCATATGGCGACTCATGATTGCCGCGCCGGCACTGGTACCGCCCACCATCGCCCCGGCACTGAGTCGGGAGCGCAGCAGTACAAGCAGGGGGGATTCCCTGCCCTTGTCACCCAGCATGGTGCTGGCAATACGCATTTGATCTCCGCCGGTAAACCAGACGCCCGCCGCCTGCTGCAGGCCGGCCAGCAGGTCTGTATCCCAGGCATTGTCGCGCCATTCACTTTCATCGACGTTGGGCGTCTCGGCATCGTCACGCACCGCCAGTGGAAAGATCCTGATGCGCTCCGGTGCCACACCGTAGGCCTTGAGGTCACCCGCAAAGGCGGCCGCAGACCGCGCCGGGGAGCCGCTGGCGGCGGGGATGATGATCACCGGACCTTCAGGCAGCAAGCCCTGGACGAATGCCTGGTAGATCTCGGCATTGTCGGATTTCAGGGCGCCGCCAACGATCAGCAGGTCGGCGGCCACCGGCGTTGCGCCGGTGACCAGCAGCAGGGCTAGCAGCAGACCTCGCATCAGAAGCCGTAGGTGGCGCTGAGGGTGATAAAGCGGCCCATGGAGCTGTGGTTGATCTGGTCAACATTCGAGCTCAGGCCCAGCACCAGGGGCGGTTCCTCATCGAACATATTGCGCACGTTGAGCTGTACGAAGCTGCGGTCGCTGAAGTCGTAGGAGAAGTTGAGGTCCCAGGCGGTCCAGGAATCAACGTCGACCTGGGTATTGGCGGGCAGGCCGACGGCTTCCAGGGTGCGATTGGAAGGGTCGTCCTTGTACTCGTCGACATGGCGAACCGAGATTGATCCGCTCCAGTCACCCCAGCGGTACCGCGCGCGGGCATTGGCCAGGTACTCGGGGTACAGGAACTCGCCAATTTCATCGATCTTTGGAGAAGCCGGTGAAGGCTGGCGCTCATACTCGTTGTACCAGGTCACGTCCGCGGTGAGTGTCAGGCTGCCCGGGCCGATATCGATGCCCTGGCTATAGGTAAAGTCCACACCGCTGACGTCTTCCGTGCCCAGGTTGGTGAGCTCGAAGTGGGCGTCGGTGACGAAGCCGCCATCGACTTCAAGGCCGGGGGTGCCCGTAGGCAGTTCGCCTTCGCCCACTACCGGGTACTCGCCGCCCAGTGCGCGACGGATGAAGTCATCCTCGTCGATGCCAATGCGGTCGTCGTAGCTGATGCTCCAGTAGTCCACGGTGATGTCGATGTCCGCGGTGGGTGACAGCACCACGCCAAAGCCCCAGGTGTCGGCGGTTTCCGCTTCCAGGTTGTCGTTGGCAACATTTTCGGACAGCAGGGCTTCACCGTCCTCCAGCGGATCTCCGTCACAGGCCCCCGGCGTCATCTGGCAATCCACGGTATAGGAACTCAGCAGCGTACCGGCGCCGACCTGTGCCAGCGAAGGTGCGCGGAATGAAGTGGAGTAGTTGCCGCGCAGAATAATCTGTTCCAGCGGCTGCCAGCGCAACGCCACCTTGGGGTTGAAGTCGTCGCCAAAGCTGTCGTAGTCGTCATAGCGGCCCGCCAGCTGCAGGTCCAGTGTGTCGGTCAGGGGAATATAGAATTCGGCGAACAGCGCCCACTGGTCGCGATCTGCATCAGCCGAGGTGGAGCTGAAGCCGAGTACGGGTTCCGGGTTGAAGGAAGTGGCCACGGCTACACCGGCGGGGTCGTCCTGCACTTCCTCACGGCGCCATTCGGCGCCAAAGGCGCTCTTGATCATGCGGCCGTTGAACTCAAAGAGGTCGCCCGAGCCCACCAGGTCGAACTGCAGCATTTCAGACTCGCCGTCGCGACTGGCCTGGGTATAGAGCTGGTCCCGCAGTCCGTCCGGCTGATCCTCCTGGCCACCGAAGGTGTTGTACCAGAGCGTGCTTTTGCCGACATCTTCACAGGTGTCGCCCACGAAGCTGGCGCTGGGCCGCTGCAGGTCCACATCCCAGCGCTCGACAGTGCTGCCGTCGCTGCACAGGTTACCCAGGTTGGCGTTGTAAAAGGCCTCCGAGACCACCAGCCCGCTGGTGCCGCGCTGGGAGTTCTCATTGCGCCCATAGGTGGCGCCAGCTTCCACGATCCAGCCGGAATCGAGAATCACTTCCAGGCTGGAGACCAGGCGCAGGGTTTCAGATTCGAATTCAACAGCCCTGGGTTCCGGAATCTTGCCCCAGGCGAAAATGGGGAAGCCGAAGAAGTCGCTGAAGTCGCCAGCCAGGCCTTCGTCGACGATGTCATCCACCAGCGCATCGGGCCAGAAGGGATTTTCTGGATCCACCGGCGCACGGGAGAAGTTGGCCGGAGAGCTGGTGCCGTCCGACGAGGTCTCCTGGTAGATCAGCTCGTTGTACCAGGTCAGCTTGTCGTTGGGCTTGAACTGGTAGGTAAGCACGCCGCCAATGCTTTCGTACTCGTCGAACACTGAGGTGAACTGGTTGGTGTCCACTTCACAGAACTCACCGAAGTTGCCCACCCCGAAATCGCCCTCGGCGCAGCCGCCGTCCTGGGGCTCCTCGGTCTGGTCGTTGACCATGAGGAACAGATCATTAAAGGACGGGAAAAAGCCCTGCTGGCTGGGACGCACGGAGTTCTGGCTGATATCGCGATCGCGGTCGTAAAGGTCATCGCGCTTGAAGTAATCGACAAGGCCCATGACGCTGTGGCGCTCATTGCTCCAGCCCGCCAGGATATTGAAGTTGTAGCGCGAGTCGCTGCTGGATTCCGTGGAATCGCCATAGGAGCCGGAAATCTCCAGCCCCTCATAGTCGCGCCGCAGCACGTAGTTGACGACACCGGCGACTGCGTCCGCACCGTAGCTGGCCGACGCGCCTGTGGGCAGAATCTCGATGCGCTCAATGGCTGCAGTCGGTATGGAGTTCAGGTCGATGAAGGACGCCTGGCCCGCGGCGAAGGAGCTGACTGTCGCCCGTCGCCCGTTGATCAGGGTCAGCGTGGAGCCCACATCGAGACCGCGCAGTGACACGGAGGACTGGCCCACAGGCGTATCCCCCGACAGCGGCCCGCCGGTGGAAGGCGAGAAGGTGCCGGTGCCACCACCGGTGACGGTCAGGTCCTGCATGAGCTGGCCCAGGCTGTCGGCGCCGGAGTCGAGAATGTCCTGGCGGTTGAGCTGGATTGCCTGGTTCGCGCCTTTCAGGTCAAGGCCCTTGATGCGCGTGCCCGTTACCACTACTTCCTCGACCGTGGCCAGCTCGTCCTGAGCCAGCAGCCCCGGTGATCCGATCGCCAGCGCTACGCCCAGCGAAAGCGCCGTGCGACGCCCCGGTCGTGTTTTTAAATTCTTCATGGTTTCCCCTTTTGTGTGTGGTTATTTTTTAAGCCAGGCGCCGCGAGACATCACGGCGGCCGGCATTCCGGAATCTTTGTCGAGTAACAGTAAATCGGCGTCGGCGCCGACAGCCAGGCGGCCTTTGTTTGCCAGGCCGAGCGCCGCTGCGGGATTTTCTGTGAGTGCCGCAAGTACCATGGGCAAGTCGGTGTCGCCCGCGCGTACCACGGCTGCCAGCAGTTCGCTCAATGATGTGGGAGCAGCAGACTGGATGCCCCGCAGTTCGCCCGCTTCATAGAGCGGCAGTGAGCCCCCGGCATCTGACGACAGGGTGATGCGATTGGCCGGCGCGCCCTCGGCCACTGCGCGACGCAGTGCCTCCAGGGCTGGTATTTCGCCTGCTGCCACCAGTTCAGGCGTGGTGGATACCGTGAGATCCATGTAGCCGCCGGCCCGGGCATGGTCGAGTGCTTCATCCAGCAGGCCCGACCGTCTGTTGCAGTGTGTTGGATAAAAGCTGTGGGGCGGAAGATCGCTATCGCCGAGCGCTTCGCGCATGCGCGCCAACCCCTGTTCTCCGTCGCCCACATGGAGCATGACCGTGCCGCGCTTGCCGCTGACAATGCCTCCCAGCCGTGCATCCGCAGCCAGACGTCGCAACTCCTGTGCCGTGGGCTGAGAACCGCGGTGATCGGCGATAGCCACCTCGCCAACCCCGATCACCGGGTCCAGCAGGGTCAGGTCACGAACCACATTGCCGCAGATGGTGATCGCAGGCAGGCGGTAGGAACCCGTATACATATAGGCGCTGAGCCCCTGGGCTCGCAGCGACATGACGCTGCCAAACAACACTTCAAGACTGCGCGTGACTCCGTCTGTTCCCAGTGCCCCCACTGGGCAGGTAACGCCGGCGTCGATGAACGCCTGGGCTGGGACTTCCGCTGTGCGATTGTGGAAGCCGCCTTCCCCGCCGCCGCCGGCGGGGTGGGTCAGCGCATCGACCAGGCCCGGGACTAACAGCGCCCCCCCAGCGTCAACCGTGGTGACGGCTGTTCCGGTGAGGTCGATTTTTTCGGCAATCGCGGCAATGCGCTCGCCCGCGACGAGCACCTGCTGTAATCCCAGCGACGCGGGCGCGTAAACCTCAGCATTCCTGATGAGAGTGAGCATGAAAGTCCTATTGATATCCGGAGAGTGTGGCGCCAATAACGAAGGCGCTGGCGAGGGCAAACAGCAACAGGTAGAAACGCCAGATCGCCCGAATCCAGGGCAGCCAGTCGACGCGCGCCGCCCCCAGGCATCCCATCAGCGCCGCCGACGTCGGTACAAGAATATTGGTAAGGCCATCACCCAGCTGAAATGCCAGCACAGCGACCTGGCGACTGACGTCCAGCAGGTCCGACAGCGGTGCCATCAGAGGCATGGTCAGTGCCGCCTGTCCGGAGCCGGAGGTGATAAAGAAATTGAAAACGCTCTGGCCCAGCAGCATGGTCCAGGCCGACAGCCAGTCTGGCAGGCCGTCCAGTGCAGAGCTGCCCACATGTAACAGGGTGTTGAGCATGGAGGGCTGTTGCGGGTCATCGCCACCCATCAGGTACACAACACCCCGCGCCAGGCCAATCACCATGGCGGCGGGCAGCAAGCCCATCGCGCCCTGGCGGAAACTCTCGGCGGCGCTGTTTGCGGTCATGCCATTGAGCCGGAACAGGCAGCCGGCCAAGCCCGCGGCACAGCCCAGCACGACAAACTGGGTGGCGATTTCCGGCAGGTAGTAGCCGGCGTACACGACGCCCCACACAATCCAGACCAGGGTTGCCCCCAGGCAGAACAGCACAACCCAGTCCCCGCCGGACGGGGAGGCGGCAGGCATGCCGGTCTCTCCGGCCACCGAAGCCTGTCGATGCCGGTAGGCGTAGCGAAGCGTAAACAGCAGGCCTGCGAGTGTGAAGGCGACCCACATGACGATGCGCAGGGACATGCCGCTAAGTAGCGGCAGCCCTGCAATCCCCTGGGCAATCGCCACGCTGAAGGGGTTCATCCAGGAGCTGGCAAAACCCAGCTGGGTGGCGACGTAGGTTGCGAGCACGGCGGTGATATTGTTAAAGCCCAGGCGCGTGAGCACCGGTAGCACCACCAGCAGCAGGGGAATGACTTCCTCGCCCATGCCGAACACCGCACCGCCCAGGGAGAACAGCAAAAATATGCTGCACAGCAGTACAAAGCCGTTGCCACCGCTGCCGGCCACGGTGCCGGCAATGGCTCGGTCGATGGTGCCGGTGGCCTGCACAATGCCAAAGGCGCCTCCGGTAATGAGGATGAAAGCGGCAATACCCACGGCGCCGCCATTGCGACTGCCCGAGGTCATGCCTTCAAACAGCGCATTGAATAGCCCCCGTTGGCCTTCCGTCGCAAACAGGCGCGCGCCGTGGTCGCCCTCGACGTAGCGAAAGCTGGCGGGGTCCACCATCTCGACCGTGCGGCCATCGCGCTGCACTTCGAGCAGGTCGAACTGACCCGCCGGTACCCACAGGGACAGCAGGTACACCAGCAGGGCGACCCCACAGATGATCAGGTAGGTGTCAGGTGCCCAGGACTGTGTGTCAGCCTTCGTCAACGATACCGGCCTGGTCGCGGAGAATGCGGTTGATCTGCGCAAATGCCTCTACCGCTTCGCCCTGGTGGTGTGAGGCAATCTCCACGACCAGCGCATTGAGCAGCACATCCACCGAGGCGGTGGCATTGGTAAACGTCATACCGTGGTTGGACGCCAGCAGTGTCTGTGATGCGAGCGAGGCGGCCGGCGCGGTGGCGCGGTCTGTCACCACAACACTGGGCGCACCGCGCTCTCGCGCTTCTTCCAGTACTTCCAGGGTCTGGCTGGAGTAGGGCGGGAAGGAAAATGCCAGCACCACGTCAGTGGGGCGCAGGAAAACCAGCTGCTCGCGAGGCGAGGTAAAACGGGTGGCCAGACAGGTGGCCCGCAAGCCGTGCTCGGTCAGCAGATAGGAGGCGAAGTCAGCCAGGTAGGCGGAGATACCCAGCCCGAAAGTAAAGACGTGATCTGCGTTGAACAGCAGGGTGGCCACAGCCCGGAAGGTTTCCCGGTCGACCTGTTCCAGCGTGCGCTGGATGTTGAGCTGCTCCAGTCGCGCCATGGCGGCCAGGGAATCCTTGGCGATATCCAGTGCGGGAGCTTCACGCCCGGCCCGCGATGCGGCCTGCATATCGGCACGAACGCTGTCGACCAGCGCCATTTTCATCTCTGCATAGCCCGAATAGCCCAGGCGCTGGCAGAGCCGAACCACGGTGGCCTCAGACGTCCCGGTGCGCTCAGCCAACTCCGGCACCGAGAGAAAAGGGACCTCCTGGCTGTTGGCCAGAAGGTATTCCGCTACCACTCGTTGCTGCCGGGAAAGCCGCTCTCCCACAGACAGTACCTGCCTTCTGAGGTCAGTGGCGGAGGATTGCGTGGCGGCTTTTCGCGTCATCTTTAGGTCCTGAATGAAATATATCTTTCAGAAACAGTAAATGAATGAAACTTTCCAGTCAAAAAATAATTCAACAAGAAGCTTGCGCACGATGGTCACCGGCTTCCCTCATGCAAAGGGGCTGCAGTCAGCTTCTGCAGAGGGTTGCCTGGTCCATGCTGGTCCAGAGTACGGGTGGGGAAGGCAGGGGAAGGGAGGCTCGGTTGAACTTATGGCAGGTCCGAAACATGCAGTCAGGCCGGTTCCCGGCCTTGTGAAACGCATTACATGGCGCGAATGAAAAGGCGCGGCCTACGTGCCGCAGATATAAAGTTGGGAGACACGCTCAGAGCTTTGCTGCGACCGGCAAACTGCTTACTCAGAGAGAGTCAGGCTGGAGCGAGCAATTCGAACCTTTGTTCCGACATCGACAGCGACACCCAAGCTGCGCTCTGGCCAGGATTGGCGTATTGAGGAAAGCGGTCCCAGTAACGCTGAGTTACTGGGGACTGCCTTGCAGTAGTCCGTCGCTGGCAAGGGTGGCTATGACCCTGCTGGTTACCAGGTCGTGTTGCGCGGGCGTGGCGTAGTAAACGTTGAACGCGCGCAGGTGATCCGGACGATTCGGGTATTTTTCGCGATCCCAGGCCTCGTACATTTCTCCGCTGGTATCGCTGTACAGGGCCTGCGGAACCATGTCCGGGAGGGTGCAGTCTATGACGCCGGCGCAGCTCTGGGCGACCTCTTCGACCATCGCGCGGGTGACGAAATGCGGGAACGTTCCCACGGGGCTGCTGCCGCCGATTTGCTCTCCCACTTCGCCGAGCCTGCCGGCGGATACCCATGCGAGGTAGGTGGTGGCATTGCCGCCGTCGAGCATCTCCCTGTACAGCTCGACCCACCGCTGCTGTACGGCCGCCACTTGTTGTCGATAGGCCTGTTCGCCATATTCATTGCGCAAGGTCAGGTAAGCGCGGTCTGCCATCATTTCCTGGTCTTTACAGGGCCCTTCCAGAAACCTGAGTACGCCGTTGTTGGATCGATGGCACTCGAAGACGCCCGCCGATACCGAGCGCCCTGACATCAACTGGGCTATGTGTATGTCGGACCGGGAAATGACGTCCAGCAGCGGCTGGCGCTGCAGGTAAAACTCAGGCCCGGCGCCAGATACTCCCAGATTGGCGACAGGCCTCCCGATAATGCGGCCGATCTGTGCCGGAAATGGGTCATGAACAAAACGACCAAATGTCTGTGCCGCGCCAGTAAAAACGAGGGCATTAGACTCGCCGAAGTATCGACGTGGTCCACGCAGCGCTGGCATGCCTGGCTGCAAAAACCACAGTTCGTAGTCGATCATGCCCCTGTCCGAGGCCTGGTATCCAATACCCATAATCTATGGCTTCATAATGATCAGCTCAGCGAGCCGTTCGAGGGATTCGTTGGTGCTCATGGTGGCGGTTGATTCAGTCAGCCGCCGCAGAGCGAGCATTTTCTGCTTGATGGGAGACTCCTTGAGTGACGCCATTAGCGCCGCGGCTTCCTTGATGTCCTCAGGTAGTGGCGGTGCGGCGTCACCCGCGCCACTCTGCAGTAACACCTTTCGCAGCGCTAACTGTGAGGGCTCCAGGTGCAGCGGAAACAAGGCCAGTAGTCGCGCCAGTTCATTAAACGGTTCGGCGTGTAAATCGCTACGACATACGACTCTGCAGTGCTGCGAACGGGCATGCCATAACAACTCGGAGAGGGCGCCGACGATCGATTCTGCGAAGTTGGCGAACGCCTGGTCTGTGGGCTGGCTTTGCGCCTGCCCGGCGCGCTGGAATGCTGCGAACGCCGTGAAAGGGCAGTCGAGAGCAATAATCAGGCCGGTATAGACCCCTGCGACTCGAGCTTGATGCATCAGGCCAGGCAGTCGAGCAAGATCATCCCTCGCGCCGTTGAGCTCACTGAGCAGCAGGAATTCAATGGCCGGCCTGGCCGGGTCGCTCTGCTCGCAGAGCTCGGAAAAGGATTCGGCGCCGTGCACCTCAACCTGCTCCACGGCCGAGTGTTCGGCGAGCAATTGGCTTAGGTGCGCCGCACCGCAGTAGGGTGGCCCCGCGACACTAATCATTCCCTTGCAGGACGGCAAAAGACACCTCGGTATGTGCTATGAATGGACTCGAGCGCCGCGCTGATATGCTCGCCCGGGCGAATAGTAATGCATCTGCTCAGGTGCATCAAAGGTGCCTGAGCTGACAGTTTCAGAGCCCTGGCTGAGAGTTCATTCGACGCGGGTTTTGCCAGTCTCCTGGCCGTGACACGTTCTTGACCACAGGCGCTTCCATAGCTCTCGCAGCGCCAGACATCAGTCTGCCTGTATTGAAGCAGGCGGCGCTCGGGGAGCGCGCTACCAGTTACACAGATCCGAAAAGGCGGGCGCCAGATCGGCAAAGAATCGGTCGTAAAAACCTCGCCAGTCACTGCATTCCTCGTTGGGTGCGAATACATCGGTAATCGACGTGGCATCCAGTGGCTGCTGATGTGCGCGGCCCGGGTCGAAGTTGCCGGGCCTGATCTCAGAGATTTTTGCTCGCTGCGATGGATAGAGTTCGATGTCCAGGTGCGCCAACAGTCGATCAAACTCCTGATCCGAATCGTCTCGCAACGCTTCGTAGCTGACGAAGTACCAGTCAGGATGACGCTGCCGGTACTCTGTGAGGACCAGGTACAGCAGGCGCACAAAGCTTCCGGTTTTCTCCAGGTCAGTAAATCCGCTCCAGTCCGTATTGAGCCTGGCGAGTTCAGATCCCACCTCGTCGGAGAATTGCGTCGCAAAATAATGCGGCTGGCGCGCGATGATATGCGCGGAGAGATTCTTACCCCAGCCCAATCGCATGATACTTCGGCAGATGGCGACAGGATGACGCAGGGTCAGCACCGGCAATACCTTGAAGTTTTGCGTTAGCCATTCGGTGGCAAACAGGGCTGTCGGATCCTTGATAATACAGCGCAGGTCATCGCGACCCTTGCGCGTTCTCGCCTGCTTGATGTAATCGAGCCTGTCGGCCCTGACGCCCTCCATGTACTTGCCTTTTATATCCGGGTCCAGAGTCAATAATCGATGAACCTTGGGCTTGTACAAATTGCCGACCCGCTCGTCAAAATATATGTAGTTGCTGGGCAGCGGCATTGCTGCGTTCCAGGCGGAGTCAGGATTGAAGGGTTCGTGGAGATAAATCGTGTCTGGCCCACCATCCAGAGCGCGGCCCAGCCAGCTGGTGCCAGAGCGAACAATGCCGGTAATCAGTATGTGGGGAGCGCTTTTTGCCATCGCGCCATGTTAGCTTTCCGCAGAGCTAAATTCGAGTGGGACCGGCTGCATTTCCTACAGAGCAGCGCTCGAAGAATGGAGAGACAGTGCTGCACTGGATCTAATGGGGGCTCGCGAACAGCAGTCGCACGTAGTTGCGAAACTGCAGGATCTGCTTCGGCAGCAGGCTGGCGTCATCCAGCGCCCGGGAGAGGATGATGCCGCCCTCGATCACCCCGGTCAGCATATCTGCGATGTCTTCGACGGAAATCTCCAGCACCGCCGGGTACTGCGCCTGCACCCGATTGACGTGGCCGACAAACATTGCGCGCCAGCGTAACAGTCCTTCTGCCGTGAGCGCCTTGACCTCATCGTTGAAAAGCTGCGCCTCGTAGGTATAGGAGGCCACCAGGCAACCCGGATGGGTTTCCCCAAGACTCTGCATGTCCTCGGCCACCAGTTTCAGAAACAGTAACAGCTGTTGGAGAGGGTCCTCTACCAATTCCTGGGACCGCGCCCACAGGCGTTCGAAAAAGGCGTCGTCTTCCTCGAGATAATTCAGCATCAGGTGCCGGGCGAGATCGTTTTTACCCTCGAAGTGGTAGAAGAATCCGCCCTTGGTAATCTTCGCCGCGCGGATGATCTCGTCGATGGAGGTGCCGCCGAAGCCCTTCTGCAGCACCATGCTTCGCGCCACGCCGATGATTTCGCGGCGTGTTGCTTCGCCCTTCGCGCCCATAGTGAACCCCCTGTTCTCGCTTTTACTATACCGACGGTATGGTTTTTTTCTTTCCGCCTTTCTGGCGGGTGGCTGCGATGCCACAATTATTCGTTTAACTCTTTGTTTTAAATGAATAAATAAAAGTTCATGGATAAAAGTACCGCTCGTCCACTGGATAAAAAATAGACTATTTTCGACAATATGCTCAACCGATCGGTCGGTTTTTTTTATGCACAGGCGATACGAGGACTACGTCATGCCGACTCCAATTGAAATTATCCTGGACCCGATTTCCCTGGTCCTGCTGGGCATCTATGCGGCGTTCATTGTCTGGGAGGCTCTCGCCCCCGGTCGTGAGCTTCCAGAGGTACCCGGCTGGCGCCTGCGCGGCTTTGCCGTGTTCGTGATCTATTTTTTCCTTTCATCCTATTTGCCGCTGTTAACGGACGGCTTTCTGGCCCAGTACCAGTGGCTGGACCTGACTCACCTGGGCTGGGCCGGTGGCCTGGTGGCGCTGGTGTTTTATGAGGGGCTGGTATATTTCTGGCACCGGGCCATGCACAGTTCGAACGCCCTGTGGCGGGTGTTCCACCAGTTTCATCACAGTGCTGAACGGCTGGATACCGCCGGGGCGTTCTATTTCCATCCCACCGATATGGTGGGCTGGACATTGCTGGGCAGCCTTGCCGGTGTACTGGTCTTTGGTCTGGCGCCGCAAGCGGTCACAGTGTTCCTGGTCGCGGGCATGCTGATGGCGGTATTCCAGCACAGCAATATCAAGACGCCGCGCTGGATTGGCTATATCGTCCAGCGCCCGGAGAGTCACTCGATGCACCACGCTCGGGGAGTGCATTACTACAACTTCTCCGACCTGCCGGTGTACGACATGCTGTTCGGCACGTTTCGCAACCCGGCGGGCTACGGGAGTGAGTCGGGTTTCTACCAGGGCGCCTCGGCACGCATCCCCGAGATGCTGGCCTTCCGCGATGTGAGCCGTCCGGAAGACGCCGACCCCACCGAAGGCATCACGCGCTTGCCCAGCGCAGCCTGATCATGCCCGGGCATCTGCCCGGGCTCGTTTTACCTACGCTCATCATGAACTGGCTAATCCCGCCGTGCCTCACGTCGCTCTGGTGTGCCCGTTCTGCTGGCGGAGGCTGAGATCACTAAGCTCCAGGCAGGGCCGGGTTCTGTTGCGATCAGCTCAAGAAGCGTCGAGGCCGCACTCTTGCAGAAATTCTGCGGGGTCGTTTGCATCAAGTATTTGCCGCAGCATCGCCGGCTTGTCGTCGGCGGACTCGTAGCATTTGCGGGCCATGCGATATCCCATCCAGTAACCCAGGTCCACTGGCCATTCCGGATTTGATTTCGGCCGGTAAAAGAACCAGTCCCCCAGCTCAGTCCCCAGGGCTTGTTCGCGGAATAGTGGCCATAGCTCGCTCTCGTGTTCGATGCCATAGGCCTCGGCTTCCGCGTTGATGTGGCCATCGGACGTCAGTTGCGCCACCAGGTTGGCGGCGCCCTCACGCAGCGAATAGGCGAGGAGAGTGCCGGCGCCTTCTTCGGTATAAATGGAGAGGTACTGCTCGGTGCCCTGGATTTCTTCCTGGATCACGTGCGCCGCTTCGTGGGCGACGATGTGAACTACTTCGTCCGGAGAAAACAGCCGCGCGTTTGGCGAAAGCTCCGAGGTATCGACGCCTGGTGACTGCATGTATAGCTCCGCTGCGACCATTACGTAATTGCCGTCACCAGCCTGACCGCCGGCTCTCAGGCCGCCGATAACAAAATAGACACTGGGCATGGTATAGCCGGGAAACAGCGTCTGCAGGCGCGCGAACATGGCGTCGAGTTCACCCTCCCGCGTCTTCAAAACTGCCTCTGCATCGCGGATCGAAGAGAAGAACGCCGGATATTTCCGCACTTTTTGGGCCAGAAGCTCCGGAGTCAGAGCGAACTGACTCTCGAACTCCTTGAGTCCTGTCGTGCCTTGCTCAAGATAGTCAGCAAAAGCGGCGGGCTCTCCACTCTCCATGAACCGGTCGTAGGCGGCGTAGAAGCGAGTGATGTCATCGTAGTAGTAACGCCTTGCCTCCGTCGCCTGCTCGTCGGCGGCCGCCGTAGGTATTGCGATGGTGAGAATGCTGGCGAAAAGCCAGGTTTTTGTTATAAACCACGGATCGCGCACCATTTTGTTTCTCTGGACGGGAGTCGCGCTCATTGAACCCGGCAAGGTCGTGTGATGCAAGTTAGGGAGCTTCAAGGAACGCCTCCCTGATTCAAGAGTCGCCGGGACTGCCAGCCGGGAATCAGCTCAGGTGCTGGTCGCCTTTTTCGAGGCGGTCATTTCCACATTGAACTCTACTGTTCCAGTCCGGGAGATGGCAGCGGTAACAAGCACATGGATCTGAACGCTCGGCCAGGCACGCACTATGGCTCTATGACATTCGAGCGCACCAGCACGCCGCCGTCTACGACCAGGTCGTGGCCGGTGATGAACGAGGCCTGTTCGCTGCACAGGTAGACCACTGCATCGGCGATTTCGGTGGGCTCTGCCAGTCGACCCATGGCGTGCGCATTCAAAACTTTGTCTGCGGCATCGGCTTCCAGATGGCGAAGGTAGTACTGCATGCCGCCGCTGTTGATGCCGCCGGGACACACGGTGTTGACGCGTACTCCGCGCCTGGCGTACTCAGCGGCCGCAGCCTTGCTGAGAGTGATGACCCCGCCTTTGGCTGCTGCGTACGCGGATTGGAAAACCTCACCTCGAATGCCCGACACCGAGGCTACGTTGGCAATGGCGCCGCCACCGGAGGCTTCAATAAGCGGCAGCTGGTATTTGAGGCACAACCAGACGCCGCGCAAGGTAACGCTGTGACAGCGATCCCAGTCTGATTCGCTGATGTCCGTTATTGCCTGGTTGGGTATGCCCGCCGCTGCGTTGTTGGCAACGGCGTGCAGTGCGCCGTAGTGTTCGCCTATGCGGTTGACCACATTTTCAATATCTTCAGCGCGGCCCATGTCTGCGTATAGGGCCAGCCCTTCACCGCCCTCATCCTTCAAGATGTGCAGTGTTTCTTCGGCACTATCCCCGTCAATATCTGCAATCGCCACCTGGTAACCGGCGCGACCGAAGGCCAGAACGGTGGCTCGGCCTGTTCCAGCGCCTCCGCCCATGACCAGCGCAATTTTCTTCCCTGGCGAGTCAGCCATCACTATCACTCCCGTCGTTCTCCTGTTCAAGAAGCGAAGGCGCGTCTACCAACCCCAGTTCGCGAGCGATGGCGGGCAGGTGCAGTATGCCGTCTTCCAGCCACTCGTCCCTGGGGCTATGTTGGCTCAGCCAGGCAATGACCTCTGCCACAGCCACAGCGGAGCAGGGGCTGGCATACTTGAGCACGGCCTCGTCAATGCCCGCCTGCTTCATTGCCTCGGTGATCACGGTACCTGGCTCTGCGTTGAAAACCCGAACGCCCGCGCTACCGTGCTCCGCGTGCAAACAGCCGGCCATGCGCCCCAGTGCTGCCTTGGAGGAGGCGTAGGCGAAACCCCAGCCGCCCGCCCCGGGTGGTGCAGGGGGGTCGGTATAGGCCGTGGCTGACAGCATGTTGATAATGATGCCGCCGCCCTGATGCTGCATATGTGGGAGAACCGCTTTGACAATGGCCAGTGGCGAGAAGATGTTGGCCTGGTAGATCGCATCAAAGTATTCCCGCTTCAAATCCAGCACGGGCTCCATGGTGCCCGTGCCTTGATAGGTGGCGTTGTTGAACACCAGGTCGATACGACCAAAGGTATCCAGTGTTTGCTGTAAAGCCCCGACAATCGCGCTTTCATCCAGGATGTCAGCCTGCAGGCACAGCGCCTGCCCGCCCTGCGCTTCCACTTTTTTGGCGGTCGCCGCCAGTGAACCGGGAAGGGGAGCAAGGATGCCATTGTGGTCGTGGGTTTCACCGTCCTGCAGGGTGCGGGCGGTGATGCCGACATTGTAGCCCTCCCTGGCCAATGCGACAGCGGCTTCGGCGCCGATACCCCGGCTGGCGCCTGTGATGAATGCAACGGGATTGCTCATTTATTGCTCACTCCTTCCGGTTTTTGGAAGCACGGATGTTTGTCGCATCTGCCTAATCTCACGGATGGTGAGCTGTCCTTGAGGCCTCAACAGAACGGTTGCACCGGGTTGGCATGCGACGCTTTGCGGGAGAAGGCTTGGAAAGAGGTCTTGTGCACATTAGCCCCAGGTGGCAGATTCGCTGACTATGCCGTCTGGTGTTCGTGAATTCCAGTAGTACCCATTGCCACGCGGGAATCGATTTACGAGTCGGGGTGACCACCGATGCCCGTTTCGCTAACGGGGCGTTAGTCACCCCTTTCCGGGTGCGCTAAACGCGCCGGGTCGAGGATGGTTTCAAGTTCTTCCCGGCTGAAGTCTGTGTTCTCCAGCGCAACATCCATCACGGGACGGCCCTCGGCGTAGGCTTGCTTGGCAATAGCAGCGGCGGACTCATAGCCGATATGCCGGTTTAGCGCTGTCACCAGTATTGGATTCCTCCCCAGCGCCGACCGGAGGTTGTCCTCCAGCACTTCAAATTGGGCGATGGTCTCGCCGAGACCGTCGCAGGCGTGCGAGCAGAGCGAAATTCCCGATAGCAGTTTCTCTGCGATGAGTGGCAGCATGACGTTGAGCTGGAAATTGCCTGACTGCGCGCAGATTCCAACGCTGACGTCATTGCCCATCACCTCCGCCGCTATCATGGCGACCGCTTCCGGCACAACCGGGTTGACCTTGCCGGGCATGATCGATGAGCCAGGCTGTAACGGCTTCAACTGAATTTCGGCAAGTCCGGCGAGGGGCCCTGACGACATCCACCGCAGGTCGTTGGCGATCTTCATCAGCACAACGGCGAGCGATCGCAGGCAGGATGAACACTCCGCGCTGACGTCCTGCGCCGCCATGCGGCTGAATCGGTTGGCTGCCGGCGTGAATTCAGTGCCGGTCAGCCTGGACAGTTGCCCGATGGCGGCTTCAGGAAATCCCGGCGGGCAATTCACGCCGGTGCCGACTGCGGTGCCGCCCAGCGGAAGAGCCTTGAGCCTCGGCAGCACGGCATGAAATCGATCGGCACATTCATCGAGCTGGAACGCCCAGGTGCCCAGTTCCTGCGCCAGCGTCACGGGCATGGCATCCATCAGGTGCGTCCGGCCGGTCTTGACCTGGGTTTCTGTCTTTTCGGCTTTCGCGCGTATTTCCTGGCTGGCAGATTTGAGAGCGGGCAACAGCGAGCCTTCAATCTCCAGCGCCGCCGCGACCTGGATGCAGCTCGGTATCACATCATTACTGCTCTGAGATGCGTTCACATGATCGTTGGGATGCACGGCATCACCGGCAAGGCGTGCCAGTACCTCGTTCATGTTCATGTTGGTACTCGTACCAGAACCCGTCTGGAAGACGTTCACCGGGAACTGGTCCGCATGGTTGCCATCGACTACAGAGAGGGCGCTTTCGTGAATACGATTCGCGATGTCCTTGTCGACAACCTCCAGTTCGCCGTTGGCCTGCGCGGCGGCTGCCTTGATTGCAGCTAGCCTGCGGATGAAAGCGGCCGGCATGCGCCGGTCGGAAAAGCCGAAGTTGTCGACCGCTCGCTGGGTTTGGGCACCGTAAAGTGCGTTATCGGGGACGTTAACCTCACCCATGCTGTCGCGTTCTATGCGGAATCCCATATGTGTTCTCCCGAGGCTCGTTTTACTTTACAGGCCAGTTTTGTAAGCTTGAGTGTCTGCCCTCACTTCAACGAGCGACATCTTAATGAGCACTCGATACAGCCAGCCAGGTTCAATCACAGTAGGCGGAAAACCGTTCACGATCTACCCGTTCAGTCATCTCCAGAACACTGAAAGGCTGCCGTACTCCCTCAAGATCCTGTTGGAAAACCTGTTGCGGCACGGAGGCGAGGACTTTGTCACAGATGACGATATCGAGGCACTGACAGCGTGGGACCCGACGGCAAAGCCGTCACAGGAAATCGCATTCGTGCCGGCACGGGTGCTGCTGCAGGATTTCACCGGGGTCCCGGCTATCGTCGACCTGGCCGCCATGCGTGACGCCATGGTCGACCTGGGCGGTGACCCCGGGAAGATCAATCCCCTGAGCCCCGTGGAACTGGTAATTGACCACTCCGTGATGGTCGATTATTTCGGTACCGAAGATTCGCTCGAAAAGAACACAGCCACCGAGATCAAACGCAATCTCGAACGGTACCGTTTCCTGCGCTGGGGACAGCTGGCGTTCGACAACTTCAATGTCGTCCCGCCCGGCACGGGCATCGTGCACCAGGTCAATCTGGAGTACCTGGCGCGCGGCGTGTTCACGGCAGAGCGGGATGGAGACATGCTTGCCTATCCGGACACGCTGGTCGGCACAGACTCTCACACCACCATGATCAACGGTCTCGGCGTTCTCGGTTGGGGTGTTGGCGGTATCGAGGCAGAAGCCGCGATGCTGGGGCAGCCTATTACTATGCTGATCCCACAGGTCGTGGGTTTCAAGCTGGAGGGCAAGCTGGCAGAAGGCGCCACCGCCACTGACCTTGTGCTGACGGTAACGGAGCAATTGCGCGAGCACGGCGTTGTGGGCAAGTTTGTCGAATTCTTCGGCCCAGGACTCAAGAATCTGTCATTGGCCGACCGCGCAACCATTGCCAACATGTCCCCGGAGTATGGCGCCACCTGTGGCATTTTTCCTGTCGACGCAGAAACCATCAATTATCTGCGACTCACCGGTCGAGATGATGAAACACTGGAGCTGGTAGAGTCATACAGCCGCGAAATGAAGCTGTGGCACGACGACAGTACTCCCGATGCCGTCTACAGCTCCCAGCTCGAGTTGAACCTGGGAGACGTTGTCCCTTCGATCGCTGGCCCCAGGCGCCCGCAGGATCGAATTTCACTCACGGATGCCAGGCCCGCCTTCGAAAAAACACTTGATGAGTTCAGGGACCTGGCACTCGCGCCCGCCAGTCGAGCGGGCGTCTTCGAAGCCGAGGGCGGCTCCGTAGATGCGAGCCCCGATACCGGCGCCGTCGAAGTTACGCTTAATGACACGACTTTCAACCTGAAACACGGCGCGGTCGTGATTGCCGCCATTACCAGCTGTACCAACACATCCAATCCCGCTGTACTCATCGCTGCGGGCCTTGTCGCTCGCAATGCCAGAAAGCTTGGCCTTTCGACCAAACCGTGGGTGAAGACTAGCCTGGCACCGGGATCCAAAGTTGTCACCGAGTATCTTGAGAAGACCGGATTGATGGACGACCTCGAAGCGCTCGGCTTCTACCTCGTCGGTTATGGCTGTACCACCTGCATTGGCAATTCAGGACCGCTGCCGGATGAGATAAGCGCCGCTATTAACGAGGGCAACCTGCTGGTGACTTCGGTGCTTTCAGGCAATCGTAACTTCGAAGGCAGGATCCATCAGTACGTCCGTGCCAACTACCTCGCTTCGCCGCCACTGGTGGTTGCCTATGCCCTGGCGGGTAACATGGGTGTCGATCTGTACAAGGATGCTATCGGCCAGGACCCGGATGGCAACCCCGTGACCTTGAGCGACATCTGGCCTGACAATCAGCAGATTCAGGAAGTGGTCAGCGCCACGGTCAACGCAGAGATGTTCAAGTCGAAATACGCTGACGTTTATACCGGCAACGAAACCTGGAACAATCTGGACGTCGCCCAAAGCGAACGTTTCGACTGGCCAGAATCCACTTATGTACGCCAACCCCCCTACTTTGAGGGCATTGGCCCGGATGCCCCCGGTGTGTCTTCCATCGACGCCGCCCGCTGTCTGGTAAAGGTGGGCGACAGTGTCACCACAGATCACATCTCGCCCGCGGGCGCTATTGCCACTGATAGCCCCGCCGGTGCCTACCTGCAGGCGCGACAAATCGGCCCCGACGACTTCAACTCCTACGGTTCCCGTCGCGGCAATCACGAAGTCATGATGCGTGGTACGTTTGCCAACGTTCGGCTGCGGAACCATCTTGCCCCTGGCACAGAGGGAAGCTGGACCCGGTACCTGCCCACGAATGAGCAGACGACGATTTTCGATGCGGCGGAGAAGTATCGGGAAGATGGAACACCGCTGATCGTTCTTGCAGGCAAGGAATACGGCACCGGCTCGTCGCGGGACTGGGCTGCCAAGGGCCCCGCCTTGCTCGGTATTCGTGCTGTCATTGCGGAAAGCTATGAGCGTATCCACCGCTCCAACCTGGTCGGCATGGGCATTCTTCCGCTGCAGTTCGAGAACGGGCAGGGATCAGAATCTCTTGCACTGGATGGCACCGAGACCTATTCGGTGCCAACAATCTCGGCCGGGGACAAAACGGTGACCGTCACGGCGGTTCGCGAATCCGGGGAGGCTGTAACGTTCGAGGCGACGATCCGAATCGACACGCCCAATGAGTTCACTTATTACAAGAACGGCGGCATCCTGCACTATGTCCTAAGGCGCCTGGCCAGCTCCTGACGGATCGCCCGCCGCGCGACCTAGCGCCGCTCGAAAGCCTCGATGGCTTCCCGTTTATCGCGGGAAAAATCGAAGCCGTGCCGGTTCTGGTCTCGTGCCGTCAGAGTATCGATATTGTCCGCGCACCCGGATGCACTGGTGCTGTCCGAGGGAGCCTGTAACCAGCCCAGCTCCGGTCCCGGCGGTAATGCATTGATAGCATCGACATCGATTTCATTGTCCCTTGTGGAGAGATAGAGCCGGTGCACCAGATTTTCCAGCTCGCGCACGTTGCCGGGCCAGTCGTGTTTTTGGTCTTGTAAATCTTTTTCGCTCATCTTGGAAACCTCGCACGAACAAGCGGTATTGTGGTGGTTTGCTGTCAGGCGAATGCCCGGCGGCGTTCTCCGCGTCGGCGATCGGCCAGGATGATTTCTCCACTGGCCAGTTGCAGGGGGAAGCTGGCGCCAACGGTGTCCACACGGCGATCGTGGCCGGAGCGAACGACTTGTGGACGATCATGAGAACGTGCCACACCCTCGGGCGTGTAGCGGCGGCTGGCGACGACAATCACGTAGACGGAGTACAACACCGCACCACAGCCGAGCAGTCCAAGTGTTATCAATACGGCGTGCATGAGCAGGCTTCCAGAGCGAACGTTATTATTGTTTGGCGCACTTCTGCGACCCGACCATAGTTGAATGTAGCAAAAAGGGCACAGCAAAACTCACGCCTCTATTGCTAACTAACTGAAATTATAGGGGTTTTATCTTTTACCTTGAGCGAATGTAATAAAACTGTAAAAACAGCTGACAGCCTTGCCGTCCCCTGCCGGACACCTTCGGCCGGGAGGCAGGCCGGTATTTGTCACTCACCAGGAGGTCGACCCTGATGCCGTTTGGCCGACCCGCCTGCGCTGTGCTGTTTGTGTGTACGGCGAACATCTGCCGCTCCCCCATGGCACAGGTGCTGCTGGCGCAGCGCGTGGGCGAGCTCGGCGTGGGCCGGCGCGTGCGAGTGGACTCGGCGGGGATCCGGGTGGGCATGCCCGGCCAGCGGCCGGATCCCAGGGCCAGCGCTTGAAACTTGGGATCAAGATGAAGGGTTTCCGTTCCCGGCAGGTACAGGCTCGAGACTTTGAGCGTTTCGACTACATCCTCGCAATGGACGAGGATCACCTGGCATGGCTTCGCGAGGAAGTGGGGGAAAGCAGCCCCGCGCAGGTCGCCTCCATTATGCAATATGCTGTCGGTTCCCAGCATGCGGAGGTGCCGGATCCCTACTATGGAAAGGAAGCGGGTTTCGTGGAAGTGCTGGAACTTCTGCAGGCCGGTATCGATGGTTTCACGGCTGGAGTGCTGGAACCCGAGCTGCGCGCTCGTGGCCTGTTAGCGGACGGAGAGGCCCACTAGGGCGCAGTGCTGCGGTGCGCTACTGCTTCAGGTGGTAGCGCTCCAGCAGGTTGTACAGCGTGGGCCGGCTCACCCCAAGGGCGTTGGCGGCCTCCGAGATATTGTCCTTGCAGTACTGCAGCGCCCGTACCACTGCCCTGCGCTCTGCTTCTTCCCGCACCTGCCTCAGGTTGAACGGCACCGGCTCATCGACCGGCCGCTCGAACTCAAGATCTTCCGGGCAAATCTGGTTGTGGTCTGCCATGATCACGGCGCGCTTGATGCGGCTTTCCATTTCCCGCACGTTGCCGGGCCAGTCGTACTGCTCGATGGCGAGAATGGCATCCCGGTCGAAACCGCGGATATTGCCTTTGTATTCCTTGTTGAATCGTTCCAGGAATGCGCGCGCCAGGACGATGGCGTCGCCCTCGCGATCTTTCAGCGCCGGTATGTCGATGGTGATCTCGCTGATGCGATAGTAGAGATCCTCGCGGAATTTTCCTTCCGCTATCAGGCGGCGCAGGTTCTGGTGGGTGGCGCCGATGATGCGCACATCGACCGGTATTTCCTTGCGACCACCCAGGCGCTCAATCACTCTTTCCTGGAGGAAGCGCAGCAGCTTGGCCTGCAGCTCCAGGGGCAGATCACCGATCTCGTCGAGAAACAGGGTGCCCCCGTTGGCGTGTTCGATCTTGCCGATGGTCTGCTGGTTGGCGCCGGTGAAGGCGCCTCGCTCATAGCCGAACAACTCGCTTTCCAGCAGAGTGTCCGGAATGGCCGCGCAGTTGATGGCAACAATTTTCTCGCCGGCCCTGGGGCTGAGTTGGTGTATGGCCTGTGCGAACAGTTCCTTGCCCGTGCCGCTGGCGCCCTGCAGCAAGGTGGTGATGTCTGATGGGGCAATCTTTTCCACGGTTCTGCAGACTTTGAGCATCTGCGGGCTGCTGGCGATGATGCCGTCCAGCGGCGATGTGCGCCCGTACTCCTGTAGCCGCCGATTTTCGGTCTCCAGTTCGTGGACCCGCTGCGCGCGGTTAACGATCGAGCTCAGGATTTCCTGTTCCACCGGCTTCTGGTAGAAGTCGAAAGCGCCACGGCCGATAGCGGCGATGGCATTGGCGCGATCGCCGTCACCAGTGACGATGATGACCTTGGTCGCTGGCGCCAGCGTGAGGATCTCTTCCAGCGTGGCCAGGCCCTCGGTAACCCCTTCGGGGTCTGGCGGCAGGCCCAGGTCCAGCAGCACCACGCCGGGCTGGTGGCGGCGCAGCTGGTTGATCGCATCTTCGCGCCCACTGCTGGTCACGACCTCGAAGTGGCTGAAGCACCAGCGCAGCTGGTTCTGCAGCCCCTCGTCGTCTTCTACGATCAGTAGGTGCTTTCTTGTACTGGCCACTCGCCGTACTCCGTTTCAGTCTGCTGGCAGGGGAGGGTTATGCGGAACAGTGAGCCGAAGCCTGGAGCGGAGGTGACTCTTATATCTCCCCCCAGTGAGCGGATGTACTCGCGGCTCTCAAACGCACCTACCCCCATGCCGGTCAATCCCTTGGTGGACTCGAAGGGCTGGAACAGGCGCTCGCGGATGAAGGCTTCATCCATGCCCACGCCGTTGTCTCGTATGGAAATCAAGGCCTTGCCGTCGTCCCGTGACTCCAGCACCACTTCCACCGTGCCGTTCTCAGCGCAGGCTTCCTGCGCATTCTGGATGATGTGTCCGAATACGGTGGCCAGCTGCTCCGGGTCGGCCGGAGACGTCAATTTCTGCTCGGTGGCAGTCAGCTGTGGCCGGGGCTCTCGGGTGGAGTGACGCTCCACCACCGATTGCAGCAGTTTATTGATCTCGATATTGCCGGACTGCACCGCTCTCGTGCCGCTGCGCATCTGGTCCATGAGTCGCTTCATGCGAATCACGGAGTTCTCGACAGTCCCCACCACATCCTCGACGAACTCGGGATTGTGCTTGTGTTGCTCCGCGTTGGAGACAATCAGTGACTGCTGGGCCAGGATGTTCTTCAGGTCGTGGACGACGTAGGCGGAGAGGCGATTGAATGCCTCGAACTGTCGCGCCTTTACCAGTTCCTGGTTGTACTTGTACTGAGCCAGTTCACTGGCCGCCTGCCGACCGGCCACCTTCAGGAGGTCGCGATCCTCCCAGTTCATTGACTGGGGCACCGCCGGTTTGGTCAGCAGCACTGCGCCGATCACACTGTCTCCCAGGAGCAGCGGGATCAGCAGCCAGGCGTCCTGGCAGTTCAGTAGTGCTTCGGACAGCTCAAGGCCCGGGTAGAGCCCGGGGTTCTGCCGGAATTCCTCGATGTCGATTACCCACTGCTGCCGCTCGAAGAAGCTGGTGGCCTGTCTCAATGAATCCTCGGCCGGCCCTGTCGGTGTAGTGGTGTTCCAGGACTCTATCAGCTCGTAGCCGCTTTCACCGCGCAGCCAGAGCAGTCCGCTGTTGCTCTGGACCAGCCTGGCGATGGCGGAGACCACGCGGTGGGGAACGCTGACATCGCAGGATGACAGCGCCTCGGTAAAGCGAGACCACTCCTGGCGGTAGTCGTACTTGTAGCTGAGGAAATGCTTGCTCAGGAACACACGCAGCCACGCGCGAATCCTTGTGGAAGACAACACAGTGAACAGCAGCGCGCCGCTGAGGCACAGGAACAGCACCTGAATTACGCCGCCCCAACTGCCTCCATAGAAGCGGATGAAATAGCCGCAGACCGCCATGAGGAGCAGGTAGAGGCCGGTCCCCATGAGCAGGCAGGAGTGGAACACAACGTGTCTGGATACCTGCAGACGCAGTCCCCGGCTCAGGTAGCGAGCCAGTGCCACCGCAATGGGCGGCACCGCCAGCGCATTGATGATTCCACGCGCCTGCCATAGCCAGGGATCCACGCGAGTCAGCAACAGCCCGTAAGCGTGGAGCAGAATGTCAGCCGCGAAAACCGCACCCAGGCCGAAACACAGCCAGCGCACCGACCAGCGCTGGTCCGGCCCGGCGTTGCGATAGATTCCGGCGGCCAGCAGCAGGCCGGTGCCCGCCAGTAAGACAGGCATGAGCCCCACAATGGGTGCCGCCATCGGGGCTGAAGATTCCGAAAACAGCGACAGGGCAAGCATCGCTGTCGCAAATCCAACGCCACCTAATAACATTGCGTTTGGCCAGCCGGGCAGCTGAGACTGCCGCATGTCCTCGAGCAACCTGAGGAGCAGCAGGCACCAAAGGCCGAGGCGCACGAGTTCGGCCAGATGATATAGCCCGGCGGGCACCAACGGCGTGGCGGCGTAGGTCACCGCAATCGCTGCCCACAGCGTGCTGGCGAAGCTGGCCACGGTGGCCACTGTCGCGAGCGCATGACCACGCCAAGAGATCACGAGCACCGTCGTGAGCAGCAGGTAGGCGAGGGCCGGCGCCAGGTAACCGTAGATGCCGTGATCGAAGAGCATCGTCAGCTCTGGCCACGCGAGCCGGTCGGCATTGTTGGTTGGGTGATCAACACTTTGTCAGCACCGTTTACAGTCAATGTCAGGTTTTCTTACAAACTACTGTCGCCCCAGTCAGGCGCTAACGGAAGCGTTGTCGCGTGAACTTGCAGAGCGCTTCACACTTGCTTGCGAGGGGTATGGCCCGCGCGGCCGATTTCTGAGAACCGGTTCACAGGCTGCAGCGGCATTAAGGACTCACGCATGGCTGTTGCTATGCTGTGATCCGCTCTACACTCTACGAACAGACGCCAGCACACGAATACACGGAGCTTTGTGCCAGGCAGAATCACGTAAATTCGCAGACAGGAAAACTGCAGCATGTGCGGCATCATTGGCTACGCCGGAAACAAAACCGCCACCAACATCATCATCGCCGGCCTCAAGCGACTCGAATACCGGGGCTACGACTCCGCCGGCATCACAATCGTCGACGAAAAAGACAAGGCGCTGTTCACCGTCAAAACGCCTGGCAAGGTGTCGACTCTGGAGTCGGAGCTTGCTGATCGGCTCAATGGCGCTGCGGATAGCTCCGGTGTCGCGATAGGACATACGCGCTGGGCAACGCATGGCGAGCCTAATGAAGCCAACGCCCACCCGCACCAGAGCCCCTCGGGTCAGTTCGCGATAGCCCACAACGGGATCATCGAGAACTACCAGGCCATTCGCGCTCGACT
The DNA here is from genome assembly GCA_043513815.1 of Cellvibrionales bacterium. Classification (GTDB taxonomy): domain Bacteria; phylum Pseudomonadota; class Gammaproteobacteria; order Pseudomonadales; family Halieaceae; genus JANQIO01. The sequence continues at coordinate 3,298,934 of CP121313.1, read as the reverse complement.
ATTGGCGAAAGGGCACAGCTTTGCCAGTGAAACAGACTCTGAAACTATTGCCCACCTCATCGAGGAAGCCTATTCGGGTGACTTCCAAGCAGCCGTACTCGAAGCGCTCTCGCACGTTGACGGTACTTTCGGGCTGGTGGTCGTATCACTCCTGCACCCCGATACGATTATTGCGGCTCGCAATGGCAGCCCGATCGTGGTGGGGATCGGCCAGGGTGAAACCCTGGTTGCCTCCGATGTCAGTGCGCTGTTGAGCCATACCAAGCAGGTGGTTTACCTCGATGATGGGGATGTGGTGACGGCGACGCCAGACAGCTTTGAAATCACGTCGCTCAAAAACCTTCCCGTGTCCCGCGTCGCCACGGAGATCGACTGGAACCTCGAGGAAATTGAGAAAAGCGGTTTCGAGCATTTCATGCTCAAGGAGATTCATGAGCAACCCGATGCTCTCACCAATGCCATGCGCGGCCGGCTGTTGCCAAAAGATGCCACGTCGAAACTGAGTGGCATGCAGCTTGGGCCTGCGGAGCTTGCCCAGATCGACAGGATCACCATCTCCGCCTGTGGTACCTCCATGTACGCCGGCATGGTGGGCAAGTATTTGTTCGAAGACTTCGCCAGCATTCCAACCGACGTGGTGCAGGCGGCAGAATTTCGCGACCGCAATCCGATCATCCAGCGCAACTCCTGCATGATCGCCATCAGCCAGTCCGGCGAAACCGCCGATACCCTGGCGGCGGTGCGCGAAGCAACGCGGAAGGGCGCGACTATCCTCGGCCTGTGCAACGTCGTTGGCTCGACCATTGCGCGCGAGGCGGGTAGGGGGGTCTACCTGCATGCCGGGCCTGAAATCAGTGTGGCCTCCACCAAGGCCTTCACCTGCCAGGTGGCTGTACTTGCTATGATGTCCCTGTTGCTGGGCCGCACCCGGCGGCTTTCGGCAGAGGCGGGAAGCCGCATTGTTGAACAGCTTTTGAGTCTTCCCGATCTGGCAGCCGCAGTAATCGCACAGGAAGAAAATATTGCCCGGATAGCCGAGAAGTACGCGAATATCGAGAACGCCTTTTTCATCGGCCGCGGCTACATGTACCCGGCGGTTCTGGAAGGCGCGCTGAAGTTGAAGGAAATATCGTATGTACACGCCGAGGGCTATCACGCTGCTGAATTGAAGCACGGCCCCATCGCGCTGCTGACACCTGAAATCCCTGTGATAGTGGCGGTTCCGGAAAGCCCGGGCAAGGTGAAGACGATCGGCAATATGCAGGAGTGCAGGGCACGCAAGGCGCCCGTTATTGCGATTGCCACCGAGGGTGACGAGGATATCCGCGCCCACTGTGACGACCTCATCACGGTACCGCGCTGTGAAGAGTACATAGCGGCCATACCCGTGGTGATTGCCGAACAACTGTTGGCCTACCATATTGCGAGAGCGAGGGGTTGTGAGATTGACCAGCCGAGGAACCTGGCCAAGTCGGTTACCGTGGAATAGTAGAAACGGGCGGCGGTGGGCTTAATCTTACAGGCAACTTCAACATCACCAGGCAGTATTCAGGCTGCCCCTGCACGTTCAGCAGCGCGTCAGCCATTTTCACGCGGGACCTGGGGAGTTCCAGCGAGGCCTTCAACCTTGCTTTCCAGGTGTTTTGTGCTGCAGGCTAATTGCGCGTATCGATACAGCGACAAACAACACCTGCAAGCGGGCGTTGTAGTGATCACTTCGGCAAGCAGTTTTATAAGGCAGGGTCTCCCGGACTAGACTTTCTCGCTTGCTGTTCCCTGGCTCGGTCGATATCGGTCACTTCAGCATGTGACTCATCTGATTCCGTGTTTTGTACTTCCACCTTAACTAATTCGCTTCCGGCGGATTCTGCACTACCGGGTTCCTGTTCGCTTGATTCAAGCCTCTCATGTATCGATTCCGGCAGATCACCCAGCGAAATCAGGCCGCTATCCTTCCTGTCCAGCAAGACACGCGCGACGATGGCTTCGCCAACCCGCTGCTGCTGCTCGCCATAAGCGTACACAAGCGCTGTATCGCAGATCACGTTGATCACGCGGGGCACACCCCGGCTGGCAAAATGAATGAGCTCTGCGGCAGCATGAGTGAACAGGCCGCCCTTGGCGCCCGCAACCCTGCAACGATTGAAGATGTAGAGAGCCGTTTCCTGCTGATCCAGGGGTCGGATGTTGTAATCCACTGCCACGCGTTGTGAAAATTGCAGGAGCTCCGGGTCGCGCAGCATGTCACGCAGTTGGGGCTGGCCAAGCAGTATCAGTTGCAGGATCTGGTCTTTCTCTGCGTTGATATTGGAGAGCATGCGCAGCTCTTCCAGGTCTTTGGGGGCGAGATTCTGCGCCTCGTCGATCACGAGGACCACGCGCCTGTTGGCGGCGTGCTCAGACTGAAGAAACTGCAGGAACCAGTCGTAGAGTTCAACCCTATTGTCGGACTTGTAGTCTTGCCCAAAGGCCAGCAGTGCCCACTGCAACAGATTGCCCATATCCGGGTGGGTATTGCTGATGACACCTACGACCACGTCCTCGGGAAGGTCGCTTAGTGCGTTGCGGATCAGGGTAGTTTTACCGATGCCCACCGGACCAGTGATGACGGTAAAGCCGGCCTGGTTCAGCAGGCCATAGGAGAGCATGGTGGAGGCCTGCCCATGCGACTTACTGCGATATAGAAAAGCCGGGTCACACAGCAGTGAGAAGGGCTTCTCTGTGAATCCGAAATATGACTCGTACATCCGTTCCGACTACCACAATCTCTTCCTGGGACTCTAGTATAAGCCCCCTGGCCTTACTATCGATAGGGGATAGGCCTCCAGGGCTCTTGCTGTCTGGATCATCAGGGCTAAGACGCTGATAAATAGGGGAGTTCAAGCTGCGGATGTAAGGGTGAAGCAGCGATCGCTTAAGCCGTTACTCGCCTTCAGAAAGATCCTCCAGCGCACGTTGGGCCTCTTCCATACCCGGAAATCCGCCCTGGGCTAGCGTCAGCGCCTGCTCTAACTCGGCCCTGGCCCTTCCGGCCTGATTGGTATTCAGGTAGCTCATGCCCAGGTGGTAGCGGAACACGGGGAACTCCGGCATCGCCTTCACAGCGTCCTCAAGGAGCGGCAGGGCATCTTCATCCCTACCCATGCGGTGGTACACCCAGCCCAAGGTGTCCTGGTAGTAGGGCATATCAGAGCGCCTGAAACGTTGGGCAAGCTCCAGCGCACGTCTGAGGCTCTCTTCATCGGAGCGGTGGTCGGTCAGTGCGCTTGCGAGGTTGTTGGCTGCAATGTCCACCCCGGGGTCGTCTGCGAGAATTCCCTCGTAGATTGAGATAGCGCCCTCCCAGTCACCGACGCGCTTTAAGACGTAAATTTGCAGCACGTTGCGGTAGGAGATATCCGCTTTCGCATACTCGCCCTGGCTATAGAATGCGTCCGCTTCCGCGAAAAATTCCTTTACTTTATCGTCCGGGGAAGTGCAGGCGTTAAGCATCACCAGCACAATTACCAGCACCTTTTTCCGGCTGAATATACGCCCCATCAAATTTCTCCTCCATAGGTGCAACGCGAGCGGTGTTGATGTGCGTCCATCATATTTGTGGAGTTTTAGTTCTTCGAGCTCCACAGCAGTGTTCGCATGCGCAAATGAATGGCAAACCCCAACAGGCTTGGCAAGAAGTTCTCGGAGATGGGTGACGCGCGTGGGTCGCAACGTTCGACGTGCCAGCACCAATTAGCTGCTCTGCCTTATTAAATTACTGGCAGGCCAGGGATCGATATTGGGTCAAAGATCGAAGCAGTACACTGAGAACGCGCACTAACCCAGCGAGACTCCTTACGGGGCTTTGGTCTCCAGATAAACCCGGACCGCCTGCGAGCGGGCGTGGACGCCCATCTTGGCGAAAATTCGTTTCAGGTGGTTTTTCACCGTGTTACGACTGATGCCGAGAATGGTGCCAATCTCCTCGTTGGACTTGCCCTGACTGACCCAGTTGAGCACCTCGTGCTCGCGGTCACTCAGGGCATCGATATCAATGGCTTCTGATCCATTCCGCGGGCGAGAAGCCAGGCACTTGATCCTGCGCAGGGCAGAGTCGACGTGAGGCATCATGATGTCCAGTACCATGGGGTCGAAGTCCACCCCTTCGTCTGATACTGAGAATACGTACATGCAGTCGTCGCCGCCACGCTCGCAGTGCATGGTGTACACCAGCAAGGCCTGTGCATAGTCCAGGTGCTTGCGATAAAAGTCCGACTCCACGTCGAAGCCGTGAGCGGCCGCCTCCTTGCGAACGTCCTTGAGAACGATCCAACTTTTGCCGGAGGCGCGCACGCCTCGGAACAGCTGAGTCATGACCTCGCCCAGGCCGTCTACATGGCGCAGGCTATGCGTCGTGTCCCCTTGCAGGGAAGACGCGAGGTCGAACTTGAGTTCCCCGGTTTCGAAATTTCCCCAGGTGGCCAGCAGGCTCCTGTGGGGAACAAATGCATGAATATCGGATTGTAGCCAGCGATAGTAATCCAGATGAGTACGGACCGACGCGGCCGAGCTTAATGCTCTAAACAAGCCGTCATATTCGAGTCCAACAACAATATCACTGTTCGTAGCCCTGGCGGTGTTCCCAACCAGTCTTGCGAATGACGATCGTTCCATCGATCTTCACACCCCTCTCAGCAGTAGCCATTTATTTATAAGTGCAAATCGCAGGTGCTGTGCTCTTTGGCCGCTACCTGTCGGTCCGCTCTGCGTCCCCAGGAACTTGTACAGATGCCTATCAAGTCCTGTGCAACTTCTTAACAGCCTAGTTTGCTGTCAGTAATTGCGCCATTTTGGGGCACGGAAAAACGAACAATCTACACCCTCTTTGTTACACCTTCTGTTGTATGCATTGATCGTGCCACGCCAAAAGAATCAATGCCTTAGGCATGTTTCGCGACTCAATTGTAAAAATTCCTGACACTTTCCGCCGAGGATGTCGACAGGAATGCACTGCTTCAGTGCAGCGTTTGCACGTTAGCGGTGCGAAGCCGTGACCCGGGACACGCTTTGTACCTTCTGCCCCCTACGGGCAAAAAGGCCACGACTTGACGCAATGCCTCATGCCCGGGTCATGCATTTTTGAGTTCGCTCTTTAATGAGTATAGGTCAAAAAAATGACCTTATGAGGGTATGGCGCTTTCGATTTTATTGCAGAGTGATGACTGAATTGTTGTGTCGAGTGGGGTGGCCAAAACTGTTCACCCTATTTGGCTGATCTGCCTTTCTTTTCCCTGGCGCCCTGGCTTTCCTTTAACCGGTATGAGTCATTGCCGGTTTCCCGGATTTCACAGTGGTGCGTCACCCGGTCCAGCAGTGCTTTTGCCATTCCCAGGATATCAGTTTGCTAAAGTGGTGAGCGCATCGCGAGCTAGCTGTTGTCGGCCGACCCGATCAGCGGGCGCAGGGCGTGTCGGGCCTGCAAGCTGAGTCGAGGCACCTGGCACTGTCGGCCTCAAGGCGACCAGCAGGGTCCACTGAGACGGCGCGTTCGCGATCTCGCGAAGGCGCGGCTCGGCAAACCAACGGACAATGCGTTTATAGTGTCGTTCAACGGTATGCTCCGTGACGAGTGTTTGAGCGTTCACTGGTTTTCGACTTAGCAAGATGCGGGGCCCAAGATTGCTCAGTGGGTCAGTGACTACAACGAGAGCCGACCTCACAGGGCTCTCGGTGACCTGGCACCTCTTGAATTTATGGCACAGAGTGCAAACTAGAGGTTGAAAATTCTTGGCCTTATTGGCTCAGATAAAGGGGGCCCTGCAGTAGTGGGAAATCTCTTACTATTTTGGCTGCCCTGGTGGGGAGAAGGTCAAAACCACTATTTGGCTGCGAAAAGAACGAGACTGAGCTACTCGAAAATTCATCTGTAAATCAACTGACAGGGGGAGGAAGCCGTTGCGTACGTTCTTTGAAACAATCGGATGGACGCCTATCATTGGTGATCCATCACTAGTGGGTTGGTTGACGGTATTTGCTTACTTCTTAACCGCTTGTTCTTGCCTGAGAGTTCACGCACTTGGAAACGACCTGTTCGAAGTGCAGGCTACCAGGCAAAAACGTTTGTGGCTCGGTCTTGGGCTGTTGCTAATGCTACTTTGCGTGAACAAACAGCTAGACTTGCAATCGCTGTTTACCGCCACGGCTAAATACCTGTTCATCCAATTCGACCTATATGAAGTGAGAGGTCAGTTTCAAAAACTCTTCATCTTTACGATTTCGATCCTCGGTGTGATCACCTGCTTCGGATTGCTCTTTTTTTTCCGGGCAGTTCTATCGCTGCATCTGCTTGCAATAGTGGGAGTGAGCTTCCTCACTTCGTTTGTTCTAATCAGGGCTTCCTCTTTTCACAAAGTGGATATGCTTATAGGGCACGAAGTGTCAGGCGTTTATATGAATTGGATACTGGAGTTAGCCGGTATTCTTTTGGTTTTTATAAATGCTGTTCAATTGATCTACCGGCATAATCAACGCATTTGACGGCGCGGAGCTTAGGTTATTGGAGGGCGTTTCCATTAGCCTGCGGGTGCCGTGCGGAGCTATGTGACCTTCTCCCTGACCGTACCCCTGTAAGGTAGTGCACCATTCTTTCTGTAATTTCGCGGTGGCAGGAAAGAGCTGAGCCACCCGGTTATCCTTTCGATTGTGAATTTGGTCGATTTGCTACGAGAGGAAACCAAGATGGCTCAGCACACTTCTTCTTTCAATTTACTCTTCTGGATGCAATGATCCACACAGACTCATTAGTTTCATTAAGACAGTCACATTATTGGCCAATAATCCTGTTTTGATGCAAACAGGCATTTATACTGCCCACATTCGATTCTGAGCGTTACCTTTTAGATGTTAAAAGCAATATTTCTGGATCTGATTTGTGAATTTTGCTGGATGTCTGGGGCTAGTAAACCAAGGCGATTTGCAAAGAACAAGCTTACAGCTGTAACTTTTCATCGTGTGCTACAACCGGAGCAGCGGAAATACTACCCTTACCCTGGCCTCGCGGTAACGCCTGAAGAATTGTCCTGGATTCTAAAGCAATTTAGTCAGTATTTTGAATGCGGGCCATTTACCAGCACCTATCAACAATGGCTAGAACAGAAGTCGGGCAAAAAACCATATTTAGCCATCACGTTTGACGACGGCCAACTCGACAATTATGTTAACGCCCGGCCAGTGCTTGATGCATTAAACCTGAAGGCGACTTTCTACGTCCCAATTCAACACATAAACGATCAGAAATTAATCTGGCATGATCGCCTGGGGTTTGCCGCAAAAGCTTGCTTTGCCAATGGTTGTCCATCACCTGCGCTTACTGCGATCGTAAGTAAGTACAATGTTGGCACTGTTGATCAAAACAATTTTATCAATGACATCGTCGAAAAAACGAAAAACCTCGACTGGGCAACTCGAAACCAGTTTCTTCAGGAGGTAGAAAAGATTTCTCAAGCTCCGGCGCCAGGCTGGGCCGATATGATGAGTTGGGAAATGATAAAACAATTATCAAAGGAAGGGCACGAAATCGGCTCTCATACGATGACGCATGCAATGATTCCACAACTAAGCGACGATGAGCTTACTTGGGAAATCGCGGAATCACGTTTACAACTCGAAAAGCAAATTGGTCTCAGCATTAAATCGTTCTGTTACCCTAACGGCGACAATGACGCTCGCACCAGAGAGGCTGTAAAAGCTGCAGGCTACGAAAATGCCGTGACAACGCAATGGGGGCTTAATGAATTTGATGTCGCGCCGCACGCGCTTTATCGATGTGATCTCGATACTCGACGCCTGTTAAACAGAAGCAAAAAATTGTCCAGGGCTCACTTGTTTTTTCGCTTAGGTGGTTTGCACCCTGGTCTGAGGTAAAGAATGGAACTGGCCTATTTGGTTAGCGAATACCCTTCCCGTTCCCATACGTTTATTCGACGGGAAATATCCGAGTTGCGTAAACGCGGCCATGAGATTCATGCTTTTGCCATTCGCAAACCTGACACGACTAACTTGATATGCGATCAAGACTGGGCTGACTACAATGAAACCTGGTCCATCTTGCCGATCTCTTTCCTGCCTTTAACGACGATACATCTAAATGCGTTCTTCAGAAAGCCAGGGGCGTATGTCAAAACCCTTATCGCGTCTTTCAAACATCGATTGCCAGGATTCAAAAACTCCATCTGGGCCTTGTTTCAATTTGCTGAGGCTATCGTTGTCGCAAACGAGATGGAAAATAGAAATCTTAAACACCTGCATGTTCATTTTGCTAACGCGGGCAGCAATATCGGATACCTGGTGAGCAAGTTCTCAGGCAAAAGCTGGAGCTTGAATCTTCATGGTGCCTGTGACTTTGAATACCCAGCAGGACCCCTGCTGGGTGAAAAACTCGAAACTTGTGCATTCGCCAACTGCGCTTCGTATTACGGCAAATCCCAGGCTTATCGCACAGTCGGCGCAGAACATTGGGATAAAATATTTGTATCTCGCTGCGGCATTGAGGTAGGGGCGTTACCGAATAAACCCAAACGCGAACCAAATTCGGCTACGCAGGTGATTTGCGTTGGCAGAATTTCTTCCGAAAAGGGGCATCTTGGCTTGATCAAAGCCTGTGCCGAAGCTTTCTCTAAAATTGATAACATCGAGCTTGTGCTTGTAGGCGACGGGCCGGACCGAGCCTTAATCGAAGCTGAAATTCGTGAGAAAAGGATACAGAGTAGGACCCTTTTGACAGGTAGTGTTTCAGAACATGAAGTGCTTGACCTCGTGGCAAATGCCGATTTGTTTGCCTTACCAAGTCTCATGGAAGGGATACCGCTGGTTTTAATGGAAGCTATGGTCTTAGAGGTTCCTGTGATTGCACCACGCGTTGCCGGCATTCCTGAACTGGTCGAAGACTACAAAAATGGCTTACTTTACGATCCCGGGAACTGGTCACAGATGGCTGATAAAATTGTGGAACTGGCCACGGACACTGCACTACGCGACAGACTCGGCCGCGAAGGAAAAGAGACAGTTCTGAGAGAATTTTCGGTGCACAAAAGCGTAGAACCGTTGTGCAAACGCTTTGATAGTTTGTTGGGCTAGTTTCTCCGTCTCAATAGACATCAGTTGACCCGATGTGTAGTGAAAAGTAGTTGAAAGGCAAAAGACACGTAAAATCGCTCGCGGGCAAATCTAAAACAAGTGTCAGCTAGTGCAGGCAAGCCACCCAGCCGAATCGGGTCTCGTGTTCACACGTGAATCGCATAATTTCGACGGGCGTCGATCCGGTGGTCGAGGCTAGCTTGATATAAAGCGATTTTTGACCTGCTACAGTAGCTAAACGGGACAACTGATACTGCCTGCTATGGGGTAGAGATACAAACTGCACAGTTCAACCATGCTGCGAAATTTTGAGAGCTTTCTGGAAATTCCAGGCATCCTGGCACATGTCGGACACCCCAAGCCTGGCCTCCCAGGATAACTCTTGCCTTGCTAAAGACGCGTCCGCAAAGCAAGTATCCACGTCACCTTCCCTTCTCTCTACAAATTCAAAAGGCACGCTTTTTCCAGTTACGTCTTCGTACGTTTTCACAATTTCGAGAACAGAATATCCACGCCCGGTTCCAAGATTAAATGTCGAAAAACTTCCTTGCTCAGATTCTTCAATTTTCCTCAGCGCACAAACATGACCCTCGGCGAGATCCATGACATGAATATAGTCTCGGACACCTGTTCCGTCAGGCGTATCATAATCGCAGCCAAAAATACTTAACTTCTCCAGTTGGCCTGAGGCGACCTGGGAAACATAAGGCATTAGATTATTTGGCACCCCTCTCGGCGACTCACCAATAAGCCCGGTTGGATGCGCTCCTACAGGATTGAAATAACGTAATATGGAAATTTTCCAGGAGCTGTCTGATTCGAAAACATCCCGCAGCATGCGCTCTATATATAACTTTGTGCGGCCATAGGGGTTTTTCGGATCGACTGTAGCACTCTCCTTTAGAGGTAAAGTGTTTGATTCGCTATACACAGTGGCGGATGAACTGAATATAAGATTCCTTACGCCTCGAGCAGACATAACTTTAGCCAAGCTAACCGCACAATTCAGATTATTGTCGTAATAGTCTAGTGGCTGGGATACCGACTCTCCCACTGCTTTATGTCCGGCAAAATTGATTACCGCTTCAATACTATGCTTGGCGAACACAGAATCTAACTCATTGATATCGCGAATATCCGTCCTTACAAAATCAACTTTCTTGCCGGTAATCTGCTGTATACCGTCAATGCTGGAAACATCGCTATTAACCAATGAATCTACGATCACTACATCATGCCCTGCTTCCAAAAGTGAAACAGATGTATGGGAACCAATATAACCAGCTCCTCCTGCAACCAGAACCTTCATAAATCCACTATTTCCTCGTAGTAAGCGACAGTTTCGCGAGCAATATTTGCTGGCTTGCAATTTTCCCAAAAATGTAGGCCCGCGGCTTTGGACAAGCGGGCGCACATGGACTTATCACTCAGCAATTGTTGAACCATAACCGCAATGCTCTCCGGCGATTCTTCTTCAGCTATTAGCACTACCCCTTACGGCTTGAAACTTGGTTTCCATGTCAAAGGCTACGCTGTTGTCACGGTCATAAACCATTCCGCATTTTTGCATGCTCTTGCGCATAAACCGCCTTGTAGGATAAATAGGCTTTGCAGTGCTATGTTCCCATCGACTCTGAAAACGACGGCCAAGAAATTCGTATGTCAGAGTTTCCATAAGCGTAATCAAGTCTGTCTTAAGTGTTCTCAGCCTCTTCCGATGACTCCAGTTTAGAAAAGAGCCCAGTAAATACTGGCCGAAGCTTCCCTGTACAGTAATGAAAACGCCTCCAGGGCGAAGCACCCGCGCAGCCTCGGAGAGAGCAACTGAGATGTCCATGTATTGCAGAGAACCCAGGATCAGCACTTGATCAAAATAACCATCAGTGAACGGAAGTTTCTCTGCCGGGCCGACGTGGATTTTCGGAGGAGTGGTGCCCTCTAACTCAGCAAAAACTGGTGTAAACTGGGCGTATTGTGGTTCAAGGTCTACCCCGACAGCTTCGTCAGCATATTCGGCAATCGAAAAGAGATTGCAACCAAATCCGCTACCGATTTCCAACACTTTCTGTCCATCAAAGGCCTCCGCTGCAAAGCACTCCAGGCTGTCCGCCATGTGTACAGTACGTCCACGTTCAATCCAAAATATATACTCGCGGATAGGGTCGCCAGCAATTTCTCCCGCTCGAGTCAGGACAGTCGTGCCATCCTCGAATTTGATCCACCCGAGATCAGCAGCAATTTCCAGGGTACCAGCCGAGGCGTTTTCATTATACTGCTCGATTTTCAGTTCATGTATCAGCCTGAGTAACTCTCGGTCTACGTCATTTTGTATAGCCCGGCACACCTGACTCAAAACCTCTTCAGATAGTGCTTCCACTTCAGTCTTCTCCTTCTGCTCCAACAAAACTCATGTTCTGTCCTAATTGCTCTCTAAGCTTTGCCAGTACCGTGCAATCAGCGGCAGGATGGAATTCCATAATGAGTTTCCAGGAACAAGTTCAACGGTCATAGGAATGCAAATAATGGAGCATTGCCTGAGTCGCTTTACGGGCGCCCAGAGCATTAAAATCTCCGTCATGCGCAAAATAATCTCCTGCGTTGTACTCCATCATCGAATCCAAAACCGTAATACCACGATGCTTCAGCTCACTTACATAGTAATCTACTAATGCATGACGTAGTATAGGCAGTGTTAAGAGTATGGCTCTGTCAAGTTCGCAGCTCTGGCCGTATCAAACGTCCCTGTGAACCACTTCACGAATCCAGTGTCGTCACTTGATCGATTCTTCTCATCATCGCATCTTTGAACCTGGGCGACGCAAGCGCACCAAATTCGCGCGCAAACTCTTTTTTTTTCCGCTAAATCACGTTCCGACGGTGGTTCCGTGTTCTTGTGAGGCGTGGAGACTTAGTGTCTGCAGGCAGTGTTTGTTGATATGTTATTTGCGGATTTTTTGAATTTTTGGACTACATTGACGCTAGTACCATGAGGATTACGATCTTTCACAAGCTCTCAGTATCTTCGCGTGGCGAAGCCGTATCTATCTTTGTGCCAGGTAGCCAGAGCGCCACATGACGTCGAGCTTCCCGCATTCACCGCGTCGCTCGGTATTGCGGCGTCGTAGTAAGGTCGGAGCGACTCTCCAGGCAGCCCTGGACAGCATTGCCATTATCGCGTTGGGCGTCCTGCTTATCTATGCACACATGGGTGTGATTACCCGTGAGTACTTGATGCTACTGCTTCTCCATCTGGCCATACTAGCCATCGTGTATGACCAGATGGCCATCTATCGGAGCAATACGAGCAAAACGGCCAAGGCCTTCAGTCTCTTTAAGGCGTGGGTTGTAACGTTTCTTGTTCTTGCGCTGATAGGGTTCCTGGCGAAGCAGGGGCAAGAGTTTTCAAGACTTTTCCTTATCCAGTTTTTCCTTCTGGGAGTGAGTCTTCAGGTCTGCATACACCTCTCGTATCACTGGCTGCTAACACGTTGGCTGGCAAGCCACAGTGCCCCTGACAACGCCTTGGTCATCGGCAGTGGCGACCTGGCACAGTATCTTTCGTTGAAGATTGATAACAATCCATGGATGAATCAGCGTCTTATCGGATCAATCGTTCTCGATGAGCAAGAAGCTGACGATGGCCCCGCCACCTTGGGTAAAGAGTTACCAGTGCTTGGCTGCGTTTCTGAACTGGCTACTGTTGTCCAGCAGCAGGATGTAAGGATCGCCTACATCGTGACGCCCCTGGCGGGCTCCAGATTGTTGGAGGAGGTCTATTTCACACTGCTGGACAACAATATAGCCATACACTGGATACCAGATATTTTCTCGCTCAGATTGATTAATCATAGTGTCAACGAGTTAGCGGGAATTCCGGTTTTAACCCTCTCCGAGACGCCTCTGACTGGTACTCGATTGCTGCTGAAGAATTTGGAGGACAGAATCCTTTCTACAGCACTGTTGCTGTTCTTTGCACCTTTGTTCCTGGTGATTGGGGTGGCCGTGAAGCTGGATAGTCCCGGCCCGGTGTTTTTCCGACAGGAGCGCGCGGGCTGGAACGGGCGGACATTCAAGATCTGGAAGTTTCGAAGTATGGTGGTACACCGGGAAGAGTCGGGGGTTGTCAAGCAGGCCCAACTGAACGACTCTCGCATTACTCGCACGGGAGCCTTTCTGCGGCGAACCAGCCTCGATGAGTTGCCCCAGCTGATCAATGTCTTCCTCGGTGACATGTCCTTGGTAGGCCCGAGACCGCATGCCATTCAGCACGATCATGAATATTCGCAGCGAATTACTGATTATTTCGCCAGACATAACATCAAGCCTGGTATCACCGGACTGGCTCAGGTTAGGGGCTTCCGAGGAGAAACCCGCGAGATTGAGCAAATGATGCAGCGCGTGGAATCCGATATTGAATACATCAATAGTTGGTCCCTATGGCTGGATTTCACCATTCTTGTCAGAACGACGGCGGCATTCACGGGTAAGTATGCTTACTGACGGGCCGTGTGACGCCGCCTCGAAACGTTAAAGCACCTGCGCATATTATCGGCGCTCGTTAAAAGTTGTCTGCTCCAGGAGCCGGCAAGCTGAAAGCTGAGGTTCTGATGAGGTCCATCCCTGGTTCTGGAAGCTGTGCTCGGGGTTGAGAATGGGCGATCAAAGTTAGCTTGCTTTAACTAGTATTTGAGTCCTTGTCATCGTTGTGAAGTTGATCACAGTTTACCCCTGCCGTAGTCGCTACCTTTAGCCCAGAAGGGCCATTGCTGGTGTTAGCTGGCATAGCTACGCTTCTTTGGCTTGGTAGTTCAAGTTTTTCGAACAGCGGACGTGAAGGTTCCCTAGGTATCTCACACAGAGAAGAGCCAAATTGGTTTGCGTGGTGGCGACATGGTGCACACTGTACCTTTAGTAAAGTTTTCAGCGGTATTGAGCCTGTTGTTGGTGCTCGCAGGGCCGTTCCAGGCAGAGGCGGCGGTCTCAGAAGTTGTGGGCCCGGCTATCGTCAGTGCAAGTGTCGATGGTGCCTCTCTCTCGGTATCGCCGCTTATGGCAGCAAATTTCACAGGCACAAATGTGCCTAGTAGAAGTCGGGAGACAAATCTCTTGTTTGCCCCGACCGGTGCTGCTGCTGAACAGTTTCGAGGCGAAGCTGAGTCGGCTGGTATGTCTGCTGGTATGTCTACAGTAGAAGCGTTCTGGCTGATGCTGGCGGGCTTGTTTGGGTTTGTAGTCCTGTCTAATCGAAGTTCAATATAGGGACAAGACTCTGGTCAGCCTGATTCTAGTTGACCCATCACTTCCCACCGTGCCTGCCAGCCCTTGATCTGGAAGATACGCTGCACACTGTTCTTACTCTCACCCAGCAGCCAGGCGCCGGTTCTATAGCCTGCCAGCTCACGTGCCTCGTTGATTGATATTACCGAGCCTTCTGCGGTCATCTCGTCAATGAAGCGTTCTACGACTCCTCGGTCGATACGAGATGCCGTTGAGACATTTGTAGGAACTTGACCTCAAGCATGGCCCCTCCGTAGGCTTCCTTGAGCTCGCTGAGCTGCTTCTCATGTTGTTCAGCCACAGCCTTGGGGTTGGCCGTCAGGGCATTCTCGATGCCGGCCTCGGGCTCACTCATCCAGATGTCAATCTTAGCCAGGGTTAGATCGTACTAAAGGGCTGCTTCCGGTATCGTGATTTTCTTCGATAGATCTGCTTTATCAACTTGGCTTTACGCCTGGCCGTCCAGCGATTGATCTCGGGTTCCGGCATCATGGTTGTTTCCATTGTCCATCTGACAATAGCATGTGCAGTTATTCACTGGGTCATTACATTAGCTGAGGTGCACCAATGCAGACACATGAGTGGTTTCATAGATGCTGATTCTTGAGGGCGTGTTGCTAGGTATCACTGTTGTTGTGCTGGTGCCCGCGCTGCTGGTCATCATTGAAGTCCTTGCGGCGCTAATGCATCGGCCGGGTTCCGAGAGTGACGTTGCGCTCAGTCGTCCACGGGTGGTGGTCTTGATCCCGGCCCATAACGAGTCGGCCGTGATTGCAGCCACCGTTGATGGTTTGCTGCAACAGCTGGAGGCGGGCGACGACCTACTCGTTGTCGCCGACAATTGTACTGACGATACCGCTTCTCTGGCTGCCAGCGCCGGGGCGCGTGTCATCGAGCGGGAAGACCACGAGAACATTGGCAAGGGGCACGCCCTGCACTTTGGTATGAAACATCTGGAGCCAACACCGCCCGACGTCGTGGTGATTATTGATGCCGATTGCGAAGCAGCGCCGGGAGCGATTTCTCGCTTGTCTTCGTTGTGTGCGGCTTCTGGCAACCCAGTCCAGTCCTGCTATCTGCTGCGGGCCCCCCAGGATGCGGGCCTGAATTTGCGGATCGCAGAGCTGGCGGTGGTGCTTAAGAACCTCGTCAGACCTCTTGGATCCAGAGTATTCGGTATGCCCAGCCAGTTGACTGGCTCTGGCATGGCGATTCCATGGGAGCTGGTGTTCTCCGTTAACTTTGCGACTTCTGATATCGTCGAGGACCTGAAAATCGGTGTGGAGTACACCAAGATCGGCAACCCCGTTCAGTTTGATCCGGATTCCCGAGTGAACAGCGTGTTCCCCTCGAGCGATGCCGCCGCTAAAACCCAACGCACCCGATGGGAGCATGGGCACCTGAATATGATCGCCACAGAGTTTCCCAGGACGGCGCTTGCTGCAGTCCGTCGCAGAGACTATCACCTTCTCTGGCTGTGCCTGGATATGGCAGTACCACCGCTCTCGCTTCTGATCATGCTACAGCTTGGTCTGCTGGTAGCAGGTGCCGTCGCGGCACTGACGTTGGACATCTACAGTCCATTGGCGAGTGCATCTGCAGTTAGCCTGATCTTCACCTTCGTATTGCTGATGGTGTGGTATCGTTGGGGGCGACAAACGATCTCGCTGCGAGAACTGCTGCTACTGCCAGTTTACGTGCTGTCTAAACTTGGCATCTACATGCGGTTCATCAAACGCAGGGAAACGAAGTGGATTCGAACGGAGAGAGACTAGGAGCGCATGACTTCGGAGAGCGAATGATGCTACGCGATACCCGCTTACCGTCCCCGGTTCAAAATTCACAACCGCGCCCAGATGGCTGCTTGCTCCGCTACACCGTCCTCACCGCCGGAAAAAGACGCGGACTTTTCTATCTACCATTCGGTGCTTGAGGTAATTGAAGAGGTCGCTACCCGCAATCCGTTGGGTGATAGGTAAACGCAGCAGCTTCGCTAGCCAAACAAGAGGAGTGCCTCCGGGTAGGCTGATATTGCTGAGGTATACTGCCTCTCGAAATGAATCATCGATCGCGGCTCTGGCGACAAAATTCAAGTTAGGCGTGACGATATTGCATGCTCTGCGATTTTCAATGCTGCTGACGATTTCAGCAGCAGCATCTTCCAAAGAAATCACATTGAACTATAGACCCAGTAGGCAGACCTGTTCAGGCTCAAAGAGGGGGTGCCTGCGAGG
Source organism: Cellvibrionales bacterium (assembly GCA_043513815.1). Taxonomy (GTDB): domain Bacteria; phylum Pseudomonadota; class Gammaproteobacteria; order Pseudomonadales; family Halieaceae; genus JANQIO01. The sequence goes on along the minus strand of CP121313.1, from coordinate 3,282,309 downwards.
TTCACTGTCCTGCAGTGACTTGGCTCGTGTGCTGAGCAGGCCCCATTCCGGCTCTCGAGTACCCATTCACAACGTCCCAAACAGCATCCTGGAGATAGCCGGCCAATGCAGGAGAGGGCTCGGGATCGAGCCCATAACCGGTGTAGGGGAGGCCCCTGGGGTCGACGTGATGTACAACGGCGAGATGTAGGAGGGCCAGGGCATAAGACCCAAGGCCGTTCGAGTGGATGGTGTCTTCGAAGAAGCCTGAGATGTTCGATATGCCCGGAACAGCGCCTGCTTCGATGTCGTCGTAGAGTCTGATCATGAGCCGATGGCCAGGGATGATGTAGACAGATGCTTCAGGGGGAAGATTGGCGCTCGCATAGTCCGCCATCGCCTCCCAATCGGCCTCGTACTGGCTCAGCAGGGTGCGGAAGTCCCCATCGCGATCATCGATGTTCGTCCAGATTGAATACAGCAATGTCGGTGCACCATCGCCGCCGTTGCCATAGGTCCATGCATGCTCCGCCCAGGTTCGCAACCAATCTCTGTGTTCTTGCTTATAGGGCTCTTCAAAGAGCGGGACGCTTTCCGTAATGATGAGAAGTTCCCAGTTGCTGATGTCTTGCCGGGCATCAGGAGAGCCATACCCAGGTGCGTTGGCCCATCGCCAAGACATTGGAGAGCCCGGTAACGTACTTTTTCCGATCTGCGCGGCATTTGGTTGCAGCTGGTTGATCATTGCTTGCAGGTGCCCGGGCCAATTCCCTTTGAACGCTGCCACGTCGGTCAAGCTGTGGCCGCTATGAATCTGTTTGACCGTCAGCGGGCTGGGTGTGCGCTCAGCACTGGGCTCAGCACTGGGCTCGAACACGGCGACAAGCGGGATCATCGTTTGGCCCCAGAACTCTCGGACCACCTGGGCGGGAACATTTAACGCACATTCCGGGAACTGGTCGCCGCAGCCTTCCCAGCTGTCAAATCTCCAGCCCTCGCGCGGCGCAGCTCTGTAGGTGACGTAGTAGTCTCCTGTGATCAGGTTCTCGCAGGGCTGCTCTTCGAGGCTGCAATTGTTCTGGCCTGTTGAAGAGACTATGTCACCACGTCCCTGTATCTCCAGGGGATGATAACAGGCTGTTAGAAGCAGAAAGGACGCAAATATCAGGTTACGTTTCAAAACAAATCTTTGCGAATTCGTGAGAATCGTGAATTTCATTGGACCGCCATGGAATCTGATCAGAATCACAGGTTGGAATATACGGTAGAAGGGCTGAGCAGCCAATTCGACAAAATCGACTTTGTGATCACTATCCAAGTAAAATTTAATTTTCTACTGAAACACTGAAGCGTTCAATCAGATTAAACAGTTTCTTTGCCTCGGTTTTCTGGTCATGTTGTGCTTCAACGCGTCTACAATCTTTGTGGAATCCCAGCGATTGCTGTGGATATTGCGGGGCGGCCCATCGCTGGCGATTCCATAATGACCACGGGCAGCCCTTCCGCGAAGCTGCCCAATAGGAGGGCGCGGGCTTCGCTGATGTGTTTTCGGACCTCGTGGCTGTCGGCCCAGCCGGTTATCTCTATGTTCCGGCGCAGACCTAACTCGTCGATGCGTCGCTCGACAGTTTCTCTCATCTCAACGTCACCGACGAGTGTCAGCTTGATATCTGGAACATCTTTGACAACTTGCGCCGTGGCATCAACCAGTAACAATGGGCCTTGTTTGATCGCAGAGCCTGCCCACGCGAACCAGGTGAGGGTGTGCATGAGGGCAGGCGGTGAGCGCCTGGTCAAAATTCTTGAGATCCAGCCCGCAGTGCACAACCTGTATTTTGTGCCAATCCTCCAGATGTGCACAGCGATACAACTGGCTGCACCTATAGCTGCCGATGGCGACTTTTTTCTCGACAAGCTGAACTCATTGAGCTTCGGGGATTCGCCTTGGCAAGTTCGGGAGTAGGTGAAGTATATCGTGCCAAGATTCCCTCATGTAGGTGGCAGTTGCTCCTGAGGTGTGAACCAATGCCGGTATCTGCCAAAAAAAGTGAGGTCAATTGCTCTCGCTGCCTTGCTCGGGGCCTGGTATTGCTTCATTGTGCTGAAGATCACAAGTGCCCTCCCGGAAGAGTAGTGTGGAGCTACCGCCGATGGCGGGCGCAGTCATGTTGCAGGCGCCCTGATTGAGCCCGATAGCTTGCGGAACTAAACCGAGTATCACGACCGGACCATGAACAGCGGCAACGTTATTGCAGCTTCTCGAGTATTCAGCGGAGGGCTCACTCTGCTGACTTGCCTGCTGTTCTTGTGGGTGTATGCCGATAGCATCCAGAATCTTCTCTACCGCTGGCTGCAATCTGAGGAATACTCCCACGGGTTCTTCATCCCTCTGATTAGTGCCTGGATGCTCTGGCTGCGGCGCGAAGCGATCGTGCAAAGTGTTGGCGCTCCTTCGCTGTCTGGCTTTGGCGTTTTGTTGGCATCACTGGCCATGCTCGTGGCGGGTGAACTCACCGCACTCTACATTCTCATGCATCTCAGCACCGTCGTTTTCATCGCCGGCATTGTGCTGAGTTACGGCGGGTTTTCACTGCTTCGTGTCTGTGGGCTACCGATCGCTTTTCTTCTTTTTGCTATTCCCCTGCCCTACTTTATCGAGGCCCAGCTGTCGTGGTGGTTGCAGCTGCAATCATCCAGTATAGGCGTAGCTATGTTGCGGTTTCTCGGTGTGTCAGTCTACCTGCAAGGTAATGTGATTGATTTAGGGAACTATGCCTTGCAAGTTGTGGAAGCGTGCAGCGGCTTGCGGTATCTGTACCCTCTGTCGAGCATCGGTTTCCTGCTCGCTTATCTGTTTCAGGCCCCGCTGTGGCAGAGAGCGCTTGTCTTCCTCGCGGTCATGCCGATCACGGTGCTCATGAACAGTTTGAGAATTGCCGTCATAGGCGCTCTGGTCAATATCTGGGGAAACGGCGCGGCAGAGGGTTTTCTTCATTTCTTCGAAGGCTGGGTCATCTTTATGACTTGTGCTGTGATGTTACTTGCCGCCATGTGGTTACTCGACCGGCTTGGCGCCAAGCGCACGCTTCCAGAGCTTCTGGCGTTCCCTCCAGTGCCTGCGGTTTTGCCCGGGTCGGTTGAACGGCGCCTGCAGCCCATGCTGTTTACCACGGCTGCTCTCGTGGTTTGTGGGGTTGGGCTGCAACTGGTAGAGGGGCGTCAGGAACTCAAGCCTGAGCGAGTGAGCTTCCGTTACTTCCCATTGCAGGTTGACGAATGGGTAGGGCGAGAGAGTTTTCTCGGTCATGACGTTGAAAATGTTCTGGGTGCCAGTGATTACCTGCTGGCTGACTATTATTCAAACGAATCATCCGCGGTGAACCTCTACATTTCGTACTACGAGAGCCAGAGAAAAGGAGTGTCGCCACACTCTCCGAGGGTGTGCATTCCGGGTGGTGGTTGGGTGATTACCGACTTCCAGAGCATTGCCCTTGCCAGTCCGGACGGAACAACGTTTCCGGTGAACCGGGCAGTCATTGAGCTGAACGATCAGCAGCAGTTGGTCTATTACTGGTTTGAGCAACGAGGTCGCCAGATTTCCAATGAGTATGCCATGAAGTGGTTTCTCTTTCGGGATTCGCTGATTATGAATCGAACCGACGGGGCTTTGGTCAGAGTCTCAACCTTGATCGACCCCAATGAACCTGAAGGGGAGGCCGACCAACGCTTGCGTGGACTCTTAAGTTCAATATCGGCGCTCCTTCCTGATTATGTGCCGGGTGACCAGCGCGGGGGTGCTGATGCCTGATTCACTAAAGATCCTGATCCTTTGCGCGATCATGTCAGTGCTTGCGTGCGCACCTCCTGATCAGAGAGCAGCAGAGTTTCTAGAGCGCGGTCAGGCTCTGCTCGAGGCAGGTGACACCGTCAAGGCAAAGCTTGAATTCCAGAATGCAGTACAACTGGATGATCGGCAGGTCGAAGCCTGGTTTGGCCTGGCCAAGGTCGCTGAAGCGCATGGGTCGCTCGAAGAGGCCTTCCGCCTGCTCGAGAAAGTGAAGGATATCGATCCGGGTCATGTTCAGGCGCAGGTGATTCAGGGCCGCATCCTGCTCGCGGCGGGAGATATTGATCGAGCGCTCACGGTCAGCGATTCCCTGCATCAAACGGCGCCCGAAAATATTGACGTGATGTCGCTTCGAGCGACCTTGCTTTTCCGCCTGGGTAATCCCGAGGGCGCTATGGCGATTGCACGCTCGGTTTTGGAGCGTTCACCGAGGCATGTGGATGCGCTGATGATTATGGCAACGGAGCGAATCACCGCGGGCGATCCTGAGGAGGCGCTGAGCTATCTCGATCCGGTGGTGGAACAGTATCCTGACAATGTGGCCTTGCAGCTGGCGAGAATCGAAGCCTTAATTCGGCTCGATCGACTGGAAGAGATAGAAGACACTTACCAAAGACTGATCGCGGCGTATCCCGGAAATGATGTGTTCTACTTCCGGTTGGCGGCCTTCTATCTGGATAATTTTCGCCAGGCCGATGCAGAGGCGCTGTTCAGGACGCGTGTTCAGCAATTTCCCGATGACATCGAGAAATTTAAAGATCTGCTGCGCTTCCGGTATGAGGTGGCTGGCGTCGAAGCTGCTACCGCAGAGCTTGAAAGGGCTATTGCTGAAACACCTGCCAGGACAGATTATCAATTTCTCCTGGCGGAACTGCTGGAACAATCTGGTGACGCGAGCGGCTCCGCGGAAGTGTGGAGGCGAATCGCTCAAGATGCGCAGCTCATCGTTGATCGTCATCGCGCGATTACGCTCCTGGCCTCACAACTATGGCTGACAGGAGACCAGCCGAAGGCAGCGGAACTTGCTGAAAGCGTGCTCGCTGAGGATCCGAAGAATGAGCAGGCGCTGATCTTGAAATCGTCCTGGCTGTTGCAGGAGCGCGATTTTGGCACGGCAATTGCCCTCCTGCGCACAGCACTTCAGGGTTCTCCTGATTCTGCCGAAGCACTCCTTCTGCTAGCGAGGGCGCACGAGCTGTCAGGCACTGACAATCTTGCTGATGATGCCTACACGCGGGCGCTTGTGGCGAGTGAGGATGACGCCGACATCGGTGTTGCCTACACTCGATTCCTGATCCAGAGAGGCCGTCCCGAGCGCGCAGCCGCAGTGCTTGAGCAAGTTCTCTCGAGAAGCCCCGCACACCGTGAATCCCTCGTGCTAATGGCGCAGGTTCGTATTGGCTCTGGCGATTGGCAAGGAGCCCAGGAGATCGCCGATCGGCTCCGGGAAATCGGAAAGTTTGACAGCGCGAGCGAACAGATCATGGGCGCTATTTATGCGGGCCAGAAGCGCTATCAGGAAAGTGTCGCGGCATTTGAGCACGCTTACCGGAGTTCATCGCAGGGCATGCAGCCGATGATCTTGCTGGTACGTGCCTACGTGATTGCGGGACAGCACGCCAGGGCCGATTCCTTCCTCGATGCCGTTCTCACGGTAAACCCAGACAACAACGTTGCCCGCTTGCTGCAAGGCCAGCTATACGCCTCTCAGGGCGACACCAACAAGGCTGCCGCTGTGTTTCGTGAGCTTGTGACTAGGGATGCGAGTATTGCCACGGCGTGGCGCAACCTGGCGTCAACTGAACTCTCCCGGAGCGGGGAGCAGCAGGCGATTGTGGTACTCGATGAGGGTCTGTCCGCGAATGCAGAGAGTTTTGATCTGCGCTTGATGAAGGCGCTGTTGTTGGAGCGAATTGGTGATTTCGAGGCCGCGATATCAGAGTATGAAGTGCTTTTGTCGATGCGTCCCCAGGCCGATGTGGTTGCCAACAATCTTGCGAGTGCTCTGTCTGACCACAGAACTGACCAGGCCAGCCTGCAACGAGCGTTAGATGTTGCGCGTCGTTTCCGCAACAGCGATGTTCCCCAGTTCAAGGATACCTTGGGTTGGACTCATTATCGGCTGGGCGATGCAAAGGACGCCATCGAACTCATTGCTGAGGCCGCAGAGTCCGTGCCGTTCGAACCCGTGTTCAGGTATCACCTTGGCATGAGCTACGCGGCCCTGGAGGACAGCGAGGCCGCATTAAGGGAACTTGAAAAGGCGCTCGAACTCGCCGGGGATAAGGAGTTCCGATACCGAAAGGAGGTCGAGGGTGCGATCCAGAATCTCTGAATTCTCGATCATGGGAATTCGCCAGTCAGGCAACAGCGATCTGTCGCTGCACCAGGCCATTGAGTTCCCATGATGGTGCGTGTTGGCATCAGTGTGCAGGCGCCTCGCCTGTCCTGCGTCTTTTAACGTCGGGGTGTATTCAGGGGCACCAGCGTTCTGACTGATCGCTGGTGATAGAGGGATTGTGGATAGAGGGATTGTGGTTAGCAGAATGAGCCTTCAGACGCTGGTGGAACGGTTCAACCGAGCAGAATTGTAAGAAATCTGTGGTAAAATGGGGGGTCCATGTGAAGCATTTCACATCTGAGGGCTCGGCTTGGCACCTCGGCTCGCTATAGCTGCTCAGACCTGTATCTTTAAGGATGACGAAGAGCGACGTCTTCTGGCGTTTCCGGCGCAGGATGAGCGGTAGCTTTCACTAAGTTTTTTAAAGCGTTGGTGAACAAACAGTGGACCGTACAGAGACTGAATCTGTAAACAAACAGACCGGTGCGATTGCCATTGTGGGCACGGCTGTCTGCGTGCCTGGAGCAGGCTCTTCTCAACAGTTCTGGGACAATCTCCGCGAAGGCGTTGAGTCGATTGAGGTGCTCGACGAGGAGGCCCTCATCGCCGCGGGTGAAAGCCCGGTGACGCTAAGAGACCCGAAATACGTACCCTCGGCAGCGCGCCTGGAGGGTTTTGCCGATTTCGATGCCGAGTTCTTTGGCTTCAGTCCCAAGGAAGCGGCCATCCTCGATCCGCAGCACCGTAAGTTTCTCGAGGTCGCCTGGTCAGCGATGGAGCAGGCGGGTCATCCGCCTGAATCACTCTCCGGGCCTGTAGGTGTGTATGCGGGCTGCGGAATGGGCAGCTATTTCTACTTCAACATCTGCTCGAACCCGCGCCTGGTGGATGAAGTCGGGATGTTTCTGTTGCGACACACCGGCAACGACAAGGACTTCCTTTCCACCCGCGCCAGTCATGTGTTCGATCTCAAAGGACCGTCTGTCAATATTCAAACCGCCTGCTCCACCTCGCTGGTGGCGATCCACTATGCCTGCGAGGCATTGCGCGCTGGCGAGTGCGAGATGGCGCTGGCCGGAGGCGTGACTATTGAGTTGCCCCAGGGCCGCGGTTACCTGTTCAAGGAAAACGAGATTCTGTCACCTGACGGCCACTGCCATGCCTTTGATCACAGGGCCCAGGGCACCGTGTTCGGCTCCGGGGCAGGCGCGGTGGCCTTGCGTCGGCTGGAGGATGCGATTGCGGATGGCGATCACATCTGGGCAGTCATCAAAGGCTCGGCCATCAACAACGACGGCGCGCAGAAGGCCGGCTACCTGGCACCCTCAGTCGAAGGGCAGGCGGCGGCTGTACGCAAAGCGCTGCGCGCCGCCGATGTCAGCGCGGATACCATCGACTATGTGGAGTGCCACGGCACGGGGACATACCTGGGCGATCCTATCGAGGTGAGTGCGCTCACTGAAGCCTATCGTGACACCACCGAAGAGAGCGGCTACTGCCGGATCGGATCTGTGAAAACCAACATTGGCCATCTGGATACGGCGGCGGGCGTGACCAGCCTGGTGAAGGCGGCGCTGTCCCTGCACCATAAGCAGATGCCGCCCTCGCTGGGGTACGAGTCACCGAACCCTGCCATCGACTTTGAGTACTCCCCGTTCCTGGTGAACGACCACCTCAGGGAGTGGACCAGCCATCGCGGTCCCAGGCGCGCCGGTGTTAACTCCCTCGGTGTGGGTGGCACCAATGCGCATGCAGTGCTCGAGGAGGCGCCCCCCCGGGCCGCCTCAGAAGAGAGCGATTTTCCGTTTCATGTGCTGTGTATCTCAGCGCAATCCAAGGCCGCGTTAGAGGGCAATACCGATGCTCTGGCGGCGCATCTGGCAGAGAACCCGGAGTTGGACCTGGCTGACGTCGCCTTTACGCTCAAGGAAGGTCGCCGCGGTTTCAGCAAGCGTCGAGTGGTCGTGGCCTCCGATACTCAAGAGGCTGCCTCGCTGCTGCAGGAGAAAGACCCGCGACAGGTGTTCAGTCATGAGGTGATGGGTGATAAGCCGGAAGTTGTCTTCATGTTCCCAGGCGGTGGTGCCCAGTACGCGGGCATGGGACATGACCTCTATGAAACGGAGCCAGTGTTTGCCGAGTGGATGGATCGCGGTTTAGATCATCTGCAAACCCGGCTCGACTACGATATTCGCCAGCTCTGGCTTCCGGGGGCAGGTCATCTGGAGGAGGCGAACCAGCGCCTCATGAAGCCGTCCGTGCAATTGCCGTTGATCATGATCATCGAATATGCACTGGCACAGCTATGGATGAGCTGGGGAGTGAAGCCGGCGGCGCTTGTGGGACACTCCATGGGTGAGAACACGGCGGCCTGCCTTGCGGGTGTGATGGACTTCGAAGCCTGTATCGACCTGGTGCTCACGCGAGGTCAACTGTTTGATACCGTTCCAGCGGGCGGCATGTTGTCGATCAGTCTGGGTCTGGATGAGGTAGAGGCCCTGATTGGGAACGATATCGACATTGCCAGCGTCAATGCGCCGGCACTGACGGTGGTTTCAGGCCCCCGGTCTGCACTGGATGAACTGGCCAGGCAATTACGCGAGAAAGATGTTGATTGCCAGGACATCGCCATCGACATCGCAGCTCACTCGCGCATGCTCGACGGAATACTGCAGGCGTATGGCGACACGCTGCGCTCGATGACCTTGCGTGCGCCGAACATGCCAGTGTTGTCGAATCGCACCGGTGAGCCGATGACGGCGGAGCAGGCGACCGATCCCGACTACTGGGTTGCTCATCTACGCAACACAGTGATGTTTGCCGCCTGCATCGAGTCGCTGGCCAATGTGCCGGGGCGTGTGTTCCTCGAAGTGGGACCAGGCAAGGCGTTGAGCAGCCTGGCGCAGATGTCCTCCTCGGTGCAGCCGGGACAGGTTCTGAGTTCCTTACGTCACCCCGATCAGGACATGGCGGACGACGCCTTCTTCCTGGGTGTGATCGGTCGGCTGTGGGCCTGTGGTGTTGAGGCAGACTGGCCGCAGATCTGGGGAGAGGCGCGCCGTGTTCGACTGCCGTTGCCAACCTACGCCTACCAGCGCAGCCGTTATTTCATCGAGCCGGGCGCTGCAGCCAGCGAGCCTGAGGTGGAACTGCCCCAGCGGCACGACGACGTGTCGAACTGGGGCTATCGGCCCGCATGGCGCCCCAGGCTGGCGGATTGCCCCATTGATGTCACTGAGGATTTAGGTGGAACCCCGCTCAACTGGTTGGTGTTTGAAGACGGTGTCGGTGTGGGCGCTCGTGCCGCAGATCAGCTGACTCAGGCTGGGCATCGCGTGATTCGCGTTCGCCCTGGTGACATGTATGCCAGGCTCAGTGACAGCGAGTATGTCGTACCACCGGAACAGGGCCGGCTTGGCTACGCGTCGTTGTTGGGTGAGCTCGAAGAAGCAGGTGATTTGCCAGAGCGGATCGCCCACTTCTGGTTGGTCACGGATGAGGAGACGTTCCGCCCCGGCTCATCGTTCTTCGACCAGAATCTGGAAATGGGCTTCTATGGCCTCACAGCGCTGGCCCAGGAACTCGGCAATGTGGAGCTACCGGCGGACCTTCACCTGACGGTATTCACAACGGGAGCCGTGCAGGTGCGCGAGGAAGCGCTCCATTACCCTGAGAAAGCCATGATTGCAGGGCCCATCGGGGTGATTCCAAAGGAGCTGCCGGGGATGACTTGCGCGTCGATCGATATCGAACTCCCCGCACGCCCACACGGCCTCAAGGCCTGGCTGGACCAGCAAGCGCAGGCCGATATCACGCCACGTATCCTCGAAGAGCTGTTAGCCGAGCCCAATAACCTCGATGCTGCCTGGCGTGGCGATAAGCGCTTTGAGTTGGACTGGCGCCCGCAGTTGCTCTCGGGTGATAGCTCCGGAGTTTTCCGCGAGCAGGGTAACTACCTGATTACCGGTGGCTACGGCGGCATTGGGCTCAGCGTCGCTGCTTATCTCATGCAGGAGTTCGATGCTGGCGTCGCCCTGCTGTCGCGCCAGGCGCTCCCAGCGCGTGATCAGTGGGAGCGCTACCTCAAAACCCACAGTCCCGCCAATCGTATAGCCACCAGGATTCGAGCGGTGCAGGCGCTGGAGAGCATCGGTCGCGGGCGTGTAGTGGCGCTCCATGCGGATGTCTGCAATAGCGAGTCAATGCGCGTCGGGACTGAGCAGGCCGTCGATACACTCGGGCCCTTGCATGGCGTGATCCACGGCGCTGGAGAAATCGATGATGGCCCTATCCTGGCCAAGAACGAGGAGCAGATTGCTCAGGTACTGGCGCCCAAGGTGAGTGCGCTGCGCGTACTGGACAACCTGTTCCCCGACGGCTCCATCGAGCTGATGGTGTTGTTCTCGTCCTCTTCTACAGTCACACGCCCTGCGGGCCAGGTGGACTATGTAGCGGCGAACGAATATCTGAACGCCTGGGCCAAGCACCGCTCGGGTGGTACAACCCGCGTGGTGGCGGTTGACTGGGGCATCTGGTCCGATACGGGTATGGCGGCCGATGCTATGGCGGCGAGAGTGGACATCCGCGAGCCCTCCGCTCTGGAACCGACCCAGCAACCACTGCTACAGCAGCAGGGATTTGACGCACAGGGGCATCGTATTTTCCGTTCACAATTCGATGCCTGCCGCGACTGGATGCTCGATGAACACAGGATGGCGGATCACACTGCCGTGGTTCCCGGCACCGGCTACATCGAGTTGGCTGCCGAAGCCCTGGCGGCCCAGGAGTTGGAAGCACCTTTCCAGATTCGCGATCTGTACTTCATGCGTCCGATGGTGGTGGAGGATGCGACACCTCGTGAATTGCTTGTTCGACTGCAGGCGAATGAAACCGGCTATGAGTTTTCGGTGTACAGCGAGGCGGGTGAGGCCTACGCCCTGAACGCGCAGGCGCAGTTACATCTGGGCGATGAGTTGCCTGCGCCAGCAAGGCTTGATCCGAACGATATAGACTCCCGTTGCCCGGAGCGTGCGTCTGCGGGTGCGCAACGGTTGCGGTCTCCTCAGGAAGCTCACCTCAGTTTTGGCCCCCGATGGCACGTGCTTCAGAGCACGGCGCTGGGGAACGGGGAAGGATTGGCCCGACTGCGACTACCCGACATCGCGCGTCGCGACCGTGCCATTCTGCACCCGGGTCTGTTGGACCTGGCGACCGGCTGGGCAATCAGCCTGGCTCCCGGCTACGACGGCCATTCGCTCTGGGTGCCGCTCAGTTACAGCGCCATTCGAGTGCATGCGCCTCTTACCGACGACATCTATAGCTACGTGCAATTGGCTGAGTACAGCGCCGAGGGTTATGTTGGGTTTGATGTCACGCTGGCCGATCCGCAGGGCCAGGTGCTGGTGGAGGTCATTGGGTTCAGGATGAGCAAGCTCAGCGGCGGTTTTGAGGTTGAGACCTCCACAACCGGTGATGTCTCTGCCGAACAGTTGGGCTTGTCTGTCGGGGCGGGAGCTGCGCCGCTATCGCCGGAGGAGCGCCGTTTGCAGCTCAATCTGGCCAACGGTATCCGGGCGGAGGAGGGTGGAGAGGCCCTGAGTAGGGCGCTTGGCACCGGGCTCTCGCAGATTGTGGTGTCCTCTCTGGACTTGAGCGCACTCAGAAAACAGGCTGCCATGCCGTCTGTGCCAACCGCGGGAGAGGAGCAGAGCTTCGAGCGGCCGCAACTTGACACCGATTTTGTCGCACCGCGCAACCCGGTGGAGGAAACACTGGCCAGCTTCTTCGCGACGCTGCTGGGGGTCGCGGAGGTGGGTGTAGAAGACAGCTTCTTCGACCTTGGCGGGCACTCGCTGATTGCGGTCAGGCTGTTCGCGCAAGTCAAGCGTACCTTCGACGTCGAGTTTCCCATATCGGTGCTGTTTGAGGCCCCCAGCGTCGCCGCGTTGGCTGAGATGGTCATTAGCCGTACTGGGGGTGGCATCACCGCCGAGGCTGCGGAGAGTGTCGAGGGTGACGCCCCGAGTCGAGCGGAGGAGGGTCCAAAGTTCCGACATCTGGTGCAGCTGCACCCGGGTGATGGTACCGGTCGCAGACCTTTCTTCCTTGTGGCCGGGATGTTTGGCAACGTGCTGAATCTGCGGCATCTGGCGCAGCTGGTCGGGCGGGACCGGCCGGTCTATGGCCTGCAGGCGAAGGGGCTGATTGGTGATGAAGAGCCTCACACGCGAATGGAAGATGCGGCGCGTGATTACCTCGCCGAGATTCGCTCGGTGCAACCCACCGGCCCATATCTTCTGGGCGGTTTCTCGGGTGGCGGCATCACGGCCTACGAGATGGCACAGCAACTGCACGAGGCGGGAGAAGCCACCGCAGCACTGGTTCTCCTGGATACGCCGCTGCCCCTTGGGCCTGCACTGAGCCGCGTTGATAAGGCGATGATCAAGTCACAGGAATTGCGCAGTAAAGGCGTGTCGTACCTGGTTGAGTGGCTGCGTAATCGCGTTGCCTGGGAGATCGCGAAGCGTCGGCCCAGGCCGGCGGAAAGTGGACAACTGCCCGAGTTCAATAACCGCAAGATTGAACTCGCGTTCTACGAGGCCATCAGTGCCTATCAGGTTCGCTCGTGGGATGGGCCGATGAGCCTCTTCCGGCCGCCGTTGGACCTGCACTGGCAGGTCTCTGGAGGCCAGTGGGTAAGCTCCCAGAGAGAGTATGTCTTCGAAGACAACGACTGGCGCCGCTGGGCGCCGGCTGTTGAGGTCATTGAAGTCCCGGGCGACCACGACAGCATGGTCCTGGTACCCAATGTCAGTGTGCTGGCGGCGCAGGTCAAGGCAACGCTCGATGAAGCTGACCGGAGCGCACTGCGAGCGCCGATGGTCGAGCATGAGGCTGCCTGATGAACTCATCGTCTGAACCCAGGGTTCTCGCTATCATTCTGAACTTCCGAACGCCCGAGATGACCTTGCAGGCCGCTGAGGCCGCTCGCGTAGCAATGCATGAGGTTGCTGGTGAAATCCTGGTAGTTGATAACGGCTCCGATGACGGTTCTTATGAATCCCTCTGTGCGGCGGCCCAGGAACGAGGCTGGCTGGAGGACGGCCGTCTTCGTGTGGTGGCTTCCAGCGTGAATGGTGGTTTTGGCGCGGGCTGCAACATCGGTCTCAAGGCCCATCTGGCCGATTGTACGCGTCCAGATTTCTTCTACCTGCTGAACTCCGACGCGTTCGTGCGGCCGGATACCATTGCCCTTTTACGCGACTTTCTGGTCCAAACCCCACAAGCGGGCCTGGTTGGCTCAAGAGTGTGTGGCGTCGATGGCGAAGAGCATGTCACGGCGTTTCGTTTCCCCAGCATTGCCAGTGAGTTTGAGGGCTCAGTAAAGACAGGTATCGTCACGCGATTCCTGAAGAACGCGGTGGTGCCCCTGGGCATGCCGGAGCATCCCACCCGTGTCGATTGGACCGCGGGCGCGAGTATGATGATTCGGCGTGAGGTCATTGAGGCGGTTGGTGGCTTTGATGAGACGTTCTTTCTCTACTTTGAAGAAACCGACTTGTGCCAGCGTGCAATCCGCGCAGGCTGGCAAACCTGGTACCTGCCCGCCAGCGAGGTCGCCCATGTAGGCTCGGCCTCTACCGGTATGAAACGCTGGTCGCGCACGCCGCAGTATTGGCTGGACTCGCGTCTTCATTACTTTTCCAAGAATCATGGTGCGTTTTACGCATGCATTGCCACTCTCAGTCGCATTGCTGGTTCGCTCATCTATGAAGTGCGGCGAGCCATTTCCGATAAGCCAAAAGCGAATCCTGACTTTTTCCTGCGTGACCTCAGCCAGCACGCTTTGGCATCCTTGTTTTCGCGTAGTCACAATGCCGGTAATACGCCGCGTTTGTGCCCTACGACTCCGGAGAAACCAGAATGAACCCTTTCACATGTATCCTCATCGGTAAGGAATCCCTTCTGATAGCTTGTGCAGAAGTCCTGCTGCAACGCGGACATACGATACAGGCAGTCGTGTCACAGGACGTGGAGATCATTGAATGGGCCAAGGCAGCGGGCATTCAAACCTGCGCCAGGGCGTCTGAAGTCGACGCGACTTTTGACTGGCTGTTCTCGATTGCCAACCTGAGCATGATTCCCGACGCCGTGTTGGCGAAGGCAAAGAAAGGTGCCGTCAACTTTCATGATGGCCCGCTGCCGTGGTACGCCGGCTTGAATACCCCGAACTGGGCGATCATGGAGGGAGCCAGGGAGTACGGTATTACCTGGCACGTCATGGAAGGGGGGGTTGATGAGGGCGACGTTCTTACCCAAAGAGTGTTCGATATTGCCGACGATGACACCGCTTTCAGCCTGAATGCCAAGTGCTATGGCGCAGCGATGGATTCCTTCCAGGATGTGGTGTCCCAGGTGGAGAGCGGAGAACTGCGCCGAGCACCGCAGGACCTGACCCAACGCAAGTATTTCGCCAAAGCAGACCGCCCTCGTGCTGGCGCGCGGATCGACTTCGACAGGCCTGCCATCGAGATTGCCCGTCTGGTCCGTGGGCTGGATACAGGCACCTACTGGAATCCTTTGTGCTGCCCGCGGATCGACACAGGGGAAAGCGTCGTGCGCGTGGTGAACGCGGAGATTGTTGATGGTCAGGGAGAGCCCGGCAGCGTCCTGACAGTGGATGGCGACGCGGTGACTATAGCCGTCGCGGATCGTGCGGTGTGTTTTACAGGCCTGACCTGCATGCAGGGCATGCCGGTGGATGCGGCGAGTTGCTTTTCTGTGGGCCAGCATCTGCCTGAGCTTTCCCAGGAGGCGGCAGAATCCATCACCAGTGCGCTGCGCGAGACTCAGAAGGGAGAGAACTACTGGCGCGCCAAGCTGGGCGCCATGCAACCCGTGGCCGTCCCGCTGGCCATTGGAAACTCTTCCGGGGAGTTCACCCATACGGACGTTGCATCCCCCGGCGCATTGTCGGAGGCAGAGCAGGTAGCCGCTGTGCTCTCCTGGGGCCTGCTTTGCAGCGGTGAGGAGCACGCCGATTTCGCGGTCGTCACCCCAGACAGTCTGGCGCAGGCGATGCCTGGTTACGTGGAGTCCTGGATGCCTTTGCAGGCCCGCCGTGACGAGACACTGCAGAGTCTCGTGAAACGAGTGAATGCTGAGTTGGAGAGCGCTCGAGACCTGGGTAGCTTTGCAGCGGACCTGGTCGCACGTGCACCGGAATTGTTCAGCCAGGGCAAGCCGGCGATCGGTCTTGCGCTGGGAACGGACTCGCCCATCCAGGGGTGCGCGATCACCGTGAGCCTTGGTGCAGGGTCCCTGGTGATGCATTGCGATGCAGACATGTTTGACGATTTCACGACACGGCTGCTGCTGGAGCGACTGCAGCTCGCGCTATCGACTCTGGCTGAGAGAGACCAGCAGGTCGACGAGCAACAGACGGTTGCGGATGTGGCGATTCTGCCTGAATCCGAGAAGCGCATGCTGCTGAATGATTGGAACCAGACGGCGGTCGAGTACCCGGTGGATACCACCGTGCATGGTGGCTTTGAGGAGCAGGTGACGCGTACCCCCGACGCGACGGCGTTGGTGTTTGAGGGACAGAGTTTCAGCTACGCCGCTCTGGATGCCCGTGCAAACACGGTTGCCGCCCGTTTACAGGAACTGGGTGTGACTCGCGGTCACTACGTGGGTCTGTACGTTGCGCGCTCACCGGAACTCGTCATTGGCGCCCTGGCAATCCTCAAGGCAGGCGCTGCTTATGTGCCCCTGGATCCCGCATACCCGGCTGACCGTATCGCCCACTACGTCAAAGACAGCGGTACCCAGGTGATTGTTACGCAACAGGCGCTGCAAGGCAGCTTACCGCCAGCCGAGGCCGCTGTGCTCAATATCGATGAGGTCACGTTGACAGAAGCCAAACCGCCCAGGGTGGATGGCGGTGCTGACGGCCAGGATCTCGCGTACATGATCTACACCTCTGGCTCAACGGGTCTCCCGAAAGGCGTGATGGTGCGTCATCACAATGTCTCCAACTTTTTCACCGGCATGGATCAGCGTATTCCCTGCCAGGCAGGTGATAGTTGGCTGGCAGTGACCAGCCTGTCCTTTGATATCTCGGTTTTAGAACTGTTCTGGACCTTGTCCAGGGGTCTCAAGCTCGTGCTCTCCAGCGACGAGAGCCGACTGCAGCTCTCCAACGGTCCGATTGCGATTTCTAATCGGCGAATGGACTTTAATCTTTTTTACTGGGGTAACGACGACGGACCCGGACCCAAGAAATACGAGTTGCTGCTGGAAGGGGCAAAGTTTGCCGACGCCCATGGCTTCAACGCGCTTTGGACGCCAGAGCGGCATTTTCATGCCTTTGGCGGGCCCTATCCAAACCCGTCAGTCACTGGCGCCGCGGTTGCCGCAGTCACGAAAAACCTGAGCGTTCGGGCTGGTAGCTGCGTGGCCCCACTGCATCACCCGGCGCGGATTGCCGAAGACTGGGCTGTGATCGACAACCTGACCGCGGGACGTGCCGGCATTGGCTTCGCCTCGGGCTGGCAGCCAGATGACTTCATCCTCAGGCCTGAAAACACGCCGCCACAAAACAAGCCCGCGATGTTTGAGGCGCTTGAGACCGTGCGCAAACTCTGGCGTGGTGAAGAGGTAGCGTTCCCACGCAAGGACGGCGGAGAATTCGCCGTTGTAACGCAGCCCCGGCCGGTATCGAAGGAATTGGCTGTGTGGGTGACGACTGCAGGGAACCCCGAGACCTGGCGTGAGGCGGGCTCTATCGGCGCTAACGTGCTGACACACCTGCTGGGTCAAAGCATTGATGAGGTGGCTGATAAAATCAGCATCTACCACGAAGCGCTGCGTGAGGCCGGACATGATCCCGCGGACTTCACCGTCACCCTGATGCTGCACACCTATCTCGCCGACAGCAAGGAAGAAGCGCGCCAGGTCGCCCGCGAGCCCATGAAGGACTACTTGCGCTCGGCCGCGGGGTTGATCAAGCAGTATGCCTGGGCGTTTCCCGCCTTCAAGAAACCGAAGGGCGTAGACAACCCGATGCAACTGGATCTGGGTTCGCTAGATGAAGAAGACATGGACGCGATCCTCGAGTTTGCTTTTGAGCGCTATTTCGAAGATTCCGGTCTGTTTGGCACCATTGCAGATGGTGTCGCGCGCACAGAGCAACTCAAGCGCATTGGCGTCGACGAGATTGCCTGCCTGATCGATTATGGCATTGACCCGGCTCTTGTCATGAAGGCGCTGGAGCCCCTGGCAGAAGTGCTGCGTTTATCGAATGCTCCGGCGCAATTGGCCGACGAAGATTTTTCACTGGCTGCGCAGATGATTCGCCATAACGTGACCCACATGCAGTGCACACCCTCCATGGCGCGCATGATTGCCATGAATGACGAGGCGCACTCGGCCATCGGTCGCCTGCAGTACCTGTTGGTGGGTGGTGAAGCGCTGCCTGGGGATCTGGTGGCATCGCTGAAGGCTGCCACGCAGGCCTCACTGCACAATATGTACGGCCCGACGGAAACCACCATCTGGTCAACGGTGCAGACCCTTGATGAAGTTCCACCCGGGGTGGCTGATATTGGCACGCCCATCGCGAATACCCAGGTCTATGTGCTGGATTCCAGTGGTGAGACTGTTCCAGTCGGTGTGCCAGGTGAGTTGTACATCGGGGGTGAAGGCGTTACCGCGGGGTACTGGCAACGCGACGAACTCAATGCGGAGCGTTTCCCCGCCGATACGTTCACAGGTCGAGGCCAGATGTATCGAACGGGTGACCTGGTGCGCTGGCGGGCGGATGGCCGCCTGGATTTCCTGGGTCGCACCGACCACCAGGTCAAGATTCGTGGCCATCGCATTGAACTGGGTGAAATTGAGGCGGCCATGGCCGATTACCCGGGCGTTACTGGCGCGGTGGTCATGCCGAGAACCATCGGCGAAGGGGAGCGGCTGGTAGGTTACATCACCAGCAGTCAGCCTGTTGCCGAAGAGGCCCTGAAACATCACCTGTCGAGCAGCCTGGCAGAGGTTATGGTGCCGGCGCACATAGTCAGCATGGATGTGTTCCCGCTCACACCCAACAAGAAGATTGATCGTAAAGCTCTGCCAGAGCCAGGCCCAGTGCGGCGGGAAGCCTCCTCCGATGAGCCCCCCGCAGAGGGCGCGCAGGCCTGTATCGCCGAAATCTGGGGACGGATTCTGGGAGTCTCTGGTATCGGCGCAAGGGACAATTTCTTCGAGCTGGGGGGGCACTCGCTGCTGGCAGTACAGGCGCACCGCGAGATTCGCGAAACGCTGGCTCTGCCCAGGCTATCGATCACCGACATTTTCCGCTTTCCTCAGTTGGCAGACCTGGCGGAGCACATTGACGCCCTCAGTGGCGGTGGTGCTGCCGGGGAGCCGGAAGTCGAGGATGAAGCAACTACCGCGGCGCGCTCGGAAACGATGTCCCGGCGCCGAGCTATGCGGTCCAAGCGCAAGGCGCCCATCGAGTCATCCGGATGACCGTCGCGGCCTGCGTGTTGAAGCAACGCCCGCCAGCAGAGGGTTTGTTGAGTGGTGGGATTGCACTGGCGCAGGTCAGCGTCGCACAGAGAGGTTCTGACCTGTTTCCGGCCGAGCGCGACTGTTTGTCCGCGCGCGCCGTCTCCAGGCGTCGTCGAGAGTTTGCAGCAGGGCGTGTTGCTGCGCACCGCGCAATGGCGGAACTGGGTGTGGAACCTGGGCCTGTACTTTGCGGGCCGGATCGCGCCCCGATCTGGCCGCAAGGTCTGGTAGGTTCCATTACGCATACAGACGTTTACGCGTTCGCAGCAGTCGGCAGAGTCGCGGAGGGTATTCTGGCTATAGGTCTGGATGTGGAGCATGCAGTACCACTCGAAGATGAGCTGCTCGATACTGTTTGCAGTGAATCAGAGAGCCGCTGGTTAGAGAACCAGGCGGAATCCGGGCTGATGGCGAAACTCATTTTCTGCGCTAAAGAGGCTGCCTACAAATGCCAGTACAGCCTCACAGGGCAGTTGTTTGGTTTTGACGGTCTGGAGATCAGGGTCAATGAGGAAGCAGGCAGCTTTGAAGCTGTGCTCACCGAAGATCAGGGCCCCTTGACGCAAGGCACGGTCATTTCAGGCCGTTTCTCGATAGAGTTTGGACTGATTATGGCCGCAGCTGAAGTTCGAGCGGAGCCGCTTCCATGAAGTGGTTGCTGCCGATGCTGGCCCTCGCTCTGGCCGGAGGCTTCTGGTTCTACTTCAGCCTGGAGAGGCGAGAGCCTTTTGTCGCGCCGCCACTTCCCGCGCCCGAAGGTCCCTTGAAAGTCTATCATCTGGGTCACTCTCTGGTTGGCCATGATATGCCTTCAATGCTGGCCCAGATGGTTGGTCAGGGGCACAGCTGGAACAATCAATTGGGCTGGGGAACGACCCTGAAGGCTCACTGGGAACCCGATGTGGACATTGCGGGCTTCGATGATAACCGCCCGCCTAACTTTCGCGACGCGCGAGAGGCTGTGTCCTCTGGTGAGTACGATGCGGTGGTTCTGACCGAGATGGTTGAGCTAAAGGACGCGATCAAGTTCTTTGACTCACCCAGGTATGCGCAGTTGTGGGCCGACGCGGCTCGAGGTGCATCGGAAACGACGGTCGTGTACCTCTATGAAACCTGGCACAACCTCGATACAGAGCCCGGATGGTTGGAGCGAATTGACAACGACCTCGAGGCGCTTTGGGTGCGGAAAGTTCTGGGGCCGGATACGCGGAGAAACCCTGAGCGGCCTGTTTACCTCATCCCGGGCGGCCAGGTTCTTGGAGCCGTGGCGCGGGCAGCCGAGTCCGGTGAAATTGAGGGGATAGACTCGCGAGATGACCTGTTCCTTCGCAAGGACAATGGCGAACTCGATACCATCCATGTTAACGATCTGGGGCTATACGTGGTCGCTCTCACCCATTACGCGGTGTTGTACCACCGATCACCCGTCGGCCTGCCTCATGAGCTGAACCGAGCTGACGGCAGCCCGGCTGACAGTTTTTCAAGTGGTGCCGCGAGGGCGATCCAGTCGATGGTTTGGGACGTCGTCACGTCGATCCCAAGGACGGGGGTTTCAGCCAAATCGGTGGCTTCATAAGCCGCCTGGTGCAGCTGCGGTTGGCACGTTCATGCTGCTTTTGACAACATTTTGTTTGCTGGACGCAACGGGAAGCAACCATTTTGGACACGAAACGGAGAATTGAAGCGACACGGACTATTGGCTTTGTTGCCATTGGGCGCAATGAGGGCGAGCGTCTTCGAACCTGCTTGAAAGCGATCAAGTCTCTTCATCCTGACAGCCCCGTCGTTTATGTAGACTCCGGTTCGACGGACGCGAGTGTAGAGTTTGCTCAGAGCCTGGGCATACCGGTCGTGCAATTGGATCAAAAGACCCCCTTCACCGCCGCTCGAGGGCGGAATGCCGGTGCCGATTTCCTCATCTCAAAGTACCCCGATCTGGAGTACATCCAGTTTCTGGATGGAGACTGCGAGTTGTTGAGAGATTGGATTGAGGCCGGGTTATCGGCTTTATCCGCGGATGATGTGGGTATCGTGAGCGGGCGTCGGTCTGAGCTATACCCACACGCTTCGATCTATAACTACCTGATGGACAAGGAGTGGAACACCGAGCCTGGTGAGGTGTTAGGCGTGCCAGGTGATATGTTGGTGAAGGTGCAGCTGTATCGCGACCTGGGTGGCTTCCGCTCGGAACTCATTGCAGGGGAGGATTTTGATTTCTGTCTCAGGGCAAAGTACCTGGGATACAGCACCCTGAGAGTTGATGCCATGATGAGCATGCACGACGCAAACATCCTGAGCTTCTCGCAGTGGTACAAGCGTGTTCGGAGAGGCGGTCATGCATGGGCCAACTTGCGCTCTCTCCACCAGACACCTGAAGGAAGGACCTTCCAACAGAAGATCATCAGTATTCTTGTATGGGCTGCGCTATTCCCGGCATTGCTCCTCGGATGTTTTATTGTGTATCCGTACGCGCTGGTGCCGCTCGTGTTACTGCAGTTGGGTATGGTCGTCCGGTGTGCGATCCGGGAACGGAGTAGAGGTGAACCCACAAGCAAAGCGATGGCTTATGCCTCGCTAGTGTATCTCGCAAAGTATGCGGAGCTGCAGGGTTTGTTGGAGTATTGGTCCATCAGATTGAAGCGTGGTACTCACACTTTGATCGAGTACAAGTGATTGGCCGAGATTATAATTGGCATCGAAGTTTATGATTCTGAAGCCCTCTGAAGCCAGGAGCAATGGGATGCAATCCAAAGACTACCTGATGGTCCTGCCAGTTCGGTTTTACAGGGTTTCAGGCACTGAGTTTGCGGGTGAAAGTGCATTTATGTTGCACCTGCGCCAGCTATCGGGTCTCACCAGGCAGTGGGGTGAAGATCTGACTGTCTTTGCACCAATGATGGATCATGAGGAGTATGATCGGTCGAAGGGTTATCTGTCTATCATCGATAGTCACGACGCGAACATCCATTATGTAGACGCCTACCCTTCGAGCCGGGGCAGACTGCTTTACGCCTTAACCTGGCCATTTCTTGTGCTTCCCAAGTTGGTGCAGGCCGTGCGATCTGCCAGCGTTGTGCACGCGGGGCCCAGTTGCGACACACTTAGACCTTTCGAGATTCTGGCGATCTTTATCGCTGTGCTGCTGCGAAAGAAAACGGTTTTCGTGGTAGATATCGATGAACGGGAATCGGCTCGCATGGCGTATGCCACTGGCACACTGTCGCGCAGGAGCTACTGGATACGCAAGTGCGTTCATGACCCCTTCATGCATCTGCAGATGAGGTTTGCCGCCCGATACTGTTCTCTTCTCCTTCTGAAGGGGCAGTCGCTCGTTGACGACTATGGTCGTAACCGTGAGAAAGTGAAGAACTTTTACGATACGGCCCACGACTCCCGATTCGTGATCTCCGACCAGACAGTGAATACGCGCTACGCCCGCCTCGAAAATTCGAGGACGGAGATCCGCCTCGTATACTTCGGCAGATTCGTTGAGTACAAGGGCATCAAGGAAATGATTGCGGTTGTAAAGCAACTGCAGGATCAATCGGACGGACATGGATTTGCGATCAGTCTTACTCTCATAGGAACCGGCGAGCAGTCACCTGAGCTTTTGCAGGTGATCTCGGAATCTGGGCTTGAGCAAGCTGTTCATATGCTGGATCCGATCGAGTACGGCGAGCCGCTGTTTGAGGAACTGCAGAACTATGACTTCCTGCTGGCAACGCCATTAGCTCAAGACACGCCGCGCAACGTTTTTGACGCTATGTCGGTGGGGCTCCCCATTCTGGCCTATGGCACCTATTACTACCGTGATCTCGAAGTCAATTCGGGCGCGGTGAAGACCGTACCGTGGCGAGATCGTGACGCGCTCGGTGATCTCATCCTGGAGGTTGCTGCTGATGTTCCACTCCGCATGGAAATGATTGCAAATGGAGTAAAGTTCGCTCGGGAAAACACGCAAATGCATTGGCTGGAGAAACGGCACCAATGGCAGTTGGAGTTTCTTGGTGTGGGTGCTGAGAGCAGCGTGCGACTAAAGAGCCGCTAGCAACATCTTCCCTGTATTGCGTTGGCGTACATGTAATCTCTGATCTTTTTTGCCTTCTGCTTTACGCCATGCTTTCATGGGTACAGATGTGCACTTTGGCTGTATGTTCGACAAGTTGTTGAGGCGCGTAGACTGTCTCTACGCTTTCTTGTGTCAGTGAAGTTGGAGAGTAATGCACAGCGCGACACTTACAGGAAATAGCCCTCTACCATGTCGCTTGTAATCCAGAGCAGGCTTCGAAGATGGCGAGTTGTTCAGGCATCCGTGCGGATGATGCTTGAGGTGCATCTGTACCTGAGGTGGCTGCAAAACCTTTTTTCATCTGGCCCTTTGATTCTCTTTGTTCCCTGTGATGGTCAGGCAGGCTTGGGCTCTGAACTCAGGTCTAAGCGAGTGGCGGGCTATCACAAACCACTAATGGACTACGATTCCTATGTAAGCTGCCTGTCTCAATGTGCCGTCGCCCTTGCGCCTTTACATGTGTCTGGCGATACGTTTAATGCCGGCAAGTCTTTTTGAAAAATCCTCGCATACGTCGTCGCGGAAGTACCGGTCATCGCCAGTGACGTGGTTGATCACGTACTTTTTTTTCGAGCATGGGACCAACGGTTTTCTGGTGGATCTCGTTAACCAGTGGTCAGACCATGTCGTCGAACTTCAGGGCAGCCCTGAGACACGCGACAAACTGGCAAGCAATGCCAAGCGAGATCTGCAGGAGAAGATGTCACTCGAGTTCTTCAGTCAACGTCTCTACAAGTTCGCGCTGGAAACCGCAGCATCCCGTTGGCTTTTCGTCCTGGAGCTTTGAGTGATCTTATACGATCGAGTCAATTTCCTGAAGAAGGTTGTCAGTAAAGTGCAGATAACGCGGCGGGCTACTCACCGCTGTCCTGCTAGCAATAAGTCCAGAGCCTATACGCGCGGGAAATCATCGACGCCTGGCGCGAAGACACGGCCAGCAAACTTCGAGCATGCGGCCTAAGCTTGTATTTCTCACTTGAAGTGTGAACCCTAGGGGTAGGGGGAGAAGGTCATTACAGATATGTCTTGTCAATTGCATAAGAGAATTCTTGGCGTCGATATTCTAGATATAGATCGAACGTCAGCTATTCAGTTGTTGCTCAGTAAATTAAAAAACCGTGAGGTTTCAAGCATATTCTTTGTCAACGCTCACTCACTGAATATTTGTTGTGCAGATAATTGCTATCGCGATGTACTCGGAAAGGCAATAGTGTTCTGTGATGGCCTGGGTGTAGATATAGCAAGTAGCTGGATATATGGTTCCAAATTTACTGACAATCTGAATGGAACTGATTTCATTCCAGAATTCTTAGCTGAAAGTGGAGAACCTTTAAGACTCTTTCTATTAGGGGGAGAGGAAGGAGTTGCAGACCGCGCCGCCGCAAGAATAAGCGAAACCTTTCCATTGCATCAAGTAGTGGGTACTCACCACGGATTTATACAAGATGAGCCAATTGAGCAGCTACTGCGAGCTATTAATGATACTCACCCAGATGTCTTATTGGTCGCGATGGGTAACCCGCTACAGGAAAAATGGATCATTGATAACAGAGATAAATTAGCAGTGCCGCTTGCTTTTGGAGTAGGAGCACTTTTAGATTTTCTTTCAGGAACGGTTGTGCGTGCGCCTGGCTTTATACGTATGTTTCGTTGTGAATGGGTATGGCGTTTGATTCAAGAACCACGAAGGTTGTTTGTTAGATACTTGATCGGTATTCCATTGTTTCTCTACCGGGTTTTCCGCTATCGGCGGAATTCGCCATGATTATGATATGTCACCGCTATACAGTTAACTTGAAACGCTTCGACCAGATTCTTCCAAGTATGATGTATGAAGCGGCCTGGCCAAATAATGCCAAAAAGCAGTACTAATTACCTGTCTCTGAACTGGGGAAGCTTACGGTCTGACGTGGTTGTAATGGTCTCGCCAGTTGTCGATCTCTTCCCTGGCATCGTCCAGGCTTGCAAACCAATGCAGGTCTTAGCAGTAGTCTCTGAACTTGCCGTTGAAGCTCTCCACCAATGCATTCTATGTCGGCTTGCCAGGCTGGATGAAGTGCAACTTTAGGCCCAGTTCACACTTCCCGCGGAAACAACCAGAAAACTATTCTCTACAGGTACAAACGGCTCGCTAAGCAAGGTATCATTTTGACAACGAGGGTGACCGCTGCTGAACTCTGCAAGCGATTAAAGTACAGCAACACTAACTATTCTGTCTTTCCTGCCAAAACCTGACTTCCAGGAAGCGGGTAAACTGCAGCCACAGGGGTTGGAGCCTTTCGGCATGATCGTTCCAAATCTGCACTCCATTCGCCGTGCTGCGGGAAAATCACGCTCCCGTTGGATGGTATTGCTGAAACCAGCCCTGTTCGGTAGTTCGTTGTTTGTCTCCTGCGTCACGCTTTCTGAGTTACTCACAGATTCAGGTTTGATCACAGTAGCGCCTGAACCACTCCGCGTTCGGCAGATCCACAGCGGGCACAGCTTAACTGACACAGCCGTATTCAAGGGTACATGGTCCGGGCACCTCGAGTGGATGATCAACAGCCTGTCACCTGGCTCAGCAAGCATCGAGAAGAGCACGATTCCGGGCTCTCCAATGACGTACCGCTGGGACCACCAGCCCGGTTATGGCGCTCCCGATGCGAGGTCCCAAATTGCAGACTGGGAGCTTTTGGTTATCACGGAGAGTATACCTTTGAGTGTGATCCATCATATCGATCCAAGAGGACTTCCCTACACAGGCTTCGGACTTACACCAGAGCCTTCGCCAGAGCTGGCAGCGTACCTCCAGGACAGGGTTTGGGAGATCGCGCGTAGTTACGTCCCTTCCGGGTCTGCCCACAACAGGCGAATTGGGCGACATTCCTGGCAAAGACTTTGCAGGAACGTGGGATTTGCGACTTGAATCGAACTGCTGCGAGATGTCTGCCCTGCCGATAACCAGCGCGCCAGTCTTGCACCATCCGGGACATCATTAGCCAACAATAGCGATCCGAGTTTTTGAACCATGCAGATTATTTCACACAGAGGGTACTGGAAGCTTGAACGTGAGAAGAACACAGAGGTGGCCTTTCGGCGTTCATTTGAACTCGGATTTGGCACAGAGACGGATTTACGAGATCTGGATGGCACGATCGTAGTTTCCCATGACATGCCTACCCATTCGCAGAAGCCGATGTCCTTCTCTGAACTTCTGGAGATTTACGGGGAATATGATAAACACCTACCCCTGCTTCTCAACATCAAGGCAGACGGACTCCAGAATCTGATTAGCGAGACCATAAAAAAGTTCTCCGTGAGCAACTACTTCCTGTTCGACATGTCGGTACCTGACCTGCTCGTAAGTTGCCAGGCCTCTCTGCGATGCCTGACCAGGCACAGTGACCTGGAAATCCTGCCCAGCCACTACCAGGCTGCTAAGGGTGTGTGGATGGATGAGCTGCTGGATGAGTGGATATCCGAAGAGAGTATTTGCAACCACCTCGCAGAATCCAAACAGGTTTTCATCGTTTCACCTGAACTGCACAAACGAGCGCATCTGGAAAAATGGGCCAGCTACAGAGCAATGCAGGTGGGTGACAGCGTGACACTGTGCACTGACCTCCCAGAAAAAGCTCGTTCCTTCTTTTCAAACACAGGAGAAGTCTGATGCAGATCAAAGCCGTCATTTTTGACATGGATGGCGTATTGATTGAGGCAAAAGAATGGCATTACGAGTCACTCAATAATGCCCTGCGCCTCTTTGGTTACGAGATCAGTCGTCACGATCACCTCGTCACATACGACGGCTTGCCGACCAAGAAGAAGCTTGAGATGCTGTCTATGGAGAGCGGACTCCCAACGAGTCTTCACGCATTCATCAATCGCCTTAAACAACAGAACACGATGGAGATCATCGCTGCACAGTGTAAACCAGTGTTCTACCACCAACATGCCCTGGCTAAGCTCAAGGCTGATAGTTACAAGCTCGGAGTCGCATCAAACTCGATCAGGAAGACTGTCGATGCGATGCTGGAGCATGCAGACCTCATCCAGTACGTTGAGTTCTCGCTGTCGAATGAAGATGTTTCGAAACCCAAGCCGGATCCAGAGATTTACACGCACTCTATCCAGCGAATGCAGCTGAGACCTGAAGAATGCATGATCGTCGAGGACAACTTCAACGGAATCAAGGCAGCCAGGGCAGCCGGGGCCCATGTCATGGAGGTTGCGCGCGTTGAAGACGTCAATTATGCGAACATCAAAGAGAATATCGATAAGTTTGAAGCGGGGCTTGGATGATGAGCACAAATATTCTGATACCAATGACCGGCCGCAATCGTTTCGACAGCGATGAGTTTATCTACCCAAAACCGCTGATCGACATTGGGGGCAAGACTATCATCCAGAGATCCCTGGACTGCTATCGCGGCTTCGATAGCGGCCGCCAGATTATCCCCATCATCTCACTCGATGATGTTCGAGACTTCAACCTGGATTACGTGCTAAGAGAACTGGTTGGAAGAGATGACCTGACGCTGATCGAGCTAGAGAACCAGACAGGAGGGGCGCTCTGCACCGCGCTTCTCGCTATTGATGTCATCAACAACGATCAACCGCTCATCGTTACAAACAGCGATCACATAATCGATCATAGTATTCCGGCGATCATTGACTGGTTCAACGACAACGACGCTGACTTTGGAGTTGTAACCTTTCAGGCTGTGCATCCCAAGTGGTCATACATACGCTTCAATGCCACGGGAGAGATTGAAGAGGCTGCTGAAAAGAGGCCCATCAGCAAGAATGCGATTGCTGGTTTTTACTACTTCAGAAACGGCCGCGACTTCGTGGAGGCGGCCCAGCAGGCGATTCTCAAAAGAAGCACGCATGCCGGGAATTACTATCTCTCAGCGTCCCTGAATGAAATGGTACTCCTTGGTAAGAAAGGTCTTGCCTACAACATACCGAACGAGTGTTATACGAACTTCTATGATGTGAGCGCTTTACACGCATACTCTGACCGTTTGAAGCAAGAGACGTTTCAGGGCGAACACCAGATTCGCCGCCTGACACGAGAGTATGTCAAAGCATTCAACAGTCGTCGCCTGGATGAGCTCGCAGGCATGATGCATGAGAGCTTCGTTTTGAGAGATCCCGACATCAAGCAAATCAGCCGTCGAGAACCAGTGATCGAGCACCTTCGTGGAATTTTCGAAGCAACAGGGATGCTTAGCTTCTCTGCAGTAGACATTGCTGTTTACAACGACAAATCCTTCATCCAGTTTGAATTGGCAATAGATGACAAAAAGCTTCAGGGGGTGGATATCATCCAGTGGTCTCAAGGTAAGATGATGTCATTGACAGCGCATATGGAGGAGGTCACACCGTGAAGATGTCTCGGCTTGAAGATTATGTGAGAGGCTGGTTTGTGGGCGGATTCGAACCGACTCTCTATAGCACCACAGACGTTGAGGTCGCAGTGCAAAGCTTCAAGGCAGGTGATTACGAGGAATCTCACTGCCATAAGGTGGCGACAGAAATTACCGTTATAGTCTCCGGCAAAGCCAAGATGAACGAATTAGTCCTGGAGGCTGGAGCGGTCGTTTGCATTGAACCAGGCCAGTACACCGACTTCGAGGCGCTTACGGACACGGTCACAACTGTCGTCAAGCTGCCTGGCGCACTAAACGACAAGTACTTATTGAGTGAGCAGGCAGGGTCATGATTAACATTGTCATCCCCATGGCTGGGCGTGGAAGCCGCTTTGCTGACGCAGGCTACAAGGATCCAAAGCCGCTCATTGAAGTCAAAGGCAAGCCGATGATTCAGGTTGTTGTCGAAAACCTGACGCCGAAGATGCCGCATCGTTTTATCTTCATTTGCCAGAACAGCCATATAGAGGAATACAAGCTGCGACAGATGCTTGGTGCCATCAGCCCGGACTGCATCGTCATCGGTATTGATGGGGTGACTGAGGGTGCGGCATGCACGGTTCTGATGGCGCGGGAGTACTTCTCTAACAGAGAGCCTCTGATGATTGCGAATTCTGACCAGTTCGTCGATATCGACATCAATGACTACCTGGCAGACATCAGCTCTAGAGGTCTGGACGGCCTGATTATGACGATGACTGCAGATGATGAGAAATGGTCCTATGCAAAGCTGAATGAAGCGGGCGATGTAGTCGAGGTCCGTGAGAAAGTTGTGATTTCCAGCCATGCCACAGTCGGCATCTACAATTTTGCCGCAGGCGAGGATTTCGCCCTGCATGCCCAGGCAATGATCGATGCCCGGGAGACCCATAACGGTGAATACTACGTGGCACCCGTGTACAACAGGTTGATAGAGAACGGCGGTCGTGTCGGGGTGTACGACGTGGGGCGGGAAGCGGACGGTATGTACGGGCTGGGTATTCCTGCCGATCTGGAACTCTTTCTGTCGCTCCCAGTGTCTGCAAAGATTTAGCCTGGACCGTTGTCTGCACTGTATCGGGAGTTGCCCCTACGCGAGTTTCGGCATCAGCCACCGGGGCGCTCAACGAGAAAGTTGTAAGGGCTTTCCAGAATTCTCTGATGCTCCTGTCCCAGTTCTACAGGCAGTCTTCCAGTATAGAGCCGTAACCAATCACTGAATCCTATCTCCTGCCTGTTTGACACGGCGTCATAGCGGCAGAGGAACTCACGGAGGCTGATCTGCTGTCCTTTCGCCCAGTAAAAATCTGTAGACGCGTAGTCCACGAAGCAGAAATGATCCCTGTACGCGCGCCAGGAGTCTTCGACCGTCCAGTCCAGCTTTCGGCCGATTCGCTTTAAATACTCGCTGGCAATGTATGGCTCTGCAGAAACACCATGCAGTAGCTGTTCGATCGTCAGGGATTGGTAGAGTTCAGCTAATTCGTTTGTAGCCGCACCGTATGATGACGAAGGCCTAAGCGGCGCGCTCCAGTACTGCACCATGTCGTCCGCAGACCCAAAAAGCGTTTGGTCGGTCACGTGATAGGGCACGTATTTTAGCGAACCCTGACCTATGCCAATGATTCGATGGCTTTGACGGCTGGAACTGGCAACTGGAAAACTGAGGGCAGTAGCAACAAGGAAGCTGAGAAGGTTGGGCGAATACATCCTCTGATCTGAGCGCGTCTTTATAATCCAGTCTGCACCCAGTTCCTTCGCCCGCATCATCCCTGCCCGGGCGCTGGTAAGCTGCATGTTGATGTTCGAATGTCCAGGGTCATCCGGCTTCTGACAAAGCACAAGTTCAGCGCCAGCACCCTCTAGAGCTTCTATATCCTGCGCGGGTGTGTCGTCCCAGGTTGACAGCACAAGAGGGGTACCGGGGTGCAAGGCTCGATACATCTTGATGGTCTCAATAGTGAAGTTGTCAGGTTTGTAGACAGGACCTTGCATCACGAATACGACACCCTGCTCGGTGGTGTCTGGCCACGTTCCAAGTGACGTCGCGAACTTTACGCGTTCATGATACGTGGCGAAGTAGCCGCTGTGTTGCGCAAAAATACCTACCGCGAATCGCATGATACGCCTAGCCCAACGTGTTTTTCGCGGATCCGAATCAGCTCCAACGGCTGGCAATCGTTTCATCCAAGGCCTCCCAACGTGTTTGTCTTTACCCAGGTGTCGCGCCCGAGGAAAGGCGCGCAGCTGGGCCTTCAGTGAGCCGTCACAGCTAGACAGCTCGCTTGTGTTTCGGGTCCAACATTTGGTGCCGCCAATCTGGCATCTTTAGCATACAAGCCGCGCCGACGCCGGCAAAACACCAATAGACGATCGGCACGAAGCTGACGCTGCTCACCGTCGCAATTGTTACCATAATTCCGCAAATAATCGCCAGGATAGATCGACACAGTTCAACTGGCTCTGCTGAGGTGTCAGGCGAGCGCCTGATGAATGATAGAAGCTTCAAGCCGATACTCAAAAAAATCGCCACGAAGAAGAACAGTGTAACCAGACCATACGCCAGGGCGATCTGTAAATAGGTATTTACCACGTCTATGATTCCCTGACCTTGGCGCATCGCTTCCATCTCCGGTGAGTTTATGTAGTCAGGTGAGCCAAACAGCGGGTTTCTCATGATGACAGGCAAAGAGTTGTCAAACAGCGATCCGCGATAATCGATGTTCTCTCGCTCTGTCTCGCCAATGAAAGGGATAAGGTTGATGACAGTCTGCCCCCCGGGTACCAATGGAAGAACCAGAAAAAGGGGCAGGACAAGCATCGCGACTTTCACCAGACGAGTGGCAGCGTGACGGCCAGTAACGATCCACACGAAGAGGATGACCACGGCTCCAACCCATGGTCCACGAGAGAGAGCCGCAAGAAGACCTGCTGTCAGCACTGCAAATCCGAGTCTTCGGAAAAAACCAGACACCAGGTATCGCTGCAGGTACAAACATAGCCCGATCGCGATAGCCATAATGTACCCAAGAGCAATGGGATTACCCGGAGCTGCTGTAGCCCTGAGAAACCCTGCGCGGGCCAAAAATGGTGACAATTGTCGTGGCATACCCCAGGCATTTACAACCAGCGACTCATAGAGCAACCAACCTCTCACCATTTCGAACACGGCAACGGGAGCCATGACCAACACCGCCAGCACGAAGCACATCAGGGCGTCCTTCCACTTCTGGTTCTCAGCTAGCACGCGACTGATGACGAAGTATGGCAGCAAAACATCGAGGAACTGGTCGAATCCGAAACGCAGACCGTCTGTGAGCGTCGTGGCTCGAAAATTCAACAGCACAACCAGGATGGTGTAGATCAGTACGATATAGTCAACGCTAACCTTCCCAAAACGCAGCCCCTTTCGACTGTTAACCATGCGGAAGAAAGCAGGTAGCAAGAGCACGAGAGAGAGCATTCGATGAGGGGTCATGGTAAACAATCGATTGATGATGCCAAGGCCCGACACGTCGAAATGAGCCTCGGGCGCAACGAAGAGCAGCACAAAGAATAGCGCGACTACATTATTCTCACGCCTGGAGATGACGTAGACCAGCAGACCTGCTGCAGCTACATAAATCCAGAAATTTCCGGATAAAAAGGCAATGCTCGTCATTGCCAGCCATAGATTGCGACGCCTGCGAAAGTCTCCGTCCTCGATCATGCCGGACGCGGGCCCCCGGCTGAAAGTAAATACCACAACAGCCAGAAACATGATCACAACGAAGGCCCTCAGATATTCAGGCATTGTTTAGGCTCTCCGAACATGCCGCTTTGTTTCCTTCGTGGTGGACAAGGGCATGCATCTCTCCTGCATTTGCCTTCGTGAGTCTTCATGATCGTGAGCACCCTGATATTACTTAAGTTACCGCCTACAGTTGCCGCACTGACCCATAATGAGGCAAGCGCGGGCAAAAAGCTGTGACGGATTGCTCAATGCCGCAACCCTCACACCCAGTTGCATCTACAGACTGGAGAAACAAACGCACTCTACACGTATAATCTCAAACACAGCACAGATCGACCGCTAAGCCACCCTATGCACCGGGCAATGAACGAAAGTGCAAACTGAGACTAAAAACAGTGTATCCAACCACTTCCTTGTCATACAAAAAATGCGGCGGCATACAACCGGTGACGATAAACAACGGTCAGCTGCCGGGACGGTCGGAATAGCGTGATGGTGGAAGCACAGTCCTTCAGAAATAGGATACTCAATGCCGGTCTCTGGTCGATCGGCGGCAACATGGTTGGCCACATTATCAGGCTCGCTGGCAACCTTATTGTAACCCGCCTGCTGGTCCCCGAGATGTTCGGGGTTATGGCGCTCGTCAACGTGTTCTACGTAGGGCTCGCAATGATTTCAGACGTCGGGCTCCACCAGAACGTTATCCAGAGCAAACGTGGCCAGGATACCCAGTTCTTGAACACGGTGTGGTCGGTCCAGATACTGAGAGGGCTTTTTATCTGGTTCCTGACCCTGGGCGTGGCATTGCTTGTCTACCTTTTGGCCACGTCAGGTGTGTTTGAAACAAACAGCGCGTATGCAGACCCTGTCTTGCCTCTCGCCCTGGTGTTGATGGGATTCAACGCAGTGATCAGCGGTTTCTACTCGACGAATCTGGCCACCGCGAATCGCAAATTGGAGCTCGCCCTGATCACGAAAGTTGAGCTGATGTGCCAACTCATCGGCCTGTTGGTCATGATCGCCTGGGCTTACGTAGATCGCTCAATCTGGGCTCTGATTGCAGGGCCTCTCGTAGCCAACCTGGTGAAAGTCTACCTCAGTCACGCAATCGTTCCCGGCATTCAGAACCGTGCGACCTGGCACTCGCAACATGTCAGGGAGATATTCTCCTTTGGCAAATGGGTATTCTTGTCTTCAACCCTGAGTTTCCTTGCCCTCAACGGAGACAGGTTGTTACTGGGGGGACTTGTTGATTCTGCGTTCCTCGGCATGTACTCAATAGCACTAACGCTATCACAGGTTCTCGCAATGGTGGCTGGCGTGTTCTTCGGCAGCGTGGCGTTCCCTGCCTTGAGCGAGATTGTTAGAGAGGCTCCAGACCGACTAAAGGATGTTTACTATCGTTTCCGGCTACCTGCAGACGCGTTACTTCTGTTGGCGGCAGGCGCCCTGTATGTGTCTGGTGACGCGATCGTCGCACTGCTCTACGACGCACGTTATCTTGAAGCTGGGCGCATGTTTGAGATTCTTTGTGTGAGCCTTGTATATGTGAGGTATACCATTGCAGAGTGGTGCTTCGTCGCTCTCGGCAAGCCCAAGCTTCTGATACCCACCAAGATTGCGCAGCTGGCCGCATTAGGCATGCTGCCAATTGTCCATGCGACCTATGGCTCCAATGCCAGCCTTTGGTTGATTGCCTTGAGCTGCTTTGCGGGCCTGCCGTTCGTCGTGTTTTTCAAGCAAAGGTTAGGTTTAATGAGTTTCTGGAGGGAGATTGCTGTACTCCCGGTTTTCATCATTGGCGTCGCTGTTGGAAGACTGATCGAATGGCTACTTTGACCCAAACGTTACACATCAATCGCCCGCGTGCTCCGGTGAGACTGGAGAGCCTGGGGGTAGGGCAAGCGCTACACGGGTCCGGTTGCTGGCGGGTCTCTGAGCTCGACGGTTTGTACCTCCAAGGTCAACGAAGCACAAATACTATTTGTGCTCATTACGGCGGCAGGAGACGCCAGGAGTGGCAATCATGATGCCGCTAGCCCTGTCGGTAGGCTCTGTTATCCTCGGTTGCACAATTTTTTTGGGCTGTGAAGAGCTAAGGGTTTCCGCTACCGGGGATATCAATGCACCTGCAGTGCTACGCGTGACTGAGCAAGTTGCTGCCAGGAACGTAGAACCCATCGGAGCAAATCTGTCGACCATCGCAGGCGGAACCAACTTCGCGATAAACAACCATGCGATCGGCAGTGGTTTTGAGCCAGCTGTCTGGCGAAAGTTTGTGCGAGTAGAGCGATCAGGTGACGGTTGGTTCGAGTGGGATCATGAAGGCGGTCCCGGATACTGGAACCTCGCCTGGACCGGGCTCGGCAATGGTGCGAAAGTGCGTTTTTACAGAATTGTGGATCGTGAGGGTGAAGCCTTATCTTACGGATCAGGTAATGACCTGAGCAATTCCGAAGGCGCAGACCATGTGGTGTTCCTGGGTGAGGGCGCCATCCCTATGCCGTCCTCACAATTTCCTTTTGGCGGCTATTTTGCCAATGATGATAGAGATGGCTCTCCCGAGAATAATGCCCATCGCGTTTATGTAGCAGGCGCCAACATCAAGCTCCGATACGGCGACTACGCCTACATGGTTAATGAGACCCTGGGTATTGACCGCGACGCGAGTCCTCCGGATCTCAGGGCCCACTACAGGGGCGATCATCCTTTCTTTCAACCAGGGCCAAACTGGCAAGGAAGCCTGGTCAAGCACATGGGCAGCTTGCCTGCTGGTTTTGGTCAACCAGGCAAGAGTTGCCTGATGGTAGAGTTCAGCGCGGCTGAACCCACATTCCTCAGCCAGGTTGCATTTCACCCACATGAGGCTACTGGCGAGGGTCAGTGGTACAGTCAGCTAACTCCGGGCGCGACATACCGCGCTGAAGTCTGGCTACGACAGGAAGCGTTAGGTAACGGTGGCAAGGCGAGGTTCAGATTTCAGGGTGATCCTGGCTATGAAGCGGTCAGCCAGAGTTCCGGTGAAGCCTGGGAGATTACTGCGAACTGGCAGAAGTACAGCTATGACTTCGTTGCTCCAGAATATCCGGCTATCAGCGCGAATCATGTCTCCCATGGACTGGAATTCACGGGCCCAGGAAAGGTCTGGGTCGATAACTTCTTGTTGTATCGATACGACGAAGCGCATGAATATCGGCCATTCACACCCCATCGAACAAGTCTCGACGAGTTTTTGCGCTCTGTGCCTGCACAGGGAAAGAAGCCAGCCCTGAGGTTTTACGGCACCCTGTTCCACCCCAGTTCAGTGGAAGCCCTGATGGGCGACTACGGCAACAGCGCCTGGAGTGTGGCCTGGAATATGGGTTTCGACCATCCTCCGGCAGTGACGCTCGCACAGAGCATGATCTGGGCGCTGAAAACCGGGGACTCACCTGAGAACAGAGCCGTACCGCACCTGACCTTCAATGAGGAGTACACGGAGTCTGACTGGAAGGCCATCGTCGAGTATCTGGGCGTACCTTACGATCCCGCAGAAGACAGCCCAACCAGCAAACCCTATGCATACAAGCGCTACGTTTATCGGAATCAGAACGGGCAGCCGTGGACAGATGAATTCCGCGAAATCATTCTGGAGTATGGTAACGAGACCTGGCACAACGGCGCGGGAGGCTATGGATGGCATGGCTGGGGCAGACCCGGCTACGTTCACTCTGGTGGGGAGGAATACGGGCTGTTCGCACGCTACATGTTTGAGGAGCACGTGATGCGAATGCCAGCCTGGAAGAAATACAAGCTTGGCGAGACCATCAAGTTCGCATTAGGCGGAAATTACGACGCAGATTACAAGTCAGACACTGCTTATGCTGAGAGAGCGGCTCTTAAAGCCCCATCGATTTCATATGTAGGTCACGCCAACTACGTGGGGCCCAGATGGGAAACCGGTGACAAGGCCTCGGCTTCGACGGTAAACAGCTACGGCATACAGGAAACACTGGTGAGCGCGACCACCGGCATTGGCAGTACTATAGACGATGCTGCAATTTCCCGGGATGCGCTAGCGAAGCAGGGTGTTGCCTATGACCTTATCGCCTACGAAGGAGGTCCCACCGGCTATTGGCAAAACAAGGATGACCCGGAGGTCGATGAGCAGTACGGCAAGTCAGCAGCAATGGCGCTGGCATCTCTCGATTCCTGGCTGCATTCCAGTTACCGTGGTTTCAAGCACCAATCTTTCTGGCGACTGTCTGGTGGAAAATGGTGGTCGTCCCACACCATGCCAGAAGCGGGCGGTTACAGGCCTCACATCAGCTGGTTGGCTCTACAGTTGCGTAATCGCTACGTTAGCGGCGATAGCATGCTGGAAATCGAGGCCATCTCATTGCCGAGTTATGCGCGCGATAATGCGTTGATACCACTGGTATCGGCCTATGCATTTCAAGGTGAAAACGTCCTCTCCCTCTTTTTGCTCAATCGGAAGCTCGCTGGAGAGCATAGCGGATTCGACTTTGGCAACGGCACGACACCCGTCACGGTGGAACTACCTTTTAAGGAGGTAAAAGGCGTTACCCTGCATAAAATTTCAAGGCTGGATGGTCAGCCAACCGATCCGCGCGATAACAACATCGACAACATGAATGTCAATATTCGCTCTATAGAATTGCCGGCCAGCGAGTTCCGCAGCCAATTCGTGGTAGACCAGAATACAGGTGCGGTGTTGGGGGGCTTGCCGCAGGGAGCAATTTACCTTTACGTGTTTGAGCTCAACTGATTGGAGCGGTTTATGCTGTAACGCCCGCCGGCACATGACGCAATGCGAGGTGAATTCGTTCCCGGTCTAATCTGCGCCGAAACCGTAAGTGGCTCCTTCTATATCAATAGGAGCCTTATTAAGAACGGTGCCCAGCACGTTGGAATTCTTGAGGTGTCGCATGCTGACCTCAATCTCCTCTCTGGTCGTCACCCCGTGGGCCAAAGCAAGAAGCACGCCATCCAGCTTGGGGAGAATTGCAAGTGTGTCGTCACCGTAAAGCAGTGGTGGAAGATCGACTATGACTACCCTGTCCAAGTAACGCGTTTTGGCTTCCTCAATGAAATCGACGGCCCTCTTCGAGGCCAGAAGTTCTGACGAATTAAACACGGGCTTACCCGCTGGCGCTACAACGAAGCGTGACAGCTGTGGGTAGATCATCAAGCTCTCAAAGTCGCATTGACCCTGCAAAAAGTCTGTCATCCCCATACCTTCGTCCAAACCCAGGTATTTCATTACCTTGGGCGAACGCAGATCCATATCCACCAAAAGTGCCGTTGACTCCGGCAACCTAGCAATACACATCGCTAGATTGATCGCCAGGACGGTTTTTCCTACAGCGGGACTTGGCGCAACGATGCCGATGGCATGGGCCCCAGCGGCCTCCATTTTCTGGAGCAAAGTCGTTCTCAGCAGGTGGAACGCACCACTGTTAGGGTTGTCTTTACTGTGGGCAATTATTCTGTGGCGCTCTAAATGCGTGGGGTCCAGCTGCACAGACGGTGCTCGAATCTGCGACAAGGCGCTGGGAACGGCCACCTGTGCGAGGGGCGATACAGATGCCTCGACGTCTGTGTCTCGCTTCGCCTGGGCCTCAATAACATTACTCTCGTTTGCCCCGGCTTGCCTGGGCTTGGTCTTATCTGCCTCGGTCTTATCTGCCTTGGCCTTGCCCAGGGCCTTTTCAATGCTGTCCATGTGAGCCCTTACCCCAGTCTAGCCATTATTTTGAGCGCCAGCGCATCCCAAGGCATAACAAAGAAGTGCACCAGGAAGATAACGCCCGCTATCGTCGATACACTGCCTGCCATAATCCACCGATACAGGCGCTTCCTTTCATCTATCTCTCTCTGCGTTTCGAAATACGGTATTATCGCCAGCGGTGGCTGCTCCAGAAGGTTCTGAAACCGTGACACGCCATACAAACGGTCATCGTTGATCTCCAGCAAAAAAACGAGACCCACAGCACCAATCACCGCCAAAATGAACCCCATTGCCACGACTTTCTTTCGGTTCGGGCGATCAGGCTTGTCTGGCAATACCGGTGGCTCTATCAGTGAAAAGCGCTCTGCCTTCTTTTCCTCTTCGAGGCTCTCTCCCAGCCGAGCCTGCAGGGCATTCGCCTGCATTTCATTGTAGCTTTGTAGCGTATTTTCGTAGTCCCTGTTGAGTGCAATCATCGCGCGCTGAACCTGGGGGGTTTGAATAATCACAGATTCCAGGCGTGCTCTTTCCTCGACAAGCCGTTGCTTCTGAGCATTAAGTGAGCGTATTCGCTCCTGCATGGAATCCATACGCGCAGTGACGCGAGACCTCTCAATACCCGTGTCACCTATAGCTAGTAACTCACGCTCACCCCTTTCAGCACGTTCTGCAACCGCCTCTCGTAGACGCTGTATCTGGTTGCGAAGTTGCTTCATATCCGGATGCGCGGGGGCGTAGCGCGATTCCAGTCTCGTCATTTCGGCCTCGGCGTTCACCAGTTCCTGTTCAGGAGTCAGCCGCTCACTGGTATCCTCTGCGGCAGCGACCCCTGATCGAATGGCCGAGAGCTCTATCTCGAGGAATCGTAGCTCATCCTCTGCGGCGCGAATATCCCGATCTACTTCTTCTATCCCGGACTCGGCCCTCTCCAGCATATTCATATGCAGGTCGAGATGCTCCGGCAAGGCCTCGCTGTTCTCTTGCTTGAAGTTGGCGATCTGTTCTTCGATCACCTCCAACTGTTGCTTGAGCTTGGTGGCTTCTTCTTCAAAGAACACCGTGGTTTCCGAGGCGCGATTGGTTCGCGTACGCACGTTCTCTTCAAGGAAAAGCGTGACGAGCTCGGTCGTAACAGCAAGCGCCAGCTGAGGAGATGAATCCTCATACTTCACAGTGAACGCCGTCGTGGTTCCTCCACCAAAGTAGGGACGATCGCCAGTGACCCTGTCCACAGAAATTCGGCTGCGAATCAGCCCGACCTGTTCCGAAACGGTAAGCTGATCGCGTATGTCGGCAATCAACCCATGCTCTTCAATAATCCTTAACAGGTTCCCCCGCGTCATCGCCAGCTGCTGCACGACCTGTATTCGCTCCTCAGCATAGGTCGTGATGGTCGAACGGATAAGTTCGTCAGGGATCTGTTGAGACTCGATTAGGATCGTTCCCGTAGAGGAATACACAGGGGGTAGCCAAACTGCGATGAACACACAGGCCGAGAGAATGAGTACGAACGGGAAAACCAGAAAGGGCCAACGTCGTTTCGCCACATCCAGAAGATACCCAATGTCGAATTCTGTTTGCTCCATTATCTTGGTCTCACGTACCAGCTATCACAGGAGTCCATTCAATAGTCCAGCTCGCGCGAACTTTTCAAGCGAGGTCCTTGCACTAACGGGCAGGCGGTCGATACGTCAGCAGCAAGGTGACGACCTGTCCGTCAGCATTGTCCTCACCCCTGGTTCCGCGATAGATTAGCGAGCATCCGAGTGACCACGATAGGGAGAGTCGGCGATCCAATCTCAGCTCACCAGAATAGGCCTCCCCCAAATCGTCACTCTGGTTCTTACGCCACTGACCGCTCAGTGTCACCGTAGTGACGTCTGACAGTGAATAATCATACCTGGCCACAACATCGTCGGCTTCTTCGAAGCCACCGGCCGCACTCGCCGCTGAGCTGCGGGCGTAGGACAATTCAAAATTCGATCGGCGTCCTGTGAATCTAGCCTCGACACCACCAACCCAGTCTGTGCGCTCTGCTTCACCTGATATATCCATGATTCCGGCGAATACCCCCGCCCGCCAGCGGTCGGACAGCATGCGAACCAGGCCGGCCGTGCCGCCGTAGGCATCGGAGTCATCAACGCCTTGCTCGTCTGTTTCGTAGCGAGCAACAACCCCTTCAAACCAAACCGTGTTGACGCGACTCAACGTGTAGTTGAGTCGACCGGCAAGTTCTGCGGTTGCAAAGTCGCTGAAAGTGTCTCCGTCGAAGCTGACATCCTCGTATGTGGCGTCGACGACAAGCTGGGATTGAGCTGTCAGATCGTGTTCGCCCCCCACGCCAAACGCCAGCGCTTTCCGGGTATCGTCAGAAAAAACGCCGGTATCCTCCAGTTCGGAGATTCTCGTGGATTCTTGCAGGTAAGAAACATCAGAGTAGAGTGAACCGCCATCATGGGCTCGTGTGCCCGTAACCGACAACCTCGGATCCTCGCGATTATTACTTATATCTGTCTCAGAGGAACGCTCAATCCGTATTGCAGCATTCGCGTCCATCTCATACCGACCTGCGCGCCATAGCAATTGATAACCGGGCTCGAAGATGCCTCTCCAGGCGTCAACCTCGTCATCAGTGAGCAACTGCGGGTTCGAATCGTATTCGGCTCCCCCGGTTACGGAGACGAGATGCTGAACCGAGTCAGCGGCGACGGATACGCTCACCAGAGACAGAGTTAGAGTCCAAAAGGGCGCATCCCGCATACTCTTTGCACTCGCCGTACTGCGTCGAAGTCGCCACGCGTCGTCATTCGCAACCCCTATGCG
Source organism: Cellvibrionales bacterium (assembly GCA_043513815.1). GTDB lineage: Bacteria > Pseudomonadota > Gammaproteobacteria > Pseudomonadales > Halieaceae > JANQIO01. The sequence continues at coordinate 3,241,820 of CP121313.1, read as the reverse complement.
ACGGTCAAGGCACAAGTACTGTGTCTCCTGCGATCAAGCGCAGATTGGTCTGCAAACTCTTGCCGGAAACGATATCGTTGTAACGCACCGGCAACCGGGATTGTGCACCGCCAGAATCACGGATGATCAAAATATCGTTCTTATCTGCGAAAGTCGTCAAACCTCCCGCAAGGCTCAATGCTTGCATGACGTTGAGTGGCGACTTCAATATGAAGGAACCGGGCTCTGCGACATTGCCCAGCACATAGACGCGGTTGCCTTCCGTGGCTGCAACAACAACCGATACCGTTGCATCGGGGATATAGTTCGAGATGCCCTCGGTGAGCTTCTCACGCAACTCTGGTGCCGTTAATCCGCCAGCCTGCAGATTACCTACCAGGGGGAAACTGATACTGCCATCGGGCAGCACCAGAATATTCCTTGAGAGGTCCTCTTCACGCCAAACGGAAATGTTCAGCGTGTCGCCTTCCTTCAACGTGTAAGCCGATTCAGCAACGGCCAGTGGTGGCCATAGACACAGCAACATCGTTGCTAGACGCCGCTTGAGGTTCATCGATCTTTCCCCGAACATGCTGTTTTCCTTCAGGTTATTGAATAAGCACCTGCAGGGTCAATAGAGGTTCTCACGATATCACCGGAAGTGTGAGCTGTTGCCCACATCTGGTCTTTTTCGGCCACAAAAAAAGCGAGGCAGAGGCCTCGCTTTGTCTCGTTCCAGAGTCACATGTAATGTAGGTCTCACACGCTGTTTTCGGCTTTGCTGTTTCGCCTTGACATGAAGATGCCGCCTGCCAGCGCACTTGCAAACAGCCATGCGGCGGCAGGGATCGGAACCGGAGAGACTGCTGCAACACCAAAGGTATAGGCTGCACCTGTTCGACCCGCGCGACTGGAAATACGCAGAACGTAATCAAAAGCGTCCAGTGCCAGGAACGTCAGTGAGGCCTCTTGCAAGCCGCCCCTGCGGTCATATGCCACCGCGCCCTGTGACAGCCAGCCGTCGCTATCTGCCGAACCCTCCTCTCGGGAAAACATCTCCAAAGCGCCACTGCGGTAATTGAACTCCACTGCGATCGACGTCAACTGTGCATCCTGCCCATCAGGTGACAATTCCAGAGCCCAGTCGTCAAAGCCATCTTCTCCGACACGACCGCTACCGCCGACCCATCCGCCATCAATGGGTACCGTCAGGTAGCTTTCCGGATAGACTGTGGCTGCCCAACCAGGCGTAGCCAGTATCGCCAGTACTAGCGCTGTGTAGAGTGCCTTCATATCGCTATCAACCCCTTCTTAATACTCTGCGCAAAATCACTGCTCTCGAATCGCTTTGAGGGCGTGCGCCTCATTCTTTGAGCCAACCCCACACGCCCTGGTTTACCTGTGCTTAACCGGGGTGCATGTTCACTCAGCACTCAGATTGACGACCTGTTCGACAGCAACACAAAGCCCACAAGAGCAGTCAGCAATAACAGCGCGCTCTCTTGCCCTGACATCGCAACTACTGTCCGAGGTGCTCGATCATCAGCACTCAAAGTGCTAGTCGGCGGACGCAATGATGCAGACAGCGGCCCCCTCTCATCGACACCGGTTTTTACCAGAATCGCCGAAGAAACCCGAGGCTCCCCGGCAATCACCCCGCGACTCACACTCTGTTCGTTCATCGATAAAGCGGCCAGGCTCGACAGTGGGATGAACATCAACCACACCGCCACTGCGGCCAAAATCGATCTTCTGGCTCCATACATACTAATCACCAATCCTGCCCTACGAATACCACTGTGATCCCTGCTTACAGGGAGGTCACTCTTCCTTGATTCATACGCAGAGTAGTTAAGGACTTGAAGACCAGCAATAGCCCTATCGGGCTATCGTGATTGATCCTAGCACTGCAATGTGTAAGCTGGTTCACAAAACAGCCCAGGCAACACTCAGAGGCTTCCGACACTATAAAGATGGCGATAGCTACTTTCCGACCTTCTCCCCGTAGGGTTCCCACCTCCAGTAAGAATCCAAGTTTAGGCTTAGTGAGTAGGATGCCGGCGGCTTGTGTGCGGTAAATGACGAAACGATCTGCCGGTACTTCACGAGCTTTTTTGGATCAACGATTAGCCTGGGATGGAGTTACCGTATTTCTTCGCTGGCCTGCGAGCTTTGGAGGAATAGGCCTATTGACGGCTGGTATACCAACGGCAACGTGACGAGCAGGAACGTCTGCTAGAACGACAGCATTTGCTCCGATATTGGCATGCTCTCCGACAGTCAAGTCACCCAGAATTTTTGCACCCGCTCCGACATCGACATGTCCCTTGAGTTCTGGCGGTTGGGTCCCGGCCCGAGTGCCAAGCGTCACTTGCTGGAAGAGGAGGCAGTTTGGTCCTATCACGGCGTCAGCATGAACAACCACTCCATTTGGGTGCGGTAACACCAGACCGCCACCGATGCGAGTATTAATTGGTATGTCAGCACCTGTAACCACAGACCAGAATCTGTGACAAACAACGAACCATTTCGACAGTATCAGGCCTACGATCCCGCGCTTGGTTTTATAGTGCTGCCAACCGCGAATGCTGGCAAGGAGTGACTTGGAGGGTGCCCATTCGGCCCACCCCTTTGCTTCCCGGGACCAATCGGGTTCATCCGACGAAACCTCTGAATTATCGAACTCCATAGATCTCTCAAATCACCATGCAAACCAGCAGTGGAGGGGCTAGGTTTCTCGACCAATCATTTTCTTGATTGCCTTTCGCAGCCGTCGGTTTTGCTTACTAGCGGCCTGCTGAACACTATTGAGCGGCATTGACCAGTATTTCTTCATTTGCTCGTCTGGGCGAGCCCGGAAAATGGTCGAGTGCTTCCCTCCGTGAAAGCGACCATCATTCTCACCTGAATCCTCGGTGTAATAGTAGACGGCAAAGGAGTCTCTGGAGATCGTCCCTGGCGTTTTTACCGCGGTGACACCGTGATAACTATAATCACTGGTTTCAAAAATGACGCATCGATTGTGTATGGGTTCAAAGGAGTGAACGCAGTTCTTCACCTCACGGTCCCACAGTTCAACAGCGCCACCCCATTCAGGTTTCCACTCGGGGTTGAGGTAGATGAGTATGTTCAGCCGCCGGTATAGTGATAGCTTTTCTTCATAATTGAAGTCTACGTGGACATCCAGAATGCCCGTTGACGCGGTCAGGTGCATTCCTCCGCCGGAAAAGTCAGGATCCCAAACCAGGTTGTTGATGCCGGTCATTGCCTCGAGCCTCTTCAGGAATTCGCTCGAGGATAACGCGTCTGCTAAACGGGATACCGGATTCGGAAAATCACGGGGTTCAGTAATCTGGATCTTGCGCTTTTCATTGACAGTGGCAAATTCGCGGCCGATTTCCTGGGCAGCGTAATAGTCTGGATAGCTGGCGGCCACCTCATCAGCAAACTCCGGCTCCAGGAAGCCATCGATACAAATTGATGGGAAGGGCTCGGCGCTGCGAAAGGCGATGCCCAACTGTTCCCAATCCTGCTCGGCAATAGGCGTCATGGCAAAGGCTCCAATCTAACTGTCGAGTGTTGACCGTGATGCGCGGTCGTTGCGCCCTTCTGCGTCGATAGTACTACGAGTGTAAGAGTGGGAATGTGATGCACATCACAGGTGCAGGTACATCAATGAGTCTCACGGTAAGCGCGCATCCTTCACGATTCTGGGCGCTGAGCACTTTCGTCATCCTATAGCTCGCTTTCGATCTTTTCAATGGCCTTGGACTTGAGATCGTTGGACAGACGCCTGCTTTCAATCAAGTGTCGCGTGCGCTTGCCAAATGTCGTCTCGAACGTGTGTCTTTGCGCGAACTCGCGTGCGCTTCTTGAACTTTGAATTGGTTGTGCTCGATCCTTATCGATGTCTGCAATCAGCTTGGCGAGAGCAGCGGGATTGCCGATGGGCGCTAGCCAGCCGGCGTTCGAGTGCTTCACGATACCGACAAAGGCGTCGTTGTTATAACCCACGATTGGTAGGCCGCACGACATCACTTCCGGATAAGTGCTCGAGGGGTCTCCCTGGGGGTGCGGGCAAGCAAACAGATCCGCGCCGCTTTTCAGAGAGGGAATCCACCCGCTCAGAAAGTCGAGTGCTCCGTGAAGTCTGACTCTCTCAGAAAGTCCAAATTCAGTACTGCGTTCAGCCAGAGTGGGTCGCAGCGGGCCGTCTCCATAGATATCGAGTTGGAAATCAACGCTCAACGCGTCCAGTTCCTTCGCGATCATCGGTAGATCAAGCACGCCCTTCATCGCGATATGGCGCCCCCCGAAGATAAGGCCGAAAGGGCGTGCCTCAGCCAGCGTATTCAATTGCGATTCCAGTGCGTCCTCTGCGATGACGTCCTTTTCTCGCACCCTGTTGTCAAAAAACAGCAGAGAGTTTGGCTGTGCCTCCTTATACAGTTCAAAAGTCGGTGTTCCGCTGCACTGCAGCCCCGCGAGTCCCGGCAAGATACGCTGGCGGGCGCGTTCCTCGAAGTACAACCAGAGTTTGCGACGCCAGCGTAGCAGTACGTTTCTGGTATTCGCGTCCACAACCTGACGTTCGCTGAGGGGCGTTGACCCGCTTACGCAGAAGAAAGGGATACCCAGGTTCCTGCACGCTCTGGCAGTCTCCTCCTCGTAACCCGAGAGGAATGCCAGAACCGCCGCGGCATCCCTGATGCGAGCTTTAAATTCCTGCGAGCTAATGGGGCGTGCCTCCATGCCTGTGGCTTCACTCCCTGGGAGCACTTCGACATGGTCCAGATCTGTTGTTGCGGTGGGTGACGCGATCACCAGGGATGTCACGGGTCCGGGCCAGAAGCGCGCATACTGTGCCGCACCATCCATGTATTTCCGGGTCATCACAAAGCCCCCGTTGGACCCTGTGTTCGCCTTCAGCACGGGTAACAGGATGAGTTCTCTAGTGTCCATCGCTACCTGGACATTCCTGGTTGTCCGTGTCGAGCCAGGATCGTGTGTTCGAGATGAACCACTGGTCTCTGGGTCGCTCATTGAGTTGACGCTCAGCAAAGGGCTTTAGCCGTGGCGCAGGATATTGATGACTCGCGACTGGTCGGCGCTTGCAAGATCCGGGTAAATGGGTGAGCAGAGCACCTGACTTGCCGCGGCGTGAGCATTTGGCAGATTGTCTGGGTGTGCCCCCGCCATATCGCGAAACAGAGGCATCTCAGAGATCAAGCGATGAAAGTAACGCTTGGTATGGATGCCTGCCTGCTGCATGCGAGTATGCAACTCGTCGCGTGTCAGGGCGTACTACGGCTCAATGATGAGTGGAAACGCGTAATAGTTATGATCGCTACTGAAGACATCGCAGACAATCCGGAGCCCCGCAGCCTCTTGAAGCTCGTCCCGGTAGCGATCTGCAACTCTGCGACGCGCCGCGATATGATCATCAACCTCTGGCAGCAGCGCTAATCCGAATGCCGCATTGAGCTCACCCATTTTTGCGTTGAAACCCAGGTTCATCTGTGAATCATCTTCGGAAAGGCCATAATTGGCGAGGCTGTCTATCGCTGCCTTCGTCTCAGCATCATGCGAGATAATCGCGCCACCCTCCAGCGTGTTGAACACTTTGGTCGCGTGCTTGCTGATGACGGCGATATCCTGCAGGGCCTCGGTATCACAGGGCGTGCCGTAGCAGTGAACCGCGAGTATCGCCTGGGTGCGCTCAGTGATGCCGCGTTCGACACTCCCCGGGTCGATGTTGAGGTTTTCCGGGTCAACGACAGCGAACACCAGATCTGCACCATTCCAGCGTGCTGCGTGTGCTGTTGCATGGTATGAATAGGAAGTTGTCACCACCTCACGATGCACTGAGAGATGTCTCAGGGCCAACATCAAGCCGACGGTCGCGTTCGCGACGACTGTGACATAGGGCACATCGAGATAGCGAGCCAGCTCGGATTCCAAGTCGCGCAATACAGGGCCGCGGTTGGCCAGTTGCCTGCTGCGCCAGATATCCGGGAGTCTTGATACAAAGTCTTCCAGCGCAGGCACTGAGGGCTGCATGATATAAATGTCTTCACTGACGACCGTTTCGACAGCTGCCTGAAAGACATCGGTCAAGTCCGTAACACTTTGATTTTCAATTTTTTTTTAGCTTCTTCGGGCTAAGCTCCCTACACGTAGCTGCGCAGCTTGCACCGGCTTGCAAGCTCGGGTGAAATGAAAAAAGCCTGGTGCCTGGTCATTGGGCGGAAGGCACAATAACCTGAATGATCACCATGAGGTATTGCTAGGCCCAACGGTATTGCGCTGGGCGCAGGCTGCCTACCCGATTCTGCCTCCGCAAGGGCATTGTGTGAACCAGTTCACGCCGGGCAAATTGATGTAACGGTGCTGTCGCGAATCGCTCCGCACAGCGATGCCGCGCCAATATTGTGTGAGATCAGTAACCAGAAATTTTATCGGCCCGCCCGTTGGCGTGGCCAGTAGCCCATTTGCCGCGCTGTGAGGGCGACAGAGGGCGACATGCATCAATCGGTGTTCACCAGAGGGCGAAGGGCCGGGACAGCACGAGCAAACTGTGCCTTAAAGGCTCAGTCGTCAATGTACATATCCCGGTCAATGGACAGCAGGAATTCGATCAGGTCCTCGCGCTGAGAAGCGTTGAGATCGACGGCGTGGTCGCCTGTGGAGAGCACCTCCCCCAGCGTCGCTGCGCTGCCATCGTGTAAGTAGGGCGCGCTATCCCAAAGCTCGATCAGCGTCGGTGTTCTGATAGCATCCAGCGCACCCCCAAGCCTTGATCCTGAAGTGTAGGAAAGCGTGCCCACATCGTGCGAACGACCGTCCCTGAATGCCGCGCCAGTGTGGCAGGTGGCACAACCCTGATCTTCAAACAGTTGCTGTCCTCTCCCCGCCGATTCAGTTAGCTCACCCGTATACGTTCTGTGGGGAGAGCGCTGAACCGAGTCTTTCCCTAAGCCGTTGACGTAGGCTGCAAGCGCGTCAAGGTCTTCACTCAGGCCGCTCGTTGTCACGTTGAGCGGGGACATGTCGTCGATGAACGTTCGTCCCTCAATGAGCCCGGTGCCGCCATTCAGATGTTCGATCTGAATTTCAAAGTCCTGCACTTCATCGAAGTTCGATGACCAATGCAGATTGCCAAAGCGAGTGCCGCTCGCTCCATTGAGGGAAATGGTGTTACGGAAGCCTTCACCCATAGCCGTCATATCCCAGGTTCGGCCATCGTGACCTCCGTCGGTATGACAGGATGCGCAGGATATGTAGCCTTCCAGGCCCATCTCAGGCATGCGTGAGTGGTAGAACTGTTGCAGGCCGTTCAATTCATCTGCCGACAGGAATTCATCCGTCACTGTGGAGATCGATTGGCTTGCGGGGTTCAGGGTGCCGTCATGCATGTAGCCTGCGACATCGATTGCAGTGATGCTTCTTTCACTAAAGTTCTTCACATAGAGGGTGCGCAGGGTAGAGCAACTCCCCGTGGGGGCCATTCCAGTATTGAACTGAGCGGTGCGGTTTTGTTCCAGGTTGTTCGCCACGATGAGGTTGTTGCCACGCATGGTGTGTACCCGGATGGTAGGATCAGCCAGGAAGGTCACCGATGATGGATCGGCACCATTGTCCAGGTCACTTGTACCTTCACGGGTATCCGGATTTGCGTTCAAGTCCTGTCCCGCAACCAGGTCGATGGTGGCGATCATCGGGCGCACGGTATTGTCGTCGTCCAGTGCCACGCCGCTGCGCTGCAGCCCGCGATCGGTATTGGCTTTGATCGCAGTGACATAAGCGAGGAACCCGTTTTGGTCGATGACGATACTGCTTAAGTAGTTGGGAACCCCGGATCCGTGGTCAATATCGTCCGGAACCGTGACCTTATTGACGATGATCGTATCGTCGAGGCTCATATTGCCACTGGTATCAATATCGTAGACTTCACCGTGATTCTCAGGCGAGATAAAGCGGGTCACCAGCAATCTCCCTTCATGCAAAGCCATCGCACGTGGATAGGGCCCAACGGATAGCCTGGAAGAAACATCCCAGTTGGCCGGGTCAATTTTGACGATCTCCCCGCTGCCGTATAGGGCGACGTAGAGGAACTCACCATCGGTAACCGACGCGATAGGCTGGCTGCCATGCCCGGTGTCCAGCGCGCGCAACGGGGATCCGCTTTGGTCAAAGAAGACAACCTTGTCATCCTTTCTGTAGGTGACTGCGAAAAGACCTCTGATCTTGGTGACCGAGGTTGGCTCCTCGTAACCCAGCTTAATCTCCCGGTCCAGAGCGAGTGAGAGATCAAAGGTGGCGTTATCGGTCCCTCTATCAACAATCGCGATGCTGTTGTTGTCAGGGTTGACGACCCATACCGAGCCGTCTTCTACCTCAGGTTCGCAAGCTAATGGCGATGACGTCTCGGGGTAAAAGGCTGTTCCGGTAAAGCTTGGCGCAGGTCCAGGTGCCGGCGCAGGGGGTGGTGTAGGCTCGGGCTCTGGCTCCGGCCCAGGGACAACATTATCCCCAGTTGAGAAGCTGAAGGAGTAAGGGGTCATCGTATTGCCCATGAAATCACGAATGCCGGCAACGCTAACCTGGTAGGTCGTATTGGCAGCCAGTTCCTGACTTGGCCATACGGCAATCGTACCGGTGTGCGACAGCTGGTGCCGGTAGGCCACGGAAGCGCCGGTATTGAGATCGGTCAGGGTAATCGCGTTGACAACCGTCTCGGAGCGGAGCGTTTCCGGGACGTGAATGTGTATGAACCCATCACGCGGGTAGTTGGTCTGGCCATCGAGTGGTCTGTGTCCGGCCACGTAGGGAGGGTTGGTGTCCGGTTCGTCCTGGGTCACAAAGAAGCACATGCCCTGTTCATTGACGTCGGGCGTTTCCCAGAAATCATATCCGCCGAAAACGCCAACCTGGCCTAAAGGCCTGAAGTACTGGCTGGTATCGCATTGGTTTTCGATATCGTTGAACTTATAGACAATCGATGAAAATTCGCTCTCAGAGATGACGCCATCACCAGCGTAGGCCGCTTCACAGGCCTCTATATCCACTCTGAAATGGTCTACGTAGGCATAGTTGTCCTGAAAGTTGACGTAATTGGGGTCGCTGGACGCGTCCCCATCGGCCGAATTGAACGCATCGTCCTGATCCTGGTTGAAGTAAAGCTCGCAGCTCAGTCTTGGATTTCTGGGGTCTGTGAAATCTACGACATACATGGCAGGGTGTGAACGTTCAGGGTAGACACCAGTTCTCCAACGAGTTGACCAGACCATCTTGTTGGCACCATAGGGCTCTGGCCAGTAGCCACCGATACCGACCTCATGCCCGCTTGGGAGCCCCCATCGTCCAGCGGGTTCGGTGAGTACCGGGTTGTAGATGCTCAGCAGCTCAGGCACCTGTCCCTGGCGGTAACCCGAGGTATCGTAAATGGCTATTCCCGCCTGCTGCTGATCAGAAGCGACAATCAAAAGCTCGCCCAGTGAAGCGGAAAATCCTGTCACGCCTGTTAGGCCGAGGTGGTCCCAGGCAGCAATGGGTGTCCCCAGCCAGGAGACATTTTCGCGATCGCTTAACCAGCCCGTGCCGGAGGTGTCGTTCAGAGGGTTGCCGGTGTCCCTGATCGCGTAAAGTCCAGATGGATTGAAATCATACTCCCAGTAGTTCCTCATATAGTGAGGCGACGTCATATGAGAGTAAAAAAGGACTCCGCCATGCTCGGGGTAAAGGTTTCGATCGATACGAGAAAGCTGGTCGCTAGATGTGGCTCCGGAGGGGTCGTACTGTAAATAGTTATTGCCACCGAACGCCATGAAGGCTTCTTGATCATCCCGGTCAAAGCGATATACGGTTGCGTGGGCGTTGATGGGTTGCGCAGGAAAGCAGCTCGGACAGGTCAGTGATCGAATCAGGGTTGGGTTGGTGAGATCGCTGAGGTCCCAGGCAGTATCCTCGTTGCGGATGCGATCGATGGCAACGCCGCTACTGCCAGGGCCTTCTGAGAAATTGATCAGAACAGGCCCAATCGGGGCGAGGATTGCAGTGCGCCCAAACTCCACGCCACGTTTCACAATGAAATCACCCTCGTTCCCGTAGTCAATGTTGGGAGGGTAGTCGGCGCTACGAGCGACTGCCGCAACCAGGAGCGAAGTCACGAAAATAGTGTATTTGCTCAGATTCATATGATCACCTAAGAATCGTTGCGGCTGAAGACGCTGTTGCCCAGCGCATCATAGGCTTCGATGACAATGACAGCCTGGGAGCTAAGGTTCGAGACGGTGTACGCCAGTTCAGTGGTGAAGAACTCCCTGGGCTCGGCATTGGGCGCGTCCCAGATCAGAATTCGGTAGGAGCTAGCGTTCGCGTCTGTCCAAGTCAGTTCACCTGTGTTGGCAGATACCGTGAGTGTGAAATCTCTCAGGTCCGAACTGCCGCCACCCGTGCCGCCGCTGCCGGGATCTGCAAGGCTAACCGTCACATTCACGGTCACGGTTGAGGTATCGCCGTCGGCGTCCGTCACTTCAGCGGAGAAGCTGTCTGAGCCGCTGTAGTCGGCTGCAGGCGTGTAGCTGAAAGCACCGGTATTGGCGTTCAGGTTCAATATGCCGTTGCTCGGGTCCGCGCTCACCGCATAAGCGCCCGTTGTCGCGAGGCCATCGGGATCATTGGCTGGCAGGGTGCCGCTGAGGGTCGTATTGCCTTCCATGGTTTCGCTCAGGGAGGTCGGCGTCACGCCACCGTCGTCGACCGGCGTCACTGTCACGTTGACTCCCACCGTCGTCGCGTTGCCGCCAGTGTCGGTGACCCGGGCGGTAAAGCTGTCGGCGCCGTTGAAGTCTGCCCCAGGCGTATAGGTATAGGCGCCGGTATCTGCGTCCAGGCTCAAAGTGCCTTCACCCGGCCCCGTTCCGACTGCGAATGCCCCTGACGCCGGGAGGCCGTCGGGATCGTTGGAGGGCAGACTGTCGTTGAGCTCGGAGTCTTCTATGATGGTCTCCGACAGCGTTGTCGGCGTGACGCCGCCGGTGTCATTGCCGCCACCGCCGCCACCCGTGCCACCGCCGCCGCTGCCGGGATCTGCAGGGCTAACCGTCACATTCACGGCCACGGTTGAGGTATCGCCGTCGGCGTCCGTCACTTCGGCGGAGAAGCTGTCTGAGCCGCTGTAGTCGGCTGCAGGCGTGTAGCTGAAAGCACCGGTATTGGCGTTCAGGTTCAATGTGCCGTTGCTCGGGTCCGCGCTCACCGCATAAGCGCCCGTTGTCGCGAGGCCATCGGGATCATTGGCTGGCAGGGTGCCGCTGAGGGTCGTATTGCCTTCCATGGTTTCGCTCAGGGAGGTCGGCGTCACGCCACCGTCGTCGACCGGCGTCACTGTCACGTTGACTGCCACCGTCGTCGCGTTGCCGCCAGTGTCGGTGACCCGGGCGGTAAAGCTGTCGGCGCCGTTAAAGTCTGCCGCGGGTGTATAGGTGTAAGCGCCGGTATCTGCGTCCAGGCTCAAAGTGCCATCAACCGGCCCCGTGCCGACTGCGAATGCCCCTGACGCCGGGAGGCCGTCGGGATCGTTGGAGGGCAGACTGTCGTTGAGCTCGGAGTCTTCTATGATGGTCTCCGAGAGCGTTGTCGGCGTCACGCTGCCGGTGTCATTGCCGCCACCAATGGAGGTCACCATTATGCTCAGGGTCACCGTCGTCGAGTAGCCGCGCACGTCCGTAACCGTCGCCCGGAAGCTATCGGCACCGGTGAAGTCTGTATCAGGCTGATAGGCATAGGCGCCGGAATCTGCGTTCAGGCTCAATACGCCGTGATCTGGCGGCGTGGTCACGGCAAAGGCGTCCGTCGCCGGCAGACCGTCAGGGTCGTTGGCAGGCAGGCTGCCGTTAAGAGTCGCGTTCTCTTCGATCGTCTCGGCGATCGCCGTCGGTGTGACACCGCCGGTGTTGTTGCCGGAGCCGCCACCGCCGGATCCGCCACCGCCACCGCCACCGCCACCGGAGCCGGTCAGGACGTCGACGATGCTCAGGATCTGGCCGTCGTTGATCGAGTTTTCGACAATTGAAATCAGCGTGGGGCTTTCTACGAGGTCGGCTTGATCGGGGTTGAGGTGGTAGTCGAGCCGACCTATATCTTCGTAGCCGATGGTGCCGTCTTCGTAGACAGGCACCTCACCTGCCATGACGAGGCCAGCGTACTGGTCCAGGTAGTAAAGCACCTCACCCTGGGGACGGTCCATAACCGAGTAGTAAAAAGCCGTGGTCAGCTCGTTGATGGTGGCAAAACCACCTACATTCCCGTTCCGGAAGACAAACCAGGAGGGGAACAAAACGCTGTAATGGCACACACTCTCATCACAGATTTCCAGCAGGTAGGGCACCGCGTCGCGCGTATCAAGGTCAGGATGAAGGGTGAGGAGGTCGGAGAGCAGCACCGAACCATAGAATAGGTCGAAGAAACCCTCAATGTTCGAGGTGGTCCTCGTGGCAATAGGGTTGTCTCGGTCGCTCCAGGTGTAGAGTGAGGCCGTCAAACCAGGGCCTCGGGGGTTGGTAATACACCCGCTCAACAGCAAAGAGACCAACGCAGATACCAATAGCTTCTTCATAAAGTCCCCGCGGGCTGCCGCTTTGGTGGCTGGGGTGAGGGAGCGGAGTGCCCGAAGTGCAATAGAGAATACGGGAGTAATCTGCTGGTGTCCTTCATGCTCAGGTGAAAATTAGTGGTCAATAGGTTTTTTTGTGGTTTGAGTCACACCTGCGGATGCGGGCCTTCGCCGGCTCCACCGCTGCCAGAGAACGCAACAGGAATGCAGGCCACGTAGAGGGAGGCCCGGCGACGTCCTTGTCAAACTGGATGCGACATAAACCACGATTTCCGGCACACGGGAGCCGGTTTGGTGGCTGTCTCTGGAGAGCTGATTCGGTGGGGCTTATCGCCCTGATGATCAGCGGCAGCAGTGTGCCTACGCCGGATAGCGGATGCAAGCGATTGCGAAGTTTTCACACTCCAGCGGGCGTGGGCTCCTGCCAGTTCCATAGCCAAAGGGAGGTGCACAGCATCAGCACGCCGCTGCTGGCCAATGCCCAGCCGGCGCCAGCCAGGGCGATCAGGGGTATTGCCAAGTTAACTGGCCAGAAATTGGTAGAATCGCAGGATGAATACTTATAAACGTCATCGATTCCCTCCGGATATCATCAAATACAAGGTCTGGCTTTACTACCGATTCAATCTAAGCTGTCGAGATATCGAAGATCTATTGGCCGAACGCGGCATTTCTGTCACCCATGAATCCATTCGCCTCTGGTGTATCAAATTTGGTACTAAATTTGCCAGGCGATTGAAGCGGAAGCATCAGGGCTATGCAGATCATTTCTACATCGATGAAGTCTTCTTCAAGATCAATGGCAAGCAGCATTATCTGTGGCGAGCTGTCGACCAGGATGGTGATGTAGTCGACGTGTTTCTTCAGGCCCGTAGGGATGGGTCTGCGGCGAAGCGATTTTTCAAGCGTCTATTGAAGCACTATGGCGGGGAACCCAGGAAGGTCGTAACCGATAAACTGCGTAGCTATGTTGTTGCCCACCGAGACTTGATGCCTAATGTTGTCCATGACACCAACCAGTATGCCAATAATCGGGCGGAACTCTCGCATCAGCCGACTCGAGTCAGGGAGCTGGGTATGAGGAAGTTCAAGTCACCAGCTCAGGCACAGAGATTTCTGGGTATCCACGCTGCCATCTACAATCTATTCAACATTGGTAGACATCTGGTCAGAGCTCAGCATTACCGCGATCTCAGGGCAAGTGCGTTTGGACGTTGGGCGGAGGTTGTAGCCTGAAGTCGCAGGCTACATCTCCGTCGGTTTCTAGAATTTAACTTGGCGATACCGTCTGAGGCAAAGGCGACGGCGGGCGTTGAGGTATGAGCCTACCGCCTGCTGTCTAATCATGTTCACCTGGTAGTCGTGCCCGAAGACAAGGACAGCCTTGCTCAGGTATTCCGCTGCGTGCACCGCCATTACTCAAGGCGTATTAATTTTCGGGAGAATTGGAAGGGCCACTTGTGGCAGGAGCGCTTTCATTCCTTTGTCATGGATGAGAGCTTCCTACTGGCGACGGTGCGTTACACGGAGATCAACCCAGTGCGAGCCAGATTGTGCAAGGCTGCGACGGATTGGTCACTGTCCATCGTTGTCGCAGCGTTGCTCGATGGCTGCCTCAAAAGCGGCCGCCTGGCCAATGCGCATCGGGTTTCCGGTATTCAGCCTGGTGTTTGTTGAGTCCGTATTTCTTGACCAGTTTTCCCAGCGCGCGACGCTCCTTCCCGCACAGTCGCGCGGCCTGTGAAACATTGCCCCCCGCGTATTCCAGCAGCCGCGCCACATAGCGCCGCTCGAAAGCCTCGATGGCTTCCCGTTTATCGCGGGAAAAATCGAAGCCGTGCCGGTTCTGGTCTCGTGCCGTCAGAGTATCGATATTGTCCGCGCACCCGGATGCACTGGTGCTGTCCGAGGGAGCCTGTAACCAGCCCAGCTCCGGTCCCGGCGGTAATGCATTGATAGCATCGACATCGATTTCATTGTCCCTTGTGGAGAGATAGAGCCGGTGCACCAGATTTTCCAGCTCGCGCACGTTGCCGGGCCAGTCGTGTTGTTCCAGTCTGCCGAGCAAGGACGGGCTTAGCTGCTTTGTGCCCTTGCGATACTGCTGCCGGAACTGGTCCAGGAAGTGTCGCACCAACACGCCAATATCCTCCGTCCGGTCGCGCAGTGACGGCATGTGCAGGTTGAATATGTACAGGCGGTAATACAGGTCCTGGCGGAAGGCGCCCTCCTGCATCAATTGCTGCATGTCCTGGTTGCAGGACGCCACGATGCGGACATCCGCCCGCTGCACGGTCTCGGAACCGACTGGTCGATACTCCATCGCCTGCAGGAATCGCAGCAAAGCGGCCTGGCTTTTCAAGGTAAGGCTGTCGATCTCGTCCAGAAACAGCGTGCCGCCCCTGGCCACCGCGAGCAGTCCACGTTTTTCGTCGCGGGCATCGGTAAAAGCCCCCTTGCGGTGGCCGAAAATCTCGCTGGCAAACAGCTCGTCGGTGAAGGTGGCACAGTTCAGGGCAACAAACGGATTGCCGTCGCGCAGGCCACCGTAGTGAAGACCGCGCGCGGCAAGCTCCTTGCCGGTTCCGGTTTCTCCGGTAATCAGCACGGGGGCGTCAATCTGGCCGAGGGTTGAAATTGCGGTCTGAGCCTGCAGCAGCTGGTTCGAACACCCTACCAGCTTGAGTCTCTCCGACAGTGCCGTTGCCGGCTGCTCCGCCGGCGTCTCGCGCGACGTCCCGCAGCCTGTCGATGGCTCTGCTGTCCGATCCCTGGAAAATTCGCTCATAGTCTTACCACCCCATCCGAGCTATTGGTGCGTCATATCAAGCCGCTCACTGCCTGGGAAGCACTCAAGCTGCTCCAGGCGCGACATGGTGTTACACGCTGCAGTACAGGGAAGGCCAGCACGCTGGGGGTGGTTGCTGTGGGTGCCTTCTGGGGCTCGGCTCTTTATCGGCTACACATAAGCTACATATGAGCTACATATAAGCCGCGAAGCCCTACCGCTGCACCTTCTAAGACCTTTTTACCCTGCCAACGCCGCGGCGAAACACCAGACAAACCGCGGCCTGGAAGCCAGTCCGGAACTTCCAGTGGGGTAAAAACCCTGTAGTACTAACATAGTTGATTGGCCTGGCAACGTTAGACGATTTTGCTCTGAAAATATGAACATTTATGAATTCAGGTGTTCGACGGCAGCTCGTTAACCCACCCGGGTCTTTTTCTGCCCATCCGGCAAAGCCCCGGATTCCCGCCCCGGGCCCCCGGTGCCGGGGGTGAAAAATGACCCGGGCTGCATTCACCCCTGAATGAGACCCGCATAAACAGGGCCCTGCGCGCCGATGATGAGTTGGTATGCCTGTTGCAGGTATGCAGCTATTGCCCCGCGGGGAGTGGCACATGGCGCCTGAATCCTCTGACGCCGTCCAGGAGGCGGCCGGCCATATTCTGGCTTACCTGGAGCGTCATCCAAGGGCCGCAGACACCGCAATGGGCATAGCCGAATGGTGGGTTCGGAAGCAGTCGGCCTCGATTTCAGATGCTGAAGTGGAGCTGGCGCTGGAGCAACTGGTGAGCAGCGGCTTTATGGAAGCGAAGTCCACGCCCGGCGGAGACAGGTTATTTATGCGGCGAACATGCTGAAAACGTAGTGATGTTCGATTTTTTGGTCAGTCATCAGCGAGGAAGTACAGGCCATGGTACAGGTCAGCTATCCCGGCGTTTATATTCAAGAAGTGCCCAGCGGTGTGAAAACCATTGCGGGCGTATCCACATCGATCGCGGCGTTTCTGGGCCGGGCCAGCAAGGGGCCGATCGACCGCGCGGTGAGGCTGCTCAGCTTTGCCGATTACGAGCGAAGTTTCGGTGAGCCTCACTCCCAGAGTGATCTGGCCGACAGCGTGCGGCTGTTCTTCGCCAATGGCGGAACCGACTGCTACGTGGTTCGGCTGGCGCCGGGCGCCACAGCTGCGTCAGTAACGCTGGAGGACCTCAGCGGCCAACAGGTGCTGGTGGCCACAGCCAAGGCAGCGGGGTTGTGGGGCAACACGGTCAGGATGGAGGTGGACTACAACACCACCAACAGCGACGACACCTTCAACCTGCGAGTGATCCACGAGGAAGCGGGAAGGGTCGTGCAGACTGAGAGCTGGAGCGGTCTCAGTATGAACCCGTCCTCCTCGCGGTTTGCACCGGGTTTCGTCAGCCAGAGTTCAAGCCTGGTAGATCTGGACCTGGCGGCGGGCATGGGTAGCGCTTCGGATAGCGCGTCGTTCTTCAACACCCTTGGCAACAGTTTCTCCGGGTTTTCGGCATCGCGCAGACCGCTACGCAATCCTTTGGCAGATCCTGCCGGCACCACCGGAGGTGGCGCGATGCAGACTGCGCTCAACGATCTGTTCAGCGGCGGCGAGACCAGTTTTGATATCTCTGTGAACGGCAGCGCCTACCGCACCGTGGACCTGAGCATCGCGCCGGCCCTGCCAAATACCATCGGTGGCATCGAGTCGAATCTGGCTGACAAGATCAACGCGGTATTGGCGGAACTGTCGCCCGCGCCCACGGTGTCTGTTTCCCTGGGCAGCGCTGCGATTTCCGGGTTTGGCCGCTATCTGACCATCACCTCAGGCAGCGGGGATGAGTCCGCGGTTCGCATACGGCGGGCTGCCGCCAGTGACATCGCCGGCGCACTGATGCTGGGCGTTGACCAGGGCGGCATCGAAATGCCCCGCTGGAGCAATTTCCGGCCGGCACCGACCGCCAGCCTGGTGACGATCGGCGACCCGTCCACGGCGGGGGATATCGGTGTTGCCGACGATCTCCTCACCATCGCCCAGAGCGATATCACCCAGCTCACCATCAATTCCACCAATGTCGCGCTCAACACCGCCGACTTCAATCTCGAGACCACGGCGCCGGCGGATGCGTGGTACATCAATGCCGCGGGTGACAGCGCGGCCACCGGCGACAGCGACGGCGTACGCGAGAAATTGCGCGTCATGGCGCGCGCCATCAACGATGAACCGGACCTGCCGTTCCAGGCTGAGGTCTGGGGTTACAAGCTGGCCGTCATGGCCACCGACGGCGCCATCAGTAACCAGCCCGCCACGCTCACCACCGGCACGGCGGACTTCGATAACGGCCTGGAGCTGAATGTGCGCCAGTACAGCCTCGGGCAGGACGTGGGCAGCTTCAGCACTGCCGGTACGCCGGGCGCCGATGGCGGCATCCCGGATGCCGCCGCCTACCAGGGCAGTGAAGCCAACCAGACCGGCTTGCACGCACTGGATCCGCTGGACCTGGTCAACCTGATGGTCCTGCCGGGTGATGCTGACGTCGGTGAATCTGTGCTCGCATCGGTCTGGGGGCCGGCCAGCGTCTATTGCCAGCGCCGCCGCGCCTTCCTGCTGGTGGATCCGCCCCCGAGCTGGACCAATAACAGTGGCCGACCCGAGGTGGTACAGGACACCTCGCTGGTCAACCAGTTTCGCGCCACCATGGTCAAGGACCACGCCGCGGTGTTCTATCCCCGGCTGCGCTATAACGCCCGCGGACTCATCAAGACCATCGGCCCCGCAGGAGCGGTTGCCGGGTTGATGGCACGTACCGACGGCAGCCGCGGCGTCTGGAAAGCGCCTGCGGGCATCGATGCCGGAATAAGGGACATCGTCGGCGTAAACCTTGAGCTGACAGACCTTGAGAACGGGGTGCTCAACAAGAAGGCGGTGAACTGCATCCGGGTGCTGCCCAACGGGATCGTCAACTGGGGCGCACGCACCCTGGACGGTGATGATGATTTCGGTAGCGAGTGGAAGTACATACCGATTCGGCGGCTGGCACTGATGATCGAGGAATCCCTTTATCGGGGAACCCGCTGGGCGGTGTTCGAGCCCAACGACGAGCCGCTATGGGCCAACCTGCGGCTCAACATTGGCGCCTTCATGAACTCGCTGTTCCGCCAGGGTGCCTTCCAGGGCAGCAGCCCCAAAGAAGCCTACTACGTGCGATGTGATTCCAGCACGACAACCCAGAATGATCGCAACCTCGGCATCGTCAACGTTGAAGTGGGCTTTGCGCCACTCAAGCCCGCCGAGTTTGTTGTGATCAAGATTCAGCAAATGGCCGGACAGATCGAGACCTGAACAAGGCCGGGAAAAGACAATAGGGAGACAGCAGCATGGCTAACGGTTTTGTCGTCAACGCGAATCGCTACGATCCGTACAAGAACTTCAAGTTCCGGATTCTCTGGGACAATAAACCTGTTCTCGGGGTCAGCAAGATATCTGCACTCAAGCGCACCACCGAGGTGGTGAAATTCCGCAGCGGTGGTGAGAACGCCATCGATCACAAATCACCGGGGCGTACCAGCTACGAGGCCATCACCCTTGAACGGGGCCTCACCCATGACCCCGGCTTCGAAGCCTGGGCCAGCAAGGTGCATACCTATGAGGGCGACTCCGTCATGGATCTGGCGGGTTACAAGAAAGAACTGACCCTCGAGTTCATGAATGAAAAAGGCCAGGTCGCCTACCGCTACTACCTGCACAACTGCTGGGTCAGTGAGTTCACAGCGTTGCCTGACCTCGATTCCAATGCCAATGCGGTGGCCATCGAGAGCATGAAGATTGAGCTGGAGGGCTGGGAGCGAGATCCGGATACCGCGGAGCCGGATGAAGCGGCCTAGGACAGACTATCGGTAAGGTAGGGGAAGCCGCGGTGGCAGCGATGCAAAAATCGGGACAGTGGCGCGTGGCGCCTTTCGATGGCAGCGCCGAGCAAATCGGCATTGACCTCGACGGGCCGCAACCGCAGGCGGTGTCCGAGGTGTTGGTCGCCTGTCAGGCCAGGCGCGCTGGCAATGACACCGAGTGGCATGACCCCTGGCAGATGGATATCAGTAGCCGGCTGCAGGCACTGCTGCAGGTCGCACTCGCCAGCGGTATGGAGTCACTGGAGTTCACTGCAGACTGCGGGGGCTGTGGAGACAGGCTTTCCCTGGACCTGGCGCTCAAGGATTTCGTCACCGACCCGGGCGCGAGCACGGCCGAGTGCCAGACCGCTGCCGGAGACTGTTTCGAAGTCAGGGTGCCGACCGGGAACGACCAGCGCCGCTGGCTCGAACAGGGGGATGCCGGTGCCGAGGAAATGGCAAGGGACCTGTTGACGGAATCCCTGTCGGTGGACGGCGAGGAACTGCTGGCCGCGGTGGAGAAGGGCCTGTCTGCGGTAGACCCGTTCACCGCGCTGGAAATCCATTCTGCCTGTCCCGGATGTGAAGCCCAGGTACGCCTGGCTGTCGATCTCGAAGCCGAACTTCTGCACTGCTTTCGTCGTCGCCAGGCCGAGAGGCTGCGTGATGTCCACCGGCTGGCCGTGGCCTACCACTGGAGCGAGGAGTCTATTCTCGGTCTGCCCGCGTTTCGGCGGGAGTTCTACCTGGCCTGTCTGCGAGCGGAGGGTCGGCTGTGAGTGATTACCTGGCCAGGCTCGCCCGACGCAGCGGTTTGTTGGGCGCCCCGACGCGGCAAAAGGCCCCGACGGCCGGACCGTCCGGCGGGCCGATAGAGATGGATGATGTCAGGCTAGTGCCACAGTCCGCGCCACCGCGAGCAGACGCTGCCCCGCAACCGCCCACAGTGAATGCGACCGGCCAGGTGCCGGAGACACCGCCGGCGCGCGAGGTTCGCGAATCGGCTGCCGCGCCGCCGCCGCCGGCAGAGCGCGAGCTGCCGGTAGCCACGCCGGCAAGGGAGCCCTCACAGGAAGGCGCTGAGCCCGACACCCGGGCAGACGCCAGCGAGCCCGTCGATGCCATACTGGTGGAGCGGGTGGATAGTCGCGAAACCCCTGCGGCAGTTGCACCTCAGCCCCTACAGCCGGCAGCACCGTCGACGCCACCCACGCCGGAGGAGAAGGGCGACAGGTCGCTCCCAGGGCGGGAAGCGCAGGCCCTCGACGTTGTCGAGCGGATTCTGACCCAGCCGTTGGAACCCCACGCCGAACCCACCCGGATTTTGTCGCCGCAGGAGGAGCCTGCTGCAGAGCCACGGCCGCAGCGGGCATCTGTCGCTGACCATGCCGACGCGGTGCAGTTTGTACAGTCGGCACCTTTACCGGCACCGGTCGGGGATGAGCCTGCGGTGGCGCGGAGGCCAGAAAACGTGGAGGAGGCCGTCAGCGTTCGCATCGGCCGGATCGATGTGCAGGTGCACACGCCGGCCCCGGCGCTGCAGGCGGCCCCGCCGCCGCGCCAGCGACCGCGGCCGGCCACACCTGCTCGGCCTGAAGTAAACCTGCGTCGCTACTACCTGGGAGACCTCTAGTCATGCCGCTGCAACAGACGCAGGCGGCGATCGGGGCGGTGGGTGAACTGCTGCGTTCCCAGCTTACGGCGCGCACCGCTGCGGGTTCCGTTGATGTCGGCAGGCCGGAAACGGCCGCGGCCTCCGCCGGTCCCAAGTTCAACCTGTTCCTGTACCACCTGGAGCTGGATGCCTTCCTGAAGAACCAGGCACTGGACGAGGGCCAGGACACGCCCCTGTGGTGTGTCCTGCATTACCTGATCACCGCCTACGACGACGGCAGGGAGAGTGATTCAGTGGCGGCCCATGGCCTGCTGGGCGAGGGCATGCTGGCACTGCAGGAACTCAATTTTCTCCGACCCGACAGCATTCCGGCGTTGGCGGACAATCCGCAATCACTGAAGATTACCTTCGACAATGCCGACCCGGACCTGCTCTCCAAGATTATGCAGGGCAGCGACGAACGCTACCGACTGTCGGCAGCCTTCCAGATACGCCCGGTGTTGGTGGCAGCGTCGGAGCCGCCATCCTACGCGCCGCTGGTGGCCACCGTGGGTCCTCCCGGCAATGAGGGGGTCGACGTGATTCCCAGCATGGGTCCGCGACTGAGCCGGCTCGAGCCGGAGATTTTCCAGGCCGGTGACACAATAACCGCCTTTGGCGATGACCTTGGCGGCGCGATTGAAACGCTGATCGTGGGTGATTACAGCTACGGCGTTTCGGCTGCACCGGCGGGGCAGGTGCAGGCGGTGATCCCGGTGGATACGGAGCTGTCTCCAGGCGGCCATGCGGTCACCGCCATGCGTACCTCCGCCAGCGGCCGGCCACTGATGAGCAACCCGGTATTCGGCACACTCCTGCCCACGCTGCAAACGGCGACTCCCGGTGCCTTGACCGCTGATATGTCCGGCAACCTGTCCGGCTCGTTGAGTCTGGGCGGTCAGCGGTTGGGAGGCCCCGATGACACCATTTACGTCGCCTACTACCGTGACGGCGAGGTGCAGCTGATGCTGGAAGCTACCGGGGTCGACACCCAGGACAGCCTGACCGCAACGGTGGGCGTCGACGAGGCGCTACCGCCGGGCAGTTACCGCATCATCCTGCGGGTCAACGGTGCGCAGGCACCGCTTATGCCCGAGGTGGACTGGACATGAGTAACCTGGCGCGTAACCGGAATCTGGCGCAGGTGACGCCCGGTCTCGAGATCAACGACCCGCTCATGGCCTACTGGCTGGGCCAGGTGCATTTGCGCCTGCGCCGGGAGTTGGCCTGGTGCTGGCTCCAGAGAACCGGCGAGGCGGACCCCGGCACCGGCGCGCTGCCCCCGATGACCGGTATTGCCGACGATGCGCTGGGATGGTCCCGGGTGGAACAGCAGCGCAGGCATTTCTTTGAGCGGGATGCGACTGCCGGGGCGTTGACCGAGCTGATCGAGGCGCCGCCACCGGATGTCGACAGCCGCCGCCGTGGTAGCTGGGCCTGGTTGAGCGATGTGCTGGCACTAAATGACGCGGATCACTTTGCGCTGGCACTGGCGGTCGCTCACCGACTGGACGCGGCAATGGGCGTGATTTGTGCCGCTGCTATCAACGACCTGAATCGCGCACATCCTTCTCTGGCACTGGCGCAGTGGCTGTGGGATGAGCCCATGGAGATATTGCCGCTGGCCGACGAGCAGCACGCCCTGCGCCGTCACGGACTCCTGCACGGCGAAGCTGGCGACTGGCAGGCGGAACTCGCAGTGCCGGCCTGGCTGGCCCAGGGCCTGGTCGGTGAGCACACGGGCCGCTCGGGCATGGAGGAGATTCCGATGGTGAGACAGCCACTGGACCGCGCCTGGCAGCTCAACCTGCGTTCCCTCGAAGAGGAGGCTCCCGGCTTGCGGCGGGTTCCGCTGCTGGGAGCAGCTGACGCGGATTTCATTGGCGCAGCCAGCGCTATTGCGGCGCAGCTCAATGCCCGTCTTGTGGCAATCCATCCCGTTGCCTGGAATCCCGCCCGGGTACGAGAGCTGTTGGCCTGGTGCTGGCTGCACGGCCTTGAACCCTTGTTGCCCTGGGGCGTGCAGGTGTCTGCCGACCAGTGGCCGCTGGCGCTGCCGCTGCGGGTCTGGCAACCGATGGAAGCCACCCGGTTTGCCGCCGAGAGCGATAGCGTGGCGCTGCAGTCGCCGCTGGAACTGCGTGAGATTGATTATCACCGGCGTCTGGAAATCCTGGAGGAGTCGCTGGGCAGCACCGCGGCGCAATGGCAGGACGCGGTGCAGAATTGCGCCCGGCGCTTCCGTTTTACCGAACCCACCCTGCGCCGTGTTGCACGTGCGGTGCGAAATCTCGGGAGCTGGAATGGGGACGACCTGGTCCGCGCCTGCCGCCAGGAAACCCGGGATGAGCTCGCGCAGTTGGCGCAGCCGGTCCAGCCCCGCTTCAGCTCGGATGAACTGGTGCTGGCGGCAGCCCAGCAGGAGCAGTTCGACGAGGTGGTGCGGGCGATGGACTCGCTCACTGTTGTGCACTACCGCTGGGGCACTGCCCGTGCCTGGAGCGAAGGCGGTCTCTCGGTGCTGTTCTGTGGCCCCCCTGGCACCGGCAAAACCATGGCGGCGGAAGCGCTCGCCACCCGGCTCAGCCTCGATATGTACCGGGTGGATCTGGCGCAGGTTGTCAGCAAGTACGTGGGTGATACGGAAAAAAACCTGCGGCGCATTTTCGATGCCGCCGAGGCCAGCGACTGCCTGCTGTTCTTCGACGAGGCAGACGCGCTGTTCGGCAAGCGCACCGAGGTGAAAGATGCTCACGATCGCTACGCCAACATCGAGGTCTCCTACCTGCTGGAGCGCATGGAGCGCTTCAAGGGCCTCGCCATCCTGGCCAGCAACCGTCGCAAGGATATGGACGAGGCGTTCATGAGGCGGCTGCGCTACTGCATCGATTTTCCGGTGCCGGGAGTCGACGAGCGCGAGCGAATATGGCGCCAGGGCTTTCCGGACAAGGCGGACACCAGCGACCTTGATTTCCGTTTCCTCGCCCGCCAGTTCGCCTTTTCCGGCGGGCATATTCGCTCGGTAATTTTCAATAGCTGCCTGCAGTCCGCAGCCGCCCCGGAGGGAGAGCCGGCGGCGGACAAAGTCGGCAAGCCCAGCATGCGACAGGTGCTGGTGCAGGTACGGCGCGAATTGCAGAAGCTCAATCGCTCCGCGGGTGATGAACTGTTCGGCAGGTATGCCGATTTGCTGGAGGACCAGGCCGCATGAAGGCTGCGCAACTCGAACTCGACCGCGTTTCTATCACCCTGCACGGTATCTCAGCGGAACTCGCCGAGGCAGCCGCGCAGGGCCTGGAGGATGCGCTGCGGCGACGGCTCCAGTCCATGCGTGCGCCGCTCGGCAGCGCGACCCTCGGTGAGTCACCGGGCTTGCTATCCGTATCAGCCAGCATCGAGCAGGGCGCTTCACCCGCGGAACTGCGGGCGCTGCTGGTCGAGCAGATTGCCAGCGCGCTGGCGAGTTCTGCCGGGGAGGTGTCGCAATGAGTTTTTACCTGCGCGGCGTGCTGGTGGAATACGGCACAGACATGCTGGGCCCGCTACCCAATGTTGTGGTCTTTCAGTTCAATCCGGAAAAATTGCAGCGCAGCCTTGAGCTGCCTTCCAGCGCCAGCGGCGATGACACGGAAAACCGAGGCCAGCGGGAACCGGCGCAAACCAGCTCCGCGCCCACCGAAACCATACAGCTGACCGCCCACTTCGACGCCTCGGACGACCTCGGGCAGGACGACGGTCTGTCCGCGATTCCCCGGGTGTTCGGCATTGGCCCGCAGCTGGCCGCCCTCGAGGCCATGGTAAACCCGGCAGCCGGGGCGATCAGCGGAGCGATCGGCGCCGCTGTCGACGCGATCGGTGACGCCCTGGGCGGAGACGCTGAGCCCAGTCGCCCGGTACCGCGGGAGCAGGCACCACGAATCCTGTTCATCTGGGGTCCCAGCCGGGTGCTGCCTGTTGAAATTCGCTCCATGAGCGTGACAGAAAAGAAATTCGATCCCTTTCTGAACCCGGTGCAGGCCGAGGTCTCAATCGGACTTGCCGTGGCCAGTTTTCCCGACGACAGCGACGATGTGATCGGCAAAGGCGCGTTGGGCTATACCCGCACGGTGCGGGAGGCCCAGGTGGCGTTGAACCTGGTCAAGTCCGTCGAACTCGCTATCGAAACCATACCGTTCTGAGGTGCAAGGTGTTTGCCAGGAATTCACGTTACAAGAATCTCCCCACCGTCTCCGCCCGTCGTGAGGACGGCACCGAGGTGGCCGCAGTGAAACTGCGGCTGCCGGGTCAGCCGGCGAGCCGTGCCGCGGTCATTACCCAGGGTGACCAGTTGGACTTTATCGCCGAGCGGCGCTACGGCGGCGCCACTCGCTACTGGTACATCGCCGATGCCAACAGCGAACTCGAGGCTAACAGCCTGACGCAGGAGGCCGGTCGCATCATCCAGACGCCGGTGAAGGAGTGACGGAACATGTCCGCTGAATTCCGCATATACCTCAACAACAATCCGGCAGACGACGCCCGGCTCAACCAGTTCAGCGAGGTCAGGGTGGACCTGGCCATGGGCATCTGCGGAGAAGCGGAGCTGACGCTTGAAATCGGCGCCGACCGCGACGGCAACTGGGAGGCTATAGAGGAAGACTTCACCCAGCCCTTTGCCCGCATTCGGGTGGAGGTGAAGCCGCGCAAGGGGGATGAGTTCGAGGCCCTGATCGACGGGCCTATCGTGTCCCAGCGATTTGAGCTGGACGCGCGACCCAACCGCAGCCAGATGGTGCTGGTCGTGCACGATGACAGTGTGTTGCTGAACCGCAGCGAAGCCGTGGTGCTGTACGCGGACCAGACCGCGTCGCAGATCGCCGCCACGCTATATGCAGAGGCCGATTTTGCCGGCCAGGTGGACGACGTACAGGACTCCGGAGGTGGCCTGGAGCGCAGCATCATGCAGCGCGGTACTGCTATGCAGCTGCTGCGGGAGCTGGCGCGTCGGCACGGTATGTATGCCTACGTGGAGCCGGCGCCCGAAGTCGGCGGCCAGAGCGTAGGCGCTTTCAGATACCCCGACTTCAGTGAGCGCGAGTATCCGGAACTGCTGTTGATGGGCCGGCGCAGGAACGTCAACCAGTTCAAGGCGGAGTACGACGCGCTGCGGCCGGTCAGCGCGCGGGCGGCCAGTATCAACATCGCCGACAAGAGCGTACTCGAGGCCCAGGCCAGCGCGGGCACCTCCGCCGGTCTTGGAACCGTTGCCAGTCACGAGATCGCCACGCCAGGCGCCGCCATGCTGGCGCGAACCCGGGAGGACAGCAACGACCTGCAGGCGGCGGTAGACGCTGTCGCCGAGCACTCCAGCTGGGCCTACCGGGCGGAGCTGGACGTGGCGGCAAATATCTACCCCGCGGTACTGAGGCCCTACCGCGTCATTTCCGTGGCCGGCCCGGGCAGTTACCTGGGCGGCGACTACCTCATCAGTCGCGTGTCTCACCGGCTGAGCGACGGCGGTTACGAGCAGAAGGTCACCCTGCGACGCAATGGCCGCTCCGGGGGCGGCACCGCCGCAGGCCTGGTGGGAGAGGTGTTCTGATGGACGGAGGGCAGATGGAACGGGTGCTGGCGGAGCTGGCCGAGCAGCAGCGACAGCGCTACTACGGCAAGTACCGGGGCCTGGTGGAGAACAACGAAGACCCGAACAGCATGGGTCGTATTACCGCCCAGGTGCCCGATGTGCTGGGCGATGTGATCTCGCCCTGGGCGCTGCCCTGCACACCCTACGCCGGTGACGGCAGCGGCCAGTACACGGTGCCGCCCCCGGGTGCCGGCGTGTGGATAGAGTTCGAGGCCGGTGACCCCTCGCGACCCATCTGGTCGGGGGGCTGGTGGTCGCCGGAGCAGGTGCCCACCAACGAGGAAGGTGCTGGCCAGGTGCCTTCCATGAAAGTGATTCGCAGCGAGCAGGGCCTGCTGGTGAGTTTTGACGACGATGGCCAGGTGATCAGCGTCAGCGACAGCGACGGCAGCAATATTCTCAAGATCGAAGTGCAGGCCGGACAGGTGCTGCTCAAGGGCGCCTCCAAGGTGGTAGTCGAAGCACCGCAGATCGAGCTGGTGGAAAACGCCTCGCACCCGGTGGTGTTTGGCGACGAGTTGATGTCCTACCTGGGCCAGTTGGTGGCAATGCTGCAGACCCACACCCACCCGGGCCAGATGGCCGCGGGTATTTTCCCGGTCACGCCGATGGTGCCCACGCCCACCTTCCCGACGCCCTCATCATCGCTGATCTCGCAAAAGGTCAAGGCGGGCTGATATGGCGATGAAACCGGGCACAGTAGCGGATTTTGCCAACAGCATGGCCGAGGCCATGGAGACTGCCCTGGCCGAGGAGTACCAGGCGCTAAAGGGTGAGGCGCTGCCGGGAGCGGGGGAGGCGGATCGTCGTATGTTGCTGTCGGCGATTGCCCAGGGCGTGGTGCGCCACCTGCGCGACAACCTCGATGCTTTTGCGCTGTCGGTGGAGGTGACTCAGGTCACCGGCACCAGCGATGGGCCGCTGATGACCAGCGAGAACCTCTCGCCCATCGACGTGCAGGTGGACGGCGGCGACAACGGCACTGTGCTCCCCGGCGCCGCCAAGGTGACCCAGTCCGGCAGTGCCAGCAACCGGGTGCGCAGTCGCGGCAACGGGACTGTGGACGCACTGGATGTAGAGGGGACCCTGTACTGATGAGCGGACGGCATATGGCATTTCCTTTCCGGATCGGCAGCGACGGCCGCACCCGGGAACCGGCTTCGCTGGAAGAGCACATCAAGAGTGAGGTGATCCAGCTCCTGCTCACAAATCCCGGCGAGCGGCCCTTGCAACCCCTGATCGGGGGTGGACTGCGCCGGCTTGTGTTCGAGGGCAACAGCGAAGCGACCGCGGCAGTGGCCAAGGCGACGATCAACCGCGCCCTTAATGAATACCTGGGTCACCGCATACAGGTCCTGGCGCTGGATGTGGAAACCAGTAACGCCACCCTGCTGGTAGGACTGCGTTATCGAATTCTGGAAACCGGCGAAGAACAGTTGCTGCGCTTCGAGCGCAATAGCTGAGGGGATTTATTGATGAAGGGCAGCCTGCAGTGAGTCATCGTTTCGACACGGAAGTGCTAGCCGACCGGGCCCGTGATCTTGAGGGCCAGGGCCTCAACGGGATCGCCCTGGTGTTTGTCGAACTGGACAACGCCGAGCCGCCGGCCTGGGCCGAGCTGCGACTGGAATTCCACAATACGCTTCACCTGGCGGAGATTGAAACGGCCATCGCCAGCGCGGCGGCACTACCGGAAGACATCTTTCCGCTGCGCGGCGGCAGTCGTCTGCCGGCGGGCAGCGCACCCGGTGAGGTACAGGTCACCCAACTGCTGTCCCGGTCCGGCAACACCCTGGTGCTGCGCTCGGCGCCGGTAGGGGACTACTCGACCTACCAGCTGGGCGTTGAATTCGAGTCCGCCGCCGGCGACCCCCTGATCGACCCGCTGTTCGCGGAGATTCCGTTTAAGTTCCGCCCCGGCTGTTTCAACCTGAACTGCGCGCCGGAGTGGACGCCTGGACGGGAAGCCGCGCCGACGCCTGCTATCGACTACCTGGCGAAGGATTTCGACAGTTTCAAACATTTGCTGATCAACGCCATGCGCGACCGGGTGCCCGGCTGGGAGCCCACCAGTGCGGTCGACCTGGACCAGGTCATCCTCGACCTGCTGGCAGCCGACGGGGATTTTCTCAGCGACTTCCAGGACCGGGTCATGCAGGAACGGTTCTGGGGGCTGGCCCGCAAGCGCGTCTCCCTGGCGCGCCACGCCCGACTCATGGACTACCACATTCACCAGGGCAACCAGGCCAGCACCGATCTTGTCGCGGAGGTCGAAAGCGAGTTAACCCTGCTGGCGGGAATGGAAGTCTGGAACGGTGACGCCTGGAATGCGCCTGACGCGCAGATCTTCCTGACCTCACACCGGCAATGGTGTCACCCCTGGCTCAATACCATCAGCCTGTATCACTGGAGCCAGGCGCTCAACACATTGGACGCCGGCGCCACCCACGCGGACCTGGCGCTGCCCGCCGGGTTGAATCCTGCCAATGCGGGCGAAGCCAACCAGTTCAGGGACCTGTTCCGCCGCGACGATGTCCGCTACCTGGTGATCGAGGAGCACCTCAATCCCGAGACCGGTACCGTCAACGGTCGTGATTCCACCCGGCGGCAAAAGCTTGAGTTGCTGTCCGGCAATGCCGCAGCGGAGACCCGGCTGGACGCCTTTGCAGGCGAGCACTATGTGCGCGTGCACTGGACGCCCGAGCGGCCCCTGTCGCGGCGCTACTGCGTTGTGACGCGCTGCCCCGACGGCGTTGTCACCGACGTTACCCGCATCCATGGAAACCTGGTGCACGCCCGGCACGGGAGAGCGCACGTTGCGGTATTCCGTCGCCCCGGTGCGACGCTCTCGCCGGCTGACAACAGCCAGATTACGCGTCGGGATGAGGACTACTGGGAGCCGGGTCCCTGGGGCACACAGTGCCCGCTGCCAAGATCGCCGCTGGCTTACCGCGATACGCCGCCAGGCGGTGATGTCGCGCCGGTCAGCTCCTGCAGCGTCGCAGTGGCGGGGTTTGGCGCAGACTGGGGCGAGCAGATCGATCTGGTCGAGAGCCAGGCTGACGATGAGCACTTTATCGTTGAGACTGACGAGCTGGGCCGCAGCTCACTGCGCTTCGGTGACGGCGTCAACGGCAGGTCACTGGCCGCCGATACCGTCATCACCTGTCGCTACCAGGTAGGTCGTGGCATCGATGGCAATGTAGGTCGGGATGCGCTTACTGGTCACCTGGGCCCGGCCGGCTGGGTGGGCATTCGAAACCCCTTTGATGTTACCAACGGTCGCGAGCCGGAAGCGCGCGATGAATTCCTGCGTCGGGCTCCCATCGCCTACCGCGCCCGGCAGCGCCGCGCTGTCACACTGGCGGATTACGTCAAGCGCGCCGAGGAGCTGCCCGAAGTCTCCAACGCCTACGCCAGCTACGGCTGGACCGGTAGCTGGCGCACCGTGCGGGTAGCCGTCGATCCGGTCGGCACCACGACCCTGAGTGACGCCCTGCGGGAGCGCATTCATGGTTACCTTGACGCGGTACGCCTGATCGGGGAGGACCTGGAGATCCGCGCCGCGCGCTATGTGCCGCTGGATATCCTCATGCGGGTCTGCGCGCACAGGGATTTCTGGCCTGAAGACCTGGCGGCGGTGCTGGAGCAGGAGTTCTCAAGCGGACTGACCCCGGACGGCAGGCGCGGTTTTTTTCACCCGGATGACTGGACCTTTGGCCAGCCGCTGCACGCCAGCCAGGCGCTCAATCGAGCCCTCACCGTTGCCGGTGTCGAGCGGGTGGTGTTGTTGAGTATGCGTCGCTGGAACCAGGGCTTTGGTCCCAGCACCAGCAGCATCAGCCTGAGTCCCGATGAGCTGCCGGTTCAGGAGATTGATGTGCTGGCGCTGGAACCCTTTGAAGTGCTGCAAGTGGCTAACGACCCCGACCACCTGGAGTTTGGGCGTATGGTGGTTGAAGTCGTGGGAGGTCGCCAATGAGCTGCAAGCACGACTGTGAACCCGGGCCCCTGTTCCCGCGAAAAATAGAAAACCGCCCGGCGCTGCCGGAGATCCGCTACCGGATAGGTGACTACGGCAGTTTTCGGGAGCACATGCTGGACCGGCTGGACAAATCCACGCTGCTGTCCGGCTGGACCCACCGAGGCAGCGACGACCCGGGTATCGCGCTGATGGAATGTGCGGCCACCGTCGCCGAGGTACTCACCTTTTACCAGACGCTTTACGCCAACGAGTCGCTGCTGCGTACCGCGAACTGGCGCGAGAGTGTGAGCCGCCTGGTCCAGCTCAGCGGCTATCGCATGGCTCCCGGGGTGGCGGGAGAGGCGAGTTTCGCCCTGACCCTCGACGGTGAAGAGCCGGTCACGGTGCCCGCGGGCTTCGGCTTCAAGGTAGACCTAAAGGGCCTCGATGAATCGGCCATTTTCGAAACGCTTGCGGAGGCCCAGGCCTACCCGGCCCAGAATGAATTCCACCTGTACCGGCCGCGGCGCGGCCTGCAGCCGGTAAGCTCCGGTCTTACTGCGCTGGAACTGCACAGTGTGGACGGCGCCAACGACCCGGAGAGTCTCGCCGCCGTCAGCTTCAAGCCTGGTGACCGGATCCTGCTGCTGCCGGATCTGGCGGTGTTCGCGCCGGGCGGCGGCGACTACGACACCAGCAAACCCCAGGCTCTGCCCGAGGTGGCCATCGTCAAGTCGGTGGAGCAGGTACTGGATCGTGTCACCCTGCATTTTGAAGGCGCCTTGTCTATCGCCCGGGACGAGATCGTCGACGCCTATGTCATCGACCGCAGCTTCCGACACTATGGCCACAATGCGCCGGTGCGCATCGGCAGGCTGAACGAGACCACCGGCTATATGTCGCTGGAAGCCACCAACTTCACTCGCGAAATCTGGCAGAACGACAATGGGGACGAAGGTTTCTACAGCGATCTGCCGATGCTGGAACTGCCGCTTGACGAGGACGTCGACGACATCGCCGTGGGTGGCAAGCTGATCTGCCAGGGATTGACGGAGTTTGACGACAGCAGCGGCACGGTGCCGTTTACCGTGACCCGCACCGTGGAGGCCCTGCGCAATGACACGTTGACCTGGGGCGGGGTGTCCGGTTCCTGCGCGGTGATCACCATGGATGAGCGAATGATCGCCAACCTGCAAATTTCCCGGGAAGAAGCGGATATTCGCAAATTGCAGATTCACGAGGCGGTCAGCCCGGCCCTTGAACTACGCGCGCCCAGCGCCTGGGACGACGGTGAATTTCCAACCACCGAGTTCGATGACGGCGACCTCCACGGTTACCTGGTGAACTACTACGGCACCCGGTCAGAGGCGGAGGATCTTTTGGCCCGTGAGCTGATCCTGGAGGGAGAAGACGGCCGTTTGCAGTCGGTCAACGTGCAGGCGGCAAATATATTCGGCGGTACGGAGCGGGATCCGCAACAGCCCTGGCTGTGGTCACTGCTACTGGACCAGCAGCCAGTGTTCGCGAGGGAATGGCTCGATGAGGCAGAGCCGAAAGTCCGGGTCTATGGCAACGTGGTGCATACCGACCAGGGGGAAACCCAGGCGTTTGCGCCGCTGGGATCCGGCGACGGCCGGCGCAAGTTCCAGACCCTGCCGCTATCCGCCAACCCGTTGACCTACCACCTGTTATCCGAGGCGACGCCGCCCCAGGTACCTTCGCTTGAGGTGTATGTGGATGGGCTGCGCTGGCAGCGGGAGGACACCCTGTTCAACGCAGGTCCGCTGGACCATGTCTACGTGGTGCGGGAGGATGAGGAGGGTAACAGCTACATTCAGTGTGGCGACGGTATTACCGGTGCGGTGTTCCCTTCCGGCAACAACAACATCGAAGCGGTATTGCGCAAGGGCGTGGGTGCCCGCGGTGACGCCGACGGCAAGGTGGCGCCCACGGGCAAGTTGAAGCCCCTCAAGGACGCCATCATGATCGGTCCCGCGGTCGGTGGCGCCGACCCGGAAGTTGCGGCCAGCGCGCGGGAAGCCGCGCCACAGCGTATGCAGAGCCTGGGCCGTCTGGTGGGCATGGCGGACTACGAGGCTGAGGCCCTGTCGATGCCCGGTGTTTTCAAAGCCCGCGCCGACTGGGTCGCGCCGGCGGGTGGGCCGCGTATCCGCGTGGCGGTGCTGACCGAAAACGGCGATCCCGCCGAGGCGGACAAGGTGCGGGAAGGTCTGCGGGCAGCAAACCGGTGCCGAGGCGCGTCCCGCCACCCGGTAGACGTCGTCAATGGGCGGCGCAGGTTTGTCATCCTCACCGTCGCCGCCGGCTTTGACCCCAACTACCGCAGCGATGATATTCACCTGGCAGTGGTCGAGGCGCTCGGTGCCTGGGGCCTGGCTGGCGATTCTCTGGACATTAACGGCCTGTTTGGCCTGGGCGCTCGCAGTTTTGGCGAGGGCGCGCACGTGTCCCAGGTGCTGGCGGCAACACAGGCGTTAGCCGGTGTCACCTGGGCGCGAGTGGATGCCTTCCAGGTTCTGTCATCCGGTACAGCAGAGGAAGCGGATCCCACAGAGTTGGGGATTCCCGCCAGCCCGACAAGGGAGTCGCGCGTCGACTGCAACAGTATGGAACTGCTCTCCCTGTACGAAGACCACCTGGTCATACAGCTCAGCGCGGATAGCCGCGCCGAGGAGTGTGAAGGATGAGTACGCCGCGCAAGCCTCTTTACGAACAGCTCCCCGAGATCTATCGCATACGGGATATCGAGCAGCGCCCGGCAGAGCAACTGCAGGCCTACATGGGCATACTTGACGAGGTCATGGCCGGTGTCCGCGACAACATCGAGGCCCTGTACCAGGATTTTTTCATTGAGTCCTGCGATGAGTGGGTGATTCCCTACCTTGCGGACCTGCTGGGTGTTTCGCACCTGTCGGGAGATCCCTGGACCCTGCGCGCCGACGTGGCGCGCACGGTGTTCCACCGTCGCCGCAAGGGAACGCTGGGGGCGGTCGAATCCTTGAGCTATACCCTGACCGGCTGGGCCGCCCACGCGGTGGAATCCATGGAACGGCTGGCCTGGAATCAACACCTGAATCATCTGCGACCGGATGCCGGCGGCCGCTCGCCGCTGCCCCTGCGAACCGACATCGTCACGCCGGTGCGCGGCGGCACCGCACCCCTGCGCGACCCGGCCCAGCTCAGCTTCCTGCACGGTCCCTTCGACCCCTTCGCCCACCTGGTGGATGTAAAGCCCGGCCAGTTCGGTGCGCCGCGCTACAACTTGCCCAATCTCGGTGTTTACCTGTGGCGCCTGCAGGACTACCAGGTGCCGGTGGCGCAGCCGGGCAGGGTGGAGGCCGCCGCCGTGGTGCCGGACCAGGCCGGCGACGCCGCAGCGCTAGTGCGGGTGGTGGTGCATCCGCAGGCGGACCCGATGACGCTGTTCAATACCCACCGCTATTTCGCCGACGAAGAGCCCCCCAACCTGAGCAACGCAGATACGGTACCGGGCCCTATGCCCTGGGCGCGGCTCAGCAGTGATTCGCCCACGGGCAACCCCGCCGCCTACGTTGCGGTGGATACCTACAGCGGCACACCGGGCCGGCCCGGTGACGACGCGGTGGGCCTGATCCTGCATATTCCCGATGATTTTGCCGGCACAGACTGGCGTTTCCGCGGCGCTAACCTCTGCGCCTGGGAAGAGGGACTTCATCCGCCCCTGCGCGAGGACGAAATTGCCATCGACCCCGAACGCGGTCGCGTGCTGTTCGGGCTGTCTGACCTGGCCGGGGAAGCGACACCCCTGGCCGACGGACTATTGGTGTCGTGGACACACGGATTTTCCGGCCCCACCGGTGCACAGCCGGTGGTGCGCGATGACACGCCCACCCAGTGGCTTGGACAGGCCGTGGTACTGCGCCCGGTCAGTGGCGGTGGAAGTACCGCGCTGCGCGATGCGCTGGCAGACCTGGACAGTCAGGGCCAGCCGGTGGTGGTGGAAATCCGCGACAGCCTTACCTATGAACTGGATATCGGTGCTGTCACCGGCAGTGGCAGCGAGGGGGGCGAGCCTTCGCTGACCCTGGCCAGCTCCCTGTGGATCAGGGCCAGCAGTGGCCAGCGACCGGTGGTGCGTTTATCCCAACCCCTGCGATTGCGCCCTGTGGATGTTAGCGACGCCGATGCTGTCGCGGCCCTGACGGTGCGACTGGAGGGCCTCTACCTGACCTGGGACAGGGCCTCGGCGGCCTTTGCTGGAGATGCGGCGCTGGTCCAGCAGGCGGCAGTGCATGCGCTGGAGCTGGACGGTACCACCATGGACCCGGGTGGCGCCTGGCAACTGGATCCGGCCTCTGCCGGGGTACGACAGGGCATGCGGGCATCGTTCCGGCTGGGCAACGATTTCGGATTCCTCGATGATCCCGCCGAGGCAGACACCTTCGATCAGCAACCCGAAATCGTCGTCACCCGCGCCATCATCGGTGCGGTAGAGGCAGACGATGAATACCGGCTGGCACTGACCGACAGTATCGTCGATGGCGGCAGCCCCGAGGGTGATCCCACGCCGCGCTTCAGTGTACGCGCGGCCACCGGCGACCCCGAACTCGGTTGGGGTCCCGCACTGCAGGTGGCAGGAGTGACCAGCTTCGGCCGCCTGCGGGTGCAATCGGTGAGCGGGCAGGGGGGAATATTCCTGCACCGCCTCGAAGCCCACGACAACCAGCGCGGCTGCCTGAAGTTGAGCTTCCTGAGCGGTGACAGCGACCGCCTGCCGCCACACCACGCCTGTGTCTTTGGCAGCAGTGCGGATATCAGCTTCACCGCCACCTGGTTCGGCCTGCCCGGCTACGGGCAATTGCGGCTGCGCAGCGATCAGCGGCTGCTGGACCAGGGGCCGGGCAATGATGCCATGGGGTGTTTCGGCTACCTGTTGAACACCCACAAATGGAAAAACCTGAACATTCGCTACCGGGAATTCATGCCGGTAGGAGTAAGGCCAATCCTGGTGCCGGTCACCTGACGGCCTGACAACAAACAGCAGACTGGGGGACACCCACAATGAAAGGGGACTTCTCACAACTTAACTATCAGCCGGCGCAGAATTTTACCGGCGTCTGGCATCAGCAGGGGCGTG
This sequence comes from Cellvibrionales bacterium, assembly GCA_043513815.1. Classification (GTDB taxonomy): domain Bacteria; phylum Pseudomonadota; class Gammaproteobacteria; order Pseudomonadales; family Halieaceae; genus JANQIO01. Next base: position 3,206,156 of record CP121313.1, on the reverse strand, counting down.
TCCTGCTGGATCAGGACTGGAACGCGGGCACGGAAATTTCTCGTCACCTGCGGGAGGTACTGGGCCAGGACGCGATCGGCCCCGACCTGGTGGGCATACCCGCCGCCGAGCGCGACAACTGGCAACTGCTGGGGGCGGACGCCGACGGTGTGACAGTCGAGGTGACCCTGCAGCCGGGACGCGGCTGGATCGACGGACTGCACCTGTATATCGAGGGTGATGCGCCACTGACCCTGCCGACCCGCTGGTACGGGCCGCCCATCGACTCTCCACTGCCGGACGCCAGCAGTATAGCGACCGGCGTGCGCGACGCGGTCATCCTGGAGGCCTGGGAAGAGTCCTTCAGTGCTTTCCAGGACCCGGTAGAGCTGCTGGAACCGGCCCTGGGCGGGCCGGATACCACCGAGCGCTCGCGGCTCAATTACCGGCTGCGTTTATTGCGGCTGCAGGAAGGGGAGGATTGCGGCAACCTGGATCGACTGCTGGACGACCCCGCCCAGCAGGGCCACCTTACCGTGACCCCGTCGCCCACTGTGGTGGTGGCCGGCGAGTGTCCGGTGCAGGCCGGCGGTGGCTACACCGGTTTTGAACACTACCTGTTCAGGATAGAAGTCGCCGCTCCCAACACGGACGGAGAGGCGCGTTTGAAGTACTCCCGTTTCAACGGCGGGCTGGTGGGTCGCGGTACCTTCGATGCTGTCGCCAACCAGCTACTGGTCATGGCCAATGACCAGATGATCAACCACTGCGGCCTCGACAATTTCTTCCTGGAGGTACTGGCGCCCCACGCCAGCGGTACCTGGTGGGAAGTCGTCATGGAGGCGGATGCGTCCAGTGTGGGTGACGGCATGCTCGCCCTCAGCAATATTGTCGGCGCCTGGCCAGGTGCTGCGACCGATGAGGCCTTCTTCCGTCTCTGGGACGGCACCCGCCTGGTCAATGAGTTTTCCGCGGGCGGGCCCGTTGAATTCGAGCTGGGGCTTGAGCTGGCAATGGACGCCCCGACGGCGGACAACGCCAACTACCGTCCCGGCGACTACTGGGCTTTTCCCCTGCGCACGGCGGGCACAGATTTCGACCCCGCTGTGTGGCCCGCGGATGCCCCGCCCCAGGGTGTGACCTATCACCGGGCCCCCCTGGGTATTCTGCGTTGGAACACCGGGCCGGTGGCCAACATTACAGCCCCCACGCAAATACATGACTGCCGCCGGGTGTTCCAGCCGCTGACCCGCATCCAGACCTGCTGTACCTACAAGGTCGGTGACGGCCTGCAGAGCTTTGGCGATTTCGAAAGCATCCAGGAGGCCATAGAGCACCTGCCGGACAGCGGCGGCGAGATCTGCGTGTTACCGGGTACCTACCGGGAAAGCGTGACCATAGACCGCGACAACGTGCGCATTCATGGCTGCGGAATGCGCAGCCGTGTGATCGGCGACGAGCCAGCCGAGGGCGGTGAGGTTTCCCCGGTATTTCTGGCCGAGGGCAGGGAGAACGTTACTATTGAGTCCCTGTCGGTACGTGCCGCGCCCCGGGGAAGCGGGATCGAATGTCGAGGCACTGAGGCCCGCGGGCCCTGCCGGCATATCACTTTACAAAACCTGGAGGTCAACGCCGGCGGTGAATGCCCCGTGCGTATTGCCGACGCCCGCGACGTTACCGTGCGCGACTGCCGCTTGCTGGCGGAAGATGTGTTCGGCGGGTGGCCGGTGCTGTTCCTGCTGGGCGACGACATGTTGATAGAGCACAACCTGCTACGGGTGATCCCCTCCAAGGGCCCTGAAACCCGGGAGCGGGTGCAGGCCGGCCGCGGCGGAATACATATCGCCGGGACCAGCGAGCGAATCAGCATCATCGACAACGACATCGTCGGTGGCATCGGCCACGGTATCACCCTGGGCAGCCTGGTCGCCATCGATGTAAACGGCAACCCGGTGCCAGGGTTGCTGGGCTGGATCATTGGCCTTTACGACCCCTGTGACCCCTGTGCACCAGGCAGCGTCTATATCCCACCTGAGGGCGACCCCGAAACCGGCGTCACCTACCGTTCCGCCGGTGCCCTGTATGACCTTCGCATCGAGCGCAACCGCATTGTCGATATGGGCCTGTGCGGTATCGGCGTGGTCGCCTATTTCAATCTGGACGAGGCGGACGAGTTCATCAGCGTGATGGGGCTCGATATTCTAGGCAACGAATTGCGCAACAATCTCTGGCGAGAGCTTGACGTGATGCCCAAGGATGCTCGGCAGTACATGGGCTACGGCGCCATTGGCCTGGCCGACGTGGAGGCCCTGCGCATACATGACAACGTGATCGAGGATAACGGCCCAGACTACCTGCAGCCGGTATGCGGCGTATTCGTGCTACACGTCGAAGGGCTCGATATGTGTCGCAATAGCATTCTCAATAACGGCGCGGAGACAGAACGTGAGGCCGAGGATGCCGGCGGCGGGCGCCGCGGTGGCATCGTGGTGCCCTACGCGCTGCCGGGGATCGACCCGATAGAGATCGACGATTTCCTTCGGCCCAGGCAAAACGGCGTACCCGCGGCGCGCATTCACGACAACATTGTGTCCCAGCCGCTGGGCCAGGCACTCGCCCTGGGTGGCATCGGTCCGATGAGCGTGCAGGCTAACCAACTGACCTCGAAGGGATTCGTGATGGGCGAGTCGAGTTTTCTCGCCACCACGGTGCTGATTCTTAACCTCGGCCTGTCCAACGAATTCTACTTGCAGACCCTGCTCTTCAGTGGAGCGACGGCTGACCCGATAGATGTGGGTGACCTGCCCGGACCCAGCGACGGTTTTGTGCCGAAGGCTTCCCGCGGTTTGGATGACCAGGGCATAGGACGCTACCTGGCCAGCGGCAACGTGATGTTTGCCAATAACCAGGTGTTCCTGGATCTCTCGGAACCGGATTTCGAGTTTGCGATTTCCGCGGTGGCCATCGTCAGCCTCGATGACGTGTCGGTTCAAAATAACCAGTTCGACTGCGACTACCTGTTGGACTTCATGTTCACCAACTTGCTCACCGTGGGTATGACCACACGAATCCAGGACAACCGTTTCAAGGAAACCCTGATGCTGAACCTGTTCTCTTCGGTGGCGCTTGGGTTGCTGTTCAACAACACCAGTGACAACCAGGCAACCCACTGCATACTCAACCTTGAGTCACCGATATCCGCCATACCGTTCATCAACACCAGCATCAGGGAGCACGACAACCAGATTCTTTTCAATAGCTTCAGTTTCATGGACTTCTGGTGTGAGGCCCTGGGCCGTTGGCGCGACATCTTCGTGCCCGACGAGCAGGAAGGTGGGCAGGACGGTGAAGCGGAAGAAGAGTCGAACGATAGCGTCGGCACCCAGATGACCATGGGCCTGAGCCAGATGTGGGGAGGATAAGCGCCATGCAACAACGTAGGGACAAGGGACAGAACATAGCCGTCGAGCAGGTGGAGGGGCTGATCAAGGATGCGCCTGCGCAGATGGATACACAGCGTGGCCAGGCCCTCGGCACCCTGGCGTCGATCAAACGCGCGAAGCTGGTGCAGGCGCGCCGCGAACGCGGTCGCATGGAAGCTCGCTATGGCACTGACGATGTCCGGGTGCGCAAGGCTGACCAGCGCATGCGTCGCCAGCACCAGCAGATGGTCAATACCCGCGCCGAGCGCGATCGCGCCTCGGTACCGGTGCTGGCGCGTGATGAGCGTAGCTGGCAGGTTCACGGTTTTGTCAGGAGCCGGGAGGGGGAGCCCATCCCCGGTGCGACGGTGGCCCTGTTCCAGGATCGTGACGGCACGGAGGGCGAGCTTCTCCAGGGCAAGACTGACAGCAAGGGCTATTTCAAGCTGGCTGTTGGTCCCGGCGCTGACAAGGGGCCACGCAGGAAGAAAAAGGAGGCTGAATCCGACTGGTACACATCCGAGGCCGACAGGCAGGGAGATACGGAGGAGGCCCTGCTCGCTTTGAAGGATGACGCGCCGAAGGAAGGCGGTGGATCCGGCCTGACGATCAACACCAACGTACAGGCTCAGCGGCTACGGCAGGCGGCCAGGGCCATTCGCAATCCGGTCTACCTGGGTGCCAGCGCCGGCAAAAGCCGCAAGATCGACGCTCGTATCCTCTACCCGTCCCCGGGAAATATCATTTACCGCGATATCGAGCTGGACGTCGAGCAGACAGACGCCTGCGGGCTGCGGACGCAGTTCCTGGGTAACAGCAGCACCCGCGAACTGCACAGTCTTGCCCGGGAAAAACCCGGCTGCCAGATTGCCGCCATGCGCTCCGATCACCGCGTCTACTTCGAATCCGAGGCCGAGGCGCAGGCCATGGGCTACGATTTCTGCGCCCACTGTTACGGCAAGAGCAAGTCCAGGCGCTAGCCATGGAGCGGCGGGGTCGGCAAAAAACATCGCGCCGGGAGGCCAAACCGACCGCGCTTGCCAAGCCAACGCAACTACTGAGCTCAGCAGCCGCACAGCCGCTGCTGAAATCACCGCCCCTGGTTGAAAAGGCCGAAGACAACTCTCCCGCAGTCTCTAAAGCCAGTGGGTCCGGTAGCCTCCCTGATCCTCTCAAGGCCAACCTGGAACAGCTTTCCGGGCTGGATCTTTCATCGATCAGTGTGCACAACGATAGCGCGCAACCAGCGTCCTTCGGCGCCTGGGCCCTGGCCAGAGGGCCGGAAATTCACCTGGCGCCCGGACAGCAGGACAGTCTGCCTCACGAGGCCTGGCATTCCGTTCAGCAATTGCAGGGCAGGGTGGCGCCGGGCCAATCCCGGGGTGGGGTTTCCGCGAACGTCGATCGATCACTGGAGCAGGAAGCAGACACCATGGGCGCCCGCGCGGCCTCGATGGGCGTCGGCGCATCGCGGCGAACCGACCTGCGCCAACCAGCCGTGGGCGCATCTGCACTCCGCGTGACCCAGTTTGCTTACGCCGGTATCGCCACGGTAGAGATCTACGTCAATGCCGGCCAGGTAGAGATCACGTTGGATGACGGCACGAAATTCACCTATCCGCTGGTCAGTTCGGATTTAAAGACACCCTACCCGCGGGACCCGACCATTCCACCCTACCAGTCCGGCACTCGCTTGCCTTCTCTCCACAAGACGAAGGCGACGCGCGACTACCAGGACAAGGTTCGCTATAGCTTTTCCTGGACTTACGGGGGCGTGGCCGGCCAGCCCGGCATGGCTGAATTCGCTGCCGGTCCTTACGACATCATCTTCTATACGAAAGGGTCCTCCGATTCCGGCGAGGGAAAAGGGACAGGTGAAGGCGAGGGTACCGGTGACAAGAAAGGTGAGGGAACCGATACCGGCGACGCCAGGAAAGACGATACCGATACCGGCGACGGCAAGGACACAACCGAGGACAAGGGCACTGGCGACGGTGATGACAAGAGCGGCACGGAGGAACTCAACGAGCTGCTGAAGAAAGTCGGCGGCAAGGGTGACGATGTTGACGGTACGCCGTTGACGGATGAGGAGCGCAAGCGCGCCGGCGAGGCCCTGGACCAGTTGTCCGACAGCGAAGCCGAGCAGTTCCTGCGCACCCTGGAAGAGGTTGCCAGGAAATGCGAAGGGGACCCCGAGTGCAAGGGCAAGGGGCTCGCGGACCTGCTGGAGTTTTACAAGAATCTTGATGAGGCAAGTCGGGAAGCGCTCTCAATCAACCAGATGCTCAAGGCTGACCCCAATGCCGAATCAGACGAGCTGCCGGAACAGGTGCTGCTCAATATCGAAACTGACGCCAAGGCCACCGCCAATGCCACTGGCAAGGCCTCGGAGATCAACGGCAACCTTGCGCTGATCCAGAGCAAGATCACCGACCCCAAACTCAAGAAAGACCTGGAGTCGATCGATCTCAGCAAATTGTCGGAGTTGAACACACTGCTGATGATCCAGGGCATGCTGGCCGGCGCCAGCGAGCGCCTGCCGGAGTTGCAACCGGTGGCGGTGGAACTCACTACCAATGTCGGCAAGATCCGCGACTTTGTGCTTGAGGAAATCGCCTGGCTGGCCGCTGAACTGGCCGCCACTGCACTATTTTCCGCCCTGACTGCGCCGCTCAGTGGCGGTACCTCGCTGGCTGCGGGGGCGGCGGTGGCGGCACACATTGCCCTTCGTCTCAACAAGCTGCGCAAGATCATCGAGAAGATTCAGGCGCTCATGGCAGTCATCGACCAGATCCAGGCGATCATCGCCACTTTCCAGCAGGTCAGGGAAGCGATGGAAAAGGCTGATCACATGCTGGAGGAATTCGAGCAGAAACGCGAACAGCTGCGCGAGTTCCAGGCGGTTCTGCAGAAGGGTGAAGCCACCGCCGAGCAGATCAGCAAGATGGAAGACATCGAGGACGAATTGCTGGCACTGATGCTGGGCGCCGAGGGCAAGGACGGTGAGCCGGGTACCGTCGGCATGATCGAGAAGCTCGGGCCGATGCTCGACAAATTTTTCCTGCCGGATGATCTTTCCGACGAGGAATTGAAGGGGCTGTTCTTCGATATTCCTGACGGCATCGATGCAATGGACGAAATGCTGGCCTACAAGCGCGCGGTAGAAGGGGGCAACGCTGACCAGACAGTGACCCTGTCACTCAAGGGCTTTCGCGCCGGTTACCTGCTGGCGCCCTTTGTGGGTTTTCTCTCCGGCATCATCAACGACAAGCTCGACGAGATCATGGCCGAGCAAACACTCGCCGAACGACTGTCCGGGTTTGGCGGTCGGAAGCGGGGCGGCGGCAAGTTCAAGGGCTCCAAGAAAAAGCCCAAGAAGCGGATCAAGCAGGTAAAGAGCAACAAGCAAAAGCGTGAGGAAAAAAAGCAGGCGGCCGCCAAGCAGGCCAAAAAAGATCCCAAGAAGGATGAAAAGAAGAAAAAGGAAGGGGAAGAAAAGGACGCTACCGCCCCCAGGGATGACAGCAGCCTCAAGTGGTCGAGCATGAAGTCCGAGCTCAACGGAATTGGTAAGGAAGCCCAGGAGCAGGGTGGCATGACCAAGACCGACGCAAAAAAGAAGGCCGGTGCCATAGCCGGAAAGCCAGAGTACGCGCGCTTCAATGCCAAGGTCACGATAAAAGCCAACACGTCCAAAGACTATTTCAACCGCATCGAGGTTGAAGACCGAATGCCAAAGCCCAAGGCGAAACCTGGCGTCGCGAAACCCAAAAAGTTCAAGAACCAGAAAGACATCATCGTGGATTACCTGCGGCCGGAAACCGAGCGCCACAAGTCCCTGAACGCTGATATCCGAGACACCTTCAAGAGTTGGCCGGAGGACAAGGCGGATACCAAGGATGAAATTGAGGCTGCTGTCAAAAAGTTGCAGGAGAAGCACGTGTACCCGGTTCAGGTGCTTTATCGGTCGGGTCCTGCCAGGGAGAAAGGAGAGGTCAAGGTCGAGGGGCACAAAGTCGCCGGAGACATAGTGGCCTGGAAAGTCCTGACCAGTGTCCGCAGCGGCAAGCTTGCGGAGATTGTCTCTATCCCCCGTCCCGGAAATTACTGGGGCAGCAAGAACAATCCCATTATGGTGGACTGGCCCAAACCTGCCATTACCAAGAGCAGTGCCTACAAGCCTATTTACGTTGGCCCCTATACCGGCGGTGAGGCGCGGGTTACCCAGGCGGAGTTGAAGGATCACAAGAACAAGTCCGAGACAGAGCGACAGGCCCTGGGCGATGACGTGAAGGGCAGAGTGACTACGGCGTCGACAAAGACCATCATCGACGAATGGAAAACCGGCACCGGGAAATACGACAAGAAAGCCGAAATCAGGCAGTACACCGCCACCGGCGGCCCTGAGAGGCTACCCAAGCCGAGCCGTACGTCAATCGGTGTCACCGCCAGCTGGCAGGTAAAAACCGGCGCAACATTCCCTTTTGCGCCCCAGGATCGCGGGTCTGCGGCCGGATCGACCTTCACCGCGAAAATTGCCCTGTTTGGCTATTCCCCCTCCGGTGAAAAAGAAGACGGCGATCATGTCTACGAGATACAGGTAGGCGGCCCGGACAAGGTAGAGAACATGTGGTCACTGGATTCCACCATTAATCAGGATGGTGGTAATGACCTCAAGAACCTCAAGGTCAAGGACCCCGACAAGAAATCGGTCAAGATGAGCAAGCTCAAGAAAGACGCGAAGGCAAACATCAGTCAGGGCAAAGAGATGTGGATCAAGATCAAGAGTACCGATTGATCCTGTAAGTATCCCCTGGGTATTGACAGACATAGAGCAGGCAATTCCCCTTGTTTTCCTCCAGGCATCCGTTGGCACCTCCATCAAGTTATTCCTGGGGATGCAGTTCTAGGGAGGCACCGGCAGTCTTGCCGTTCTTCCCCACATTCAAGTAGCGCTCTATTTATGGCTCATGCACGAACGGGCTAATCCAACCGTCTAATTGTGGTAGGTCGACGTGGGTGCCATGCTTGTACCCATGGCAAAGTCGGTAATCCAATTGGTAAACCTGACAGGCGGGCCCGACGCTGGCTCGCGGGAGCATGGCCATGAAAACCCTGATCACTATTGCAGCGCTGACGCTACTGGTGTCGGCCTGCAAACATCCCCTGCAGATCGTCGGCGAAGGCGACATCGTCGAGCTGAACAACGGCGCCCGCGGCTGCACCCTGGAGCAGTTCCAGGCTGCTGATAGCCGCTGCACGGACAACGAGGTCCAGGATGACTACGACGCGCTGTACCAGGCCTTGCCACGGCCGGGCTGGCGTTTCGTGAGCTGGAACGGTGCCTGCGGCGCCGTGCCCCGCGGCCAGTGCAAGGTGGCCGCTCCGGCATCACTGATCAGTTGGTGGGACATGAACTTTCCCGGGCTTCCCGTGTCTCCACTGATCGCCACATTTGCGCGCGGCGAGACTGTCTCCTCCGATCGGGCATTTATCGGCTCGGCCTTTGGTATTGACGACTTCGAAGCCTTCAGCCTGCTGCTGCGAGCCAACCTGTATGCCGATGGCCGCTTCGATTACCAGACGGTGCTGGAATCGACTGTCTCGGTGGAAGACTTTGGCGCTGGCTACTACCAGCGAGAGGCAGACGGACTCGTACTGCTGTCGTCGAACAACTCGGACTATAGCTCCGGCGGCGCCGCCACCGCAGCATTCGACCTGATGGCGCTGGTGGACTTTGACTATACCGACGGAGAGATATCGGTCGCACTGCTTACCGAGGCTTTGTCCGGCGCCGGCAACAGCCTGCTCAATGGCAGCTACTACTGCGGTTTCATCGATACCGATCCCGCCGGAAGCTTCGCCCAGGTCACGCTGGACGGCAACGGCAGCGGCTCTGTGAGCATTCTCGAAAACACCTACAACCAAGTCGGCAGCGCGCCGCTGACCTATAGCGTTGCCGGCGATGGCAGCGTGACTGTGAACTACGCCGGCTACCGGGTGGTGGGCGGCGTGGCTACCAACGGCGATTTCATCGCGCTCACCCAGACCATGGAGTCTGACCAGGGCGCTGGGATGTGTGTGAAGACCTCCTCAGGGAAATCACTGGTCTCGGTGGCGGGCAATTATTACGGGGTATTTGCCAGCACCGCGGCGGCCACCGCGGTAGCGGAGCTGAGCGTCGCCGGCGACGGCAGCGCCAGTGGCAGCATTCTCGCCGATTCCTACGGCAACAGTAATGTGCCGGCGGTGCTGAACCCGGTGTCGGTGCAGGGCGATGGCCGCCTGGTGTCGGGTGGAGAGCAGGGCATGATTTCCCCGGACGGCCGGGTGGGTTTCCTGGTCAATGCCAGCGGGGGGCAGCCGGAGCTGACGGTGTACATCCGCAAGAGCAACTGAGCGCAAATTTTAATTATGCGCTCATGTTCTATGGCTCTTCCCCCTGAGCAAGAGATTCTACATTTCGGAGGCCGGAAATCTCTTGGTAGCCCTGGCAAGACCTCCGATACCCATTTAGCTCATTGATTCGGTAAGCGAGCAGTAACCGCATTGGTTGTGGTCAAACCGGCTGCGCGGGGGGCAACAAGGTTCTGCAAAAATGCCCCATTGCTGTCATACACCTTCACGGATCCGGTCCGACTCTCTCCAAGCAAGATATTGCCATCGAGAAATCCCACTCCCTCTGGCTGGGATATTCCGGTGATGAAGTTCCCGAGAAATGAGCCTTGGGCGTCATACTTGTTTATGTTGTTGGTTTGCAAGTTGGTTACCAGGACGACACCCTGGTTTTCAAAAATCGAGTGCCGATGAATGCTGAACGCTTCATAGCCCTCAAGTATTTAAAAATCGCCTAATTAGACGATAAATCATATAAAACAACCGGTTATAGTCTTTCGCGATGCTCGTTTTAGTCGTTTAGCGCGATTTTCAGCGTCTGCCAATCTAACTTCAAACGCGTGTCGGGTTAAAAGTTGGGCACAACTTCGAGCACAGCAAGTGAATCACTACTGCGGGCGTTGGCCGCGCGGGTGGCCGACGGCGAGCATCAGCCGTACTGCTTCCTGTTGGCACTTGGCGCAGGGTTCAATCAAAGTCGACTGGATCGCCGCAGGCCAAAGCCCGGACCGGCAGTGTTGACCAGTAGTATCCCGGCTTCTCCGAACATCAGGTTGGGATGGAAGATGTCGTCCTGCAGCAGGTGCGTTCCCAAGGTATCACGCTTTCAGGCATTAGTTCTCAAAGCCAGCGTTGGTGCATCACGACTAAGGCACCGCACTCTTGATATCGTCCTCCACTAGGGCGACCATCCTATTCTGGCGTCTTTCGGAGCAGTTCCTAAAGCTGTTCCTGTGAGAGCAATTACAACAGGAGCCATTATGACAGCAGTGGAAGACGCGAGTGAATTAGTAACGCGGCTTTTCGGAGCCTGTCTGCGCTCACCGGATTCCGCACAGCTGAAATGGGAGTATGGTAAAGCTTTGCTCACCGTCGGCAGATACCACGACGCTGTCGCAGTGCTTGGGCAGGCGGTTCAGCTCGACCCGATGCAGGCAGATTTCCAGGAAAGTCTGGGGCTCGCGCTGGAGCGCATGGGTGATCACGAAGGCGCCGCCGCCGCGCTTGGTAAGGCGATCGCGATTGCCCCAAATCGCCGCTCCGCCCATCTCAGTCTAGCAAATCTGCATTTGCACCGGGGACAAGATCACGAGGCGTTACATCACTACTCTACCTTACTGAAGCTTGACCCCAATGACGCCTACGCTTTCTATCACCTGATGCTCGTGGGAGCGATATCGGCCGTTACTGATGCACAGGTCAGCTATTTCCAGGGCTACCTGTATGACGAAAAAAACAGTACCCGTTCCAGAGTGCTGGCGGGTTTTGGCCTGGCCTGGTACTTCTCGGCCACCGGCTGTCATGGTGAATCCTTTGAATATCTGGTTGTTGCCAACCGACTTCACCGAGACAGCTTTGAGTTCAGCATTGGCCAACTGGCCGACCAGCAGGAGGCCATAAAAAGCACTTTCGTCGCCGGCTCGCAGGCAACACTGCCGCAACGGGATGGCGACCCGCTGCCGATTTTCCTGGTGGGAACGCCTCGGTCTGGCTCGACCCTTTGTGAACAGATACTGGGGGCACACAGCTCTGTCGGCACGTCTGGCGAACGGCTGTTCTTCGACTCCATCATCGAATCAAGAGCGGCTGGCAGCCCCGACGGCTGGGCGAGACTGATCCATCTCATGGATGTTTCGGAGCTGGAGCGAGTCCGCCTGCAGTTTCTTGAAGCGTTTCGATCACAGGGCAAGCGCTTGCAGGTGGTGACGGACAAGAGTCTTGATAACTACCGCTATATCGGAATTATCAAATCCGTTTTCCCGCAGGCAAAATTTGTTTACTGCGACCGCCATCGTCTCGCCAGCGGTTACTCCATGTACCAGAGATACTTCACGGGGCATCAACCGTTTGCCTATGACCTAATGGAAATCGGAGCTTATCAGCAACTCGTGGCCGACATGATGAGTTTCTGGGGAGGGATAGTCGGAGACGATGTATTTACTCTACGCCACGAGACTCTCGTGGATTCTCCCGAAGCGACTATCCGCCAGCTTCTCGATTTTTGCGGCCTTGATTTTGAAGCTGATTGTCTGCAATCGCATAAAAGAAAAGGCTATGTGGCGACCGCCAGCACTCGACAGGTACGCACGCCCATAAACAAGGAACACACCGAACACTGGAAGCAGTACAAAGCGTTTCTCAGTCCGCTCATCGAGGGCTTTCAGAGGCCGGTAGTTCGAGAGGTGGCCGCTAGTCCTGCAAACGCGAATCATGCCGCCGAGCGCGTGCAGGTCTTGATGGACGGACTGGCGGCCCAAAAGGCCGGCGATATAGACACTGCGATTGAGCGCTACAGGCGCGTCCTGAATCGCAATAAACTGGATGAGCAGGCAAGGCATCTGCTCGGCATGGCAGAACACGAAGCAAAGCACTACGACGCCGCCATTGAACATCTGGACGCCTGCATAAAGATCAGTTCGACGCCGTGGCTTGTGGCTTATCATCTTGGCAGAGTCTACGTAGATGCTGGCAGGCCCGAAATGGCCAGAAAGAACTTTCTCCAGGCGTTGAGCCTGAAGCCAGACTACGCCGAAGCACACAACTCACTGGGATTGCTGTATCAGTCTCAAGGAAATTTCGACAGCGCCATTACCAGCTTTCATGCGTCCATCAACGCAAACCCGGAGCTCCTCAACCCTCACGACAATCTGATACAGATATTGAAGGACCAGGACAGGGACGCGGAGTTGAAAGCCCTGTGCGAGGCAATGCTGGAGAAAAACCCTGCAATGACGCAGTACATGCGGGAACTGGCCGGCCTTGAAAGACGTGCCGGCAAGCTCTCTAGAGCGAATGCCCTTTACCGACGTGTCATCGAAATCAATCCGCGCTCCCCGAAATCATACTACGGCCTGTCGCTTTCGTTGGAGAACACGCTAGATGATGACGATATAAATAGCATGATTGCCCTGCTGGAAAGTGAAAATGCCAAGGCTCCTGACAGAACAGCCCTGGCTTTCGCACTCGCGCGCGCCTATGAGAAGCGAGGCGACATTGATAAGTCCTGGGACTATTACTGTCTTGCCAACAAGACTCACCGGGAGAGCATAGAGTATTCAATGCCAGATCAGCGCCGTTTTTTCCGTCAGATAAAAAGCACCTACAACGCCAATTTCGCAGAGTGCCACCGGGTCAAGCTGGCGCAGTCAGCTGCCCACATCTTTATCGTTGGCATGCCGCGCTCGGGAACGACACTGCTGGAACAGATGCTTTCGGCACACAGCCAAGTGAAAGGCGCGGGAGAGCTGTCGCATATGGGCGACATTTGCCGGGAGTTCTGCCGTGCTACGAGCACTCACTATCCAAAGGGTATGGCCAAAGCCTCTGATCTGGAGCTCGCACGAATGGGCCGCCATTACCATAGTAGAACGCTGCCACTCAGAGGGCGGGCTGAATACCTCGTGGACAAAATGCCAGGCAACTTTTTCCATCTGGCAGCCATCAGAGAGGCGCTGCCAGAAGCAAAAATCATTCACATAAAGCGGGACCCACAGGACACTTGCCTGTCGATCTTTAAAAACCATTTCACCGAATCACACTCGTATGCCTACGATCTCTGCGAGCTCGCTGAATACTACGAGTGCTACCAGGACCTGATGGAACATTGGGATGCCCTCTACGGCGAGAGCTTTTTGTCCGTGCATTACGAAGAGTTGGTGACCGACCCGGAAAACGCGCTAACCAAACTTCTGGCCTATTGTGGCCTGGATTTCGAGAGCGACTGCCTTCGATTCCATGAGAACCCGGGCTCAGTAAAGACCGCGAGTCTTGAGCAGGTCAGGCAGCCTATCTATACGACTGGCATTGCTAGCAGTGCGCAGTTTTCAAAGTATCTTGCGACTTCTGCCCTGGGTCGGCTCGCGGTTTAACAAGCCCCGCCTAGAGCCCTCTTCCAGACCGGTCGCCGTAGCACAACTTTTCAACCGGCCGGCGCGGGATCGCCCCATATCCCCTGCCGACTGGATAGCCCAACGGCACAATGGCGAAGGTATGCCAGTCTTCGGGAAAATGCAGCAGCTGGTGCGCGAGATCAACGACCTCGCTGACCTTGATAGCACGGTTCCCATGAAGCAGAAGGCAAGCTGAGGCATGGTTGTGGCAATGCGTCCCTGGGTCTTTTCGCTGGCCAGAAAGTTTCAGGCCTGAGACCACCCTGGTGCTGATCCGACTCAGGGATCCTTCCCTGCAAGCACCTGCCTGGTGTCGCCAAATGGTACTTGCCGTAGCGGTGAGCGCATCCTTTCACATCCCGGCAGTTTTACGTTGACTCAAGATTCCCGATCACTGAATCTCTGATTCACAACAAACGCAAGAGTGCGCCGCTTAACAAGCGACTGCGCCGAATAAATGGGGGCTAGTGTTGGATCAACAGACTGTTTACAGGATTGTGAAGCTGCTGCTGAGCAAGGAGGGTCGGGTGAACCGCTCCCGTTACTGGGGCATCATGCTTCCCTTTTGGCTGGTATTTTGGCTGTTGTTTGTCGCCTTTGATAATGCGTTTGGTATTGTCGCAACCAACGTGCTGTTCGTCGTCTTCCTGATTCCCAGCTTTTTCCTTTCGGCAAAACGGCTCCACGACACCGACAAGTCAGCCTGGTGGATGCCACTGGTGACGATTCCCGTTATAGGCCCGGTCTGGTTGTTTCTGGAGTTGGGTCTGAGGCGCGGCACTCAGGGCGATAATCGTTATGGTGAAGACCCCTTGAAAGCCCACTACGATTACCTGAGCCTCCCGTGAACGCCATGAACAATTCTCAGGATATGATCGTCAACGACGTCACCCAGCTGAATCCGGTTCGGGTTGCTACTATTTCACGACCGGACTCCGTTGAGGGTCTGCAGTCAATCCTCCGGCAGACGTCAGGCCCGATCTCGATTGGCGGCGGTCGCTTCAGCATGGGTGGACAGACGGCCAGCCCTGGCAGTCACCATATCGACATGCGCGGTCTGAACCAGGTGCTTTGGCTTGATCCCGCGAATAAACTGATTCGCGTGCAGGCCGGTATTCGATGGTGCGACATCCAGCGCTTTGTCGACCCCCACGACCTTTCCATCAAGATCATGCAGACCTATGCCAACTTCACCGTCGGCGGGTCGCTGAGCGTTAACTGCCACGGCCGCTACGTGGGACTTGGACCGGTCATTCTCTCCGTGCGTGAAATCACGCTCGTACTTGCCAACGGCGATGCGATAAAGGCGAGTGCTACGGAGAACAGCGAGTTGTTTTACGGTGCGGTCGGCGGCTACGGGGGATTGGGGATCATCGTCGAGATCGAGCTGGAACTTACCGAGAATACGCGGGTGGAGCGGAGCTCGGAACGGATGCCCGTCACCGAGTACCTGGCCTGGTTCAAGCAGCATGTCCGCAGCTCGACGGATGCGGTATATCACAATGCCGATATCTATCCGGATCACTACTCCCGCGTCAATGCTGTTACCTGGTCGAAGACCCAGCGCGCGGCCACCGGCAACCAGCGTTTGATGTCAGTGCGGAAAGCCTACTGGCTGGAGAAATACTTCTTCTGGATTTTCTCCGAGACATTTTCTGGCAAGTGGTGGCGGGAACACCTTATAGACCCACTGCTGTTCGCGTCTCGCAAAGTGCACTGGCGCAACTACGAGGCGGGTTACGATGTGGCAGAGCTGGAGCCGCTATCCCGGCGCCGCGCCACCTATGTGCTGCAGGAGTACTTCATTCCGATTGATCGGTTCGATGAGTTCGTGCCTCGCATGGTCGAGATTCTTCAGCGCCACGGCGTGAACATGGTCAATATCTCGATCCGTCACGCTCGGGGCGATTCCGGCAGCTTGCTCGCCTGGGCGTCTGAAGAAGTCTTTGCCTTTGTGATGTACTACAAGCAGCGCGTGAGAGACAACGCGAAGCAGCGGGTCGCGGTGTGGACTCGAGAGCTCATCGATGCTGCGATCGAGTGCGGCGGCCGCCACTACCTGCCTTATCAACCGCACGCCACCGATGAACAGTTCCACGAGGCTTATCCGCGCGCCCGTGAGCTGTTTGGACTGAAAGACCGCCTTGATCCCGATTACCGTTTCAGAAATGTACTGTGGGACACCTATTATCGGCCCGCTGTTTCGGAAGGCCCGCCAGTGAATTCCAGTTCCGAGTTCCACGGCGTGTATAGCGATGTGCGGCGGCGGGATCGGTTCTATTGGTTTCTGCAAAATGTGTTCCGATTACAGCCGGAGGACCGCTTGCACAAGCTGATCCTGGATGCGACGTCGAAATTCGATAACGACGAAGACATCTACCGGCACATTCAGGATCGATATGATGAGGTCAAGCCGCCGCTGGCTGACCTGAAGTACGCACTGCCTGCCCTTAAAAAGCAAAAGCATGTGATCTCTGAGCAGACCGCCGCGTTGCTGGACCTGAACCGGCGCTATGACGGCTACCTGGAGATTGGTTCCACCGGGCGTTACTACAGCGCCTTACGCAAGAAGCTATCGCTTGCTGGGCCCGCCTACTTCATCAGTGATGTGGCGCCGGGCTACGGTCCGCCGGACCTGATCGACCGCGGTCGCATTCGCCAGTTCGGTCCGTTCATTGACCTCGGCGACTATGCACCCATTTCGCCCGATGCAATTCCGGACGCCAGCCTGGACCTGGTGACCTGCTATATCGGTTTGCACCACGTTCAACCTGAGATACTGCACGTATTCGTGGCCTCCATTGCACGGGTTCTGCGTTCTGGCGGTGTCTTTGTGCTGCGTGATCACGATGCGCCCGATCACTCGATGCGACAGTTCGTCGCGCTGGTTCACACGGTCTTCAATGCTGGCACCGGCGAAACCTGGGAAACCAATGCCGCGGAACCTCGTTTCTTTGAGGGCCTGGACCATTGGGTGTCTGCACTGGCGGCAGTTGGCCTGATCGACCAGGGTCAGCGTCTGTACCAGGATCACGACCCTTCGGACAATGTGCTTATGGCGTTTGTGAAGCAGGAGGGTACCTGATGGTTCGGTACGGTTTTTGTTTATGCCTGTGCCTTGGCGCGCTGCTCACATCAGCGAGTACACCGCTATTCGCTGCTCCGCAGCAGGAGAACGTCACGCCGGTAGAGCATTTGCGAGGCGCAGACCAGACCTTCCTGACCTTTCCCGAGTGGTACCTTGTATATAGCCCCGCTGAGTATGCTGCTTATATCGCCACAGAGCGCCCCAGCACTTTTCCCTGGTTTGCCCACATTGATCAGTTCTGGAAGGCCTACGGCGATATCTCTGGCCGCATAAGCGGAGAGTTTGACTTCAACGGCGAATACCATGTCATGATCATGGTGATTGGTCTCAGCACCACGGTTGAGTACGGCATCAAGGGTGCTTATGAATTGACTGTGGGGCGCCTGTTCGAAAGCACGCGTGAAGACGATCGGCTTACGGAGGAAGATATCTTTGCCGCCGGAGTGGCCCAACGGTATGTGGACTTTATCTATGAGCGGCCCTGGTATGAATTTGATTTCCTCGGAGAGCTCAGGGCGCTGTGGGCAGAGACGACACTTTTCGGCACGGACTCGCTGCGCAAGTGGGAGCGCAAATATGCATTGACCACGGAATATGCCGTAAAGGCGGCATATGGCTGGCTGATTGGACTCGGTGCTGCGGCCAGTTTCGATGCGCCGATTCACCAGACGGCCGTGTTGGTTTCCGGCCCCGAAACTCAGCTAATGATGCTACCGAGGTACCAGCCATTTACCGATGCGTCTCTTGAGCACGCCCTGGCAGGGGCAGACTTCGAGGAGATCGCCGGCAACCGTGGACGCATTGTCCTGAGCCTCTGGGCTGGGCAAGACTGGGATCCCGCATTGATCAGAGGGTCACAAATCACAACTCAGCCGATTATCACCGTGCCGGGGCAGACGCGACACGTGGTCGAAGTCGACGTCGCCGACCTTGCCGCTGCGCTGAGAACCATCGACTCCTCGGGGCTCAAGCTGGAGCATGTCTACGACTACTAGCCTGCCCGGCTGTAATGTGCGGTGCGTGGTCGTCTGCTACGGGAGGCTGTCTGTATGCGACAGCCAGCTTTTCTCCGCAGCTATCACATGAAATATTTTCCGTGGATCTTTGTCGCTCCCTGGCTTTTCCCAAGATGTGTCGCGGCCAAACAACCGGGGTCAGAGTACGGCTTTCCAGCAGTGGTGCTAATTGATCGTCTTTTCTCTTTGGCTAAATGTTACTCCGACCCCAATTTACTCCGACCCCAATTCCCCATTTCCCTACGTTCCCTGAAATAGAGCCGATCGACACGCTTCGCTACAAAACCCTCGTTGGCGCAAATCAAACCTGAGTGCTAGGTTTAAATATAGGCAAATGGCGGTACTAGCGGGCCGGCGTGCCGGCCTCGGAGATACATAATAATTCGAAGTATCTGAGGGTTTTAAAATAATGAAATCGCATATAAGAAATTTGCTGTGGGCGTTTCTTTCGGCGTCTATGGTTGGCGTATCAGCTGCGCATGCAGACGTTTATCAGTTTTCCTATACCTACGGCGAGGAGGCCCGCCCATATTTACCGGGGACTGTATTGTCTGGTGCCTTTGAGGGAGAGTCTGACCCGGCCATACCGGGGCGGGTGAATGTTTACACCATCATGTCCGCCCAGCTTCTGGTGCCGGAAGTTCCCGGCGTTTCACCTGGTTTCACCTATGTTTATCCGATTGATGTTAATGCCGCGGTTTCAGGGTCTGGTTCAGGCTCGCAGGCCTTCGTGGATTTCGACGGCAAGTTCATGTACCTGGACGTGTGCATCCGGATAAACGGTTCGCTGGCGAACTGCGAATTCAGTAACGATCCCGATGAAGAGGAATTCGGTTTTCGGATTGAAACCACGAATGACTACCGCGCCGACCCAGACACCTCCGCGCGTCTTAACTACGACGCAGAAACTTATGCCCGGGTAAGGGCCGAGTACAATAATGACGCTAGCAATCTGGCTTCTATCAGCGAGCGGTCTGACTATCTCTATCACTATGATGATGAAAGCGGCGAGCTAGCAGGCCCCGGGAATTTCTATGAGCAGGACAGCTACAGGGACTGGTTTTATGACAGAAGTGAGCCCGTTCCAGAGCTTTTCGCGACTCTTCAAGATGGCCGGGTGGTTCCGGTCGAAAAACTGCTGATCGGTGAATGGCAGCTGACCCAAACCGGCGGTGGCGGCGGCTCGATAGACCCCTCGGCGAGAGTGAGCCCTAACGCAACGGTTGATGATTCCGTCAATGTCGGTGCGAATTCTGTCATCAGGTCAGGTGCCTCGATTGGCGTCAACACCAATATCGGTGATGACGTACGGGTTCGCCGTGATGCCACCATTGGCTCGGATGTTGAAGTCGCAGACAATGTAGTGGTGGCAAGAGACGTGCAAATCGGCTCCAACACCATCCTTGGTGATTCCAGCAAAGTACGCCGGGAAACGGTGGTGGGTTCTGAGGTGTCAATCGGCGCCAACGCAAGCATCGGCAACAGCTCAGAAATCGGGGATCGTGTCTCGATGGGCGCGAACAGCCAGATACGCAATACCTCAGTAGTGGGCGACGACGCCAGCATTGGCGAAGAAGTCCGCGTTCGACGGGAGAGCGTTATATGCCCCGGCGTAGAAATTGGCGATGGCGCGACAATTCGGCGCAGCGCGTTGGTTGATCGTGATGTGGCTCCCGGTGAAGTGTATCGCGGCGGAGAAATCTCTCCTGAAGTTTCGGACTGCGACACTTAGGGAATTGGGGCCAGAGTAAGTTTTATTACAAAGGTAGGGCGGCCGATGGTCGCCTTTTGCCATCCGGAAAATTGGGGTCAGAGAAAGGTATTTAGGGAAGGGGAGCCCTATGGTCGCTCCTACTACTTGCAGCCAGTGAAAATGTTACTCTGACCCCAATATCCACGGCTTCCCGGGCAGGAGAGATTGATGAAAAACTACCGAGTCATTTCCGCCAGTCTTGCGCTGGTATTGACCAGCAGCGGCGCCGCCGTTCAGGCCGAGAGCCTGGTGGCGTCCATGGGTGTATACGTGTTCCCCGCCCAGGAACAGAGCCAGGAACAGCAGTCCAGCGACGACTACGCCTGCTACAACTGGGCGAAGGGCCAGGCTGGCTATGACCCCATGAACCCGCCTGAAGTGACAGCCCAGGCGCCGCAGCAGGGGCACTCCGGCTCGCGCCTGCGCGGTGCCGCCCGCGGGGCCGCGGCCGGCGCCGTGGTCAGTGAAATCACTGACAACGACACCAGTGACGCCATGGCCGCCGGCGCCGTAATTGGTGGTATGCGCGGCGGTCGCCAGGAACGCATGTCCCGCCAACAACAGGAACAGCAGGCCCAGGCCGCCGCTGGCCAGCAACAATCAGCAATGGCAGATGGCTTCAAGGGCGCGTACGCGGCCTGCATGGAGGCCAAGGGCTATTCCGTGAAGTACTAGCAGTCGTTGGGCCCGCCAAGGCTTGATCCAGTGCGCTATCTTTCGCCGAATAATGGAAAACCGGGGTCAGAGTATGGTTTTCCAGTAGGGGTGGTGATTGATCGTCTTTTCTCTTCGGCTAAATGTTACCCCGACCGCAAACTCCGCACCCCATTTCTGCAATATGTTAGTGATGCCATACCGGCATCAGGTGAACTGTGACCGACATACCATCTGTGTCGCGTTCGCTGGCATGCATGCCGCCGGCTGGTTACTATCGAGCCTAAACCAATACACAGGGATACCCAGCCAATGCTTATCACGATGCGCAAAACCTTTATCCGCAACCTGGTCCTGCCGCTGGTCGCGAGCGTCTTTTCGCTCGGCGCCCTGAATGCCCACGCGGGCATAATCACCCCCGGCCAGGCCATCAATGCCCAGGCCGAGATTGACCACCTGCAGAACGTGCAGAGTTTCCTGGCCCGCGACGACGTGCGCCAGAACCTGGAAACACTGGGCGTGGATCCGCAGACCGCCAGTGAACGCGCCGCAGCCCTGAGCCCGGCAGAACTGGCCGAGCTGTCGGCAGACATCGATGCGCTGCCGCCCGCAGGAGGTCTTCTCGAAGTGCTCGGCGTGCTCCTCGTTGTGCTGCTGGTGCTCGAGCTGCTGGGCGTTACCAACATCTTTACCAGCATTTGACACGCATTAGCCCACGGCACTGATACCCCACGCAACTCTCACGCTGCTGCTGGCTGCGGGCCTCGCGGCCTGCAGCAGTGTGCCGCCCCTTGACTCCGGAAACTTCGCCGGCTACACGGCCCGGGTGGAACTCGAGGACGTGCCCTGGTTCCCGGAAGATCCCTACCAGTGCGGCCCTCAGAGCCTTGCCAGCCTGCTGTCTGCATCCGGCGTCGAAACGCTGCCGGCAGCCCTTGTGGACGACATTTACGTGCCCGAACGCAAGGGCAGCTTTGCCCCGGAGCTGCGCGCGGCGGCCCGCGCCCGGGGCCGGCTGCCCTACCGGGTGGATGGCACCCTCGATGCGCTGCTGACGGCGCTGGCGGACGGATACCCGGTATTGATCATGCAAAACCTTGGGTTGGGTTTCGCGCCCACCTGGCACTTCGCCGTGGTGATCGGCTATGACCGCAATGACAATAAATTCCTGCTGCGCTCAGGACCTTATGAACGGCTGGCGATGGACACCGTGCACTTCGAGCGGCGCTGGCGACTGGCGGACTACTGGGGCTTGGTGCTGCTGGGCCCGGAGGTGCTGCCGGAGTGGGTGGCGCTGGCGGAATACGAGTCCCAGCTGGCCCACCTGGAGAGAAGCTGGGCGCCGTACTTGCCGGATAGTTACGCCCGCATGGCCGCGCGCTGGCCGGCCTCCACCACCGCCAACCTCGGGCTGGGCAACCTGGCCTACGGGCGCGGTGAGCTGGATGCCGCAGCGGCGTACTACCGCAGCGTGCTGGCCGTGGACGAAGATCATATCGCCGCGCTCAACAACCTGGCCCAGGTGGTAGCCGAGCAAGGGAGGCCCGCGGAAGGCCTGGCGCTGGCCTACCGTGCCCTGGAACTGGTGCAGGCGACGCCCGAACCGGAGCACCCCCTGCGGGCCGCAGTGGAGAACACCGTGGCTGGCCTCCAGCAGAAAATCCCGGAAGAGGAGAGCAGGTAGCTCTTGCATTCAAAATTTGGAAGTGGGTTCAGAGTAAGGTGTTTAAGGAAAGGGAGCCCTATGGTCGCCCTTACTACTTGCAGCCAGTGAAAATGTTACTCTGACCCCAGTTTCTCTGGCGGTAGAGAGTGAATTCGATTACGAAGTTCGGCTTGCAAGTGGCAAACGGTATTACGGTTCCCTGGCGCTGGCCAAAGAGGAGTTTATTGATCTGGCGCAGGGCGCCGCCTTTCTCTAGCTAGAAGCGGGCGATAATGCCGACGTAGGGCCCGTTTACAGTCAGCTCATCAATCTCGCCGCCAATATCCCAGGTGAGGTAGCGCCAGCCGATAACAGCGTCCAGACTTTCAAACTGATAGGCGAGCGCTGCATTTGCCTGGAACGTAGAGTCAGACTGGCCGGTGCCGGCATCGATGCTAAAGGGTAGGTGCCACTTGTCAGACAGGCGATGATTGCCCCGCACGCCAACTATGGCGTCCCAATTTGAGTCCGAGGTATCGGTTCCGTCGCGTCGCTCCGGTAGATTGCCAGGTAGTCGGAGCTCCAGCGTGGTGTTTACCTCTAGGTCGAGATAGCGAGCACCGGCGTAAAGGTCGATGCTGCTACTCTCATTCTTGAACACTGCGTAGCCAATGGTAGGGCTGACGATCCAGGCTTGCAGTTCAAGCTTCTTCAACGTCAACCGCGGTGAAATTTGATCGTTCGGCTTGTTGGTCAGGTCCAGGTAGACCAGGTCGTTACTGAAAGACCATTTACCCTTTCGGGCCTGGACGGCGATCATCGCGGTGAAGTCGAGGTTATCGAGAATGTCGTCGAGGGTGATCTCTGAACTCTGCCCGCCTTGCTCCTTGATATCGATATTCGGCAGCCAGCCATAAACCTCGGCGGCGAACTCCCAGTCATCAGCCGCTTGCGCAACGTTGGACACCAACAGCATTGCTCCCAGGGCACAAATATAAAGCCTTCCTGATCGCTGTGTTTGGGTGTCTTTCATCTTGGAATCCTTTTTGGGTCAAGCGGTGGTAGTCGCAGGAAATATGCATCAGCGTAAACATGCAGCAGCACTATTTTGGAAACAGAAAAAACAGCGAAAACTGCAAATCCCACTGGGCGCCAAACTCCGGTTTTTCCACGTTATAGTAATAAGCCATTCTGGCATTGATGTGCTGGCCGCCCACTGCGAAAACTCGGCCCACACCGCCGCCCACGGGTATCGTCCACTCGTCACTGCTCTTTTCGGCTTTCCAGTTAGCTGTCAACACTGGCGCACTGACCACATACCAGCCGTGCCCGAAGTTGTAGTTCACGAAGGGCTGGACCGTCAATGCACTAATGCCCTCATCTGATCCATCATTGCCTGAATCGGCAAAGTCCCAGGCCTGGGATGCTACCGCACCGTAAACCCAGTTACCGGGCATCGTCAGCACCACCGCCGACGGACCTGCGGCCCAGTGCTTATTGCCCAGGGTCTCATCGGTATGGGTTGGGATGTTAAGCTGCGCACCGGCACCCCATATCCATTCACCCGTCTTTTTTGGCGAGATAAACCCCTGATACACAGTATCCCCCAAACCATTCTGGCGATTGGGGCCACCGGGGATACCAGGCTGGGACACAACAGGAATAATCGCACGGTTAATTAAATTCCAGTTTTCACCAATAGACACTGGAATAACCGGCTTGACGTTCAGAACAGCCTGATTGCCATTGTTGGGCCCAAACTCACCGTTGTAATTCAGTTCAAAGGGCAAGCTGATAAGACTGGCCACAGGGTTTTGGGACTGCTTAGCCAAAGCGGTTGTCTCCGCATCGGTCATAGCTGCTGATGCTTGCGCCGACAGCCCCAGTCCCAGCAGCATGGCTGCAAAAAGGGAAATTCTTCTATTGCGTGCTAGATGCATAACTTCCTGCCTCAAACATTAATTCAATTGCTCCAGTTACCTGACCTTTTGTATCTTGTTCATGGGGAAGGTCTGATCAAAGTAAGCTTGCTCAGGTCCGTAGAGCCGCAGGTAGACAAAAAACGATTCGCCCTTATTGGTTTGAATCCAGTTTGAATCCTTGCCCTTGGGTGCTTTTGGCCCGAAGTAGATATCGACCGAGCCGTCCGCATTTTTAAGCAGCCCTTCAGTACGAGAAGAGCGCCCAGAGCGTTTGATATCGTTGCGGATAATCAGGCGGTTCTCGATGTCGTAAACCGTAATCGACCAGAAGTTCGCCGCCGGTGGGTTGGGCTCAATGCGCAGCTTGTAGTTGCTGCCGCCCATCAACGCATTGCCATCGCCGTCGTAGTAGCTGCCCAGGTAGGCAGAGCCTTTGCCGGGAACCCGTGACACCATGCCGGCGGAGGTGGTGGTCGCCTCAAAACCGTAGGAAGCCCGCTCGTTAAACTGTGAATAAGTGGGCATATCGATCTTGGGGTTCATCCCCGCCATCGCATCTTCAAAGCCAGAGTCCTTGCCATAGATCGATGTGGGAAACATTGCTCGGCTTTTGTTGAAAGAGATCGCCTGCGACATAGCCATGCCGACGTCCAAACCCGCTTGCAATATCTCTTTTTGATAGTCGGTCGGCTTGAACGGCTTGCCTTTTTCGATACCCAGGTCTTTCAGCCACGCATAGAAGAACCGATCACGGTCAGCCATCGGTTCACGCTGAACATAGCTGTTCACCAGTTCCCAGAACTGCATGTCGCGTGGCTGGGTATTTAGCGCGATTCTGTCGTCAGGCTTCGGCTCGTATTTGACGAATTTGGTTTTCGGTGGCTTGGCGGCGTCAGGTAATTTATAGGCCTTCACTGAGGTCCTGAGTGCCTTGGCTTCGTCGCCAGTCCCCAGAGCTCGGTAGAAGTAGAACACCCGGAACGTATCGGATTGAACGATCTTGCCATCGAAATCCTTGGGATATTTTTGTCCCGGCCCCACCAGCAATAGTTTCCCAGGTTTGCCGTCGATCTCGTGGATGGGCTGCATCCACGCGTTGTCCACCACGCCGTAGATCGCGCCGGGGGGCAGATCGACCACAATGGGTCCGGTTTGCGACAAATCCGAGAACCCGATGGTGTAAGGTGTCGTGACGTTGGCTGTCATGAACGGATAAACGCCGTCATATCCGTCATACAGGCCGAAGAAGATATCCTCCTCAGAGATAGCCATGCCTTGAGAGGTTTTCAGGTTGGCATGAAGCGCCGGATATAACTGCTCAAAATTCATCATCGGCATCGCCCAGCTAACCAGCTGGGTGGCGCGCTGCTCCAGGATCCGACGGTGCAGGAATTCCGCGGTCTTCTTGGTGATGGACTGATCCTGATATTCGATCTTGCCCACATAGGTCTCCTGACCTTTGTTTTCCGCCTGGACCGATACTGACAGTGCGACTGGGAGCAAGCCCGCCATAAAAAGGGCACTTAGTGTTCTATATTTCATATCAATTTTCCTCTCAGTACTATGCAGGGCGAGTACTGGCCCGCCCCGCTTATTTACCTATGGCTAATTACTTAACGAGTTCAAAATCACCGGGTTTCCAGGTCTTATCAAACCAGGGTTGTAACGGGCTGTATAACCTCAACAATACGTGAAATCCCTTGTCTGGCATCGTCTGCACCCAATTACCCTCTTTTCCCCTGGGTGGGTTCGGCGCGAAGTAAACCGTATATGACCCATCTGCATTGGCTTTCAGGTCTTTCGCCATACTGTCTAGTCCGCCGGATTTTTGATCTGTTTCCAGAATAGAGCGGGTTTGAACGTCATAAACCATAAATGACCAAAAGGCTTTCGCCGGCACTGGGCCAGGAAGCGTTACTGAATAGGTGTTGTTGCCACTCAGCCCTTTGCCGGTGGCATCGGTTGCTGCGATCTCATAAACAGAGCCGGAGCCAGGCTTCGGTGAGACCATAAAGGGAGTGATGCCCGTTGCGAAGTAGTGGAATCCAATACGGCGATCGAGCATCCGGGCGCCATTTTTATTCAGGAAGGCAGAACTCCCATCAGCCAGGGGGGAGAACCACTGGCGGTCAGGGTAAAAATATTCTGTTTTGTCGCGGGGCTTAAACATGACTGCGCGCGCAGCTGCATTTCCGATAGAAGCAGCTTCAGTCAGGATTTTCTTCATTCTCGCGTCAGGAGTGAAGGGCTTGCCTTTACTGATTCCCAGTTCGGCAGCCAAACCCAGCATTGCAGGATCACCTGAATTAGCCGGTTCATACTGAATCACTTCATTGAGTTCATCGTAAATAGAGGCATCGCCTGCGTGAATCGTGTTATATTTTTTTCCCGAAATATTGATGAAATCATTAGGTTGAGGATTTTTTGCTTGCGCCAATGGATACATTTTGAAGCCGGCTTTAAAGGCCTTTAGCGTATCTTTAACTGACTCATCCGGTTTCCCAACCGCTCTGATGAGCAACCAATGGCGATACGTATTGGTACGAAGGACAAAATATCCTTCAGGTATTTCCCCTTTGTAATCCTCTCCTACCAATAGGTATTTTCCGCCTTTGCCTTTGTCAGGGCCGCCAAGACCAACATCCGCAACATACAAGAACCAGGCATTATCAACGATTCCGATAACAGGGGTGCCCACCTCGAATACGACCGGACCCTCTTTAACATTCAGTTCGATATGAATGTAAGGTGTCGTTGTGTTTGGCGTTAACCACAGCGATCTTGCGTCAAGCAACTCTTCAGTGATCGCAACCGTCTTATTCGGCTTAACGCCGATGTCTCTATGCCCTTTTAGCAAGCCATGCATGGAAGCCGTTGGAATACCGCTGGTGAAGAGCTGTACCGCTCTGGACGTATCCAGGAAGTCGTAACTCTTCTCCAGTGTTGCGTCTGTTGGGAATCCATCGACAAATTTCAGATCCCCCAAATACTTTGTTTCCACGGTATCAGGCGTTATTAGTGACGCGGGCACGTCGGCCTTGTATTTTGGTTCAGCAGCAAAGGCTGTTGCCATACTGCCTGCCATTACACCGGCAGCGACCAGGGTGGTTAATAATTTCATAGTCATTTCCTAAAGCTATCTGCAGGTTTTGCCCGCCCTGGCCGAGTCCGCCGCCGACGTGGGGCAAGCTGTCAAAACAGGGCTCTTTTGGACCAGCCGGGAGATGGCAGTACGGGTACAAAGTAGAGGCGCAGTCGCCAGTCAGGGCCAAAGTCATCGTCTTGAACCACGTAGTAGTGAATTTCAGCACCAAATTTGACTGGCAACTTGCCGACTTTAGCCATCGTGTCAAAGCCAATACCGATGGGTAAACTCAGCTCATCAGTTTCCCAGTTGTATTGAACATTCGGTGCCACACCAATGTTGGTGAGGGCGGAGTATCGATAGCGAACTATGTACTGAAAGTCTGTCAGGTTCACATCGGGCAGATCAGTTTTTACTCTGCCTAAAGAGGTGTCGATATTTCTCGAGTCATCTCCGGCAAAAGACCACCAGTGTTGTCCAACGCCGCCAACGATCCAGTTGTCAGTGATGCTGATGGCAAGCGCCATAGGCCCCGCGCTATATTTCCCGGTTCCCAGGCTGTCATCTGTCGCGGTAGGTAACATGACAGTGGGGCCAAAGCCCCATACAAACGGCGGCTTGTAACTATTGGAGAACGCTGTCCACAGTACAGTGTCTCCCAGGCCAGTTTCGCGATCAAAATCCGTACCAGTAAAATCCGGGACCGTGCCAGTGGTTACGTCCAGGTTATCAACAGATTCAAAGCTATTGATCGGGATTACCGGACGAAAAATAGCCTTCCAGTTCTCGGTCAACTGAAACGGCATAACCGGCTGAATTAGAGTCGTATTCTGAACCAGGTCGCTCTTCCCCAGACTGTCCACAAGGTCGCCCTCGTACCAGGTAGTGTCATTTTGGACAAACATAATCCACAGGGAAGACAGAGGGTTGTTCAGCGCTTCGGCAACTGCAGCCTGCTCCGCAGCAGCTGCCTCCAAATCCAGATCCTCTGGTGGCCCGCTTGCAGCCTGCTCAGGGTCAGCAGTGGCAGACAGCGAGAACAATGCCGCCAGTAAAAATACCGATATTCTTTTCACTGTTCCAACACTCCTAAACATAGTCAAAAGTAGGACGATTATTCAGGTGATTTCTCTCACCCGCCCCACTGTTTACTAGACTCGAATAAATTACTTGACCAACTCGAGCTCACCCGGCCGCCAGCTTTGATCTATCCAGGGCTGCAGCGGGCCATAGATGCGCAAGGCCAACCACCAGCTCTTGCCAGGGATGGTTTGCAGCCAGTTGCCTTCCTTGCCTTCGGGAGGTTGGGGCGCAAAGTAAATGTCGTAAGAGCCGTCGGCGTTGGTTTTTATGCCATCAGTCTGGCTGCCCAACGTCGGGAACTCCTGGTCAGTCTGCAGCTGCGAGCGGGTCTGGGTGTCGTACATGGTCAAAGCCCAGAAATCCTTGGCCGGCACATTCGGCGGCAGATGCAACATATAGGTCTTGGAGCCATCAAGTGCTTGTTTGCTGGCGTCCACTGCGAGCAGGCCATAGTCCGAGCCCTTGCCAGCAATCGTCACCGCCATGGCGGGCGAGACGCAGATGTAACCAAAGTGGAATAACACGCGCGCATCCAGGTTGTAGGCGCCGGAATTCTCGAAGGTAGTGTCCTTGTTGGCATAGGCCATCATCCAGGCACTGTCAGGACCGTAAAGCTGATTGCCGGGTTCGCGTGGAAAGTAGCTAATCGAACGGGCAGCGGCGTTGGCGATGGCAGCGGCATCCGTCAGGATATTCTTCATGCGTGCATCAGGTTCGAAGGGCTTGCCTTTCTCGATTCCGATAGCGGCCATCATGCCCTTGGCCTCGGGGCCGAGATAATCGTCGGGCTCACCCTGGATCAGCGCATGCAGCTTTTCGAATGCGCTGTAGTCGTTAGGCAGAACAGTGTTCATCTCCTTGCCCGAAATATTTACAAACTCCATTTTCGGCGGCTGGTCCTTGCTGGACAGTGGGTAAACTTTCAGGTGGTCACGAATATTTTTAGACGCAGCGGGAATCGCTTTGTCCAGCGGCAGCTTTGCGTCCAGGTAGCCGCGCATAAACACCCACAGGCCGTTGGTCTTGGAAGGCACCACGAAATAGCCCTTGGGCACCTCGCCCTTATACCCGGGTGGTAGCACCAGGTACTTGCCACCTTTGCCCTTATCAGGGCCGGCTACCCCGAGGTCTTCCATATAGCGAAAGGCCATATCATCAAGAATACCTAGCATGCCGGGCGGAAGATCGATCACCACGGGGCCGTCTTTTGCCAAATCGAGAAAACCCACGGCATACATAGTCGAGGTATTCCCCGTCAGCAGGGTCGTTGTGGAATTCATCAGGTTATCCCAGATGCATATCTGGTGGGCGGCAACGCATCCCATCGCGGCCTGTCCCGCACGTATCTCGTTAACAGACAACATGGGAATTGAATTCATATAGACATTCACCGCCCGAGAGCTGTCCAGGTAGTCATAGGCCATCGCAACCGTTTTCTCTGTCGGTACGCCGTCGAAGTATTCCAGCGCGCCAATGGAGGTTTCCACCTTGGCCGGAGCGGTAATCGACGCCGGAATCGGGGTGGTCATTTTCATCGTCGGTGGATTGACCGACTCAGTGGCTGGCTTGACCGACTCGGTGGTTGGCTTGGCTGGCTCGCTGTCTATGCAGCCAGCCAGAAGCAGTGCGCATGGCAATGTCAGTAACGCGGTTTTCCTGAATAGAATGTTCATCGTTGTTGCTCCATCTATCTCATTAACGCGGAGCAGTTGATAAGCCCCGTTATTTTGTCAATCAGGTGTGTTTAGTTCATTTTCTCAAAATCGTTCAAAACCCAGCTCTTGTCGATGTAGGCCTGCTCTGGACCGTAGAAGCGAAATACGGCAAAAAAGCCCTTGTCCGGATCAGTTTTTATCCAGTTGGCGGTATTGCCCTTGGGCGGCTTGGGCCCAAAATGAACATCGACCGAACCATCCGCATTCACTTCGGGTTTGCCAAGGCTACTGACTGTGATCTTGCCGCCAGAATCCAGCAGGCTGCGGCTGGTGGGGTCGTAAATAGTTACCGCCCAGAATCGTTTTACCGGCGTATTCGCCGGCACCCGCAAGCGATAGTGGCTATCGCCAAGTAAATACTCGCCCTTGGTGTCGCGGAAAGACGTCAGGTAAGCGGTGCCCACTCCGGGAGTAGTCGATAGCAAGTTGGGTGACACCACGATGGCCTGGTAGTGCCAGAGCGTGCGCGCGTCAACATCAACATGACCATTGATCATAAACTCGGTGTTGCGAACGAACATCTTCTCCCAGTGCCGGTTTGGCCAGTAATCGATATCCGGATCGCGCGATGCGTAGACGATCGCACGAGACATGGCCACGCCCTGTTCTGCGGCCTGATCGAAAATGCGCTGCAGACGCGCATCAGGGTTGAAAGGCTGGCCCTTCTCGATACCCAGTGTTGCCAGGTTGCCCAGCAACTCATCGTTGAACAGTTGTGTGGGCTCGTACTGGATAATGTCGTTGAGCGCAGCAAATACTGAGCCGTCTTCCGCAGGCAGGGTATTGGCACCCTTGCCCGATACGTTTGTGACTGTGTGCTCGCGGGGACCGGTGGCGAGTGGGTAGGCCTTGAGCCGTTGCATGAACCATTCCACTGCCTTATCGCCAGTACCAACATCGCCAAAGCCACGCATCATCGGCCACACCCGGTAGCTGGGGGAGTGAAACACAAAATAGCCTTCGGGCACCTCGCCGCTATAACCCGGCGGCAGGAACAGGTACTTGCCGCCCTTGCCCTTGTCGGGGCCGGTGGGGCCAAGGTCAGTGATGTATTTGAAATTGGCATCATTAGCGGTACCGAGCATGCCCGGCGGCACCTCGACAACCGTGGGGCCATCCAGCTTGAGGTCCAGTGATGCTACTGCATAAACAGTCACATCATTGCCGGTGAGATAGTTCTCACTGGGCTTCATAAAGTCTGCCATGATCGCAATGTCGGACGCGGACTCAAACTGAAAATCACGGACCTGCGACTTGATAATGCCGTACAGCGACAGGGCTGGCATAAATTGCATATAAGCCTGGGTGGCCCGTTGCAAATCCATCTCGTCGTACAGTTTTTGGGCAGACGCCTTGTCTGGAAATGCGCCGCCCTTGAATTTCAGTGTGCCGAAATTAGTCTTGATCTTGTCCGTGGCAGGGGTGAAATTTTTTGCGGTTTCTTTCCTCTCGCCCGATTGGAAGAGGTTGGTGCTTTCTGCCGCTGTATCGGCAAACCCTGTCAGGGCAAAACTGCTTGCAAGAAGTCCTGCCAGGCTCAGCGATACTAAAGGGATAGCTCTCATGGTCTCATTCCTCTTTCGCTTTTCGCGATTTCATATCCCAAAGCCTGATGAGCTATTTTTCAATTCAGGGTTTGCGGTCCATACAGTGTCGACACCCAAACTCGAGTCAGAGATTCCTCTACGGCTTTAGGTTTTCCGCGTGGCCGTCGGCCAAACTGGTCGATTACGAGTGCTGCATCCAGCCGATTCAGCGCCATGGCGACTGGCAGCGCGGGAAATTCCGCAATCAAACCGGCAGCTTGTTGTTGCTCTATCTTGGCTGCGACTATCGTGTCAAAGCCTTGTACGAAGTCATTCCAGTCTTGTTCCAGTCGAGCATCTGAAGCCGCTGCTTCGGCAACAGCCCGCAATATGGGCCCGCGCTGATAGGTCACCTTTACCAGGCCAGAAAGGTTTTCCATCAACAGCGGAACCGGATCGCCGTCTCCCTCAAGCCAGGGCATTGAAACCGCGAGGATTTCGCCGCCAACATCTTTCAGCAGGGTCTCCATTAACTCGTGCAGGTCTGTGAAGTACTGGTAGAAGGTGGGCCGACTAGCGCCCACTGAGGACATAAGCCCGCCAACAGTCAGGTCTCGGAAGGGGTGGCTCCACAAAAACTCAAGTGCAGCATCCAGAATTGCCTTCCGCGTACGCTCAGATTTCCTGGGCGCTGGCTCTCCCTGGAGGAGTTTCCGGCGCCGAACGGCAGCTGTGTTTATATTTGACATAGCGTCAGTATAAACTGACAGCTTGTCAGGTATAAGCTCGGAGGCTTGACCCATGTCATGCTTTCCGCAACTCAGTGGTTGTCGTGCCTCCCTCGTGATTCCCGCTTACGCGGCGGCCCGCGTAGGGGAATGACGTTGCCCTTATTCCTGCATCACCCGCGCCAGGCGTTCGGGCTCGCGACATGTGCCGCCTAGCAGGCGCCATAGATCGACGGCGGAGCGCAGTAAAATCATCGCCACGGGGAATTGGGGTCAGAGTGAACTTCCCTCACCAGATCGGACACCTTAATCAAGCAGCTGGACTTCCCCCCACAGGCAGACAACTACGCTCATTAAAAATGCGCAGCAGGCAAACGGATTGACCCGGCAAGTGCTATAGTGTTGTAACGCTACAACGTTTTAATGTGGGAAGGTGTCGTCATGGGTGATTTATCCAAGCGCTCTACTGTCTATTTTGATCCAGAGATTCACCAGGCATTGAAAATCAAGGCCGCCTCAACGGATTCGTCTCTGTCAGAGATTGTGGACGAAGCGGTGCGCCTGCTGATGTTGGAGGATCAGGAGGATCTTGAGGCAATCGCGGATCGGGTGGCCGAGCCCGTCATCACCTACGACGCCTTACTCAAGGATCTCAAGAGACATGGCAAGATATAGGATTCAGTTCAAGAATTCTGTTGCTAAAGACCTGAGGAACTTCCCGAAAACAGACGTCAAAAAGATTCTCGGGAAGATAGATAGGCTGGTGGAAGATCCGCGACCGCCGGGTGTGAAGAAGCTTTCCAGCGGAGACCACTACAGAGTTCGTCAGGGGGTGTATCGGATTGTGTACGAAATCCTTGATGATGCCCTGATTGTTACTGTCATCAAGGTGGCGCATCGCTCCAGCATTTATCGGTAGTCATCCTTTTTGATTGAGACATGCTCGTCGCATCCCACGGGTTCAGCTACAGTTGGTGCACCTGAGAATTATCGGTTGAGAGTACTGACCCACTGCGGGTGGGATGGGATAATCAACCGTGTGCGTATGGATGCCCGTCCCCGTTAATGGGGTAGAGCCGAGCCTTTAAAGGAGGTGGTAGCTACGGGTGGACTTGAACCACCGACCCCAGCATTATGAATGCTGTGCTCTAACCAGCTGAGCTACGTAGCCACATCAAGATAAACGCCCCGTGGAGGGGTCCCGCTAGCGCGAGAGGCGCGCATTTTGCCGATTTTGGCCTGTTGCGTCAAGAGACGCACTTCAGTGCGCTTCGCGGGACAACGGCTAGTCGATCGGGTGGGTTGCGGGCGCCTTGCGGCGCTGAAAAGCCATACCGTACACTCAGTGCCTTAGTCAGAAAGTGTTCCTTAGCCCATGCCCGTTCCCCGGCGATGAGACAGGCCATCCCGTGGTGGGCGGTGGTGGCGTGTTGGGGGCTGCTGCGATGGCCTTGAACGTCCCTGAAAACTGGTGATCCCAATGATTGAACCCCCGGATGACGCGGGCCGGAGGCTGGTCTTCCTGGTGAATACCAGTGCCGGTGGCGTTACTGCCCGCCGCAGCGAACTGGAGGATCTGGTATCCCGCTGTCGCGACGCCGGGTACGCTGTGACGCCGCTGTTCCTGCCCGCCGACGAGCTCGATGACGCGGGCAGCAAGCTTCCCTCT
Organism: Cellvibrionales bacterium; assembly: GCA_043513815.1. Lineage (GTDB taxonomy): Bacteria > Pseudomonadota > Gammaproteobacteria > Pseudomonadales > Halieaceae > JANQIO01. The sequence continues at coordinate 3,172,366 of CP121313.1, read as the reverse complement.
GAGCCCAGCCTGGTCGTCGTCTGCGGCGGTGACGGGACCATCAGAAGCACATTTGAGCGCCTGGCAGTATCGGACCACAGTCTGGCCGTGCTGCCGCTGGGTACGGTCAATGTCTTTGCCCGAAGCCTGGGCCTGTCCATGGCACTGGATGAAGCGCTGGCGCAGATTCTGAGCGGCGAGGACCGGCAGCTGGATGCAGCGCGGCTTAACGATCGTCTGTTTCTCAACACTTTCCTGCTGGGCCTTTATCCCAGGCTGGCTGAAATCAGGGAGTCACGGCGCGCTCGTCATGCGCACTGGCCGCGATGGCTGCGCTGGCTAGTGGACAGCTCGGCGTCCGCCGGACAGGTTCTCATCAACTGGCGCAGGTATCGGTTCGTGTTGGAGCTGGACGGGGAGCCACTCGTTGGGAAGGCGGTCACGTTTGCTATTACCAACAATGAGAAATCCGTGCCCCCCGGGCCGTCATCGTTTGATAAAGGTGAGCTGGTAGTCTATATCCCGAGGCCGGTGTCCCGTGCAGGCCTGATAAAGCTGATGCTGCAGGCGGTGTTTTCGCATCCGCCTGAACTGGAACCGCTGCGAGTACACAAAGCGTCTTCCATGCAGGTGCGCGTGCCGGATGGCACACCGTATTCCATCGATGGTGAGGTAGACGAGATCAGTGGAGACATCAGGGTAGAAATTTTGCCACGCCATTGCAGGGTGCGGGTTCCGGTTGGGGAGGCCAGCCGATGACGACACTGGTGCATATCTCTGACCTGCACTTTGGGGCGATACGCGAGGAAACCCTCGACCCGCTGGCAAGCCATATCGAGAACCTGGCACCCGCGGCGCTCGTGATCTCGGGAGACCTGACTCAGCGAGCCAGGAGTTCACAGTTCAAGGCCGCCGCGCGCTTTCTTAAACGACTGCCCTGCAAGAACATTCTGGTCGTGCCTGGCAATCACGATATTCCCCTGTGGAATCCTCTGCGGCGATTCATCAACCCGCGCCGGGATTTCTTCCGTTATATCACCCCTGACACTTACCCCGTGTACGAAGATGACATCGTCTCCGTTATCGGTATCGATACCTCACGCTCTTTCACAGTGAGTAACGGGCGGATCAACAGCGAGCAGCTGGGCAGAATTCGTTCCTACTTCGAGTCGCGCCCTGCCAGTAGCTGCCGGGTCGTCGTTGCGCATCACCCCTTTGTGGTACCGGAAGAGGACAAGGATGCCCGCCTGGTGGGACGGGCAGAGCGCGCGTTATCGGATGTGCTGGAAGACGAGGTCGATCTTTTGCTGACCGGTCACCGCCACCTGGCGTGGGTGCGGGACTTCGGCACCTCGCTGCTGACGGTCCATTGCGGCACGACCACGTCGCTGCGCACGCGCGGGGAGCAAAATGGCTTCCATGAGATAGTGATCGACCCGCAATGGGTTAATGTGCGGCCCTGGCGCTGGTCAGAGGAAACGGACTGCTTTCATCGTGTCGATGACGAGGTCAACTGGCGTCGGCGACGGTAGTGGGCTGCAATACTATCTGACTGGAAAGTCTTCGCACGGAAATTTCTCGGGTGACGTCAAACTTCCCGGCGCAGTAGCGCTGGCATTTCCCCAGGCAGAAAAAACCCCGCACGGGGCGGGGTTCAATGCTGCCCTGTGGGCAGCGGCCTACAAATTTTTTTCCCGTCAGGGCTTGGCCTTGAATGCGGCCGCACCGGTGACGGAGGTGCCGCCGGAATCCAGGGTGTAACCAACGCCGGCGCCGGACGGGCCGCCTGTGAAGGGCCCTGACTCGATCGGCGTTCCGCCGAAGAAACCGGAGAACGCACCGGAGCCGGAGGTTACGCCTTCTACCTCGACCTCGTAGGAGCCGCCATTGAATACCGGAGCGCCGGAGTCGATGCTGCCCGGTTCACTGGAAGTAGCAGTCCAGCTTTGGCCATTGATAGTCAGGTTCAAGGTGTTGTGGACTTCCATATTGTCGAAGTCGGCTGTCATGGTGCCGGTATCGAGAGTGCCTGAACCGTCGCCGCTTACCTGTGGGGTTGTGCCACCCACGAGTTCGTAGTCAAGCGTGCCTGAGGTAGGCAGCACCACTGCGCGATCAGGGTCAGAATCGGCCACATAGTGGGTCGGTGTCTCACTGAAGTCGGCCTGCCAGCGGCCCCAGTTCAGGCCGGTATCACTGTTCAGGCCCTGCTCGGTCCCTTCATCATTAGTACGCTCGGACGGAGCGTGGGCGGTGGTAAACGATTCACCGTCGTCATCTTCTCTGTTGTCGATCGCTATCACGGCGTTGTAGGCGCTGCCGATATCGTTGCCTGACCCGGCGTTGCCGTCCAGGACACCGTCATTGAGATCCTGGGTGTTCCTGCCCGCGTTATTGATTTTTGGGCTATTGTCCGAATCGTTTGGCTGGTAGGGGGCTCTGAAGCTCACTGGCTCGGGCTCGGGTTCAGGCTCAGGCTCGGGTTCAGGCTCAGGCTCAGGCTCGGGTTCGGGCTCCGGTTCGGGCTCGGGTTCGGGCTCCGGTTCGGGCTCCGGTTCGGGCTCCGGCTCCGGCTCAGGCTCCGGTTCGGGCTGCGGCTCCGGTTCGGGCTCAGGCTCCGGTTCGGGCTCAGGCTCCGGTTCGGGCTCAGGCTCAGGCTCCGGTTCAGGCTCAGGTTCCGGTGAATCGACGTCATCGATTGGCGGCGTATTGGGTTCCGGCTCAGGTTCGGGCTGCGGCTCGGGTTCGGGCTGCGGCTCGGGTTCGGGCTGCGGCTCGGGTTCGGGCTGCGGCTCGGGTTCGGGCTGCGGCTCGGGTTGCGGCTCAGGCTCTGGCTGCGGTTCGGGTTCAGGCTGCGGCTCCGGTTCGGGCTGCGGCTCCGGTTCGGGCTGAGGCTCGGGTTCGGGCTGCGGCTCAGGTTCGGGCTGCGGCTCGGGTTCGGGCTGCGGTTCAGGTTCGGGCTGCGGCTCCGGTTCGGGCTGCGGCTCCGGTTCGGGCTGCGGCTCGGGTTCGGGCTGCGGCTCGGGTTCGGGCTGCGGCTCGGGTTCGGGTTGCGGCTCGGGTTCGGGCTGCGGCTCAGGTTCGGGCTGCGGCTCGGGTTCGGGCTGCGGCTCAGGTTCGGGCTGCGGCTCAGGTTCGGGCTGCGGCTCGGGTTCGGGCTGCGGCTCGGGTTCGGGTTGCGGCTCAGGTTCGGGCTGCGGCTCCGGTTGGGGCTCGGGTTGCGGCTCAGGTTCGGGCTGCGGCTGTGGCTCGGGCTGCGGCTCAGGCTCGGGCTGCGGCTCAGGCTGCGGCTCGGGTTCAGGCTGCGGCTCAGGTTCGGGCTGCGGCTCAGGTTCGGGTTGCGGCTCAGGCTCGGGCTCAGGTTCCAGCTCGTCTTCTATATCATCTTCTATGGAACCGTCTTCCAGGCTCAGCTCTGTCCCTTCTTCGTTGCTTGCGGTAACGGTTTGCTGCGGCTGCTCGGATGAATCGTCGTCCTCGCCGTCACCCGACTCTCCGTCTTCACGGTTGCCGGCGGCATCGACATCGCCGTTGTCCTTATCGCTCTCGTCTTCGTCCCCGTCGTCATCGGACTCATCGTCCTTGTTGGCGGCGGCTTCTTCGTCCTCGTCTTCTTCCTCTTCCTCCTCTTCCTGCGTGCGTGAACGCAGCAGGGCGGGGGGCTCAAGCAGAAATTCGGCCGGCATGTCGGCGGCGGGAATCCAGATGAACTCGCCGGCCTCGACGTTGGCCTCATCGGCGGCGTTCTGGGCCCAGATGCTGCCCACATTAACGCCGATATACAGGCCGTCTGCCGGCGGTGAGCCGTCGCCCCCGCCGCAGTCTCCAGCGCAGAAGCGCACCACGTAGTCGGTGCCACGGATGCCCATAGTCGCGACCGGGGCGATGACCTGGTAGTTGGCTTTGACATGGCTCTTGCCGATCTCGCCGGAGATGGCGCGGAAGGCGCCCTTGGCGAGTCGCAGCGTGACCTTGCCGTCGCCGCTGGCGATGGCGATAGGGTCTGTCGTGGTGTCAGCCAGTTCGTAATCCTGAAGGGAGAACTCGGTATTGGGGCGGATGGCGATGCGAGCCCCGTCTACCATCAGCAGTTGCAGTCGACCGCGGTTACCGGTCTGGATGGTGTCACCCTCAAAAACGAACGAGCCCTTCAGCAGGCCGACAGTGGGGCCGTCGCGTTCCACGGAATTGGGGCCGGTGGCAAACAATACCCGGCCGGCCACGCTGTTGGCCTGGCTGGTGGAGGCAGCGGTGAGCTGCAATGTAATGAACACTATGGCTGTTGCCAGTCGGTTCATGTTGTTTGCCCCTGTCGACTTGTCGTCGGCACTTTTCTCAGGCTCTTAAGGTAGTGTGCGCAGTGCAAGAACACACATTATAAGCCGGGTAGTGTGAACCGGTTCACGATAAACGCTACTTTGTAGTAGCTATAAACACGCCATCCCAGTCAGGCTGCGGGGGTTCAGCTAGAAACGCGTTGATGCGTTCAAGGTAGAGCTGATACAGCACTGAGTGGTTTTGCGCGTCCAGCTTAGCAAAAAGCCCCTTTGCCTGCTCGAACGCGCGGGAACGATACAGTCCCAGGGCTTCCTGGTAAATAGCCAGTTCCCGGGCCTGTTCAGGGCTTATCTCGGCTTCCAGCCCCAGGGGTTCGTAGATGGTGATGGGGACGTTTTTACCTTTCACTCTAATGAGATCGAGCTCCCTGAGGACATAACCGCTGATGAGTGCGGCGGTTTCTTCAGAAATGATGATGTCGACGCCATAGTTTTTGGTCTGGCCCTCCAGGCGGCTGCCCAGATTCACCACGTCGCCCATGACCGTGTACGCCATGCGAAATTCGGAGCCCATGTTGCCCACATTCATCGGCCCCGAGCTGATGCCGATGCCCACCTTGATAGGTGGCCAGCCCCGGGTAGCAAAGGTTTCCGTTACCTTCTTCATGGCCTCCACCATGTTCAGGGCCGCACGCAGGGCGTTCTGGGCGTGTCGTTCGTCCCGCAGCGGCGCGCCCCAGAAAGCCATGACTGCATCACCCATATACTTGTCAATGGTGCCCCGGTGATCGTGGATAATCCGGGTGATGGGGGTGAGAAACTCGTTCATGAGTTTTGTCAGTTCGGTGGGCTCCAGGTTTTCCGATATGGTCGTGAAACCACGTACGTCAGAAAAGAGCACCGACATCTCTCTGTTCTCACCCTCCAGGCTGAGCTCCTCTACGCTGGCGTCGATCTCTTCGACCAGTTCCACAGGAATGTACTGGCCAAACAGCCGGCCCAGGCGCTGCTTGCGGCGTGATTCAATAAAGTAGTCGTAGGTAATCTGCAGGAATGCCATTACCAGCACGGTGGTCAGCACAGATGCCAGTGGAAGAATAAGTTGGGCTGAGCTCCAAAGGTACAGATTGATGGCGATGTTCAATCCCGCCAGCGCGACAATCAGCAGGGCAACCATGGCAGGTGAGAGCGCCGGTATCAGTGCCGCCATCAGGGCAAGATTGATTGCAATCTGCACCGCTTCAATTCCCGAGCTGTAAGAGGGACTGCTCATGAAGCGCTCGTCGATCACCCCTGAGGCGATGTTGGCGTGGATCTCGACGCCCACGTAGGCGTCGGAAACCGGCGTTGCCCGCAGGTCCAGTAGCCCGGCCGCACTGGTACCCACCATCACCAGTTTGTCCTGCAGGCGAGCGGGCGACACCCGCTTGTTGAGCACGTCGGTGGCTGAAACATAGGCGAAGCTGCCCTGCTGGCCTCGGAAGGGAATATAGACCTGGGTTCTGTCATCCACGGGTATTCGCCGTTCTCCGACTCGAAGGCGTTCCAGCGTTAACCCGGAAAATTCCTGATCGCTGCCAAACTCGAATTGCAGCGGGGGGTTGCCGAGGTAAAGGCGCGCAGCCGCCAGGCCCAGTGATTCATAGATATCGCCCTGGTAGGACTCGAGCAGGGGGGTAATGCGGGTCACATCATCCAGCCTGGGATAGCTGAAGAATGCGCCATACTCGGCGGCACTCTGAAGCTCGACGAAATTGCCGGTGAAGCCTGCCGCCTCGTAGAAGGGAATGTCGACACCGTCCAGCTGCTCGGCAAACAGGGTGGGAGCGGGAAGCATGCCGGTTTCTGCGGGCTCGCGTTCTGGCACGTGTTGCTTGAAGACAAAGCCCAGCACCAGGTCCCTGGCAATTATCGCCTCTGCAAACAGGCGATCGGTACGCCAATATGCTTCCAGTTCGTCGAAGGGCAGTTGTACTTCCGGTGTGCGGCGCAATTGCTCGATAAGCTGCAGGGCGGTGGATTCCTCGGGTTCGGCAAATATCATGTCAAATGCCACCACTCTGACGCCGTAGTCATCAAACAGAATGTTGACCAGGTCTGCCAGCTTGTCGCGCTGCCAGGGGAAATGGCCCTGCTCGGCAATACTGCGCTCGTCGACATCGACAATCACAATACGCTCGTCAACGGTGTTGGGCATGCTCCAGCGCAGGCGCACGTCGTAGAGGTATTCCTCGATTTCGTCGATCAGGGGTATGCGCAGTCCGCCGCCGATGTGCAGCAGGGCGAGCAATAGAATGGCCGCTGCCGCGGCCAGGTGGAAACCGTACTGTTTTATGGTTATGTCCGAAAGTTTGCTGGCGTCGCCAGTCTAGCATTGAGGTCCGGCGCTGTACGGCGCGGCAGGGACTGGGAACAGCGACGACGCATCGTTCCGGACCGTTCTATTCGGCGGTCGTGCTGAACAGTTCCAGCGCGGACGCACCGGTAATGGTGGTGGGGAGCAGCACGCTCTCCGCGTTGGGCGCCAGACCGTTCATGAACCAGCTCATGCCGACGCCGCCCGGTGCCTCGCCTCTGTTGAAGTTGGTAAAGAAGCCGCTGAAGGCACCGGTGCCTGATGTTTGTCCATTGATGACAACAGAATCAAACGCCGCGTTGAAAGTGGCGTCGTTACCGAGTTGAGATACACCGGCACCGCGCCACAGGTTGTCGTTAACCGTGACCTCTACGCTGGCAGACACCTGCATGTTGTTGAAGTCAGCCTGCAGGCTGATGTCTGTCGGGCCGGGGAGGGTAGAGCTGTCTATTCCTGGCTGGTTGTCTGACGGCGCCGTGCCGCCATGGAAACGGTATTCGGCGGTGCCGGACTGGGGGAGTGCCGGCTGGGCGGTACGCTCACCCAGCTCTCGCACGTAGTGCAGATACTCTCCCGACTCCAGTGTCTCCAGGGTCGCGCCGTTGACGGTGTACTCGACACCCCAGCGGCCCCACTGCAGATCCAGGCTGCCGGACGTCTCTGAATCGATGGTGGTGTTTGCAGTCACCTCCAGCGTTGAATTCGTGAAATCTACAAATCCGGTAAAGGCTTCCAGCTCTCCTTCGGGGCTTTCCCTCAGATTGTCTGCAGTGTCCTGTTCAGAAAAGCCCAGGTTGCCCACCGCGAAGGCGAGGCCCCGTTTGATGGCCTGGGGAGCGGGGGAAGGCGGTGGCTCAGGTTCGGGTTCCGGCTCGGGTTCTGGTTCGGGTTCTGGCTCGGGCTCAGGTTCGGGTTCCGGCTCGGGTTCGGGCTCGGGTTCGGGCTCGGGTTCGGGCTCGGGTTCCGGCTCAGGTTCCGGCTCGGGTTCGGGCTCGGGTTCGGGCTCGGGTTCCGGCTCAGGTTCGGGTTCCGGCTCGGGTTCGGGTTCGGGTTCGGGTTCGGGTTCGGGTTCTGGCTCGGGCTCCGGTTCGGGTTCCGGTTCTGGCTCGGGCTCAGGTTCCGGTTGAGGTTCAGGTTCCGGCTGAGGCTCGGGTTCTGGCTCGGGCTCTGGCTGAGGTTCCGGCTCAGGTTCGGGTTCAGGCTCAGGTTCCGGTTCAGGCTGAGGTTCCGGTTCGGGCTCGGGTTCCGGCTCAGGTTCAGGTTCAGGGATAATCGGTTCGCCCGTTTCGGGGTCGGTGGGCTTCCCCTCGTCGAGACGAATTTCCTCGCCGGTCTCCTCATTGCGTGCAATTATTTCCAGAGGCGGCTCCCCAGGATTCTCATTGCCGCCGTCATCACCACCGTCGGCTCCGCCTTCTTCTCCGCTCGGTGAGTCCTCATCGCGGGTGGCCAGGTCCAGGCCGTCTTCATCGTCTCCGCCGCCGTCCCTAGAGTCATCACCCTCGTTATCGCCGCCGTCGTCACCGCTATCCTCGTCGTCCCCACTGTCGTCGGCGGCCGGGCCGAGGCGATTGAATACGGGCGGGGGCATCAGCAGCATGACGGGCGCGGTATTGCTGTCACGGACATAAGCAAACTCGCTGCTGTCCAGATCCAGTGAGCCACGGCCATTGCCCAGAGTCACACCGCCCAGGTTCACGCCGACGTAGCTGCCGTCGGGCGGAGGCGGTGCACCTGGGTCGGCCGGCACGCAATCTCCGGCGCAGTGCGTGGCATTGTAATCAGTGCCCCTGATACCCAGGGTTGCGACTGGCGTATTCAATGAATAGTCGGCGGGATCGGCTTTGCCAATGGCGCCGGTGATGGTTCTCAGGCCACCCTTCAAAAGCCGCATACTCACTTCGCCTTCGACGCCGCTGGTGGCCACCGCGGAGGGCTTTGCGGCGTCCATGCGATAGGTATCGAGGGCCAGTCGGGTGCCGGCCCTGACGGAGATCCGGGCGCCGTCAACCATGAGCAACTGGGCCCGGGCGCGGCGCCCGGTGACAACGATATCGCCCTGCAGGAGGATGTCACCTTTGCTAAGAGTTGCGCTATTTTCGCGCTCCACCGTGACGGGGCCCGCCACATAAAGCACCTTGCCGACATTGCCCCAGGCAAGACCGGGGGCAAGTATGAGCATGGCCAGAGTGGCGCGAAGCGAATAGCTCATGCTCATGGCAGCGCCTCTACTCGAAGGTGTGGTGGAATGTGAATCCCACCTCGGTGCGATCGTAGGTATACAGGTCCACCGTGGAGTCGACATCGGTGTATCCCACCTGGCTGATCACCCGCCAGCCCTGTGCCGGCCAGTCAAAAAGGTGCAGGGACACCGCGGCATTCCACTGGTCATCCTCTCGCTGGCGACCGAAGAAAATGCCGTTGAAATCCGTGTTCCTGAAGCCGGCGTTGAAACTCAGCAGCATGCCCTGGCCAATCACTCGACTGCCGGCAAAGGCCACCGCCCAGCGGTCGTTGTCAAAGGGCGAGTCGCTATCGGTGGTGTCGTCGGTGCCCACCATGCCCATTAGCGAGATGACGCTGCCGGTCGCTGGATCCAGGTAGTGTTCGAAACCGGCACGGGCGTTGTAGATGTCTGCATCGCGAAAATCCAGATCGTCGGTGTACCGCCAGGCCGCTGCCGTCAGCCCGCCCAATAGCTTCCAGTCATCGGTCAGGGAATGGCTGGCCGCTACGTCAAAAGTGTAGCGGTCGAGGTTGTCGTCCCCGTCCAGCCAGTTGAAGGCGGCGCCGACGGTGGGGGTAATCTTGGTGTCGCCGAAGTTCCACTCCAGGCCGGCGTTGGCATTGACGTCGGTGGCGTCCACGAAGCTGGCGTCGGGATAGTTACGCTGGCCAATCGCCCCTGTCAGCACCAGCTTCACTTCGGGCGAGAGGGGGCGGCTGTAGTAGTCCCCCAGTCTTGCAAAATAGAAAGGCGAGTCACTCTCTATGTTGCGACCATCCAGGACGAAGCCCAGGAACTGTTCGACATCGGTAGAGGCATTGGCATTGCTGTCCCAGCCGAAGCCGGCAGCGAAATACGGCAGGTGGATGGGGCGATAGGCACCAGCGACGCGGTCTATGGCGCGCAGGTAGCTGGTGATCGCCGCCTTAACATTGGGCGGTGGGTTCTGGCCCTGCAGGTAGTCAAAGTGGTAGCGTGCGGTTTCATTGTCACCGATGTCAAAATAGGCGCGCGCCAGCTCGAGTCTCGCCCCTGCAAAGCTGGGCCTTTGCTCCAACACTCGCTCCAGCGCGAAAATCGCCAGGTCGGCATGACCGCTGTCCACCGCCGCAGTGCCATAGAGGTAGTCGTAGTCGGCGTTGCCGGCGAGCTGGAGTTCATGGGGCCCCAGCAGTTGGTAGGCCTCTTCGTAGCGAGTGGCCAGCACCAGCTGTTTGGCGGTGGCGAGCAGGCTCTTTACTTCCTCACCGGACAGTTCGCGCTCCGGCTGCGCGTTCGCCGCCTGCGGTAGGCACAGCAATGCCGCCAGAATAAACGCAGCGACCACTGCAATATCCTTGCAATGGTCATTAATGTGCCGCACCCGTCCGCTCGCGCCCTTCTGGCGTTCGCTCATGTTCGCCCCGTCCCTGTTTGCCGTGGCAGACGATTCGTTCGCCTTTGCATGAGTATAGATTCCCTTGGTCCAGCTTCAAGCGCATTATGTAAGGGAATACTAGCTTTGCAAGTGGCGCGATATCAGGCCAGTCGCGCCCCTGGTAAGAGCAGGGACGGCTTTGCGGTGGTGGGCGTTAGACGTTAAAGCGGAAGTGGATGATGTCGCCATCGGCGACCACGTAATCCTTGCCTTCCAGGCGCCAGCGGCCGGCATCCTTGGCGCCCTGTTCGCCGCGGAGGGAAACGAAGTCGTCGTAGCCGACGATTTCAGCGCGAATGAAGCCCTTCTGGAAATCGGTGTGTATCACAGCGGCGGCTTCCGGCGCAGTGGCGCCAACCTTGACCGTCCAGGCGCGCACTTCCTTGGGTCCCGCAGTGAAGTAGGTGTGCAGGCCCAGCAGTTCGTAGCCGGCGCGAATCACCCGGTTCAGGCCGGCTTCCTCCAGTCCCAGTTCCGCCAGAAACTCGTCCCGCTCTTCGGGCTCCAGCTCGGCAATCTCCGCTTCCAGCTTGTTGCAGATGATCACGACCACGGCGTTTTCACTGGCGGCAATCGTCTCCAGCTGTTCGGTCCACTGGTTGCCTTCCAGTCCGTCCTCGTCAACATTGGCGATGTACATGGTGGGTTTAACGGTCAACAGGTGCAGGTCGCGTACCAGGGCCAGTTCCTGGTCAGACAACCCCAGTGCCCGTACCGGCCGGGCCTCGTTCAGGTGCGGTATCAGCTTGTCTTCCAGCAGCGCCTTGAGGGCGACGGCGTCCTTGTCGCCACTCTTGGCGGTGCGGGTGACACGCTGCAGCTGCTTGTCGCAGCTCTCCAGATCTGCCAGCGCCAGTTCGGTGTTGATCACCTCCACGTCGCTGGCGGGATCGACCCGGTTTGCCACGTGAATCACGTTGCTGTCTTCAAAGCAGCGCACCACATGGGCAATGGCGTCGGTCTCGCGGATGTTGGCCAGGAACTGGTTACCTAGCCCCTCACCCTTGGACGCGCCCGCTACCAGGCCGGCGATGTCAACGAACTCCATGGTGGTAGCGATTTCGCGTTCCGGTTTGACGATGGCGGCGATCTCATCCTGCCGTGGGTCCGGAACCGGCACTATGCCGGCGTTGGGTTCGATCGTGCAGAAGGGGAAGTTCGCTGCCTCGATGCCGGCTTTGGTCAGCGCATTGAACAGTGTGGATTTGCCAACATTGGGCAAGCCAACGATGCCGCATTTAATTCCCATCTTGGTTCTCTTCCATTGTCCTGGTGGCGGTGTGTAGCTGTTGCACGGCGTCGGCCCACTTGCCGGCTGCCAGCTGCGGCAACACCCGGGTCGCTTCCTCGATACTGTCATCGATCAGCGTGCGCTCATCCTCCGACGGCTTGCCCAGCACATAGTTGCTGACGTTGCGACCGGCGCCGGGGTGGCCAATGCCCAGCCGCAGTCGCTGGTAGTCATCGCCCATGGCGCGTGAGATATCCCGCAGGCCGTTGTGGCCCCCGTGGCCACCGCCGCTCTTGAGTCGGGCCACGCCGGGCTCAAAATCCAGCTCGTCGTGAGCTACCAGCATTTCCGCTGCTTCGATTTTAAAGAAATTGGTCATGGCCACAACGGCGGCGCCGCTGCGGTTCATGAACGTGGTGGGTACCAGCAGACGCAGGTCCATGCCCTCGGCCTGGATGCGGCCGCAAAGGCCGAAAAAGCGGCTTTCCGCCAGCAGGGAGACCCCGTAGCGATGGGCGAGGGCGCCGACGAAGTCAGCGCCCGCGTTGTGCCGCGTTTCCCGGTATTGATCACCGGGATTACCGAGGCCCACGACAAGCTTGAGTCGCATGGCAAATCGCCTGTTGGAAGTCCGCGCCGCCCCGTGAGGCGGCGGGCAGGGAGCGGGACCTTAGTCCTCGTCTTCCGCGTCAGAGCCTGATTCGGCGCCGTCTTCGCCGGCGTCGGGCTCGTCACCGGCAGGTACTTCACCCGCGGCCACTTCACCTTCAACGGGCTCTTCCACCTCTTCCTTGACCGGCGGCATGATGCTCGCCACCATCAGGTCCTGCTCTTCACCGTGAGTCAGGGCGGTTGCCTCGACGCCTTTCGGCAGCTTCAGGTCGGTGAGGTGGATGTTGTCACCGATGTTCATGCCGGCCAGATCGACCTCGATGAACTCGGGCATGTCGCCAGGCAGACACATGATCTCGATTTCGGTGATGGCGTGTTGTACCAGGCCGTTTTCAAGGTTCACGCCAGGCGCTTCCTCTTCGTTGATAAAGTGCAGCGGGACGTTGATCTTGATGGCTACGTCATCGCTGACCCGCAGGAAATCGGCGTGCATGACGCGATCCTTGGCGGGGTGGCGCTGCAGGTCCTTGAGAATGGCCTTCTCTTTGCCTGAACCCAGGTGCAGCGTCAGGATGTGGGAGTAAAACGCTTCATTCTCCAGCGCGTGTTCCAGGTCCTTGCGAATCAGGGAAAGGGGCTGCGGCGCCTTGTCGCCCCCGTAGAGAATGGCAGGTATCGAGTCGGAGAGACGACGCAGGCGGCGGCTCGCACCTTTCCCCAAGTCGTCCCGTACCTCGGCGGTCAGTTCAAAGTCAGACATAGTCTGTACCTCTTTTGCTTCACTGGTTAGCCTGCGACCGGCGTCCCCAGCGGGTTGCTGTAATACGCTGCTCAGGTGAACAGCGCGCTGATACTTTCCTCGTTGCTGACCCTGCGCATGGCTTCCGCCAGCAGGTCGGCAATGGTGAGCTGTCTAATCCGCGGGCAATTGTCCGCGGCCCCGTTCAGGGGAATGGTGTCGGTTACCACCAGTTCGTCAAGCTGCGAGCTGTTGACGTTGTCAATGGCGTTGCCCGACAGCACCGGGTGGGTGCAGTAGGCAATCACCTTGGTGGCGCCTTTTTCCTTCAGTGCATCGGCCGCCCGACACAGGGTGCCGGCGGTATCGACCATGTCGTCAACCAGCAGGCAGGTGCGGTTTTCCACGTCACCAATAATGTTCATCACCTGCGCCTCGTTGGCCTGCGGCCGGCGCTTGTCGATGATGGCCAGGTCTACTTCATGCAGCTGCTTGGCCACGGCCCGGGCTCGCACCACGCCGCCGATATCCGGTGATACCACCACCAGGTTCTCGTAGTCGCAGCGCTCGATATCATCATTGAGCACCGGCGACCCGTATATATTGTCTACCGGGCAGGTAAAAAAGCCCTGGATCTGCTCTGCGTGCAGGTCCACTGTCAGCACCCGGTCTACACCCACGCCCACCATCATGTCAGCTACCACTTTGGCGCTGATGGGCACCCGCGAGGAACGCACCCGGCGATCCTGGCGGGAATAGCCAAAGTAGGGCACCACCGCGGTGATGCGTGTCGCCGAGGCGCGCTTCAGGGCGTCAATCATGACAATCAGTTCCATCAGATTGTCATTGGTCGGTGCGCAGGTGGATTGCAGGACAAAAACGTCCTTGCCGCGCACGTTCTCGTTGATTTCCACGGCGACTTCGCCATCGCTGAACTTGCCGACATCGGCGTTGCCGAGCGGGATGTGCAGCTTCCGGGTAACCCTGGCGGCAAGCTCCGGATTGGCATTGCCAGTGAACACCATCATTTTTGCGGTCACGGTTAGTTCCTTTGCCCGGGCTTTGTGCTGTCCCGGGCGTTATCGCCCGGGTCGATAAAATGGCTGGGGTGGCAGGATTCGAACCTGCGAATGCCGGGATCAAAACCCGGTGCCTTGCCACTTGGCGACACCCCAGTAATTCGTCAGTCAGCCTCACCGGTCGGCTTGTCGTACCACCAATGCCACGCCATTTTCAGGCTCTGGCACTCAGGGCAGGTCATCGAGTAACGGTGACCGGTCAAGTCCGGCGGCAATGAAGCTGTTCCAGTTGGCTGGCAAGCGGGCCTGTATGGCCTCCGCCTGCGCGCTGGAATCAAAGCTTGAGAACACACAGGCGCCGGTGCCGGTGAGTCTGGCTGGGGAGTATTTTCCCAGCCAATTCAATGCTTTATCTACTTCAGGGTGAAGGCTTCTGACCACGTTTTCGCAGTCGTTTTGCCCACCCCCCGCAAAAAAGGTCGCTATTGTGATGGGAGCGGTGTTGCGTGTCAATTGCCGGTGGGAAAAAACTTCCGCGGTGCCCACGAAGCAGTCTGGCGCGACCACCAGGTAGTGACGCGGCGGCAGTTGCAGCGGGGTGAGCTGCTCGCCGACGCCCTCGGCCCAGGCGCTGTGCCCGTGCACAAAAAGTGGTACATCGGCGCCGAGTTCGAGGCCGAGTTCGGCCAGTTCTTGAGGCGTCAGCCCCAGATCCCACAGCCGGTTAAGCGCCAGCAACACGGTGGCGGCATTGGAACTGCCGCCGCCCAGGCCCCCACCGGCGGGAATGCGCTTGCGAATGTGAATGTTGGCGCCAGGCTCGCTGCCGGCGATAGCCTGTAATCGCCGGGCCGCGCGCATTGCGAGATTGTCCTCACTGGGCAGCGCCAGGCCCGGGCAGTCCAGGCTCAGTGTTGGGGCGGGAGTAATCTCAACGCTATCGCCGTAGTCCAGCAGCTGGAACACCGTCTGCAGCGTGTGGTAGCCATCGGCGCGACGCCCGGTGATATGCAGGAACAGGTTCAGTTTGGCGGGCGATAGCAGGCTCAGTGCAGTCACGGTGTCAGCGTCCAGCGCTTCAGCAGGATCTTGCCGCTGACATCAGCGCGCTGAAAGCGAATGACGCGCGGCAGGCGGGTATTGTCGATGTCGCGGTATTCCGCATATTCGATGCGCCAGCCGTCCTGCTCCAACCAGGCCAGTCGCCCGTCCGCCAACTGCTGGCGCGCCGGACCCGGGGCGGGCAGGCCACGCAGCCACCAGGGCAGGTAGTCCAGCGGCAGGCGCCAGCCGAATTCTGCACGCAAGAGGTCGTCTTCAGGTGCGAGGCGCCGGCGTTCGCCGTTGCGGAGCAGGATGAGTTCACCCTCTTCGCGCAACAGGGTGGCTTCTTTCAGGCCCATCGGGCCCGACAGGGTCATGGCAAAATTGTCGCGCCGCTGCTGCCAGCGCAGGGAGGCCGTATCCCCGCCAGCCTGCGTGCTCACCGCAATGCGGCCGGAGAATCCCCAATTCTGCAGGGCGCCGACGGCGTCGCGATGTTCAGTCCATTCGCCGCTGTCCAATGCCGGCGTGCCCGCACAGCCATTGAGTAGCGCGAGTAGAAGCAGGCAGGTGGTGACGCGCGACATCTAGCGGTCAGCGAGATCGGCACCCAGTCGCTGGATTGTCTCCAGCAGGATTGCATGCTCTGGGCTTTCGCTTAAGGCGCGGTCCCAGATGGCCACTGCGGCCTCGTCCCGGCCCATGACCCACAGAACTTCGCCGAGATGAGCGGCCACTTCCGGATCGGGAAAGGCGCGGTAGGCGCGCTGGAGGAAGTCCAGTGCGACATCGTAGTCGCCCAGCCGGTATTTCACCCAGCCCCAGCTATCGAGGATGGCGGGCTCATCCGGATTGAGCGCCAGCGCCTCGCCGATGAGTTCCGCGGCTTCGCTGTAGCGGTCGGTGCGGTTGGCGAGCATATAGCCC
Source organism: Cellvibrionales bacterium (assembly GCA_043513815.1). Lineage (GTDB taxonomy): Bacteria > Pseudomonadota > Gammaproteobacteria > Pseudomonadales > Halieaceae > JANQIO01. The sequence continues at coordinate 3,156,538 of CP121313.1, read as the reverse complement.
AGGGCGTTAAGGGCGGTAGAGTTCTCTGGATCATTGGCGAGGATGCGGCGCAGGTCAGACTCCGCCTCCACCAGGTTGCCCAGCCGTTCGGCCACGATCGAGCGGGAATAGCGCAGGGAAATACTGTCGGGGTATTCCAGCAGGCCGCGGTCTACCACGGCGCTGGCTTCGGCGAGGTGCTGTTGGCCCATCAGCTTCTCGACTTCCAGGGCGAAGAGCTGCTCTGCGAGCTGCGGGTAGCGGCTCCGCAGCGTGTCGAAGTACACGCCAAGCTCGGCGCTGCGGCCGGCGCTGAGCATCAGCTGTGCCAGGCGATCATTGGCGGAGCCAAAATCGCGTCCGGGTTGCACTGCCATGTAATGCAGGATGGCATCGTCAAGCCGCTGCTGCTCCTCGGCGGTTTTGCCCAGGTAATAGTGCGCCTCATCGGTGCGGGCGTTGAGGCTCAGCAGGCGCTCAAGGTTTTCGCGGGCGCTTTCCAGGTCGTTCATCTCGCGCTGGATCAGGGCCATGGAGAACAGCAGATCAGGGTCCTCGGGTGCTGCGTCCAGCAGTATCTGGAACTGGCGCTCGGCTTCGTTCATGTCGGTCTGGGTCAGCAGGCGCGCGTACTGCAGGCGCAGGCGCGTGTCCTGGGGCTGCTCATCCAGCGCCGCGATGACTCGATCGTAGACGCCATCGCGTTGGCCCAGGTCGAGCCGCAGTTTGGCGTCCATAACCACCGCCTGCGCCTGGTAGGGGTTGTCTGCAAATACCGGCTGCAGTTCTGCCAGGGCCTGATCCTGCCGGCCCAGCGCTTCCAGCATGAGCACTTCCGCCAGCCTCAGCTGGATGTTATCAGGGAATTCAGCCAGCAGCGTTTCAACACGTTGCAGCAGCACGCGCTGGGCGCCGGGATCCATGGTGTTGAAGCCGCGTATCAGCGAAGTGAAATTGGCCAGGCCGCCAGCGCGGATTATCACGTCCATGTGGGTCAGTGCCTGTCCGGGACGGCCTATCCGTGCCAGCAGGTTGGCGAGCGTCAGGCGCGCCTCAAGGTTTTCCGGTTCCAGCTCGACCCATAGCTCGGCGGCGCGGATGGCTTCCTTGTCACGGCGCATGAACTGGGCCAGGCGTGCGGTGTGGGCTGCGACACCGGCATCCTGCAGCAGGCGTGCCTGCTCCATGTAGGTGTCCAGCGCCAGGTCGTACTCCCGGCGCCGCAACGCGAATTCCGCCATCAGCAGCGGATAGACGCTCTCATCGGGAAAGGCGCGCTCAGGCAGTTCCGGGATTTCGCCCGCCACAGCCTGCTCTGCCACCGCTGGTTGAGTGGCGCCGCCAGCCTTCTGGTTGTCGTTACCGCCCGCGGTAGTCGCGGGATCGCCGGTGGTGGCACAGGCACTGACAAGTAAAAGAAGGGAGATAAGCAATAGAGACCGCATCGGGCAATGATGACACAAGCGCCCAGCCCTGCCCACTCTATGAGTTACGGGGCTCGACTTTCCCTGCAGCAAGGCCGTAAGCCTGCTAGAATCGCGCCCGCGGTGGCTGGCAGGAAACCGCCGGATTCTGTAACTTGACGATTGCTATGAAACTGACCGCCCTGGGGATCAATCACAACTCGGCGACGCTGGACCTGCGGGAGCGGGTGGCGTTCTCGCCAGAGCAGCTCGTGGAAGCGCTGCAGGAGGGTTGTGACCGCCTGCAGACCAACGAGCTGGTCATCCTATCGACCTGCAATCGTACGGAGCTGTTCTTCACCGAGGACGCCAACAGCGATGTTGCGCTGGAAAATGCGCTGCAGTGGCTGGCCGACTATCACAAGCTCGATCCCGAGACGATCCGCAACAGTTGCTATGAGTACCTGGGCGACCAGGCCCTGGAACACCTGATCCAGGTGGCCAGCGGTCTGGACTCCATGGTCCTTGGCGAACCGCAGATTTTCGGCCAGCTCAAATCGGCCTTCGCGGTGGCCGAGGAGGCGGGCACCGTCGGCCAGGAGCTGGTGCGGCTGTTCCCGCGGGTGTTCGCCATTGCCAAGCGGGTGCGCACTGACACTGCGATCGGTGAAAACCCGGTGTCGGTTGCCTACGCAGCGGTCGATCTGGCGGGACATATTTTTACTGATCTGGGCAATACCCGCGCCCTGCTGGTCGGTGCGGGTGAGACCATCGACCTGGTGGCTCGCCACCTGACGGAAGCCGGTGTTGCCCAGATAGTGGTTGCGAACCGCACCCTGGGGCGGGCCCGCGAACTGGCCGACCGCTTCGGTGCCGAGGCTGTGTTGCTGGCGGATATTCCCGACATGCTGGTCAATGCCGATATCGTGATTTCCTCCACTGCGAGTCAGTTGCCCATTCTCGGCAAGGGCGCCGTGGAGCACGCGCTCAAGCAGCGCAAGCGTCGGCCCATCCTGATGATAGATCTTGCGGTACCCCGCGACATCGAGGCCCAGGTTGGCGACCTCAGGGACGCCTATCTCTACACCGTCGACGACCTGCGCGAGATCGTCGAGGATAACCTCAAGACCCGTCAGGACGAGGCCCGCAAGGCAGACCTGATCATCGCCGAAGGCGTGGTCGAGTATCGGCAGGAACAGCGCTCGCGGGATGCGGTGGATACCGTGAAGGCCTTCCGCAGCCAGGCCGAGCAACTGCGCGACGCAGAGGTGGACAAGGCCCTGCGCGCCCTGGAGCGCGGCGAACCTGCAGAGCAAGTGCTAAATGCCCTGGCGCGCTCGTTGACCAACAAACTGATCCACAGCCCCACCATCGAATTGCGCCGGGCCAGTGCCGAGGGCAAGCCCGAGGTGCTGGAGCTCGCCCGCGGCCTGCTGGGTATTCGCGAAGCCGCCCAGGCCGGCGAGGACTGACTACTTGCAAGCGTCACTTCTCAGCAAGCTGGAAACGCTTGCGGAGCGCCATGAGGAATTGGGTGCCCTGCTCAGCGATAGCGAAATCATCTCCGACCAGGACCGCTTTCGGGACCTGTCCCGGGAGTATTCGGAGCTGGAAACCGTGGTGCAGTGTTACAGCCGCTTCCGGCAGGTTGAAGCCGACCTGGAAGAGGCGGGCAGTTTGCTGAGCGACGGCGACGCCGAGATGCGCGCCATGGCCGAAGATGAGATCGCCAGCGGTGAGCAGCAGCGCGAGGCGCTGGAGGTGGAGCTACAGAAGCTGTTGCTGCCCCGCGATCCCAACGATACCCGCAACGTGTTTCTGGAAATTCGCGCCGGTACCGGTGGCGATGAAGCGGCGCTGTTTTCCGGCGACCTGTTCCGGATGTACGGCCGCTATGCCGAGCAGCAGGGCTGGCAGGTGGAGATCATCAGTGAACGCCCCGGAGAGCACGGTGGCTACAAGGAAATCATCTCCCGCGTTGTCGGTCGCGACGTCTACGCTCACCTCAAGTTTGAGTCCGGCGCCCATCGCGTGCAGCGGGTACCAGAGACCGAGTCCCAGGGACGAATTCACACCTCCGCCTGTACTGTGGCCATTCTGCCCGAGCCGGAGGAGGTCGACGAGGTCGAGCTCAACAAGTCGGATCTGCGCATCGATACTTACCGCGCCTCGGGCGCCGGCGGGCAGCACGTCAACAAGACCGATTCCGCGGTACGCATTACCCACCTGCCGTCGGGCATTGTGGTGGAGTGCCAGGACGAGCGCTCCCAGCACAAGAACCGGGCCCGGGCCATGTCGCTACTGCACGCCAGGCTGATGTCCAGCGCCCAGGATCAGCAGACCGCCGCCCAGGCCGAGGAACGCCGCAACCTGGTGGGCAGTGGTGATCGTTCCGACCGTATTCGCACCTACAACTTTCCACAGGGGCGGATCACCGACCACCGGATCAATCTCACCCTGTACAAGCTCGACGAAGTGATGGCGGGCGATCTGGGCGCGATCATCGAACCCCTGCGCCAGGAGCACCAGGCCGACCAGCTGGCGGCACTGTCCGAGGGCGGATGATCAGCATTCGCGACCTGCTGTCAGGCCACGGCCTGCCCGGCGAGAGCGGCAGGCTGGAAGCCGAGGTGTTGCTCTGCTACTGCCTCGACAAGCCCCGCAGCTATCTCTACAGCCACAGCGAAGCGCCGGTGCCCGGCGAGCAGCGGCAGGTCTACGAGCAGCTGTTGGCCGAGCGCCGTGCGGGCCAGCCGGTGGCCTACCTGACCGGACAGCGTGAATTCTGGTCCCTGGCGCTGGCCGTCAACCCGCATACCCTGATTCCGCGCCCGGAAACCGAAACCCTGGTGATGTGGGCACTGGAGCTGGACCTGCCCGCCCGGGCGGCGGTGGCCGACTGGGGCACCGGCAGCGGGGCCGTCGCCCTGGCGCTGGCCAGCGAGCGCGCCGACTGGCAGCTGTCGGCCAGTGAGATCAGCGCCGAGGCCCTGAACGTGGCAGACCTCAACCGCCGTCGACTGACGCTGCCAGTGCGCCTGCTGCAGTCAGACTGGGGGGCAGCCTTTGCCACTTCCAGCCTGGACCTGGTGGTCTGCAATCCTCCCTATGTGGCGGCGGGGGATCCCCACCTGCACCGCGGCGACCTGCCCTTCGAACCGATCACGGCACTGGTGTCCGGCACGGAAGGCCTGGATGCCATTGAGCGTATAGTTGCCGATGCCACCCGGGTATTGCAGCCGGGTGGCTGGCTGCTGGTCGAACACGGTTACGACCAGGCGGCAAACGTTAGGAGTTTGCTGGCGGCGGCGGGCTTCGCCGACCTGTCCTCGCGCCAGGACCTGGCCGGGATCGAGCGTATCAGCGGCGGTCGCTGGCAATGATCAGCGACGCAGAGCTTTTGCGCTACAGCCGGCAGATCATGCTGCCCGGCTTTGATGTCGCGGCCCAGGAAAAGCTGCTGGCCAGTCGCGCACTGGTGGTGGGGCTGGGCGGGCTCGGCTGCCCGGTGGCCCTGTACCTCGCCGCCGCCGGCGTCGGCGAACTGGTGCTGGCGGATGGCGACCAGGTCGACTCCAGTAATCTGCAGCGCCAGCTTGCCCATACCGAGGCCGATATCGGTCGCAACAAGGCGCAGTCCGCGGCCGACGCCTGTGCTGCCATTAACAGCCGGACCCGGCTCGAGACCATTGCCGAACAGCTGGAGGGCAAGGCGCTGGAGCAAGCCGTGCAGCGCGCCGACCTGGTGGTGGACGCCACTGACAGTTTTGTCTCCCGACTCGCATTGAATCGCGCCTGCATTGCCGCCGGCAAAGCCCTGCTGTCAGCGGCGGCGATCGGCAGCGGGGGGCAGCTCACCCTGTTTGATGTGGCGGCGGGGACCGGTTGCTATCGCTGCCTCTACCCCGAGGGCGCCGAGGAGCCCGATCTGAGCTGTTCCGAGAGCGGGGTGCTGGCGCCGGTGGTCGGAGTAATAGGATCATTGCAGGCGCTGGAGGCGGTGAAAACCCTCGCCGGTTACGGTGAGCCGCTGCGCGGGCGGTTGCTGTTGCTCGACGGCTGGAATATGCAGGTGCGGGAAGTCGCGCTTAGCCGGGCGCCTGGCTGTCCTCACTGTAGTGAGCGTCATGCGCCAGCGGACGAATGAGCCAGACCCGGGTGCGCAGGACGGTCAGCAGCGCGGCCACGGTAACGCCGACAATCATTGCCCACCAGAAGCCCATGGCGCCGTACAGTGCGTCCGCAGGGTCCCGCAGCCCGAGCACGTAGCCCAGGGGCAGCGCTACCATCCAGTAGGCGACGGTCATCACCAGGAAAGGAAAGCGCGTGTCCTTGAAGGCGCGCAGGGCGAATGAGCTGACCACCGCCACCGCATCCACCACAATAAACAGGATGGCGAGCTTTAGCAGGTCCACCGCAATCAGCCGAATGGGTTCATCTGCCGTGTAGATTCGTGCCATGGGGCCCGGCAGCCAGGTCATGATCAGCGCCATTGCGGCGCAGAACACCAGCGTCACCAGCACCCCGCTGCGCAGGCTCAGATTGACGGCCTGTTGATTGCCGCGGCCAATGCCGTGGCCCATGCGTGTGGCCATGGCCGAGCCGATACTGACCAGCGGCATGTACGCCACATCGTAAATATTGATGGCAATCTGGTGGGCCGCCACCGCCTGGTTGCCGACGCTGGCGATCATCAGGCCGATCACCGAGAACACCGCCATCTCGAAGAAAAAGGTGGCGCCAATGGGCGCGCCCACGTGGAGGATTTCGCCGATGATGGCGCGATCCGGGCGGTACCAGCGCAGTGGCGGCAGGAAGGCCTTGAGTTGTTTGGAGCGTGCCGTGTAGAACGCGATCAGCGCCGGTCCCAGCCACATCGAAGCGGCCGTCGCCCAACCGCAGCCCACGGCGCCCATCTCCGGGACGCCCCACTTGCCGTAGATGAACATGTAGTTGAGGGGGATGTTGGCGAAGAAGCCGATCACGCTGGCAATGGCGAAGGGCCTCACGATCCCCACGCCCTGCACATGGCAGCGCAGGGCCTGGAACAGGGCCGCGCCGGGCAGGCCGAAGGCCACCGCCTGCAGGTAGCCCTCGGACTTGGCAAAGGTGACCGGGTCCAGGTTCAACTGGGCGAGAATGGGCCCCGGGAAGTAGCAAAGGGGAACCGAGACAATACCGAGCACAGCGGCCACCCAGAAGGCCTGGGGCAGTATCGAGCGAATATGGCCCAGGCGCTTGGCGCCGAAATGCTGTGCAACGATAGAAGTGACCGCCAGCATTATGCCCAGTGCCACCAGGTAGATCGGCAGCCACAGGTTGTAGCCGATGGCGATGGCCGCCAGATCCACCGAGCTGTAACGGCCGGCCATGATGGTATCCACCACCCCAGTGCCCATCTGCGCCAGTTGCGCAATGAACAGGGGAGTGGCGAGCCCGAGTAACGCCCGGGTCTCTGTCATTAGCGGTGTACGCTGGGTCATGTCGGGGCCGTCGCTGAATAAACGGGCGCCGCCAACGGCGCCGGCGCGTATTAGACCACAGCAGGCAGGTCGAATCTGCGACATAAGACCGGAGCGCGCAGACCGGCGCCCGTAATAGTGGTAGAATGCGGCGCTTTTTTTTGACAGGGCATTGCCCGACGGAGATTGATGAACAGCAAGGCAAAGGACGGCGTGGACCTGGAAAACTACCAGGTGGCGGAAAAAGAGGGTGAAACCCGCTTCGAGGATCTCGACCTGCAACCGGATCTGCTGCGTGGCATTGCCCAGTTGGGATTCCAGTATTGCTCCCCAATCCAGGCACAGATACTGCCCCACACGCTGGGTGGGCTGGACGCGATCGGCAAGGCTCAGACCGGAACCGGCAAGACGGCTGCGTTTCTGATCACCATATTCAATGACCTGATGACCAACCCCCTGGAAGGGGAGCGTTTCGTGGGTGAACCGCGGGCACTGGTCATCGCCCCGACCCGTGAACTGGTCATGCAGATCGCCGCCGACGCGAAGGAGCTGGGGCGCTTCACGGGCATCAAGATCGCTACCCTGATCGGCGGCATGGATTACCAGAAGCAGCTCAACCGACTGCAGAACGAGATTGTCGACCTGGTGGTGGCGACGCCGGGACGCCTGATCGACTTCATGGGCCGGCGGGATATCTTCCTGGATCGGGTAGAAATCCTGGTGCTGGACGAGGCCGACCGCATGCTGGACATGGGCTTTATTCCGCAGGTGAAACGCATTGTGCGCGCCACGCCGCAGAAGACCCACCGCCAGACCCTGCTGTTCAGCGCCACCTTTGACCAGGACATCATCAACCTGTCACAGCAATGGACGTTCGAGCCCGTGCAGGTAGAGATCGAGCCGGAGCACGTGGCCACGGACAGTGTGGACCAGCGCGTCTACATGTGCTCCGCCGACGATCGCTACCGGGTGATTACCAATCTGTTGCAGACCCCCGATGCTTCCAGCGTCATTGTGTTTGCCAACCGCCGCGACCAGGTCCGGCGTCTGTTTGAGCGCCTTGATAAGGCCGGGTTGTCCTGTGGGGTGCTGTCGGGCGAGGTACCCCAGAACAAGCGCACCCGTACCCTCGATGACTTCAAGCAGGGCAAGATAAAGGTATTGGTAGCCACTGATGTGGCCGGACGGGGTATCCATGTCGACGGCGTCAGTCACGTGATCAACTACAACCTGCCGGAAGATCCAGAGGACTATGTGCACCGGATTGGCCGCACCGGTCGTGCCGGCGCCACCGGGGTCTCCATCAGCTTTGCCAGTGAAGACGATGCCTTCCTGCTGCCCGATATCGAAAAGCTGCTGGGTCACAAGCTGGACTGTGAGCACCCGCCGGAAGATCTGCTGGCGCGCTGAAGCGCCAGCCGTCGTGTCTCACCGATTCGGCGCTGGGAGCGCAAATAAAGCTTCCTGGAGCCTTCAGAATTCCAGATTTCGTCAAGAAGGGGCGGCTAGCGCCGCCTGAGTTCCTGATGGGTAGCGCGCAACTCTTCGCACCAGAACAGGGTGGCACCACAGACTGCCGCCGGTACCACGAAGAAATTCAGCACCGGAATTCCTGATACCAGCGCGACAATGCCGCCGAAGCCCAGGCTGGACAGCCGGCGTTCCCGCAGCACTTCCTTGAGGTCGGCAAAAGGCGTCATATGGTTGTCCATCGGGTAGTCGACGTATTGCACTGCCATCATCCAGGCGCCAAACAGGAACCACAGCAGCGGTGCTACCAGGTTGAAAGGCGGTATCCAGCTGACGATCAGCACCACCAGTAGCAGCGGCAGGTAGTAGGCAAACTTGCGCAGCTCCCGGGCGATGGACCGCGGGAAAATCATGAAGGCCTGGCCGATGGTCTCGGGACCCTGCACCTCCTGGCCGGTAATCACCTCCTCGGCTTTCTCGGCCAGCAGGCCATTGAAGGGTGAGGCGATCAAAATGGCGACCGCCGTGAACAGGTAGCCGGTGGCCAGCGCCAGGGTCAGTCCAACCAGCGGCCAGATCAGCCAGGTAAGCCAGTCCAGCCAGTTCGGCAGCCAGCCTACAAAGCTTTCCATGGTCTCAGACAGCCAGGCGATGCCGTAGCCGATCAGCGCCCCGAATATGACCACGTTGACCGCCAGCGGAATCAGGATGAAAGGCCGCAGCCGCGGGTGCTTTAGCAGGCTCAGCCCCCGCATGAAGTAGCCAAAACCCTCCGAAATGCTTCCGTTCACGTATATCCCCTTGGACGCATCCAAAGTCACTTATAATACTTGGCACCATGAGCGAAGACGAGAACATCCTGTTCGAGCAGGAAATGGCGGGGGTGAAACCCCTGAAGAAGCCCGATCGGGTAGCCCTGCGGCGTGGCGGCCTCAGTGAGGAGGGCGCCCGGGCGCGGCGCGATGCGGCGGCCGCAGAACAGGCCGACCCTAATCCTCTTAGCGACGAAGGTATCGAGCCGCTGGATCCCTGGTATGTGCTGGAGTTCAAGCGCCCCGGCGTGCAGAACGGGGTATTCCGCAAGCTCAAGCAGGGTCGCTATGAACCGGAAGCGCGCCTTAACCTGCACCGCATGACCGTGAAGCAGGCCCGTAGCGAAATCTTCGAGTTTGTTGCCCAGGCCAGCGAGCTGGGCCTGCGCACGGTGATGGTGGTGCACGGCAAGGGTGAAAACAGCAACGAGGACGGCCGCAGGCAGGCCTCAATCATCAAGGGCTACGTCAACCACTGGCTGGAAGAGCTGGACACGGTGCAGGCCTTCCATTCGGCCCAGCCGCGCCATGGCGGTACCGGAGCGGCCTATGTTCTGTTGCGCAAGGGCGAGGATGCCAAGCAGCGCAATCGCGAGCGCTTTCGCGGTGAGAGGAAGTACTGATTTTCAGATCAGCCCCAGTCTCCCTGCTAGACTGACGTCGTAAGGTCCCACCTGAGAGGTAGATCATGGCAAGTCGTGAGCAGGCCCGTAAGGCCGCTGACACACTGATCTCAGATGCCCGGCGGCGGGACGCGCAACAGCGGATCGGGCGCCTGCATTTTTTTTACGGAAGCGTGTTGAGTCGCAGCGAAATAGCGGAACTGGGGGCGGATACCGGAATCCTGCGCGCCGCATTCAGTTATGCTCACCGCCAGTGGCGGCTGCGGCTGGCGATGCTCAGTTTTCTGTTGCTGGTGCTTGCGTTCGCTGTGCTGGAGGGCGAATGGAACCTGTTGTTGCTGGCCCTACTGCTGGCCGCTGCACTGGCGCTGAGGTCTCTCACCCGGGCCCTGGTGCTGGAGTACCTGCAAGGCCAGGCCGGGACCGAGACTACTCGGCCCCCGCCTTCCTGAGTATTTCACTGTAATCCTCGGAGCGCCGGTGCTGGTCGACGACACCCAGCACCGTCTGGCCATCGGGTCCGCGGCTGTTGACGCTGCGACCGTCGGCCGTAAAGAAATCCACGAATTTGGCGAAGTCTTCCGCGCGCATGCTCTGGTAGGCCTTGAGCAGCATATGGAAGTCTTCCTCGACATCATCATGTGAGCGCACGGTGAGGAAGTTCTTGACGCGCTCCTCGGTCCACACTTCGTCGAGTACCTTTTCCTTGTCCTTTTTCACGCCCTGTTTCCCTTTTCTGGATTCCCCTGCGCGGGTGCGCGGGGATGACGGTTAACCTGTGTCTACATCAACCCCTGCTGCGCGGGGATGCGTGTCATTTGGCGGCTTCGAGTCTGGCGGCCAGTATCTCGTTGACCAGTTTTGGGTTGGCCTGGCCCTTCGAGGCTTTCATGATCTGCCCGACAAAGAAGCCGACCAGCTTCTTGCGCTTGCCCTCGTCGGCGGCGAGGTACTGTTGTACCTGCTCCGGGTGGGCGGCGATGACCTCATCGACCATGCCTTCCAGGGCGCCGCTGTCGCTGACCTGTTTGAACCCTTTCGCCTCAATAGTGGCGTCAACGCTGCCGCCTTCATTCCAGAGGATTTCGAACACCTGCTTGGCGATCTTGCCGGAGAGGGTGTTGTCATTGATGCGGCTGATCAGTGTGGCCAGCTCCGAGGCGGGTAGCGGACAGTCTGACATGGCCAGGTCGGATTTGTTCAATGCTCCCAGCACTTCTACCTGCACCCAGTTGGCCGCTGCCTTGGCATCGCCGCCGGCGGCTGCGGCCTCAAAATAATCAGCAATGGCGCGTTCGCTCGACAGCACGCCCGCGTCGTAGCTGCCGAGGCCGTACTGGGAGGCAAACCGCTCCCGTTTAGCGGCGGGCAATTCCGGCAGAGACTCACGCAGCACGCTGATGTAGGCGTCATCGATTTCTACCGGCAACAGGTCGGGTTCGGGGAAGTAGCGGTAGTCGTTGGCATCTTCCTTGCTGCGCATGGAGCGGGTTTCGTTGCGGTCGGCGTCATAGAGGCGTGTCTCCTGGGTCACGTCGCCGCCGTCTTCGAGAATATCCATCTGCCGCTCGGTTTCGACCTGGATGGCTTTCTCTACAAAACGGAAGGAGTTGACGTTCTTGATCTCGGTGCGAGTGCCAAATTCGGTGGCACCGCGCGGCCGCAGGGAGATGTTTACGTCGCAGCGCATGGAGCCTTCAGCCATGTTGCCGTCGGAGATGCCCAGGTAGGTGACGATAGAGTGAATTGTTCTCAGGTAAGCCACGGCTTCTTCCGCCGAGCGCATCTCGGGTTCGGAGACGATCTCCAACAGCGGGGTGCCGGCCCGGTTGAGGTCGATGCCGCTCATGCCGTGGAAATCCTCGTGCAGCGATTTGCCCGCGTCTTCCTCGAGGTGGGCGCGGGTGACGCCGATATCACGGGTGCTGCCGTCGGCGAGCTGTATCTGCACCTGGCCGCGACCGACGATGGGGTGGTCAAACTGGGATATCTGGTAGCCCTTGGGAAGGTCCGGGTAAAAGTAGTTCTTGCGGTCGAAGACCGACCGTTTGCCGATGTCCGCATCGATGGCCAGGCCAAACATCACGGCATAGCGCACCACCTTCTCGTTGAGTACCGGCAGCATGCCGGGCATCGCCAGGTCGACGGCGCTGGCCTGGGAGTTGGGGCTGGCGCCGAAGGTCGTGGCGCTGCCGGAGAAGATCTTCGACTCGGTGGCCAGTTGCACATGCACCTCAAGGCCAATCACGGTTTCCCACAGGCTGTCACTCATGGGGCCGGCCTCCGGGTGTGCCAGTCAGTCGCCTGCTGAAAGCGGTGGGCCACGTTCAGCAGTCTGGCCTCGCTGAAGTGGGGCCCAATGAGCTGCAGTCCGACCGGCAGGTCGTCGACAAAGCCCGCCGGCACCGACATGGCGGGCAGGCCGGCCAGATTCACCGACAGTGTGTAGATGTCCTCCAGGTACATGGCGACCGGGTCGTTGACCTTCTCGCCCAGGGGCCACGCCGGGTGAGGCGTGGTCGGTCCGATGATGACGTCTACCGTCTCGAAGGCGGTGATGAAATCCTGTTTGATCAGACGGCGCACCTGCTGGGCCTTCTTGTAGAAGGCGTCCACGTAGCCGGCCGAGAGCGCGTAGGTGCCGATCAGGATGCGGCGCTTGACCTCGGCGCCGAAGGCCTCCTCCCGCGTGCGGGTGTACAGATCGTGGAGATCCTGGGGGTCTTTGCAGCGGTAACCGTAGCGGACGCCGTCGTAGCGCGACAGGTTGGTCGAGGCTTCAGCGGGCGCGATGACGTAGTAGGCGGGCACCGCCAGGTGGGTGTGGGGCAGGCTGATCTCGACGAGTTCTGCGCCCAGAGACTGGTATTCCGCCAGTGCCGCGCGTACGGCGCTGTCTATGCCGGCGTCCAGGCCATCGCCAAAAAACTCCTCTGGCAGGCCAATTTTCAGGCCCTCGAGGTCGTTTTCCAGCCTGGCGCTGTAGTCTTCGACGGCCTGTTCTGATGAGGTCGAATCCGCCGGATCAAAGCCCGCCATGGCCTGCAGCAGCAGCGCGCAATCCTCCGCCGAGCCGGCCATGGGGCCGCCCTGGTACAGACTGGAGGCGAATGCCACCATTCCTAGCCGCGATACCCGACCGTAGGTGGGTTTTAGCCCGGTAATGCCGCAAAACGCCGCCGGTTGGCGAATCGAGCCGCCGGTGTCGGTGCCAGTGGCGCCGGGAGCAAAACCCGCGGCGATCGCGGCGGCAGAGCCGCCAGAGGAACCACCCGGTACACGTGCAGTGTTCCAGGGATTGCGAGCGGGGCCGTAATAGCTGTTTTCGTTGGAGGAGCCCATGGCGAACTCATCACAGTTGGTTTTACCCAGGGTGACAGCACCTGCGGCCTTGAGCCGCGCTACTACGGTGGCATCGTAGGGCGGCACAAAGTTGTCGAGCATTTTCGAGCCGCAACTGGTGCGAATACCAGCGGTGCAGAAAATATCCTTGTGCAGCAGCGGTATGCCCAGCAGCGGACCGGATTCACCGTTGGCGCGGCGCGAATCCGCCGCCCTGGCCTCGGCCAGGGCCTGTTCGCCGCTCACAGTGATGATGGTATTGAGAGCCGGGTCCCCGGTCTCAATGCGCTCCAGGTAGTCCCGGGTAATCTCGACGCTCGATACGTCGCCGCGGCCCAGCCGGCGGCTGAGCTCTGTCAGAGAGGATGATGACATCTAGTCGATGACCTTCGGTACGAGGTAGAGATTCCGATTCGGTAGCGGGGGCAATGGCCTGAAATTCAGCGCGACGGTCGACCTCCGTCACCTGGTCCTCGCGCAGGCGCTGGGCGGCGCTGAGTGGGTTGGCCAGGGGTTCTACACCGGTGGTATCCACCGCCTGCATCTGGTCCACCATGTCGAGAATGCCGGTAATCCGCTCGGTGAGCTCGGCAATATCATCAGGGGACACACGAATGCGGGCAAGTAGGGCGATTTTTTCGATTTCCGCCTGATCGATGGACATGAGCTTTTCGGGGGTAAGTTTTTGAGAAATCGAAAGTTATCACATTTGCTCCTTGCCCAAAATCCCCGTGGTTGGTAGAGTCGAGGGCATTAAAAACCCCGGTTATATAACAAAGCGCTGGGTCAGTCCGCGGCCCCCCGGGCCCCGAGGGCGACAGTTGCGAGGGGATGCCGCAGGATTATGCTGATACTGGCCTGGCAAAAAATGGCAAGAGAGGCATCTGTTTTTTATCGCATCCGCTCGACGCTCGGCGAGCGGCTCACAAGGTAGTCAAAGTTAATGCTCAAGAATCTGCGTGGATTGTTTTCCAACGATCTGTCCATTGATCTGGGAACAGCCAATACGCTTATCTATGTCCGCGAACAGGGCATCGTGCTCAACGAGCCGTCGGTGGTCGCCATTCGCGTTCACAACGGTCAGAAAACCATCGAGGCCGTCGGCTCCGATGCCAAGCGCATGCTGGGGCGAACCCCCGGCAACATCACCGCCATTCGTCCACTAAAGGACGGCGTCATCGCCGATTTCCAGGTGACCGAAAAGATGCTCCAGCACTTTATTTCCAAGGTGCACGAGAGCAAATTCATTCGCCCCAGTCCGCGGGTTCTGATCTGCGTGCCCTGCCAGTCCACCCAGGTGGAACGTCGAGCGATTCGCGAGTCAGCGCTCAGCGCCGGCGCCCGCGAAGTTCGCTTGATCGAGGAGCCGATGGCTGCCGCGATTGGTGCCGGCCTGCAGGTCAGCGAGGCGACCGGCTCCATGGTGGTCGATGTCGGCGGTGGCACCACCGAGATTGCCATTATTTCCCTGAACGGTGTGGTCTACAGTGACTCGGCCCGGGTCGGCGGAGACCGCTTCGACGAAGCCATTGTCAGCCATGTGCGCCGACGCTATGGCAGCCTGATTGGTGATTCCACTGCAGAGCGTATCAAGCAGGAGGTGGGCTGTGGGTTCGCCGGCTCCGAGCTGCGCGAAATTGACGTGCGCGGTCGCAACCTGGCGGAGGGAGTGCCACGCAGTTTCTCACTCAACAGCGACGAGATTCTCGAGGCGCTGCAGGAGCCGCTGGCGCAAATCGTGCAGGCCGTTAAATCCGCCCTCGAGCAGTCACCGCCGGAACTGGCGGCCGATATTGCAGAGAGCGGCATCGTGCTGACCGGCGGGGGCGCACTGCTGCGCGACCTGGATCGGCTGATCTCTGATGAGACCGGCCTGCCGGTGATCGTCGCCGAAGACCCGTTGACCTGCGTGGCGCGGGGTGGCGGCCTGGCCATGGAGATGATGGACAGGCACACCATCGACCTGCTCTCCACGGAGTAGGGCGGCGCTCCTGCCGACGGATACTGAGCGCGAGGAGCCCCTATCAAACCCCTTTTCATCAAGGAACCGTCCCCTGGAGCCCGGCTGTTACTGGCCGGCGTGCTGGCGGCGGTGTTCATCACGGCTGACCTGAGGCTTAACCAGATGGCGGCGACCCGCGCCATGGTGTCGGCGGTGACGTTTCCTTTTTACTGGCTGTCAGATATCCCGGCGCGTTTCTCAGACTGGGGCGAAGAGAATGTGCAGAGTCGCGCTCGCCTGGTGGATGACAACGAGCGGTTGCGCGCAGAGGCGCTGCTGCTGGAGGCCCAGGTGCAGCAAATGGCCGCGCTGCGGGCCGAAAATGTGCGCCTGCGCGCCCTGCTGAACTCCTCGGCCCTGCTGCAGGATGATGTGCTGGTGGCGGAACTGGTGGGCGTATCTCCGGATCCGGCCAGGCACCTGGTGGTATTGGATAAAGGCAGTGGTGACGGGGTTTTCGACGGCCAGCCGCTGATTGATGCCAACGGCCTGATGGGCCAGGTGATAGAGGTGGGGCCCAGCAGTTCCCGGGTGCTGCTGATTACCGATGCCACCCATGCCCTGCCGGTACAGATCAATCGCAATGGCGTGCGAGCTATCGCCGAAGGCATCGGCCTGCTGGATCGCCTTGAATTGCGCCATGTCGCCAGTACCGAGGATATCGAGGTAGGCGACCTGCTGGTGAGTTCAGGCCTGGGCGGCCGCTTCCCCGAGGGCTACCCGGTGGCCACGGTGACCGAGGTGGAAATCGACCCCGGCCAGGCATTCGCCCGGGTAACGGCGAAGCCGAGTGCCGCGCTCAATCGCAGTCGCCACGTGCTGCTGGTGTTCACCGGCGGCAGCGACACGGAGGAATAGCCAGTGGTGCAGCAAGCCTCCCAGGGCACTTGGGTGATCGTCCTGAGCTTCGCGGTGGCATTCCTGCTGGCGGTCTTTCCACTGCCCGTCGACCTGCGCTGGGCGCGGCCGGAGTGGGTGACCCTGGTGTTGATCTACTGGGCCATTGCCCTGCCACAGCGGGTGGGCATTCTGGTGGCGTTTATCGTCGGCTTGTTGCTCGACGTGCTGGAAGGTTCCGTGCTGGGCCAGAATGCGCTGTCGCTGTCGGTGGTGACCTACCTGGCGCTGGTACTGTACCAGCGGCTGCGGGTCTTCAATATGCTCCAGCAGGCCTCCGTCATTTTCGTCATGGTGGGCATCAACCAACTGGTATCCCAGTGGGTGCAGAACCTCACCGGCGTCGGTGCCGTCAGTCTGCTGTTTTTGCTGCCTGCCTTCCTGAGCGCTCTGCTGTGGCCCGCCGTATTGACCGCCCTGCGCAGCCTGCGGCGCCACTTCCAGGTGGCCTGATATGTTGCCCTGTCGTGCAGATACAGCCTGGAGCACTCTGTGACAAACCTGGTCCTGGCTTCCCAGTCGCCGCGCCGCGCCGTCCTGTTAAGGCAGCTGGGCGTGGAGTTCAAGCAACAGCCGGCAGATATCGACGAACGCCAGCTATCCGGCGAACCGGTAGAGGACTACGTGGCGCGTCTGGCGTGGGAAAAATCCGCTGCTGTGCAGGCACAGCTCGATGGCAACACGGCGGTGATCGCCGCCGACACCACCGTGGTGCTGGACGGCCAGGTGCTCGGCAAACCGGAAGATCACTTTGACGCGCTGGCCATGCTGGCCCGGCTCAGCGGTCGTGAGCACCAGGTGCTGACCGCAGTGTGTGTAAGACTGGGAGCACAGGTGGAGGAAGCGCTCAGTGACAGCCGGGTGCGATTTCGCAGCCTGAGCCGCGAACAGTGCGACGCCTATCTGCAAACCGATGAGCCCTGGGACAAGGCGGGGGCCTATGGCATCCAGGGGCTCGCCGGCGCCTTCGTGCAATCCCTGGAGGGCAGCTACACCGGCATCGTCGGCCTGCCGCTGTCCGAAACCTGGGAACTGCTGCAGCGGGTCGGCGTAACCACCGGGCTCGAGAGCGAGGGAGGTGGTGGTGAGTGAGGAATTGCTGGTCAATGTCTCACCGCTGGAAACCCGGGTAGCGGTAGTGGACCACGGGGTCTTGCAGGACATTCATATCGAGCGCTCCGCCACCCGGGGCATCGTCGGCAATATCTATCTGGGCCGGGTCGTCAGAGTCCTGCCCGGCATGCAGGCGGCCTTCGTAGAGATCGGCGAGGAGCGCACCAGCTTTATCCATATCAATGATATTCACCCGCTCGGGGATGACGGCCTGGAACAACGCGGCAATGCGGCGGCGGATGTCCGCGACCACCTGCGCGAAGGACAGGACGTGCTGGTTCAGGTGATCAAGGAACCGCTGGGCAACAAGGGGGCGCGATTGACCACCCAGCTGAGCCTGTCTTCGCGCTACCTGGTCTACATGCCGCGGACCGGGCATACCGGCATCTCCCAGCAAATAGAAGATGATGATGAGCGCTCACGCCTGCGCTCTCTCCTCAACGAGGCCACCGAGGCCCAGGGTATGGCCCCCGGTGGTGGCTATATCCTGCGTACAGCAGCGGAGGGCATAGGCCTTGAGGAATTGCAGTCGGATCTCGGCTTCCTGAAGCGCCTCTGGTCCGTGGTGAATCGGCGCGCCGGCGAACACTCAGCGCCGGCGCGTCTGTTTGAGGACTGGCAGCTCTACCAGCGGTCGGTGCGAGATCTGGCGCGGCCCGGCCTGGAACGCATCAGGATTGACAGCGAGGAAGCGCACAATCGATTGCACGACTTCTGCGAGGAATATGTGCCGGAGCTGGCGCCGCTGCTGGAGTGCTACCAGGGTGAGAGGCCGCTGTTCGACCTGTATGGCGTGGAAGATGAAATTGGTCGCGCTCTGGAACGCAAGGTGCCCTTGAAATCCGGCGGCTACCTCATTGTCGACCAGACTGAGGCGATGAGTACCATCGATGTCAATACCGGCGGCTTTGTCGGGCGCAGTAACCAGGAGGAGACCGTCTACAAGACCAACCTGGAGGCAGTGACGGCGCTGGCGCGGCAGATTCGGGTCCGCAACCTGGGTGGCATCGTGATCATCGACTTCATTGACATGCGTGATCCGGAGCATCGCCGGCAGGTATATCGGGCGCTTGAAAAGGCCATGTCCCGCGACCGGGCCCGCACTGTGATTACTGGCGTATCGGAGCTCGGGCTGGTGGAAATGACCCGCAAGCGCACCCGCGACAGCCTTGCCCATGTGCTGTGTGAGGAC
Organism: Cellvibrionales bacterium; assembly: GCA_043513815.1. GTDB lineage: Bacteria > Pseudomonadota > Gammaproteobacteria > Pseudomonadales > Halieaceae > JANQIO01. Next base: position 3,138,243 of record CP121313.1, on the reverse strand, counting down.
TGTCCGGTGTGCAGCGGACGGGGCGTACTGAAGTCGGCGCAAACGGTGTGCTACGAAATTTTCCGGGACATTCTGCGTGAGGCCCAGGCCTACGATGCCGGCACGCTGATGGTGCGAGCCTCCCAGGAAGTCGTGGATCGATTGCTTGATGAGGACTCTGCGACGGTGGCCGACCTGGAGTCGCTGGCGGGCAAGTCCCTGCAGTTCCAGGTCGAGCCCATGTACAGCCGGGAACAGTTCGACATTATACTGCTCTAACGTTTGGTATCGCGCCGCGGCAGTGTTGTCCGGTGCAGGAATTGGTTTTGAAATAGACGTGCTGCAACGGCTCACCACATGGCTCTGGTCTTTCATCGTTCTGCTTGTCGTCTTGTTGGCGGTATACAGCAGCTTCGGCCGCCTGCTGATGAACAATGTCAGCCCCTACCAGGCCGAGCTGCTGGCCATGGTCAATCAGCGGCTGCCTTTCACGCTTCAAGTCGATGACCTGCAGGGGGACTGGCGCTCCCTCTCACCGCGCCTTGAAGCCCGCGGCCTGCGCATTCTCGGCGATGACCACGCCCCCATAGGGCTGGAGTTCAGCAGCCTGTCTATCGAGCTGGATGTGTTCGATACGCTGCGCACCCTGTCCCCACGGCTCTATGCCCTGACTGCTCGCGGCGGGCGCATCCATGTGGATGTGGATGCGAATGGCCAGCTCCAGATCGCCGGCATTCCCAGCGGCGGCCAGACGGATATCGGTCGCACGCTAAACGAATTCATTTTCAACGTTGAGGAATTGACCCTCGACGAACTCGCCATGGAGCTGCATTACCAGCAGTCCATCCACGTTTCCTTCGTCCAGGCGGAGGTGCTGCGCGACGGTAAATTCCGTCGCGCCCTGGTCAGTCTGCGTGCGCCCGATCGCGACACCTGGTTTCGGCTCACGGCCGAGGGTGAGGGCAGCCTGACAGACTTCCGCAGTTTCAGCGGCCTTTTCCATCTGCAATCGGAGCTGGGCAATATCGCCCGTTGGGATGACCTGTTGGCGCAAATAGACCTGGAGCCGCTGTCCGGTCATCTGCAAAACGATCTGTGGCTGCGACTTGATCAGGGCGAGATAAGCATAGCGACCCGGCTCGCCGGCGAGTCCCTGGCGCTCAAGCCGCAGACAGAGGATGGAAGGGCCTTTAACTTTGAACGAGTAGGCGTGGTGCTGGCCGCTGACTATCAGGAACAGGCGTGGAATTTTCGGGCCCGTGATATTGAGCTGTTGGGAGGCGGCCGCAGCGTTGTGATTCCGGCGTTGACCGGCCGCTACGGCAACGACGATATCACCCTGAGGCTCGCCGACCTCCAGCTCGGTGAGCTCTCGAGCTACCTGCAGGGCGCCGGCCTGTTGCCTGATACGGCCCGCGACGTGTTGTCGAGGCTGTCCCCTACCGGCGAACTGGAGCAGGTAGAGTTCACGCTGCGCGGCATCGATTCCGTGCAGCGTTGGCAGCTTTCCACCAACTTCAGTGACGTCGACGTTGAGCCCTGGGGCGGTGCGCCGGGGCTCGCCAACGCGTCGGGCTTCGCAGTGCTCACTGAGGACCGCGGACGGGTGCAACTGGCATCGTCAGAATTTTCCATGGCGTTTCCCAAGGTGTACCGGCAGCAACTCGACTATCAATCCTTCAGTGCTGAACTGCAATGGAGCGTGGATCCGGATGCTTTCCGAATTCGCAGCGGCCCTTTCACCGCCATGGCAGATGAAGGCGAGGTCAAGGGTCTGTTTGCCCTCGAGCTGCCGCGCATTGAGACACCGGCGGGCGCTGAGATGGATCTGATGGTGAGTCTGCGGGATACGGCACCTGAGTATCGCCGCAAGTACCTGCCCTACAAACTCAACCCACAGTTACTGGAGTGGCTGGAGCCCAGTATTGGCGAGGGCCGTATTGCCGAGGGGGGCTTCATCTTTCGTGGCAGCCTGGTACGAGACCCGAAATTCAGGACGATCCAGCTATTTTTTGACGTCGAAGATACCCGTATCGACTACCACCCTGAATGGCCTGCCGTGGAGGAGCTTGAAGGCCTGGTGCTGATCGATGACGCGCAAGTAGATGTCTATGCCCAGCGCGGAAAGATTCTGGATTCCGAATTGCGCGACTTGAGGCTGGAGCTGCGCCCGGACGCGGCACAAGCGCTGCACCTCCGCCTCAGTGCTGCCATGCAGGGTAGCGCCGCGGACGGTATGGCCGTGGTGAATACCTCACCGTTGCGCAACATGGTGGGTGATACCTTTGCAGACTGGACTCTGGAGGGCGAGTTGGACACGCGACTGGCGCTGGCTATGAACCTCAGCGATCCCATACTGGAGCCGCAGGTCAACCTGGTGACCGACTGGAGCGCGGTGGAGGTGGATATGGTTGACCTGGACCTGGTGGTCAGCGATGTCAACGGCAGCCTGTTCTATGACTCATTCAACGGCTTCCGGGCCGAGGACATGACCGGAATTGCCTGGGGCCGGCCGCTGAAGGGGCAGGTGCGGCAGGGTCGCTCTGGCGGGGAACTGGCGGATCTGGATATTACTGTAGAGGGGCGGTCCAGCGTTCGCGACCTGCGCGAGTGGCTGGAACTGGACATGCTGGAGTTCGCTGAAGGGGAAACCGACGCGACCCTGCAGATGCGGGTACCAGCAGTCGGTAGCGCCCGGCTGGACGTCAAAAGCCAGCTCGAGGGGGTGACGCTGGACCTGCCGTCGCCCTGGGCCAAGCAGGCAGCGGAGCGCCGCAGTATGCAACTGTCCATGCCTTTGGCTGCGGGTCCACGGCGCATTGATATCGTCATGGAAGACGCCGCCTTCCTGGGGCTGGACCTGGGCGCTGAGGGCCTCAGTGGCGGCAGCCTGGGTTTTGCGGCACCGCTCGCGGACAGTGAGCCTGGGCGTTTCCTGCTCGGCGGACAGCTCGATTTCATGGACTGGGCCGAGTGGGAGGCTTTCATTGAGCAGTATTTCCCGGCGCAGGACACAGAGACGGAAGTGGTACTGTCCACGCTGCGTGACCTGCAGATCAGTCGCCTGATGCTGTTCGGCAAGCAGATCGACGGGGTACTGCTCAACGGGCTTGAATACCTCGATCGTTGGGAGATTGAGTTCGATACCGCCTGGGCGATGGGGCGAGTGGTGCTGCCCGGCGACCTGTCCCGTGTAGACCTGGACCTGGACCGACTGGAAGTCGGGGGGTTCCGGGCCATGATGAATGCCCAGGAAGGATTGCCGGCCGACGAGTTTGACTTTCCTCCCCTCGAGGTCACCATTGCCGACTTATATGAGGCGGACGATCACTGGGGTAACCTGGCCCTCACCCTGCGTCAGAGCGGCCAGAATCTGCATTTTGAAAATATTCACGGCGAACTGCGTCGACTGATCCTGGGTCGCGACAAGCCCATGCGACTCGACTGGCTGCGGGGCCCCGAGGGCGAGCGGACCCGCTTGATGGGTGACCTGAACTTTGTCAATTTTGGCGAGGTATTGGAGCAATTCCAGTACGAAAAGATTGTGGAGACCAACTCCGGCACTGTCGGCCTGGAATTGAGCTGGCCCGGTGATCCCACGGATTTTGCACTGGCCGCCACCAGTGGGCGTATGGCGCTAGGTGTGCAGGAAGGCAGCTTCCTGAATACCTCCGGGGCCGCCTCCGGTACACTGCGGGTGGTGGCCATCCTCAATCTGGCAGAGTTCGTCAACAAGCTGAGCCTTGACCTGTCACATGTTTACAAGTCCGGCGTGCCCTTCGATTCTATCGAAGGTGAGCTGATATTTAATGAGGGCCTGATAGACGTGCCGTTGATTGATGTCCGCGGTCGCGGCAGTCGCTTCCAGTTTGTGGGGCTCGCCGATGCCCGCGATGAGACGGTCAACGGTGAGCTGGTGGCGACGTTGCCGATTGCCAGCAACTTGCCATGGATGTTCGCACTGGTGAGTGGTTTGCCGGCAGCGGCCGGGGTCTACGTAATCAGCAAACTCTTCAACAAGCAGATGGACCGCTTTTCCAGTGCAGTGTACCGGCTCGATGGCGACTGGGCTGATCCACAGCTTAATTTCCAGCGCATTTTTGATAACTCGGCACGTGAACCCGATCGCGATTCCGAGCAGCAGCCAATCGATAGCCAATCGGAGGACCAGCAGGTTCAGGTCGAGGCTGGTGCCGAGGAGCAGGACGTGACGGCGACGCCGGAAAAACCAGAAATCTAGTCTAGCCCGAGTCTGCGTCGGCCAGATCCCGAAGATAGCGAAACAGCTTGCGGCTGGCGGCCGGCGGTTTGTTGGCGTCGACCTCCCGGCGATGCTGACGTATCAGCTGGCGTAGTAGCTGCCGGTCGCCCCCGGGGTAGGTCTGCAGGAGTGCCTGTACCGCAGGGTCGCCCTCATTCAGGAGCTTGTCCCGCCATTGTTCCAGTTCATGAAACGCAGCGGCGTCACCCCGGCGCCCCTGGTGCAGTGCGTCCAGCGCCTCTTCGATCGGAGTCGCGTCTATATTGCGCATCAACTTGCCGAGATATTGCAGGTGGCGCCGGCGGGCGCTATTGCTGCGTATGCCTCGGGCTTCGAGGATGACCTCACGCACCCGTTCATCCTCGATGGGCATGCGCGCCAGCTCCTTGTCACTCAGCTCGACCAGAGTTTCACCGATCTTCTGCAGCGCGGTCATCTGCCGTTTTAGTGCGCTCTTGCTGGGCGCTCGATCTTCAAACTGCTCTTCGTTCTCGTCCATTGCCTTCAGCCGTAGACCAGAGTGGCCAATCCCAGGAAAGACATGAAGCCTACCACGTCGGTTACCGTGGTTAGCACTACCCCGCCGGCGAGTGCGGGGTCGATTTGATAGCGTTTCATCAGCAAGGGGATCAGCGTACCGGCAACGCCCGCAGTCACCAGGTTGATGACCATGGCGGCGGCGATGATCGCGCCAATCTGCCAGTCCGCAAACCACAGGGAGGCGGCCACTGCAACGACCGCTGACCAGAGCAGACCGTTCAGTACCCCGACCATGAATTCCCGGCTGAGCAGCCAGCGTTGGTTGCTGAAACCAATCTGCCCGAGTGCGATGCCTCGCACCATTACCGTGAGAGTCTGCGTGCCGGCAATACCGCCCATACTGGCAACGATAGGCATCAGTACCGCCAGGGCAACGACTTTGTCGATAGTGTCCTGAAACAGGTTGATGACCGAAGCGGCGACAAAGGCTGTCGCCAGGTTTATGCCCAGCCACACGGCGCGCCGCGGCGTGGTTTTCAAGACCGGTGCAAAGGTGTCTTCGTCCTCGTCGAGCCCCGCCATGCTCATCAACGAGTGGTCTGCCTCTTCACGAATCACATCCACCACATCATCGATGGTAATGCGTCCCAGCAGCCGCCCGCTCTCGTCCACCACGGGAGCTGATATCCAGTCATTGCGTTCAAACAGTTGGCTGACCTCACTGGCCTCCATGGTGGCGGGGATTGCCTGGACATCGGATTCCATCATCTCTCGCACGCTGGCGGCGGGGTCGGCCACCAGCAGGCGGCGCAATGGCAGCACACCCAGCAGCATGTCGGCGCGGTTGACCACGATCAGGCTGTCGGTCATGTCCGGCAGTTCCTCATGGCGGCGCAGGTAGCGAAGCACAACGTCAGCCGTGTGGCGGGCGCGCACGGTAATAGTGTCGGTATTCATCAGGCCGCCAGCGGTATTCTCGGGATAGTCGAGCACCTGCTCAACCCGGGCCCGGTCCTGTTCATCCATGACCCGCAGGACTTCCTGCAGAACCTTGTTGGGCAAGCGCTGGAGAATATCGGCGACGTCGTCTGCCTCCAGGCCCTCGGTGACAGCGGCTACCTCGGTTGCATCCATTGCACGCAGGAACTGGGACTGAAGCTCGTCACCGAGCTCCTGAAGGATTTCACCCTCATCATCTTCGTCTACCAGTTGCCACAGAACGGCCCGGGTGGGCGGCGGCGAGGATTCGAGCAGACGCGCGACATCTGCTGCAGGGAGGGCGTTGAGCATGTGCCGCACGTTGACAATGGTGCCGCTACCGAGCGCCCGCGTAAGCTCATCCAGCTGAGCCTGGGTACGATGGGTCTCCTGGGGCTGCCCCACTATTGCAGGGCCTCGTGGTGCCACACGCCGTACCGTGCTCTAGCTGGCCCAGGGCGCGGCATCACTCGCCCTCGTCGAAGCGGTTCTCGATCAGTTCGCAGATGGCGGCCAGCGCCTCTTCTTCGTCTGAGCCATCGATGCGAAGCTCCAGCTCGGTGCCCTTGCCGGCGGCCAGCATCATGATTGACATGATGCTCTTGCCGTCCACCATTTTCTCGTCCTGACCGACCTGTATGCTGCTGGAAAATGCAGAGGCACAGCTGACGAACTTGGCGGCAGCCCGCGCGTGTAATCCCAGCTTGTTGATTATTGTAATTCTCTGCTGGAGCATCTCTGTCCTTGTGTCCTGGGGCTTGTGTATCGGGGCTACCTGAAATGCAATATCCGTTGCTCTCAGGCGTCGGTCTGGGTGTTGTCCGCCCTCGCGGTTGGCGCTGAATCCTGAAGCTCTCGGTGCCGCAAGTTCGCTTCGGGGTACTCAACGCGAAACCGCTGATAGAGCTTTTCTGCGAGGTATACTGACCGATGTTGCCCACCCGTACAACCGACCGCGATAGTGATATAGCTGCGGTTGCTCTCCCGGTAGCGGGGCAGCCAGTTGTCCAGGAAGCCGGCGATTTCCTCGTACAGGTCCAGCGCCATGGGCTGTTGTTCCAGAAAGGTCACGACCTCGGGGTCGCGACCGGTTTTAAGGCGCAGGGCTTTCTCCCAGTGTGGGTTTGGCAGAATCCTCACGTCGAAAACGAGGTCCGCATCTGTTGGTAGCCCCCGCTTGAATCCGAAGGACTGGAACAGTACGGATATATCGCCCGACTGCGCTCCCACCAGCCGCTCGCGAATTGCCAGGCGCAGCTCGTGAATGGTCATCTGACTGGTATCCATTACCAGCGATGCGGCGCTGGCGATCGGTTCCAGGATTTGCCGCTCGCGGGCGATGGCGTCCGCCAGCGGCGTGTCCTCCGAGCTCAGCGGGTGGCGTCGGCGAGTCTCGCTGAAGCGTTTGATAAGACTGGCGTCGTCGGCATCAAGGAACAGGATGTCCATGTTGACATCACCGGGTAGCTCGGCCAACAGGGTGGAAAAATGAACCAGATCGGCGTGGGCGTTGCGGGCATCTATGCATACCGCCAGGCCCGCCGGTGAAAGCGCCTCAGAGTGAGCGCGCTCCACCAGGGCTGGTAGCAGGGTCGCGGGCAGGTTGTCGATGCAATAGAAACCCTCGTCCTCGAGCTGGTGCAGCGCGGTACTCTTGCCGGAGCCGGAGCGACCGCTGATGATGACCAGGCGCATAGAAGCTATTGCTCGTAGCTGATCGCGGCGTGGTACAGGGCCTCGTCGCTGTCCGCTGCGCGCAGTGCATCACAAAATTTTGCCTGGCTGAGGAGCCGTGCGAGACCCGCCAGTATGTCGAGATGCTCCTGGGTGGCTTCCTCAGGCACCATAAGTATGAAGAGAATATCCACCCGCTGGCCGTCACTGGCTTCAAAGTCGGCGGGTTTTTCCAGCGTGACCAGGCTGCCGATGGGCTCATCACAGCCGCTCAGGCGGCAGTGGGGGATGGCGATGCCGTCCCCCAGCGCTGTGCTGCCCAGTCGCTCGCGTGCCAGCAGGTTTTTGTAGACCTCTGCGGCCTCAAGTTCCGGGCGGCGCTCGGCGATCAGCGCAGAGACATTCTCAATCACCTTTTTCTTGCTGGTGCCGGGCGCCCCGCAAAAGGTGAGTGCGGGTTTCAGTAGCTCCTCGAGTTTGAACATCAGTGGCCGCGCATTTTTTCCTTGTGCTTGATGAGCTGGCGATCGAGCTTGTCGGCCAACATATCGATGGCGGCATACATGTCTTCTGACTCGGCGTTGGCAAAGATATCAGCGCCGGACACGTGCACCTTGGCCTCTGCCTTCTGTACCAGCTTTTCCACAATCAGTGTCACCTCGGTATTGGTGATCTGGTCAAAATGTCTTTGCAGTCTATCGAATTTGGTAATCACGTATTCCCGCAGTGCCGGTGTGACTTCTACATGGTGACCGCTGATTGTGATTTGCATATGTCGCTCCTGTTGCGCGTGCGCGCATGCCCATGTCTATAGTCTAGACCAGGCGCTTGCGCTCGTTTGACGGTGGAATCACCAGGGATTCGCGATATTTGGCGATGGTCCTGCGTGCCACCTTGATTCCCTGTTCGGCGAGCAAGTCGGTAATCTTGCTGTCGCTGAGGGGCTTCCGGGGGTTTTCTGCAGCGATCAGTTTCTTTATGAGAGCCCGGATCGCTGTCGACGAACATTCTCCACCAGACGCCGTATTGACGTGGCTGGAGAAGAAAAACTTTAATTCAAAAATGCCGCGCGGTGTGTGCATGTACTTCTGGGTGGTGACGCGGGAGATGGTGGATTCATGCATCTCGACCGCTTCCGCTATATCGTGCAACACCAGGGGCTTCATGGCTTCTTCGCCATATTCGAGGAAGCCTCTCTGGTGCTCGACAATCCGGGTGGCGACCTTCATCAGGGTCTCGTTGCGGCTCTGCAGGCTTTTCAGGAACCAGCGCGCCTCCTGCAGGTTGTCGCGCATGTAGGTGTTGTCGGCGCTGTTATCGGCGCGCTTGACGAGGCCGGCGTAGTCGGCGTTGATTTTGAGCCTTGGGGCGATATCGGGGTTCAGCTCCACGGCCCAGGCGCCGTTTTTCTTGCTGACAAAAACGTCGGGCACCACGTACTCGGTATTGTCGCTGCCGATGGCCTGACCGGGGTTGGGGTTCAGGGACTGGATCAGTGTCAACACCTCTCGCAGCTCCGGTTCGCGAATCTTGCTGCGCCGGATCAACTGGGCGTAGTCGCGATTGCCCAACAGGTTGATATAGCGATTGACCACCAGTCTCGCCTCGGTGAGGTAGGGCGTATCCTGCGATAGCTGGTGCAACTGGACCATCAGGCACTCTCGCAGGTCATGGGTACACACGCCCGGCGGATCAAACTGCTGCAGCCGGTGCAGCACTGCCATGACCTCGTCCAGCTCTACCTCCAGATCGGCTGCAAGTCCCGACCAGATCTCCTCCACCGGTGCGGTGAGCCGGCCGTTATCGTCGGTGGCGTCGATGATGGCCATGGCCATCACCCGGTCGGTATCCGACAGCCGGGTGAGGTTGAGTTGCCAGAGCAGGTGGTCGCTGAGGGTCTCGCTGGAAGAATTGCGGCTTTCGAAGTCGAAATCACCGTCTGGCGCCGACGACGACGCGGAACCGACCGGTGACTGGTAGACATCATCCCAGTGAGTGTCCACCGGCAGCTCATCGGGGAGCTGTGCGTCAAAATCGGACAACTCTCGTTCGGCGCTGGCCGAGCTGGCGGATTCGGCTGACGGCTCAGCTTCGTGAGCATCGCCGCTTTCGGCGTCAGACGCGTCTTCCACATCCAGCATGGGATTGGTTTCCAGGGCTTCCTGGATTTCGTGCTGGAGGTCAAGCGTGGAGAGCTGGAGCAGCTTGATAGCCTGCTGCAACTGGGGCGTCATCACCAGCTGTTGGCCAAGCTTGAGTTGTAGGGACTGTTTCATATAAGTCTGCTGCTCACTGGGGTCAGTGTAGCCCTGCAAATGTGACGAGGCAACTTTGGCATGAAACTAGCATGGCTTTCTGGAGGCTGTGCATTTCCAGGCGTAAAATTTGGCAGAAATGTGAACGACTCCCCAGTAGGGAAACTTCTGGTGTCCCCGAAAGGGGCGCTATAGCTGGAATTCGTGGCCCAGGTAGACCCTGCGAACCTGCTGGTCGGCGAGGATGTCCTCGGCGCTGCCGGCAGCAATAATGTGCCCTTCACCGACGATATAGGCCTTTTCACAGATGCTGAGCGTTTCGCGCACGTTGTGATCGGTGATGAGTACCCCAATGCCACGCGACTGCAGGTGCGAGATGATGGCCTTGATGTCGTTGACCGAGATCGGGTCGACGCCGGCAAAGGGTTCGTCCAGCAGTATGAAATCGGGCTCGTTGGCCAGCGCACGGGCGATCTCCACCCGGCGACGCTCGCCACCTGACAGCGCCATACCGGCGCTGTCGCGAATATGGGTAATGTGGAATTCTTCCAGCAGCTCCTCGACCTTTTCCGCGCGCTGGGCGCGTTTCAGGTCGCGGCGGTGTTCCAGGATTGCCATCAGGTTGTCCTCTACCGACAGCTTCCTGAAGATGGACGCTTCCTGGGGCAGATAACCGATGCCCTTGCGCGCGCGTCCATGCATGGGCAGTCGCGTCAGGTCCTGGCCGTCGATGGCGATGACACCGCGGTCGGGCGCGACAATCCCGACAATCATGTAGAAGCAGGTGGTTTTACCGGCACCATTGGGGCCCAGCAGGCCGACGATTTGCCCGCTCTCAATTTCCAGGCTCACGTCCTGCACCACGGCGCGGCCGCGGTAGCTCTTGGCGAGATTGCTAGCGGTGAGAACGGCCAAGGGAGGGTTGCCTATTTGTCCTCTTCCAGCTTGTGGGACGGGATAACGACTATCACGCGGCTGTCAGTGTTCGATTCTGCAGCGGCCTTTACCAGCTGCTGGTTGATGAAATAATCGATCAGGTCTCCGCGTACTGTGGAACCGTCCTGTTCCACCTGGGCGTTCTCTCGTAGCTGGACACGCTCTTCGCTGCGGAAGTATTCGATCGTGTCTCCGTGGGCGTGCATGAGAGGACTGTCGAGCTCGGGCTGCTGCTGCATGCGCGCCGGCGAACCCTCGGCGACAATGCGCTCGGCCTCGTTTTCCAGCCGATAGAAGGTGATGCGGTCAGCGGTAATCCTGATCGTACCCTGCACCAACTCAACGTTTCCCTGGTAGACCGTACGACCTGACTTCTCGTCTCGCAGGGCCTCGTCGGTGGTAATCTGGATCGGTTGTTCGGTGTCATCCGGCAGCGCGACAGCCTGTGCCGAAGCCAATAGCAGCGCCGCCGCTGTGCTGAGCAGTATCGGTACAGCCTGTCGCCGGCGGGGAATCTTCATCGACTCAGTATAGAGCCTGCCCCGGCCGCGCTTGAAGCATTGATTTCCGGAATTCATCAGCCTTCGTCCGCCAGGAAGCGCGATCGCGCTGATTCCAGCAGGTCCTGGGCATCAAGTATGAATTCGCAGGCCTCGCGTACCGCCCCCATGCCGCCGCCGCGCTGGCTGCGCCAGTCGGCGTGGGCGGCCACGAATTCATCACCGTCTGCTACGGTCATGCCGAGGCCGACGGCCTGGATGGCCCCCAGGTCAGGCAGGTCATCACCCATGTAGGCGACCTGGTCAAGGGTGATCTCCGTTCCTGCCAGCATCTCCATGAGGGCCTCGAGCTTGTCGTCTCTTCCCTGGACCATGCGTTTGATGCCAAGTTCCCCGGCCCGCCGGTCGACAATGCTGGAGCGGCGGCCAGTAATGATTGCCACTTCGATGCCTGACGCCTGCAGCAGTTTTATGCCGAGGCCGTCAGGCGTACAAAAAGCCTTGAGCTCCTCGCCGGCGTTGCCGTAGTAGAGCCGGCCGTCACTCAGCACGCCATCGACGTCCAGCACTAGCAGGCGCACGCGCCGGGCTTTCTCCAGGGCGAGGCTCATACCACACCCGCCTTGAGGATATCCTGGAGCTTGATGACGCCGGTGGGTCGCTTGTCTGCATCGACGGCGATAAGGCCGGTGATATTGTGCTCCTCCATGATGTGCAGTGCTTCAGCCGCCAGTATCTCCCGGTCGATCGTGATCGGGTCGGGGCTCATGACGTTCTCGATTGCCGTACGGTGAATGTCCACTTCACTGTCCAGTGCGCGGCGCAGGTCACCATCGGTAAACACACCCAGCAGCTGGCCCTGCGCGTTCAGCACCGTGGTAAGCCCCAGACCCTTGCTGCTGACTTCCATTAGCGCTTCATCCAGCAGGGTGCCGGCGCTGACCCGGGGCAGCTCAGTCCCGCCGTGCATAATGTCATCTACCTTGAGTAACAGCTTCCTGCCCAGCGCCCCGGCCGGGTGAGAGAAAGCGAAGTCCTCGGCAGTGAAACCGCGCGCTTCCAGCAGGGCGATCGCCAGCGCATCGCCGGCCACCAACGACACCGTGGTGCTGGACGTCGGCGCCAGGTCCATGGGGCAGGCTTCCTGTGCCACGCTGGTGTCGAGATTGACGTCGGCGGCGCGGGCAAGCACGGAATCCGGATTGCCGGTCATGGTGATCAGCGGCACAGCCATGCGCTTTAGCAGCGGCAGCAGCATTGCAACTTCGCTGGTTGAGCCGCTATTGGACAGTGCGATAACGCTGTCCTGCGGGGTAATCATGCCGAGGTCGCCGTGGCTGGCCTCGCCGGGATGGACGAAGAACGCCGGCGTGCCAGTGCTGGCCAGGGTGGCGGCAATCTTGGTGCCGATATGGCCTGACTTGCCCATGCCGGTCACCACAACCCGGCCCTGGGTGTTCAGGAGTATTTCGCAGGCACGTGAAAAGGAATCGTCGAGACGCGCCAGCAGGTCGCTGATGGCATCGCGCTCGAGTTCTACGGTACGGCGCACGGCGCCGAGAAAATCGGGGTGTTCGGGTCTGGACACGGATGGTTCCCGGAAGGTTAGCGGGCGGTGTTATACAACCAGTAATAATACAGCGCGTAGAGCAGGAGAAACAGCACGCCGAGGCCACGGCCGATCTGATGCTCGCAGGGCGGTCCGCCCAGCGCCAGGCGCCGCAGAACAGGTGCGTAGAGACTGCCTGCCAGTAGCAGGGTGATGCCCAGCATGGCGGCGTAGTCCCGCAACAATACTTCCGGCTCGAGATTCTGGACGGAGAAAAGGCCGGGCAGGGACATCACGCCCAACAGATTGAACAGGTTGGAGCCCATCACGTTGCCCAGGGCGATCTCGGCATGGCCTTTCATGGCGCTGGCCAGAGAGGCCGCCAGTTCGGGCAGGCTGGTGCCCACGGCGACAATAGACAGGCCGATAACCAACGGGCTTACCCCCAGCTCCAGCGCAATGTTGCTGGCACCCCACACCAGGACCTTGGAGCTCAACACCAGCAGTACCAGTCCGATACCGAAGCTGGCCCAGGCCCGGGCTGGGGTCATGTGAGGCAGCGCTTCGACGTTGGCCTCCTCCTCGGCGTTGGGATCGTGAGACTGGGAGCGAATCATTTCGTACAGGATGAAGGCCAGTGCTCCCAGCATCAGCAGGCCGTCCACCAGGTCCAGCTCGAAGTCCAGTAGCAGTAGCCCGCAGCCCAGCGTCACAGCGAGAAGCGTAGGCACTTCCCGGCGCAGCCGATTGTGATGTACAGGCAGCGGTGCGATCAGCACCGTAATGCCAAGCACCAGCCCGACGTTTGCCAGGTTGGAGCCAATGGCGTTGCCGACGGCGAGCTCTCCGGCATCGGCAATTGCTGCGTTGACGCTGACCAGTACCTCCGGCGCTGAAGTACCCAGGGAAACGATGGTGAGTCCGATCAGGATGGGAGACATTCCCATGTTCTCGGCAATGGCGGCGGCTCCGGCGACGAACAGGTCTGCGCTCCAGACCAGGATGATGAAGCCGACCAGAATGGCGGCCGAAGCGATCAGCATAAAGACTCTATTCCTGTTAAAGTATTGCCGCTGCTGAGTACGGCCACCTGGGCACGTGAACTCGGTCTTGCGGACCCTGACTTGTCCCGAGTTCCGGCGCTCTTGCAGCCGCGGCGATTGAATTCACTGGAAATACTCACTAGTGAACTCGTTATAGGCGGTACGGTCGAAATGAAAAGACGGTGCCATGCCTTGTGAAGTGCCCTGTGAAGTCCGGAGACTAAAAACCATCGTATCATGCCGCGAGCGCCTGCATTATATAAGCGTCCCGTAGCTAAAGAAACGGAGCACGAACGCCCTGTAGTAAAGGTATTGCGGATGGCAGGTAGTCTCTCACCAGAAAATTTGAACGTGTCAATTACCGGGAATACGGTCCAGGAAAACGGATAGCCATGACTGCGCAACTAGAAAAAATTGCACTCTATCTCTTCCCCAGGGAGGCCGCTGACCGCGCAGCCTCACCTGTACTAGCCACCGCACTGGCGTGCGTGCTGACGCTGGGCATGTTGCCGTTCGCAGCCGCGAACGCGCAGGCTGTGGCCGAAAAGGACGCCTACCAGGTCATTGAGCATACGACGGATCAGGTCATGGCCCTGGTCAAGCAAGCCAATGGCTACGCCGACAAGGATCCCGAGCGCTATTTCCGGGAACTGCAAACGGTGCTGGATGAGGTGGTGGACTTCGCCTACTTCTCCCGCGCGGTGATGGGTCCCTACGCCAGCCGCAGTCGCTACCAGTCTCTCAGTGACGAAGGCAAGAAGGAGTTGAGGGAGCAGGTGCAGCGCTTCACCGAAGTCATGCGCGAGGGCCTGGTGCGTACCTATGGCAAAGGGCTACTGGCCTTTGGCGGCAGCCGGACGGAAATCCAGCGGCCTGACGCGCCGGAAGAGCTGGGTGACAAGGCAGAAATTCGCCAGCTCATCTACAGCGATGCACCGGAGCCGTACGTGATCGAGTACCAGATGCGCCGTGACAAGGACGGTGGCTGGCGGCTGCGCAACCTGATCGTCGAGACCATCAATCTTGGCGTTATCTACCGCAACCAGTTCCAGGCGGCGGCGCGTGACGTCGACGGTGATCTCAACGCCGTCATCGCCAACTGGACGACGCCCGAAGACGGCGCCGCGGCGGACTGAATCAGCGCGCCACGGCGAGGCACTCTAAATGGGTGCGCTGCGCTGCGGCGAACTCGCTATTGAGTGGCATATCTCCTAAACTTCACGCTTTTTTGCTGCGGGGAAAATCATGCAGGCGCAGGAACTGCAAACACTGTTGTCCGAAGAACTGCCAGACTGCGAGGTGCAGGTGCGCAGCGAGGGCGGCCATTACAATATCCAGGTCGTGGGTGAGATGTTCGATGGCCTGCGCCCGGTGCAGAAGCAGCAGGTGGTCTACAAGGTGCTGAACCCGCTGATTACCGGCGGCAGCATTCACGCAGTCAATATACGCACCTACACGCCCGCCGAGTGGCAGGCGCTCAACGACTGAGCGCGATTCCAGGCGGATGTCCGACGTGCTTACCGTGGCCCTCACCAAGGGGCGCATACTCAAGGAAACCCTGCCGCTTCTGGCCAGGGCCGGCATTGTGCCGGCGGAAGATATCGCTTCCAGTCGCAAACTGGTATTCGAATGTACGCGGCCCGGTGTTCGCCTGCTGGTGCTGCGCGGCACCGATGTGCCCACCTACGTGCGGCACGGTGCAGCCGACCTTGGCGTAGTTGGTAAGGATGTGTTGCTGGAAGAGGGTGCCGATGGCCTTTATGAGCCGCTGGATCTGGGTATTGCGCGCTGCCGCCTGATGACGGCGGCACCGGTGGGCTGGGCGCCCGGGCGGGGGCGGGTCCGGGTGGCGACCAAATTTACCGGCATCGCCCGTCGCTTTTTTGCGGAGCAGGGCCGGCAGGCTGATTTCATCAAACTCTATGGCGCCATGGAACTGGCGCCGCTGATGGGGCTCGCGGATGTGATAGTCGACATTGTAGACACCGGCAACACCCTCAAGGCCAACGGTCTTGAGCCGCGTGACCTGATTGCAGATATCAGTACACGGCTGGTGGTAAACAAGGCGTCCATGCGCAGCCGGCACAGCGCTATCCAGGGCCTGGTAGACCAGCTCCGTGAGGCGTTGCCATGATGCGCCGACTGGATACCCGCGACGCCGACTTCCAGGCCCAGCTGGACAGCCTGACGACCTGGCAGGACAGTGTAGACCGGGAACTGGTCAGGCAGGTCGATGCCATCGTCGATGATGTCATTGCTCGCGGTGATGCCGCCGTGCTCGAGTATACCGCCCGCTTTGATGGCGTCGACAGCCAGGACCTGGGTGAGCTAGAAATAGGCCGCGAGCGACTGGATGCAGCCCTCGCCGGACTGCCCGCAGAGCAGCGCAGCGCGCTGGAAGTAGCGGCGCGGCGCATTCAGGACTACCACCAGCGCCAGCTGGGGGAGTCGTGGCAGTACCAGGACGGCACCGGCAGCCTTTTGGGCCAGAAAATTACCGCCATGGCGCGGGTCGGCGTCTACGTGCCTGGCGGCAAGGCCAGCTATCCTTCGTCGGTGCTGATGAATGTCATTCCGGCGAAGGTGGCCGGCGTCGACGAAATCATCATGGTGGTGCCGACACCCCGAGGCGAGATCAACCCGCTGGTGCTCGCCGCGGCCGCGCTGGCCGGCGCCGACCGCGTATTCGGGATCGGCGGTGCGCAGGCGATTGCCGCCCTGGCATACGGCACGGCAACCATTCCCCGGGTGGACAAGATTGTCGGCCCGGGCAATATCTATGTTGCCACCGCCAAGCGCCGGGTGTTCGGCCAGGTCGGCATCGACATGGTCGCAGGGCCCTCCGAGATTCTCATTATCTGCGACGGCCAGACCCCTGCCGACTGGATAGCCATGGACCTGTTTTCCCAGGCCGAGCATGATGAGAACGCCCAGTCCATCCTGCTGTCGCCGGACGCGGCATTCCTTGATGAGGTTCAGCGGAGTATTGAGCGCCTGCTGCCGGAAATGGCACGCACCGAGATCATCAGGGCCTCGCTTGCCAGTCGCGGTGCCCTGGTGCTATGTCGCGATCTGGCTGAGGCTGCAGAAGTATCAAACCGCGTGGCGCCGGAGCACCTGGAGCTGTCCGTGGTTGACCCTGAGGCCCTGCTGCCGGCCATCCGCCATGCCGGAGCGATATTCATGGGGCGCTACGGTGCAGAGGCGCTGGGGGATTACTGCGCTGGTCCCAATCACGTACTGCCGACGTCTGGGACTGCGCGTTTCTCGTCGCCCCTGGGGGTCTACGACTTCCAGAAGCGAAGCTCAGTGATTCACTGTTCCCGGGAGGGCATCAGCCAGCTCGCGCCGGTGGCGGCCACGCTGGCCCGCGGTGAGTCCCTGGAGGCGCACGCCCTGTCTGCCGAATACCGCCTGTCCGAGACAGAGTAGTTCAGAGACAGAAAAGTTTCGAGACAGCCTGGCCCGGCGCCAACCCGCGGCCCGATCACAACGCCCGTAAAACCCTGCCCGTCAGCACTGCGCTCAAGTTCATTTTTGTATCGACGTGTTGTCGGGTCAACCGCTGCGCGGCGGCCTGGAGCCCACCACAACATCAATACTAAGCGGCTGCCCCTGGCGTAGCAGGCTCAGTTCCACCTCATCACCGGGCCGCAACAGGGCAATCTGGGTCATGGTCAGGCGGCCGTCGACGACGGGTTCCATGTCGATGTGGGTAATGATATCGCCCTCGCGGATGCCGTTGAGGGCTGCCGGGCCCTCCGGGTGGGTGCCGGTGACCAGTAGCGAAGGTGTGTCCGAGCCAGTCATGAATATATTCTGCACATCGAGTCCCATCCAGCCACGGATGACGCGGCCATAGGCAACCAGGTCCTGGGCTACGCCCATTGCCAGGTCGGCGGGGGTGGCCAGCCCGATGCCGGTGAACTCCCGGCTGCGCGAAAAGGTCGCGGCATTGATACCCAGCAGCCGGCCCTGAGTGTCAATCAGGGCGCCGCCTGAATTCCCCTCGTTAATAGCCGCGTCGGTCTGGATGAAGTCTTCATAGGTGCTGAGCTGGAGGCCGTAGCGGCCCAGCGCCGAGACGATGCCCTGGGATACGGAATGGCCAAAGCCGTAGGGGTTACCGATCGCCAGCACCACGTCGCCGACGCGGGCCTGGTCGGGATTGCCGAAACTGATGGCCTGGATATCTTCCATGTCAATCTTCAGCACAGCCAGGTCAGTGTCTGGGTCGTTGCCGACCACCTGGGCCAGGGCAGTACGACCGTCGTGCAGGCGCACCAGTATCTGATTGGCGCCGGCGATGATGTGGCCGCTGGTCAGTATCAGGCCCTGGCTGGAGACGATCACGCCGGACCCCAGTGAGCGCTGCAGTCGCTCACGGCGACGGTTGTCGCTGTCGAGCAGCCTGCGATAGGCCGGGTCCTCCAGAATGGGCGGCAGGCGCTCTCTGACGACCTTGGCAGTGTAGATGTTGACCACCGAAGGAATCGCGCGCTGTACCGCGTCGGCAAAGCTCACGCGAGGACTCTGCTGGACCAGCTCAGCGGCCGCCGGGGTCGGACGCTGGTGCGCGGTCCACTGGAGTATCAGTGCGGCGGCAAGAATGCCGGCGACTGCTGGCCAGGTGATAAACTGCACGAAATTTCGCATGAACAGCCCGTTACTTGCAGGAACCCCGGATTATACACGGGCAACTTTAGGGAGATCGCCAAATGGCTGTGTCACTGGCCCAACTGACAGAAACCTTCGACCGCATACTGGAGCCGTCGCGGTTTCGTGACTATGCGCCCAATGGACTGCAGGTAGAAGGCAGGCCACAGGTGCAGCGACTGGTGACGGGGGTGACGGCTTGCCAGGCCCTGGTCGATGCTGCCATTGAATCGGGAGCTGACGCCATCCTGGTGCACCACGGCTATTTCTGGCGCAACGAAGCTCCGGTGCTGACCGGAATGAAACGCCGCCGCATAGCGGCGTTGCTGGATGCCGACATCAGTCTGTTCGGTTACCACCTACCGCTGGATGCTCATCCGCAATGGGGCAACAATGCAACGCTGGCGGCCCGGCTGGGGATTCACAGCGAGGAGCCGTTGCATCCCGGCGATCCATCCGCAGTGGGCAACGTGGGCAGTCTGGCCGCGCCCATGCCGGTGGTCGCATTCCTCGACACGGTGGCCCAGTCCTTGAACCGGGTGCCGCTACATGTGGGTGATGTAAACCGTGAGGTGCAGCGCATTGCCTGGTGCACCGGAGGTGCGCAGGGTTATATCGAGGCTGCGGTGGCGGCCGGCGCCGATCTGTATCTTACGGGCGAGGCGTCGGAGCAAACCGTCCATGTCGCGCGGGAGGAGGGCATTGAGTTTGTTGCCGCCGGGCATCACGCTACCGAACGCTACGGTGTCCAGGCCGTCGGTGAAGCAGTGGCGGCGGAACTTGGACTGGAACACCGTTTCATCGATATCGACAATCCGGTCTGAGCGGCCCTCAGGCGCGCTTTTCGAGGTCCTCGCTCTCGTCCAACACCGCGGGCTCATCGACCACCGGCGGCTCCGCCGCCACGAAGTCCTGACCGCCGGCGCGGGCCCGGTCGAGGCCGAACTCCTCATTGAGTGTGCCGGTGGCGAACGGTGAGGCCTTGGGCGCGTAGTCCAGCGGCGGCTGCACCGATTGGGGTTCCTGCCCGGCTGTGACCTGGGCCAGGCCATCTTCCGGAATGGCGCGGAGAATCTTCCCGGCGTCGTCGGCACAGAGCTGGCTGGCGCCGCTTGCCAGGTGGTTGTGAACGTCGCGATAGCTCTCGGCCAGGTTGTTGAGCAATTTCGCAGTATCGGTGAAGTGTTCGACCACCTCGTGCTGGTAGTCCTTCTGCTGTCGCAGCATCTTGTCGACACTGCGCTCCAGCTCCCGTTGCTTGCGGCCGTCAAAAGAGAAGCGGCGCGTCATCAGCGCGCCCAGTCCGCCGCCGACCAGCAGGGCGATCAGCGCGGTCATCAGGAGACTGCTCAATTCGTACACAATTCCACCTCGCGTTAAATGCTGGTGCCAGTATAACGGCTTCACGGCTAGCCTATCACCCCTTCCCGAACACATTGCTCATCAACTGGCGCGGTCCATTGCACGCACTTGGGTGGCTCGCTACAGTGTTCGCCCATGACAAGTATACGGCCTTCAAGCCCCCTCGAACGTTACCAGCAAGACCTGGAGCGGGAGGATTTCCAGGAAGACCCTGCCCAGCGGCAAGCGGTTGAGAAGCTGGATGCCCTGTACCAGCAGCTGGTTGCCGCCGAGGCGGTCCTGGAGCGGCGCAGCTCATTGCAGCGAGCCTGGCATCATTGGCGCGGGGAGCGGCCCGCGCCCATTCGCGGCCTGTACCTGTGGGGTGGTGTCGGCCGGGGCAAGACCTATCTGGTCGATACCTTCCACGACTGCCTACCGTTCAGGCGCAAGCTGCGCACGCATTTTCACCGCTTCATGCAGCGTGTGCACGCCGAGCTGACGGAGCTAGAGGGCGAGCCCAATCCCCTGCTGATAGTGGCTGACCGACTGGCGGATGAGGCGCGAGTATTGTGCTTTGATGAGTTTTTCGTCTCCGATATCACCGATGCCATGATTCTGGGTGGCCTCATGGAGGCGCTGTTTGCCCGCGGTGTCACCCTGGTCGCCACTTCTAACATTGTGCCTGACGAGCTGTACAAGGATGGCCTGCAGCGCCAGCGCTTCCTGCCAGCCATTGAACAGGTCAAGCGCCATACCGAGGTGGTCAATGTGGACGCCGGGATTGACTACCGGCTGCGCGCCTTGCAAAAAGCGGAGCTGTACCACACGCCGCTGGATGCTGCGGCGAATGAGAGCTTGCTGAAAAGCTTTCAAAGCCTGGCGCCGGAAGCCGGCAAGCAGTGGGAGCGATTGAAAATCAACGGCCGTTTTCTCAGCAGCCGATGGGTGGCCGACGATGTGGTCTGGTTTGAATTTGCCGAACTCTGCGACGGCCCGCGCAGCCAGAATGATTACATCGAAATTGCCCGAATCTACCACGCGGTGCTGCTGGGCAACGTGCCGCAAATGGGGGTAGCGACAGACGACCAGGCGCGGCGCTTTATAAACCTGGTGGACGAATTTTACGACCGCAACGTCAAACTGATTTTGTCCGCAGAGGTACCGATACTGGAGCTGTATACCGGCGGACGACTGGAATTCGAGTTTCAGAGAACCCAGAGTCGGCTCCAGGAGATGCAATCCCAGGAGTACCTCGCGCGATCCCACCGGGCATAGCGACTGGCGCGCTGCTTGGCTCCAGGCGCTCTTGTGTAGCCGCAGGCGCTATAGCTTGTGGGCTTTGGGCCAGCGTCGCTTCAGGCAAATCCACTGGTCGGGCTGATCAATGATCCATTCCTCGAAATGGCGGTGCACCACCTCCGTCATGGCGATCGCCCGGGCGTCGGTGTCGCCGGATTCCGGCACTGCGACAGGGTCGTAGACAGTGACCCGGTAGCGCGCCTTGCCTAGGCGCTCGGCACGGATCGGCACCAGGCTGCAGCCGGTTTTCAGGGCCAGCCTGGCCGCCGTGGTATTGGTGAGCGCTTCGCGTCCGAAAAACGGTATCAGGACCCCGGAGTCCAGGCGGGTATCCATGGCCATGCCGATACAGCGGCCGGCGTTCAATTCCCGCAGCAGTGGCCGGGCGCCGGCGTCCGAGGGTATAAGCTTTACGCCGAAGGACTCTCTCAGCATCAGCATCTGATCGCGCAGGGCGGCATTCGACTCCGGCGCATAGATAGTACTGATCTCCAGGTCCAGGTGCAGGGACACCAGGTTGGTCAGCTGCCAGGGACCGACATGGGCGGTCACAAACACCGCCCCCTTGCCCGACTGCAGCGCTGTCCGGGCCGCGGGTGAGACCTTGAATTCAATGCGCTGCTCGTGTTCGCGCCAGATCTGGCCCAGCTTGATGAGCTCGGCGGCGGACTTTCCCAGACTACGGAAAATGCCGCGCACCTGCCGCCGCCGCCAGGCCTCGGGCTGGTGCGGAAAGGCGATAGACAGGTTGATATCTGCCTTGCGTGCCTTGTCGCTGTAGGGACCCAGCCAGCCGAACAGTGCTGCGCCCCAGGCGCTGGCACGTTCCGGAGACAACCTGTCCAGCAGCCAGAACACCGCGCGGAACAGCCGTGCCTCAAGCCACTGCACGCTGCGACCAAGCCAGGGCCAGGCGCGGGCTGCGCGCTTGGGTACCAGGTAGTACTCAGGCATGGGTAGCGCCTCGGGCCGCGCTAGGCCTGGCGAGCGCGCTGCGGTTCGCCGATGTCCGGCCGGGTGCGGAACACGTGATCCCAGAGCGGCGAGCTGACTCCGTAGCGACCGCCTTCACCGGAAAAATGGTGCTTGAGGTGGTAGTGCTTGAGGTACTTGGCAAGCGGGCTGCGCATCGGGAAATGATGTGTAGCGTAGTGAATATAGTCGTAGCACAGGTAGCCGATGATAAAGAACGCACAGAATGGCTCCAGCCAGGGCTGGGGGATCACCAGACCGAACAGCAGGTAGAGTATCGCCATGATGGGAACGCTGCCGGCGGGGGGCATCACCAGTCGGGTCTTGTCCTTCGGATCGTGGTGATGATTGCCGTGGAAAATGAACACGAACCATTTGCCCAGCCGACTTCTGGCGGGGAAGTGGAACACATAGCGATGCAGGAGATATTCCGCCAGGGTCCAGGCGAACATGCCCGCCAACGCCAGCGCCAGCAGGGCGCCGACGCCGAAGCCATGCAGGGTCACACTGCGCCACAGTAGCCAGGCGGCCACCGGGCTCCAGAACAGCAGTGGCGTAATGGGGTGCACGTGCGACAACCGTTCCAGGGTGTCGTTCTCGAAAAGCCGGATGGACTGATGTGGCTTGGAGGTCTCGGCGGTGTGCTTGTCTGTATCAGGCTGCATAGCTGTCTATACCGGTATTGCTCCCGGCCGGATTAGTAGCGGCGGAAGATGTCTGTTTGTCCCACAGTCGCTTGGAGGCCAGCCAATCTTCGGGGTGCTGGCGAATCCAGGCTTCGAAATGGTGATGCAATTGTCTGGTCATATCCACCGCCTGCTCGGTTTCACTGGCGGACGCATCCGCGGGCCTGATCGGCGCGTGGAAAGTCACCCGGTAACGCGCATCCTTCAAGCGCTCGACCTGCGCCGGTACGAAGTCGCAGTGCTGTTTCAGCGCCAGCTTGGCCGGCATCAGGGTACTGAGCTTGTCGCGGCCGAACAGTGGAATCGGCTGGCCCCCATCAACGCGGCGGTCCATTACCACACCCGTAGTGCGCCCCTTCTTCAGTGTGCGCATCAGCAGCCTCGCGCCGTTATCGCGGGGCAGTAGCTCGCAGTCCAGCGCCTGGCGGCTCTCGGTCAGCATTTTGTCGAGATAGGGGTTGGTGGGAGGCGAGTAGAGGTTTGCATTGGGCATGTCGAGCCGGGCCATGGCGGACGCGATGACCTCCCAGTTGCACAGGTGAGCGGTGACGACCATACAGGGGCGAGAAAAGCTCGAATCTTTCACCACAACCTCGAGTCGTTCGGGCTCGCCCTGTATCGTCGCCAGGTGGGGGTATTCAGCCAGCACTCGACCGGCGGCGCCCCAGGCTTCGTCCACCAGGCGATCGAGCGCGCTGGCGTCCAGCTCCGGGAAGGCGATGGCAAAGTTTTCCCGGTAGATCGCACTCTTGCGCTTCATGATGGGCCCAATCCAGCGGCCGACCCGGTGCCCCAACCGCGAAGCAAAGTCCACCGGCAGCAGCGTAAACAGCTTGATCAGAGCCCAGATCAGCGCAAAGTCCACGCGCCACAGCGCCCGTCGCAGTGACGGGTGACGGCGCGCAAGCTTGCGCAGTGGGCTACCGATAATGAATTCGGCCATGACTCGTGTGTTCTTCGACGATCCGTGCTGTAGAAAACTGGAAATAAATCAATTGCTTATTATAGCGAAAGCCGGTGCCTGGCGGGCTGCAAATTTCGTGTCATAGTGCCGCGCCCGTCAGCGTCTGCAGGCCATCGTGCAGGCTGATGGCGGGCATCCAGCCGGAAGCCTCGGTAATGAGGCGATTGTCGGCCACCCAGTTGTCAAAGCGCAGTTCACGCAGCTTTGGGGGCGTCAGCATGGCCGGTCGTCCGCTCAGGCGCCCGAAGCCAAGGCTGAGTGCGGCTACCGCATCCAGCAAGCTGGCGGGGACCTGGCAGAGCCGAACCTCGCGGTCGTAGACCGCACCGGCAATAGTGGCCATTTCACGCCAGTCATAGCCGCCGCTCTTGTCGTCGGCCAGTTCGAATACCTGGCCGGTGGCGACTTCGCGGCTCAGGCAGGTCTTTAAAGCGCGCACCAGGTCATCGACGTGCAGCAGCGAAGTGCGTGCCTCCACGGCGCCTGGCACCAGCGCGATACCGCGAGCCATCCAGTTGAACACGGTTTGCATTTCCTCGTCGCCGGGTCCATAGACGGCGGGCGGTCGCAGCACAACCCAGTCCAGGCCGCTGGACATCACATGTTCTTCGCCGGCACGTTTGCTGGAAGAGTACCAGGACAGCTGAGGCTCCCGCGCCGCCAGTGAAGATACCTGCAGGAACCGGGCGTCGGGCGCGACAGCATGACTGGCCTGCAGCAGGGCTGCTGTGCCTTCGCTATTGGCGAGCAGAAAATCCTGTTCGCGGTTGCCACGCACTGCGCCGGCAAGATGTATCACGGCATCTACGCCATCGAGGAGTTGCTCAAGGCGCTCGGGAGACTGCAGGGAGCCGGAAACGGTGTCGATGTTGTCGGGCAGCAGCGCTGCTTTGGCGGCGCTGCGCACCAGGGCGCGGACGCGATAGCCGTCCGCCAGCAGTTGCCTGCAAAGTGATTGTCCTATGAAGCCTGTCGCGCCGGTGAGCGCTATCTGTTTGCCCACGCCGGATATGCCTTTCTGGTGCGTTAGGCTGAGGCCACCCTGAGACGCACTTCCTCGGCAACCGCATTCAGGCGTTCATCGTCGTGTGCCGCGATGAAATCCTGGCGCGCCTTGGAGCGCGACAGCTTGCCGGAGGAAGTCCGGGGCAGTGAGTGGGGTGCCACCAGTTCGACGTAGCAGTCGAGACTCAGTTCCATGCGCACCAGGGCCGTCAGGCGCCGAACCAGGTTGCTGCGCTTGTTGGGATCGGTCTCACGGCACTGTACAACCAGTACGCACAGTTCGTCGCCCTCGTGGTCAGGGGCGGAGAAGGCCAGGGCATCACCCACGCGTACTTCTGGCTGTGACTCGGCGATGTGTTCCAGATCCTGCGGCCAGATATTGCGGCCGTGAATGATGATGAGGTCTTTTTTGCGACCGGTGATGGTGATGATGCCGTCAGCCAGGTAGCCAATATCCCCGGTGTTCAGCCAGCGGTCTTCGCACAGCGCATGGCCGGTCTCTTCCGGCAGGCCAAAGTAGCCGGACATGACGCTGGGGCCGCGCAGGTAGATAACGCCGCTGTGCCAGTCCGGAAGTATGTTGCCGTCATCGTCGCGCACTTCGACTTCAAAGCCCGGTAGCGGGAAGCCGCAGTTGACGAAATGGCGACCCCGGCCATTGCTCTCGGACTCATCCAGCAATACCACCTTGTGGTGGTCAGCCAGGTGGTCGCTGTCGATATGGTGGGTCGTGAAGCCGGTGTTCAACGGCGAGAAGCTGATGCCGAGGGTGCATTCCGCCATGCCGTAGCAGGCCAGGAAGGCGCGGCGGTCGAAGCCCGCGGGCTCGAGCATATCGGCGAAGTGCTCCAGCGTCTGCGGGCGGATCATCTCCGCTCCAATGCCGGCGACGCGCCAGGCGCTGAGGTCATACTGTTCGATGTCGCCGGGGCGCACTCGCCGTGCGCACAGGTCGTAACCGAATGACGGTGCGAAGGATATGGTGGCGCGAGTCCGGGTCATCAGGTTGAGCCACTGACGAGGACGCATGGCAAATTCGCGGGTGTCCAGATAGTCAATGGAAACCTGGGCGGACATGGGAACCAGCACAAAGCCGACCAGGCCCATATCGTGATAGTAGGGAAGCCAGGACATCATGCGATCGTCGGGGGTCATCGCCAGGCCGTGCATGATGGCTTGCAGGTTCGCCATGGCGGTGCGGTGCTCAATGACCACGCCGCGGGGGAAGCGGGTACTGCCTGAGGTGTACTGGATATACGCGATGTCAGTCGGCTTGACCTCCGGCAGGTCCAGGCCGGAATCTGGCAGGGCGTGGAAGGCCTCGGGATCTTCGACCATGCGGATGGGAAGGTCTTCGCTGGCCTCCTGCAGGAACGGCAGGTAGCCCTCGGATGCCACACCTATGGCAGCATCACTGGCCTCCAGCAGGCGCTGGAGCTGCGCCACATAAGCACTGTGGGCGCCAATCTTTACTGACGCGGGCAGGGCAACGGGGATCAGGCCGGCGTACTGGCAGGCGTAGAAGAAGCGGATGAATTCGGGGTCGGTTTCTGCCACCAGCGCCACGCGGTCGCCCTTGTGCAGCCCCAGGCCGAGCAGCTTGCGCGCGAGTACCTGAGACTGCTTGCGCAGGTCAGCGTAGGAAATGCTGGCGTAGATCTTGCCGCGACCGGTGTAGAAGTTGGAGCCGGTGTCGCCCTGGGCGGCATAGTCCAGGGCTTCGGTCAGCGTGTCAAAATCGGCCGCGCGGAAGGCCAGGTCGTGGTTCGTCGGCGTAGCGTTAGGTTGCAAAAATGAATCCCCCTCATTTTTGGCGGTTGTCCCGCCGCGCGCTGTTGCCGGTCTAGCGACTCATCAACAATGCAATATCAAATAAGGTCCCTCAACTCTCATTCCGGTTCATGTCCGGAAGAGTTGAAGACCCATCTCCTGCCCCCACGTGGTCTTTTGCGCTGCGGTGGTCGCGACCTCTTTGAGGCCCGGTATTCACAACCGTTTACAACCACTTGCGCCATGCTCTCAGGCCTTTTGTTTTTGTCACCCGATAGGCGAAAATGGTAGCACTGATAACACTGTAACTTATAGGTAATAATACCAATCGATCGGTCCTTGCCGACTGGTCAATTGAGGGGTTTTCTGCGCGATTCGTTTCATAGTGGGTGCGTGCGCCGTACCGCAGCAGAGTTTCATCGGCGAAGCCCTCCTGACGCGCTGTACGTCAGGCCGCAACTATATGTTATTTAAGACGTTTTTTCTACACCAGTTGGTCGCCCGGGGAATCGGGGATATACTGCGCGCCCCACGCCTTCCAGAGACCGGGTAGAAATTCAATGAACAGCCAGAGCACGGCAACCCTCAGTCTGGAGACGCTGGACACGCCCTCAGAGCTGCGTGATTTCCTGGCGCTGCCGCATCGCCTGTACGCCGATGATCCGGCCTGGATCGCGCCGCTGACGCTGGAACAGCGCCAACGTTTCTCACCCAAAAACCACTTTTTCGAGCACGCTCGCTGGCGTGGCTGGATCGCCCGTCGTGACGGGGTGGCGGTCGGACGCATTACCGCCCAGGTAGACGAAATGCACCAGGCCCAGCACGGTGATCAACTCGGCTACTTCGGCATGATAGAGTCAGAAGACGACCCCGAGGTATTCGCGGCGCTGTTTGACGCCGCCGAGGCCTGGCTGAGAAGCGAGGGAATGCGGCGGGTGCGCGGTCCGCTGAACCTGCATATCAACGAAGAGGTGGGCTTGCTGGTGGACGGTTTCGACAAGCCGCCTTTTGTGTTGATGGGGCATGCCCGCCCCTGGTATGGCCCACGCCTGGAAGGCCAGGGCTACAGGGGGGCTCGCGACCTGTTGGCCTACCACGTGCGCCCTGACTTCGAGGCGCCTCGGGTGATGACCCGGCTGGCGGCGCGGGTATCTGACCGAGTGATGGTACGTCCCCTGGACCGCTCCAGAATCGACGCCGAGGCGAAGGTCATGCGAGAGATTTTCAACGATGCCTGGCAGAACAACTGGGGGTTCGTGCCACTGGCGGCGGATGAATGGGCGGATACGGTCAAGACCCTGACCAAAATCATGCCCGATGACTATATCCAGATAGCGGAATACGACGGAGAGCCGGTCGCATTCATCGTGGCGCTGCCCAACATCAACGAGGCCGCCCGCGACCTCAATGGCAGGCTGTTCCCTTTCGGTTGGCTCAAATTGCTGTGGCGCCTGAAGGTGGGCCACCCGCGCACCGCCCGCGTGCCGCTGATGGGAGTGAAGCAGTCCTTCCAGCACTCTCGGCTGGGCCCCACCCTGGCCTTCATGGTGATCGACGCCGTGCGCCAGGCACTTCACCGTCGCGGTGTGGAAGACGTCGAAATGGGCTGGATACTTGAGGACAACGACGGGATGCGCAATATAATTGAAACCATCGGCGGCCAGGCGTACAAGCGCTACCGCGTGTACGAAAAGACGCTGTAGGAGCCCCGCATGCAACTGGATTCCGATTCACACCAGATGACCGCCATTGTGCTGGCCGGTGATCGCACCAAGGCCGACTCACTGGTTGACCAGTCTCCGTCGGGCTGCAAGGCATTGATCGATATCGACGGCACACCCATGGTGCGCCGGGTACTGGACTCACTGATGGACTCCAAGGTGGTCACAGCCATTACCATGTCTGGCCCGGAAGCGCATGAACTGGCGACGGACGCGGGAATTACCGCGCTGGTCGAGGCGGGCAAGGTGGGCTGGCGCGCACCGGCTTCCAGCCCCTCCACCAGCGCCTATGAGGCCATGCAGGCGGTGGAGGGCGAAAAACCCATTTTGTTGACCACCGCCGATCATCCGCTGCTGACGCCGGAAATTGTTGACGCCTTCGGGCGACAGAGCCTGACCGATGACGTTGATGTGGCCGTGGGGCTGGCTCCCCACGCACTGGTAACTGAGGCCTACCCCGGCATCAAGAAGACGGTGCTGCGTTTTGCCGACGGCGAGTTCTGCGGCTGTAATCTGTTTGCCTTCCTGACACCCGAAGGGCGGCGGGCAGCCAGCTTCTGGCGCAAGATCGAGCAGGAGCGCAAGAAACCCCTGGTGGTGATCGGCCTGCTGGGCTGGTGGGCGGTGATTCGCTATCGCCTCGGGTTGCTTCCGCTGGAGGATGCGCTGGCCAAACTGTCCAAGCGCCTGGGGCTGCGCATCCGCGCGGTGATACTGCCCTACGCCAATGCGGCTATCGATGTTGACTCCATCGCCGACCTAATGCTGGTCAAGGGTTCACTGGAAAAGGCTGTGGATAGAGACGCGTAGTCCGGGACGCGCAGTCCGGGACGCGCAGTCCGGGACGCGTAGTCAGGGACGCTTAGTCCGGGACGCGCAATCAGCCGCACCTCACCAGGTACATTCAACCGCGCGGCAAGGCCAGCACCTGCTCCCAGGCCACGTCAAAATGCTTCTCGTCCGACGTCAGTCGGCGCTGCTCCACCGTAAGCCGCCAGCCATTCGTATCGGCCTCGACCTGGTAGCGGTTGTAGGCTGCCACATCGGCACCATACAGGCCCCTGGCCGAGGCTGAAGGCACGGCGATGACCGGCACGTCACCATCCCTGCCTGGCAGATAGTCCAGTCGCGCACGGTGGCCGTGTCCGTGTAACACCAGTTCTGCCCCGCACTCGCGGATTCACGCCGGCCACACGGTCCGCATTGCGCAATGCCTTGCGCCATTTTTCAACGCCGGCCACCGGCGAATGATGCACATAAACAACGCGGAATTTACCGCGTGTACTCTCCAGTTTTTGTCGCAGGGCGGCTAGTTGCTGTGCGTCTACCGCACCGCTGGCCATCAAAGGCGGGGTAGGGCAGGCGCTGGACAGACCGATGAATGCGAGGCTGTCGCGCAGTCGCAGACTGGGAAAGCCTTCGCCCGCGCCGCGGTCCGAGGCCATGTAGTCCTGCCACAATGCAAAGGTCTGCGCCGGGTCATCGCGGACCAGCGCGTCATGGTTGCCGGGAATCACCGCGATGGCTTCCGGCGCGCCCAGTTGCTCGAGCCAGTGCCGGGCCTGGCGAAATTCATGCGGCAGGCCGGTGTGGGTCAGGTCGCCGGTGACCAGAAGCTGGCACAGGTCCAGCGTAGCCAGGTCTTGCGCCAGCACTGCCAGCACTTCACGACGATGCTCAAAGCGGCGCTTGCGGCGCCAGGAGAGGTAGCTCAGGAAGCGTTTGCTGAGCAGCTGGGACGGCCGCACATCGGCCAGGTCGGACAGGTGAGGGTCGGATACCTGCGCAAACTGTTGTGCCATCGATAGCGCCATCAAGCCGGGTCTTGTTGCGGGATTGCGAATGAATCAGGCGCGGTGGATTACAGCGCCCAGTTCGGCGAGCTTGTCGACGATATTCGCATAGCCCCGGTCCAGGTGATAGACCCTGTCGATGGTGGTTTCACCCTCGGCCGCCAGCGCGGCAATCAGCAGGCTGGCCGACGCGCGCAGGTCGGTCGCCATGACCGGCGCGCCCTGCAGACGCTCGCGGCCGGTGACGATGGCGGTGTGTCCCTGCAGTTCGATATCGGCACCCATGCGCTGTAGCTCCGCAACGTGCATGAAGCGGTTCTCGAAAATGTTTTCGATGACGGTGGCCGTGCCCTCGGCCAGCGCATTGAGCGCCATGAACTGGGCCTGCATGTCGGTGGGAAAGGCGGGGTAGGGCGCAGTACTTACATGGACGGCCTTGCAGCGCTTGCCATGTGTGTCCAGCTTGATCCAGTCCTCTCCGGCCTCTATGTCGACACCCGCCGCTTCCAGCTTGGCCAGCACGTGCTGCAGGAAATCCGGCCGGGTGTCCAGCACGCTGATGGAGCCGCGCGTCGCGGCAGCCGCTACCAGGAAGGTGCCGGTTTCGATGCGGTCTGGCGGCACGCTGTGCTGCGCCCCGGTCAGTTGCGGCACACCTTCGATGGTCACAGTGCCTGTGCCGGCGCCGCTGACCTTTGCTCCCATGCTGTTCAGCAGCTTCCCCAGGTCCTCGACCTCGGGTTCCAGGGCGGCGTTCTCCAGCACAGTGGTTCCCTCGGCGAGGCTGGCTGCCATCATCAGGTTTTCGGTAGCGGTGACAGAAGGTATATCGAAGGCGAAATGAGCCCCCTTGAGACGGCTGGCCTTGGCCTTGATGTAGCCGGCTTCGATGAGGATTTCTGCGCCCATGGCTTCCAGGCCGGCAATGTGTTCATTGACGGGTCGTGAGCCAATGGCACAGCCACCGGGCAGGGACACGTCGGCCTCTCCAAAGCGGGCCAGCAGTGGCCCCAACAGGAGAATCGCGCCGCGCATGGTCTTGACCAGTTCATAGGGTGCCCGCACTGAGTGGACCCCGCTGCTGTCAATGCTGATGCTGTCACCGTCACGGTCAATGCGGCAGCCCAGCAGTTCCAGTAGCCGCAGCGCGGTGTCGATGTCGTTCACCGGGGGAATATTGGACAATTCGAGGGGGTCGGCGCTCAACAGCCCTGCGGCAATGACCGGCAGTGCGGCATTCTTGGCACCGGCAATGCGCACCACACCGCGCAATGGACCATTGCCGGTCACATGAATCTTATCCATCAAGCGGCCTGGTCGGGATTGATCAGGCCACTGTCCAGCAGGCCGCCGTAGGCGCCAATGATCTGGTCGATCTGCGCCTGGGAATGCGCGGCGCTGACACTGTTACGCAGCAGGAAATTGGTCGACGGGGTCGCCGGCGGCACCACCATGTTGACGTAGACGCCGGCGTCGAGCAGCGCCTGCCAGCAGTCAATTGCCTGGCCGCGGTCTGCCAGTTGCACTGCGACCACGGGGCTTACAGCCGGGCCCAGGCTCAGGCCAAGCCCGGTGAGCCCATCGTAGAGCCGATTGGCGTTGTCCCACAGCTTCTCGCGCAGCCCGGGCTCTGCGCGAACAATGCGCAGGGCTTCGCGGGTAGAGGCAACGACCGACGGCGTCGAGGAGGCAGTGAAGATGTAGGCGCGAATGCAGAAGCGAATGGTCTCCAGTTCGGCGTGGCGGCTGGTACAGAAACCGCCGATACCCCCGAGGCTTTTGCTGAAGGTGCCGGCGAAGAAATCCACATCATCCTCTATGCCGGCAGCCTGGGCTGCGCCACGCCCGGTCGTACCCATGACGCCCATGGAGTGGGCTTCGTCGATCATCAGGTAGCCGCCGTATTCGCGTTTGACAGCGGCGATGTCCTGCAGGGGTGCCACATCACCCAGCATGCTGTAAATGCCCTCGGCGATAATCAGGGTGTTGCCGGTGCGATCGCCCAGCCGGCGCAGGCGTTTGGCCAGGTCGTCCGGGTCACTGTGCTTGAAGCGAATGATCTCGGCGCCGGACAGTTTTACCCCCGAGTAGATGCTTGAATGGCTGTCGGCATCCAGCAGGATAACGTCTCCGGGGCCCGCCAGCGTGGCGGTCATGCCCATGGTGGCGGCATACCCGGTGCTGAAACAGATCGCGTGCCCAACGCCGTAGAAGTCGGCCATTTCGGCTTCCAGAGCCTGGTGCTCGGCGAAGGAGCCGTTGGCCAGGCGCGAGCCAGTAGTGCCGGTGCCCCATTTCGTCAGGGCAGTCTGGGCAGCCGCGATGCAGCGCTGGTCGTAGGACAGGCCGAGATAGTTGTTGGTGCCGGCGAGAATCACCTGTTTGCCCTGCACCACACCTTCGGTGGCGGAGAGTATCTCCTCGGTGACAGCACCGAAGGGTTTGACATGCCTGTCAGCCAGCTCTGCCTGGAAGTCGGCCATTTCCTGGAATTTGTCGAATAGCATCCTGTGTGCCCCGTAGTTGCGTTCCAGTGAGGTCCCCTGAGGTGTGAGCGCTGTTGCAACAGCGCTCAGGGATTCAGTTTCTGGACCTTCTGTGCGAGCTCGCCGATGGTATTCACATCCGGAAGGATGTTGAGGGGAATGGAGATATCGAAGTGGTCCTCGATCTTTTCGATGAACTCCATGACTTCCAGGGAGCTGAGGCCAATGTCTGCCACCAGGTCAGTGGTCTCTGTCAGCTCAACATCTTTTTTGTTGAGCGAACCAAGCGCGTCGTACATGAATTCGAGGTATTCGCGGTAGTCGGCCATCCTGCCCGTGCCCTTGCGCCACTGGTGGCAAGTCGCTAGATTTCGAAGCCGGAACTATACCCACGGAACCCCCGCAATGCCAGTAATTTGGTTGATAGACGCTTACCGCGCCGGTGAGCGCGGTCAGGTGCGCGCGCTGGCTGAGGCGGTGGCCGCTTCGTTGGGCTGGCCGCTGCGGCGCATCGCGCTGGATTACCGTAGTCATGTGGTCCTGCCGCATGTGATCGGTGCTGCCAGTATTGCGGGTCTTACCTCAGCCTCCCGGACCCAGTTGACGGAACCCTGGCCGGACCTGGTTATTACCTGCGGAGTTCGCAATGAGCCGGTTTGTCGCTGGATTCGGGAACAGTCCGGAGGCCGAACCCGCTACCTGCACCTGGGCCGCCCCTGGGCCAGTCTCGACAGCTTCGACATGGTGGTGACGACACCGCAGTATCGAGTGCCGGACAGACCCAACGTGGTCAACAACCAGCTCACGCTACACAGCCTCGACGGCAAGCGCCTGCAGGCGGCTGCCGAGCGTTGGGCACCGGAGTTTGCGGCGCTGCCGCAGCCCTATATCACGGTCAATATCGGCGGCAATAGCGGCCCGTTCACCTTCGGGCCCAGGGCCGCGCGGCGGTTGGCACGCGAGGCCTCAGCGCTGGCGCGCGAGCTGGGGGGCTCGCTGCTGGTCTCCACCAGTTCGAGAACGCCGGCCGGCGCGGCCGCTGTTCTCGAACAGGCGATCGACGTCCCCTGCAATGTTTACCGCTGGCGGCCGGAAGATCCGGATAACCCCTACCTGGGCATGCTGGCGCTGGCCGAGCGGGTGGTGGTGACCGGCGACAGTATTGCCATGCTCTCGGAAGCCTGCGCTACCGGCAAACCGGTGTCCATCTTCGACCTGGGAGGCATGCGCCCGGGGGCTCGAGTGGCGCGTGATTTCCGCTGGGGTGGTTTGCTCTACGGATGGCTGATGCGCTGGTGCTGGCAGCGGCTGAGCCGCGATATCACCCTGGTGCACAAGCAGCTGGTGTCGTCGCAGCGGGTGAACTGGCTGGGAGAAGCGGCGCCCGCAGAGCCCGGTCAACCGGTGAACGACCTCGACCGTGCGGTCAGTGCTACGCGGGATCTACTTGGTCTCCCCCATAGCGCCTGAATCGAGCGCGCGGGCGCGACCGTCGATCAGTTGGTAGACCTGGTCTGCTGCGCTCACCATGGCGCGATTGTGTGAGATGGCCAGTATCGTCAGTCTGCCCTTGAGCTGTTCCATCGACTCCCGAACAGCGGCCTCGCTGTCCGGATCCAGCGCGCTGGTGGCTTCGTCCAGGATCAGCAGGCGCGGATCATTGACCAGGGCCCGGGCGATCACCACCCGCTGGCGCTGGCCGCCGGACAGTTTGCCGCCGCGTTCGCCCACCACGGTTTCCATGCCTTCGGGCAGGCGCGAAACGAAGTCCCAGGCGCCAGCGGACCGCAGTGCTTTCTCCGCATGCTCGACCGTCAGCCCGGGGTCGCCCAGGGTGACGTTGTGCAGGATGCTGTCGTGGAGGAGCACGGTATCCTGGGGGACGTAGCCGATCATGTCGCGCCAGGCGCGGATGTCGGTTTCCTCCAGTGAAATTCCGTCCAGTTGTATCGCGCCGCTATCGGGTCGCAGCAGGCCGATGGTCAGGTCAATGATCGTGGTCTTGCCAGCGCCGGAGGGGCCGATCAGTGTGGTCAGGGAGCCGGCCGGGACATCCAGTGTCAGGCCGTCAAAGACCGGATGTTTGTCGTAGGCAAAGCTCACGTCTTCGAAACGGATGCCGCGATCGAGGCTGGGGGTGCGGCCGCCGTGCAACTGCTCGCGGGCAGAATTGGCCGCTTCGATGCTGTCCAGCATGGCCCAGTAGGCGCTCTCACCCTGTACCAGTTTCTGGTACTGCTTTTGCACCTTGCCCAGAAAGCTGAATGCCCGGCCCAGGGTCACCACCAGCACCATGACCGTGGTCAGCGCCATGCCGTGGACTTCCAGCGCGACATAGATACCCAGGCAGATAAACAGGGCAAACATCAGCTCCTGGGCAGAATCCAGCACGGCCGCGCTCAGTACCTGCACCCGCAGCGCCTTGTTCAGGCGGCGCGTTTCGTGGGCCAGCACCGTATCGGCAAGATGCTCCCTGGCCATGGCTTTCAGCGGCTTCACCGACTGCAGCGTGTCAGTCAGGTTGGCGATCAGCGAAGTCATCAGGTTGGTCTGCTTGCGGCCGGCCTTGCGGGTGATGCGTACCAGGAAGTGGGACAGGCCAATCACCACGGCACCGGCCCCGATCGCTACCAGCGAGGCCTGCCAGGACAGCGCAAAAGCCACGGCACCGTAGATGATCGCCTGGATCAGGAAAGTAATCGCCGTGGCGCCGTGCACAAAGGAAGCGGAGGAACGCTGAGCTTCGGTGGCCAGCGAATTGGTCAGTTTGCCGACCGGCTGGTGCAGGAAATACTCCCACTTGCTGCGCAGCACGGCACGCAGCATCTCCAGCCGCAGGTCGGTGCCGACCTGTGCAGCGGTGTAACCGACCTGGCGCTGGGCCAGCAGCAGAAAGCAGCTTTTCAGGGCCACGCCGACCACAATGATCAGCAGCATATTCCCAAGCGTTGGCAATATACCCAGTCGGTCGAGGGTGTTGAGCACGGCGGCTTCAAACCCTGACTGTGCTGCGCTGGGTGCTCCCAGGCCCAGTTCGCCGGCTGCGGAGCTGGCTTCCCCGCCCACAGCGATATTCAGCAACGGCAGCAGCGCCGACAGTCCCACGCCTTCGGCAATGCCGGAGAGCAGCAGTGCCGCAAGCATGAGCACGGTGTGCAGGCGATAGGCCCTGAAAAAGCTGAACATGAGTTTCATGGAGCGGTTCCGGCGCGGGGCGCGGCAAAGCGCGGCATTATGCCGACAGCGGGGGCGCTTCTCAAACGCAGGGGTGTCACCAGCGCATCCCGCGCAGCAACAGCAGCGCTGCCGCCAGCACGATGACAGTGGGCAGAAAGGCCACCACCGGTACTGAGAGTGACAGCAGCTGACCCAGAGCGTAGATGATCTGCGCGCCCAGGTAGAAGAGTATGCCGATCAGGGCGCCGATGCCGAGATTGACACCGAAGTTGCTGTTGCGGCGCGAACCCAGGCTGGCGGCAATCGGTGTAGCCAGCAGCACCATGGCGCCGACGGTAAGCGGCATGGCCAGCTTCTGCCAGAAAGCACCAAAGTAGCCCTGCCATGACTGGCCGTTAGCCTTGAGAAATTGGCTGTAACGGTAGAGCACCGACAGCGTCATGCTGTCTGCGGTCAGCGACAGGGTGGGCAGCTCGTCCTGCGCCCACATCCCGCCCACCTCCAGCTCGGGGTAGCCGCGGGTCTGGAACACGCCGTCTACCAATCGCTTCTCGCGGACCTGTTTCAACAGCCAGCGCCGCCCCGACTTTACCTCTGCGGAACCCGCGTGAAGAGTGCGAACCAGGGCGCCGTCGTCATCGAACTCGTACAGGTCAATGCCGCCGGGCACGCCCTGCTCGTCGAGCCGTGCCAGATGCACGTAGCGACGCTCGTTGCGTGACCATACCCCGCCGTCGGGGATGCGCACATCACCGCGATAGCGCAGGTAGTGTCGCTGCTGCTCCGCATGCTGGTGCAGGCGCGGGGTGGCAAATTCAAGGCTGGCCCACAGCAGGCCCATGAGTATCAGCGTCGGCAGCGCGATGGCCGTCAATAGCGACCGTCGGGAGACGCCGGCGCAGCTGATCACGGTGAGTTCGTTGTAGCGCGCGAGGTTGGCCAGCGCCATGATGCTGCCCAGCAGGGCAATGACCGGTGCCAGGCCCACCAGTTGCTGCGGCAGGGTGTAGAGGGTGTAGCGGGCTACCGCCAGCGCATCGTAGTCAAAGCGGGTGCGCTCCAGTTCGGTGATAAAGGCAATCAATCCGAACACGGCGCCCACCACTAGCAGCACCATCATCCAGCCGCGCACCAGATGGCTGGCAATGTAGCGGCGCAGGATCACGCGGAGGTGCCTGAGCGGGGACGGCGCCGCAGTCGCGGCGGGTTGACCAGCAGCACCAGGATGACGGCCACCACCGCGTGTGCGGCCCACAGTCCCGGGAAGCGTGGCACCGTTTCCTGCTCAATACCGGTACGCATGACCGCAGTCAGGCTCAGTAGCCCGATGTAGATTCCCAGCGCCAGGAAAAAACTGCGAAGCCGTGATTCCCGCGGCGCCGTCCGGCCCAGTGGTACCGCGATCAGTGCCAGCAGCAGGGTGGCCAGCGGCGTGGTGATGCGCCACTGGTACTCGGCAATATCCTTGGGCTCGTTCGAGCGCGACAGATTGAGCGTGGTTTCCGCCTTGCGTCGATATTGCTCCCTGGCCTCTTCGTTGGCTAGCCTGACCTCCATGCGCTGGAACTTAAGCGTCACGTCCTGGCGCTTGCGCTTGTCGAGCAGGTAGTTGTAGCCGTTGTGAAATTCGGCGGTCAATGCCTGGCCAGGGTTCAGGGTGGGCAGCGCGGCGGATTCGGCAACGATGATTTCTTCCCGACCCTGACCGACATAGTGTTTTTGCATGAATACGCCCTTGTGCAGGCCGCGCTCCAGGTCCAGACCTTCGGCAATGAAGGTGTAGTCACTGCCCTGCATGGTGACGAACTCGCCGGCCGCCATTTTCTTGAGGTCAAAACGGGCGGCGGCCTGCGCCTCCAGGCGATAGCTCTCCCGGTAGGCCCAGGGGCGGCCGAGAACGGAGATAATGCCGGTGACGATGGCTACCACTACCGCCAGTTTGAAGACGGCCTCGAGAATGCGAGCCCGGCTGAGGCCTGCGGCATACAGGGCATTCATCTCCGCGTCTCGATACATGCGGCCAATGGCGGCCAGCACGGAGAAGAAAAACGCCGAGGGGAGCAGCACCTCCAGGGTCACCAGGGTGTTGAGCCCCACCAGTTTGAAGGCGGTCAACATGTCCAGCTTGCCCTGGGCCGCCAGGCCCAGCTGCACGGAAGCCGAGTAGCCAATGAACACCAGCACCAGCAGCCCAAGGCCTGATACGAAGGGGCGGAGTATTTCCAGGCTGATATAGCGATCGACGATCAAGCGAGCGAGCGGTCCCTGTCCGCGGTGGTACTGTTGCAAGGCATTGTAACGCAAGCCTGTAGGACCCAGGCGATCGGTGTCTGGTTCCCCAGGGTCCGAAGGCCGGCGCAACTGGCCATTTTCAGCCGCTTGGCGCATAATTGCGCGCTTTTCGAGGCGGGGCCCCCCGCCCAATTCCACGAGACAATAGAGATGTTCAAGTTGAGCGACGGCGTCAAGAAGGCGCTGATTCTCATTCCGACGCAGCCCCTGCCCGCCAAGACCCGTGTGGCCCTGCGACGCAAGCACCTGGCCAACCTGGAGCTCGCCAAGGCGCATGCCGCCCAGTTCCTGATCATTGGCCACCCCAAGAGCGGTAACACCTGGCTCAAGGTGATGATTTCCCGGCTCTACCAGCTGCGCTACGATTTGCCCGAATCAAAACTGATCAACACCGACGAATTTGCCCGCAAGATTCCGCAGATTCCCCGGCTGGCGGCCACCAATGGTGTCTACAGCTACGAGGGTGAGGTGGGCAAGCTGCTGGCGCCCGGTGCGCCGGACAATCCCCTGCGCGAGAAGCCGGTGCTGTTCCTGGCCCGCAACCCGATTGATATCGCGGTGTCCTGGTACCACCAGTTCACCAAGCGGCAGTCCCGCGCCAAGCAGGAATTGATCAACCACTCTATCGAGCATCCCATCGATCGCAATACGGTAGAAATGTGGGACTTCGTGCGTCACTCCGATATCGGCCTGCCGTTCCTGATCGATTACCAGAACCGCTGGGCGGAGGCGATCAAGCACTTGCCCCGGGGCCTGATGGTTCGCTACGAGGACCTGCGGGCTGACCCGGTGCCGACCCTGCACAGTATTGTCCAGCACATGGGCGAGGCGTTCTCCGAGGAGGAGGTGCGCGCAGCGGTTGAATGGGGCTCTTTTGACAACTTGCAGAAGCTGGAAACCAGCGGCACCTTCACCCAGGGTGGTATGAAGCTGGTCAACAAGAACGATCCCAGCACCTACAAGGTGCGGCGCGGCAAGGTGGGCGGCTATCGGGATGACTTCGAGCCGGCACAGGTGGCCGAGCTGGAGGCGCTGGTTCGTGACAACATCTCACCCCAGCTCGGCTACTGCCGCGAGGGCTGAAGTGGCGCTGCGCACCTGGGTCATCCTCAGTGACAAGCGGGGCGACAACGGGCAGGTAGACACCATTGTCGATGCCCTGGGTTGGCCGGTTGAGCACAAGTATGTGCACATGCAGCCGCAGTGGGTGTTGGGCAAGCCCCGCTATCGGCCCTCCCGGGATCACCTCGACCTGAGCCGGTCCGACGCGCTTGAGGCGCCCTGGCCAGATCTCATAATTACCGTGGGACGCCGTCCCTCGATGGTAGCGCTGTGGATTCGCCAGCAGTCCGGCAATCGGACAAAGATCGTGCTGGTGGGCAAGCCTTCGGGTCACATGCTGGATTTTTCGCTGGTGGTGGCCAGTGCCGAGAACCAGATGCCACCGCTACACAATTTCCAGCCCACAACCCTGCCGCTGATGCGCATTGCCGCGGAAGATGTTGCCAGCGAAGCCGAAGCCTGGCGAGAGCGCTTTGACGGCTATCGGCGACCACTGATCGCCATGCTGATCGGGGGTGAGACCAATCCCTTTATCATGAACCGCAAGGTGGCCCGTGAGCTGGTAGAGACCGCTCGCTGGGTGGTGGAGGAGTTGGGTGGCACTCCCTACATCACCACCAGTCGGCGCACCACGCCGGAGGTGCTGGAGGTCCTGCGCAAGGAGCTGCCAGCGGAGGCGGTTTACTTCGAATGGTCTGCAGATGCCAGCGAGAACCCTTACCGCGCACTGCTCGGCGCCGCTGACGGTTTCATTGTCACCGGTGACAGTGTCTCGATGATGGTGGAGGTGATTTACCTGCACAAGCCGCTGGCAATCTTCCCGCTGCCGGGGGGCTGGCTCGGCAAGGTCGACCAGCTGCGCCGCTCGCTGGCTCACTGGCTGTTCAATCCCCGCCTGGAATCGGCGGCGGACCGCTGGCGTCATGTGCTGGCACGGGGCGTGTATTACATCGATTACTTCAAGGTGCTGAGCGCGACCCGGGATTTTCGCGCCTTTCATCGTTTGCTGGTCGAAAGTGGCTACGCGGTGTGGGCCGGTCAGTCTTTTCGCAAGGACGCAGCGCCGCTGCCCGATGATGTCGGTGTGGTAGTAAAGCGTATCGAGGCGCTGTTTCCGCCGCAGGAGTAGCGTGGGCGCGCTAGCGCATGCCCAGCACGTTCTTCATGAAGTGGGTGCCGAAGCGGCTGATGCGCTGGGCGGCCACTGCCAGCGGGCTCTGGTCCAGGTAATTCAGTTGCACCATGCGTCGTTCCCCCACGTAGCGGGTGTGGCCGTGCCAGGAGTGATCGGTGCGGCGGAATGCCAGCAGCGTGCCACCGAGCGGGGTGACCTGCGCGGCGTAGTCCTCGATATCAGATTTTGATCGCAGCATGCGCAGCTGGCCGTCTTCGCTATCCCAGCCCTGGTTGAAATACACCAGTACCGTGATCACCTTGCTCTTGTGGTCGGTATGGATGTTGCCGTCAGTGCGTTCGCAGAACTTGCGCACGGTAACGGTGGTGGGCAGGCTCGCCAGGTCCATGTCAAACCTCGCGCCCAGCACCTCGGCCAGGGCCTGCCCCTGGATTTCATCCATCAGATCCCCGAAGGCGGGGCCAAAACTGAGATTCTCCAGCGCATGGTTGGCCGCCGTATCGATCGCCGGGTAATCCGCGTTGACCTTTGCCAGTGCTTCTGCCGACAGGAAATCCGGCACCACCATGAAGTCGAAGGGATCGCTGGAAAGCGCTGCCGTGCGCACGGCTTCTAGATTGATCAGAGACATGCGCGGATTGTACGGCCTGGCGGGAAAATGCGGCAAGCCGCAGGCCCGGTAATAGTGCGGCATATCAAGAATTCCTGTATCATGCGCCGCCTTTTCACGCCGGAGAATTTCCCGCCCATGGGCGATAAAGCCCGCGCCGCTGCGCGCATCCTCATCATGTTCCTGTGCTTCTGGCTGCCGGCTCAGCGTCGCAAGCGCCTGGAGCGCTGGCTGCGAGGGCGCGAAGAGTTCAAAAGGCTCGAACGCGCCGACTGGGTGCTGATGAGCTGGGGCAAGTCGGGGCGCACCTGGCTGCGCGTGATGCTGTCGCGTGCCTACCAGCTCAAGGGCGGGCTGGCCTCCGACGAATTGCTGGATTTTGATAACTTTCGCGACAGTGACGCCTCGCTGCCGGCGGTTTTTTTCACCCACAACAACTACCTGCGTAACTACACCGGGAACTGGGAGTCCAAGGCCCACTTTCTCGGCAAGCGCATTGTGTTGCTGGTGCGTGACCCCCGTGACGTGGCGGTATCGCAGTTCTTCCAGTGGAAGTTCCGCATGCGCCCGAACAAGAAGTTCATCAACGACTACCCGGCCCACGGCGCGGATATCGATGCCTGGGACTTCGTGCAGGATGAGGAAGCTGGCGTGCCGCGCATTGTCGACTACTTCAACGGTTGGGCGCGGGCGATCCCTGAGCTCAGGGAAGTGCTGGTAATTCGCTACGAGGATATGCGCGCTGACCCGGCCACCGTGCTGCGCAAAATTTTTGACTTCACCGGCACCGACATCAGCGATGAGCAGATCTCCGAGGCGGTAGACTTCGCCGCCTATGAGAACATGAAGAAGATGGAACAGGAACGCCACTTCAAGGGCTCGGGTGCCAGGGTCAAACCGGGCGACAAGCACAACCCGCAGTCCTTCAAGGTGCGCAAGGCCAAGGTCGGCGGCTACCGCGACTACTTTACCGATGAGCAGTGCGCGCAGCTTGACGCCATGGTGGCGCAGCTGGACCCGCAGTTTGGTTACGGGGCGCAGTCGGAGCCGGAGTCAGGCGCATGAGGCTGGCGATCCAGAACCTGCGGCAGGCCCTGCAAACGGCAAAAAAGAAGCTGTCGCGGCGCGCGCTGCACTGGCGTATGCGTGGTCATTCGGAAGCGGAGATTCTCGAGGCAGAGCGCAAGCTTCGAGGTATCGAGCAGTATGACAAGCTGCGCCGGGCGGATATCGTGGTGGTCAGCTTTGGCAAGAGTGGCAGGACCTGGCTGCGCGTTATGGTCTCGCACCTGTTCCGCGTCATGTACGGACTGCCGGACAATGCCATCCTCGGCTTCGATAATTTCCACAACCTGGACAGTGCTGTTCCCAAGGTGTTTTTCACCCACGACAATTACATCAAGGATTTCACCGGCGACTTTGCGACCAAGCAGCCTTTCTATGACAAGCGCGTGGTGCTGCTGGCGCGAGATCCGCGGGATGTTGCGGTGTCGCAGTTCTTTCAGTGGAAATTCCGCATCAAGCCCTCCAAGGTCGCCATCAACAATTACCCACCGCGCGGGTCCGATATCAGCCTGTTCGACTTTGTCACCGGCGACAACGGCGGCAGCATGAAGGCCGTGTGCGACTACCTCAACCTGTGGGCCGCCGAGGCAGACAAGGTCGGTGACTTCTTCCTGCTGCGCTATGAGGATCTGCGTAGCGAACCCCATCGCAGGCTGCGCGAGATGCTGGACTTCATGCAGGTCGACGCCACCGACGCCCATGTCGATGCCGCAGTTGAGTACTCGTCCTACGAGAACATGAAGCAGATGGAAAGCAAACAGCAATTCCGGCTGGCGGGAGGCCGGATGATGCCGCGCGACAAGGACAACCCCAACAGCTACAAGGTGCGGCGCGCCAAGGTGGGCGGTTACCGTGACTACTTCAATGACGACGAGGTTGAAGCCATCGATCGCCAACTGGCGGAGTCACTACACCCGATGTTCGGCTATCAATCTGACCAGCAATCCGATTCGCAATCCGATCCGCGATCCGGGGACAGCTAAGGTATCCCCGCGACCTGGCCGCCATACCACCGATCCCGCGATCCGGTACAAATACCATTGTTTTCACTCCCCGGCCGCGTAGTGTGTCTGGCAAGCCGCACAAAGCGGCGGTGCCTGGAGCCAGACCATGGGAATGTTGCGAACAGTCATCCGCGTCGCCGCGGCGCTAATGCTGCTGGCCAGCCTGTCGGCCTGTACGGCAATGGTCGTCACCGGCGCGGTCGTCGGCGCCGCCACGGCGGTGGTGGTGGAGGTTGTAGAAGTCCCCTTCGAAGTGGCTGGAGGGGTTCACGGTGCCCTGACCGATGACGACGAAGACGAGGATACAGACGAGGACGACGGGGATGAGGATGGTTAGTTCGCCGGGCCTGCATCTTTGCAGGCGACGCAGCGGGTCACCGTAGGGTCGAAGTCCAGACGCGCCTTGCCGATGTCGTCGCCGCAGGCGAAACACAGGCCAAAGTCTCCACTGTCCAGTCTCCGCAGCGCCCCCTCGATCCGCAGCAGCCGTGCCTGCCGCCGGCGTGCAGTCTCCTGGGCCATGCTCTGCGCCTGCATGGCATCCATGCGCGACAGTCTTCCCACCCGGGACTGGTCCAGTTCCACGGTGGAAGCGGCATCGCTGGACTCATCTGCCACCGCCGCCAGCTCTGCCCGCAGCTCGTGCAGCCTGGTACGGAAATGTTCAAGGTCCAGCTCAGACATGTAGACTCATCGCCGGCCCATCAGGTGGCAAGCCGTTGCAGGGACAGGAATCCCGCATCTGAACCTGGGGTAGCACCCGTGGCCAGGTCCACCAACAGTTCCCCCAGTGCAGGCGCCATCTTGAATCCGTGACCTGACAGCCCCGCCGCGAAGGCGACTCCCGGGCGGTCCGGGTGGCGGTCCACGATGAAGTCGGCGTCCGGCGTCATGGTGTAGAAACAGCTGGCATGCTCCAGTCGAGTGGCACTGACGCCGGGCAAGTGTTCGGCGACAAAGGCGTCGATACGAGCATTGTCCTCAGGGTGCGGCTGCCGGGAAGCGGAAAGCGGGTCCTCGATGGGCTCGCCGCCGCTGTGCTCGGCTAGCTTGAGGCGACCATCGGCGGCGGGAAAGCCATAGAACTGGCCATGGGGAAGTTCAATGAAAAAGCCAGTGCGGTAGCGCGCATCCTCGCACTGAAACCAGTGCAGGTGCTTGCGCCTGATGGTCAGGGGCAACTCAAGCGCTGCCAGCAGCTCTCCACTCCAGGCGCCGCCGCTGATGACCAGGGTATCGCTGCTGTAGGCGCCGGTGTCGGTGATGACCTCAAACCCTTCCCCGTGCTGTCGCCACTGACTGATGCTCTCACCCCATCGGTGGCCGGCACCGCGTTCCATGGCGCCCGTCAGGTGGGCCTGCACGCAGGCTTCTACTGGCAGCCAGCCGGCGTCGGGCTCAAACACCGCCATGGCGCCCTCGGGTATCGTGTATTGCGGGAAGTCCTGCGGCTCGACGATCTCTATCGCCAGCTGGTGTTGTGCAGCTGAGGCCCGTACGCCGCTGATGGTAGCGCCGTCCCCGGGGCCAGCGTAGAGAATGCCGCTGCGGGTCAGCAGGTTCGGGTCCAGCTCGTCCCAGAGTTGGTAGCTGCGCCGCAGCAGCGGTACGTAGTCCGGGTGTTCGAAGTAGGACAGGCGAATCAGTC
Source organism: Cellvibrionales bacterium (assembly GCA_043513815.1). Lineage (GTDB taxonomy): Bacteria > Pseudomonadota > Gammaproteobacteria > Pseudomonadales > Halieaceae > JANQIO01. Next base: position 3,093,899 of record CP121313.1, on the reverse strand, counting down.
GTGATTCACCGTGGGAGCTGCCGCGATCGTGGGCCGGCGGAAAACGATCCAGGCCCAGGCATTTCAGGCCGCGACTCGCGGCGTGGAAGAGGGCGGCGCTGCCGATGCCGCCGGTGCCCAGTACGATGAGATCGTAATGGGCCATCGGTCTACTCAGGCCGCCCGTGCAGCTTCAACCAGCGCGAAGGCATCTTCGCGCAGGTGGCCCTGGCGAATTTCATCCTCAAGCTGGCTTTCGGTGAGCTCACCTGAATCCAGGCATTCCCGCACCAGGCCAAAGAAGAAGGCCTCCTGGGCGGGGTCGGGGTGCCGGGCGTAGGTGCCCGCAAACCGGTAGTCGCCGAACAGGGCGCGACGGGCGCGGCGCAGCCAGTGCCGCGGTGGAAACAGCTGGAACGTGTCGGCCGGACGGTAGTCGATTTTCAGGCCGGTTTTCCAGGGCTGGGTCTTGCGTTTGGTATTGTGCAACAGCTTGGTGTGTTCGGTGAGGGTATCGAAGTCATTCCACTGGTTTTCCAGCGCGCCAATGCTGGCCGGGTCCTCCAGCTTAAGGGATACCCAGTCCATGTAGTCACTCTGGACGTCCGGTTCGAACATCGCTTCGAAATTCTGTTCGAACTGCCAGTGGGTGAGCTTCGCGCAGTCCAGCAGCATGACGCTGGAAGCCCAGGCGCCCTTGCGACCCTTGCGACCCGACTTTGGCCGACACAGGATGGCCTTGCCGGCCATGTCCCGTTCCAGCAGTTCGGTGATGTCGGCAAGGGCGAAGATATCGGGAATCCATCACCACGGCTCGTCCCTGGTAGTTCATGAGCTGTGGCGGCGCGAATCGCAGGGGCGTAAACGACTGCAGGTCCGCGTTCACCCAGGGGCGCATCTCGCCGTCGCGGCGGTAGCGTTTGCCCTCGTGCGCAGCCATGCAGGGGAAATCCCTGACCTCGATGAACTTCACATCGAAGGCCTCGGGGTCCCGCGCATGCTTCTTCAGAGAGTGGCGGCTCACCAGTGCACCGAGCATCTGCTTGTGATTGGTGTGAATAAATACCGTAGGTTTCATTGTTTCCGCGAGTTCAAGGCTTGGGATAGTCTAGCGCCATGAGCGAACACGAGCCAAATATCTGGTGCTTGCTGGGCAGAAAGGCCGGCGATAATACACAGGTGCGTTCCCTGGCAGAAGCCCTGGGTGTGAGTTTTACCGAAAAACACATTGTGGCACGCGGCTGGGAATTGCTACCCCACCTGCTGCTGCGGGTCACCCTCGCAGGTATTGATCGCAGCCAGTCCAGTGAGCTGGCGCCGCCCTGGCCGAACCTGTTGATTACTGCGGGTCGGCGCAACGAGCCGGTGGCGCGCTGGATACAGCGCCAGTCAGGCGGCAGGACCCGGCTGGTGCACATCGGCAGGCCCTGGGCGCCGCTGGACGCCTGGGACCTGGTCGTCACCACGCCCCAGTATTTCCTCCCCGAGCAATCCAACATCCTTCATAATCGGCTGCCTCTGCACCGCCAGCAGTCCCAGCAGGCGGAGGCGGCGACCGTCTGGCGTGAGCGTTTCGAGGCCCTGCAGCGTCCGCTGGTGGCCCTGCTGGTGGGGGGAGACAGCGGCAAGTTTGTCCTGACAAACGACAAGGCCGCTTCGCTCGGCCGGCTGGCCGCCGGGCTGTCCGGCCGGGCCGGGGGCACCCTGCTGTGTGTTGCAAGTCCACGGACTCCGGCCTCGGCATTTGCCGCCCTGACCGCGACGGCGGGTGAGGCTGCAGAGGTTTTCCCGTGGGGCGGAGACAATCCTTACCAGGCACTGTTGCAGCTGGCTGATGCCTTTGTGGTGACCGGTGAATCCATGTCAATGATGGGCGAGGCCTCGGCGACGGGCAAGCCCCTCTTTATCTTCGATATGGCAGATGCCGATGGGTGCTGGTGGCGGCGCGGCTACAACTATCGCTACAAGCCACTCAGCCACCGGCTGGCAATGCGGCTGGGACCAGAGCGCATGCGGCGTGATATCGGGCGTATCCAGTCCGCCCTCGTGGAAGGCGGACAGGCACAGTGGCTGACACCCGCATCGACACTTGAAGCGGGCGCCGGGCTGGCGGCGCCGTCAGAGAATCTTGAACTGGTGCGAACCGCTGACGCGGTCAGGCAGCTTTTGCGGTCGCGCTGAGGGGGTGCTGTGAGGGCGGCGGCAGGTCCGGTGTGCGAGCCAGCACCTCGAAGGCGTCGTGGCGCACGTGGTTCTGCTGCATTTCCTTACGCAGGAATGCCTCGCTGATTTTGCCCTGTTCCAGGCATTCCTTGAGCAGGCCGAAAAAGAAGTCTTCCTGGTTCTGGTCCGGGTGCTGCTTGTAGTTGCCAAGAAAGGCGTACTCACCAAACAGTTTACGGCGGGCGCGCATGATCCAGGCAGCCGGCGGGAACAGGCGGAAGCGCTCGGCGGGTCGCCAGTCGGTGGGCAGGCCGGTTTTCCAGGGCTGGGTCTTGCGGCGGGTAGTGTGCAGCATCCGGGTTTCGGTGGTGAACTTGTCGAAGTCGTTCCACTCGGCCTCGAAGAAACCAATGCTGTCGCGATCCTCCTCCTTGAGGCACACCCAGGGCTGGTAGTCCTGGGTGAAAGCGAACATGGCGCGGAACTTGGCTTCTGCATCCCAGTGCTGGAGCCGGCTGCAGTCAAGCAGCATGACGCTGGAGGCCATGCAGCGGTCCACCAGGCCCTTGGGCCCGGAGCGCATGCGGCACATGATGGCCTTGTCCTGCATATCGCGAGTCAGCAGCTCCCAGATGTCGGCGGCTGCGAAGATGTCGGGATCGATCACCACGGCGCGTCCCTCATAGCCCATCAGGCCTGGCGGCATGAAGCGGGTGGGCGTGAAGGACTGCAGGTCGTCGTTTAGCCAGGTGCGCTTGACGCCGTCGCGCAGGTACTCTTTGCCTTCGAACTCGGCAAAGAACGGATAGTCGCGGCTGTCGATGAGCTGCACGTCGAACTTGTCATTGTTCGTGGAATAGCGGCGCAGGGCGTGTTCGGCGACGAGGGCGCCGGTAATCTGCTTGTGATTGGTCTGAATGAATACGCAGGCTTTCATAGGAGTCTGGCAGGGGTCTCGATAGGCGCGCAACTTTACAGCAAAGTGCCAGAATTTTCTATGCAGTGCACCCTGTCAAATGCCCTGCAGGGCACGCGCTGACTCAGCGCGAGTAGTATTTGATGCTGCGGCCGGTCAGTGAGGTGTAGAGCACGCCGAAGGCCTTGGCCATGCGGTACAGGTTGTGCATCAACATGCCTTTGGAGAAGACTGAAAATGGCAATAAAAACAAAGACATAAGGATTTTGCTGAGGGAGGTGGCCAGGAGTTTGACCGCGCGTGTCCCGGTGCCGTGGGCTCGGGCCATACTGACCTGGGAGCAGCCGTTCTTGAAGCCGCGCTTGAGCAGCCCGCGGGCGGTGTAGCGCTCGGGTTCATGATTGCGGTGAATCACCGACATGTCCGCTGAGGCCAGGTGCGCGCCCAATTCGTGCGCCCGGATAAAGAAATCCTTGTCCTCGCCCCCGCTGAAGCGAAAGGTATGATTGAACACCGGTCCGGTGGTGGCGACCCGCTCGAGAATGCTGCGTCCTACCAGGGCATTGCAGGTGGACGCGCAGCCGGGCAGGCCGTACCGGCCGCCCTTGTTTTCATGCTTGGCTTTCACCGGCGAGCGGAAGATGCCTGATTCCCGCGCCCATTGGGGCATCAGGGAGTCCAGCACCCAGGTGCCAAACACCAGGTCCGCCCCGGTCACTGCCTGGCGATCCAGTAGTTGAATGAGCCAGTCTGACTGGGGCTGGTCGTCGTCATCGATAAAAGCCACGAAATCGGCGCCGCGCTCCAGTGCCGCCTCGACACCGCGGTTGCGAGCATGGGTGATACCGGGGCGGGGTTCTGTTACGTAGTGAATGCTGATCGGCAGACGTGGCGCAGCACGCTGACAGATTGCCTCGGTTTCCGGGCCGGGATTGTTGTCGACCACAATCAACTCGACCGAGCTGGGGTTGTAGCCACTGAGGTCAATATCCTGGAGTGCGACAAGCAAACGCATGAGGCCCTGGGAGCGGCTATGGGTGCAGACGCAAATGGCGACGTGGAGGTTTATCGTGGTGCTGACAGTCATGCTGGCTAACTAACTATTTGAAAATACCGCGGCGATAGAGGCCCCAGAAGAAGCCCCACATATGCACCAATGGTCGTTGACGCACGCGCTCCGGAATCGTTATCGGTTCCCCCGAATGGCGCTCCAGCTTCCATGCGATATAGTCGAGTCCCCCTTCGAACGTAAACAGTGCCTTCACCAGGCGCAGCACTGACAGTGTCTTTCCCTGTATTGCCCGCAGGCGCCATGCCCGCCGGCTGGCTTTTTGCTGGCTTTCAGGCACCTTGCTGATGTAGCGGGCATCATACACGCGAAACGGGAAAACAAGCGAATCTGCGTGGTAGCGGGTCACAGATTCATAAAATTCTGCCGACGCCAGCACCAGTTCGCGGGCCCGACCACTGCGCTCCGTGCGCAGCTCAGTGCCATAGCTAAGCCCCAGACCGGCCTCCCATAGTGAGACCAGCGAGCCTTCTGACGGGAGCGCCGGCAGGGCTCGGCTCAACAGTGTGTAGGCCGCCTCCAGCAGGCACTCCTCTACCTGTTCTCGGGTTGCGGTATCGCGGCTCCAGGCGATACGGGTGGGCTGGGCAAAGCGTCCCCAGATATAGGACTGGAACCAGGCCCGGCTGCATCCGCGGCGGAAATCAGCCAGCGAAATGACAGTGACCTTGCTGCGCAGGATGCGCTCCTCGTGGGCCTGTTCTGCGTAGAACACGTTCGGCGGCAACAGGCCGTTTGCCAGCGCCAGACCGCCCGTACCATAGGCCTCCCGGTAGTTGTCACATAGCAGGTAGAGGTCCAGCAGTCCGTCGTAGATGTCGCCGCTGCGCAGGCAGGAGCCGTAAACCAGTACAGCACTGATGGCATCGTTGTGGCGCTCGCGGAGGCGGCTGACCAGGGCGCCAAGTGCGGGCTCGCTCTCGGTATCGGGTCCGGCGACGCGTGGGTAGTGGCTCATGGCTTTAGCAGGTGGCGGGTCCGAGTGGTGCATGACTGATAAAAACTGATTCAGGGCCGGACAAAAGTCAGTGGCCGCGTGGCAGTGATGCTCAGCGAGTCGTTGACGGTCAGGATCTCTCCATCCAGATTCACCTTGCCTGCCATCCACAGCTGCATGTTTTCAGCATTGTGACTGAAGTAGCCTTCGGCGGGAACCGCGTTGCGTCCGGGATTGCCGCGGGCGATGCGGGTAAACGTACGTGCGAATCGAGAGCAACCCTGCTCCATCAGGGTCATGCGCAGGGCGCCGGGCCCGGTGCCCCAGAATGGGCGCATACCAAAGGCCAGCCGGTGCAGGGTGCTGATGGCGAGAATCAGGGTGTCATGATCCCGCCGTGGCCCACCATCAATTGCCACGCCAATCCGCTGGTGGCCGGTGAATTCAGGCTGGCCGCGAACGACGCCCCATACGGTACGGAGGGTGCCCAGCGCCAGGCTGAAGTCGTCCCGCAGGCCCCGGGAATGAATTTCCCGGTGCGCGTACTCGGTGCCCTGGATCACGGCGCCAGCACCCAGGAACATACCGTGGTAGCGACGGCCGTCGCATTGCACGCGCAGCAGCGCCCGTTGGCTCGGTGGGTTGCGCAGGCGACGATCACCGTCGCACCAGTCACAAAACTGATTGACGGCTCGAGACAGGGAGCCGCGCATGCCCACATCGCCGGCGTTCATATTGGCGGTTCCCCCCGGTAGCAGGATGACCGGGGGTGGCGTCTCGAAGTAGTCGCCCTCCAGCAGGGCGCCCAGCAGGGCGGCGTTGGTGCCGTCCCCACCGTTAATGGCGAGTGCTGCGATACCCGCGTCCCGCAAGCTGCCGAGGGCCGCCGGTATATCTTCGGCGCTGCGGGTGACAATGTGTCGAATTGACTCGCTGGCGTCGATGCGGCGACGGAACTGCTCGAACTGGTCGCGGTTGTGGCCGCTGGCCGGGTTGCTGACCAGGCCGACCGGCGCACCGGGTCCGATGGTCGTCACGGCCCTGCATCCCGCAGTTCCACGGACTTCAGCGTCAGGGCGACATAGCCAAGCCGCGGTGCCTGTCCGCGCACCTGCAGCGGCAGTCCGCTGGCGCGGTCAAAGGCCACCAGCAGGTCGCCCGACAGACCCAGCAGCGCGAAGTCCGGTTTGTCCTGGGCGGGCTTTATCAGTTCTGCTGTCAGCCGCACCAGGTCGGTGTCGCGGTGGCGGCTGTCAACGCCACCCAGCCCGGGGGCGACTTCCACCAGATCTTCACCAGCGGGCGTGGCCGTTACCCGGTACAGATTGAGGTCGGTGTTGACCAGGAAGGTCTGTTGCGGGCCGTCTACTTTGAGCAGCGCCAGCAATAACAGCGGGTCAGTGACCTTGCGTTCGCCGTCCGGGTAGCCGATTTCGCGACGGCTGGTCAGCCGATATTCGCCTGACGCGTCGGGCTCCAGCCGCTCCCGGGTGATGCTTTTGAGGCCATAGAACCACTGCTTGCGGCGCCGGTTGCTGCCTGCGCTGAGGCGGCGGCGCTCCAGCAGGTGGCCATCGGGCCTGGCGCTAAGGCTGATTCGCTCGCGATTGCTGGCAACGCTGCTAGTGGCTTGCAGGCACCAGGCTGCGTCCGTGTCCGGGCAGACGTCGAGGGTCAGTTCGGAGCGGGCGGTAGCCCAAAAGGCCTTTTCTTCGAAGACCAGGCTGCGCCAGGGGGGCGGCAAGACGCTGTCGGCCAGGCGCTCAGGCTCCGCAGCCGGTGCCGATAGCGGCACCAGCAGTAGCAAGCCGGTCAACCAGCGGCGCATCACGAGGGCCTCTCGCGTAGCAGGGGCAGCCGGTCGTCAGCCCGGCGCGGATAGGCCGCGGCAATCAACGCCAGCGGCAGCCACAGGAACAACCACATTTCCTTGGGGTGAACCAACAGTCGGTCGAAGTCCATAAAGATACAGGTCATACCGTATAAGAGTAGCGCCAGGTAGAGTCGTTCCCCTCGGCTACGCAGTAGTGCCACGGCCTGTACCAAAGCAGTGCCCAATAAAGCCAGCAGCAATGCCAGACCGACCACGCCACCGTCGCGCAGGGTGGCGAGATAGCTGTTGTGCGCATGATTGAATACGCGCTCATAGGCCTGCACGTGTGGGTCAGTGAGATAGCCTTTGCCAAGCAGCCAGTGCCCCTGCATGTCTGATACCACCTGTGCCCAGATGCCTGGTCGGAACGAGAAAGTTTCCACCCGGTTGATCCACTCTTCCGGGTTGGTAGCCAGCAGCGCCCAACTGGCCAGGCCTGCGACCAGAGCAAGCACCAGCGCTCGCCAGCCCAGCAGCACCACCAGCCCGACGCAAACGCCGGCCAGCGCAGTGCGCGACTGGGTCAGCAAGACCAGTGAGCCCAGCGCCAGGGCCAGGCCGGTAAAAGCGACGCGGCGCGGCGGGTCATTGAGACCCAGTTGTGCGCACAGCACCAGCAGCAGGCCGTAGGCGGCACCGGCCTTGTTCTGGTGGTGCATGACGCCCAGGGGCTCCAGCCGTGAACTCGGGAACGGATGCTGGCTGTACCAGGCCACCATGGATACCAGCGCCGCTGCGCCCGCCAACCAGGCCAGGCGGCGCGCATAGCGATTTATCTGGTCCGCCTCGGTGACCCACAGGTAGCCGCTGATGGCCACGAAAGACAGCAGGTTGAGGCTCAGCCATAGCTGCCAGCCAGCCTCGGCGACGGAAAAGTCCGCACTCCAGGCCAGGGTTACCATCATCCAGCCGGCGTAGGCCAGCAGCAGTCCCAGCAGTAGATTGCCACGGTAGAAGCGCATAAGCTCTTGCCACAGCAGGGCCACGGCGGGAAGCACCAGCAGGTAATAGAGCCGCCGGTGGCCCGAGGCCATCGGCAGCAGGAAGTAGCCGGCGATGAACAGGCTGTAGAGGTACAGCATGCCGCGCTCGAGCAAAAAGCCTCGAATGTGCCTGATTTCCATGCAGATCAATAACTTGGGGACGTCGAAAGGCGGCAAAAATACCACACAATCTTGTGCATGGACCACGCTTCCTTTACTCTGCGCGTTTTTTAACCTGCCCGGTTCCGGGGACAATACATGCACGCTGTCATCAAGCGACTGATCAAGTGGCTGGTCCGCGCGATCAAGAAATTCCTGCCCGAAGAGAAAGGCCACCAGCTCGAACGCTGGCGTCGCGGCCGCGAGGAGTTCTGGAAATACAACCACTGCGACTACATCTTCGCCTCCTACGGCAAGAGCGGCCGCACCTGGGTGCGGGTCATGATTTCCCGCTATTACCAGCTGGTCCACAGTCTGCCCGACAACATCCTCATGGGGTTTGACAACTACCAGCGCCTGGCGCCGGGCATCCCCAAGATATTCTTCACCCACGACAATTACCTGCGGCAGTTCACCGGCAACATGGATTCAAAGCGGGACTTCTACCACAAGAAGACCGTGCTGCTGGTGCGCGATCCCCGCGATGTAGCGGTATCACAGTTTTTCCAGTGGAAGTTCCGCATGCGCCCGGACAAGAAGTCGATGAACAATTATCCGGAACATGACGCCGACATCTCGGTCTATGATTTTGTGAAGCACGAAGGTCAGGGCCTGGGTCATATCATCGACTTCATGAACGCCTGGGCTCGCGAGCTGGACAAAATCGATGAGTTGCTGGTGGTGCGTTACGAAGACCTGCGCGCTGATGCTGCGGTAGAAATGGCACGCGTGGTGGAGTTCCTCGGCATGGAGCCCAACCGGGAGTACCTGAAAGACATGGCGGAGTTCGCCTCGGTGGAAAACCTGCGCAAGAAAGAGCAGGAGAACTATTTCTGGCGCAGCGGCTCGCGGGTACAGGCCAAGGACGTCAACGACCCCAATACCTACAAGGTTCGCAAGGCCAAGGTGGGTGGCTTCCGGGACTACTTTGACGACGATCAAGTGGCGGAACTGACCGCCATGGTAGATTCCCGCCTGCTACCGGCGTTCGGTTACACCAGTGCAGAGCAGGGCGCCGAGGCGCCACAAGCAGGCGAATCCTGACAATGGAAAAATGCGTTTTCATACACACCAACGAGCGGCAGTGGCTGGGCGCGCTGGTGGCGGAGTATTCCTTCAAGCGCAACTCCAGCAATCCGGATGCCTTCGATGTGAAGTTTATCCACACCCGCGACCATCCGTTCCTGGCGGCGAAAGAGGGTCAAACCTTTTTGCGTGGCGGCACCACCCGCGACTGGCATATGGACGACCTGCAGTCCTTCACGCCACTGCGCTTCCTGCCGCCGAAGCTGATGGAATACAGCGGTCGCGCTGTCGTCACTGACCCCGATGTTTTCGCAGTCGGTGATATCAATGAATTGCTCGAGCGAGACATGGGGGGCAAGGCTGTGCTCGGCCGGCACCGGTCAGCGAAGGAGGGCAAGGCCCAGCAGGTCGCGACCAGCGTCATGCTGCTGGATTGCGCACAGCTTGCGCACTGGGATGCCGAGGCAGATTTCAACGCACTGTTCGCCTTCGAGAAGGACTACAAGGAGTGGATGGTGCTGGCCTACGAGGACCCGGATACCCTGGGCTACCTCGAGGACTGCTGGAATGATTTCGACCATCTTGGCGCCGACACCCGCCTGCTGCACAACACCAAGCGCCGCACCCAGCCCTGGAAGACCGGGTTGCCGGTGGATTACACGCCCGCCGACAAGTTCAAGGACAAACCGCTGCTAGCGTCACTCAATCGCCTACGTGCAAAGCTGTTCGGTGAGTACGGCTTGCTGGGCCACTACCAGCCGCACCCCGACAGCAACCAGGAGGCCTTCTTCTTCGGTTTGTTAAAGGAGTGCCTGGAATGCGGCCATGTCAGTGAAGCCCTGGTGCGTGAGGAAATGGCAAAAAATCACGTGCGGCAGGACGCCTTTGAAGTGCTTGAGCGCACGCTCCCGCTGGCGCAACAGCCGGCGTTGGCGGCTTGAACCGGCTGCCTTGGAGAGCAACAGGAATACTGTAATGAAGTATCTGGACATCGAGAAACTTCGCGGCCTGGGTCGTGAGGAGTTCATGGCCACCAGGCCCTATCCTTTTTTCAATACCGAGGGGCTGCTCACTGCGCAGGGCTTCGATGACCTGCTGCACAACATGCCGCCGCTGGAGACCTTTGGCGAGATCTTTGGCAAGGAGCGGCGCGCCGGCCAGGCTCCCCACGACCGCTACTCACTGGAGTACACACCGGACACCGAGGTGCCCCTGCCCTGGAAGGAGTTTATCGCGGAGCTGTGCAGCGACGACTACCGGCGTGAGATCGAGCGCCTGCTGGGTGCGAACAAGGTGGAGTTCCGTTTTCACTGGCACTACACGCCCAGCGGCTGTGATGTGTCACCGCACTGCGATGCGCGCCGCGAACACGGCTCCCACCTGTTCTACTTCAATTCCACGGAGGACTGGGAGCCGGAGTGGGGCGGCTCTACCCTGGTGCTGGATGATGGCGGCCGCCTGAGCTATGACTCGGCTCCGGCCCTGGAAGAGTTTGATGGTATCCACGAGATGGACACCCTCGGCAACTACAGCGCACTGATGCTGCGCACCGACCACGCCTGGCACGCGGTACGTGCCATCAACTGTCCGGAAGACCGCCTGCGGCGTATCTTTATTGTCGTGGTGAATCCTGACAACCTGTTCTGGAAGGTGCGTGACCGCCTCGTTGGCAAACAAATCCAACGCTTCTGAGCGACTCGAGTCCGGGCAGGCCCATCTCTGGCTGTGTTCGCTCAGCCAGGCGGCCACTCTGGACTACGTGGTACTCAATGATGCAGAGCGCGACCGCTATCGCGAGGCGGCACTGGGGCGCGTCTGGCTGCGGCATCTGCTGTCGCGCTACGCGGACGTGGCTCCCGACCAGTGGGAATTCAGGACCGGGCGCCACGGGAAGCCCCGGCTGGCCACTGAAGTCGGGTTGGAATTCAACCTGAGCCACTCTGGCGACTGGCTGGTGGTGGCTGTGGCGAGTGATGTGCCGGTCGGGGTGGATGTGCAGCGCCTCGATCGCGAGCGCCGGGTGGACCGACTGGCGCGGCGTTATTTCTCGGAACCTGAGGTCGCCGAGCTCGCGGCGCTGGACGAAGACGCCTACTACCGGCACTTCTACCGTCTGTGGACCCTCAAGGAAGCCTGGACCAAGGCCCATGGCGGCGCCCTGCCGACAGCCCTGGGCGAGGTGGGCTATCGACTGGAAGGGCAGGACCTGGTGTGCCTGGCCCCGGGTGCCATGGACGGCAGCAGTCAATGGCTGGCCGCGTTGGACGATCACAGCCTGGCCCTGTGTGCGCTGCGCCGGGGTTTGCGGCTCAGCTGCCGCGAGTGGCTGGGGCCCATGGAATTCCGGCTTGTGGAGCCCAGCCCGGTGGCCAGCACGGGTATGGCGTAAGCTGGTGAATTGCAGAGAAAAACTCCTTGAAAAGGGTGGGGGCCGACTGTAGAATTCGCGCTCTCGAAAATGGAGGCCTGCAGAGGCAGATAGGAATGAAAACTTACAGCGCAAAAGCAGAAGATGTGCAGCGCGACTGGTTTGTGGTCGATGCCTCGGAGAAAACCCTGGGTCGCCTGGCCAGCGAAATCGCGCACCGCCTGCGCGGCAAGCACAAGGCAGAATACACGCCTCACGTGGACACCGGTGACTACATCGTCGTGATCAATGCTGAGAAGATCAGGGTGACCGGCGCCAAGGCGACCGACAAGATGTACTACCGCCACAGCGGTTACCCGGGTGGACTGAAAAGCATGTCGTTCGAGAAACTGATCGACAAGGCCCCGGAGCGTGTTATCCAGGGTGCAGTAAAAGGCATGTTGCCGCGCAACCCTCTGGGCCGCGCCATGTTCAGGAAGCTGAAAGTGTACGCTGGCGCGGAGCACCCGCACACGGCGCAGCAGCCCCAGCCACTGAATATCTAAGGTCTATTTATGTCAGCAACCCAATACTATGGCACCGGCCGCCGCAAGACCTCAACGGCCCGTGTATTTATCAAGAATGGCGATGGCAACATCACCGTCAACAGCAAGCCGCTTGACCAGTACTTCGGCCGCGAAGTGGCGCGCATGATCGTGCGCCAGCCGCTGCAGCTTACCGAGACTGAAGGCAAGTTCGACATCAACGTTACGGTCGCCGGTGGCGGCAGCTTCGGCCAGGCCGGCGCTATTCGTCACGGCATTACTCGCGCACTCATGGAGTACGACGAGTCATTGCGCGGCAGCCTGCGCGGTGCCGGTTTCGTGACTCGCGACGCCCGTGCCGTCGAGCGGAAGAAAGTGGGCCTGCGCAAGGCGCGCAAGCGTCCGCAGTTCTCCAAGCGCTAAGCGCGGATCAGCAGTTCCAGGAGCGCCCGGACCGGAGACGGTTGCCGGGCGTTTTTGTGTCCGACTCCTGTCCGGGAAATTCTCGAAAATACCGACACTTAGGTGCTTTTCCTTGTCACGGAGTGGCAAAGTCATTACCATTTGCACCGCACAATTTTTGTCCCCCTCCTGCCCCCGGGTGATCCATGCATGACGATGGATGAGCCTTGGCCGAAGCGGCCACGGGCGGGACTGTAATCATTGGGAGAGCTACACATGAGCAGTGATACGGTGAATTCCGGTCGCCGTCGGTTCCTGACCGCGGCCACCAGTGCCGTCGGCGTGGCCGGCGTTGTTGGTATTGCGGTGCCCTTCGTGGGCTCCTGGAATCCCAGCGCCAAGGCAGAGGCTGCCGGCGCCCCCGTTAAGTTCGATATCAGCAAGATTGAGGCTGGACAAATGGCGGTTGTCGAATGGCGTGGCAAACCGGTTTACGTCCTGCGTCGTACCGAACAACAGCTGGCCGATCTGGAGCGCCTGGACGTGAGGCTCAAGGATCCGGAGTCAGAAATTTCCGACCAGCCCGCTTACATTCAGGGGCGTGAACGTTCAATCGTCCCGGAGATCATGGTGTTCGTGGGTCTCTGTACGCACCTCGGGTGCGCACCCAAGTTCCGCCCTGAAGTCGGCGCTGCTGATCTGGGTGGCGATGACTGGCTGGGAGGATTCTTCTGCCCTTGTCATGGCTCCAAGTTTGATCTGGCCGGCCGCGTGTATTCCGGGGTGCCGGCCTCAGCCAATCTGGTTGTTCCCCCGCATACCTTTGAGGATGAACTCACACTGGTTGTCGGTGTGGATAAGGAGGTTGCCTGATGAACAATGCATTGGTGGGGCTGCGTGACTGGGTTGATGCCCGGCTGCCTATCATGCGGGCGTGGAACACCCATATGGGCCAGTACTACGCGCCCAAGAATTTCAACTTTTTCTACTACTTCGGCGTTTTCTCCCTGGTCGTTCTGGTCAACCAGCTGCTGACCGGCATCTGGCTGACGATGAACTATACGCCCAGTGCAGAAGATGCATTCGCCTCCGTCGAGTACATCATGCGCGACGTGGACTACGGCTGGATACTGCGCTACATGCATTCCACCGGTGCGTCGGCATTCTTCGTGGTGGTGTACCTGCACATGTACCGCGCGCTGCTGTACGGCTCATACAAGAAGCCCCGTGAGTTGATCTGGCTGTTCGGTATGTTGATCTTCGTGGTGTTGATGGCGGAAGCGTTTGTCGGCTACGTGTTGCCCTGGGGACAGATGTCCTACTGGGGTGCACAGGTGATTATTTCCCTGTTTGGCGCCATTCCCGTGGTCGGTGAAGACATCGTCACCTGGATTCGTGGCGATTACCTGATCTCCGGGATTACCTTGAACCGCTTCTTCGCCCTGCACGTGGTGGCCTTGCCTATCGTGCTGCTGGCGCTGGTGGTGCTGCATATTCTGGCGCTGCACGAAGTGGGTTCCAACAACCCTGACGGCGTTGATATCAAGAAGCACAAGGATGAGAACGGCATACCGCTGGACGGCGTGGCGTTTCATCCCTACTACTCGGTGCACGACCTGCAGGCGATTGGCGTATTCCTGTTCGTATTTTGTGCCGTCATGTTCTTCGCACCAGAAATGGGCGGCTACTTCCTCGAGTTTGCCAATTTTGAGGAAGCCAATGCCTTGAAGACCCCCGAGCATATTGCGCCGGTCTGGTACTTCACGCCGTTCTACTCGGTGCTGCGCGCCGTGCCTGACAAGTTCTGGGGCTTTGTGGCGTTTGCCGCATCGGTGGCCATTCCATTCCTGCTGCCCTGGCTCGATCGCAGTCCGGTGAAGTCCTGGCGCTACCGTGGCAACTTCACGAAAGCGGCGCTGCTTATCTTTGTTGCGTCCTTCCTGATACTGGGTGTGCTGGGTGTGTGGGCGCCGACGCCGGCGCGGACCTTCCTGGCGCAGGTCACCTCAGTCCTGTACTTCTCATTCTTCCTGCTGATGCCGGTCTGGACCAGCATGGAGAAAACCAGGCCGGTGCCCGAGCGTGTCACCATGAACGGCGGAATTGGCGTTTGGGGCACGCTTGGCGTGCTGGTGCTAATCATGTTGTTGACCGCGCTGCCGCTCAAGGCCGTGGCCGCCGGTGGGCCGGGCATCGAACTGGACCATATGGAGCCAAACCTGAGCGATACGGCGTCACTGCAGCACGGCGCCGGCCTGTTCATGAGCTACTGCTCCGGGTGCCACTCTCTGCAGTACTCCCGCTACACGCGGGTTGCCAGCGACCTGGATATTCCTAAAGATATTGCCGAGGAATTCCTGCTGCTGAATCGCGATCACAAGATCGGCGATCTGATGAGTTCGTCCATGAGCGTGGCCCGGGGCAAGCAGTGGTTCGGTGTAGCACCGCCGGACCTGACCCTGATTGCCCGCTCCAAGAGCACGGATTACCTGTACACCTATTTGCGTACGTTTTACGCGGACCCCAGCCGACCGCTGGGGGTCAACAACAAGGCCTTTCCCAACTCGGGCATGCCGCATGCGCTGATCGAGCTGCAGGGCCTTCAGGCCTGCGCCGCGGGTCCGGTAAAGTCCGGTAGCGGGGTTGTGAAGCGGGATCCGCTGACTAACCAGGACATTCTGGACGATCCCTGTGGCAGCTTTAAGCTGGTGCAGGAGGGCTCAATGAGCCCGGAGGAATTTGACGGAGCGGTTTATGATCTGGTCAACTTCCTGGCTTATGTCGGCGAACCGGCTGCCAAGGACCGCAAGCGTATAGGGGTGTATGTGCTGCTGTTCATCGCCATCTTCTTCGTTTTCG
Organism: Cellvibrionales bacterium; assembly: GCA_043513815.1. Lineage (GTDB taxonomy): Bacteria > Pseudomonadota > Gammaproteobacteria > Pseudomonadales > Halieaceae > JANQIO01. The sequence continues at coordinate 3,078,641 of CP121313.1, read as the reverse complement.
CCTGGCTACTGAATCGCGAATACTGGAAAGACGTCCACTAATCGACGTCGCAGGGGCGCCCGCAAGGTGTGCTCCTCAACACTAATAAATCTATTCCTGGGGGAATTCCATGGGTGTTGTCGCCAAACGGTCTTCAATGACCTTTTTCTCGGACAGCGAGAGCCACTACAGCCACCGTGTTCGTATCGTACTCGCCGAAAAGGGCGTTACTGTGGACGTGGTTGAAGTTGATGCCGGACATCCTCCCGAGGAACTGGCCGAGCTGAACCCATATGGCTCCCTGCCGACTCTGGTGGACAGGGATCTGGTGCTCTATGAGTCCAAGGTGATGATGGAATATCTCGACGAGCGTTTCCCGCACCCACCGCTGCTGCCGGTCTATCCGGTGGCCCGGGCTGAGAGCCGACTTTATATTCACCGCATTGAAAAAGACTGGTGTGCCCTGGTCGATCAGATCCAGAACACGCGCTCTGAAAACGTGGTAGAGAAGTGCACCAAAGAGCTGCGTGAAGGCCTGCTGGCGGTGGCGCCGATCTTCGGCGAGAAGCCGTTCTTCATGAGTGAAGAATTTACCCTGGTGGACTGCTGTCTGGCACCGGTGTTGTGGAGACTGCCCACCCTGGGTATCGAGTTCCGCTCCACCAAGCAAAGCAAACCGCTGCTGGCCTACATGGATCGGGTGTTCAATCGCGATGCGTTCCTGTCCAGCCTCTCCGAGCAGGAGCGGGAGATGCGCCTCTAAGGCGCGCCGGCTGCGTTTCCATGACCATGAGTTCCAGCAGGCCGTACGTGATGCGGGCGCTGTACGAATGGATTCTAGACAACGACTGCACGCCATACGTGTTGGTGAACGCCGATGATGCGGGCGTTGATGTGCCCCGGCAGTACGTCAAGGACGGGCAGATCGTGCTTAACATTTCTCCCAATGCCGTGGTCGATCTGTCTATCGAAAACGATGCGCTTTATTTCAACGGACGGTTCGGCGGCGTACCTATCGACGTCTTCGTGCCGATGCCTTCGGTGGTCGGCATCTACGCGCGGGAAAATGGCCAGGGCATGGTCTTTGATCGCGATGACAGCCCCTGGCCAGAGCCTCCTGAAGGTCCACCTGGTGGTGGTTCAGGCGGTACGGCTGGCGACCGGAGCGGTGGCGAAAAACGCCCTGCCCTGAAGGTAGTGAAGTAGGGCGTCACCCGCCAGGGCGGCTGGCTGCCGCATCCCACCGATTCGGCGGCTAGTCAATCCACTCGAATATCTGTACGACTTTTTCCACTCCGCCGGTAGAGCGTGCCACGTTGACGATGCGCTCGGCTTCCGTGTGTGACACCAGGCCCATCAGGTAGACCACGCCGTCCTCGGTGACAACGGTGACGCGATTTCCCTGAATTTCATCGGTGGCCAATAGCGACGACTTCACCTTGGTTGTCAGCCAGGTATCGCTGGAGCGGGTCAGGGCGGAGGTGTTTCCCGAGACGACCAGTTCATTGTAGATGCGGCGTACGCCGCGGATGGTGCGAACCTGGTCTGACGCTTTGTCTTTCATTGCCGTCTCCGGCACCTGGCCGGTAATCAGCACATAGCCGTTGAAACTGGTGACGCTGATATTGGCATCTGCGAATTGCTCGCTGAGCTCACGGATGCGCCGTATGCTTTTGGTCTCTATGGATTCATCTTCTACTCGCGCGCCTTTGGTGCGCTTGCCGGGATCCTCCTCGACCGGGCCGATGGCAGCGAAAAAGCCGCAGCCGCTGAGGGCGAGGGTAATGAGGAGGGCCAGGGATGGGAATGCGTACTTCATCAGTCGTAGTTACCAAACAGGGAATGATCGATCAGTTTGCAGAGGCAGTGCACAATCATGGTCTGCATCTCTATGATCCTTGGAGCGCTGGAAGAGTTCACATGAATCTCGATATCTTCCGGCAGCATCAGGCTGGAAACGTCAGTGCAGTCTCCGCCGCTCAGCAGTACTACCAGCATATCGCGCTCGTGGGCGGCGCGGATCGCCTGGATCAGACTGCCGTTGTTGCCGCTGGCTGCTACTGTCATCAGCACGTCACCGGGCTGGCCTACCGCGCGCACCTGCCGAGAATAGACTTCGTTATTGCTCACCGTGCCAATCGCGGTCAGGGTGGCACCGTCGCCGCTGAGGCTGAGCGCCGGCAGGGCGGGGCGCTCCTGCTCATAGCGGTGCATCAGGCCAATACTGAACAGCTGTGCCACAGATGCCCCAGGACCATTGCCGCAGCAGAGAATCTTGTGTTCGCCCAACAGCGCGCTGTTGAAGGCTTCGACGGCGCGGTCTAGCGGCGCCACCAGGTCATCGACGGACACGGATACCAGCTCCAGGATTTGCTGGAAGTCTTCGGCGATAACTTCATATGTGTTCATGTTTCAACTGCCAATGGCATTTTTGACCCATTGTATCTCATCTTCCCCGGGCCGCCGGCCAGCATTGCCAGCATCGGCAAACGCACCGTCGAAAACTACCACGTCAATGCGGCAGGGTGTGCTGTCCAGCAAATGCTTACGCTGCAGGTAATGCTGGCATGCGGCGATCAGCCGCCGCTGCTTGGCCGGCGTAATGGAGGCGGCCGCAGTGGCGAAGCCGCGCCGATTGCGAAATCTTACCTCTACAAACACCAGGGTGGCCCCGTCCTGGCAAACCAGATCGATCTCACCGGCTTTGCAACGGTAGTTGCGGGTGATGATCTGCAGTCCTGCCTCGCGCAGCAACCGCGCCGCGCGATCTTCAAATTCCTTGCCTCTCTTCATGCGACCTCCGTGTCACAGGCGTAGCAGGCGTCGTGTTCAGCGGGCCTGTGGGGTGCCTCCCCGAAATTGCGCAGGCACCAGTTCGCGGTGCACGCGTCCGACGTTATCCATGTTCAGCAGCCCGCTGCTGCCGCGGATGCGGGCATTGGGGGAGTCGCGGAACTGGGCCAGTCGCCAGTTGAGCATGAAAGCGTCGGCGCCCAGCGCATGCAGGTCAGCGCGCTCGACCTCGCTGCCCCCTTGCGTCAGGGCGTCTTGCATGCCTCCCTCGGGGGCCATCATCCACGGCATTTCGAGCAGGCGAATGCCGTTCAGGTCCCGGTCTCGCTGCGGGTCCCGGCGGCCGCTGAAAATGGCAGAGGTAGAGTAGACCGGCAGGTCGCCGGCATAGTGGAATGCAATCAGAGGCTTGATCGAGCGCGCATCCTGCGGATTGTCGCTCAACAGGAAAACGATATCGACGTCCTGGCGACGCCGCGGCGTGAATTCTGTGGGCTCTCCCAGCAGCCGTCGCAGCCGGGTGGCACGTTCTTCACTTTCACTGAGGCTCAGCGCGGACTTCAGGCTGCTCGAATAGTCCGTCTGGCCTGTATAGGTAGCGATCGCACGCAACTCACCTTCCCGTTGCCGCCAGGCCTCACCCAGGGCATCGCTCATGCGATCGCCCCAGTCGCCGTCGGGCCTTATCAGCAGGGCGGTGCGGGCACCACTGTCATAGCCCAGTTGCGCTAGCTGGCGCGCTTCGTCTACCTCGGCCAGGCCCAGCTGTACCGGAGGAGTGACAGTGATGGCGCCGGGTTCATCGAATTCGGTATCGAGATCAGTCTGTCGAAAGCTGTCTGCGCGTGGGTGCCAGGCAAGCGTCATCAGCGGCACCGGGTCCGTCGCACTAGGCTGCCAGTCCAGCAGTGCTTCCGGGGTCAGCGGCCCGATAATCAACTCTGCGCCAGCGCGCACGGCCACCTGGTAGGCGCTGTCGAAGTTTGGCTGGGCGGCACTGTCCATGATCATGAGTTCCTGCTCGGGCCAGCCGCGGCGTCGCGCTTCGAATTGCGCCGCCAGGTAGCCTTGTAGCAGGGCCTGGGCACTCTCCTGGGCGCTGCCGCTGAGCGGCAGCAGCAGGGCTATACGACCAGGTGGCTGCTCGTTTTCCAGGGCCTGCAGGCCACCCGGTAGGTGCGTTGCGGCCCGATGTCCGGCATGGCTTTCCTGCCACAGCTGCAACTGGGCGAGTTGTACTTCCGGGCTCTCCATGACGTCAGCGGCCAGCACCGCTAGCTCCAGCCAGCCGCGCCAGTGGGCCGATACGGGTTCCTGTAGTTCAGCATCCAGCCGCTCCACGGGATTGCGCTGCAGGTTGTGCCAGATGAATTCGATAAGGGCGCTTTCCCTGGCCGGGTCCTCATTGGTCAGCAACAGAAGATCCGCGAGCCGGGCTGCGGCCAGCGGACCGTCTTCGGTCAAGGTCAGGCGCAGTTGCCAACGATCGAGGGGATCGCGCAGGGTGGCATCCAGCGGGCCCAGTTGCGGTAGTGTTTCGCGCAGGCCTGCCAGCGCCGCCGCCGTATCTCCCTGCAGGTAGAGCAACTCGGTTTCCATGGCCAGTGAGCGTACCCGTTCGGCGGGTGACAGCTTGCCGGCGTCCAGGTCCCTCAGTATGCTGGCCGCGGGTAGCAGCTGGCGCTCGGCCAGCAGCAGTTCGGCCTCCCGCAGTCGCGCTGTATAGGCGGTTTCTTCATCGCTGTCAGCGGGAAGCGTCATAATGCCGTCGGCGGGCAGGGCGGTGCCGGTGGAGTCCACCGGCGCAGTAGCGCAGCTGGTCAGTACGGCGGCCAGCACCAGCGCGGCAAGCGCCATGCGGGGAATGAAGTGGTCGGGCCTGGTCGTCATGTTGTTCATGGTCACTGGATTTCGACGTTAGCTTAAAACAAAAAAGGTAGCGATGTTGCGTCGGTCGCGGCGCTGCCAAGGCTCTGGGGGAGCAGGATGGAAAGCGGACTCTACGTGGTCGCCACACCAATCGGCAACCTTGGCGATATGGTACCCCGGGCGGTGGAAATTCTACAGTCGGCTGACCTCGTGGCGGCTGAGGATACCCGCCACAGCGCGCCGTTGCTGAAACACTTCGGCATCGATACCCCCATGATGGCCTACCACGACCACAGCGAAGCCCGCGCCCTGGCTCGCATCGAGCAGTGTATCGAGAGTGGCGGCAGCGTGGCCCTGATTTCCGACGCAGGTACGCCCCTGATTTCCGACCCGGGATTCCGGCTGGTGCGTCACGCCCATGAGCGTGGCTGGAAAGTGGTGCCGGTCCCTGGTGCCAGCGCCGCTATTGCGGCGCTGTCAGTGGCCGGCTTGCCCACCGATCGCTTCCGCTTTGAAGGATTTCTGGCTGCCAAGGCCGCCGGCCGCCGCAGTCAGCTCGAGGCGCTGTCGCAGGATCCCGCCACGCTGGTCTTCTACGAGGCCCCCCACCGGGTGCTGGACACGCTGCGGGACATGCGGGACGTGTTGGGCGGCGCTCGGATGGCAGTGCTGGCCCGGGAGCTGACCAAGACCTTCGAAACCCTGCTGCGCGGTCCATTGTCGGAACTGGTGGCGCGGGTCGAGGCGGACAGCAACCAGTCCCGGGGTGAGATTGTGTTGCTGGTGGCGGGCGCGGCAGTGGACGACAGGGAAATAACCCCGGAGGTCGCCCGCATGCTGGACCTGCTCGCGGGAACCTTGCCACCGCGGCAGGCGGCAGGATTGGTGGCCGATGCCTTCGGGCTGCGCAAGAAGGCGCTGTACGAGTACCTGATTTCCCGCTAACCTTGCCGCCGGAGTTGGTCAGGCGATCGCTGCGCGCAAGCGTGGAGGAAAGTCCGGGCTCCATAGGGCAGAGTGCCAGGTAACCCCTGGGGGGCGTGAGCCTACGGAAAGTGCAGCAGAAAGGAAACCGCCGAGCGTGCTCGGGTAAGGGTGAAAAGGTGCGGTAAGAGCGCACCGCGCGGCTGGCAACAGGCGTGGCGATGGTAAACCCCACCCGGAGCAAGACCAAATAGGAATCCGTCAGCTGTGGCCCGCAGTGGATTCGGGTAGGTCGCTACAGGCAGGTGGTGACAATTAGACCGCTAGGGTTTTTCGCCTCTAAGCGGGGGCGGAGGCGCTACGGCACCTGCGTGCTTCTTGCCGCCAGGGTTTTTCGCCTCTAAGCGGGGGCGGAGGCGCTACGGCACCTTCGTGCTTCTTGCCGCTGAGGTTTTTCGCCTCTAAGCGGGGGCGGAGGCGCTATGGCACCTTCGTGCTTCTTGCCGCCAGGGTTTTTCGCCTCTAAGCGGGGGCGGAGGCGCTACGGCACCTTCGTGCTTCTTGCCGCTGAGGTTTTTCGCCTCTAAGCGGGGGCGGAGGCGCTACGGCACCTTCGTGCTTCTTGCCGCCAGGGTTTTTCGCCTCTAAGCGGGGGCGGAGGCGCTATGGCGCCTTGTGGGGAACAAAATTGCTAGTTCAAGTGATCAAGAATTCTCGCAGAAGTTTTCGCTACCTCCAGCTCGTCGCTGTCAATTGCCATCTACTGGCAACTTACAGGTCTTCTAATCCTATTAGCATCATTTCCAGGACAGGTTTTCCTGATTGACCAGCGTCCATTGACCGATTGCTAAAGTACACATATCTCTTGGCGCCATTCACCGAGAGCAATGCCTCCGTTTCGAGAGAGGTGCTGTTACCCTGGTCATCATAGATACCCACCTTGACTCCGATGACAAAGTTCTCGTCCGTGGCTTCCTCCAGGTGAAACTCGAGAATGTCCGTTGTCCATTGAAAGTTCGATACAGCCACCTTTTTCGACCGCGACAGCGTCTTCAAGAACAATATCTAACGAACGGCTTTCTTTGGCTTCAACGAAATCGAACCCCAAAGATCCTGCTGGTAGACCAGAGACTGCTGGTAGACCAGAGACGCAGATATCAGGGCTGCTGGTCATTGTGGCGCAGTCTAAGCGGAATAGAAGCGTTGTTAACTTCAGTGCATGGTTGTCAGCGTGAGAATACAGACTCGGGAGCACCAGCAATACTGTCAGAAACAATCGTTCAGCACGCATAGGCAGGCAATCTCCAGCATCCAATGTTTCAATTTTAATCTCTGCGTAATCGTATACTGAGACGGCCTGCGGAGCATCTTGCACGAAGAGGCTATTCCTTCAGGAGAGGGTGATCTTCGGGGAGTTGGCGGGAGATCCAGAGGGCGAGCTTGTGTTTCATGTCCGGCACTTTCTCCTGGCCCCGGGCCAGGGGCTGGACCAGTTTGTCGTGCACCAGCAGGCGGTAAAGAAAGGTGATCTTGTCGTGGGCGGAATCGGTGGCCTCGAAGGCGCCGACGCCGCGCTTGCGGGCGTAGATCTCGCCGACACGTAGCGCTTCGCTTACCAGTTCTGCCTCATGTTTCAACTTTGCCATTTCGCACTCCCTGCTCGTTTGTATCGTGCATTCCCGATCAAATCATAGCCCAGGGGCGCCGTATTCGCGTGTTGTCTCCGCGAATTGCGCCTCTTTAGATGTTTTTCGCATAAAGACGGCCGCTTATAATAAGAAAACGGTCGGGTACTTAAAGTAAAGTGTCAGGAGTACCCCATATGAGGCTGTTTTGGTGGTTTTTTTGTGCAAGGTTGTTGCTCTGTAATCTCGCCTGAATTGCCATTTTCTTGACGTAATTCACTGAAATACCACGGTTTTTTCGGTCGCGCTGTATTGACAGTGTGCTCGTTGCGTCCCTATAGTGTCGAAAAGTGGGAATAAGTGGGTTTTTCTGGTTTTCGGTGGTTTTTGAAAACCTTTCAGTGGGGGTTAGTGGCGATGTTTCGCGGTGTGCAACATATCAACATGGACGCCAAGGGCAGGCTGGCAATGCCAGCACGCCAGCGTGAGCCGTTGATGAGCCAGTGCGACGGCCAGCTGGTGGCCACCATCGATACTCAATCCCAATGCCTTTTCATCTACCCGCTGCCAGAGTGGGAAACCATCGAGCGGGAAATCCAGGATTTGCCGGCCCTGAACCCGGCGGTGAAGCGCTTCCAGCGGCTCGTGATTGGTTATGCCACCGATCTGGAGTTGGACGGTAACGGGCGCATCCTGCTGCCGGCGCCGCTGCGCGACTACGCGAAGCTCGAGAAAAAACTGGTCCTTGTGGGCCAGGGCAAGAAGCTGGAGTTGTGGTCTGAAGACCTGTGGCTGGCGGAGCGCGAACAGGCGCTGTCCGAGTCCGGTCCGGACGCAGCTCTTCCCGCAGAATTGATGTCGCTGACACTCTAGGGGGTCGGTGTGCACCAGACAGTATTGTTGCGAGAGGCGGTTGAGGCCCTCGTGACGGTGCGAGATGGCTACTACGTTGACGGCACTTTCGGGCGCGGCGGCCACAGTCGAGCAATTCTCGCGGCGCTGGGCGCGGAGGGAAAACTTCTGGGCGTAGACAAGGATCCGCAGGCGATTGAAGTCGCCAGACAGTTAAAGGAGGGTGACGACCGTTTCGATTTCGAGCACGGTTCGTTCGCCCAGCTTCCCCATCAACTGCGCCGGGAGGGGATCGGCGCAGTTGATGGCATTTTATTGGATCTCGGTGTCTCCAGCCCGCAGCTGGACGAGGCCGGAAGGGGTTTTTCATTCAGCCAGGACGGGCCGCTTGATATGCGCATGGATACCACGCAAGGGCAGACTGCCGCCGAATGGCTGGCGACCGCGTCCCACGGCGATATCGCCAGCGTGCTGCGCGAGTATGGCGAGGAACGCCACGCCGGGCGCATTGCCAATGCCATTCTGCGCGCCCTGGCGTCAGGCCCCATCGAGACCACCGGGCAGCTTGCGCAGATTGTTTCCGAGGCCAACCCGAGCTGGGAAAAGCACAAACACCCGGCCACCCGGGCTTTCCAGGGCATCCGTATCTGGATCAACCGTGAACTGGCCGACCTGGAGGTATTGCTGGACGAGGTGGTCGACCTGCTGCGGCCCGGCGGCCGCCTGGTGATCATCAGCTTTCACTCCCTCGAAGACCGCATGGTCAAGCGCTTCATTCGGCGCATGAGTCGCGGCGAGCAGCCGCCTCGCGGTGTGCCTGTCATGGAGAGCCAGGTCGAGAAAAAACTGGTCGCTGTGGGTCGTGCGGTGAAGGCGTCGGCGGAAGAGGTGGCCGCCAACCCGAGGGCGCGCAGCGCCGTCATGCGCGTCGCCGAGCGACGGCCGGAGCAGGCCGCATGACCCGCGCGGCAAAACAGCCGGCGCGGGGCTGGGTCGCAGTGAGCCTGGGCCTGGTACTTGCGGTGGTGTCCACGGCGGTTTCTATTGTCGTCGCATCCCACGACTGCCGCCAGGCCTACGCACGATTGCAGGACCTGCAAACAGATCAATGGTACATGCAGGAGCGGTGGGGCAAGCTGCTGCTGGAACAGAGTACCTGGGCCGCCCACTACCGCGTCGAGCAGCTGGCGCGCAGGGACCTGGATATGCGGCTGCCCCGAGCCGCAGAGCTGGATGTGGTCACGCCATGAGTCGGACCGCATACAAGCCTGTTTCGCCCTGGCGCAGCCACCTTATGGCCACATTTATCAGCCTACTATTCGCGTTACTGGTGTGGCGCGTGCTGAGCCTGCAGGTGTTGGACAGTGACCGGGGTTACGCCTTCCTGCAGGACCAGGGTGCCGCGCGCTATGTGCGCAGCGCTGAAATTCCCGCCTACCGCGGCATTGTTTCCGATCGCCGCGGTGAGCCGCTGGCGGTAAGCACGCCGGTGATCAGCCTGTGGGCGAATCCTTCTCAGCTGGCGGGATCGGGCCGCGTTGCTGAACTGGAGAATGTCCTCGGCAGGGAGCCCGGCAGTCTGGAGGCGCGACTGGAGGACTACGCGAGTAGAGAATTCATGTACCTGCAACGTCATATGACGCCACCCGCCGCGCGCGCTGTTTTGCGACGCAAGATACCGGGGGTAGGCGGTCACCGTGAGTACCAGCGCTACTACCCGGCAGGCGAGGTGACGGCGCACGTGGTGGGCATGACCGATGTCGACGACCGTGGTATCGAGGGCATGGAGCTGGCCTACGAGGACTGGCTCAAGGGCTCCGCCGGGCGCAAGCAGGTGATCAAGGATTTGCACGGCGAGGTGGTCCGGGATATCGGCGAACTGCGTGCGGCCCAACCGGGTCGCGATCTGCAGCTGAGCATTGATCTGCGACTGCAGTATCTGGCGCATCGCGAGCTGCAGCGCGCGGTGGCAACTTCCGGCGCCAGGGCGGGTACAGTGGTAACCCTCGACAGCCGCACCGGCGAGGTGCTGGCGCTGGTCAATTATCCGACCTACAACCCCAACGGGCGCGGATCTATCAAGGCGGGCAGCGCGCGCAACCGGGCGCTGACCGATGTTTTCGAGCCGGGCTCCACCATGAAGCCACTGACGCTGGTGGCGGCGCTGGAAAGTGGCCTCTATACACCGGACACCGTGGTCGACACCTCTCCCGGCCGTGTCCAGGTGGGTAGCAAGGTGCTGCTGGATCCGGTCAATTACGGTGAGCTCAGTGTGGCGCGGGTGGTTGCCAAATCCAGCCAGGTCGGCATCGTCAAGATTGCCCTGAACCTTGATGAGCAGGCGGTCTGGCAGGCTTTTTCACGCTTTGGCCTGGGCGAAAACCCGGGCACCGGCTTTCCCGGGGAAAGCGCCGGCGTACTGCCTTATCGGGACCATTGGCGCGATATTGAGAGGGCCACGCTGGCCTACGGCTACGGCCTGGCGGTAACCCCGCTACAGTTGGCGCGGGCCTACAGCGTGCTCGCCAATGACGGCAGGCTGGTCACCCCAAGTCTGCTGCGGCTGGACAGCGCCGATGCCGTGGAGGCTCGCCAGGTCATAGAGCCACGCATTGCCCGCCAGGTGCTTGAAGTGTTGCACGGCGTGACCAGCGAAGACGGCACGGCGCGCAGCGCCAGGGTCGAAGGCTACGGCGTGGCAGGCAAGACGGGCACTGCCCACAAGATCGCCAACGGCGGCTACGCCGACGATCGCTACCTGGCCTTCTTCGCCGGCATCGCTCCGGTGCGAGATCCGCGCCTGGTGACCGTGGTCCTGATCGACGAGCCTTCTGGCGACCGCTACTACGGTGGCGAGGTTGCCGCGCCGGTATTCTCCCGCATTACCGAGGGTGCACTGCGCCTGCTCAATATTGTTCCCGACCAGCCGGCACACGCCCTGGCGCAGCGGCAGCGGATTGCAGGAGCTGAGACATGATGGCGTTACCCACCACGCCCGGCCATGCCGTGCCCCTGTTTCGCCTGCTGCTGGGAATTGCCGATGCCGTGGCGCTGCCGGTGTACGGCATTCAGCTCGACAGTCGACGGCTGCAGCCCGGTGACTTGTTCATCGCCTTGCCCGGTGACCAGCATGACGGGCGCGACTACATTGCCGTTGCCGCCGACGCCGGTGCCTGTGCGGTGGTCGCGGAGGCCGGCCTCAGTGCCGCGCAGCGCGAAGCCGCTCGTCAGTTGCCCGTGGTGGAGGTCTGCGATCTGGCCGACCAGGTGGGGCTAATTGCATCGCGCTTTTTTGGCCAGCCCGGTGAGCGCATGACCACGGTGGGCATTACCGGTACCAACGGCAAGACCACCACCTCACGTGTCCTGGCTCAGTTCCTGCGTGCCCGGTTCGGTAGTTGTGGGGTCATTGGAACGCTGGGCGCCACGTTGGGCGACGACACGGTGAATGCGGCAAATACCACGCCGGACGCCGTCAGCCTGCATCGCCAGTTGGCCGACTGGGCAGCCGATGATGTGGCCGCCGCCGTGCTGGAAGTGTCATCCCACAGCCTGGTGCAGGGCCGCGTCGGTGGGCTCCCATTCAACACGGCGCTCTTTACCAATCTGTCCCACGACCACCTGGACTACCACGGCGATATGGACAGCTACGCGGCTGCCAAGGCCCGCCTGTTCTCGGTCGACGGCTTGCAACATGCCGTCATCAACGCCGATGACAGCTACGCGCGTGTCATGCGCGCGGCCGTGGCGCCCGGGACCGAGGTCATCGAATACGCCATTGAGAGCGGCGCTGCTGACGTTCGCGTCAGCGATATCAAATACCACCGGGGCGGCCTGGAGGCCAGCCTGCACACGCCCTGGGGAGAGGGCCGGATACTGAGTCCGATGGCTGGAGACTTCAACCTGGCCAACCTCATGGCAGCCATTAGTGCCGCCTGCCTGAATGGTATGCCGCTGGCCCAGGCCCTCGATGCCATACCCGACCTGAAGGGTGTGGAAGGGCGCATGGAATACGTCGATAACGACGCCGAGCTACAGCTCGTGGTCGACTATGCCCATACGCCGGACGCGTTGTCCCAGGCTCTGCGTGCACTGCGTGCCCACACCGATGGCAAGCTGCACTGCGTGTTTGGTTGTGGCGGTGATCGCGATTCGCGACAAGCGTCCGTTGATGGGTCGTGCCGCGGACCAGTGGGCAGACCGGATTATCGTGACCAGTGACAACCCTCGTCACGAAGCACCCATGTCCATCATCGACGATATCCTGCCCGGTATCAGCGGTAGCCACGAGGTGGAGCCGGACCGGGCCCGGGCTATTGCCCTGGCAGTGGCCACGGCGGCACCGGGTGATTGCGTCCTGGTGGCAGGCAAGGGTCATGAGTCCTACCAGCAGGTGGGCGACCAGCGGCTGGATTTCAGCGACGTCGCTGAAATCAGACGCGCGCTGGACGCGCAGGGGAGGACGCCGTGATGCAGACACTTTCACTGGCGGCCCTTGCGCAGCCCCTCGATGCCACCCTGCACGGGCGGGACGCCCGCTTTGAAGCCGTCTCTACCGATAGCCGCAAGATTGAGCCCGGCGAGCTGTTCGTTGCCCTGCGCGGGGAGCGTTTTGATGGGCACCGCTTTATTGCTGACGTGACGAACAGGGGAGCCTGTGGGGCGCTGGTCGATCAGCGTGTCGAAGCCGAACTGCCCCAGCTTCAGGTGGCGGACACGGAACGGGCGCTGGGCCAGTTGGGTGCGCTAAACCGTGACCAATACCGGGGGCCGCTGGTAGGTATTACCGGCAGCAGCGGCAAGACCTCAGTCAAGAATATGCTGTCAGCCATTCTCTCTGGCTGCGCGCCGACGCTGGCCACCGAGGGCAACCTGAACAACGAGATCGGGGTGCCGCTGACCTTGCTGCGACTCAGTCCGGAACATCGCTACGCGGTGATCGAGATGGGGGCGGGCAAGCCCGACGATATTGCCTACCTGGCAGGACTGGCTCGTCCGGAAATCTCCTTGCTGCTCAATGTCATGCCTGCCCATCTGGAACGTATGGGTTCACTGCAGGGTATCGCTCGGACCAAGGGCGCAATTCTGTCGGGCGCGCGAGTGGCCATCTTCCCTGCCGACAGTGAGTTTACTCCCTACTGGCGTGAGTTGGCGGCCGGCGCCCAGTGCCTGGAGTTCAGTTTTGAGCCGGCGTCGCCGGTGCATGTCAGTGAGCTGGAGCTGGATGAACAGGGTTCGCGCTTCCACCTGCATGTGCAGGAGCAACGGTTCCCTGTCGAGCTGCGCCTGCCAGGCCGTCACAACGTGGCGAACGCCATGGCGGCCGCCGCCGCGGCGATAGCAGCCGGAGCGCCCGTCGCCAAAGTGCAGTCAGGGCTGGCCAGTGTCGAGGTCACCGGTGGTCGGCTGGCGCGACGCGTCGGCCGCGACGGAGTATCCGTGATCGACGATAGCTATAACGCCAACCCGGGATCGGTCAAAGCGGCGGTCGACGTACTGGCCGCCATGCCGGGTCGCAGGGTGCTGGCGCTGGGGACAATGGCTGAACTCGGTGAGGCGGCCGACGTCCTGCATGCCGAGGTCGGCACCTATGCCCGGGAGGCCGGTATCGATGCGCTGTGGGCGGCAGGCCCGCACACTGAACAGGCGGCTGAAGGCTTCGGTGCGGGGGCAGACTATTTCCTGACTCGCGAAGCGCTGCTGGCCGCACTGCGGGATCTTGCCCATGAGGGTGACGTGATATTGGTCAAGGGTTCGCGCAGTGCCGGTATGGAACAGGTGGTCGCGGCGCTGCTGCCAGTGCCAGTAAATGAGGAGGGCTCCTAGATGCTGCTTTACCTGGCGCAGTACCTGGCCTCGCTGGATGCAGGTTTTGCCGTGTTCCAGTACCTCACGTTTCGCGGCATTCTCGGCGTGATGACCGCGCTTGCCATTTCCCTGCTGGTGGGACCGTTCATGATCCGGCGCCTCAACTACTACCAGATCGGCCAGGCGGTTCGCGATGACGGACCGGAATCACACCTGAGCAAAAGTGGCACGCCGACCATGGGCGGCGCCCTGATTCTGGTGGCGATCTTTATTAGTACGCTGCTCTGGAGCGACCTCAGTAACCCCTACGTCTGGGTAGTGCTGTTTGTCACGCTGGTCTTTGGTGCCGTTGGCTGGGTCGACGACTGGCGCAAGGTGATGCGCAAGGACCCCACCGGCCTGCCAGCGCGCTGGAAATATCTCTGGCAGTCGGTGGCCGGAGTGGCGGCGGCCCTGTACCTCTATTTCTATGCACCCTCGCCCGCGTCTACGCAGCTGTTTGTGCCTTTTTTCAAGGATTTCGCCTGGGATATGGGGCCTCTTTTTATCCTGCTGACCTACTTTGTGATTGTCGGCTCCAGTAATGCGGTAAACCTGACCGACGGCCTCGATGGCCTGGCAATCCTGCCGACGGTGCTGGTGGGTTCGGCACTGGGCATCATTGCCTACGTCACCGGCAACGTGCAGTTTGCCGAGTACCTCCATATTCCTTACGTAGCGGGTTCCGGTGAACTGGTGGTGTTCTGCGGAGCGATGGCCGGCGCCGGGGTCGGCTTCCTGTGGTTTAACACCTACCCAGCGATGGTCTTCATGGGAGACGTTGGCGCGCTGGCACTGGGTGCTGCCCTTGGCACCGTCGCGGTTATCACCCGCCACGAAATCGTGTTTTTCATCATGGGCGGCATCTTTGTACTGGAAACGGTGTCTGTCATTTTGCAGGTGGCCAGCTTCAAGCTCACCGGCAAGCGCATCTTTCGCATGGCGCCGATCCATCATCACTTCGAATTGAAGGGCTGGCCGGAGCCGCGAGTCATTGTGCGCTTCTGGATTATCACGGTGATGCTGGTGCTGTTTGGCCTGGCCACCCTGAAGCTGCGCTAGGGAAATGGGAGTCGCTATGGCTGACAGACTGATCGCAAGCTCCGAGGCCCCCGTCGTGGTGGGGCTGGGGAGCACCGGTCTGTCCTGCGTACGCCATTATGCGGCACGGGGTATTCCCTGCGTGGTGGTGGATTCTCGCGCCGAGCCGCCGGGCCTTGAGCAGTTGCGTGACATCGACCCCGACCTGGAGGTGCAACCCCTGGACGCCGATGTTCTCCAGCGCGCCGGAAGGCTGGTCGTCAGTCCCGGCGTGGCCCTCGACGACCCTGCGGTAGCGGCGGCCATCGATGCGGGTGTCTCGGTATGCGGCGACATCGACCTGTTCTGTGAGGCCGCCAGTGCCCCGGTAATTGGCATTACCGGTTCTAACGGCAAGTCCACCGTGACCGCGCTGCTGGGTGATATGGTCGCCGCAGCCGGGCGCCAGGTGGCAGTGGGTGGCAACCTGGGCACCCCGGCGCTGGATCTGCTGGACGACTCGGTGGAACTTTACGTGCTGGAGCTGTCGAGCTTTCAGCTGGAGCGTGCCGGCAAGCTGGGACTGGCGCTGGCCACTGTGCTCAACCTGTCGCCGGATCACATGGACCGGCACCACACCTTGCAGGCCTATCACGCCGCCAAGCATCGCATCTTCCTGGACTGTGAAGCCGCGGTCTATAACCGAGAGGATCCGCTGTCGCGGCCCTTGCTGGCAGACGGCGTGCCGACCTGGAGTTTCGGGCTCGATGTTCCGGACCGACGCGGCTACGGGCTGCGTGAGCATGAGGGCGCGACCTGGATTTTCCGTGAGTTCGAGCCCTTCATGCCGGCCCGGGATGTGCGCCTGGTCGGGCGCCACAACCTGGCCAACGGGCTGGCGGCACTGGCGATGGGCGAATTACTGGCGCTGCCGGCCGCTGCCATGGGCGCGGCCCTGGCGGCTTTCTCCGGTCTGCCCCATCGCAGCCAGTGGGTGGGCGAAGGGCAGGGCCTGCGCTTCATCAATGACTCCAAGGCCACCAACCCCGGGGCTACATTGGCGGCACTGCGCGGCTTTGACGGCGGCATGGTGTTGATTCTCGGTGGCCAGGGCAAGGGTGCGGACTTCGGCGAGCTGGCGCGGGAAGCCGCCATTCGCTGCCGGCAGATTATTCTGATGGGCGAAGATGCAGCGCTGTTGGATTCAGCGCTGCCGGCATCGGCCGCGCGCGTGCAGGTGGGCAGCATGGACGCTGCCGTCGATGCGGCAGTCGCCGCCGCCTTGCCCGGTGATGTGGTGCTGCTGTCACCGGCCTGTGCCAGCTTCGACATGTATTCGGGTTTCGCCCAGCGCGGTGAAGCCTTCTGCGCCAGCGTGGCCCGTTACCTGGACGGAGGCGCCCCATGACTGTCGCTGCTGCCACCCTGCGCCTGCCGGCGGACGCCAGCGCTGCAGCGCTGGACCTCAAGTTGCTGCTGCCGGCCCTGGCGTTGCTGCTGATCGGCTACGTGGCCATTACCTCGGCGTCGGTGGAGTATGCCGCCGCGCACTACGGCGACCCCATGCACCATGCCCATCGGCATCTTATCTACCTGGGCCTGTCTGCCGTGGTAGCTGCGGTGGTGCTGGTGATCCCGGTTCGCTTCTGGGCGATGACCGGTTGGGCCTGGCTGTTCCTGGCGCTGGCCCTGCTGGCACTGGTGCTCATTCCCGGTATTGGTGTGAAGGTCAACGGCAGTCGGCGCTGGCTGGACCTGGGTCCACTGACCCTGCAGGCCTCCGAGTTCGCCAAGCTGTTCCTGGTGATCTACCTGGCCGGCTATTTGCAGCGCCGCGAAGAGCAGGTTCGCAGCGAGTGGCAGGGCTTCATCAAGCCGATGGCGGTGGTTTTTGCGGTCACCCTGCTGTTGATGGCTGAACCAGACTTTGGCGCCACGGTGGTCACCGTGGGGACCGCCTTCGGGATGTTGTTTTTGGCCGGCGTGAAGCTCAAGCACTTTATGCTGGTGGTGCTGGGCAGTGTCATGGCGCTCACACTGCTGATCATCAGCGAGCCCTATAGATTGAAACGCCTGACTGCCTATACCGATCCCTGGGCGGACCAGTTCAACTCCGGGTACCAGCTGACCCAATCGCTGATCGCCTTCGGGCGCGGGGAGTGGTTCGGTGTGGGGCTGGGCAACAGCGTGCAGAAACTCTTTTACCTGCCCGAGGCACACACGGATTTCGTGTTTTCAATCTGGGCTGAGGAAACCGGCCTCGCCGGGGCCCTGCTGGTCATTGCGCTGTTCCTGGCGCTGATCTACCGGATGTTTCAGATTGCCAGCCGGCGGGTGGCGGCGGGGGACTGCTTCGGCGCCCAGCTGTGCTATGGCGTGGCACTGATTATCGCCAGCCAGGCTTTTATCAACATTGGCGTCAGTACCGGCCTGTTGCCCACCAAGGGCCTGACGCTGCCTCTGGTCAGCTACGGAGGCAGCAGCCTTATTGCCTGCAGCGCCATGATTGCCCTGGTGTTGCGGGTTGAGCGCGAGGCCAGCCAGGCGCCGGCCGCAAAAAAATCGGGAGGGCGACGTCGTGACCGTTAAGCGTGTCGCCATCTTTGCCGGCGGTACCGGGGGACACGTCTACCCGGCGCTGGCGGTCGCCAGTGAACTCCAGTCCCGCGGTTACACGATTGACTGGTTTGGCACCGAGCGCGGCCTGGAGGCCCGGGTGGTGCCGGCGGCCGGTTTCCCGTTGCACCTGATTCGCGTCAGCGGTATTCGCGGCAAGGGTGCGATGGGTCGCCTGCGCGGTTTGTTCAGTGTGGGCCTGGCATTGCTGCAGTCCCTGGGATTGCTGCTGCGCCTGCGCCCGACTTCTGCGCTGGGCATGGGCGGTTACGTGTCTGGTCCGGCGGGTCTTGCGGCCTGGCTGCTGCGGGTGCCGCTGGTGATCCACGAACAAAATGCGGTGGCCGGTACCACCAATCGCCTGTTGCGGCGCTTTGCCCGGGCCGTATGCGCGGCCTATCCACAGGCCTTCGGTGCTGAGGCCGCCACCCGAGTGGTGGGCAATCCGGTGCGCGCGCAATTGCTGGCCGACGGCGCGGCCAGCTACGGCTACGACGGCGGCCGCCCCCTGCGCCTGCTGGTAATAGGTGGCAGCCTCGGGGCAAAGGCGATTAACGAGGTGATGCCGGCTACCCTGGCAGCGCTACCCGGCGACTGCGAGATCGAGGTTCGCCACCAGACCGGCCCCGCTCACGGCGAGAGCGTGGCGGCGCTTTACGGCGCTCGCAGCGCGCAGGTGGAGATACTGCCCTATATAGAAGATATGGCCAGCGCCTACCGTTGGGCTGACCTCGTGTTGTGCCGGGCCGGAGCGCTGACGTTGGCGGAGCTGACCATTGTGGGCCGCCCCGCAATTCTGGTTCCGCTTCCCAACGCTATCGACAACCACCAGGCTCACAATGCCGAGTGGCTGGCCCAGGCGGGTGCTGCGCTGGTGCTGCCCCAGGCAGCGATGACGGCCGATGCAGTGGCCGGCCTCATCAGCGAACTGCGGGCGGCCCCTGATCGACTGGCGAGCATGGCCCGCGCAGCGATTGCCGCCGGCAGTCCGGATGCCACCCGCGACGTTGCAGATATTTGCGAGGAGGTGCGCCGTGGCCGCTGACACGCACTTCCAGGTACCGGAGATGCGTCGCATCAAGGGTATTCATATGATTGGCATCGGCGGCGCCGGCATGAGCGGCATTGCCGAAGTCCTGTTGAATCTGGGCTATGCGGTCTCAGGTTCCGATATTCGCGACGGCGAGGTCACGGCGCGGTTGCGAGAGCTGGGTATTCCTGTAGCCATCGGCCATGACAGCGCCCAGGTGGAAGGCGCCGACGTGGTGGTCATCTCCAGCGCCGTCGCCGAGGACAACCCGGAGCTGGTGGCGGCCCGCGCCGCGCGTATCCCGGTGGTACCGCGTGCCGAAATGCTGGCCGAGCTGATGCGCTATCGGCATGGTATTGCCGTGGCGGGTACCCATGGCAAGACCACCACCACCAGTCTCATCGCTGCAATTTTTGCAGAGGCCGGCCTCGATCCCACTTTCGTGATCGGTGGGCTGGTCAATAGCGCTGGTACCAATGCCCAACTGGGCGCCAGTCGCTTCCTGATCGCCGAGGCGGATGAAAGCGATGCCTCCTTCCTGCACCTGCAGCCGATGGTGTCGGTAGTCACCAATATCGAAGCCGATCACATGGAAACCTACGGCGGTGATTTCCGCCAGCTGCGGGATACCTTTATCGGATTTCTCCACAACCTGCCGTTCTACGGGGTGGCCGTGCTCTGTGTTGACGACCCGGTGATTGCAGGTCTGCTCGACACGGTGGGCCGCACCACGCTGACCTATGGCTTCAGCGAGGTCGCCGACTACCGGATTGTGACTGTGGAAAAGCGCGCCCTGGCGACGCGGTTCAGCGTACGCCGCCCGGCGGGTGACGTGCTTGATCTGGAGCTCAACATGCCGGGCTTGCACAACGTACTCAATGCCACGGCCGCGGTGGCGGTGGCCTGTGACGAGGGTCTCGACGACGCCGCCATCGTCAGTGGTCTCAAACGTTTCCAGGGCGTCGGCCGGCGCTTCCAGATACTGGGCGAGCTGGTACTGCCGGCAGGCAGCGCGGTGCTGGTGGATGATTACGGTCACCACCCTACCGAGATCGAAGCCACCATCGAAGCGGCGCGACAGGCCTGGCCGAACCGGCGCCTGGTCATGATTTTCCAGCCGCATCGCTATTCCCGAACGCGCGACCTGTACGACGATTTCGTCAAGGTCCTGAGTGCTGCCGACATGCTGTTGTTGCTGGATGTCTATCCGGCGGGGGAGGTCTCTATTGCCGGCGCCGATGCGCGCTCGCTGGCGAGTTCCATTCGCCAGCTCGGCCAGCTCGATCCGATCTACGTCGATGACCGGGATGCAGTGCCGACCCTGCTGGCGGGCCTGCTGCAAGCAGACGATGTGGTGTTGACCCAGGGCGCCGGCAACGTCGCCATGGTCGCCGAACGCCTTGCTGGTTTTGACTTCGCAGGAGGTGGCGCGTGACGACAGCGGAGCTTGCCAATCTACCGATTGCCGTGCTGCTCGGCGGCGCGTCTCCGGAGCGCGAGGTGTCATTGAACAGCGGCGCTGCGGTTGTCAAAGCGCTGCAGGCGTCGGGTGCCAGGGTCACTGCCCTGGATACCTCGGAGTCCGGCTGGTGGCAGTCCCTTGCAGGCAGTGAGCTGGTGTTCATCGCCTTGCACGGTGCCGACGGTGAAGACGGCACAGTCCAGGGCCTGCTGGATACCCTCGGACTGCCCTATACGGGCTCCGGCGTGCTGGCCTCTGCGCTTGCCATGGACAAGCCGCGGAGCAAGCTGCTGTGGAAGGCGCTCGGTTTGCCGACCCAGGCCCATGTCGAACTGGACGAGGACACCGACTGGCAGGCTGTGATAGCCGAGCTGGGCGCGGCCTTCGTCAAGCCGGCGGCGGGCGGCTCCAGCATTGGCACCCGCGGCGTCGAGAGCGCGGCCGAACTTGAGGCCGCCTGGCAGGAATTCCGGCAGCACGGTCCGCTGATTGCAGAGCGCCTGATTCGCGGTCCGGAATTTACCGTGGCGATTCTGGGCGATGATGTGCTGCCAGCGATCCGGGTTGAAACCGACAACGACTTCTACGACTACGAAGCCAAGTACCTGTCGGACAGCACTCGTTACCTGTGCCCCTGTGGCCTGGCTGGATCCGAGGAAGCCGAGCTGGCATCCCTGGCGCGCAACGCCTTTGATGCCCTGGGCTGCCAGGTCTGGGGCCGTGTGGACTTCATGCGCGATGCCGACGACAGCTTTTACCTGCTGGAGGTGAATACCGTCCCCGGCATGACCAGTCACAGCCTGGTTCCCATGGCGGCTGCCGCACGCGGTATTGAATTCAACGAACTGGTAGGCCGCATAGCCTGCCTGAGCCTGGAGGCGTAATGGCGACTGGCGCGACCCGCAATGCGCGGACCCAACCCCGCAAGTCTCGCGAAGGGGTGTTGCTGCGTCGGCTGGTGGCGGGGATGTTGGGCTGCTGCCTGCTGGCGTTGGTCGGGGCGGTCGGCGCCTACCTGCTGTCGCTGCCGGTCAATCGTGTGGTGGTCTCGGGTGACGTGCAACAGGTGTCCCGTGACGAACTGATGGCAGTAATCAGCGACTCCCTGAGCGGCGGATTCCTGTGGCTCGATTTGCAGACTATCCGCGAGCCGCTTGAAGCGTTGCCATGGGTTCACCGCGCCGTCGTGCGGCGCCAGTGGCCTGACAGCATCGAAGTGCAGGTGGTGGAACAGCGGCCGATTGCCCAGTGGGGCAGCGCTGCTTACCTGAACCATGCCGGTGAAGTATTTCGCCCCGGCGCGAATGAGCTGCTGGACGGTTTACCGAAGCTGTCCGGACCGGAGGGCAGCCAGGGCGAGCTGATGACCCGCTACAAGCTGGTCCAGGAACACCTGCAGCCGCTGGGCCTCAGGGTGACTGCGCTGCTGATGAGTCCGCGTGGTGGGCTGACGGCCAGTCTGGAAGGCGGTGGTGAGGTGGTATTTGGTCGCGACCAGCTGGAAGAAAAGCTGGTGCGGCTGGCGGCGATATACCAGGCACGGCTGGCGTCGCGACGGGATGAACTGGCGCGGGTTGACCTGCGCTACAGCCAGGGTGCTGCGGTGGCCTGGCTGGCAGACAAAAAACAAAAAACCTAGTACCGAGGGAGACGGGCTCATGGGGAGCGCACAGGACCGCAAGATGATCGTCGGGCTGGATATCGGCACCTCCAAGGTGGTCGCTATCGTTGGCGAAATAGCCAGTGACGGCACCATCGAAGTGGTGGGTATCGGCTCGCATCCCAGCAAGGGACTCAAAAAGGGCGTGGTGGTTAACATCGAGTCCACCGTGCAATCCATCCAGCGTGCAGTGGAAGAGGCCGAGCTGATGGCCGGATGCCAGATTCACTCAGTGTATGTCGGCATTGCTGGCAGCCATATTCGCAGTCTCAACAGTCATGGCATCGTTGCGATTCGCGATCGCGAGGTCTACGCCCTGGACGTGGAGCGAGTGATTGACGCTGCCCAGGCAGTGGCCATTCCCGCCGACCAGCGGGTGTTGCACATCCTTCCCCAGGAGTACGTGATCGATAGCCAGGAGGGCATCAAGGAGCCACTGGGCATGTCCGGTGTTCGCCTGGAGGCCAAGGTGCACCTGGTGACCTGCGCGACCAATGCGTCACAGAATATCGAGAAGTGCATTCGTCGCTGCGGGCTGGATGTCGAGGACATCATTCTCGAACAGCTCGCCTCCAGCTACGCGGTGTTGACGGAGGATGAGAAAGAGCTGGGCGTCTGTCTGGTGGATATCGGCGGCGGTACCACTGACATCGCCATCTTTACCGAAGGCTCAATCCGGCACACCGGGGTGATTCCGATTGCCGGCGATCAGGTCACCAATGACATCGCCATGGCGCTGCGTACGCCGACCCAGCACGCCGAAGAAATCAAGATCAAGTACGCCTGTGCCCTCACTCAGCTGGCCGGGGCAGACGAAACTATCAAGGTGCCCAGCGTTGGTGATCGCGCGCCGCGCGATTTGTCGCGCCAGGCCCTGGCCGAGGTGGTAGAGCCGCGCTACGACGAGCTGTTTACGCTGGTGCAGGCCGAACTGCGCCGGTCCGGTTTCGAGGACCTGGTGCCCGCGGGCATCGTGCTCACCGGCGGGACCTCGAAAATGGAAGGCGTGGTGGAGCTGGCAGAAGAGATCTTCCATATGCCTGTGCGGGTTGGATTCCCGCAGATGGTTTCGGGGCTGACCGACATTGTTCGCAACCCGATCTACTCGACCGGCGTTGGTCTGCTGCAGTACGGCGCCGCCCGCCAGGACGACAGCATTCCGCGGCCGGCAGCACGAGGACCGGTGCAACCCAATGTGCTTGAGCGCCTTAAGGGCTGGTTCAAGAATAACTTTTAGTGGCCGACGAGGCCCATGTAGTAAAGGCGGCGATGTTCGCATCGCCATGTTCCAAAAGGGGAGAAACGCAAAATGTTTGAACTGATTGACAATGTACCAGAGAGTGCCGTCATCAAGGTGATCGGTGTGGGGGGCGGTGGCGGCAACGCCGTCAAGCACATGATCGATAACCATGTTGATGGTGTTGATTTCATTTGCGCCAATACCGACGCCCAGGCGCTAAACGATGTGGCAGCCCGCACGGTGCTGCAACTGGGAGGCGATATCACCAAGGGACTGGGTGCCGGCGCCAACCCGGATATCGGCCGTGCCGCCGCCATGGAAGATCGTGACCGTGTCGCCGATTCACTCAAGGGCGCCGATATGGTTTTCATTACCGCCGGTATGGGTGGTGGGACCGGCACCGGGGCTGCTCCGGTGGTGGCTGAGGTGGCCCGCGAGATGGGTATCCTCACGGTGGCAGTCGTCACCCGGCCGTTCATCTTTGAGGGCAAGAAGCGCACGCTTATTGCCAACGAGGGGATGAAGGAACTGCAACAGCACGTGGACTCGTTAATCACCATTCCCAACGAGAAGCTGCTGGAGGTACTGGGCAAGAGCACCTCACTGCTGGAGGCGTTCAAGGAGGCCAATGACGTACTGCTCGGCGCGGTGCAGGGCATCGCCGATCTGATCATCCGTCCCGGCATGATCAATGTCGACTTCGCGGATGTGCGCACGGTGATGTCCGAGATGGGTATGGCAATGATGGGTACCGGCTCCGCTCGCGGTGAGAATCGTGCCCGCGAGGCCGCAGAAGCGGCGATTCGCAGCCCGCTGCTGGAGGATATTAACCTGGAGGGTGCTCGTGGCATTCTGGTGAACATCACCGCGGGTCTTGACCTGTCCCTGGGTGAATTCTCCGAGGTGGGCGATGCCGTCGAGGAGTTCGCGTCCGACAACGCCACGGTGGTGGTGGGAACCGTGATCGATCCGGATATGTCCGATGACCTCAAGGTAACCGTTGTGGCCACTGGCCTGGGTTCTGAAGCTGTGCGGGCGGCACCCTTGCAGGTGGTTGACAGTGCCCCCAAGCAGGCGGAGCCGGCAGCTGCACCAACCCGGCGTCGGGCAGCCTCAGAGGACAAGCCTGCCTCTGCGGAAGCGGCGATGGAGGCTGGACTGGCGGCCGCTGTGGGTCAGGAAGACTACTTCGACATCCCAGCCTTCCTGCGTCGCCAGGCGGATTGACCCCGGGGGAAGGCCCCCGGTGGTAGCACTGGAACGGCTCTGAAGGGCCGGGCCAGCGCGACCCCGCGGCGGCGGGTCGGCCCAGGCTGACCCCTTGCCTTTACCGGTTCCGCTGCCGCGCGGCCGGGTTGCTGTTGCAATCCGGCCTTCTCTTTTCCCGCGTGTTACCGGCGTAATGTCGCCGCTGAAGGCGCGCAAAAACGTTAGTTATCGCTCCAGTAGTGTGAATAAGGTCCCAAAACGCCCAAATTCCGAGGCTTTTCAGTGGCTTTGGCAGGTCACAGTGGGCTTATTAAGTCGTAGTATTTCACAAACACATATGCGAATATTCACGCTTTCTGGGGTTTTGACCGTTGAAATGAAGATCATTCTCGTTGACAAGAGGCTAGGCGCCTCCCGGGTTATCGCACTCGGGAAGTGGTCTCGTGCAGTGTTATCACTGTGCGCGATCGGCTTGCCCCTTGGCATGGTTGGTCTTGGCTACCAGGTAGCACAGGTCGTGGCAGTACCCCAATCACTGGCGCCGCTGCAGGATGAAGTTGAGGCCCAGAACGAGGCGATCGCCGAGCTGCGCGCCGATGCGGAGCGCCGGTTGCAGTCCATTTCCCTGAACGTGGCGGAGATGGAAGCACGCCTGGTGCGTCTTGATGCCATGGGCAGCCGCCTTACCGGCCTTGCTGGACTGGATGATGGGGAATTCGATTTCAGCGTTACCCCCGCCCTGGGTGGCCCGCTCAACACCGGCGAAGACGGCACCGTTCTGGCGACTACACCCTCGACGCTGGCGGCAGAGATGGGCGACCTCGAAGCTCGCATCGCCGATCGCGAACAACAGCTCGATTTCCTGCAGGCGGTGCTTTCCAATCGCCAGCTGCAAAAAGATATTTATCTCTCCGGCCGGCCCATCAAGAAGGGCTGGATGTCATCACCTTACGGCCAGCGCAAGGACCCCTTTACGGGCCAGGCCATGTGGCACCAGGGTGTGGACTTTGCCGGCAAGGAAGGCTCTGACGTAGTGGCTGTAGCGGGTGGCGTTGTCACCTGGTCCGGCGATCGCTACGGCTATGGCGACATGGTTGAGATCAGCCATGGCGGCGGGTACTCCACTCGCTACGCTCACAATAAGGAAAACCTGGTCAAGGTCGGCGATATCGTCAGCAAGGGCCAGATCATCGCGCACATGGGCTCCAGCGGCCGTTCTACCGGCCCGCATGTGCACTATGAGGTTTACAAGAACGGTCGTCCCGTCGACCCCGCAACATACGTGCGCCGCACCCGGCGCTGACCCTCATTTAAAGCTAAAATCTCTGCCGGGCGGATGGATATTCGCATCGGCGCCCCTATATACCCCCAAACCACCATCGAACGGGTCCCATGATTTCCAAGTTCCTGAAACTGATATTCGGCAGCAGCAACGACCGCGAGCTCAAGCGCATGCGCAAGGTGGTCAAGAAGGTCAATGAGCTGACCGAGTCCACCGCAGCGCTGAGCGACGATCAGCTGCGCGAAAAAACCGAAGAGTTCAAGAGCCGCATTGCGGACGGCGAGACGCTGGACCAGATTTTGCCGGAGGCGTTTGCCGTCGTGCGCGAGGCCGGTGAGCGTACCCTGGGTATGCGCCATTTTGACGTCCAGTTGATCGGTGGCATCACCCTGCACGAGGGCAAGATTGCAGAGATGCGCACCGGTGAGGGTAAAACCCTGGTCGCAACCCTGCCTGCCTATCTCAACGCACTGACGGGCAACCCCGTTCACCTGGTAACGGTCAACGACTACCTGGCTGCCCGTGACGCCGACTGGATGGGCCCGCTTTATCGGTTCCTGGGTCTCGAGGTCGGGGTCATTCGCTCCGGTCAGAATCCTGCCGACAAGATGCAGGCCTACCAGGCGGACATTATTTACGGGACCAACAACGAATTTGGTTTCGACTACCTGCGCGACAATATGGCGTTCACCAAGGAAGACCAGATGCAGGGCGAGCTGGCCTTTGCCATCGTCGACGAGGTGGACTCCATCCTGATTGATGAAGCACGCACGCCGCTGGTCATCTCCGGTGCTGCCGAAGACAGCTCCGAACTCTACAAGCGCATCAACCGGATAATCCCCGAGCTGCAGCTCGACGATGAGGGCCTGGAAGGGCACTACACTATTGACGAGAAGCTGCGGCAGGTGGAAATGACCGAAGCCGGCCATCTGTTCGTCGAGGAGCTCATGGTCAGGGAAAAGCTGCTGGAGGAGGGTGACAGCCTCTACGCTGCCACCAACCTCAACCTGCTCCATCACGTGCATTCGGCACTGCGGGCCCACGCCCTTTTCAACCGTGACATCGAATACATCGTGCAGGATGGCCAGGTGGTCCTGATCGACGAGCACACCGGTCGCACCATGGCCGGCCGCCGCCTGTCGGAGGGCCTGCACCAGGCGATCGAAGCCAAGGAAGGGGTATCCATCCAGAGCGAAAGCCAGACGATGGCTTCCACGACCTTCCAGAACTACTTCCGCCTGTACGGCAAGCTGGCCGGCATGACCGGTACCGCGGATACCGAGGCCTTTGAGTTTCGCCAGATCTATGGGCTCAGCGTGGTGGTGATTCCCACCAATGTGGCGACCCAGCGCACCGACTACAACGACCTGGTTTACCTCTCGGTGGACGAAAAGTACGACGCTATCGTCGAAGACGTGAAGTCCTGTATCGAAAGTGGTGCCCCGGTGCTGGTGGGTACCGCCTCCATTGAGACCTCCGAGGAAATGTCGCGGCGCTTCAATGCAGCAAAGATTGAACACGCCGTGCTGAACGCAAAGTTTCACGAGCAGGAAGCGCAGATCATCGCCCAGGCCGGCACCCCGGGTACTGTCACGATTGCTACCAACATGGCGGGGCGCGGCACCGATATCGTGTTGGGCGGTAACTGGGAGGCGGAGGTAAAGGCGCTGGACAATCCCAGCGAGGAACAGGTGGCCAGCCTCAGGGCCGCCTGGCAGGAGCGCCACGATCAGGTGCTCGCATCTGGTGGCCTGCATATTTTTGGTACCGAACGCCACGAGTCGCGGCGTATCGACAACCAGTTGCGTGGTCGCGCCGGCCGCCAGGGAGACCCGGGAGCCTCGCGCTTCTACCTGTCCCTGGAAGACAACCTGATGCGGATTTTCGCCTCCGATCGGGTCAAGAACTTCATGCAGGCACTGGGTATGGAGAAGGGTGAAGCCATCGAACACCGCATGGTGACCAACGCTATCGAAAAGGCCCAGCGCAAGGTCGAAGGACGCAATTTCGATGTGCGCAAACAGCTACTCGAATATGATGATGTGGCGAACGACCAGCGGCAGGTGATCTACCAGCAACGTAACGAGCTGCTCGACGCCGAAGACATTTCGGAGACCATTGCGGCGATCCGCAGCGACGTGCTCAGAGAGGCCATCAGCGAATACATCCCGCCGATGAGCCTGGAAGAGCAATGGGATATTTCCGGCCTGGAACGGCAGCTCGAGGCCGAGTTCGACATCAAGCTCCCGCTGCAGCAGTGGCTGGACGAGGACGACAACCTCGCCGAAGAAGGCCTCCTCGAACGTATCGATGAGGCGGTTGCCGAGGCGTACCAGGCCAAGTGCGACGATGTAGGCCCGGACATGCGCCGGCTCGAAAAGCAGATCATGCTGCAGGTGCTGGACACATTATGGAAAGAGCACCTGGCTACCATGGATCAGCTGCGCCAGGGCATTGGCCTTCGCGCCTACGCCCAGAAAAACCCCAAGCAGGAATACAAGCGCGAGTCCTTCGCCCTGTTCGAGCAGTTGCTGGACAACCTGAAGTTCGAAGTGACCCGCTTCCTGTGCCACGTAAAAATTCAGCGCCAGGACGAGGCTGAGTTGCTCGAGAAAAAGCGCCGCGAGGAAGCGGCACGGGAAAAGCTGGCCTTCCAGCACGCAGAGGCCTCAGCCATGACGCCCGAGGCAACTGGCTCTGAAGGTCAGCAGGCGGGCGCCGCTGCGGCAGCGGATCAACCCTTTGTTCGCGAGCAGCCCAAGGTAGGCCGCAATGAGCCCTGCCCCTGTGGTTCCGGGAAAAAGTACAAACAGTGTCATGGCCGCCTCTGAGGGAGCCGCTCTGCCGGTAGCAGGTGTGCGCCTCGCCGCCGTGAGCGCCGGTATCAAGACGCCGGGTCGACTGGATCTGGTGCTGCTGGAGCTCGCTGAAGGTTCGCGAGTGGCCGGCACCTTTACCCGCAATGCCTTCTGCGCGGCCCCGGTACAGGTGGCGCGGGACCACCTGCAGGTGGCGGCACCTCGCTACTTGCTGGTGAACACCGGCAATGCCAACGCCGGTACCGGGCAGCCGGGGCTTGAAGATGCCCTGTCTTGCTGCCGTTCGCTGGCCGAGCAGGTCGGGGTCACCACCGCGGCGGTACTGCCTTTTTCCACCGGCGTCATCGGTGAACCGCTACCGGTGCAGGTGATTGTTGATGCACTGCCTGCGGCGGTGTCTGGCCTGACCGATGACCAGTGGCTAGCCGCCGCCGAAGGCATCATGACAACGGATACCCGTCCCAAAGCAGCCTCTCGGCAGCTGGACCTGGGTGGCGTAACAGTGACCCTCACCGGCATGGCGAAGGGTGCGGGCATGATCAAGCCGAATATGGCCACCATGTTGGCGTTTTTTGCAACGGACGCGGCGATTGAACCGACATTTCTCCAGTCGCTCTGGCTGGAGACGGTTGAGAAGAGTTTCAACCGGGTCACTGTGGACGGCGATACCTCAACCAACGACGCCGCTATGCTGGTGGCCACTGGAGCTGCGGGCAATCCGGAAATCGCCGACACCGCAGATCCGCGCTTGCCCGCCCTGCGCGAGGCGCTTCACTCATTGGCCCTCGAGCTTGCCCAGGCGCTGATCCGCGACGGCGAGGGCGCCAGCAAGTTTGTAACTGTCGAGGTGACCAGTGCCGCCAGTGAGGCCGAGGCGCTCGAAGTTGCCTACACCATTGCTCATTCACCGTTGGTGAAAACCGCACTGTTTGCCAGCGATCCCAACTGGGGGCGCCTGCTGGCGGCCATCGGCAGGGCAGAGGTGCCCAGTCTGGATGTCGACCAGGTGTCCTTGCATATCAATGGCGTGTTGATCGCCGAGCGCGGTGGGCGAGCGGCAGGCTATACCGAGGAGCAAGGTGCTGCGGCCATGGCAGAGGGTGAGATACACATTCAGGTATGCCTCAACCGCGGTGATCAGTCGGCGACTGTGTGGACCAGCGACCTGTCGTACGACTATGTGCGCATCAATGCGGAGTATCGCACCTGATGGCCCGCGTCCACGTGGCCGTGGGCGTGATAGTGGGCCCAGCCGGCGATATTCTCATCAGCAAACGGCACCATGAATCCCACCAGGGCGGCCTCTGGGAATTTCCCGGTGGCAAGGTCGAGTCGGGAGAAACCGTAAATCACGCTTTGGAACGTGAACTGCATGAGGAGCTGGGAATTCACGTCACCCGCTGCCGGCCCCTTCTGCAGGTGCATCACGATTATGCGGATAAACAGGTGTGTCTGGATGTGTGGGTGATCGATGGCTTTAGCGGGCAACCCGAGGGGCGTGAGGGTCAGCCGCTGGCCTGGTGCGCGCCCGCCGCGCTGGCGGACTATGAGTTTCCCGCCGCCAACCGGCCAATCGTTGAGGCTTGTCTGGCGCTTTAACCGCCAGATTTTACCGAGTCGGCGCTCGGTGCGCACAGCAGCTTGCTGTGGCGTGCAGAATTACAGATATCGGTGAGAACTGACGGCTGACCTCGGGCCGCGTCAGCCTTCTTTGGCGGCGTAGCGCACTAACAGGTCTGCGTGCAGGGCCTCGACCTGAGCCTCCAGGTCCGCCAGTGTTCCATTATTGTCGATCACGGAATCCGCACCGGCGAGACGTTCAGCGCGCGCCAGTTGGGCGGCCATAATGCGACGGACCTGACCCTCATCGTTGTCATCGCGGTGCATGGTGCGTTCAAGTTGGACGTCTTCCGGCACATCTACCACGACGATATGGTCGCACAGCTCCTTCTGGCTGGTTTCCAGCAGTAAGGGTGATGACAGCACGACATAGGGTGATGCAGCGGCTGAAAGCTGGCGCAGGATTTCCTCGCCGATCAGCGGATGGGTCAGCTGCTCCAGCCAGCGACGCTGCTGCGGATCCTCAAACACGGTGCGGCGCAGGGCGGCGCGATCCAGCTGGCCGTCGGGCAGCAGAATGTCATTGCCAAAACGCTCGACAACGGCGGCCAGAGCAGGGCGTCCCGGCTCCATGATTATGCGAGCGGCGAGGTCGGCATCGACTACCGTGACACCCAGCTTCTGCAGTTGATCGGTTACCGCGGTCTTGCCGCTGCCGATGCCGCCGGTAATACCGACGACCGGGGGCTTGCCCGACACCCGGCCTAGCCCGCCGGTGCAGTGGTGAAATTGGCCCAGTACCAGGCCATGATGTCACTGCCCCATACCAGGGCGATCCAGCCGGCTATGGCCAGGTAGGGGCCAAAGGGAATCGGGACGTCCTTGCCGCGTTTCTGCAGCAGCATAACGATGATGCCCAGGACCGCACCCACGAAGGAAGACAGCAGGATGATCATCGGCAGGGCTTGCCAGCCCAGCCAGGCGCCTAGCGCCGCTAGCAGCTTGAAGTCGCCGTAGCCCATGCCTTCCTTGCCGGTAAAGATCTTGAACATCCAGAATACGCCCCACAGCACCCCATAACCGGCCATGGCACCTATAACGGCGTCTTGCAGGGGAGTGAACAGGCCGAACAGGTTGACCAGCAGTCCCAGCCACAGCAGGGGCAGGGTGATGGCGTCGGGCAGCAGCATGGTATCGATGTCGATCATGGTCAGGGCCAGTAGCGCCCAGGTAAACAGCAGCGCCATGACCATGGCGGTGCTCAGGCCGCCGAACTGCAGGCTCAGCAACACAGTCAGCGCGCCGCAGCTTGCCTCGATGAGAGGATAGCGCAGGGAGATGCCGACCTTGCAGCTACTGCAGCGACCGCGTAGCAACAGGTAACTGATGACCGGAATATTTTCCCAGGGCCTGATGGCGTGCCCACAGTGAGGACAGCGGGAGCCCGGAGTAGCGAGGTTGAAAGCTTCGGCGTCAGGCTGGGGTGTGCCCTCGATCAGCGCGGTACAGTAGGCATGTTCTTCGCGCTCGATCATCGCGGGGATGCGGTAGATCACCACGTTCAGGAAGCTGCCCACGGTCAGACCGAGTAGCAGCAGGAGTCCATTCAGCAGCATGGGCTGCTGGTTCAGCGCGGCGATCAGGTCCATGTAAGGGTAGTGTCAGGCAGCGTATTTAGACGACCGAACCCAGCATGAAGATGGGCAGGTACATGGCGATCATCAGGCCGCCCACGAGCACACCCAGCACCGACATGATGATCGGCTCCATCAGCGAGCTGAGGCTGTCGACGGCGTTGTCCACCGCATCCTCGTAATAGTTCGCCACCTTTTCCAGCATCTCGTCCAGGGCACCGGACTCTTCACCGATGGACACCATTTGCAGCAACATGAGCGGGAACATGCCGGTCTGGTGGATCGAGCTGTAAAGCGTCGAACCGGTGGTCACGTCATCCTTGATCTGCCGGATCGCCTTGGCATAGGGAATGCTGCCCGCTGCTCCCGTCACGGATTCCAGGGCGTCAACCAGCGGGACACCGGCTGAGAAGGTCGTTGCCAGGGTCCTCGAGAAGCGCGCCACGACGGAGTTGTAAACGATGTCGCCGACCACGGGCATTTTCAGCATCACCTTGTCCTGGGCCTCCCGGAACGCGAAGGAGCGCTTGTACACCTCCTTGTAGACGGCCACGATCACAATGACGGATATCAGGATGATGAACCACCAATCCTGTGTAAAGTTGGAAATCTTCAGCACGAAGAGGGTAAAGGCCGGTAGTTCCGAGCCGAAGGATGAAAAGGTCTCGGCGAACTGGGGCACCACCTTTATCAGCAGCAGCGCCGTCACCACCAGTGCTACGACCACCACCGCGATCGGGTAGGTCATGGCCTTCTTGATTTTGGCTTTCAAGGCTTCAGACTTTTCCTTGTACACCGCCACCCGGTCAAGCATG
This sequence comes from Cellvibrionales bacterium, assembly GCA_043513815.1. Classification (GTDB taxonomy): domain Bacteria; phylum Pseudomonadota; class Gammaproteobacteria; order Pseudomonadales; family Halieaceae; genus JANQIO01. Next base: position 3,046,405 of record CP121313.1, on the reverse strand, counting down.
GTTTCCAGGGTACCCGAGGTTTCGCCGGAGGCCACCAGGCTGACGAACAGTTCGTCGAAGTACTGGGGATACTTTTCCAGGGCAAGAGACAGGCCGGTACCCGACGCCACATCCGCCTTGATGCTGAACACCACCTCTTTCATGGTGGGGTTTTCCAGGCCCTCGCCGACAATATCGAAGCTCTGTACCAGCGGCACACCGGCTTTCATCATGGTAGCGAGCTGGCGGGTAAAGATGGCGATGTCCATGGGCTTGATTTTCTTGCCGCCGGAGCCGAACAGCGGTTTGGCCTTCTTCCTGACCGTTTTTGGCTTGATGCCCTGGCGGCGCAGCTGAGCCTTGGCCATTGCCAGGCTCACCGATTCGATTTCACCCTTACTGGAGCGACCCTGTTTATCGGTGCCCTGCCAGGTGAATATTTGCCCTTTTGATGCGCTGGTAGCCATAGCCTGATCCGTTGCCTGCTTCTATTTTTTTAAGCGGTATCGCTTAGTCCGTGGTAACCCGATTCACTTCTTCGAGACTGGTGTCGCCCAACATGGCCTTGCGCAGGCCCGACATGCGCAGGTCGTTGAAACCCTCTTCGCGGGCTTTTGCTGCGATGTCGATAGAGTTGCCTTCTTCCATGATGATACGGGCGATCGACGGTGTGACGCGCACGACCTCATAAACACCCACCCGGCCCTTGTAGCCGTTGGAGCATTTCGAGCAGCCTACCGGCTTGAAGATGGTCGCTTTTTCAATCATATCTTCCGTAAAGCCGGCGTCCTGGAGAACGTTCTCGGGCAGGTCCGCCGGTTCCTTGCACTCCTTGCAAAGGCGGCGTGCCAGTCGCTGGGCAATAATCAGGTTTACCGAGGTGGCCAGGTTGAACGGCGGTACGCCCATATTCAACAGGCGGGTAATGGTTTCAGCTGCGCTGTTGGTGTGCAGGGTGGACATCACCATGTGCCCGGTCTGGGCGGCCTTGATCGAGATTTCTGCGGTCTCCAGATCCCGGATCTCACCCACCATGATGACATCCGGGTCCTGCCGCAGGAAAGAGCGCAGCGCCTCCGCGAAGGTCAGGCCCACTTTGGGATTGACGTGACACTGGTTGATACCCTCGAGGTTGATCTCGACAGGATCTTCCGCGGTGGAAATGTTGCGTTCAGTGGTATTGAGTATGTTCAGGCCAGTGTAGAGCGAGACGGTCTTGCCGGAGCCCGTCGGGCCGGTGACCAGGATCATGCCCTGCGGTTGCTCCAGGGCTGCCATATAAAGGTCTTTCTGGAAGTCCTCGTAGCCCAGCATGTCGATACCCATCTGCGCGCTGGACGGGTCAAGAATACGCAGTACGATTTTTTCACCGAACAGCAGCGGCAAGGTGTTCACCCGAAAGTCGATGGCGCGATTCTTGGAGACGCGCATCTTGATGCGCCCATCCTGGGGAACCCGCCGCTCGGAAATGTCCATCTGTGACATCACCTTCAGGCGTGCCGCCAGCCGGCCCGCGAGGTTGGCTGGTGGACGCACGACTTCGTGCAGAATGCCGTCCGTCCGGAATCTTACCCGGTAGATCTTCTCGTAGGGCTCGAAATGAATATCCGATGCGCCTGACTTGATCGCGTCCAGCAGGACCTTGTTGACGAAGCGCACCACAGGGGTCTCGTCGATATTGCCGCCGTCATCTGCGCCGCCGCCACCGTCCTCGTCGACCGCCTCAACGTCCAGATCTTCCAGCCCGGCGTCATCGAGGTCACCGAGGTCGCCGCCGAAGGAGTCTTCCGAGTCCGCCCAGGCGCTGATCGCCGCTGCCAGGGCGGTCTCCTCGACCAGCACCGCATCGGTGTTGATGCCGGTGTGGAATTTAAGCTCATCGAGGGCCGAGAGATTGGTGGGGTCGGATACTGCAATATAGAGACGGTTGCCACGACGGAACAGTGGCATGGCGTGATGCTTGACCGCCAGGTTGGGGGAGACCAGGTCTTTCGGTATCGACTCCAGGTTAAAGGATGCGATGTCAAAAAGGGGCACCCCGAATTCTTCCGAAGCCATCTCGGCGAGCTGCTGGCCGCCGATATAGTCATTGCCGACCAGGTGGGAGACAAAGTGCGCCTTTTCGCGCGCCGCTTCGGTGAGCGCGGTCTGAGCGTCCTCCGCTTCCAGGAGGCCGTCGGCGACGAGCCGTCCGGCGAGGCCACTGAGTTGGGTTGGGGGCTTATTTGTCATGTCTGACTCTGGTACTCGTGATCGCTTTTATTTTCTGGCTTCGGTGGTAACGGCCTGCAGTTTCTGCGGCCTGCAGGACAAGCCTGCAGAATACCCTGGGTATTCGTTCTTTAATCAGCCCCGTATTTTCGTCTGTTTACCGGTGTTACTTCTCACCGAGCTTTACCAACGTCTTTATCTGATACTCGCTCGAGTATACCCCCCCTATATACACCCTTACAGTGTCCAATCGCCCGATTTTTGCGGTCTGTCACAGAGTGTCGCCGCCAGTCCGTGCGCTCTGTCACACACTGACAAGGATTGTCACTCTGTGACGTGTGAGGGCCGGGTCGATGCCCCTGGCCCTGAGAGCGCTAGCCACCGCTAACAATCAATTAACTGTATGTTTTCTAAAGGGAAAAATGTAAGATAAGGTGGTTTTTGAAAAGTTGGCACGGGCTGTGCTTTCTTCCGTGTGTCGCTGGGATTAAGCCCGGCGCGTCCGGAAGGAATCACCGGGCTTAAACCAAAAGTCGAATTAAGAGTCTTTTCAGGAGACGTAATAATGAACAAGCAAATCCAAAAGGGTTTTACCCTGATCGAACTGATGATCGTAATTGCGATCATCGGCATTCTGGCTGCTGTGGCTCTGCCCGCTTACCAGGATTACACCATCCGCGCCAAGATGTCCGAGCCCATCGCCCTGCTGGGTGAAGGCAAGACCAACGTCACGGAATTCTACATTGCCAACAATGCTCTGCCGACCAGTGCCCAACAGGCTGGCCTCCGTACCCAGATTGGTACGCCGATTGTTGACTCTGTGTCATACACTTCCACGGGTGTTATTACCGTTGAAGTAGCCACGGACGTCGGTGGTGATATCAGCGCCTCTGCGTATATGCTTTCTCTGTCCCTCACCGGTACTGCCGGTGGCACGGTACAGTGGAAGTGCCGCCCCGGTGGTTCTACGCCGACTACCACTGCGGTACCGTCGAAGTACCTGCCGGCTAACTGCCGCGGTTAATCACTGCTTCAGTGGAAAAACCCGGGCTCTGCCCGGGTTTTTTTTGTCATGCGTGAATGCTTTCCATGATTAGCAACAGGTGGCTTTGGGCGGCAGCATTCCTGTGCCTGCTGCTTTACCTGCCCGGACTGTTCGGCCCCTTTACCTTCGACTCTGTCGTTGCGCTGGTCCGCAATACGGCCTTGGGGGCGGAGCCCGGCAGCTTCCAGGCCTGGCTGGTGGCGATAGACAGTTCCAGCGCCGGCCCTACCGGTCGTCCGGTCACCATGCTGACCTTCGCGCTCAGTCACGCTCTGGTTGGCCACAGCGCTGTGCTGGAAAAGAGTATCAATCTTATTATTCACCTGGCGATGGGCTACCTGCTCTATCGTTGGCTGAGATCTCTCCTGCAGGTGGCTCCCGCGCTCCAATGGTCGCGGGAACAGGCTCAGCACTGTGCCCTGGCCGCGTCCCTGTTCTGGCTGCTCAACCCCATGCAGCTCTCCACAGTGCTTTACTCGATACAGCGGATGGAGCAGCTTTCCGCGCTGTTCACCCTGCTGGGGCTGATGGTGTATACCCGGCATCGCAGTCGCTGGCTGCAGCGGGTTGCGACGGCGGCGGAGCTGTCGTGGATGCTGGTGTTGCTGACGCTGGCTGGTCTCGCCGCCGTACTGTCCAAGGAAGACGGCGTCCTGCTGTTGCCACTGTTGGCACTGCTGGAGTGCGTGTTGTTTCGAGGGCAGTATCACGGGCGCAACCTGGCGCCCCTGCGCTGGCTGGCCGCCGCCACCTGTGTGCTGCCCATTGTCGCCATCGTCGCCATTGCGCTGGCTGATCCCGGGTGGCTGCAACAGCGGGGCAGCTGGCGCGGTATCGACAGCGGCGAACGCTTGCTGACACAGTCGCGGGTGTTGTGGCACTACGTGAGTTGGTTCTACTGGCCGGATGTCGGTCGCATGAGCCTGTTTCACGACGATATTGCCGTGTCGCGTGGCTGGCTTGCGCCCTGGACCACCTCGATCGCGGTGGCGGCGTGGCTTGTAGCTATCGCAATCAGCCTGGCGGCGGCGAAGCGCCGCCCGTTGCTGACGTTCTGCGTCGGCTTTTTTCTCACGACTCACGCAATTGAGTCGACCGTCGTTCCGCTCGACCTGGTCTATGAACACCGCAGCTACCTGGGCAACGCAGGACTGGCACTGTTGCTGGTTGCGCTGCTCTATCCGCGGGTCCCCGCGCGCTCAAGGCGTGCCGCACTGACGCTCTTGCTGCTGCCATTCTGTGTTGCCCTGGCATGGCGTAGTGTGCTGTGGAGCAGTGAATTGCGCCTTTACGAAACCCAGCTGCGCCACCACCCGCGCTCGGAGCGCACCGCCTATTACTACGCCAACCTGAGGATGCGACTGGCTGATGAGGTAGATGATGAGACCACGTCGAGGGAGCACGTGCTGGCGGCGCGACGCTACTTCGAATATCTGCTGGAGCTGGATGCACAGCATATACCGGCACTGGTTAGCCTGCTTTACATCGACAGCCGCTGGTTTCCCGGCCTGTCCCGGGCCCCCACTCTGGAAGCACTACAGGTGGCGGCGGCGGAGCGCACTATGGAGCCGTCCGATGGCAATGCGCTGGAGCTGCTGAACCGCTGCCTGGCGGCGGGCTACTGTGACATGCCGGAAACAGCGCTGGTGGCCATGATCGACACCCTGGGGGCTCGCTACCCGGGCAATCCCGCCTACCCGGCCTTCCTGGCGCGCTACTACGGAGAGGTCAGGGGTAATCTCGAGCGAGCCATAGCCCTGAGCCGCGAGGCGATTGAGCGGAGTCCCGGCGATGCCACAGGCTACTACCAGCTTGCCAGCTGGTACCTCGCCCAGGGCGATGAGGCCCGCGCTGCGCGGGTGCTGGGAGACCTGTTGGCACTGGACGCGAATCTCTACGCTGTGCGCAGCGCCCAGCAGGCCCTCGGTCAGTGAAGGCGACACTGATGAAGTCAGCCCCCTGGCTGCTGGGCATCTTGCTGCTCACGGGCTGGATTTACTGGCCCGGCCTGTCGGGCCCCATCCTGCTGGACGATGCCGCCAACCTCGAGCGCGTGCAGGCATTGGTCTCCGAGGAAGGCTTTGTTGTTGATGTGCTTACCGATAACCCCTCAGGCCCACTGGGTCGCCCCGTGGCCATGGCGAGCTTCCTGCTGGACCTGTACCTGCTGGACGGCGGTGTCTGGGGTGCAAAACTGACCAATCTGCTGATTCATCTCAGCACCGGTGTCCTGGTCTGGCTGTTCAGCTTGCAGGTGTTCACTGCCCTGGGGGCCAGCCGGCGTCGGGAGTGTGCCCTCTGGGTAGCCGCGTTCTGGCTGCTGGCGCCGCTGCTGGTCAGCACCACGCTCTATATGGTGCAGCGCATGGCGCAGCTGGCGACACTGTTCAGCCTGGTCGCTTTGAGCGCCTACCTGCATTGGCGCCGTGATGGCGAGGGTGGCGGCTGGCGCAGCCCCTGGTGGCCCATTGCGCTGCTGGCAGTGGTGCTGGCCGTGCTCAGCAAGGAAAACGCCCTGCTGGTCCTGCCACTGCTGGTGCTGGTTGAACTCGCCGTACTCCAGCCCCGTGATCACCCCCGGGTGGGCGGCGGCCTTGTTGACCATCTGCTCAAACTTCATGTCGGACTGGCGGCGCTGGGTCTGTTGGCAGTGGCTGCCTACCTGATGCTGTTCTTCGATGGACTGGTGGCTGGCTACGGCATCAGGGATTTCACGCTGATTGAGCGCCTGCTTACCCAGCCTCGCATTCTGTGGCACTACCTGGCGCAGCTCCTGTGGGTAGACAGCCAGGCGCTGGGGCTCTATCACGATGCCTACCCGTTCTCGACCGGGCTTACCTCGCCCCGGTCTACCCTGTGGGCGCTGCTGGCACTGTTGCTGGTGGTGCCGGCGGCTTTGCTGGCGCTGCGCTACAAGGTGATGCGAGGCGTGGGTTTCGGGCTGCTGTTTTTCCTTGTTGGGCACGCGCTGGAGGGCAGTGTGTTTCCCCTGGAGCTCTATTTCGAGCACCGCAACTATCTGCCGGCGGTCGGTGTGTTTATCGCTTTGGTAGCAGGACTTGGCGCCCTGGCGGAGAGACTCCCTGCGGGAGCGGCCTGGTCGCGTGGCCTGCTGGCTCTGCTGCTGGGTCACGCTGCGGTGGCAACAGCCGTCGAGACACAGATCTGGGCAAATGGGCGAGTCTTCCACCTGGTAGCAGAGTCGCGCTTTCCGGCTTCGGTGCGCGCCATCGAAGGTCTGGCGATGGAGATGGCAGGCCTGGGAGACACCGAGCTGGCACTGCAATATGTCGCCAGGGTGGAAGCGCTTGACCCGAGGGGAGGCTTCCGTCATCGGCTGACCGAGGCCATGGTGTACTGTCGCGCCCAGGGGGAAATACCCGCGCAGCGCTTCTTGTCCTGGCAAATGAGCGAGGAAGACTTTCGCGATCGGTTGGTCAATGAAAACAGCTACAGCCTGGCGCGGAAGCTGATTGGCGGCGCCTGTGAAGGCACCGATATGGAGGCGCTTGCGGACCACTGGGGACAGATGGTTCTGGGAACTGATGTACAGAAGGTAACGCCAAAGCTGTTCCTCTCCCTGGCAATTCTGGAGAATCACCTGCAGCGATACGAGCAGGCGTTGTACTATGTCAATCGTCTGCTGCAGCGCTCGCCCGATGACCTGAGAGCACAGATGATGAGGCTTTATTTTTCTGCGATTCTCGGCCGCACGGCGGACTATGAAGACAGCCTCGCGAGGCTGGAGCAGGCGCGCGACGAAGGATTGCTGAGCGCCCAGGAAAAATACAACCTGACGGTGTTAACCGGGGAAACAACAGAATGACACACAAGTTGAGCATCATCGTGCCCTGTTACAACGAGGTCGATACGGTGGGAGAACTGTTGCAGGCTGTGCGCAATGCGGCCCCGCTTGAACACGAGATCATACTCGTTGACGATTGTTCGACGGACGGCACCCGCGAGCGTTTGCAGAGCGAGCACTCGGCGCTGATCGACAAACTCCTGCTGCATGAGGTCAATCGGGGCAAGGGTGCGGCACTGCGCACAGGAATAGCCGCGGCGGAGGGTGATATCGTGATCATTCAGGACGCGGACCTGGAGTACAACCCGGAAGAGTATCCGCGCCTGATCAAGCCGATTATCGAGGGCAAGGCGGATGTAGTGTACGGCTCGCGCTTCATGGGTTCGGAGCCACGCCGTGTACTTTACTTCTGGCACCGCGTCGGTAACGGTGTGCTCACACTGGCTTCGAACATGGCAACCAACCTGAATCTCACCGACATGGAAACCTGCTACAAGGTTTTCCGTCGCGAGCTGATCCAGTCTTTTACCATCGAAGAGGATCGCTTTGGCTTCGAACCGGAGATTACCGCCAAGCTGGCCGCCTCAGAGGCGCGGATTTTCGAAGTGGGTATTTCCTACTATGGTCGTACCTATGAAGAGGGCAAGAAGATCGGTTGGCGCGACGGCGTTCGCGCCCTGTACTGCATCGCGAAGTACAACCTGCGCAGAGGCGCTCGCACATGAGCGCTTTTAGTCTGTCGATCGTCATACCCGCCAAGAACGAATCCTCTGGTCTCGCAGGCTTTCTGCCTGAACTGCGGGCCGCCTACCCGGAAGCCGAGTTGATCGTGGTAAACGACGGTTCCACTGACGATACTGTCGCGGTCGCCGAACAGGCCGGTGCCCGGGTAGAGAGCCATCCCTACTCAAAGGGCAACGGCGCAGCCATCAAGACCGGCGCCCGGGTCGCCAGCGGCGAAGTGCTGTTGTTCATGGATGGCGACGGTCAACACCAGGTCAAGGATATCGCCGACCTGCTGTACAAGATCGAGGAAGGTTACGACCTTGTGGTGGGGGCCCGGCAGGGTGGTGATGGGCAGGCCAGTCTAGCGCGCTGGGGCGCTAACTCGATTTACAACCTGTTTGCCAGCTGGATGGTGGGGCACACTATTCCCGACCTCACTTCCGGCATGCGCGCCGCACGACGCGAAAAATTTCTCTCGTTTCTGTACCTGCTGCCGAACGGGTTTTCCTACCCCACCACCTCTACCATGGCGTTCTACCGCGCCGGCTATTCGGTAGCTTTTGTGCCGATTGACTGCCAGCAGCGTGTCGGCAAGAGCCATATCAGGCTGTGGCGCGACGGTACGCGCTTTCTGCTGATCATTTTCAAGATCGGTACCCTGTACTCGCCGCTGAAGCTGTTCTTTCCCATCGCTGCGGCCATTTTCCTGGCGGGCCTCAGTTACTACGGGTATACCTACTTCAGTATGGGCCGATTCACCAACATGAGCCTTCTGCTGTTTGTGTCCAGCGTAATCGTGTTTCTTATCGGGCTGATTTCCGAGCAGATTTCCAACCTGACCTACAAGATTGAGCAGCGCCAGTGATCTGTTCGCAACACGCTTCAGAGAGCGCCCAGGCCAGTGCAGGCTGACCGGGATACCGTGTTGCTGATCACCCGCAACCTGCCGCCCCTGGTCGGCGGTATGGAGCGGTTGATGCAACATACAGCGGAGGGGCTGTCACAGGTGGCGGACCTTGTTGTTATCGGTCCCCGCGGCTGCCGCGGCTGCCTGCCGGACGGTGTCAGGGTGCTGGAACTCGATCCGCGCCCGGCGCTATTCCTGCCCCTTTCCCTTTGCTATGCACTGGGGGTGTGCTGGCGGCGGCGCCCGGCTCGAGTGCTGGGCGGCAGCGGCCTGCTGGGTCCGGTGCTGCTGCTGTTGCAGTGGCTTTGCCAGGTGCGCACGGCGGTATTCCTGCACGGCCTTGATATTGTTGTCGATCATCCCGTCTACCAGCGCCTGTTTGTGCCCAGCTTCCGGCGATTGCACCTGGTGCTGACCAACAGCCACAACACGGCGGAACTGGCGGCAGCCGAAGGCGTCGCGCGCGAGCGCATCCAAGTGATTCATCCGGGTACCGATTTGCCAGACATAGACCGCGAGCTCGCCGCCAGTAGTTTTCGTGAGCGTTACGCTGTCAGTCATCGGCACCTGCTGCTGTTTGTAGGTCGGGTCACGCCGCGCAAGGGGCTGTTGCGTTTCGTTGAGCAGTCCCTGCCAGACCTGCTTGCCGCGGAGCCTGAAACCTGCCTGATCGTGGTGGGGGAACATCCTGACCAGGGTCTGTCTGCACAGTCGCCAGAGCTGCAGGCGGTCACCGAAGCGGTGCGGCGCCTGGAACTGGACAGCTCGTTGCGTTTTCTTGGTCATATCAGCGACGAAGCACTCATCGAAGCCTACGCCGCCGCAGATGCCCTGGTATTTCCGCTGGTGCCAACGCCAGGTGATGTTGAGGGTTTTGGCATGGTTGCCATTGAGGCGGCGGCGGTGGGCACGCCGGCCGTTGCCTTTGCCGTCGGCGGCGTGGTCGACGCAATAGCTGACGGGGACAGCGGCTCGCTGGTTGCTGCGGGAGACTACCGCGGCTTCACCGCTGCGCTGCTGGCCATTTTGCAGGACAGCAATCCGCCGCCAGCAAGCTGCCGACGCTTTGCGGCGGGTTTCGCCTGGCCGCGCTATCACCGCCGGATGGCCGACGTTTTGCTGCGCGAACTGTCGACGGCTTGCTGAGGGCGTGCGCGTATGAGCAGAGACTACCAGTATGACTATTCGGACATCATGCCTTCGGTGTTTGATGTTGAAGCGCGTGAGAAGAAAGCCCTGACTACCCTGGCGGTCCTCGAAGACTACTTCGACCAGCCCCTGGCCACGCTACGCGGCCTGGATGTGGGTGGTTCCACCGGAGTGATCGATCATCGCCTGGCACAGGCACTGGGTCATGTGGTGGGCATTGATATTGATGAAAAAGCCATTGATTTTGCCAGCAACAACTTCCCGCGCGACAATCTCGAATTCCAGGTCGGCGATGCGATGAAGCTCGCTTTCGACGACAACAGTTTTGATATCGTGGTCTGTTCGCACGTCTACGAACACGTGCCCGATGCCGAGCGGCTGATGGCGGAAATTCATCGCGTACTGCGCCCGGGAGGTGCCTGCTACTTTTCCGGCAATGTACGTTTGATGATCAATGAACCGCACTACAACCTCCCGTTTCTGTCGCTGTTGCCCAGGCCGCTGGCCCATGGCTACCTGCGCATCACCGGGAAGGGTCGCTTCTACTATGAAAAGCACCTCAGCCATGGTCAGCTACGGCGCCTTATGGCCGCCTTCGAGGTACGCAACTACACCCCGCGAGTGATAGATGAACCAGAGCGTTTCAAGGTCAGCTACATGTTGCCGCCCGGTTCCCTGAAGGCGCGCCTGGCAAGCCTGGTGGCACGGCGTCTACCATGGGCCTCGCCCTGTATATGGCTGCTGATCAAGCCCGGCCCCTGAGGCTGCCATGAGGCTCCTGTTTCTTTGCAAGCGACGTCCCCTGGATCGCGACCTGCTGACCCGTCCTTACGGGCGCTTTTTCCACTTGCCAAAATACCTCGCCGAGCAGGGACATGAGGTCACGATACTGCTGCTGGACTACAAGGGCGTTGCGCTGGAGACCAGCGAACAGCACGGAATGCGCTGGCTGTCTGTGCCGATTCGGCGTCCCTTTGGGTATCTCCGTACCTTGCGTAGAGAACTGACGGAAAACAGGCCCGACTGGTTGTTCGGGTTCTCAGACACCTATTTTGGTATTCTCGCTGCACACTACGGGCGCCGCTATGGCGTACGTTCATGTATCGACGCCTACGACAACTACGAGAGCTATATCGGCTGGTGCAAGCCCCTGCACTGGCTTTGGCGTCGTGCCCTGCGCCGTGCCGACCTGGTAACAGCGGCGGGACCTGGTCTGCTTGAGGTCATGTCACGTGGGCGCGGTGACAAGCCCGGTCTGGTGCTGTCGATGGCCGCTGACCCTGGCGGCTTCACGCCCGGGGAGCGCGACGTCAGCCGGGATCAGTTTGGCCTCGACCGGGACGCCGTGCTGGTGGGTTACTGCGGCTCACTGCACCGCAGTCGCGGCGTTGACGTTCTATTTGCCGCTATGGACCTGCTGCGCGAGCGACGCCCCCAGGTTGGATTCATCCATTCGGGGCGGACCTGGAGTGATGTGCCTGTGCCGCCATATATCCATTCGCTGGGCTATATCGAGGACGCCGAGGTGCCGACACTGCTCAAGGCGATGAATGTCCTGGTAGCCTGCAACCGCCGTTCAGCCTTTGGCAGTCACAGCTATCCGGTGAAGATTTACGAAGCCATGGCCTGTGCAATCCCGGTGGTCGCCACGGACACACTTTCAACGCGCTGGATTCTGTCACAACATCAGGAGCTGCTGGTGCCGGCGGATAATCCGCAGGCGCTCAGTGAGGCAATAGAGCGACAGCTGGATTGTGGGCGGTATGACTACGCCGCCGTACCGAGCTGGCAGTCTTTGGCGCAGCAGCTGGACGCAGCCTTGCGCGCGTAGCCGCCGCGGTAGGCCCTGGTCAGGGTCTGCTCAGCAGCAGTTCAGCGACGCTGGCCTGCTCTTGCGTGGCAAGATTCAGCAGCGGCATATCGCCGATCTCCCGCAGACGGTCATCACCTGCCAGATATGTCTGTTTTCCCTGTCGATCACGCGATTCGCGCACCTTACAGGACACGTAGGCCTGCTGCGCGGTGAGTCGCGGCAGTTCGTGAGGCAGATCCCTGCGAACAAAAAATGCATTGCTGCCCGCCGAATTGGTCCCGACGCAGTCATAGCCCTTGCGCTCGGCCAGCTGGCACAGGGCAGCCAGTGAGGCCCCATAGTAAAGGTTGGAATAATGCGCATCGCCGCGGATGAAGCCGGCGTCGTAGGGAACTGTAACCGCCAGTTCAGCGCCGAACAGGCTGTTATATTCACACACCACTATGCGCGGTGAGATGCAGTTGATGGCCTCCCAGACCCAGTAGTCGTTGCCGTCGATGTCTATACTCAGCAATCCGATGTCGCCGATGAATGCATGACGCTGAAAAGCGGCATTGATGTTGTCACGATCAATAAACAACTGTTCGGCAGTGAGATCATGCTGCCAGTAAATGGGGTCGCGACGGATAAAATCCACATTGGCCTGCGAGCCGTCGAGCACCAGCCCCTGCCAGTTATCGTTCAATAGCAGGAATCGCGTATTGGCTTCCAGGTAGTTCTCGACTCCGAACTCGATGAAGCTGGGGTTATCGATTGGAAGGCTGCCTATCAGATGCTGGATGATGCCGTCTTCGCCCCACTGGGAGAAGGCCTTGAACTCGGCCTCTGCCAGGCTGTTCATTCTGTCCAGAGATTTGACCCGCCGGGCATGTAGCTGGGCGGTGAGCAGGATGTTGGTGTGAATGTCGCGGTGCAGCGAGGCGTTCATTCGGTAGCTTATGCGATAGAGCAGTTCTCGAAGTCGGCGTCTCAGGTTCATGGCATCTCGACCTGCTCTACAGTAAGGGTTCTGCGGCAAGCAGGGCGCGGTCATCGTCGGTCAGGCCACGCGCAAGCATTTGCCGGTAGTGGGCGCGAAATCGCCGCGCCGTATTATTCCAGGTAAAGCGGGATACGGAAGCCCTGCCTCGTGCCGCCAGTGTGTCTCGCAAGTCCTCATCCTGCCACAATCGTCGCATACAGTCTGCGATGTCGGTCTCGTCGTCTGGGTCGAACACCAGTGCGGCATCGCCGGCCTGACGCGGAAGTGAGGTGACATTGGCGCAGGCGGTGGGTGCGCCGGCCAGGAAGGATTCCCACAGAGGAAAGCTCGCCGCCTCGAAGCGGGTGGGGATCACCACACATCGGCAAAGACAGTAGAGGCTGCGCAACTCCTCAGGGCTGACAAAGCCCAGGAATTTCACCTGGTCCTCCAGGCCAAGCCTGCGCAGTTCGCGCTGCAGTTGATCGTGATACTCGGTCTTGCGACCCGAAAACACCAGTGGAATCTGTATGCCTTGTTCGCGCCTGAGCCGGGCGGCCGCCCTGATCATGCCCAGGTGGTTTTTGTGGGGCCAGGTCTGGGCAGGGTAGAAGGCAAAGGCCTCGGGGAGGCCAAAGCTGTCGCGAACCCTCTTGAGCGTCTCGGCATTCGGTTCGTCGAAGGCCGCGGTCGACGGTGCAAGGGGCACCACGCACAGCTTGTCAGCGGCTATGCCGAGGTGTTTTTCAACGTCTTTTTTTACCCAGGAGGACGCGACTGCCACCCTGTCTGCCTGCTCGCAGAAACGCTGGTAGACGAGGCTGCGGCCGCGCTTTTCGTAGTCGCTGAAGTACTCGGGCAGGTGGATGTGCTGCAAGTCGTGGGGGTGGTAGATACTGGGGATCTCGGTCAGGAAGGCTGCCTGCAGCGTAAAATGCACCAGGTCAATGCTGGCGGCTTCAACATCGCCATTGGAGGCGGGAATGTTGACAGCCCGATTCACTGAAAGCCCGGCTATGGCTTCCAGGCGGCGCTTGAGTCCCGGGTAGCGACGCGCTACCGACCGGCGCAGCTGTTTTTGCCAGGATTTGCGCGTGTGCAGTACCTCACAGTTGGGGCCAAGGTGTGGAGTAAGCCAGTCGTCAGCGCCCGGGTAGCACAGGAACACGTAGCGCTCATCACCGTCCACCAGTGCCGACAGCCCGTTGGCAAGCCCAATGACTACCTGCTCGATGCCGCCGGCCTGGCCAGATTCCAGTCGGGCGTCGATACAGATGCGAGGCCCCCCGCTCACCAGGCTCGGCACCGGGACAGCTTACTGGCCAGAAGCATGTTCCCGAATCACGGCGCAAATCCGCGCCACGGTCTCTGCGTCCAGGTCGTTGAAGGTGGGCAGGCTGAGGCCGCAGTCGGCAAGCCGCTGGGTATGCGGTAGTTGCTCGCCGCGAGCGAGCGATTGCTCACGAAATGGCGGCAGGGTGTGCAGCGGTATAAAGAACGGGCGCGTGTCTATGCCCGCGTCGGAGAGAAACTGCATCAGCGCGTCGCGGCTGTGGCCGTAGGCAGTTTGTTCTATCAGTATGCAGAACAGCCAGGGTGCAGGCTCCGCCCAGTCGGCTTGCGGCTGGAAGCTTATTCCGGGCACGTCAGCCAATTGGGCCTTGTATAGCTCGAATACGTGGTTGCGGCTGGCGGTGATTTCAGCAGCCCGCTCAAGTTGTGCGCACAGCATTGCGCAGGCCACATTGGTGAGGCGGAAATTGTAGCCGGTTACCGGAAAGAAATAGCGGCGCTCCGGGTCGACACCCTGACCCCAGAGTGTGCGAGCGCGTTTGGCAAGCTGCCGGTCGTTCATGGTAATCGCGCCGCCTTCGCCACAGGTAATGATCTTGTTGCCGAAAAAGGAAAAGGTGGCGATCTGTGAAAGCCCCCCGACGGGTATTCCCTTGTAGCGGGCGAAGTGTGCCTCGGCGGCATCTTCCACTACCCACAGCCCGTGCACTGCGGCGATGTGGTTGATTCTGTCCATGTCTGCCGGATGGCCATAGAGATGTACAGCAATGATGCCGCGCGTGCGGGGTGTGATGCTGTCTTCCAGCAGGGCAGGGTCAATACACCAGGTATCCGGGTCGACGTCGACAAACACCGGCTCTGCGCCAACGTAGCGGACGGCATTGGCGGTAGCAACGTAAGTGAGCGACGGCACCAGCACTTCGTCTCCGGGGCGCACGTCGAGTGCCAGCAGAGCCAGGTGTAGAGCCACAGTGCCGTTGCAGGTAGGAATGGCATAGGAGACGCCGCAGCCTTCAGCAAAGGTCTTCTCAAACTGCTCGACGAACTTGCCACTGGAGGAAACCCAGGAGCTGCGAATCGCCTCGACCACATACTTTTCTTCGTTGCCGCTTAGGTCGGTCGAGGCCGCCGGTACAGTATCTTCCATGGGTATACCTGGTGTCAGGGTGTGCCGGCGCCGGAGCTGTCTTCATTCGGACCGGGCAATGCGCTCGCGCCCAGAAGCCGGAGATGGCGGTGACAATAGTACCAACAGGGCAGCAACGAAAACAGAGTGTAGGCCAGTAGGGTGCCGTAGATGGCTCCAGCCACTCCGATACTCTGCACCAGCAGGATGGATAGCGCGATATTTGCGCTCGCCATCAGTGTGGCGCAGATCACCTGAAAGCGCACCACGTGGAGGCCATTGAGCAGCGACGAGATCACGTTGCCGGCGACCAGCAGCACACACCACAGGCTCATGCCCAGCAGCAGGCCCTGTGATGGCTCCACGCCCGGCCCCGCCCAGAGCCGCAGCAGGTCCCCGCCGACCAGCGCCAGCAGCGCCGCGACCGGCAGGGTAAGCGCAAGACTGCGAAACAGCGTCCGGCGGAACGTGTGGCGAATCCACTCTGCGTCACCACGGGTCTTGGCTTCACCGTAGGCAGGCCACTGGGCGATCACCAGCATGCCCAGGAACATGGCAGGAAGGGTGTACAGTTTGAGTGCCACGGCATAGTCGGATACCGCCTCCGCGCCGAGCAGGCGGCTGATCACGATGTTGTCGGACTGGAAGCCAATGATTACCGCCAGCTGAAGCACGAAGAACAAACCGCCGGCGCTCAGTAGTCGCTGTACGGTATCCAGCCGGAAACACCTCCCGGTAGGTGCAAGGTGTCGGGCCTGCAGCACAAAGAAGGTCAGAGTATTGAGGGCGCGACAAAGCACCGGCAGGCCGACAAAAGCCAGCGCGATCCACAGTAGACCTCCATCCAGCCTGATGGCCAGAATCACTCCCAGCATGCCGGCCAGGCTGCCGGCTGTCTCCCAAAGGTTGGCCCAGTAACCCTGCTGCATCCCAAGCTGAGCCTTCTGGGTGACGGCCAGCGGCAGACCGGCTGCCGTGCAAAGCACCAGCGCCAGCAACACAGGGCCGACTTCCGAGCGGGCGAGCTCACTCTGCAGACCGAGCAAGTCAGCCCAGTTGATTGCCGGTGCCAGGGCGCTGAACAACAGCGCCAGGATAGCGCCGCTCAGTAGCAATAGCCCAAAACCGCTGCTGATGGCGGCGCGAATCTCGGTGCTGGAATCCCGGCCGCTGGCATGGGACACGAGGTTTAGAATGCCGTTGCCCAGGCCCAGGTCAGCAAAGTTGAGCATGGCAAGGATTGCAGTGATCGCCATCCACAGGCCGAAGCGCTCAACGCCCAGATAGTCGAGGGATAGTGGCACGGTAATTAACATGGCTAGCGCGGTGGCGCACTTGGCAGCGACTGCGCTCAGACTGGTCCAGGCAATATTGCGCAGCCGCTCGTCCGCCCGGCCCTGGGCGGTGGCGGTATCAAACGGTCTGATGCGCAAGTAGTGTAACCAGTGGACCAGCTGTTGTAGCTGGCTCCGTTGTCTCGCGTCACTCACTCTGGGTGCCTGGCGGTGAATGGATGAGACCGTAGTCTACGCATGAGTGGCGCCCTGCACTACGAACCAGGTCGCAGTTTAGGGCGCTGTTCTGAGACTGTGATTGTGGCGCTTCAGGCTGCCGTGCTGCTCCCTGCTGCCTGTTTGGCCTTGGCTTCCCTTCGCCGCGCGTGCAGCACCGGCTCGGTGTAACCGCTGGGCTGCTCACAGCCCTTGAATACCAGGTCGCAGGCCGCCTGAAAGGCGACACTGCTGTCAAAGTCCGGCGCCATGGGTCGGTAGGCGGTGTCCCTGGCGTTCTGCTGGTCGACCACTGCAGCCATGCGCTTGAGGGTTTCCATCACCTGGGCTTCGCTGCATACGCCGTGGCGCAGCCAGTTGGCGATGTACTGGCTGGAAATACGCAGGGTGGCCCGGTCTTCCATCAGCCCGACGTTGTTGATATCCGGTACCTTGGAGCAACCCACTCCCTGGTCGATCCAACGCACCACGTAGCCGAGGATGCCCTGGGCGTTGTTGTCCAGCTCGCGTTGGATGGTTTTTTCACCGGGAGCCTCGGTGGCCAGCGGGATGGCCAGGATATCGTCCAGCGATGCGCGTGCCTGGCTGGCGATTTCGTCCTGTCGTGCGGCCACGTCTACCCGGTGATAGTGCACCGCATGCAGCGTGGCTGCAGTGGGAGAGGGCACCCAGGCGCAGTTGGCACCGGCTTTTGGATGGCCGATCTTTTGTTCCAGCATGTCCTGCATCAAATCCGGCATGGCCCACATGCCCTTGCCGATCTGGGCTTTGCCCTGCAGGCCGCAGGCGAGGCCCACGTCCACGTTCCAGTCCTCGTAGGCGAGAATCCAGGGCTGCGATTTCATGGCGCCCTTGGCCACCATGGGCCCTGCCTCCATGCTGGTATGAATCTCGTCGCCGGTGCGGTCGAGGAAGCCGGTGTTGATAAACACCAGGCGCTGGGCCGCCACTGCGATACAGGCTTTCAGGTTGACGGTGGTGCGGCGTTCCTCGTCCATAATGCCCATCTTCAGGGTATTCCGTTCAAGTCCCAGCAGGTCTTCCACGCGGCTGAACAGTTCGCAGGTAAACGCCACCTCTTCCGGGCCGTGCATCTTTGGTTTGACGATGTAGACGCTGCCGGCACGGGAGTTGCTGACGCGGTTCTGGCCCTTGAGGTCGTATAGGGCAATGGTGCTGGTGAAAATGGCGTCGAGAATACCCTCGGGGAGTTCATTGCCCTCACCGTCAAGGATGGCGTCGGTGGTCATCAGGTGGCCCACGTTGCGCACAAACAGCAGGCTGCGGCCCGGCAACACCAGGGTTTCGCCGTCAAGGCCAGTGAATTCCCGGTCCGGGTTCAGTCGACGCTCGAGGGTTTCGCCGCCTTTCTCGACCTGCTCGCTGAGATCGCCGCGCATCAGCCCCAGCCAGTTGCGGTATACCAGTGCCTTGTCCTCGGCATCGACGGCGGCAATGGAGTCCTCGCAATCCTGGATGGTAGTAACGGCAGCTTCCAGCACCACATCCTTGACGCCGGCGGCATCGGTCTTGCCCACCGTGTGACTGTGGTCGATCTGGATCTCGATGTGCAGTCCGTTGTGCTTGAGTAGAATAGATTGCGGATTCCTGGTATCGCCCAGGTAACCGCGCAGTGCCGTCGGGTCCGCGAGCCCCGTGGAGGCGCCGTTGGACAGCCGCGCCTGCAGCGCGCCGTCGACGATGGCGTACAGCGTGACGTCGGCATGGCTGCCGCCCGCCAGGGGTACGGCCTCATCGAGGAAGCCGCGGGCCCAGGCGATGACGCGGTCACCGCGCACCGGGTTGTAGCCGCCGCTGCGTTCTGCGCCGCCATCTTCGGGGATCACGTCGGTACCGTAGAGTGCATCGTAGAGGCTACCCCAGCGGGCATTGGCGGCGTTCAGGGCGTAGCGGGCATTCATCACCGGAACCACCAGCTGCGGACCGGCGGTGCTGGCGATTTCCGGGTCGACGTTCTGCGGATCGACCTTAACCTCCGCTGGCTGCGGCAAGAGGTAACCTATCTGCTCCAGAAAGCTGCGATAGCCGGCGCGATCGTAGTCCGCGCCCGGGTGTTCACGGTGCCAGGCGTCGATTTTTGCCTGCATATCCTCGCGCACGGCAAGCAGTTCGCGATTGCGCGGCCTGAGCTCTGCGAAAATGGCGGCGACGCCCTGCCAGAAGCTGTCGGCGTCGAGGCCGGTGACAGGCAGGATTTCGTCGACGAGCTGCTGGATTTGCGGTGCGACCTGGAGGCCGGCTTGCTGGATGCGATCGGTCATGGGAATTGTTGAATCTGTTGATTTGGCGCTAGTTTAGGGCGTGACCAAAATTTATCCAATCAATACCCTTTATCGCCAGCATAAAATCAGTGAATGGCTTGGCTGGAGCAAATTCCGCTGCGGTTCCGTGGCGAGGGGTGCTCGCGTTCACTGTCCGCGGGGCTTCGTGGCCGGGAAAACAAAAGGACCCCGTAGCCCGCCTGCGCGCCGCGCTAATGCTCCCAGCTCACCTCGCGGCCGGTTTCCACGATCAGCTGGCGCAGCCAGCGATTGGCGGGGTTGTGCTGCAGCAACGGACTCCAGGCCAGTTTCAGCTCCAACGGTGGTATGTCCAGTGGCGGTGTCTTGATCACCAGTCGTGGGTTGTCGTGCTGTAGCTGGGCGGCCAGGGTGGGCAGAGTGACCACGAGATCATTGCGTTCGGCGAGAATCATGGCCGCCTGGTAGTGGCGGGTGAAGACGGTAATGTGGCGTTTCTTGCCCAGTTTCGCCAGCGCAGCATCTACCCACCCGAGGCGCTGAACATCCTCGGGATTGACGCCTACGCCGACGCCCATGCCGGTCTTGCTGACCCACACATGTTGGGCTTCGAGGTAGCTTTCCAGGGTGAAGTCCTTGAGCAGGGGATTGTCGGCACTCAGCAGGCAGGAAAAACTGTCGGTCCAGACAATGTTTTGGTGAAAGGACTGGGGCATGGAGTCGAAGCGGTTGATGACCAGGTCCACCTTGCCGCGCTCCACATCCAGGAAGCTCACGTCGCTGGGCGTCATGATATCCAGGCTGATGCCGGGCGCCTCCTTGCGCAGCTTGGCCAGCAGCGCAGGAAGCAGGGTGCTTTCGGCGTAATCGCTGGCCATGATGCGGAATACCCGTTCGGCACTGCCGGGGTCAAAATCCGCAGTCGGCTGCAGGGCCTGGTCAACCTTGCTGAGCACTTCCCGCACCAGCGGTTCCAGCTCCAGCGCCCGCTCGGTAGGCGTCATGCCGTCGCTGGTGCGCACCAGCAGAGGGTCATTGAATACCTCACGCAGGCGCCGCAAACCATTGCTCATGGCGGGCTGGGACAGGTTCAGCTGATTGGCGGCCTGGGTGACGTTGCGCTCCCTGAGCAGCACATCCAGGTAGACGAGCAGGTTGAGGTCGACGCGATGAATATTCACTGACTGAATGCTTACAATGAAGATGATTGATTTGGAAAATTATCATGCGGCGTTGATAATCTCCAGCTTTCCCAGTGATCGGGCAATCCTGGCCGTTGGTCGGTAGAATTCCAGTGGCGGCAAATTTGCGCGATCTACCCGGGAAGCCTGGCAAGGCTGTTCCTGAGACCGTGCGCGGCATGGATGCTGCGCCCGAACCTGTAAGGGACTTATGCACGGCGTGTCACAGGAACAACCTTGCCAGGCTGACCGAAGCTACGAAGCTAAACAACAGGATGAGTTGATGAGTCATTACCGTGCCCCCGTTGAGGACATGAAATTTGTAATTGATGAGCTGTGTGAAATCGAGAGCAAACTGGGTCAAACCAACGACTTCGCAGCAAAGGGTGTGGGTCCGGAACTCACTACTGCGCTGCTGGATGAGTCCGCCCGCTTGACCGGCGACGTTTGGGGCCCGCTGCGCCGGGTCGGTGACACCCAGGGCGCGACCTGTGCCGAGGGCGTGGTCACCATTACGCCCGGGTACGCCGACGCCCTCAGGCAGTTGGGAGAGGGCGGTTGGCTGGGTATCTCGGCGCCGGAGGAGTTCGGCGGCCAGGGCCTGCCAGAGATCTACACCACGGCGGCCTGCGAGATGTGGGCCAGCGCAGACATGTCCCTGTCGTTGTGCCCGGTGCTGTCGATGGGCGCAGCACTGGCGCTCAGCTCCCATGCCAATGACGAACTGAAGGCGACCTACCTGCCGAAGATCTACAGCGGTGAGTGGACCGGCACCATGAACCTGACGGAGTCGGGCGCGGGATCCGACCTGGGGGTGATGAAGACGCGCGCTGTGCCCGAGGGCGACCACTTCCGCATCTTTGGCCAGAAGATCTACATCACCTGGGGCGACCATGACGCCACCGACAATATCGTGCACCTGGTGCTGGCTAAATTGCCTGACGCGCCGGAGGGAAGCCGCGGTATCTCCCTGTTCGTGGTACCCAAGTTCCTGGTCAATGGCGATGGCAGCCTTGGCGACCGCAATGATGTGTATCCGGTCTCAACGGAGCACAAGCTGGGCATTCACGGCAGTCCCACCTGTGTCATGGCCTTCGGCGACAACGACGGCGCCATTGGCTACCTGGTGGGCGAGGAGAATGGCGGGTTGCGGGCCATGTTCACGATGATGAACGAAGCGCGCCTGAAGATTGGCCTGGAAGGCCTCAGCATAGGCGAGGGCGCCTATCAGCAGGCGGTGGCCTATGCACGCGAGCGCGTGCAGGGCGGGGTGCCGATCATTCAGCATCCGGACGTCAAACGCATGCTGCTGTTGATGCGCTCCCTTAACGAGGCCATGCGGGCCTTTGCCTACACCGAAGCAGTGACCATGGATTGCGCCCACCACGACAGTGACGCGGCTGCCCAGGCCAGGCTGGACCTGATGATCCCGGTGGTAAAGGGCTGGCTCACGGAGGTCGGTATGGAGCTGGCTTCCCTGGGGGTGCAGGTGCATGGGGGTATGGGCTTTGTGGAGGAAACTGGCGCGGCCCAATATTTGCGCGACGCGCGTATTGCGCCGATTTACGAGGGTACCAACGGCATTCAGGCCCAGGACCTGGTGAGCCGTAAGCTGGGCCGTGACGGTGGCGCCGCCATGGAGGCCCTGCTGGCTGAAGTCGATGCCACGCTGGCCGCGGCCGCGGATATGCCGGAACTGGCGACTCTGCTGGCCAGCGCACTCACTGACCTGCGCCAGTCCACAGCGACTATACTCGGGCACTGGCAAGACAACCGCCCCGCGGCGCTGGCGCGGGCTTACGACTATATGATGCAGACCGGATACGTGATGGGCGCCTGGCACCTGGTGCGTTCGGCGCTGGTCGCGAAGCAGCGCCTGGAAGCGGGCAGCGACAACCCGTTCTACGAGCGCAAGCTGGCTACGGCGCGCTTCTACTGCGAGAGTGTGTTGCCCAGGGCGGCCGGCTTTGCCGGTGCCATCACCGGCGGAGATGCGCTGCTGGATTATGCGGAGAACTGGCTATGAAGCCGACACCGGATATCGCCGACGAATTCCCGGATGACGTCAACGCCATCGAGCTGGATTTTCGCAGCTATGGCGCGGTGAAATCTTTCTGCGGCGAGGTGATTACGGTCAAGTGTCACGAGGATAACTCACTGGTAAAAGCGCTGGTGGGTACGCCGGGCAGCGGCCGCGTTATCGTCGTCGATGGCGGTGGTTCGAAGCGGCGCGCCCTGCTGGGCGACATGCTGGCTGCACAAGCGGCGGAGAATGGTTGGTCGGGCCTGGTCATCAACGGCGTGATTCGCGATGTCGATGAAATCGGCGCCACGGAGCTGGGCGTAAAAGCCCTGGGCACCATACCCCTGAAGACCGAGAAACTTGGCCACGGGCAGCAGGGTATCCCCTTGCATCTCGGCGGCGTGAATATTCACCCCGGCGACTGGATCTATGCCGACAATAACGGTGTGCTGGTCGCGGGGCGCAAGCTCTACGCCGACTAGCGCCCAGGGGGCAGGGCTCTATCCGGGCATGGGGTCCCAGGCCGCCGGAGCGGGCAATGGCGCTGGCGCTAGCGCAGATGCTGTCACGGAAATAGTGTAGTAAGTGATCCGATCTCCCAGGAACGTCGTAAATAACCCTACATATGCCGGCAAATGCAGTGCCCGCCGGCTGTACCCCTGAGCCGCCTTCGCCAGCGGCCCGCCAGGTACTAGTCGTTCGGGACGAGTACTATCCACGGCGCACAGCGCCGCCTGCAAGCCGGCTTCAAGTCATTGACACGCAACGTCACACGACGAGGAGTCTTTTATCAGTAACGCAGTCAACAATCTGACCGCTGACACGTCAAAAGCCACCAATGTAGCGAACTTCACCGCGCCTGGTCTCGAGCCCACGAGTGCCGACAAGGCGATCGCGATTCTCGACGAGCGCATGGTCGCCCTGATCGACCTGGGCCTGACCCTCAAGCACATCCACTGGAATGTGGTGGGCCCGAATTTCATCGGTGTGCACGAAATGCTTGATCCCCAGGTAGATGCTGTCCGCGAAATGGTGGACCAGGTCGCAGAGCGTATCGCCACCCTGGGTGGTGTACCTCAGGGCACGCCCGCATCCGTCGTAGAGCGCCGCAACTGGGAAGATTACAGTTTGGGCCGTGCGCTGGTGACTGAGCACCTGGGCGCACTGGACGTGGTGTACAGCGGTGTGAACGAAGACCATCGCAACGCCATCGGAGCGCTTGCCGAGGTAGATCCGGTATCGGAAGACATGATCACCGGCCACCTTGCGGATCTTGAGCAATTCCAGTGGTTTGTGCGCGCACACCTCGAGTCTGCCTTTGGGCAACTGCCGACGGCCGACGCCGACACCGAGAGAAATGCAGCACGCGCTGCACGTGAAAGCTGATACACGTCAACAGCCAGGCACCGAGAGCGTTCTGCTCGACGGCACCTGACAATCGAAAGGGGAGCGCAATGCTCCCCTTTTTTTTGGCTCACTGCCCGGTAGGCCGCCACCCCCAGCACCGTCCTGCTGGCTCCCTGCACCTCTGCACGGCCGGTATTTCTCTCAGCCCTCTGTAAGCCGCATGGATAAATCCAGCGCCACCACATCCTTGGTAAGAGCACCAATGGACACGTAGTCCACGCCGGATTCTGCTACTCGCCGCAGGCTGTCCTCGGTAATGCCACCTGAGGCCTCCAGCTCGGATTTCCCCGCGTTGCGCTGCACGGCGATGCGCAAGTCTGCCAGGCTGAAATTGTCCAGCATGATGCGATCACTGCCCGCGGCCAGGGCCTGCTCAAACTCCTCCAGTGATTCCACCTCCACCTCCACCGGTTTTCCGGGGGCCGTAGTCCGTGCCGCAGCGACCGCTTCGGCAATGCCGCCGCAGGCTTCGATATGGTTTTCCTTGACCAGGAATGCGTCGTACAGGCCCAGGCGGTGGTTGTGGCAGCCGCCGCACCTCACGGCGTATTTCTGGGCCTGCCGCAAACCGGGCACGGTCTTGCGGGTGTCCAGCAGCCTGGCGGCGGTACCGTCGACCAGGCGCGCGTAATGCGCGCAGCGGGTCGCGGTGCCTGACAGCAGTTGCAGGAAGTTGAGTGCCGTGCGTTCCCCGGTAAGCAGGCTGCGGGCGGGGCCCGCCAGCTCGAACAGCAGCCGTTCCGGTACCACCGGTTCGCCATCGCTCACATGCCAGGTGACGGTGACGGTGGGGTCCAGCTGGCGGAAGACTTCATCCACCCAGTCGCGGCCGCAGATCACTCCGGGCTGGCGGCAGATCACCCGGGCGCGGGCGGTCCTGTCCGCGGGAATCAACGCCGCCGTGACGTCGCCGTCACCGATATCCTCGGCCAGTGCGGCGCGAATATTTTGCTCAATGGCGGCCCGCATGGCCGCGCTGTCTGGTGTGTGCATCGGATGGTCCTGGTGGCGAGGCCGGGATTGTAGCACCGGGCCGAAGCGCGCAGAACTGCTCGAGAATGGCCGAAATTGGCGCAAGGTTGCGACCGCTTTCACAGCTTGCGAGCACAGTTCGATGGTTGCAGGGCAATTTTTGTTATAAGGCAGTGATGCTCACTGGCGTGCAGACGCCAGAGTGGGCCGCCTATCGCCGTTGTATTCGGGATCGATGCCATGGGACTACTTGACGAACTCAAACAGGAAGCCGAACAGCAGGAAGAGCTGGCCCGGCGGGAAGAGGCAGAACTGGAAGCGCAGGAGACCTTTTACACGGCTTCGCTGCGTCCGGTTTTGCGCCGCGTGCACCAGTACTTTGAGGAGCTCGTAGGCCACCTGAATACCGTGGAACGCGACATCCGACCCAGCTACCCGCTCGCGCCGGCCGGGCAGCAGCCCGTGCTGCTCAGGCAGGGTGACTACCTGTGTCGTGCGGATAACCATGACAATCCCCGCAATGTGTTGGTGCGGACTGATTGCGTGCTGGACAGAAAACGGCAGATTTCCGTGGTCGGTAAAGCGGAATTTCTGCGCTACTCGGCGCTGCTGGAGGAGCACAAGTTTCCCCATCACGCGAGAAAGCAGCTGGACGAGAGCCACGACGTGGCCAGCGCCGTGTTCGAGCTGGAGGGCCCTCTCACGGTGCAGGTGCGGTTCCAGGCCAATCCCGAAGAACGCTGCATCAATCTCGATCTTCTCAATGTCGAGCTACAGCCCCTCAAGCGCTACAAGTTCGGACCAGAGCGGTTTGACGAGGCTTTCCTGGAGCGTCTGGCGCGGGTGTTGATTCGCGAAGAGTCGACCCTGGTAGAAGTGAAAGTGAGCGAAGAAATTCGCGCCGAGTTGCGCCGCAAACTCGAAGAAGAGAACCAGCGCAAGATTCGGGCAGAAGCGGAAGCTGCCGCTGAGCTGGAAGCCGAACGGCAGGCGCAGGAAGAAGCCAGGCTGATCAATCGTGCCCGGCGATCGGTCGGTGGCAGCCTGAGGAAACTGCTTTCCAGGAATTGAAATACTGCCAGCCCCGGGCTGCGCTGACAGCCATTCCCAGCAATACCGCAGGTCGGATTCCTCTGGCGGAAGTGATTCGCCGACACGATTCGGTCTACACTGGCAGCCCATGACCAGGCACACACTAGCGGCGGGCTGGTGGCAGGGCGCAGCCCACTGCCCGTCCCCCAACTGTAACGCGCGACCTGAGCCCTTCGAGATCAGCTTGCTGGTGATACACAGCATCAGCCTGCCTCCAGGGGAGTACGGCTCGGGCTTTGTACAACAGTTCTTCTGTAATGAGCTCGACTGCGATGCCCACGCCTATTTCGAGGAGATTCGCGGCATGGAGGTGTCTGCTCACCTGCTCATCGAGCGCGACGGCACCGCCACCCAGTTCGTGAGTTTCGATGAGCGGGCCTGGCACGCGGGTCTATCGAGCTTTGAAGGGCGTGAAAACTGCAATGATTTCAGCATCGGTATCGAGTTGGAGGGATGTGACACCGAGGCTTATACTGACGCGCAATATGCCGCCCTGGCGACCATCACAGGGGAACTCATGCACGCCTACCCAGCCATTACCCGAGACCGGATCACCGGGCACGCCGATATCGCCCCGGGCCGTAAAACTGACCCCGGCCCAGCGTTTGACTGGTCTCATTACATGAAGCTGCTGGACGGGGCGTCTCCGGAATGAAATTCCTGGCGCTGCTCATCGCCCTGGGCTTGCTGCAATACTGGGGCTCGGCCGGTCCGGTACATCGCGACAACTGGTTCAGGGACCTGGTCGCACGCTTCAGTGGCAGCGGGCTGATGCCGGAGCTGCAGATGGGGCTGGCGGTGCTGTTGCCCGCATTGCTGGTGTTCTGGCTGATGGACTTCGTCGAGGGCTGGGCACTGGGCCTGGTGCCGCTGGCCATTGCTGTGCTGGTGTTGTTGTACAGCTTCGGGCGCGGCGATTTCGAGGCCCTGGTCGATGAATACCGCAGCCACTGTCGACAGGGCGATTTCGAAGCGGCTTTCCTGTTTGCCCAGCAGCAGTTGCTGCAGGGTTGCAGTGAGGACTGTCCGTCCAGTCCCGAGAAACTGCATCGGTTTGTGAAGGAGCGCATCTGCTACCTGGGCTTCGAACGCTGGTTCGGGGTGATGTTCTATTTTGTTATTATCGGTCCTGCCGGCGCGCTGGCCTACCGGCTGCTGTTGCTGTATCGGACCGATACCGAAGAAGCCGAGCGCCAGCGCAAGCTGGATGATGTCCAATACTGGGTCGACTGGCTGCCTTCGCGGTTGCTGGTGTTTACCTTTGCCCTCACCGGTGACTGGGTGGGGAGCCGCGAGCAACTCGCCGCCAGCCTCGGAGACACTAGCTCGTCCACGGCGGAACTGCTGGGCGATTCTGCACACGCCGCCCTTGGCCTGAAGGCCACGGTGTTCTCCGGCGACAACGGCGATACCCAGGCCTTTGCCGAGGTCAGCGACTGGGAAGTGGGCCAGGTACAGAGCTTGCTGAGCCGCAGCGCTGTGGCCTGGGTGGTGGTGCTGGCCCTGCTGGTATTGCTGGTCTGATCACGCCAGTTTGAACACATCATTACATTCAGGGAGCTTCCATGTCTGACACTGAACACCGGGTGATTGTCGTCACCGGGTCCTCTTCCGGAATTGGCGCTGAGGTAGCCAGGATGGCGGCGCGCCATCACTACAACGTGGTGGTCAACTACAACAGCAATGCCACCGGCGCCGACGCCGTGGTCGACTACTGCAACTCTCAGGGTGTGGAAGCGGTGTCGGTGAAGGCCAACGTGGCCGAAGACGCCGACTGTCGCCGCCTGGCCCAGGCCGCTATTGATAGCTGGGGACGCATCGACGTGCTGGTCAACAACGCAGGCACCACCAAGTTCTGCGCCCACGCCGACCTGGAGGGTCTGGACGCCGAGGACTTTCACCACTTGTATAGCGTGAATACCATTGGCGCTTTCCAGATGATCCGGGCGGTCGTGCCGACCATGAAGAAGACCGGGGGGACCATCGTCAACGTGGCATCAGTCGCCGGCCTCATCGGGGTCGGCTCCAGTCTCGCCTATGCCTGCAGCAAGGCGGCCATGCTTGCTATCAACCAATCCATGGCCCGCAACCTCGGGCCGGAAATCCGCGTCAACGCGGTATGCCCGGGATTCGTCGAAGGGGACTGGCTGCAGGAAGGGCTGGGGTCGGAGATGTACGACAATGTGCGCAACTACTACCGGGAACGGGCTGCCACCGGCGAGGTGATGACGCCGGCCAGCGTGGCGGAAAACATCTGGTACTTTGCCCACAGCGCCCCCAATGTCACCGGGGAACACGTGCTAATGGACGGCGGCGCTACCTTGCCCTACTAGGCCGATGGATAGGCTTAGCTGTCGTAGCAGCTAATGCTGCTTCCACAACACTTCGCTGCCGCCATCGCGCCGCGACAGCACCCGAGCAAACACGAACATCAGGTCTGACAGGCGGTTGATATATAGCCTGGCGCTTTCCGTGATCGGTTCTTCCTGGTGCAGGTCTACCAGGCAGCGCTCTGCGCGCCGGCAGATGGCGCGGGCCAGGTGGGCCTGGGCTGCATTTGCCGAGCCACCGGGCAGGATGAAGTTCTTCAGAGCGGGGAGGTCGTCGTTGTACTGGTCCAGGCACTCTTCGAGAGCAGCCACCCGCTCCGGCTTGATCAGCTCATAGCCCGGCACCGCCAGCTCACCGCCCAGATCGAACAGGTCGTGCTGGATGCGTTCCAGGATGGGCTGCAGCTCGTCATCGTCTGCGAGCTGGGCCATCAGCATGCCCAGCTGGCAGTTGAGCTCGTCCACCGTGCCCATGGCTTCCGCCCGGGGGTGATTCTTGGCAATCCGCGAGCCGTCGCCCAGCCCGGTGGTGCCATCATCCCCGGTTTTCGTATATATCTTCGATAGTCGATTTCCCATGGGCGTATCTGACTCGATTGCAGCCACCTGTGCAAGTCGATTTGACGGTCCTGCGAACTGCTACACTTATTCTCGCAATGAGTTTGCAATGCGGGGTTGATCGTGGCTGCCTGGGACCTCTCAGACCTGACACTGCCCGAGGTCGCGACGACCCGGGCCCAGAGCCGCGAGCGGCAGCTAGCGGCGACTATTCTTTACCATCCAGATCCGCTTCGGATCGGTGACACTGCGCTGTTGCCGCCCCACCCCGCGGCGGCGGGTGAGTTCCGTCTGAGTCGCCGCGAGCCAGGCTTCTCCTGCCCGCGGGGCGTTGCTCCAGCCTGCCCCCTGGAAGACCGCTACCTGAGCCGCTCCCCGGTCAAGATTTGCCTTCGGCGTGGCGCGCTGGAACTGGTGCCGCCCGCCAGCGGCAGTTCGCTGAAAATTGACGGGATGGACTGCGGCAGCGGCGTTTCCATTGACCCCGCACGGCTGGATAGCGGGGTTGTGCTGACACTGGCTAATCGGGTGGCAGTTTTGCTGCATCGGCCGCCGGCGTTGGCGGTCTGGCCTAATGACTGTGGCCTGGTGGGTGAAGATCAGGAATTGCAGCGGCTGCGTGCCCTGGTGAGTGAGGTGGCCGAGCGCACTATCCCGGTGCTGCTCCTCGGGGAGTCGGGCAGCGGCAAGGAACTGCTGGCACGGGCCATCCACGCTTGCAGCGGTCGCCGTGCCGAGCCACTGGTGGTTGTCAACGTGGCGGCGATACCCCAGGAACTGGCGGCAGCGGAACTGTTCGGCGTGCGTCGCGGCGCCTTTACCGGTGCCGAGACCGACCGCCCGGGCTATTTCGGTCTGGCCCACGGTGGCACCCTGTTCCTGGACGAAATCGGCGCCTGCCATCCAGGTATTCAGCCGCAGCTGTTGCGGGCGTTGCAGCAGGGAGAAATACAGGTTCCAGGCGGTGGAACGCGCGCCGTAGACGTGCGCATTGTCGCTGCCACCGATGCCGACCTGGACGGCCAGTTCAGCAAGGCGCTGCGCTACCGGCTGGGCGGCGTGGAACTGAGACTGCCACCGCTGCGCGAACGGCGTGAGGATATTGGCCGGCTGTTGCGCCACTTCCTGCCGGCGGCGCTGTTGTCGGAAGTGGCGGAAGATCCCGCCGCCGTCACTCGCTGGGTGAGCCTGACGACTCGATTGGCGCTGCACGACTGGCCGGGTAATGTTCGCGAGCTGGGCAACTTGTGCCAGCAAATCGAAATCGGTAATTATCGCCAGCCCCTGGCCCTGCTGGAAAACCTGGTGCTGCCACCAGGAGATACCAGCGCTGCGCGGGCGCCCGGACCGGCGCCCAGCGACGATCAGGTGTGCGATGCCCTGCTGGCGGCGCGCTGGGAGGTGAGTCGCGCGGCCCGCGAGCTGCAGATATCGCGACAGGCACTTTATCGGCGCATGGAGTCCATTCCACAATTGCGGACGGCTACCGATATCCCCAGCGCCGAGATCACCTCGGCCTACTATGCCTGCGAGGGCGACCTTGAACAGGCAGCGCTGCAATTGCAGGTGTCGCGCACTGCCCTGCGGCGTCGGTGGCGCGCCATGGACCTGTTGCCCGGTGGCTGGTAACTCACGCTCCCAGATTGGGCCCTATCGCCTGTTGCGTCTGATCAGTGCCGGCGGTGAGGCCAGTGTGTTCGAGGCCGAAGACCCCCGCCTGGGCCGTCGAGTTGCAGTGAAACTACGACCCCTGGCTGCCGACAAGTCCGAGCGGGCGAACCAGTTGCGAGAGGCCAAGACGCTGGCCTCCCTGTCTCACCCGCTCATCATGCAGCTACACGACGTGGTGGAACTGCCCGACGCACTGGCTCTGGTACTGGAGCTGGTCCGGGGTCGTGAGTTGGCCTCGCTGCTGGAGGCCACCGAATTGACGCCGGGCATGGCGCTACATATCGGCCTTGACCTGTGCAGCGCGCTGGCGGCTGCCCACGATGCCGGGATTGTTCACGGTGACCTCAAGGCCTCCAATGTCCTGGTGTCTCGCGACGGACACATCAAGCTGTTTGATTTTGGCCTGGTGCGCTCCCCGGGCGCATCGGCGCCTGCAGGAGGCAGTGCCTACAGCGTGGCGCCAGAGCAGCTGCGTGGTGCTGCCGCCGATCACCGGGCCGACCTGTTCGCCCTGGGCTGCCTGCTATACCGGCTGCTGTTTAGTGATTATCCGTTCCCGGTCGGTGGGGGCAACTGGCGACAGCAGCGCCTGGATGCCGTACCGGTGGTTTTGCCGGAGTCGGCAGCCAGTCTGCCGTCGGCCCTGGTTGAACTGGTGCTCGAGCTGGTGGCCAGTGATCCGGAGCAGCGTCCCGTTTCCGCCCGGGCGGTACGTCAGCGCCTGTTGGCGCTGTCGCGCGACCTGCCGGCAGGCGACGCGGCAGCCCTGGCCGGTCTTGCCAGCGACGTTGAGCAGGCGCAGCGCGAGCGACCCGTGGCCGGCTACGCCCCGGCGTCTTCCACAGCGCCTCGTTCGCCTTCGCGCTACCGGACTCTGGCGCTGTCGGTGGCTGCCCTCGCGCTGCTGGGCGCCGCGCTCTATCCGCAGCAGCTGGCACAGCCGCCCGCAGCAGTGCGTATCGAAGGAGTATACCTGGCAGGCAGCTCGAGGCTTGATGCAGCGCGCCTGCAGGCCATGCTGCGGGCACTGGTTGAGGCTGATGCGGATTTGCAGCTGGTAGGAAGCGACGATTCCGATGTGCTCGCCTTGCATGTCCACTGTGCCTCGGAAGTCTGCAGCAGCCAGCTGGTGTGGCGGCGTGGCGCAGATGAGCGGACCGATACGCGGTCGCTACTGGTGTCGGATTCCGAATTGGCCTGGGAGCGACGTTTGCGACAGGGTCTGGCGGTACTCGCTCCCGAGGTTATGGCGCGGGAATAGCGCTAGGGCGCCAACGCTGCGCTGTAGGCCAGCAGCAACTGACTGCCAAAATAGAGCGGCAGTCCCCACAATCGATTACCAAAACCCGGGCTGACGAACTGGTTGCGCGCTACTGCCAGGTCGGAAATGGCGAAGCCCCAGGCGCCAACCACTATCCATAGTCCCGGCCCGGAGCCCCAGGTGCTGCCGGCCATCAGCAGCATGCTGCAAATCACGCCAATATAAGCCAGCACCGGCAGCTGCATAGCGGTGGGCAAGTGGGGCCACAACCAGCGCAGACTGAACACAGCCAGCAGGATCGCCGGGACCAGGCTTATCAACATAGCCGATAAATTGAGCGGTAGCTGGAGGAAAGCCACAGCGTACAGCAGGTGGCCCAGCAGGAAGCTTCCCAGCCCGGCCAGGAAGGTCTTTTCGTGCTGGGCAATCAGGAACACATCCCCCGCCATGCAGAAGACCAGCCCCGCCAGCAGCCAGCGACCGAAGTCGCTGTCGAGCGCACCACAGGCCAGGGCCAGGGCAATAAAGCACAGGGAAGCCAGCGGTTTGAACAGCCATTCTGCGTTGGGGAGGTGACGCTCAGTGGCGAGGGTGGCCACCACGGAGACTATCGCGGTAGCGAGGATGGCAGTAATCAAGACTGAGGGGTGTAGTAAACGAAGGGCGCTTCGCGCAGCAGCTTGAAGCTGCCGAACAGGAGCAGGGCGTAGACCCCATCACCGACCAGGTGCCAGGCCAGGGTCGGCAGTGCCTGCCACAACCCCTCGGTCAGGGTGGCCTGCGTGACCAGCGGTGCCGACAGTAAAGCCCCCAGGGTCACCGCGAACCAGCAGGTCAATGCGGCAACAGGCACAGCAGCCAGCACCCGCCGATTGTCGTCGCGGCCGTCCAGGAACCAGCGGCCCAGCAGGGCGGCGAGCAGGAAACCGAGATAGGTCACCGGCATGGCAAAGCCCGGGTTGCGGCCATCAATCCAGTCAATGCCCACCAGTACCGCGAAAGGCACCAGCCAGAGCCAGGCGCGCTGCAGGTAGGCGCCCATGAACAGCGCCACGGCGCCGATGGGGGCGATGCCCTCCGGATGGGGTAACAGGCGCAGAAGCCCCGCCGCGAGCAGCAGGCACAGCACCAGATGGTGCTCGCGAAAACGTACTGGCCGTTGGTCCACTCCTGTCATCTCCCCGACGCTGATGTGCAACAAAATTGTAGCCTAACGTGGGGACACTGCTAGCTGAGCGATGAACAAATCCTGGCCGCTGCTGACTCAGCGCCCGAAGCGGTAGCGCAGGCCGGCAATCGCGGTGCGGCCGGGGGCGACGAACCCGAAGACTTCCTCGTAGTTCGCGTCGGTGGCGTTCTCCAGCCGCGCGTAGAGTTCGAGGCTGTCGAGTACCCGGTAGCTTCCTGCCAGGCTGATCAGGGTGAAGTCACCCAGCTCGACACGCTCCTGAAAGGGCGGAGTGGGCGGGAAGAAGAAATCGTCCTGTTCGCCGTTGTAGTCGACCTGCAGATTGAGGTTGGCGCGGCCCGACATGAAGTCCCAGTTGAGATTGGCACTGCCGATATGCTCGGCGCGGCGAATCTCGTCGCTGCCGTCCGGGTCGCTGGAATCCAGCCAGGTGTAGGCAGCATTCAGGCTCAGGCCCTCCAGCAGCAGCCAGCGGGCAGAGAGCTCCAGGCCCTGGCGTTCACTGGTGCCGTCTTCGTTGACCGCCGTGAAATCGCCGAGTCCTGCATCAAAGGCAAAGCCGTTGATCTCGTCTTCCAGCTCCTCATCGAACCAGGTGGCGGACAGGCGCAGGCGATCATCCAGCAGGCGCTGGTCGATGCCTAATTCCCAGCCTTCCGACTCCTCGGGCTTGAGGTCCGGGTTGCCGATGAAGTTGGTAAAGAAGCCAAAGCGCTCGGTAAACGTGGGATTCTTGATGCCGGTACCCCAGGCGCTGCGCAGGGTGGTGCGCTCCGCTACCTGCCAGGCGGCGCTAATACGCCCTGTGGTCTTGTCATCAAAATCGCTGTTGTCGTCGTTGCGGGCGCTGGCCTGAACCGACAGGTTTTCCGAAATCTGGCCGCGGTATTCAACGATAAAGGAGTCGGTATCGATATCCTCATCGCGGTTCGGGTCGCCAAACGCGCTGGCGGTGCCGCGCTGCTTGAAGTTTTCCTCCCAGCGCTCGTAAGCGCCGGTCAGGGTGTGACCCAGGGCCAGGTCGAAGCTGGTTTGCAGCGTGAATACCAGCACCTCGGCCTCGGTACGGGTGCGGCTGAATTCGGCGCGGTTTTCATTGTCGGTGTCGGTCAACGTTACACTGGCACTGTGACGCCAGCGCCCGTCCAGGGTGCTGAGTGTCGCACCCAGCCGCCCGTAGAGCTGCTCGGTGTCGCTCCTGCTGTTGCTGTCTGCCGGCAGGCCGGTGCTGAAATCCACCTCGTCGTAGTCATTGCTGGCATCCACGTGGCGCAGGCTGCCCGCTATCGACAGGTGCTCTGTCGCCGCCCAGTCCAGGTTCCCGGTGGCGGTGGTGTTCTCGTAACCGTCGTCTTCACCTCCGTCGCGGGAGATGTTGTCGCCATCGGTTTCAATGCTGGCCACGCCGACAGCGCCGCGCAGTCGCTGATTGCCGAAGCGCGCATTGGCGCCCAGGTTCTGCCAGTTGTTCGCGCCGCCTTCGGCATAGAGACTGCCACCGAGACCCTCATCGCCGCGCCGGGTGCGTACGTTGATCACGCCGGACAGGGCATCGCTGCCCCACAGTGCGCTCTGGGGGCCGCGAATCACTTCCACCGCTTCGATATCGGTGTTCAGCAGGTGGGCGAAGTTGAACTCGCCGTTCTGGGCCGGATCGTTGGCGCGGATGCCGTCGATAAACACCAGGGTGTGATTGGCCTCGGCGCCGCGCAGGCGCAGCTGGGACTGGGCCCCGATGGGGCCGGCGCGGCTGACCGCCGCCCCCGGCACCGAGCGCAGGATTTCCGCCAGTGCCGCGGTTTGCCGTTGGGCCAGATAGCCTTCATCGAGCACGGTCACGGCGCTGCCGGTAGCGGCGGCGTCGACCGGTTCACGGGCGGCACGTACCACCACGGTTTCCAGCTTGTTGTCCTGGGCAAGGCTCAGCCCGGGAAGAAGTGCGGCCGCCAGCGCGCACAGCAGGCCGGCGTTGCCAGGGGTGCGAAGTCGAAATGTTGTCATGGAATCCCCAAACGTGAGTCAGTTGGGGAGGGGTTCGTGGAATACAGGAAGGCGCCACCGGCTAGCCGTAGTGCGCATAGCATGCAAGACCACTGATGAAGCCCTCCGCGTCATCGTGTGTACTGAAGGGCTGGTATCGGGCTTGTGCGGAGCTATTACAGATGCAATTGCAGGCGCACTTACCGTTGCGGGGGCAGCGCAGGATTTTCACCTGCTTCCCATTCAATCCCGGCCTGGCGAGCAGGACCGGTAACCGGATCAGTGGCTGTACACTAGTTGGACGGGGTGGTGGAGTCAAGCTGCCGCAGCAGGGCGGCATTGCGCGGAGCGGGTACGCCCAGTCGCTCAGCTTCGCTGACCAGATAGCCGGTGATGTAGCGAATTTCGGTCTCGCGACCCTGCAGGACGTCCTGCAACATGGATGACTGGTTGGCGGCGGTGCGCTGGATGACTCCCAGCGCCCAGTCCAGCGCGCAGCCCGCACCGCGGCTGTTGCCGCGGGCAGCGCTTATCGCCGCCAGTTCCTCGCACAGCAGTTCCACCTCGGCGCGCAGCGCCGGGTTGTCCAGCAGGGCACCGTTGCGGCAGCGATGCACGGCTGTCAGTGGATTGATGGCGCAGTTGATCAGCAGTTTTTTCCACAGGGCGTCGTCAATGTCCTCGCACCAGCTGAACCGCTCATCACCGCTGGTGAAAATCTCAAACCAGGGGGGAGCGCCACTTTGCTCGCCACCGATCTCTGTGTCTCCCAGGCCCGCGTGTACCAGGACATCGCCCTCCCGGTAGGCGCCCTCGGTGGTGGTGCCCGCATACAGGTTGAGGGCAGGGTGGTCGCGCCGCAGCGCCTCCAGGACGCCCATGCCGTTGTGCAGCAGGATGACCGGCGCGCCTTCAGTCAGTGCCGGCAGGCAGGCAGTGACCGCCGCTATGGCATCATTGGCCTTGGTGGTGACCAGCAGCCCGCTAATCTCCCCCGGCCGTAGCTGTTCGATACCTGTGGTGGGCACAGAGACGGGCTGCTCCTTGTCCCCACGGCGAAGGGTGAGGGTCATCCGTTTGGGCCCGGCAGTACGCGTAACCAGCAGCGGCTTCAGGCCGAGGTGCTTGAGCTTGCAGGCAAACAGGCGACCAATGGCGCCCGCGCCGATAATATGCCAGCGTGAAATCACGGACAGTCCGAACAGCTGTGGAGCTGCAAGGGTGCTATGATTTCGCCCTTCAATGCAACGCCGGGGGAGGCGCACATGCCGAGTTTTGACGTGGTGTCCGAAGTGGACGTGCACCAACTGACCAATGCCGTGGACCAGGCCGGGCGCATTGTCGCCAACCGTTTTGATTTCAAGGGCGTCGACGCCAGCTTCGAACGCGACGAGCGCACGGTGACCCTCACCGCCGAGGCCGAGTTCCAGGTCGAACAGATGCAGGACATGCTGCGCAGCGCGCTGATCAAGTGCGACATTGACCCCAGGGCTATGGACGTCGGCGATGCCGTGGTTTCGGGCAAACTGGTCAAGCAGTCAGCGACCTTGCGCCACGGTATTGACAGCGATACCTGCAAGAAAATCGTCAAGTCCATCAAGGACACCAAGATGAAAGTGCAGGCGCAGATCCAGGGTGACCAGGTGCGGGTCACCGGCAAGAAGCGTGACGACCTGCAGCAGGTCATGGCGCTGTTGCGGGAGATGGAGCTGGATCTGCCGCTGCAGTTCACCAACTTCCGCGACTGATTCCCGCGCGGGAGCTTGATTCACCGCAAGTCGCGGGCCCGACAGCGCGCCGTGGTTTAGTTATGGACACCCGCCTGTTTGGTCACGCCGTGGCCGGACGGGATAATAGGCGCACACGCTCACACCGGGAGGCGCAGTATGGCGCAGGCCGCAGACTATCAGCTTGGACCCCACACGTTTCCCCGGGGATGGTTTATCGTTGCCGAGAGCTCCGAGCTCGACGAGGGCCCGCTGGCGGTGCGTTTCTTTGGGCAGGACTTCGCGCTGTACCGGGGTGAGAGTGGACGCCCGGTCATGCTGGACGCTTATTGTGCGCACATGGGGACCCACCTGGCCGCAAGCAAGAGCGCGGTGATTGTCTCGGACGGCAAGCAGATTGAGGGCGACTCTATTCGCTGCCCCTACCATGGCTGGCGCTACGGCCCCGACGGGCAGCTCGACGACATTCCCTACCACGACGGACCCTGTCCGAAGTCCGGCGCCATCGAGTCCTATATTGTGCGCGATGTGATGGGCTGCGTGATGATGTGGTTTGACCCGGAGGGCAGCGAGCCCCTGTTTGAGCCCCCCTACCTGCCCGAGTGGGATGACCCGCACTGGGTGCAGTGGAAGCTTGACCACCTGGGCGAAATCGCCATACACGGCCAGGAAATCATCGACAATATGGCCGATGCCCAACACCTTGGCCCGACTCACGGCGCTCCCTGCGAATACTTCGAGAACGAGTTCGCCGATCACATCGTCATTCAGCGCCAGGGCGGTTACCACCAGACCTACCAGGCCCACCTGGCCACCACCACCTGGTATACGGGCCCCGGCCTGTTGCTGTCCAAGCAGGCCTTCGGGGATGTCCTGACCTATGAGCTAATCGCCAATACGCCCATTGATGACGGCCTCACCAAGGTCTGGCACGGCGCCCTGGCCAGGGCTCAATCGGTACCTCACAGTGAGGAAGATATTGCCACGGCCCGGGAGATTCAGGCCGGTGCACTGCACGCCTTCGCGGCCGATTTCGACGTCTGGCGCCACAAGCGGCCGGCGCTGCGCATCATGCAGATGAAAAAGGATGGCCCGTTCAAACTGGTACGCCGCTGGTACGGCCAGTTTTATGACCAGAGTACCCAGGCCGAGGAGTACTACAACGAGCTCAATGGCACTCACCATATTCAGGATTTCGATCAGCCCGGCGAAGCCCACCAGGCCTTTGAAGAGGGCCTGTCACTGGCGAGCGCTGGCGGGTGACAGCCCCGGACTTCTCATCCTACCTTGGGGGTGACTTCGGACCGTTCCTGGCCTGGGATGCGGTCAACGCCCCCATGATTCGCCACTGGTGTGAGGCGATGGGCGATGAAAACCCCATTTATACCGACGCCGAGGCCGCTCGTGCCGCAGGCTTTGCGGACATCGTGGCGCCGCCCACCATGCTGATGGCCTGGACCATGAACGGCTACGGTGGCGTTCGCGCGCCGGGGTCGGGGGAGGGTAATGCACTGGCAGTGCTGTCGGCGATGAGGGAAGCCGGTTATCCCGCGGTAGTCGCGGTTAACTGTGAGCAGGAGTACGAGCGCTACCTGGAAGTGGGTGACAGCGTCTACTACCGAGCCACCTGCGAGGCGATATCCGAGGAGAAAACCACGGCGCTGGGTACCGGGTTCTTTGTCACTGAACTGTCGACTTTCTACAACCAGCGCGACGAGGTGGTCGGACGGCAGCGCTTTCGCGTGCTGCAGTACCGGCCGGCAGAACGATGAAGCTGGCCGATATCAAGGTGGGTGACGCCCTGCCGGAACTGGCCGTCGATATCACGGCAAAACTGATCGTCGGCGGTGCCATCGCTTCCCGGGATTACCAGGATGTGCACCACGACAAGGCCGCCGCCCAGGCCCTGGGATCGCCGGATATTTTCATGAACATCCTCACCACCAATGGCCTGGTGGGACGCTACGTGACCGACTGGGCGGGACCTGACGCGCGCCTTGGCCAGGTCAATATTCGTCTGGGCGTGCCAAACTTTCCGGGTGATTGCATGACGTTCAGTGGGACAGTGGACAGCGTGGACACTGTTTCGGGCGAGGTCGTGATCGCGATGGTCGGTCGCAACCGGCTGGGGGATCATGTTACCGGTACGGTGACTGTGCAGTTCTGAACAGGACAACAGTCAGGCCTGCGCCCCGACTCCAGCGTGTGAGACCTGTCAGCGGTTGCCGGGAGAACCCAGGCCTGCGGCCCGTCGCAGAGCCGGTCCGGGATAGGCCACACCGTCCTTGAGGACCCAGGCGACCTGCCGCAGAGCGCCCAGGGCAACTGTGGGGTCTCCCTTCACCAGCACCAGGTCGGCGCGCTTGCCGGTCTCGACAGATCCCAGTTCTGTGTCCATGCCCATCAGGCGGGCGGCTTCCAGCGTGGCCATTTGCAATATGCGCTCAATCGGTATGCCTGCCTCCTGCAATAGTTCCAGCTCCCTGGCCAGGGCCAGGCCCGGCAGCCAGCGATGATCGGTACCGGTCAGGATCTCCACACCGGCGGCATTCATTGCGCCAACCAGTGCCAGAGCTTCGTCAAACAGTGCCCGGTAAGTGGCTGGTTCCAGGTCATTGGGTAGCTGTAGCGGTCCGGCGGTCGACTGTCTGCGGGTTTGCAGGGGAAGCTGGTCCCGGTAGGGTAAGTAGGCGGGATACATCTCTCCACTGACACCCCGGATGAACTCTTCGTAGACTGTCAGGGTAGGATCCAGAGCGGTGTCTCGCTCGGCAAACAGGCTGACCAGTGATTGCATCTCCGGGCTGTCGTGGGGCAGGCGGCGGGCGATACGCGCGCTGTTGAACGTCAGTTCCAGTGGGACCGGCTGCTGCGAGAAGTTCAGCCACATGAATACGAAATGGTTGACCTCGTCATAGCCGCCTTCCACGGCCTGCCGAGTCGTCATCTCTATGGGCACATGCCCACCGACGCGCAGTCCGCGTGTGTGTGCGCGCTCTGCAATAGGTGCCACCCAACCCGGCGCAATGGCTCCGTACAGTTTGATCTGGCGATAGCCCCGGTCGGCGTAGTCATCGACGGCGCTCAGCGCCTCATCCAGTGTGCTCACCAGTAGCCCGATCGGGGTTTGCAACGGGCCTTTCCTGTCGAGATAGCCGGCACGCACTACACGCGGCCCCTGGCGCTCGCCGCTGTCGAACCTCGCCTTCAAGCTGGCCAGAGTTTCGCTGTCGTTGGCGAGGTCGCGCACGGTCGTTACGCCGGCGGCAAGATACAGGGGGCCGTCGTCTTCCGATACGTGTACGTGCATGTCCCACAGTCCGGGCAGCAGGGTATGTCCCTCAGCGGCGATCACGAGCGCGTCGTCGCCGGGGAGGCCTTCATCGATAGCGACAATCCTGCCGTCGGCAATACGAACGTCCGTAGCGCCAGTGAGTTGGCCCCGTGTCGAGTCAAATACGCGGACTCCGCGCAAGACAATAGGCCGCTCACGGCTGTCGTGGGCGGTTTTTTTCAGGGTCTGGTGGACCAGGTCCCTGATGACATCGCGGGCACTTTGCTGAGCGTTGCGTAGCGCCGTGATGCCCGTGGTGTAGTTGCTGCGAACCATGTCCGCCCATCCCAGCTCTGCAAAGGGTCTGCCGGCCAGGTCCAGCCACAGCAGGGCGGGTTGCAGATGCAGGCCGGTGATCGCGACCAGCTGCACCACCCGGTCAGCGTGCCCGGTCCCTGCAACACGGCGGCGGGCGAGTACCTCGACGAATGCCTGGCCAGCGGGCAGCAGCGGCAGGGAGCGCGCCGGCGCCTGCAGCAGGGCAGACGCCAACACGGCAGTTTCAGCGGGTGCCGACGCGCCGCCATCCAGTAGGCTGAAGGGCACGTAGTAGCGCCCCTGGATGTCGGCGGCCTGACCACTCTCGGTGCGGCTTCTCCAGCTGGCGGTACCCGCATTGATGGTAAATTCCTCATCGATGTCGTGATAGAGAAAGGCCTTGCCGCTGCGCTGCATGCGCGTCGGCAGGCCGTTATGGTCCAGTTCAATGGATGCTGACACGCGGGGTTGCTTGCCCTGGGAGGTAAACGTGTAGTCGATGTCGACACCCCGGTCGGGACGGTAGTGGACCTTCTGGCTGCCGGTCCTGTCACCTGCCGTGTACAGACCGAAGTCCAGCGTCGTTTCTTCGACCGCGGACTCCCGGTATTTGCCTACGGCAGCAGCGATATCCCGAATAGGAGTATAGATATCCACGCCATAGTCCTGATTGACCTGAATGGCGACGCTGAAGCCACCGTCGACGAACCAGGCCGCATTTGAGCTGTAGCCCGGGAACCAGCCGGAGTGACTGAGGTAGCGCCCCAGGCCTTCACGTTCGCTCACAAAAAAGCCATAGCCGTAACCGGTGCTGGAGCCTTCGGCGACCGGCACCGCAGCGGACTGCATCTGATCGAGAATGGGCGGCGCTACGATAGCGCCGCTGCCCAGGGCGTGGAAAAACATCGCCAGGCCTCTGGGTGTTGTGGCGAGGCCGCCGCCAGTCCACTCAAGCGATGGGTCGCGTTTCAGGCGCCCGTTTTCCACGGTCGGGCCTGCGGTGCCGAGAATGCGGTTCAGGAGGTTGTTATCTGCGTGACCACTGACCAGGCCCGGGATGTCACGGGTGTTCTGGGGTAGCACATCATCGAGGCCCTGCGGGTCGAGGATCTCCAGCTGCAGCGCCTCATAGTAGGACTGCCCCGTTACCGCTTCGATCACTAGTCCCAGCAGGAAATAGTTGAGGTCGGAATAGTAGTGTTGGTCCCCCACCGCAGCGATCGGTGCCTCGTCGAAAATGAACCCCAGCATCTGTTCCGGAGAGTAGGCGGTATCATTCCCCCACAGGGTGTCCCAGCCGTAGCTGAGCAAGAAGCCATTGTCGTCAATGTAGTGGGGGAGGCCGGAACTGTGGTTCAGGAGACTGTGGATAGTGAGATCCGCGGCGTTGGGTATTCTCAAGTACCACTCACGGTTGCCCAGGTAGGTGGAGACCGGGTCGCTGATATTGAGCTCGCCGCGTTCGGCAAGGCGCATTGTCAGAGCGGCGACGTAGGTCTTGCCCGTGCTTCCCCCCAGGTACCGGCTGTCCGCGGTGAGTTGGCCGCCCTCCCGGTCTGCGGTGCCTGCAGTAGAAGTAATGATTTCACCGTCGGCCAACACGACCGCGGCACTCACGCCAACCAGTTCTCCGCTGGCCTGCATTTCCGCTGTGTAGTTGTCCAGCCATGCCTGCAGGGGCCGTTGGTCAGCCGCGGCCGGTGTGGCGAGCAAGAGCAAGACAGCCAGGGCTTTGCCGGCAAGCAGAATGAATGAGCGTGGTTGCGCCGCATGGGCGGTGCTGGAGCTGGAAATTCGGCGCATCGTGGTTCCCGGAAATAATCGCTTGACATGATAGGTCATTAAAATAACATATATTTGTTATGTTTTTTCAATGAACGCCAAAACAAGCACAGTCGAGCCACCAGAGTTCGTACGAGGGGATCAGGATGTTCAAGCTCAAGTCCATGTCTGGAGCGGTTTCTGCCGCTGTCATAGCCGCTGCGACTTCAGCGCCCGCCGCACTGCAGGCGCAGGAATCCGGTGGGCGGTTGATTGTCGAAGAAGTCATTGTCACTGCACGCAAACGGGAGGAGTCCCTGTTCGACGTCCCAACTGCGGTGTCTGCTATCAGCAACGAACAGTTGGAAACGCTAAGGTTGTACGACGCGCGAGATTTTCTGACACTGGTTCCCACGGCTTTCCTGCAGGAGAGTGTGGCGGGCACATCGCGGGATATCAATATTCGCGGCGTGGGCACGCCAAACCTGTTTGCGGAGTCGGGCGTGGCGACATATATCGACGAAGTCTATTCCTCGGGCTTCATCAGCTACCCGACACAGTTCTACGATGTTGAGCGAATTGAGGTATTGCGTGGACCCCAGGGCGCTCTGTACGGGCGCAATGCCGTCGGTGGCGCCATGAACGTGATCTCTGCACGCCCGGACGAGGAGCTGGGAGGCAGCCTTCGCGCCACCTATGGTCGCTACGAGCGCGAGGAGTACGAAGGTACACTGAACATTCCCCTCAATCATGCATTCCGCGCCCGGGTTACTGGCTGGTATACCGATCAGGATGAAGGGGAGTATTTCAACCCCGAGGTCAGGGAGTACCTGGATGCCAATGAATCCCAGGGCGGACGGTTGGTGCTGGATGGCGACGCCACTGATCGACTGAGCCTGACTCTGGTCGCGGAAGTGACGGATGCGGAGTCAGCCGGCACGGCGTTGTTTTTCCCCGGTGACGGCGAGACTCAGAACAGCGTCCCGCGTGATACGCACCCACGCAATGACTATGACACTTACCGAATCAGTGGAATCGCGAACCTGGACACTGATGCCGGGCTCTGGACGCTGGTGCTGGGCACTCGGGAGTATAACCTGGAGGGCGTCGAGGACACGGATCTCACCGGCGACAACCCCTACAACCTGATTACCGGCCAGTTAGGGCAGCAGATCACGAATCGCGAGAATGACGTGGAAAGTACCTACGTTGAGCTGCGCTGGCTGTCTCCCAGCTGGGGAAACCTGAGCGTTCTTGCCGGAGTGAACTATCTGGACGAAGAGGCGACGGGAGACGTACTCACCAACCTGCAAACCCTGTCAGACGAATTTTCCGGCGGCGCACTGCCGGCGACCTTGTCGTTGGAAAACGATCAGACCGTGGAATCCATAGCCGGCTTTGTCGAAGCGACCTATAAATTCACACCGTCGCTGAGTGCAATTGCCAGCCTGCGCTATACCGAGGACGACAAGGATGTGAACTTCACCTACGACCCCAGCCCGCTTATACAGTCATTTGTTGGCACTCCACAGACGGCGGACACTGAAGACACCTTCGACCAGTGGACGCCGGGCCTTACCATCAACTGGGAACCCTCCGAGGACCTTCGCGTCTACGGCAAGGTGCAGACGGGCTTCCGCGCCGGGGGATACAACTTCAATGTGGGTAGCGTTGACAACCTCGCCTACGACCAGGAGGAGTCCATCAGCTACGAGATTGGCACCAAACTCCGCCTCTGGGATGGTCGTGCAGTACTGGGTGGCAATATTTTCCTGCTGGAACAGGAAGATGTGCTGGTGCCACTGTTCGACTTTACGGTCCCCGGCCCCCTGGGTGGCTTCCTGGACAACGTGGGCGAAGCAGAGACCTGGGGCGTCGAGGTCGAAGGCAGCGTTGCCGTCACCGACAATCTGAATATGACCTTTTCAGCCGGCTGGCTGGACGCAGAGTTCACGGATGGCATGGATTCCTTCGGCAACGACCTGGAGGGAAATGATCTTCCCGCGGCACGGGAGCTGACCTACGCGTTTACCGGTAGCTATCGGCGGCCTATCACAGAGAGCATCACCTTTTTCGCGGACGCCAGCTACACCTATCGCGATGATGGCTATCTCGATGTGGCCAACAATACCCCGGTAGACGATGCTGAGCTGCTCAATGCCTCAGCCGGGATTGAGTATCGCGGCCTGCAAATATGGGGCTACTGGAAGAATGCTCTGGATGAGGATTACCAGACTGCCTTCGGGTTTCGTCCCCCGGCGTCTACAGGAGAGACCCGCGCCGAGGGCGAGACCTACGGCGTGACTCTCAAATACAGTTTCTAGGAAGTCTTCTGTGAGTGTTGAACCCGGCCCTGGCCGGGTTTTTTTATTGGAGCCAGGCCGGCGTCTCTTCCATGCCGATGGTGAGCGCTGACCACAGTTGGCTGAAGCACAGCGCAGCGCTGCGGTTTGTCGCTGAAAGTGTTCTGTTCTCAACCCGTACTACGTCCTGAGCCAGAGACGCTTTTTCCGCAAATTCCTGCCGGTAGACTTCCACCTGCATGACCACTTCACCATCGAATCGCCGTTGCTGCAGCGGCGTGCAGCGGTGTCGCTCTACCACCGCAGCGGCCTGGGCGTGAATGTCGGCTGCGGTGCGGGTGGGGTGTCGGCAGATCGCCGCAGTCGGCCCGAGGCTGCGCTTGGTGGACACAA
Source organism: Cellvibrionales bacterium (assembly GCA_043513815.1). GTDB lineage: Bacteria > Pseudomonadota > Gammaproteobacteria > Pseudomonadales > Halieaceae > JANQIO01. The sequence continues at coordinate 3,002,178 of CP121313.1, read as the reverse complement.
AGCCAAAGCCGGGTAGCAGGGTATCCTCGAGCTCAGGTGCCATTTCGTGATTGCCGACCACCAGACCGATGGGGACGCCGAAGTCACCGCAGATGGCTTCGGCGATGGCCGCCTCGCCGACCTCCATGCCGTTGATGGTGAAGCGGTAAACGTGCGCGCCGGCGAGGGTGTGGGCCAGGAGGCCCGCGGGGGTGCCCGCCTTACTGTGGAAACCCACCAGGAAGGCGAGGTCGAAATCAGCGTCAATCCCCTCGCACTGGCACAGCGGTTTGTTCTGTCGTCCGGCAGCGCCTATCACCAGGTCAGCGGCGGGATGCAGGTCTTCCAGTATCACATTGCGCATGGATGCGTGGCCGTCGCCAACGAGAAATTCCGCCTCCGGGCAGACGCTCAGGGCGCCGCGGATGGCGGCATTGATATCCGCTGTCATCAGCGCCTGTCCGCGGTGGTAATCCGGTCCCCCAGGCATGCATTGGTCCGCGTGCACAACGCCGGTGCAACCCTCGATATCAGCGGCTATGAAAATCTTCATGTCGCTTGCCGCCGGAAATTCAGGCATCCACCCGGATTGATCTGCCCAGCCGCGGCCCGAATCGCCACAGTATGAGTACGGCGGCTATCACCATGATCACGGTACGTACGTCGATATTGCCAGTAGCAGCGTACATTGGCGCTCCGGCCGCTTTGCTCCACACGTTGCTCCCGCCGTGGATCAGGATCGCCGGCAGGACGCTGCCGCCGGTCATGTTGACCGCCAATCCACAGACGATTGTCTCGGCAATGCAGAGGAGCAAAAACAGGCCTTGCAGCTTTAGGAATGGCAAGAGCTCCGCGCCTCCCAGCAGACCCGGTAGCTCGCGCGGCAGGTGCCAGGCCCACCAGAGAAACCCGAGCACCAGAGCGGCCATCAGGGGGGAAGCAAGACGAGCCTGCAAGCCTTGCCAGGCGAATCCACGCCAGCCCAACTCTTCCAGTAATCCGCCTTCGTCCAGAAAAGGTGCAATAGCAGACCAAATTACAATGAGAATCACGCTGCCACCCAGCGATTGCAGCATTCGGGTACTGGCTTCGCTGGTGCCGGTCGCCAGTGCGACGGCGATATAGAGGCACAGTACCAGTGCGTATATACCGAACAGGGCAGCGTAAACCGTCGCAGCGTGCTCGGTACCGGCGTCGGGCCCAACGGGTTTGTAGCGGCTCAACAGCAAACGTAGCTGCCCGCGACCGGCGAAGGCGCATACCAATATTGCCGCCAGCGTCGGTGCACCGGCGAACAGCAGGATCAGCAGAGCCCAGGGATTCTGGAGCAAGCCGAACAGGCCGATGCTAACAACATTGGGATACTGCACCGTTTCCTGCAGATAGCTGAACAGGTCATCCATCATCGACATGCTGCCGCTGATGAACACCGCTGCCATGACCAGCACGGTGATGGTGACTGCCAGCAGGTAAAAATACACCAGCTGTCTGAGGTTGGGCGCGTTCATGAAATGCCTCGGTTGTAGCGTCGTCGCCCGGCGCATTGCCATAGGCCTGTAAAAAACATAATAATGTTATTTTATTGCAAACTCAAAGCCGGCCGCGAGCGTGGGGGTCGGTGAGGGGATGATCATGGCAGAACATCCGGCCGCAGCGACAGCCGCACCTCACAGTCAGCGCCGTCACCCGCCTGGCATCTACCTGATCTTTTCAACCGAGATCTGGGAGCGTTTCAGCTACTACGGCATGCGTGGGCTGCTGGTGTTGTTCCTGACGTCCGCGACAATTGAGGGCGGTTTTGGCTGGGAGCCTTCCCGTGCGCTGGAACTCTATGCCCTCTATACCTCTGTGGTCTACCTGACGCCCATTGTCGGCGGCTACCTCGGTGATCGTTTCCTGGGGCGGCGCCTGGCGGTGATCGTCGGCTCGGCGTTGATGATGGCCGGGCACTTCACCATGGTGCTGCCCGGCCTCGCACCGCTGGTGGCCGAAAGCGTCACCGGGTTTCCTGTAGGGGATGTGCTGCAAGGTGCCGGTGTGGCCTTTGGGTCACTCACTGTGCCTGACCATGCCCTCGGTGCATGGCGAGCCCACGCGAGTACAGTTGGGCACACCGCGGTGCCGGAGTTCTGGCTGGAGTGGACGTATGCGGTGGTGTCCTGGAGCTTTTACCTGGCTTTGCTGCTGATCGTCGCGGGCACCGGATTCTTCAAGTCCAACATGGCGACCATGGTGGGTGAGTTGTATGCCGAGGGCGACCAGCGCCGGGACGCGGGCTACACCATCTATTACACAGGAGCCAACATCGGTGCTTTTCTCGCCAACCTGGTGGCCGGGACGATCGGGGAGATATATGGCTGGCACTTCGGCTTCAGCGTAGCCGGTGTCGGTATGGCTGTCGGTCTGGCGGTCTTTCTGTGGCAGGCGCCACGGCTGATGGCGGGGATAGGCGAGCCCCAGGCTCATATCGAGGCCTATCGGCGGCCCTTTACCGCACGAGAGAGGGGCAGAATCAAGGGCGTCCTGCTGATGAGTCTGTTCACCATTGTTTTCTGGATGGGATTTGAACAGGGCGGTGGGCTGCTGAATCTGATGGTAAGGGATACCGTTGATCGCAGCGTTATGGGTGCAGAGGTGCCCGTGACCTGGTTTCAGTCTCTCAACCCGATGTTCATCTTTCTGTTTGCCCCGCTGTTTGTGGCGTTCTGGGGCCGTCTCGAGCGTCGCGGACGGCCCATGCACCCGACGACCAAGTATGCGCTGGGCCTGGGGATGATGGGCGCGTCTTATCTGGTGATGCTGGGTGCGCTGTGGGAAGTATCCGTATCCGGTTACTGCTCCCCGCTCTGGCTGGTGGCGGTCTTCGCCATTCAGACCGCGGGTGAGCTAACCATCAGCCCGGTGTCGAAAGCACTGGTTAGCCGCTATGCGCCGCCCCAGGTGGCATCACCCATGATGGGCGCAGAGTTCGCCTGTTATGCGATCGGCGCCTGGCTGGCGGGGCAGCTGGGTGCCTGGGCGATGGATTCCAGCGCCCAGCAGGTCTTCCTGGTATTGACCGGCGCCTGCTTTGCCGCGGCGCTGGTCTGCGTGTCGCTGCGAAGGCGCATTGACAGCCTGCTGGGTTAGGCAGCCTGCGCCAGTTGGCCCAGGGCGGCGTCAAACACTTCCAGCACTTCCTCGATATCTGCCGGGGTCATCGCTGAAGAAAGGATAAAGCCGCCGCCGGGTACGATCTGCACACCGTTCGCCAGCATGGCCCTGTGCAGCGCATGGGCCTGCTGCAGGCCGCCACCGGCCATGGTCCGCAGGAAGTCGCGGTAATTGCGGATCGGCCGATCGTCGAAAATTGAGCACACCAGCGAGGCGGTTCCCGCCGCGTGCCCGGCAACCCCTCGCCTGGCGAAGGCTTCATCGATGCCAGAGCGCATCTGCTCGCCTATAGCGTCCAGGTGTGCCATCACCGTGGGCGTCAGGGCTTTCAACGCCGCTACGCCCGCCGCCATGGAAACCGGATTCGCAAAGTGGGTGCCGGAATGCTCTACCAGTGACTTGGACTGTAGCTGGTTAAATACGCCCATATGCTCCCGGGTGCCACCGACAGCGCCAATCGGCATGCCGCCACCAATGACCTTCCCGAATGCCGACAGGTCAGGTTGAACCGCAAAGGCACCCTGGCCGCCCCCAGAGTGGATCCGGAACGAGAATACCTCGTCGAATACCAGCAAGATGCCGTAGCGGGTGCAGCGCTCGCGAATTGCTTCAAGATAGCCCGGGTCTGCCATGACAAAGCCCATGCGCGATACACAGGGATCGATCAGCACGGCAGCGAGCTCATCGCGGTGTGCATCGATAATCGCCAGCGTGGACTTCAGGTCGTTGAATGGAAATACCACGGTACCCTCGGCGCAGCCCGCAGGCAGACCAGGAGTGGCTGGCGCCGAGAAGGGGGCCTCGGCCGGGCCGGCGGCATCGGGTAGAGGGGTCAGGCTAAACTCCACCGAGTCGTAGCTGCCGTGATAGGCACCCTCGGCCTTGGCAATTTTGCTGCGGCCTGTATAAGCCCGAGCGGCGCGAAGCGCGAACATCACCGATTCGGAGCCGGAGGTGCAGAAGCGTACCTGTTCAACCGCCTCAACTCGTTCGCAGATGAGCTCTGCCAGTTCTACCTCGGGTCGGGTCGGCATGCCGGCGCTGATCAGCAGGCTGGCCTGGTCGCGGATGGCATTGGTGACGGGTGCAAAGCCATGGCCGTGGATCAAGGCGGACATGTTGTTTATGCAGTCGATACGGCTTTTGCCGTCGACGTCGCGGACCCGGCAACCCTCGCCGCTGACCACATAGAGTGGGTGCGGTGGGAAGAATACGCTATGGCGGGAATTGCCACCTGGCAGGCTGGATTGCGCGCGCTGGTGGAGCTCGGAAGAAGCGGGGTAGGGTGAATCGCTCATAGTGAATAACCTCGATAATACCGGGCATTATAATAACATAATAATGTTATGTTTATTTAATAGTTGAGGTGATTTCCGCTCGCCGGTGGCGGCGCTGGAACGGGTTTTGGTACTCTGCACGAATTAACAGGACGAGTGGAAGAATGGCTACTCAAAAGGCGAGAAAACCAAAGCCGGTGAAAGATCGAAAGCCAGCCGCCGGCAGCAAGGGCAGGGCGACTCGCGAGGCGATAAAGCAAGCCATGCTGGAGCTGGTCAATGAGCAGGGTTTTACCCACTTCCGCCTGCGTGACCTGTGTGAAAGAACTGGCCTGACTATCGGTGCGTTCTACTTTCACTTTGACAACAAGGAGCAGGCGCTGGAGGAAGTGGCGGCCTCCGCCGCAGAAGAGCTATTTGCGCAGATATCCACAGATATTGAGGAGCAGCCGCTGAAAGAGGAGTTCCGACTGGCGATCGAGGACTACCAGCGCGGCTACAGCGAACCCGGCCTACGAGAGCAGACCCGCATGATGCGCTCATTGATTCCCGCCAACCCGGTGGTCACCGAGACCTATTTCAAGGCCCGTACGGCGATTATTTCCAAGTTGGTGGAAACCGCCGCCCGGGAGCGCCGAGCGGAGGGGCTGAAGGCCGGTCCCGAGCGGGCGATTATCGAGTACCTGTTCTCCGGTCTCGCGGATTACATGGAACTGCTTTACTTCGGTGACGACAAGGCGCTCAAGCGCTCCGCAGGCGGCGACAAAAAGGTAGTCGATACGCTGGCGAGGCTCTGGTATGACGCTGTCATGAACGCCTAGCCGGCGAGGTCTTTCGAGCTACCAGAGATCGGTGCTCAGATACTTCAGCCCCGAGTCGCACATGACGACAACGACGGTTTTGCCACGCAGCTCCCGGTCCAGAAGTTGGAGCGCCCCGGCGACGTTGGCGCCGGCAGAGAAGCCCGCAAAGATGCCTTCTTCCCGCGCCAGGCGGTGCGCGCACACTATGGCTTCCTCGTCAGTCACCGCCAGGTGGCCGTCCAGTTCAACCCCTTCCAGCGCTGCCAGCTGCTCCATCATGTAACCGCCACCCTGGATTTTGTGGCCGGGGTTGTCAGTACGACCTTTGGCAAGTGCCGCAGCCCCCGCGGGTTCAATCGCATAGCAGCGGATGTCCGCGCGGTGTGCTTTCAATGCACCGGTCACACCGGCCAGCGTGCCCCCGGAACCGACGAAATCACAGAACGCATCTACCTGGCCGTCGCTCTGCTCGATGATTTCCGGGCCGGTATGCAGGGCATGGGCGCGGCGATTACCCGCCCGCAGGAACTGGTCGGCGCGGAAGGCCCCGTGCTGCTCGACCAGCATCCGGGTGGCGTCCTCCACGCGCGCCAGGTCTGCACCCGAGACCTGTCCGGGCGTTGAGCCCTGGCACTGATCTACCAGTACCACTTCCGCTCCCAGTGCGCGCATCATCCTCGCCCGCTCTTCGGAATTGCCCCGGGACATGACAGCAATGAAAGGGTAGCCCCTGATGGCACAGACGATGGCCAGGCCAGTGCCCATATTCCCGCTGGTCAGCTCAATCACCGGCTGGCCGGGTACCAGTTCGCCGCTGGCCTCGGCGTCGAGGATAATTTGCAGTGCAGCCCGGTCCTTTTTGGAGAAGCCGGGATTGAGGTATTCCAGCTTGGCAAGAATCCTGCCGTCGATGTTCGCGCACAAGCGGTCCAGGGCCACCAGCGGCGTCGAGCCTATGGCGCTGCAGATATCCGGGAAAATCGTCGCTACGTCCTGCAAGGTGGTCCTCCGCCCCAACCAGGGCTATCGTCTAAAAAGTAATAATGTTATTTTTTTGTCATGACTCAGACAATACCTCCTGGCCGGAATTCGCAACACCCGGGCACGCTGCCCGCGGGCCGTCTGGATACGGCGCTATACCCGGCGACGGAGGCCCGCGATTCCGGTTATCTGCCGCTGGACGATACCCACACCATGTATTGGGAGAGCTTTGGCAACCCCGATGGCACCCCTGTCGTCATTCTGCATGGTGGTCCCGGCGGCAGTATCCGGCCCTACTACCGGCGCCTGGTCAGTCCCGATGCCTACCGCGGAATCTGCTACGACCAGCGCGGTTGCGGCAAGTCAGCCCCTACGGGAGAGCTGGTCGACAACTCGACTGCCCATCTGGTGGCGGATCTGGAGCGCTTGCGACAACACCTGGGCATCCAGCAGTGGGTGGTGATGGGCGGATCCTGGGGCAGTACACTGGCGCTCGCTTACGCCCAGGACCATCCCGAGCGTGTGGCGGGACTGATAGTGAGCGGTGTATTCCTCGCCAGTGCGGTTGACAGGCAGTGGTGGTGGCATGATTGCCGCTATTTGTTTCCGGAGGTCTGGCAGTCGATGGTGGACTGGCTGCCCGAGGCGGAGCGCGAGCGGCACAGGGAAAGCTACCTGCGGAGAATTCTGGACCCGGACCCTGCCGTGCATGGCCCGGCCGCGGTGTCGCTGATGAGCTACGAGGCGCAGCTGCTGGATCTGCTACCCGACGACGAGTTTCTGTCCCAGGTCCGCTCGGATCCTGGGACGGTCACCATGGGCCAGTTATTTGCACACTACGACGCCCATGGCTTCTTTCTGGAAGACGACCAGTTGATCGGGGGCGCTTCTTTGTTGGACGGCATTCCCGGCTTCGTCATCAACGGGCGCAGTGATGCCTGTACCCCGCCACGCTCGGCCTGGGAATTGCATCGGGCCTGGAGCGGCTCCCGTCTGTTAATTGCCCCCATGGCGGGGCACCGCTGGAACGATGAACTGCTGACCCGCTGCGTGATCCAGGCGACTGACGCGCTGGCCAGAGAGCTGGCCTAGCCGGTCACGATCAGTTCGGAGATGTCTGCGCCTTCGGCCAGCGCCATGTCCCGATAGATGCCCAGAACCGTCTGCGCATCCACCACTGATATCACGTTGCCCTGGTCATCCAGATTCACGTTAGCACCGTTTACAGCGAACCAGACCTCGGCGTCCTGTGTGGCTGCCGCGTCCACCATCAGCGTGTGCACGGAACCCGCCGGTTCAAACAAATATGAGCCAGGGCCATTCACTTCTTCGGGGTACTCTTCGTAATACCAATGGCCTTGTAAGGTCACGGCGAACACAGCACCTGTGTGGTAGTGACGGTCGATGGTGCAGCCGGGTTTGAAGCGAACCCGGGTGATCCAGGTGCCCTGGTTGAGATCTACTTGCAGCAGCTGCAGTGAGCTTCCGTCTCCCAGGTCAATGAACGGCAGCTTGCAGCTAGCCCCAATATGCAGGGCAGTTTTCAGAGGGGGCGGTACGACCCCGAAGGACAGCTCGGTGGCTTGCTGCATACAGATTCCTCGCGCTTTGGATTGCCAATGTGTTTTTCGTAGAATAACATAATAATGTTATGTTTTTACAAGCACGTGAGGTTTGACGATGGACAGGCTGCAACCACTGGAACTGCAGGATGCCGACGAGGCGCAGCGTGCTGTGCTGGAACTGCTACCGCCCCTCAAACTGTTCCGAATCATGGCGCACGCGCCACAGGCGGCCACCGGGTTCGCCACCCACGGAGCCAAGCTTCTCTATGAAACAACACTGGACCCCCAGTGGCGCGAGCTGGTGATTCTGGTTGTGGCGCATCGTCTGGACAGCGAATACGAAATCCATGAACACGAGCGTATTGCGCGGGAGGTAGGTTGTCCTGACAAGAAGATTGCCGCGCTGCACAGTCCTGATGAGATCGCCGCCGCGGAGAGCTTGTCCATTGAGGAGAAGGCGCTGGCTACCTTTGCGCTGCAAATGATTGATGCCGGCTCGCCGGACGCAGCCAGCTACGCGGCAGTGGCGGAGTTCCTGTCACCCCAGGAGCTGGTTGAGCTGGTGCTTTGCGTCGCCTTCTATCAGGGCGCAGCTTTGTTTATGTCCACTTTTGGTATTGAACCGGAGGCCGACGACTTCAGCGGGGGTGTATCCATGGAGTCGGACACCCCGGAGCTGTGAAATGAAGGCTTACTCCGGGCTTGCATTGCTTGGTCACGCCCTGACAGGTCACCGTCGCTGGGCCATGGCGTGGCGGAATCCCGAGCCCGCCAGCCATTACGATGCGGTGATTATCGGCGGTGGCGGCCACGGTCTGGCCAGCGCCTATTACCTGGCGAAGAATCACGGGTTGAATCGTGTAGCGGTGCTGGAGAAGGGCTGGATAGGGGGTGGCAATACCGGGCGCAACACCGCTGTTACGCGCTCGAATTATCTCCAGCCCGCGAGCAGTCGTTTCTATGACTTTTCACTGCGGCTCTACGACTCGCTGTCACGAGAACTGAACTTCAACATCATGCTCAGCAAGATCGGGGTACTGACCCTGGCCCATGATCGCCACGAACTGGAGCTGATGCGACGGCGCGCCAATGCCATGCAACTCCATGGGATCGACAGTGAACTGTTTGCCGCCGACGCGGTGGCCGAGACGTGTCCGCGACTTAATATGAGTGCCAATGCGAGATATCCCATCCATGGCGGACTGATGCAGCGTAGCGGTGGCATATCGCGCCATGACGCGGTGGCATGGGCCTACGCCCGCGCAGCGGATCGTCTGGGTGTCGATATCATCCAGGGCTGTGAAGTCAGCGGTTTCGACATTTCCAACAACGTCGTTCGCGGCGTCGTGACCAGCAAGGGCGTTATCCGTGCCGATAAAGTGGGCATCGCCGTCGCTGGCAATAGCAGTGTGGTGGCAGGACTGGCGGGTGTTCGACTGCCTCTGGTTAGCCAGTGTCTGCAGGCCATGGTGACCGAGCCGGTCAAGCCCTGTCTCGATACTGTGGTGATCTCGATGCGGGCTCACTGCTATGTCTCCCAATCCGACCGAGGCGAGATCGTTATCGGCGGCCGAGCCGATGCCTATCCTTCCTACGGTCAGCGCGGCAACCTGCCGGCGACTGAAGATGGCCTCGCCGCTACCGTCGAGCTATTTCCCTTTCTCAGCCGCCTCAGGCTGATGCGGCAGTGGGCTGGAATCGTCGATGTGTCGCCCGACGCCAGTCCGATCATCTCTGCCACCGGAGTGCGAGGGCTTTACCTTAGCGGTGGCTGGGGTACCGGTGGCTACAAGGCGATTCCGGCGGGGGGTTATACGCTGGCGCACACTATGGCGACGGATCGTCCGCACGAACTCAACCAGGCCTTTTCCCTCGACCGCTTTGCCAGCGGGCGGCTGGTAGACGAGACGCTGTCCGCCAGCGTGGAGCACTGACATGTTGATGATCAACTGCCCGTGCTGTGGCGCTCGCAGTGAAGAGGAATTTGTCTGTGCAGGGCAGGCGCATATTGAGCGCCCTGCTGACCCTGCACACACGACTGACGCGGAATGGTCTGCCTATCTGTTCGAGCGAAAAAATACCCGCGGAATTCACCTGGAACGCTGGTGCCATCGTTTTGGCTGCGGTTCCTGGTTCAATCTGGCGCGCGATACAGTCGGGCACACCATCGTTGCTGTGTACCCCATGGGTGAGCGGCCACCCGGAGATCTGGAGTCGTGAGGCCAGTCATGCAGCGCCGTGCTGGGGCCGATATCGACACAGAGCAGCCGCTGCTTTTCCAGTTCGACGGCAAGGACTATCTCGGCTACCAGGGCGACACCCTGGCTTCAGCGCTGCTGGCCAACGGGGTGGCGGTGGTGGGGCGGAGCTTCAAGTTTCATCGTCCGCGAGGCCTGTTCGGTATGGGCCATGAGGATGCGAATGCGCTGGTTCAGCTCGAGGTTGGCGCAACGACCGAGCCCAATGTTCGAGCAACCCTGCTGCCGCTCTACGACGGGCTGCGTGCCAGTAGCCAGAACCGCTGGCCGTCGGTGCGCTTTGACATTCTAGCCCTGCTCGGGCTGTTCAAGCCGGTGCTCCCGGCGTCTTTCTATTACAAAACATTTGTCTGGCCCAGTTGGCAGTTCTGGGAGCCTCTGGTCCGCAAGCTGGCTGGTCTTGGCAGGGCTCCCGATGGACCTGACTCACAGCGCTACCTGAAGCAGAATTGTACTGTTGACGTGCTGGTGGTCGGCGCGGGACGCGCAGGCATAGAAGCGGCCATTGAGTCCAGTCTCGACAAAAGCAAGCGCGTACTGCTGCTGGACGCCGGGCACAAGCCTGGCGGCTATTTGCTGTCCTCGGCCTCCGCGGCGGACCGGCGGTGGCTGACTGCGGCTCTGGGTCAGTTGCGCGCTGCTGGCAATATTGAAGTGCGCTCGCAAACGCTTGCCAGCGGATACTACGACCATAACCTGGTCTCTGCACACGAGACCTTGACTGCGAATACCGGGGCCAGCGAACCAGTGACGCGCCTGTGGCGCATCAAGGCAGGGCGAGTGGTGTTGGCGACCGGTGCGCACGAGCGGCCGCTGGTATTTCCCGGCAACGATCGTCCCGGTGTGATGTTAGCCTCCGCGGTGCGGGAGTACTTTCTGCGCTTTGGTGTAACACCGTGCAGCCGGGCCGCTTTCTACGTCAATAACGACAGTGGCTGGCTGACTGCGCTGCAACTGGCTGGCCTCGGTTTTCCGGTCGAGGCGATTGTCGACATTCGTCACGCACCCGGCCCTGGGCTCCTGGCGCAGGCTGAACAAACTGGGATTTCCACCTACTGTGGCTACGCCGTCACCGCCACCCGTGGGCGTTCGGGCCTGTCGAAGATAGTCATTGGCAGGCTCGACATGGAAGCCGCGGCGATGTCGGGAGCGTCGGTGCCACTGCCGTGCGATCTGCTGGCGGTGTCCGGTGGCTGGACTCCGGCTGTACACCTCTGGTCGCAGTCGGGCGGACGCCTGGCCTGGCGTGAGGCGGACGCCTGTTTTGTGCCGGCCAGTGCAAATCAGGCAGTCACTGCGGTGGGCTATGCTAACGGGGAATTTGAGGCACCGCTAAACCTGACACCGCTCTGGCGCACACCCGGACTACCGCCGTCGAGGCAGTGGGTGGATCTGCAGTACGACGTGACTGCCGCCGATGTGGCGCTGGCGGCGAGGGAAAACTACCGGTCCGTCGAGCACTTCAAGCGCTACACCACGAACGGTATGTCCATCGACCAGGGCAAGACCAGCAATATCAATGGCCTTGCCCTGTTGGCAGAGGCAGTGGGCCGGCCCATAGACGAGGTGGGCACGACCACGTTCCGGCCGCCTTACCACCCCGTTCCTGTGGGTAGCTATGCGGGTGACGATATCGGTCAATTCTATCGTCCCAGGCTGTACCTCCCTGCCCATGCTGCCCATGTGGACCTGGGCGGGCAGTTTGCCGATTTCGCCGGCTGGCAGCGCCCGGAGTGTTATCCGCTCCCCGGCGAATCGGAAGCCGCTACCCTGGCGCGTGAGGTCCGCAGCGTGCGTAATGGCGTCGGGCTGCTCGACTACTCGTCACTCGGCAAAATCGAGGTGACTGGCCCGGACGCGCGTGAATTCCTCAACCGGATCTACGCCAACAATATGCAGACCCTGAAGCCCGGCCACGCTCGCTACGGTCTGATGTTAAACGAGGCCGGTGTTGTTTTTGACGATGGCGTGGCGGTTTGTATGGACGATGAGCGCTTTCTGGTGCATACCACCAGTGCCAATGCTGCCGCTGTCTATCACTGGCTAGAAGAGGCACTGCAATGCGAGTGGCGTAGCCTGCGCGTTATCGTCTGCAACGTTACCAGCGAGTGGGCGACCCTCATGCTGAGCGGTCCGCTCTCGCGCAAGGTGCTGGCGCGACTTCCGGGCACGCTGGCGCTGGATCGTGATCGCTTCCGGCACATGCAGTTCCAGTCGGCACAGCTCTGCGAGGTGCCGGCCAGGGTGTTGCGGGCAAGTTTCACCGGCGAGGTGTCATTCGAGGTCAGTGTGCCCGCAGACTATGCCATTTCTCTCTGGCAGCAACTCATGGACGCCGGGGAATCCGAGGGTATTGCAGCGTTTGGCGTCGAGTCCCTCATGGTGCTGAGAACCGAAAAGGGCTTTCTGCATCTGGGAGCTGATACAGATACCAGCACCATGCCCCAGGATCTTGGCTGGGGTCATGTTATTGCCCGCAAGCAGAAGGATTTCCTCGGCAGGCGTTCCCTGTCTCTACCCGTCGCTAAAGACCCGGACCGGAAACAACTGACAGGGGTTACGCTGTGCGATGACAGTGCAGTTGTGCAGGCCGGTGCTCATGTCCTGGCGCCGGACTCCAGCAATTCCCAGGGCTTTGTTACTTCTGCCTGTTACAGCCCCACCCTGGGGCGCACGGTAGCGCTGGCACTGGTGGAAAGCGCCCAGAGCAGGGTCGGGGAGAGCGTTGTCCTGTTTGATCGGGGTCAGCGCCTGGACGCGCTTCTCACGCCCACCTGCGCGCTGGACCCGGACGGAGAGCGGCTCCGTGTATAGTCTGAGCCGCAGTTCTGTACTGGACGGCACTGGCGTCCTGGGCCTGGAGGTCGATACAAGCTCGCGCGTGTTCGGCCTCAAGTGTCTTGACCGTGAACCCTTGCCTGACCTGGGTCTACCGGGTGCCCTACGGTGGGCGAGGCTGGACGCCGGCAGGGCCTTTAATATCGGCCGCGGTGAATGGCTGCTCCAGCTGCCCCGCGCAAACCCGGATAGTGTACTTGAAGCCTTGCAGGATAAGACTCATGGCTGTCTTTCGGTCATCACTGACTTGAGCAGTTCGAGAATAATCATCAGGATGACGGTCGACGATCAGGTGCTTGCTCGCTGCTGCAGCCTCGATCTGACGGTCATGGCGGTCGGCAGCTGCGCCATGACGCGATTCGCCGCCTGCCACGCTCTGTTGATACGAGAGGAGAACGAATGGTGCCTGATAGTCGAGAGACCCTACGCGCGTCACGTCATTGCGTACGTCGAAAGCGTTTCGTTGACTGGAGAAGCGCGGCGCCGTGGCTGAGGACTTCCAGGCTGCCTCTCTGGCTGGTGCTGCTGTTGCTGCCCATGCCTGTGAGCGCTGAATCCGTGCCACCCTTCACTACCGTCAAGTCGTTCTTCAGCGGGCTTTCCGCCAGGGAAGCGGACAGTATTCGGCCTCATATTACTAATGATTTCCAGCTGCTGGAGCATGGCGAAGTCTGGGATACTGATCGGCTGATCAGCGCGGTAGCAGGGGACTACTTGAGAAGAAATTACTTCCACCTGCTGCGCGAGGAAGTGGACAACGACATGGCCTGGGTGAGCTACTGGAACCGGGCCACTATCACCGCAGAAGGTGCTCTGCGTGAGCACTTCTGGCTGGAAAGTGCCGTTCTCGTCCGCGAGCGTGATGCCTGGCGTATCCGTATGCTGCACTCGACTCGCGTTGATAGCGACGCGATTCCTGCGGGTCTTGACCTGAAAGAACATATTGATGACTGATGAACTGGTAACTTACCCGAGCCGCGCGACCATCACCGGTGGCCCCCTGGAGGCCATAAAGCCTGAGCAGAGAGCCGGCGCCTTGAAGGGCGCTGCGCTGCTGGCCGAGAGTCTCAAGGCTGAAGGCGTGGATGTTGTTTTTGGCTATCCGGGTGGCGCAAACCTGGAGATATTTGACGTTTTGCCGCGCCTCGGTATTCGTTGCATCCGGGTTGAGCATGAGCAGGGTGCAGTACACGCGGCGCAGGGTTATGCGCGGGCCACGGGCAGGGTGGGTGTTTGCGTAGCGACGTCAGGTCCGGGTGCCACCAATCTGGTAACGGGCATCGCAGATGCCAATAGTGATTCCACCGCGGTGGTCGCGATTACCGGCAATGTGCCCTCGCACCTGATGGGCAGGAACGCCTTCCAGGAAGTGGACATCGTTGCTATCTGCAAGCCAATCACCAAGCGCGCCACCCTGGTAGACCGGGTGGCTGATATCCCAGAGGTGGTGCGAGAAGCCTTTGCGCTGGCGGCCGGTCCAAGGCCCGGCCCCGTGCTGGTGGATATTCCGAAGGATATCCAGCAGCACTATCCCCGCGACCCGGAAGGCAACTACGTTCCGCCTCGTATTCCCGCCATCGTGGAGCCGCCGGAACAGTACCCTTCCGGCCTCGCTGCTGGTCAGCTGGAGGAGGCGGTACGTCTCATCACGGAAAGCGAGCGTCCCGTCCTGTACGTGGGCGGCGGTATCCTGGCGGCCGGCTGCGAAAAGGAACTGTTGTCGCTGGCGGAAATGCTGGCCTGTCCCGTAACGACGACGATCATGGGTATTGGTTGCTTTCCGCCGGGGCACAGACTTTACCTGGATGTGCTGGGTATGCACGGCCACAAGGCGGCCAACCTTGCCGTTTACGAGTCTGACCTGGTGTTGGCCCTGGGCGTACGCTTTGACGACCGGGTAACCGGTAACGTGGACACCTTCGCGCCGGCGGCGCGCATTATTCATATCGACATCGACCGCAGTGAGCTAAACAAGAACAAATCCGTCACCTTGCCCCTCTGTGCACCGCTCAAGACCGCCCTGGCCCAGCTCCTCGAGCGTTTAGAGCCGGTGTCATCCAGAGACTGGCTGAAAACCCTGGCAGACTGGCAAAGGGACTATCCCTACCCGGAGAGTAACAGCCGCAGCATCAAGCCACAGGAGGTGATTCGTCGGCTCGACCGGCTGACGGCCGGCGAGGCCATTGTCTCTCTGGGAGTGGGTCAGCACCAGATGTGGGCGATGCAGCACTACAAGGCGCGCCGGGCGCGCTCTTTTCTGAGTAGCTCCGGGTTCGGCACCATGGGTTACGGGCTGCCGGCGGCGATTGGTGCCAAGCTCGCATGCCCCGACCGGCAAGTGATCGATATCGACGGCGACGGCAGTCTCAACATGACCATTCAGGAATTGAGCACCTGCCATCGTTACGGTCTGGGGGTAAAGATCGTGGTCATCAACAACCAGTGGTTAGGTATGGTGCGTCAGTGGCAGGATATGATCTACGAAGGGCACCGGGCGTGCTCTGATCTTTCCGATCCCCTGTGCGAGGTCAACCCGACGGGAGAAAAGCCGGTGTATCCGGACTTCGTCACCATAGCGGCGGGCTATGGCGTGAAGGCCGCGCGGGTGTCAGACCCAAAGCTCTTGCAGGAAGCCCTGGCGCAGCTGCTGGCGGACCCCGACCAGCCATACCTGCTGGACGTGATTGTAGATGCCGAAGCCAATGTCTATCCGATGATCCCGGCCGGCGGTAGCTGTGCTGACATCATCATGGTGATGAAGGCCTGAAATCGATAGCGCCAGGCAAACAGGGGAGCAATATCTAGAATGCGAAGATTGTCACTGCGGTAGTGGTGCCGACGCCAGCGTTGCCCGCTGGCGGTCCGACGATGCGTCAGGAGGAGAACATCACCAGTAGCAGCATGTCTTCCTCGATCTCGAAGAAGCTGTGTTCCATGCTGGCACCCACGTAGAGCAGCATGCCCGGGCGCACTTCGCGCTCCTCGTCCTGCAGGCGCATGCGCGCCTTGCCTTCCAGCACGAAGTACACCTCATCTTCATCGTGAGGTGCCTGCATGTCCTTGCTGCCGGCGGCCAGCTTGTAAAGGCCACAGCTCAGTGCGGGCACGTTGAGCACTTCCAGGTATTCCACCGGGTTGCCCTTGAACTTCTGGCGCACTTCCGCCAGGTCCATGACCTGCCAGCCGTCGTTGAACGCTTCGCTCTGCATTGCTGTAGACATCGTTGTCTCCCCCCGGAGCCAGATACTGCTTAATTATCACTCACTATAGCCGCTGTCCCGCGACTCGGGAAGGGGCAGGGCGGTGGCAATCTTGAGCTACCGCAAAGCGATGTTGAACCGAACCTGCACAATACCTTCGCGTCGAGAGCGGTTAAACTAGGGCTATGCGATATCCAATCCCGGAACACCTGCAACAGTTCATTGCCGAGCAGGACTATGACAGTCGTTATACCGCCCGCGACCAGGCGGTGTGGCGTTACGCCATGCGCCAGCTGGTGGCCCAATTGCGACATTCGGCCCACCCGGTGTACTTCGAAGGCCTGGCGCGCACCGGCATCTCCATCGAGCGCATTCCGTCGATTGACGAAATGAATGCCTGCCTGGCGGATCTGGGCTGGCGTGCGGTGGTGGTGGACGGATTTATTCCACCCCAGGCGTTTATGGAGCTGCAGCAAAACCGCATTCTCGCCATTGCCCTGGATATGCGCTCCATCGACCACATCCTCTACACGCCGGCACCGGACATCATTCACGAATCCGCCGGTCACGCGCCCATTATTGCCGACGAGGAATACTCGGACTACCTGCAGCGCTTTGGCGAGGTCGGCGTCAAGGCCATGTACAACCGCCACGACGTGGCTCTCTACGAGGCCATCCGTGAGCTGTCCATCGTCAAGGAATCCCCGTCCTCCACCGACGCCGAGATAGCCGAGGCAGAGGCAGAGCTGGAACGTTGCGCCAGCGTCGATAGCCCGCCCTCGGAAATGGCCCTGCTGGGACGTCTGCACTGGTGGACCGTGGAATACGGCCTGGTGGGCAGCCCGGAGGACTACCAGCTGTATGGCGCTGGCCTGCTGTCCTCGCTGGGCGAGAGCGAGAATTGCCTGTCACCGGAGGTCGGGAAGTTGCCGCTGACCGCGGATGCGATTCTCACCGCTTACGACATTACCCGCCAGCAACCCCAGCTGTTCGTCACCAAGAGCTGCCGTCACCTGAGCCAGGTGCTCAATGAGTATGCTGAGACCATGTGCTATCGCAAGGGCGGCGCCGAGTCGGTCCAGGTGGCCATCGACAGCGAGGTCGTGGCCACCTGCGAGTACAGCTCAGGGCTGCAGGTCAGCGGCCGATTCAATCGCCTGCTCACGAATGTGCTGGGCCAGGCGATCTATATTGGCACCGACGGCCCCACCCAGCTGGCTTTTGAGGACTTCGAGCTCCATGGCCACGGCACGGCCTATCACGCCGAGGGCTTTGGCTCACCGGTCGGGCGGCTTTGTAACCTGATGAAGCCCCTGGAAGAGGCCAGTGAGTACGAACTGCAGGCCATGAATATTCGCCGCCACGAGCCCGTGGTGCTGGAGTTCCTGTCGGGCATTACCGTACGTGGCATGCTGGACAGCATCACCAAGGAAAAGCATCGCATCCTGCTGATGAGCTTCAGCGACTGCACTGTTACGGGTCCCGCCGGCGAAGCGCTGTTCCAGCCCGAATGGGGCCAGTACGACATGGCAGTGGGCGAGCACATCACCAGTGTCTATCCCGGCAGTGCCGATCGCGCGCGCTTCGATGTCTACCCGCCTGCCTCTGCGCAGCACACTCGCAAATCCCCCTGGTCCGAGCGCGACCAGCGTGAATTTGCCCTCTACCAGCAGGTCCGCGACCTGCGCGAAGGCGGCAATGTTACCGAGGCTGAACTCAACAGCCTGTTCGAGACGATCAGGTCAGAGGCACCGACGGCGTGGCTGCTGTGGCTGGAGCTTCTGGAGCTGGCGCCCGCGGGCTCGGGACTGGCCGAGACGCTGCGCAGCGGACTGGAATCGATGGCAAAAACCGACCCGGAAACGCGCTTGCTGGTTGAGCGCGGCATCAAGCTGTTGGACAATCCGGTAGCTATCCCCAACGCCAGCGCCGCCTGAGCCGGGGTCACCCCACTACTGACTGGAACCGCCACCATGTTCGAATCGCTGGAGCGCCTCCCTCCCGACCCCATCCTCGGTTTGTCTGCCACCTGTGCCGCCGACACCAACCCCGACAAAATCGACCTCACGGTGGGTGTCTACAAGGATGAGAGCGGCCAGACGCCGGTGTTTGCCGCGATTCAGCGTGCCCAGGAAGCGCTGACCGAGCGCGAGGTCACCAAGTCCTACCTGCCCCAGGTGGGTGATGCCGACTACATTGCCGGTATCCGCAAGCTCCTGTTGGGCGAGTCTCACCCGGCGCTGGCCGCCGAGCGAGTCACCAGCGTGCAGGCCCCCGGTGGCTGTGGCGCACTGCGCGTCGGCGCCGAAGTGATCAAGACAGCCAGCCCAGATGCCAAAGTCTGGGTCAGTGCGCCGACCTGGCCCAACCATATCCCACTGATTGGTTCAGTCGGGTTGGAACTCAAGGAATACCGCTACTACGACGCCGCCACCCACAGTGTGGATTTTGACGGCATGTTGGAAGACCTGGCGACGGCAGCCCCCGGTGACGTCCTGCTGCTGCACGGTTGCTGCCACAATCCCTGCGGTGCCGACCTCTCCCCGGCACAGTGGCAGGCGGTGACCACACTGGCAGCGGACAAGGGCCTGATGCCATTTATCGATACCGCCTACCAGGGTATGGGAGTGGGGCTGGATGAAGACGCCTTCGGCATTCGCCATATGACCGAGCACCTGCCCGAGGTGTTGGTCGCCGCCTCCAATTCCAAGAACATGGGCCTGTACCGCGAGCGCACGGGCGCCATTGTCTTCAGCGGCCGCGACCGCGAAGCCGCCGAAATCTTTTCCTCCCAGGCCACCAAGGCTGCCCGCAAGATCTACTCCATGCCGCCGGCCCACGGAGGCATCCTGGCCGGCATGGTGCTGAGCGATGCCGCGCTCAACGCCAGCTGGCGCGAAGAGCTGGCGGGCATGTGCGAACGCATTAATGGCGTGCGCACCCTGCTCGACGAAAAGCTGAGTGCCGCCACCGGCAGGGATTACAGCTTTATCCGCCGCGAGAGCGGCATGTTCTCTTTCCTGGGTCTGACGCCGGGCCAGGTTGATCGCCTGCGTGAGGAATTCAGCGTTTACATGGTGGGTTCATCGCGAGTCAATGTCGCCGGTGTCAACGGCAACAATGTGGACTATCTGGCAAAGGCTGTCGCCAGCGTCCTCTAGCGGATTTCAGCTGTCCTTTTCGAAGGCGCGCATGCGGCGCGCCGGATTTCCCATCATGGTGGTCCCCGCTGCCACTGATGAGAAAACGGCTGCCCCCGAGGCGATGGTGGCACCAGCGCCAACTTCAACCCTCTCGATAATCGAAGCTCCCGAACCTACCAATACCTGCTCTCCCAGCCTTACCAGGCCGGCGACCTGCGCACCGGGATTGACCTGGGAATAGGCGCCAATCAGGGTGTCGTGTCCTATGCCACAGCCGAAGTTCAGATAAGTCAGCGCACCCAGGGCAACCTCTGCCGCCACCACACAGTGTGGAGAGATCAGCACACCTTCGCCCAGTGAAGCGGAGTCGGCGACGATGCTGGAAGGATGTACGACGGTCGGTAGCTTGAAACCCCGTTGCCGCAGCGCGGTGTGCAGAGCCTGCTTGAGAGCCGGCGACCCGATGGCCACCACCGCCTGATCTGTGCCGGCCTGCTCCGGAGTCACCTCAGGGTCGAACCAGCGGCCGGGCAGGGCGAATGATGCATGCTCCTCGGGAGCCTGGCTGGAAAACCCGCAGATCTCAAAGTGGTCCCCAAACCAGGCAGCGAACTCCCGGGCAAGTCCGCCGCTGCCAATGATCAGGATTTTTCCGACGCGGTCCGTCATGGCGTTCAGAGTCTCTTGTAGCGGTGTCCCACTTCGACGTCGCTGATGCTGACTCGTCGGGGAACCATGTGGCCTGGAAGACGCTCCTTCAGGAAGGTCGAAAGCGCCGCTTTTTCGAGCGCCGCGTCTGCAGTCGGCTGCACGGTTAGTTCCACGTGTTGCCCGGTGATGGGGTTACTACGACCGCTGGCCTTGACCAGTGCCACACCTGGGAACTCCAGCGCCACCTGCTCCACTTCCGAGGCCATAAACTTGAGTCCGCCAACATTTATCACCTCGCCGATACGACCCACGACCTTGTAGTAGCCGTCTTCTTCCACCACCACGTCCTTGGTATCGTACCAACCGTCAACGTCAAAGGGTGATTCCGCATTCAGGTAACCCAGCATGCGGGTGGAGCTGCGTATTTGCAGAACACCACCGACGCAACGGGTCTCGACGCCTTCCCCGCCGACTTTCATGAACAAGCTGTCGCGCGCGCGGGACTTGACCCTGACAATGCCCAGTTCCGACATGCCGAAGGTCTGGCGAAAATCCACATCCGGCAGCAGGGTGCACAAGGTGTCGAGGGTGCCCTGGTCCATGCGTTCCGTGCCGTAGGTAATGATCTTCAGGCACGGTGGAACCTGGTCTGGCACCGCCCCACTCATCAGCATCATCCGCAGAAATGTCGGGGTGGTTGGCAGGACCTCAGCCTGGTGCTCCCGGCAGGACTGCAGGATGGAGGCGACCGTGCGTGCCTCCGGGCAGATCACCACTCCGGTGTTGAACAGGGTGTGCAGCAGGGTATTGATACCACCGATATGATCAAACAGCAGGAAGTTGATGGTGCGCAGCGTGGGGCGCGGCGTCTCGAAGCGCTTGAGGAACAGAGACATGTCGTGAAGGATGGCCTTGGGTCGCCCGGTGGTGCCGGTTGAGAACAGTACAAGGCCCGCATGGTCGCGTTGGCGCAGCTCCTCCAGCAAAGGGTTGCTGTCTTTGTGCTGCCGGCGCCTTGCCTCGCCGTTCTCAATGACCACATCGACCAACGCGGCATCGAAAAAGTACTCATGGTCGTGGCGAGTGTCGACAGTCAGTGGGACGACAACCGTTTTCATGTCGATCAGGCGCAGCAGCGTGAGGATACTGGGCGGGTTGAAATCGCCAATGATAGCCACCACGTCGCCGGCGCCGATCACTGACAGGTCGATGGCTTGCTGCGACACGATTTCTGCGAAGGTAACAGGCCGGTCGCCAGCCATGATCACCGGGTGGTCGACGTCTTTCCAGCGTTGGCCGAGACTGTCGATCAGGCCCATCAGGCGCCGCCCACGTGAAGGACCTGGCCGGTGATAGCACGGCTCTTCCCGTCCAGAAGTAGCTCGACCATGTCGCACACGGATTCCGGGCCAAATTGCCGCTGTATGACCTGCTGCGCGACAATGGCATCGATCTGTGTCGCGCTCACCCCCTTGATCAGGTCGGTGTCAATGGGCCCAGGTGCAATGCAGTTGGCGCAGATATTGAAGTCCGCCACTTCTCGGGCCCAGGCGCGGGTAAAGCCCTCCACACCGGCCTTGGAGGCCGCGTAGACAGATTCGCCCTTCAGTCCAAGGGCGACGGCAATGGTAGAGAAATTGATCACTGTGCCGGCTTTTTGCCGCACCATGAGCGGCGTGAAAACCTGACAGGCAAAAATTGTACCCATGAGGTTGGTTTCAATGATTTTGCGAGTCACCGAAGCAGGCGTGGTCAGCGCCAGGTTCATTGAGGCTATGCCGGCGGCATTCACAAGCCCTTCAACAGTCGTGCCGTCGCTGCGCAGCTGGCGAGCGATGGCCTTTAGTTCTTCATAGTTCGAGACATCGCAGGCCGCTCCCGGATGGGCTAGCTGCTCAACATTGCGGGCAACGCCGAACACTTCTCGACCGTTGGTGATCATGCGCTCGCAGATGGCCTTCCCCAGGCCCCGGCTTGCGCCGGTGACGATGATCATCGGGTAGGTTTCATCTGCTCAAGGAACTCGGCTGCCAGAGACCCGGCATCGCGGAACATGCTTCGTGAGCGCGACATGGCAGCTTCCGATGTCCAGTCAAAGTCGAAGCCCAGTTCTGCGGCCATGTCCTCGAGCGTGATGCAGAGCTCAACCAGTTTCATCGAGTCCAGCATGCTGTTGTCGCCAATCAGCGCGGTGTCCGCTGACACAGTTATATCGCTGGGAGTCTCAGATGCCTTCAGCAGTAACTCGATCTCGGTAAATATCCGGTTTTGTATATCTTCTGGGCTGGCCATTGTCCGTCCTTTACTGACTCCGCAGCCACGCTGCACAGGGCAATAATTATGACGGTTTGTTGGGTATTGAGCTACCGGCCCGTTTACTTGAATACGTAGGGGCAGCCGCCGAAGTTGTTGAACTCAGGGTCCCAGCGGCGCACATCGTTGGCGCGGCGCCAGCGGCTGTGGAAAAACTCCATCAGACAGGGGCCTGAGTCCAGCTCCACCATGAACAGGTCGCCTTCCTGGACTTTTTCGAAGGGGGGGTAGTTGCGGCCGCGGCCCCAGGTGAGGCCACCGCGGGTTTGTGCATAGTTGAGCCAGAATTGCTCGGGGCTGATCCATGCGCCGGCGTCATTGTCCCAGGCGCGAGGGGCTTCTATAACCCGTATCTCGCCGTGGCGCGGCGTTTGCGCCATACCCGGAACGGGGAGGGCGCTGGCCAACCCCAGGGTGGCCAGCAGCTGGGCCAAACGGACGGCGTTTTTGTGCAGGTGCATGTCGGGTGCTCCGGTACTATCAGTCTTCTTCGACCTCCAGAATCTCACCAGTTCCGCTGATTTCAATTTCGTATTCCTGACCCGCGGCGATTCCGGACAGTTCATAGACCTGCTGTCCATTCTCCATTTCAATTTCAGCCTCCTCTATCTGGATGCCGGGTACGGCCTGCTGGGCCGCTGCCAGAATCTCCTGGGGCACCTCCGACAGCGGAATCACCCGTTCACTTTCCAAAAGGGTGCAGGCACTGATTAGCAGCAACAGGGGCATTGCCTTGAGCCAGTTCATCGGAGTCCTCCTTCGCATGTCCTGCATCAATCTAGATGCCCGGGCGGCATTGGGCTAGTTTTCCTGCAGCACGGGCAGGGCCCGTTCCCACAGCGCCGCCAGTTCCCGGTAGACGATGCGCTGATCCGCCAGCCGGTTCCGGGCCTGGTCTTGCGGCGTCTCCGCTAGCCACGCCTGATGCAGGGCGTCGGCTTCGTCGTCGGTCAGGTCATCGCCTTCTATCACCACCGCGAGATCGAACAGCGGGTCGCCCATGGCCGCATATTCCCAATCCAGCGCCAGCATGCGGTTGTCAAAGATCAACCGGTTGGCGCTCAGCAGGTCGTTGTGACACAGCACCAGGGGCACAGGCTCCAGGCGCTCGCAGGCTTCCAGCAGGAGCACGGGCAGTTCACGTTCACCCAGTACCGACAGGTAGGTTCGGGCACGGTGCAGCGGGTCGAGTCGGTATTTGACCGGCGGCAGGGAGTGAATGCCGCGCAGCAATGCCGCGAGTCCCGCGAGGGAGTCGGCCGCCCCGTGCTGTGGCTCGCAATACTCGCAGACGATTACGCCCAGTGCCGGGTTTCTATAGGTGGGCTGTGGCGCGAGACTGGCGTCCGCGGCCTGTTGCAGGGCGCGCCATTCAGCCTCCCGGCTCAGGCCCATGCGCTCAGCGGCGAAGCCATCGACACGCACTACCCAGTAGCGGTTGCCATCTACCACTCGAACGCTGGTATTGCTGCGCCCGGCCCCCAGTAATCTGTCGAGCTCTGGCCGGTTGTCGGGAGGGCTGCGCCAGTGTTGCCACTGATCCAGCGCCTGGGTCAGCGTCAGTCGAACTGCGCCCGGTAGTGTTTCGTCCATGTCAGGAACCCGATGATCACGATAACCACGTAGGCGGCGAACAGGGCCGCGGTCCAGTACAGCTCACGATCGATATACAGGAAGATCGATAGCCCGTCGATCACGATCCAGTAAAGCCAGTTTTCCAGCAGCTTGCGGGTCACCATCCAGGTGGTGAGCACGGCGCCCCAGGTGGTGAAGGAATCCAGGTAGGGCCAGGCGGCGCCGGTGTACTGGCTCAGCAACAGCCCGGACACTGCGCTCAGCAGCAGCACGGTGCCGATCGCTG
Source organism: Cellvibrionales bacterium (assembly GCA_043513815.1). GTDB lineage: Bacteria > Pseudomonadota > Gammaproteobacteria > Pseudomonadales > Halieaceae > JANQIO01. Next base: position 2,978,156 of record CP121313.1, on the reverse strand, counting down.
CCAGGTGCTGGTGTGTCGACCAGCGGCCAATGGCCAGGCTGCCGTCTTGCCGGTCACCGTGCTGCCAGTGCCACCAGCCGTAGACTGCCATCCCCAGGTAGTAAACCTGCAGGGCAGAGTCCATCAGCAATCCCGCCTGCCAGAACAGCACCATGAAAATGGTCGTACTCACAAAGGCGGCGTACCAACAGCTGATCTTTTCGTACATGGCCAGCAGCAGATAGGCGATTCCCAGTACCACGGCGGCAATTTCCCAGGGGTTGGTCACGGGTTCGGCGTCAGAAGCTCATGCTGACATCGACACCGACCATGCGCGGTTCGCCGAGCTGGAAGTAGTCCTCCACGACATAGTCCTTGCGGGGGTCGTTGCCGAAGCTGCCAAAGCCCCGCACGCTGTAGTCCTCGTCGGTGAGATTCCGGCCCCACAGGGCTACCGACCAGTTGTCACGAGCGTAGCCGAGGCGACCGTGTACCAGCTCGTAGCTGTCGGCCTGGGTGTCGTGGCGGTCGGAGAAATAGAAGTCGTCCTTGCCCTCGACTTCCAGCCGCAGGAAGAAGCCGCGACCGAAGTCGTAGCGACCGCCCATGGAAAACTGGTATGCCGGTGCCTGGGCCTGGTCGCGCCCTGACAGGTCTTCACCGAACACGTTGATATAGTCCTTGAACTCGGTTTCCAGCAGCCCCAGGTTGGCCCACAGCTGCAGCTGGTCGCTGGCCAGCCAGTCGAGTTCGATTTCGGCGCCGTAGTTTTCACCTTCAGCGGCGTTGCTGGTGTAGTCGATAAAGGTGGTGGCGCCGCCCTGCTGGGGAATCAGGAATGAGCCGCGCACCTGCTGGTCTTCCCGGTCCATGTAGAACAGGGCCACGCGGGTGCGCAGGGTGTTGTTCAGCAGGCTGCTCTTTAAACCCACTTCGTAGTTGACCAGAGTCTCCTCATCGAAGTCGCGCACGGCGTTGAGGCCGGCGATGATGTCAGGGTCTTCGGTGGCGTCGATGCTGGCGAGTATGCTGCCGTTGACACCGTTGGCGCGATAGCCTCGAGATACAGAGGCGTAGGTCAGGATGTCGTCTGTCCAGTCGTATTCCAGTGCCAGCTTGCCGCCCCAGAGATCCTTGTCCGGGTTAAAAGCGACGTTGTTGCTGTCGCTGTAGTCGGTGTCGCGACTCTCCAGGCGCAGGCCGGTGACCAGGGTCAAACGTTCGCTTAGCGCGGTATCGAGCTGGCCAAACACGGCCCAGGTCTCGGTATCGAACTCGCTGTCGAAGGGGCCGGCGAAGGTATAGCGGCGATCAAGGTCCTCATCATTGTCGAGGTAGTAAAAGCCGACTATCCATTCGCTGCGCCCGCTGAAAAGCAGCGAGCTTTCGTTCGACAGCAGGCGCAGTTCGGCGCTGTAGCTATCGCGCTCGCGCAGGTAAGTGTCGGTAGACGTGTAGCCGAAGGGGTGGAAACCCTCGAAGGCCCAGTCTTCATCGTAGCTGTACTCGCTGTCGCTATTGGCGTAGCTGAAAGCGGTCTGAAGCTCGAAGTAGTTGAAGCTCGATGCCGTCTGCAGCGACAGCGCCACAGACTCCTGGGTGTCGCGGCCGGGCTCATCGGAAATTGTGTCGCGCAAATTGTCCAGCGAGAACGCGTCGTAGCCGTTGTCCACATCGATATAGGTCAGGCCGATATCCACCGTGTGCTGGTCTGACAGCAGCCACTGCAGCCGCCCGCGGGCCGTGAGCTCGTCCCGCTCCTGGGTATTGTCGTCGCCAAGGAAGTTGTTGTCCGTGTAACCGTCGCTGTTGAACTGTTCCACCGCGACCCGATAGCGCAGCGCGTTCGTCAGCGGCCCACTGCTTACCAGGCCCAGGCTGTAGGTGTCGTAGTCACCGGCGGTGGCATCGACGCGATGGTAGTAATCCTCTGTGGGTGCATTGCTGCGAATGTCGATCAGTCCTGCCAGCGCATTGGCACCGTGGAGGGTACCCTGCGGCCCGCGCAGCACTTCTACCTGCTCGACGTCGAACAGGGTGCCGATAGAGCCGATGCCGCTGAAGTCCACACCGTCGACCCGCAGGCCTACCGATGGGTTGAGCGGTTCCTGGAACTGGCTGCGATCACCAACACCGCGTATCTGGAAATAGCGTGCCCGCGAGGTGCCGCCGGCAAAGTTGACGTTGGGCGCCAGGTTGAGGATTTCTTCCAGGTGCTGGGCAGCGCGCTGCCGGATATCTTCCGCCCCCAGCACGCTGATACTGCTGGCGGTGTTCATCAATCCCGTGCGGCGGAATTCGGCGGTGACCACCACCTCCTCGAAGCCATCAGCGGCCAGCGCCGCTGTTTCATTCAGAAGGAGTGCCAGCCCCAGTATCAGGTACGAGCGAGAAAAAGAACTGTTCACAGAGTCTCTCCTGTAAGACCGCAAGCCTGCGGTGTCGAAAGAGCCCCGGTTGACGACGTAACAGATGTAACAGATAGGACGCGTTCACCTATCCCTACGCCGGTTCTAACCGGATCAGGTTCAAAGGGTTCGCCACAACGGCGACTCAGGCTGCGCCACCCCTCAGGTTGTCATGCAATGCATGCCAGACTAAGTGTATCATCCGGATATGCGCTGAACACAGGCAGTACCATGGCCACAACGCCGAAAGTGCCAAACAGAAGGGAATCGGACACGCGCAAGACCTCGGATGCGCTCACCTACAGCGACGTCGACTCGCAGATGGTGGAGTTTGCCCGCACGGTAGAGCTCAACGAGCGCATACTGCAGCGGCTGCAGAGTTACGAGTTGATGCTGCTGGATGCTTCCAGTCTGGCGGCACTGCTGGACATACTCCTTCACACGACGCCCTCCCACTTCGGTCTGATCGGTGTCAGCCTCAGCCTGCACGACCCGGACGGGGAGCTCGAACAGCTCATGCCGGAGGGTCTGGAGTTTGGCGATGGCCTGACGTTGGAAAGTGACTCCTTTGACATGCAGCAGCTCTACGGCGCTCGGCCGCGTATTGAAGTGATCGTCTCGGAGGACCCACGCGCCCTGCGTGCTATTGCCAATGTCGACAGCGGCCAGAGTGCGCTGTTGCTACCCCTGGTGCGGGAAGGCGTGCTGGTCGGCAGCTTTCACTGGGTCAGCGAGGATGCTGCTGCATTCGACAGTGCGGTAGAAGTCGAATTTCTCAATCACGTGGCGTCCATCATCGCCATCTGCCTGGAAAACTGCACCAATGCCGAGCGGCTCGCGTCCCTGAGCCTGCTGGACCCGCTGACCCGGCTGAGCAATCAGCGCGCTTTCGAGATGGAGCTGCGCAAGGAAGTAGCACGTTCCCATCGCAGCCAGAAACCGCTGAGCCTGATGGTGATGGAGGTCGACGACTTTCCCTCCATCTCGGACAACTACGGACACCTCTCTGGTGACTTCGTACTGAAGGCAGTGGGGCGACACATTGCCGGTATGCTGCGACGCACCGACTACCTGGCGCGGCTGCAGGGCTCACGCTTTGCGCTGTTGCTGCCGGGCTGCCCGGAAGACAAGAGCCAGGAGATCGCCGAGCGGATGCGTAGCGAAACCGAGTTCATGGAAATCGACGACGGCCGCGGTGCCAACCTGTTTGCCAGCCTGTCTATTGGCATGAGTACCTGGGCACCACAGAATTACCCGGCCATCAACATGGAGCAACTTTCAGAGCAGCTTAAGAGCAATGCCACATCGGCCATGGTGCGTTCGCACACGGACGGCGGCAACCGGGTGTCATTGTCGCGCCTGGCCGCAATGTTGACCTGAGCCCATGTTCGACCCGGTTGAGCTGGCTGATCGCGATATACTCATCACCGGCGCCACCGGGCAGGTGGCCATGCCGGTTGTCGCGGCCCTGGCCGAGGGCTCGCGCGTCACTGCGCTGGCGCGATTTGCAAAGCAGGAGGATCGGGACCGGCTCGCCGATATCGGGGTCCAGTGCGTCAGTGTCGATCTGGCAGACCCCGAGGGGCTGGCGGATATTCCGCAGGACTTTGACTACGTACTCAATTTTGCGGTGACCAAGACCGGCGACTTCAGTCACGACCTGGCCGCCAATGCCGAGGCCGCGGGGCGGTTGATGCTGCACTGCCGGGAAGCGCGTGCCTTCCTGCATTTGTCCTCTACGGCGGTCTATCAGTACGCTGGCCATGAGCCGCTGGCCGAGGATGCGCCCCTGGGTGACAACCACCGGGCCATGTTCCCCACCTACAGTATCAGCAAGATCGCGGCGGAAACCTTGGTGCGTTTCACGGCGCGCCAGCTGGCTTTGCCGACAACCATTGCCCGCCTCAGCGTGCCCTACGGTGACAATGGCGGATGGCCTTTTTATCACCTGCTGATGATGCGTGAGGGGATACCCATCGACGTACATCCGGAGGCGCCGAACTACTACAATCTGCTGCATGCGGATGATTACATCGACAAGATTCCACGCTTGCTGGCAGCCGCCAGTAGCGACGCCACTGTGTTGAATTTCGGCGGCTCCCAGCGTACCAGTATCGAAGAGTGGTGCGACTGGCTTACCGAGCTGACCGGCCTGGAGCCCACTTTCCGCGAAAACCCGGACGCCTTCGGCAGCCTCTGCATCAATCCCGAGCGCATGCACGCCCTGATCGGTCCGACCCAGGTGGACTGGCGCGACGGCATCCAGCGCATGGTGCAAGCGCTCGCCCCAGAGTTGTTGCGCTAAACATCAGCTCCTACCAACCCGCCATTCCCGCGGAAGCGGGAATCCAGTGAACGGACTGCATAGCCAATCTGCATCTCTCCATCTTCCCCTGTCGATCTGCGGCACGCGAGACAGGTTCATGCGACGCGGCTGGGTCCCCCTCCATGGGTCGGCCAAGTTCGCGCCCGACCGACGGGGCTCAGTGGCAAAGCAGCAAGGCAGAAATGCTGTTGCTCCCTGCCTGCGATAGGCAAAAAAAAGCCCGGGCAGTGCCCGGGCATCTCACGGTGACACTCCGGCCGGTTAGCTGCCGAAGTTGAACACGAAGTCCACGCCGTAGGTGCGAGCGCGGCCGAAGGTGTTGCCGGCGAAGCCAAGGCTGGCGAAATCGATACCCCACTCCTCGTACTCTTCATCGGCCAGGTTCTTGCCCCAGGCCGAGATGCGCAGATTCCCCATATCACCCAGGTCTATATTGTTGAGGCTGACCCGCGCGTTGAAGATCCAGCGCTCCTGGGCCCGGTCGAACTGGTTCTGGAATGGATGAAATACGAACTCGTCAGAGTAAGTGGCATCCACCCGCGCACTGAGACCACCAAAGCTGAAGGGTGCGAAGTCATACTGCAGCCCGATGTTGCCGCTGTGCTCCGGTGCGCGACCGACGGTAGTGACGTTGGAGATGTCGATCTCCAGGTCAGTCGCCGGGTCCCGTGCCAGGTACTCGTCGTAGTCTGCGTCAAGGTAGCCGTAGGTCAGGTCCATCACCAGGCCCTCGGCCAGAATGGCAACCAGGTCCAGCTCCACGCCCCAGTAGGTGGCTTCACCAGCGTTCACCAGCTGGCTTGAGGCGCCGCCACTACCCGCTTCGAACTGAGCGATCTGGATGTCGTCGAATTCGTTGTAGAATACCGCCACGTTGGTGCGCAGGCGCTTGTCCAGCCAGTCAGCCTTCATGCCTAATTCGTAGGAATCCACTTCTTCCTCATCGACCTGGTCTTCCCAGGAGGACACGGTTGAGGCGCGAGCGTTAAAACCGCCGGCGTTGTAGCCCGTGGAGTAGGTCGCGTAGAGATTCATGTCCTCGTTAACCGACCAGTTGAGGTTGACCAGATAGCTGATGTTGTCCCAGTCATCGTCGTTGTTGAGACGTTCGCTGAAATCGGACTGGCCCAGGTTTTCGCTAAACAGGAAAGCGTCACGCTCGTCCTCTGTGTAGCGTGCGCCGAGAGTGAGCTGCAGATCGTCGGTCAGGTCGTAGGTCCCCTGGCCGTAGACGGCCCAGGATTTGGAATTCTGGCCGTAGACCAGATCTACCGCGCCATTTAGGTTCGGGTCTGCCCCTGGGAAAGGAAATGGCAGTGGCAGACGCTGGCTGCCAATACACACCGGCCCCTGGCCGGGTACGTCATTACAGAAGCCCGCGCCGGTATAGGCGGCCAGCAGGCCCGGGTCGGCGACCAGGAACTGGATCGGCAAGCCAAAGGTCTGAGGGTTGTCCTGGTAGACGTCTTCCTCATAGTGGTAAAAACCCGCCGTGTAGGCCAGACGGTCGTCAAACAGATCGCCGATGAACTGGAGTTCGTGGGTGGTCATTTCCACCGAGCCGTCGGGGATCGACGCATGGAAGCCCGGGGTTGGGATTACCTGGCCGCCGCCGTAGAACAGGTCGGCGGTATTGAGGGCGCCGCCGTCAAGGTCGGTGCGGGCGTAGGTAGAATCCGTATCCCGGTCGCCGAAGATGTACTTGATGGTGAGGGAGTCGAGCTCCAGAGCGGCGATAAAGGTGTGGCCCTCGACTTCCAGTTCCTCGGTGCTGACGGCATCCAGGTTGAAGTCTTCGCGGCGGTCATCAGGGTCGCCTATCAGGGCGGCCATCTCCTGGAAGAGCTGGCCACCGAGAAACTCATAGGGAAACGGCGTGTTGGTGATGCCATTGTAGATGCTGTCCTTGACCTCAGTGACCTGGAAGGGCGTCGGTACACCCTCGTTGTCGGTCTTGTCGTAGGCGTAGTCCAGGGTCAGGTTTTCGGTGGGCTGAAGACGCAGGGCGATGCGGTAGCTGTCGTTATCTTCGCCGGCGAGATCAGATTCCTGCCCCGGAAAGTTGTTGTCGGCCCAACCATCCCATTCCATGTGCATGCCGCTGAGCTTGATCGACAGCATGTCGGCAATCTTGGGCAGGTCGACGCTGGCGCGGTAGCGCTGATAGCCATCGCTGCCGGCACTCGCTTCCACGGTGCCGCCCAGTTCGCCGGTGGGTTTTACGGTGGTGACGTTGATAGCGCCGCCTGTGCTGTTGCGGCCGAACAGGGTGCCCTGGGGTCCGCGCAGCACTTCAATACTCTCCATATCTACAATGTCGAATACGGCGCCCACGGTTTTACTCATGTAGACACCGTCGACGTAGAAGCTGACTTTGGGGTCAACCAGCAGTGCAGTCTCGCCGCTGCCGATACCGCGAATAGCGATCGACATGTTTGAGTTGGAGGATGGCTGCTTCTGAATATTGGTATTCGGCGCCAGTCCGCCCACATCAGTAATATCGAAGATGCCGAGATCCTCGATTTTTTCGCTGGTGAAGGCGGTCACGGCGATGGGGGTTTGCTGGAGCATGGTTTCCCGGCGCTGTGCCGTTACCACCACTTCTTCCAGGGCGGTCGCGCGCTCCTGGGCATAGATGGGGGTGGAGAGTGTTGAGGCGGCCAGCACGGCCAGGGCCAGGGGCGTAAGTTTCGCGGGTGCCACGGCGGATGAAGCAATACCGATAGGTGCAATACGGGCCATATTGATGCTCCTGTTATATTAATTTATGGAGACTTCGCACTATAGATTTGGGTGTAGGAACTTTCCTAGCCCATATGGGCTATATGTAACACGAGATAGCCACTTCGCAACAGTGGTTGTTCTTTTTGACCCAATGGCGATTTTTTGAGCGTCCGGGCGGGGTTTACTGGCGCCAGCAGATAAGCTGGTTTCTGGAAATAGGAAACCGGGGATTGGGAAAACACTGCGATGAGCTTTAATCACCTCATGTCTGAGGGCCGCATTGGCGGTCTGGTGCTGCGCAACCGCATCCTTATGGCACCCATGGGCAGCAACCTCAGTGAAACCGACGGCCGTTGCGGCGAGCGCATCCAGGCCTATTACGAGGCCCGTGCCCGGGGCGGTGCCGGGGCGGTGATTGTCGGTGTGGCTGCGATTGCCTGGCCGGAGGGTAACTGCAATCCCAACCAGGTAGGCATCTCCAATGATGACTTCCTGCCAGGTCTGGAAGCCCTGGCGGGTCGGGTCAAACAGCATGGTTGCCGGGCGATAATCCAGTTGCAGCATGCCGGCAAGGTCGCGGTGAGGGACATGGCGGCGGGGCGGCCGATGCTGGTGCCCTCGGTGCCAAAACACACGCCTGACGACATGATGGAGGCCCTCACCGAGCAGGAGATGGCCGCCTTCGTAAAATCCCTGGCCGGGGCGAAAATCGAATACAAGGTGGCCGATGCTGACGATATCGCCTGGCTGGTCGAGCGCTTCGCTGACGCCGCCCATCGGGCCCAGCGCGCCGGCTTTGACGGCGTGGAGCTGCACTCGGGCCACGGTTATATACTCGCCGAGTTCCTGTCGCCCTATACCAACCAGCGCGAAGACGATTACGGCGGCAGCCTGGAAAACCGGGCCCGCCTGCTGTGTGAAGTCCTGCGCGGCGTGCGGGAACGGGTGGGTGATGATTTTCCGGTCTGGCTGCGACTCGACGCCCATGAGTACCGGCAGGAGCCCGGTATAACCCTGCAAGACGCGGTGCAGACGGCGCAGCTGGCCGAGGCCGCTGGCGCCAACGCCATACACGTCAGCGCCTATGCCAATTCAAGCTCCGGCATTGGCTTCACCGAAGCGCCGCTGGTGCACGAGCCCGGCGCCTACCTGGGCTTTGCCCGTACCATCAAACAGGCCATCAACATCCCGGTGATTGCCGTGGGTCGGGTTGAACCGGAAGTCGCTGAACAGGTGGTAGGCCGGGGCGAGGCAGATTTCATTTCCATGGCGCGCAAGCTGCTGGCCGACCCGGAGCTGCCCAACAAGCTGGCGGCCGACCAGCCCGCGTCGGTGCGCCCCTGCATATACTGCTATACCTGCGTCAGCCGGATTTTTCTCAACGACCACGTCATGTGTGCCGTCAACGCGCAAACCGGTTACGAAACCGAGACCGTGATCGAGCCCGCTGCGGAATCGCGCCGAGTGCTGGTGGTGGGTGGCGGGCCAGCGGGCATGGAAGCGGCCCGGGTGGCGGCCCTGCGCGGCCACAGCACCATCCTCTGTGAAGCCTCGGGTCGCCTCGGCGGTACGGCGTTCTTCTCGGGCATTCCCTATCCGCCCAACGAAAAGCTGGTGGACTATCTGGTGGGCCAGGTGCAGTCGCTGCCGGTTGAGGTGAGGCTTAATGCCCCGGTCACTGAACGGCTGGTTGCTGAAATCCGCCCGGATGCCGTCGTGGTGGCTACGGGGGCACTGCGACCCGCACCACCGTTGGCGGGGGCGGAGTTGTCCCACGTGTACAGCGGTGATGAACTACGGGAGTTGATGACTGGCGCGGGAGACACTGGTGTTGCGCGCAAGCTTTCGCTCCTGCAGCGCCTGATGATGGGCGCAGGCAAGCTACTGGGTATCACCCGTTCCGGCGCGCTGATTCGGCGATTCAGCCACTGGTGGATGCCACTGGGGCGGCGGGTAGTGATTGCCGGCGGCGGGCTGGTGGGTGTCGAGCTGGCTGAATTCCTGGTGGAGCGTGGCCGTCAGGTCACGGTAGTGGAGGAGGGCAGCCATTTCGGCGCCGAACTCGCCGTGGTGCGACGCTGGCGTGTATTGCACGGTCTGCGCGAACACGCAGTCGAGCTGCGCAACAACCAGCGACTGCTGGCGATAGAGCCGGGGATTGTCCGCATTGCCGGCGAGCAGGGTGAAGAGAGCCTGATGGCGGATTCTGTGATTCTCGCCGCCGGCGCCACGGGCAACCCGGATCTGGCAGAGCGCCTGGAGAGCCTTGGCCTGGAAGTGCATATCGCAGGGGACTGTGCTGGCGTCGGCTACCTGCACGGCGCCATGCATGACGGCCACCGGGTGGGTCGCCTGCTTTGACGCCGGCCCGTCTTGCCCGGTTGCATGCCGTTCTCGACCGACGCCAGCCGGACCTGACGGTCATTACCCACTTTGTGCACAAGCAGCGCAATACCTCGGCGATCGTGCGCAGCGCCGACGCGGTGGGTATCCAGTGGGTGCACGCGGTGGCTGCCCGGGAGGACTTCCGTGCGTACCGTGGCACCGGCATGGGCACGCACAATTGGGTCGAGGTGGTCCGGCACGATACCCTGAAGCAGGCGCTGACGATGGCAAAGGCGTCATCCATGCAGATTCTGGCTGCCCATCCGGGTGCAGGCGCCTGCGATTTCCGCGCCGTGGATTACACTGTTCCCACCGCACTGCTGCTGGGCACAGAGCGGGCCGGGCTTGATGACGAGGCGCTAAGCGCCGCCGACCAATGCATCCTGGTGCCGATGATGGGCATGGTGGAGTCGTACAATGTCGCGGTGGCGGCGGGTATCATTCTGTCAGAGGCCCAGCGCCAACGTCAGTTGGCCGGGCTCTACAACCAGTGTCGGCTGGATAAGGCTATCCGGCAGCGACTTTTTTTCGAGTGGGGCCACCCGCAGCTACGCGAGTTCTGCCGGCAGCGCGGCCTGGCCTATCCGCCACTGGCGGAAGATGGAGAACTGGCCGACGGGCCCGGCTGGTATGCGAAAGTCCGGGCGGGGACCGCAGCAAGAGAGGATCACACGAGATCATGAATACACTGTTTTTCCTGCTGCTCTTCATTTTTGGAGGGGTCGCGCTGATGGTGGTACTGGGCGAGCGCTTCGCCAAACCCATGGAGCCGGAGCAGATGCAGAAACTGTCGCGCTGGATCATTCCCCTGGTGGCGGTGTCGCTGATTATTTCCATGCTCAACTTCTATTTTTAGGGAGCCGATCATGCTGTCCAGTAGCCGGCGCCTGTGACTGAACCCATCAAAGCCCTGGATGCCGTTGAGCTGCTGGGGCTTGGCGCCCTGTGGGGCACGTCCTTTCTGTTCATGCGCATGGCCGCCCCGGAATTTGGCCCGGTCGCCCTGGTGTCCCTGCGGGTGGGCATTGCGGCGTTGTTCCTGGTTCCTATTCTGCTCTACACGGCGTCGCTCAAACCGGTGCGGGAGCGGGCCGGCAATGTCCTGCTGATGGGGTTCTTCAACTCGGCGCTGCCCTTCACGCTGTTCACTTTTGCCACCTTGTATCTCACCGCGGGCTATACCGCAGTGATCAATTCCACAGCACCGCTTTTTACCGCGATTGTGGCCTTCGCCTGGGTGGGTGAGCGGCTCAGTCGCATTGGCATAGCAGGCCTGCTGCTGGGGCTGGTGGGCGTGGTGGTGCTGGTCTGGGACAAGCTGGACATGGAACTGTCCGGTGCCGGGCTGGCCATTGCCGCCGGGCTGGGTGGTGCGTTTTCCTACGGCATTGCCGGCAACTTCGCGCGTATTCGCCTGTCAGGCCTAGGCAGCCTGGAACTGGCTACCGGCAGCCAGATTGCCGCCAGCCTCCTGTTGTTGCCCCTCTGTATTGCCTACTGGCCCGCCGAGATGCCTTCTCTGCGCGCCTGGCTGGCGGTGCTCGCTCTGGGCATTCCCTGCACGGGTATTGCCTACATCCTCTTCTTTCGACTGCTGGTGCGTCTGGGGCCCGCCAAGGCGGTAACCGTGACCTACATTGTGCCGATATCTGCAATGATTGCGGGCGCGTTGGTCCTTGATGAAGTGGTGACCGGGCGCATGCTGGCGGGCTGCGGATTGATCCTGCTGGGCACGGGCCTCGCGACCGGGGTCATCAACCTGCAGCGTATGGGGCTGGGGAGTCGCTCATGAACTGGCAGGCTGACATCCTGATAGCGGAGGCGAGGTCCGTCGATGGCCTGGATGATTTTGGCGATGACAGCTACCGCCAGCCGCTGGAACACCTCCTGCACTCCCTCGAGCACGAGGCGGATCTCAACGCCATTGGCCAGACGGTACTGCGACAGCGTGTGGTCGATATTCTTGCCACCCGCCTACGGGTGCAGGCCTGGCTGACTCGCCACCCGGAGATTCTCGACGAGCAGATCCACGAACCGCTGGTCATCGTGGGACTGCCTCGCACCGGCACCACCATGCTGCATCGCACCATCGCCGCCGATCACCGGATGTATGCGCCACTGTGGTACGAGACGCGCTTTCCCTGCCCGGCGTTGGATTGGGATCCGGGCGGTGTCGATCAGCGCGTGGTAGACGGTAAGGCGGAGATGGCCGCCATGCTGGACGCCAACCCGGACCTGCTGAGCGTGCACCCCATGGATGCCATGGGTCCCGATGAGGACATCATGCTGCTGGAGCAGAGCTTCTACAGCTTCAACATACAGTCTTTCGCTTCGCTGCCCGGCTTTGACAGCTGGATCGAATCCCAGGATCACCGCATCGGCTATCGCTATCTGGAACTGCTACTTAAGTTCCTGCAGTGGCAGAAGAAGCAGGCTGGCGGCCAGGCCGAGCGCTGGACTATCAAGGCGCCACATCATCTGCACTACATGGACCTGGTGCTGGAGGTCTTTCCGGACGCAAAGGTGGTGCAGTCCCACCGCGACCCGCTGGAGACCATCCCTTCCCTGGCCAGCATGATTTTCGAGCTGTGGCGCATCTACTCCGACAGCGCCGACCCCCTCAAGGTCGGCCAGCAGTGGTCCCGCAAGTTCGCGCGCGGCATGGCCCACACCATGGCGGTGCGCGACGCAGGCGCTGAGGATCGTTTCCTGGACCTCTGGTTCAAGGACACCGTGAGCGACCCCCTCACTGAGATTCGCAAGGTCTACGATTTCATCGGCATGGACCTGACCCCGGAAGCGGAGTCAGAAATGCGCGCCTGGCAAGACTTCAACCGCCGCGAACAGCGCCCCACCCACGAGTACAGCCTGGAGCAGTTCGGCTTCACCGAAGCGGGCCTGAAGGAGTTGTTCGCCGGTTATCGACAGCGGTTCTTAAAGCCCTAGATATCGAGCGAGACTTACGCCACACCTGCAATATCGAGCAAGCTTTTTCATTTGTCCTTTCGATGGCAGCCGGGGCGCGGCACTTGAACCGGGGGTTTTGCAACCTTCAGGACGCGCAGCGGCCGTTGCGCAACCCCCGGTTCAAGTGGCGTGACCCTCACACCACTGCCTGGCCCAGACCGGGCTCAGAATTTACAGTCGAGCCCATTCCGCGTACCCTTGCCGGCTTCTGGAAAAAGCGGAGAACGCACCATGGCAGAGCAAAAAGCGACCAACGTCCATTGGCATGAGGGGGACATTACTCGCAGCCATCGCGAAAAGCTGATGGGCCACAAGGGCGCTACGCTGTGGTTCACAGGCCTGTCCGGCAGCGGCAAGAGCACCGTCGCCGTGGAACTGGAAGGCACACTGTACGAGATGGGCATACTGTCCTATCGCCTGGACGGCGATAACGTGCGCATGGGCATCAACAAGAACCTGGGCTTTTCCGCCGAAGACCGCACCGAGAATATCCGCCGCATCGGCGAAGTGGCCAAGCTGTTCGTCGACGCCGGCATGATTACCCTGTCCAGCTTTATCAGCCCTTACCGGGAAGACCGTGACAATGTGCGCAAGCTGCACGAGGCCGCGGGTATGGAATTCATAGAAGTATTTGTCGACTGCTCCCTCGAAGCGGCGGAAGCCCGTGATCCCAAGGGTCTTTACAAGAAGGCCCGCGCCGGCGAAATCAAGAACTTCACAGGGATCGACGACCCCTACGAAGCGCCCGACAATCCCGAGATTCACCTGCATTCCGATCGCCAGAGCCTGGCGGAAGAAATCGAGCAGATTCTCTCGGTACTGCGCGAGCGCGGCATCATCAAATAGCAAACAGGATACACACTATGATCAAGCCACACGGCTCTGAGGAACTGAAGCCGCTGTTTGTCTACGACAGCGAAAAGCGCCATGCCCTGGTGGCCGAGGCAGAGAAATTGCCCGCGCTGCTGCTGAACTCGGCCGCGGCTGCCAATGCCGTGATGCTGGGCGGGGGTTATTTCAACCCGCTGACCGGTTACATGAACAAGGCCGATGCCATGAGCGTGGCCGAAAGCCTGCACACCACAGACGGGTTGTTCTGGCCGGTACCGGTGGTCAACCTGACGCGCGAGAGCGGTGTTGAGGCCGGCAGCCGTATTGCCCTGCGTGACCCCAATGTAGAGGGAAATCCCGTACTCGCCATTATGGATGTTGAAGCCGTCGAAGAAGTCTCCGACGCTGAAATTCGCACCATGGCAGAGCAGATATTCCGCACGCTGGATGAGAATCATCCCGGTGTCGCGACTTTTACCGACCTAGGGAACACGCTGCTGTCCGGTCCCATCCAGGTCCTGAACTTTTCCTATTTTCAGGCGGACTTCCCGGACACGTTCCGCACCGCGGTCGAGATCCGTAATGAAATTCGTGAGCACGGCTGGGAAAAGGTGGTGGCCTTCCAGACCCGCAATCCGATGCACAGGGCCCACGAAGAGCTGTGCCGCATGGCCCTGGAAGACCTGGATGCTGACGGTATCCTGATCCACATGCTGCTGGGCAAGCTGAAGCCCGGCGATATCCCCGCTGACGTGCGCGATGCGTCGATTCGCAAGATGGTGGAAATCTACTTCCCGCCCAACACCGTTATGATTACCGGTTACGGTTTTGACATGTTGTACGCCGGTCCCCGTGAAGCCGTTCTGCATGCGGTATTTCGCCAGAACTGCGGTTGCAGCCATTTGATTGTTGGCCGTGACCATGCCGGTGTCGGTGATTATTACGGCGGCTTTGATGCCCAGACCATCTTCGACGAAGAGGTTCCCGACGATGCTCTCGAGATCGATATTTACCGAGCGGATCACACGGCCTACAGCAAGAAACTGGACAGGGTCGTGATGATGAAAGACGCGCCTGACCACAGCAAGGAAGACTTTGTATTGCTGTCAGGCACGGCGGTTCGCGAGATGCTGGGTCGCGGCGAAGCACCGCCGCCCGAGTTCTCGCGCCCGGAGGTGGCGAAAATTCTGTCGGACTATTACCAGTCTCTGGACAGCTAGCGCTGCAAAATATTTCGTCATCCCCGCTTTGGAGGGATGACGAGTCTATCCTTCCAGGATGACGACTGTGTCGCGGGATGACATGGATCCCTCGCGGTCACGGGGGTAGATGTTCCACGGCGATTGTCGATCTACCCGCGCCACAAGGTCCCGCATCTTCACCGTTGTACTAAGCTAGAGGAACGACTCTGGCGGGCAGCGCATGCAAAGACGCGACTCCATGGCGACGGCGCTCATCTGGTCCCTCGCCCTGCACCTGGTGGTGGGTGTCACCGCCCATCTTTGGTGGCCTGCGACGGAATCCCCGCCAACGGTGGCGCCGTCCGCGACCACCCTGGAGCTGACCCTGGCGTCGCCACCCACTCCCGCGGCCCCAATCGCCCGGTCCCATCAGACTGCCACCGTTAAAGCGGAACCACCGGTACACGCGGATGTGGTAGCCGCTGCTGTGCCACCTTCAATCAATCTAAACCCGGCACCCCTGCTCAGCGAGCCGTTTAAGCTTGAACTATCTACCCTGGCCCTGAAGCAGCCGATGGCGCCGCAACAACGCTCCGCGCTTGAATCAGCGTTGAATCAGGTAGCCGGGGAGTTGCCGCCCTGGACTGACGGCCAGGCGACTCCGACCTGGCGGGATGGTACCCGAGAGTACACGCTGGAGCGTATGCCGGCGGCGGATGCGGTTTCGCTGGAGCGGGCCTTGCTGCGGGTCAGCATGATCGAAGGCGGTCAGCGGCTGGAGGCCGTAGTGCCGGTTACGCGCATGGCCTTTTCCCATTTTGCCCAGGTGGTGGATCGCTGGAATCCGGAAGTGGACCTTGCGGGGGACCGTATTGACGGACGCTTCCATGCCAACAGCTCGCTTTATGTCAGCGCCAGGGCCGGCGCGGCGCCCACAATCACCGGGCCGACCACTGTGGCAGGGCGCGTGGTGATTGAAGGACGAGGGCACCGCGATGCCATTTTTACCCGTGGTCTGGACACCCGTGTCCCGCGGATGTCCCTGCCGCAACAGCCGCTGGACGTGGCGGCTTTCAGCGGCGGGGATCGCCTGCACAGGATTGAGCAAAACGGTCGCCTGGTATTCCTGTCGAATGGCGGCTATCACTGGCAGCCCTCGGCCGCCGGGGCGGCGCCCCGGCAGGTCCAGCCCGACGGCTATCCCTGGCTGATTCAGGCAGGGGAAGGCGTCGAGCTGGAGGTGGAAGGCGAGGTCCGTGGTCACCTGGTGGTATATGCACCACGGCGTATTTCGATTTCCGGCAACCTGCGTTATGCCCGCGATCCGCGTCAGGGAGCGTCAGCGGATTTCCTCGGCCTGGTGAGCCAGGGAAATGTAGAAATCGCCTCGCCACACATCACCGGCCCCGGCGATATTGATGTGCACGCGGTAATTTTTGCGGGAGCGCAGTTTCGGGTGCGCCACTACCGCAGCGAAGATGGAGGCATGCTGCGGGTGTTGGGCAGCGTGACGGCGGGTTCCCTGTCGGCGACCGAGCCGCGCTTCAGGACGGTTCTGGAATTTGATCAACGGCTGGAACAGCAGCGTCCGGCCCATTTCCCGATGACCGATCGCTACCGTATCGACGCGGGGGAACTACTGTGGACGGTGGCCGGTGGCCACGATGGAATAGTGCGCTGACTGTGAGCTTCCAGCGCCGAATCGCCTAGAGAAAGCCCTTGTCGCGCTTGGCATCAAGCTGGGCCAGCGCTGACTCGCACTCGCTGGCTTCGCTCAGCAATTGTGTGCACTGGTTAAGCAGCGCCATGGCGGTTTCCCACTCACCGTTCCATTCCTCGTGGGCGGCCCAGTTCAGGTAAACCCGTTCCAGGTTGGTGCTGAAGTGCTGGGAAAGGTTGCTGGATGAATCCAGCAGCAGGTATTCGCGGTAGACGTCGGCGCTGCGCTCCCAGTTGCGATCTTCCACGTAGTGCATGGCCCAGGCGGAGTAGACCTGGGCCAGGCCACTGTTGCAGACCCGGTTCTGCAGACACTGGTATTCCAGGGCGTTGAAGGCCAGCCGGGCGCCCGGATAGTCCGCCTGCTCGGCGCGGTCCACGGCGTAGCGGCTGACCACTGAGAACAGGTGGCTTTCTACCGTGCGGGCGCTCTCGGGGAAGTAGCGGGTTTGCAACAGGTGCCGCGCCAGGGCCAGGCCGCCTTCCTCGTCGCCTGTCTTCACCAGGGTATCGGCCATTTGTGCCTGTACCGCCGTCAGCAGCACCGGGATTTCCTCGTCCTCGAAACGCTGTTGGGCAAGGTCTTGCAGGTAGCCGTCCAATTGCCGGTACATCCGCAGCGCGGTGGCGAAGTCATCGCTTTCCCGCAGGTGAACGTACTCCTGGTAGTAGTAGGCCAACCGTGATTTCTGGGCCGACTCATCCCAGGGGCGGTAGTAGCCACGCAGCTCCGCGAGCCGCAAGCGGTCGCGATAGGGCATAGCGGCTTCCGAGGTATGCTGGTTGATCATATTGAAAATGCCCAGTTCGTAAGGGCTGACAATATCGCGCTCCAGGTAATCCTCGTAGGTAGGGGGCGCCAGGCTGCGGGCGCTGAACCAGTCACTGTAGTCGGCGCTGTAGAAAGCCTCGTCGTGGGGCACGTCGAAGCCGGTAAATGAGGTGGTTTCCACCTCCACGGTACGACCGGGCAGGCGCAACTGGACGAAGGCGTGAGAGGGCAGCACCACGCCGTCGACGGGCAGGTCCAGTTTGCGTGCTGCCACTACGTACAGCATGGCCGAACTGATGCAGTTGAATTCGCCGCTGCTGAACACTTTCGACAGCTGGCTCTGCTCCTCCCGGTACATCGCCGGCATATCGTTGGACACCAGGTCCGTGCCCAGATAGCGGCTGTGCATACTGACAAACAGTCGGTGGGCATCGGTGGCCGGTTTTTGACCGTCGGAGAGCGGCAGGCCGGCAATCCAGGCGTCGATATCATCGCGTACGCGGCGGTATTCGCTGACGCTGACGGGCTCGCCTGATGCCAGCAGATAAAGGGCCAGTAGCGCATCGGCGTCCCCGGCCCGGGCGGCCGGCATGCGCGAGACGGACAGTTGTGCAAAGGGATCGAGCTCTGACCAGATAGGGAGGTGGCTGTTCCCGAAACCGTCGCGGGCGAAGTCCAGGTTCGCCTCGCTCAGTCCGCTCTGAAGTGCTTCGCCGCCGCTGCTCACTGCCGCGATCTCCGCCGCAGCCGCGCTACAGTGGAGCAGGGCGGTCAGCAGAAGCGGTAACAGCAGGTCTCGCACGGCTACTCTCCGTAAGGCGCCCAGATGGTCTTCAGTTCGGTAGCGGCGTACAGGTAATCCTTGCCTTCTCCCTGGGCAGGAGCAAGAAAGTCGCAGCGTTTTCCGCCATTGACCCAGGTCGCCTTGAGATTGGCGGCAGCCGCACGTTCGACCGCCGCGCTGCCTTGCTGGCTGCCCCGGTACCAGAGGGCGTCCACGTTGTAGTGCTCTGCCAAAACCAGCGCCAGCTCGTCGCGCTCACCGCAAACGATATTCACTGTGCCGCCAGGCAGGTCAGAAGTGTCAAACACTTGCACCATGTCCAGGGCGCTCAGGGGGTGTGCCTCGCTGGGAATCGCAATCACCCGGTTGCCCATGGCAATCGCCGGTGCGACCAGCGAGGTGAAGCCCAGCAGCGGGAATTCCCGCGGACAGGCGATACCCAATACCCCGCGGGGTTCGTAGACTGACAGCGTGATGCCGCGCATGGGGGTGGCATGGGTCCGCCCGTCGAATTTGTCACTCCAGGCGGCATAGTAAAACCAGCGGCTTACGGTGGCCTCTACCTCGCGTTTCGCCACCCGTTTGCTGACCCCGTTCTGGGCCGCAATACGCGCCGCGAATTCCGCCGCCCGGGCCTCCAGGTTTTCCGCGATGTAGTACATCACCTGGGCACGGTTGTGGCTGCTGGTTTTCGACCAGGCCTCCGCCTTTGCCGCGGCCTCGACAGCATTGCGGATATCCTTGCGATTGCCTACACCCACCTCACCCAGAGAGGTGCCATCGGGTGTCAGCACCGGCTGGCTGTAACCGGAGTCCGGACGCGCCTGTTTGCCGCCGATGTAAAACTTTGAGGTGCGATCAATCTGGTCGCTGGGCGTGCTGGTCACGGTGGTTTCTGGCAGCGCCTGTTCCTCAACCCGCTCAAGCTTTGCTTCCCAATGCGGCTGCAGGTATTCCAGCATGCCGTCGGCACCGCCTTCCCGACCGAACCCGGATTCACGCATGCCACCAAAGCCGGCGGCGGCGTCAAACTGGTTGGAACAGTTTATCCACACTACACCGGCTTTCAGTTTGGGGGCGATATCCAAAGCCAGGTTGATGTTCTCGCTCCAGACGCTGGCCGCCAGGCCGTAGCGGGTATTGTTGCCCAGCGCCACGGCCTCCGACGGGGTGCGGAAACTCATGCTCACCAGCACCGGGCCAAAAATTTCCTCCTGGGCTACCTTGAAGCTCGATTCGACATCCAGCATCAGCGTGGGTGGGTAGAAGCAGCCTTCCGGGTGCTCCCCCACCAGGCAGTCCGGCTGGTAAAGGGTGGCGCCCTCGGCCACACCGGCATCTACCCGCTCGCGAATCTGCTGCAGCTGCACCGGATCTGCCACCGCGCCGATATCGATGGCCTTGTCCAGCGGGTCACCCACTCGCAGCGTATCCATCCGTCGCTTGAGCTTCTCGTGAAGACGGTCTGCTATGCCTTCCTGCACCAGCAGCCTGGAGCCGGCACAGCACACCTCGCCCTGGTTGAACCAGATGGCGTCGACCAGGCCTTCCACCGCGGCATCGAGGTCGGCGTCTTCAAATACGATAAACGGCGACTTGCCGCCCAGCTCAAGGGTCAGTTTTTTGCCGCTACCGGCGGTGGCCTCGCGAATTTTGCGACCGACCTCGGTAGAGCCGGTAAAGGCCACCTTGTTGATGCCCTCGTGGGCGACCAGGGTTTCACCACTGCGGCCGTCGCCGGTCAGAATATTGACCACCCCGGGGGGCAGGCCGATATCGCGGCAGATTTCGGCAAACTTCATGGCGGTGAGGCTGGTGTATTCAGCGGGCTTCAACACGACCGTATTGCCGGCCGCCAGCGCCGGGGCGACTTTCCAGGCCAGCATCAGCAGCGGGAAGTTCCAGGGGATGATCTGGCCCACCACACCCAGGGGCTGGTAGTCCCGGTACTCTGTCTCCAGCAGCTGCGCCCAGCCGGCATGGTGATAGAAGTGACGCGCCACCAGTGGGATGTCGATATCACGGCTTTCACGAATCGGTTTGCCGTTGTCCAGGGTTTCCAACACGGCCAGCAGCCGGGCGTGCTTCTGCACCTGGCGGGCCATGGCGTACAGGTAACGTGCCCGCTGATGGGGCGTAAGACCCGTCCACAGGGGCTGGGCGGACCGTGCCGCCGCCACGGCGGCATCCACTTGCGCAGTGTCGGCCTGGGACAGGGCGGCCAACACCTGGCCATTAGCGGGATTTCGACTCTGGAACAGCTCGCCTTCCGGTGCCCGCAGCTCGCCGTTGATGAAGTGACCAAACTCGTTGCCATGGGCGGCGAGCCAGTCCCAGGCCTCGCTGTCGCTTTCCGGTGCGGGGCCGTACTCCATGCTGTCCATGATGTCCTTGACGCCCAAATCCTCTCCTTACACTTATGCCATGGGGTGGCGGAAGCCCGCCGAGTAGCGGCCTGTGGCCGCATGCTCCAGCTGCCGCTCAATGTCACCGAGCAGGCTGGAGGCGCCAAATCGAAACAGCGATGGCTCCAGCCACCGGCGACCCAGTTCCTCCTTGAGCAGCATCAGGTACAGCAGGGCGTCTTTTGCGGTGGAAATGCCACCAGCGGGCTTGTATCCCACCGCGACACCGGTCATCTCGGCATACTCGCGAATCATGCGCAGCATTACCAGGGTCACCGGTAGCGTGGCATTGACCGGTTCCTTGCCGGTGGAGGTCTTGATGAAATCTGCTCCGGCCATCATGCAGACCATCGACGCCCTGGCCACATTGCGCAGCGTGCCCAGCTCGCCGGTGGCGAGAATGGCTTTCATGTGGGCGGGGCCACAGGCCTCGCGCATGGCCTTTACTTCATCGTAGAGCGCCTGCCAGTGGCCAGTGAGTACGTGGCGACGGGAAATGACAATATCGATTTCTGTGGCGCCGGCCGCCACTGACAGCCTGATTTCTGCCAGCCGGGTTTCCAGCGGCGACAGGCCGGAGGGGAAGCCGGTAGATACTGCCGCCAGCTCAATGTCGGTGCCTTCGAGGGCGACATTCGCGGCGGGTAACATCTCGTGATAAACGCAGACCGCAGCCGTGGTCAATTCGAGCTCGGGAACGCCCAGCTGGGCCAACACGTCGCGACTCACCGGGTGGCGGGCCTTGGCGCACAGGCGTCGCACCTTGCCCTCGGTGTCGTCGCCGGAGAGGGTGGTGAGATCGATCAGCGATACGGCTTTCAGAAGCCAGGCTGTCTGCCAGTCCTTCTTCAGGCTGCGGCGTCCGCCCAGGGCGCCAACTCGGCGCTCGACGGCGCTCAGGTTCACTCGCAGGGCCTCGATCACATCAAGGTTGAGAGGGGTCCCGGGGTTGCGCCCGGCGCCGCCTTCAACGGCGTGTAGCGCAGGTGTTTGACCGCTGTGGGAGATTTCGCTTGCCATGTCAGTGCCCGAGACAGCGGGCCGTAATAGTTAATGATCGGTCAGTGAAGTCTAGCCTAAATGCGCTCCCATCACGATGGTGACGCTGTCCTGCGGTCATGCCTTCAGGGCCACTTCATGGCTGACAGAGCTTTACAGATGCGCCGGCTGAATCCTCACAAAAGCGCCACCTTGCCGGCGCAACTCATGGCCACAGAGGCGGTTCCCCATGCGCAACACGGGTGTTGCGTAGGCGCCGGCCTTGAGGAGAGCGGGGTGGGTTTTGAGTGTGATGATGCAGATCAACCCCTGAGGGCGCTGATTTGCTATGGTTTCAGTTCATTCCAGGTACAGACGGGTGAGTTCCATGCGATTGAATCCCTGGCATACCGCGGCGCTGCTATTTGTGCTGCTGTTCGCTGTCGAGACCATGGCGCAAACGCTGCCTGCGTCACAGCGCTACCGTGATGGAGAGGCCGTCTACCGCTACGCCTGTGCTCACTGTCACGACCACGGAGAGGGCGAAGCGCCGGTGATTGGGGATCAGCAGACCTGGACGAGTCGCTCCGGTCTCTGGGAAGCTGTGCTGATCGAGCATGCCGATGCGGGCTATCTGAGTATGCCGGCAAGCGGCGGTGACGCGCGGCTCTCTGACTACGACGTCGAAGTGGCCACCGAGTATATGCTGGAGCGCACGTTCCCGGCGCGGCCCCGCGACTGAACAGCAGTGGCCTGGCCGCAGGCCCATGCCCGCCCCGATGACTGATCTGGACATTCACAGGTTTCAAGATGCCTACGCCTGGCCCCACTCGGTCGCTTCACTGCGTTGCATTGAAACCCATACGTCCTGGGTGTTCCTCACCGGCGATTACGCCTACAAGATCAAGAAGCCGGTGAATTTCGGCTTCCTGGATTTCTCCACGCTGGACCGGCGGCTGCACTGCTGCCGGGAAGAGCTGCGCCTTAATCGAAGACTGGCTCCCGATCTTTACCTGGATGTCGTCGCCATCACGGGGACTGCCGAGGCGCCCCGCGTGGGCGGTGATGGCGAGCCCATCGAGTACGCGGTGAAAATGCGCCAGTTCGATACCCGTGCCGGCTTTGACGAGATGGCCGGGCGAGGCGAGATTACTGCGGATCATATCGACGAAGCGGCCCGGGTGCTGGCGGATTTTCACCACCGCGCCGATGTGGCGTCGTCTGGCGGTGAGTTCGGTACCCCGGCAGCGGCGGCTTACCCGGTAATGGAGAATTTTGAACAGATAGCCCCGCATCTACCACAGCAGGCACCTGGCAGCCTGCCGCTGTTCGAGCAGTTGCAATCCTGGAGCCGGGAAGCCTGTGAATCGCTGCATGACCGCTTCGCTTCACGTCTGGCGGGCGGGTTTGTGCGTGAGTGTCACGGCGACCTGCACCTGCGTAATATTGTTGTGTGGCGTGGGCAGGTGGTGCCCTTTGACTGCCTGGAGTTCAACCCTTCCCTGCGCTGGATAGATGTGATGAGCGAGCTGGGATTCCTGTTGATGGACCTGGACGATCATGGTCTTGCCCCGCTGGCGCGGCGCCTGCTGAATGGCTATCTGGAGTTCAGTGGAGACTATGACGGTCTGGGGCTGCTGCGCTTCTACCAGGTGTATCGGGCGATGGTGCGTGCCAAGGTAGAGAGCCTGCGCCTGGCGCAGCTCGCACACCAGGACAAGGTCATGCTGGAGGAGCTTCGCAATTACCTGGCGCTGGCGGAGACCTACACCCGGCCAGGCAGGCCCAGGCTGATGATCGCTCATGGCCTGTCTGGCTCAGGCAAGACCTTCGTGTCCCAGCGCCTGCTGGAAGCCACTGACCTGGTACGGGTGCGTTCCGACGTCGAGCGCAAAAGCCTGTTTGGCCTGGGCCCCCTGGACAGCAGCGGCTCGGCTCGTGATGCAGGCATCTATTCAAAGTCGGCGAACGCCGATACCTATCTCCATCTCCTGGAGGTGGCGGAGTCTCTGCTCGACTCGGGCTGGCCAGTGTTGGTGGATGCCGCTTTTCTCAAGCGTGAGGAACGGGATGTTTTCCATGCCCTGGCCCGACGTCTGCAGCTACCCTTCGCCATCCTGCACTGTGAGTGCGACCTGGAGGTCCAGCGCGCCAGGGTAGCTCACCGCCAGGGCGACGCCTCCGAGGCGGACATCGAGGTGCTGGCCCTTCAGTTGGCGCGCGAAGAGCCGCTGGCAGAAGACGAGTGGCAGACAGCTTTCTCGGTCGACACAACCGCCGAGCCGCAGCTGACGGCGCTGCTGGACTGGCTCAGCGCGGACTGAAGTGTCAGGCGTGGGCTGGAGCCTGAGCTGGCTGACGCTCGGTCGCCAGGTACAGCAGCGGCGCGAAAGAGCCGAGCAGGAGGGTCGCTACCACCCAAGGCCAGGGGTTGCGTCCCCGGGCGCGAGCGTCGGGCACCATCCACACCAACACCAGCAGCAGGGCGATCACCAGGTCGCTGAATACCTGCCAGCCCGCCGGGCTGTGGCGGTGGTAGTCAAATATGCCGATGTAGCCGACCTCCATGACCGCGTAGGCGGTCAGAATGCTGAAGGGAATCAGTGCCACGATGGCGAACAGTTTCCGGGTGTGCATGACGGTGTCCTCTGTGGGTTTGCCATAGCCTCTCCCGAGAGGGTGACCGCCGGCAATTACCTCGGAGGTTATAGATCAGCGGCCGGGCTTGTCGGAGAATGGGCGGCAAGGAGGATTGCCATGACAGCTATCGCCGAAGATTTCAGCAGCGTCTGTCGCCAGTGGCGCCAGTTCCGCAAGCTGTCACAGCTTGAACTGGCGCTGGCCGCCAACGTCTCCCAACGGCACGTGAGCTGGCTGGAAACGGGGCGCAGCAAGCCCAGCCGGGACATGGTGCTACGGTTGTCGGAGGCTATGGATGTGCCTCTGCGGGAGCGCAACGCCCTGCTCAAGGCAGCGGGCTTTGCCTCTGCATACCGCGAGTCGCGCCTTGAAGACCCGTCCATGGCTCCGGTGCTGGATGCGCTGGAGCGAATGCTGGCGCATCATGAACCGCTGCCGGCACTGGTGGTGGATCGCCTGTGGAATATCAAGCGCATGAACAACGCGGCCGAACTGATGCTGGGGCTGGGCGGTGACCTGGCAGCGCTACAGCGGCAAATCGGCTTCGGTGAAGAGCTCAATATTGCGCTGCTGTCCGTGCATCCGCAGGGGCTGCGCCGTTACATTGCCAACTGGGATGAACTGGGCCCCACCTTTGCCCGTCGGCTGCGGGTGGAAGCCGCTGCCTCGGGTGACCCCGCGGTGCAATCGCTTTTCGACCGGATGATTGAGCTGGCTGACCAGGGCGGTGACGCCACCCCGGCCATTCACAACCTGCAGCCGGTGCTGCCCCTGGTGCTGGACGTGAACGGGCTACGACTGAGCCTGTTCTCGGTGATATCCACCCTGGGCACGCCGCAGGATGTAACGGCTGACGAATTGCGCATCGAGTCCTTCTATCCTGCTGACGCCGAGACCGCGGCATTCTTCGCTGAAATGGCCAGTGGGCAATAGCGCATGGACAAGCTAATTACCGAATTGCTGCTGGCGAGTCGCCAGGTATGATTCGCCACGCGGCCACGCGGCCACGCGGTAGCCGATGTAGCTGCCTCAGAAGCGGTAGCTCAGGTAGGCTATCGCACCCAGCAGTTCGACCTCGTACTCTTCACGGGAACGGCCACCTGGATCGTGCTCCAGGTCGATATCGGTGTACTGCACGCCGACTCCCACGCCGAACTTGCCGCCAAAGCTGTGATCGAAGCGCAATGAGGCATAGACCAGGCTGCCGTCGTAATCATCGTAGCTGGCGCTCAGCCAGCCGGCGTTGAAGCGAATCGCGCTCCTGGCGTCGAAAGCATAGTCCGCGTAGACCCTGAAATTGGGCACCGGCGCCAGGATGTCGTCGGTACTGTCGCTGATAGTGGTGTCTTCGCCACCGACAAATAGACGTGCCTTCAGTCCGGCTTCAAAAACGAAACTGTGCAGTCCCAGGCCCGCACCCCACTCATAGTTGCGGCCCTTGCCGAAGCTGTAGGCGACGTCGAAAATGTAGGCATCCAGCTTCAATGAACTGTCGAGGTCGGCGCCGACCGGATAAATTTCACCGTCGAAGTTGAATTCGTCCTCAATCGTAGTACTGCCATCCTCGTCAAAACGATTGTAGGTAAAGCTGGCGGACCAGCGTTCGGCAAATCGCCAGCGGCTGCCGAAGTAGAAGACGGTAGAGTTTTCATCGATGCCCATGTCATCGA
The DNA here is from genome assembly GCA_043513815.1 of Cellvibrionales bacterium. Classification (GTDB taxonomy): domain Bacteria; phylum Pseudomonadota; class Gammaproteobacteria; order Pseudomonadales; family Halieaceae; genus JANQIO01. Next base: position 2,952,387 of record CP121313.1, on the reverse strand, counting down.
GAGTGATTTTGGTCTCTGGCAGCGGTTCAACAACGGCTGCCACGTCGGCATCGGCGTCGTTGTACTGGACACCCAGCTGGAGCTCGAAGGCGGTGTTAAAAATCGGATTGCCCGTATCCTGAGCAGCAACAGCCACGGGAGTTAGCATTACAGCTGCCGCTAGAAGCAGTTTTCGCATGGGCGGAATCCTGATTTTTGCCAACCAGCAATATACCGGCGGGAATTGGTCGGTACAACTGTGAACTTGTCGAATGGCGCCGACTAACGCACCATGGGCAGATAGACCAATAATAAAAAGGGAGATCTCTCATGCGACAGAAACCACCAGTCTGGTTCTGGGTTGTCAGCGTTTTCGGTCTGCTCTGGAATGTCGGCGGTGTGGTCGTGTTCCTGCAAGAGATGTTTATGATGGACCTGAATACATTGCCCGACGTGCAGCGACTGTACATCGAGCAACGGCCACTGTGGGCAACAGCGGGCTACGCGTCCGCAGTGCTGGGCGGTGCCCTGGGTTGCGTGGCACTGCTGTTGCGCAAGGGATGGGCGTTGCCCATGCTGCTGATCTGCCTGGTGGGAATCGTCATCCAGATATTCCATTCCCTGGCCCTTGGCAACGCCCTGGAAATTTTCGGGCCGCAAGGCCTGGTGCTGCCCTTAATGGTGTTCACCATCGCCTGCCTGCTGACCTGGTTTGCCTACTATGCCCGGCACAGGCAGTGGATTGACTGATTCCGACATGCTGGATGCTGTCCAATAATGCCCGCCGCCGCATTGCGCGTCGGCGGTCGCTGGAACTGGCTCAGCGGTCTTCCTGATGAAGCCTTCGAAGCTCTGTGCGAGCTTGGCTCGCGCCGGGTCTGCGACAAGGCGTGCAGCGTCTATCGACGAGGTGACGAGGCCACTGCCGCCTACCAGGTGTTAAGCGGTCGGGTCTATATGCGCACCTACAGCGGCAGTGGCAAGGAGCTGCTCTACCTGCATATGGAGCCCGGGGATTGCTTCGGGGAACTGGGCCTGCTGGACGGCAAGCCCTGTCATCATGATGCCGATGCCGACGCGGGGACGGAGTTGTTGTATCTGCCTGCCGCCGCTTTCAAAGCGCTTCGATCCCGCTACAAAGAAATCGATGATCAGCTTTTGTTGCTGTTGGCACTGCGCAGTCGCGCCGCCTACGAGACTATTGAGGGCGCTATACTGAGAGACGTGCCGCATCGACTGGCGCGGCGCCTGTTGGAGCTGTTCGCCGAGAGTGGCGCCGGGGCCGAGCAGGTGAGCTGTTCGCACGAAGACCTGGCCAAAATGATCGGCAGCTCCCGACAGAGCGTTACGGCCATTATCAAGGGTTGGGAACGAGAGGGCTGGCTGCAACAGGCCTACGGCAAGATTCGTCTACTGGACGGCGCGAGCCTGGCAGCATTCGCCAATGATTGAATTGTCGGCTGGCTGACAGACTTGTGTGGGCGTCTGGGCCAGACTATCGACAGGATAACAACAGAAGAGGTGTCACATGACGGATCAACATGCGGATTTCAGAGCGATGACCGAGGCCTCGGCCGAGGACTGGGGCCTTATTGCGGGCCATATGAAGGGATTTATGCGCGACCTGCCGGCGCGTCTCGTTACCCACCTGGAGCTGTTGCGCGGCGACTACGGTGGCTACCCGGTGGACCGGCTGGAGCATTGCTTGCAGACTGCCACCCGCGCCCTGCGCGACGGTCGCGACGAGGAGTACGTGGTATGTGCACTGCTTCACGATATCGGCGACACGCTGGGCCCGTCTAACCACGCAGATGTAGCGGCAGTGATTCTTGAGCCCTACGTGTCGGAAGAAAATCACTGGATGGTCAAGCACCACGGCATCTTCCAGGGGTATTACTTCTTCCATCACGTCGGCCTGGACCGGGACGCCCGCGAGGCATTCCGCGACCACCCCTATTTCGATGCTTGCGCAGAATTCTGCGAGAAGTACGACCAGAACAGCTTCGACAAGGACTTTGACAGTGAGCCGCTGGAAACCTTTCTCCCGATGATCGAGCGGGTGTTTGCCGCGCCGCGCAAGTCACTGTACAAACAAGCGTTGGCTGAGGCTTCCTGAAGCCGGCTTCGCGCGCTGCGCGGGTCGACTGGTATCAGGGCCTGCGCAGTCTTCCTGTCGCCGCTGTATTGCCGTGCGGGTGCTCGCCAGGCCTTCCTGTCACTGGGGGGGCACCGAAAAGCCGTCCAGCACCGGTGTGTGGCTGTCGTCAAAGTGGTTCGACAGGCTCTCGTGCAGCGCATCCACAGACCAGGTGCCGCCATCGGGGCTGGTGAACTTCGGTCCGAACCGCGGCCGCTCAATGACGTCAACCTGGTTGCCCCATACCACCATGACCTCACCGGAAATATGGCCGGCCTCGGGCGAGGCCAGGTAGCCCACCAGCGGTGCCACATTGGCGGGATTGAAGGCGTCGAAGCCGTCTTCGGGGGCGGCAAACATTTCGGCGGTAATGCCGGAGTTGGTCATGTCCGTGCGGGCCCGCGGCATGATCACGTTGCAGGTGACACCGTACTTGATCAGCAGTTGGGCGGCCCCCATGGTCATGGCGACAATGCCGGCCTTGGCGGCGGCATAGTTGGGCTGGCCGGCGCTGCCAAAGATCGCCGCCTCCGAAGAGGTGCTGATCATGCGGCCGTAAACGCTGCCGTCTTGCTTGGCCTTGCCGCGCCAGTAGCCGCTGGCGTTGCGCATGTTGACGAAGTGGCCGCGCAGGTGCACTTTCACCACCGAATCGAACTGCTCGTCATCCATGTTGAAGATGGTCTGGTCGCGGCAGAAGCCGGCGTTGTTGACCATGATGTTGACATCACCGAAGGCATCCAGCGCTGCCTTGAACAGCGCGTTGGCGTCATTGGTGTCGGCGCAGTCGCCATAGCAGGTGATGGCCTCCGCACCCAGGCCGCGAATCTCCTCCGCGGTGGCCTCGGCGGCCTCGCGGGCATCGTCGCGACCGATATCATTGATTACCACCCGGGCACCCTGGCGCGCCAGTTGCAGTGCTTCTTCTCGACCCAGGCCACGGCCTGCACCGGTAACAATGGCCACCTTGCCGCTTAAATCACCCATTGCTGTGTCTCCTTAGGACTGAACTCTGGCGGGTCAGAGCGGTGGGCGCGTCGTGTTGCAGCGCTAACGTTCCAGGTCTGACCCATAGTCTGTTATCCAGCTTACAAGCGCTCGATGATCGTGCCGGTACCGTTTGCCGCACCGCAGCACATGGTCACCAGTGCAGTTGATTTGTCCTGCTGCTCCATGTTTATCAGCGCTTCGCCGATCAGCCGTGCGCCGGTGGAGCCTACCGGGTGGCCCAGGGCGATGGCGCCGCCGCGCATATTGACCTTGTCCATGTCGGCGTCAAACACACGTTGCCAGGACAGCACGACCGACGCGAAGGCCTCATTGATTTCCACTACATCGATATCAGACATGTTCATGCCGGTCTTCTTGAACAGCAGTTCGGTGGCGTTGACCGGACCGTCCAGCAGATAGTAGGGATCAGAGCCGGCCACAACGCCCTGGATAATGCGCGCCCGGGGCTTGAGCCCACGGGCTTTCGCTTCCTCTGCACTCATGTACAGCACCGCAGCGGCGCCGTCAGATATCTGTGAAGCTGTACCCGGTGTATGCACGCCGCCTTCATTGAGTATGCGCAGGTCCGCCAGGCTTTCCATGGTGGTGGGGCGCATGCCCTGATCGCGGGTGACAGTTCTTGTCGCGCCGGTGGGCTGTTGATCTTCGCCCAGCACCGGGGCTTCGACCGCAATGACTTGCGGGAACAGTCCTTCGTCCCAGGCGCGAATGGCATTGCCCTGGGAGCGCACGGCGAGTTCGTCGCAATCCTGTTTGGTGATTCCGCGATTGGCGGCAATGCGGTCGGCTGCCTCGAACTGTGACTGGGCCTGGTCCCAGGGCCAGTTGTCGGTAACGAAATAGCCTGGGCCGTGCATGGCGCTGGCACCCAGGCCCACCCGGCTCATGGATTCCACGCCGGCGGCAATGCCGATGTCGATCTGCCCGGCATCGATCAACGCCGAAATGATGTGGTTGCAGACCTGGGCGGAGCCACACTGGGTGTCCACTGTGCTACAGCCCGCAGTGTATTCAGTGCCGAGGTGCAGCCAGGCATTTTTGGCCAGGTTATTGGACTGTTCGCCGGCCTGGGTGACGCAGCCGGCGTAGGTTTGCTCAACGTCGCCGTAGTCCAGCCCGTTGCGTTCCACCAGGGCACGGTAGGTTTCTGCCAGCAGTGCCACCGGGTGCACGCCGCTGAGGTCGCCGACCACCGGTTTGCCGCGCCCGATGGGGGTGCGCAGCACATCTACAATTACGGCTTCCGACATTGGCTGCCTCCTCGACCTTTGTTGCGGGAAAGGTGGCGATCATATCAAAAGCCGTCGCCATTCAGCGGGCAGCACGGCAGCACCGGACAAATCCCCGGTGCTGGTCAGATTGCTTGAACTGGTGGTTCAGGCACTCAGCTGGTCGGCAATCGGCAACTCCCGGATGCGTTGGCCGGAAGCTGCAAAGATGGCATTGGTCAGTGCGGGGGCCAGTGGGGAGATGGGCGGTTCCCCGACACCGGAGGGAGGGTGAGGGCTATCGACGATGTAATTGTCCACGGTGCGCGGCGCATCCCTGAGCCCCGCCAGTGGGTAGTTGTCGAAATTGTCCTGCTGAATGCGACCCTGATCCAGGGTGATCTCCAGCCGCAGCGCGGTACTGATGCCATCGTGTATGCCACTCTCCATCTGGGCGATGACGTGGTTGGGGTTCACCACCAGGCCACAGTCGATGGCGCCCACCACGCGGTCTATGCGCAGCTCTCCGCCGTTGACGGTGACGTCTACCACGTAGGCGGTGTAACCGCCAAAGGTGAAGTGCCCGGCAATGCCGCGGCCACGGCCAGGTGGCACCGGGTCGCCCCATCCGGCTTTGTGCGCCGCCAGTTTTAATACGCCGGCCAGTCGGCCCGGGTCGAATGTCGGACCCCCGTGTTGCTCATAGGGTAGCTCGCGGGCTTCTCCCAGCAGTGCCAGCTGGAAGTCCAGCGGGTCCTCGCCCTGGCGGTGCGCCAGTTCGTCAATGAAGCTTTGCACGGCGAAGGCGTTGGCATAGTGGGCGGGTGCGCGCCAGGAACCGCGCGGTACGCCAGACTCCATGGAGAAGTATTGCTGCTGGACGTTGGCCAGCAGACGCCGGGGTGGGTCGTCTGGATAAAGCTCTGGCGTCCACATCTTGTCGGCGTCGACATTGGCACGGCGATAGTACTTCGACGGGCTGGCCAACTGGTGTCGCCAGCCGGTGAGCTGGCCATCCCCATCCAGGGAGGCTCGCAGTCGATGCAGACCACAGGGTCGGTAGAAATCGTGCTTTAGGTCATCCTCGCGCGTCCACTGCAGTTTTACCGGCCGCTTTATCGCCATGGAGATCAGCGTCGCCTCGGCCACATAGTCCACTGTGAGGCGCCGTCCAAAGCCGCCCCCCAATCGCGTCATCTGCACGTTGATGACAAGGCGGTCGAGCCCGGTCAGCTTGTTCACCATACGTGAGGCGCCGGAGGGACTCTGCGTCGGCGCGATCACGTCGGCGCCGTCCTCACGGATGTCCACCACGCAACACTGTGGCTCCATGGGAGCATGAGAGGCATAGGGGACAAAGTACTCAGCCTCCAGACTGTCAGCCGCCGCCGCAAAGGCCTCTTCGACATTGCCGTCATCCAGTACCACCTGTCCCTTTTGCTGCATTGCCTGGTGCATTTGCCGGCGCAGCGCGGCGGTGGACTCGCTGGCGTGCGGGCCGCGGTTCCATTCGACTGACAGTGCCTTGCGGCCCTGCAGCGCGGCCCAGGTGGAATTGGCAACCACCGCAATGCCGGCCGCCAGTACTGTGAAGGGTTCCCCGGGGGCTGGCCCCTCAATGGGCACGATATCCACCACGCCCGGTACCTTGCGCGCAGCCCGGTCGTCAAAGCTTGCCACTGTGCCGTCGTGAAACGGGCAGCGTTCAATACTGGCATAGACCTGTCCGGGCAGTTCGGCATCGATGCCGAACCCGGCCTGTCCGGTCACGATGTCCTGTGCATCCACCACCGGCTGAGGCTTGCCGATGATGTTGAATTCGTCGCTGCTCTTGAGGGCTGGCGGGGTATCAGGCAGGGGCAGGGTGGCTGCGGTGGCGGCAAAGTCGCCATAGCGGCCGCGTCGACCGCTGGCCTTGTGAAAGATGACGCCCCGGTCGGTGGTCAGCGTGTCGATACCGACGCTCCACTGTTCGCTGGCTGCCTGCAGCAACAATTGACGGGCAGTGGCGCCAGCCTCGCGCAGAGGCTGCCATCCCATGCTGATACTGGTGCTGCCGCCGGCGCCCTGGCCCACATGTAGCCAGGCGAGGTTGCCCTCGCTGTCACGTTGAATGCCCAACGGCATCTGCTCCACGCGCACCGCTTCCCAGGCAACATCCAGTTCGTCTGCGACAATCATTGGCAACGAGGTCTTCACGCCCTGTCCCATCTCTGAACTGGGTGCACCGATCACGACGCTGCCGTCAGGTTCGATACGCACCAGGTAAGCGAGGTGCGGGCCGCGGGGCTCGCCGATGCTGCCAGCCAGGTTGGCGGCTTTCTCCTCTAGCCTTGCTGGCAGGCTTACGCCCAGCGCCAGACCCCCGGCCAGGGAGGCTCCCGCCTGCAGGAAGCGCCGCCGGTTCAGCGTCTTCATGATGCTTCCTCCCGGGTTTCGGGCACCACCACGGTGACCGCGCCCTCGCGTCGCAACACCGCGGCCCGCTTGATGGCTTTGCGAACCCGGGCATAGGTACCGCAGCGACACAGGTTGGTCTGGTATTTCTCGATGTCGTCATCGGAGGGATCGGGCACTCGCTGCAACCAGTCCGCGGCATTCATGATCTGACCGGTCTGGCAGTAGCCGCACTGGACGACGTCCTCTTCTAGCCAGGCCTGTTGCACCGGGTGCAGTCCGCTGCGGCCAAGGCCTTCGATGGTGGTGACCTGTTTGCCCCTGAGGGTGCCTACCGGGGTAATGCAGGCGCGCCGGGCGCGACCGTCCACGTGCACGGTGCAGGCGCCGCACAGCCCTGCGCCGCAGCCGAATTTCGTGCCCTTGAGTCCGGCTCCATCGCGCAATACCCACAACAGTGGCGTGTCGTCGGCACCCTCGAATTTGAATGCTTCACCATTCAGAACGAATGTCGTCATTGTCACGCCCCCTGAGATTTGGTGTGCAGGCTAGAGGAGGGTCGGGCGGTGGGCAATGCTTTGCAGGCTGCGCTGCGATGAGTTGTGCGGCTAGTGAGACTAGTTGAGCACGAGGACGTCGGAGGGGGTGTGATCGAGCAGCCGCTCGGAGGTGTTGCCGACGATGGTGCCGCGGATTCCTGAGCGGCCCACGGTGCCGATCAGGATCAGGTCGGCCCCGATGGCTTCTGCAGTGTCGCGAATGGCATCAGCCGGGCGCCCCCGGACCACATGGACGAACTCCTCGGCGATCCCGTAGCTCTCTGCGAGGCAGTCCGCCTGTGGCCGCTGCCGCAGGTCTTCGAACGCGGTCACGACGTGGGCCTCAGAGCCATAGGCGTCGGAGAGACGCTGGGCGAAGCTGATGATCTGGTTGTTGAGTTTCTGGTGCGCCTCACTGCTGGCGTCAGGGCAGACGGCCGCCAGCACCCGGCGGTTTTTCCAGTCGCGGCGGTTCTTGATCAACAATACCGGGCAGGGTGCCAGACGCAGTAACGTCCAGTCATAGGTGGTGCGGATCTGCCGTTCCACATCGGAGTGAGGAGTGTAGTGCTTGAAAATCATCGACGCCGAGATGCGTGCGGCCGCCTCTACGGCCGCGCGGCGCCAGTCGACCGCCCACTCCAGCTCCCCGGTTGTCTCGATACTGGCGCGTTGCGCGCGTTCCACGCAGGCGTTGAACAGGTTTTGGAAGGCAGTGACGACAGCCGGTGAGGTCTGATCATGCTGACCCGTGCCGAGGCAGGCATAGACGTGAAGTCTGGCGCCAGTCATATGGCAGGAAGCCAGCGCCCGCTCAAAAGCAGGCTGCTGCTCGCTGGTTGGGTCGAGAATCACCATGAATTTGTCTAGTGCCATCTAAGCACCTGCAACAGAGCTATCAGCACGATTTCGAGTGTGCACCCGTTTGCCAGATGAGAAAATGACGCGAATCAAGGATAATCCAGACGTCGTCAATCAACGCCCCGGAGTACTCGCATGGCCACAGCCAACAAGGAAACAGAATTGCAGGCGGCGGTTTTTCGTCGTCTGCTGGCACACCTGGATGCGCGCAAGGATGTGCAGAATATCGAACTGATGAATCTCGCCGGGTTTTGTCGCAATTGCCTGTCGAAGTGGTATGTGGCGGCGGCGGAGGAGGCCGGCGTTGCGGTCGACCTGGAACAGGCGCGGGAGATGGTTTACGGCATGCCCTACAGTGAGTGGAAGGAAAAGCACCAGACCGAGGCTACAGCGGAGCAGAAGGCCGCGTTCGAGGCGCAGCAGCAGTAGTCAGCGAACGCCCTGACGGCGGTGAAAAGCCTTGCCGCCCGCTTAATCCCTGCGCTGGCGCGGCAATTGCCGGAACCACTGGAGGCGGTCGCGGTAGGGGCGGAATACGCCCTGCCCGGTGCGCCTCAGGACCTCGCCCACCTCGCCATCACCATGCAGCGCCTTGCGTGCAGCCTGCAAGCCCTCGCCGAGAGCTGAGGCACTCTCGATGGTGGCCTGGACCAGGAACACCTGTCCCACCAGCAGTTCATCGATCATACCCGGGCCTGGCCGCCGCTCAGCTGCGGTCTCTGCGCCTGGCTGGACAGCGGCCGGGTAGCGGTCGATGGGCGGCATTTCGCGCGAGTTTGTCGTGTCGATCATCTTGTCTGGCATGTCTGGGTCCTTCGCTACCCGTTTCGAGAGATTGTGAGGCCACTTGCACCGGCTGGGGGCGCTTGAACGCCTGGCTGCACCAGCCCTGTGCGGGCGAGCGCAAGTTTACGCACAGTGAGCCAGCGTGCAATGGCTTTATCGGGGCTCTGAAGGGATTTTTGCAGTTTTTGTGCCAGCTTCACGCATTCGCCCACCGGAGCACGGTTGCCGCGCCTTGTGCCTGCCCGGAGCGCGCGGCTACACTCAAGGGGGGACGACGCCCGCACGTCGCTCACCAATGCACACTTAGAGGATAAAAATATGCAGTGGACCCGCGCGTTTGTGGTGGCCCTCCTGATGGCCGCCAGTGGTTCTATCCATGCCGCTGAACAACCGAACATTCTGGTGATCTGGGGTGACGACATCGGCATCACCAACATCTCGGCGTATAGCGACGGCATCATGGGTTACCACACGCCCAATATCGACCGCATCGCCAGTGAAGGCGTGCGATTTACCGACTATTACGGTGACCAGAGCTGCACTGCCGGTCGCTCCACGTTCATTACCGGACAGTCCGGGCTGCGAACGGGACTGACCAAAGTGGGCCTGCCCGGGGCTGAACTGGGGATCAAGGACCGGGACGTGACCATTGCTGAGGTGCTGCGCGCCCAGGGCTACGCCACCGGTCAGTTTGGCAAAAACCACCTCGGGGACCGGGATGAGCATTTGCCGACCAATCACGGTTTTGACGAGTTCCTCGGCAACCTCTATCACCTCAACGCGGAGGAAGAGCCCGAGGACGAGGACTACCCGCAAATGCCCTGGTTCAGGGAGCAGTTCGGGCCGCGCGGCGTGATTCACTCTTTCGCCGATGGCCGCATTGAAGATACTGGCCCACTGACCCGCAAGCGCATGGAAACGGCTGACGAGGAGTTTGTGGCGGCCGCCCAGAATTTTGTGGACCGGCAGGTACAAGCCGACAAGCCGTTCTTCGTGTGGCTCAATACCACCGGCATGCACTTCCGCACCCACCGGGCGGAGAAGCACGTAGGCAAGTCTGGCCAGGGTTTTTATAACGACGTGATGGTGGCTCACGACGAGCTGGTGGGTGAGATGCTGGACCAGCTGGACAGGCTGGGTATTGCCGACAACACCATCGTGTTCTATTCCACGGACAATGGTGTGCACTTCAACACCTGGCCGGACGCGGGCATAACGCCGTTTCGCAGCGAGAAAAACTCCAACTGGGAGGGTGCCTACCGGGTGCCGGCCATGGTCCGGTGGCCGGGCAAGATTCCGGCAGGCCGCGTATCCAATGACATGATGTCGCACCTGGACTGGATGCCGACCCTGGCGGCGGCCGCTGGCGACACTGATCTCAAGCAGCGGCTGTTGAAAGGTACCCGCATCGGCAGCAAGCGCTCCAGGCTGCACCTGGACGGCTACAACTTTCTGCCTTACCTGACCGGCGAGCAGGAGCAGGCGCCACGCAATGAGTTCCACTACCTGAACGATGAGGGAGACCCGGTGGGGGTCAGGGTGGGCGACTGGAAAATCGTCTATGCCGAGAATCGGGCCAAAACCATGGCCCTGTGGGCGGAGCCCTTCGTGGAGCTGCGGTTGTTCAAGATCTTCAACCTGCGCCGTGATCCCTTTGAGCGGGCCGATCACAACTCTAACAGCTACTGGGACTGGATGATCGACAAGCCGCCCCAGGGCTACCTTGGCATGGCCACTACCCGGCAATTCCTATCCACCTTCAAGGAGTACCCGCCCAGCCAGCGGCCGGACTCCTGGTCCATTACCCGGGTCAAGGAAGAGATGATGCCCGACAACTGATCGAGGTCGGCCTGGCACCGCTCCAGCCGCCGCAGGGGCTGGCGCAGTCAGGCCGGTCCCGGTTTACCGATCAGGATCACGCTTCACGGGCTTTGCTTTTCAGTATCCAGCCAGCCACCCGTCGCCTGGAGGTAGCCACCATCGCGGTCGGTTACCCACAGGGCCACCGCGACGGCATCGGGGTGGGGCGTTTTTTCGATAGTCCCTGACCAGCCCGCGGCGGTACGCTTCAAAGCAACCTGGTTGGGGGTGCTGGCCACAAAGTCGTGGTGCAATTGACGACCGCGGTTCTCACCGGCCCGCACTTCGGTGCGTCGGTCGCTGCGGAGGTAGACCAGTTCCGCCCGCGGCGCTTTCAGCGCCAGCTCGGCACCCGGCAGATAACTAATAGTGACCCGGTTGCCCTCGGCATCCGCGCGCAGTGTGCCGACTGCTTGCTGTGGTGCCTGCACACCGCCAGGTGGCAGGCGGCGCCAGCGCTGGAATTCGTCACGATTCATGAACATGCCCGGGGTATACACCTGGGCGCCAGCCGCCGCGGCCATGTTGCGCTGGCGCTGGTCGTTGCCACGGTGGCCGAAGGGGTCATGCCAGCCCAGATAGTCCCAGTAGGTCACATGCCAGGCCACGGGCACGACAGCGGTCCACAGGTCCTGGCGGTTTTTCAGGGCGCTAAGCCACTGGTCGGCTGGAGGACAACTCGAACAGCCCTGTGAGGTATAGAGCTCCAGCAGGGCGACTTGCTTCTCACCACTCTGGCAGGACCAGTCAGCGAGGGCGGGTGTGGGGAGCAGGAGCAGCGCCAGCAGGGCGGTGCGAAGGTCGGGCATGAAAGCCTCCCGGTGTCGATTCCTATTCTAGGAGTCGAAACCGGAAGGAAAGTTTCAATGCGGGCTAGCGGTTGCCGCGGGACTCGCTGTTGCCCTGGGAGGCGCCATTGCCACGGCGCGAGCGCCGGCGGCGGCCACCGGGCCGGTTGCCGTTGTTGTTGCCACCACCGTTGCCGCCACCATTGCCACCGCCGGAACGACGGCCTGCCTGCTGCGGTCGGTTCTGGCTGCGCTGGGGGCGACCCTGGGGCAGCTCGTGATCAGGCTCGAAACCTTCGATCTCTTCCCGCGGCAGGGGCTTCCTGATCAACCGTTCGATGCCGAACAGCTGGTCAACCTCGTCAGCACTGACCAGGGAGTAGGCATGTCCGGCGGCGCCGGCGCGACCGGTGCGACCGATACGGTGCACGTAGTCTTCGGCCACGTTGGGCAGGTCGAAATTGACCACCTGGGGCAGCTGCTCGATGTCGAGACCGCGGGCGGCGATATCTGTCGCGACCAGGGCCTGGACCTTGCCACGCTTGAAGCCGTCCAGGGCCCGGGTGCGTGCACCCTGGCTCTTGTTGCCGTGAATGGCCGCAGCGACGATGCCGTCTTTTTCCAGGGTTTTCGTCAGTTTGTTGGCACCGTGCTTGGTGCGCGTGAAGACGAGGACCTGGTGCCATTTTTTATCCCGTACCAGGTGACTGAGCAGCGCCGGCTTGCGCTTCTTGTCGACCGGGTAGACCCACTGCTTGACGTTGTCTGCCGTGCTGTTTGGCGGCGTCACGGAGACTTCCACCGGGTCCAGCGTGAAGTTGCGGGCCAGATCGCGAATATCCTTGGAGAACGTCGCCGAGAACATCAGGGTCTGGCGCTCGCGGGGCAGCAGCTTGACGATTTTGCGGATATCATGGATGAAGCCCATGTCCAGCATACGGTCGGCTTCGTCCAGCACCAGGATTTCAAGCTTGTCCAGTTTAACGACACCCTGGCCGTGCAGGTCCAGTAGTCGACCGGGAGTGGCGACCAGGATCTCCACGCCACGCCTGAGCCGGCGGTCTTGCCGGTGCCGGTCTGGGCGGCGGCCATGACATCTTCGCCGGCGAGAACCGGTGGGATGGCGCGAGCCTGGATCGGGGAGGGGGTATCATAGCCTTCATCGGCCACAGCATTGAGCAAGCTATCGGCCAGGCCGAGCTCTGCAAACTTCGACATAAGTCTCTCGTATATTTGTATATAGGGAGGGTGCCGACTGTGATCCTGCCGGCCAGGAAGCGCGCATCATACGGCATTGCCGCCGCGATGCAAGTCAGTTTGCGGTGGGCTTGAAGCGATCCCGGAAGCCTGTCAGTTCCAGGCTGAATGCGTCAGCGGCATGGAAATCAGCATCACTCATGCCCGGCTGTTCATAGTCGCGGTACCAGTCTGCGTAGCGCGGCACGTCACCGGACAATGCCCGATAGTGGCTGGACCAGGTTTCCACGGTCACGGTGGGTGTCTGCGCCCCCAGGTCAAAATGCATCAGCCGGTACCAGCCGTCGCCCAGCCCGACGACCTTGCCATTATCGGGCGCGCCGGCGTCGATGCCCGCTTGGCCGCGGCCCTGGAAGTCGGCCAGTACCTGGTAAACCGGGTTGCCAAAACGGTTGTTCTCGACGCGCAGGCTCTGGCCGTGGTGATGGCCGCACAGCACCATGAACACCTGGTCATGGGCGCTGATCAGCTCACGCCAGAGGGTGTCGGCACTGTTGTTATGGCCAGGGTCGCCCACGGCCAGGTCGATGAGGGGATGGGCGCGACGTTCGCCGCGTGCGTTGAGGTAATCGTGGGTGGTGATGATGGTGGGGTAGCCGGGGTGCGCTGTTATGACCGATGACGCCCAGCGTAGCACCGGGTCGCCGGGGCTCATCTCCAGGGTGATATGCAGGAAGCGATAGCCGCCGGCGGCAAACACCTGGGCGGCATTGGCGCCGCCACGGAAACTGCCCACGTACCAGGCTTTGTCGGCGAAAAACTCGCTGTCTGAGCCAAACACCGAGCGGAAATTGTCCAGTCCGCCGACATGGATCAGACCCAGATCCCCCTGTGAGGGCTCCAGGTCTTCCCGCGGCAGGTCGGTGCGCGGCGGGAAGCCTTCCATACTCCAAAAGGCGTCGTAGTCATGATTGCCGGGGGCCACTCCAAAGGGCTTGCCGCTGGCGGCGAGAATGCGGTAGCCCGCTATCGCGCCTGGAATTTCCACGCTGTGGGTGAGGGGAGAGGGCGCCAGTCCGGGCAGCCAGGGATTGTCGATTGCGCCGCGACCGCGGGCGGCGTGGTCCGGGTCAACCACCTTGCTGCTGTGCTGCCAGACATCCCCGACCGCCGCGACGAACACCACCTCGTCGCGGGCGGCAATATCGCGCATCTGGGCGATAAACAGGTCCTGGCCGTCCAGAGCGAAGCCCTGGTCTTGCTGGTGGCGGTAGTCGACGTAGTTCTGGGTGTCGGGAATGACGGCGATGCTGAAAGCGGTGGCGACGGGCGCATCGGGCGGTGTTTCCCCGCTGGCACAGCCTGTCAGGGCGAGAGCCCAGAGCGCAGCTGTCAGCAGTCGGGCCAGGTGAGCTGTTGCAGTCATGGCGCCATAGTAACCCGGAATCGTGACAATCACTGGCTAGCGGATTTTTCCGCGTCTTCCTGGCCGCGGGACTTCTGCAGAAAGGGAGGCAGCAGCGCGCTGGTGTCCGTGCGGTACATGGATTCACCGTGGTCCAGTGCAGCTCGCAATCCCGGGCCGATTTTCGGGGTCACCTCACCGGGCTGCAGCCGTTCACCACAGGCGCTGCAGCTCATGGCGGGCTGCATGACCTCGCCGCAGCGACGGTGCACGTATTCCACTGGCGCGCCGTTGCCGTCGTCGGCCCATTCATTGCCCCACTGGGCCAGGGTCATCAGCACCGGATACAAGCCCAGGCCTTTGCGGGTCAACCGGTATTCGTGGCGCAGCGGACGCTGCTGGTAGGGCACCCGATTAAAGACGCCAGCATCGACCAGTTTGTTCAGTCGATCAGACAGGCGGTGTCGGCTGATACCCAGCTGGCGCTGGAAATCCTCGAAGCGGCGAGTGCCGAGGAAGGCATCGCGCAACACCAGCAGGGTCCAGCGGTCGCCCACCACGGCCAGGCTGCGGGCCACCGAGCAGACCTGTTGATCAATATCCTGCCATCGCATGGAGCATCTCCGGAAGCATTTGGGTGATCATAGCTTGACAGGTTCCAAAATGGAATCTAGTTTAAGTTCTAAAACAGAACTAACTAGTTCAGTGCGCGCTCGAACAGCGAGGTATCGGCAAATGGCAGGCAGCGGCAGTACGCAGGAAAGCAGTGGGCAGGAAAGCAGTGGGCAAGACACGCCAGCAAAAGACAGCAAGGTCGCCCTGGTGATGGGCGCCGGCGACGCTATCGGTAGCGCCATTGTGCGGCGCTTCGCAGAGCGCGGGCTGACTGTCTGCGCGGCCAGGCGTAACGGTGACAAGCTGCAGGGCCTGGTCGATGAGTTGAAGGCCGCAGGCCACAGCGCCCACGGCTTCAGCTGCGACGCCCGGAAGGAGGACGCCGTCGAAGCCCTGTTTGAGCAGATCGAGGCAGAGATCGGCCCGCTGGAGGTGGTCATTTTCAATGTTGGCGCCAACGTGCCCCTCGGTATCCTGGAAACCGACACCCGCAAGTTCTACAAGATCTGGGAGATGGCCTGCTTTGGCGGATTTCTCACCGGCCGTGAGGCGGCCCGCCATATGACCCGGCGCGGTCGCGGCACCATCATTTTTACCGGCGCCACCGCCAGCGTGCGGGGGGCGGCGGGCTTTGCGGCCTTCGCCAGCGCCAAGCACGGCCTGCGGGCCTTGGCCCAGAGCATGGCCCGTGAGCTGGGCCCTCGTAACATTCACGTCGGCCATATTGTGGTTGACGCCGGTGTCGATACCGAATGGGTCAGCAACATGTTTCCCAATTTTGACGAGTTGAAGGCCAACGACGGCATCGTCGATCCCTACGACCTGGCGCGCAACTACGTGAGCCTGTATGACCAGCCACGCAACAGTTGGACCTTTGAGATGGATGTCCGGCCCTGGATAGAAAACTGGTAGCGCCAGCCACGGCCACAGCAACAGCGGCGTTAGCCGCCTCGACTCGTAACACGGCAAATACACACGCAAGGTATTCCCTATGAGCACAACCCTGGATTTTTACTTCGACGTCGGCAGCCCGACCGCCTACCTGGCGTGGCAGCGGCTGCTGCAGCTGCGCGAGCAGTACGACCTGCAGATCAACTTCAAGCCGGTGCTGCTGGGGGGCGTGTTCAAGGCCACAGATAATGTGTCGCCGGTGACAAACCCCGCCAAGGCGGCCTACATGGCGAACGTGGATATGCCGCGCTTTGCCGCGCGTTATGGTGTGCCCCTGACATTCAACCCGTACTTTCCGGTCAACACCCTGAGCCTGCAGCGCGGCGCTATTGCGGCGCAGGCCGCAGGCTGCCTGGAAGAGTACCTGGTGGCTGTTTACCCCGCCATGTGGGTCGATTCACAGGACATGGGTGATAGCGAGGTGGTCAAGGCGATCCTGGAACGGGCTGGGCTCGATGGGGACGGCCTGCTGGTCTCGACCCAGGACCCGGAAGTGAAAGCCGGTCTCATCAGCAACACGGAAGAGGCGGTGAGCAGGGGTGCATTCGGAGCGCCCAGTCTGTACATCGGGGATGAGATGTTCTTCGGCCAGGACCGCCTGGACTTCGTCGAGGAGCGACTGCAGGCGGCAGCCGCTTGAGTGAGGCCCTGCGCGAGGGCCTGGCGGGCCGGTGGTGAAGGCTGACCTTGGCGGCCCGCAGGGCTTGGGCCTTGCCGGGAATACCGGTGCTGGAATTAGATGGCCTGCTCCCCTTCGCGAATGATGGTGACAGGGTAGGGCTTGCCAAAGTCCTTGCGCTGGAGGTTGCGCATCTCCGGCACCATGTTCTGAAGCTTCGCACGCCGATTGCCCGGCGATGGGTGGGTGCTGAGGAATTCGGCGGGGCCGGCGCCGCCCACCTGTGCCATTTTTTCCCAGAGGGTGACGGCGGCCGCCGGGTCGTAGCCCGCCTTGCTCGCCAGTTCGATGCCAATGACGTCGGCTTCAGACTCCGATGCCCGGCTGTTGGGAAGCTGGATCGCGAGCTGCGCGGCGAGGGCCGCGCCTGTGAGTGCCGCAGCGTGGTTGTCAGAGGCGACCCCGGCTGCCACCACGCCCACGCTGGTGGCCATGGCCACGGACATGCGTTCGGCGGTGTGGTTGGCCAGGGCGTGAGAGATTTCATGTCCCATGATCTGGGCAAACTCGTCATCGGTGAGTTTGAGCTTTTCGAATAACCCGGAGTACACCGCCATGCGGCCGCCTGCCATGCACCAGGCGTTGACCGTTTCGGGGCCGTCAATCAGCGCCACGCTCCAGTCCCAGTCCCGGGTGTGGGGATATTCCTCGACCGCTACGGCGACCAGGCGCCCGGTAATCACCTGCACACGATCGGCCAGCAGGGGATCGTCCAGTAACTTGTCCTCGGCATCCAGCGCGCGCACAGTGCCGATGTAGGCCTTGCGGGATTCCACCACCGCGGATTCGGGCGATACCAGCAATAGCTGGGCACGGCCGGTGGGGCTGGTGGCGCAGCCCGCCAACAGAGCCGCCGTGGTGGCCATCAGAATCAGTCGCTTTATCCCTTGCATGCTGCCCTCCGTGTCTGGGCGCCAAGTTATAGCCGCAGCTGGGCCATTGCCGCAAGCACCGGGCGCACAAATCCGACGGTCTTGCGCCAAATCAAGTTCCGGCCGCCACTATCGACGTATTCTTGGGCATCGGTGCGGGCACTACCCGCGCATCTGTTTTGCGAGGCAAGCAACCATGCGTCAATTCCTGGGGGTGGAACAGGAGCAGGACGAGGCGAATGTCGACATCACACCGATGCTGGACGTCGTCTTCATCATGCTCATCTTCTTTATCGTCACGGCCACCTTCGTGAAGGAATCCGGTATTGAGGTCAACAAGCCGGAGGCCGCCACCGCGGTGGTAGAAGAAAAGGCCAACATCCTGGTGACCATTGACGGCAAGAACAAGATCTGGATCGATCGGCGGCAGGTAGACATTCGCTCGGTGCGCTCCATCATCGAGCGGCTGCATGCAGAAAACCCTGAGGGCTCAGTGGTTATCCAGGCTGATACCGCGTCGCGCAATGAGACCCTTGTGCAGGTCATGGATGCATCGCGGCGTGCCGGTGTCTACGATATTGCCCTGGGTGCATCCGTGAACTGACCGGATCGCTGTCGGGGTGACATTGGGCCGCCCCGTGGCAATGCCGGTTCGCGCCCTGGATAGCGCAAGGTCGCGAGCTATCGACAGGCGCCTTTGGGTAGTAGAAGCGGCAGGGGGCGGATGAGTAAGCCACAGTGGTACTTTTCCGGTATCGCCCGTGTCGATATATCGTCTAACCTTCCTGAAACAATCAACGGCCGTCTGGTCGGGAGACACCCTTATATGTCCATGTATGAAACCTGCATTACTGCTTTGCGCCCGCTGTCGGGCGCTGCCCTGGCCACAGTTTTCTCACTGCTGCTGGCTGCCGGAGCCCAGGCCGACCATCACGGCGGCGAACCCAACGTGCGGGCGGCCGCCATCCAGGTCAGCGCGCTGATTGTGGATATCGACCGGGAAACCCGGGAATTGACCCTGCAAACGCCCCACGGTGACTATGTCACGGTTACGGCGGGCGCTGACATCCAGCGGCTGGACGACTTCGAGGTAGGTGACGCCATCGTTGCGACCTATTTGACCTCGCTGGCCGGTGAGGTGCGTGAGCCTACCGCCGAAGAGCGCGCAAACCCCTGGCAGGAGCTGGACGCGCTGGCCGTGGCTGAGCTGGATATGCCGCCGGGCGTTGCCGGCGGGAGGGTGGTGAAGGCCGTCTGTACCATCGAGGGCATGAATCGCGTGGCCGGCACCGCCATGATTGAAGACCCCCGTGGCAAGTATCACATGATCGGCGATATTCCCCGCGAGCGCTTCCAGGGTCGCCAGCTCGGTGACACGGTGGTGATGACCTACACCGAAGCCGTCGCACTCACTCTAGAAAAGGCACCGATGGAGTAACAGTGAATGCCGCGCCCCTAGAGCGCGGCGAACTGTTCCGGGTTTGCGTAGGACGTCTGGGTACCCTTGCCGGTGACGCTGTGCGAGGCATAGCGCACCGCCTGCTCGATGGCCGTGCCGACATCACCGTCCTGTGACAATTTATGGGCAAAGCAGCCGATAAAGGCATCGCCCGCGCCGGTGGTGTCCACCGCAGCGACAACGGGCGCCGAGAAGCGCCCGGTCTCATCGCCGTGCAGCCATAGCGCGCCTTTCTCTCCCAGGGTCACGATCAGGTTCTTCAGGCCCTTCTTCAGCAGGATGTCCGCCGCGGCGTGAATCTGCTCCTCCGTGTCGACCGGCATGCCGGTGAGAATTTCCAGCTCGGTCTCGTTGGGCACGAAGAAGTCGCACCGGCAGGCGTAGTCCAGGTCCAGGGCGGTGGTGGCCGGTGCCGGGTTCAGGATCACCGGAATTCCCTGCGCATTGCCGAAGTCGATGGCGTGGTAGACGGTTTCCAGCGGGATCTCCAGCTGCAGGATAATCATGCTGCAGTTGCCCAGCCGCTCGGCCGCGGCATCAATGTCGGCGGGCAGCAGGTGCTTGTTGGCGCCGGGGATGATCAGAATGCGGTTTTGTGAGTTCTTGTCGACCCAGATAGGAGCCACTCCGCTGGACACGCCGCTGACCTTTTCCACGTGGTCAGTGTTCACACCAAAGGCCTGGAAGTTGGCGAGGGTATTGTCGGCGAAGGCGTCGTCACCCACCCGCGCCATCATCATGACGTCTGAGCCCAGCAGGGCGGCGGCCACGGCCTGGTTGGCGCCCTTGCCACCGCAGCCCATCTGGAACTCCCTGGCCTCCAGGGTTTCACCGGCCTTGGGCACCTCATCGGTGTAGGCGATCAGGTCAACCATGCTGGATCCGATTACGGCGATTTCCATAGTGCTGTTCCTCAGTTGGTCTCGACGGGCATCGCTTCACTGCCCGGGGTTATGTCGCGGTACTTGTCCCAGTTGGCCAGCAGTTCATCGACGATGACGCTGCCAACGATATAGGCGTTTTCCAGGGCGGCATCGAGGCCCGCGTAGCTGTCGTGTTGCTCTTCGCGCAGGTAGTCAGCCGCATTCTTGCCCGGTGGCGGCATGGTGTAGTTGCTGGCGGTGCGCAATACCAGCAGGCGGTCCTTGTTGGCCTTGCCGGCGCGATCCAGGTACTCCAGTGATTGATAGGTGCCCGTGTCTTCCATGGCCGAGCTGACAAATTCACCGGTATCGCTGGTCCAGTATTTTACCCAGTCGTTGGCCCAGTCGTTCATCAGGCTGCCGTGCCAGAAGGTCATGGCGGCGAGCTGGTCGCCGCGCAGCACGAAGGGCGTGCGCTGGGCGACCTCATGATCCACGTACAGGTCGCGGGTGGCGGCCAGGCTCGGATGGTCAGGAAGTTCCATGTCCCTTGTCATCTCATAGGCCCAGTCCACCAGGGCCGGGTTGAGCTGGAACACCTCACCCAGGCTGTAGTCTTTGCGGTCCTTGTCGTCCATGCCCTGGCTGAACAGGGGGAAATAGCCGTGCTCCCAGTCTTCGGGAATCTCCCGGGCATCGATTTCGTGGGCCAGGTCGCCGTCCACCAGGTAATCCGCCCAGGCCACGGAGCCAAGGGACGCGTCCTCCGGGTCGAAGCCGGAGATCCCCGCCACCAGCCAGTAGGCGTCGGTGAGGTCAAAGCGCGGGTCCAGTCCCAGGGCCATGATGCTGGCGGCCGAATGGGCGGTGCCCATGCCGGTAACAATGCCCATTACGCCGGTTTTCAGATTTACGTGAATGTCGTGGTGCATATGTGGCGCGGGGAAAACAGTGTCGAGCTGGCGCCGTTCGTTCCAGCGCTGGAACTCGCCGGCATCGTCGCCGCTGTCCTCCCCGGTTTCGAACATGGTCACCACCACCACCTTGATCGGCAGCGGTCCTTTGCCGGTCTTGGGAATGGAGCCCGCGGTCTCCAGTGCGGTATTGCCGCCACTGACCTTGGGGGTAGAGGGGCCCTCCCGTTCCGCACAGCCTGCCAGCAGGCCGAGAATCAGGAGGGAGACAGAAAACAGGCGAAACATGGCTTACCTCAACGGGAGTAAATGATCAGGCCCAGGCCCACAAAGAACAGCACAAACATGGCGGTGATCAGGGTATTGGTGCCCTCGGGGGCATCCTTGAACTCTTTCCAGATAAATACGCCCCAGAAGGCGGCGACCATGGTCGCCCCCTGACCCAGCCCATAGGAAATCGCATAGCCGGCGGAGCCCGCGGCGATGATATTGAAACTGAAGCCCACCGCCCAGATGACGCCGCCGAGAATGCCGACCAGGTGCAGCCGCGGCGTGCCCTTGCTGAAGTACTCACCCATGGGCGCCACTTCGCCGGAAACCGGCTTGTACATCAGCGGAACGAGGAATACGACGTTGGACACCAGCAAGCCGATGGCAAACACCACACCGGCGGAGTAGGGGGTCATCAGGCCCGCTTCCGGGTTGGCGAAGTCGAAGGACATGGAAGCGGCCACAAAGCGATAGAAGAAACCCATGGCAATACCGCAGACAATGGAAATGGCCAGGCCCTTGCCCATGGCCTTGTTGCCGTCATCGGGCAGGCGCTTGTAGATCAGCGCGTCCAGCACGATGGCCAACGTGACCAGGCCAACACCGGTGAAGAGCAGGGTAGCGTCCCCGACGGGGGTGGCAACGTAGTTGGCGACCACGCCGATCACCAGGGCCAGACCGATGGCTAAAGGGAAGGCCACGGCCATGCCGGCAATGTCGATGGCCACCACCAACAGGATATTGGCAAAGTTGAAGAGGGCTCCGCCGATCAGCGCCGAGGTGATGGCATCACCGCTGGCCTGGCTGATATCG
Source organism: Cellvibrionales bacterium (assembly GCA_043513815.1). Classification (GTDB taxonomy): domain Bacteria; phylum Pseudomonadota; class Gammaproteobacteria; order Pseudomonadales; family Halieaceae; genus JANQIO01. The sequence continues at coordinate 2,930,783 of CP121313.1, read as the reverse complement.
ACGCCAAAGGCACGACCGGCCTCGCCGGCACTGCCGATGGTAAAGGCGAAGACCAGGGTCAACAGCAGTACACCCAGGCTGTAATCCCAGTAGAACAGCTGGAACTGCCATTCAGAGCTGGCCAGTTTCTGGGTATTGGCCCAGGACCCCCAGCACAGCATGGTGATAACACACATGGCCACGGCCAGTGGGTAGGATTCAACGATAAGCATTTATGAGCCTCTTATGATTTTTTTAGTCTATAGCTGTCGCCTGCGGCGTCAGCGAGGTCAAAAAAAACCCCGGCGCAAAGGCCGGGGTTCCTTGCGGTGCCTTAAGAGTATCCCGGCACCGTTTCAGGATAAAGCGACGTGCTGATCAGAAGCTGACCTGCACGCTGCCGCCACAGACGCGGGGCTCGTTGTCGAAGGCGGTGTTGTTGTTGAAGTCGATGCCGCCCTGGACGTTTTCTTCATCCGTGATGTTGCGGCAGAAACCCGCCACTTCCCAGTCGTAGTTGCCGGAAGCCTGGCGGTAGCCGGCGCGCAGGCCGCCTTCGAACTGGTCTTCCGTCTGGTATTCCACTGACTCGTACAGGAAGATATTGGTATCACCCTGCCAGGCCCAGTCGGTGAAGGCGAACAGTTCGCCGTCGCCCACCGGGTAGCGGAAGCTGGCGGTCAGGCTCAGCGTGGACTCCGGTGCGTTCGGGAAGGGGTTGCCGTCGACGCGCACGCGGGGCTCGCCGCCCACATCAACGATCGGGTTGGTCACCGTGCACTGGCCGGAACCACAGGGTGCTACCAACAGTGTGTCGTCGTCGATCTCAGTGTCTACATAGGCGTAGCCGACGCTGAACTCCATGAAATCGTTGGGCGCCACTTCGAAGTCAACTTCAAAGCCGGCGCCGGTGCCTTCATCGGCATTGACCAGCTCGATCAGGTTACCGTTGCCACCCACGGCCGAGAACTGCAGGTCTTCCACCGTGTAGTAGAACGCAGCAGCGTTGATGCGGGCACGGCTGTCCCAGAACAGCGACTTGAAGCCGATTTCCCAGTTCACGCTGGTCTCGGAGTCAGCCACGGAGGGTTCGCCGAAGAAGGCGATGTCGCGGCCCTGGATGGTCGGACCCCGGAAGCCGCGAGCAACCTTGCCCCAGACGGTGGTGTTGTCGTTCATACGGTAGGCCAGGCTCAGGTTGCCGGACCATTCCTGGTCGTCTACCTGTACATCGACCGGCACAAACACGGTGGCGCCCAGTGGTGCCGTCAGCTTCTTGTCGTCATCGGTGTAGCGTCCGCCGACGGTCAGCAGCCACTTGTCGGTCAGGTCGTACTCAAACTGGCCGAAGATGGCCCAGTTTTCATTGCTATGCGACACCGTGGTCGGGTCAACAAAGCCCGGCGCGGTGGTGACGTCGAGATCGGCGTCAAAGTAGAACATGCCGACCTGCCAGAACAGGCGGTCCGCCGCGTTGGTGGTAATGCGGAATTCCTGGGTGAACTGCTCCACATCCGCATCGTCCTGCGTGTCAGAGGGGAAGGGAATGAAGCCCGGACCGAACACCAGGTTGCCGCCATCAATGTCGCCACGGCTGAAGCCCTCGGCTTCCTCGTAGGCAGTGATAGAGGTTACCGTAACGGCGCCAAAGTCATAGTCGAGTCGCAGCTGGCCGCCAGTATTGTCGTATTCCTGCGGGTTGCCGCCACCTGCGTCGAAGGACACGGTCTCACGGTCGTAGTTGTTGTTGAAGTCATCCTGGCCAGTGGTCAGGACGTTGGCGCGGAAGATGGCCGAGGTGCCCTGCAGATCGCGGTAGTGGGCGCCGATCAGTACATCCAGCTTCTCGGTGGGCTGCCAGGCCAGGAAGCCCTTGGTGGCGATCTCCTCAATCTCACCAATGGCGTCGTTCTCGCCGGTGAAGTCGTTGTCGATCCAGTCATCGCGGTTCTGGCTCAGTACGGCGATACGGCCCTGTACGTTGTCGGCCAGTGCGCCGCCGAGGCCAGCTTCAAAGTTGACCGTGCCCAGCTCACCAACGTCCAGCTTGGCGCGACCGGTAAATTCGTCGGTAGGCTTGTAGGAATCAAACTTCACGATACCAGCGGTGGTGTTGCGGCCGAACAGGGAGCCCTGGGGGCCGCGCAGTACTTCCACGCGCTCGATGTCAAAGATCGGGAAGCTCTTCAGCACCACGTTTTCCTTGACCACGTCATCCATGATCACGTTGACCGGCTGGGAAGCCGCCAGGTCGAAGTCGATGTTGCCGAGGCCGCGGATGTAGAAACGCGGGGCGACACGGCCGTTGGATGATTCGACGTAAAGCCCCGGTACGCGTGTTGAGAGTGCACGTACGTCGGCGCCGCCTTCGAACAGCGAGGTAAAGCGCTCGCCTTCCAGGGTGGCTATGGAAATGGGGACTTCAAGGGTGTTCTGCTCGCGCTTTTGTGCGGTCACGATGACTTCTTCAAGCTGGGCCTGGGCGAAGTTCGCGCCGCCAGACAGTGATGCTGCTACCGCCAGTGCCAGACCTTTTTTGGCTGAAACGTGGGATTTCATGCTTTCTTTCCTCCGGATGGATGTCCCCTGAGGGGGCTTTTCCTTCTTGTCTGCAAGGGTGTCTTGTGCGAGGCGGGCTGCATTGTTGTTAGAGTGTCGACTGCCATCTACACTGTGCGCCCAATTAGGCCAGATGACGCTGTTTACCTGCAAGACTTGGGCGTTAAAACTGGCAATTTTTGCGATAGATCGCGACAAATGTCCTCCCCTGGAGCCAATTTCATGGTGATTAGAGCCTTTTTACTTCTGTGCGGGCTTTCCTGCCTGCCGGTGCTGGCGCAAACCGGCGACGACCGGCTGCCGGTTTCCCTGATCGTACGCGGCGACTATGTGCTCACCATGGAGCCGGGCCAGCCTGTGCTGGAGGACGGAGCGGTTGCGATCATCGGCGATCGCATCCTGCGGGTGGGCCCCTGGGCCGAGATCGATGCGCGCTTTGTCGCCGAGCGGGTACTGCCGGGGAAGGGGCGCATTGTCATGCCGGGCCTTGTGAACGGCCACACCCACACTTCCATGACCCTGTTTCGGGGCATGGTGGATGACCTGGACCTGATGACCTGGCTGAACCAGTACGTGTTCCCCATGGAGGGTCGCTTCGTCACACCGGAGTTCGTGCGTATTGGTACTCAGCTGGCCTGCTGGGAAATGATACAGGGCGGTACCACCACGTTCGTGGATATGTACTTTTACCCCGCAACCATCGCCCGGGTGGTTGAGGAGTGCGGGCTGCGGGCGATTGTCGCCTCGCCCCATATCGATTTCCCCAGTCCCGGCTTCAAGGGCTGGGACGACAGCTTTGCGGCCGCCATCGAATTTGTAGAGGCCTGGCAGGGGCGCCACCCGCGCATCACCCCGGCCTTTGCCCCCCATGCACCCTATACCGTGGTACCCGAGCACATCGAGGCGACGGCCAAAGTGGCGGCCAAACTCGGGGCGCCGGTGTCCATGCATATCGCTGAGGCGCCGGCGGAGACCGAGTTCGTGTTCGAGAAGTACGAGACCTCGCCGGTCAGGCATGTCGCCTCGACGGGCTTGTTTGAGCAGCGCCTGATCGGCGCCCACATGATCCAGCTCGATGAAGAAGACATAAACCTGGTGGCCACCTGGGGCGTGGGCGCTGTGCATAACCCCACGTCGAATATGAAGCTGGGCGCTGGCGTCGCGCCGGTGGCCGATATGATCGCCGCCGGGGTCAACGTGGGCCTGGGCACTGACGGTGCCGCTTCCAACAACGACCTGGACATGTGGGAGGAGATTCGCCTGGCGGCGCTGGTTCACAAGCTGAAAGCGGCAGACCCGACTGCCATTCCCGCGCCGACGGCACTGGATATGGCCACCCGCATGGGTGCCGCGGCGATCGGCCTGGGAGATGACATCGGGCAGCTGGCGGCGGGCATGCAGGCGGACCTGATACAGGTGGACTTTACCCGGCTGCGCCACGGACCCCTGTACGACGTAATGTCTCACCTGGTCTATGTGCTGGACAGCCAGGACGTGCGCACCACCATCGTTGCAGGCCAGCTGTTGATGCTGGAGCGAGAGATGCTGACCATTGACGGGGAAGCGTTACGCCGTGACATTGCGCAGGTGCGCGATGAAATCCGCGCAGCGTTGAATCAATGAGGTTGGCACTGTGTTTACTGGTGGCACTGGTGCTGCCCTGGGAGGCAGCGGAGAGCGAGGCCATGAATGCAGATGAACTGGTAAAGGCGCTGGGCCTGGAGCCACACGTTGAGGGCGGCTACTACCGTCGCACCTTTCAGGCGGACCACCGCGAACGCATCAGTGTCGAGGCTGGTGAGCGCTTCACCATGACCTCGATCTACTACCTGCTCACCGCGGAGTCGCGGGTTGGCCACTGGCACCTGAACCGCTCCGATATCCTGCATTTCTTCCACCTGGGCGAGCCGGTGACCTACTACCTGATTCACCCGAACGGCCGGCTGGAAACCGTGGTGCTGGGGCCGGACCCCCGCCAGGGGCACCAGCTGCAAATGGCGGTGAAAGGCGGTACCTGGAAGGCTTCACACCTGGCTGCGGGAGACTATGGCCTGATCAGCGAGGCGGTATCGCCGGGCTTCGAATACGAGGATATGACGCTGGGGGAGGAGTCAGCCCTGCTGCAGCGCTTTCCGGCCCATGCGGAGCTGATACGCCGCTTCAGCAAACACTAGACTGTCCCCCGATTGCCTAACCCTTGGCCGCCGCAATTTTCTCCAGCATATGCGCCAGCTCCGGCTTGTTGGCGGCGATCTCTTCCATGGTAAGGCCGTCCAGCTCGTGGGGGAACACCAGCCAGCGCTCGGTCTCGTGGACGTAGTAGTCCGGCACCCGGTTGGTCTTGTTGTTGTCTGGCTTGTAGTAGGGGGTGGCAATGCGCACTTCCGGCATATTCTTCTTGCAGGCCTGGCGCAGGTCGATGATGGTCTGGTCGATACTGAGGCCGGTGTCGTGCACGTCGTCCACGATCAGCATGGAGTCCTCTGACTCCAGCCGCCGAATCAGATAGTTCAGGCCGTGCACCTGCACCCGGCGGTTGCGCTCGCCGATGCCGGTATAGCTGGAGGTGCGAATGGCGATGTGGTCGGCCTCCACGCCCAGGGTATCCAGCAGCTCCTGCACCGCGATGCCCACCGGCGCACCGCCGCGCCATACGCCGACGATGTAGTTGGGCCGATAGCCACTCTCGTAGACCTTCCAGGCCAGCTCAAAGGAATCCCGCAGCAGCTGGGAGGCGCTGATGTAGTACTTGTCCATGCCGGTTTATTCGTAAGATAAAAGAGTGACAAAGACTACCATAGACTCTTCGGGGGACAGAGATAAGTAAACTGTTCCCCGGGCGATCATTTCCGTACACTCGCGGTTTTCGCCGCGGAGTGACCATGTCCCCACAGGACACCCTTCAGGAAGGAGCGCAGGGCGCCTCTTCAGTGCCCGGAGAGAGCGCCTTCAGCCGCTTCTTCAAGCTGCGCATGCACGGCACCAATACCCGTACCGAGATACTCGCCGGTATCACGACCTTCGTGACCATGGCCTACATCATCTTCGTGAATCCGCAGATGATGGCCTCAGCCGGCATGGACCACGGCGCCGCCTTTGTGGCCACCTGCCTGGGGGCGGCCATTGCCTGCCTGTTTATGGGTCTGTATGCGAACTGGCCCGTGGGGCTGGCGCCCGGTATGGGGCTCAACGCTTTTTTCACCTACACCGTTGTCGCCGATATGGGCTACAGCTGGGAGGTGGCGCTGGGGGCGGTGTTCATCGCCGGCGTGGTGTTTGTCATCATGAGTATCACCCGCATACGTGGCTGGATGCTGGAGAGCATTCCCATGGATATGCGTATCGCCATGGCCGCCGGTGTGGGCCTCTTCATCGGTTTTATCGGCCTCAAGAACGCCGGCATCGTGGTGGCCAATCCGGCCACCCTGATCACCCTGGGGGATCTCACCCAGCCCGCGCCCATGCTGGCAGCACTGGGTTTTTTGCTGATGGCGGTACTGAGCCAGCGGCAGGTCAGTGGTGCACTGATGATCGGCGTTCTGACGATGACCCTCGCAGGCTTACCCCTGGGCCTGGTGGAGTACGGTGGTCTGGTGGCGGCGCCTCCCAGCCTTGCACCGACGTTTTTCAAACTCGATATTGTCGGCGCCCTGGACGTGGCCATGGTCTCGGTGATTATTGCCTTTCTGTTCGTAAACCTCTTCGACACCGCCGGTACGCTGCTGGGTGTGGCCAGTCGCGCCCACCTGGTCGATGAAAACGGCAAGATTCAAAACATGGATCGGGCGTTGAAGGCCGACTCCACCTCAAGCGTGATAGGCGCTTTCCTGGGTTGCGCGCCGGTGACCAGTTACGTGGAATCGGTGGCGGGCGTCGCCGCGGGTGGCCGCACCGGCCTGACAGCGGTGACTGTGGGCATCATGTTCCTGCTGGCCGTGTTCTTTGCACCGTTAGCCGGCATGGTGCCAGCCTACGCTACCGCCGGCGCGCTCGTGTATGTGGCCATGCTGATGATGACCGGTATGGAGAAGCTGGACTGGGCAGACATGACCGAAGTCGTGCCGGCCCTGCTGATGATTGTGATGATTCCGCTGACCTTCAGTATCGCCAACGGCATTGCTGTCGGCTTTATCAGCTATGTGGTGATCAAACTCTGTGTTGGTCGCCACCGGGACATCACTCCTGGCGCCTATTTTCTCGCCCTTATTTTTCTGCTCAAGTTCGCTTATCTCTAGGGTATGTCCAGGGTACAGACCGCCATTGTGACGGGAGAACTGACATGACCGAACAATCCCTGACGGTGGCGCTGGCGCAGTTGGCGCCGGTCTGGCTTGATCGGGCGGCGACGCTCGACAAGGTACTCATTGCAATAGATCAGGCCGCCGCCGAGGGCGCCGCGCTGGTGTGCTTTGGCGAAAGCCTGGTGCCCGGCTACCCGTTCTGGTTGGAGCGCACCGGCGGTGCAGAGTTTGATTCCCCCACCCAGAAAGCGCTGCACGCGCATTATCTGGACCAGGCGGTGAGTGTTGAAGCAGGGCACCTGCAGCCGGTGTGTGACCGAGCCCGGGACAAAGGCATCACGGTCATCCTCGGCACTGCAGAGCGCGCCGGCGACAGGGGAGGCCACAGCATCTACTGTTCACTGGTCTACATCGGCGCCGACGGCAACATTCTCCATATACACCGCAAGCTGATGCCCACCTACGAAGAGCGCTTGTGCTGGTCGCCCGGAGACGGCCACGGCCTGCAGGTCCACGCCTGTGGCCCGTTTACGGTCGGCGCATTGAACTGTTGGGAGAATTGGATGCCGCTGCCGCGGGCAGCGCTCTACGGTCAGGGCGAGAATCTTCACGTGGCGATCTGGCCGGGCTCGGACCGCAACACCTCAGACATCACACGCTTCCTGGCGCGGGAAGGCCGCTCTTTCGTGCTGTCCGTTTCTGGCCTGATGCGTCCTGAGGATGCACCGGCCGAACTGCTGTTCCGAGACGAAATATTCGCCGCAGGCGAGACCTTGCTGGCTAACGGCGGTTCCTGCATTGCCGGACCCGATGCGGAGTGGCTGCTGGAACCCCAGCTGGATCGTGAGGGTGTGTTCGTGGCCACGCTGGATTATGCGAGGGTGTTGGAAGAGCGGCAGAATTTCGACCCCGCCGGGCACTATTCACGCCCCGACGTGACGCGTCTTGAGATCAACCGAGAGCGGCAGCGTACGATCCACTTTTCGGGAGAAGACTGATAACAACGCACGGCGACGATGGCCACCTCATAGAGCTTTAGCGCTCAGGGTGGCGCGGTGGCATCGCCGTCGGGGGTGTCGGGTGTGTTGGCAGTGTTGATGGAGTCGGTAGTGTTGTTAGCAAAGGCCCGGGTGATACCGATCACGCTCAGACCGAGCATGCAGAACAGCAGGTAATCGGAGCTGAGCTGGATATTGATATCAAGCTCTTCAGGGTCCGGGCTCATAGCCACCTGGGCCAGCAGCTGCCAGATCACGTGGATGATTGGGTAGGCCATCAACAGGGTGCCCGCGCGGGTCAGGTCGCCGGGTTTGGCTGGGGCGCCAATGAACCTCGCCATTAGCAGGAAGGCAAAGGCCAGGTAGGCATTGCGCAGCCAGTGAAGCGCGACCACGGTCTGGAGCTGTGCAACGTTCGCCTCCGCGCTGCCGTACAGGTCTTCCAGGTCTTGTCGGTAGGACTCGATATCCAGCAGACACACCACCGGGTACGCCAGTAGCCCGATGGCAAACACTGCGAGGATAATGCGGATCATCCCTGGTCCATCCACTTGTCGATGCTCACGGCTTCGTGCTCAAGGACCAGCCCGAGAATCTGCTCCGGGGAGTCACCGCACAGCAGTTGGGTGCGGTGTTCCTCGCGCAGGAAGCGCCGCGCCACCATGTGGTCCAGCAGTTCGAACAGGGGGTCAAAGAAGCCCTCCACGTTGAGTACGCCGCAGGCCTTGCTGTGAAAGCCGAGCTGGCTCCAGGTCAGCACCTCGATGATCTCCTCCAGCGTGCCGATACCGCCGGGCAGGGCAACAAAAGCATCTGACAGGTGCGCCATTTTCATCTTGCGCTCGTGCATGGAGTTCACGGTGAACAGCTCGGTCACCCCGCCATGGCCCACTTCCTTGTCGAGAATATCCTGGGGAATCACGCCGATGACTTCGCCGCCGGCCTGCAGTGCCGCGTCGGCGGCGGCCCCCATCAGGCCCACGTGACCGCCGCCGTACACCAGTCGATGGCCGCCCTCCGCAATCAGGGTGCCAATAGCGTGGGCGGCCGCCATGTAGGCAGGATTGTCACCGGGACTGGAACCGCAGTAAATGCAAATGGAGCGTTGGGGCATCGTGCAAGCCTGAAAAACGAAAGCGCTGATGGTATACGATAGCGTTTTCGAATCAACCGGAGGACTGCCATGCCTGCTGCAGAATGGAATGGTCAGATCGCTGTGATCACCGGTGCCGCCAGCGGTATCGGCGCCGGGCTGGCGCGCCGTGCGCTGGCCCTGGGGATGGTGGTGTATGCCGCAGACCTCGACGGCGGCGGCCTGGGCCGTCTGGGTGATTCTTCCAATCTGCACTGCAGTGCCCTGGATGTGACCGATGCCGGCCAGGTGGAAGCCCTGGCGGCAAGGGTGTTCAGTCAGCAGGGGCAGGTAAACCTGTTGTTCAATAACGCGGGTGTGCTGCTTGACGGCAAGAGCTGGGAGCGGCGGCCCGAGGACTGGCGTTGGCTGCTGGATGTCAACGTGATGGGTGTTGTGCACGGCATACGCAGCTTTGTGCCCAGAATGTTGAAGCAGGATGCCCCCGGTCGTGTGATCAACACTTCTTCCATTGGTGGCCTGCTGGGCGGCTGGCCCTATATGGCCCCGTACCAGGGCAGCAAGCACATGATTACCGCCCTGACGGAAACCCTGCACCAGGAACTGCTGTTGGAGGGTGCCTCCATCAGCGCTTCTGTCCTGTGCCCCGGCGAGGTGGCGACGGGCATCTGGTCGGCGGAGCGCAACCGTCCCGCGGACCAGCGCAACCAGCTCAACAGCGATGGCGAGCGTGCCCTGCGCACGGCGATGGAAGAACGCGTCGCCGCCGGCCAGTCTCCGGAGGAATTTGCAGCGGAAGTATTTGCCGGTATTGCCGAAGGCCGTTTCTGGCTGGTGCCCGAGGCCGACCTTGAGGAAGGCCTGCGCAGCCGCACTGAAAACATTCTCGCCCGCGGCACGCCCCCCGGTGCATTTTCCAGTTAGGCACCGACCTCTACGCTGACTGTCTGGTCTCTCAAGTCCAACGCTTCAAAGCGGCGCTGATCCTCTAGATAGGGTGACTGGGATGCGAACTGCGTCATGGTGGCCTTCACCACCTGCCTGAGCCAGACGGGCAGCCGGCTCCGCAGGCGGTAATAGGTCCAGTTGGCATCCCGGCGCGCGTCAGCCAGCCCCGCGGACTTCAGTGCGCCCATGGCTTTCGAGGCGGCCGGTTGGGAAATGCCCAGGGCCGCTACCGCTTCACAAACGCAAACATCCCGGTTGTGAACCATCAGGTTGAGGCATCGCAGCCGCGTGTCGTTGGCCAGTGCGGCATACACTGCCGCCAGCGAATTATCTTCCGTTTCCCTGCGCAACCTTCATTCCTTTTCTGGAATATGCCAATATTGGAATGTTTTTAGAGTACACCGTCAACCACCGTTCAGGGCAAGAGGAAGAATCGCAGCATGGGACTTTTCGAACGCTACCTGTCCGTCTGGGTGGGTCTTTGCATTCTCGCTGGTGTCCTTCTGGGCAATATTTTCCCACCCCTGTTCCAGGCGATTGCGGCGCTGGAGTACGCGCACGTCAACCTGGTGGTGGCAGTGCTGATCTGGGTGATGATCTACCCGATGATGGTGCAGGTGGACTTCTCCGCCATTGGCGCAATCGCCAACAAACCCCGCGGCCTGGTGCTGACCCTGGTGGTCAACTGGCTGATCAAGCCGTTCACCATGGCGGCTTTGGGCTGGCTGTTCTTTAGAGTGTTGTTTGTCGACCTCGTCGACCCGCAGAGTGCGAATGAGTACATCGCCGGAATGATCCTGCTGGGCGTCGCGCCCTGTACAGCCATGGTATTTGTGTGGAGCCAGCTTACCGACGGAGATGCCAATTACACCCTGGTGCAGGTGTCGGTAAACGACATCATCATGGTGTTTGCCTTCGCGCCTATCGCCGCTTTTCTGTTGGGTGTCAGCGATATCGCTGTACCCTGGCAAACCCTGTTGCTGTCGGTGGTGCTGTATGTGCTGTTGCCACTGGTCGCCGGTGCGCTGACCCGACGACGGCTCGAACGCGGTAGCGCCGGTCACCACAAGCTGGATAGTTTCCTGGCGACGGTCAAACCCTGGTCGATTGTCGGCCTGTTGGCCACTGTGGTGCTGCTGTTCGGCTTCCAGGCCGAAAAGATTATCGAGCAGCCGCTGGTAATTGGCCTGATTGCCATACCGCTACTGATCCAGACCTATGGCATTTTCGCCATCGCTTACGGTGCTGCCCGGGCCCTTAAGCTGCCCCACAACATCGCTGCGCCGGCCTGCATGATCGGTACCAGCAATTTTTTCGAGCTGGCGGTCGCCGTGGCGATTTCGCTGTTTGGGCTGAATTCCGGCGCTGCGCTGGCCACGGTGGTAGGGGTGCTGGTAGAAGTGCCAGTGATGCTGTCACTGGTCTATTTTGCCAATCGAACTCGGCATTGGTTTGACCCGGCCGCGGAGAGTCTGGTGGGGAGGGGTGACTAGTCGTACTTGGTTGGTGTCTGGTGGGTGTTGGCTTGGTGTAAAGTCGCTCCGGCGCGACTGCACCGGAGCGGTTTTCGAGTCAGAAGAGAATAATTATTCCTTCATCTCCTCAACGGCGTCGCCCATTTCATCCTTGGCTTCATCGGCTGCATCCTTCATGGATTCTCCGGCCTCGTCCATTGCGTCTGAAGCTTCATCCATTGCGTCGCCCATTTCATCCTTGGCGTCATCGGCGCCATCCTGCATGGATTCGCCAGCTTCTTCCATGGCGTCAGAAGCTTCATCCATAGCGTCTTTCATCGATTCCGACGCGCCGTCCATGGTTTCGTTCATGGTTTCCGCCGCTGATTCCACGCTTTCTTCACCGCCCTGTTCACAGGCTCCCAACAGTACGCCGGCCAGCAAAGCAATAGTGGTGAGTTTAAGTGCGTTCAACATGTTCTCGCTCCTTTCTTTCGTATGGATTAATCCAACAGGCTACCATATCGAGAAAAGAATCTCAGATGCGGACGATCCGGCATCGCCTCAGCGCGATGCCGGCATTAACGCCAGCGCTGAAAGAACCGAGGCTTCCACGCCGGCCTTGATGCTCGGCTCGGGCTCGATCTTGAAAAACGGCGAGTGGTGGGAGGGGGCGGTAGCCACTTCGTCTTCCGCTGTGCCGCCGACGCTGAAGTAGACCCCCTTGACCTCAAGGCCGTCTTCGACAAAGTAGGCAAAGTCCTCTGCGCCCATACCCTCAGGTGGTGTGCTGAAAAGCACTTCTTCGCCCATGCCGTCGCGAATCGCGTTCTCCACCAGCACAGCGGTTTCGCTGTCGTTGATGGTGGGCGGCGTGGTTTCCACCGGCGAACGGACGACTTCAGGCATCAGTTCGTCGGGCAGGCCGAAGGAACGTGCTACACCGTCTGCGACCCGATCGATGCCGTCCAACAACTGTGTGCGAATGGCCGGATTGTTGGAGCGCACCGTGAGCTGCAGATGAACGCGGTCGCCGATGATATTGTGTTTGCTGCCGCCGTGAATGGCGCCCACGGTAATGACGCCAGACTCCAGTGGCGGAATGGTGCGACTGACGACGGACTGCAGGGTCACGACGATCTGCGAGGCGACCAGTACCGGGTCAATGCCCTTGTGGGGCGAGGCGCCGTGGGTGCCGATGCCGCGCACGTAGATATCCACTGAGTCAGAGCTGGAGGCAACAATGTCCTTGGGCACTTCTATACGGCCGGCGGGGGTCTCTGCCGACACGTGGAAGGCGAGGGCATATTCCGGTTTGGGGAAACGTTCGTACAGGCCGTCTTCCAGCATGGCTCGGGCGCCGGAGATGCGCTCTTCGGCCGGCTGGCCAATCAATACCAGGGTGCCGGACCACTGGTCCCTGCGCGCCGCCATCTGTCGGGCGGTGCCCACCAGCGCGGTAATGTGAACGTCGTGCCCGCAGGCGTGCATCACCGGCCGTTCAACGCCACTTTCGTCTACCTGGACAGCGGTGGAGGCATACTCCAGGTCGTTGTCTTCCTTTACGGGCAGGCCGTCCATGTCGGCGCGAATCATCACAGTGGGGCCTTCACCGTTTTCCATGACCGCAACGATACCGGTGCCACCCACGCCTTCTGTCACCTCGAAGCCCAGCGCGCGAATCTCCGCGGCCAGCCGCTTCGCGGTTTCAAATTCCAGGTTGGACAGCTCCGGGTTTTCATGGAAATGCACGAACAGCGGCTCGAGGTTTTCTGCATAGTCGCTGGCAATAGCGGCGCGCAGGTCGCTGGTGTCAGGACCCTGCACCATGGTCTCCGCTTCATCCAGCGTGCCCTGCACCGCTGCCGATGCCTCATCCAGCGCTTCGCTGACATTACCGGAGGCCTCGCCGAGGGCTTCACTGATATTGGTTGAGGCCTCGTCCAGGCGCTCGTCCAGCGGCGCACTGTCGTCGGAACCGCCGCAGGCGACCAGCAGGCCACCCAGCAGCAGGCAGGCGAATAGTTTTACAGCAGCAGGAGCTTGGAGTTTCACAGTTCCATCCTTAGTCAGTTGCGTCATCGAGGCATGCAGTGTAGCAAGCCCGGGCGTCGGGGAAAGCCCCGGCCTGCCTGGCCGGACTTTCCAGCACGCGCCTTTTTCACTACATTGGCTACCTCCAGCCACGATTTCGAGTGTCCTCCACTGACCCAGCACGAATACGTTTTTGTCACCCTGTCGATCATCCTGGGCCTTTCGATCACCCGGTTGTTAAGTGAGGTGGGCGGGCTGATCCGGGCGCACCGGCGTATCAGGTTTCACTGGGCTACCGCCCTGTGGGCCAGTTGCGTGATGGTGTTCATCCTGCAGATGTGGTGGGTGGGCTGGGAGCTTCGCAACTACCCCGAGTGGAGCTTTTTCGATTTCTTTGTCCTGGTGGCCTGCACCGTGTTTATCTACGGTGCTGCCGAACTGGCCCTGCCGGTGGAAGACTACGACGTGGCCAGCGACAAGGAGCTGGATTTCCTGCGTCACAGCGAGTCACTGGGGCGGGTGTCGGCGGCCTCCATGTTGGGTTACTTTCTGCTGGGCCCCTACGTCAACATCAGCCTGTTCGGCAACGCCGCACTGCCGTCGATACTGGTGGCGGGTCTGGGCGCTGCCCTGATGTTGGTGTTCCTGCTGAAGCCAGTCTGGTTCAAAGCGGTGGCTGTCGTCTTTGCGGCTTACGCCGGCGTGGTACTGTTCCTGACCGCTTGATGTCAGATGATCAGGGAGAGGCAGCAATCGAGCCAGGGGTCATCCTGAGACGAGCAAAAAGCTGGCGCCTGCGGGCGTTCCCTGGCGAGCGCTTCGCCAGGGTTTTATTGATTCCGCTGCCGTCGGCCAGCGATGCCTGCTGGGGTGAGTGAGCGGTAAGAGCTCCGGGCCGGCCTTACTCCTCGGTCGCGGGCTCCCGGTAGGAATCAATCGACGGGCAGGAACAAATCAGGTGGCGGTCGCCATAGACGTTGTCGATGCGGTTGACCGGTGGCCAGTACTTGCTGCCCCTGAGGCTTTCCACCGGGTAGGCGGCTTCCTCGCGGCTGTAGGAGAAGGCCCAGTCGGCGGCGATGATGTCGGCCAGGGTGTGCGGCGCGTTGCGCAGCATGCTGGTCTCGGCGTCGGCCTTGCCCTGTTCCACGGCGCGAATTTCCTCGCGGATCGCTATCAGCGCATCGCAGAATCGGTCCAGCTCGAACAGTGATTCACTTTCGGTGGGCTCTACCATCAGCGTGCCCGCCACCGGGAAGGACATGGTCGGTGCGTGGAAGCCGTAGTCCACCAGGCGCTTGGCCACGTCTTCCTCGGTGATACCGCTGGCTTCCTTTAGCGGGCGGATATCGATGATGCACTCATGGGCCACCCGGTCGTTGCGGCCGGTGTAGAGAATCGGGAAGTGACCCTGCAGGCGCTGGGCGATGTAGTTCGCCCCGAGGATGGCCACCTTGGAAGCGATCGGGCCCATGCCCGGGCCGCCGCCGCCGTGGGGGATGCAGAAGGTCTTGTGCAGGTTCAGGTGGCAGACGTCGGCGCCGATTGGCTGCACTGGCCGGGTTGGTGCCGTGGGCGGAGGAGGGGATCAGGCAAATATCCCGCTCGTGGTCACCGCGGCTCTCGTGGTAGCGCTTGATGGTCAACAGCCCCGCGTACTCGCCCTGGGCGCCGGCATTGGGCTGCATGGAGATGGCGTCGTAGCCGGTGCACTCCAGCAGCATGTGCTCCAGCTCGTCCAGTAGCTGGCGGTAGCCGGCGGCCTGGTCTTCAGGCGCGAACGGGTGCATGCGGCCAAACTCCGGCCAGGTGATGGCGATCATCTCGGTGGTAGCGTTGAGCTTCATGGTGCAGCTGCCCAGCGGAATCATCGCGCGGTTCAGAGCGATGTCCTTGTCTTCCAGCCGGCGCATGTAGCGCAGCATTTCCGTTTCCGAGTGGAAGTCGTTGAACAGCGGATGCTGCAGGTAGTCGGCGCCGCGCTGCAGTGCGTCGGGAACACCGGGCAGGCCGTCGATGGCGGCGTCCAGGGCATCTAGATCAACTTTGGTCTCGCTGCCGGCAAATACCTCCAACAGCGCGATCACGTCTTCGCGGCCGGTGGTCTCGTCCAGGCTCACGCCCAGGCGTGTGTCGTCGACGATGCGCAGGTTGTAACCCGCGGCCACGGCGCGCTCGATGATGGCGGCCTGCTTGTCGCCCACCGTGAAAGTCAGGGTATCGAAATAGTGTTCGTGGTCCGGGGTGAAGCCCTGTTCGGCAAGCCCCGCCTTGAGAATGGCGGTCAGGCGGTGGATACGCTCAGCGATGCGGCGCAGTCCTTCGGGGCCGTGGTGCACGGCGTAGAAGCTGGCCATCACCGCCAGCAGCACCTGAGCGGTGCAGATGTTGCTGGTGGCCTTGTCGCGGCGGATGTGCTGCTCACGGGTCTGCAGGCCATACGCAGGGCCTGGTTGCCGAGTCGGTCGATGGACACGCCGATGATGCGCCCCGGGGTAGAGCGCTTGTAGGCATCGCGGGTAGCAAAGAAGGCCGCGTGTGGCCCGCCAAAGCCCATCGGCACGCCGAAGCGCTGGCTGTTACCGACCACAACGTCGGCGCCCATATCACCGGGCGCCTTCAGTACCAGCAGCGACATGATGTCGGCGCTGACTGCCGCCAGCGCGCCGGCTTCGTGGGCGCGTGCGATCAATGGCTCCAGGTCGATCACTTCGCCGTGGCTGCCCGGATATTGCAGCAACACGCCAAAGGCCTCGGTGTTGCCGACCAGTTCTTCCGGGTCGCCGACAACCACCTCGATATCCAGCGGCTGGGCGCGGGTTTTGACCACTGCGATGGTCTGCGGGTGACAGCGGTAGGACACGATAAACGTGCGGCTGCGATTTTTCTTGTTGACCCGCTGCAGCAGGGTCATGGCTTCGGCGGCGGCGGTACCTTCGTCCAGCATGGAGGCGTTGGCCAGGTCCATGCCCGTCAGGTCCATCACCATCTGCTGGTAGGTCAGCAAAGCTTCCAGGCGGCCCTGGGAGATCTCCGGTTGATAGGGCGTGTACGCGGTGTACCAGCCAGGATTCTCCAGCACGTTGCGCTGAATCACTGCAGGGGTAAACGTGTCCGAGTAGCCCATGCCGATACAGCTGCGCATGACGGTGTTCTTGTCGGCGATCTCGCGCAGCCGGGCCAGCACTGCCTGTTCGCTCTGCGGCGCTCCCAGGTCCATGGGCTCCCGGCGGCGGATCAGTTCCGGCACCGTGTCATCGATGACCGCGTCGAGGCTGTCGTAGCCCAATGCCTGGGCCATTTCCAGCTGTTCCGCGGGCCCGGGGCCCACGTGGCGGCGGATAAAATCGTCGTGGTTTTCGAGTTCGGACAGGGTGCGGCGGGTCACGTAAAAAGCCCTCTGGGATTAAGGCGGCGATTGTACCGGAACAGCCCCTGTTTGCCAGTGAGCTGCAGCAGATTTGTCCCGCTCAGTTGGCCAGGAAACGGCCGGCGAGCTTGTTGAAGGCCGCCGGCTTCTCCGCGTGCAACCAGTGGCCGGTGCCCTGGATGAATTTCACCTCGGCGTTGGGAAACAGCGCCAGCACGGCGTCGCGATGTTCCGGCTTCACATAATTCGACTCACTGCCGGCGATGAACAGCACCGGGCCGTCAAACTGGCCGCCGGGCGCGGGTGGTCGATTCGGCTCGCCGAGGTAGCGGTAGTTAGCCTTGATGGCGTCGCGGTTTAGCAACCAGCGCCAGTGTCCCGCCTCGTCTTTTTGCCAGCTTTTCAGCAGAAATGCGCGCACGCCGGCCTCTTTGACATGCTCCGCCAGCACGCCGTCGGCGCTTTTGCGGTCGCCGGGCGCGGCTGCTGCCACCGCGTCCAGTCCCGCCAGCACATGGTCGTGGTGGGCCGGGTACTGCACCGGGGCGATATCTGCCACCACCAGTCGGTCAACGAGGTCGGGCCGTTCCAGGGCAAGCTGCATGGCGACTTTGCCGCCCATGGAGTGGCCCAGTACCCGGCAGGGCGCAAGGTTCATGGCTTCGATAAAGCTCGCGACATCGGCGGCCATGGCGGGGTAATGCATTACCTCGCGTCGCGGCGACTGGCCGTGATTGGGCAAATCCAGGGAGTACACGCTGAACTGTTCCGCCAGGCCACGGGCCACCATGCCGAGATTGGCGGCGGAACCAAACAGGCCGTGCAGCAACAGGACAGGCGGGCCCTCGCCGCGATGCAGGTGATGGAGTAGCATGATGCCGCCATGATACCGCTAATCGACCTGCTCGCGGACGTTCGCGCCTGTACCCGCTGCGAATTGCCGCTGGGCCCCAACCCGGTGCTGCGCGCCCACGAGGACGCGGAGCTGCTGATTATCGGCCAGGCGCCGGGCACCAGAGTGCACGAGACCGGCATCCCCTGGAACGACCCCAGCGGCAATCGCTTGCGCGAATGGCTGCAGATGGAGCGGGAGGCTTTCTACGATGAACGTCGGGTGGCGATTATTCCCATGGCTTTCTGTTATCCCGGCAAGGGCAAGTCCGGCGACCTGCCGCCGCCACCGATCTGCTCCGAGACCTGGCACAAAGCCTTACTCGAGCGTCTGCCCAATATCCGCACCACATTGCTGCTGGGCAAGTATGCCCAGGACCGCTACCTGGAATGGGGCGGCCCGCTGGACGCAAAGAGCAGCCTGACCGACCGGGTGCGACACTGGCAGCAATGGGCGCCGCGCTACTGGGTCATGCCGCACCCCTCGCCGCGCAACCAGCTCTGGCTGCGTCGCAACCCCTGGTTCGAGGCGGAAGTCCTGCCGGCGTTCCAGGCGCACCTGCATGCCAAACATCATGGAATATCAAGGAGACTGTATGAAACGGGTTGAACCTGCCGAGGTCGGCATGTGTGGCGAGCGACTGGCACGCATCGGTGAACACCTGCGCGAGCGCTACATTGAGCCTGGCAAAATCCCCGGCAGCCTGACCCTGGTCGCCCGGCGGGGACAGGTGTGCTACCTGGAAAAACAGGGTCGCCGCGACCTGGAGCGAGACCTGCCGGTGGAGGAGGACACCATCTTCCGCATCTATTCCATGACCAAGCCCATTACCTCGCTAGCGCTGATGCAGCTTTACGAGCGGGGCCTGTTCGCACTGAATGATCCGGTGCACCGGTTTATTCCCGAATGGCGTGACCTGCGCATTTTCAAGGCCGGTAGCTGGCCCCTGTACGATACCGAAGCCTGTCAGCGGCCAATGACAGTGCGTCATCTGCTGACCCACATGTCGGGCCTTACCTACGGTTTCCTGCATGCCACCAACGTCGATTACGGCTACCGCAAGGCGCGGATAGGCAGTCTGCAGCCCGGCCAGACCCTGCGCGACATGATAGAAGGCCTGGCGCAGCTGCCGCTGGAGTTTGAGCCGGGCAGTGCCTGGAATTACTCCGTGGCCACAGACGTACTGGGCTACCTGGTGGAAGTTATTTCAGGGCAGCCTTTCGACCAGTACCTGCGCGAGCACATCTTCGAACCCCTGGGCATGCACGACACGGCCTTTAACATCAGCGATGAAAAGGTGGAGCGCTTTGCCTCCTGCTACCAGCGCAACCTCGACAAGTCGATTGCCCTGGAAGATGACGGCCAAAACAGTGCCTACCGGGATCGCACCTTTTTCAGCGGCGGCGGGGGCCTGGTATCCACCGTGGCTGACTACTATCGGTTTTGCGGCATGCTGCAAAAGGGCGGTGAGCTGGATGGCGCGCGCATCATCGGACCGCGCACCCTGGACATGATGACGGCCAACCACCTGCCCGACGGCGGCGACCTGGCCGGCTGGGCTCGCGGCAGTTTCAGCGAGACCAGCTACGACGGCATCGGCTTCGGGCTGGGCTTTGCCACCCGGCTGGATTCGGTGGCCAACGGCACACTGGGCTCAGTCGGGGAATTCAACTGGGGCGGTATGGCCAGCACCCTGTTCTGGGTCGACCCGGAGGAGGAACTGGTGGTGATTTTCATGACCCAGCTGATTCCCTCCGGCACCTTCGACTTCCGGGGCCAGCTGCAGTCGATTGTCTACTCGGCGATCGTCGACTAGCGCACCAGCTGGTCCTGCCTGAGCTGTTCGACATAGGCGGTGATGAAGGCCTTGATCATCTGCTCGCGGTCGCCGCTTTCCTCGATACCGGAGGCTGCCTGCCACAGGTGTTCTCCATCGGCGATGACATAGAGATTGGCCTCAAGGTGCAGTGATTTGTGCTGGGCATAGAAGTCGGGCACATGGGCGACTTCATAGGGCACGCCGTAGACGCCGCCCCGGCGGTAGTAGCCGCCGCGGCCGTAGTAGTTGGGGTCGTATACCGGGGCCGTACGGTAGTAGGTGCGGCCGGGGTGCAGCACCTCCTGTTCGTCGCGGCCGGCGAAGGTAGTCACCAGCACCGTGTCGACGTCTGCCTCCGCGGCCATGGCCCGCACGGCCGCCTTGTCAATTTTCTTCGCCGGGTTGAGTTCATAACTGGCCACGGCGCGCACACCGCGCTTGACCAGGGCATCGGTAAATTCGCGCTCAAAGCGTTGCCGCACGTCGGCATGGGTGCTCACTGCCAGTACCAGCACGCCTTCAAGGTCGGAATACTGCTGGATGTCGTCTGCCATCCAGCTATTGGTGATGACGGCCTTATTGGCACAGGCGCCCAGCAGGGCGATGAAGAGCACCGCGAGTGTGTGTTTCATGCGGGGCTGGCGGGCTCCCAGAGTTCGATGGGGTTACCTTCCGGGTCGTGGATTCGCGCAAAGCGTCCGTTGGGGTATTCGGCCATGTCCTGCTCCACAGTGATGCCGGCGCCCTCCAGTTGGGCCACCATCGCATCCATGTCATTGATCCGGAAGTTGACCATCCAGGCCTGCTCCGGGCGGCCAAAATAATCGGTGTCGGCGGAAAAGGGCGCAAAGACCGTGGGGCCGGCCTGCTGCGTCCAGGGCTGGGTTTCATAGTCGCTGGGCACCCTGGAGACGCCCAGGTGTTTTTCATACCAGGCGGCCAGCGCCTCCGGATCCTTTGCCCGGAAAAACAGGCCGCCAATACCAGTAACCTTTTCCATGGGGATTCCCCCTGTACACGTGTTCCCTGAAGGTAGACCCAGTCGCCTTGCGCCGCCAGATTTTTGTGCTTGCCAAGCCCAGGGTCCAGGCGCAGGCTAGAACGAGGCTATAGCCGGGAGGCTCGCGATGAATATTAGCTTCAGGACCCTCAAGGGTGGAACGGCACTGGTGTTCGACTCCGTCGAGGGCATTACCAGCACCGTTGAGCGCATGCACGAAACCATTGCCGCGCCGCCGCTACCGGGGCTGTGGCGACGCCCCGGTGCGCACGGTGTGATCGCCGCCTCGGTCTACTCGGCCATCAAGGGCACCAACGGTTTGCTGCGAGGCGCGGCCGACCGCGGACTGGGCCTGCTGTCCCCCGGCGACAGCGGGCCGATATCTGCTGCGGAAACCCGCGCGCTGGCGGCATTGAATGGCGCGGTGGGCGACTATCTGGAGTCCTCCGGTAATGACCTCGCGCTGCCCATGACCCTCCATGCTGACGGCGAGACGCTGTCGCTGGACAGCGAATCCCCAATCAACGCTCCGGCCGCGGTGCGCCCGCACCTGGTGATATTCGTACACGGGCTGGGCCTGTCGGAATACAGCTGGTCGGCCGGGGGCGACAGCATCGGCGACCACCTGGCGCAGAGCGGGGCATTCACACCGCTTTACCTGCGCTACAACACCGGCCGCCACATTTCCACCAATGGACAGGAGTTTGCTGGACTGCTGGAAGCGCTTTGCGCCGCCTGGCCGGTGCCGGTAGAGAGTGTCTCCCTGGTCGGGCACAGTATGGGTGGCCTGGTGATTCGCAGCGCCTGCTGGTACGCCGAGCAGCAGGAGGCGTCCTGGATGTCGCGCCTGCAGCGCGTGGTCTGCCTGGGGACGCCCCACCACGGCGCGCCGCTGGAGCGGGCGGGACACGCCCTCGATCTTGCCATGCGGCGTATTCCCTACGTGGAGCCGCTGGCCTTCGGTCGGCATCGCAGTGCCGGCATCAAGGACCTGCGCTTCGGCAACCTGCTGGACGAGGACTGGCAGGGGTGTGACCCGGATCAGCATGTACCGGACTCACGCAGGCCGGTGCCGCTGCTGCCAGGGGTTGAATACTATTTCGTCGCTGCCGCGCTGGGACGCAGCGAGCGTCATATCAGCACGGAAATTCTCGGGGACCTGCTAGTGCGGCTGGACAGCGCCGTGGGGTCCCATCACGATGATTTGAAGCACCTGAATATCAAGCCCGACAACTGTCGGGTATTTCTGGAGAAGAATCATTTCGACCTGCAGAGCGACGAGCGGGTGCACGAGCAGATACTCGACTGGTTCTGCCCGGGTGGAGTCCCCGCCCTGTAGCACCGTAAATCGAAGCCAAACCAGAGACCTAGGCGGGCGCCTGCGAAAACCGGGGGTCCTGCACCGTCAGCAGAACGCTGAAACCCACCAGCAGGCAGGCGGTGGCGCCCATGAACACGGCGCCGTAGCCTAGAGCAGTAGCGATGATCCCGCCCAGCAGCGGGGCGATGCTGCCGGCGGCCTCGCTGACGGTGCTGGCAATTGCCAGCCGCAGGGAGGTGTTTTCACGATTGCCGAATTCCATGGGCAGGCTGAAGGATCCCAGTCGGAAGCCTTCCTGGGAGGCGCCCAGGGCCGCGAATACCGCCACCACCACCCAGTACTCGGCGCTCAGCATCAGCGCCAGGGTCGCGGCGATCCAGGTGCCAATGGACAGCAGCAGGCAGAGCCGGAACCCGTACTGGTCCGACAGCCAGCCCCAGAACAGGTTAGCCACAGTGGCGGCGATGGTGAACGCCACGGTCAGGCTTGCCAGGGTTTCCCCGGACAGGCCAATGCTGTCGCCGGCGAAAAGGATGTAAAAGGGCAGGGCCATGCGTCCCAGGGTGGAAAGCGCCCGTGCCAGCACAAAGCGGCTGAAGGCCGGCTCCGCCCGCAGGAAGGCGGGCATTTCCCGCAGGTACTGGGTCATGCTGCGCTTATCCGCCACGGTAGGCGGCTCCGGTTCCCGCACCAGTGACAGCACCAGCAGGCCCGTGGTGGTGAGCACAAACGCGGTAATGAACATCCAGCCGTAGCCCTGGGCGGTGGGCGGAGACCCTACCAGGTAAATACCGCCGTACCAGGCCACGACCATGGTGGTGAGACTGGCCAGGAAATTCCTGAGGCCCATCAGTCGTCCGCGCGCAGCCACCGGAATGACCTTGGACAACAGGGTCTGGAATACCACGGTCTGCATGCCCGCAAACAGGCCGAACAGTGCCATGGAGACCAGGGCCGCCACCAGGGCTGCGCGGCCTTCCAGCAGCAACCCTGCCAGGGCCAGGCCCAGCACCGCCAGCCGCATGGCGCCGCCGGTCCAGAAGCCCACCGGTAGCACCCGCCGGCGATGACCGATCAGGCTGGCACTGAACAGCGGCGTGATGCAGGCACCGGCAGCCCACAGGGACAGGCCCAAACCGACGGCAAAGTCCGACCCTCCGGACAGCAGCATCAGGTAAGCGGGGATAAATGTGGGCGCACTGACCAGCCTGAAGCCGGTTTGACCCAGCAGGCCGTGCACCAGATGCACGGCAAAATTGCGGGGCAGGGCGGTCTGCACCCGCCGGTGGTAATCTCGCTCGGCGTCGCTGTCGTACATAGGGTACTCTGAGTGAGCGCGCATGGTAGGCGATTTGCCGTTGAAGCGACAGCGCTCACCGATTTTGGAAGGACACTATGGATCTGGCTTTACCCCCCGCGTTTGAACGCGAATTTTTCCGACGCCTCAACGCCGTCGTCGAGCCCGCGGTGCGCTGCGGCATCGGCTCGCCACGACTGTTGCCGGCGGGGCTGATCGTGATGGAAAGCGTGGGTTTCAAGAGCGGCCAGGCCCGGCGTACGCCGCTGGTGGCCATGAAACTGGGACCACATATCATCGTGGCGACCGGGCGCGGTGAGCGCTCGTTCTGGGTCAAGAATCTGCGCAAGCAGCCGCGGGTGCGTTACTGGCGCGGAGGTCGTGAACATGCCGCCCGGGCCTTTGTACTGGCGCCCGGCAAGGCGTTTCGTCGTCCGACCTCGCTGCCGGCTTACCTGCAGGCATTGACCGCGCGGCTACATCCGCTGACCCGGCAGGGCTGGGCGTTTGCCGTTCTTTCACCGCGATAGACTTTGTATACACAACATTCAGGAGATCAACGCATGAAATCCAGGCACCTCACGACAGCACTGCTCGCCGCCCTGATGAGCGTATCGGCGCTGGCCGACAACGCGCTGCTGGGTGAGAAATCAGACATTCGCTTCATATCTGTCAAAAACGCTTCCATTGCCGAAGTGCATCACTTCAGGTCAATGAGCGGCAGCATCGAAGACGGCAACGTGACGGTGACCATTCCGCTGGTTGACGTGGAAACCATGATCCCGATCCGCAACGAGCGGATGCAGAAAATGCTGTTCCAGACCGAGCTGTACCCAACGGCCACGCTGACCGCGATGATCGACATGGAAGAGGTGATGGCGCTTGAGAGTGGCGACTACACCACCATGGAAGTGGAGTTCACGCTGGACCTGCACGGCAGCAGCAAGACCTACACCAGCGACGTCAACGTGGCGCGCCTCGGCGAAGAGATTCACGTGACCACCGACCAGCCACTGGTTGTGAGCGCCGCAGATTTCGACCTGACCGCCGGCATCGAAAGCCTGCGAGAGATCGCCGGCCTCCAGAACATCGCCACCCAGATTCCGGTGACAGCGGAGCTGGTGTTTGCGCGGTAGCGAATGCGCGTTTTTCGCCTGAAGCTGCGACCTGCTAGAAATATTTTTTTGGCACGCTATTTAACCCGCCGTCATTCCCGCGTAAGCGGGAATCCAGCCGCACCGGAGTTCGAGTTAACTGGATTCCCCTACGCGGGCCTCCGCTTTCGCGGGGATGACGACATTTCCAGCTATCGATTTCGCGTTGGTAGCGTATCCTGTCGCTCTGTCGCTCTGTCGCTCTGTCGCTCTGTCGCTCTGTCGCCGGGTTGCCCAGTTACCGAAGTTCCCTGAGCCGCCCCTACCGAACAATCAGTAACTGATCTCGACAATGTAATAACGCTGCTCACCCGCCGGACTGCGCACCGTCACCTCATCATCCAGCCGTTTCCCCAATAGCGAGCGCGCCATGGGCGAGTCCATACTCAGCTTGCCCTGTTTCAGGTCGAACTCGTCGGGGCCGACGATGCGGTAGCGCTGTTCCTCCCCGGCATCGTCTTCCAGGGTCACCCAGGCCCCGAAGTACACCTTGTCCTGCTCGCGCGGCGCCTGGTCCACTACCTGCAATTCCTCCAGCCGCTTGTTGAGGAAGCGCACACGGCTGTCGATCTCCCGCAACCGCTTCTTGCCGTAGATATAATCGCCGTTTTCCGAACGATCACCATTCTTGGCCGCCTCGTGCACCGACGCGGTCACCTGGGGCCGCTCTACCTTCCAGAGCTGGTGCAATTCGGCGCGCAGGGCGGCCTCACCCTCGGGGGTGATATAGCGCGAGCCCCGTTGTCGGGGTGGTCGGTAGCGTCCCATTTGGTTATGTTACGAGTTATGAAAACCAACGTTGTAGAGAACGCGATAGTAATGCAAAGCCTGTTCAGATGTCTGTGCCTGATGGTATTGGCGGTGCCTGCCCAGGCTTGCCTGGAAATGGAGCCCGAGCTGCGCCAGGGCGCCCTGGTGTGGGGCAGGGTGGCGCCCGGCAGCACGGTCATCATGGATGACGAGACCCTGGCGGTCGCCGCTGACGGAACCTTTGTGTTGGGTTTCGGGCGTGACGAAACTGGCGAGCGCAGCTTGCAGGTGGAAGGCCAGCAGAGCTGCGCACTCACGCTGACCATCCAACCCCGCGACTACCGCATCCAGCGCGTGGAGGGGGTTCCCCAACGCACGGTCACGCCGGATCCGGAGGACCTGAAACGCATCCGCCGGGAAGCTGCCCTGGTCGCCGCTGCCCGCAAGAACAGCAGCCCGGCTGCGGATTTTGCCGCCGGCTTTGCCTGGCCGGTGACCGGCCCCATCAGCGGCGTTTACGGCTCCCAGCGTGTCTACAACGGCACCCCGGGCCGACCGCACTTTGGGGTCGACGTGGCCGTGCCCACCGGCACGCCCGTCACCGCGCCGGCGCCGGGGGTGGTGACCCTGGCAGAGCCTGACCTGTTTTACTCGGGCGGCACCATCATCATTGACCATGGTATGGATGTCAGCTCCTCCTTCCTGCACCTCAGCGATGTGACTGTTGCGGTGGGCCAGCGGGTAGCCCCCGGGGACATCATCGGCAAGGTGGGCAGCACCGGACGCGCTACCGGCCCGCACCTGGACTGGCGCATGAACTGGCGTAACCGGCGGGTGGATCCCCAGCTTCTGGTGCCGCCCATGTCGACACAGGCTTCCGGAGAGTAGCCGAGCCATAGCCTGCCGGCAGCCGGCCATTCCCAGGGCCGATCTCAGCGCAACTGACCCTCCCGGACGGTACCGCCCGGCGGCGCTTGTGGCGTATAATGCGCGCCCGTTTTCGAGAGACCCGTTATGACCGGAACCATCGACAAGAAGCTGCTCAGCATCCTGGTCTGCCCGGTGAGCAAGGCGCCGCTGGAGTATGACCGCGACAAGCAGGAACTGGTATGCAAGGCCAGTGGCCTGGCCTACCCGATTCGCGACGGCATTCCGGTAATGCTGGAAGACGAAGCACGTCAGCTGACCGCAGACGAAAAGCTGGGCTGATTCACCCGACCATCCGCCCAGCTACCCACCCACTCATAACAGCCAGGCCAGACAGGACCCATGGAAGACACGATATTCGGCAAGATCACCCGCGGGGAAATCCCCACCGAGTTTGTCTATGAAGACGAACACTGTGTGGCGATCAATGACATCAACCCCATGGCGCCGGTGCATGTGCTGGTCATTCCGCGCAAGCCGATTGCCAAACTGAGCGACGCCGCCGAAGAAGACCAGGCACTGCTGGGCCATCTGATGCTGGCGGTGGGCAACATTACCCGGCAGCTGGGCGTCAGCGACGCCTTTCGATTGGTGGTCAACAACGGCGAGGGCAGTGGCCAGACCGTGTTCCACCTGCACCTGCACATTCTGGCGGGACGCGACTTCGACGAAGCTAGCCTGGCTCGCGGCATAAAGGGGTAGGCATGAAGACTTCCGAGATCCGCGAGGCTTTCCTCGCCTATTTTGAGCGCCAGCAGCATACCCGTGTGGGCAGTTCCTCGCTGGTGCCCCACGACGACCCGACCCTGCTGTTCACCAACGCCGGCATGAACCAGTTCAAGGATGTGTTCCTGGGCGCCGATGTGCGCGACTACCAGCGCGCCACCTCCAGCCAGCGCTGCGTGCGCGCCGGCGGCAAGCACAATGACCTGGAAAACGTCGGCTATACCGCGCGCCACCACACTTTTTTCGAGATGTTGGGCAACTTCAGTTTCGGTGACTATTTCAAACGCGAGGCCATGCGTTTTGCCTGGGATTTCCTGACCAGGGAGCTTGGTCTGCCGGAAGAGCGCCTGTGGGTCACCGTGCATGTGAGCGATGACGAGGCCGCGGACATCTGGTTCAACGAGATCGGCATCAGCAAGGAGCGCTTCTCCCGCCTGGATGAAGACAACTTCTGGCAGATGGGCGATACCGGCCCCTGTGGCCCGTGCTCGGAAATATTCTATGACCACGGCCCCGAGGTTCCCGGTGGACCGCCTGGCAGCGAGCTGGAAGACCTCGATCGCTACGTGGAAATCTGGAACCTGGTGTTCATGCAGTACAACCAGTCCGCCGACGGCAGCCGCGAGCCGCTGCCCGCGCCGTCGGTGGATACCGGCATGGGGCTCGAGCGGATCGCCGCGGTGATGCAGGGCGTGCATTCCAACTACGAAATCGATCTCTTTCAGGCCATCCTCAAGGCTGCCGCCAAACTGCTCAAGCAGGATTCCACCGAGGAAGGCTCGCTGCGGGTGATCGCCGATCATATCCGCTCCTGCTCCTTCCTGATTTCCGACGGCGTGCTGCCCAGCAATGAAGGCCGGGGCTATGTGCTGCGCCGGATCATTCGCCGCGCGGTGCGTCACGGCAACAAGCTCGGTGCCAGTGGTCCCTTTTTCCACAAGTTGGTGGCTACCCTTGTGGAGCAGATGGGCGACGCCTACCCGGAACTGCGCGACCACCAGCAGCGCATCGAGCAGGCCCTGCTGGCCGAGGAAGAGCAGTTTGCCCGCACCCTGGACAACGGCATGGCGATTCTCGAGGCGGCGCTGGCTGACCTGGACGGTAGCGTGATTCCCGGTGAGGTGGTGTTCCGGCTGTACGATACCTATGGCTTCCCGGTTGACCTGACCAATGATATTGCCCGCGAACGCGAGCTGACCCTGGATATGGAGGGCTACGAGGCAGCCATGGAGGCGCAACGCAAGCGTTCCCAGGACGCCGGCAGCTTTGCCATTGATTACAACGCGGTGCTCAAGCTGGACGGCCACACGGAATTTACTGGCTACCAGGGCACCGACGGCAGTGGCACCGTGACTGCCATTCTCAAGGATGGCGAGATGGCCGATGCCATCAACGAAGGTGAGGAGGGCGTTATTGTTCTGGACCGCACCCCTTTCTACGGCGAGTCCGGTGGCCAGGTTGGCGACTGCGGATATCTGCAGGCCGGTGACAGCCGTTTCGAAGTGCGCGACACCACCAAGGGCAGTGACCAGCACCTGCACCACGGTGTCATCCTGTCCGGCAGCATCAAGCTGGGAGATACCCTGGAGGCCACCGTCGACGCCAGCGTGCGACAGGCCACGGCACTCAATCACTCGGCCACCCACCTGCTGCATGCCGCCCTGCGTCATGTACTGGGCGACCATGTGCAACAGAAAGGCAGCCTGGTAGATTCCCAGCGCCTGCGCTTCGACTTCAGCCACCCGCAGGCGGTGACTGCTGAAGAGCTCAAGACCATTGAAGACATGGTCAACGAACAGATTCGCAGCAACAGTGAAGTCACCACCCGGTTGATGGGCATGGAGGCCGCCATGGAGGCGGGCGCCATGGCCCTGTTCGGCGAGAAGTACGGTGAAGAAGTGCGGGTGCTCAATATGGGCGGCGACTTTTCGATCGAGCTTTGCGGCGGCACCCATGTGGGGCAAACCGGCGATATCGGCCTGATGCGTATTACTTCCGAGTCCGGTATTTCCGCCGGCGTGCGTCGATTGGAAGCCGTCACCGGCGCGGCGGCAATTGCCGCCTTCGATGCCGCTGAGGCCAAGCTGGCCCAGATTGGCCAACTCGTGAAAGGTGATACCAGCAACGTGGTGGACAAGGTAGATGCCCTGCGTGCTGCAAATCGCGAGCTGGAAAAGGAACTCAAGCAACTCAAGCAGAAGCTGGCGTCCAGCGCCGGTGGCGACCTCGCCAGCCAGGCGGTGGAAATCAACGGCGCCCAGGTGTTGGCAGCCTCCCTCGACGGGGCCGATCCGAAATCCCTGCGCGACACGGTCGACCAGCTCAAGAACAAGCTGGGCAGCGCGGTTGTCCTGCTGGCGACAGTCGACGGCGACAAGATCGCCCTGGCCGCCGGCGTCACCAAAGACCTGACCGACTCTGTGCGTGCCGGCGACCTGATGAAAGAATTTGCCGGTCGCCTGGGCGGCAAGGGCGGCGGTCGCCCGGATATGGCCCAGGGCGGCGGCTCCGACGTCGGCGCACTGGCGGCCACCCTGGAAACCGTTCCGGAGTGGGTGCGGGACCAGCTCGCATGAGTCTGCTGGTACAAAAATTCGGCGGTACCTCGGTCGGTACCGTTGAGAAGATCGAGCAGGTGGCCGACAAGGTCGCCGGTTTCCAGCGCGACGGCCACGGCCTGGTGGTGGTGGTGTCGGCCATGGCTGGCGAAACCAATCGCCTGATTGGCCTGGCCCACGACGTGCAGGACCAGCCCCTGCCGCGGGAGATGGACGTACTGGTTTCCACCGGCGAGCAGGTCACCACGGCCCTGCTGGCCATGGCGCTCAACAAGCGCGGAGTTAAGGCCAAGTCCTACAACGGCAGCCAGGTACGTATTCTTACCGATGACGCCCATACCAAGGCCCGCATTCGCGAGATCGATGATGCTCGCCTGCACGCCGACCTCGATGCTGGCTATGTGCTGGTGGTGGCCGGCTTCCAGGGCGTGGACGAGAACGGCAACATCACCACCCTCGGCCGGGGCGGTTCAGATACCACCGCGGTCGCGCTGGCCGCAGCCCTGAATGCCGAAGAGTGCCAGATCTATACCGACGTGGACGGCGTGTACACCACCGATCCGCGCATGGTGGATGGTGCCAAGCGCCTGGACACCATTACTTTTGAGGAAATGCTGGAAATGGCCAGCATGGGCTCCAAGGTGCTGCAGATTCGCGCCGTGGAATTTGCCGGCAAGTACAGCGTGCCCCTGCGGGTACTGCACAGTTTCGAAGACGGACCAGGCACCCTGATCCGACTGGAGGAAGAGAGCGACATGGAAAATCCGACTATCGCGGGCATTGCCTTCAACCGCGACGAGGCCAAGATCACCGTGCTGGGCGTACCCGATACCCCCGGTGTGGCCTACCGCATCCTGGGCCCCGTGGGTGAGGCCAATGTGGAAGTCGACGTGATCGTGCAGAACGTCGCCGAGGACGGTAGCACCGACTTCACGTTCACCGTGCACCGCAACGAGATGGACAAGGCCGAGGCCATCATCCGCCGGGTGGCCGACGAGCTGGGTGCGCGCCTGGTCACCGCCGACAACAAGATTGCCAAGGTATCACTGGTGGGTGTGGGCATGCGCTCCCACGCCGGCGTGGCCAGCCAGATGTTCAAGACGCTGTCCGAGGTGGGCATCAACATCCAGATGATCAGCACCTCGGAAATCAAGATTTCCGTCATCATCGACGAGAAGTTCCTGGAGTTGGCCGTGCGCTCGTTACATTCGGCTTTTGGCCTTGACGAGGAATCTTCGGCAGCCGCCGGAGTCTCATGACTGGCAATTGCTGCAATCTCGACAATACTAAGGGCAGTGGCGCAGTGTTCTTGCGTCACGCGGCCATGGTACCGCTAAACATGGATAGGAGTACCAGGACATGCTAATTCTCACCCGCAGGATCGGGGAAACGCTCATGGTGGGCGACGAGGTGACTGTTACGGTGTTGGGCGTGAAGGGCAACCAGGTGCGCCTGGGTGTCAATGCACCCAAAGACATTGCCGTGCACCGCGAAGAAATCTACAACCGCATCCAGCACGAAGACGACAAGCCCAGCGATTCCCCGGAGTAGCTCACAGGAATTGACCGGCCAGCATGCCGCCCAATAGTTGATTTGAGAGCGGTTGTTGGTATGATGCCCGCCTTCCGGAGAAGTGGCCGAGTGGTCGAAGGCGCTCCCCTGCTAAGGGAGTATACGTTAATAGCGTATCGAGGGTTCGAATCCCTCCTTCTCCGCCAGATACGAAAGCGCCCGGCCCAGGCCGGGCGCTTTCGTATCTGGCTCTGACGGATTGATTGGAGTTAACTCGGGTTCGATTGAATGGAACGGTTCTGAGTGTTCGCTACACGCGCCACCGCTTTCGCGGGAATGACTTATACCTACAGCCGGCGCCTCGCCTGAGTGCGAACTTCTTGCCTATCCCTCACTACCGAAGATTTTTTCGCTCCGTGACCGGCCAGCCGCAGGCACGAACGCACAAACCAGAACCCGAACACCGCCACAAGGGCAATGGCGACCAGTTCGGCCATGGAGCCTTCAGACCCCATACGCCTGCGCCAACGCTACTGTATGCCGCGCCTGGTTCAGATGTGGAATGTCATACATTTTGCCGTCGATCCCTACCGTCCCCACGTCCGGCTCCGCCTCGAACGCCGCGATGATCTTCCGCGCCGTCTCCACCTCCTCAGCGGAAGGCAGGTATGACTCATTGATGACGGCCACCTGCGCAGGATGAATCGCCAGCCGCCCGCTGAAGCCCTCGGCGCGGGATTGCCGCGAGTCCTGCGCCAGACCTTCCCCGTCGCGAAAATCCGCATACAGGGTATCGATGGCCTGCACACCGGCCGCGTGAGCGGCCAGCAAAGTCTGTGAGCGCACCATCTGGTAGGTGAACTGCCAGTGGCCGGCGCCGTCCTTGTTGCCGGTGGCGCCCACCGCGGCACTCAGGTCTTCGGCGCCCCAGGTCAGTCCGGTCAGACGCGGCAGTGAGAAATCCGTGTAGTCACCCAGCCGCAGGGCGGCACCCGGTGTTTCTGTCACCAGCGGCAGCAGTTCCACTGAGCCCAGTTCAATTCCCGCTGCGGTTTCCAGTGCGTCCAGGTAGCTGTTGAGCTGGATCAGGTCCTCTGGCCCCTCGGCCTTGGGCAGCATGATGCCGTCGGGGCGGGCGGGAACGACCGCCGCCAGGTCCTTGAGCGCCATGGGTGTGTCCAACGGGTTGATGCGCACCCAGAGCTGCGGCGAGCGCTCGCCTGTGCGACTGCCGAGAAATTCCTTCAGCATGTCGCGGGCTATCGGCTTGCGCGCGGGCGCCACCGCATCTTCCAGGTCGAGAATCACCGCATCGGCGCCGCAGTCGTCGGCTTTGCCCAGCTTTTTCTCGCTGTCGGCGGGAATAAACAGCCAGGAGCGGGGCGTCATGCGTCCGGACTCTTGCGCTGCAGGCCGCTGCGCTTGCACTGGCCCACCAGTTCCCCGTGCTGGTTGTAGGCGCGGTGCTGGAAGGTGACGATGCCCTGGTTGGGGCGCGACTTGCTCTCGCGCAGCTCAAGCACTTCGGTTTCCACGCGGATGGTGTCGCCGTGAAACAGCGGCTTGGGAAAACGCACCTCGTCCCAGCCGAGATTGGCCACCGCCGTGCCCAGGGTCGTGTCGCCTACCGAGATGCCCACCATCAGGCCCAGGGTCAGGCAGCTGTTGACCAGGCGCTGGCCGAATTCGGTGTGCTCCTTGCAGTACTCCTCGTCCAGGTGCAGCAGCGCCGGGTTGTGGGTCATCGCAGAAAAAAAGACGTTGTCCGCCTCGGTAATGGTGCGGGTGAGGGCGTGCTTGAACACTTGCCCCACCTCCAGCTCATCGAAGTACAGGCCGGCCATGGAATGCTCCCGTGCATAGAAAGTCGTAAGGGTAAAGCATCCGCGCGTGGCCCGGTACCGTGTCATGGCCCCGGAATTATCCAGGAATGCTATGGTCACACAGACTTCCCTTGACCATCGGACAACCCCATGAAGAAGTTCCTGATTATCGCCGGCGTCGCGCTGGTTCTGTTTGCCGCCACGGTATTCGTGATGCGCGAGCCGTTGAAAGAGGCCGCCTATGAGCGAGTCGCCGAAGGCATGTTTACCGACGCCGACAACGACGAGTTCGATGTGGGGCCGCGTATTGGCTCCCGCTTCCCAGGCGTACACGCGCTCTACCAGGGGGAGCAGATCGCGCTGATAGAGCCCTTCGCCGGACCCCGCGGCACGGTATTTATGGCCAGCCGTTCTTTCGACTGGTGTCCCTACTGCATGGCGCAGATGATCCAGTTAAATAAAGCCGCCGAGCAGTTTGCCGAAGCCGGTATTGGCCTGGTGGCCATTACCTACGATGAGCCTGCGTTGCTGGACGCCTTCGGTGAAAAGCACGGTATCACCATCCCCATGCTGTCCGATATCGATGCGCTGACCTTCAAGACCCTGGGCATCCTGAACGCCAAATATCCCGAGGGTGATGAAGACTACGGTCTGCCCTATCCCGGCAGCCTCATTATTGCGCCTGACGGCACCATCGTCGGCAAGGTGTTCCTGGAGGCCTACAGCAGTCGTGTCAGCGCCCAGGCGGTGCTGGCCATGGCAAAAGAGCTGCTGGCGGGTGCGGACGAATCAGCCGAACAGCTCGCCGATTAGCGCTGCCGCCGGGATCTCCCGACAGGTATTGGGGCGGGCGCCGCTCCATACCGGCGTGAAATCAAATCTGCCGGCGGCTTCTGCCGCGGCGCGTAGAGGTCCCAGTGCCTGGGCGGCGGTGGGAAAGGGCGGTGCCCATGGGCTTATCGGCCCCAGTTGCTCGGTCAGCTCGGTAACAACGCTGCGCGCCGGGCGGCCTGAATAGAGGTTGGTGACCACGGTGCCGCGTTCGGGCGCTTGCCGCAGGGCCCGCCGGTGCAGTTCGCTGGTGCCGCATTCCGGGCACAGCATGAAGGCGGTGCCCACTTGCACGGCCGCCGCGCCGGCGTTGAGCGCGGCGCGCACTGAGTCCCGGTCACCGATTCCACCCGCCGCAATCACCGGAAGACTGACCGCGCCGATTATCTGCCCCAGCAACTCCAGGGTCGGTGGTTGATCTTCCAGCTTGCCCTGCAGAAACATGCCCCGGTGTCCGCCGGCTTCAATGCCCTGGGCAATGACGGCGTCAGCGCCATTGGCTTCAAGCCAGCGGGCCTCTTCCAGGGTATTGGCACTGGATAGCACCAGCGCGCCGCTGGCTTTGACTTCATCCAGCAAGGTAGGGGCGGGCAATCCGAAATGAAAGCTCACCACGGCGGGTTTCAAGGCTGCTACCAGTGCCGCCTCTTCGCTGCTGAAGCTGCGTCGTGTCGGTCCGGGAGGGGGCGCTGTGGGTTCTATACCCCAGGCCTCGTAGAAGGGCGACAGGGCCTCTCGCCACCGCTGCTGGACAGCGTCGTTATTGCCGGCAGGTGAGTGGCAGAAAAAATTGAGGTTGAAGGGCCCGGCGGACTGCTGCCTCACCGCGGCTACCTGGTCCGCTATTGCCGTCTGGTCCAGCAATGCGCAGGGCAGGGACCCCAGACCGCCGGCGGCGCACACAGCGGCGGCCAGGCGGGCATCCGAGACGCCCGCCATGGGCGCCTGAATCAGCGGGTAGCGCAGCCCCAGGGCTGCCACCAGGTTCATTGCCGGGTGGGGCCGGCCGGTTTATCCAGGATTGCGTCCTTGCGCTTTACCAGCTTGGGCTTTTCCAGTAATTCGTCCAGTGGGCCGGGTGGCGCTTCCGCGGCGTCGGCAGTGCTGGCCGTTGCAGGCGCGCCGGGCTTGTCGGCCTTCGGTTCCGCCCAACTGCCCGGCCGCAGCTGCCAGAAGGCGTACACCAGGGCGCCGTAGACAACCAGTGTCTTGATAATCAGTGCCGGCCCCAGCCACTCCGGCTTGTGGCTATCCAGGTACAGGGCGATATCGTCAAATACCCAGGCCGTCACCAGTGCCACAGCGATGGCGATAAACAGCTTGAAGAGCTTGGCCCGGTAGCGCCCGGCCATGGTCAGCAGGGCCGTGGTGCGGGCGAAGCGGTAGAGAGACATGCGCTAGCTCCCGGTCCGGGTGGTCATCACAGACCACCCAGGCCCAGCAACGCCAGCGCACCCAGCAGGCCGGCCTTCTGCAGGTCGCTTTTGACGTCGGTTTCCGCATCGGCCACCAGGTACTCCAGCTCGTCTTTTGACAGCTCGTGCTCGGATTTGCCATGCAGGATCAGGTCTTTGCGGACCCGTCTTATGGCGGCCTTGCGCACGCGGCGGTTGAAGACCTTGTGGGGGAGGAGTGCCTTGAGTCGTTCTAAATCCATGCCGCTGTTGTAGCAGACCCCCTGATTGCTGTCCAAGCCCTTGACGCAAAAGGGCTTGCCCCCTATAGTACGCGGCCTTCTCGCCCAGCGGGTGAGATGGTATGCTTCAGATTCATCTGCATACACAGTTTTAGCGCCTGTAGCTCAGCTGGGTTGATTGCACGGCAATCAACGACCGAACAGAGCCGGGACGCGAGCAAAGCGTAGCTTTGCGACCCCGGCTCGGTAAGCGAGGGCCGGGCTTGCAGCCCAAAGGCTGCAAGGCGTACCTGGCTCGCCGGGTTTGCTTACGAAGTAAAAGTTTATGCGCCTGTAGCTCAGCTGGATAGAGTACCTGGCTACGAACCAGGCGTTCGCACGTTCGAATCGTGCCAGGCGCGCCATATAAACAAAAAGGGCCCCCTCCAAAAGAGGGGGCCCTTTTTGTTTATGTTGTTTATGGGGTGAGCCCTGCCGAGAGACCGTCGCAGAGCACAGCTCTGCAAAGTTCGACTGATTGCGACCACAGGAGCTATCAGGACGCCAGCGGCGCGAGGAGGGCCTGCCCCTCATTTCGGGTACGCCCGGTGTTGGGACCACATTGGCCAGCCCGCGGCTGGAGTCACTGGTCAGCAGCGTCCCGAAGGCCCCGTGTCAGCGCATGGAATGCATGAACTGCAGGTGGTGGTCGTACTGGTTCATGATATCCATAGCGACCTGGTCCTGTTTCCAGCCCATGATGCAGTAGTCCTGGCCACCCTCCAGCAGGTGCACCTCGGCGCGGTGAAAGGTGTCCTCTCCGCCCATGTCTCCTATGGCCATGCTGCTCACGTCGTGATCCGGTTTCGGGTGCGCGCGATTGCGCACCTCGTAGAGGAAATCGACCTCGTCGCCGTTCAGCACTTCCAGTCGCACCTTGCCGTGCTTGTTTATCTCGTTGACCAGCCGGTGCTCTACCCCATAGCGGCGCAGTTCGTCGCCGAACGCCCTGAAGGCCGGAACGACCGTTTGCCGTTGAAACGTCTGCACGTCGTCTTCTTCCGCGTGATGCATGATGTTGTTGAGACGCACACGCCATTCACTGGCGTCAGTAATGTGCGGACTCACTGTCTGCAGGTCGCGTTTAGCAGCGTCCAGCACCAGCGCACGGCTAAAGCCCCAGATCGCTACCAGCAAGGCCATGGAAAAAGGCAGGGCTGTGGCGATGGCGGCCGTTTGCAGCGCCTGGAGTCCGCCGGCCAGCAGCAGCACGATCGCGGTCAGGGTAATGACGCCGGTCCATATCATGCGTTGCAGGGCCGGGGTGTCGTCTTCGCCGTGGGCGCTGAGCATATTCAGTACCAGCGCGCCGCTGTCCGCCGAGGTCACGAAGAAAATCACCACCATGCACAGTGCCACGAAAGCGAGCACGCTGGTCATGGGCAGAAACTCCAGGAACTTGAACAGTGCCACTGACTGGTTTGCCTGGACTGCAGCGCCCAGATCGGTGAATCCCTGGTTGAGGATCAGGTCTATGGCACTGTTGCCGAAGACGCCCATCCAGAGCAGGGTAAAACTGCCGGGGACAAGCATCGCGCCCAGCACGAACTCACGAATCGTGCGGCCACGACTCACGCGCGCAATAAAGAGGCCGACGAAGGGTGACCAGCTCAGCCACCAGCCCCAGTAGAAAATCGTCCAGCCGCCCAGCCAGTCTGTCGGATTGTAGGCATAAAGATTAGTGGTCTTGCTGATGATCTCGCCGATGTAATCGCCCATGTTCTGCAACGTGGACTGCAGAATCACTACGGTCGAGCCCGCTACCAGTACACACAGCATCAGGATGATCGCGAAGGAGATATTCAGCTCCGACAGGCGCTTGATGCCGGCATCCAGGCCGGCCACCACCGACAGGGTGGCCAGTGCCATGATGGCCAGGATGAGTATCACCTGTACAAACGGCGTTACGGGCAAACCGAATAGGTAGTTGAGTCCGGCGTTGATCTGCACGATGCCAAAGGCAAGGCTGGTGGCGATGCCACAGGTTGTGCAAACAATGGCAAAGACGTCGACCGCAGCACCCCAGCGGCCATAGATCCGCTCGCCGATCAGCGGGTAGAACGCTGAGCGCATGGTCAGTGGCAGGTCGTGACGATAAGCGAAATACGCCAGCAGCAGCGCAACAATGGCGTATATCGCCCAGGCGTGAAAGCCCCAGTGGAAAAAGGTCAGGCGCATGGCTCGGTTCGCGGCGAGAGCGGTGCCGCCTTCGCCCTGGGGCGGTGCCAGGAAATGCATGACCGGCTCGGCCACCCCGAAGAACATCAGGCCGATGCCCATGCCCGCGGCGAACAGCATGGCGAACCAGGAGATATTGGAGTAGTCGGGCGTGGCATGATCGGGCCCGAGCTTGATGTCGCCAAATCGCGACAGTGCGAAGTAGATGACGCTCACCAGGATGATGGCGACCACCAGCACGTAATACCAGCTGGCGTAGTGCACGATGCCGTCTTGCAGTGCCTGGAAAGCGCGCTGGCTTCGCTCGGGGAACACGCCGGCGACGGCCACCAGCAGCATCAGAACGGAGACGGAGGGGATGAATACGGCGCGGTCGATGATCAGTCGCGAGCTGCCTGACATCTGGAACATCCTTACTGTGTGTATGGGTGTCGCGACACAGGGTAGCGGGTTTTGGGGGTGTTTTGGTAGTCAAGCCCCCGCGAAGTCCTGTTTCTATCGAGCCGTAAACGGCACCGGGAAAACCGGCAGCCCCAGCATCTGCGCCGCCTGCGCCGGGGTCGCAACGGGTCGGCCGAGCGAGCGGGCCAGCGCTACCACCTCCTCCACCAGTTCAACATTGGTGGGCTGGCGATTACCCGCAAAGGGCTCCAGCCCCACCTGCACATGGCCACCGCGCCGTATCGCCGCCTCGGCAAGACCACAGCCAACACAGTCCTCTCCAAAGGCCGACACCAGCCAGGGCAGATCACAATCGCCCAGCATGCCCAGGTAGGCTTCCAGGCTGGTGACCGTGGGCGGCAGGCCATAGGAGAACTCATCGACAGCGAAATAGAACTTGAGCATGCCTCCAGGCGGCAGCTTGCCCGCCCGGTGGTAGGCAAGGATGAATTTCAGAAAACCCGGCTCAAATATGGAAATACTCATGCCGAGCTGAAGGCGCCGGCAGGTTTCGACGTAATAGTGAGAGTCCTGCGCATCGTTGCGGTAGATGAGCTGGGTTGGCAGGAACAGACCGTCCTCGCCGACAATTGAGACATTCATTGAGCCGGGATCTACCAGCCCCATGGCCAATAGGCCTTCGCTGGCCATCTGTTCGATGTGCCGATAGCGTGACTCGACCGCGCCGGGGCCCTGGCCGAGTGACATGGTGGGCGTGAGGATGGCATCGGGCCGTTCCCCGAGCAGTGTGCGCCAGGGGCGGGCGTACTTTTCTGCATCCAGGGTTCCGTCGCCTTCAAATATCGATTCATCCGTGTGGTTGTGAATCAACGCAGCCCCGGCCTCCATGCAGGCAACGGCATCGGCGACGATCTCCTCGTCACTGTAGGGCACGTTGGGATTGAGATCCTTGCTGGTTGAGCCGTTCAGTGAGGCTTCGATAATCAGCGGTGTGTCGGTCCCCGGCATACTTGTTGTCCTTTCTGTAGTCAGAAATGCTGTAAAGCAGCTATCGCTTGGCGGCGCTAGTGTAGCCAATCCCGTGGCGCTTGGGTTCCCACAGCGGGTGACAGGCCACTCGATCGAATTGCTATGCTTACCGGTCATGAGCACATGAGCAAGAGCATCCTATGAGCCGCGCCGACCGCGAGAAGTGGAATAAGCGCTACGAAGATGGCGCTTATTCCGGGCGCACGGGTCCCAGCTCCCTGCCGGAGAACTGGATTCACCGCATTCCACCTGGCCGGGCGCTTGATGTGGCCTGCGGTGCTGGCCGCAATGCCCTGTGGCTGGCCGGGCAGGGTTTCAACGTTGACGCGATTGATATTTCAGCGGCCGCCCTGGCCCGAGTGGGGGAGGCGGCTGCAACACGCGGTTTGGCGATCAGGCTGCTGGAGCACGATCTTGACAGGCCGCTGGAGCTGGAAGCCAACTACCAACTGATCCTGATGTTCCGCTACGTCAACTCTCCACTGTTGCGGCAGCTGACTGAGTATCTGGTACCGGGTGGCTGGTTGATTTGCGAAGAGCATATGGTCAGCGACGCCGATGTTATAGGACCGCAGAACCCCGCCTACCGGGTTGCACCGGGAGCGCTTTCCGCAGCGGTAGCGGGCCTGGACATTGTGTTTGTGGAAGAGGGCGTGGTGGCCGAGCCCGACGGGCGCCTGGCCTCTCTGTCCCGGCTGGTGGCCAGGCGCCCCGGCTAGCCTTGTCTGGCTGTCCCAGATCAATTCCCGTACTGCTTTCGGCGATATAATTCGGCACTTCGCCCTGGGAGTCATGGAAATGTCAGAGGAATCCAAACGCTACGTCGCCATAGAGTTCGGGCGGTTGGCGGAAATTATCGGAATCATTGGAATTGTCGGGTCTTTGTCCTTCCTGGGCTATGAACTCAAGCGATCCAACGATCTGGCCGAGGCATCGGCGATATCAGAGGTCTACCGGGCAACCAACAGAATGGGTCTGGTCATGGCTGGTGACCCGGAAATGAGGCGGGTATTTGCGCAGGCACAATCCGATTTCAGTTCATTGTCGCCCGATGATCTGTTCACGCTGTATGTGCTGGCCGAGTATGTGATCAATTCTACCGAGGTGGCCTGGAAGTATTACGACAAGGGCATCATCAATCGGGAAGAGGCAGACTACTTCACCAACGGACTCTGCAGGTTGATTGAGATGGATGCGGGTATGGTGACGGCCTGGCAGCAGAACAAGGGTAATCGCATACCCGGTTTCTATGATTATGTCGTTGAAGTCTGTGAGCTCTCGCCCCAGTGAGTCGCTTCCACTGAAATGAGGGGTGACGTTTAGCATGGGTGTCCAGTATGACCAGCTTCGGTTTGTCACCGGATGAGCCAATTGGCGTCGAGTACACCATGGGGCCGCGCTGTTTGGGTTTTTCCAGTCATTCAAGCGCATGCCGGACGTTTTCGACGGTATGGAGTGTTTCACAAGGTCTTTTGACCAGGCGCTGAGAGCCAGGGCATGCGCCGGTACGCAGCAGCTGGCGTGCCCGCGAAGCTGAGAGGTGGGTCGCACAATCCAGCATACTGTGTTGAATAGTGCACAGAACCTGCATTTTTTAGTGTAACTGGCCCATGGCTGCACTAATGTGGCGGCGGAGAAGGAAAGTTGCGCTGCACAGATTAACGATGACTGACGAACAGACTCAAGAGGCAGGACAGGAGAAAGTCTTCAACCGCATGGTTGACGGGCTGGTATCCAAGTTCCTGCGGCTGACCATTGCCAAGAAGCTGCTGCTGGGTTTCAGTTCGCTGCTGTTGCTGCTGATCGTGATTTCCGCCTATGCGCTGACCAATCTCAACCGCCTCAATTCGATCAACGACAGCATCTTGCTGACCGACCTGCCGGTCATTCTGGCCGCAGATGAGATGATCGACCTGATGTTTTCTGAAGAGCTGTACAGCCGACGTTATGCGGTGTTTCGCTCTGACGAGGTGATGAGCCTGTTCCAGGACCGGCAGGCAGAGTTCGCAGCACAGCTTGATCGCATTCGCTCGGTGCCCGAGCAGAGGGACTTCCCGGTGGATGAAATCGCCGCATTGCACCAGCAATACATCAGCCTGCTGATGGCGGCGTCCGGGTCCACGTCCGAATCTTCGACGAGCTTCCCAGCCAGCTACGACGAGCAGATCAAGGCCCAGCAGGATGCCCTGATCGCCGTCATTCGCGAAATGGGTGCACAGGCGCAACGCGACCAGAATGCGAAGACCAACACCACGGCCAGTATCGGCTCGCTGGCCTTCAAGGCCGCCGCGGTACTGTGCGGCATGGGCCTGCTGCTGTCGCTGCTGGCGGCGGCGCTCATCACCCGCAATATCTCCGGTGCCATCAACAAGCTGCGGGCAGCCACAGAGATGATTTCCCGGGGCGAGTTCGACATCAAGCCGGATATCAGCAATACCGACGAGCTGGGCGACCTGGCAGACGCTTTCGTCGCCATGGCGGAGCGGCTCAAACGCCTGGAAGAAACCAATCTCGATACCAGTCCACTGACCCGTCTGCCGGGCGGCACTACGATTGAGGCGGTGATGGAAAAGCGTATCGGCGAGGAAGCGGAAATTGCCTTCTGCCTGATGGACATCGACAACTTCAAGGCCTACAACGACCATTATGGTTACGCCAGGGGTAACGAGCTTATTCAGGCCACCGCGGATATCGTCAGCAA
Organism: Cellvibrionales bacterium; assembly: GCA_043513815.1. Lineage (GTDB taxonomy): Bacteria > Pseudomonadota > Gammaproteobacteria > Pseudomonadales > Halieaceae > JANQIO01. The sequence goes on along the minus strand of CP121313.1, from coordinate 2,889,512 downwards.
GTCGGTAGCCGAGCACGGTGGTGAAGCAGACTTCATCGGGCATATCGGTGGTGACGACTTCGTGGTGATCACCTCACCCGACGACTACGAGACGATATGCCAGGCAGTGGTCGACACCTTTGATGCGGCGATACCGGACTTCTACAATAGCAGTGACAAAAAGCGCGGCTATATTGTGGGAGAGAGCCGGCAGGGAGACGAAGTACAGTTTCCGCTGGCGTCCATTTCCATTGCCGTGGTGACCAACAAGGGTAACAAGACGCTCAACCACATTCAGTTTGGTGAGGCGGCCGCCGAGATGAAGGAGCTTGCCAAGGCGAAAGCCGGCAGCGTATATATGGTATCGCGCCGCAAGGGCAAGCGCGGCAGTAGAAAGGATCGCAAGTCAACGGCCCAGACCGCCTGAGGCTCACATGCATAACGCCGGTCAGCGCCGGCTGGCCTGAACAGGGTATACGAATGAACAGCTACAGATTGGCCATGGCCCTCGCGCTGGCCACCTGCATCGGGGGCTGCACCCAGATGTCAGGCGATCGGTCGCAGACCATATCCCTCGAAGCGCATGCCGAGGAAACTCTCAGGCTCAAGCGGAAAATCGCTGACCTCGAAACCAGGCTGGAAGCCTCCCGGCAGGCCAGGGCCGAGCTGGAGCAGGAAAACGCCGAACTGAGCAAACGCATTGAAATGCTCAAGGTGCTCGACCAGGCGGTTGAAGAGAAGCGCAAGAACTACAACAACCAGTAATACCTCTTGCAACGCAAGATATAGCCGGGAACCTCCGCCCCGGAAACTTGTAGAAAAGCTAGCAACGGCTACACTTTCTCCAGATAGCCGGGCCCATGATGTTCCGGGTCGGACTCAATGTTGTCGATAAAAATAATCAAACGATAGTCTGAGTTACGAGATCCGGGGCCAACCCGGAGGGAGAAAACGCCATGGGCCTGTTCGCATCAATCTGCAGTCGTCTGCAGTGCCAGCCTGTCTCATTGACCACCAGAAATTGTGAGTCAAAAGCAGCGAATGAATCTCGCGCGATTACTGGTACGCCTGCCGCTGGCGCATTCTCCGTTGCGCTGAAAGGCTTCCTGGTTGCCGTCAGCCTGTTGTTGACTGGCTACACGGGCATTGCCCTGGGTGCCGCCGGTGGCCCGGATGGCTCCCCCTTCGATTATGTATTTGTGGATTCCCAGGAGCCGGGCGGCCCAATCTACGACTTTGAAGATATATCGACAACGGGCACATATCTCTCTCTCTCTGATGACCAAATGAGCGGCGCGAATCCAATCGGATTTTCCTTCACCTACTATGGCCTCAGCTATTCCAGCGTATATATCAGCTCCAATGGTTTTATCAGCTTTCTTCCTGCACAGTCTAACGCTTGCTGTAGTGGGGAGGTGATTCCCTCACCGACAAACCCCAACGGCATCGTCGCCGCCTGGTGGGATGACCTGTACCCTCCAGGCTCGGTAACCGGCATTCATTTCGAGACTCGTGGCACTGCGCCCAATCGGAGGTTTATCGTGCAGTTCACGGCCATCCCGTTCTGCTGCAACAGCACGCCTGCGAGCACGCACCAGTACAAGCTGTTTGAAGGTGCGGGGGATATCGAAGTGCACTATGCACAGCAGACCGTGCGAGGCAGTCACTCGGTGGGAATAGAGGATGAAAACGGCACTTTTGGCCTGCAGTACGATTATAGGGGTTCCTTCGCACCTCTGCCGCTGGCGATCCGGTATACCTCTAATCCGGACATCGACGGAGACGGCGTACTCAATGCTGACGACAACTGTCTGCTGACGGCCAATGCAGACCAGGCCGACGCTGACGGTGACGGCGTGGGTGATGTCTGTGACATCTGTCCATCGACCTTCAATCCCGATCAGGACGAGACCGTTGCCTGTATCGCTGTAGAGCCGATCAATGGCAACGCCTGTCGCGTGGCCCAGATTGATCTGCTGAATCCGGCGCCTCAGAATGGCCAGGTAAGCCTGCAGATGCCGGTGGCACCGCCCACGGCATTGCACTATGAAATACTCAACTCCTCCTGTCTCGCTGGCGGCTCCTTCGAGGTGACGTTGAACGGTGTCAGCCTGGGAGTCGGCGACCCTGACCCCACCAATGGTTGTACCTGCGATGCAGCGGTTACCACCTTCAGCGTGACCGATTCGGCGCTGATTGCATCAGCCTGGTCAGGAAACCCGGAGTTCGGCTACCAGATGGTCGGGGTACCCGAGAACCTGGCCTGGGTGAAGCTAAATGTGGATTTCGGTGGCACCAGCGAGAGTCTCTGCCTCTACGACCCCACCAACGGTACCTGCGGCGATACAAACCTGTGTAACCACTCCCTTTCAGCGACGCTCAGCACCAGTCTGGTCGGGGAGTTCAATGAGACCGTGCTGACTGAGCCCTTTACTGATTCCATGCTCCCTGAAGAGCTGTCTGTCGGTGCCCTCAGCGCGGGCAACTACGATATGTGCGTAGCGGCCGTGCCCTCCCTGCCGCCGGCACCTACCGTCAGCTTCACGAAGCCCGACGGTGCCGGCACCACGGTCACTGACGTCATCAGTGACAATCTGGAGATCGCCCGTAATAGTGGCCGGGGTGTTTACAACCTGCGCACTGATGATACGGCCTGGGCGGTGGGCAATTGCGCCGCACCCGAGACCGCCTTCGAGGCAGACTTCAATACCCTACTGCAGACGTACTTCCGGAATTCTCCTGTCTTCGGAGTCAGCAACAACCTGCCGGGCAGCAGCACCTGCTTGCTGAACCAGACCACAGGCGAATACTACGATGTCACCTGGGCGAGCTGGTCCTGCTGCAACGCCGGTGGCTTCTCCTACGAGAGAGCCGGCCCGGTGCCCGGGCCCGTCGAGGAAGATTGTCAGGGCTTTGAGCTGGCCAATGAGGACAGGCTTGTCATCAACGGCCAGTGCAACCTGCCGCCGGAAGCCGTCTGTACAGACGCCTTGGTGCCCGCCGACGAGGAGTGTCTCGGTTACGCCAGTATCGACAATGGGTCGTTTGATCCCGATGGCGACCCGATCACCCTGGTGCAGGTACCGGACAATCCCTATGACCTCTACATCACAGCACCGGTGGAGTTGATCGTGGCCGACAATAGCGGTGCCAGCAGCAGTTGTAGCGCTACGGTAGAGGTGATCGATGAGGCCGCGCCGATGCTGGAATGCAACGCGCCGGCGAGCATTACCGAGATCAAGTACAAAAGTAAGAAGAGCAAGAAGAGCAAGAAGAGCAAAAAGAGCAAAAAGAGCAAAAAGAGCAGTAAGTACACAGCGCTGGATATTACCGCCACGGCGGGTGACAACTGCAGCGTCGAGCCTGAGATCACTATTACCAGCTTTGAATGTACGCCTCCCGCCAAGAGCAAGAAGAGCAAGAAGAGCGACAAGAGCAAGAAGAGCGATAAGAGCGACAAGAGTGATAAGAGCAAGAAGAGCAAAAAGAGTAAGAAGAGCAAGAAGAGTGCGAAGCAAGCCTGTCGGGTGACCTCAGAAGGTCCGACGTTGACGATCCTCGATTCCGGCAAGAAGGGCACCACCATAAACTGGACCGTTGAGGCCAGTGACGAAAGCGGTAATGTCACCGCGCTTGACTGCAGCACGACAGTGGTGAAAAAGTAAGCAGTCGGCGGGCTGCCCTGCAATAGGGCGCAGGGCAGTCCGTTTGCTTGTTTTCAGCCGGAGCGGCCGCCCTTAATGCATATTGAAACCGCTACTCCCGTCCATATCCCGGAAATTGCTCGGCTGTTCGACCTGTACCGCCAGTTCTATGAGTGCGAGCCTGATCTGGCGGCGGCAACAGCGTTCATCACGGCGCGCATGGCCAATAACGAGTCGCAAATCTTTGTCGCGATGGACGGTGAGCAGGGCCTCGGGTTTGTGCAGCTCTATCCGTCTTTCTGCTCCGTCGAGTTGATGAAGATCCAGATACTCTACGACCTGTATGTCGATGCTGACGGTCGCCAGGCCGGGGCAGGGGAGGCACTGATGAACCGGGCGTCCGATTTTGCCCGGGACAGTGGTGCGGCTCGCATTGACCTGCTGACCGGCCACAGCAATCACATCGGCCAGCATCTCTATGAAAAGCTTGGCTATGAAATCGTCAACGAAGATTTTCACGCCTATTCACTGTATCTCTCCCCGGCCTAGGCAGACCGGCGGCAGCTTGTATTGACGGCGAGACGCCGGCTGTTCCAGGCCGTATCGCTGCTGCACAATCGGCTCAATTCCCGCTGTCCACTCGACAGTGTTATCCAGGCACGCCACACTTAAGGATTACTTGCTTCCGTCTTGAGAGGATAACGAGACATGAAAACCATCAACATTAATGGTCAGGCCGTCCAGGTGGACGCCGACGAGGGTACGCCGCTGCTGTGGGTCATCCGCGAGCAGCTCGGCATGACTGGCACCAAGTTTGGCTGCGGTATCGCCCAGTGCGGTGCCTGCACCATTCATATCGACGGCAAGGCGGTGCGCTCCTGTGTTTATCCCCTCAGCTCCGTCACGGAGAAAAACGCGATCACCACCATTGAAGGGCTGTCAGAGACGGGCGACCACCCGGTGCAGCAAGCCTGGGCCGAGCTCGACACGCCCCAGTGCGGTTACTGCCAGCCGGGCATGATCATGGCGGTGGCGGGCATGTTGAACGATACGCCAAGCCCGACCGACGAACAGATCGACGCGCAGATCACCAATATCTGTCGCTGCGGTACCTTCCAGCGCGTGCGCAGGGGTGTTCACCTTGCCGCCAAGAAATCCTGAGGGCTGCGTCATGAATGATCTGGTGAATAACATCAAAGTATCCCGCCGTCGCTTTATTGTCGGTGCTTCTGTAGCTGGTGCCGGCCTGTCACTGGGAGTTTTGCCGGCGACAGGCAAGACCGCGGCTGGTGATCACCCCGACGAGGTCAACGCGTGGGTGGTGATTGCACCTGACGACACCGTCACCATCCGTGTCGCCCGCTCGGAGATGGGGCAGGGCACACTGACCGGCCTGGCCCAGCTGGTGGCCGAGGAACTGGAATGCGACTGGGAAAAGGTCACCTGGGAATTCCCCACGCCCGGCCAGAGCCTGGCGCGGGAGCGCGTATGGGGCGATTTTTCCACCGGCGGCAGCCGCGGTTTGCGCGGCAGTCAGCAATACATGCGCGAGGGCGGCGCCGCGGCCCGCATGATGCTGGTGGAGGCCGCAGCACAGCAGTGGGGTGTGCCGGCCGCTGAATGCGTGGTGGAAAACAGCGTCATCCGTCACCCGGGATCGGGTCGCAAAACCACCTACGGCAAGGTTGCTGACGCGGCCAGCAGAGTGACACCGCCCGCCGAGGTCACGCTAAAGAAGGAGTCCGGCTGGAAGGTGGCAGGCCACCCGGTCAAGCGCCTGGATACCGCCGAAAAACTCACCGGCAAGCTGGTCTACGGCGCCGATATCCAGCTCGACGGCATGCTGCTGGCCAGCATCAAGGACTGCCCGGTCATGGGCGGCAAGCTGGTTAGCTATGACGAGGCGGCTATTAAGGATATGCCTGGCATCCAGGGCGTGGTGAAAGTGGAAACGGCGACCGGAACCAGCGGCGTCGCAGTGGTTGCCGATACCTGGTGGCAGGCCAACCAGGCCCTGGAAAAGCTGCCCATCGAATGGGATCTGGGTCCGAATGCAGACTTTGATGATGCAGCGCTGACTGAGTTGCTGGAAGACGGCCTGGACGCCGACGATGCCTTCAAGGGCAACTGGGCGGGGGATATCGACAGTGCGCTGGCCAGTGCTGACACCGTCGTCGAAGCGGTCTACAAAGTGCCGTCCCAGAACCATGCGCCGATGGAGCCCATGAATGCCACCGCGCTGTACAGCAAGGACAAATGCGAAGTGTGGTGCCCCACACAGAACGCCGAATCCGCGCTGGCCGCCGCTTCCGAGGCCTCAGGGCTCGAGCTGCAGCAGTGCGAGGTCTACAAGACCATTCTCGGCGGCGGCTTCGGCCGTCGCGGTGCACCGGACTATGTCCACCAGGTGATCGCGATTGCCAAAGCCTTTCCGGGTACGCCCATCAAACTGCAGTGGTCACGGGAGGAGGACCAGCGCCACGGTTTCTTCCACCCGACCACCATGGCGAAGATGCGCGGCAGCCTGGACAAGGACGGCAATCTCACCGGCCTGCACATGCGGATATCCGGACAGTCGATTCTTGCCGGGCTCATGCCTCATGCGCTGAACGACGGTGCCGACGTGCTGCAGTTCCAGACGGTGGCAAAAGCGGGCCTGTCGAAGTCCATGGACGATCACCAGATCAGCTACGAGTTCCCCAATCTGCTGGTCGACCACGCCATGCGCAACCCACCGATCCGGCCCGGGTTCTGGCGCGGCGTGAACATGAACCAGAATGCCATTTACATGGAATGCTTCATGGAAGAGCTGGCCTACGCCGCGGGTCGCGACCCGCTGGAATTCCGGCTCGCCCATATGAAGAACAACCCCAAAGGTATGGCGGTGTTGAAAGCGGTGGCGGAACGCTCCGGCTGGGGTTCCGATGATGGCAAGCATCGCGGGCTGGCAGTGACCTACGGTTTCGGCAGCTATGTGGCCGCCTGCGCCGACGTCACAGTCAGCGATGACGGTGAGCTCAAAGTCGACCGCATTGTCGCCGCCACCGACTGCGGCACTGCGGTCAATCCGCAGCAGATCGAGGCCCAGGTGGAGGGCTCCTTTGTCTACGGACTGTCGGCGGCCCTGTACCAGGAAATCACCTTCAAGGACGGTGTGGCTGAGCAGCAGAATTTTCACACCTACCCGTCCATGCGTATCAAGGACATGCCCAAAGTGGAGACCATCGTCATGCCCTCAGGCGGCTTCTACGGCGGGGTGGGGGAGCCCACTATCGGTGTGGCCGCGCCGGCGGTGCTCAATGCGATCTACGCCGCCACCGGCAAACGAATTCGCACGCTGCCCATGAAAGACCAGTTGAGCACCGCCTGACGGCAAAGATCGTGCGACTAGAGTTGCTACTGTTCTTGTGTGTACTGGCGGGTTGCGGCGGAGTCGCCCGCGAACCCGCCGCCCTTGACCAGGGTGCGCTGCTGGCGGCCAGTTGTTCCGGCTGCCACGCTGCCGGCGGGCAGGAGATTATCGACCTGTCGGGCATGACCGCCGCTGAGCTGGAGGCGGCCCTGCTCACCTTCCGCAGCGAACCCGTTGGCCCCACCGCCATGCACCGTATGGCACGGGGCTATAGCGACCAGCAGTTTGCGCTGATTGCGCAGGCCCTGGGGGTGGGGGAGTGAGCCCGACAACATGACTCCTTCGCGCCGGGAATTGCTGCAAGCGCTGGCCTCTCTGGGGCTGGGAGCACTGCTTTCCCCGGCGGTGCGCGCACGTACCTCCCGGGCAGGTATTGTCGTGGTCGGCGGCGGCTTTGGCGGTGCGACCGCAGCACGGTTCCTGGCGCGCCTGCTGCCCGCGGCGACGATCACCCTGGTGGAAGCTTCCCGGGACTACGTGGCCTGTCCCTTCAGCAACCTGGTGGTGGCCGGCCTGCGGGAACTCGACGCCCAGACCTTCCGTTATGGTGCACTGTCCGCCGAGGGCATTCGCGTGGCGCACGCCCGGGCTACCGGGGTGGATGCCCGGAAGCGCACCGTCACGCTGGATTCCGGTGCTTCATTATCATACGACCGGCTGATACTGGCGCCGGGTATCGACCTCAAATGGGGCGCCCTGGAAGGCTACACGGCGAAAGCCGCCGAACGCATGCCCCACGCCTGGAAGGCCGGGCTGCAGACACTGCTGCTGCGCGAACAGTTGCAGGCCATGCCGGAGGGTGGGGTGGTGCTGATGTCGGTGACGGCGGCGCCCTACCGCTGCCCGCCAGGCCCCTACGAGCGCGCCAGCCTTATTGCGGCCTATCTCAAGCAGCACAATCCCCGGGCCAAGCTGATCATTCTCGACAGCAATGACAGCTTCTCCAAGCAGCCCCTGTTCCAGGCCGCCTGGCAGAAACACTATGGTGACATGATCGAGTGGCGCAGCGCCTCGAACTTTGGCCGGGTCATCCGCGCTGACGCCCGCGCCATGCAGCTACACACCGACTTCGATACCGAGTCGGGTAACGTCATCAACGTGGTCCCGCCGCAGCAGGCGGGCAGGATAGCCCGGCTTGCCGGCGCGGTGGATGCCACCGGTTGGTGTCCTATCGATGCCACCAGCTACGAATCCACCCTGGTGCAGGATGTACACGTGATTGGTGATGCGACCATCGCTGCGCCCATGCCCAAGAGTGCTTTTTCCGCCAACCAGCAGGCCAAGGTTTGCGCCATCCAGGTGGCGCGGTTGCTCGGCGGCCAGGCACCGGAACCCACAACCCTTGCCAACACCTGTTACTCCTATATTACGCCCGATTCCGCGATTTCAGTGGCCGGCGTCTACAGCAGCGCCGGCGGCCGGTTCAGCAATGTCGAGGGCGCCGGCGGCATCAGCCCGCTGGACGCCGCACCGGCATTCCGGCAGCGGGAAGGGCGCCACGCGCAGGACTGGTACAACGCCATCACCCGCGAGAGCTTTCTGTAGATGCGTCGCTTTGGTTCGTTGCTGCTGTGTCTGCTGTGCCCGCTGGTACAGGCCGCCGATACCTTGCCGCCATTGATCGATGGCGAAGCCGATCCGGCGGACGGACGGCGGGTGTTCGTGGCCCGCGACGCTGGCCACTGTGTGCTGTGCCACCAGGTCGCCGGGTTGAAGGTTCCGTTTCAGGGCAACCTCGGCCCGGACCTGTCCACGGTGGGAGCGCGCCTGACGCCGGCGCAAATTCGCCTGCGCATCGTCGACGCCTCGCGCCTCAATCCCGACACCATTATGCCTCCGTATTTCCGCCACGAAGGTCTAAATCAGGTGGCCGCAGACTACAGCGGCCAAACCGTGTTGAGTGCTGAGCAGATTGAACAGCTGGTGGCCTGGCTGACGACCCTGGAGGGTGCAGATGGCTGAGCCGCTCGATCGCCGCCAGTTCCTGGCCCGCAGCGCTGCCCTGGTGGGCGTCGCGCTGGTCCCGGTAGCCGCGGCTACTCCGGCGACTGTGGACCTGGAAGTGGCCGGGCTGTTTGGCGACCGACCCATTCGCGAGGGCCGGGTGACGCTCAAGATTCCCGCGCTGTCTGAAAACGGCTACTCGGTGCCGCTGATGGTCGAAGTCGACAGTCCTGTGACAGCGGAAGATCACGTGCGCCGCATTGTCATCTTTGCCGAGGAAAACCCCCAGCCCAATGTGGCGCGCTTCGAACTGGGGCCCCTTGCCGGGCGGGCGAAAGTACAAACCCGCATCCGCCTGGGCGGTTCCCAGACGGTGCGGGCCATAGCCGAGCTGAGCGACGGTTCCCTGTGGTCCACCGAGACCTTCAGCATTGTTACGCTCGCCGCCTGCGTGGTCCAGTAGGGCAGCGCCGTGGCCACTATCCGCATTGCCGCACCCGACCGGGCCAAGCGCGGGGACGTCATGGAGCTCAAGGCCATGATCCGCCACCCCATGGAAACCGGCTATCGCCGTGATCTCTACGGCAAACCCGTCGCCGAAAACATCCTCAAGCGCTTTGAATGCCGCTACAACGGTGAGGTCGTGTTTGCCGCCGAGTTTTTCCGCGCCATGGCCGCCGATCCCTTCCTGACCTTTTATACCGTGGCCACCGAGACCGGGACCCTGGAGTTTCGCTGGATCGGGCAGGATGAGACTGTTTACAGCGAGTCCGTCGAACTGGAGGTGGTGGCAGGGTGAGGATTGCGCTGCTGGCCCTGTGCCTGTTCTGCGGTTCGCAGGCCCTGGCCGAGACCCGCAGCTTTGCTGACCGCCCGGACCTGGCCGCGGAGCTGGTGAAATCCGGCTCTGCATTTCTCACAGAGGACACCCGCGCCCTGCAGGCCGACGGCTTTGCCAACCCGGGTTACCTGTGGGTAGAGCGTGGCGCAGAACTCTTCAACAGCGGTGAGCCCGCGTGCTCTGGCTGCCACCTGGGCACCGGAGATCAAGCGCTTGAGGGCGCCGCCGCGCGCTACCCGCAATACGATAAGGCGGCAGCAGGGCTCCTCAACCTGGAAGGCCGTATCAACCGGTGTCGCCAGCAACACCAGGCTCAGCCGACGCTGGCCTATGAATCGCAAGACCTGCTGGCACTGACGGCCTATGTGGCCAGCCTGTCCCGGGGGCAGCCGCTGGCGGTGTCGATAGACGCCGAGAACGCTGCGTATTTCGAGCGTGGCAGGGATTATTACTTCCAGCGCAGGGGCCAGCTCAACCTGGCCTGCAACCAGTGCCACGATGACAACTGGGGCAGGCAGTTGCGCGGTGACACTATCAGCCAGGGCCACCCCAACGCCTGGCCCGCCTACCGTCTGGAGTGGCAGACTTTTGGTTCGCTTCACCGTCGTATTCGCGACTGCGATGTCGGCGTGCGGGCCCAGCCCCATGCCTCCGGCTCGGACAGTTATCTAAGCCTGGAGTTGTACCTGGCCTGGCGGGCGCGGAGGCTGGCGATCGAATCGCCGGGTATTCGTCGCTAGCCTGATCGGTTAGTCTCTATGGTTTCCTATTTCCTCTTGAAAAGGAGAGCGTCATGCTCCAACGCCTGTTGATTCCCGCCCTACTGGCGACCCTGGTGGGCTGCGCCCAGGAAGGTGCTGCCCCCGCTCCGGCCAGCACTGCCGACGGCTCGTCTTCCACTGCTATCGAGCGTCCGCGCTACGAAATTACCACCGAGGCGGTGTTCAGCGCCGCCGATGTGCCGGCCTATGCCGGGTCCCACGATGCGGTGTACGACTACATTGACGCCAATATCGACGACCATGTCGGTGAGTTGCAGCGCTGGCTGCGCCAGCCCTCGGTGAGCGCCCAGAACATCGGCGTGCGCGAGATGGCTGAAATGGTACGCCAGGACTTTGTCGACCTCGGCTTTCAGGAGGCCGAGCTGGTTGAGACCAAAGGGCATCCGGGAGTGTGGGGCTACTACGATGCCGGCGCCGAAAAGACCCTGGCGGTATATATGATGTACGACGTGCAGCCGGTGGACCCGGAAGACTGGGAGTCACCGCCCTTCGAGGCCAACATCGTTGACCACAAGGCGGGCAAGGCCATCATGGCACGCGGTGCCACCAACCAGAAAGGTCCCCAGCGCGCCTTCCTGAACGCGCTGGCGTCGATTATCGCCACCGAGGGCAAACTGCCGGTCAACCTGATGATCACCGCCGAGGGCGAAGAAGAACTGGGCTCGCCAAACTACCCGCAGATCGTCGACAAGTATGAAGACCGACTGAAAACCGCCGATGGCGTGCTGTTCCCCATGTCTGGCCAGAACCTGGGCGGCAAGACGACCCTGATGCTGGGTGTGAAGGGCATTGTATACTTTGAAGCCCAGGCCACCGGCGGTGACTGGGGCGGTCCGCGCTCGGCAGAGATACACGGTTCCAACAAGGTGATTGTCGATTCACCGGTGTGGCGCCTGGTGAAAGCGCTCTCCACGCTGGTCAGTGAAGACGGCAACACGGTACTGGTGCCGGGATTCTATGATGATGTCCGCCCGCCCACCGAAGAAGAGCAGACCCTTATCAACGGCCTCGCCGGCAGCTGGAACGACGAGATGCGCCTGGGCCTTTACGATGTGGACCATTGGATTGACGGACTGGAAGGCCGCGACGCCATTGTCGAAGCCATTTATACACCGTCGTTGAATATTGATGGCATCTGGGGCGGCTACACCGGCCCGGGTACCAAGACGATCCTGCCCCACACGGCCACAGCCAAGATCGATACCCGCATGCCTTACGGCCAGGATCCCCACAAGCAACTTGCCAAGATCCGGGCCCATCTGGATGCCCAGGGCTACGAGGATATCGAGCTGCGCATGCTGGGCGGTTACCCGTCGGCGCAGACCTCGGTGGACACCGAGCTGGTGCAGTCGGTTATTCAGGTGGCCAACAAGTACGGCGAGCCGCCCACGGTCAATCCGCGCATCTTTGGCAGTGCGCCGTTCTACCAGTTCACCGAGCGCCTGGCCCTGCCCATGCTACCCGCTGGCCTGGGACACGGCAGCGGCGCCCATGCACCCAACGAGTATTTCGTGATCGAGCCGAAGGAGGGCAGTGACATCGCCGGCCTGGCGACGATCGAAAAGGCCTACGTGGATATCCTCTACGCCCTGTCAGAGTAACGCCTTTGCTGAACTGCTGACGGCGGGTAACGCCGCCCAGGCATTCGCCGGGCGCGCGCCCGACGAGGTGGTGGTGATCTGTGCCCGCGAGGACGGCGGCGCCGATACCCTCACGCGACAGCAGTTCGTTCACCCACCTACCCTATGCGCAGCGCGGTAGCATTGGAATTGTCCAGGCTATTGCAGCACAAGCTACCGCGGTATGGGTCTTACATCATGACGGCTTCAGATGTTTTCAACGCAGACCTGATCTCTTCCATTGCTGACTCATGATCAACTTCCGGGCGCCAAACTGTAGCGTCTCTGAGCTTTTGTGCAGGGAATCGATTGTCGGAGCCTATGAGTGCCAGGGTGGCCAGTGGGATGTAACGGTATGTATCGGGCACGATATGTCGTTCGGGAATCTCATCCTGGCGTGCCAGGTCGTAGAGCTGCTCGTAGGAAATGCTGGCAGGCAGCGATAGTCCAAGGGCGCTGGCGATGTCCCCGAAATAGTCTCGCCAGTTTATGTCCAACTCCGAACATACGTTGAAGGCTTCCCCCCGCAACTGCGAACCGGCCAGCGCTACCAGTGCAGTCGCCACGTCATTCACATGGACCAGTCCTGCGTTTCCCTGGCCGCCATCCACGATAAGCGGAGCTTCCGCCCGCAGTGCCGCGGCGACCACATCCACCCAGGGAAAACTGCCGGCGCCGTATACATTGGCGGGGCGGGCGATGCAGCAGTCGGCGTCCAGTTCCTGCGCATATCGGATCGCGATATTTTCTTGCTCCTGTTTCGCCAGGCAATAAGGGCCGTACTGAGGTCCGTGGCCCACAGCCTCGTTGCATGCCCGGTCCCGCACGTGGTTGCCGTACACAGCGATGGATGACACCACTACCGTACGGGCACCCTGTTCCAGGGCCTGGCGCAGAACAACTTCCGTGCCCCCTGCAGTCACTGCGACATGGCGTTGGTACGAACCGGCGCCCAGCAATGCCGCAAGGTGTATGATGGTATCCACACCGCTGGTAGCAGCCGCGACGTCGGCTGGTGAAGTGATATCGCCGGCAAAGCACTGCACCTTTCCCTCCCAGGACGGGGGTCGCAGTTCGCCGGGCAGTGAGAGCGTGCGGAGTTCGGCTTGCGGGTAGTCGCGGAGCAGGCAGTCGACGACGGCGCGGCCAATGAAGCCTGTGCCACCGGTGACCAGGATGGTTCGCATCAAGCCGCGCTCACACCGGCCGAGCACTCGGCGAGCCAGTCGAGCACCCGTCGATTGAAATCCCACGGCTGTTCAAGTTGCGGGAAGTGGCCGCAGTTCGCCAGGGTCTCCACGCGGAAACCGGCGGGGAAGTCTTCAGTGCGCATGGACCGGCGAAACACTTTCGGGGCGATGCAGCCGTCCCTGTCGCCGTGCAATGCCAGGGTGGGGACCTGTATCGAGGACGCGGCGAGGGCTCGCGAGGCCTTGCCCGCAGGCGTCCGGGTGTCAGCGCCCTGGCGGTAGTAGGCCAGGGCCGCCTCGATCACGCCTGTCTCAGCGAATCTCTCTCGCACGGCGTTAGTCAGCTCACCGGGCAAGGACCAGCCCGGTGACCAGCGCTGCCAGAGTGTTTCCACGTAGACACTGTTGTCTGCTTGAAGCTTCCTTTCCGCCGCACCATGCAACTGGAAAAGTAAGATGTAGCGACTGAGCCACAGTTGGCGCAGGGATTTCGGTGCCACCCGGGCGAAGCGCCCGCTGTGGGGTACTGACACAAGGCACAGTGAGTGTATTCGCTCCGGCGTCGCCGCGGCGGCCGCACTGGCCACGGCTGACCCCCAGTCGTGGCCCACCAGGTGGGCGGCATGGATATCCAGAGAATCCATCCATGCGGGCACGTCTGCGGCGAGAGAGGTCAGCTGGTAATCGCCGTCCTGGGGTTGGCTGGAGGGTTCATAGCCTCGCGCGGTTACGGCAACTGCCCGGTATCCCGCGGACACCAGAGCAGGCATTAATTCTCGCCAGGTCTGCGGAAGGTCCGGGAAGCCGTGGAGCAGCAGTACGCAGGGGCCCTCGCCACCGCTCCAGGCGGTGAACCGCAGGTCGCCGTGGTGGAGCGTAAGCGGCCGGTATCCCTGCATCGCTCAAACGCCGTGGGGATAGATAAGGATTTTGGCGTGCCGTTCAGGATCCTTCAGCGCCTCGAATGCGCCCGCCACGCCGTCCAGGTCTACCCTGCCGGTAATCCAGTGTTGCCAGGGGATGTCACCGCCGGCCAGCGCGTCAATCGCGGAGCGGAATTCGGCCTCAGTGTAAAAGCTGGCGAAATGCAGGCTGAGTTCCTTGGAGATGGCTGTCATGGGGGTGAAGCTGTCGCTGCCGTGGGCTATTCCGGCGACCACAATGTCAGATTTTGCCGGTGCGAGATCAACTGCCTGGGCAATCAGGCCGTTCACTCCGGTGCATTCGAAGATGGCGGCGGGCAAGCTTACACTCGCATCCGGTATCGCTTCGAATACGGACCGGGTGGCGGCATCCACCACCTCGGTCGCGCCCATCTCGGTGGCCAGCTCGCGGCGCCGGGGCGACAGATCGCCAGCGATGATGTGCGGCGTACCTCGCATGCGTAGCGCGGCGATAACGGCGAGGCCGATCGGTCCACAGCCCATCACCACGGCGGTAGCGGGGCTTTCCAACTGTGAGCGATTGACCGCGTGGATGCCGATGGCCAGTGGTTCTACCAGTGCCGCTGCCTCGGTGGGCAGCCCGTCGGGGATAGGGAGCAGTGATGATTCCGAAAGCAGGAAGTACTCGGCGTAGGCGCCATCCACGTAGGGGGTAGAGCCCATGGGGACGGTTTCCAGCTCGCCCTTGATAAACGGCGTAGAGGTAACGCGGCTGCCAGGCGGCAGTGTTTTCTCGCAGTCTGGACCGTAGGCAACAATCTCACCGACGAATTCATGCCCCAGTACGACACCGCGGCCCAGCACCTCCTCGGGAACACCGGCGGCACGGCCCATCTCCAGCATATCGGCAGCGTGACGGTAAAGATGCAGGTCCGAACCGCAGATCCCGCAGGCCAGGGTCTTGACCAGGACCTGGCCCTGACCGGGCACGGGGATGGGGCGATGCTCCAGCGAGAACTGATCTGGCCGCATCACCACGGCACGCATTTCAGTGCCCATGTTCTTCGCCATAGACAATGACTGCCTCCGCCGACTGATCGCTCATCTGGCATAACAGGCGGTAGCCCTCCAGTACGTTGTGCGCGTCGGCGATGGATACCACGTTACCGTCCTCGTCGATATTGATATTGGTGCCGTTGATCATGAACCAGACCACGGTTTCCCCTTGTTGCTCCTCGGGAATAGTCAGCGTGTGCACGGAGCCGGCGGGTTCAAACAGGAAAGAGCCCGGACCGTTGACCGTGTCGGGATACTCCTTGTAGTACCACTGGCCCTGCAGCGTGAACGCATACACTGGGCCCGTATGGTAGTGCTTGATGACCGAGGCGCCGGGCTGCATGCGATTGCGAGTGATCCAGATGTTCTGGGCGAGATCCACCATCAATAGCTGGATAAGGGTGCCGTCACCAATGTCGACGAAGGGCGCGTCGCTGTCGCCGATATGCAGCGCCTCGCTGTCTGCCTGCAACGGCACCACAGGCCTGGTCGCCATCTCTGCCATGATTTTTTCGATCTCTGCCTGTTCCATTCTCTGCCTCCAATCTGACTGTTGTGTTGCTCTAGCGACCCAGGCTGAGCGCGCGGTCGTCGTACTCGGCTCGCGCCTGTTCATACATGGGCGGCATTTTCGCCCGGCGCGGTGTGTACCAGGGGCTGTAGGTTCCCAGCACATTGAACAGGGTTTGCCACAGCAGGCGTCGTCGTCGGGGTCCGGCGACAGACTTCGCCTCGGCTGTTTCACCCTTCGCGACCACGTCCGGAAAAGCCTCTTCCAGAATCTTGCCCAGCTCCGCACCGATGCGGATGAAATGGCTCTGGGCCCACAGACCCACGCGCATACGGTAAAAATACTTGCCGATCAGGGCCTCGTAGGCATCAAAGGCAACGGTGCGATGCTCCATCTCTTCCATGATGTGCCAGAGCATGAGGTCGCGGATCGGGTCGTGCATGTGATCGAAGATGCGCAGCTCCAACTGGGCCCGGCCGCCGGCCGCCGTATAGGCTTCGAAACCCTCGGCGTAGGCCAGGTTCCAGGCCAGGGATTTCTCCGCGCTGAAGCGCTGGAACTCGGCTTCCACCTCCGCCAGGCGAGCCCGAAGTTTCTCCAGTGGGGCGCCCGATACTTGCGCCAGCAGCTTCTCATTGGCGGCCGCGTGTTGCTTGTAATGCTGGCCTTCCTGGGAGCAGAACTGCTTCATCTCGTGCTGCAAGCTCTCGTCGCTGACCTGTTTCATGGCGCTGCGAATGGTGCGCATCAGATACGGCTCGAGGTAGGGCAGGATTAGCCAGGTGCCGAGGAAGACGAAGGAAAATTTGGGGTCGTTATCGATGAAGGCCAGCTCCATGTCATCGCTGAACTCGAAGGCCATTTTTCTAACGGTGATACTCGCCATTGGGTCTACCTCGTTGTGCCTCTAGTTCCCTTTGAAATCCGGGTCGCGTTTTTCCCGAAAGGCGCTGATAGCCTCGCGGAAATCCTCGGTGAGGGTTCCCAGTAGCCACTGGTCCGCGTCGGCATGCATGATGGCTTCGTCAAGGGCGCCGGACACGCGATTGACGCTGCGCTTTATCATCTGCACAGATATCGGGGGCAGGGCGGCGTACTCTTCGGCCCAGGCCAGACTGCGCCCGGTCAGCTCGCCAGAATCGCAAAGCTCGTCGATAAAGCCCCACTCTGCGAGGGTTTTCGCAGGAACGAGCTTTCCGGACATGATCATCTGCTTGGCCCGGGCCGGACCCACCAGGTGCACGCATGAGGGCACCGCGTGCCACATCAGGTTGATACCAAGTTTTACCTCGCCGTATCCCATACGTGCATCGGGTGTCGCGATTCGAAAATCACAGGCGCTGGCGATACAGGTGGCGCCACCGGTGGATACACCCTGGATCGCGCAGATTGTGGGCTGATGGATGTCCTGCAGGCTGCGCATCATCTCGCCGCCTAATTCCGCCTCGCGCCGTATCTTCAGCAGGCTCGGCCTTTCGCCACTGCCCATTTCCTCCAAGTCAGCGCCAAAGCTGAAATTGTCGCCCGCGGCCTGGAATATCACTGCCCGTGTGGCCTCGTCGCGGGCAAACTCCCTGCCGATGGTTTCCAGCTGCGCCAGCATGGCCGTTGTCATGGTGTTGTGCTTATGGGGCCGGTTCAGGGTGACGGTGGCGATGGGCCCGTCCCGCTCCAGCAGAATGTCGTCGCTCAAGAGGCCTCCCGGAAGTTCTCCAGCCGCGCTTTCAGCGCCTGCTTGTCTATCTTGCTGTTGGGCAGCCGCGGCAGAGTGTCCTCGATCGACCAGTATTTGGGGATTTTGTAGTTCGCCAGGCGCGGCCGCAGGAATTCGTCCAGAGCCGTGTCTGACAGCTTTGCCCCTGGTCGCGGTACCACAAAGGCATAGCCCACTTCCTGGTAGACCTGGTGGGGCACTGGCAACACCGCTGCTTCCAGCACATCCGGGTGCTGACCCAGCGTCTGCTCCAGCTCTACCGGGTAAATATTGTATCCCCCCGACTTGTACATTTCCTTGATGCGGCCGACGTAGCTGATTTCGCCGTCCTCGCGATAGACACCGGTATCGCCGGTTCGCAGGAAGTCGTCGCTGGTGAACAGGTCCGCCGTGGCCTCGGGATTGTTCCAGTAGCCGGAGGCACAAATCGGCCCCTTCAGCTGGATTTCGCCGATTTCGCCGGTGTCGCAGCGGCTGTTGTCGGGCCTGGCTATCCGAAGCTCGTGGCCGGGCAGAGCATGGCCAATCGTTTCCGCCATGAGCTCGGTAGAGGCGTCGTGGGCGGTAGCCGTGCCGATGCCGCAGCATTCGGTCTGCCCGAATACGTTGTACATCTTGTCCACGTGGGGAACGATGGGTTCCAGCAGGGGTTGCGGCGTCTTGCCACCCCCGAAAACCAGCAGCTTTAGATAGCCGAGGTTCGCCAGGTTCGCGTCGCCGCCGGCCTGCTGCATCATCACGAAGCTGGTGGGGCTGGCCACCAGGTAGCTGGGTAGTTCTTTTGCAGTGAGAGCGCCCAGTGCCTCGAGGTCGACCCGGTGGTAGAAGATGATCCTGCCGCCATAGGCAAACACCGACATACAGACGTTGTTGAGCGCGCCGACGTGGTTGATGGGTGCCGCGCAGATCGATGAATCCAGGCCCTCGCCGAAATAGGCCGCGTTGGTAAGCGCGCTGGCGACTATGGCGCGATGAGAGAGCATGGCGCCCTTGGGCTTGCCTGTGGTGCCCGAGGTGTAGACGATCACGGCGATGTCCTCGGGTTGAACTGCGGCCTCCGCTGCAATCAGGCGCGCCGGGTCAACGCCGTCAGCGGCGCTGAGGAATGCCTGCAGGGAGAGGGCGTCATCCGGTGCCTTCCCCCGCACCACGAAACGTTCCACCCCGCTGTCCAGTGACAGCAATTCCGCCGCATAGTCGCGATCTTCGTAAGGCGAGTCGACAAACACCAGTTTCGGCGCAGCGTCGCGCAGCAGATACTCGTACTCGGGTAGCTGGTAGCGAGGGTTCAGGCCGTGCCATATCGCGCCGATCCGTGTGCTGGCGAGATAGTCAATCCAGAACGCCATGCCCGGGGGGGCAAGCGTTGCAACTCTGTCGCCGTGCTCAATTCCCGCGGCCAGCAGCCCGCGCGCGCGTAGCTCCACCGCGACTGCCAGGTCAGTGTAGTTGAGCCTGGTCCCGCCTTCGACCACCGCCTCGGCGCCTGGGCGGGCAAGGGCATTGGCGGCAAGGATATCGTGGATTACTGAGCAATTGCTTAATTCCTGCATTTATTACCTGCTAGCATCTATAAGCATTAAATTAAGTGTTGTCACTGAAATATTCGAGATTATAGGCTATTGATTGGCACTAAACAATTGTTTAGTATCCCGCTTTATAAATAAACGCTCTTCTCCACAGCCGGCGCTCTCGTCGCAATTGCGTCGCCCGCCGGCCAGGACTAAATATAAAAAAGGTGAGTAAATGATGAACATAAAGAAATCCCTGGCGGTAGCCGTCAGTCTCGCTATAAGTGGCCCCACCGCGCTGGCGCAGCAGGCAGGCGGCGGCGCGTTGGAAGAAATCGTTGTTACCGCGTCAAAGCGCGAGCAAAACTTGCTGGAAGTGCCTTCCTCGGTGCAGGCTTTCCAGGGCTCGCAACTAGAGCGAGAAGGGCTACGAGATCTGGGAGAACTGACGCAGCGCATTCCCGGTGCCTCCATTGTCAGCAAGAGTGCCGCGGGTTTCGAAACCATTCAGTTGCGAGGCATCAGCTCCGGCACGGTTGGTGATGCCACTGTCGGCTATTACATCGATGAGCTGGCTTTCGGTATTCCTAACCTGCAGCTGGCTCCGCCGTCCAGGCTGATTGACCTGGAGCGGGTAGAAGTGCTGCGGGGTCCTCAGGGAACGCTCTACGGCCAGGGTTCCATGGGCGGGACCATCAAGATGATCACCCGCAGGCCAGACACGTCGGAATTCGATGTGAAGCTCGCTGCCGAGGGTTCGCAGACCGAAGATGGTGGTGACAACTATGCGGTAGATGCGGCGGTAAATATTCCCGTGGTGGAAGGCAAGTTCGCCTTGCGACTTAGCGGTGGTTATGAGGATTTGAGCGGGTTTGCCGAGAGTCTCGACACCGGCGACGACGAAATCAATGAGACAGAATCCAAGAACTTCCGTGTCCGCGCGCTGTGGACACCTTCGGAGAAACTTGAGGTCACGGCGGGTTACTGGTACGTGTCCAACGATCAGGACTTCTCCAATTTTCTGGTGAATGAAGACCCCGCGCAGATTTTTACGGGGCGGACGGAAGACAGCTGGGTCGAAACCGAGGCGGATCTGTACTCCCTTTTCATATCCTACGATATGGGCTTCGCAACGCTTGAAAGTGGCACGTCATACACGGACTACACACTGTCATTCGACCTCGGCTTCGGTGTGCCGATCGCGCCAGGGCTTGACGTGGCTCTGGTCAATCGCAGCGAGTTTCCTACCGATGCGTTTAACCAGGAGCTTCGACTGGTATCCAACAGCGACGGGCCGACCCGTTGGATCGTCGGACTCTTTTATACCGACGCTTCCATTGATTCCGAGATTGATCTGTTCTTCTCGCCAGACCTGGAAGGCGCGTTGCCGCCGCTGCTGGCAGACGTGGGTACCATCGATACGGAATCCTGGTCCGTGTATGGCGAGCTTTCCCACGAATTCATGGATGGGTTTCTCACCGGGCTGGTGGGCTTGCGCTACTACGAGGATGACCGGGAAGCGAAGGGCGATAGCCTGATCTACGGTCCCAGTCCTGCGCAGGATGAAACCTTCGACAGTGTGAATCCGCGCTTCAATCTGTCTATCAACCCTTCCGACGACGGTATGGTCTATATTAACGCTGCCAAGGGCTTCCGCAGCGGCACCATCCAGACCCAGGGGCAGGCGTTTCTTCCATCACTTATCGGTGTCGAGACCGACGTGGTAGTGGATTCTGACGAAATGTGGACATACGAACTTGGCACCAAGTGGAGTCTCGCCAACGGTAGCCTGATCCTCGATGTGGCAGCTTACTACACTGACTGGAGTGATATTCAGGTTCCCTTTGATGCCGTGGGCTCCGGGCTGGTGTCGGTAATCAATGGAGGTGATGCTGAAATCACCGGCCTGGATTTCGGTATTTCGTGGATGACTCCTATCGAGGGTCTCAGTTTTGACGCCACCGGCAACTTCAACGATACGGAGTTCCAGGATACGAATCCTGCGCTGGCGGCCAGCCTGCCCACAGTGGCGGAAGGTGAGCCGATCCCCGGTGTCCCGGAAACCAGTTACCGGGTTGCAGGTACCTATCTGGCGCCGCTGGGTTATCGCAGTCTCGACTTCTATACGAATCTCGCCTACGCATACCGGGATAAGCAGATCGACCTTGCCAGCGGGCTTGAGTCCGAAGATATCGAGAACCTCAGTGCACGCATTGGGGTTCGCGGGGACCAATGGGAGGCCTATCTGTTCGGCAACAACCTCACCGACGAGCGCGGCCCGAGTGTGCTGCAGGCCACCACGTTGCAAACCCCCTACCCGAGGCGTGTGGGCCTGCAGCTCAGGTACCAGCTTCGCTAAAATCCCGTCCGGGTTCGGCAGGCTCGTGAGCTGATGAGCCTGCATCGCAGGTGGGTGTTTGCCGGTGTGGGTCGCCGGCTTTTTTATGTGGTGGTGTCCAGAACCTCCGGGCGGTAGGCGCCCCTCGCGATCAGGTCCAGGTAGGCGGTGTAGCGGCGCCGCCACAGATCTCGTTCGTAGCCGGACTTCCCCAGCAGGCGGCGTATGTGCGGTTCCAGCAGCATGGTGCCCAGCTCCAGGTAGACAATCAGCAGGGGTAGCCACAGGCGGTCAACGTCCGGGCGTATGAGGCCGGCGGCATCTGCACGGTCCAGGCTGGTTCGGGCGATCTGGTAGAAGCGCAGGAACAACTGGCTGCCCCAGTCGCTGTCCTCCAGCAGAGCGCGGCGCATATAGCTTACTGACATATCCCACTCATCCGCGTGCTTGCCGATCCAGTTCTCCACCCAGGCATTGAAATCTTCGTGCTGGGCGGACTCGTTGGCGTCCTCGCCCAGCACCTCCTCGAACTGCTTGATCACGTGCTGGTCCACTGCCTCGCGCAGGCCTTTTTTGGAACCGTAGTGATGGTTGAGTAGACCGACCGAAACGTTCGCCGCTTTCGCGATGTCCCGCACGGTGACTCCGTCGAATCCCTTGTCCGAAAACAACTGCATGGCAACGCGCAGCAGCCTCTCGCGGCCATCCGGCGAATCGGTCGATGCAGTCTTGTTCATGGTGGAGGTCTCCTCAGGCTGTGTTCAGTCGAATTGTGGGTATTTGACAGTCAAGTATTAGACGGGCGTTCAAGTGAATGATCTGTCGAAACAAGCCTACGCGATGATCCGCACCTAGGCTACAACTCACTGATTTTAATGCAAATAGTAGCTTGTAGTCGGCGGTGGGAATATCCGGATCAAGACGCTTGACTACTGAACATATGTTTAGCATGATTCGCGATTACAGTTATCCCAGCCTGGCCGCAGGCCCCGAACAAGACAGGAAATTTTGTATGCGCGAAGCCGTCATCTTGTCCACCGCACGCACGCCAATGGCCAAGTCCGTGCGTGGCACTTTCAACAACACCCATGGTGTTACCCTGGCAGGCCATGCGCTGGCCCACGCCATAGAGCGAGCGGGAGTCGAGCCCTCACAGATTGAGGATGTGATCCTGGGCTCTGGACAACCGGAGGGCGCCACCGGGTTCAACGTGGCGCGGAATGCCGCGATCAAGGCGGGCTGCCCGGTAGGCACCTCGGGAGTCACCGTGAACCGATACTGCTCTTCCGGCCTGCAGGCCATTGCCATGGCCGCCGGGCGGGTGATCTCCGAAGACGTGCCGGTGATGGCTGCCGGTGGGGTGGAGTCCATCTCCCTGGTCCAGTTGGGTGGGCACTTCAACATGTTCCACGCTACAGAGGAGGCACTGCTTGCGCAGAAACCTGCGCTGTGGATGGCCATGATCGAAACCGCGGAAGTCGTAGCCGACCGCTACGGTGTTTCCCGGGACTCACAGGATGAATACGCCCTGAGGAGCCAACAGCGCACTGCTGCCGCCCAGCAGGCCGGTGTGTTCGATGACGAGATCGTGCCTCTGACCGCCACCTGGAAGAAGCTGGATCGGGAAACCGGCGAAGAGTCTCTGGAGGAGAAGACGGCGGACAGGGACGAATGTAACCGGCCGGACACCACATTGGACGGACTGGCCTCACTGCAGCCTGTGTTCGCGGATGGCCAGGTGGTCAAACAGGGAAAATACATTACCGCTGGCAACGCGAGCCAGATGTCCGACGGCGCCAGCGCCTGTGTCGTCATGGAGGCGAGAGAGGCCGAACAGCGCGGTCTCGAGCCGCTGGGGGCCTTGCGCGGTTTTGCCGTTGCCGGCTGTGAGCCCGACGAAATGGGCATCGGGCCGGTATTCGCGGTTCCGCGTCTACTGGAGCGCGCGGGACTCAAGGTTGACGATATCGACATCTGGGAACTGAACGAGGCCTTCGCCAGTCAGGCACTGTACTGCCGGGATACCCTGGGCATCGATCCGGAGAAGTTCAATGTGAACGGCGGCGCCATCGCCATCGGGCATCCCTACGGTATGACTGGTGCCCGCTGTACCGGCCACATCCTGCTGGAAGGGCGGCGCCGTGGCGCGAAGTGGGGAGTGGTGACCATGTGTGTTGGCGCTGGTATGGGCGCAGCGGGTTTGTTCGAAATTTACTGAGGGGGTAGTGCGATGAGTATTCGATTTGACGACCAGGTAGCCATTGTCACGGGCGCCGGTAACGGCCTGGGCCGGGCCCACGCGCTGGCGCTGGCGTCACGCGGCGCCAGGGTCGTGGTTAATGACCTGGGCAGTACGGCGGACGGCACCGGAGCATCTTCCGATGCAGCGAAAGCCGTGGTCGAGGAGATAGAAGCCTCCGGTGGCGAGGCGTTGGCAAACGGCGCCAATGTTGCGAAGTACCAGGAAGTCGAGGCCATGGTGAAACAGACGATGGATACCTGGGGCCGGGTCGACGTGCTGGTGAACAACGCCGGTATCCTCCGCGACAAGTCGTTTGCGAAGATGGCCCTGGCGGATTTCCAGCTGGTGCTGGACGTTCACCTCGGCGGCAGCGTGAACTGTACGAAGGCCGTGTGGAATATCATGCGTGAGCAGCAATACGGCCGTATCGTCATGACGACCTCCAGTTCCGGGATGTACGGCAATTTCGGGCAGAGCAACTACGGTGCGGCCAAGATGGGGGTACTGGGCCTGATGAACACGCTGGTGCAGGAAGGTGATAATTTCAATATCCGCATCAACGCACTGGGCCCCGGTGCCGCCACGCGCATGACCGAAGACCTGTTGCAGGACGATGTTAAGGCACTGATGACCGTCGAACCCGTGGCGCAAGCCATGGTTGCATTGTGTCACCGTGATGCGCCGAATCACTGCATTCTCAACGCCCAGGCTGGCAGTTATTGCGTGACCCGACTGGTGGAAAGCGAGGGACTCTGGCTGCCGCCCGAGCAGCAGACGGCGGAAGAGATTGTCTCCCGCTGGGATGTCATTGCCGACACTGAGAATGAGTCCGCACCCAGGGCTGGGTCCGAACACGTTATAAAGATGGTCACCATGGCTGCGAAGGGGCTAGGAGTAGCGTGAGCATTCCGATTGCTACCACACCCGAAACGCTGCCTTATCGGTAGGCTGGGGTGGGTCGAACACTGGTAATTCAGTAGTGCGACCGGTGTAGCAAGCATTGTGTTTCTAGCCAGTCCGATTTGTCCTTTTTGCACATCTGCTCGATCTACCTGGGTTAGAGCCTCAGGCGACGCTACGCTCTATAGCTTGGTCATTGCGCAGAGCTCCTGGCCTCAGTGATCAGGTGTTGGCCCTGAACTCGTCGCACACGTCATTTTAGTCCATGCCCGAAGCTTTAGCTTAGGCGCTGATAGCAATGCAATGAACTCCTCAGGAAATCTTCAATGATCCGGTAGCTTGCATTTCTGCTCTTATGTCGGTGGCGTTCGGAAACAGTGGCCGCAGCGCTCATTGGCCGCAGAGCCTTTTTGGACTTCAATTTCCTCGGGTTCCGCGCTATACCTTGTGCCCCACCCGGCGACGGAAACTCAGCATGCCTTCACCCTTCTCGACTCCCGATACGCTCTGGACTCCCGGCCAGGCCCAGCACGAATACGCCAAACAGCGCCCAGACGAGGTGGTGGTCATCTGCGCCCGCGAGGATGGCGGTGTCGAGGAGCTGACCCGGGCACGGTTCGACAGCTGGTCCAACCGCCTCGCCCACAGGCTGATCGAAGCCGGTGTCGGCACCGGGGATTTCGTCGCCATTAACCTGCCCACCTGCGTAGAGCACCTGGTGGCGACCCTCGCCACCTACAAGGCCGGCGGGTCGCCAGTGCCGGTGAGCTACGCCATGCCGCCGGAGGAGCGCGACGCCATGCTGGCGCTGGCGCACCCGACAGCGGTGTTCAGCGACCACGCTGACCTGGACGCCATGAGTCGGCAGGCCATGCGAGAGGTCGATGCCTTCCCGGATGAGTTGCCCGATGCCCGCGTACCCAATCCCATCAAGGCGCTGGGCTCTGGCGGTTCCACCGGCAAGCCGAAACTGATCGTCACGCCGGGACCCTTCCAGTTTCCGGAGGGAGAGCACCCCACCGCCAAACTGCTGCGTTTCGACCCCGGCGACCTGTTGTATTCACCGGGGCCTCTTTATCACAATGGCCCGTTTTTCTTTACCCAGGTCATCCTGTTCCACGGTGGGCGCGTGCTAATCAACGAGCGCTTCAATGCCGGTCGCATGCTGGACCTGATCGAGGAATACCGTCCCACGGCGCTGAACCTGGTGCCCACCATGATGCAGCGTATGCTGCGTGAGCCCGACGTGGGGTCGCGGGATGTGAGTTCGGTAAGGCTGTTGTGGCATTACGCCGCGGCCTGCCCGGACTGGGCCAAACGCGGCTGCATCGAGCTGTTCGGCGCTGAGAAGGTGCTGGAATTGTGGGCCGCCACTGAAGCCACCGGCATCACTGTTATCGACGGGCAGGAATGGTTGGAACATCCCGGCAGTGTGGGTCGCGGTGTCCTGACCGAGTTTCGCATCGTCGATGAAGATCGAAATATTCTGCCGCCGGGGGAAGTGGGAGAAATCTTCTCCCGTTTCGGCGACGGCAGCGCCGGCTACCAGTACCTCGGAGCCAATGCGCTGGAGACGCTGGGCGATGGCTTTGTCAGTGTCGGCGACCTCGGCTACCTGGACGAGCAGGGCTATCTGTACCTGGCTGACCGCCGCACCGATATGATTATTACCGGTGGCGCCAACGTGTTTCCGGCTGAGGTGGAAGCCGTGATCAGCAGCCACCCCGCGGTGCAGGATGTGGCGGTGGTGGGCCTCAAGGACGATGACCTCGGTCGCCGTGTGCATGCCATCGTCGAGCCGCGGGCCGAGTCCAGTCTCGACCCGGCTGAGCTGGAGGCCCTGTGCCTCAAGGAGCTGGCGCGATACAAGGTGCCGCGGGCCTTCGAGCTTGTTGAACAGCTACCGCGCAACGAGGCGGGCAAGATTCGCCGCCTGGCCCTGCGTGAAACGCGCGGTGGTTAGAGCGCAGTTGCAGGCTCATTCGCGGGTGATACTGGCGTTGGCGGCGATGGAGGCACCAGCGCGGGCGTAGCGCCGTTTGGTGTCCTCGCTCCACTGATCAATCTCGTCCCCCTGGAAGCCGTAGGCCAGGCCGCGCTCTACGGCGGGTCGCGCCCGCACCCGGTCCACCCAGGCCACTACATTGCTATGGCCAGTAATATCGATCTTGCTCCACTTCCAGCCTCGAACCCAGGGGTAGCAGGCGATGTCGGCGATAGTGAACTGCTTGCCACAAATGTAGTCTCTGCCTTCCAACTGTTTGTCCAGTACTCGCAACAGGCGCTGGGCTTCATTGTTGAAGCGCTCCAGGGGGTGGGATTTCTGCTCGTCCGGCACGTCATCCATGTAGCGCGTGTAGCTCAGCTTGTTGCCGAAAATGGGACCGATGTTGGCTGCCTGCCACATCAGCCACTGGATCACATCCCAGCGGGATTCATCATCGGGCAGCAGCGGCGAGGGGAACTTCTCCGCCAGGTAGAGCAGGATCGCGCAGCTTTCCATCAGGGTGGTCTTGCCGTCGCGCAGCCCGGGAATTTTCTGGTTGGGGTTGATGGAAGTAAACGCCTCCTCGAACTGCGCACCCTTGGAAATGTCCACCGTGACCAGCTTCACGTCGGTCAGTTCGACGCCCGCCTCCTTTAGCTCTTCGAGCATAATGGTCACCTTCCAGCCATTGGGCGTGGCGAAGGTCCAGAGTTCCAATGCCATAACCTAGCCCCCGGCGACTCGCAAATTGCCCAGGAAGTCCATCTTGCCCAGCGGTACCCCCTTGATGCGCAGCATGTCGTAGAGCGTGGTGGCGTGGAAGTAGAAGTTGGGCAGGGAGAAGGACAGGATGAAGTCTGTGGCAGTGAAGGGAATCTCTGTGGACCCCATGCGGAACACCAGCGGCTTGTCGGCCAGCGCGTTGATCTCTTCGGCGTCCTGCGCCGCCAGATAGGCGGTGGCCTCGGCGATCAGGCTTTTACACTTTTCATAGTCCATGTTCTCTACCTTGGGCGGCGGCGTGAACTCACCTTCTTTCAGGCCCTTGATGGCATTGTGGGAGTG
The DNA here is from genome assembly GCA_043513815.1 of Cellvibrionales bacterium. Classification (GTDB taxonomy): domain Bacteria; phylum Pseudomonadota; class Gammaproteobacteria; order Pseudomonadales; family Halieaceae; genus JANQIO01. The sequence goes on along the minus strand of CP121313.1, from coordinate 2,861,893 downwards.
GTGCCATATCGAGATCACCTGGAAGCTGAACGGGGCCATGTCCTCCTTGAGGCGGTGGCTGACAATATCATCCAGCGCGAAATGCCCGTCGTTGGCGTGGGCCTCACCCTTGGTCATGACATTGGTTACGCCACCCAGGGTTTGCAGATATGTGGCAACGGAAGCGTCGTAGAGAGACAGCGACATGATAAAGCTCCTTGTCGGAAGAGGGTCTGTGGAAGTGTTGTTACCGTAGGCCCTGGCAGGCAATTTTGCCAGTCGGTAGGCTGTTGGCAAAAATCAGTCAGTTCTGATTGTTTTTAACCAACTCCTTTGCTAGGTTATTCCTTCGATGCCGATAGGGTCGTTGCCGCGACCAGGGAGATAACAATAATGGCCGTCGAGACGAAGAAAACCTTCTGCCGTTTCTGTCACGTGTTCTGTGGCATGGAAGTGGATGTGGACGACGGTAAAGTCGTCGATGTCCGCGGTGACCATGACAACCCCATCTCCGAAGGCTACACCTGCCCGAAAGGGCGCAGTGAAGTCGATCGCATCAATCACCCGGATCGCCTGCTGGCTTGCCAGAAGCGTGTAGAGGGCCAACTACAACCGGTGAGAACCACCGAGGCCCTGGACGAGATCGGCGAGCGCCTGAAGGCAATTATTGCCGAGCACGGCCCCCATGCGGTGGCGGTCTACAGCGGCTGCGGCGGTCATCGCACTGCGGCCGGTGGCCCCTGGTTTGTCGGCAAGTGGCTTGAGGCGCTGGGTTCCCGCGGCATGTACACCTCCTACACTATCGATTCCCCGGCCCTGTCGATTGCCACTGGCTGGCTGTTTGGCGCGCCCATGCCCTTTGGCTCGCCGGACATCGACAACTCCGAGGTCGCCATGTACGTGGCCACCAACCCGACGGTCTCCCACCTGTGGACCATGCCCCAGTCCAACCCGTCCACCCGGCTCAAGAATTCCCTCAAACGTGGCATGAAGCTGGTGGTCATCGACCCGCGCAAGTGTGACGTGGCGCGTCGCGCTGACGTACACCTGCAGGTGAAGCCCGGCGAAGATGCCACCCTGCTGTCCGCCATGATCAAGGTGATCATCGACAACGAGTGGTACGACAAGGACTATGTGGAGGCCTACTGCTCCGGTTTCGACCAGCTCAAGGCCTCGGTCGCGGACTTCGACCTGGACTATGCCGCCGCCCGCGCCACGGTTCCGAAAGACACCATTATTAAGGGTGCAAAGGTGTTCGCCACTGCCAGCAGCGGCGCCGCCCAGACCGGCACCGGCTTGCACATGGCTGCCCACCAGAACCTCTGTGTGTTCCTGGTGTGGGTGCTCAATGCCATCTGCGGCCGCTACGATCGCCGCGGCGGCATGACCCGCATCACCGGCGCCCTGTCGCAGCCGCTGCCTGAAAACATGGGGCCGCTGCCAATTCCGACATTCAGCGGCGAGACCTCGAGGATTCGCGGCATCAAGGGCATTTCCGGGCTGTTTGGTTACAACGAGATGCCCACCAACACCCTCACCGACGAGATTCTTACCCCCGGTGAAGGGCAAGTGCGGGCGCTGATCGTCAACGGCGGCAACCCGGCGCTGGTATTCAGCAACGCCGAGCGCACGGTGGAGGCGCTCAAGAGTCTGGACCTGCTGGTTTGCCTGGACCTGTTCGAATCCGCCACCGCGCGCTACGCGGACTACATCATGGCGGTGAAGCACCCCTTCGAGCGCAACGATATTCCCCACATGATGAACATGTTCTACCCGCAGCCGTTCATGCAGTACACCGACAAGCTCGTAGAGCCCCCCGAGGGCACCATCGAGGAGTGGGATTTCTTCTGGGAAATCGGTGAGCGGCTGGGCATTCGCCCCAACATCAAGGGCCTTCCCGAGGACCGCAAGCCCGCGGCCGAGGAGATCATGCGGGCGCTCAACGCCAGTTCGCGCACGCCCTTTGATGACCTCAAGGACAACCCCAGTGGCAAGCTGTACGGTGAGCGCGAGACCGAGGTAGGCGGCGTGATCCCCAACATGATTGGCCACGCCGACCGACGCATGGCCGTGGGCCACCCGGAGGCTATGGCAGAGCTGCGTGAAGTACGCGCTGAACCGATGCCGGTGGCCGGCAGCTATCGCCCGGATGCGGACTTTCAGTTTCGCGCCATCACCTACCGCATGCCGGAGGTGTACTGCACCACTGGGCACAATCTACCGCGGGCTGAGAAGAAGCGCCCCTACAACCCGATCCTGATTTCCCCGGACGATCTTGCCGCCCACGGCTTTGCCGATGGTGAGTGCGTCATTGTCGATTCCGGCTTTGGCCGTCAGGAAGGCATTCTGGAGGCATCGGAAGACGTCGCCTCCGGCACCCTGGGCATCGCCCACGGGTGGGGTGACCCCGGCGATGACCGGCCGGTGGAGGAAAAGGGAACCAACGTACAGGCCCTGATCCCCGGACACGAACGCTACGACAGGCTCACGGGCCTTGCCCAGCAGAGCGCCTACCCGGTCAACCTTTTGAAGCACGAAGGGCGCATTATCGCGCGGGCCTGACTGACGCTCGGCCGGCGTCCGCGAGGAGGGTCTGCCTGGCCAGCTGTTGTGGCAGAATGACCCCCTAACGGAGGTTTTTCAGCATGCGCGTCTTCATCAGCTCACTTGCTTTGTTGTTTTTGACGGCAGCACCTGCAGCTCTCGCAGGGCCAGACATTCGCCTGGTGGTGCAGATCACCGTCGACCAGTTGCGCGGTGACCTGCCCTGGCGTCACATGGACCAGTTTGGCCCCGGCGGTTTTCGCTACCTGCGGGACCGGGGAATCTGGTACACGGATGCCCGATATCGGCACGCCAACACGGAAACCATTGTTGGTCATTCATCCCTGGCCACCGGGGCGACGCCGGCGGTGCACGGTATGGTCGGCAACGTGTGGTTTGATCAGGCGACCGAACGCCTCGTCTACAACGTCGAGGACCCTGATTACAGTCTCCTGAGCAAGAACGCCGACGTCGACCAGGCCAGCGAAATCGATCCTACCCAACGTCTGGCGACTGCCGACGGGCGCTCGCCCCGCGCGCTGAAGAGTTCCACGTTTTCAGATGAGTTGGCGGTGCATCACCGCGGTAAGAGCAAGATCTTCGCGGTGTCAGTAAAGGACAGGGGGGCCATTCCCCTGGCGGGACAGAGCGGCAAGGCGTTCTGGTTTTCCAAAGCGGCTGGCGAGTTTGTCAGTTCGAACTATTACTACACCAGCTATCCGCAGTGGGTCGCGGACTGGAATGCGTCGGGCAAGGTCGATAACTACGCAGGTCGATCCTGGGAGTTGCTCGCCGCTCCGGAGAGTTACCAATTTCTTAAGCTTGACGACAGCCCCTGGGAGACGGATTTCCCCGGCTTTGGGCGCACATTCCCACACGCCTGGGGTGATCGCGCCGGCAAGTACTTCACAACCCTGCTGACGGTGAGCCCCGCCGGTGACGAACTGACACTGGATTTCGCAAAAACACTGGTTGAAGCCGAGGGCCTTGGGCACGATGCCGTGCCGGACTACCTGTCGGTCAGCTTCTCGTCGACCGACTATGTTGGCCACCTGTTCGGCCCTTCGAGCCTGGAGATGGAAGACAACCTGCTGCGCCTGGATCGCCAACTGGCGGACCTGTTTGTCTTTCTGGACGACACCGTCGGACTCAAACATACCCTGATCGTCCTGTCGGCGGATCACGGCGGCCCGGAAGTGCCGGGCTATCTTCAGTCGCTGGGACGGCAGGGTGCGCATGTGGACAGTGATGCCTATTCCGTCGAAGCGCTCAATAAGGTACTGCGTCTGGCATTGGGGATTGAGGTCGATCTGGTCAGCGCATTCTTTTCACCCTATGTGTACCTGGATCGCCAGCGGATAGAGGACAGCGCACTGAACCTTGTCGATATACAGCGCACCCTGGCTGCGGCACTGAGGGCCAGAGATGAAGTGTTCGCCGCATATGCGGCGACCGATATCGCTCGCGGAGCGATACCGGCCGACCCCGTGGCCGCCGCAGTTGCCAGCAGCTTTCATCCACAGCGCTCGGGGGATGTACATGTGGCATTTGGCTCGCAGTACTTTATCAACGATTTCGACGGACTGTCTGTCGCGGCGACCCATGGTTCTGCCTGGCGCTACGATCAACATGTGCCGGTGGTGTTCGCGGGTAATCGTCTGAAAGGCACGCAGGTGGCGCGCCCGGTCACGCCCTACGATATCGCTGTGACACTGTCGAACCGGCTCGGTGTGGTCCCGCCCAGTGGCTCGGTAGGGCAGCCTCTGCTGGAAGTGGTCGCGCCGTAGCAATAAAGCAAAAGGCTTACCGCCCTGTGCAAGTCACAGCCGTATCTGGCGGTTTAAAATGAGGCGGCACAGCTGCTCATTGGTAGCCGTTGTCTAGCCGTTATAATCGTTCACTACGCTGCTCAGGCGGTGATTCAATCCCCCGCTGACGAGAATATGTGCCCGACCAGGGCACTGCCACGCTGCAACAGGATACCCATGGACTATCACTACGACCCCATTCCACTCCCGCCCCGGCCTGCGCTTTCTGCCAAAGAGTCGCTGTCGCGCGCCGAGACGTTTTACGCCTCCATCAAACAGCGCCACTCCGTGCGCCACTTCAGCAATGCGCCGGTAGATCGTGCGGTCATCGAAACCTGCCTGCGCGCGGCGGGCACGGCGCCGTCCGGCGCTAACCACCAGCCCTGGCATTTTGCCTGTGTCAGCGACCCTGAAGTAAAGCGCGAGATACGCCTGGCGGCGGAGAAGGAAGAGCGAGAGTTCTACGGCGGCAAGGCGGGTGATGACTGGCTCGAAGATCTCAAGGACCTGGGAACTGACTCAGACAAGCCGTTTCTGGAGGTGGCGCCCTGGCTGATCGCCATTTTTGTCGAGCGCTACGGCGTCAATGAGGATGGGTCAAAGCAGAAGAACTACTACACGGCGGAATCGGTAGGCATTGCCACGGGCTTCCTGATTAGCGCATTGCACGAGGCGGGGCTCGCGACCCTGACCCATACCCCCAACCCGATGAAGTTTCTTAACCAGATTCTGGACCGCCCCGGTAACGAACGCCCCTACATCCTGCTGGTTGTGGGGCACCCGGCGGCGGACGCGATGATTCCTCGCGCTGCCACCGTCAAGAAGCCGTTGGAGGAAATCGCCAGCTTTCGCTAACGGCTTTCGATTAGCAACTAACGGTTCCCAACTAACGGTTCCCAACTACCAGGGCAGTTCCTTGCCTTGCCAGTCGTAGAACTTGCCGTTGTCCTCGGCATCCAGGCCGGCGATGACTTTGGTCAGGCCGGTAGCACTCTGCGCGGGAGTAATGTTGCCCTGGCCCTCGTTCATGTCGGTCTGCACATAGCCGGGGTGGAAGACGACAAAGGTCATTCCCTGCTTGCCGATGTCGATCGCCAGGGTCTTGCTGGCGCTGTTCAGGGCTGCCTTGCTGGCCCGGTAGCCCAGGCAGCAGCCCCAGGTGTTCATCTCCATGCTGCCCATCATGCTGCTGATGTTGGCGAACACCTTGCGGTCGCCGGCCTGCACATTTGGGTAGAGCGCAGACATCACCCGTATCGGGCCCAGCGTATTCACATCCAGCGTGCGCTCGATCACGTCGATGTCCAGGTCGGCCAGTTCACGACCCCGGTCGAGGGCCACACCGGCGTTGTTGATAACGATATCGATGGCCACTCCGTCCAGGGTCCTGGCCATGGCCGCCACGCTGGCGGCGTCAGTCACATCCAGTTGCACCACGCGCGCGCCAGTCGCTTTCAGTTCAGCGGCTTTTGCAGGGTTGCGAGCGGTGCCGATCACCTCGAAACCTGCCTCGGTAAACTCCCGGGCCAGTGCCAGGCCGATGCCGCGGTTGGCGCCGGTAATCAGGACCGTACCCTCGGCGGCCTGCAGGGGCAGGGCGAGGCATACGGCCATCAGGGTAGTCAATAACAGGGTGGTCAGGCGCATGGGTGTCCTCCGGTGCAGGATCGCTGAGACGTTTAGTGACCAGACTATAGCAGGCGAACTTGCCATTTGTTGATCGACTGGCCTGTGCCGGGCTGGCTAGTGCTAACAGAGTCCCAGTATCATTGGGTAAAACATAATCGGCGACATGTACCATGAAAATACTGCCACGTTCCTTGCTTGCCGCCAGTGTGGCGGCGGCCTCCCTGCCAGCCAGTGCCGGTGGTCTATGGCTCAGCGAATTCAACCAGCCCACCATGGGCCGGGCCGCAGCCGGTGAAGCCGCTGGTACCGGCAATGCTTCGGATGTTTTCTTCAACGCCGCCGCCATGACTCGCCATGAAGGCAAGCAGGTCATGGTGGCCGGTGGCCTGCTGCTGCCGACGGTGGAGTTTGATCTTGATCAAAATGGGGTCGTCAACGGTGACGGTGACGGCGGTGATGCCGGTGCGTTGACGCCATCGGTCAGTGCGTTTTATTCAAGCCCCTACAACGACAGGCTCACCTGGGGGATTGGTGGTCTTGTCCTGACCGGGCTCTCAGCGGACTACGACAATGAATGGGCCGGTCGTTTCCAGGCCCAGGAAGTCACCATGGCCGTGGTGGGGGTGGTCCCTTCCCTGGGCTTCAAGGTCACCGACAAACTGTCCCTGGGGCTGTCAGTGCCGGTGATGTACTCCTCCCTGGAGCTCGATGTTGCGGTGCCGGCGCTGTCCGGTGGCCCGCGCCCGGAGGAGGGCAAGGCCGAAATCGATGGCGATGACGTGCAGGTGGCGGTGATCGCCAGCTTCGCCTATGAACTGACGCCCCGCACCCATATCGGTGGCCGCCTCCATTCCAACTATGAGTTTGAGTACGACGGCGACGTGGACACGGCGTTTCTAGGCTCCGTGGGTATCAATACCGACTTGACGCTGGCCACCACCGCCCGCGTGGGCCTCAGCCATGTGATCAGCGAGCGTTGGACGGGTTACCTGTCCTGGGGCTGGGATAACTGGAGCGAGATGGACGAGGTGCTCCTGTCGACCGAGAACAACGGTGCCGCTGTGCCTCGCAACTGGGAAGATACCTACCATTACGGCGGTGGCTTCGACTACTACTACAACAAGCGCTGGACGTTCCGTTCCGGGATTGCCTACGACGACAGCCCGGTGGACAAGGCATTCAATCGCGCGGACATGCCCGCGGATGAACAATGGCGCTATGCTGTGGGTGCCGACTATCGCCGCGATGATGGCAGGGTGATCAGCACCAGCCTGGTCTACGCCGACTATGGCGACTCACCGATCGACAGCTCCGACAGGTTGCCGCTGGCGGGCTTCAGCGGCGAGTACAGCAGCTACGATATCTGGTTCCTGTCAGTGTCTGTAGGTTGGTAGCAAGCGGACTGCCGGGAAGCAGTCCGCACTCAATCTTATTCGTATGTATTGAGCTTCTTGCTCTTCCAATACTTGGTGCCCTGTAGCGTGGCCTGCAGGGCCAGGCCGTTTTCTGTGAGCTGGTAGATAGAAGCCCCGTTCACCACCGTGGCAGCCACGCTGCCTTCCGCGCCCTTGTCGCTGCTCTTGGCCGCGGCATCCGCCTGGCCTGAAAAATCCCAGCCGTGCTCGATGAAATTTTCCAACGCCTTGCGACTGTGAAAGATGAATACGCCGCGGAAGTCCTTCACGCCGAGGCCGATGCCGACGCCTGCCGAGCCCATGTTCATGTAAGTGCGGCCGCCGGACTTGTTGTCGACAACCACGCCGCTGCCACCGCCACCGGACAGGAAGATCACATTAATCCCGATGTTGGAGAACACGCCATAGCCCTCGGCGTCCTTGATCATCTGGCGGGTTTCGGGCGCTTCCTTGTGGAGGCGCTCCAGTGTGGCCTGGGCCTCCTTGTTGATCTTGGCGCGCTTGTCGGCGTTCTTGTCAGCCAGTGCCGGTTGAGCCAGTAGCAGGGCACAGAAGAGAATACTGAGCAGTCGAGTCATGATGTGGTTCCTCGTGGTCTTTATTCACTGAGTTCCGGGATCAGCTTGCTGAAGCGGTCGATCATGGGCATCACCTGATCAGGCTTGTCCCACATATCCACGGCCACGCCTACTGTGGCGCGCTCCACGCCCAGGTCCCGGTACTGTTTGAGCTTGTCCAGATTGGAAGTGTCCATAATCTGGATGTTGATTGCCACCGTCGTCGGGTCCCGTCCGCATTGCTCCACCAATTTCCTGAAGTCGGTCACAGCCTGTGCGGCATCAGGCAGGCCGATATCCACCGGATACCAGCCATCCGCCCACCGTGCCGCGTGCCTGATGCCGAGGGGGCCCATCGCGCCCATGTAGATTTTCGGGCCGCCGGGCTGCGCCGGCTTGGGGTCGGCCCAGACCGGGTCAAAATCGATGTACTCGCCGTGGTATTCCGCTTCCGTGTCATTCCACAGGGCGCGGGTCGCCGCCACGGTTTCCCGCAGTACGGCATAGCGCTTGCCGAAGGGGTGGGGGTTGATATTGCTGAATTCTTCCTCGTTCCAGCCCACGCCGGTGCCAATGATCACGCGGCCGCCGGACAACTGGTCCAGGGTGGCAATGGTCTTGGCCTGGGAGAAGATGTCGCGCTCCATAAGCAGTGCGATGCCGGTGCCGAGCTTGAGCGTGGTGGTGGCCGCGGCGGCCGCCATCAACGACAGGTAGGGGTCCATCATCTTGCTGTAGGGCGCCGGTAGCTCGCCGCCGGGTGGATAGGGGGTCCTGCGCGAGCAGGGGATATGGCTGTGTTCGCCGTACCACAGTGACTCGAAGCCGCGCTGCTCAAGGGCCAGGGCGAGTTCGGGCGGCGGCGGATCGGCCAGGGTATTCATGGAACTGAAGGCGAGGTGCATAAATCGGGCCTTTTGCATTGCAAGCGCCCCAAAACATACGGAAGATAATGGTCGCTCACAAGAACATGGATGGAGTATCAATATGGCTATTCAAACCCGCCTGATTGAATATACGCATGAAGGAGAGGTGCTTGAGGCCTTCATGGCCTGGGACGAGATGCAGTCGGAGCCCAAGCCGGCGGTGATGGTGGCTCACGCATTTCGCGGCCGCGAGAATTTCGAGTGCGGCCGCGCCATCGAACTGGCCAAACTGGGCTATGTTGGCTTCGCGCTGGACCTGTTTGGCAAGGGCGTAATTGCCGAGACCACCGAGCAGGCCTTCGAACTCATGAACCGATTCACGGAGAACCGTGACCTGCTGCACCGCCGCCTGGCGGCCTGTGTTGAAGTGGCCCAGGGCCAACCGGAAATTGATGCCCGGCGCATGGCCGCCATCGGCTACTGCTTTGGTGGCCTGTGTGTGCTGGATATGGCCCGCGCCGACCTGCCGCTGGCGGGGGTGTGCAGCTTCCACGGTATTCTGAGCCCGCCGGAGAAAGCCACCGGCAAGGCGATCCGCGCCAGCGTGCTGGTGGAACACGGCTGGGCCGACCCCATGGCGCCGCCGGAGCAGGTGCTCGCCTTCGCCGAGGAAATGGACGCCGCCGGCGCTGACTGGCAGCTACACGGCCACGGTGGTGCATTGCACGCTTTCACCAACCCGGATGCCAATGACGCCGATTTCGGCACCGTCTACCACGAGGCGGCGGACCGTCGCTCTTGGCAGTCGCTGAGTAATTTCCTTGAGGAGTTGTTTAGTCCCGAGTAGCTGCGATGGCCGCAGCGCTCCCGTTGCACCCGCACCAGTTTTATGACGACTTGGTCGTCGTTCCTACTTCCCCGTCATTCCCGCGCACGCGGGAATCCAGCCACTCGACCTATCCAGCCACTGGATTCCCGCGTTCGCGGGAATGACGGGAGGAGTCGCGGGAATGACGGGAGGAGTCGCGGGAATGATGGGGGGAGTCGCGGGAATGACGGGGAAGCCTGTGCAAGCGGGGGCATGCCGCTTGCTCTTGCTATAGTGGGTTGGGCTCGAATCCGGTGCGTTCCAGTAAATTTTCCGGCACATGCCCCAGGAATACCACCCTCAGCCGCAGTGGTCCGTGCGCACCTTTTACCAGGTGCCCGACGATATCGCCGGTGCTGGAAGGGCCTGATACCAGCGTTATGCCTCTGGGCTGCCCGTGCTGCTCGCTGTCTTTGCGGATGCCGGTCCAGGCATCCTCCAGGCTGGCCACCAGGTCGCGGGAGTCGAGGATGACGATATGGTCCCGGGTCAGCCAGTTGTTGGCGGCGGGGTTGTCCCGGTTGCAGTACAACACCACGGAACCGGTCTCGGCGATACCAAAGCGCGCGTAGCTGATGCTGACCGCGTCCTCTGCAGCGGCGGCACCAAAACGCACCAGCACGCCGCCGTCACGCCAGGGGAGTGCGGCGAGGCGCCGGTCATTGCCGGCGACGGCGCGATAGCCGTTGTATTCGGAATAGATAAAGCGGGCGATGCGTTTGACGGCCTCGGGCTTGCTGGCAGCCACTTCCAGCTCGACCTTGTTGATTTTCAGGCGGTTGAGAAAATGCTCCAGCATGTCCTCTTCATCCAGCGGGCTTACCGGCGCGCGCCCCAGGGCCGCAAGGTCCTCGGCGATACTATCGGCGTCGCCGTCGCCATACTGCCGGCGCCTTACTGCGTCGAGCATGCCCGGGCCGGCGTCAGCCATTGTCCTGACCCCCGGCCTGGCGTTTCTTCCATTGCCGCATGAAGCTGCTGCCCTGGGGGGCGGGGAAGTCACGCACCTGGGTCCAGCCCTGGGCCATCGGCAGCCTTCGGAAACCACCGCGGCGGCGGCTCAGCAGGCTCAGGATAAAAACGGTCACACCGGTCACGGCCTGATACAGGCGGGGAAAGCGCGCCAGCCAGCTGTGCAGTTTCATACCCCAGCGCCAGCGTGCCGGTGTGATCCTGCTGTGAGTTTCCTCTGCGCGCAGGTCGCGCAACAGATCCGGCAGTGGGATAGCTGCCGGGCAGATTTCGGCGCAGCGGCCGCAACTGGTGCAGGCGTTGGGCAGTTCGCTGGCCTGCTCCAGGCTGGTCAGAAGGGGCGTGAGCACAGAGCCCATGGGCCCCGGGTAGACCCAACCGTAGGCGTGGCCGCCGGCGCCAATATAGACCGGGCAGTGGGTCAGGCAGGCGCCGCAGCGCATGCAGGCCAGCATGTCCTGGTAGTTGCCGCCGAGAATTTCGGTACGGCGGTTGTCCAGCAGGATGACGTGGAACTGCTCCGGGCCATCCAGGTCGTCAGCGCGACGTGGTCCCGAATAAAAACTGGTGTAGGCAGTGACCGCGGTGCCGATGGCGGAACGCGCAAGCAGGCGCACCTGGGCCAGCGCATCCTCCGGCCGCGGCAGCAGCTTTTCTATGGAGGCGCAGACGATGTGAACCCTGGGAAGCGTGGATACCAGGTCGCCGTTACCCTCGTTGGTCACCAGCAGTGTCTGGCCGGTTTCGGCGATTAGCGCGTTGCTGCCAACAATACCCACGTCGGCATTAAGGAAGCGCTCGCGCAACACCTCCCGGGCCTCCGCCACCATGGCGGGAGGATCGTCCAGGCGGCGTCTGCCCAGGGCGTGCTTGTCCAGGAACAGCTGGCGGATCTCATCTTCGGATTTATGGAAAGCCGGGCCGACAATATGGCTGGGAGTCTCGCCGGCGATCTGCACGATGTATTCGCCGAGATCGGTTTCGGTGACGTGCAGGCCGGCAGACTCCAGGTGTTCCGTGAGCCCGGTTTCCTCGGTGATCATCGACTTGCCTTTGCCCACGTGGCGTGCCTCGGCCGCCCGGCAAATGTCCAGTACCGTTGAATTCAGCTCCGTCGAGTCCCGTGCCCAGTGCACGTGGCCGCCGTTCATCACCACCTGCTCCTCGAACTGGCGCAGGTAGTGCTCAAGATTGTCCAGGGTGTGATCCTTGACCCGCTTGATATGTTCCCGCAGCGCCTCGAAATCGACTTCTTTTACCGCAGCTTCACGCATGGCCGGCAGCAACAGGCCGATCGCATCCATGCGCTGCCGCGCCTCGGTGCGTACCAGGGCCTCCCTGGCCTTGTCCTGGAAGTGCTCGCTGGTCTGTTTCACCGCTCGCCCTCGCCGATACCGGGGCCAGAGAGGTTGCCGGCCAATACCTCTACCACATGCCGAACTTCGATGGTCTGCTCTCGGCGGCGGGCGCGGCCGGCAATATTCATCAGGCAGCCCAGGTCGCCACCGAGCAACAGGGCGGCGCCGGTATCGGTGGCGTTGTCGAGTTTGTCGTCGACCATTTTTTCCGAGAGCTCAGGCATCTTTGCGCAGAAGGTACCGCCGAAGCCGCAGCAGACTTCGGTGGCCTGCATCTCGGTGACGTCCACACCCGCCCTCGCCAGCAGTTTGCGCGGCTGCGGTTTAATGGCCATTTCCCGGAGACCGGCGCAGCCGTCGTGATAGGTCATCTTGCGAGCACGCAGCGCGGACAGGGGTGGAGAGTAGTCCATCACTTCCACCAGAAAGCTGGTGATCTCCCAGGTGCGCTGGGCGAGGTCAGTGGCGCGGGCGTGCCAGTCCGGGTACTCCGCCAGCAGTCGCGGGTAGTGGTACTTGATCATGCCCGCGCAGGAGCCGGAAGGTACGACGACGTAGGGAAAGCCGGCGAACGCCTCAATCACCTGCCGTGCCAGCGGGCGGGCGTCATCCGGCGCACCGCTGTTGTAGCCCGGCTGGCCGCAACAGGTCTGTGCTTCGGGCACTTCGACCTGACAGCCGGCAGATTCCAGCAGCTCGATGGCGCTGAAGGCCACCGAGGGGCGAAACAGGTCCGCGAGACAGGAGACAAAAAATCCGACATGGGGCTGGTGATCGCGATGCATGGATCAAGCATACCCCATTTGCCGGAGCAGGCTCAGGCGAGTAGCAGGATAAGCAGCGCAGCCGCCAGCGAAAACGCCAGACCTGCGCCGCCGTAAAACATGGGATGGCGACTGTTGATCAGCTTCAGGCGCAGGGTGGTGCGGTCCACCTTGATGCCGCGGGTCACTACCGGCTCGAAATCCTGCTGTAGCGGTTCGTGGGAAAACTGCGGTAGCAGGGCGTTGCCCAGGTAGACGATCACGTCATCGATCATGACGTAGTTGTTCACGTACTGGATACGGGGCCCGCGGCCCACCCGGTAGGTGCTCTTGTGGTCGACCACCACCAGCTGGTCGCCGAGGCGTCCCAGGTGGCAGCCCCAGGACTGGTAAATGGCGTAGCCGTAGCCGGCAATACCCGCCAGCACCAGCAGCGTTGCCACCGTGACGCCAAGACCGGGTTTCAGCAATACGGCGGTGGCCAGCACCAGGAAGGTGAGTCCGGCCAGCAGGAAGCCGCCGCGTTTGATCAGTACACGCGCGTCCCGGCCGGGATCCAGCCAGCGGATGGCGTCGTTTTCGATATCGAAAGCCTGTTCGTCGGTGTCGTTGAGGGCGCGATAGATCTTGCCCTGGAGCGATTTCACCGAGCCGAATGTGAACAGGCCGAGGGCGGCAAAAAACAGCATCAGCATCACCACCGCCTGTAGCGAGGCCGACTGGTCAAGAGCGGTGCGGCGTTCTGTCAGCGCCGCACTGATGGGTTCCACGCTGAACGGTGCTTCCAGCGTATTGTCGGCGGCCACCCGATAGACGGTGTCGTTGAGCGCGTCGGGCACCAGCAGTTTCTCACCCCATGCTGCCGGTTGACCGGGGCTGGCTCCCTCTGGCAAAGGTACGGCATCAACGGCCTGCCAGTTGGCGTCGAAGCGATACAGGCCAGCGGTGGAACTGTCGCGACTCTGCATCACCACCCACCAGTGTTGCTCCAGCCACTCCAGCGCGCCGGGGAAAATATGTCCTGTGGCCTGGGCGCCGGCCACCGCCAGGGTGTAGAGCCCGAGCTCCTCGCCGAAGGTGCCGTTGTCAGTAACCAGTGCCTTGACCACGTCGGAATTGCCCTGGCTCAGAAATAGCACCCCGTCGCGTACCGCCAGGTGCACCGGGCTGGTCATCGCGATGGGGCGCGAGGCAAGCGCCTTGCCGTCGGTGTCGTACTTCAACAGGCGATTTCCGAGGACATCGGCAATCACCACATAGCCACCGTCACGGTTCAGCGCGAAGCTGCCTGCATCCAGCGGTTGCAGAAACGGCGCGCAGCTTGTCTTCCGGGTGGAACAGCGTTGCAACCTGCCAGGCTTGGCCTCGATGTCGAGGAAGTCACGCAACCAGGCGGGCATGTCCTGTCCCTGGGCGCCTTGCTGGAGCAGGAGCTTTCCATCACCCAGGAAAGCGATAGGCGTGGTGGGGGCAAGACCGATATCGGAGAGTGGCATCAGTTCACCGGGATTGCCGGCGCGATCATGGCGCAGGAGTTGGTCGTTGACCACCACCGCGGGGCGCCCGGCGCTGTCCACGGTGACAGCGCCCAGACCCGCGGGCGGCGTTTCAAAGCTGTCCATCCAGAATCTCAAGCCAACCAGCACAAAGGCGACCAGCAGGATGGCAGCGCCCAGCAGGGGAGCCCCACTGAAGTGCTCTTCCTGGGCCTCAGCTTCTTTCAGCGCGCCTTCCGAAAGGCGCACATCAAAAAGATTGGGCGCGCCGGGCTGACGTTTACGGCGGGTGCCGGCGACTGCACCCCGGGCTCCGGGTGTCGGTGTAGGTGCTTTCGGCGCCGGCCGCTTTGCGGTCGATTGAGCGCTCTTTTTCGCCGCGGGTCTGGTGGTCTGCGTTTTGGGCGGCGCAGCCTGCTTCTGTGCGCCGGGTTTCCTGGCGCCGCGCGGCTGGTCTGTAGGTTTGGTGCTCGCCGGGGCTGTCTTGTGCTTGCCGGGCGTGGCGCCGGGCTCAGCGCCCTGTCGATTCGCTCGCGCCTTAATGGCGCGCTGTTTTGCCGCTTCCCGCTCGGCCTGCTCGCGGCGCTGCTGCACCTGCTGTTGCCGGGCGGCCTGGCGCGCCTCATCCGTCTGCTGCTGGCGGGCGGCTTCGCGCTGACGTTTCTCCTTGCGCAGTGCTTCAGCGGCTTCCTGCGGATCAGCTTTTTCTATCGCCACCACGATCCCCAATCGGCGCAGGTCCTGGTAGGTGCCCACGGCGGTATCGCGGTCGAGGTTGCGCTTGAGAATGACCTTCTCGCCGGTGAAAAAGCGTTCGATGGTGTTGTCGGTGTCGAGGTGGAAATACTTTGCCAGTCGCTTTCGCGCGGCGTCGGGATGGCACCCGGGGAGGGTCTCGCCGCTGAAGCTGATGTTGTAGGTTTCCACGCCGCCAATTTACGCGGCAAAACCTTGCGCGACAAGGGGTTGGCGGGTAGACTTCCGGCCCTTTCCCAGACCCTCCTTGCCGGAATAGCTCAGTCGGTAGAGCAGCTCATTCGTAATGAGAAGGTCGTAGGTTCGATTCCTATTTCCGGCACCACCTCCATGTTTCTGTCCTCCGCTCCGGGGATCACTAAACCTTTGGTCTAGACCCTTCGTTGGGCAGACGGCCTTGAGCCGGCGTCCTAGTATCGAAACCTGTCCCCGGACCGGAGCGGTACATGACGGAAGGTAATGACAGGCGCTGCGCCCGCTGCCACGCGGAGCTGCGCGCAGAAAGGCGGCTGCTGGGCAGCCCCAGGCTCATGGCAATGGGGCTGGTTGTGCTCACGCTGGGCCTCTATTTGCTGGTGTTGAGCCCGCCGCGGCCGGTGCTGGCGGTGCCTGCCACGTTGCTGGTGGCTGTCGCCGGCGCCATCATGCTCAAGCGCCGATATCGGTGGGTATGTCGGCACTGTCGACAGTCGACCCCTGGCTGCAGGGCCGGCTGGCAGCGACGCGAGGGGAGCGCTGTCTAGCTGGCGGCGGTACCGGCAGCCGGTTCACAGTTTTGTTGTTGCCGGGTTTACCCTCCGCGGCGTTGTGGCTAAGGTGGCGTGACTCTTACCGCAGCGGCCAGCACTTGAAATCAAACGCCGGGCTCAACCGCCCCCAGGTTTACGCACTTCTCTGTCTCACCCTGGTAACGCTGTTCCTGCGGTTTGAGACCGTGCGTCTCACTGAAGTCATCTCGCCGCTGCGGGCAGACGCGCTGGACTATGTGACCTACGCTGCCAACCTGGTTGAGCATGGCGTTTACTCACGCGACACGCGCGGTGTAAGTGGTGGCGTCGTGCCCCAGGCGGACGGCGTGCGCGCTGCCGGCTATCCGGTGTTCATGGCGGCTTTTTTTGGCACCCTGGGGCTGGATGCCGGTGCCGAGGCGGTGAAGTATGGTCAGGCCCTGCTGAGCGCCGGCCTGGTGCTGCTGGTCTTTCTGGCGGCGCAGCGATGCCTGCCCTGGTGGGGTGCATTTGCGGTGGCCGCGTTGACGGCGCTGTCGCCACACCTGGTGAACATGAATGTGTACTGGCTGACCGAAAGCCTGTTTGCCTTCCTGTTGCTGGCGAGCCTGCTGGCCATGGCGCGCTGCATCGAGCAACCAGGCAAGCTGGCGGCCGCTGCCGTGGCGGGGCTGATGTTTGGTCTGTGTTTTTTTACCCGCCCCACTGTGGCCCTGCTGCTGGTGCCCTGGCTGCTGCTGATGCTGTTGTACCAGGGGCGCGGTGCCCTGATGGGCAGCGCGGTGCTGGTAGGCGCCCTGGTGCTGGTGCCGCTGGTGTGGATGTTGACCTATTCACCGCCGGCGGTGGAGGGCGGCAGCTCACTGCTGCGTTGGTCTATCCATCACGGCATGTATCCGGGTTTCCAGTTCGAGGGCAACCCAGATTCGTACGGCTTCCCCTATCGCTACGACCCGCGCAGTCCCGAGATTGCAGCGAGCTGGCCGGCGCTGCTGCAGGAACTGGCTCGGCGCTTCACCGAAGAGCCGGGCCGTCACCTGGGCTGGTTCCTGTTCGGCAAGCCCCAGGCGTTGCTGTCCTGGAATATCGTGCAGGGCATGGGAGACGCCTACATTTATCCGGTATCGAAAACGCCGTACTTCGAGCTGGGGTTTTTTGCCGGGACCCATCGCATTAGCGCCTGGCTACACCTGCCGGCCATGCTGCTGGCGGTAGTCGGCAGTGTACTGGTGTGGTGGCAGAGCTGGCGGGCCGGCTGGAAGGACAGCGCGCTGCTAGTGCCGCAACTGGCCTCGCTGCTGCTGCTGTACTTTGTCGCCATTCACATGGTGGTAGCGCCTTTTCCGCGTTACGGCATACCGCTGCGACCGGCCTGCTACCTGCTGGCCGTGTGGACCGGCTGGCAGCTGTGGCTGCAGCTTGGCGCGCGGCGGCAAGCCGTGGCCGCTACCTGAGGGCGCTGCGTGGGAAGTAGAGACTCATGACCGACTCATTCCACTACCAGGCCGATGACCTTGACGCGATGGCGGGGGCTGTCAATTACACCCGCTGGATTCTCTCGCGTTTCCAACCCTATCTCAGCGGCCGGGTCTGTGAGGTGGGCGCGGGCATGGGCGCCTTGTCCGGTCATATTCTCGACGACCCCGGTGTCACCGGCCTGAGCATCTGTGAACCCTCGGCCAACCTCCACGCGCGACTGGTGGAGCGCTTTGCCGGCAACGACCGTGTTGCCGTGCACCAGGCCACGCTGGCGGAGATACCCGCAGTGGACACCGGCTTTGATGCAGTGATCTATGACAACGTCCTGGAACATATCGAGGACGACGCAGAGGAGGTGGCCACCATCTCCCGTGCGCTAAGCCCCGGCGGGCACCTGCTGGTCCTGGTGCCGGCCCTGTCATGGCTCTACAGCGACTTCGACGCCAGTATCGGTCATCACCGCCGCTACCATAGGCCACAGCTTCGCGCCGTGCTGGAAAGCGCGGGCCTGGAGATTGTCGACTTGCGCTACATGGACGTGCTGGGCGTGCTGCCCTGGTATGTGTCCATGGTGTTGATGAAGGGCGGATTGAATCCCGCCGCGGTCAGGCTTTACGACCGCGTGGGTATTCCTGTCGCCCGGGCCCTGGAGTCTGTGCTGCCACCGCCCATCGGCAAGAATCTGCTGGCGGTGGCGCGCAAGCACTAGCCGCCTTGTCGGCGGTTAGCCCTCGACGATATCGAAGCTGAGGCCCGCGTGTTCTTCCAGGCGGGCAATCAGCTTTTCACCCATGGCACTGGCGGGGGTCCAGAAACCGCCGCCGCAGCCAAGCTCGTCCTGGGCCAGGCAAACGGCGGACTCCGCCAGCATCTTTGAGGTGGAGCCGTAGCCCGGGTCCATGTCGCCGGTGACCCGGGCGACCATATCCTTGTCGCGATCCTCCGGGTGTATGCCGCGCAGCAGAATCTCGTAGTAGCCGTTCTCCCGCACTTCCTGGCTGGGGCCTTCGCCAGGCTTGGGCAGGAAGCGTTTGGCGATGGCCCTCATCGGGCCAATGGCGAGCGCTGCGGTGCCGGCGGTCATGGCACCGGCGGCGAGCTTCGCTTTCAGCCGGCTCATACCTTTCGGGCCTAGCATGGCCTCGTCGTAACGGAAGTCATCGCCATAGCGCTGGTCCAGCAGCGCATTGCTGCGGCGCACCACACGCGTGTTGATGGCGGCCATCACAAAGGGCAGGGTCCAGCGTTCGAAATCCTCGTCGTAGATGGCGCCGGTCTGGTCGTTGACATCGTCGCCGGTGGGGCTGCCTTGCGGATTCAGGGCGTAGGGGTCGGCCAGCAGTTGACGCAGGGACTTGTCCCTGACCGCTTCTTCCATGACGTTGATCAGGCTGGCCACGGTGCCGCCGCTGAACTCACCCTTGGCCTCCACGACCCGGTACTTCACATGCCGGGCCGG
The DNA here is from genome assembly GCA_043513815.1 of Cellvibrionales bacterium. Classification (GTDB taxonomy): domain Bacteria; phylum Pseudomonadota; class Gammaproteobacteria; order Pseudomonadales; family Halieaceae; genus JANQIO01. The sequence goes on along the minus strand of CP121313.1, from coordinate 2,843,215 downwards.
CACGCCGTGTTTGGCCATCATCTCGTTTTGCAGGAACAGCACACCCAGGTCCGAGGGGATGCTGTCGAAACCGCAGGTGTGAACGATGCGGGCGCCAGAAGATTCCGCGGCAGCCTGGTGGGCGTCAATCATCTTGCGCATCCACTGGGTCTCGCCGGTGAGGTCGCAGTAGTGGGTGCCGGCCTCGACACAGGCAGCGACCAGTTTGGAACCGTACAGGGCGTAGGGGCCGACGGTGGTGCAAATGACTTTGGCTTTTTCAGCCATCGCCTTAAGGGAGGATGTCTCATCCGAATCGGCGGTGAGCAGCGGTATATCGCTGTTCTGCAGTTCGTCGCGTACCTGCTCCAGCTTCTTGAGGCTGCGACCGGCCATGGCCCAGCGCAGGTCACCGTCTACGCCGTACTTGTTTAGCAGATACTCTGCCACCAGCTTGCCGGTAAAGCCGGTGGCGCCGTAGAGAACTATGTCGAAGTCGCGTTGTGTTTCAGCCATGGAGCTTGCCCGTGAATAGAGGTTTTAGTGAACGCCGTGCATCAGTTTTCTGAGCAGGGGAGAGATCAACAGGACCACGCCACCCACCGCCAGGCCCACCCACATCAGGTCTTCAAACAGCGCGGTGTAGCTGGCCAGTGCGGCGGAAACATCGGCGACGGCGCCGTTCTCCGTGGGCACAGCGGCCAGTTTGGAAATCTGTGCCGCAACAAATTCCGAATAGGCAGTGGCCAGGAACCAGGCGCCCATCATCACGCCCACCACGCTGGGCACGGCCAGTTTGGTCACCGCCGACAGTCCCACCGGCGACAGGCAAAGCTCACCGGTGGTGTGCAACATGTAGGCCAGCACCAGCCAGATGGCCGCAACCCGGCCGGACTCGTCCGGCATGGTGGCGCCCACTACCAGGGCGCCAAAACCCAGGCCGGCCTGGGCGATGCCGAGGGCGAATTTCACCGGTGTGGAGGGTTCCAGGTTGTGGCGAGCCAGCCAGGTCCAGGCCATGGCGAAAATGGGCGCAAAGGTAAAGATGAAAAAGGCATTCATGGAACCGAACTGGGCAGCGGTCAGTTCCACGCCCAGCAGATTGCGGTCCAGTACCCGGTCTGCGTACAGGGTCATGGAAGCCGCGCTTTGCTCAAACAGGGCCCAAAACACCACCGTGGACATGGTCAGCACAATCAATACGAACATGCGCTCGCGTTCTACCTTGTTGCAGCGCTGGGTCAGGAACCAGGCCAGGCCCCCCAGTACCACCAACGCCATGGTGTTGAGGGTCGCCTCCACCACCGCGTGGAACTGCAGCATCTGCCAGACGGCGAAAACAGCCACCAGCCCGCCCAGGTAAATGGTGAACTCCTTGTTGATGGGCCCCAGGCCAGGCTGCTTGAGCAGCGCCGGATCGTGGGGCTCGGCGTGGCCGTGCAGGTACTTCTGGCCGCGCAGGAAGGTGACCAGGCCGAATAGCATGCCGATGCCTGCCGCGCCAAACCCGTAGGCCCAGCCATAGGTTTCGCCGAGGTAGCCACAGAGAAGAGTTGCGGTAAACGAGCCGATATTGATGCCCATGTAGAAAATGGTGAAACCGGAATCCCGGCGCACGTCATCCTTGTCATAGAGCTGGCCGACAATGGTGGAGATATTCGGCTTCAGGAAGCCGACGCCGATCACGATCAGGGCCAGCGAGAAATAGAACACCTGCAGCGCAAAGGTATCGCGCACGACTTCGCCCTGCACATTGCTCGCCGCCTGTCCCTCGAAGGCCATGCCCAGGTGCCCCAGCACGAGGCACATACCCCCGAAGACCACTGCCTTGCGCATACCCAGGTAGCGGTCGGCGAGCAGTCCGCCGATTACTGGCATGGCATAGACCAGTGCTGCGTAGCCACCCAGGACGTCCAGGCCCATATTGTCGGTAAACAGGTGGTACTTGGTGAGGTACAGCAACAGCAGGTATTTCATGCCGTAGAAGGAAAAGCGCTCCCACATCTCAGTGGCGAAGCAGACGTACAGGCCCTTCGGGTGGCCCAGGAATTCATCCGCTGAATCGACAGCGGGTGTTGCGGCGATTTCACTCATGAAGCTGATCCGGGTGTTATTGTTATCGCCGCATTATACGGATGGCGGCGGGTCGTGGCGCGGAATTTTCCCGGTGGTAGAATCCGGCCATCAGAATAACAGGTGATCCCCATGTCCATTTTCAAATACCGTGCTGTCCGTTTGGCGGCGCTTGCCGCCGTTTCTACCCTGCTGGCTGCCTGCTCGCAGTCCGAGTCGCCTCCCGTGCAGGACGCGGCAGCGACCACCGACGTTCTCGACCAGCAGCGTGGCCAGGTGGAAGCCGACCTGCACACCCATACCGAGGTGCTGGCCGCCGATGAATTTGGCGGCCGCGGCCCGGGCACGCCGGGCGAGGACATGACCGTGGACTACCTGGTCGCGCAGTTCAAGGCGCTGGGGCTGGAGCCGGGCAATGGCCAGAGCTGGGTGCAGGATGTGCCGATTACCTCGGTCACCACCGACCCCTCGGTTACCCTGGCGGTTCGTGGATCGGATTTCGAGCGCGACCTTGCCTATGCGGACGAGATGATGGTCTTTACCCAGCGCCAGGTGGAAAGCGTGTCGGTTGAAGACGCCGGGTTGGTCTTTGTGGGGTATGGCATTACCGCACCAGAGCGTGGCTGGGATGACTTCGGTGACGTGGATGTGACCGGCAAGACCGTGGTGATACTGATCAACGACCCGGGCTACGCCACCCAGGATCCGGAGGTATTCAACGGCAACACCATGACCTACTACGGTCGCTGGACCTATAAGTATGAAGAGGCGGCGCGTCGCGGTGCGGCCGCCGCCATCATCATTCACGAAACCGCGCCTGCGGCCTACGGCTGGGACGTGGTGCGTAACAGCTGGTCTGGCCCGCAGATTGGCCTGACGGCGGACAACCAGAACCTGGACAGGGTAGCGGCAGAAGGGTGGGTGACCGAGGCGGTGGCGCGCGAGCTGTTTGCTGCCGCCGGTGAAGATTTCGATGCCCTGAAGGCCGCGGCGGCCAGCCCGGATTTCCAGGCGGTGCCGCTGGGTGACCTCACGCTGTCTACTGAACTGGCAAACACCCTCAGCAGCGCCCAGAGCCGCAATGTCATGGCTCGTCTGCCTGGCACCGAGTTCCCGCAAGAGCATATTGTCTACAGTGCCCACTGGGATCACCTGGGCACCCGAGAGGGCGAGGGCGACCAGATCTACAACGGCGCCAGTGACAATGCCTCCGGTGTGGCTGCCTTGCTGGCGCTGGCGAATCTGCACGTCGAAGCCGGCGCTGCGCCGCGCTCGCTGTTGTTCCTGGCGGTGACGGCGGAAGAGGCCGGTCTGCTGGGTGCGAAGTGGTACGTGGAGAACCCTTCCCACGCGCTGGAGACCACGGTGGCGAACCTGAACATGGATAACATCTACGGCGGCGTTGACGGTCGCACCCGCGATGTCGCAGTCGTGGGCTTTGGCAACAGCGAGCTGGAAACCTGGCTGCAGGCGGCGGCGGACAAGCAGGGCCGGGTGCTGGTGCAGGAACCCAATCCGGAAAAGGGTTACTACTACCGCTCCGACCATTTCAACTTTGCCCGTCACGGTGTGCCGGCCCTGTACCTGACCCGCGGTGTGGACAGCTTCGAGCACGGCAGCGAGTGGGGCCAGCAGCAGTTGGATGATTACGTGGCCAACGACTATCACAAACCCAGCGATGAGTATTCACCGGACTGGGACCTCAGTGGTGCCGCCGACAACGTGGTGCTGTTTTATGACATTGCCACCGCCCTCGCGGCCGGACGCGACTGGCCCAACTGGAATGCCGGCACCGAGTTCAAGTCCACCCGTGATGCATCCAGCGCCGCGCGCGCACCTTGATCGCCCGCCAGACTGGAGACAGCCAATGAACGGTGCCGAGAGCCTGATCAAAACCCTGGTCGACAGCGACGTCGACATCTGTTTCACCAACCCTGGCACCTCGGAGATGCACTTCGTGGCAGCCCTGGACGAGGTCGACGGCATGCGTTGTGTGCTGTGCCTGTTCGAGGGCGTGGTCAGCGGCGCCGCCGACGGCTACGCGCGCATGGCGCGCAAACCGGCCTCGACACTGCTGCACCTGGGCCCTGGCCTCGGCAACGCGTTGGCGAACGTGCACAACGCCAAAAAGGGCAATCAGCCCATGGTGAATATCATTGGTGACCACGCCACCTACCACCTGCAGTACGACGCGCCGCTGACCTCGGATATCGAGGGCATCGCCGGCCCGGTGTCCCACTGGGTGCACACGGCGACCGCCCCCGAGCATATCGCCGAGGATGGCGCCCGGGCCGTTGAGGAGGCGGGCAACCACCGCATCGCCACCCTGGTGTTGCCGGCGGACGTTTCCTGGAGTGACAATCCCAACGGTGCGACCCGGGCCAAACCGAAAACGGCCCCACGCCGGGTGCCGGCGGAAGATATCACCAAAGCCGCCGAGTGGCTGGGCAATGGTCGCAACACCATGATCATGATGGGCGGTGGCGAGGTCAGTGCGGCCGATTCCGAGCTGCTGGGCAAGCTCAAGCAGGCCACCGCTGCCCGGGTAGGGACCGACACCTTCCCGTCGCGCATAGCCCGCGGCGCCGGTCGGGCCAAAATCGAACGACTGCCCTATCTGGCGGAGCTGGCGCTGGATCATATCAAGGAGGTGGAGCAGCTGATCCTGGTGGGCTGCAAGGCACCGGTATCCTTCTTCGCCTACCCCAACCTGCCCAGTGTAATTGCACCCGAGGGTTGCGAAGAATTGCAGCTGGCCTTACCTGGCGATGATCTAACGGCCAGCCTGGAAGACCTGCTGGAAGCGGTTGGCGGAAGCGCTGCAGAACCCGAGCGCCACGCGCTGCAGCTACCGGAGCTGGTGACCGGTAGTGACCTGGACGTCAACGCGGTCGGTGCGGCCTTCGCCCACTTCCTGCCCGAGAACGCGGTGGTGGTGGATGAGGGCATCACCAGCGGCATCCCATGCACGGTCTATTCTGAGACCGCACGCCCCCACGACTGGCTCAACCAGACCGGCGGCAGTATCGGCTTTGGTCTGCCCAATGCGGTGGGCGCGGCGTTGGCCTGCCCGGATCGCAAGGTGGTCTGTCTTGAGGGCGACGGCTCTGCCATGTATACCATTTCCGCCCTGTGGACCATGGCGCGGGAGAATCTGGATATCACCGTGGTCATTTTCAACAACCGCAAGTACTCCATCCTCGAGCTGGAGTTCAGCCGCACTGGCGCTCGCGGGGGCGTGCCGGGACCCAAGGCCGCGAGCATGCTCGACGTGGGCAATCCGGATATGGATTTTGCCGCCATGGCCGCGGGCATGGGTGTTCCCGCCTGGCAGGTGACCAGCGCCGATGAATTCAACGAGCGCTTCAGTGCCGCGATGTCGCAGCACGGACCGGTTTTGATTGACGCAGTTATTCCCACCGCCTGGTCCTGATAGCTCGCCGCGCAGCGGTTATACTCATTACCCGGTATTTGCAGGGCCGCGGCGCGGCGCTGTAATGCGCTTTACGCACATAACGCAGGAAAGACATTGGCACAGGACCTCGTCTCACAGGGCCTTCTCTCACAGGGGATAGAGCTCACGCTGTTCGGCATGGGCACTGTGGTGGTGTTCCTGACCTTGCTGGTATTTGTGACCTCGGGAATGTCAGCCTTCGTGGCGCGGTTTTTCCCCACCCCACCGGCACCACCGGCGGCGCCCGCGGCGCAGAAGCCAGCGGCTGCGATGGACGCAAGGCTGCTGGCAGTGATCAGCGCGGCCGTACACCGGCATCGCAGTAAACAACAACACTCCAACACAAAACAGGATCAGACCCCATGAGCCAGAAACTGGGCATCACCGACGTTGTCTTGCGGGATGCGTCGCAGTCGCTGTTGGCCACGCGTGTGCGGCTGGAGGACATGCTGCCAATCGCTGACAAGCTGGACCAGGTCGGTTTCTGGTCAATGGAGTCCTGGGGAGGGGCAACCTTTGACGCCTGTATTCGCTACCTGGGAGAAGACCCCTGGGAGCGCATCCGCGAACTGAAAAAAGCCATGCCTAAAACACCCCAGCAGATGTTGTTTCGCGGGCAAAATATTCTTGGCTATCGTCATTACGCCGACGACGTGGTCGACAAGTTTGTGGAGCGAGCCGCTGTCAATGGCGTCGATGTATTCCGCGTGTTCGATGCCATGAATGACATGCGTAACATCGAGCGCGCCCTGGCGGCGGTCAAGCGGATCGACAAGCATGCCCAGGGCACCATTGCCTACACGCTGAGCCCGGTGCACACCATCGACACCTGGGTCGATCAGGGCAAACTTATCGAGGACATGGGCGCCGACTCGATCGCTATCAAGGACATGGCAGGCCTGCTGCGTCCCTACGATGGCTACGAGCTGGTCAGCCGCCTCAAGCAGTCCTGCAATATTCCGATTCACATGCAGTGCCATGCCACCACCGGGCTGTCCACGTCTACCATTCTCAAGTGTGTAGAGGCGGGCATCGACAACGTCGATACGTCGATTTCCTCGATGTCCATGACCTACGGCCATTCGCCCACGGAAACCGTGGTGGCCATGCTGGAAGGTACCGAGCGAGATACCGGCCTGGATATCGGCCTGCTGGAAGAAATCGCCGCTTACTTCCGCGCGGTACGCAAGAAGTACGCGAAATTTGAAGGCGCCCTGCGAGGCGTAGACAGCCGCATCCTGGTGGCACAGGTGCCGGGCGGGATGCTCACCAATATGGAAAACCAGCTGCGCGAGCAGGGTGCGACCGACAAGCTCGACGAAGTGCTGGAGGAGATTCCCCGTGTTCGTGAGGACCTGGGTTTTATTCCGCTGGTGACACCGACCTCCCAGATTGTCGGCACCCAGGCCGTGATCAATGTGCTGACCGGGGAGCGTTTCAAATCCATCTCCCGGGAGACCGCCGGCGTGCTCAAGGGCGAGTACGGCGCAACACCTGCACCGGTGAACGCCGAGTTGCAGGCCCGCGTGTTGGAAGGTGCCCAGCCAATTACCTGTCGGCCGGCGGACGAACTGGAGCCCGAGCTGGACAAGCTGACGGCAGAGCTGGAGGCGTTGGCCGGTGAGAAGGGCATCAGCCTGGCGAGCGGCGAGAACAAGATCGACGATGTGCTCACCTACGCATTGTTCCCGCAAATCGGTCTGAAGTTCCTGGACAACCGCGGCAACCCGGATGCCTTCGAACCTGCTCCCGGCACCGAAGCTCCTGCAGTGCCTGCAGCGGTTGAGCCGTCTGCGCCGGCTGCCGGCGCCGCTGTTTACACGGTGACTGTCGAGGGCCAGGCCTACACGGTGGAAGTCGCCGAGGGCGGTGATATCGAAAACGTGTCTGCCACAGCCTCCAGTGCGCCGGCCCCTGCAGCCCCGGCACCGGCCTCTGCCGCACCGGTGCCGGCGCCGCTGGCGGGCAATATCTTCAAGGTGACGGTCAAACCTGGCGACCACGTCAACGAAGGTGACGTGATCGTCATTCTCGAGGCCATGAAAATGGAAACCGAGGTGCGCGCCCCGCGGGCCGGCACCGTCGGTGACGTGCAGGTCGCGGAGGGCGACAAGGTTTCCGTCGGTGACTCCCTGATGACCCTGGGCTGAGCGGGCGCAACCCGGGTGGAGAATCTCTACAGCCTGTGGTCGTCGTCTGGTCTTGCGCACCTGCAGCCGGGCCAGGGCGTCATGATCCTGGTCGGCTTCGTGCTGCTGTACCTGGCCATCGTCAAGGGCTTCGAGCCGCTGTTGCTGGTGCCGATAGGCTTTGGCGGGATACTCGCCAATATTCCCGCCGCCGGACTGGCACTGCCCGCCATCGAGCGGGCGATTATTGCTGCCGACCCGTCGCTGCTGGGCCAGTTTGCACAATTGCTGGGTGCCGACGCCGGCAGTTCGGGAAAGCTGTTGTTGACGGCATTCAACCAGGCGGCCCCCGCCGCCCAGGTCGCAGCACAGCAGCTTGCCGCTGTCGCCGGCTATACCGACGGCATGCTCTACACCTTCTACAGCGTGTCCATCGCCAGCGGCGTGGCGCCGCTGGTGATCTTCATGGGGGTGGGCGCGATGACGGATTTCGGGCCCTTGCTGGCGAATCCGCGCACCCTGTTCCTGGGCGCGGCGGCCCAGTTCGGTATTTTCGCGACGGTGATGGGCGCGGTGGGGCTGACGCATCTGGGTCTGATGAATTACAGCCTGGCGGACGCGGCGGCCATCGGCATCATCGGTGGTGCCGACGGCCCCACGGCGATTTATGTGTCCAGCATCCTGGCGCCGGACCTGTTGGGGCCGATCGCCGTCGCGGCGTATTCCTATATGGCGCTGGTACCGATGATCCAGCCGCCGATCATGCGGGCACTTACCACTGAGGAGGAGCGCTGCATCGAGATGGTGCAGCTGCGACCGGTGGGGCGCACGGAAAAGATCCTGTTCCCGCTGTTGCTGCTGGTGCTGGTGGCGCTGTTGCTACCCGATGCGGCGCCCCTGCTGGGGATGTTCTGTTTTGGCAACCTCATGAAGGAGTGCGGTGTCGTCGACCGACTCAGTGATACCGTACAAAACGCCCTGATCAATATCACCACGATATTTCTTGGCCTGTCGGTGGGTTCGAAGCTGGTGGCGGACAAGTTCCTCGACCTCAACACCCTGGGCATTCTCGGCCTGGGAGTGGTGGCCTTTGCCATTGGCACGGCCTCCGGTGTATTGATGGCCAAGCTGATGAACCGGCTGGGTCCGACGCCCATCAACCCTCTGATCGGGTCGGCCGGCGTGTCCGCTGTGCCCATGGCTGCGCGGGTTTCCAACCGCATGGGTCTCAAGGCCAACCCGCAGAACTTCCTGCTGATGCACGCCATGGGGCCCAATGTTGCCGGAGTGATTGGCTCGGCGGTGGCCGCCGGCGTCATGATTGCCCTGGTGGGGAGGTAGGTGAGCGCTGCGGTCACTGGGGATCGCGCCATCGAGGCCGGTAAACTGCGCTTGCCAGTAGCGACATGCATGGGGAACAGCGTATGAGTCAGAAAATTATTGTCGGCATCACCGGCGCTTCCGGCGTGGTGTACGGTGTCCGCGCCCTCGAAGCCCTGCGCGAGATGGACGGTGTGGAAAGCCACCTGATCCTGTCCGACGGTGCGGTCACCAACCTGGCCGTGGAGACTGCCTACAGTGCCGACGAGGTCAAGGCGCTGGCCGATGTGTGCCACAGCGACAATAACCTCGCCGCCACTATCGCCTCGGGCTCCTTCAAGACCGCGGGCATGATGGTCATGCCCTGCAGCATCAAGACTCTGTCAGGCATTGCCAACAGCTATGCCGATAACCTGGTGGTGCGCGCCGCAGACGTGATCCTGAAGGAAAGTCGCAGGCTGGTGCTGGTGGTGCGGGAGACCCCGCTGCACCTGGGTCACCTGCGGCTGCAGGTGCAGGCAGCAGAGGCGGGGGCGATCATCCTGCCGCCGGTGCCGGCTTTCTATCATGAGCCCGAGACCATCGACGACATCGTCAATCACACGGTAGGGCGGGTGTTTGACCAGTTTGACCTGGAGCACCAGCTCTACCGGCGCTGGGGCTCCAGGTAGCGGAAGCTCTTTCTGCGGCTACTTGCGATAGTCCAGCGGCGGGTCGCGATCACCCAGTAGCGGCTGGTAGTCGATTCGCTTGCCGCCGCGCATCTCCAGCCATTCCTCCTGGGCCTGGGCCACGATAGCCGGGTCTTCATACAGCCGAATAGCCGTCAACGCCATGCTGCGTGCCGCCAGCAGCATGCCCTTGCTGCCAATGCTGGTGCCACCGGCGGCCACCGCCTGCCAGGAATGCGCGGCAGTGCCCGGCACCCAGGTGGCGGTATTGAGGCCCACCGTGGGCGCCATCCAGCTGACGTCGCCGACATCCGATGACCCCGAGCTGCGCTGGATTTCTTCGGTCCAGGGCGCGATATGCTCCTGGCTGCCCAGGCTGCGAGGTGGTTTGCCGTTGTAGGTTTCCACCAGGGCCTCCGCGAAGCGTTGTTCCTCGCGGTCGTACTCGATGCCCCCGAAGGTCTCCAGGCTGTCCTGCATGACCCGCGCCAGCGTGACGTTGGGCAGAATGTTGTAGTTGCCGTGGATGATTTCCCGCTCGACCCGGGTCTGGGTGCCCATGGCGGCGCCCTTGGCGGCGCTCTCCACCCAGTCCCAGATGGGGAGAATGTCGCCGGGGCTGGGGGCGCGAACGTAGTAGAACACCTCGGCGAACTCCGGTACCACGTTGGGTGCGTTGCCGCCGCGGGTAATCACGTGGTGGATACGGGTACTGCTGGGCACGTGCTCGCGCATCATGTTGACCATCATGTTCATGGCCTCCACTCCATCCAGCGCAGAGCGGCCGCGTTCCGGGGCGGCCGCCGCGTGGGAGGCCTTGCCGTGGAAACGGAACTTGGCCGAGCGATTGGCCAGGGTCGTGCCCGGCAGGGCGCTGTTGCGGTCGCTGGCGTGCCAGTGGATGACGGTATCCACATCGTCAAACAGGCCCGCGCGCACCATGTAGACCTTGCCGGAACCCCCTTCCTCGGCGGGGGTGCCGTACAGCCGGATGGTGCCCTTGCTGCCGGTGGCTTCCAGCCACTCCCTGACAGTGATCGCCGCGGCGACCGAGCCAGTGCCGAACAGGTGGTGGCCGCAGGCGTGGCCGGCGCTGCCGCCGGGCACTGGCATGCGCTCGGGTACATCCATTTGGGAGACGCCCGGCAGGGCATCAAACTCAGCGAGTATGCCAATGACCGGTTCGCCGCTGCCGAAGCTGGCCACGAAGGCCGTGGGAATGTCGGCCACGCCGGTTTCGATCTCAAACCCGGCGGCTTTCAACACCGCCTGCAGGCGGGCACTGGATTTTTCTTCCTGGTAGCCGACTTCAGCGAACTCCCAGATGTCGCGAGCAACTGCGCTGTAATTGTCAGCGGCGCTGCCGACTGCACTGTCTACCAGGCGTGAGGCTTCGTCAGCGGCGGCCTGGGTGCAGCAAAGGGCGGCCAGCAGGGCGACCGTGCGGAATAGGGATTTCATTATTTACTCCTGAACGAGTGACGGCCCCGAGTATACTGCGGCCCACACTGGTAGCAACTTGAGGGCACTATGCACAGCGTTGACCAACAGGTCCTGGAGCACCTCGTCGCCTGGCTGGAGCGGGGGGAAGTCGCCTGGCTCAGTACTATTGTCGCCACCATCGGCTCTTCACCGCGGCCGGTGGGCTCGCTGTTTGCCTGTAACGGCGGTGGGGAAACCGCCGGCTCGCTCTCAGGCGGTTGTGTCGAGGACGACCTGGTGGAGCGCCTCTGCCAGGGGGAGTTGAGCACCGTGCAGGTGCTGGAATACGGCGTCAGCGCCGAGGAAAACGAACGTCTCGGCCTGCCCTGTGGCGGCCGCCTGGAGATTCTGCTGGAGCCCCAGGGCGCCGACGACCTGCCGCAGCTCAGGGCGCTGCTGCAGGCGGTAAGCTGGCGGCGCTACACCACACGTCGCGTGTCCCTGGTCGACGGCAGCGCGGTGCTGTTGCCGGCGGACGGTTTCGCCCCGCTTGAAAAAGCCCGGGATGCTATCAGCCTGACCTTCGGGCCGCGCTACCGGATGTTGCTGATCGGCGCCGGCGCCCTGTCGGAAACTCTGTCGAAGCTGGCCTCGGCCATGGACTACCAGGTGCTGATCAACGACCCCCGCGCCGACAATCTGGCGCGCTGGGAAGGTGAGGCGGTGGAGCGGATTGGCGGCATGCCGGACGATGCCGTGCGCGCCCACGCCGTCGACCGAGACAGCATTGTGCTGACCCTGACCCACGATCCGCGGATTGACGACATGGCCCTGATGGAGGCGCTGGAACACGACCTGTTCTATACCGGAGCGCTCGGCTCGGTGCGGACCACGGAAAAGCGGGTCGCGCGCCTCAAGGAGTTGGGTCTTGGCGAGGAGCAGCTGGCGCGCCTGCATGCCCCGGTGGGGCTGCCTATCGGCAGCAAGACACCGATGGAAATCGCCATCGCCATTCTGGCTGAACTCACACAACTAAGACGTTCGTTGCAGTGAAGGGTGGGGCGCTGGTACTGGCGGCGGGGTACTCGCGCCGCTTTGGCAGCGACAAGCGTCTCTACCAGTTGGATGGCGAACCCCTGCTGCGGCACACCCTGGCGACGGTGCAGGCGGCGGGCCTGGGCTGCCGGGTTTGCCTGCATCCCGGGGACGGTGCCATCCCCCTGGCCCTGGGTCTGGACGGCGTCGAGTTCATTGAGTGCAGCGCCGCCGAGCGGGGTATGGGCGCGACCCTGGCGGAGGGCGTGCGCGCCTGCCAGGACTGGGATGGCCTGCTGGTAGTACTGGGCGATATGGCCTGGGTGCAGGCGACAACCCTGGAGACCCTTTGGAACAGGCTGACTCAGGACACGCTGGTAGAACCGGTTTTCAAGGGCAGGGCCGGCAATCCAAAGGGCTTCGGTCGCGCCTGTTTTGCGGACCTGGCAGCGCTGGATGGCGACAGCGGTGGTCGCACAGTGGTGCAAAAGTACCGGACCCGCCTACAGGCTGTGCCGGTAAATGACCCCGGGATACTGCGAGACCTGGATGAAGCGCCGGAGCGGGCCTGAATCACAGGTTTACATGTCTTTACAGTGCCGGGTTTTATATTCACCACCCCGACCCTATAATCGCCGCAACATATCCTCACGTGTGAATGACAGTGAACACCGAGCGGCTGGCTGATGCCGGCACCAAACTGGACGATTACTGGCAACAGCTGGTCGCCCGACTGCAGACCCTCTCCAACCCCGCACGACAGCGCCGCCTGAGGCAGGTGCTGGTAGCGGTGGCGGCCGTGTGGATGGTGTTCGCGCTGGTGGAACTGATCTGGAGCCTGCTGCCGAACCCGGAGGTTCCCCCGTCCCCGGGCAATGTGATCAACCCGCTGGTGGAAGCGTCGGCGGCCAGCGGCCGCAAACCGGTCAACATCGACCAGATGGCGGGCTGGGATCTGTTTGGCTCGGCGGCCTCGGAGCCGGCGGTCGTCCTGCCTGATAGTGAGGTGGTGAGCGTTCAGTCCGACGGGCTTGACGGCATTGAGGACGGTGCCAGGGAAACACGCCTGGCACTCAAGCTGCAGGGCATTGTTGCTTCCTCGGAGCCGGAGCGGGCGCGCGCCATCATTGAAGCCAAGCGCGAGCAGGCCCAGTACGCGGTGGGTGACGAACTGCCGATCAATAACCGCGTAAAACTGGCGAAAATCCTCGCTGATCGCGTGGTCATCGATAACGCCGGCAAGTATGAACTGCTGATGCTGTTCGATGAGGACGACTTCAAGATTTCCAGCAGTGCCGCTCCGCAGACCCCTACCGCAGCCGTGCGCCCGGCCATGAACAGTAATCGCCGTATGGATCGCCGCGGCAGCCAGGATGTGACCCAGTTGGCGGAGAATTACCGTCGCCGGCTCTACAACAACCCGCAGTCCCTGGCACAGGTGGTCAATATTGCCGCCGTGCGAGAGGAGGGTCAGCTCAAGGGCTACCGCGTCAGCGCCGGTCGTGACAGCGAGCAGTTTGCCGCCATGGGCTTTCAGTCCAATGACGTTGTTACCGGGGTCAACGGCATCCGGCTCAGCGACCCCGGCAAGGCCATGGAGCTTTACCGGGTGATGCGCACCGCCAAGGAAGCCAGTTTTGATGTACTCCGCGACGGCCAGGAAGTCACTCTGGTCGTGGGCCTGGGCGAGCCCCAGGAGGGCCAGCCTTGAGCGCAAGGTAAACAGCCATGAGCGGTTTTATAGACAACCCCGGGCAGCAAGCTGAAAAGCCCCAACCGGGACTTCCAGTAACAGAGCTGTCACAATTCGGAAATACTATGGGAACCCTTTTTTGACCAGTGACACATTCATGGGAATTCTGATCAGGCGCCCGCTCCGCGCGGCGCTGCTGTGCCTGCTTTTCGCCGCCTTGCCTGCGGCGGCCCAGGACTGGACCGTCAACCTCAAGGAGACGGATATCCAGGAGCTGATCAAGTTTGTCGCCGAGGCCACCGACACCACGATCGTGGTCGATCCCAAGGTCAAGGGTACGGTCAAGGTGGTGTCATCCAAGCCGGTGTCCAGCACCGAGCTCTACGACCTGTTCCTGTCCATCCTCGACGTGCACGGCTACACCGCAGTCCGCAGCGGCAACGTGGTCCGGGTAATCCAGTCCAAGGATGCGCGCTCCGCACCTGTCAGGGTGGAAACCGAAGCGGTGCGCACCAGTGATGAATACATTACCCACGTCATACGCCTGGAGAATATATCCGCCGCCAAGCTGATCCCGGTGTTGCGCCCGCTGGTGCCGCAACAGGCGCACATGGCGGCTTACGCACCCTCCAACGCCATAATCATCAGCGACACCGCGGCCAATATTGAGCGCATACGCAGCATCATAGAAGGCATGGACCAGAGCGCGGTGCAACAAACCGAGATCGTGAGCCTGGAGTACGCGGTGGCCGAGGATGTTGTGCGCATGCTGCTGGAGCTGGCCAAGACTGAGGCCAAGCAGGCCGGCGGTGCTGACCCCGAGATTCTGCTGGTGGCTGACAAGCGCACCAACAGCGTCTTGATCAGCGGCGACGAGCTCGAGCGCGCGCGCATGCGCAAGCTCATTGCCTACCTGGATACGCCCCTTGAACAGAGCGGCAACGTCAAGGTGATCTATCTGGAATACGCCGACGCTACTGAAATCGCCGAGGTGTTGACCCGGGTCATGCAGAACATCAGCAAGCTGGACCCTGAAGATGGCACCAACCGCCGCCGCAGTGATTCCAGTGCCACCATCGAGGCAGACGAGGGTACCAATGCCCTGATCATCACCGCCGATGCCGGCGAGATGCAGTCCATCGAGGCGGTCATTCAGCGACTGGACATCCGCCGTGCCCAGGTACTGGTGGAGGCGATTATTGCTGAACTGGAAATAATCGACGGCGACGACCTCGGCGTGCAGTGGCTGTTCCGTGACGACAGTGGCTCTTTCGGCAGCAACATCATCGCCAGCGATAGCAATCGCGTCAGCGGCATTGCTGGCGCAATCGCCGGCAGCGGCGGTGACGGTGGCGATGGCGGAGACAATCCCACGCCGGCCAATGATCTCGGTGATGAATTCGACCGCGCCGACTTCCTGTCGGCCCTGGCCGGCACCCCGGGCCTGTCGCTGGGCTGGGGGCAGCTCGATGAAAACCTGGACATTGCCGTGATTCTCAGTGCGCTCAGCAGCGAGACCAACGCCAACATTCTGTCTACGCCCAGCCTGCTGACCCTGGACAACCAGGAAGCCTTTATTACCGTCGGCCAGGAAGTGCCCTTTGTCACCGGCTCTTTCAGCAACACCGGGGGAGGGACTTCACAGCCCAACAACCCGTTCCAGACTATTGAACGACAGAACGTCGGCATCACGCTGACCGTTACGCCCCACGTCAACGAGGGCGATCTGGTGCAGCTCGATATTTCCCAGGAAGTGTCCAGCCTCACCGGCGGCGGGGTGGCGGCGTCGCTGCTGGCGTCCGACATCATTACCAACGAGCGCCGGGTGGAAACCAAAGTGTTGGCAGGGGACGGCCGTACCGTGGTGCTCGGCGGGTTGATCGAAGACGAGCTGCAGGACCAGACCCAGAAAGTGCCTTTCCTGGGTGATATTCCTTTCCTCGGGCGGCTGTTCCGCCAGGACGCTTCCACCGTGACCCAGTCCAATCTGATGGTGTTTATCAAGCCCACCATTATTCGCGACGACAAGGCCCTGGAAGGCGCCACCGCGCAAAAGTACAAGTACATTCGCGCCCAGCAACAAATGCGTATCGATGCCGGTGTGGAATTCAAGAATAGCTCCGACGTCCCGATCCTGCCCGAGTGGGAAGAGCAGATTAAACAGCTCGAGGAAATCAAGGAATCGAGCGTTGGGTCGGAGAACGCTGACGACGGGGCCGAGTAATGGAAGACAGCGCGCGCACCCTGCCGTTCACCTTCGCCAAGACCCACGGCATCCTGCTGCAGGACGGCGAAGTGCCCACTGTCCTTCACCAGGGTCCGCTAACGGTGCCCCTGCTGGCGGAACTGCGCCGTTATCTCGGCGGTCCTTTCGCCCTGGAGGCGGTGGCAGACGACCAGTTTCAGCGGCGCCTGACCCAGGCCTACCAGCGTGACAACAACGAGGCCTCCCAGGTGGCCGAGGACCTGTCCACTGATGTCGACCTGACCCGACTGGCCGATGAAATCCCGGAGATTGGCGACCTGATGGACGCCGAGGACGACGCGCCGATCATTCGCCTGATCAATGCCGTCCTTTCCCAGGCGGTGCGCGAGCAGGCTTCGG
This sequence comes from Cellvibrionales bacterium, assembly GCA_043513815.1. Classification (GTDB taxonomy): domain Bacteria; phylum Pseudomonadota; class Gammaproteobacteria; order Pseudomonadales; family Halieaceae; genus JANQIO01. The sequence goes on along the minus strand of CP121313.1, from coordinate 2,826,834 downwards.
ATATCCATATCGAAACCTTCGAAGACCGGCTCTCGGTGCGCTTCCGCATTGACGGCGTGCTGTCGGAGGTACTGTCGCCCAAACGCATGCTGGCGCCGCTGCTGGTGTCGCGCCTGAAGGTCATGGCCAAGCTGGATATCGCCGAGAAGCGTGTGCCGCAGGACGGTCGTATTTCGGTGCGGCTGGCGGGCCACGCAGTGGATATACGTATGTCTACCATTCCCTCAGCCCACGGTGAGCGGGTGGTACTGCGATTGCTGGACAAACAGGCCGGCCAGCTTCAGCTGGACCAGCTCAACATGAACGAGCAGGTGCGCGAGGCTTACGAGCGAGGTCTGCGCAGTGCCCACGGGATTATTCTGGTGACCGGGCCCACCGGTTCCGGCAAGACCACTACGCTATACGCGGGCCTGACGCACATCAACGAGTCGACCCGTAATATCCTCACCATTGAGGACCCTATTGAATATATGTTGCCCGGGGTCGGCCAGACCCAGGTCAACGCCAAGGTCGAAATGACCTTTGCCCGCGGCCTGCGCGCCATCCTCCGCCAGGACCCGGATGTGGTGATGGTCGGTGAGATTCGCGACCTGGAAACTGCCGAGATTGCGGTGCAGGCCTCCCTTACCGGCCACCTGGTGCTCTCGACCCTGCACACCAATACCGCCATCGGCGCAGTTACCCGACTGCAGGATATGGGTATCGAGCCCTTCCTGCTGTCCTCGTCGCTGATCGGCGTCATGGCCCAGCGTCTGGTGCGGCTGCTTTGCAAGGACTGCCGCGAAGAACACCAGGTCACCGAGGCTGAAGCGGAATGGCTGGCACTGCCCGCAGGTAGCAGCACTAGCATTTATCGACCCAAAGGCTGTGACAGCTGCAATTTTACCGGCTACCGCGGCCGCACCGGCATTTACGAGCTGATCGAAATCGATGACGCCATGCGCGCCCTCATTCATGAGAATGCCAGCGAAATGGAAATGGTGAAGCTCGCCCGCGAGCGCGCCCCCGGTATCCTCGGCGATGGCCGGCAGCGGGTGCTGGACGGCGAGACCAGCATGGAAGAGGTGATGCGAGTCACCACCTCCGGTTAAACCATGACGGCCTATCGCTACCGCGCCCTCGATGTTGACGGCAAACTGCAGAAGGGAATCCTGGAAGGGGATTCTGAACGGCAAGTGCGTTCTTCCCTGCGTGCCCAGCACCTCAAGCCGGTGGAAGTCGCCGAGGCCAATCGTCGCTCCAGCGCGGCGCCGTCCACCGGTCTCAACAAGGTGTTCGCGCCGCGGATCAAACCCGCAGAGCTGGCCCTGGTCACCCGCCAGCTGGCCACACTGGTGATGTCCAATCTGCCCATTGACGAGTGCCTGACGGCGGTGGCGCAGCAGACCAGCAAGCAGCGCCTCAAGGGCCTGCTGTTGCAGGTTCGTTCCCGGGTGGCCGAGGGTCATACCCTGGCCTATGCCATGGGTGAGTTCCCGAATGTGTTCAACGAGATGTACCGGGCCATGGTCAAGGCCGGCGAGACCGCCGGCTTTCTGGGACCGGTGCTGGAGCAGCTGGCGGACTACAGCGAGCAGCGTCAATACACCCAGCAGAAACTGCAGCAGGCGATGATCTACCCGTTTATCCTGCTCGGGGTGGCGGTGAGTGTGGTCGCCGCGCTGATGGTCTTTGTGGTGCCCGAGCTGGTGGGAATCTTTGCCCATACCAACGCCGAGCTGCCCTGGTTGACCCGGTTCCTGATCGCTGCCAGTGACTTCATACGGGGCTATGGTTTGTGGGTGCTGGTCGCGCTGATCCTGCTGGTTTTCGGCTTTCGCCAGGCCCTGCGCAATGAGGGGCGCCGCCGTGTCTGGCACCAGGTATTGCTGCGTGTCCCCGGGATTCGCGGCATCCTGACCACGGTGGATACCGCGCGCTTTGCGTCTACCCTCAGTATTCTAATGGCCAGTGGGGTGCCGCTGCTGGAGTCATTGCGCATTGCCGGCGAAGTGCTGCGCAACCGCGTGCTGCGGGAGTCCAGCGGCGAGGTCGCGGAGATGGTCCAGGAAGGCTCCAGCCTGCACCGCGCCCTGCAGCACAGTGGCCGATTCCCGCCGCTGATGGTGCATATGGTGGCCAGCGGTGAAGCCTCCGGTGAACTGGAAACCATGCTGCAGCGTTCGGCGACCAACCAGGAGCGCGAGCTGGAGATGACGCTCGGCGCACTGATGGGGATCATGGAGCCTCTCATGGTGGTTTTTATGGGCGGGATGGTGCTGGGAATTGTCCTCGCCATCCTGCTACCGATATTCCAACTCAATACGATGGTGAACTAGATGAAGCAACAGCGTGGATTCAGCCTGGTAGAGATCCTGGTGGTACTGGTGATCCTGGGCCTGCTGGTCAGCGTGGTGGCACCGACGGTGCTAAACCGGGCCGATGAGGCGCGGGTACAGAAGGTCTACGCCGACTTCGCCAATATCGAAACGGCGCTCAAGCTCTACCGGCTGGACAACTTCAACTACCCGACGACCGAACAGGGGCTGGAAGCGCTGGTGGCGCCTTCGGGTCTCGATCCCGTTCCCAGGAATTTCAAGCAGGGGGGCTACCTGGAACGCACCCCGATAGACCCCTGGGGTCGTCCCTACCTGTACCTGAGCCCCGGTGACAATGGCGAGTTTGACCTCTACTCACTGGGCGCCGACGGTCTCACCGGCGGTGAGAACCAGAACGCCGATCTCGGCAACTGGGATGGCGACGACCAGAACGGATAATTCTGCCGGCCAGCATGGCTTCAGCTTGCTGGAGCTGTTGCTGGTGCTGGTGGTGATCGGCATGATCGTGTCGATCGCCGGTTTGTCACTCAGCTCCGGAAGCCGTGACTACGAGGTGGATGCTGCTGCTCGCGAGTTTGCCGACATCGCCAGCTACGCCATGGACGAGGCCGAGCTGAGCGGCATTGACCTGGGTGTGCTGATCGGCCTCGACAGCGCCGGGGACGTGACCGCGTACAGTTATGAGTGGCTGCAACGCGCCGGCAACGTCTGGCGGCCAGCTCCCTTCGACGAAGACGCTTTTGGCCGTCGTAGCCTGCCGGACAATGTCGATGTGATCCTGGAGATCGAAGAAGACGACACCGAACTGCTCCAGCGCGAGCAACCGGAGGACGAGACCTTGCCACCGGCGCCGCAGATCATCTTTTTTGCCAGCGGCGAAGCCATCCCCGGCATCATGAGCTGGGTGGATGTAGAGAGCGGTGAGCTGTTGTGGGAGCTGGAATGGGACCTTTTGGGCCGGTTCGAGCTGCGCCGTCGCGGACTTGAAAACGAGGACCGGGATGAGGGATAGCCGCGGCTTTACGCTGGTTGAGGTGATGGTCGCTCTGATGGTTATCGCCATCGCACTGCCGGCCATGCTGCGGGCGCTCTACCAGCAGGTGGACGCAACCGGCTACCTGCGTGACAAATCCATGGCCCAGTGGGTAGCCACCAACAAGATGACCGAGGTGCGGCTGCAGCTCAATCGCGGCGTCAGCTTCTTTCGCGGGGAGCGCCGTGGCACCGAGGACATGGCGGACCGGGAATGGTTTTACTGGATGGACAGCCAGCCCACAGAGGTGCCGGATTTCTTTCGCCTGCAAATCACCGTGGCCGCCGAAGAAGCACAGCGCGACACGCCGCTCTATACCCTGGTTGGTTTTATCCATGCCACCAATGTGCCTGGAGCCGGGCAGTGATGTCAGCACGCAGGGCTCACGGCTTTACGCTTATCGAGGTGTTGATCGCCATGGCCATTACCGCCACGGTCGCGGTGCTGGCCTTCGCCAGCCTCGATTCCACCATGGACAGCGCAGAGGCGCTGCGCGAACAGGGCCAGCGTATATCCGAGGTCAATCGCGCCTGGAGCCTCTTGAGTCGCGACCTTTCACATTTCGTGGATCGGCCAGTTCGCAATGAGTTCGGGGCGGTGGTGCCGGCAATGGTCGGTGGTGAACGCATCGACCAGCGAATCGCCTTCACCCGGGTAGGTTGGTTCAATACCCTGGGCCGGCAGCGCAGCCATATGCAGAGGGTGCGCTACGTTCTCGAAGATACCACCCTTTACCGGGAGCAGTTCCAGGTGCTGGATCGCACCAATGAGAGTGAACCCCAGCGCGTTGCCCTGCTGGAGAACGTGAACCTGATGGAGTTTCGTTTCCTGGGAGAATCCATCGAGATCGCTCCCAACGAGGTCGAGACCGAGAACTGGCCGGAGGCCTGGGGCCTCAATGGTGGTCAGGGTATCAATACCCTGCCGGAGGCCGTGGAAGTGCGGCTGGAGTTGGAGGACTGGGGCGAAGTGAGATGGCTCTATGAGTTACCACAGCGTGAATTCTAGAGATATGCGGGCTAGTCGCCGCCGGCAGCGCGGGGCAGCGCTGATTGTTGCCATGCTGGTGTTCGCCCTGGCGACCACTCTGGTGGTAGCCATGAGCAGCGAGTTCACGCTGTTCATGAAGCGCGGCGCCAACAGCTTTCTTGCCAGCCAGGCCTATGCCTATCTGCGCGGCGGTGAGGACCTAGCGAAGATGGCGCTGATCCAGGACGAAGAGGCCGATGCCCAGGCCAATCGGGAGCGCGACGACCTGACCGAACTGTGGGCGCAGCCGGTGATTCCCTATGCACTGGACGAGGGCGGCTTCCTGACCGGCAGCATCCAGGACCTGTCCGGCCGGCTGTATATCAATAGCCTCAATGCCTCCAATGCCTCCGGCGATGCCGACGAACAAGCACAGGGTGGCCGCGGCGGGCTGTCGGGCGCCGGCAATGGGGTGGAAACTTTTACCACGTCCCAGCGCCGCTTCCTGCGCCTGCTACAGTCTTTCGAGGAGCCCCAGGTCAGCGAGCAGGACGCGCGGCTGATACTGGAAGCCATTCAAGACTGGATGGATAGCGACCAGACCCCCCGCGATTTCGGTGCCGAGGACGGCTACTACATCGATGCCCAACCCTCCTACCGTACCGGCAATCGCCAGTTCAGCAGCGTCAGTGAGCTGCGTATGGTGGCCTACATGACGCCCGAGCTGTATCTTGCCATCGAGCCCTTCGTGACGGTGTGGGGCGATGGCTCCCTGAACATCCAGACGGCGCCGGCCCAGGTACTGCGGACCATCAATGCCAGGGATCGACTTGAGCCGCTGTCGGAGTCCGAGGGCGAGGCCCTGGTAGCGCTGCGCGGGGAAGAGGGGTTCGAGAACATCGAAGCCCTGCTCACAAGCCCGGTGCTGGCCAATCTGGAGGTGGACAGAAACCTGTTATCGGAGAATACCGACTACTTCCTTTATACCGGGCAGGTGGAAGTTGCTGACCGACAGTCGACCCTTTACAGTGTACTGCGCCGCCAGGGCGGGCAGGTCAAAACGCTGCTGCGAAGCAGCGGTGCGTTCTAGAAACCGATAATCGTCGCCTGGAGACTTTGTGCGCGAATCCGCCGTAATTAGACTGTTGGATAACTCGCTGGTCTGGTACCCGCCCGGGTCCAGTGATGACCCGCGCCCGCTCGATGACGAGGTGCAACAGGAGCAACTGCAGGCGCTGGCCGCGGGGCGTCGGGCGCCAGTGCTGTTCGCCGTGCCGGGCGGTGATGTGACCCTGCGGGAACTGACCATTACGCCAGCGGAAAAGCGCCACATCGGCAAGTCGCTGCCCTACATGCTGGAAGACGACTTCGCCACGGATGTCGACAACCTGCATTTTGCCTCCCGCGCTCTGGACCAGCTGGAACTGGGGGTTGCAGCCTGCACGCACCAGTCCATGGCGGACTGGCAGGATTTGTTGGCGGACCATCCGGTTGCCGCCCAGTGGGTGCCGGAACCCCTGCTGCTGCCCTGGCAAGCCGGTGAGCTGTGCGTGGTGATCGAAGCACAGCAAATCGTGGTGCGCAGCGGTGCCAACGAGGGTTTTACGGCCGAGCGTGAACTCGCTGCAGCCATGCTGGGCACCCTGCCCGAGGATATGGCCGACACCGTTATCGTTTACGGACTCGACCAGGCGGTCGATACCGAACTGCTGCCGGGCTGGATGCGCGAGCGCATGCAGTGGCGGACCGGAAACTTCGCCGCCGCACTGATGCTCGCCAGGGAAGAGCGCCAGCCGTTGAACCTGCTGCAGGGTGGCTACGGTGCCAACCTGCCTATTGAGCTTTGGTGGCGCCAGTGGCGCATGGTCGCCGGCGTGTTCGCTGCGGCTTTTCTGCTGCAGGTCGGTTCCACCTATGCCCACTTCGCCAGCCTGGAGGAAGAAAACCTGTTGCTGCGCCAGCAGATTGAGTCTGCCTACCGGGAGGTAGTGCCGCGCGGCGCAGTGGTCGACCCGGAACGCCAGCTCAAGCGGCAAATCGACGATTTGCGCGGTGGCAGCCAGTCGGTCAGTTTTATCAGCCTGATGGACAGAATAGGCGCCGTGGTAGCCAGCCAGCCGGGCGCCCAGGTGGCGACCATCAACTTCAGCGACAAGCTGGGTGATGTGCGCATCAACCTGGTGGTGCCGGATTTCCCGGCGGTGGAAGCGATTCGCAAGTCCCTGTCTGAACAGGGTATGGAAGCGGTAACCGAAAACAGCAATCGCCAGGGGGATGTGGTGCGCGCGCGACTGAAGGTAAGCGAGAAATAGTATGGACACCGTTCTCACCTGGTATCGCCAGTTCAATGCCCGCGAGCAGGCCTACCTGCTGGCCGTGGCCGTGGTGCTGGTGCTGTATGTGTTGTTCATGCTGGTACTCAAGCCGCTGGCGGGCATGCGTGACGAAATGGCGCAGCGTAATCTTGTCACCGAGGAGAAGCTGTCTCGCGTGCAAGCCATGGCCAGTGAACTCAAGCAGTTGAAGGCCAGTGGCACTCCGCAAGTAAGCCGCAATATGAACCAGCTTATCAACGCGTCGACCGCGGACGTGGGCATCCGCCCCACGCGCATCTCGCCGAATTCCCGCGGCGAAACCCAGCTTCGCTTTGAAAACGTCGGCTTCGCTGAGCTGCTGCGCTGGCTTTATCGAATCGAGTATGGAGAGGGGATCGCCGTCAAGGAAGTGGCCATCAACCAGGGCGACCGTGGCGGTGTGGTCAAGGCCACCATACGCCTGGGCGCGGGCTAGCAGTGAAACGTATCCTCCCCGGCGCCGGCCTGGTGCTACTGTTCCTGATGGTGCTTGTCCTTACCGCACCGGCTCGCCTGGTCGGCTACCTGTTGCCCGCTGATCAGCTTCGGCTGTCGGGATTTTCCGGGACCCTGTGGGAGGGTGTGGCCAGCAATGCCGCGATCGCCACCCCCCAGGGCTGGTTGCAGCTCGGTAGAACCCACTGGAGTCTGTCGCAGCTGTACCTGCTGGCGCTGATGCCCACAGTGGAGTTCCGGTCCGAATGGGGGCAACAGCAAATCGGTGCCAATATTCGCCTTTATCCCTCCGGGGATACACTGGTACGCGGACTGCGGGCCAGCTTTTCGGCCAGCCTGATCAGGCATTTCATGCCGGTAAACCTGCGCGGGACGCTGACCCTTGAATCCCCCGGCCTGAGCATCGCCGGCGGTGTACCCGCCGAGGGGCGCGGCAAGCTGGTCTGGCGCCAGGCCTTCTGGCGTGGCGTGCGTGGTTCCCAGCCCCTTGGGGACTATGCGCTCGACTTCCAGGTGATGGCACCCGCCACCGGCGCCGCCCAGGTGAAGACCCTGTCCGGCCCGATCAGGATCGAGGGTGGTCTGGAGGTGACCGGGCGTCAATATACCGTGGACGCCCTGCTGACCAGCGACGAGGTCATTGATCCGGAGCTGTCCTCGGCCCTGCAGTTGATGGCCGCCCCGGTAGACGGCGGCTACCGACTCAAGTTTAATTCCGAATTCTGACAAAGCCTGCGCGGCACTGGGAGTAAAGCAATGAACGAAACGGCATACAGGAAGTATGAGTGCGTGGTGTGTGGCTTCATTTACGACGAAGCCGAGGGCCTGCCGGATGATGGCATACCGGCCGGTACCCGCTGGGAAGATATTCCCGAGGACTGGGAATGCCCGGACTGCGGCATCAGCAAGAGCGACTTCGACCTGCTGGAAGACTAGGGGGCTTTGGCGCGTGGACACGCTGATCACCGACATCATTGGCATGCTCGGCACAGCGCTGGTGGTGCTGGCCTACTATCTGCTGCAGCTGGAGAGGGTGCATAGCCGCAGTCTGGCCTACAACCTGATGAACCTGGTCGGCGCTATCTGTCTGCTGGTCAGTCTTTGCTTTACCTTCAATCTTGCCAGTTTCGTGATCGAGGTGTTCTGGATCGGTGCCTCACTGATCGGCCTGTGGAAGCTCTACAGGGGGCGCGGCAATCGCCGTCATCCCCAGGAACGCTTTGGCTGACAAACGCGGCGGCCAGGTTCGCCTCAATGGCCTAGAATTATTCGAGGGGCCAGCAAAGGAGATCACGCTATGACAGCGTCCCAGCATACGGCCGCGAGGGCGGGGTTAGCAGAGCTGCGCCAGCGTCTGCGCGAAACCACCTCTATCGACGAGCCCGCCATCGTCGAGGAATTGCTGCAAAGCACAGCACTGTCCCAGGGGCAGCGCGCCGCTATCTGTGACCGCGCCGTGCAGTTTGTTGAGCACTGTCGTTCCCGCAGCGACGAGGCCGGCACTCTTGACGCATTCCTGCATGAGTTCGGGCTCTCCAACCGTGAGGGTATTGCGCTGATGTGCCTGGCTGAAGCCTTGTTGCGGGTGCCCGACGAGGACACGGCGGACCGACTGATTGCCGAAAAAATCCAGTCCGGTGACTGGGGCGCGCACAAGGGCAAGTCACCCTCGGGGTTTGTTAATGCCTCGGTCTGGGGCCTGATGCTGACCGGGCGCATTGTCCGCCTGGATGAGGACATCACGGGCGACACCGGGAGCTGGATGCGGCAGCTTGTCAGCTCCCTGGGCGAGCCGGTGGTTCGCCAGGCTGTGCTGCAGGCCATGCGCATCATGGGCAGCCAGTACGTGCTGGGCCGCAGCATCGATGAGGCTCTCAAAAAGGGTGTTGCAGATAACCGGCCCGGCACGCGTTTTTCCTTCGACATGCTGGGCGAGGGCGCCCGCACCATGACGGATGCGGAGCGCTATTTCCAGGACTATCAGGCAGCCATCCGTACCATCGCCGCGAGTGTCGGGGACGAAACAGTGGAGCATGCCAATGGCATTTCCGTGAAGCTGTCGGCGCTGCACCCGCGCTTCGAATTCCGCCAGAAAAAGCGCGTCATCAACGAGCTGCTACCCAAGGTGCGTGAGCTGGCCCTGGAGTGCAAGCAGGCGGGCATGGGTTTTAATATCGATGCCGAAGAATGCGATCGGCTTGATGTTTCCCTGGACCTTTTCGAAGCACTGGCACGCGATGAAGCGCTCAAGGGCTGGGGCGGGCTGGGCTTTGTTCTGCAGTGCTACCAGAAGCGCGGCCTGGCAATTGCCGACTGGCTGATCGCGCTGGCGCGGGACACCGGCCACCGTTTCATGGTGCGCCTGGTCAAGGGCGCCTACTGGGACGGTGAGGTCAAGCACGCCCAGGAGCAGGGGCTTGCCGATTACCCGGTTTTCACACGCAAGTGCCACAGCGACCTGTGTTACCAGGTGTGTGCCGAGCGACTCCTGTCTGCGCAGGCGGAAATCTACCCACAGTTCGCGACCCATAACGCCCATTCCGTGGCGCTGGTGCTGGCGCTCAGTGAGGGCAAGGATTTCGAGTTCCAGCGCCTGCACGGTATGGGCGGCCTGTTGTTCGACGAACTGCTGGCGCAGAGCCCCCAGACCCGGGTCCGGGTTTACGCTCCAGTCGGCAATCACAAGGACCTGTTGCCCTATCTGGTGCGCCGACTGCTGGAGAACGGCGCCAACAGCTCCTTCGTCAACCGCTTCATGGATGCCGAAGTGCCGCCGGCGGAGTTGATTCAGGATCCGGTAGAACTGAGCCTGGCCCAGCCGCTCAGGCGTCACCCTAAAATACCGGTTCCGAGAGCAATCTACGCGGACCAGCCGCAACCCTGGCTTAACGCCCGTGGCATTGACCTCCACGAGGTGCTGGAGGTGGCGCCGCTGCTGGAAAAGATGCAGGAGGCGGTCGCCTCACCGCTGCGGGCCGCGCCCATCGTCGGTGGGGAATGGCGCAGCGGTGTCGCGCAGAACGTGCTGAACCCCGCCGTCCGCGGGCGGGTGGTGGGCGAGGTGATAAACGCCGACGACGCCGCCATTGATGAGGCGCTGGCGCTGGCAACGGCGGCACAGCCGGGCTGGGACCGGCGCGGGGCAGACGCCCGTGCCGCCTGTCTTGAGAAGGCAGCAGACCTGATGGAGCGCGATTGTGAGCTGTTGATGGGCATCATCACCGCAGAAGCCGGTCGTACTATCGATGACACCCTGTCCGAAGTGCGCGAGGCAGTGGACTTCCTGCGCTACTACGCCCAGCAAGCCCGCGCCCGATTTGCACCCCAGACCTTGCCCGGGCCGACCGGCGAGCTGAATGAGCTGTCGCTGCACGGTCGCGGTACCTTTCTTTGCATCAGCCCCTGGAACTTTCCGCTGGCCATTTTTACCGGTCAGGTAGCGGCCGCGCTGGCGGCGGGCAACTGTGTGATTGCCAAGCCGGCAGAGCAAACACCTTTGATTGCCGCTCGCGCTGTCAAACTTCTGCATGAGGCTGGCGTGCCCGGTGATGTGCTGCATTTACTGCCGGGGTATGGCCCGGGCGTGGGCGGGCGGCTGGTGGCGGACACTCGTATCACCGGGGTGGCGTTTACCGGCAGCACCACCACAGCGCGGCTTATTAACCGCCAGCTGGCAGAGCGGGACGGACCCATTGCCCCGCTGATTGCCGAAACCGGCGGTCTCAACGCCATGATCGTCGACGCCACGGCGTTACCTGAACAGGTGGTGGACGACACCATTGTTTCCGCGTTCCAGAGCGCCGGCCAGCGCTGCTCGGCCTTGCGGGTCATGTTCCTGCAGGAAGATATTGCCGACGGTGTAATCACCATGCTGGCGGGTGCCATGAAAGAGCTGGCCATCGGTGACCCGGCGGGCCTGGCCACTGACATCGGCCCGGTCATTGACCTGGAGGCCAGGCAGCGGCTCGAACAACACGTTGAACGGATGGGCCGAGAGGCAAAGCTGCTGGCGAAGTGCGAACTGCGCAGGGACTTGCCTGAGGGTTTTTATTTTCCGCCCCAGGCCTGGGAGATCGAATCCCTGGCCCAGCTTCCGGAGGAAGTATTCGGCCCCATTCTGCACGTGATCCGTTATCGTGGCAGCGACATAGCGCCGGTGTTGGAACAGATCAACGCCTCCGGCTACGGCCTGACCCTGGGCGTGCACAGCCGCATTGATGGCTTCGCTCGCGAGGTGTTCCGCAATACCCGGGTGGGTAATACCTACATCAACCGCAACATGGTGGGCGCGGTGGTGGGGGTGAACCCGTTTGGTGGTCAGGGACTGTCCGGCACCGGTCCCAAGGCGGGCGGGCCGCATTACCTGCTGCGGTTTGCCACCGAGAAAACCCGCACCGATAATGTGGTGGCCAAGGGCGGCAATACCCAGCTGTTTCTTTTACAGGAGAGCTGACGCTCTCCCGCGCTCAAGGCTGCTTACAGGAGAGCTGACGCTCTCCCGCGCTCAGGGCTGCTTACAGGAGAGCTGACGCTCTCCCGCGCTCAAGGCTGCTTACAGGAGAGCTGACGCTCTCCCGCGCTCAGGGCTCAGTACAAGGAGAATCCGGTAGTGATTCGGGAAGCGAGAGTCGAGGAGGCATCAGCCCTGACCGAGCTGGCGCTGCGCTCCAAGGCTCACTGGGGTTATTCAGAGGAATTCATGGCTGCCTGTCGCGCTGAGCTGACCGTTAGTGCAGCCGATCTTGCGGCGGAGCACCTGTGGTTTGGTGTGCTGTTGCATGAAGGTGCTGCTGGCGGCTACTACTGCCTGGAACGTCTTGCGGAGGAACAGTATGAGCTGGATGCGCTGTTCGTCGAACCTGCCTTGATCGGTCGCGGTTTTGGGCGAGAGCTGCTCGCACATGCCACAGCGCTCGCCGGCAGGCTCGGCGGGCGATCACTGTTGATCCAGGGCGATCCCCACGCCGACGCGTTCTACCGGTCAGCGGGTGCGGAACTGATCGGCACAAGGCCTTCGGGGAGCATCCCCGGGCGTGAGCTGCCGTTGTTCAGAATGACTCTTGCCGCCTGAGAATTTGGCGCGTACTCCCGGCAGTGCTAGTCTGCCGCTGTTATCGGCTGAGAGGGCAGTTTTCACTTGAAAACCCTGCAAGTTCCCGTGCCTGGGCGCATCATGCTGGCGATCGCTGCGCTGCCCTGCTGGGTGGTTCTGGTGCTGGGTGTAGCGCCTGTGTTCTTTGGTGAGCCGGCGGCATTTGGCGCCGAAGCGCCGGTGTTCCTGCTGATGGCCGGCGCTCTCACAGCCATCGTCATCACCGGTCGCGTACCGGTGCTGGATTAGACCAATCCCCGACCAAACCGTGCTGTATACCAGGAGATAAAACCACAATGAACCTTATGCTCAATACACAGATTCTCGCCCCTGCGGCCGTACTGGTGGCCTGGTCACTGGTGATGCTGTTGTGGGTGCTGGTGACGCGCTTCCCGGCGTTCAAGTCGGCGGGCGTTGACCTGACCGTGGCGCCGCCCGGCGGTCGCTATCCCGATGTGGAGCCGACTATGCCGCCGCGGGTGAACTGGATCGCCCACAACCATAACCACCTGATGGAGCAGCCCACCATCTTCTACCCGCTGGCGGTGATCCTTGCCATCACCGGGGCGCCGGACACCGCCATCTGGTGGGCCTGGGCCTACGTGGGTTTCCGCATCCTCCACAGCCTCTGGCAGGCGCTGGTCAACACCGTGCCGGTGCGCTTCCTGCTCTTCATGTGCTCCAATATTTGCCTCATTGCGCTGTCCTATTTCGCACTGCGCATGACCCTGGGGTAGCGTTGTTTAGCCTTTGCGGGGATCGGGCGTATCGAAGACTGTTTTCGCCTGGGCGGGGATACCGTAACGGGTATACAGATGGCACTGCCTCGCGGGCAGGTTGTGGAAACCGTCAGTGCAGGCGTCCGCGCGCACTGAGAAAAAATGCTCGATAACCCCGTCCTGCGCGGTTTCAACCCCGACCCGTCGATATGCCGGGTGGGCGGCGACTACTACATCGCCACTTCCACCTTCGAGTGGTATCCGGGTGTGCAGATCCATCACTCGCGTGACCTGGCCAACTGGCGACTGCTAACGCGCCCCCTGAAGCGGGCGTCGTTAGTGGACATGCGCGGTGTGCCGGATTCCTGCGGCGTCTGGGCGCCGTGCCTGAGCCACGCCGAGGGGCGTTTCTGGCTGGTCTACACGCTGGTGCGTCGCTTCGACGGCAACTTCAAGGATACCCACAACTTTCTTACCAGCTGCGAGTCCATCGATGGCGTCTGGTCAGATCCCATCTATCTGGACAGCCGCGGCTTCGACCCCTCACTGTTTCACGATGACGATGGCCGCAAGTGGTATCTCAGCATGATCTGGGATCACCGCCCCGACCAAAGCTCTTTCGGTGGCATTTACCTGCAAGAGTACTCGGCAGAGGAGCAGCGACTGGTGGGGAAGGGAGACATGATCTTTGCCGGATCGGCGCTGGGTTGTACCGAGGGGCCACACCTGTACCGGCGCGGAGGGTATTACTATTTGCTAACGGCGGAGGGCGGCACTGGCTATGAGCACGGCATGACCATGGCGCGTTCCCGCAGCATCACCGGGCCCTACGAAATCGATCCAGATGGCCAGTTCCTCACTGCGCGCGGCAGTCCGGACAGCCACTTGCAGCGCTGTGGTCACGGTGACTGGGTGGAGACTCCTGAGGGGGAGTGTTACGCGGTATACCTCTGTTCCAGGCCGCTGGCGCCAGACAAGCGTCGCAGCCCCATGGGGCGGGAAACGGCGCTGGAAAAAGTGCACTGGACTGCGGAAGGCTGGTTGCGCAGCACTAGTGGATCCAGTGCGCCTTCCGTGCAACTCGAGGCGCCGGAACTGCCAGCGCAGCCCTGGCCGGGTGCCACGGTGCGAACACAATTCCAGCCTGGCGAAGTGCCCCTGGAGTTTCAGTGGTTGCGCACCCCGAACTTCGATCATCTGTTTTCCCTGCGAGCGCGGCCCGGATGCCTGCGAATCTACGGCCGCGAATCCCTGGGGAGTCTGTTTGATTCAGCGTTACTGGCACGCCGGCAGCAGGCCTGGCGCTACCAGGCCAGCGCCAAACTGGAGTTTGCCCCGGATCATTTCCAGCAGCAGGCGGGCCTCGTTTGTTATTACAACGGCCACAAGTTCCATTACCTGTTTGTCTCCCGAGACCAGCAGCACGGTCGTCATCTGGGCATCATGAGTTGTGCGGCTGACCTCAGTCTGGAAACCCGTTACCCCCTGCAGGCCGAGCCGGTACTGCTGCCAGAAGAAGGGCCTGTTTTTCTCCGCGCCAGCGTCGATAACGACGCGCTGCAGTTCTACTGGTCCGAGGATGAGTCTACCTGGACCCCGGTGGGTGAGGTTCTGGATTACAGCCTGCTGTGTGACGAGACAGGTAAAGGGGAGGGCGCCAACTTTACCGGTACTTTTGTCGGGATGTGTTGCCAGGATATTACCGGTAGCGCACGGCACGCTGACTTTCACTGGTTCGAGTACATCGAGCATTGCTCATGAGGCCAGGGCGCGCTGTATCAGTCATTGGGTGGCTGCGGGCCGGGCTATGACCAAGTTTTTTGTCCGAGGGCCTGATCATGGGAGAAGTTGAAATGGACTATGGCGGGCTGGCCAGGAAGTTCTGGCAGCAGGGCTTTGTCTCGCTGGAAGGCATGTTCGACGAGGCGTTGATGGATCGCTATCAGGCGCGAATCCTCGAATATTTCGGGCTGGCGCCTGCGTTTCTTCACGACGATGAGTTCCTTCGCAAGTCGGCGACGGAAGTCATCCCCTGGTTCCCCCAACAGGCGGGGTTAGCAGAGTTTGACGAGCTGGAGCGAGATCCGCGCCTTGTTGCGCTCACCGGGGCAATACTCGGCGAAGGCTGGTATTCCCAGTACTGCATGACCATGTTCTCCGGGCCTGGCACCAGCGGCCAGGCCTGGCACCAGGATTGTGCCCCGGAGCATCCCGCAGCATTCAACCTGAACCGCCTGGTGTACACGGAAGACATCACGCCGGACATTGGCGGACAGCTTGTGGTGGTTCCCGGCTCCCACACCCGCGGCCTGCTCAGCGCCGGTCCGGTCGACGAGGATTTCCCCGACCAGTTGGTGCTGAGCCCACAGAAAGGCTCCCTGGTGCTCCTGCATGGCCACACCTGGCACCGGGTGTTGCCAGTGCAGGGAAACTACCGGGTTTCCACCAACTATCGCTGTGCCCCCGCGGGTACGCCTGAAGATATCACCGATGTTTGCGTGTACCGCAACATGCGCTATCGATTTGCCACCAACGAGGTATTGGAGGAGCGCTGAAACGCGGCGAGAATCAGGCTCTGACCCTGTTTTTGAGCCCGTTACGCGATGGCCGCACGGATGGTCTGCATATCCTGCTGCAAGGCCAGGCTGGTGGACAACGGTATGATTTCGGACTCGGTACTGTCGTTGAGAATCTCCCTGCTTACCGTCTCGATCTGGTAGTCAAAGCCGATTGATGTGCGGCCGTCTTCGAAGTGGTCGACGCGTTCATCCAGCACATACAGCGAACAGCTGTTGGCACGCCAGAAATCCGGTATCGCTATATAGCCCGCGGTGCCGATTACATAGGTCCAGTTGGGAAGCTTGGCGCGGAAGCTGGTGCCGAGGGTCGCCATGCAGTGGCCGTAGTCGAAGATGGCTGAGACGTCGTCTTCGACACCGTTGGGCGCTCGCCGTCCACTGACCTTTACGCTGTCGGGGCCGCAACCGACGAACAGTCGGGCGATGGCTACCGGGTAGATGCCCATTTCCAGCACCGCACCGCCGCCGACCCGGGCGTCGTACTCTCGCAGGTCCTCGCTGTAGGGCAGTGGATAGCCAAAATCGGATTTGACGTGCAGTAGCTGGCCAATGCGTCCTTCCCGGTACCAGCCCAGGGCGGTCTGAATAGCCGGCAGGAACCAGGTCCACATGCCCTCCATCAGGTAGCTGCCGGTGTCATGGACGATGTCAATCAATGCCTGGCATTCATCCGGACTGGTGACCAGGGGCTTTTCGCACAACACCGCCTTGCCGTGTCGCAGCGCGCCGGCGGCATGCGCCAGGTGGTAGCTGTGGGGTGTGGCCACATAGACTGCGTCCACCTCGGGATTTTCAAATAGCCGCTGGTAGCCCTCGTGCGCATTAGTAATGCCGTATTGCCGGCAGAATTCTGCTGCGCGATCACCGTCCCGCGCCGCCACGGCGACCAGCTCGGCATTGTCGACTACCGCAATATCCCTCGCAAACTGGTGGGCAATACGGCCTGGCCCAATGATGCCCCAGCGCACGGCTGTCATTTGAGGCTCCGGCGGGTGAACTCCTGTTCGAGCTGCTCCAGCGTTTTGCCACGGGTTTCAGGCACCAGCCAGATCACCAGCACCAGGCCAATCAGCGCGAACAGTGCATATCCCCCCAGCGTCGTCGCCACACCCAGGTTGGTAAGCTGCCAGGGAAACGCAAACTGCACGCCAAAACTGACCCCGCTGTTGACCACGCCGGTCATGGCCATGGCCACGCCGCGCACCTTGTTAGGGAAGATCTCCGGCAGCATGACCCACATTACCGGACCCAGCGACACCGCAAAGGAGGCGACAAACAGCAGGATGCCAAACAGCACCACGTTGGCGTCGATCTGGATCGCCGCCTGGATCAGGTCGGACTGCAGCTTACGCGCTTCGCGCTCGCCAAGAGCCTCGGTGATCGCCGCCTTGAGTTGCACATCGCCCGCGAACTCGCGTCCCTCCAGTGACGCCAGCTTCTGTTCCAGCGGCGAACCGTCGAAGCGGTCCAGTGCGCCCCTGTCGATGGCGTAGGTGGCATTGTTGAAGGCAATCGCGCAGACTACCATGCTCACGGCGATGCCGGACAGACCAATGATGAGCAAGGGTTTGCGGCCCAGCCGATCGATCAGCAGCATGGACACGATTGTGAACACCACGTTGGTAAGGCCCACCGCCACCGCCTGGGCAAAGGCCGCGTCGGTGCCAATGCCGCTCTGCTCGAACACGGTCGGTGCGTAGAAGTAGATAGCGTTGACACCGGTAATCTGCTGGATGATCGCCAGTAACAGGCCGACGATAAGTGCCAGCCGCAGTCTCGGTCCGATCATTTCCTTCACCCTGGCGCCGAGGGTGGCGATTTCGCCGTGGGCACTGTCACGAATATCGGCAATTTCAGTTTCCAGGTCGCTGTCCAGCTCCAGCGTCTGCAGCACGGCGCGGCCCTCGGACTCGCGCCCATTGATGATCAGCCAGCGCGGGCTTTCCGGTAGCCGCAACATCAGCAGGAGCCACAGGATCGCGGGCAGCATTTCAAAGCCCAGCATCCAGCGCCAGGTCTGTGTGGCCAGCCCAAGGTTGTTCACCCAGTCGGCGTCCAGACTGCTGAGCCGCAGGATCACATAGTTGACAAAATAGGCGGCCGACAGTCCCAGCACGATATTGAACTGATTGATGGCCACCATTCGGCCGCGTGAGCGAGCCGAGGCGATCTCGGAGATATAGATCGGGGCCATGGCCAGCGAAGCGAAGGCCAGGCCGCCAATAAAGCGAGCCACCATCAGCACTTCGAAGTTGGGTGCGAAGGCGGAAAAACCAGCCGAAAGCACGTAAAGCGCCGCCAGGATCAGCAACAGGCTGCGGCGACCGTAGACATCGCTGAGCGGGCCGGCACAGGTCGCGGACAAAATACCACCCAGCGTGGGCGCACCGACCAGCAGCCCCATCTGAAGGTCACCCAGATCGAAATCCTGGCCCACGAAGCGAACGGCACCCGAGATGACCGAGGCGTCGAAGCCAAAAACAAAACCCCCCAGTGAAACGGCGAGAGCAATGCGCAGAGTGTGGGCGTGCTTGCTGGTCATGTCGGAGCGACTCCTGCTGTTTTTATTGGTAGTTCTTGGTAGTTCTTGGTAGTCAGGCAAGGCCGGCAGATGCGTCGCCCTGGCAGTTTGGCAGTACGCGCCCTGCGGCTGTGATGGCGTGTATGTCTTGTGAAGGAGCCATCGCCAGCCTGCTCGTACTGCCGGGATTCGCAATGCGGCTGGTGGCCGCGCGGCAGCTCACCTGAATTCACAGCAATAAATCGACTCAGGTCACCTCGCCCCGGCGAGCTTCCAGCGCCTTGCGCACCTCGTGTGCCTTTTCCTCGGTGATCGGGTAGGACGCGATCATCCAGATGGCAATGGCAGAGCCCACCACCGGTATAGCAATGTCGAATATGCGCATCAGGTACAACGTGCGTTCCGCCTGCTCACCGCCCAGGGCCACATCGAAGCCGGTCACGTTCAACAGCACGCCGCCGACTGCCAGCGCCGCCGCCATACCCAGTTTCACAATCCACCAGTAGATGGAGCCGAACATGCCTTCCCGACGTTCGTGGGTCTGCAGTTCGTCGAGGTCGCAGACATCGGCAATCATAGAGCCCATGAGGGTAAACAGGCCGCCCAGGCTGAACGCCATCAGCGGTGCCGGCAGTAGCAACATCCAGGGGTGCTCAGGGGTATAGCAGACCCATTTGAGCAGGTAGCCGACCATGGAAACCCCCGTCGCAACAAAGAAGGCCCGGCGCTTGCCGATCCGGGTCGACAGCCAGCTCACAAAGAAGATCACGCAGAAGGTGGCCACGGTTTGCACGGAGCCTGCCCAGCCGGTGAACTCTGCACCCAGTGCGGTATCGCCGCCGAAGATATAGTAGATGATCACGTAGGACTGGAACGCCGCTACCATGATGAAGCCGTTGAACACCATGAAGGTCGCCACACAGAGTTTCAGGAAGGGCGTGAATTTCAGGGTGGCGGCGAAGCCTTGAAAGAACTCGGCGATAATACGTTTGAATGCCTGGCCGGTACTGACTCGCGGGGCCTGTTCCGTCTCCAACTCGGCGATCGCCACATCCTTGAAACGTTCTCGCAGTACCAGGGCCGGCAGTACGCCGATAACGATGGCGGCGACGCCTACAATGATGGCCAGCGTACTGGCACCGCTGACCATGTCGCCGGCGAAATTGTCATGTTGCATGACCCACAGGAACCAGGGCGTGACCAGGTAGGCCAGCTGGCCCATAAAGCTCTGTACCGCCATCACCCGGGTGCGTTCGTGGTAGTCAGGCGTCAGTTCATAGCCCAGTGCGACCCAGGGGGTGGCGAAGATAGTGTAGCCCAGGTAGAAGACCAGGGAGCCGCCCAGGAAGTACCAGAAATAAAAAGTCTCGCTCTTGCCCTCCGGCAGTTGCCACAGCAGCATGTAGACCACGCCGACAAAGATGGCGCCGCCGAAGATATAGGGTCGGCGGCGGCCCCAGCGTGAGCGGGTGTGGTCGGAGATATAGCCCATCAGCGGATCGGTAAACGCATCCACCAGGCGCGGCAGGGCGGCCAGCAGACCGACCAGGGCAGGGTTCATGCCGAGTCCGAGGTTAAGGACGATCAGCATGCGGCCGATAGCGTCGGCCAGCATGTTGTTGACGAAGGCACCCGTACCGTAGACCGCTTTCTGGTGTAGCGGAACCTTGTCTTCGGGCGCCGTCTCGTAGTGTGCGGTGTTGTTCATTATTGTTTTCCGCTGTTGTTGTGTGCGGCTTTGGGCCGCTGTGGGGTTCTACTAGTTCAGGCCGTACCCCACGGGGAATAATGGCTCATAGCCAGGGTCGCTGACCCGGGCTGGTGCTATCTCTTTTGGCCAGGAGAAAGACAGCTTGCCGGTAAACGGATGGTCGCCAAACAGAACGTCGGCGACGCCCTGGCCCTCGGAGCCGGGCAGCCAGGCGGCGACAAAGGCCTGCGAGGCTTCGATTTCGGAATTGGCCACCAGGGGGCGGCCGGACAGCATCACGGTTACCACCGGTATGCCCTTGTCGCGAATGCGTCGAATGGTGGCAATGTCTTCGGGATGCAGATCTTCCAGTCGCAGGCTATCGCCGTAAGGCTCCAGCACTTTGAGCTTGCCGTTGATTTGCGAGCCGGCCTGCACCACCACGTCGTCACCGTCGCGGATATCGCCCATGCCTTCGGCGTAGGGCGTTTCGCCGATCACCACGATGGCCGCTTCGTGTCGCTCGGGGTCTGCGTCCCCGCCATCGCTGGCGCTTAGCTGGGCTCCGGGCGCCAGTGCCTTGATACCCTCCCAGATAGAGGTGCCGCCTACCACGAACTCGTTGCCTGAGGTTCCCTGCCAGGCCACCGTGAAACCGCCGCACTGGTGGCCGATGTTGTCAGCGTTTTTGCCGGCCACGAGAATCTTCGCGTCCTTCCCGAGAGGCAGTACAGCGTCATCGTTTTTCAGCAGCACCATGGATTTGCGCACCGCCTCGCGTGCCACGGCGCGATGTTCTTCGCAGCCAAAACTGGCGTGGTTGGACCAGTAGCGCTCGGCCGGGCGCGGCTTGTTGAACAGGCCGATGGCGAGCTTCATGCCGAGGATGCGTCGCACTGCATCGTCGATCCGCTCCATGGGCACGGTGCCGTGATTCACGTGGGCGGTCAGGTGTTCGATGAAGGGCTGCCAGTTTTCCGACACCATGAACAGGTCGATGCCGGCATTCACACTCATGGCGACGGCGTCGAAGTAGTGGTCGGCCAGGTAGTCGATGCCGTCCCAGTCGGAGATCACGCAGCCGGAGAAGCCGAACTGCTGCTTGAGTACGTAGTCGACCAGGTAGCGGTGGCCGTGGCACTTGTCTCCGTTCCAGGAATTGAAAGACACCATGACGCAGAGAACGCCGGCATCGATGGCAGGTCGGTAGCCCTCCATGTGCACGCGTCGAAGCTCGGCCTCGGAAAGTCGCGTATCACCCTGTTCGATACCGTGGTTGGTGCCGCCGTCGCCCACCCAGTGTTTGACGGTAGCGACAATGCCGTCACGGCCCAGGTCACCCTGCAGGCCCTCCACAAACCGACCGGCGTAGCTGGCCACAATCGCGGGGTCCTGGGAGTAGCTTTCATACATGCGACCCCAGTGTGGGTCCTGCGCCACCGCCAACGTTGGGGCGAAGGTCCACTCGACGCCGGTAGCCAGAACCTCCCGAGCGGTGACACGGGCAATTTCATGCATCAGCTCCGGGTCGCGAGCGGCGCCCAGGCCGATATTGTGGGGAAATATGGTCGCGCCGCTGACGTTGTTGTTGCCGTGCACGGCGTCGACACCGTAGATGATCGGTATAGCCAGGTGCTCGCTGTCCTCTTCCATGGAGGCGGCCCAGTAGGCATCGTTCATCTCGACCCAGTCCGCTACCTGGTTTTCACCCGGGCAGGAGCCGCCGCCGCTGAGCACCGAGCCGATATGCCAGCTCTTGACCTGTTCCGGCGTGATGGCCATGCGTTCAGTCTGCACCATCTGGCCGATCTTCTGGGCCAGCGTCATCTGCGCAAGAAGGGTTTCAACATCGTTGCCAGCGGCCTGGTTCATGGTGGGTTACTCGCCTGTAATCTCGAATTCCGCCCACAGCTCCGGATCAGAACTGCTGCCGATCCAGGCGTGGAAGCGACCGGGTTCGGTCACTTGCTGCATATGGCGGTCGTAGAAAGCCAGGTCATCCGTATGCAGCTCGAAGCTGACCTCGCGGCTCTCCCCGGGTGCGAGATGCACGCGTTGGAAGCCTTTTAGTTGCTTGACTGGGCGCGTCACGCTGCCCACCAGGTCGCGAACATAGAGCTGCACGACCTCATCTGCCGCCACCGCGCCGACATTTTCAATGGTGGCTTTCAGGGTGAGGCTCTCCCCAGGGCGCAGCCGGTCCGTGGACAGGACCATATCGCGGTAAGAGAACTCCGTGTAGGACAGGCCATAGCCAAAGTGGAATTGTGGCGTGAAGCCCGCGTCCAGGTGGAAGGCTGACATGCCCAGGGAAGTCTGCGGGGCCTTGCCGTCGATCTCGTCGATGTGCGTAATGCCGTCGTGCGACGGTGGCCGGCCGGTGTTTTTTCGAGCGTAGTAAATGGGAATCTGCCCCACCACGCGCGGGAAGGTCACTGGTAGCTTGCCTGATGGAGATGTCACGCCGAACAGCAGGTCGGCGATGGCGGGGCCACCCATGGTGCCTGGATGCCAGGCATAGAGGACTGCTGCGACCTTGTCCAGTACACGGCCCAGTGTCAGCGGACGACCGGCCATTACCACCAGCACTACCGGGGTGCCGGTTTCGGCAACGGCCTTGATCAGCTTTTCCTGGTCACCGGGCAAGTCGAGTTCGGCGCGGCAGTGCGCCTCGCCGGAGAGGATGGACTCCTCGCCCATAAACATCAGCGCCACGTCGGATTCGGCAGCCGCCTGCACGGCGTCATCGAAGCCATCATTCTCCCGGCAGCGGGAATGCGTCATACCCTGCGCCCAGCGCACCTCGACAGCATCGCCGACGTGGTCGTAAATCGCCTGCAGGCAAGGCTGGCTGTGGCGTGACTCACCGTCGAATATCCAGGTGCCCAGTTGTTCATAGCCGTCGTCTGCCATTGGCCCGATGACTGCCAGCGATGATAGCTGGTCCGCAGACAAGGGCAGTACCGGGCCCTCGTTCTTCAACAGTACACAGCTTCGGGTGGCGACTTCCCGGGCCAGGCGGCGATGTTCGTCGTTCACCGGCGCCGGGAACTGGTGCGGGTCGGTATAGGCATGCTCGAACAGGCCCAGCTCGAACTTGATACGCAGGACATTGCTGACCATGGTGTCGATCTGCTGCTCGCTGAGCTTGCCGGACTCCAGCAGCCAGGGCAGGTGGTCGCGGTACAGCGTGCTTGCCATTTCCATGTCGACGCCGGCATTGGCGGCTTCGAAGGCAGCGCCGCCATCGTCTTCCGTGAAACCGTGGACGGTCAGTTCCTTGATCGACTCCCAGTCGCTGACCACGAAGCCCTTGAAGCCCCACTCCTCTCGCAGCACCTGCTTCATCAGGAACTCGTTGCCACTGGCAGGTACCCCGTTGAGATCACTGAAGGAGGCCATGAAGGTCGCCACACCGGCATCACAGGCGTCCTTGAACGGCGGGAGGTACACATTGCGCAGCTCGTTCTCGGGAATGTTGGCGGTGCTGTAGTCGAGGCCGCCTTCGACCGCGCCGTAGCCGGCGAAGTGCTTGGCACAGGCTGCGATGGAGCCTGTCGCCCCCAGGGATTCGCCCTGAAAGCCCTGCACCATGGCAGCGCCCAATAGACCGCACAGTACCGGGTCTTCGCCCAGGCTCTCGGCGATGCGGCCCCAGCGCGGATCGCGGGTGATGTCGATCATTGGCGCAAAGGTCCAGTTGACGCCCACCGCTGCGGCCTCATTGGCGGCAACGGCCGCCGCCGCCCTGACGGACTCAGGATCCCAGGTGGCGGCCTGGCCGAGCGGTATCGGGAAGATGGTCTTGAAACCGTGGATGACGTCGCGGCCGATGATCAGCGGAATACCGAGGCGGCTTTCCTCCACGGCGAGACGCTGGAGTTCATTGACTGCGTCGAGGTGGACTTCGTTCAGCACCGAGCCGACGCGTCCGGCGCGCACGGCATCGTGCAGGTCATGGCCACCGCCATTGACCTGACTGAGCTGGCCGATTTTCTCTTCCAGCGTCATTTGCGCAAGCAGCGCGGCCACGCGCTCGTCGACGTTGGCTCCAGCTTCGTTAACCTGCTCCATGTGCGGGTTTTGTAGCATCCTGTTTCACTCGTATTCTGGTCTAGTATTTTCCGGCCGTATAGGAATTCTCGCTGCGGGGTACACTGGTGCAGGCTGTAGTTCGGCCGAGGATGCATTTTTCGGAGATTTCTCAGGCGCTGCCATCGTAAATCGCCTAAACGGACCCAAATCGGGACAAACCGGACGGCAACGGGCGGCAGCGGCAGCAGTCGCAGGCCAGGGGGCAAAGATGTTGATTGGGAGGGACCAGCTCAGGAGTGCAGTGCTGCAGGTCATGCGGCAGCGTCTGGAGCAGGGTTGCGCTATTGATGAGCCGGCGTTCCAGGCCAGGGTTGAGGCGGCGGCGGACAGCTATGACGGGCTCTACCAGCTGGCGCAGGAATTGCGCGATCCGCCGCTGCGCAAGGACTGGCCCTACCGTGAGCCGCTGGCCTGGGAACACATTGTTGCGGAATCACCGCAACTCGATCCTGACTGTGCCTGGCCCGAGCCCGACCTGGCGCGGGCGGCGGAGTGCGCCCGGGCCGGGTTCCTGGGGTCCGTGTGTGGCTGTGTGCTTGGCAAGCCGGTGGAAGTCGACCCGACCCTGGCGGAACTCAAGCAGGCGGGCCGGGCATTGGGAGAATGGCCGTTCAGCGACTACGTCACGGTCGAGTTCCTCGAGCGCCTGGGGCGACGCCACGATTCCTGGACCGAGACCACGCGGGGCAATATCTGCGCGGTCGCCGCCGATGACGATATCCACTACAGCCTGCTCGGTATGCTGTTACTGGAGGCCCACGGCCCTGGCTTCAACCGCGACGATATGTACCAGGCCTGGGCTCTCAATATCGCCCACGGCTGGACCTGGGGTCCGGAGCGCACCGCGCTGCTGCACAGCGGACTGGGCCACCACCACCTGTTCGACGATCTGGCCGCCAGTGGCCCGGATCATGATGTATTGCTGCTGAATCCCGGCGACGAGATGTGCGGGGCCCTGATTCGTGCCGATGCCTACGGCTACGCCTGCCCTGGCAATCCTGATCTGGCTGCCTGGCTGGCCTGGAAGGACGCATCCTTCACTCACATACGCACCGGGGTCTATGGCCCCATGTTCGTCGCTGCGCTGATCGCCCTGTGCCACCTCGCAGCTCCGGGTCGCCCCGGCAATCAGCGCCTGGCGCTTGCCGAGGAGGCCCGGCGGCGCATCCCGGCCCGGTCACGTCTGAGCGAGGTGCTGGATGATGCCCTGCAAGCGGTGTCGGCGGCAGGGGACTGGGAATCGGGCTACCGCGGCATCCACCGCAAATACGCCCGGTTTACCCACTGCCGGGTCTATCAGGAGGTCGGGACATTGCTCAACACCCTGAAATTTGCCGAGGATGTGGGCCACGGCATTGGGCTGCAGGTCAGCCAGGGCAACGATACCGACAGTTTTGGCGCCACTGCCGGCTCCATGCTGGGGGTGCTGTTCGGCCCGGGACACCTGGCGGCACACTGGCTGGAGCCCTTCGGCAACCGCATCGAGCACGCGCTGGCTGGCCTGCATGAATTTTCCCTCGATACACTGGCAGGCCGCATGGCGCAGTTGCCGGCGCGGGTCTACACAGGAGCAGCTGGCCGTCCCGCCGGTGATAAGTGAGGCATTGGTTCGCAAAATCACAAGCTATAGCCCTGCCGCGTGAATGCTCGCCCATGCCTGCCTGGCCGCACTACTTTTGGGCGCTTGTGCTGACCCGGTTTCGTTGGCACCGTCCGCTTTACCGCATCGACAGTCCGACTTGTCGGAATTCAGTAGCGCGAAGGCGATAGAGCGCGCAGTTTATGCTGTAGCAATTTGTAGTACGGCGCAGTTCAAAAGCGCTGACTCACAGTCGAATCAGAGTGCACATAACAAAAATTCAGTGCACCTAAATAAATATAAAGCGTCGACGGAGATTTTCAGATGAGCGGTATACCCTTCAAGAAGAAACTCACAGCCAGTGCCATAGCGTCATGCAGCCTGATGATGGTCAGCGGGCTGGCATCCGCCCAGGAAGCTGCGGATGGTCCGCCCAGAGTCATGGAAGAAGTCGTCGTCACCGGTATCCGTAGCAGTCTGTTGCGGTCCATGGACGTCAAGCGTGACTCCCAGGGTGTCGTCGACGCCATATCTGCCCAGGATATCGGCAAGATGCCTGATACCAACCTGGCGGAATCACTGCAGCGCGTGACTGGCGTATCCATTGATCGGGTCAACGGTGAGGGTAGCCGGGTAACGGTGCGCGGCTTTGGGCCGGACTACAACGTGATCACCCTGAACGGCCGGGTAATGCCTGCCGCGAATATCGAGAACACCACGGCATCCGCCTCGCGCTCCTTCGACTTTGCCCAGCTCGCCGCCGAGAGCGTCAGCGGTGTGCAGGTCTACAAGACCGGCCGCGCCAACAACCCGACCGGTGGCATCGGCTCGGTGATCAATATTTCCACCACGCGTCCGCTGGAAATGCCGGAGGGTGCCCTGAGCCTTTCTGCCAAGGGCAATCACGACACGACCAACGAAGATGGCGGCGACGACTGGACGCCGGAAGTCTCGGGTATCTACAGCGGCCAGTTTGCCGACGGTACAGTAGGCGTGGCGATCTCCGGCAGCTACTCGGAGCGTGACAGCGGCTACGACCAGGCCGGTACGACCTCGGGCTGGTACACCATCCCGGGCGGACAGGGCGACTGGGGCTCCGTGGCGCCGGATGATCCGAACTGGGTGAATAATCCCCAGCCCGGCGAAATCTATTCCATGCCGCGCAACATCAACTATGCCTTCGGCCAGGTCCAGCGCGAGCGCACCAATGCCCAGCTGACCCTGCAGTGGGAGCCGATCGACACCGTCACGGCAACCCTGGACTACACCTACTCGAACTTTGATATCGAGGAGCAGGTGCACGACATGGGGGCCTGGTTCAACGGTAACCCGGTGTCCGGCGAGTTCAGCGGCAACAATATCAAGGCGCCGGTAATCTACAATGACTCTACCGGCTCCGACCTGACCTTCGGTGTTGGTGAATGGGGCCGGGAGAACGAGCTGACGTCCGCAGGCCTCAACGTCGAGTGGCGGGCAACCGACCGGCTGACGCTTTCCGTCGATTATCACAGCTCCGAAGCCGAGAACAAGGCAAAGGACGACCGCGGGTCCAACAACATTGTCTCCGGTGTTCAGTTCGGCCGCTTCTTCAATGAAATGGACTACAGCCAGGATCTGCCGGTGCTGGCAGTATCCATGCAGGATGAACTGGACCCCTCACGTATGCTGAGTTCCGGTACCTCTTTCCGCAACTCCTACATGAAATCCGAGATCGAGCAGTTCCAACTGGCCGGCCAGTTCAACTTTGACGGCGATTTCGCAGGCATCCAGAGTATCGATTTCGGCGTCATGGCCATGGAGAACAAGAACCGCTCTGCTTTCTCCAATTCCCAACGCGACACCTGGGGCGGCTACGGCGCGCCCGAGGACTACAACGATTCAAACTTCACCCAGCAGAGCCTGCCCGGCCAGTTTGACGAGTTGGACGGCGCCAACAACCCCAATCTGCAGCCGATCTACTTCGAGTCGAGCTTTAACGGCCTGATCAACGATATCGGCGCCATTGCTGCGGCTAATGGTGAGACCCTCAGCACCTGCGGCACGCGGCTATGTGCAAACCCGGCCTTTGATACCGATCGCGAGGTGAAGGAAGAGCAAACGGGCATCTTCGCCCAGGTAAACTTTGCCTGGGAAGATACCGACATGCCCATGCACCTGACGGTGGGATTGCGCTACGAAGATACCGATGTCGACTCGAGGGCCTTTGTGCCGCTTTATAATTCCCTGGTGTGGGCCGCAGACAACGAGTTTACGGCGCTGTCGAGCGGTGGCGGCTTTACCTCTGGCGAGGGCTCTTACGACAACTGGCTGCCCAATATCGATTTCGACATCGAAGTGATACAGGACCTGGTGTTGCGGGCCTCCAGCAGCATCACCATTACCCGCCCCAACTTCAACGACCTGCAGGGCGGCAAGACCATCGCCAACCCGGTACGTTTCAACGGCGGTCAGGGTAACTCCGGCAACCCCGACCTGAAGCCCTTCGAATCCACCAACTTCGATTTCTCGGCAGAGTGGTATTACGACGAGGGCAGCTACATCTCGGTGGGTTATTACTACAAGGACGTGGATAACTTTATCGGCAATACCACCGTCGATGAAACGGTATTCGAGTTGGCGCATCCGGCCCAGGGCCCGCGCTACGCGGATGCCGTCGCGGCCGTCGGGACCACTGATCCGGCCGTGGTGCGTTCCTACATGGAAGCGCTTTATGGCGCGCCCGTGGCGGGTGACGCGGCCCAGGGCGATCCGTCTGCTGTCTTCAGCCTGGTCACCCCGGTCAATGTGGAAACCGCGGAGATCGACGGCTTCGAGTTGGCCTGGCAGCACATGTTCTGGGATACGGGCTTCGGCATGATCCTGAACTACACCACGGTGGATGGTGATATCGAGTACGACAACTTCAATACCAACAAGGGCGAAGGGGCGGAAAACCAGTTTGCGCTGCTGGGATTGAGTGACTCCTACAACGTCGTGGCCTTCTACGATAAACACGGCTTCCAGGCACGTCTGGCCTACAACTGGCGGGATGAATTCCTGGAGAACACGCTGGACGGTAACGGCGAGCGAAACCCGATCTACACCGAAGACTACGGACAGCTTGATGTGAATATCAGCTACGAAGCGCCGTGGATGGATGGCCTGACCTTCATGGCTGAGGGTATCAACGTGACCGACGAGACCCAGCGTAAATTCAGTCGGACAGAGGATCAGCTGATCTTTGCGATTGAGCAGGGCGCTCGCTATGCAGTAGGTGTGCGGTACCAGTTCTAGGGAACTGCTATCGTCTCAAGGTGTTAAGTTATTGAGCAGTCGCTGGTGACAGCGACTGCTTTTTTTCTGTCCCGCCCGGGCATCGGGATGAACACAACTGAGGCGCCTGTTTTCTAGAGTCGCGCAAGCTGTATATAGTGTTCACTCAAATTCTTTCAAACTAGTCGCTGGCCCTGATCCTCGATTTCGACGTGAATAGCAAGCCTGTCAACAAGATCCTGATCCTCGGCGGCGGTTCGGCCGGCTGGTTGACTGCGGGCATCATCGCCGCTGAATTCGGTGATTCGCTGGCTATCACGTTGGTGGAATCCCCGGAGGTTCCCACCATCGGCGTGGGCGAGGGCACCTGGCCTTCAATGCGCGAATCCCTGCGACGAATGGGCGTGTCGGAAGCTGACTTTATCCGTGAGTGCGATGCTTCATTCAAGCAGGGGTCCAAGTTCATCGGCTGGCGTGACGGCGGTGATGAAGATTTTTATTACCATCCATTCTCGCTGCCACAGGGATTTTTTGAGGTTGACGCGGTGCCCTACTGGCAGCAGCAACTGAATGGCCAGACATTTGCCTCGGCGGTCTGCCCCCAGGAGCAGGTCTGCGAAAGCGGGCTTGCCCCGAAGCAGGAGTCGACGCCGGAGTTTGCCGGTGTGGTCAATTATGCCTATCACCTGGACGCCGCCAAATTCGGCCTCTTTCTGCGGCAGCACTGTGTGGACAGGCTGGGAGTCAGGCATGTACCGGACCACGTGACAGCGGTAAACCGTGCGCAGGACGGTGATATCGCCAGCCTGGTCACCCGGGCCCACGGCGAGTTGGGCGCTGACCTGTTTATCGATTGCTCCGGCAGTCGGTCACTGTTGCTTGGCGAACAGTTGGAGCAGCCGCTGATCAGCAGACGCGACATACTGTTCAATGACCGTGCCCTCGCCGTCCAGGTGCCGTACCGGGACGACAGCCAGCCCATTGCCTCAGCCACACTGGCCACGGCCCAGGAGGCGGGCTGGGTCTGGGACATCGGCTTACCGACACGCCGGGGTATCGGCTATGTGTACTCCAGCGCCCACAGCACCGATGAGCAAGCGGAGCACGTACTGCGGTCGTACCTCCGCCGCTGTGGGGGCAAGGTCGATGCCGAGACGGTGGAGCTTCGCCAGCTCGGCTTTGAGCCCGGCCATCGCGAGCGCTTCTGGCATCGCAACTGCGTGGCTGTGGGAATGGCCGCCGGCTTTATCGAGCCACTGGAGGCTTCAGCCCTGGCGCTTGTGGAAATGTCTGCCGCACTGATTCGCGACGATATGCCGGCGGACCGCGCCAGCATGGATCTGGTGGCTGAGCGCTTCAACCAGCGCTTCCGCTATCGCTGGGATCGGGTCATGGATTTCCTGAAGTTGCACTATGTGTTGTCGTCGCGGCCAGACAGCGACTACTGGCGGGATCATCAACAGCCCTCCGGTATTCCAGAGCGGCTGCAGGAGCTGCTGGCACTTTGGCGGCACCAGGCGCCATCGCGGCGTGATTTTGTCCAGTTCGAGGAGCTGTTCCCCGCTGCCAGCTATCAGTTTGTGCTGTACGGGATGGGGTTTCGCACCGAATTTCGGCAGCGCCGCAGCGCTGACCCGGCGCTGGCGCGGCGCCACCTGGAGGAGAACGTCAGGTTGACGGCACGCCTTCTCGAGGGCCTCCCCACGAACCGGGAGTTGCTGTCTGCACTGGGTAATTGCGCCTGATGGCAGTATGCTCCCGACTGATAATAACTAGAGTAGTGCCATGACCAACCATGTCATCCTGAGCAACGTGGAGCACCGTGAGCTGAGGGTCAAGCCAGACCTGGGTGCGGCCTACGGCGACGACCAGATGTGCGCCCTGGCCATCCCCTCTGAATTCCGCAACCTGCAGGCAGATTTCCCGATCTTCTTTCACCGGGATCCGGATTCCGGTGACTACCTGCCAATGGCCATTTTTGGCTTCCAGAACGGCGATAATCTTTTTCTGGACGGTGATCAATGGATCGGTAGCTACCTGCCACTGATGCTGCGGCGCGGGCCGTTCATGATCGGCCTGCAGGGCCAGGAAGGCGCCGGCGGCAAAAACATGGTGATCACCCTTGACCTGGACGACCCCCGGGTTTGCGAAGCAGGGGAGCCCCTGTTCACGCCTTTTGGCGACAACAGCGAATACCTGGACTCCATTGTTGAAGTGATGCAGGCGATAGACCAGGGCCAGCAGGCCATTGCTGAATTTACCGGGGCATTGCTGGAACATGAGTTGATCGAACCCTTCACCCTGGGCGTCACCCTGGACGATGGCAAGCAGCATCGACTGGAGGGTTTCCACACCATCCATGAAGAGCGGCTGGCCGCACTGGAGGGCGATGTACTCGCGGACTTCAGTCGTCGCGGAATCCTCCACGGTGCCTACATGATGGTGGCTTCCATGGCCAATATTCCCGATCTGATTGCGCGCAAGAATCGCCGCGGCTGAGCATGCCTGTCGCCGCGGAAGAACTCGCAACGACAACACTGCCGGCCGGTTTGGTCGACGCTGCCCAACCGATCATCTTGCGCGGCCTGGTAGCGGACTGGCCGGCCGCTGCAGCAGGGCGCGCCGGCGCCACTTCAATGCTGGATTACCTGCGGGGCCTGGCGCGCGATACCAATGTGCTCGCATTCCGCTGCGACGCCGACAGCGCTGGGCGGGTTTTCTATGACAGGGAAATGCGCGGCTTCAACTTCGAGCGCACCACCTGCCCATTGCCTGCCCTGCTGGACGAATTGCAGGGTGACGCCGACGCTGATGGTGCCCTGACTGTGGCACCGGGAGATGCCAGCTCCGGTCTGCTTTATCTGGGCTCCACGCCGGTAGAAGAATGCTTCCCGGGCTTCCGCGCCGCCAATGATATTGACCTCGGTGATGCGGCGCCCGCTGTGTCTATCTGGATGGGCGGTCGCTCCCGGATTGCAGCGCATTTCGATGCGCCGGAGAACATTGCCTGCGTGGTGGCGGGCAGGCGTCGCTTCACCCTGTTCCCCCCGGAGCAACTGCCCAACCTGTACATCGGTCCGCTGGATTTTACGCCGGCGGGGCAGGCGATTAGCCTGGTGGATCTGGCGGCCCCGGATTTTGAGCGGTTCCCACGATTTCGCGAGGCACTGGATGCGGCAATTGTGGCCGAACTGAATCCCGGTGATGCCCTCTATCTTCCCAGCATGTGGTGGCATCACGTGGAAGGACTGGAATGCCTGAATGTGCTGATCAACTATTGGTGGTCTCCTGGTCGTCAGGCCACGGGCAATCCGCTCAATGCGCTGGTGCACGCCCTGATGACGATCCGTGGACTATCGCCGGCACAGCGAGAGGCCTGGCGCGGATTGTTTGAACATTATGTGTTTTCCGACGATGCGGATTTGTCGCATATTCCTGAACATCGACTCGGTGTTCTCGGCGAAATCGACCCGGACATGGCGCGCCAGCTGCGTGCTATGCTCCGGTCTAAACTGGGGGGAAGCGGTTAGCGCCGCGGCGGGCCGTCTCACCCGGAGCGAGGTTGAAACATGCAAGATAAAGCAATCCGCAAAGTCGTCATCGCCGGCGGTGGTACCGCGGGCTGGATGGCGGCGGCAGCCATTTCGAAGCTGATGGGCAAGCACCTGGACATCACCCTGGTGGAGTCCGAGATGATCGGCACTATCGGCGTCGGTGAAGCGACGATTCCCACCATGGTGTGGTTCAACCGCTTGCTGGGTATCGATGAAGCCGAGTTCATGCGCGAGGTGCAGGGCACCTACAAGCTGGGCATCAGTTTCGAGAACTGGAAAGACCAGGGCGAAGACTACATCCACGCCTTCGGGGTCACCGGCAAGGACTGCTGGGCCTGCGGCTTCCAGCACTTCTGGCTGCGCGGTCGCGAGCTGGGCATGAGCGGTGACTTTGGCGACTACTGCCTGGAGCGGGCGGCCGCTGAAGCGCACCGGTTTGCACACCTGCCCAAGAACGGGCTCAACTACGCCTTTCATATGGACGCTTCCCTGTATGCGAAGTACCTGCGAAAGTTCAGCGAAGAGCACGGTGCGAAGCGTCAGGAGGGTAAAATTTCCCGTGTCAGGGTGAGCCCGGACAACGGGTACATCGAGTCGTTGGAGCTGGATAACGGCGAGACCGTCGAGGGCGATTTCTTTATCGACTGTACCGGTATGCGCGCCATGCTCATTGAACAGGCCCTGCATACCGGCTACGAGTCCTGGTCCCAGTGGCTGCCCTGCGATTCCGCGGTGGCCATCCAGACCGAGGCCGTCTCAGAGCCCATCCCCTATACCCGTGCCATTGCCCGGGATGCAGGCTGGCAGTGGCGCATTCCACTGCAGCACCGGGTGGGCAATGGCATGGTTTATTGCAGTCGATACAAGTCGAAGGAAGAGGCCGAGGAAACGCTGCTGGCCAATATCGAGGGAGAAACCCTCACCAAGCCACTGCATATCAAGTTCAGCCCGGGTCGTCGCCTCAAGCAGTGGCACAAGAACTGCTTGGCGGTAGGGCTTTCCAGTGGCTTCCTTGAACCGTTGGAGTCCACCAGTATTCACCTTATCCAGCAGAATATCGTGCGCTTCCTGCGGATGTTCCCTTCCACCGGCATACACCAGAGCGAGGTGGAAGAGTACAACCGCCAGGCCAACTTCGACATTGAGAAGATCCGCGACTTTATTATCCTGCACTACAAGGTGACTAACCGCGGTGATACGGATTTCTGGCGTCACTGTCGTTCAATGGACATACCGGAATCGCTGGCGCACCGGATCAGGATTTTTACCGAGACCGGTCATGTCTTCCGAGAGGCCAACGAACTGTTCGACGACTCCTGGCAGCAGGTGATGATCGGTCAGGGGCTGGTCCCGGAGCGCTACCACGCGCTGGTCGACACCATGACCGAGCAGGAGCTGCGGGTTTTCCTCGACCAGGTCAGGGACAGCGTGGAGCGAACAGTGGCGGGCCTGCCTTCGCATACCGAGTACCTGGAAAAGTTCCTCGCGCAGCAGCCCGGCGCCCGGAAGATGGCGGGCTGACGCCCGCCGCTACTCCACTAGCCTGAGACTGCCGAAGGCCCCGGCATCAATCCAGCCGCGGTCTTTCTGCGGGCCGTCTATGGGCACTGAGCCGATAAAATTCTCGCGGATCTCGCTGCCGTCGTTATCACAGTAAGCAAGCATGAAGCCGAGTAATTTGCCGGCGGCCAGTTCCACCGGGCGATTGTCTGGCTTGTCGTCGACATAGCTGTCATCGAACACCCGAATGCTCACCTCCCAGGTCACTTGCCCGTCATGCTGCTTCCAGGCGCTTTCCACGTGGTCGTTATAGGCGCGTGGCTGGCGGTCGGTGCCGATGTCTATGGCCTGGTTGTCGAGAGACAGGTGGTAGGCGAAAGCATTGTGGTGGTACTGGTGGTCGCCCCCGGAATGGTCCTCGTCAATGAATACTTCCAGGGTGTCATCGTCCCAGTACTGCACCAGCGGGTCGCGGTAGCGATCAATCAGTACGTCGTCAACGAATTCGAACAGGATGTAGAGTCGTTCCGGCGTCCATACCGCCCGGTAGCGCCCGCGGAAGTCCTCCGCGCTGTATTCAGGCCCCAGCCACCGCTGATCCACAGGCCGCCAGGGCGCCGCCTGCCAGGCCTTGTCATCAGCAGTCCCGTCGATACGCGGGGCCAACTGCGCCAGCGGCGCCTCATAGAGCGTCTGCCGCGCCTCTTTCCCGGATTCTCCAGCTGTGGTGCTGGCTGCGAACAGATACAGCGCCAGGGTGATCAGTTTCCGTTGATTCATCCAGTTATCCTCAGGTGCTGCCTCTCAGGTTGCGCTTTCACACCCCATATCGACGTAATTATTTACTGCTGGGGTGGATGCGCTCGATTATTATTCGCCGAACTGGACCTGCTTTGCGTCGAGGCGGACAATGCCAGCATGAAAAGACTGACCCGTAGAGTGGCGAGAGCGTTCTACAATAACCGGGATTATCGCTTCTGGGCTTACCAATGCTCCGGCTGGGCGGGTTATTCGCTGGTGACATTTTTCAGCATCACGCTGATGGATAACAACGTCAGCCTGCCGCACATACTGCATATTGCGCTGCAGGCCTTAATCGGGGTCCTTTGCAGCTGGCCGCTGCGAGCCATCTACCGCGCCGGCTTTGATGCCTCTCTACGGGTGCGGATAGTGGTGTCACTGGCAGCGATCGCGTTTTTCAGTGCTCTTTGGACCGCGCTGCGCATTCAGTCTTTCACATTGATTTCCGGCGAGCCAGGCCTGTGGAGTGAGTTTCACTACTGGTACTTCGGCTCCCTGTTCGTTTTTCTCAGCTGGACGGTGCTCTACTACGGCATCCACTACTACGAGCTGCTGATCCTGGAACACCAGAAGCTGCTGGAAGCCTCGGCACTACGTGAAAAGGAAAAGCTGCGTAGGGTGAAGGCCGAGTCGCTGGCGCGGGAGGCTCAGCTGAAAATGCTGCGGTACCAGCTGAACCCACACTTTCTTTTCAACACGCTCAATTCTGTCAACGCCATGGTGCGCCTGGGTGAGGACCGTCAGGCGGGTGAGATGATTCAGGGCCTGAGCCGCTTTCTGCGTCACTCGCTGGAACAGGAGGAGCTTGAGGATGTCACGCTGGACCAGGAGCTGGAATCACTGGAGCTGTACCTCAACATCGAAAAAGCCCGTTTTCAGGAGCGCCTGAAACTGAGCTTCACAATTGATCCAGAGGCTCGCCCTGCGCTGGTTCCCGGGTTGATCCTGCAGCCCATCGTCGAAAACGCGATGAAGTACGCTGTGTCTCCGTACGAGGAGGGCGGTAGCGTCGAGATAAACGCCAGGGTATTGCATGGGCAGCTTGAACTGGAGGTGCTGGACTCGGGTCCTGGCATTGAGGACCTCGATGCCGACGTGGAACGGGGAATAGGCCTGCGTAACACGCTGGCGCGGCTCCGGACACTGTACCAGGCAGACTACCAGTTTACCGTCAGCAACCGGGATCCTGTCGGGCTGCGGGTGCGCATTCTTATCCCGTTGCGGCTTGCCACTGCGGCGAGTGCGGCTCGGGTCGCCTGATGACGGAGAGCGTCCTGCGCACCATCATTGTCGATGACGAGCCGTTGGCACGCCGTCTGCTGCGCGCCATGCTGGATGATATACCCGAGGTTGAAGTCGTGGCGGAATGCGAGAACGGCAGGGAAGCGATTGAAAGCACGCGTGAACTGGCGCCGGACCTGTTGATACTGGACATCCAGATGCCTGGACTGACGGGCTTTGATGTGGTCAAGGGACTGCAGGCGGACCTGGTGCCCAATGTGATTTTTTGCACTGCCTACCAGCGCTACGCCGTGGATGCCTTTGACTTGCACGCGGTGGACTACCTTCTCAAGCCGCTTGACGAGGGCCGCCTGCAACGGGCAATACAACGGGCCCTGCAACGGGCGGGTGAAGCCGCTGAGCTGGCCGACAACAAGTCGCCGCTGCTGGGTGCCATAGATGAAATCTCGCGCAAGGTGGCAGCGCCGCGCAAGGACCCCCGCATTCAGTCGCCCGATAGCGCCCCGGAGCAGGTGCTGCAGGAGAAGCTGGCGGTGAAAACGCAGGACAGCACTATCCTCGTCAACATCGAGGATATTGACTGGATCGACGCCGCCGGCGACTACATGTGCCTTCACGTTAAGGGTGAAACACTCATTCTGCGCAGCACGCTCAGGAGCCTGATGCACAGGCTCGACCCCGATATTTTCAAACGCATTCATCGCTCGACGGTCGTCAATCTGGCCCGTATCCAGAAAGCTACGCCGCTCAAGAAGGGCGAGTACATGTTGGACCTTGGCAACGAAATACAGCTCAAGGTCAGCCGCAACTATCGCGATGCCATCAAGACCTTCCTGGATGGGCGTCAGGCCTGACCCCGGCTCCCGCTTGTCGCAGTCCCGGTCCCGTTCGGCGAATTTTCATTGCCGCTCCGTTTCTCCGCACTAGGCTGGCATGAGGCGGGTTTGGAGAACACTCATATGATCCGGTTTTTGCTGACGGTCTGGTCGTTAAGCATTCTGGCGGCCTGCGGGGAGAAGCCCGCCACCACTGAGCCTGCCGGCTACCTGATTGCCGGGGAGACATTCGGGGTAGCCTACTCCGGCTATCGCGAAGGGCAACACCCGGACCGTGGCGAGGGTGAGATAAACCCCAGCCGGGAACAGGTCAGCGAAGACCTCCACATACTGCTGGATCACGGCTTCCACCTTCTCCGCCTCTACGATGCAGGCGAGAACTCCGCACTCGTGCTCGAGGTCATTCAGCAGGAACAGATGCCAATGCGCGTGCTGCTTGGTGCCTGGCTCAAGGCCGAGCTCAGCAATCACGAGCGTAATACCTGGCTCGAGGCGCCAGTCCCCGCGGAGGAGCTGGCGGCGAATCGCGCCGCAAACCTTGCGGAAGTAGAGCGCACCATCGGGCTCGCCCGGCAGTATCCGCACATCGTGGCGGCAGTAAATATTGGCAACGAAGCCCTGGTGGACTGGACTGATCACCTGGTACCGGTGGCGTCGGTGATCGACTACGTACGCCAGGTAAAGGCTGCCATCGAGCAACCAGTGACGGTGGCCGAGAACTTTGACTGGTGGGCAAAGCACGGCAAGGCGCTGGCCGCTGAGCTGGACTTTATTGGCGTGCATACCTATCCGATCTGGGAAGGCCGCGGCATCGACCAGGGGCTGTCATATACTCTTGAGAACCTGGCGGCGGTTCGCCAGGCGCTGCCCGACGCAGCCATCACGGTGCTGGAAGCCGGCTGGGCTACCGTGGCGGATGAATTCGGTGACCGGGCCGGCGAAGAGCAGCAACAGCGTCACTACCACGAACTGCGTGAGCTGGCCGAGCGTGAGCAGATGACCGTGATGTTTTTCGAGGCCTTTGATGAGCCCTGGAAGGGGGATCCTGACAAACCGCTGGGAGCGGAAAAACACTGGGGCCTGTTCAAGGTGGACAGGACGGCCAAGCGCGTGATGCAGGGGGAGCCGATACCGCTCTATGATCCCACCGCGGTAGCGTGGGCTGTGAATCTGGGTGGTGGCGGTCACACCGATACCGAAGGCGTGGTATTTGCCGCTGATACGCTTGACGGCCAGGGTCGGCCAGGCACGACAAGTTCGATGAAGGGGGCTCAGGATCCCGTGGTGTACTCAAGCTATCGGGAGGGAGCGTTACAGCTTGAGAAATCGCTGCCCAATGGTGTTTACGACCTGATTCTGTATTTCACCGAGCCGGCTGACACGGCTATAGGCGATCGGGTGTTCAACGTCATGGTGCAGGAGCAGGTGGCCATATCGGCGCTGGACGTGCGGCTGGCTCGGGACGGCGAGCCGCGCTCGGCATTGGTGCGGACGGTGCCGGGTATTCTGATAGATGACGGTCGATTTACGCTGGCGCTGGAGGCTGTTGCCGGCACGCCGGT
Source organism: Cellvibrionales bacterium (assembly GCA_043513815.1). Classification (GTDB taxonomy): domain Bacteria; phylum Pseudomonadota; class Gammaproteobacteria; order Pseudomonadales; family Halieaceae; genus JANQIO01. The sequence continues at coordinate 2,788,682 of CP121313.1, read as the reverse complement.
GCTGAGTGCCTTTGCCCTGCGTTCGCGTGAGCCCGACCTGCGCGACTGGACGCTGGTCTGGAGTGACGAGTTTGATTACCAGGGGCCTCCAGACCCGGAAAAATGGAACATCGAAACCTGGGATCCCCGGCGCGTCAACGACGAAGACCAGGCCTATACCGATCGCGAGAAAAACCTGCGGGTTGAAAACTCCCGGTTGGTGATCGAAGCCCATCGCGAGCCTTATGGCGAAGCGGAATATACCTCGGGCCGAATTCATTCCCGCGGCAAGGGCGACTGGCTCTACGGCCGCATCGACATGCGGGCCCGGCTACCGGGCGGGCAGGGTACCTGGCCAGCGCTGTGGATGTTGCCCAGTGATGCCTTCCGCTACGCGACGACGTGTAGCGACGATCCCGAGGAGTGGCAAGGCGATAGTGAGTGTGACGCCTGGCCCAATTCGGGGGAGATCGACATCATGGAGCACGTGGGTTACGACATGCATCGCCTGCACGGCACCGTGCACAATCGTGCTTACTACCATGTCAACAGGGAACAGCGTAAGGGCAGCGTGGAAGTGAAAGGGCTGGAACACGACTTCCATGTCTATAGCCTGGAATGGACGCCTGAGTTCATCCGTATATTTTTCGACGGCATTCCTTACTACACTTACATCAACGAGGACGAGGGCTGGGAGAGCTGGCCCTACGATCACCCCTATCACCTGATCCTGAACCTGGCGATTGGCGGCCATTGGGGCCGCGCCGGCGGGCCCATCGACGACAGCATCTTCCCGAGACGCCTTGAAGTCGACTACGTGAGGGTGTTCCAGCCGGCGAAGTAGTATCGCTCCCGCGCACCGTCTCGGGACTGGCGACATAGTCTCAGGGCGGCTTCCCCACGACCGTAGTCGGCATCGCTGGTGATTGGCGCCGCGTTGCGTGTGGGTCGACGCTGCAGTCATTACCCTTTTGCAAAAAAATTCTCGCCGGGCTGGCATTTACTTTGAAAGTACTTATACTTTGAAAAACAAAGTACTTGGCGCCAGGAGGTTTCCCATGGCATCCGCGCAGAATGCAGTTGTACGGCGTACCGGCATTTTACTCATCGGCCTGGTGCTGTCCTTCGCCGTAATCCTCTGGCTGTTGTTTGGCAATCAGTGGGAGAGGGTTCCCCGGTACCTCGGGTTTGCAGCGGGCGAGCAGGGAGGGCCGCTGGCCTGGATTTTCGCCGCCGCGGTCACGCTCTGGTACGTGATCAGCGTGCGGCGCCTGCCACCGGTAAAAGCGCACATGTTCAGGCTGGACGGACTCAAACTGCTCGCGCTGGTCGCCGCAGTAGGGGCAGCCATCGTTGAGGAGGTGGTGTTCCGGCGCCTGGTTATGGATTTTCTGGACAGGGCGAAGATGGGGCCTGTACTGCAGGTGCTGGCAGCGGGTGTGACATTTGGTCTGGTCCATCTTTTCTGGGGGCTTCACTCGTGGAAGGCCGGCGTCAACGCTGCGGTCTCCACCACGCTTGTCGGTCTGGCCCTCGGCATCGTCTATCTGCTGGCTGACCGAAGCCTCGCGCCCTGTGTCGTCGCGCATTTCGTAATGACCGGGCTGGCGGAGCCGGGCTTGATACGCGCGGCCCTGGAGGACGGTATCGGGCTTTGGCAGCCAGCGGCACATAGCGCCGGCCCTGAATTAGACGGAATCCGTAGGCAGCACTAGCAACGACTAAAACTGATAGCCAGGCAAACGGGAGAGCACCGTGGAAAACGAGCAAACACAACATGACATTGAATATCTCAGGCGGCTCGCCGAGTCGGGCCGCAGTTCTGCGCCCCTGGGTGGGCGCTTTCTGGTCTGGTGGGGCGGCCTGTTGTCCTGCACTTACACTTTTCATTACCTGATTGTTTCGGGCACCCTGGGGCTGGGGCAGGCCAATCCGGGCTGGCTGTGGATCGGCTTCGCGGTGCTGGGAATGCTGGGCCAGGGTTGGCTATCGTGGCGATTTCCCGACGACAAGCCCGGGGCGGCCGCCGTCGGTAACAGAGTCGAGCTTGTTATCTGGAACGTCGCCGCGACTGCTATTTTTGCCTACTTTGCGGCGCTGGTGGTCAAGTCGCTGGCTCAAGGCCACCTGGACCGCGGCTTTGATAGCTCGTTGCCTCTGGTATTTTCAGGCTATGCCATTGCACTGCTCACCACGGGGGTCATCGCGCACTCTAGTGTGTTGCGGAATGCCGGGGTGATCGCGATGCTGATGGTGGTTGTGGTCACCCTTGTCACCGGAACGGCCGTCAGCTGGTTGCTGGCCGCGCTGGGTATGTTTATTACCGCGTTTGTGCCCGGGTGCCTGCTGTTGCGCGCGGAACCGGCGGGTGTTGAGCAATAAACATGGCCGGGTCCGATAACCCCTTCGACCATACCGGCATAGATGATGTCATTCATGGGCGTCTGCGCCTCGGCATCATGGCCTATCTGTCTACTGTAAGCCCGGCCATTTTCGGCGAACTCCGCGACAAGGTGCAGGCCACGGACGGCAACCTGTCTACACACTTGCGCAAGCTGGAAGAGGCGGGCTATGTAAAGCAGGAAAAGACCTATGTCGGCCGGCGTCCGCAGACCCGCATCCACCTCACCGCCAGCGGACGCAAGGCCTGGCTGGCATGGATTGACCAGATGCAGGTACTAATGACCGGCGGCGAGCAGCAGTCACCGGAAGACTAGCTAAAGCTTTATTCCGGTACCGGTTCCAGCACGTTGGCCTGGGCGGCGGCAATGCGCGCCACCGGCACCCGGTAGGGAGAGCAGCTGACATAGTCCAGGCCGATTTCGTGGCAGAAGCGGATCGACTTGGGGTCGCCGCCGTGTTCACCGCAGATACCGTACTTGATGCCCTTGCGGCCGAGCTTGCTGTCCTTGATGGCCATCTTCATCAGGCGACCCACTGCGCGTTGATCAAGGGAGACGAAGGGATCCTGCTCGACAATTTTCCGATCCAGGTAGTCACCGATAAACTTGCCCACATCGTCCCGCGAGAAGCCGTAGGTCATCTGGGTGAGGTCATTGGTGCCAAAGCTCATGAACTCCACTGCCGGCGCCAGGCGCTTGGCGCCCAGGCAGGCCCTCGGTGTTTCCATCATGGTGCCGATCTTGTAGGGGATGGAGATCTGCTTTTCTTCCATCGCCTTGAGAATGCCTTTCTCGATCACCTCGGTGATGCGGCGAATTTCCCGCACGTTGACCACCAGCGGAATCATGATTTCCGGGTAGGGGTTGAAGCCTTTCTCCTTGGCCAGGATAGCAGCGGAGATGATGGCTTCTACCTGCATCACTGTGATTTCCGGGTAGACGATGGACAGGCGGCAGCCGCGGAAGCCCAGCATGGGGTTTACTTCCTGCAGGCTCTGGGTGCGCTCGCGGACCACATCTACCGACTTGCCAATGCGCTTTGACAGGGCCACCAGGTCTTCTTCGTCATGGGGCAGGAATTCGTGCAGGGGCGGGTCCAGCAGGCGCACGGTTACAGGCAGGCCATCCATGACCTCGAACAGCGCGAGCATGTCCGCGCGCTGGAACTCCAGCAGTTTCGCCAGGTATTCGCTGCGCTCCTCCTTGCTTTCGGCGAGAATCATGCCGCGCATCTGGTCGATACGCTCGGCGTCGAAGAACATATGCTCGGTGCGGCAAAGGCCAATGCCCTCGGCGCCCAGTTCGCGTGCCTTGGCGGCGTCTTCCGGGGTCTCGGCGTTGGCCCGCACCTTGAGGCGGCGGTGCTTGTCGGCCCAGGTCAGCAGGGTCTGGAAATCATCGGACGAAGAGGCCTCCGTCTTGGGTATATCCCCCAACATTACCTCACCGGTGGAGCCGTCCAGGGTGATGGTATCGCCGCGATTGATGACCACGCCGTCGTCGGTGGTGACCGTGCCGGCCTTGTAATCCAGGTTCAGGTTTTCGCAGCCGGTGATGGCGCAGACGCCCATGCCGCGTGCTACTACCGCCGCGTGCGAGGTCATGCCGCCCAGCTCGGTGAGAATGCCTTCGGCCACTTTCATGCCGTGAATATCCTCGGGGGTTGTTTCGCGTCGCACCAGCACAACCGGTGTGCCGTCTTTGGCTACCGCGACCGCCTCGTCGGCGGAAAACACCACCTGTCCGGTAGCGCCGCCCGGGCTGGCGGGCAGGCCCCTGGCGACAACATCCCGCTTGGCGGCCGGGTCTACCATCGGGTGCAGGAAGGCCTCCACGTGTTCCGGTGAGACCCGCAGCAGGGCCTCTTTCTCGGTGATCAGGTCTTCCTTCACCATGTCCACGGCGATTTTTACCGAGGCGCGACCGGTACGCTTGCCGGATCGAGTCTGCAGCATGTACAGGCGGCCTTCCTGGACGGTGAACTCCAGGTCCTGCATATCCCGGTAGTGGCGTTCCAGCAGGGCCTGGGCTTCAAACAGCTGCTGGTAAACCTCGGGCAGGGTGTCTTCCAGGGCGGTGATGGGGAGGGGAGTACGAATACCGGCCACCACGTCTTCACCGGCGGCGTTGGCGAGGTATTCGCCGAAAAACGTGTCTTCGCCGGTGGAGGGGTTGCGGGTAAAGGCCACGCCGGAGCCGGAGGTTTCCCCAAAATTGCCGAACACCATGGACTGGACACACACGGCGGTGCCCAGGTCGTCATCAATATTGTTCATCTCCCGGTAGACGATGGCGCGGGGAGTGTTCCAGGACAGGAATACCGCTTCAACGGCGGCCTTGAGCTGGGCGTGGGGGTCCTGTGGAAAATCCACCAGGGTTTTGAAACGCTCCACCACCGCCTGCCAGTCCTCGGCGGTCATCTCGGTGTCCAGCTTCTTGCCGGCGGCCGCCTTGTGTTCCTCGATGACCTCCTCGAACTGCTCGTCTTCGGCCCCCATAACCACGTCGGCGTACATCTGGATAAAGCGCCGGTAGGAGTCGTAGGCAAAGCGCGGGTTGCCGGTCTTGCGGGCCATGCCCTCGACGATGTCGTCGTTCATACCCAGGTTGAGGATGGTGTTCATCATTCCGGGCATGGAGACCGGGGCGCCGGAGCGCACCGAGAACAACAGCGGGTTGTCCGGGTCACCGAAGCGGGCGCCCATGTGCTCCTCCACCAGGGACAGCGCCACCCGGTACTCGGATTCAAGCTTGCCCGGTAGCTTGTTGCCGCCGTCGAAAAACTCCCGACAGGTGGGCGTGGTAATAATGAAGCCGAAAGGGACCGGCAGCCCCAGGCTGGTCATTTCGCAGAGGTTGGCACCCTTGCCGCCGAGCAGGTCGCGGTCGTCCTTGCTGCCCTCGTTAAACAGGTATACGCGTTTAGCCATGGTGTCTCCAGTTGTGTGGCGGTTGCGGCACCTCGGTGACGACTTGCCCAAGACCATGAGCATTGCCGAGTTGTGTAGAGGTGCCTTTGGTGCCGGTTGTCCAATTGCTTCAGCCGCGTAGTATACTGCGCGGCTGTTTTGATGCAGCAGGAAATCCCTCACTTGGACAAAGCTTCAGAGACCGTTCACGGCCTCAGTTACCCCTGGGGTCGCAAGGCCGACCCGGAGCGCGGTGTGCCGGTCAAGGTGGCAGAGGGGGTCTATTGGGTGCGGTTTTCCATGCCCATGTCCCTCGATCACATCAACCTGTGGCTTCTGCGGGACGGCGACGGCTGGACCATCGTCGACACCTGCCTGGCGCTGGACTCTGCCCGGGAGCAGTGGGAGGGCCTGTTCGCGGGCTTCATGGCGGGGGAGCGGGTGACCCGGGTAATTTGTACCCACATGCACCCGGACCACGTCGGGCTGGCCGGCTGGCTCTGCGAACGCTTCGACTGCGAGCTGTGGATGTCGCGGGCCGAGTTCCTCATGTGCCGCTCACTGGTCAGTGATACCGGCCGCGAGGCGCCCCAGGCGGGCCTCAACTTTTACCGCGCCGCGGGCTTCAGCCAGCACCAGCTGGATGACTACAGCAAGCGCTTCGGCGGTTTCGGTCGCGCCGTACATCGGCTGCCCGACGGCTATCGCCGCATTCGCGGTGGCGACACCCTCCGTATCGACGACCGCTACTGGCAGCTGGTGCCCGGTAGCGGCCATTCGCCGGAGCACATAGCCCTGTACTGTCCGGCACTCAAGCTGTTGATTTCCGGTGACCAGGTGCTGCCTCGCATCACGCCCAATGTGAGTGTATTTCCCACCGAGCCCAACGGCGACAATTTGCGCGACTGGTTGCTGTCCAGCGCCAATATCCGTGAGATCGTGCCCGACGATGTGCTGGTGCTGCCGGCCCATGAGGCCCCATTCTACGGGCTGCACGTTCGCCTCACCCAGATTATCGAGGGCCACGAGCGCGACCTGGATCGGCTCTGGGAGTATCTGGCCGAGCCGCGGCGGGCGGTGGACTGTTTTGCACCGCTGTTCAAACGCGAGATTGACGACAATTCCATCCAGCTCGCCATCGGCGAGACGCTGGCGCACCTCAACTGCCTGATGGGCCGGCGCCTGGTGCAGCGCCAGCGCGATGCCGAGGGCGTGGACTGGTATTCACAGGTAACTGATATTTTTGAGGACGAGTCATGGAACACATAAGCGAACGACTGGCCCGATTGCGCGGCGTCATGGCGGAGCGCGAACTGGATGCGTTGATCGTGCCGCGGGCGGATGAATACCTCGGGGAATATCTGCCCCCCGAGAACGAGCGCCTGCAGTGGGCCAGCGATTTCACGGGTTCTGCAGGGCTGGCCATCGTCATGGCGCAGGGCGGAGCCGTGTTCACCGACGGGCGCTACACCGTGCAGGTACGCCAGCAGGTGGACCAGGACCTGTTTGAGATTCTCCATTCCGTGGAAACGCCGCACATCAAATGGTTGGCGGGGCGGCTCGAGGCGGGCAGCAAGGTGGGCTATGACCCACGCACCCATAGCCTCAACTGGGCCCGGGCGGCAGAGAAAGTGCTGGCCAAGCACGCCATTGAACTGGTGGAAACCCCTGACAACCTGGTGGATCAGTGCTGGCGCGACCGGCCCGTTCCGCCGGTCCACAAGGCCATGCTGCTGGACGAGGAGTACACTGGCCGCAGCAGTGCCGACAAGCGCGCGGACCTTGCCGCGGTCATTCGCGAGGAGGGCGCTAGCGCCGCACTGATTTTCGCCGCCGACAGCGTCGCCTGGTTGCTCAATATCCGCGGTCGGGACATTCCGTCCCTGCCGCTGGTGCTGGGTTTTGCATTGTTGCACGGCGACGGGCGACTGGACTTCTTCACCAACCCCGACAAGATTCCCGAGGGCTTTGAAGCGCACGTTGGAGAGGGTGTCAGCGTGTTCCCCGAGACGGAAGCCCCGGCAGCCTTCAAGGCGCTGGCGGGCCAGACTGTTATGGCCGATCCGGCCACGGCCAATGCCTGGTGCCAGCTTGAACTGGAACGCGCCGGTGCCACCCTGCTGGCTGCCGACGACCCGGTGCTGATGCCCAAGGCCTGCAAGAATGCGGTGGAAGTGCAGGGTATGCGCGACGCCCATGTGCGCGACGGCGTCGCCGAAGTGAAATTCCTGGCCTGGCTGGATGCAGAAGTGACCGCCGGCCGTTTACACAGCGAGAGTGAGCTGGCCGACAAGCTGCTGACTTTTCGCGCCGGGCAGGCCCGCTTTCAGGAAGTCAGTTTTGAGACCATCTCAGCCGCCTCTGCCAATGCCGCGCTGCCTCATTACCACTACGCCAATGCCCCGCAGGAAACCAGCCTCAGCATGGACTCGGTGTACCTGGTGGACAGCGGTGGACAATACCTCGACGGTACCACAGACATCACGCGCACCGTGGCGATTGGTGACCCCGGTCAGGAAGTTCGGGAGCGCTTTACGCTGGTGCTGAAAGGCCATATTGCCCTCGACCAGGTGCGCTTCCCCGCGGGCACCACCGGCACCCAGCTCGATGTGCTGGCGCGCATGTTCCTGTGGCGTGAGGGTCTGGATTATGACCATGGCACCGGCCACGGAGTGGGCGCTTTCCTGAGCGTGCACGAGGGTCCCCAGCGCATCGCCAAGGCGCCCAGTGAAGTCTTCCTGAAGCCCGGCATGGTGCTCAGCAACGAGCCCGGCTACTACAAGAACGACGCCTACGGTATACGCTGTGAAAATCTGGTGGTGGTGCGCGAGGCCGATATCGACAGCGATGACGGCCGCACCATGTACGAGTTCGAGGCGATCACCCTGGCGCCCTTCGACCTGCGCCTGGTGGAGCCCTCCCTGATGACGGCGTCTGAAATCCACTGGCTCAATGATTACCACGCCCTGGTGCGTGACAAGCTCTCACCCCACCTGGAGGGTGAGGAACTGGCCTGGCTGCAACAGGCCACCCAACCCGTTCAACCCGCAGGAGAGAAAGCAGCATGAGTGAAGCCTATATCTGTGGCGCAGTCCGCAGTGCCGGCGGCCGTAAAAAGGGCCGTCTGTCGAAGGTGCATCCCATCGACCTTGGCGCCAAAGTGGTCGACGCGCTGGTGGAGCGCACCGGCATCGATCCGGAATCAGTGGATGACCTGATTTTTGGCTGTGTCAGCCAGGTTGGAGCCCAGAGCAGTAACGTGGCACGCAATGTCTGCATTTCCTCCGTGCTGGGTGAAAGTGTTCCAGGCACCAGTGTCGACCGCCAGTGTGGTTCCGGCCAGCAGGCCATTCATTTTGCGGCCCAGGCGGTCATGTCCGGCACCCAGGACCTGGTGATTGCCGGTGGCGTCGAGAGCATGACCCAGGTGCCCATCGGCGCCAGCATTATCGATGGCTACAAGGCCGACCACGGCACGCCCTATGGCGAAGAAATCCAGAAACGCTATCCGGGCGTCCAGTTCTCACAGTTCACCGGCGCCGAGATGCTGGTGGAAAAATACAATATCAGCAAGGAAGAGCTGGAAGAGTTTGCGTTCTCCTCTCACGCCAAGGCCAGGCAGGCGGTGGAGGAGAATCGCTTCGAGAAGGAAATCGTTCCCATCGAAGTGGAGCTGGAAGACGGCAGCCGCGAGTTGCACAGCCAGGATGAGGGCATTCGCATGGACGCCACCCTGGATGCCATTCGCGGCCTGGAGCCCCTGCAGGAGGGCGGCACCATTACCGCGGCCATGGCTTCACAAATCTGCGACGGCGCCTCTGCGGTACTGGTCGCGAATCGCGAAGCGGTTGAGAAATACGGCCTCAAGCCGATGGCGAAAGTTGTCGCCATGTCGGTGGTCGGGACGGATCCGATCATCATGCTCGAAGGGCCGATCAAGGCCACCGAGAAAGTGCTGGAGACGGCCAACATGAGTCTGGACGACATCGACCTGTTCGAAGTCAACGAGGCCTTTGGCTCGGTGCCCATGGCCTGGGTCAAGGGAACCGGTGCCGATATCAGTAAACTCAACGTCAACGGTGGCGCCCAGGCCCTGGGTCATCCGCTGGGTAGCACCGGTGCCAAGCTGATGACCACACTGGTCCATGAATTGCACCGCACCGGCAAGCAGTACGGCCTGCTGGCGATCTGCGAAGGCGGTGGTACCGCCAATGGCACCATCGTCGAGCGCATCGACGGCTCCCTCTAGGAAAGGGATGAAGCAGTAAACGCAGCCATAAAAACCGGGGTCAGAGTAACATTTCTTTGAAATGTTACTCTGACCCCAAGGCTTGTGGCTGCCATTGGAGCGGAATGGGTTCTGAGCCCTTTTAGACTCCTGTCTGAATAACAAGTACCCTCGACCACCAAATACGGGAGAATAATAATATGGCCCTGTCAGGCGGCAGCCACGAACACTGGTCATCACGTTGGGCATTCCTCATGGCGTCGGTCGGCTTTGCCGTCGGCCTTGGGAATATCTGGCGTTTCCCCTACGTCGCAGGAGAGAACGGTGGGGCAGCATTTGTCCTCGTCTATCTCGCCTGCGTCTTCGTCATCGGCGTACCGATTTTGATTGCGGAGCTGTTTGTCGGTCGGCGCGGCAAGATGAGCCCGCCGCTGGCCATGCGCAACGTGGCCGCCGCCGAAGGCCGCCACAAGGGCTGGCAGGTGGTGGGGCACATGGGGCTACTGGCCGCATTCACCATCGAGGTTGTCTATGCGGTCGTGGTGGGCTGGGTACTGTGGTACCTGTTCAAGGCGGTGACCACCGGCTTCACCGGTTTTGACAGCGGTATCGCCGAGGCGGAATTTGCCACGGTACTGGCCGATCCTACCGGCATGCTGTTCTGGACCCTGATTGGCCTGGCGGTGACCGGCTATATCATTTACTCCGGCGTGCAGGACGGTATCGAACGGGCCGTGATGATTCTGATGCCAGTGCTGTTCGGCCTGCTGGCGCTGCTGGCGATCTACAATGTTTTCGCGGGTGGAATGAGCGAGGCACTTACCTGGCTGTTCGAGCCCGATTTCAGTCGCCTCAAGCCGGAGGTTTTCCTGATTGCTGTGGGGCAGGCCTTCTTCTCCATCGGTGTGGCCATGGGCGGCATGATGACGTTTGGTGCCTATCTCCCCAAAACAGTCTCAATTCCGGGGTCGGTGCTGATCATTGTTATCGCCGATACCCTGGTGGCACTGCTGGCAGGCCTGGTGATTTTTCCGGCGGTATTCCACAACGGGCTGGATCCCGCCGCCGGCGCTGGTCTGATCTTCCAGACATTGCCGGTGGCCTTTGCGCAAATGCCCGGCGGCTACGCTTTCAGTATCGCCTTTTTCCTGCTGCTGTCTGTGGCTGGAATCACCTCCATGGTCGGGTTGATCGAGTCGGTCACCGCCTGGATGGAGGACCACCACGGCTTTGCCCGCCACAAGAGTGCCATGGCGGTGGTGGGCAGTGTCGCCGTTTTGAGTGTTATCAGCGCGCTGTCCTACAACGTGCTGGCAGACATCAAGCTGGGTGGCCGCACGATCAACGATGTGATGGACTTCTTCTCCAACCAGATCCTGCTGCCACTGGGCGGCCTGTTTATCGCCCTGTTCGTGGGCTGGTTCGTGTCCCGGGAGTCCAGCAGCGAAGAGCTGGAGTTCGCCCACCCGCTGCTCTTCAAGATCTGGCACCTGCTGGTGCGCTACGTGGTGCCGCCGGCAGTCGCCATCATTTTCTACTTCGGCGTAAGCGAATAAACACACCAAACAAACGGGGACAGACCACGTTTTTGACGGGATTTGATGCTATGCGAGACACCATAAACGGCCAAAAACGTGGTCTGGCCCCATGATTGGGACGTTGACTGATTTACTCTGGAGCTATGTGCTGATCGTGCTGCTGGTCGGACTGGGTCTCTGGTTCACCGTGGCTTCCCGCTTTGTGCAGTTCCGTTTCTTTGGCGCCATGTTCAGCTCGCTGCGTCGCGGGCTGCACGAGAAAGAGGGGCACCTGTCCTCTTTCCAGGCGCTGGTGGTCAGTGTCGCCGGCCGTGTCGGTGGCGGCAATATAGCCGGTGTTGCCGTTGCAATTACCCTGGGCGGACCCGGAGCGGTGTTCTGGATGTGGCTGGTGGGACTGATGGGCATGGCCACCAGCTTTTTTGAGTGTTCACTGGCGCAGCTCTACAAACGGTCGGAGCCCGACGGTACGTACCGGGGTGGTCCTGCTTATTACATCAAGTACGGCCTAAAGAAACCCTGGATGGCGGTGCTCTATTCCATCCTGCTACTGATTACCTTTGGTTTTGGCTTCAACGCAGTGCAGTCCTTTATCGTTGCGACATCCATGCAAGCCTCCTTCGGCGTGCCGGTCTGGATGACCGGTGCGCTACTCACCGTGCTGGTCGGCGTGACCATCTTTGGCGGTATCAAGCGTATTGCCCACGTGGCGGAGTTTGTCGTGCCTTTGATGGCGATTGTCTACGTGTTGGTGGCGCTATATGTTCTGGTCACAAACATCACTGAAGTGCCTGCCGCGATTGCCTATATCGTGAAGTCGGCGTTTGGTTTTGAACAGGTGGTCGGCGGCGGCTTTGCGGCGGTGGTGATGCAGGGCGTCAAGCGCGGCCTGTTCAGCAACGAGGCGGGCCTGGGTAGCGCGCCCAATGTCGCTGCCGTGGCCTATGTGCCGCACCCGGCCCACCAGGGCATGGTGCAGTCGCTGAGTGTGTTCATCGATACCCTGATCCTCTGCACCTGCACGGCGGTCATCATTCTGCTGTCGGATGCCTACCAGCCTGGCGCCGCCGGCGTTAACGGTGTGGCGCTGACCCAGGCAGCCCTGGGTGACCATGTTGGCGCCTGGGGTGAGGGCTTCGTCAGCATCGCGTTGCTGCTCTTCTCCTTCAGTTCCATCATGTACAACTACTACCTCGGCGAGAACAGCCTCAACTATTTCAGCGAAGAGAACCAGACTCTTTTCAATGTCTTCAGAGTGGCGGTGCTGGTGTTGGTAATGTGGGGCTCGATGCAGAACCTGGGCACGGTGTTCGGGTTTATCGATCTGACCATGGGCCTGTTGGGCGTGGTCAACCTGGCGGCACTGGGCCTGCTGATCCCTATCGCTTTCCGGCTGTTGAAAGACTTCGACACCCAGCGCACACAGGTGGCCGTGCCCGAGCTCGATCCCGCCCAGTGGGCGGACCTGGATATCGACCCGACGGCCTGGCGCGACTGATCGATCCAGCCGCGTTACTCTCCGCACATGGCGTCTGATCTTCACGCAGGGAGTAGCAGCAAACGGGTGTTGGTAGCCGGTGCCACCGGCTACATTGGTCGCGCTGTGGTCCGCGAGCTGCTGGCGCAAGGCCATCACGCTGTGGCGCTGGTGCGCCGCCTGGTGGCAGACCCCCTGGTTCAGGAATCCCTTGCCGGCGCAGAACTGAGAACTGCTGATGTCTGTAATACCGGCTCATTGCGCAAGGCACTGCGTGGTGAACACTTTGATGTGGTGGTCTCCTGTATCGCCAGCCGCGATGGTAGCGCGGATGATGCGCTGCGCGTCGACCGCGATGCCAACCTGAACCTGTTGGAAATAGCCCACGCCTGCGACGCGCACTTCATTCTGTTGTCTGCCATCTGTGTGCAGAAACCGCGGTTGGCCTTTCAGCAGGCCAAGCTGGAATTCGAAACGATCCTCAGGGAAAGCGGTCTGCGTTACACCATCGTGCGGCCGACGGCGTTCTTCAAATCGCTGGCGGGGCAAGTGGAGCGCGTGAAGCGCGGCAAGCCGTTTATGGTGTTCGGCGACGGCGAGTTGACGGCCTGTAAGCCCATCTCCGAGGCAGACCTGGCTCGCTTTATGGTGGCCTGTGTGAGCGATGCCTCCTATCACAATGTCATAGCACCGGTGGGTGGGCCGGGGCCGGCGCTGACGCCGCGGCAGCAGGGCGAAATGCTCAGTGAGCTCGCGGGCAAGCGGCCACGCTTCAGGAAAATATCGCCGCAACTACTGGTCCGCATTGCCGGGCTGCTGGATGTGTTGGGTAGGGTGAGTCGCGCCGCCCGAGACAAGGCTGAATTCGCTCGTATCGGTCACTACTATGCCACCGAATCGATGCTGGTCTGGGACGAGCATGCGGGTCGCTACGATGCCGACGCCACACCGGAATTTGGCGAGGACACCCTGCGTGACTTCTACCAGCGGGTGCTGGAAGGTGGTATGGACGGCCAGGAGTTGGGGGCCGCCGCCGTGTTCGAAAGGCAGTAGTCGCGGCGGCAGAGCTGCAGCGCTTGCTGCGGGCTAGTTATTGCGCCGGCGGCAGTCCGACGCGTGCGCGGCCTGCATTGGTCTTGATGCTGAAATCCTGGCCCGCGAACTCCGCGCCTTCATCGCTACACAGGTAGGCAATGGCGCGGGCTGCCCACTCGGCAGGGATGTGCGCAGACGCATCCAGCTGGCTGACCGGGTTGATGCCGCTGGCGCGAATGCTGTCCTGCATGTCGGAGATCACTGTGCCGGGGCTCAAGCCAACAACGCGCAGGCCCTGCTCGCCAAACTCCTTGTGGCCACAGCGCGTCAGTGCAAGAACGGCCGCCTTGCTGGCGCAGTAGTGGCTCCAGCCCTCCAGAGCCCCGGTCGCCGCCCCTGAGCTCAGGTTGACGATGATACCGCTGCCTTGCGCCAGCATGTGGGGTATGGCGGCCCGGTAAGCGTGGTAAACGCCCTTGAGGTTTACATCGATGACTCTTCCCCAGGCCTCGGGGTCACTGTCTTCAATACGCGCAATAGGGTCGATGATGCCGGCGTTGTTGACGAGAATATCCAGTGCACCGAAGCGTTGGACGGCCTCTGCGCAGGCGCGCTCGACATCGCTGTAGGCGGTGATATCGCCGGTTACGGCCAGTGCCGTGTCAGGTGCGCGGGCGTTGATCTGCTCGGCGAGCGCCATCACCCGCGCCTGGTCGCGGGCGAACAGGGTGACACTGGCGCCCAGCTCCGCGAAATGCTGCGCTGTCGCCGCACCGATTCCCCGGCTTGCCCCGGTGACTAAGACTGAATTACCTCTGAACATGGTTGTTCCTCCGGTCTGGTGAAGGCCACATTAATAGCTGCGGTAGAATGTTTAAATAGTCGATTGATCATTAGGCCAAGGCATAACTTGCAGCAATGAATCTCGATAACCATCATGTCTATGTGGCCGTGGCCAGGCCCTACAGCTTTGCAGCGGCGGATGCCCTGGCCAGCGGTGTACTCGTCGACCTGTATCCGCACTGGGATGTCAGTGCCGGGGGAATTCGATGTCGGGTTGTGGATGTTGTACCCCAGCCGCAAATTCCTGCCCCATCGCACGCGACTCGCGCTCGATTATCTTGCCACCGCGCTGTCCTGACGTATTCTCGCGCCAGGACTTGAACGATTTTAGGGGAAATGTATGCAGCGATTCGAAAACCGGGTAGCACTGGTGACCGGCGCCGGCAGTGGTATTGGCCAGGCCACCGCCAGGCGGCTGGCCCAGGAAGGTGCGGCGGTATTCTGCGCTGACCTGGACCTTGAGGCCGCCCAGCGCACCGTCGAGGAGATTGGTGGTGGCGCCGTTGCCCACGCCTGCGACGTGAGCGATGAGGCCGCGGCCGAGGCCTGCGTGGCGGCCTGTGTCCAGCAGTTGGGCAGCCTGTATGCCCTGGTGCACATGGCCGGTATTCTGCGTTTCGAGCGCTTTCATGAAACCACCGCCGAAAGCTGGTCGCAGGTGCTGGGCATCAACCTCAACGGAACCTTTTTCATCAACCGGGCGGCGATTCCCCACCTGCAGGCCTCCGGCGGCAGTATTGTCAATGCCGCTTCAACAGCAGGCCTCGCCGGGCTGCACTGGGGTGCCGCCTACGCCGCCAGCAAGGGCGCGGTGCTGGCGATGACCCGGTCCATTGCTGTCGAATATGCCAAGGAGGGCGTGCGTGCCAACTGCGTCTGCCCCGGTGATATCCAGACACCGATGACCAAAGCGCCGGCCATGCCAGACATGCCCAGCCGGGAGCAGCTGACGCGCATCAGCTCACTGGATGGCCCGAAAGGGCCAGAGGTGGTGGCAGGCGTCATTGCCATGCTGGCCTCGGAAGATGGCAGTCATATCAACGGGGAGGATGTTCGTGTGGACGGTGGTACGTTATCCTAGCCGGCCGTTTCGTAGCGCCTTGCCTTTGGTAACCAGATTGCCCCATGTTTGAACCCCGCTTCAGTCACCAGATCGAACGTTTGACCCACCAGGACAACGGCGCCTGGGAGACCCACGACCGCGCTGTCGCCATGAAGAATAACGGCGAAGATGTCATCCTGCTGTGCGTCGGAGATCCGGACTTTCGCACCCCCGAGCCCATTATCGACAATGCTGTTAGCCACCTGCGGGTGGGACGCACCCACTATTCACCTGCGCTCGGTGAGATGAAGCTGCGGCGCGCGGTGGCCGACCTGGAAACCGCTACCTCTCCCCACCCCTGCACGCCGGCAGAGGTGGCGATTTTCCCCGGCGCGACCAATGCCCTGTACTCGGTGATGAGCTGCCTGTTGAATGCCGGCGACGAAGTGGTGATTCCGGAGCCCATGTATGTCGGCTATCCGCCGATCATGGCCGCCATCGATGCCAAAGTCGTGGCGGTGCCGTTACTGGCCAAAGAAGATTTTGCGCTCGACATGGAAGCGATGAAGGCGGCAGTCAACGAACGCACACGGGTGGTCTTCGTCAATACGCCGGGCAACCCCACCGGTAGCATTATCAGCCGCGGGGAGCTCGCCGAACTGGCGGCGTTCTGTCGCGAACGCAACGTGTGGCTGGTGTGCGATGAGGTGTACTCCATGTTCACCTATTCCGGCCACCACCGTTCCCTGCGCGCCAGCATCGAGCACCTGGACAACGTGGTGATGGTAGACGGCTTGTCGAAATCCCATGCCATGAGCGGTTGGCGCATCGGCTGGGTGGTGGCGCCGGAAACGCTGATTGAAAAGCTCGGCTTTCACGCCGGGGCCACCCTGTTTGGCTGCCCCCAGTTTCTCCAGGACGCCAGCGCCTTTGCGCTGGAAAACGACCAGGAGTATGTCGCGCAGATGCGCCAGGAATACGCTGAGCGAGCCGAGTATGTGGTCAGAAAGCTGGGCAAGCTGCCCGGCCTACACTGCCACCAGCCAAAGGCGGGCATGTTTGTGATGTGCGACGTCGAGGGCACCGGTATGGATGGACGGCAATTCGCCCATGCCCTGCTCGAAGCGGAGCTGGTGTCAGTCGTGCCCGGTGATGCCTTCGGACCCAGCACACGCAGCTATGTGCGGGTGGGTCTGGCGCAGCCCCGCCACGTGCTCAAGCGGGCCTGCAAGCGCATCAAGCAGTTTACTGAGGCTCTGCCAGTACAATCCTGAATTCCTGCTCCGCGCCGTCGCGGCGCGTGGTGACGACGATTTCATCCCCCGGCTTCTGCTGTTCCATAAAGCTCAGGTAGTCGTCACTGGATTTGATGGCCTGGCCGTTGATGGCGGTAATCACGTCACCCAGCACGATCTCACCGCGCGAGTTACGCCAGGCGCCGCGCACGCCGGCACGGTGCGCTGGCATTCCCGGGAATACCCGGACGACCGGCACGCCCTCAATGCGGTAACGACGTGCCCAGCGATCGCTGGCCAGCTCAATGCCGATCACCGGGCGGTACAGCCGACCAAAACTGATGAGCTGCGGCACCACGTCCAGTACTGTGTTCACCGGTATTGCAAAGCCAATGCCCGCGCTGGCGCCCGAGGGGCTGTAGATCGCGGTGTTTACGCCGATCAATTGCCCCAGGGAGTTAAGCAGCGGGCCCCCGGAGTTGCCTGGATTGATCGCCGCATCAGTCTGGATGACGTTGCGGATAACGCGGTTGTTGGGTGCGCGAATTTCCCGGCCCAGAGCGCTGACCACGCCGGTGGTGAGCGTGGTATCCAGACCGAAAGGATTGCCGATGGCCAACACCTTGCGGCCAATTTCCAGCTCCGAGGAGTCTCCACGGGGCAGTGGGAACAGCAGTTCCTCCGGCGCCTCTATGCGCAGTACCGCCAGGTCCTTTTCCGGCGCTACGCCAATCACCTGCGCCTCCCAGCTGCTGTTGTCATGCAGCTCCACCAACAGGCGGTTGGCACGGGCTACCACGTGATAATTGGTCACCACCAGGCCGTTCTTGTCCCACACGAAACCCGAACCGCTGCCCTGGGGAACTTCCAGCACGTTGCGGTTGAAGAGGCTGCGCTTGAGGGCAACGTTAGTGACATACACCACGGCGGGACTGGCGGCCCGGTAGATCTCCGTGGAATTGGCCTCGTCCTCAGTCTTGAAGCTGAGGTAGTCGGGGGTGGTGTCAGGCTGTGCCGCAGAGACCGCGGCGAACATCAGCCAGCAAGCCAGAACCGCACGCCGCATCAGAACTGCTCGGCGAAAGCTCGAATCCTGGCGGCGTTGGCGCCAAGGTCGCCTTCGCCGACGCGGGACACCGAGCGCAGGTCCAGCTCGCTGCCGCCGCCGTCACTGCGACGAACGCGAATCACGATGTCATCCTTGAAGCCGAACCAGAAGGAAGTGTACGCGGCCTCGATCAAGCCGTTGGTCGGGTCGCTGTTGTAAATGTCCCAACCCATGTCGCTGGCAATGGCCTCGGCGCGCTGGAAAGCCTGGTCGGGCGAAAGCTCAGTGGTGATGGTGTCGAGATCGTAATAGAACGCCCGCTGCAGGGCGATGGTATCCGGCTTGATGTCGAGGCTGTTTGCCTCTGGCCCGCGGTAGTCCACTGCGGCGTCAAACAGCGGTGGCTCGTTGACGTCGGTGGTGATGTCATGAATCAGCGGGTATTGGCCGGCGGTACTCAGGATCGCGCTCAGCAGCAGCACCGGTGGCACTGCCGGCAGGGTCTTGAGCAGCACCTGGCCACGCTGCGACCGGTAACGCGGCAGCAGGCTGGCAATCAGCAGGGCCACAATGACCACGCCGGCCAGCAGCCCGCTGAGGGCAAACAACAACAGGCCAATGCGGAAATGCACCCCCAGGCGCACCGCCAGCACCGCCAGCGGCATTAGCAGCAGGCAGGCAATCCCCGCGCGGGAGAGCACTGCAATCAGTCGAGAGTTTGAACCGGTCTCAGTCATTGCGTTCTGCATTCCTCAAAAATGTGGATGCTAGCATACTCGCGGTGATAGCTTTTGCCAGTCCCGGGGAGGCTTGCCCCGCATAATAAAGGAGTGGGGCCATGGGCCGTGTACAGGACAAAGTTGCTATCGTTACCGGTGCCGCCAGCGGCATGGGTCGCGCCGATGCCATCCGGCTGGCGGAGGAGGGCGCCCGCGTACTCCTCACCGACTTGAATGAGGCAGACGGCCAGGCCGTGGCCGATCAGATCGGTGACACCGCGCTGTTCATGCGCCACGATGTCACCGACGAAAGCCAGTGGGAGGCTGTGGTAGCGCGCGCCGTGGAACACTTCGGTCGACTGGATATTCTCGTCAACAATGCCGGCCTTATGGCCATGGGCTCGCCGGTGGACACGGATCTGGAGAGCTGGCGCAAGATTTTCGCTGTCAACACTGAGGGCGTCTTCCTCGGTTGCAAGCATGCCCTGCCGGCCATCGAAGCCAGCGGTGACGGGGGTTCCATTATCAATATGTCGTCGGTAGCGGCCCTGCAGGGAATGTCCTATATCGCCGCCTATAGCGCCAGCAAGGGCGCGGTGATGGCGCTCACCAAGAGCGTTGCCCTGTACTGCCGTGAGCGCAGCAATGGCATTCGCTGCAATTCTATTCATCCGGATGGCGTGAAGACGCCGATGGTGGTCAAGGTTGCTTTTGGCAAGGACACGGCCACCCAGGAGGAAGTGGACTCCATGGGTGCTGATGGCTCCATGTGTGAGCCGGTCGATATCGCCAACCTGGTGGTCTACCTGGCTTCTGACGAATCCTGGTTCATGAATGGCTCAGAACTGCGCATGGACAACGCCGCCACCATCTCACCACCCTACGCGGTGCCCTGAGCGCGTCAATATGGAAAAGATTGTCTACTCACTGTGGAAGCCAGCGGAGACACACAGTGACGCTTTTCGCGACGCCTTATTGGCAAAGGCATCGTCACTGGTTGAGGCCGGTGCCCGCGGCCTGCGGCTGACGGTAGCGGACAGTGCTGTGGCGGCCGGGAACGACCTGCGGCAGGCCAGGCTCTGCGACGCCGCCGATGGGTTGCTCTCGGTGTGGCTCGATAGCAACGTTTACCGCGCCGCCGTAGAGGGCGTATTTGCCGAGCTTTGCGATCACTATCATGCCTACCTGGTGACGGAGTCTGCGCCGCTGGTGCACCAGCAGCCAACGGGTGAACCCATGGAAGGCTGGACCCAGGTGGTGTTCCTGGAACGGCCCGCCGGCATGTCCGAGGCAGACTGGCTGGCGGTCTGGCAGGGCAGCCATACGGCGATCGCCATCGACACCCAGTCTACTTTTGCCTACCGGCAGAACGTGGTGGTACGCACCCTCACAGAGGGTGCGCCGGTGATCCACGCTATTGTCGAAGAGAGTTTTCCCACCGCGGCCCTGGATTCACCGCACGCGTTCTACGATGTAAAAACTGACGCAGAGCTGCAGGCTAGAGTGGGAGAGATGATCGAGAGCTGTGCCCGCTTCATCGACTTCGAGCGCCTGAACGTGACGCCGATGTCAGACTATCTGCTGGCGACCCTGCCAACAAAGGGCTAGCCCGCATATTGCACCAGTTGCCTGATAGCTCGCGCCGGGCGTGCGAGAACCAGCGAGATACAGGCATGCGGCATGGGTAGCAAAAAGTACCGAGCACAGGATTGGCTGTTAGCCTGTTATAAAAGCCTGAGCCGGCATTTGGCCAGCGTACTGGTGCAATATGCGGGCTAGCCTCGCTGCAGCGCGGCAATTCGCTCCGTCAGGGGCGGGTGCGACATCAGAAGCTTTGCCGCGCCCTCCTTCAACTGCTCACTGATACCAAAGGCTGTCAGCTCGCCCGGCAGGTCCTGGGGCTGGCCCTGTTCCGCCTGCAGCCGCTGCAGTGCGCCAATCATGGCGGCGCTGCCGGCCAGGCTGGCCCCGGCGGCATCGGCGCGGAATTCACGCCAGCGCGAGAACCACATGACAATCATCGAGGCAAAGATGCTCAGTACGATCTGGGCGAGGATAGTGCCAATCCAGTAGCCGGGACCAAACCCGCGTTCGTTCTTGAATATCACGCGGTCTACGGTATGGCCGATAACGCGCGAGAAGAACAGGACAAACGTGTTCACCACGCCCTGGATCATGGTCAAGGTGACCATGTCGCCGTTGGCCACATGGCCGATCTCGTGGGCCAGCACCGCGCGAATCTCATCCTGCTTGAATCGCTGCAACAGCCCCTGGCTCACTGCCACCAGTGCGTCGTTGCGATTCCAGCCGGTGGCAAAGGCGTTGGATGACTGGCTGGGGAATATGCCCACTTCAGGCATGCCGATGCCGGCATCCCGAGCCAGTTCCGTTACGGTGTCTACCAGCCACTGCTCACTGGCGTTGCGAGGTTGGTCGATAATCTGCGTACCGGTGCCGCGCTTGGCCATCCACTTGGACAGGAAGAGGGAAATCAGTGAGCCGCCAAATCCGAAGATGGCACAGAAAAACAGCATACCGCTGGTGTTCATGCCGACACCGTTGGCAGCCATGATCTGGTCGAAGCCCAGCAGGCTCAGCACGATGCCCAGCACAAAGACGACCGCCAGGTTGGTAGCCAGGAACAACAGAATGCGCATATCAGTTCACCTTATGGAGCAGCGCACAATAGCGGCGCTCAGTTGATCAATACTACCGGCTTGATATGCGGATGACCGCAAGAGTTTCAAGGGGTAACAGGGGGCTCTGGCTCGGTGGTGGGCGCTTGATCAGCTGAAGGCTCTTCATTCACCCCATCAGCCGGCGTTTCGGTCAGCAGATCGTCTTCATCGGGAATCAGGTGTTCGCTGGGTGTAATGACCGGTACGCCGCGATCATCCAGGGTAGCGCTGGCCACTTCGCCACGCAGCTCCACATCCTTGGAAGACAGCTCCACCAGCTGGTTCAGGCCCTCATCCTCATGCTTAAAATGGGCGACGGTGCGCGGCTTGGTGCCGTCTACCCAGCGTTTCTTCTTGCCCCAGTACTGGCCCAGTTGGTTGCAAACTACAAAAACCTCACTCATTTCCCGCTCTTGTCTCCGGTCATCCGACAGTGGTGTAGAAAGGCGCGCAGTGTAGCTCCAAGCTTGCCAGCATCCAAGCGGAACAGGAGCAACGGCGCTGTCAGCTCAGCAGAACGTCCTTGGCCTGGTTGAGCTTGGCGGCCAGATAGTCATTGCCGCCGCGATCCGGGTGTAGCTTCTGCATCAGCTTGCGGTGGGCATCGACGATCTCAGACTTGTCGGCGCCTTCTTCGAGCCCGAGGATAGCCAGTGCCTCGCGGCTGCTCATATCGCTGCCCTGATCCGGGGGCGGGGTGTAGCCGCCGTCCCACTCCGCGCCAAAGCGCCGTTGCAGGTAACTTTCCAGCAGGCGCGCTGAATCCAGGTCCTGGCTGCGGCAATAGGCCAGCAGGGTTTCCAGTTCGCCCTGGTCCAGGGCATCCAGTTGGCGACCGCTGAATTCACCCGTCAGCACTTCGCCACGCACGTCGCCGGTTTCATGATCCAGCTGCATCTTCAGGATGGCGGTTTCCACTTCGGAGCTGCTGGCGCCGCCGGGCGCGGAGGTCTGGCGGCGCAGTTGCTGCAACACCGGGAACAGTTGTGCCAGTGCCGGCAGCAGGCGAATGGTGCCCACCACCAGGCCGGTGATGGCCGCGCCCAGCCAGTGCATGCGTCCTGACACCACGCCGATCACCACCACGCCGACCAACAGGCCAAGACCCAGTTTGAGATAGGCGGGTTTGCGCTGCTGGGGCGGCATGGCCTTAATGCGCTGGTAGATGATCCAGACAGACAGGCCGATGGCCAGTAACAGGATAAGGCGGGGCACGGTGGCTCCTACTTGAGTTGGTCCAGCAGCAGTTTAGCGTTCCCACTGTCCTTGCCGCCATGTTCAAGCATGGCAGATTTGCCGGCGGCGGCGAAGCGGGCCACGGCGCCCAGCAATTCGGCGAGCTGATGGGGGCTGCCGTGGTCGAAGCGCGCCCAGGCGCCGCCGCTGAGGCGGGCCAGCTGCCTGAATACGCGCTCAACCATGGGGTCGCCACCTTCCTGGAACATGAACAGCGGCAGGCCGGCCAGGCCCAGTTGGCCGGCTTTGGCGGCCAGCGTGTCGGGATTTTCTTCGCAGGCATCGCCGATAAACACCACGGCCTTGACCGCCTGTTCGCCATGTTCACGCAGGGCGTGGTTGAGCAGGCGTTCGATCTGGGTCATGCCGCCCTCGCAGTGGACCCGGTTCATCTGGGTCAGCAGGGCGTGTTCGTCTACCAGCCAGCGGGTGGCGCGCAGCTCGCGCAGACCGCGGAAATAACAGAGCTGCACGGCGAGGCCACCAAGATTCTGGGTGGCCAGGAACATCTCACCCTGCAGTTGGCAGGCGCGGTCCCAGGTGGGTTGACGGCTGGCGGTGGCGTCGATCGCAAAGAGCAGGCGAGCGCCGCTGGCTGCGCGCTCGGCCAGCGTTTTGCTGCGGGTCAGAAACTTGTCAATCTCTCCGGCGGAGGACCGGACTTTTGGAGGATTAGCCAATCAGCGTGGATCAGTTTTGGGACTTCAGCTTGCCAATCTGTTCCAGCTCAGCCAGGTAGTGACGGCGATTTGCCAGTTCACGAACCGCGGCCAGCAGCTCTTCCGGCGAGGCCTCGTCCTCCTCCGTGCTCACCATCTCCCACAGCTTGCGGCTGGAGAATTCGTGCATATTGAATGTCTGGGCTTCTTGCATGGTGTACCTACCGTCTTGTTCTTCTGTGGGCGTGCAGGAGGCGAAGCGCCTGCCTGAGTTCGACTGCGATGTTGTTACAGTTGCCGTAGCTGCGGGCTACCAACCACTAACATTTCCGCAGGCGATACACGCCGAAACATCATTCATGGTTTGAATTTGCCACAGTTTTACTTGATTCGCCAATTAAATTGTTCACGTAAGTGTGTGAAAACTATCGAATCTCTTTGACAGAATCATGACAGCGAAGTTCCGCTACCATGACAAAGCGGGGCGCCGCCCTGTGAATCAAATCAATGCAAGCGTGGTCAAAGTGGCAGTCCGGATGCCGTACAATTCCGTACCACGTGCAGACACATTACCGGAACGCAGGAGTACCGCCATGGGCCTTTTTGATATTCGTAAGAAACACCTTATGCCATCTGCGCAGGAAGCGCTGTCCGGGCGCGACGCATCGATGCCTGTTCCGGCGCAACATTTTGTCAATGGCAATCCGCTCACGCCCCCGTTTCCCGAAGGTTGTGAGCAGGTTGTCTTCGGCATGGGCTGCTTCTGGGGTGTCGAGCGCATGTTCTGGCAGCTCGATGGCGTGTACACCACGGCCGCCGGCTACGCCGCCGGCCACACGCCGAATCCGACCTACCGTGAAGTCTGCAGCGGCCAGACCGGTCACAATGAAGTAGTCCTCGTGGTTTACGATCCCGCCGTCATCGGCTTTGAGGCATTGCTGAAGACCTTCTGGGAGGGGCACGACCCGACCCAGGGCATGCGCCAGGGCAACGACATGGGGACCCAGTATCGCTCGGGCATCTATACCTTCACCGCCGCCCAGGCAGAGGCCGCCGAAGCATCAAAGCGGGCCTTTCAGCCCATCCTCAGTGATGCGGGGTACGGCGAGATCACCACTGAAATCCTGCCGGCCGGCGAGTTCTACTACGCCGAGGACTACCATCAGCAGTACCTGGCCAAGAACACCGGAGGGTACTGTGGCCTCGGCGGCACGGGTGTGTCCTGTCCCGTGGGTGTCGCCTCCGCCTGAAACACTCTGCCTCGCCTGGCGGCGCCTGCGGCAGACTCTGCGCCAGGGGGGCAGGCCCGCCTGTCAACCGCCGATCGTAAAAAATACCTGGTGGTTTAGTCAGCCGTAACCCCTGACTTGCGTGGCGTTCTCTGCTCTGTCTATGCTCAGTGGCAGGGAAATAGCTCCACCCAACACTATAACGATAACGACTGTAAGGGGTTGCCTGATGTATCACCCGATGCCGATGAAGCGCGCGCTCGCCTTGGCGCTCGCCTGTTCCGCTCTACCTGCCATTCCCAATGTTGCCAACGCCCAGGATTTGCGGGTGCTGGAAGAAGTCATTGTTACCGCCCGGCGGCGCCAGGAAAACCTCCAGGAAACGCCGGTGGCGGTGACCGCGCTCAACGCCAGCCAGCTGCGCGACGCCGGTATTCGCAACCTCAGGAATCTCAACGAGATAGCGCCCAATATCGACGTGCACGCCGCCAACGGCACCGCTCCCCTGGCTAATATCTATATTCGCGGAGTAGGGCAGCGCAACACCGAGGTCAACATCGACTCGGGGGTGGGCATCTACATTGACGAGGTCTACATCGGCCGCCCGGACGGTGCCCTGCTGGATCTGGTAGATATAGCGTCCGTACAGGTCCTGCGCGGCCCCCAGGGCACGCTGTTCGGCAAGAACACCACCGGCGGCGCACTGGTATTTACCACCAACCGGCCGGTAGAAGAGGTGGAAGGCATGGTGGAAGCCCGGGTGGGCAATTACGACCGCCTTGACCTGGCCGGTGTGCTCAATGTGCCGATTACCGATAGCCTCTGGTCGCGCTTTTCCGTGTCGTCGGTGAGCCGGGACGGCTTTGTGGACAACAAGTTCCTCGACCAGGACTTCCTCGACGAGGATCGCATCAACGCCATTGGACAGTTTCGGTGGTTGGCAACGGAAAACCTGACCCTGGACCTGAACCTCAGCTACAGCGACACCGACCAGACTACCCGCCCCCAGAAGTGTGTGCTGGTGCCCCAGACGCAAGGCTGGCAAGCTGCGCTGTTTGACATTATCGGTGTCACGCCGTCCACAGGGCGGACGCTCAATGACTTCTGCCAGGACAATATCGACGCCGGTGATGCGCTGGAAGTGATCTCTGATCTGGACGGCAAGTACGAGGCCACGACCGAGATGGCCTCACTGACGGCAGAGTGGGAAGCTACCGACAACCTGACCATCAAAAGCGTGACGGCCTACCGCAACACCGAGGCAGGCCAGGACGATGACCTGGACCATACCTCACTGCCCTGGCTGCACCGCACCCAGTTCAGCCATCCCGCTGGCAGCAAGCGCGATACCGACCAGTTCAGCCAGGAGATACAGCTCATTGGCAGCGCCGCGGATGAGCGCCTGACCTTTGTTGCCGGAGCCTTCTATTTCAGTGAGGAAACCGACGGTCAGCAGACGACGGCTTTCTTGGGCCCCTATGACCCCGGCATCGGCGGCCTGTTTGCCCTGAGCTCCCAGTCGGACGCCCGCGAGACCGACAACGAGGCCTGGGCTGCATTTGCCCAGCTGGAGTGGGCCTGGACCGACAAATGGCGTTCCACCCTGGGGGTTCGTTATACCGATGAGGACCGGGAATTGACCCGCACCATCCTGACCCCGGTGGCCTCCACCATCGATGCTAACGGTGGTCCGGTGACGGAGCTGTTCAACGGTGTGTATTCGGTGGAATCGCTCGGTGTTTGCCTATAACCCCAACTTTGATTTCGAGTTCAGCGATGTCGACTCCGGCAAGACCCAGGACGACGACACCAGCTTCATGGGTAGCATCCAGTACCTGCTGGACCCCGGCGACTGGGTGGATACCGGCTCCATCTACCTGACTTACAGCGAGGGCTTTCTGTCCGGTGGTTTGTCCGAGGCCCCCACAGGTGAGCTGGAAAACTTCAAGCCGGAGGAGGTGGAAAACTGGGAGTTGGGCGTCAAGCTCGACCTGTTCAATCGCCAGCTTCGAGTCAACGCGGCGGCCTTCCACGCCGACTACAAGAATCGCCAGCTAACGACCGTTGTGGTGAATCCCGAGCTGCTGAGCCCGGCGCCGGCGACCCTCAACGCGGCGGAGTCCACCATCATGGGCCTTGAGCTGGAGACCACCTGGATTCCCTCACCCAACTGGATGATCACGTTCAATGGGAGCTGGAACGATGGCGACGTGGACGAGTTCGATGATGTTCTGCTGACAGTGGGTGAGGCCGGCAGCCAGCCGGGTGTCGGCTGCGAGCGCTTTGACCTGACTCTGCTGCTGATCGACTCCTGCCCCAATGACCGCTCCGGCGAGAACCTGCCCAGACTGCCTGAGGCGACCTACTTCCTGGCCATCCAGTACACCTGGGATTCACCCATCGGCCTGGTCATGCCGCGCCTGCAGTCGAGCCTGAAGGAAGACGTTGAATACTGCTTTGATGCCTCCAGCTGCGCCAGCGGGCTGTGGCTGGAAGACGAGCAGTTTGAGCTGTCTGCCCGCATCAACTGGGTGTCAAAGGGCGGCAAGTGGAGCGGCGCTTTATACGGCACCAACCTGACGGACGAGGACTATATCGTCGGCGGTACCGCGATTGTCGATTCCGCCGGTATCGGTGGCTTCAACGCCGCCAATCCGCAGATGTACGGAGCCGAGCTGCGCTACGAATTCTAGCAGCGGCGCCGATGCGTACCGGCTAGCCTGTGCGGCAGGCCGGTCACTGTCTCCAGCGAGGGCGCTCACAGTGGGCGCCGCCCGCGGGACAGCCTTTGGACTATGCTGTCAATGAGCTCTACATGAGGCAGCCATGTCAGACATCAATGCGATCAATCAAGGTATCACGGCCGGCGACGATGGCGTGCTGGAGCAGCTACGCGAACTGGAAGACGTCTGCCTGGCGGATGAGACACTGACGACACCGATGGCGGCTGCGGTCCGCGCTGGCAATCTTTCCGCTCTCGACGTTCTGCTTGGCCACAAGGCTGCGCTGGAGTACGTTCCCAAACTAGGCGACGCTGATCGAAAGTATGTCCGGGGCCGCGCAGCCTATGACGATACCGGTACGCTAGAGGAGCGTGAAGCTGGCTTCAGCCAGCGCATGGCCGTCGCGCACTGGGAGCGCACGCCGCTGCTGGAAGCCTGCAGAATTGGCAACTTGCCTGTGATCGAAAAGCTCCTGGCAGCGGGAGCCAAGCTCAATGCCAGGGATATATTCGGGTTGGATGCGCCGACTCTGTGCCTCGAGCGAGGCCCCGAGGTGCTGCAGCAGTTCATGGAAACCTGTAGCGGGCTGGGCCGCAAATTTCCCGTTCGCTACGATCTGCTCGCGGAGCTCGCCCCACACGACGAACTGTATGCCACGGCACTGTCCCGCGGCAGTCTTTCAAAGGATGCCAAACAACTGGCGTTCATTCTCTCTTGCGCGCTGCTGGATGAGGTGACAATGAGAGACATGCTGGCTGGTGGCTACGCTCTCGAAGATCCGGTGGAGGAGTATGCCCTCGAAAACCCCCTGGTGCAGGTGGCCACCTCCAGCCTGTTGCATGACATCGGGCATCCCTCTGCTGCCAGCCTTGCCAGGGGTGAAGTGCGCGGCGCGGCAAGGACATGTCTCAAAATGATCGGCTGGCCACGCTAGATCCTCAGCCGGAGGCACCCGAAGTGCGTGAGCTACGCGTCTGCCTGATGCGCCTGCTGCTGGAGAACGGTCTTGCTCGCAACGGCTACAGCGCCTTTGAATTTCTGGACGCGGTTATCTGGGCAAACGATCCGGATCTGTTGCGGGCATTGAGCGAACTGAAAATCCAGTTCGTCTCCGGCGACCTTAAGGGCCATTTGGGCCCGCTGCAGGCTGTTGCCTACGGCTGCTTCCGTATGGTTGAGCCGCTCGTGGAGTTCGGCTGTCGCCGGCCAGGCCCCTCGGATCGTGATCACATGTTCGTACCGAAGCCATTCGTCGCGGCTTACGACGACTGGTGCGAGAACCAAGGTCTTGTTCCGGTATTTGATTCGGGCAACACCGGCAAGAAACCCGCCGCCTGAGTGCGTGACCCGACACGATGAAGGAGCGGGTTGAGCAGTCGACTGTCCCAGGTACCAAAGGCCAGTGGGAGCTGCCGGGCGAGTCCTGCCTGTCTGGGGTATTACTGCGTTGCGGAGGCCCGGGTCTTGTGGCTCGGTTGATCTATTCCAACCTCTACGACCGGGTGCCCGGCCTGTCTGTCAGCCTGCGCATCGGTGCGCTGCAGGACCCCACGCCTGCTGACGGCGTATCGAATCGAGACGACTGGCTTAGTCTAGCGATGGTCGAGGAGCACCAGTGTGACCATTTCTCAACGGAGACGTTCGAGGACCCCGAGTTCCACAGGGAGGAGCCTGGGGATTTCCCGGTGGTGGGCCCCTGGGACGCCGTTTTTGAGGTGGAAACCCCGCCGTTGACAGGAAAGACCCGGCTGGAGATCGCCGTGTACAGCCCTGAGCAGGACACCGTCACTGCGGTGGTGTTGAACGACTGGGTGGTAAACCTGTGAACCGTTTATGACAGCTGGGAAACCAGCGCTGCAACCGCGTTTTCGACCCGCAGGATTGGCGGCCCCAGCCTGACTGCCTGGCCCTGCTTGCTCGAGTTTTTCCACCTCACAGGGACTCAGGCCACCCTCAACGTCGTGCTGTGACCGGCTGATCTAGGGACTTGGCCGATGTTTGCGTCTTGTGGCTCAGGCCCGCACTATGGGTTGATCAACCAAAGGAGTCTGGTAGCGATGAGTAAGGTGTTGAGCTTTATCAAGAAGGAGCTGCT
The DNA here is from genome assembly GCA_043513815.1 of Cellvibrionales bacterium. Taxonomy (GTDB): domain Bacteria; phylum Pseudomonadota; class Gammaproteobacteria; order Pseudomonadales; family Halieaceae; genus JANQIO01. The sequence goes on along the minus strand of CP121313.1, from coordinate 2,759,607 downwards.
GGAGATGCTCCCTCCTACAGCGTTCTTCTTTTTTGTGTTTCACCTGGTGGCATTCACGCGTGATCTGATGGATGAAAGGCTGGGTGTAGGTGTCTTCACATCGGTGGCCGCCACCATCGGAGCCCTGGTCATCGGCAAGTCCATCCTGATTGCCGATGCGCTGCCGGTTTGGCACCACCTGGACAAGCAGCCCCGCGTGTATCTGATTGCAGCGCGCACGGTGGCCTACGCTCTGGTAGCCCTGGCTTTCCAATATCTTGAAGAACTGATTCCGGCGTGGCGCGAGACTTCTTCACTCGCAGCGGCGGCTTCAAAGGTAGGCGATGAAGTCTACTGGCCGCGTTTCTGGGCTTCGCATATTTTGCTGTTGATGTTTCTGGCGCTCTACAACGTTGTTGCCGTCATGATGGAAGCAATGGGTAAACAAAAAGTACACGCGCTACTGTTTGAAAGGGATAGCAATAGCCTTGCATAGCCAGTACCACGGGCAGGGTGAGCATCGTCAGGACAGCTGCGATACCAGTGCAGCCACAGCGTTTTCTACCCTGAGGATGCGGGGGCCAAGGCTGACAAGCTGGCAGCCCGCTGCCTCCAGCTTGTCCACTTCGTAGGGAATAAGTCCGCCCTCCGGACCGATCACCAGCAGTGTGGGTTGGTCCTGGGCTCTTGGGCAGGGAGGAAAGTTGCCAGGGTGTGCAAGCAAGCCCTGGCGGCCTGTCAGTAGCCCCGGGAGTTCATCTTCTACGAAGGGTTTGAAGCGTTTGTGCGTTGCGACGTCGGGTAGCACCGTATCCCGCGACTGGCTCAGGCCTTCCAGGAAGTAGTCCTCGATTACCGCAGGGTCCAGCACCGGCGTTTGCCAATAGCTTTTTTCCACCCGGTAGCTATTCACCAGATGCAGCGACTCAACGCCCAGCTCCGCGACCATGCGCAGGATGCGACGCAGCATTTTGGGACGAGGCAAAGCCAGCACCAGCGTCAGCGGGAGTTTCTTTGGTGGATCCTGGCGCAGTGCCACATCCAGCAGCGCCTCGTCCGGTGCCAGCTTTACCAACTCCGCCTCACCCATGCGGCCATTGATTTCACCCACTCTCAGGCTGTCTCCTTCGCTGGCGTCTATCACTTCGCGCAGGTGTTTAAGGCGGTAGTCTGTGAGCCGGATGCGATCAGTGCCTATGCGATCAGTGTCGCTAAAGAGCAGCAAGTTCATGAGAGTGCTCAGCGCCTGTTGTGCAGTTTGGTTGGCTGGATGGGTCTGGAAAATTCACCTGCCTAGTATAGTTGCCGAGCGGGGCCGTGTCGCAACATGCCAGCGCTGCCTGCATGAGAGGCTTGCGACGAGTGGCTATGGGCAGCACACTGGCGCACCTAGCAAGCAGTGGAACGGGGAACATCCAGATGATTGAATCCAGCGCCGGCGTCATGTTCACACTGGTCTCCATAGCTGCCTTTTGGTTTCTGGTTGAGCAGCGCACCCAGTGGAAGCTGTTCGGCTATATTCCGCCCCTCCTGTTTATCTACTCCACGCCTATCATACTCAGCAACACCGACCTGCTGTTCGGAATGGAGCAGAAGATCCTGGTCAACAGTTCTCCGGTCTATGGAGGCATGCGCGAATTTGGCCTGCCGATTGCCATCAGTTTGATGCTGTTGTCGGTCAACGTACCGGCGGCGGTGCGGGTGATGGGCGGTGGCGTGGCGGTGATGCTGATGGGCACAATGGGGGTGGTGGTCGGCGGCGTATTTTCCTACTGGCTGGTGCACGGCTTCCTGCAGCCGGATGCCTGGAAGGCCTTCGGCACCCTGGCGGGCAGCTGGATCGGCGGTACCGGTAATATGGCCGCGGCCCATGTGGCCCTGGAGGGTGGGCCTGAGCACCTGGGCCTGGCGGTGCTGGCCGACAACCTGGTTTACGTGGTCTGGCTGCCTATTCTGCTGGGTTCCCGTGCCTTCGCCGAAAAATTCAACGCCTGGGCCCGCGTACCGGAGGACCGCATTGCCAAAATGGAAGCGGCGTCGATAGAGCTGCATGTTGAGGAGCGCCTGGTCACCATGACCGACTATCTCAACCTGGGTGCAATCGCGATGGGGGTCACCTGGTTGTCCTACTTCCTGGCGCCGCTGCTGCCCGTGGTCGAAAACGTGCTCTCGACCTCGACCTGGGTGATCCTGCTGGTTACCACGCTAAGCCTGCTGCTGTCGGTGACCCCGGCGCGTCATATTCCCGGCTCACAGAACGTGGCGATGGCCATCATCTATGTCTTCGTGGCGGGCATGGGGGCTCGAGCGTCACTGGAAGGCCTCAGCCAGGCACCCTGGTTCGTAGTGGGTGCCTTTGTCTGGATCGCCATCCACGGCGCCTTCTGCCTGGCGGGTTCCTACATCTTCAAGGTGGATGTTCACAGTGCAGCGATTGCCTCAGCGGCCAATATCGGTGGCGCTGCGTCGGCGCCGGTAGTGGCGGCCTACCATCGGCCCACGTTGGTGCCAGTGGCCATTTTGATGGCGCTGATGGGCTACGCGGTGGGTAACTACCTGGCGATCCTCACCGGCATTATGGCGAGCAAGGTAGCGGGCGTCGGGTAGGTTTCACATGACGCCCGCGCGAATCCGTCATCCCCGCGAAACTCAGAACCGTCATCCCCGCGAAACTCAGAACCGTCATCCCCGTGAAACTCAGAACCGTCATCCCCGTGAAACTCAGAACCGTCATCCCCGCGAAAGCGGGGATCCAGTCTTGCGCAAGCAAGTTTAGACACAGTGGCCCGCACGACTAGACGTATAAATCGTACTCGTCAGCACCGCTGATCTCGCCCTCGACAAAATCTCCCGGCGCCAGGTCGGTAATTCCGGGTAGGTGCACCAGCCCGTCGATCTCGGGTGCATCGGCGTGGGTGCGGCCAATAGCGCCTTCTTCGTCCACGCTGTCGATAAGAATTTCCTGGGTGCTGCCGATCTTGTCCTGCAGCTTCTGGGCGCTGATTGCCTGCTGAGTAGCCATAAAGCGCTCCCAGCGATCCTGCATTTCGTCGGCCGAAACATGCCCCGGCAAGTCATTGGCGGCAGCGCCTTCCACCGGTGAATACTGGAAGCAGCCAACCCGGTCGAGCTGCGCTTCCTCGAGGAAGTCCAGCAGCAACTCGAAATCTTCCTCGGTTTCGCCGGGGAAGCCGACAATAAAGGTTGAACGAAGCGTGATCTGCGGGCAGATCTCACGCCAGGCGTGAATCCGCTCCAACGTGTTTTCCGCAGCCGCCGGGCGCTTCATGGATTTGAGGATGCGCGGGCTGCCGTGCTGGAAGGGAATGTCGAGGTAGGGGAGGATCTTGCCCTCCGCCATCAGCGGAATCACATTGTCCACGTGCGGGTAGGGATACACATAGTGCAGCCGCGTCCAGACGCCGAACTCCCCCAGGGCCTCGCATAGCTCCTGCATACGGGTTTTCAGCGGCCGGCCATTCCAGAAGCCGGTCCGGTACTTGATGTCCACACCATAGGCCGAGGTGTCCTGGGAGATCACCAGCAGTTCGCGTACGCCGGCCCTCACCAGTCGCTCCGCTTCCTCCATCACATCACCGATGGGCCGGCTTACCAGCTTGCCGCGCATATCGGGGATGATGCAGAAACTGCAAGAGTGATTGCAGCCCTCGGAAATCTTCAGGTAGGCATAGTGTCGCGGCGTTAGCTTCACGCCCTGGGGGGGTACCAGGTCGAGGTAGGGGTTGTGTTCAATCGCCGGGGCGGGAACATGTTGGTGCACAGCACCCACCACTTCTTCGTAGGCCTGGGGGCCTGTCACCGCCAGCACGTCCGGGTGGACCCGGGTGATGTCCTCCGCATCCTTGCCCATACAGCCGGTGACGATCACCTTGCCGTTTTCGCGCAGCGCCTCACCGATGGAGTCCAGTGATTCCTGCTTGGCGGAATCGATAAAGCCGCAGGTGTTCACTACCACGACATCGGCATCTTCATAGGAGGGCACGATGTCGTAGCCGTCCATTTTCAGCTGGGTGAGGATGCGCTCGGAGTCCACCAGGGCCTTGGGGCAGCCCAGTGAAACGAAGCCGACTTTGTTGCTATTGCTCATAGTTGTGATTTCGTAGGCCTACGCTCTGTTCTAATCAAGGTGAATCGTAGCCTTCATTCGCTGCTGAAGCACCCGAATGATGAAGTTAGGCTCGGCTCGTTCCACAAAGTAAATGGCATGATTCTGCTGCAATGATGTTACCGACAGAACGCTCGCTGTTATCGCTCTGCTCCCCCTCGTGGAGGGCGAGGCAGATGATCTCTGTTGAAGTCTAATTGCTGCGAATCAGGTCTCGGATATAGTCACTGGCATTGGCATCGCAGCCACTGGCCACCTGGGACTCAGTCCACTTACGCATTTCGTCCGCGGGGAAATATTCATAGTAGTCATCTAGGCCACCTCCGCACAGGCGATGGCGTATTATGGCAAAGATTGCCATAGCGTGCGTACCGCTATAGAGCGGTGGACCTGCGCATTGACCTGCTATTTCTCGAATGGCATATAGATAATTTGGATTCAGGAGATTGCCCATGTCTCGCGCTCACTCGATCATCAATGCAACAAAGATGGGCGATCACGCACTGCGTCTGATCGGCACAACCGACATAGATGGAAGTGGCACTAGCCACGAGGTAGCTGATGTCGATCCTATCGTACTGTTCGACTTCGCCAATATCAGCACCAGTGCCGAGTCACCCTTTCGCCCGCATCCTCATGTGGGCCTAACCGCCATGAGCTTTCTGCCCGCTGGCGGCACCTGGATGGCCTGGGATAGCCTCGAGGGCGATACCGGTCAACACCTCCACAGTGGAGGACTGTATTACGTGCATGCGGGCTCTCCAGCCTTCCACCATGAATATCCCTCACCCGACACCGTAGCGGCGGACATGGAGGTGGAGTTCGTGCAGCTGGTCTGGAACGCTACCGATGAAAAAGATGTCAGTACGGTGATCGTTCAACCCGAGGACATACCAGTGGTCACTTCGGGGCAGGGGAGCGTGCGCGTACTGGCAGGCGATTTCTGTGGTGTCAGCGCGACTCAACCCTTCACTCACCGCAAGATCATCTACGCCTACGTCCAGCTCGAGCAAGGCGGCCATATGGAGTTCCAGATACCCCACGTCATGCGTGGCATGTTGTTTGTCATTGAAGGCAAACTGGGAGTCAATGATGAGACCGTCGATGCCAGACAAATGATGATACTCAATGAAGAGGATGCAGCACTGGTCACCACCAATCTGGCCGCCGACTGTGCTACTCGCTTCATCATCGCCGCGGGTGAACCCGTGAACAAACCGTTCTACAAGCTGCTGGGGCTCGGGGGATTCATCATCGGGGACACCGAGGAACAGGTAAGAGCCACGATGACGCAGCTCACCGAGACTGCCGAGCAGATCAAGCAGGATGTCCCACAGTATTTCCCGAAGCAATACCTGTAACGGTCGCGCCCCGATGTACTTTGTATGTCGCATCATTCTGCTTTTGGCGTATTGTAATTAATCGCCCCATCGTTGGAGCTCAATTGGAAGCACGTTTTTTGTATCGTCTGGCTGCGGGTTTGTCGTTCCTGGGTTTGCTGGCCCATGAGCTGGCCGGTGCCCCGATGGTGCTACCGCCCCTGGACACGGCCGGTGTGCCTGCCGATGTAATGTGGCTGCATCATTTTTCCTGGCATGTGGGCTCGGTGGCGGTTCTGGCTTTGGCAGGCATGTACACCTACGCGAGTTATCGACCGAATACGGCGCTGGCCTTCACGGCTACAGCGATGTGCGCAGGGTTTGCGGTGTTAGGTATCTGCCTTGCACTGTTCGGTGATGCAGTGCTCTGGTCGACCCCAGCTCCCTATCTTTGGTCGGTAATCTCGGTGATAGGTGCTTCCGGGCTGCTGTTAGAGAATCGCGAAAGCGGATAGCCCTGCGGGGACCTGGGCCGGCTCCACGGGTGGAATTGGTCTTGCAAGTTACGGTACATTTCTGCGGCTGCAGTGAGGCGACATGACGCATGTCGGCGCCCCCGCTTGAATGCAGTCCCCGCGTGGCATCCCGCGGTTATAGCTCGTCGTCCCAGTCCAGGTCGTAGTCATCATCGGCAAAGTCTTCCAGCGGCGGGATGCCCCCGTTCAGGAAGGTCTGGCGCGCCTGCAGGTAGGCGCTGCGCATGAACACGTATTCATCACCGGTAATCAGGTCGTCGTAGTCCAGTAACCCGGCCCTGAAACTGATCGCCTCGACGCTCCAGAAGGTCCAGGCGGCGGTGGGTTCCCAGGCGACCGCCGGTATCGACGTATAGGTATCGAACACGTAGCCAGTGGCGCTGCGGACGGTGCGGGGTCCGAAGAAGGGCAGTACGACGTAGGGGCCGGTGTCCACACCCCATACCATCAGGGTCTGGCCAAAATCTGCGCGCTGAACCTCGATGCCCATTTTGGTCGCCACATCGAACAACCCAAACACGCCCACTGTGGTATTGACCATGAATCGGCCGGTGCTGATGGCAGCGGAGTCCGGCCGACCCTGTAGCAGGGAATTCAGGAAGCGGTTGACCTCGTAGATGTTGGCCACGGCATTGGCCACGCTGCGCTCGGCGGCGTCCGGCATGACCCGCGCATAGCCGCTGGATACCGGGCGTAGCAGATAGCGGTCAAATACCCGGTTGAAGGCAAAGATCTTGCGATTGGTAGACTCCCACGGGTCTATCTCGCTCATGTCCTGCTGGGCGAGAGTGGTAGAGGCCTGGCAAACCAGCCATAAGAATATAAGCGTGCGCATGTGGGCAACTATACGATGAATGTCCTGAATTTGATCAACTTTGACGCTCTCATGGCATGCAATCCCGGGGTCTCTCAGGTTAGTCCGAGCGACCCTTGTCAGAGTTCCAGCTACCTACACCACGGTTTTATCGAACAGTTGCACAGGTATTCTCGGATTGTTTCGTAGGCACACAACTTTACAGTACGCGGGCCCAATATTTATAGCCCATTACAGAGTGAAAAGGACCCTACTCATGACTCACGAACTACCGAGCGCCGTTAACAGTGAAGTGAATGCCGACGTTGTGGAAGGCAGCGGCTTTTTTCACCTGCTCGAGCAGCCTGTCTGGCAGGCAATATTCGCCTCCGTGACCACTATCGGCCTGTTCGGCGTGGTGCTGTCCGGCATCTGGCTGATGGATGCCATCGTCAATTGATCCCGCGCTCACTGTGAGCACTCCGCGTTGCCTTGCCGGTCAGTGCACCGGCAGGTAACGCACCCCGTTTCTTTCCGTCTCTTCCCTTCGGCCTTCCCGAATCTGGCACAATGCGGTCCAACCTTTGTCCCGGGAGCGCCTGGCGGGCCACGTCACAGCGATTCCGGCAGCAAGCCGATAATGCTTCGGCGACCCAGCATAATCCGGGGCCTGCAGCTTTATGCGAGAGGGGCGGCTAGCGCCTAACCGATAGCAGCTGAAAGACGCGCGGGCCGGCAACAGGAGACCATACTATGAACTCACAGGACCCTATCCTCCTGGTAGGCGCAACTGGCTCACCCTATACCCAGAAGATGGTGGCGTTGTTGCGTTACCGGCGCATTCCCTATGCCATCACCTGGGGCTCAGTCGAAGCGGCTTGCGACGTCCTGGGTGTCGAGCGGCCTCGGCCTGCGCTGATGCCCACCTTTTTCTTCGAAGACGCCGGGGTCTTGCAGGCAGCGGTGGACTCTACGCCCATTATTCGTCGCCTCGAACAGGCCTACCCGGGGCGCAGTGTGCTGCCACCAGATCCGGCCCTGGCGTTTATCGATTACCTGATAGAGGATTTTGCCGACGAGTGGTGCACCAAGTATATGTTCCACTACCGCTGGTATGCGCAGGCAGATGCCGACAACGCGAGCACCAAGCTGCCACTTGCCCAGGATGTCAGCATGCCCGCCGAGCAGCTGGCACAGTTCAAAGCGGCTTTTTCAGAGCGGCAGATCGGGCGGCTCTATGTGGTGGGCTCCAACGATGCGACGGCGCCGGTGATTGATGCCAGTTATCGCCGTTTCCTGGCTGCAATGGAGGAGCACCTGGCCAGCCAGCCCTTCATGCTTGGTCAGCGACCGGGTGCCGGAGATTTCGGCCTGTATGGCCAGCTCTCCCAGCTGGTGGGATTTGACCCAACACCGCGGGCCATTGCCCATGAGGTCTCACCTCGCACCGTGGCCTGGGTCGACAGGCTGGCAGACCAGAGTGGTTTGCAGCCGAGCAGCGCCGACTGGGTGGCGGTAGAAGACCAGCCCGAAACGCTGAAAGCGCTACTCGACGAGATTGGGCGAGTCTACGCGCCCGCGCTGATGGCGAATGCCCGCGCTGTTAAGGCCGGTGAGAAAAGCTGGGATTGCATCATTGATGGGGCGACCTGGTCCCAGCAGACTTTTCCCTACCAGGCGAAATGCCTCACCTGGATCAATGAGCGTTACCAGGCGTTGAGCGCTGCAGACCGCCGCAGTGTCGATGCATTGCTACAGGGGACAGGCGTTGAAACGATGCTTGTATCCGAATAGCCGACGGTGACTGTGGTCAACAAGGAGATAGCATCATGGCTTTGACTCAGCCCCGGCTCTGGCCACTTTTACTGACCCCGCTGCTGTGCCTGCTGCTGGCCTGTCAGGATGACCCCATCCTGCGCGATACCAGCCCCGGCAGTCAGGGCAATTCCCCAGCCACCGCGTCTACGGCCGCCGCCAATGCGGCGGTGGCCGACGCGCTGGATATTGATAACCAGCGCGACTTCGAGGATGCCCGCCGCGGTCTGATTGCAGCGGCTGATCCGCTGGTGATTCGTATGGAAGACGGTAGCGTGATCTGGGATAGCTCCCAGTACGACTTTATTGACGGTGATGCGCCGGCCAGCGTGAATCCCAGCCTCTGGCGCCAGGCCAAGCTCAACAATATCCACGGCCTGTTTGAGGTTACCGAAGGCGTTTACCAGTTGCGCGGGTTCGACCTGTCTAACATGAGCATCATCGTGGGCGAGCAAGGCTGGATCCTGGTAGATCCGCTGACGACCAAAGAGACCGCCGCAGCTGCCCTTGCCTTTGCCCGGGAGCATCTGGAGCCGAGGCCCGTGTCGGCGGTCATCCTGACCCATTCCCATATTGATCACTTCGGCGGCGTGCTGGCAGTGCTGGAGCCTGCCGGCAGCACCGAAATCATCGCCCCGGTCGGCTTTATGGAAGAGGCCACCAGCGAGAATGTCATTGCCGGTACCACCATGAGTCGGCGCGCCATGTTCATGTACGGCCAGCAGTTGGAGCGCTCGCCCAGGGGTCACGTCGATACCGGTCTGGGGAAAAGCCCGGCGTTCGGCAGCCCTGGCATTGCGGCGCCGACTCGCATCATCCAGACCACGGGAGAGCGGCATACCATCGACGGGGTGGAGTTCGTATTCCAGAATGCCGCGGGCTCCGAGGCACCGGCGGAGCTAACCTTCTATCTGCCCGCCAAGAAGGCTTTCAGCGGCGCCGAGCTGGTATCCCGCAATATGCATAACCTCTATACCCTGCGCGGCGCCAAAGTGCGCGATGCCCGTAAGTGGAGTGACTATATCGATGAGGCCCTGCGCCTGTTCCCCGATGCGGAGGTATATTTTGCCAGCCACCATTGGCCACTGTGGGGCAATGCAGACATTGTCGACTTTCTGAAGCAACAGCGAGACACCTACCGCTACATCCATGATGAAACCCTGAGGCTCGCGTCCCAGGGTAATACCCCCGGCGAGATTGCCGAGGCGATTGAAATGCCACAGTCCCTGGCGGGAAGTTTTCCTAACCGCGGCTATTACGGCACCGTCAAACACAATGCCCGCGCTGTCTATCAGCGTTACTTCGGCTGGTACGACGGCAACCCTGCCCATCTTGATCCATTACCGCCGTCCCAGTCCGCAGCCCGCTACGTGCAGGCCATGGGTGGCGCCGAGGCCGTGTTGGCGAGCGCACAGGTGGACTATGATGCCGGCGAATATCGCTGGGTAGCGGAACTGCTTAACCACCTGGTGTTTGCCGAACCCGACAATACGGCGGCCAGGACGCTGCTGGCCGATACCTACGACCAGCTCGGCTACCAGGCCGAGTCGGGTCCCTGGCGGGATGTGTACCTGAGTGCCGCGCTGGAACTTCGGCAGGGGCCGCCGGCTCAGGGAATCGGCATTGCCAGCGCCGGCGACCTGCTGCGCGCCACACCTATTGAGGAATTCATGCAGGTAATGGCGGTCAATCTCAATGGGCCGAAGGCCGACGGCAAGTCCTTCAGTTTCAACTTTGTTTTCACCGACGTGGGCGAGACACACACGCTCACTCTTGAGAATGCGGTATTGCAGCATCGCAGTGGTGCGCCTGACCCCGACGCCAATGCCACGGTGCGTATTACCCATGAGCTATTCATCAGCATGCTCACCGGACGCGCCGGCATCAGGGATACCCTGTTTTCAGATGACGTGTCTTTGGAAGGTTCCGGCGTCGACCTGCTGCGCTTTTTTGCGCTGCTGGATCCGGCCGACGAGGTATTTCCCATCGTGACACCCTGAAACCGCGCTGCGGTCGGTTTCTTCCTCGCCCTGACCTGGCCCTGAATTGCGACAGTCTGAAGGCGGGGTGGGATAGGGCGACTTGCAATCGCTGCGCTAAAGGGGGAAGTTCAGGTCATGTCGACCCGGGATGTCTACCAATGAAACTGTGTGTCAAGGCGTTAACCTGCACGCTATTGTTAATCTTGACTGGCTGTGGGGGCGGCGGAGGCGGCGGGTCTGGCAGTGCGACACCGGTGTCCCCCTCCACCGGGACCAATATTCCACCCTATGAGTATTCTCCACCAGAAGATGTGCTGGACGGCTGGCCGGTGGGCAAGCTCGAGGACCAGCAACTTGATACTGATCGCGTCACCCGCACTCTGGATCGGATGCTGCAGGGCGAGTTGCAGGGCATTGATGCGATAGCCATAGCCCGCCGCGGCGAGCTGGTGCTGGTGGAACGCTTTGCCCGTGAACTGGATGACTTCGATCGCTGGATCGGTAATCGTGATCCGGAACGACACGTGCTGCATTCTGCCAGCAAGAGCTTCACCTCCGCGCTGATCGGGATCGCCATTGACCAGGGCTATTTCGGCGGGACCGATATCCCCTTCCTGCAGGTGTTCGACTACTCAAGCTACGACAACTTCGACAGCCGCAAGGCGACAATGACCCTTGAGGACGTACTCACCATGCGCCTGGGGATAGACTGGGATGAGTGGAGTGAACCTTACACCAGCAATCGCAATGATCTGGTGGCGCTGAACGGGCAGCATGATGACTGGACCAAGGCACTGCTGGACCGCCCCATGGCGGCTCAGCCGGGCAGCACCTACGCCTACAACACCGCGGCAACCAATGCGCTGTGTGACGCCCTGGGCGAAGCCACCGGTATGACGACCGACGCGTTCTCGGAGCAGTTCCTGTTTGAGCCTTTGCAAATGACCACTGCGCGATGGGACAACACGCCCACTGGGCACTGTGTTGGCGGCAGCGGCTTGTTTCTCACGGCGCGGGATATGGCCAAGTTGGGCCAGGTGTTCCTGGATGACGGGCAGTGGGTGGGCCAGCAGATCATTAGCGCCGAATGGGTACATCGCTCGATCAGTGAGGCCGTACCCTTCGATGGAGAGTACACCACTGGCTATGGATATCAGTGGTGGCGCGGTGAGTTCACGGAGGGCAGCCGCCGCTACCCGTTTTATTTTGCCAACGGATATGGCGGACAGAATCTGGTCATCATCGAAGAGCTGGAACTGGTGATCGCGATCTTTGCGCAGAACTACGACAACGGCCTGCACTGGCTGCCGATGCAGGTAATAGAACGCGACCTCATTCCAGCGGTGCTGGACCGCTAGCGGTGGGGGCTGCCATGCCAGACCGTTGCCCGCAGCGGTCGGATTCGCGAGTTGGCGTACTTTGGTGGCGTTGAAGTACGGTAGTCCTGTATAAGGCGCGGGTAACCCGCAGCGTCATGACAGGTGCTTCGACAGCATGTTCACCTTTTTCGAAAAACTGATTGAGCCATTCCCACCGGAAGCCCCGGCACGGCCCCCGTCCAGCCTGTGGGCCTTCTGCTGGCACTATACCCGGGGGGTCTGGCCCTGGCTGCTGACCATGTCCGTGCTGGTGGCCCTGATCGCCCTCATCGAAGTCAGCCTGTTTGGCTTTCTGGGCAGAATTGTCGACTGGCTGTCGACCGCCGACCGCGACACCTTCCTGCAGCAGGAAGGCAAAACGCTGATGTGGATTGGCGGCCTGGTGCTGGTGGCGTTGCCGCTGCTCAGCCTGCTGGCATCGCTGGTGACCCACCAGGCGCTGATGGGCAACTACCCTATGCGGATTCGCTGGATGGCCCACCAGTACCTGCTGCGGCAGAGCTTTGGCTTCTACCAGGACGAATTTGCCGGCCGTGTGGCCACCAAGGTCATGCAGTCGGCGCTGGGCGTGCGCGATGCGGTCATGAAGCTGGCGGATGTCATGATTTATGTCTCGGTCTACTTTCTTGGAGCCATGCTGCTCGTCGCCACCTTCGAATTCTGGTTGATGCTGCCGTTTCTGGTATGGCTGTGCCTGTACGGGATGATTTTGAAGCGGATATTGCCCAGGTTGCACAAGGTGGCCGAAGAGCAGGCGGATGCGCGGTCTACCATGACCGGCCGCGTGGTAGACAGTTACACCAATATCATGACCGTGAAGCTGTTCTCCCACACCCGACAGGAAGAAGAGTACGCCCGCGACAGCATGCGCGGTTTCCTCAGCAAGGTTTACAGCATGATGCGGCTGGCGACCTGGCTGGAGGCGTCGATAGACCTTATCAATGCCGTCCTGTTGTTTGCCGTGGGTGCGCTGTCTATCTGGTCCTGGCTACAGGGTGGTGCGAGTGTCGGCGGTATTGCCGTGGCGATCGGGCTGGTTCTGCGGCTGCATGGCATGTCCCACTGGATCATGTGGGAGCTGTCCAGCCTGTTCGAAAACCTCGGTATGGCCCACGACGGGATGAACACTATCTCCCGGGTGCAGATGGTCAGGGATCAGCCCGGGGCGCCGCCACTCAAGGTGGCGCGGGGTGGAATCGAATTCGAGCGGATAGGCTTTAGCTACGGCCATGGTGGCGGTGTTTTCGAGGATTTCTCGCTGTCTATCGCGCCCGGCGAGAAGGTCGGCATTGTGGGTCGCTCCGGCGCCGGCAAAACCACCTTGATGAACGTACTGCTGCGGTTGTTCGACCTGCAGGCCGGCAGGATCCTCGTCGACGGCCAGGACATTGCCCGGGTCGACCAGGAGAGCCTGCGGGCCCAGGTCGGTGTGGTGAGCCAGGACACCGCGCTGCTGCATCGCAGTATTCGCGAAAACATTGCCTATGGCCGCCAGGATGCCCACCTGGATGACGTGGTGCGCGCGGCTGAGCGCGCCAATGCCCACGAATTCATTGCCAGACTCAGCGACCTGGACGGTCGCTCGGGCTACGACGCCCAGGTGGGGGAGCGCGGCGCCAAGCTGTCAGGCGGCCAGCGCCAGCGTATCGCCATCGCCCGCATGTTCCTGAAGGACGCACCGATCCTGGTGCTGGATGAGGCCACCTCAGCGCTGGATTCTGAAGTTGAAGCGGCGATCCAGGAAAACCTGTTGAAGCTGATGGAGGGTAAGACCGTGCTGGCCATCGCCCACCGCCTTTCAACGATTTCAGCACTGGATCGTTTGGTGGTGATCGACCAGGGCCGGATCATCGAGCAGGGCAGTCACGAGCAACTGGTGGCAGCCAATGGTTTGTATGCGGAGCTGTGGCAGCGTCAGTCCGGTGGCTTTGTCGTCTAGCCCCGTTGTCACCCTGACGCAAACCCAATCCCTGCGGCAGGGTGGACGGACATGTGCTCTACTCCAGGCTGCCCAGTGCGGTCCGCACAGCAGAAGTCAAAAGCTCAGTCAGGTCTATGCTCTCATCCAGTCGGCTCGCCTGGCAGACCAGCGAGGTAAACCCCTCAGTGTGCCAGTGCATAGGGGGTGGCGGAGCGGGAAATGCAGCGGGGATGGGCCAGGGCGTGCAGTAGAAATACGGCTCCGGGTAGTTGTCGTCGCCGGGAGATAGCCCCACGCCGATGGAGCGCGCCGCTTGCGGATCCCCCGCCTCAAGCGCGAACAGCGTGGCCAGGTCATAGTGGTGCGGCCAGCAGCGCACCGGCGCGACTGAGACTACCGTGCCACTGAAGGTATGAACCAGCGCGTCCAGCGTAGACTGCGCAACGGAATACCAGGCGCCCAGTGCTTCCAGTTCAGCCGGAGACGACGCTCCTTCAAAATCCCGGTAGTCGACCGGCTCGAGGAGGTAGGGCATGTTCGCCCCGCCCGTGCGCTGCAACCCCGCGGTTGCGAGCATTGTGTCGCACCAGTCCTGCGCCTCCTGCTCACTGGACTGCACCAGCGCCAGTGAATCTTTAACGGCACCATCTTCGCACCACACCATGGCAAAGGATTTGAAGCTGAAGCCCAGCTGAAAGCGTTGCCGCGGGTCAAGAGGGTGGGTCAAGAGGCTGTAGCTGGCCTCATCCCAGCCGAGGTTGGAATGACTGTCGTCGGCTACCGAGGCCAGGTTGGCACGGGCCGCTCGAGACGGCCACTGCACAGCGGCATGGCTGAGTTCGCGCGCAGCTTCCAGCTGACCGGGCGCTGTGGAAAATACTCGACTGTCCATCATCATGGCCCTCTGGGCATTAGGATTTGCGAGTACAGATGTGTCAGGTGCCGTCGATGGCCCTGACCATTCCTTCGGTGTGGCAGGATCGGGGAACCGAGGAGCGACAGTTGAGCATCAGTACGCTGGACCCATCATAGCGGGCGAGTGCACTGCTTGTCAGCGACACTGTTTGTCGCGTTTATCATGCTGCCACTGCGAGCGGTGAATGATTCAGGCGGCTGCTAGACACCTGCAGCGGTATAGACGGTCACAGCCTCCACAGGTTGTCGCAGGATCCCCGGCTCGCCAACCAAGCCTGGCGCATCTCATCTGTGTCGATTGTGGGGGCTCGCCTTAACCGTAAAAAAAATGTGGACTTCTCTAGTCCGATCCCGAAAACCCGGCGTACACTGAACATAACCTGGACGAGTTTGGGCCTCATGGGAGGTCTGCCACCATCGGAGGTGCACCATGTTGTTTATTGCGCGGTTCTATTTAACGGAAGGTCAGGCTCGCGGGGCAATTGATGCGCTGGCCGCGGCAGAAATCTCAGGCGACCGGGTCGTCATGCTGGCGCCGGGTACGGGCGCCGAGTCCGCAGCAGCGATGCGGGCAGGCGGAATGCTCGGCGAACATGCGGGCTTCTACGCCAACCAGATGGGGGAGGGCCACAGCCTGGTGGTAGTTGCGCCGGCCTTTGGCACCTCGAAGCAGGCTGCCGCCATTCTCGACGACCACAACCCGCTGGACATCTCCCACGAGCCGCCGCCGGAGCCGTTTGTGCCCTGGTCGGAAAAGCCGGCAGCGTTTTCGTCCCTGCTGGGCTTGCCTACGCTGACGAGATCAGACACCCCGTTTTCTGACTTCTGGGGCCTGTCGACCAGTCAGACGGGTCTGAGTCATTTCTCTCGCTGGCTGAAGCCACTGGCACCGGGCTATACGTTCTCTGCCAAGCTTGGCATGTCGACCCGCACTGAAGGCGCTACGCCGCTGTCATCCATGGTGGGAATGGGCACCAGCAGTCGCCGCAACGAAGGCAAGAGTGGATCTTTCGGGCTGTCTTTCAAGACCAGGGGCGGAACGCCTTTGTCTTCTTTGTTTGGCCTGCCGCTGCTGAGCCGGCGCCAGCATTACCTGAGCTGACAGAGAATCAGCCCGTGCGGCCTGGCGGCCACGCGGGTTTTTTTGTGAGCAAAGTGTAAACTAAATTGGACAGTGTAATTAGACAATTATACTTGACAATCAACGGGAGCCCCCATAGGCTCTGAGTTACGCGTAAAAGCTGTATATACAGCTCGTCCGCGACTAACCATAGGTATCGGAGGATGCAATCGTGGAAACTGGTTCTGAAAAGGTATGGCCAACAGGCCTGACCATCCGGGAATCTGAAGAGATTCATAAATACATCATCGACGGCTCCCGCGTGTTCTTCGTGATCGCATTGGTCGCACACGCCCTCGCCTACGCACTGACCCCCTGGTTGGGTTAAGGAGTACTGAGCAATGAACAACGGAAAAATCTGGTGTGTCGTAAGCCCTGGCGTTGGCATTCCGCTGCTCCTGGGTAGCGTTGCCGTGATCGCTTTCACTGTCCATTTTGCAGTGCTGAACAATACGACCTGGTTTGCTGCCTACTGGGGCGGCTAAAACAGTCCGGTTGTTTATTACTGGATGAATGCGCCGGGGCGGTTTTTGCCGCCCCGGCTACTTTCATGACTATGTCGCGGTGAATCGCCTTCGTTTCAGACTACTGGCTACCTGGGCTTCCCTGAGTCCGCGGCTTCTTCCCTTCGCCGATATTTCCACTCCAGACCTGCCTCTGGTACGGCTATTGCGGCTTTCGCTTTTCCAGGTGTCTGTCGGCATGGCCCTGGTATTGCTGGTTGGCACCCTGAACCGGGTGATGATCGTTGAACTCAACGTTCCTGCATCGCTGGTCGGCATCATGCTGGCGTTGCCACTGGTGTTTGCGCCGTTTCGCGCGCTGATCGGTTTCAAGTCAGACAATCACCAGAGTGCGCTCGGCTGGCGCCGGGTACCATTTATTTACAAAGGCACCCTGGCGCAGTTCGGGGGCTTTTCCATCATGCCTTTTGCCCTGTTGGTGCTGGCCGGGCAGGGTGAATCGGGCAGCCTGCCGGTCTGGGTAGGCCAGATGGCGGCGGCCGTGTCCTTCCTGCTGGTGGGTGCCGGGGTACATACGGTACAGACTGCAGGTCTGGCGCTGGCCACCGATCTGACCCCGCCCGAATCGCACCCACGAGTGGTGGGATTGATGTACGTCATGCTGCTGCTGGGCATGATCATCAGCGCGCTGCTGTTTGGCGTGCTGCTGGTGGATTTCACTCCGGGCCGGCTGGTCAGGGTAATCCAGTCCGCAGCCTTGCTGACCATAGTGCTGAATGCTGTCGCGGTGTGGAAGCAGGAGCCCCGGCGGCCCGAGAGAGGTATAGTGGCGCCGCGTCCGGATCCTTCCTTCCGCGAAGCCTGGATGAAATTCTGCGAGGGCGAGCACACCGTGCGCCGGCTCGCGATTATCGGCCTGGGCACCATGGCCTTCGGCATGGCGGACATCCTGTTGGAACCCTTTGGCGGCCATGTCCTGAATCTTACTGTCAGCGCCACAACGCTGCTGACCGCGCTGTTTGCTGCGGGTGGCCTGATCGGTTTCGCGCTAGCCTCCAAAGTCATCGCGGGGGGCGCCAATGCCTATGTGGTCGCACGCCGGGGCGCGGCGATTGGCTTGCCTGCTTTCCTGCTGGTAATGGCGGCTGCGCCTTTGCAGCAGCCGCTGCTGTTTGTGCTGGGTAATTTCCTGATCGGTTTCGGCGGTGCGCTGTTTGGCCACGGCACCCTGACCGCCACCATGAACCGCGCGCCTAGCGAACAGGTAGGCCTCGCCCTGGGCGCCTGGGGCGCTGTCCAGGCGACTGCGGCCGGCGTTGGAATGGCGTTTAGCGGAGCGATCCGGGATATCGTCAATGCCCTGGAAGCCGCAGCCAGCCCGGTTGCGGCGGGATCCGCCAGCGCCACCGGTTACCTGGTGGTCTACGGTATTGAAGTTGGCCTGCTGATTGTCACTATCCTGGTCACCGCGCCGCTGCTGCGGCAGGCTGCTGAGGATTGCAGCGACGAGCCTGCCACCCGAGAAGCGGTAGCCTAGCCCGTGGCTGTCCTCGACATACTGGAATATCCAGACGAGGCACTCCGTCAGGTCTCACGGCCAGTGCAGTCCTTCGACAGCGCTCTGCAGGGTCTGGTAGAGGACCTGCTGGAAACCCTGGAAAGCAGCGCGGCCATCGGCCTGTCGGCGCCCCAGGCAGGTGTGTTCGAGCGGGTGCTGGTAGTGCACGTACCGGGCGATGATTACGGTCCCCAGGTTTACATCAACCCGGAAGTTCTCGGCCGCGCCAGACTCGGCTTCGTGGAGGAGAGCTGCCTGTCAGTCCCGGGCATTGTCGGCAACGTCATGCGCGCCACCCAGGTGCATGTGCGGGCCCAGGACACCAGCGGCCAGTTTTTTGAACGCGCGCTGGAAGGCATGCATGCGGTCTGCCTGCAACATGAGCTGGATCACCTGGAAGGCGTTCTGTTTCTCGATCGTTTATCATGGTTCAGGAAGCTACGGCTCAAGTGGGCCGCAACGCGCGCCGAGGGCGCGGCCAGCGTTGCCTGAATACAACGTCCACCGACAGGAGACATCATGAATTACCCCTCTATAAAACTTGCCCTGATTTGCCTGATTTTTGGTCTCAGTGCCTGCTCAACATCCGGTGGCCAACAGGCAGCAGGTGATCAGGCCGCTCCTCCGGCCGAGAGAGAGATGACCGCCGAAGAGGCAGAAGCTGCAGCGGTAGCCGCCGCCTTTGATCCCAGGGTCTGCAAACGCTTTGCGCCCACCGGTACGCGCATCAGCAAGAAAGTGTGCAAGAAGCAGAGTGAATGGGACGCCCTGCGCGCGAATGCCCAGGAAGGGGGTGCTGACGCCCAGCGGCGCGCAGTCTACTCCAACGCGACCAAGTAGCACCGACGCGGCATCGTGGCTGACTCGCTTACGTTCGTGATTCGATGGCTCTGATCTGACGTATCAAGCAACTTTACAAGGACAGAACTATGGGAATTGCCCAGCGAATCAGCTTTTGGGGCCTGTCGCTCCTATTGATTGCCGTACCGGCCCAGGCCCAGAAAACCGACAAGCCCAAGCTGTACGGCAAACACTGGGTGGCTGTCACCGGTAAGCCGCTGGCAGCCACCGCCGGCGCCATGACCTTTTCCCGGGGCGGCAACGCTGTGGATGCGGCCTGTGCCATGCTGGCCGCCACCTCCACCATGTGGGATGTGCTCGGCTGGGGCGGTGAAACCCAGGCGCTGATCTACAACCCGAATACTGGCGAAGTTAAAGGCATTAATGCCCTGGGTGTTGCTCCCAGCGGCGCGACCGCTGACTTCTTCCGCGAGCAGGGCATGGTCTATCCGCCTGAATACGGGCCGCTGGCCGCAGTGACGCCCGGTACGCCGGGTGGGCTGATGGTGATGCTGGCCGAGTACGGCAGCCTCAGCCTCGCTGAAGTGCTGGCGCCTGCGATGCAAATGGCCGAGGGCTATCCCATCGAGGCCTCACAGGCCAATAATATCGAGCGCCGCCGGGAAATTCTGGAACAATGGCCAGACTCCGCTCGGGTGTTCCTGCCCCACCTGGATCCGGACAACCCTGAGCTGCGCGCCGCGCCAGCTCCAGGGGAGATCTTCAGCCAGCCCGATCTGCTGGCCACCCTGCAGAAGCTGGTGGATACCGAAGCCGAGGCGCTGGCCTCCGGCAAGGATCGCAAGGCCGCCATTTACGCCGCCTATGACCGCTTCTATCGCGGTGACATTGCCGAGGAAATCGTCCGCGCCAACCGTGCCGGCGGGGGCCTGTTCACGCTGGAAGACCTGGACAAGTGGCAGGTCTACATCGAAGAACCAGTCAGTACGTCCTACAAGGGCATCGACGTCTACAAACTCACCACCTGGGTGCAGGGCCCGGTGATGTTGCAGGCGCTGAATATTCTCGAAGGCGTTGACTTGAAGAGCATGGGCTACAACAGCGCCCGCTACATCCACTGGCTCTACCAGGCCATGAACCTGGCTTATGCGGACCGGGATTTCTACTACGGCGACCCCTATGTGCCGCCAGAAGAGCCGATTGTCGGCCTGCTATCCAAGAAATATGCTGCCAAACGCCGGGAACTGATTTCCGAGGACAGCAACCTGGTGGACCTGAAGCCGGGTGACCCCTACCGCTACCAGCGCGGCAAAAACCCCTTCGAAAAACTGCGCCAGCAATGGTCGCCGATTCCGCCCAAGGCCGACGCTGCCGGGGTTGATGGCTTCCAGCAGGCGGGATTGATGGATCACGATGCCGGCTTCCTGGCAGGCACCACCTCAATCCAGGCGGCGGACGCCGAGGGTTGGGTAGTCTCGGTCACGCCCAGTGGCGGCTGGATTCCCGCCTTTGTGGCAGGCAATACCGGCGTCGGCCTCAGCCAGCGGATGCAGAGCTTTGTGCTCGATGAGCGTCTGAATCCCTACAACGTGGTGCAGCCCGGTCAGCGGCCTCGCGCCACGCTGACGCCCAGTATGGCCCTCAAGGACGGCGAGCCGCTGATCGCCTTCTCGGTGCAGGGCGGTGACAGCCAGGACCAGAATCTGCTGCAGTTCTTCCTTAATATGGTGGAGTTCGACATGGACGTGCAGCAGGCCGCCGAGGCTGCAAATGTCACCAGCTACCAGATGCAGAGTTCCTTCGGTGCCCACGATGCCCAGCCCGGCCGCATTCAGGTGATGCCCTCGGTGCCGCCCTATACCCGTGAGGTGCTGAAGCAGAAGGGTTACACCGTCGAAGTCAGGGAGCGCACCTACAGCCCCATTACGGCTATCTGGTTCGATCGCGAGCACGGCGCCATGCAGGGCGGGGCGGGTAACACCGGCGATGATTACGGGATTGCGTGGTAAGTTAGAGCCTGTGATGGTTGTCTGACGGTTCGGAGAGCGTGATGGAAATTCTCGAAATCAAGGAAAAGCACCAACTGCGTCGCGAGGCAGCGGCCGACTACCTGCGTAAGCTGGCTGACTCGCTGGCGCGCCACAATGAGGTGGAGTTCACGCAACACGGCAAAACTCTTCGCGTGGATGTGGCCGACCAGGTGACTCTGGAGATCGAGCTTGAAATAGAGGACGACGAATCCAAGCTCGAGGTCGAGATCAGCTGGTGAGCAAGGTTCTGGTCGACACCATTGATCGTGTCACCACGGTAACGATTAATCGCCCTGAAGTGCGCAATGCGGTGGACGGCGAAACCGCCGGCCTGCTGGCGGACGCCTTCCGTAAATTTGATGCCAACCCCGATGCTGATGTGGCAATACTGAACGGTGCCGGCGGTTATTTCTGTGCCGGCGCCGACCTCAAGGCGGTTTCCAGCGGTGCCGGCAGCAATCGGCTCTCAGCGGAGGGAGACGGCCCCATGGGTCCCAGCCGCATGCTGCTGTCAAAGCCGGTGATTGCTGCCGTCTCCGGGCCGGCGGTAGCTGGCGGCCTGGAGCTTGCCCTGTGGTGCGACCTGCGGGTGGCGGACAGCACGGCGGTGTTCGGCGTGTACTGCCGACGTTGGGGCGTGCCGCTGATAGACGGCGGTACCGTGCGCTTGCCTCGTTTGATCGGCCATAGCCGGGCCCTGGACATGATTCTCACTGGCCGGGCGGTAGACGCCACCGAAGCCCTGCAGATGGGCCTGGCCAACCGCCTGGTGGAAGAGGGTGAAGCTTTGTCTATGGCCCAGGCGCTGGCCGTTGACATCAGCGCTTTTCCGCAGCGTTGTATGCGTAGCGATCGCATGAGTGCCTACCGACAGTGGGGTATGGACCAGGCTAATGCCCTCGCGATTGAATTTGAGGGTGGAGAGGCGGTCGTACGTTCTGGTGAAACCGTTGCCGGCGCCACGCGATTTGCCGAGGGTGCAGGGCGCCACGGTAGTTTTGCCGACAGTGGCATTGACAAGGTCGACTAAAAGTTTAGCGACAAGGCTAGTGACAAGCTCGCGAATGAGGTGAGCAGGAGAGAGGTAGTACGTGAACGCCTTCAGCAAGGCTCTTACATCGGTGGTGGAAGTCGGCCGGGAAATCCTGGCCCGTCGCATTACCGCGCCGGATCCGGAATTAGGCGGTGCAGCTGCCCTGACCGAACTCTGCCGCGAGCTGATCCAGCACCGCGGCGAGGCCTCCGGCCTGGCGCTGGCGGCCGAGGTAGCCAAACGCTACGAACTGCTGGACCCGGCCCTGCGCCCCCAGTTTTTTGACAGCCTCCTGACCGAGTTCGGGGTAGATGACGTCCAGATCATAGCCAGTGCGGAGGCCTACCGCGAGCAACCCGATTACGACAATTTGGCGGCACTGTCGCGGTCTGTGGAAGCACCACGCCAGCGGCTGTTCCGGCGTATCAATACGGCAGAGGGCGGTACCGCTACCCTGGTCGCAATGCGCGGTCACCTGCGTGCGGCGATGGCGGAAATGCCGGAACTGCGTGCTGTGGATTCCGATCTCAAGCACCTGTTCGTGTCGTGGTTCAACAAGGGTTTTCTGGAGATGCGTCATATCAGCTGGGATACGCCTGCCAGCATTCTCGAGAAGATCATCGCCTACGAGGCAGTGCACGCCATCAATGGTTGGGACGACCTGCGCCGGCGACTGGACGCAGACCGAGCCTGTTTTGCCTTCTTCCACCCGGCCATGCCCAAGGATCCGCTGGTGTTTGTCGAAGTCGCCTTCACCAATGAAGTGCCGAGCGCTATTGGCCCGCTGCTGGCCATCCCGGAGCCGGGGCCAGCCGCGGCCGCGGACACCGTAGTGTTCTATTCCATCAGCAATTGCCACGCGGGCCTTGCCGGTGTTTCCTTTGGCAACTTCCTGATCAAGCAGGTGGTGGAAGAGGTCAAGGCCGAGCGCCCGGGGGTAAAGACTTTCGTGACCCTGTCGCCGGTTCCCGGCTTCAGCGAGTGGCTGGCGAGCGCGGATTTGCGTGGTCTGGTCGATGAATCCCTGCACGACGCGGTGCGGCAGCCGGTAGGAAAAGTGGTGGCCGCCGAAGTGCGCGATGCGCTGCTCAAGCTGTGCGCTCATTATCTGCTGCGCGAGAAAAGCGGACGTCTGGCGCATGACCCGGTGGCCCGTTTCCACCTGGGCAACGGTGCCCGTCTACACCGCCTGCACTGGGCTGCCGATTTGTCCGAGAAGGGCAAGCGCCAGTCGGCGGGCATGATGGTGAACTACCTGTACGACCTCGATCGCATAGAGATCAACCACGAGGACTACTTCGACCAGGGTGTAATCGCCGCGTCCAAAACCATCCGCCGGTTGCTCTAGAGCAATTCAGGTCCATTTCCAGTAGCACCAGCCGGTTGCTCCTGTAGATTCCTGTGAGAATCGCGGACCGCCCCTCGAGCACACTGGAATACGCCCGTTACCGCTGTGAATAGGGTGGCGTCGCTAAAAAGGGCGGTGGCTGCGCGAAGAGTGGTTACCGATCCGCACCCGACCCCGCAACAGGTCCAGCAGCTTCAGGCTATCGTCGCGGTTCAGGAATTCCCCCAACGATATTTCCTCACCTTTGCTGAAAAGGCTGATGGCGGGGCCATCCCAGGGGTGCTTCTCAGGAATGACAGAGAGTGCAACCTCCTCGGCCGAAATTTCCCACTCCCGCTTTGGGAAGTAGTGACCCTTCTGTATGCGCACCGTGGAACCAGTCAGGGTGATCACGTGGCGATAGCGCAGCTTCCAGCACACGTAGTAAAGCGCCGCCCCCAGTGCTGCCATTTCCAGGCCGGCGAAGGGCAGGATCGGCCAGGCACCGATCGCGGTAAATCCCAATGCGATGGCCCCGGACCAGAAGCACATCATGATCAGAACGATCTTGTTGGTCCGCCAACTGGCGGAGCGGTTGGGCTCCGCGACGATCATCTCGTCATCACCGGTGCGTTGTTCGTATACCAAGGGCTTGTCCCCGCCAGGCGTTTGGCCGATTCTAGGTATGCATACGCGGCCAGACAAGACAGGGATTCATCATGACAGCGGAGAAAGCCGGGCATAATACTGAACAGACCCTGATCAAGGCAGAGCAGTTGCGAGCCTGTTTAGGCGAAGTCGTGCTGCTTGACTGCCGTTTCGACCTGGCTAATCCCGGCGCCGGTGCCCGCGCTTACACTGACGGCCACATTCCAACAGCCCACTACCTGCACCTGGAGCGGGACTTGTCAGCCCCAGCACAGGCGCACGGAGGACGCCATCCGCTGCCGCCGGCGGCGGAGTTCGCCGCGCGGATGGCTCGCCTGGGCATTGACCGCAGCACGCCGGTGGTGGCCTACGACGACAATAATTTCGCTTTCGCCGCGCGCCTGTGGTGGATGCTAAAGGCACTGGATTACTGCAGCGTGCGCGTGCTGGATGGCGGCCTGTCCGCCTGGCGGGCGGCAGGCGGAGGAACGGATACCGGGACGCCGCTGGCCACGCCAGCGACAGCGCCGGTGGTGGGTGACTACCAGGGGAAGTTGGATATGCAGGGAGTGCGCCTGGCCCGCGATAGTGGCGCACAACTCCTCGATTCTCGCGAGGCTGCGCGATACCAGGGCCTGGAAGAACCCATCGACCCGGTGGCTGGACATATCCCCGGCGCGCTCAACCTGCCCTGGCAAGGCGTTAGTAATGAGCAGGGTCTGGCCCTGTCTCCGCAGGCACAACGTGAGCGCCTGGCGATCCTCCCCCCTGACCCGGAGCTGGTGGTGTACTGCGGTTCCGGTGTTACCGCCTGCGTGAACCTGCTGGCACTGGAGCTGGCCGGGCACCGCGGCGCGCAGCTTTACGCGGGCAGCTGGAGTGACTGGTGTAGCTACGAGGAAAACCTGGAGGAGTTGGGCTAGCCGCCAACGACCACCCAACAGACATTCAGAGCGCTATAACAAGTTACAGCAGACACCGCGCGTCGAATCGGTGAGAGCTGGCGGCTAGTCTGCCTGGTCTGCGCATTTCACGCAGTGGGTGGCCTCCGGGATTGCTTGCAGGCGACCGGCGGCGATTTCCTCACCACAGCCAGCGCAGAGGCCGTAGCTGTCGTCCTCGATACGATGCAGTGCGGCCTTGATATGGGCGATGGATAACTGGGTTTCCTTGCCGATCTCTTCCAGCACGTCATCGTTCTCACGTTCGGTGGCCTGCTCGGCAAAATCGCTGGACAGGGTCTTGGTGATGTCCTTGGTGACCCCGGCCAGACGGTTTTCGTGGTCGGCCAGCTTGGCTTCCAGTGCAGCCTTCTGTTTTGCGTAGTCCATATGGTCCTCAGCTCTGTCACGACAGTGTATGCCTGTGCTTCCTGCTACAGTTTAGACGCTACTGGCGGCGCCCCCATGATCTGCATCAGAATTCCGGCGGGCAGTCCTGCTCAATCCATTGGCCGGTGGCGGGATGGGTAAAGCCCAGTCGGCGGGCATGGAGCAGCAGCCGCGGCGCCATGCCAAGCGCTTCTGCGTGTGCATACAGGTCGCAGCCCAGAATTGGGTGGCCCACGTTGGCCAGATGGATGCGCAGCTGGTGGGAGCGGCCGGTCACCGGCTTGAGCAACAGCCGGGTGCGGTCGTCCTCCCGGTCGACCACCTCGTAGCGGGTGAGGGCAGCCTTGCCCCGTTCAGCGCAGATTTTCTGCCGCGGGCGGTTGCTCCAGTCCGGCGCAATGGGCAGGTCGATTTCGCCGGCCTCATCAGCGACCTGGCCGAACACGACCGCGTCGTAAGACTTGCGCACCTCCCGTTGCTGGAACTGGCGGCTGATATGGGAATGAGTGGGTGCATCCAGGGGGATGACCATGATGCCCGAGGTGTCGAGATCAAGACGGTGCACGACGGACGCCCCGGGATGTTGTTCGCGTACGCGGCTGATGACGCAATCCTTGTTTTCCGGGTGTCGGCCGGGCACGGATAACAGCATCTGCGGCTTGCGGACGAACAGCAGGTGTTCATCGGCGTAAAGGATATCCACGGATTCCGCGCAGGGCGGTACGATATAGGTCATGACAGGTGAACTGAAGAAATCGGCGGGCATTGTACACCGGGAACACCCGGGGCTCTCGGCCCTGCTGCAACGGCACCTGCCCTTCGCGAGGGCCGTGCGCCAGTCGCTGCCCACCGAATCCGAGCTCTCGCTGTACCTCCTGAACCCGGACTTTCCCCAGCATGCGCTAACCGCCGAGCAGATGGACGCGGTGCTCAATTACCCGGCTTACTGGGCCTTCTGCTGGGCCAGTGGCCAGGTGCTGGCGCGTTTTCTGCGCGAGCAGCCCGACTGGGTGCGTGACAGGCGAGTGCTGGATTTCGGCAGCGGCTCCGGTGTGGCCGGGATTGCGGCGGCGCAGCAGGGCGCCGCCGAGGTGGTGGCCTGCGATATCGATGTAGATGCGCTCGCGGCGACGGCGGCCAATGCTGATCTCAATGGCGTTCAGATCGCGCTCTACGAAGACTTTGAAGACTGTGAGGGTCAGTTTGACGTGATCCTGGTGGCGGATGTGCTCTACGACCGCGACAACCTGCCGTGGCTCGACCGGCTGGCAGATCGCGCAGCTGAAGTCCTGGTGGCCGACTCACGGATCCGCGATTTCAGCCACCCTCGCTACCGCAAGCTGGGGGAGTGGGAGAGCAATACGCTGCCGGATCTGGACGAGTCGCCGGAGTTCAGGCGGGTGTCAATCTACAGCACGCTGGCTGCCTAAGGGCCGGCGCCCTGCATATGGTGGTTGAGCTGGCTGCGGAAGTCATCGCGGTAGCGCCGCGACAGCATCACCGACTGTCCGCTTTTCAGGCTCACTTCACAGTCACCGGATTCCAGCGGCGTAATTGTCTCCACGTAGTCGAGGTTGACGCCTCGGGAGCGATGGATGCGGACAAAGCCGCGGTCGCTCAGGCTATCGATCAGGGTGGCCATGGTCGCACGCAGCGGATAGACCTTGCCCTGCATATGCAGGTTCACGTAGTTGCCGGCGGCTTCCAGCCATTCCACTTCGTCGACTCGCACCACAAACTCCTTGCCCAGCTTGCGCACCAGAAAGCGCTCGGGTGCGGGGTCGATGGGGGCATCCTCGCGGCTGGCGACCGGCACTGCTTCGCCGCGCAATCTACTGAGGATGAACCGGTAGGCGTGTATGGCTGCGAGGATAAGCAGGTACCCCCAGGCGTCCTTGCGATATTCGTACACAAAGCTGAGCAGCAGGTTGTCGCTGAACTGGTAGTCGATGCCCTGCCACTGGAATACCAGCTTGCGCATTGCGACAAACATCGAAATGTGCAGGGCGCTGAAGCCTACCGACGCGGCCAGGTGTGCCGGCACGTGGCGCCGGAGACAGCCCCAGCGCAGTGGATAGCGGTTCAGGAACCAGACGATGCCCGGCATGAGCAGCAGGGTTGAGATCGCACTGCTGTACTCGGTAATAAAGGGCCGGGACAGGGCAATGTCGGCGCCGGCCCGGCTCGCCTCCATCAGAATGGAGGTGGCGTTGATGGTGTTGTTGATAAACAGCAGCGTGGCCACCAGCAGGGCGGTGTAGAGCCGTTCGTGCCTGAGGTAGCGCTCCAGCGTCATCATGCAGTCATTATGGAAGTTCGCCCGGCGGCGCACAAACCGCCTGCTGCTGATTCGTCCCTGTATTCCACCGCTTGTCACAAAATACAGCCAATTCAACGACTTGGGCTGGTGCGATGAGAGTGCGCGAGAAAAAATGTGCGGGTATTCACGCTAGAGTGCCAAGCCATGTACATACCAGCGACAGATTCCCGCAAGCAGCGGCGCCATGACCTCGATGGCCTGCGAATAATCGCCTTCGGCCTGCTGATCCTTTACCACGTGGGCATGTACTACGTGGCTGACTGGGGCTGGCATATCAAGAGCCCCGAACCCAGCTTCACGCTCCAGAACCTGATGTTGCTCACCAACCCCTGGCGCATGTCGCTGCTGTTCTTTGTGTCCGGTGCGGCGCTTTTCTTTGCCAGCCGCAGTATTGGTCCGCTGGTCCTGGTGCAGCTTCGCAACCGGCGGCTGCTGCTGCCGTTACTGTTCGGTATGGCGGTCATTGTGCCGCCACAGCTTTATGTCGAGCTGCGAACCGCCGAGGGTATGGCACCGGGTTACGGGCAGTTCTACAGTATGTATCTCGACACCCATACAACGCTCTACCCTCAGTACCAGCACGCGCCGCTGGGTTTGTTGACCTGGAATCACCTCTGGTTCCTGGCCTATCTCTGGGTCTACACACTGCTGTTCGTGCTGGTCAAGCCGCTGCTGGACCGCGGTGCAGGCTGGCTGCAGCTGAAGAGGCCTGGCTGGCTCTGGATTCTGCTGGTGCCGGTGCTGCTGCTGACTGTTGTCCGGATAGCACTGGGGGAGGCATATCCGCCCAACAACGCGCTGGTCGGTGACTGGTACAACCACGCCCGTTACCTTGCATTCCTGTTCGGTGGTTATCTGCTGGCGAATTGTGCCGGCTTCTGGGAGCGTATTGCAGAACGGGCGTGGTGGTTGTTGTTGGGGGCCGTTGCCTCTTATCTGGGCA
Organism: Cellvibrionales bacterium; assembly: GCA_043513815.1. Taxonomy (GTDB): domain Bacteria; phylum Pseudomonadota; class Gammaproteobacteria; order Pseudomonadales; family Halieaceae; genus JANQIO01. The sequence continues at coordinate 2,731,267 of CP121313.1, read as the reverse complement.
TCCTGTTGATCTTTCACGGGCAGCTGCCGGTGTGGTTACCGGGGCTCAATGGCGGCCAGCAGTGGATGCTGACAAGGCTTCTGGTGTCAGTCGATCAATGGCTGTGGCTGCTGGCGGTGCTGGCCCTGGGGCATCGCTACCTGAATCGACCCAGTCGCGTAGCCCGCTACATGAATGACGCCATCCTGCCCTGGTACATGCTGCACCAGACCCTGATCGTGGTGGCGGCCTACAGCCTGGTGTCACTGGCATTGCCGCGCGGCATTGAGGCCGCTGTACTGGTGCTGGTAACGGTGGTGGGCTGTGCCCTGGGTTATGAGCTGGTGAAGCGCTTCCGGCTGACGCGTGTGCTGTTCGGTTTGAAGACCGTCAGGCCGACAGTGAACGCTGCCAGTGCTTTGCCCACTGGGCCAGGGGTTTCTGTACTTCCATCAGGCTCTGCCCCTGGGGGCTGAGACAGTAGCCCGCGTCTTCGCGGGTCGCCAGGCGCGCCGCTTCCAGCAACTTGAGGCGGCTGTTTAGCACCGAGGGGCTCAGTCCACCGCAGGCAGCCTGCAGCCCCCGGAAGGTAAGCGGCTCGTCGCGTAACTCCCAGAGTATGCGCATGACCCATTTGGTGCCCAGCAGGTCGATCAGGTCTGCAAGGGCGGGCCGCTGATCATTGATGGACATGGTATTTGGCTCCGGAGACAGGGGGGTATTGTGCTACTAAATAAGAAGCGGTATGGTGTGCTACTAAATCAGAAGCAACTGTAGTGAGGTCTCACCGTCATGTCCAGTCCCCGCATTGCTCCGCTGGAGCCGCCGTACTCAGATGCTTTGCAGCAGGCCTTTGACGTCGTCATGCCCGCCGGGGTGCCACCGCTCAACATCTTCCGTACTGTGGGCCACAACCCGAGAGTGCTGTCGCGCATGGTCAGGGGAGGGCTGCTTGACCGCGGTAGCATCAGCCTGGCTGAACGCGAGCTCGTTATCCTGCGCGCCTGCGCCTGCTGCAAAGCCTCCTACGAGTGGGGCGTGCATGCCGCCCTCTATGGCGAGAAGGCTGGGTTCAGTCCAGCTCAGCTTGAAGACAGTTGGTCAGGCAGCGTTGATGCCGCTCTGTGGTCGGAATCCCAGCAGGCCCTGCTATACATGGTCGACGAGCTACACCGCACGGCAGACCTGGACGAGCAAGCCTGGGCGCGCCTGAAGTCGCACTTTGCCGATGAGCAGATGGTGGAGCTGGTCATGTTGGCGGGCCTGTATCACGCAGTCAGTTTCGTGGTGAACACGTTCCGTGTCGAGTCCGAGAACTTTGCAATGCCGTTTCCAGCATCGGTACCGGCATAGCGGCGGCCTTCAGCGCCGCTCCGGGGGTACGGTGCTGAGCGTGGCAGCAAAGGACTGCATCGCTTCACGGGAGTAGTCCGAGCGGACTCGCTCAAACAGGGGTGGTTGGTCGCTGCGGCTGATCCCGGCCCGGTGGGCAATCGCCGGCCGGATCGGGCGTGGCACAAAACCGCCACCGCAGTTGGGGCAGACGTTGCTGAGAACCTGTTCAACGCAGTCGACGCAGAACGTGCATTCGTAGCTGCAGATGCGAGCCTCGGTCGATTCCGGCGGCAGGTCGCAGTCACAGCATTCACAGTTAGGTCGCAGTTGCAGCATCAGCGTAACTCCTGCCGGGGTGCTTGTGTCAGTGGCCCAACGCAGTCCGGTAGGCGGCGACGGCGTTGGCAAAGCCCATGCGAATGGCGTCTACGGTCAGAGCATGGCCTATGGAGACTTCTAGAATACCCGGAATCGTAGCAAACCGGGGCAGGTTGTTGAGGTCCAGGTCGTGACCGGCGTTTACGCCCAGCCCGAGTTCGCCGGCCAGCTCTGCGGCAGCCCTAAATTTTTCGAATACGGCATCCACATCGTGATTCCCCTTGCAGGCGTCAGCATAGCTTTCGGTGTAAAGCTCGATGCGGTCAGCACCACTCTCCGCTGCCAGCTTTATCTGTTGCGGGTCTGGATCCATGAACAGGCTGCTGCGTACGCCGAGTTTCTTGAGCGCTGCGACAATTTCGGCCACGCGCTCGCCGTCGCGGGTCATGTCAAAACCGTGGTCGGAGGTGAGCTGGTTGTCACCGTCCGGTACCAGGGTGGCCTGGTCAGGGCGCGTTTCGCGAATCAATTCCATAAAACCCGGATAATCGCCGATATTGTCTCGCTCGCTTTGCCTGGCCGGCGCAAAAGGGTTGCCCTCGATGTTGAACTCCACGGCACCGCCACCGGCGTGAGTCAGGCCAGCGACTAGTGGGGCGAGCTGGAGGCAGTCGTCGGCACGGATGTGGCGTTGGTCGGGCCGCGGGTGCACGGTAATACCGTCGGCGCCGGCTGCAACCGCCATACGCGCGTGTTCGGTAACGCTGGGGTTGGTGGTGTCCCGCGAATTGCGGATCAGCGCGATTTTGTTGAGGTTGACGCTAAGCGCGATCATTCGCTGGACTCGGTCTCCAGGGCGGCCGCCTCGGTGTCTTCTTCCTGCCCAGCACTCTCCTCTCCAGCACTCTCCTCTCCAGCACTCTCCTCTCCAGCACTCTCCTCTCCAACTACGACAACCTCAGTGATCAAAATGGGGTTGACCGGCACGTCGTCGTGTCCCATCAGTCGCCCGGTGGGCTCCATGGCAATGGAGTCCACCGCGAACATACCATCGATGACTTCGCCGAATACGGTGTAGCCCGGGCTGCTCGGTGACCAGTCGAGGCGGAAATTGTTTCTTACATTGATGAAGAACTGGCTGGTGGCGCTGTCCGGGTCGTTGGTGCGGGCCATGGCGACCGTGCCGCGTTCGTGGTGCAGGCGGTTGCGGGATTCGTTTTTTATCGGGTCCCCGGTGGGCTTTTCTTCCATGCGCGGTGTCATGCCGCCGCCCTGGATCATGAAGCCGGGGATCACCCGGTGGAAAATGGTGCCTTCAAAGAAACCGCTGTCGGCATAGGCCAGAAAATTCTCCACGGTTATCGGCGCCTTGTCGGCAAATAGTCGCAGGGTAATGTCGCCGTGGCTGGTGCGCAGAATCACCTGCGGGTCTTCAGCAGCGGCTGAGTGGGCAGTGACCAGTAGCAGGGCGGCGATCCAGTGTTTCATTGCATTTACTCCTTGGCTTGCAGATTCGGGTCAGACCCAGCTTGTGCTGCTGCGCGGCCGGGGACGCAGGCGCTGGGCCAACAGGGCGATCACGATACCGGCCAGCACGGCCATGGCGCCGTTCATGAACGCGCGGCTGTCGGCACTGTCTTTAAGGCGTCGGTTCTCGGCCTCGAGTACTTCCAGTCGCGAATGCATGATCTGGCTATCCTCGGTGAGCCTGCGGTTGGTGATATCCAGATTCAACGCGTTGCTGGACAGGCGCTTGAGGTCCTGCAGTTCTGTGCGGCTATCGCCCAGCGCCTGCTCGAGGCCTTCGGCGCGGTCAGTGGCCGCGCTGAGGGCCTGGCGCATCTCCACCAGCTGCGAGCGCAGGCTGTCGTCGTCGCCGATCAGGGCGTCGTAATCGGCCTGCAGGGCAGCCAGCCGATCACTGGCCGGCAATGCCTCGGTCAGGTAGCGAGTCAGCATCCAGCCTTCAGTCCCGTTGTCGGTAGAGACCAGCGAGTAGCCGCTGTCTTCGTTGCTCTCCTGCACGGTCAGCCGGGTGCCGCTGGGCAGGCCACGGTGGACAATGCGGTACTCGCTGCCCTGTCCGGCGCGCAGGGGCACATAGAGGACGTCAGTGATGTAGCGGGTTTCCTGTGCCATGACCGTACCGACCTGCAGGGCCAGTGCACAGAGTCCGAGGCTGGTCCACAGGGTTTTGAAGCAGTTCATGAAGCGTGTATTCCTGTTGGTAATCTGCAGTCAGGGTAGAACGATTTTGTAGGGCTTGACCACCACCCGTTCAAATACGCCGGCGGTCACATAGGGGTCTGAGTCTGCCCAGGCCCGGGCGTCGCTGAGGCTGTCGAATTCAGCAATGATCAGGCTGCCGGTAAAGCCGGCTTCGCCGGGCTCCTCGGTGTCCACGGCAGGATGGGGGCCGGCCACCAGCAGGCGGCCTTCGCGCTTGAGCTGCTCGACGCGCTCAAGGTGTTGCGGGCGAACGCCTGTTCGCAGCGGCAAGCTGTCGGCGACGTCTTCGCAGATGATGGCGTAGTACATCAGTCTACCTCTGCGGCGGTATCGGCCGCTGGCTCCTCTTCATGGATATGCGGCGCAATCATGATGCCGGTAATAAGGGTTAACAGCACAGTAAAGCCGAGCGCGGAATAGAGTTTGTAGCTGACCCAGAAGGCCTCGCTGAACTGGTAGGCCACTACCAGGTTTAGTGTGCCCACCACGCAGAAGTTGCCCACCCAGAGCCACAGCAGGCGTGTCCAGACGGGCTTGGGCAAGGTGATCTGTGAGCCCAGGGTGCGCTCCATGAGGTTGCGGTCGCCTATGAAGTGGCTGCCGCCGAAGACCAGCGCCAGCACCCAGTTGAAGACGGTGGGCTTCCAGAAAATGAAAGTCTGGTCGCGGAACAGCAGGGTCGCGCCGCCGAACACACAGACGGCAGCCAGTAGCCAAAGCAGCCGCTTTTCCAGTTCCCGGGTAAACAGCCAGGTCAGCAACACCTGCAGGGTGGTGGCGATGATCAGCACCGCGGTAGCGGAGAATATGCCGTCCAGAGTGTAGCTCCACTCGCCCACGGATACGGTGTCGCCCTTCATCTGGTAGGCGACAAAAAACAGTATGATCGGAATGAATTCCGCAAGTTGCTTCATGGAAGTCTCTAAAACGGGTGTCTGGGTCAGTGCCGGGCGCAGTATCACATTTGTAAACAGGCGGTGCTAAATAGCTACCACTGGCGGGGCGTAGTCTGGATAATGCTGCGCCCATGATAATTGATTTCCATACCCATAGTCATGCATCGGATGGCGCGCTGGCACCCCACGAGCTGCTGGCGGAAGCCGCCGCAGCCGGCATCGAGCAGTTCGCGCTGACCGACCACGACACCGTGGCGGGTTACCGCAGTCTGTTGGACGGCGGAAGCCTGCCTGTGGGCATTCGGCTGCTGCCCGGCGCCGAACTCTCCAGCCTCTGGAGTGGGGTTGGCGTACATGTGGTGGGCCTGGGTATGGATATCGAGCACCCGGAGCTTGTCGCCGGCCTGGCCAGGCTGGATGCGGCGCGGCGCGAACGCGCAGTGCTCATTGCCGAGCGTCTGGACAAGCTGGATATGCCGGGAGCGCTTGAGGGGGCTCGCGCCGAGGCCGGGATCAGCCAGATTGGCCGTCCGCATTTTGCTGCCTGGATGGTGGCCGAGGGACATGCCAGGGATGCCAATCAGGCCTTCGGCAAGTATCTGGGCGCGGGCAAGGTGGGTGACGTGAAAACCTGTTGGCCCACTATGGCCGAGGCGGTTGGCTGGATTGTGGCCGCCGGGGGCACCGCGGTATTGGCGCACCCGTTCAAGTACAAGATGACCCGCGTCAAGCTCAAGCGCTGCATTGCGGACTTCCAGGCAGCCGGTGGTACCGCCATCGAAGTGTATTCCGGGCGCCAGACCCGCGAGCAGACTCTGGACCTGTGCGAAATAGCCAACGAATTTCGGCTTATGGCCTCTGCCGGCAGTGATTTCCATGCCCATTGGGACCACGGCCCGCGGCTGGGCTTCGACTCCTGCCACCTGCCGATAGCAGTAGAGTTGCTGAGCGCCGAGCAACTGGAGGCGGTATGAGCCAGTTTTTCCAGATCCATCCCGAGAACCCGCAGGTGCGACTGGTGCGGCAGGCGGTGGATATCGTGCAGGGGGGTGGGGTAATTGTCTATCCCACGGATTCTGCCTATGCCCTGGGTTGCCATCTTGGCGACAAGAATGCGATGGATCGTATCCGCCGCATTCGCACACTGGACAAGGACCACAATTTCACCCTGGTGTGCCGTGACCTGTCCGAACTGGCGACTTACGCCCGGGTGGACAACGCCGCCTACCGGCTGCTGCGCAACAATACGCCTGGCCCCTATACTTTCATCCTGGAGGCCACATCCGAGGTGCCGCGCCGCCTGAAGCACCCCAAGCGCAAGACCATTGGCCTGCGGGTGCCGGATAACCGCATCGCCCTGGACCTGCTGGCCGCGCTGGGCGAGCCGCTGATGAGCGTGACGCTGATCATGCCCGGCGACGAGTTTCCGTTGACTGACCCCTACGATATCCGCCATACCCTGGAGCACGATGTCGACCTGGTGATTGACGGCGGCTTTTGCGGCCTGGAGCCCACCACGGTCATCGACCTGTCGAGTGGTGCGCCGCGGCTGGTGCGTGAGGGCAAGGGAGAAAGCGAACCGTTCCAGGCGGCTTAGGGACACCTTTCGCAGGTGGGCCCCTATCTGGCCGTCCCCTGGCGGCTGCGTTGGCGGTGCTTTTTATCGCCGCCATGGGCGGCTGAGCTAGCGGCGCTATTCGACGCGGGGGTATAATCCCGGCTTCCATGAATGACAGGTGAACAGTGAGCGATTCAGTCGAGGATACCTCCGACGCGGCCGCCGGGACGGCGACCGAGGAGACCCCCAGCGGCTCGGTGCCCGCGGAGCAGACTCCCCCCCAATCCCTGGCTGACCTGCGCCAGTCTCCCCAGCAAGGGGAGATGCCGTTCGCTGTGGTGTTGGGCCAGGCCATGACCGAAATACCCAAGGATCTCTACATTCCCCCCAGGGCGCTGGAAGTGTTCCTGGAGGCATTCGAGGGTCCCCTGGATCTGCTGCTGTACCTGATTCGGCGCCAGAATATCGACATCCTCGACATCGACGTGTCGGACATCACCGAGCAGTATATGCAGTACGTGGAATTGATGGATGCCATGCAGTTCGAGCTCGCCGCCGAGTATCTGCTGATGGCCGCGGTCTTGGCCGAGATCAAGTCACGCATGCTGTTGCCGCGCTCGGAGAACGTCGAGGAAGATGAGGAAGACCCCCGCGCCCAACTGATCCGCCGGCTGCAGGAGTACGAGCGCTTCAAGCAGGCGGCCGAAGAGATCGATGAGCTGCCGCGCATGGAACGTGAGGTCTTTCCCGCCAGCGCAGAGCCGCCGGATATGGAGCGCAGCCGGCCGGACCCGGATGTGGACATGCGGGAACTGCTCGCCGCCCTTACCGAGGTATTGCGACGGGCAGAAATGTACGAGCACCATCATATTCAGCGTGAGGCTCTATCGACACGCGAACGCATGTCGGACGTGCTCGATAGCCTCAGGGAAAAGCAGTTTGTCCCCTTTGTTTCCCTGTTCAGGGTCGACGAGGGCCGGCTCGGCGTGGTGGTGACCTTTCTGGCGATTATGGAGTTGATCAAGGAGTCCCTGGTGGAGATTGTGCAGACCGATAATTTTGGTCCCATCCACGTCAAGGCGCGCAATGACGGCGCCGTCGATGGCGAGCAACCGCCGCCGGATACCGCCGCCAATGACCCGGCGCCGGCAGACGACAGCGCAGACGTCAATACGGACGATGCTGGCAAGACCCGCAACGAAGATGACAGTGAGGACAAAACGTGAGTGACGCCGCTGATACCAATGGCCTGGTACAGATCCTGGAAGCGGCGATCCTGGCCGCAGGCCGACCGCTGACAGTGCAGAACATGGCCGACCTTTTCGAGGAGCACGAGCGACCCGCCAACACCGACATTCGTGAGGCGCTCAAGCAGGTCGCAGAACGCTGTGAAGGTCGCGGCTTTGAACTGCAGGAAGTCGCGAGTGGCTTCCGCTTCCAGGTGCGCCAGCAATTGAGCCCCTGGATCGGGCGGCTGTGGAGCGAGCGTCCCGCCAAGTACTCCCGCGCGCTGCTGGAAACCCTCTCGCTGATTGCCTATCGCCAGCCGATCACCCGCGGCGAAATCGAGGAGATTCGCGGCGTGGCCGTGAGCAGCAATATCATCAAGACCCTGCACGAGCGCGACTGGATTCGCGTGGTGGGCCACCGGGACGTTCCCGGTCGCCCGGCCATGTATGCCACCACACGCGGCTTCCTCGATTATTTCAACCTGAAGAACCTCGATCAGTTGCCGGCGCTGGCCGAGATCCGCGATTTCGACACGCTAACTGCCGAGCTTGGCTTCGAACCGATTCCCGAGTTGTCCCCGGAGGCCGCCGGGGAAGAGCCGCAGGCCGAAGGCGAACAGGAAGGCGAGACGGAGGCTGTCGTTGCGGAACACCTGGACGCCGAGGAGAGCGCCGCGGAGGAGGGCGCCGCGGAGGAGGGCGCCGCGGAGGAGAGCGCCGAAGGGGCCGCTGTGGATGATGCCACTGACGCCGAGCAGGACGACAGCGCGGGCGATCAACCGCTGAGCGTGGATGCCCTGCGCGCGGCGGCGGAATCTGCCGGTGAAAACGCGGAAGAACAGGACAATACACCCGGCACTGAAGCTGACACCGACGAACGCGATCACGGTCATGGGTGAAGCTGAAGGCGAGAAGCTGCAAAAGGTACTGGCCCGCGCCGGGCTCGGTTCGCGCCGCGAAATGGAACGCTGGATCGAGGCGGGGCGCGTGCAGATCGATGGGCGCCAGGCGAAGCTCGGCGACCGGGTCAGTGGCGAGGCTGCCATTTCAGTGGACGGCCGTGCAGTCAGCGTCGGTGAAGTCGACAAGACGCGGGTGTTGCTTTATCACAAGCCGCGCGGTGAGGTGTCGTCCCGCAAAGACCCCGAGGGCCGCAAGACGGTTTTCGACAAGCTGCCCAAACTCAAGAACGGCCGCTGGATTTCCGTCGGCCGGCTGGACTACAACACCAGCGGCCTGTTGCTGTTCACTACTGATGGTGAGCTGGCTAATGCCCTGATGCATCCTTCCTCGAATATCGAACGCGAGTACATGGTGCGGGTCAAGGGCGAGGTCGGTGAGGACACGATCAAGCACCTGACCGAGGGCGTAATGCTCGAAGACGGTGTGGCGCGCTTTACCGACATTGTCGACGGCGGCGGCGAAGGCAGGAACCACTGGTACTACGTGGTGATCATGGAGGGACGTACCCGTGAGGTGCGCCGCCTGTGGGAATCCCAGGATTGCGTGGTCAGTCGTCTCAAGCGCACCCGCTATGGCAACGTGTTCATCCCGTCCAAGGTAAAACAGGGCATGTATGTGGAGCTGGACAAAAAAGAGGTGAAAGGCCTTTACCAGCTCGCGCAGTTGTCCCCCAAGCCGATCGAGGACGCCACGCCTACCCAGAAAAAGCGCGAACAGCGCCAGCTCGAGAAACGCGGCGACAGCAAACCCTCACGCAAGTCTGGCTCCCGCAAGCCGAAAAACAAGAAATCCGCCAGGAAGTCCTGACGCTGCGCGGTCGGGCAGCAAGCTGATGCAAGGAGCCTTCCCATGACGACTCGCCATCTTCTGCCTTGTCTGCTCGCGCTGCTGGCGGTGAGCCGGGCGCAGGCCGGCGGGCCGGTGTTTGTGGACCTGGCGGCCGGTGCGCAGGATGCACGAATCGTCGGCAGCAACCCGGCAGGTATGAGCCGCCTGGGCACCGCCGCCTGGCGGACGGGGCTGATCGTCTCTTACAGCGAGAGTACCTGGGAGGTCAGTTCTTCCCGGCTGGGCCTTTCCTCCGAGACCGATTCCGACAGCACGCTCTATATTCCGTCGCTTTATTACGTACGACCACTCAATGACCGGTGGTCCGCCGGTGTCTCCATGTCGGCCACGGGTGGGCTCGGTGACGACGGCGGGGAAGATTCCGTTGCCCGCTACCTGGCCGGCGACTGGTCGATCGGCAGCTTTACCCTGCAGCCAGCGGTGTCCTATCGCATCAATGACGCCTGGTCCGTCGGCGCTGGTGTGGGTGTCAACTACACCGTCTACTCCTGGGAGGCCGCGGTCTTTAACGGCATCGGCGAGGCCGACGGCGAGGTGGAGGTGGAGCCAGATGATATCAATCTCAACTACATCCTCAGTGCCCACTGGGCGCCCAACGGGCGCACCCGTCTTGGCCTGTCCTGGCGCTCGGAATACGAACCCAACATGGAGGATACGCCGGAATACCGCAATGTCGACCCCGGCCGCCAGTCCGAAGGCGACCTGGAGCTGAATGTCACCCTGCCGCAAAGTGTGCTGGGAGGCATCAGCCATCGCTTTGACAACAGCCACTGGCTATCGCTGGACCTGCTGTGGATCGAGGCCAGCAAGTTTAATATCGAGTCCGCGGTGGTCGACGAGGGCGGCCGTATCACGGTAAACCCTTACAACCTGGATGATACCTGGGTGGCCAGCCTCGGATGGGGTATGGGCCTGAATGCACGCTGGTCTGTGGGGCTGGGCGTTCTGTACGTGGATGATCCGGTCGACGAAGACAATCGCAATATTCTGCTGCGACTCGATTCCCTGTGGGGGCTGGGAGCTTCACTGGAGTATCGGCGCGACAGCGGCATGACGGTGGGCGCCAATATGACCTGGATGGATGCCGGCGATGCGCCGGTATCCACCCCATTGCTGCCCATCATCGGCGCCATAGAGGGGGAGTTCACCGACCGTACCAACCTGCTGTTCGAGGTTTACGTAAGCTGGTAGCCGCGCCCGCCGTTTGACTGTAGAGGCAGGCACCACGCTGAAAATTGACTAAACTTTCTTCCCGGGTTTTCAATTCTGTAAGGACGAAGCTATGTACCTGAAATCATCTTTCGCACTCATTCTGGCCTGCACTGTTCTGGCTGGCAGTACCACGGTAGAGGCCCAGCGCCGCGGCGATTCGACCCGTGTCACTATCGGCACGGTTGAAGGCGCGAGACGGGTCGAGTTTGATTCCGGTGCCGGCCGCGGTGCCCTGTTGGGAGGTGCTGCCGGCTGGGCGCTGGCGCGCAACCAGTCCAGTGGTCGGCAGGCGGCGGCCGCAGCGGGCGGCGCGATGCTGGGCACCGGGGTCCAGCGTGGACGCAATGGGGGTACCGGCATGCAATTCACGGTTCGTGCTGCTGACGGCAACCTCATTACCGTCGTCACCGACCAGACAGAGATCCGCGTCGGCGACTGTGTGTCCGTGGAAGAAACCGGCGACGTCGCAAACATTCGCCGCGTGGGCAGTCACCTGTGTGCGCCTGCTTCGCAGGAAGTGGTCGAGGTGGTCAGTGAGGAGCTGTCGGACGATGCTGATCGCTGTCACCAGGCCAAGGAGCGCCTGTTCGCCGCTACCACCACCGAGGAAGTAGAAGTGGCGCGGCAAATCATGCAGGCCTTCTGCAACGATTGATCAGGGGCCGGCCCTGTCGCAAAAAAGAGCGGCGGGGCCAGTGGCACACCTGAATATTTGCCAGACGGGCTCCGCACCCTGCCCGATAATCGCTGTTCCGCTTTGCAGCTAGTCCGCGGCGGCAGTCGGTGTGGTCGCCGATAGCCAGCCGGCAATGCGATCAAACCCATAGTTATAAAAGGGGTTGTGCCGCAGCCGCAGAAGCCAGTCCGAAGAGAGCCTCAACAGGCCCCGTTCGCCCTGTAGCGGGATCTGGCCCAGAAATATTTCATCGGGATTGCCAGGATTCTCACGACCGTACAGGGGGTCGTCGGGAGGAAAGGGCAGAGCGATGTGTGACAGGGACAATATCCCCGGCGGCCATGCTTTCTCCAGGGATACTTCCCGGATCATGTTGACCGAGTGCGGAGCCTTGGTGCGCGCCACCACCTCTGCCCCCTGGCTGTTCTTGTTGGCGACGACCGTAAGCGAGAAGGGCAGGTCTGCGTCCTGCAGCAGCAGGTCGGTGGTCCGCCCCGGGTCATTGACCAGAAGGCTGGTGTTGACTGCCCGGCGGTTGATATCGAACAGCACGTATTCATGGCGGCCCGGGGTGAGCCTGGCCAGCAGCCGATCCACAACGGCGCTGGTGGAGGTGGTCGCATCTACTGTCGATTTCAATACCAGTATGGGCGGCAGTGGAGCGGCCTCAGCCGGGTCGCGCGCGGCGATACGGGCGGCAACACTGCGGGTCAGGCTGCGAACCTGTTCGGCTGCGTTCGAGGTGAAAGAGTTGTACTTGAAAGGGTCAAACTCCGGCACGATATGCAGCCAGGCGAGACCCTCGAGCCCCGGTAGCACCGACAGCCGGCGATTCCACTGCGCCAGGGCCGCCGCCGGGCTGATACCGATGGCCGGCGATACCAGCACCAGGCTGGCGGGCTCCACCTTTTCGCTGCTCTGCTGGGCGACCAGTGCATAGTCAAGCGCCAGTGGAGCGCCTGTTGAATAGCCGATCATATGAATCGCACCGCCGTCCATGCGCTCTGCCAGGTGGTTCATTGCCAGTGATGTGACCGCTGCCATGTCCTGCCACTGCACGCGCAGTAGCCCGGAGGGCAGGGTGCCGTGACCGGGCATCCGCAGTCCCAACACATGGTAGCCACGGGCCTGCAAGCCCACACCGATTGCACGCAGGCTGTACGGTGAATCCGACATGCCGTGGATTAGCAGGACGGCGCCACGCGGTTCTGCTACCGCAAGCTCGAAGCTGCGGTTCCAGTTGGGTTTGCGCCCCGACGGGTCGGCGGCGCTGCCCGTGCTGTAGCGCTCCAGGCGGTGATCTGCGCCGCGCGGTGTGTGCTGGTAAACACGCTCCTGAACCTCCTCAAACAAGCGGTCTTCCAGAGCCAGATAATCCGCAAAACTCACGACGTCGTCGGCGCTTTCCCGGCTGTATTCCTCGGCCAGTTCTACTTCGTGCCAGAGCTGCGGTTCAGGTGCAGAGGCACTGAGTGCGTACAGAGCGGCCAGTACTAGCACCACCAACAAAAACAGTGTTCGACGCAGAAGTTTCAACACAATGGGGCTCCCGGATCAGCAGTTTTGACCCTGCCGGTGCTTGCAACAGCAAGTGAATCTCGGCGGGTTGGATCTGCTCATTATTGAAGGTCGGGCCGTGACGCCTGGCAGGCAGGCGCACAGCGCTGATCGATGCGTTCAGTATACGGGGACAGTAGCGTTGCACGGAAGCGAAGCGGATTGTCCAGGGGTGGTCTCACTGGGCGTCAAAGGCCTGCCCGTTCGTGCCGACGCTGTCGTTACCCATCAGGTATAGATACGAGGGCATCAGGTCGGCGGCGGTCTTTAGCGTGTTGGGGTCCTCCCCGGGGTAGGCGGCCGCGCGCATGCGGGTGCGGGTGGCACCGGGGTTGAGGCTGTTGACCCGCACCCTGCTGATATTTTCCAGCTCGTCCGCCAGCACTTGCATCAGGCCCTCTGTGGCAAACTTGGATACCGCGTAGGCACCCCAGTGGGCACGGCCCTGACGGCCTACACCCGAGGATGTAAAGATGATTGAGGCGTTGGGCGCAGCCTCCAGTTGAGGCAGCAGGGCCTGGGTCAACAATACCTGGGCATTGACGTTGACCTGCATGACCTCCTGCCAGAGCTGTGGCTTGTAGTGGGAAATGGGGCTGCGCTCGCCCAGCGTGGAGGCGTTGTGCAACAGGCCATCAAGGCGCCCGAAGGTATCGCCGATAGAGGCGGCGAGGCTGGCATAGTCCTCGCTACCGGCGGTGAGCATGTCAGCCTCGAAAATGACCGGCTGGGGGCCGCCCGCGGTCTCGATCTGGTCGTAGACTGCCTCCAGTTTGCTGCCAGTGCGGCCCAGCAGGATGACGGTCGCGCCGTGGCGTGCGAAGCACAGGGAGGCTTCCCTGCCAATGCCGTCGCCGGCGCCGGTGACCAGGATCACCTTGTCAGCGAGCAGGTCATCGGCCGGCTGGTAGTGGGCAGGAATGTGCATAGGTTTCAGCTCCGTGTGGTGGCGGCCAGCAGGTCCACCAGCTGATTGCTGGAATGGGCGATCGCGTCAGCGCCCCAGTGCGCCGGATCATCATCGTGGTGAATATAGCCGTAGGCGGCGGCAATGGTGTACATGCCAGCGGCTCTGCCAGCTTCGATATCGCGGAGGTGGTCGCCAATGTAGACGACCTCCTGCGGCGCGCAGCCCAGTTGCTCACAGTTCAGCAGCAGGGGTTCGGGGTCGGGTTTCGGACGACTGACATGATCGGGGCAGACCACGCTCGCTGGCATGGGCTCAAGTGCCAGCCGTTCGAGGAGCGGCTCGGTCAGCCAGCTCGGTTTGTTGGTCGAAATGCCCCAGGCGATCCTCGCCTCGGCAAGCGTCGCGATCAGGTCCTCGATACCTGGGTAGGGCTGTGTGGCCCGACCCAGGTCCTGGCGGTAGATGTCAAGAAAACGCAGCCGCCTGCTTTCAAAATCCGCGTGATCCTGCGCCAGGCCCAGTGCCAGGGACACCATCGCCCGGGCGCCGTCCGACACCACCGAGCGAATACTGACCGGGTCCATGGGATCCAGTTGGTGTTCGGCGCGCAGGGCCTGTACCACCTCGATGAATTCCGGTGCGGTATCCAGCAGGGTGCCGTCCAGGTCAAACACCACGGCTTTGAGATGCGCGGGAAACACTAGGCGGGCTTGCGGCAGTGAATCATGTAGTTGACGCTGACATCCTTCTCTTCCAACCAGTAGTTACCGGTGATCGGGTTGTACAGCAGACCGGTCATGTGCTCGAGTTCCAGCCCCGCTTCCCGCACCCATTCGGCCAGTTCCGCGGGCTTGATCAGCTTGTTGTAGTCGTGGGTGCCCCTGGGTAGCAGGCGCAAGACGTACTCCGCGCCGACAATTGCGAACAGATAGGACTTGGGGTTGCGGTTGATGGTGGAGAAGTAGAGGTCGCCGCCCGGTTTGCACAGGTCGGTGCAGGCCTGAACCACGGCGGCCGGATCGGGAACGTGTTCCAGCATTTCCAGGCAACAGACTATATCGAAAGACTCCGGCGCCTCGGCGGCCAGTGCTTCCGCGGTCATCTGTCGGTAGTCGACCTCGATGCCTGACTCCAGGCGATGAATGCGGGCCACCTCCAGCGGTGCCTCGCTCATGTCGATGCCGGTGACCGTGGCGCCGCGCTGCACCATGCTCTCGGCGAGAATTCCACCACCGCAGCCGACATCCACCAGGCGCTGCCCGGCTACCGGCGAACGCTCATCAATGTAATTGGCGCGCAGGGGGTTGATCTGGTGCAGGGGCTTGAAGTCGCCCTGGCGATCCCACCAGCGTGACGCCAGTTCATTGAACTTGGCGACCTCTTTGGGATCGACGTTCTGGTCAAGGCTGCTGTCGACTTGTGGCTGACTGCTCATGATGTCCTCGGGAGTGGATGTGCTCTTGCTACGCAGCGGAGACGATTTTTGCCCAGTGTCCGGCGCGAGCAAGAATGTCACCGAGATCCAGGGTCAACAGCTGGCGTTCCGCCAGCAGCGGCTTGCCGGCTACCCAGCTGTGAGTGACCTGGGCTGCGTCTGCGGCGTACACCAGTTGTGATATCGGATGATACAGCGGCTGTGTTTCCGGCTGGGCGAGATCAATTGCCACCAGGTCTGCGAACTTGCCTACCTCGAGGCTACCGATAGCATCCTGCAGCCCCATGGCGCGGGCGCCGTTGATGGTGGCCATTTCCAGGGCGGTGGCGGCGGGAAGGACAGTCGGGTCAGCCTCGCTCAGCTTGGCCAGCAGCGCGGCGCTGCGCATCTCGCCGGGCATGCTGAGATCGTTGTTGCTGGCAGCGCCGTCCGTGCCCAGTGCCACGTTGACGCCGGCATCCAGCAGGGCTGGCACCGGGCAGCGCCCTGACGCCAGCTTCATGTTGGACTCGGGGCAATGAATCACGTGGGCGCCGACATCGGCCAGCAGGACGATCTCATCCGCATCCAGCACTGTCATATGCACGCACTGGGTGCGTGGGCCCAGCAGGCCCAGTTCATTGATACGGGCCAGCGGCCGCAGACCGTGAGCAGCAACGCTGTCGTCGACTTCCTGCCGGGTTTCATGCAGGTGAAGGTGAATCGGCAGATCCAGCTCCGCGGCCAGCATGCCGACTTTGGCAAGTGCGGCCTCGTTCACCGTGTAGGGTGAGTGGGGGCCGAATACCACCTGGGTCAGTTGGCTGTGTTTGAGGTCATCGCGCAGGGCCAGGCCCTTGCTGATGTAATCGTCACTGTCGCTGCCCCAGGCGCTGGGGAAATCGAAGATCGGGAAGGTGATCTGGCAGCGCAGCCCTGCCTGCTGGGCGGCCTCGGCGACGATGTTGGGAAAGAAATACATGTCCGAGAAGCAGGTGGTGCCGGCCCGCAGCATCTCAGCTATGGCCAGTTCGGCGCCGTCGCGCACGAACTCGGTGCTCACATGCTGCATTTCTGCAGGCCAGATGTGCTGTTCCAGCCAGGGCATGAGCGGCAGGTCGTCGGCGAAGCCCCGCAGCAGGCTCATGGGGGCGTGTCCGTGGCTGTTCACAAAGCCCGGCAGCAGGGCGTGGTGGGGCAGGTCCACCACGGTTTCTGCCTGTATTTCTCCCGCTTCAGCCCTTGGCAGGATCGCTGTAATGCGACCGCCGCTGATGGCCAGGCTGTGGTCTTCCAGCACCACGCCGCGGGGCACCACCGGGATGAGCTGGCCTGCGTGGATAAGGGTGTCTGCTTGAGTCATGGGGCTGGCGCCGGGGCTGTTTTGGTATCGAATGTTTGTTGGATGGCTCCACCGGTCAGTGGCGGCTGATCAGGGGCGCCAGTATACCCGTTATCGGGGAAAAAAATGGCGCGAAAAATGCTTTGTCCGTATAATCGACCGTTTATGTCAACGGGGTTCGGAATAACAAATACATGGGTGATCTAGCCAAGGAAATCCTGCCGGTAAACATCGAAGACGAGCTCAAGCAATCCTACCTGGACTACGCCATGAGCGTGATCGTGGGTCGGGCTCTTCCGGATGTTCGAGACGGCCTCAAGCCAGTCCACCGTCGCGTCCTGTTCGCGATGAACGAGCTCAATAATGACTACAACAAGGGTTACAAAAAATCGGCGCGTATCGTTGGTGATGTAATCGGTAAGTACCATCCCCACGGGGACTCCGCGGTCTACGACACTATCGTGCGTATGGCCCAGCCCTTCAGTCTGCGCTACATGCTGGTGGACGGTCAGGGCAACTTCGGCTCTATCGACGGCGACTCCGCTGCCGCCATGCGTTACACCGAAATCCGCATGCGCAAGATCGCCCACGATTTGTTGGCGGATCTCGACAAGGAAACCGTCGACTTTGTGCCCAACTACGACGGCACCGAGCAGATCCCCGAAGTACTGCCGACGCGAGTGCCCAATCTGCTGATCAACGGCTCCTCCGGCATCGCCGTGGGCATGGCGACCAACATCCCGCCGCACAACCTGACCGAGGTGGTGAGTGCCTGCCTGGCGCTGCTCGACAATTCAGAACTCACGATCGATGAGTTGATGGAACACATTCCCGGGCCGGATTTCCCCACCGCCGGAATTATCAACGGTCGCGCCGGCATTCTGCAGGCCTACCGCAGCGGTCGGGGTCGCATCTACGTGCGCGCCTGCCGAGTTGGTCAAGGAAAAGAAAATCGAGGGCATTACTGAGCTGCGTGACGAGTCCGACAAGGACGGTATGCGGGTTGTGATAGAGCTTCGCCGTGGCGAAGTCGGTGATGTGGTCTTGAACAACCTGTTTGCCCAGACCTCACTGCAGCAGGTGTTTGGCATCAACATGGTAGCGCTGGTCAACGGCCAGCCCAAGGTGCTGAACCTCAAGCAGATCATCGAAGCCTTTATCCGCCACCGGCGTGAGGTCGTGACCCGACGCACGGTCTACCTGCTGCGCAAGGCTCGCGAACGCGGCCACGTGCTGGAAGGGCTGGCTGTGGCGCTGTCCAATATCGACCCGGTGATTGAGTTGATCAAGTCCTCCACCAATGCCGCAGAAGCCCGAGAGAAATTGATTGCCGAGGCCTGGATGCCGGGCGACGTCACCGCGATGCTGGAGCGGACCGGGGCCGATGCATGCCGGCCGGACGGGCTGGAAGAGCAGTACGGGCTGCGCGACGGCAAATACTATCTGTCTCCGGCCCAGGCCCAGGCCATCCTCGAGCTGCGACTGCACCGGCTGACCGGCCTTGAGCAGGAAAAGCTGATTCAGGAATACCAGGAGAAGCTGGCGGAAATCGCCGGCTATCTGGAGATTCTGTCTGACCCTGATCGTCTCAAGCAGGTCATTCGCGAAGAGCTGCAGGAAATTGTCGAGGCCTATGGTGACGAGCGCCGCACCGAGATTACCGATTCCGCCGCCGACCTGACGGTAGAAGACCTGATCACCGAAGAAGATCGGGTCGTCACCATCTCCCACGGTGGCTACGCCAAGACCCAGCCGCTGACCGATTACCAGGCTCAACGGCGCGGCGGTATGGGCAAGTCTGCGACAGCGGTAAAAGATGAGGATTTTGTCGAACACCTGCTCATTGCCAGCACCCATGACACGATTCTCTGCTTTACCAATGTCGGCAAGGTCTATTGGCTCAAGGTCTACCAGATTCCCGTCGCGGGCCGCGGCTCACGGGGTCGTCCTATGATCAACCTGCTGCCGCTGGACGAGAACGAACGGGTGACCTCCATACTGCCGGTTGCGGAATACACTGAAGGGCACTACATCTTCATGGCGACTGCCAGTGGCACGGTCAAGAAGACCGCCCTCACCGACTTCTCGCGCCAGCGCAGTGTCGGTCTGCGGGCCCTTGAGCTGGAAGAGGGCGACGTGCTGGTGGGCACCGCCGTCACCGACGGTGAGCAGGACGTGATGCTGTTTTCCACCTCCGGCAAGGCGGTGCGCTTCAAGGAGTCCGATGTCCGTGCCATGGGTCGTACCGCCCGTGGCGTACGCGGTATCAAGCTGCAAGGCGATCAGCGCATGATCTCGCTGATCATTCCCGCCGCAGGCGGCCGGGTGCTGACAGTGAGTCAGCACGGTTATGGCAAGCGTACCGATGTAGAGGAATTTCCGACCAAGGGGCGCGGCACGCAGGGCGTGATCGCCATGCAGTGCAGTGACCGCAACGGCGAGCTGGTGGGTGCGGTGCAGGTGCTGGAAGGCAATGAACTGATGCTGATCTCCGACCAGGGCACGCTGGTGCGTACCCGCGCCGATGAAGTCTCGGAACTGGGGCGTAACACCCAGGGCGTGCGAGTGATTCGCCTCAAGGAAGGCGAGAAACTGGTGGGCATCGAACGCATCGAAGAACCCGACGAAGAGCTCGCCGTGGTAGAGGCTGACAGTGAATCAGGCTCGGCGCCGGCGGCGGACGACGACGGGGATTCCTGACGCCTGGCTGCCACGGGCGGCCAGGCCCCTCACACAACACCTCGTAGTGAAATTAGTCGTGTCATTCGCAGTGACATTGGAAATGACAATAAGCGAGCGGTGAATACCGCTGAAACAGCTATGCTGCAGCATGGCGCTGATATCAATCTGGAGACACTTAACATGGCTCGTAAATACAACTTCTGTGCCGGCCCGGCAGCCTTGCCAGAGGTGGTCCTTGAGCAGGCGCGGGATGAACTGCTGGACTGGCAGGGCGCTGGACTGTCGGTGATGGAAATGAGCCACCGCAGTCCAGAAATCGTCGGCATTTACGAGCGCGCCGAGCAGGACCTGCGCGAGCTGCTGGCGGTGCCTGACAACTATAAAGTGTTGTTCCTGCAGGGCGGTGCCAGCACCCAGTTCGGCGCGGTACCTCTCAATCTGACCCAGGGCGAGGCGGTAGCCGACTATGTGAACACCGGTCAGTGGTCCAAGAAGGCCATTGCCGAAGGCAAGCGCTACCTCGACGTCAATGTTGCCGCCAGCGCTGAAGACACCAATTTCTCCACGATACCGGCGCGGGAAAGCTGGCAGCTCAGTGAGGGAGCCGCCTACCTCCACTACACGCCAAATGAGACCATTGGTGGTGTCGAGTTTTTCTGGACCCCGGAAGCTGACGCGCCGCTGGTGGTCGATATGTCCTCTACCATTCTCAGCCGGCCGATCAATGTGGCGGACTACGGCGTGATCTACGCCGGCGCGCAGAAGAACATCGGCCCGGCGGGACTCACCCTGGTGATTGTGCGCGACGACCTGCTGGGCCGGGCGCATCCGCTGTGCCCCGCCATGCTCAACTGGCAGGTAGCGGCCGACGCCGAGTCGATGTACAACACGCCGCCGACTTATGCCCTCTACCTGGCAGGCCTGGTATTTCAGTGGCTCAAGGCCCAGGGCGGACTGGCGGCTATGGAAACCCTCAATCGCCGCAAGGCCGAGAAGCTCTACGGCTTCATTGATGACAGCGCCTTTTACGCCAACCCGGTGGAGCTCCCCAGTCGCTCGCTGATGAACGTGCCGTTCACGCTGGCCAATGCCGACCTCGACAAGGCCTTCGTGGCAGAAAGCGAGGCGGCCGGACTGCTCAACCTCAAGGGTCATCGCAGTGTGGGCGGTATGCGCGCCAGCATTTACAATGCAGTGCCAGAGACGGCGGTAGACGCGCTGATCAGTTTTATGCGTGACTTTGAAACGCGCAACGCCGGCTAGACTCCGCCCGGCCACGACGGCACAGTAACTATGGACAAGCGGCCCGACAAAGACAGCCAAGGCACGCCACGGCAACTGCAACAGGTCCGTGACGAGATTGACAGCATTGACCGCGAGATTCAGGGCCTCATCAATCGCCGTGCCCGCTGCGCCCAGGAAGTCGCCGATATCAAAATGGCTGACGCGCAGGCAGCGGAAGAGCGCGGCGAACCGCAACAGGATGCCGTGTTCTACCGGCCTGAGCGCGAAGCCCAGGTGCTCAACCGCATCAAGGAGCGCAACGACGGTCCCCTTGGGGGTGATCGGGTCGCCTTTATCTTCCGCGAGATCATGTCCGCCTGCCTAGCCCTGGAGCGGCCCCTGCAAGTGGCCTACCTGGGCCCGGAGGGCACCTTTACCCAGGCTGCCACCATCAAGCACTTCGGCCATGCCGTGGTCAGTATTCCCCAGGGCACCATCGATTCGGTGTTCAACCAGGTCGAGGCCGAGGATTGCCATTACGGGGTAGTGCCGGTGGAGAACTCCACCGAGGGCATGGTCAGCCACACCCTCGATAACTTCATGGAATCCAGCCTGAAGATTTGCGGCGAAGTGGAAATGCAGATCCATCATCATCTATTGGCCGGCACCCATACGGGCTTTGGCGATATTGAACGGGTTTGCGCCCATCAGCAGTCCCTGGCCCAGTGCCGGGGCTGGCTGGAGCACTACCTGCCCGGGGTCGAGTTGCAGGCAGTCTCAAGCAACGGCGAGGCGGCCAGGCTGGCGGCAGTGCAAACGGGTACCGTGGCAATCGCGGGCGACATGGCGGCGGACCAGTACGGCCTGGAAAAGCTGCACCAGAACATTGAGGACTCGGCCCACAACACCACCCGTTTCCTGGTGATTGGTCGCGACGAGATTCCGCCCTCGGGCGCAGACAAGACCTCCATTGTGGTGTCCAGTCGCAACAAGCCCGGGGCGCTGTTCGAGCTGCTTGAGCCATTCCGCGCCGCCGGCGTCAGCCTGACGCGCATCGATACCCGGCCGTCGAAGACCGAGAAATGGGCTTATGTGTTCTTCATCGAATTCGAGGGGCACCTGCAGGATCCGCCAATCGCCGAGATCATGAGTGGTCTTGAAGAGCACTCCATTCTATTGAAACCGCTGGGCTCCTATCCCAAGGCGGTGCTGTAAATGGCGGACGCTCTCGGCAAGGTCGCGGTGCTGGGCCTGGGCCTGATCGGTGGCTCCCTGTGTCGGGCCATGCGCAGCACTGGCTATGCAGACGAAGTTGTCGGCTACGACAGCGATGCCGGTATTGGCCAGTTGGCGGTGGATCTCGAAGTCGTCGACCGCTTTGAAGCCGAGCTCGATCTGGCCCTGTCGGGGGCCGAACTGG
Organism: Cellvibrionales bacterium; assembly: GCA_043513815.1. Lineage (GTDB taxonomy): Bacteria > Pseudomonadota > Gammaproteobacteria > Pseudomonadales > Halieaceae > JANQIO01. The sequence goes on along the minus strand of CP121313.1, from coordinate 2,709,474 downwards.
TGGTAATCGCCACGCCCACACTGGCCGCCGCCGAAGTGATGACCGAGGTGTTGGTCAAGCTGCCTGCAGAGACAGTCCTGACCGACGTGGCTTCGGTGAAGGGAAACCTGGTGGCTGCCTATCAGCAAACACGCGACGCCATCCTGGCGGATGAGAGAATGTCGATACCCGGGGTTGCAGCCTACGTGCCGGGTCACCCGATAGCCGGCTCAGAGCGCAGTGGGGTGGATGCTTCCCGTCCAGAGCTGTTCAAGGGCCACCGGGTCATTCTTACACCCCTGGAAGATGGTGACGCAGAGGCCCTGGAACGGGTCAGGCACCTGTGGGAAAGTGCGGGTGCTGAGGTGGTGGAAATGCCGGTTCAGCAGCACGATGCGATTCTTGCGGCCACCAGCCACCTTCCACATATTCTTGCGTTTGCGCTGGTAGACGCGCTTTCGCGCAGCGAGCTGAGTGATGACATTTTCCGCTTCGCCGCTGGCGGTTTTCGGGACTTTACCCGGATTGCCTCCAGCAACCCGGTGATGTGGCGCGATATTGCTCTGGCCAACCGCGACGAACTGGTGGCGGCCATTGACGACTTTGGCGTACACCTCAGTGTCCTGCGAGAGGCGGTGGCCAATGCAGATGGCGCTGCTCTCGAAACCACGTTTGCTGATGCCAGGGCAGCGCGGGAAGACTTTATCAAGCAGCAGGCACACTAAGGAGCCGCCCTTGGAATTCAGCGTTCATCCCGGCGGCACGATTAACGGCGAAGCCCGCGTGCCGGGCGACAAGTCCATTTCCCACCGCTCTATCATGCTGGGCTCCCTGGCCGAGGGCGAAACCCGGGTGCGCGGTTTTCTGGAGGGTGACGATGCCCTGGCCACCCTGAGGGCGTTTCGCGCCATGGGGGTGTCTATCGAGCGACCCGACGAGGGGCTGGTGGTGATCCAGGGTGTCGGCCTCAAGGGCCTGACGGCGCCCGCCGCCGCCCTTGATCTGGGCAATTCCGGCACCTCCATACGGCTGATGTCTGGCCTGCTGGCCGGTCAGGTGTTTGACAGTGAGCTGACCGGCGACGCCTCTCTATGTTCGCGGCCCATGGGTCGGGTGATCACGCCGCTGTCTCAAATGGGTGCATGCATCGAAGGCAGTGAGGGCGGGCGGCCGCCGCTCAAGGTAACAGGCGGTCAGTCGCTGAGCGGGATTCACTATGAGCTGCCCATGGCCAGCGCCCAGGTCAAATCCTGTGTTTTGCTGGCCGGTCTTTACGCTGACGGTCGCACCTCGGTGACCGAGCCCGCGCCCACCCGGGACCACACCGAACGCATGTTGCGCGGCTTCGGCTACGACGTGCAGCGCGACAGTGACGGGGTGATCAGCCTTGAAGGCGGCGGCAGCCTGCAAGGCTGCGAGATTGATATCCCGGCGGATATTTCCTCGGCGGCTTTCTTCATGGTGGCCGCCAGTATTGCGCCGGGCTCCGACCTGTTGCTGACCCATGTGGGAATGAATCCCACCCGCACTGGCGTACTCGAATTGCTGCGCATGATGGGTGCGGATATCAGCGTGCAGGATGAGACCGTCGTCGGCGGTGAACCGGTGGCGGACGTGCAAATTCGTTCTGCATCTCTGCGCGGTATCGAGATACCCGAACACCTCATCCCCCTGGCGATTGACGAATTCCCGGTGCTGTTTGTGGCAGCCGCCTGCGCCCAGGGCCGCACGGTATTGCGCGGGGCGGAAGAGCTACGGGTCAAGGAAAGCGACCGTATAGCAGCCATGGCTGAAGGCCTGTCGACCCTGGGGGTGGCCACCGAGGTGCTGGACGACGGGATTGTGATCGACGGCTTCGGCGATGCCGGCAGCTTTGGCGGCGGCACGGTGCACAGCTACCACGACCACCGGATTGCGATGTCCTTCGCATTGGCGGCGCTGCGGGCCCGTGAGCGGATCCTGGTGAGAGACGCCGACAATGTCGCCACATCCTTCCCTGGTTTTGATGCGCTGGCGCGGGGCCTGGGGCTGCAGATTTCCGTCAAGAACCGGGACCCGGACGCCGGCGCCGATGACTGAAGTGCCGGTGATCACCATTGACGGCCCGTCAGGGGCGGGCAAGGGCACGGTAGCGCACAGGCTGGCCGATAAGCTGGGCTGGCACCTGCTGGACTCGGGCTCCCTGTATCGGGTCACCGCCTTTGCCTGTCTCCACGACGGTATAGGCCTGGAAGATGAAGACCGGGTTGCTGACGTGGCGCGCCACCTCAAGGTGCGCTTTGAGCAGGCCGCCAGCGGAGAAGTGCTGGTCTATTACCGGGATGTAGACGCCAGTCGGGCGATTCGCACCGAGGAGGGCGGCCGCGGCGCCTCCACGGTGGGCGCTATGCCCCGGGTGCGCGAAGCCCTGCTGCAGCGACAGCGAGATTTTGTCCAACCACCCGGACTGGTGGCAGACGGACGCGATATGGGGACCGTGGTATTCCCCGACGCTGCCCTCAAATTCTTCCTCACTGCGAGCGCCGAAGAGCGTGCCGGGCGGCGCTACAAGCAGTTGATGGATAAGGGGGAAAGTGTTAGTCTCCCGCGCCTTTTAAGGGACATCGAAGAACGTGACGAGCGAGATCGCTCCCGTTCAGTGTCGCCTTTGTTGCCCGCCGACGATGCCATTGTCATCGACAGTACGGCGACACCCATCGACGCCGTGCTTGCAAAGGTCATGGCCGAGGTAGACGCCCGATTCGAGATTTGACCAGTAATTGGTCTCGACCCGGGATTTTTTAGCTGACCCGAGCCAGCTGGTGGCGCGGATAACCATGATAGGTATTGTTAATGAGCGAAAATTTCGCTGAACTCTTTGAAGAAAGCCTGAAGACCGTCGACATGCAGCCCGGCGCCATTGTTACCGGCGTGGTCATCGACATCGACAACGAATGGGTTACCGTACACGCGGGCCTGAAGTCTGAAGGCATTATCCCGCGCTCACAGTTCGAAGACGCCGCCGGCGAATGTGAACTGTCTGTGGGCGACGAAGTCCAGGTTGCGCTGGAAACCGTGGAAGACGGCTTTGGGGAAACCCGCCTGTCCCGCGAGAAGGCCAAGCGCGCTGAAAGCTGGAAGGAACTGGAAGCTGCCCACGAGGCAGACAAAGTATGCAAGGGTGTTATCAACGGCAAGGTCAAAGGTGGCTTTACTGTGGATATCAATGGCATCCGCGCGTTCCTGCCGGGCTCTCTGGTAGACGTCCGTCCGGTTCGCGAAACCGTGCACCTGGAAGGCCAGGAGCTGGAATTCAAGGTCATCAAGCTCGACCAGAAGCGCAACAACGTTGTGGTATCTCGCCGCGCCGTTATGGAGCAGGCCAACAGCGCCGAGCGCGAAGCACTGCTGGAAAGCCTGCAAGAAGGCATGTCTGTTAAGGGTATCGTCAAGAACCTGACCGACTACGGCGCCTTTGTTGACCTCGGTGGCGTAGACGGCCTCCTGCACATTACCGATATGTCCTGGAAGCGAATCAAGCATCCATCGGAGATCGTTGAAGTCGCCCAGGAAATCGACGTCAAGATCCTCAAGTTTGACCGTGAGCGCAACCGCGTATCGCTGGGGCTCAAGCAACTGGGTGAAGATCCCTGGGTTGATATCATCAACCGCTACCCGGAGAACAGTCGCGTCAAGGCCCGCATCACCAACCTCACTGACTACGGTTGCTTTGCCGAGCTGGAAGATGGTGTTGAGGGTCTGGTCCACGTTTCCGAAATGGACTGGACCAACAAGAACGTACACCCGAGCAAGATCGTCCAGCTGGGCGACGAGGTCGAGGTGATGGTCCTGGATATTGACGAAGAGCGCCGTCGTATCTCCCTGGGTATCAAGCAGTGTCAGCAAAACCCCTGGGATGGCTTTGCCGCCACCTATTCCAAGGGCGACAAGATCACTGGCTCCATCAAGTCGATTACCGACTTCGGTATCTTCATCGGTTTGGAAGGCGCCATCGATGGTCTGGTTCACTTGTCTGACATCAGCTGGAACGAGACCGGAGAAGAAGCGGTTCGCAGCTACAAGAAGGGCGACGAGATCGAAACCGTTATCCTGTCGATTGATCCTGAGCGTGAGCGTATCTCCCTGGGCATCAAGCAACTGGAAGACGATCCCTTCAACAACTACGTGGCCGAAAACGATCGCGGTGCCGTTGTTGTCGGTAAAGTTGTCAGCGTTGACGCCAAAGGGGCCACCATCGTGCTGGCCGAAGAGGTTGAAGGCTACCTGAAGGCTTCCGAGTTGAGCCGTGAGCGCGTCGAAGACGCCCGCAACGTGCTCAAGGAAGGTGAGGAAGTTGAAGCCAAGATCATCAGCGTCGATCGCAAGAACCGCGGCCTGTCCCTGTCCATCAAGGCCAAGGACTATGACGATGAGCAGGAAGCTGTGAAGTCACTGAAGGATTCGGAGGGCGATTCTGCTTCTCCGGGTACGATTGGTGACCTGATCAAGGAACAAATGAACAAGTGATCGAGTAGTTCATCAGCAAAAAGAAAAGGGTCCGCTTTGCGGGCCCTTTTTTTTGCGCGAGTGGAACTCGCTGGGCTGAGGGCTCTTTTTGCGCGAGTGGACCGCGCTGGGCTGAGGGCTCTTTTTGCGCGAGTGGAACTCGCTGGGCTGAGGGCTCTTTTTGCGCGAGTGGAACGCGCTGGGCTGAGGGCTCTTTCCGTGCGAGTGAAACTCGCTGCTGAAGGCTCCTTGTCTCATTGAAACGTGCTTGTGTAGATGGCACGCTCGAAGCAGGGGTGCAGCGCACCCCAGTTCTCGCGCTAGCCCATATAGGGCCCTCGCTGCGCAGCCCCGCGGCTCGAATATAGACAGGCAGCGCCTGGTCGAACTCTTTGCCGAATAGAGATTGCAGCTTGCACCGCCCGGTCATTGCAGGCAGAATATCCAGCCCAATCAATAAGTTATAAGCTGCAGTCGGGCCAAAACTGCCCATGCCAGGCGCGGCCAGGCCCGGAAACAGGAGGCAGCATGACCAAATCAGAGCTCATAGAGCTGATCGCATCCCGGCAGACCCAGCTGTCCGCCAAGGATGTTGAGCTGGCGGTCAAAACCATCATCGAGCACATGTCCCAGACTCTGGCTGAGGGCGAGCGCATCGAGATCCGTGGTTTTGGGAGCTTCTCCCTGCACTACCGGGAGCCCCGCAAGGGTCGTAACCCCAAGACGGGTGATGCTGTGCAGCTGACCGGCAAGTACGTCCCGCATTTCAAGCCTGGCAAGGAGCTGCGCGAGCGGGTCAATTTGGGGTTGCAGGCGGGCCTGTAGGCCAGCGGCTCCCCGATGCAGTTTCTGCGCAATCTTTTCTATTTCCTGATCGCCGTCGCCATGCTGGCCCTCGGTGCACTGTTTGCGGTGCAGAATGAGGCCACAGTCCCTCTCGATCTGCTGGTCGTGGCTCTTCCCGAGCGTTCCGTCGCCCTGTGGGTGCTGCTGGCGTTTACCGTGGGTGGGCTCGCTGGCCTGCTGGCGTCACTGGGTATCATCCTGCGCCAGCGCGCAGCGCTGGCGACGGCGCGCCGCAAACTGTCAAAAGGCCGCGTGCAGTCGGTCGAAGCGCCTCCACCAGAACTGCCCGCGGCCAGCTTACAGGACAACTGACCCCTTATGGACACACCGATCATCGTTGCTCTGGATTTTGACAGTGTCGAGCAGGCCATGGATCTGGCCGAGCGCCTGGACCCAACGCTGTGCCGGGTCAAGGTAGGCAACGAGCTGTTCACCCGCGGCGGGCCGGCCATGGTGCGCAATCTGCAGGCCCAGGATTTCCAGGTATTTCTCGATCTCAAGTACCACGACATCCCCAACACCGTGGCTGCCGCCGTGCGTGCGGCGGCGGATCTCGAAGTGTGGATGGTCAATGTGCACGTCGGTGGCGGCAGTCGCATGATGCAGGCCGCGCGCGAAGCGCTGGACGCTTACGCCCAGCCACCCCTGCTGATCGGCGTCACCGTGCTCACCTCGATGTCAGCCGACGACATGACCGAGCTGGGCTACACAGAAACGCCCGGCGAGCGCGTCATGCGTCTGGCGGGCATCGCCCAGGCCAGCGGCCTAGACGGAGTGGTATGTTCAGCCCAGGAAAGCTCCGAGCTGCGCAGCGCCTGCGGTGATGACTTCAAGCTGGTCACCCCGGGTATTCGCCTGGCCGGCGATGACGCCGGCGACCAGCGGCGGGTAGTCACTCCGACGGACGCCATGACGGCCGGCAGTGATTACCTGGTAATTGGCCGCTCCATCACCCGGGCCGCTGAGCCCGTCGGCACCCTCAAACGCATCCACACAGAGTTGAGCGCTTAGGGTGGCAATCAGCGCCCCGTTGGGCGCGTCTATTTCCTAAACTGATCTCCTGCAGGCGGCAGAAACCGCCTGCCGGTTGCTGCGGCCGAGTGTCCAGGATGGATGCGCAGTGCGTCACTGCAACAGTTAAAACAGACACGGAAAAGGAGATCCAGTCATGTTTGCAAAAACCCATTTCAAGGCAGTACTCAAGCATTTGCTTCTCGCTATCAGTATGGTGACGGCGGGGGCGCTGACGGCGACTGCGGTCCAGGCCGACGAGGTCGCTATGGTGAGCCAGTCGGAGACCGTTAACATCAACAAGGCGGATGCTGAAACGCTGGCCGCGACGCTGACCGGCGTGGGGATATCCCGGGCCGAGGCGATCGTCCGTTACCGCGAAGAGTTTGGCCCGTTCTTTACCATCGAGGACTTGCAGCAGGTCAAGGGCATTGGCCCCGGTGTGGTGGAAAAGAACCGCGAACGCCTCCGATTGGAATAGCATCCGGGCAGCCGTATCATGGCGGGGCTCCCTAGTGGGGTCCCATTTTTTTAAAACAGGAACTGAGCGGCTGCATGAAATGCCTTGTGACCGGGGCGACCGGTTTCATCGGCAGTGAACTCTGCCGGCAACTTCAAGCGCGCGGCAGAACCGTCGAGCGCTGCGGCCGCGAGACGCCGACTGAAACACAGTTGGCGGACACCCAGGCCGTGTTTCACTGTGCCGGAATTGCCCACCGGTCGGCGGCTGATCAGGACTACGAAACCCACAACTACCAGGCCACGGTAGCCCTGGCGGGGCGCTGCGCTGAGGCGGGTGTGGCCCGCTTCGTATTTCTGTCCAGCGTCATCGCTGTCGACCCGGTCGATGCCTATGGCCGCTGGAAGCTGCGTACCGAAGAGGCACTGTTGTCGGAATATCGCGATGCCGGCATGAATGTGGTCATAGTGCGCCCGGCCCTGGTATACGGCCCTGGCGTTGGCGGCAACCTGGCGCGGCTGCTGGGGCTGGTGCGGCAGGGCATGCCCACACCGCCGCCGGGTAAACCGCGATCCATGATCGGCCTGCGGGACTTGTGTGAGGCCTTGTGCCTGTTGACTGAGGTCGACCCCGGCCGCGGCCAGGTCTTCTTCATCACCGACGGGGAGGCTTATGACCTGCGGCGTATTCACCACTGTTTTGTCCGCGCCCTGGGGCGTGAACCCGGGCCACAACGGTGGCCGGGCTGGTGCTGGCGCCTGGTCTGTGCGCTGTATGACACCCTGCGGCTGGCGCCTGTTTCAGGAGCCACTTACCGGCGGCTGTTTGATGGCCGTCAGGTATCCAATACGACGCTGTGCAAGGCGCTGGGCTGGCAGCCTCGTGAAAATCTCGAAACGGTAGCTGCGCAAATGGTGTCGGGGACCCCGTCGTGATCAGTATTGTTGCTATTGGCTCGGCCTTCCTGCTGTCGCTGCTGGGTTGCGGGCTGTACCTGAGACTTGCCCATCGTTGGCAGATGCTAGATGTACCCAATCACCGCAGCGCCCACCAGCATCCCACGCCGCGAGGTGGCGGTATCGGCATTCTGCTGGGCCTGTTTGCAGCCATGGCAGTCGCTCCCCTGGCCGGCGTCGCCTGGCCGCCCCCTTACCCCTTGCTGGCTTTGCTGGCGGCTGGGTTGGCGCTTGCGGGTATTGTGGATGATCGCCTGGGTTTGCCAGTGCTGCTGCGCTTCCTGCTCTATGCGCTGGCCTGTGGCGCGGCGGCCTGGCTGTTGCTGGCCGGACAGGCCTGGTGGGTGCTGACTCTGGCCGGTTTTTACGCGCTGTGGCTGGTGAATCTATTCAATTTCATGGACGGCATAGACGGTATTGCCGCCGCAGAGGCGGGCTTTGCCCTGCTGGCAGCCGCCTTTCTCTCCCTATGGCTGGGGGAGGGCGGCGCCTACCCTTTGTTCTGCCTGCTGCTGGCTGCCGCGACGCTGGCGTTCCTGCACTGGAACTGGGCGCCAGCGAGGCTGTTCATGGGGGATGCCGGCAGTATTCCGCTGGGTTTCCTGCTGGCGGCGCTGTCTATACAGGCCTTTGCCGACGATCTCTTGCCCTGGGCCTGCTGGCCCATCCTGCTGGCAGCGTTCATTGGCGACGCCACTTACACACTGGGATGGCGCCTGGTGCAGGGTGAAAAAATCACCGAAGCCCACAGCCGACATCTCTACCAGCGCCTGGCCCGGCACTGGGGCAGTCACAGCCGGGTAGTGCTGGCAATGCTGGCCTACAACCTGCTGTGGCTGGCGCCGTTGGCCGCTTTGGTCGCCCTGCAGCCGGCCTATACGCCATTGTGGCTGGCACTGGCTTATCTGCCGCAATTGCCCGTCCTGCTGAAAGCGGGCAAATTACCGTGAACTCGGCCCCTGCAAGCGGCTAAAATAGAGACTATCGCAAAGCAGCGGCAGCGCTTTTGCAGAATTCTCAAAGCAGCGGCCGGCCATCCAGGACGGGTGCCGGGCAGGGGGCATACGGATTTGACGCCAGTGAAGCGGCTCGCTGACAAAACAGTCGGCGGTATCATCACCAGCACGGTTGTCGCCGTGGAAAAAGTGATCGAACTGCCGCGCAATATCAAGCAGGCCTTGCTACTGCTGTTGGATATCTGTTTCGTGGCCACAGCGCTGTGGTCGGCACGAGCGCTGCGCTACTGGCAGACCGACGTGGTGCCGCTGCCCGTGGGTGCCGTCGAGCTGGTAATTGCCGGTATCACCATCGGCCTGAGCGCGTTGATTTTCCTGCGCCTGGGGCTCTACCGCGCGGTCATCCGCTTCATGGGCCAGCAGGCCATTTGGGCCATCATTCGCGGTGTCACCTATTCCACCCTGGTGCTGGGCGCGTGCATCTTCTTCCTGCAACCTGCTCCCTTGAGCGTACCGCGCTCACTGCCCTTCCTCTACTGGGGCATGGCGCTGTTCCTGGTCGGCGGCACACGAATGCTGGTGCGTGCCTATTACCAGGACAAGCTCTACTCGGCCTGCCAGAAGGTGATTATTTACGGGGCCGGCGAGTCCGGAAGGCAGCTGCTCACGGCCGTGAATCACGGCGACCAGTTCCGTGCCGTGTATTTTGTTGATGACGACAGCCAGATTCAGCGCAGTGTCATTAACGGCGTACAGGTGGAAAGACCGGAGCGCTTGCCCGAACTGATTGAGGAGCACGACATTGAGCAGGTGTTGTTGGCGCTACCCTCGGTCAGTCAGGAGCGCCGCAAGCAGATAATTAACGAGCTGGTGAACCTGCCCGTCTACGTGCGCACCGTACCCAAGTTCGTTGAGATCCTGCAGGGCAAGGCCAGCGTGGACGAGATCCAGGACATCGAACTGGAAGACCTGCTGGGGCGTGACCCGGTGCCACCACATCCCGAACTGATCGATCGCTGTATCACCGGCAAGGGGGTCATGGTGACCGGTGCCGGCGGTTCTATCGGCTCCGAGCTGTGTCGCCAGATACTTCTGGCGCGGCCCCGGGAGCTGGTGTTGCTGGACAGCTCGGAATACGCGCTCTACAACATCGAGCGCGAGCTGCGCGCCGTGCTGGATGCCTCCGGTACCGAATGCGAGATAGCCTCTCTGCTGGGCAGCGTGCAGGATAAGCGCCGCTTGCAACGCATTTTCCGCACCTTTGATATCGATACCATCTACCACGCCGCGGCCTACAAGCACGTGCCACTGGTGGAATACAACGTTTCGGAAGGGGTGGCCAACAACCTGTTCGGCACCTGGTACGCCGCCGAAGCGGCGGTCGAGGCGGGCGTTGAAACCTTTGTGCTGGTATCTACCGACAAGGCGGTGCGACCCACCAATATCATGGGTGCCTCCAAGCGCTTCGCCGAGATGTGCTGTCAGTCCCTGGCCTCAAGCCAGCAGGGAACGCGTTTCTGCATGGTGCGTTTTGGCAATGTGCTGGGATCCTCGGGTTCGGTGGTGCCGCTGTTCCGCGAACAGATCCGCGCCGGCGGCCCACTCACTGTGACCCACCCGGAAGTCACCCGCTATTTCATGACCATCAGCGAAGCTGCCCAGCTGGTCCTGCAGGCCAGTGCCATGGGTACCGGCGGTGATGTCTTCGTGCTGGATATGGGTGAGCCGGTGAAAATCCTCGACCTGGCGCGGCGTATGATCCGGCTCAGCGGCTATACCGTGCAGGATGAGGAAAACCCCGCGGGTGACCTGGAAATCACGTTTTCCGGCCTGCGCCCCGGCGAGAAGCTGTTTGAAGAACTGTTGCTGGGGGATAACGTCAGCGGCACCGGCCACCCGATGATCATGCGCGCCGAAGAAGAATGCCCGCCGCTGGAGACACTGCAGGCCTGGATCGCAAGCCTGGATGCCTACTGCGACCACATGGACTGTGACGGTATCAAGGCGGTGCTGAAGGAGGCCGTCAGCGGCTTCGAAGAACACGAGGGCATGCACGATCACCTCTGGAAGCGCCAGCAGGCCGCCGGGGCGGAGACCTCTAACGTCAAGGAACTGTTTCCGGACCGCTCCTCAGACAAGTAAACTGTGCGACCTCGGCCCGCGCTGCGGGAAACCCCGGAGGACCCACCTGGATAGCTATGGCTCACTACGACGTATTCAATGGCGATGCTGACGGCATCTGCGCCCTCACACAGTTGCGCAATGCGCAGCCGGTGGACAGTACACTGGTTACCGGCGTCAAACGCGATATCAGCTTGCTCAAGCAGGTCGATGCCGAGGCCGGAGATGTTATCACCGTGCTCGACGTGTCCCTGGACAAGAACCGCGATGCGCTGGTCTCGGTGCTGGAGGCAGGTGCGAACGTTTTCTACTGCGACCACCACTTCGCCGGCGAGATACCCGAGTCCGAGCATCTCACCGCGCTAATCAACACCGAACCCGATGTATGTACCAGCATCCTGGTCAACGGCTACCTGCAGGGAGCATTCGTGGAGTGGGCGGTAGTCGGCGCCTTCGGCGACAATCTGTTCGACAGCGCCGAGCGCCTGGCGCGCCCCCTGGACCTGACTGGCGACAAACTCGCCCGACTCAAGGACCTGGGCACCTACATCAACTACAACGGCTATGGTGCCAGTCTCGACGACCTGCATTTTGATCCTGCTGAGCTCTACAAACTGGTCAGCGCCCATGCCAGCCCCTTCGGTTTCATGGAAGACAGTCGCGAGGATTTCGAGCGGCTGGAAAACGGCTTCCGCGAGGATATGGCATCGGCGGCGGCCACCACACCCGAGCGAGCCTCTTCAGCCAGTGCCGTGGTGATCTTGCCGGACGAGGCCTGGGCGCGGCGAGTGAGCGGTGTGTACAGCAACGACCTCGCCAACGGCAACCCGGACCGCGCCCACGCGGTACTGACCGAGAAAGCCAACGGCAACTTTCTGGTCAGCGTGCGCGCACCGCTCAACAACAAGACCGGCGCCGACGAGCTGTGCATGCGCTTTCCCACCGGGGGCGGTCGCAAGGCGGCGGCTGGTGTCAACGACTTGCCCGCCGAGCAGTTGGGTGATTTCATGGATCAGCTCGACGCGTTCTACCGACAGGAGGCCTGAATGTACAAGCTCATCATTACCGCCTGGCTGCTGGCTATCAGCAGTGTTTCCCTTGCCCAGCAGGAATTGATAGAACTCGCTCGACAGGATATCCGAGCCGGTCGCACCGGTATGGTGGCCGCCTCAATGGATCTGAACCCTCAGCAGCAGGACATCTTCTGGCCGATTTACCGTGAATACGCCGATGAGCAGGAAAAGCTGCTGGACCGACGGATCGCCATGTTGCAGCAATTCGCCAAGCGCTGGGACAACATGGATGACGAGACCGCTAAATCCATAGCGGAACAATCCTTTGCCATCCAGCGCTCGCGCATTGAACGACGGGAGCGTTACTTCAAGCGTATGTCAGAGGCGCTAGGGCCAGTGCTGGCCGCTCGCTTTCTGCAAGTGGATGGACAGATTTCGACGCTGCTGGATTTCGAGATGGTGCAACTGACGCCGCTACTGCAACCCGGCGAATCATCCAGCGATTAAAAAAAGGGGCGGGCGCCCAGGGGAATCAACCGACGCCCGCCCTGTGGCCTGGCCCGAGGACTCAGGGCCACGAGCACCAGAGCGATCTGATTAACTCTGGTGGATGCTGCTCACTGTTGCGTTGCCTATCTCCCGAACTGCCTGGTCGAGGGCGAACTCCTTGCACTCCCGCGCTTCATTCATTTCACGCAGAGACTTGCGGCTGGTATCGTCACAAACGGACTCAGCCGTGCGACGCAGGCGCGTGTAGAGAGTTTGCGCATCTTCTGCCTGGGTGAGATTGAGGTCGGCGTAGTTGACGGCCTGGGACTGGATGTTGATCTCGGGAATGTTGGCGGTACTGAGGGTGGACAGACCACTCAAGACTGCAAAGGTGGCTGCGGCGAATACACTGTTGCGGGTTGTGCGTATGTTCATAACAAGACTCCTGGTTTCATGACCCTATGTAGGCAAGCGTTTGCCTGCGATAAGTGTGACAGGGAGTCGGGTAATGCGTTCTTGCTTCTGCGACGAGTTGCAGAGAAGCGTCGACAAGCTGAAACGCCTGTCGACGAATAGAGTCTAATGGTCGTCGAGTGGCAGGCTCAGTTGCAGAATATAATGCCGTTGTCGACGATACAGCCGTTGATTACTTCAATAACAGCGTCTCGAAACTCCGGTTCCTGGGCTACATCGCGCCAGTCTACGGTGTCTGCTTGTGCCTCTGGTACCAGTTGCTGAATGCCCAGGCCGACCACCAGGCCGGCAGAGAAAATCAGGCTGGCAATGATGCGTTTCGACGGTGTCATGGGAAAGCCTCGCGGAAATTTACCGGCACAGTATACTCGCCCGCCCACGTCAATACCGAGATTGCCCATGCCATACCTTGAAGCCGGCGCCGACATCCGCGGCAAGGGTCGCCAGTACCGTTATGCCCTGTGGCGCATCTGGGATAGAGACCTGCCTGCCGTCATGTTTATCGGCCTCAACCCCTCTACAGCTGACGCCAGGATTGACGACCCGACCCTGGTGCGCTGCATGGGCTTTGCCCGTGACTGGGGTTATGGGGGTGTCTACACCGCCAACCTGTTTGCTTTCCGCGCCACCGACCCCCGTGATATGAAAGCCGCTCGCGCACCCGTTGGCCGTGACAATGACCGGGTTATTGTGGATCTGGCTACCAGAGTCGACAAGGTCATTGCCGCCTGGGGGAATGACGGTATCTACCTTGACCGCGCAGAAGCCGTGCGCGCCCTGGTGCCAGGGCTCCACTACCTGAAAATGAACCGCTCGGGCCAGCCCGCCCATCCTCTGTATCTTCCGAAAGGTCTACTGCCACAGCCCTGGTAGCTGGCGCTCAGGGCCATGCAGCTGGCAGTTCTGGCCACGTTCTCCTGCCTCCGCCTGCGGCATAGTGGAACAGTGGTTTCCATTGAGGTGGCAGATCGTGAAGTATCCGTTCAAACCCGAGCAGACTTATATCGTGGTGTTCTGTTTTTTCGCCCTGGGCGCTGGCTGCAAGGCGGTCGGCGAGTATGCCCTCGACAGGCTAGAATCCGATGCGCCTGGCGAAGAAGTGTTGCTACAGGATGCCAGCGCCGACGTCGAGCGGTTGCACATCTGGGTGCAGAATCACCGGGCGGGTGCAGATCTGGAAAACTTGCCGTCGGCTTCGTCTTCAACCGTAGACAGCTTTCGGGCAGGCGAGTAAAAAATCGGCGCTATGCAAGACCCCTGGAAAATTCTCAACGCGCTCATCACTCGTCACGCCGAGTTGCTGGACCAGCGGGCGGGAGATGAACGTGTTGATTACAACACTTGTCCGCCGTGAGCTGCACGTCCCTCCTGTCCATACTGGTACGCCAGCGCCGGTGGATGTCGCCAGGAACTTCACCTTCTACGGGTGCCTTTGGAAACACCAGCGCATCGATACTGATGTCGTAGTAGAACGCAAACTGACCGAGTGCGTGCAGACCGATGTCGGTGTCATCGGAAGGGTTGCACCAGCGCCGCGCCTGCGACCTTCACCGCTATTTCGACGGTAATGTCCTCTCGCTTCATGATCCGGCGCAAGCGTTCCTTGGTGACCGACAGCTCTATAAGCATCCCAACTATGAAAAAAGGTTTTGATTGTGCCGTTGATTCACAACGAGTCAATTGCTGCGGCTATCGAATGCTGAAAGCTGCGCGAATATAAGCCCGGGCGGCGATACCCGGGGCAGGGCTTGATCCTCATCATGCTACTGCGAGGATTCACAGGCTATGCTGGTGCAGTATCTTGCAGTGGGACAGGCGTAAATGGCGACAGCCGGGCTTAGTATAGCGATCACCGGGGCGGGGGGCGCCGGGGCGATCTCCTGCGGCGAAATGCTGTTGCGGGCCTGGGCTGGCGCCGGCGGTCGAGGTTTGCTGCGCAAGGCTTTCGGGCCGCAGATTCGCGGCGGTGAAGCCGCGGCCCTGTTGTCGCTCACCGAGTCGGAGGATTACACAGCGGCCAGCGAGTACGATGTGCTGCTGGCACTGGACTGGCTCAACTTCGAACGCTTTGAGGATGAAATTCGCCTGGCGCCCAATGCCCTCGTGGTCTGCGAATCCGCAGCCGACGCGCCGCGTGGCCTGGCATTGGAGAATCTCATGGAGCTGGAGATGGGCCAGCTTGCCAATGACAGTCACCCGGAGGGGCGTGCCAATATGCTGGCCCTGGGCGTACTGGGTCGCGCCCTGCAACTTCCCCTTGAGAACCTCTGCGATCAGGCGCAGCAGCGCCTTGCATCGCGCCCCCAGGCCTACCAGGACGCCGCAAGGGCCTGTATCAAAGCCGGTTTCGGCCTCGAGCTGGAGCTGCCGGCAGCAGTTCCCAGCTGCGGAGATTCCGGCGCCTGGTGCCTCAGCGGCAACCAGGCTGCCGCCTACGGTGCGCTGGACGCGGGTATTCGTTTTGTCGCCGCTTACCCCATCACGCCAGCTTCTGACCTGCTGGAATGGATGGCGGAACCCCTTGGGCAACTCGGTGGTCACCTGGTGCAGGCGGAAGACGAGCTCGCAGCAATCAACATGGCGCTGGGGGGCGCCTTTGGCGGTGTGCCCGCGTTCACTGCCACCTCGGGCCCGGGGCTGGCGTTGATGAGTGAAAGTATCGGCCTGGCGGTCGCGAGCGAGACCCCGCTGTGTATCGTCAACGTACAGCGCGGTGGCCCCTCTACCGGTATTCCTACCAAGTCGGAACAGTCTGACCTGGACATAGCGCTGCATGGCCTGCACGGTGACGCGCCACACCTGGTGCTGGCGCCGCTCGATATCGGCGACTGCGTTTTCACGACTTCCTGGGCTGTGTACCTGGCCGGGACCCTGCAGACGGCTGCGGTGGTGTTGTCGGACCAGTTTCTCGGCCAGTCTACGGCGGTGGTCAGTGAGCCGCGCCATTTTGTTGCGGATCCTGCTCCAGTGATCGCCAGTGACGGCGACTACCTGCGTTACAAGCTGACCGACAGCGGCGTGTCGACCCTGGCGGTGCCGGGTGAAAACAACCGGCGCTTTACCGCCGACGGACTGGAACACAATGAACGAGGCACGCCCTCTGCCTCGCAGACCGACCATCGGCAGCAATTGGACAAACGTCGCCGCAAGCTGGTTGATTACGACTACGGTGACGACTGGGCCGAGTTGGCGGGCGAGGGCGATATTGCCCTGGTCTCATTTGGTTCGGCCGCCGCAGTGGCCAGGTCCGCCGCTGCGCAACTTGCCGAAGCGGGCACTGAAGTGCGCACTGTGGCACTGCGCCTGCTGGCTCCCCTGCAGGCGGCAGCCCTGCAAGAGGCGCTGCGCGGCTGTAGTCGAGCAGTGGTGTTGGAGCAGAATCATTCGGCCCAGTTACTCCACTACTTGCGCAGTCAGCTGGGCGATGTCTGTGAATGGCTCAGTTATGCGCAGCCAGGCCCGGTGCCTCTCAATCCCAATGAGCTGAGTGAATTCATCAGCAAGGAGATACTGTCGTGAACGCGCCACTCAAGCCCCGCGACTACAAGTCCGGCATCAAGCCGATCTGGTGCCCCGGCTGTGGGCACTACTCGGTACTGAACGCGTTGACCAAGGCCATGTCGGCACGGGCCCTGTCTCGTGATGACACGGTGCTGGTGTCGGGGATTGGTTGCTCTTCACGCTTGCCTGCCTATGCAGAAAGTTATGGTTTTCACGGCGTGCACGGTCGCGGCCTGGCGATAGCCCAGGGACTCAAGGTAGCGCGGCCCGACCTGACCGTTATCGCCCTGGGTGGTGATGGCGACGGCTTCTCTATTGGCGGCAACCACTTCCTGCACGCCTGTCGCCGCAACGTGGACATCACCTACATCGCCATGGATAACGAGGTCTATGGCATGACCAAGGGTCAGGCCTCGCCCACTACGCCCATCGACTGGGACCACAGCAAGTTGACACCGCACGGACCCGGAGTGCGCCCCTTCAAGCCGGCGGCGATAGCGCTGGCGGCGGGTGCCCCCTGGATTGCCCGTGGCTATTCCGGCAACCCCAACCAGATGGCGAAACTGATCAGCGAGGCGATCGAGCACCCGGGCTTCAGCTTCCTGCACGTGCTTTCGCAATGCATCACCTATTGCCCGGAGCAGACCGACTGGAAGGCGGTGGTCCAGGAGCGGGGCGCCGGCCCGCTGACGGACGCCAGTGAGGCTGCCACATTATTTTTTGCAGAATCCGGCTTTGAGACCGGGTTGCTTTACCACCAGCCCAGGCCATCCTGGCCGCCATCGGTGGACGCTGAGCCGCCGAGCCTGGCCACGATTGCGGAGCGGCTCAAGGTATGACGGGAACAGCAGAAATGAACCGCTTTCTGGCCCACGCCCTGGAACTGGAGGAAGAGGCGATGACTCGCTATCGGGAGTTGGCCGAGGCATTGCGAGCGCACAATAGTCCTGCCGTGGCGGAATTTTTTGACGGCATGGCCGAAGAAGCGGCCAAACACCTGGCAGAGGTGAAAGGCAGCATCACCGGGCGTGAGCTGCCGGCATTGGCGGCCTGGGAATTCGACTGGCCCGCCGAGGCGCCGGAGTCTGCCAGCTACGAGGCCGTGCATTACCGCATGGACATGCGTCAGGCCCTGGAGCTGGCATTGGCCAATGAGCGCGAAGCCGGTGCGTTCTATTCAAGCGTGGCCGCCGCCGCCTCGGACGCCGACACAATTGCACTGGCAACCACGTATGCTGAGGAGGAAGCAGAGCATGCGCGGCGGCTGGAAGAGCAGCTGGCGAAGCTGCCACCTACAGCGCCCACCCAGTTCGAGGACGATGACCCCGCGCATACCCCTGACTAGTCGCAGGGCAGGCGGCGCGCCGGCTTCTGTATTTGATTACACTCCATGTCCGACCCACCCTTTTTGAACGGGAGACCCACAGTGAGTGACAGCCCGGTGGACTACCAGGCGACCGACCGTGTCGCCACCATTACCCTCAATCGCCCCGAGCGCCTGAATGCCATCAATACCGAACTGCCGGGCGCATTGCGCGCGGCGGTCGAGCGCGCTGACCGGGACCCGGATGTGCATGTGATTGTGCTGCAGGGGGCGGGCAAGGGTTTCTGTGGCGGCTACGACCTGCAGGAATATGCGGAGACGCCGGGGGAAATGCACGGCAACCAGGACATGCCCTGGGACCCGACCCTGGACTACGCCATGATGTCGCGCAACACCGAGGATTTCATGTCACTGTGGCGCGCCAACAAGCCCACCATCTGCAAGATTCATGGCGCAGCCGCCGCTGGTGGTAGCGATATTGCCCTGTGCTGCGACCTGATCATCATGGCCGAGGACGCGCGCATCGGCTATCCGCCGGCGCGGGTGTGGGGCATTCCCACCACCATGATGTGGGTCTATCGACTCGGCATCGAGAAGGCCAAGCGCATGCTGTTTACCGGTGACCTGGTGAGCGGCGTAGAGGCGGCGGAGATGGGCCTGGTGCACCAGGCGGTGCCGGCGGAGGAATTGGATAGCGCCGTCGAAGCTCTCTGTAATCGCATCAAGGGCGTGCCCTGTAATCAGCTGATGATGAGCAAGATGGTGGTGAATCAGGCTTATGAGTCGATGGGCCTGGCCAACACCCAGCGCTTTGCCAACCTGTTTGACGGCGTGGCGCGCCACTCGCCAGAGGGGCTGTGGTTCCGGCAGCGCGCCGTGGATGTCGGCTTCAAGCAGGCCGTGGCAGAGCGGGATTCCGGTGACCCCATTGCCGAGGGCCACAGCAAGCGACTGGGGCCTGCGCGGCCTGAAGATGACTAGCCGTGGGCGACTAGCAGTGGGCGACTAGCTCATTTCCTTGTGCTGCCCGTCTTCCCACTGCTGGCGCAGTGCGAACTTCTGGATCTTGCCAGAGCCGGTGAGCGGGTATTCGGCCACCTGGAACCAGTAGCGCGGCGTTTTCTGCGGCGACAGGTGCTCCCGCAGGTAAGCAAACAGTTCGTCCTTGTTGAGTGACTGACCCGGGGCAGGACGCAGGAAGGCGGCGACTTCTTCTCCCAGGCGCTCGCTGGGCAGGCCCAGCACTGCGGCCGTACCCACGGCGGGGTGCTTGAACAGCAGTTCCTCGATCTCGCGCGGATAGATGTTTTCTCCACCGCGAATGATCATGTCCTTGAGTCGGCCTTCCACCGTGCAATAGCCGCGCTCGTCCATGGAGCACAGGTCGCCGGTGTGCAGCCAGCCTTCCGCGTCGATAGTGTTGGCGGTGGCTTCCGGGTTTTCGAAATACTCGTGCATGACGTGGTAGCCGCGGGTGCAGAACTCGCCCATCTGGCCAGGCGGCAGTGTAGCGCCACTCTCCACATCGACAATCTTTACTTCCACGCCGGGCATGGGTGGGCCCAGGGTTTCCGCTTTGTCCTCGATACTGTCGTCGGGCTGGGTCATACAGGCCACCGGCGAGCACTCGGTCTGGCCAAAGACAATAGTGAAAGGGGCGCCCGCCGCTTGTTCGAGCCGACGCACGAGGTCCGCGGGCACGGTGGAGCCCCCCGAGCAAATGGCGTGCACATTGGACAGGTCCCGACGCTTGAAATCAGGGTGCTCGAGCATGGCGATCAGCATGGTCGGCACGCCGAGCATGGCCCCGGCCCGGTAGGTTTCCATCAGCTCCAGCATCAGCCCCGGTTCGAACTGTTCGACCAGCACCAGAGTGCCGCGCAGGGACAGGCAGCCCAGCACCGCCAGTACACAACCGGCGGTATGGAATAGCGGCATATTGCCCATGTAGGCTGCCCCTTCTTCGGCGCCCATGCGGTCGACGGTATGGGCGCCGTTGTTGACCAGTCCGCGGTGGTGTAGCAGGGCGCCCTTGGGAAAGCCGGTGGTGCCAGACGTGTACTGGATCATGCAGGCATCCAATGGCGAGACGTCTGGCAGTGGCGTGTCTGGCGCTCCACTGTCCAGGAAGGCCTGCCACTCGGAAAACAGCACGGTCTCCCGCAATTCCGGGCACTGGTCGCGGGCCTGCTCCAGGTGGGAGAGCATGCGGTTGCCGCGGAACTCCGGCAGCAGGAAGACGCCGACCGCACGGGATTGCTTTAACACATAGGCCAGCTCTTCAGACTGGTAGGAGGGATTGACGGTGACCAGCACAATACCCGCCAGTGCGCAGCCGTACTCCATCAACACCCACTGGGGAATATTTGGCGCCCACACGGCGACTTTTTCGCCTGGCTTGAAGCGCGCCAGCAGCGCTCTTGCTACCTGCTCGGATTCCGCCAGCAGTTCGTCATAGCGCCACTGCCGCCGCTCGGCGGGATCGGGCGAACCGCCAATCAGGGCGGTGCGCTCGGGGCAGCGCGCGACAACTTCGCGCAGGGCATCGCCAATAGTGAGGTCGCGTACCGGCGGGCTGTCCGGCCCACGGCTGCAGGATTCTGTCAGGTTCATGGCTGCTTCGCTGTTGTTATTATCCTGCCTCGACACTAGCAGTGGAGTGGGGTGGCTGCAAAGCATGGGCGGGTCGCTGCTCACAGCTCAATGAAAATGATCTGGCAATTCCCGGGCTGCTGTCCTCTATAATCTGGCCCCATGGATACAGCTCTTATTTACCTGGACCCCGGCAGTGACCTCAGTCTGCAGGCACAGATTCGCCAGAAGCTCGCGGAAGCTGTGACCGGCGGCATCTTTCCCTCGGGCCAACGGCTGCCCTCATCACGTAAGTTGGCCGAGCAGCTGGGTGTCGCCCGCAACACCGTGGTGCTGGTTTATGAGCAGCTGATCGAAGAGGGCTATCTGGTCAGTCGCGAGCGCAGCGGCATATACGTTAACGAGGATATTCTGGAGGGTCGCGCCGAGCCGGGTGAGGTGCCCGGCAAACGCGATCGGCGGCGGCGCTGGGAATCCCGCTTCAAGACGGTTCCGCGCGGCCCTGGCGACCATGTGTTTCCACCCAACTGGCACCAGCACCCGTACCCGTTCCTCGACGGCAAATTTGACACCTCCCTGTTCCCCGTCAAGGAGTGGCGAGAGGCCACCCGCCTGGCGCTGGGCGTGCGTGAGATCAACCACTGGGCCGGGGAGACCGGTGACGCAGACGACCCGGCGCTGATCGAGCAGATTCGCACGCGCATTCTGCCGCGGCGCGGTATTCAGGCCAAACCCGATGAAATTCTGGTCACCGTTGGCGCCCAGCAGGCGCTGGCGCTGGTGGTCGACCTGCTGGTGGATTCCTCGGTGAGTGTCGCGGTGGAGGAACCCGGGCTGCCGATCATGCGGCAACTGCTGGCCCAGCGCGGCGCGCGCATGGTGCACCAGCCGGTAGATGCCAGCGGCATGGTGGTCGATGCGGGCCTGGACCCCGCCAATATCATCTGTGTGACGCCGAGTCATCAGGTCCCCACGTCGGTGACCATGCCTACCGAGCGGCGTCTGGAACTGCTGGAAAAGGCCCGCGCCCGGGATCAATTGATCATCGAGGACGATTTCGAGTTCGAGAGCAACTACCAGTCCAGCCCCCATCCGGCCCTGCGCAGCATGGACGGCGAGGACCGGGTGATCTATGTGTCCTGCCTGTCCAAGGTACTGGAGCCCGGCCTCTGCCTGGGTATCCTGGTGGCGGCGCCGGAAATCATCGAGGCCGCGCGCAAGCTCCGGCGCCTGCAGGTCAAGCACCCGCCGCTCAACAATCAGCGGGCGGCGGCGTTTTTCCTGAGCCAGGGTCACTACGACAGCTTCATGATGCACACCCACCGGGTATTCCGGGAGCGCTGGAAAGCCCTGCGGGAGGCGCTGAGCCTTTACCTGTTGCATTTTGTTGAGTCCACCGCCAGCGAGGGCGGCACCTCGGTATGGATTCATGGCAACGAAGACCTGGACCTGCAACAGTTGATGCGCGAGGCTACCCGCCGCGGCATCCTCATCGAGCCGATAGCTCACTACTACGCAACACCTGCTGCACCACGCAACTGTTTTCGCATGGGTATCAGCTCCATCCCGGTAGAGAATATTCGGCCCGGTGTGCAAAGGCTGTCCGAGCTGATTCACGATCTCGCCGATGATCACTTCGAGCGCCTCGATACCGCCAAGGGGGAGCGTTTGAGTGGTGCAGACATCGAGCAGGTATTCGCCGACGCTACTGTGCTGTGGAAAGACATCAACGGTTCCCCGGTCTATGTGGACTATGCCGCTGACGGCAGCGCAGTGGGGCGCAAGGGCTTCGCCTATGAGTACCGCGGCAACGGTCGCTGGTGGGTCGACGGCGATATGTGGTATCGGCAGTGGGAGGGCTGGTACTTCGGCGAGCCGTTGGGTTTCTACGTGGTGCGTGACGGCGCAAGCCTCAAACTGTTTGAAGAAGACTGCACCCTGTCAGATATCGGCGTACTGGTCCCCGCGTCGCCCGGTGACGAAGAACTGGACTAATCAGCACCGCGCATCTGGCGCTACCGCAGCTGACCCCCAGACCACTACATTGACCCCATAGCGATAACAAGGAGCGGGGAGACACCCGCGCATATCGGGAAAAGCATGAGCCAGTTACGCATCGGGGGCCTGCAGCTGGAGGCATCTCACCAGAATAATCTCTACGCGGTGCAGAGCGAGATTGAAGCAGCCCTGCGCAGCTTCCCCTGGCTGGATATGGTGGTGGTGGGGGAGCTGGCAACCTATGGCTCCAGGCCCGCAACCGCTCAGCCGGCCGGCGGCGAGGCGGAGAGCGCTTACTGCGAACTGGCTGCCAAACTCGGCATCTGGCTGCAGCCGGGCACACTGTTTGAAGCCGATGGCGACACGATCTACAACACGGCGGTTATGATCAATCCCGCCGGCGAAGTCGTTGCACGCTATCGCAAAATTTATCCTTTCGCACCCTACGAGGCAGCCACCGAACCCGGTGACAGTTTTGCGGTGTTCGATATTCCGGGAATCGGTCGGGTGGGGCTCTGTATCTGCTACGACATCTGGTTCCCGGAAGTTGCCCGCAGCCTGGTCTGGCAGGGTGCGGAACTGATTCTGTGCCCGACCATGACCAACACCATCGACCGCGAGGTAGAACTCTGTCTGGCGCGCTCCACCGCGGCCAGTAACCAGTGCTATGTAATGAGCCTGAACGTGGCGGGCAGCCTCGGTGTGGGCCAGTCGATCACTGTGGATCCACACGGCACGGTGATGCACCAGGCGGGCGGCAACCGCGAAGTCATCAGCATGGAGGTCGATTTCGAGAATGTGCGCCGCTCCCGCGAGCGCGGCGTGCTGGGGCTTTGCCAGGTGCTCAAGAGTTTCCGCGATACGGCGATCATTTATCCGCCGTACGAGCAGGGCGCGCGCTCTGAATATCTTGACGCGCTCGGGCCGTTGACCATGCCCGAGCGGGAATCAGGGGACAAGTTCGAATAGGGGTTGGACTCATTCGCAGTGCAAAACTGGACCTACAGGAAAGGAAGGCCACTGCGATAGTTTTTGAAACACTGGAAAAGAGCCGCGGAAAACGCGGCCAAAAATAATTCAACAACGGGGTAGGCTGGCATGAAAGACCATCGACGTTTCGAAAAGAACAAGCTCGCATTGGCCATTGCACTGGGCGCATTGACTGCCCAGGGTTCATTTGCACAGGAAGCCAAGCAGATCGAGGAGGTGGTGGTCACAGCGACCGCTCGCAGCCAGGCGGTGGAGGACATTCCCTACAACATCTCTGCCATGTCCGGTGAGGCCATGGTGGGCCAGCAGATCACCGAGCAGGCGGAATTGCTGCGGGCAATTTCCGGCGTTTCCGTGGTGGACCGCGGATTCCGCAACTCTGGTACCGTGAACAGCATTATCATCCGCGGCCTCAACGTCGACAACGGGCTCAATGGCGACATCGCCCTGAATGCCGTTCCCACGGTTTCCACCTACGTCGACAATACGCCGCTGTTTGCGAACTTTGTGCTCAAGGACCTCAAGCGGGTGGAAGTGCTGCGCGGGCCCCAGGGTACGCTGTACGGTTCCGGTTCCCTGGGCGGTACGGTGCGCTACATCACCAACAAGCCTAACCCCGAGGCTTTCGAAGGCCAGGTATTTGGTGAATACAGTGAGAGCGAGGGTTCCAGCGGCAACAACAGCGACGTGAATCTGATGCTGAACATCCCGATCGGTGATCGCGCGGCACTGCGCGCCCATGCCGGGCGGCTGAATAACGACGGTGTTGTCGATTACGTCAACGCCTATCAGTTGAATTCCTTTGGCGAACCCCTGATCGCCGACGGCGACCAGTGTCTCGATCCCCGAGAGGCCAGCAACGACCAGGTGCTGTTCAACGGCGCCTGCTACCGCAACGTGGAAGACGCCGATGACGCAGAGCTGGAATACGCACGCGTCGCACTGGGCGTCGACTTGACTGACAACCTGAGCATCCTTGCCGCCTGGCAGACCCAGGAGGACGACGTGGGTGCCCGCCGCGCTGTCACCCGGGGCGACAACGGGCAGCCCGAGGGATCGCCGCTGTACTTCGAATATGACGACCACGAAAGTGGGCAGGTGCTGCTGGAAGACACCGAGCGCAATGTCGACCTCTATAGCCTGGACGTTGAGTGGGACCTGGGTTTTGCGACGCTCACCTCCAACAGTTCGTACTACGAGCATGAGGGCAGCGGCAACAGTGACAATGGCGGGCTTTGGGTGTCCGGCGGCGAGGATGGTGGCGCCAGCCGTGACTGGATCACCGCCTTTGGCTACAGCGGCTGGCCGCGGCCGGCCCAGCGGGCCGAGCGTGGCTACGACGACGAAACTTTTGTCCAGGAGCTTCGCCTGGTCTCCAACAGCGAATCCAGAATTGACTGGGTGGCCGGCTTCTTCTACCTGGATCAGGACCAGACCGTGTTCCAGAATAGCTGGAACCCGGGCATGGATGTATTCAACGACGCCTGCCGCGCCACCGGAGACCCGGTGTGTGACAATTTCTGGCCGCGCTTCTATGACGGTCTCACCGAGCGGGACTTCGAGTACCGCCGGGATGTTACCTTCGAGGAGACTGCGGTCTACGGCGAGGTAACCTACCACCTGTCCAACAGCCTGCGAATCACTGGTGGCGCACGCTGGTTTGACAATGACACGCAGAACGACACCATCATGGGCTTCCCGCTGGTCGAAGGCTGGACCTCCAGTGAGGTGCCCCGCGCCGAGGATCAGGATGACGACATCCTGCTGAAGGGTAATATCGCCTACGACCTCAACGACACGGCCATGGTCTACGGCACGATCTCCGAGGGTTACCGTCGCGGTGGCGCCAACGCGGTGCCCAGCCTGGATAACGGCGACCCCTTCGGCGAACCCAACGCCGATGCGGTGCGCACCTATGCCAAGGACTCGGTAGTGAACTACGAGATCGGCATCAAGGGTCGTACGGACTACCTGTCCTACACACTGTCAGCCTTTTACGTTGACTGGGACGACCCGCAGCTCAACACCACGACCGACTGGTTCGGTTTTTATATCGCCACCAATGGTGATTCTGCGGTGACCCAGGGTATCGAGCTGGAGCTGGACGGCTACTTTGCCAACGACTGGCACTACCGCGTGGCCTACTCCTTTGTGGACGCCGAGCTGGCGGATGATTTCTTCAGTCCCCAGCAGGGCGGCCTGATTGCTGAGGACGGTTCAACCCTGCCCGGCACGCCACAGAATGTATTGAGTGCCGGCCTCGACAAGCGCTGGAGCCTGGCGCCGGAAACCGATCTGGTGGGCCGGGTAACCGCCTACTACCAGGACGAGACGGAAAACTATATCAGCGACTCATCGGCGCTGAGCGAGACCTTCGACTCCTTCTGGCTGCTCAGCGCCTCGGCCACCCTGTTCTACAAGGACTGGCAGTTCACCGTATTCGGCAAGAACCTGGGTGATGAAGAGGGCGTGACCGGCGCCTTCCCGTCGGCCCACTGGAGCTTTGACACCGGTGTGTTCGAGAACTGGTACGGCAACGGCAACCGCGCCTACATTGTGCAGCCGCGTACCCTGGGTGCCTCGCTGAACTATCGATTCTAGGAGGCGGGCCGGGCCTGCGTGCCCGGTGCTACCATGATCGCCATGGCCAAACCTGACGCAAGCGACCCGGCGGCGCTGGAAGCCGCCGCCTGGCGCCTCGCACAGCAGGGCAATATGAAGGCGGCGCTGACCGCCTGCCGCGATCTGAACCAGCGCCATCCGGACTTTACACCCGGCTGGCGCACCGCCTCCCTGCTGTTCCAGCGCGCCGGCGACCGGCGCCGAGCGCTGGTGGCTATCGAGCAGGCGGTGGAGCGGGAGCCGGATCAACCGGAGTGGCGCCTGCAACAGGCTTACTGTCTGATGGCATTGGGCCGCAACCGCGAAGCCCGGCCGATTCTTCTGGACCTGCTTGAATGCAAGCTGTCAGGCCCCTGGCAGCACAGCACCATGGGCCTGCTATTGTCTCGACAGGAACTGCAGGCAGAGGCCGAACCCCATTACCGCGAGGCGGCGGCCCTGGAACCGGCGGACAGCCAGCATCGTTACAACCTGGCTACCGTACTGCGTTTTCTCGGCAAGTTCGATGAGGCGCAAGCCTGCCTCGCCGAAGCCCTGAAACTGGACCCACTCAACAGCGACGCCCACAAGTTACGGGCAGACCTGCGAAGGGTTACCCCGGAAAACAATCATGTGTCAGCACTGCGCGCAGTGCTGCCGCGCCTGGAGCACCCGCGTCGACGAGCCGATGTGGGTTTTGCGCTGGCCAAGGAACTGGAAGATCTTGAGCAGTACCCCGAGTCATTCGACGCTCTCGCCGAAGCGGCCGCGCTGCGACGCGCGCACATGCGCTACGACGTGTCGGGCGACCTCGAAACCATGGCGGCGATAGGGCGCCATTTCGACCAGGACTGGTGGGATAACACGCCCGACGGCGACGGGCAGCCCGCGCCGATTTTTGTACTGGGAATGCCGCGCACCGGTACCACACTGGTGGAGCGCCTCCTGGCCACCCACAGTGCCGTGGCCAGCGCCGGCGAGCTGAATGATTTCGCCCTGGCGATGACCGACCTTGCGCGGGCCGTTGACCCGCCCCCGGAGAACAAGCTGGCACTGGTGGAGCGCTGCACGGGGCTGGACTTCCGCGCTCTGGGGCAGCGTTATATGACGCGGGTGCAGGCGCCGGATGCGCTGCATTTCATCGACAAGATGCCGCTGAATTTCCTGTATACAGGATTGATTGCCAAGGCCCTGCCGAGAGCCAGAATCATTCACGTCACGCGTGATCCGATGGACACCTGCTACGCGATATTCAAGACCTCCTTCCAGGATGCCTATCCCTTTTCCTACGACCTTGAGGATCTCGGGCGCTATTACCTGGCCTACCGCGAGCTGATGGCGCACTGGCAGGGCTTGCCCTTCGCCCTGCACGAGGTACGCTACGAATCCCTGGTCGCCGATACCGAGGCCGAAGCGAAAGCCCTGTTGGCGTTCTGCGGGCTCGACTGGGAGCCCGCCATTCTCGAATTTCACCAGAACAGCGCGCCCAGCACCACCGCCAGCGCCAGCCAGATTCGCGAGCCGGTCTACCGCTCTTCAGTCGGCAAGTGGAAGCACTACCGTGAGCAACTTGTGCCGCTCTCACAATTGCTGGCTGATGCGGGGCTGCCGTTTGAAGACTAGGCCCTTGCGGATCCACATTGGGGCGTGGCTGGCACTGCTGCTTTTCTTTCCGGTGTCATGGCAAACCCTTGCGGCGCCACCGCCTTCCTCTTCTGGCGAAGGCCGGCTGGTTATCGAGTTTGAACCGGCGCAACTGCGTATTCATGTAGACGGCGAGAATCTGTCGCGCCCTGAACTGCGTCTGCAGCAATTGCCGCCCTTTGAATCGGCGTACCTGGGGATGGGCCAGCAGATGTACCCGGTCCGGCCTGGGCCGCTGGCCGCCGATCACCCGCACTGGGAATACCTGCCGGGGCCAGGGCGGCTGGAAAATGATGGGCTCGGGCGTCGCATGCGACTGCCGCTGGCCCTGCAGCAGCGCAACGCCAACTGCGTGCACAATGGCCTGCTTGAAGTGGAATTCCCGCCAGGGGAGTCCTCCGGACGTGCTCAGTTCACCGTCGCAGCGGAAACCTGCCTGTATTTCAAGTTCGACCTGCGCGCCGAGGGGCGCGCGTACTTCGTCAATGAAAGCCTGGCAGACGGTGTCGCAGTCCACGGTCATCACTACCGCGACGCCCAGCTACCGGTAAAGCCTTTCGACGTGCTCGCGGCGGCTTACCCCGGCATCGATCTGCCCGCCTTTGCGAACCCGGCGGTGGACCCCGGTGACCTGTCGGTCTACGGACTGGTCATTGACGGCGTTCACTATCTGGGGGGTTGCGAAACGCGCAACGGCAGCGACATTCCCTGTGAGGAATGGGTGCTGCCGTCCTATTCCACCGCCAAATCGATTTTCGCCGGGCTAACGCTGATGCGGCTGGAGAAGCTTTATCCGGGTGTTGGCAAAGCGTTGATCGCGGACTTTGTACCCGCCTGCAGCGACTGGGGTGAAGTGACCTTCGCTGATGCGCTCAATATGGCCACCGGTCGATTCGACTCTGCCGTGCACGGTGCGGACGAAATGGCGCCGCGCAACGACAGCGAATTTCATTACCGCGAATCCCATGCGGAGAAAATTGAATTCAGCTGCCATGCCTACTCACGCCGCGCAAATCCGGGGCAGCGCTTCGTTTATCACACGACGGACACCTATGTGCTGGGCACAGCGATGCAGGCTTTCCTACGCACCAGGCGGGGTGGGGATGCGGATATTTTTGATGACATCCTGCAACCCCTGTTGCGGGAGCTGCGGTTGAGCCCGGTCACCGAATACCCGAAGCGCACCTATGACGACAGCGCCCAGCCCTGGGTGGGCTGGGGTATGAACTTCCTGCCGGGGGATGTGGCCAAACTGGGCAGCGCCCTGGCGGGTGGTTACTTCGAGAGCGAGGACCGGCTCGACACCGACATGATTGACGATGCCCTGCAGCATCACCAGGGTGCGGGCCTGGTGGCGGACAAGGTGGCTCGCTACAGCAACGGTTTTTTCGCTCAGGATCTGTCCCTGATCCTGAACTGCGACAAGCAGACCTGGATGCCTTTCCTGATGGGGTACGGCGGCATTCGCATTGCCATCCTGCCCCGGGGCATGACCTACTACTACTTCAGCGATGGTGGCGTATTTGACTGGAAAGCCCCCCTGCGGGCGCTGCACGCCGTCCAGCCGCTGTGTTGATAACAATGGAGACAAGCCGATGACTGAACAAGCCCAGCCAGTGCCCGCCGTGGCAGGCGCCGGGCTGCCAAAAGTGGCAGCCCACGGGGCGGCAGCGCGGCTGATACTGGCCTTCCTCGGCACCGCCGGTCTCTTCTACGTCAACATCATGCCTGCCCTGGTGTCCGGGCTGATCGACGGCCTTGGTTTCAGTAGTCGCGAAGCCGGTCTGGTGGGTTCCGCCAATGTCTACGGCGCGGCACTGGGAGCGCTGGCGGCGGTGTTCACCGTCAAGCGGCTGCCCTGGCGACGCACCTGCGCGCTGCTGTTTTGCGGCCTGATTGCCTGTGATGCCCTGTCCAACTTTATTGGCACACCGGGCCCCATGATCGGACTGCGCTTTGTCCACGGTTTCATGGGCGGGCTGTCCGTGGGCATTGCCTTCTCGGTCATGGCGCGCACCCTGGAACCGGACAAGACCTTTGGCTACCTGCTGGTGGTGCAGTACGCCCTGGGCGGCCTTGGCATCATGGTGCTGCCGCCGCTGGTGCCCCAGTTGGGCACCTGGGTGCTGTTCGCCGCCCTCAGCGGATTCAGCCTGATTACCCTGTGCCTGATGCCCTTCCTGCCGGACTACCCGCCACGGGAAACGGTGTTGGCCGCGGGCGAGGACGACAGCGTGCAGTGGCTGCCACTGGGATTTACCCTGGGCGCGCTGTTCCTGTTCCAGGCCGCCAATATGGGCCTGTTTGCGTACATCATTGGCATGGGCCGTCACTACCAGCTGGAGCAGGGCTTTATCGGTTCCTCGCTGGCGGCGGCCTCTTGGATCGGCGTGTTTGGTTCTTTCCTGGTGATCCTCATCTCCCTGCGTTTTGGGCGCCTGCTGCCTCTGTTTGGGGGCGTGATCGTCACGGCGGTGGCGACCTTCGGCCTGCACTGGAGCGGCCTGCCGTGGATATACGCCCTGGCCAACTGCGCGGTGGGCCTGACCTGGGCCTTCGTGATTCCCTACCTGCTGGGTATGTGCGCCGAGTTCGACCGCGCCGGCCAGATGGCCGCCCTGGGTGGCTTCGCCTCGAAGATGGGCCTGGCCTCCGGGCCCGCCGTGGCCGCAGTGTTGATGACCGGAGAAAACTACGGCTTGATCATCAATATTGCCGTGGTGGCACTGGGCCTGAGCCTGGCACTGGTCGCGATTCCAGCCAGCCAGCTGGACCGGCTGCGCCGTTGAGCGCCGCGCTACGAGCACAAATTTTTGTGCTCATGCTTGCAGTCTCACGTCAGCGATCCATTGCCTGGTCGCCACTTTCTCGACCAACCTATGCTGTGGGATTCCGTCGCAATTCCGGACGTTCGCTGTCCTTGTCCTTGTTTTTCTGGAGGTAGCAGCGCACGAGTGCCACTGTGGAAAATGGGGTGCGGTGGATCCCCTGGGCGATCCACCGCTCAGACGCGAGACTCAGGCAGCGACTTCGCTTGATGGCCAGGCGTTAGGCTGGAAGGCGTTGTCGAGGGGAGTTTGCGCGATGTGGTTGGTGTAGTTCGACATCACTTTCAGGCTGGTAGCCAGAATGACGTCCAATACTGTTTCCCTGGTGTAGCCCGCAGCAAAAAACGCGTCGAGATCACGCTGCTCAACCCAACCGCGGGTCTCGTTGAGTCGGGCTGCAAACATGCGCAACGCTTCCAGTCGGGCATCTGCGATCTCAGTGCCATTGCGTAATGCTTCGATAACATCTGCCGGCACATTGGCCATTTGCGATAACGATGTATGTGCGGCCATACAGTAGGTACAACCATTCAGGCGATTGTTGGTCATCAGAATGATCTGGCGCTCGGTTTCGCTGAGCCTGGTCTTGTCCAGAATGCCGGCAAGTGTCATGTAACCCTCTAAAAGTGCAGCTGATTCAGACTGCACGGCGAGTAGGTTTGGCAGAAATCCGTATGCCTTGGTTGCACTCTCAATCAGCTGTTTGCTGGCGTCGGGGGCGGTGTCTTCGGTGTGAACAGTAAAGTCAGTCATGGTGTGTTTCCTCGTGAGCTATCGACAATGAAGTCTGGTGGGCAGACTGTTTTTCAGGTCGCTAAAGGCAGTAACAAAGACGGCTGAACGCGTAGTCCAGCCGTCTAGAGGTTAGAGATCTTCGATCGCCACATGTTCGATCGACGGCCAGCGCTGTTCTGCCTTTTTGAGAATGTTCTCGGAATCTTCCAGGTACTTCTGGTAGATGTCCTCGTTCACAAAAAGGTAGAGCTTGCCGCCGACGATGTCGG
Source organism: Cellvibrionales bacterium (assembly GCA_043513815.1). GTDB lineage: Bacteria > Pseudomonadota > Gammaproteobacteria > Pseudomonadales > Halieaceae > JANQIO01. The sequence goes on along the minus strand of CP121313.1, from coordinate 2,678,202 downwards.
CATAGCGGGGGTCGCCGTCAAACTTCTTTCCAAGGGCGACCGCAAAAGCGCAGAATCCGCCGTACTGGGGAAGGTAGTGGTCGGGGTCGGATTCGAAGCGTTTTGCCGCTTTTTTGGAGGCAAAATAGTAGGCCGCGCCATCATGTACAACGGTGTGTCGGGCAGAGCCTTCCGCTACGTCATGAATGCTGGACAATGAGACCGCATCAACGCCGTGCAGGCCCAGCGGGACCCCCGCAGTGGTGATGCCATTCGATACGTTTACTTCGTCCTTTGCCAGTGCGGGCGTCGCCGCAGTGAGAGTAAGTAGTGCTATGGCGCTGAAAGTTTTCATGTTCATGGTGTTTCTCCTTTACAAGTGGGGGGGTTAGCGGCGGTAGGCCGTCTTGATGGCTTTCACGGTGTTCCGGGTGTTGTCGACGGCATTGGCGATCATGCGAAAGTTCGTCAGCGACGCTTCATAGCCGTTGTAGTGCTCGGTGATGGCCCCGGCCGTGGCATCGGTAACTACCAGTACTTCGAAGCCTTGCTCCACCAGTTCGCGCATGTGGGATTCGGTGCACAGGTTTGACGACATGCCGCCGAGGACGACTTTAGAAATGCCAGCCTTGCGAAGCTGTAGCACCAGATCGTTGCTCTCGGGTCCGTATACCTTGTGGGGGCTGGTAACGACGGTTTTGCCGTTGTTGATGTACGGCTTGTAACGGTCCAGCCAATCAGCACCCGAGCCCTCGAAGCCTTCCAGCGTCAACGCATGGGGCCGGTCGAACATGCCGATGTTGTGCATCAGTGTTTCCAGTGTGCCTTCAAACTGCCACTTGTGGTCGTGCTCGAAGTAGTAGTGCGGCGACACGAATACTGGCATGCCAGTGCGGTCGGCTGCCTTGAACAGCGCCTCCAGATTCTGGACGGTGCGATTGTCGGTAACGTTCTTGCCGACCACGCCCCAGGTGACGCCGTCGGGCGACAGAAAGTCCACCTGCGGGTCGGTGATCACGATTGCCGTATTGCCTTGCGTGATCTCGAAGCCAGGCATCGGCAGGCCGTCGTTTACCGGGGGTGTCGTCGCCGTTACAGGCCTGGCGTCGTCGGCGTTGGCCAGTGCGGCACCGAGACCGATGGCCACGGTAGCCGCGATGAGCGCGGCGGTGGAAGCATGCAGAAAAGTCTTCATGGTGTATTCCTCATTTTCGTAGGAGTCGATTGGGTGTGTTGCTTTTGTCTGCCCGCAGTCAAGGGGCCAACATCGGTACTGAGCGCATGTGCGTGTGACATACGGCTCGGTAGAAAACGCAGGAAGCCCGGGTCAAGGGGACGTGGGGATGGGAGGGGGTTCCCGGGTTCCTGCAAGAAACTGTTTGCCGGCATCAGCGCGTCCCCTTCGGCTGTTCGATACCGATTCGGCGATCGCTGGATAAAATGGGGATGTCATTGGCGCTCATATCCCTGCGGGTCATGAGGCCATCACCATTGAACTCCCAGTGCTCGTTACCGTGGGTTCGATACCACTTGCCAGACTGGGCGTCCTGCCACTCGTACTCGAAGCGCACAGAAATTCGGTTGTCGGTGAAGGCCCAAAGCTCCTTTACCAGCCGGTAGTGCAGCTCCCGCCGCCACTTGCGGTACAGGAATGCCCGGATGGCGTCGCGGCCGATGAAAAACTCGTCTCGATTGCGCCATTCCGAATCGGCGCTGTACGCCAGTGCGACGATTTCGGGGTCCCGGGTATTCCAGGCGTCCTCCGCGCGGCGGACCTTGGTGCTGGCCATCTCAGCGGTGAAGGGGGGTACGATTTTGTTGGACATCTTGTTAACTGCCGGTTGTCTGTGACACAACCGATAGAGCAGAAACCGTGCCAACAATATTTATTGTTTAAATACAACGACATAGAGTTTATTGATGGTCGCAAAAAGTTGCGAAACACAAATAATTGTGTTCCATTGTCACAACTTTTTGCGAGGATGCGGTTATGGCTGATGTCAAGGTCGACGCGGACATACCCCATGCGCTGATACTCGGCGCATTGGGTGAGGGCGTATACGGGCTGGACAGAGAGGGGCACGGCACCTTTGTAAATGAGGCGGCGGTAAGAATTCTTGGCTGGACCGCGCAGGAGATCATCGGTTCTCCGCTGCACGATATTCACCACCATTCCCACCCCGATGGCAGCCCCTACCCGCGTGAAGAGTGTCCTATCTACGAGGCACTCAGAGACGGCGTTGTGCACGAGCGTGATGACGAGGTTTTCTGGCATGCCAACGGCAGTGCGATCCCTGTGCAGTACACCAGCACACCGATAGAGGAGCGGGGTGAGGTAGTGGGCGCCGTGGTGGTGTTCCGGGATATTTCGGAAAGACAGCGGCTGGAAGAGGAACGCGAACGCGCATTTCACGAAATCAGCGCGCTCAAGGAGCAGCTTGAGCAGGAGCGTGACTACCTGCGCGACGAATTGCGAAGTGAGATGCGTTATCGCGGCATCGTCGGCTCAAGCGAGGCTCTTCGGCGCACGCTGGCGCAGATCGAAGCCGTGGCGCAGACGCCTGCCAGCGTGCTCATCCAGGGTGAATCCGGCGTCGGTAAGGAAGGTGTTGCGCTGGTGATTCACGATCAGAGTCCTCGCGCCGATGCGCCCCTGGTAAAAGTGAACTGTGCATCGATTCCATCCGAGCTGTTTGAATCCGAATTCTTCGGTCATGTGAAGGGTGCCTTCACGGGCGCGCACAGGGACCGGGTGGGGAGGCTGGAACTGGCTGACGGTGGCACCCTGTTCCTCGACGAGGTGGGCGAGATACCCCTCTCCCAGCAGGGCAAGCTGCTACGCGCATTACAGGAACATGAATTCGAGCGGGTGGGGGATGACGAGACCATCCGTGTCGATGTTCGGGTGGTGGCGGCGACCAACCGGGACCTCGCGGCAGAAGTCAGGGCAGGAAGATTTCGAGAGGACCTGTTCTATCGTCTGAGTGTGTTCCCTATCGAGGTCCCGCCCTTGCGTGATCGCAGCAGTGACATCGGGGAACTGGCACAACACTTCGTCGAACTGGCCTGTGCTGAGCTGCGTAAGGGGGCGCCACTTATTACAAGGCAGCAACTCGCCAGCCTGAAAGCGCACGACTGGCCCGGCAATGTGAGGGAGCTGAAAAACGTCATTGAGCGCGCGGTCATTCTCTCCAGCGGAAAACGCCTGCGCCTGGACCTGGTTCTGCCGTCTGCGAAGGCGGAGGCAACATCAGAGCGGGAGCGTGATGCAGGCGAGTTTCTCACCGAGGAGGAAATGACCCAGCTGGAGAGGGAGAACCTGCGCACTGCCCTGGCAGCAGCTGACTGGCGCGTTTCGGGTGAGGGCGGGGCGGCAGAGTTGCTGGGTATCAAGCCGTCGACTCTGGCCTATCGAATGAAGCAGCTCGGGGTAAAGAGGCCCACTTCGGCAGACTGAGTTCTACAGAGCATACACATTCTAAGCGATAGCATTTGTCTGAGGCCTGCGCCCAGCAGGCGGACACAAAAAAAGGGCCCCTCGGATGAGGGGCCCTTTTTCTGTGTATGGCTCCGCCTGCTGGGCTCGAACCAGCGACCCACTGATTAACAGTCAGTTGCTCTACCAACTGAGCTAAGGCGGAATGATCTCGTTGGAGGCCGCGTATATTAATGATCCACCCCACGGTGGTCAACCGCAAATTCGGGGCCTGTAGGCCCGGTTGACGGCGGGGCGCCTGATCGCGAATGATCGGGGTTTGACCAAGGTGAATATCCCATGAACCAGGCCGCTCCCGGCGCGGATGCGCAGCGCTATATTCTCTCGTTTCAGTGCCCCGATCGCATTGGCGTGGTGGCGCGCTCCACCGGGGTGCTGCTGGATGCCTGCGCCTTTATTACCGAGATTTCCAACTATTCCGACCCGGTGACTGGGACTTTCCACCTGCGCTGCGTGTTCGACGACCGCCAGATGACGGTGTCCATTGAGGAGTTTCGCGCCAGTTTCGAGGCCTTCGCCGAGGATTTTCGGGCCAGCTACCAGTTGCGCTGCGAAACCGAGCTGCCGCGGGTGCTGGTGGCCGTGTCGAAATACGACCACTGCCTGAGCGTGCTGCTGAATAAATGGCGTTCCGGCGCCCTGCCGGCCCATGTCGTCGGTGTGGTCAGCAACCACCCGGACTGCCAGTCCATGACCGAGTGGTATGGCCTGCCGTATTACCACCTGCCCGTCACCCCGGACACCAAGCCCGAACAGGAGGCGCAGATACTGGGCGTCATGGATGAGCTACAGGTCGATTTGCTGGTGTTGGCCCGCTACATGCAGATTCTTTCCAACGATCTGTGCGGGAAGCTGCAGGGCAGGGCGATCAATATCCACCACTCTTTCCTGCCGGGCTTCAAGGGCGCCAGGCCCTACCACCAGGCCTACGAGCGAGGCGTAAAGGTGATTGGCGCCACCGCGCACTATGTCACCTCGGACCTGGATGAGGGACCCATCATCTCCCAGGAGGTCAGGCCCATTGACCACGAGGTGACCGTCGAGCAGATGATCCAGCTGGGGCATGACACCGAGGCCACCGCACTGTCCCACGCCGTGCGTTTGCACTGTGAGGACCGGGTACAGCTCAATGGCCAGCGTACGGTGATTCTTTAGGCCAGATTGATCTGTCCGGCTGGTGCACCATGGTGTTGGCCGGTAACATCGGTAGTCCCTAGAGCATAGCGAACACACAGGCAGGCAATGACCATCCAGATCAAGGCGCTTCCCGAGGCCGAGCGCGGCCGCTGCCCGGCGCAATACTCCTTTGGCACCGGGTTCGCCGACCACATGTTTACCCAGGTCTACGACGCGGGGCAGGGCTGGCACGAGGCCCAGATCAAGCCCTTTGCGGACCTCTCGCTGCACCCGGCGGCCGCAGTGCTGCATTACAGCCAGGAGATTTTCGAGGGTCTCAAGGCCTATCGGCGCAAGGACGGTGGCATCAACCTGTTTCGGCCCGACGCCAACGCCGCGCGTTTCAATCGTTCTGCCCACCGCATGGTCATGCCTGAAGTGGATGCGGAATTCCATGTGGAGGCCATGAAGCAGCTGGTCAGTGTCGACAGTGCCTGGGTGCCCGGCGACGAGGGCTCGTCCCTTTATATCCGCCCGACCATGATTGCCACCACGCCCAGGCTGGGACTGGGCGCGGCTGCCAGTTATATGCACTTCATCATTACCGGCCCCGCCGGCCCCTACTACCCGCAGGGCTTCGCGCCAGTGTCGGTGTATGTATCCCACGAGTACCGCCGCGCCGTGAAAGGCGGGGTCGGAGAGGCCAAGACCGGTGGCAACTACGCCGCGAGCCTGTATTGCAGTGAGGCGGCGGCCAGGAAGGGCTATACCCAGGTGCTGTGGCTGGACGCCGTAGAGGGCCGCCACGTCGAGGAAGTGGGGGCCATGAATATCTGCTTCGTCTACGATGGCAGCCTGATCCGCACACCGACCCTGAGCGGCTCCATCCTGCCCGGCATTACCCGGGATTCCCTGCTCAAGCTGGCGCCCACCCTGGGCTACCAGGTTGAGGAAGCACGGCTGGATATCAACGACATCATCGCCGATATTGCCAGCGGCAAGATCACTGAGGTATTCGGCTGCGGTACCGCCGCGGTGGTCTCCCCGGTGAGCCTGATCGCCATGCAGGACAAGGAATACGAGATCAACGGCGGTCAGACCGGCCCGGTGGCCCAGCGCCTGTTCAATGAGCTGATGGGTATCCAGTACGGCGACCGTGAAGACCCCTTCGACTGGGTGGTGCCTGTCACCTGACAACGATTTTGCCGGCTGACATGCCATCCGCCGCCAAATCGCCGATAATGCAGGGTTTCCGTGCCAGCCCTGCGAGCCTCAATGTCCAAGCCGTTTGAAGTCGTCTCCGAATACCAGCCCACCGGTGACCAGCCCCAGGCCATTGCCCAGCTGGTAGAAGGCATGCAGGCAGGCCTGGCCTCGCAGATCCTGCTGGGCGTGACGGGTTCGGGCAAGACCTTCACCATTGCCAACGTGGTGCAGGAGCTGCAGCGGCCGACCATCGTCATGGCCCCCAACAAGACCCTGGCGGCCCAGCTCTACGGCGAGTTCAAAGAATTTTTCCCCAACAACGCCGTCGAATACTTTGTCTCTTACTACGACTATTTCCAGCCCGAGGCCTATGTGCCGTCTTCTGATACCTTTATAGAGAAGGACGCGTCGGTCAACGAACACATCGAGCAGATGCGCCTGTCTGCCACCAAGGCCTTGCTGGAACGTTCCGATTGCCTGGTGGTAGCCACGGTGTCGGCTATCTACGGCCTGGGCGACCCGGAAGCCTACTTTCGCATGGTGCTGCACATCTCCCGGGGCGAACAGATCGACCAGCGCGGAATCCTCCATCAGCTGGCAGAGCTGCAGTACACCCGCAACGACATGGATTTCAAGCGTGGCACCTACCGGGTGCGGGGCGATGTGGTGGATATTTTCCCGGCGGACGCCGAAAAGGAAGGCATTCGCGTCGAGCTGTTCGACGAGGAAGTGGAGAAGATCAGCGTGTTCGACCCGCTGACCGGCGCCATCGAGCGCGATCTTCCGCGGGTCACCATCTTCCCCAAGACCCACTACGTGACCACCCGCGACAAGGTGCTGGGCGCGGTAGAAAAGATCGAGGACGAGCTGGTAGGGCGCCTCAAGCAGCTCAAGGACAACAACAAGCTGCTGGAAGCCCAGCGCCTGGAGCAGCGCACCCGCTACGATGTGGAGATGATGCGCGAGCTGGGCTACTGCCAGGGGGTGGAGAACTACTCCCGTTACCTGTCGGGCCGGGCGCCTGGCGAGCCGCCACCCACGCTGTTTGACTACCTGCCAAAGGATGCCCTGGTCGTGGTGGACGAATCCCACGTCTCGGTGCCACAAATCGGCGGTATGTACCGGGGTGACCGGGCCCGTAAGGAAACCCTGGTGGAATACGGTTTCCGGCTGCCGTCCGCCCTGGACAACCGGCCCCTGCGCTTTGAGGAGTGGGAGAGCATGGTGCCCCAGGCGATTTTCGTCTCGGCCACCCCAGGGCCCTACGAACTGGAGCATGCCGGGCGCACGGTGGAACAGGTGGTGCGCCCCACCGGCCTGATCGACCCTGTGGTGGAAGTGCGGCCGGCCTCATCCCAGGTCGACGACCTGCTGTCGGAAATCAAGGAAAACGTGGCCAAGGGCGAACGAGTGCTGGTGACTACCCTCACCAAGCGCATGGCCGAAGACCTGACCGAGTTCCTGAGCGAGCACGATATTCGGGTCCGCTATCTGCACTCGGATATTGATACGGTGGAACGGGTGGAAATTATCCGCGACCTGCGGCTCGGTGAATTTGATGTGCTGGTGGGTGTGAACCTGCTGCGCGAGGGGCTGGACCTGCCGGAGGTGTCGCTGGTCGCGATTCATGGATGCGGACAAGGAAGGCTTCCTGCGCTCGGACCGCTCGCTTATTCAGACCATCGGCCGCGCCGCCCGTAATATCAACGGTCGCGCCATTCTCTACGGGGACAATATGACGGGCAGCATGGAGCGCGCCATCGAGGAAACCGACCGCCGCCGTAGCAAGCAGGTCGCCTACAACGAGGAACACGGCATTACCCCCAGGGGCATCCAGAAGAAGATCAAGGACATCATGGAAGGCGCCTACGGCCCCGGCGCCAAGGGCAAGGCCCGCCAGCGCGGCCGCGACCGCAAGGTGGCCGAGCAGAAGGCCGCCTACGCAGCCGAGGTCATCAAGCTGTCCCCGGCGGCCCTGTCCCGCAAGCTACAGCAGATGGAAGACCAGATGCTGGAAGCCGCCAAGAACCTCGAATTCGAGGAAGCCGCCCGTCTCCGTGACGAGATGACAGAAATCAAGCAGCAGGCTTTTCTAAACGAGGCCTGATCTATATAATCGCCGCCCTGAACAACAGGACCATAGCTCAGTTGGTTAGAGCGCTACCTTGACATGGTAGAGGTCGGCGGTTCGAATCCGCCTGGTCCTACCAAACAAAAAAGCCCACCCCGTCCGGGGTGGGCTTTTTTGTTTGGGGGGAGCAGGTGTCAGATTCGAACCGCTGTTCGACAACATGCGACCACAGGAGCATGTTGGACGCGGGAGCAAAGCGACCGCGCCCCGAAGGGGTGATTACGGTCCCCAGGCCGTAATCATCAATCCGCCCCTGACGCTGCCACCTAAGGCCTATTCAAGACGCCCGCAGCGCGCCAGCACACCCTGGTTGCCACAGAGTGTAATTTGAGCGAGGCTATGCCCAGCTAGACCGGCAGCGGCATGAGCTATGTGTAATTTACGGGCGGAACATCTACGCCATTCTCTGGTTGTCGTCGTCGCCACTTTGCTTGTTGGCTGTAAGATTACAATTTTGGCACCCCAGGGGGGTGCTGTTGTCTCCCAGTCTGGTTCAATATCCTGCGCGGCAGGACAGCAATGCGAAGTCGATATCGACGATGCGCTTTTCAATGAGACCTTCATGGCGGTTCCTGAAGAGGGGTACCAGTTTCAGGGTTGGCGCCGTGCACCTTCGTTTTTGTGCGGCGGTCGGACTGGCCCCTGCCCGATATCGACCCAGGCCTTTTTCGGAAACCCCGGATCACTGGCTCTATTGCGGTCTGATACCAGCTTCATGCTAGAACCGCTTTTTCAGTGTGGCAACGATACAGAACTGGGCGGCCAGCCAGTTTGCCTCGAACCGGAGAATCTATTGCAGGGTGTCACACCGATTCCCAATGCCACTATTCGGGTAGACGTTGGTGGTCGGCTTTACTTTGCGCCAGCGAATTCAGCCGGCCAGTTTGACTTGAATTTCAGCGCACCTAATCCCGCGGATCTAGTCCTCGTTTCTGTCATCGGTGAGAATCCTGTAGATGGGAGGGAAATCACCTATACGCGTCTACTGGGTCCTGCGAAGGAGCTGGTTGCCGAGCATCGCTATTCAGTAAATGCCGTGAGTACAGCGCACCTGGCTTTGCTGCGCGGCGCCAATAGTGGTCGTACGCCGGCCAGTTCCAGCGAGCTGCGGGCTGCGGAGCTGCAAGTGCTACCGGGCACGCTGTTGGATCGATCGGTTGCGATCGAATTGTGGGCGACTGAAGCAACCTGTGAGCTGGGTGTTCATGCCGAGAGCGCAGATGCAATCGCCCAGAGTGACGCACTGACAACAACTATTCTTATGGCCGCCAAGGCCTGCGATCCTGCGTTAGAGGCTGTTACCGAATCATCGTTGGGTGTAATTCAGCGTGAATCAGAAGGCTTTGCTTCAGGCGTTTCAATGCAATATGTGTCTGTCTCAGGGTTACAGCACGGAAGTATCCAGCGCAGCGGCGAGGTTTACGAGTTTGAAGCTGGCGATGGAAAAGGGCAGCGCAGTCGGTTAATCGGTTCGCTTGTGAATGGAATTAGCTTTAACGTAATCGATGCGCTGCCAGAGGGAGACGATCATTCGCGGTCGCCCAAGTCTGCAGTCGATCTTTACAACTGGTCGGAAGAGGGCGGCAGTTTACTCATGACCTATACCCAGGTCAGCGAGCCCGTCATCGGGTTTCTGCTTCTGGGTGTGCCACCCACTGCCACTGACGAGCAGCGTGAGGCGCTGCGACTGGAGCAAGAGGCGCGGGGAGAACCTGTCCCAGTCGGAAACAGCCGTCAGCTGGAAGCCACTCGGTTGAGCCGGCTTATCGCTGGCTCGGGGACTGATTTCGTGCTGATAGAGGATGCTTATCGCCACGAATATGATCCCGTAGTGCTTACCTATACTACTGGCGAGGTGTTGGAATTTCCTCCAAGTACCCGTACCAGCTACCGTGTGGAGTCGATGGTGTCTGCCGGTACGTCGGCAGGACTTGAGTTTTCCGAGCAGTGCTACGCTGGCGATGGAACTGTATGCGTCCCTGGTCGCTGGTTGGGACATGTTCACTACCCCCCGGTAGAAGACGGCTCGTTCAGTGCAGGTTCCGTATATATCCAACCTGACATTATCGATTTTGCGGCTGACTCGGACAGCGCGGGGACGGCGACCGGTACAATCTCCAGGACTGTTGCGTCCTGGGCGGTATTGGACGGTGACCTGCTTATTGAGTACGCAGATGGTTGGACCCAGAGGGTGTCGATTCTGCATAGAAGCGGTCTGGAGTATGGTGTCTTGCTGGAGTCGACCGATGGCGTGAGTCGAACTGTTGGTTACCGTGTGTTCGTTCGCGGCGACAGGCCAGGTGGTTTTACCGAGCGAAGTATCGTCAATCGCGAGGGCAGCTACTGGCTGAAACTGGATTCGCTGCCGGTATTCGTTCTTGATACGGTCAATGGATTGCCGCTAATTCCCGGTGTTTCCGGATGGGAGCTGGCATCAGGCCAGGATTCTCGGCAGGCTTTCCGTCACCAGAGCTATCAACTGGACAACGATGATGATGGTGTTTTGGACGATGTGCTGGTGCTAGAGGAGCAGGCGTGGTCGTTGGAAGATGGTCAGCTGCATATTGGTGCTACGAATGTCGATACGCCCTCGGATATAGCTGACATTCCGGGTCGAGATGTGCTTGTCTACCAGGTGGCCAATACCGTAGAGCGGGGACACAGAAAGCTCTACGTTCTCGAGCTGGATTTATTTACAGATTTCGGTCTGGCGCCACGCGCTGTGCGACTGCTGGAAACCGAAAAACGCGACGACTGGGACTTTCTTCTAGACGAATTGCCGTCGGGTGACCCCTTCTCCCTGTAGCTTGCTTTTTTGCTGTTCTGAAATCAGTAACTACTTTTCCGGACTTTGGGGCCAGCGTATCGTTTGCGCCTCGAAAGGTGATGAATCTACCCAGGCTGTAAGCATTAATCAGTGCTCCCCTGGCCGCCACATCTCCCCTGGCAGCATCAGTGTATGTCAGGCCGCAATCTGCCTTTTTGTATAGATTTCTTCGACGGCGATTAGCGCGTAGCGGGGTTTTGGTTCGCTCGCCGCACCTGGGAGCTAGATCAGTCCTCTACTCAACTATCGACCCAAATTGACCATATAGGTTTCCCTGCCGCCTTTCCGGCTACACTGCAAGTGAATCAGCAGCATTCTGGAGATAAACATGCCCGCCCCAATCAGCCTGGCTTCCTTCAATCTCTATAACTTCCAGGCTGCCGGCAAGCGCACCCGCGGCAGCAGCACGGTCTCCGACGAGGATTATGTCCTCCAGCGGGACTGGACGGTCCACAAGCTGCGGGAGCTGAACGCCGATGTGCTGGCGATACAGGAACTGTGGAGCAGAAGTTGCCTCGACGATGTGTTGAGCCATCCCGGGCTCGAGAATTACACCGCCCATTACATCAAGGACGAGTGGTATGACATCGCCAACGCGCTGGTGGTCAGGGAGCCCTGGTCGATAGCCGGCAGCATTGAGGTGATCAAAGACTTTCCCTTCGATCAGCTGGTTAAGGTGGATGAGGGTGACGGGGAGGATGACGAGGTCACCGTCAACATCACCCGCTTTTCCCGCAGCGTTATCAAGGCGACTTTGCAACACGAGAACGACAACACGCCGGATGTAACCGTATTCGCCTGTCACCTGAAATCAAAGCTGCCCGCCAGCACCTCCAGTATCGCAGCGCCCCATCGCAAGGCGGTGGGCAGTGCGCTGTCTACCATTCGCCGCACGGCAGAGGCGACCGCACTGCGGATGATGTTGGTCGATCACATGGCGGGGCAGGGCACACCGACGGTGGTGCTGGGAGACCTCAATGACGACCCGCTCAGCAATACGCTTGATATCCTTTCCGATCAGCCACGAATGACCCGGCGTTCACGCGGCGGCGACAAGTCGCTCTACAGTGCGCTGTTCCTGGAGCAGCTGCGCAGCTTTCGCGATGTGTTCTACACCCACGAGTACAGCAACCACCGCGGGGTGCTTGACCACGTGCTGGTGTCGGAGGAGTTCTTCGAACACTCCACCGACAGCGTCTGGGAGCTCGACGAGGTACAAATTCTCAACGACCACATCGACGACAAGCGCCAGTACACCTCGGACCACGGCATCATCAAGGCGAGCTTCAGGTAACCCTCGGCGCGCGGTACAACGGCTAGAGCTCAGACAGTCCGCGCAGCACCAGGGCGGGATAGTCCACCATGCCCAGAATCTCCCCGTTTTCGATGACCGGTGCGTGAGACAGGCCGAACTGTTCGAACAGGCGCGAGCAGTAGCGCACGTCCATGTGAGGGTCGATGCTTATGACCGGCTTGCTCATGATTTCGTAGATGTTTACGCGGTCTGGCGAACGGTCAATCGCCAGCACTTTCTTGGCAATATCCGACAGCAGAACGATGCCGAATTCATCGTCGTCGTGGCGTTTCTTGACGATGACGGCGCTGGCGTTTTCTGCGCGCATGGCATCCAGCACTTCGCGCACGGTCGCCAGTCCGTCCAGCAGCAGGAAGTGGTCGCGCATGACGTCGCGTGTTCGAATCACTTTTTTCATTGGCGGTGCCCCCGTCAGAAATTGTCTGTCACTGTGTCGGTCAGTTCCTGGATCTGGTGCCGTACACCGACCGCGTCTTCTATATCGATTTGTACTGCCATCCCGGTGCCGGGCTTCTCGTCAAACTCGCCGACACGGCCGATCTCTTCCAGAATCTGTCGGGACAGGTGCTCCTCCACCAGGAAGAGGACCACGTCGCGCTGGCTTTCCAGCTCCAGACCAAAGAAGCTTTTCGACGGTTTCAGGCCCTCGCCGCGTGCGTGATTGATGATGGTAGCGCCGGTGGCGCCAGCCTGCCGCGCGCAATCGATGACCGCCTTGGTCTTGTGGTCGTCGACAAATGTGATCAACAGTTTGAAGTGCACGTCATGTCTCCTTGGTTTGCTTGTTTGCACGGCGCTGCTGTCGCCATTCGGCGATCTGGGCGTATGCCATGACTGAGATGATTGGGAACAGTGATGCAAAAGCAATGAGGCCGAACCCGTCCAGCAATGGGTTGCGGCCCGGTACGGTTTCTGAAAGTCCCAGGCCCAGCGCCGCCACCAGGGGCACCGTGACTGTGGATGTGGTGACGCCACCGGAGTCGTAGGCCAGCGGCACAATCAGCGACGGTGCAAAGCGCGTTTGCACGATCACCACCACGTAGCCGGCGATGATGTAGTAGTGGATGGGGTCACCCGCGACGATGCGATAACAGCCCAGCGAGATGCCGATGGCGACCCCAAGGGCGACTGACTGACGCAGGCCGTTGGTACCGATGGCGCCACCGGAGACCTCGTTGGCCTTGATGGCGACTGCCATCAGCGAGGGTTCTGCAATGGTCGTGCTCCAGCCGATAGCGAACGCAAACAGGTACACCCAATAGTAGTTGAGCCAATGGAAGCCGCCGTCGACCAGGGCGTGTTCGCTGATAAACGCCGGGTCGGTGAGCTGGCCGGCCATGACTCGGCCGAGCGGAAACAGCGCCTGCTCCAGGCCCAGCAGGAACAGACTCAGGCCTAGCAATACGTAGAGAAAACCGGTGGCGACCCGTTTCACATCGTGGATCGGCCGACGGATGACCAGTGCCTGAAAGCCGATAATGATCACGGCAATGGGCAGCACGTCTAGGACAGTGTCCAGCAGGGTATCGAGGAGATCGGTCAGCAGCTGCATGGGCGACTCAGTAGAGCATGCCGTAGACCATGACAAAGATCATGGGTGTGAGTGAGGCGAAGGCAATCAGGCCGAAGCCGTCAATCATCGGGCTGCGGTCACGGAGCGCCGAGGCCAGCCCCACCCCGAGAGCGGTCACCAGCGGCACCGTGATGGTGGAGGTGGTGACACCGCCTGAGTCGTAGGCAATGCCGACAATATCGTCAGGCGCAATGAGAGTGACCAGCACCACGATCACATAGCCGCCAAGAATCAGGTACTGGATCGGCCAGCCACGCCCGCAGTATGCGTACCACGCCGATAACGATGGCGAAGCCCACCGACAGCGCCACCGTCATGCGCAACCCGAAGGCATAGCGCTCGATGGAGTCCTCGCTGTGCTCGATCGCGCCGCCCTCGGCGGCGATCTGCGCGGCTTCCGCCGCTACGGCAATCAGCGCCGGCTCTGCCACCGTGGTGCCAAATCCCAGGCAGAAGGCAAAGGCGATCAGCCAGAACAGGCTGCCCTTGCGGGCGAAATCGTAGGCCATGGACTCGCCGATCGGAAACAGGCCCATTTCCAGGCCGTTGATAAAAAACGTCAGTCCCAGCAACACCAGAACCAGTCCCACCAGCAGCTGTGCCAGGTTGGGGAGGGGTTGTTGCAGGACCAGCAGCTGGAAGCAGACCACCACAATAATAATGGGCAGCAGGTCTTTCAGGCTTTCCTGTAATGAGCGCAACAGCTTTTCAATCATAACGATTCAGCGGGCGTTTCCTTTTGCCTGGTGATGTTGATCATAACCAGCAAGCGATGTAGGCGAACCGGCCTGCCGACGATTTGTGCGGCAGAATTGATCTGCGCCACGGTTAGCCACCACGTTTTTGGGGTCTGCCGATGACGCAGGTCGGGATTCGGCGAAGCGCGCTAACGTGGCACCATGCTGGCGCCGAGCTCAGGCGTTGTATCAGGACTCATAGTTGCCAAAGTTGGCGAGCACGGCCCCGTACACGGCCATCGCATCCCACAGGTTTTGCAGTCGGATGTTTTCGTTTTCGGCGTGCTGGTTGTTGTCGTGGTTGGCCAGCGGCAGGATGATGATCGGCGCGCTGAGGCGACTGCCGAATTCGTGCAGGGGCAGGCTGCCACCCATGGTCGGCGTCACGATCAGGTCGGGTGAAATCTCCCGCATCAGCCCGGTGAGTCGCAGGGCCATGGGGTGATCGAGGTCCGTGCGCAGGGCGGGGTAGCCGGATTCCTTCCACTCCATCTTCGCCACCTTCGGGTGAGCCCGCAGCACCTCGGCGCTGGGTTCTTCGTGCACAACGTGAAAGCCCTGCGCCCTGACATGATCTTCGAGCAGTTGGCGGGTACTGCCTGGGGTCTGGTCAGGCACCAGACGCAGGTCGATGGAGGCGGTGGCCGTAGACAGCACAATATTGCGGCCTTTTTTGCCAACGCCGCCGGCAACAAAACCGCGGATATTCAGGGCAGGAAGGGCAATCAACTCCTCGATGCGGGCGCCGTTGCCCTCAGGGGTGTTCACGGACAGCTCGTCTTGCAGCGTACCGGTGACGTCCGGCATGTTGGCAATCGCTTCCTGTTCAAGCTCGGAGAGCGGCTCGACATTGTCGTAATAGCCCTTGACGAGAATGCGCCCGCTTTCATCCCGCATGCTGGTCAACAGATGGGCCAGCTGCATGATCGGATTGGGTGACCAGTTGCCGTAGTGGCCGGAATGCAGCGGCCGTGTGGCGCCGTAGGTGGTGACGTCGACGGTGGTGGAGCCGCGCACGCCAAATACAATCTGCGTGCGGCGCGACTGGTGCATGGGGCCGTCGCAGAACAGCAGCACGTCTGCCTGCAGCAGCTTGCCGTGCTTGTCGATTATCTGGCGGACGGTGGGGGAACCCATTTCCTCCTCGCCATCCAGCAGCAGCTTGATGTTCACCGAGCGATCGATGCCCGCGGCCGCCAGCGCATCCAACGTGTGGATCAGCGCGATTACCGGCATTTTGTCGTCGCCGGCCGAGCGCCCGTACAGTCGCCATTCAGGGCCGAAGGGGCCTTTGACCTGGGCTATGTCCACAGGCTTGCCAGCGGGCAGCGGTGCGTCCAGCAGAGTCGGCGAGAAGGGCGGGTAGGTCCAGTTTTCCTCCTGCACCGGCTGGCCGTCGAAGTGGGCGTAGATCAGCACCGTCTCCGTGGCGCCTGGGCTTGGCAGCTCGGCATAGATGTAGGGTGCGCCGCCTTCCTGCAGGGTGCGGGCCGCAAAACCCCTGGACTCCAGCAGGCCGATGATGTGCTCGGCATTGCGCTCCATATCCGCCAGATTGACGGCGACATTAGGGAGGGAGAGGAGGTCGATGAAGTCGGAGACAATCTCGGCTTCTTTCCCACTGCGGTACGCGTCAACGGCCTGCCGGGTGGCGCCTACCCGGTCGGAGATGTCGTCGTCGGCGCTCAGGTTCAATGGCAGGAGCAGGGCGCAAGCGAGTGCAGCCTGCGTGACGGGTGTAAAAAGGTGGGCAATCAGGCGCATGGGTTAACCGCAATCTGGTGAGTGAGCGCCCAGTGTACCGAATTGCATCGGGGCGTCAGCCCTTCAGCCCTTCAGTTCCCAACCACGTGGAGTCAGTAGCGGGCTAGAGTGCGTGCAAAAAAGTGGCCAGACCCAGGGAGCCCGTGAATACCAGTGAGAGGGTGAGGCAGTAGCCCGGGTAGTCCAACAGTGAATGATTTTTCGGGTCGTGATCCATCAGGTGTGCCTGGGCAGTCGAGATGCACGAACAATACGGCCAGTGGCGCCATTTGAAAAATAGATTGTGTAGGCAAAGACGATCTGTTTTTCCGCAAGCGGCTTCGGCGTTGTGCGGCCCTCGAAATAGTTGCGGCGCCCCGGCCCTGGCTGCAGGCCCCTGATTTCTATCCCAAAAAGCGCAATATTCACCGCAGAGGCCCGGTGCGCCGTGTTACTATGGGTATTCACTCGAAGTGGGGTGAAAGTCAGGGTGAGGCGCCTTCGTATGGTGCTGCTGACTGGAACGCACCGCTTCAGACATTTCACCCACACGTGACCCTTTGTAGGGGCCACCACTGGAAAGGGACTCGAGACCATGCCAGTTATTACCTTGCCCGACGGTTCCCAGCGGACCTTCGACCATTCTGTTTCTGTTCACGACGTGGCCGCCGATATCGGCCCCGGCCTCGCCAAGGCGGCCCTGGCCGGCAAAGTGGACGGCCGCGAGGTGGATACCTCCCACCTCATTGAAGATGACGCCGAGCTGTCGATCATCACCGACCGCGATGAGGAAGGCCTGGAGATCATTCGTCATTCCTCCGCCCACCTGCTGGCCATGGCCGTGCAGGAACTGTACCCCGGCACCCAGGTCACCATCGGCCCGGTCATCGAAGACGGCTTCTACTACGACTTCGCCACCGGCCATAGTTTTACGCCGGAAGACCTCGAGAAAATCGAAAAGCGCATGGCGGAGATCGTCAACGACGACCTGCCGGTAGAGCGCCTGGTGATGAGCCGTGAGCACGCGGTGGAAGAATTCCGCAATATGGGGGAGCACTACAAGGTCAAGATCATTGAGGAACTGCCCGAGGGCGAGGAGATTAGCGTCTACCGCCAGGGCCCCTGGATGGACCTGTGCCGCGGTCCCCACGTGCCCAGCACCGGCAAGCTCAAGACCTTCAAGTTGACCAAGGTGGCCGGCGCCTACTGGCGCGGCGATGCCAGCAACGAAATGCTGCAACGCATCTATGGCACCGCCTGGCGCAACAGCAAGGAACTGAAGGCCTACCTGCGCCGCATCGAGGAAGCCGAAAAGCGCGACCATCGCAAAATTGCCAAGAAGCTGGGCCTGTTCCATACCCAGGAAGAGGCGCCGGGTATGGGTGTTCTGGCATCCGAAAGGCTGGAGTATCTATCAGGCTATCGAGCAGTACATGCGCAATGCCCAGCGCGAGCACGGTTACCAGGAGATCAAGACGCCGCAGATCGTCGACCTGTCTCTGTGGGAAAAGTCCGGCCACGCCGACAAGTTTGGCGAGGACATGTTCATGCTGGAAGCCGAAGACAGGACATTCGCGATCAAGCCCATGAACTGCCCCTGCCATGTGCAGGTGTTCAATCAGGGTCTGAAAAGCTATCGCGACCTGCCCCTGCGCCTGGCCGAGTTCGGCAGCTGTCACCGCAACGAGCCCTCGGGCTCCCTGCACGGCATTATGCGGGTGCGCGGCTTTGTGCAGGACGATGCCCACATCTTCTGCACGGAGGAGCAGATTCAGCCCGAGTCCATCGCCTTTATCGACTTCCTGCACGAGGTCTACGCGGACTTCTTTGGCGAGCCGGACATGATTTACCGGCTCTCTACCCGGCCGGAAAAGCGTGTTGGCTCCGAAGAGGACTGGGACCGGGCCGAAAAAGCCCTGGCCGACGCACTCGACGCCAAAGGCCTGCCCTGGGAAGAGCTGCCCGGTGAAGGCGCCTTCTACGGCCCCAAGATCGAGTTCAGTCTCAAGGATTCCATCGGCCGGGTCTGGCAGCTGGGTACCCTGCAGGTGGACTTCTCCATGCCCGGGCGCCTGGATGCCCACTATGTGGCCGAAGACGGTAGCCGTCAGGTGCCGGTGATGTTGCACCGCGCCATACTGGGCTCCTTCGAGCGCTTTATCGGTATCCTGATCGAGCACTTCGAAGGCAACTTCCCGGTCTGGCTGTCACCGCAGCAGGCGGTGGTGCTGAACATCACCGACCACCAGTCTGCCTACGCCCAGCAAGTGGCAGATACGCTGAATGCCAGGGGCTTTCGCGTCGAGGCGGACCTGCGCAACGAGAAGGTCGGCTTCAAGATTCGTGAGCACACTATCCAGCGTATTCCTTACCTGCTGGTGGTGGGCGATCGCGAGATGGAAGAGGGCAGCGTGGCCGTTCGCACCCGCACAGGGGACGACCTGGGCACCCTGAGTCTGGACGCCTTTGCCGAACGACTGGGGCAGGAAGTGGACTCACGCAGCTAAGCCTTTGTAATTCAATGGCTTTCGGCGCTTGTTCACGCCAGAAAATACTTGTGAAAGCGGGCCAAGCTCTATAAAATCCCGCGGCTCAGTAAATTGTGCTGCGGGAATTGTCCGGGCATTACGAGAAACGGGAGAAAATACCGATTAAGAGAGAAACCAAGAGTAAGCGTGCGCCTATCAATGATGAGATTCAGGCGGACAAGGTAAGGCTTATTGGCGCTGATGGAGAGCAGGTTGGCATTGTCAGCCTCGCAGAAGCAGTCAGTGCGGCAGAAGCCGCCACTCTGGATCTGGTACAGATTACTGATTCCGAGCCCGTGGTCTGTAAGATCATGGACTATGGAAAACATGTGTTCGAGGCCAAGAAGCAGAAAAACGCTGCCAAGAAGAAGCAGAAACGAACACAAATCAAAGAGATGAAATTTCGTCCAGGGACGGAGGAAGGGGATTACCAGGTAAAACTACGCAACCTGGTACGTTTCCTTGAAAACGGCGATAAGGCCAAGGTAACGCTGCGTTTTCGCGGTCGTGAAATGGCTCACCAGGAAATCGGCATGGAGCTACTCAAGCGAGTAGAAGCTGATCTGGCCGAGTTGGGTTCAGTCGAGCAATTCCCGAAAATGGAAGGCCGACAGCTCACCATGGTTATTGCCCCCAAAAAGAAGAACTAGCGGCCTGTGAATGCCCTTCGTGATCGCCGTCAGCGCAAGCGTCAGTTTCGCTCGCTGTGGATCACTCGCATCAATGCCCAGTCTCGTGCCAATGGCCTGAGCTACAGCCGCTTGATCAATGGCCTGAAGAAGGCCGATGTGCAGTTGGACCGTCGTGTGCTGGCGGACCTGGCTGTGCATGACAAGCCGGCTTTTGCAGCGATCGTGGAGCAAGCGAAGGCCGCGCTGGCCTAAGCCCACCCTGCCGCGCCCTTTATTCAGGGGCAGTCGGTTCGCTGCACACGAAAACAGAAGGGGAAAGGGTTAACACTCTTTCCCCTTTTTTATTGGCTAATCGCATAAATGGGGACAGACCACGTTTTTGACCGTTTAAGAGCTCCGGCCTCGGGGCGAGAACACCCAGGCGCTCACAAACGTGGTCTGTCACTCTTTTAGAGGAAGCAATGGACAACCTCGAACAGTTGGCAAACGAGGGCCGCGAGGCCATCAACGCCGCCACCGATGGCAAGGCGCTGGAAAACCTGCGCGTCGAATACCTCGGCAAGAAGGGCAAGGTCACCGACCTGCTGAAAGGCCTGGGCAAGCTCGACCCCGAGGAGCGCCCGAAGGCCGGTGCGCAGATCAACGTGGTCAAGCAGGAACTCCAGGCCCTGATCGGCGAACGCAAGGAGGCCCTGGACGCAGCCGCGGTATCAGAAAAACTGGCCGCAGAGCGCATCGACGTCACTTTGGACGGCCGCGCTGCCTCCACCGGCGGGCTGCACCCGGTCACCCGCACCATTGAGCGCATGGAAGACTTTTTCGGCGCTATCGGTTTCGATGTGGTGGAAGGCCCGGAAGTGGAAGACGACTACCACAACTTCGAGGCCCTCAATATTCCCGCTCATCATCCGGCGCGGGCGATGCACGACACCTTTTACGTGGATGACACGACTGTGCTGCGCACCCACACCTCACCGGTACAGGTGCGGGTCATGGAGAGCGAGCAACCGCCCATCCGGGTCATCTGCCCGGGCCGCGTGTACCGCTGCGACTCCGATCTGACCCACACGCCCATGTTCCACCAGGTGGAAGGGCTGTTGATCGATGAGGAATCGAGCTTTGCCGACCTCAAGGGCATCGTTATTGACTTCCTGCACGTGTTCTTCGAGAACGACCAGCTCAGCGTGCGCTTCCGTCCCAGCTACTTTCCCTTCACCGAGCCTTCGGCGGAAGTGGATATCCAGTGCGTGATGTGCGGCGGCGACGGCTGTCGCGTCTGCAGCCACACCGGCTGGCTGGAAGTGATGGGTTGCGGCATGGTGCACCCGCGGGTATTGGAGTATTCCAACATCGATGCCGAGCGCTACGCCGGCTTCGCCTTCGGCATGGGCGTGGAGCGCCTGGCCATGCTGCGCTATGGCGTCAACGACCTGCGCATCTTCTTTGACAACGACCTGCGCTTCCTCGAGCAGTTCCGCTAAACCGGATTTGGACAAGCTATGAAATTCAGCGAACAGTGGCTGCGGGAATGGGTTAACCCGGGCATCGATACTGACGAACTGGCCCAGCTTATTACCATGGCGGGTATGGAAGTCGACGCCGTCGAGCCGGTGGCGGGAGACTTTTCCGGTGTGGTGGTGGCAGAGATTGTGTCTGCCGAACAACACCCGGACGCCGACAAGCTCCGCGTCTGCCAGGTCAACACCGGCGGCGAGACCGTGCAGATTGTCTGCGGTGCCCCCAATGCCCGCGCCGGCCTGAAAGCGCCGCTGGCCCGGGTGGGCGCGGTACTGCCGGGCAACTTCAAGATCAAGAAGGCCAAGCTGCGAGGCGTGGAATCCCAGGGCATGCTGTGCGCCGGCGCCGAGCTGCAGCTGGGTGAAGATGACGATGGCCTGATGGAGCTGGCCGCCGATGCGCCGGTGGGCGCCGACCTGCGTGAGTACCTGGACCTCAGCGACCAGGTGATCGAGCTGGACCTGACGCCCAACCGTGCAGACTGTCTGGGCCTGTCGGGCATTGCCCGGGAAGTGGCCCTGCTGACCCACAGCGATCTGGCCGACGCGCCGGTGACAGCAGTACCGGCGTCCATTGAAGACAGCTTTCCGGTGTCGCTGGAAGCGGGCGAGGGCTGCCCCCGTTTTGTGAACCGCGTTATTCGCGGGATCGATATCTCCAGGACCAGCCCCCTGTGGATGCAGGAAAAACTGCGCCGCAGCGGTATTCGCGCCATCGACCCGGTGGTCGACGTCACCAACTACGTAATGCTGGAGCTGGGTCAGCCCATGCACGCCTTTGATCTCGCCAAACTGTCTGGCGGCATTGTCGTGCGCATGGCACAAGCCGGTGAAAAGCTGGAGCTGCTGAACGGCCAGACCCTTGAGATGCGCGATGACAGCATGGTGGTGGCCGACCAGGAAAAGGCGGTCTCGCTGGCCGGCATCATGGGCGGTGAGACCACGGCCGTCAGCGAATCAACCACTGACCTGATGCTGGAGGCGGCCTGGTGGCAGCCCCTGGCCATGGCCGGCCGTGCCCGGGCCTATGGCCTGCACACCGACGCCTCACACCGTTTTGAACGTGGCGCTGACTTCGGCATGCAGGCACGGGTGCTTGAGCGCGCCACCGAGCTGATTCTGGCGATCTGCGGTGGCGAGGCGGGCCCGACCGTGGACACCCGCCTGGACGAACATATGCCGGAGCGGCCGCCAGTGCGACTGCGTCGTGAGCGAATACCCCGCATGCTGGGCTTTGATATGCCCGATGCCGAGGTGGAACGTATTCTCACCGGGCTCGGACTTACGGTAACGGCCACCGACGAAGGTTGGCAGGCTGGCG
This sequence comes from Cellvibrionales bacterium, assembly GCA_043513815.1. Classification (GTDB taxonomy): domain Bacteria; phylum Pseudomonadota; class Gammaproteobacteria; order Pseudomonadales; family Halieaceae; genus JANQIO01. Next base: position 2,656,081 of record CP121313.1, on the reverse strand, counting down.
TACCGAGCTGGCGAGTGGATATTGCCATTGAGGCGGATTTGCTCGAGGAACTGGCGCGGGTATACGGCTACAACAACCTGCCGGTCAGTCACATCCGTGCCGACCTGGTTATTCCTTCACGTCCGGAGCGAGACCTGTCGCTGCGCAAGCTGCGCTCCCAGCTGACCGGCCGCGACTTCCAGGAGGCGGTGACTTATAGCTTCCTGGGCGCGGACGCCCAGAAAGCCTTTGATCCGGAATTGCACCCGGTAGAACTGCAAAACCCCATCTCGGCAGACCTGGCGGTGATGCGCACCAGCCTGATGCCGGGTCTGGTGCAGGCGCTGGCCCACAATGCCGCCCGCCAGCAGCACCGGGTGCGCTTGTTTGAGACCGGCCTGCGGTTCCTTCCCGGCGCGGACGGTCTGGAGCAGCGCCCAACCCTGGCCGCGTTGGTCAGCGGCCGTCGGCACCCTGAAGCCTGGAGCGAGTCCGGTGAACTGGTGGATTTCTTCGACCTGAAAGGAGACCTGGAATCGCTGCTGGCCTTGACCGCAGCGCAAGAGAGTTTCACTTTCCGGGCCGGCGAACGCACCGGCCTGCATCCGGGCCAGACCGCCATCCTCGAGCGTGAGGGCAGTGCGGTCGGCGTGATCGGTACCCTGCATCCCCAATTGCAGTCGAAATTTGACCTGGCCCAGCCCGCTTACCTGTTTGAAGTTGACCTGGCGGCGTTGCTGGCGGCGGCGCTGCCGAGCTTCACGGAGCTGTCGCGCTACCCCGAGGTACGCCGTGACCTGGCGCTGCTGGTAGACAAATCGGTGCCTGCGGGAGAGCTGCTGGAAAATGTTCGAGAAGCGGCGGGAACTTACCTGACAGACTTAAGGCTTTTTGATGTATATGAAGGCAAAGGTATTGATCCTAAAAGGAAATCCTTGGCATTGGGTTTGACTTTTAGGGATTCTTCACGCACGCTAAGTGATCAGGATGTTAATAAAAGTGTGGATCAAGTGATTGATCTGCTTATAAAAACTTACAATGCGGAGTTGCGGAGCTGAACACAGGCTGAGGCCTGATAACAGCTTCGCCCCACCAGCCGCAGGCAAAGGATTCCGGATCGGGAAAGGCCATGGGAGCGCTCACAAAGTCCGAAATGGCAGAGCGTTTGTATGAGGAACTAGGTCTCAACAAGCGAGAAGCCAAGGAAATCGTCGAGTTATTTTTCGAGGAGATTCGCTCGTGCCTGGAAGGCAATGAGCAGGTGAAGCTGTCCGGTTTTGGCAATTTCGACCTCCGCGACAAAAGCCAGCGCCCCGGCCGTAACCCAAAGACGGGTGAAGAGATTCCAATCTCCGCTCGCCGCGTGGTGACCTTTCGTCCCGGCCAGAAGCTCAAGGCCCGCGTCGAAGCCTACGACGGAGAGGGCGAAGCCGGCCCCGACCATCCCGCCGCACCGGCCAGCCCGGTCAGCCCCGTTTCGAGCGTGGGCATGAGGGTATTCGACGGTGGAACCGAATAGCGGCTCGGAGAATCTGCCCACTATCCCGGGCAAACGCTACTTCACCATTGGCGAAGTCAGCGAACTGTGTAGCGTAAAGCCCCATGTCCTGCGCTACTGGGAACAGGAATTCCCCCAGCTCAAACCCGTCAAGCGCCGCGGCAACCGCCGCTACTATCAGCGCGGTGACGTCGAGACCATACGCCAGATCCGCAGCCTGCTCTACGACCAGGGCTACACCATCGGCGGCGCCCGTCAGCGTATGGAAGAAGGTCCCGAAGAAGAGGGGATAGAAGAAGAGGTCAGCACCGTGCTGAAACAGACCATTGCCGATCTCGAAGCACTGCTGGATACCCTGTCCCTGGACCGCTAAATCCGCCGCGGTTCATCCTACGCAACTCGCGCAACCCCATCTGTTCCCGCTATACCTTCTCAGCAGGCTTCGCCGGGTGTTAGGCTGCGCACACGCACGCTTACCTATAATAATTTAAGGAAGACACCCATGCGCAATGTGATAGCGGCGCTTTGCCTGCCGATAGTCCTGTTTGCCTGCAGCGATTCAGACAATACCTTCAACCCGAACCCCAACCCGCCGCCGCAAGGCCCGACCTATTCCGCTGACATTGTCTGGACCGAGTACGGTATCCCCCATGTCACCGCAGAAGACTGGGGCAGCCTCGGCTACGGCTACGGCTGGTCCTACGCCACGCAAAACTATTGCGTTGTGATGGAAGAGTTTGTGCGTTCAAAGGGCGAGTCTGCCCGCTACCTGGACAACGGCGACCTCAACCTTGATCTGGTGATGAAGCTCTACAACGACGACGAGCGTATCCAGCGCATTTTCTTCGACGCACTGCCCGATTACCTGCTGGAACTGGGCGAGGGCTACGTGGCTGGCCTCAACCGCTATCTGCGCGATACGGGCGTGGACAACCTGCCCGAGGGTGAAGAGGGCTGTCGCGGCGCCGACTGGGTGCGTGAGGTGGATATGTTTGACCTCGGACGCCTGTTGCACAAGCGCATCCTGCGCGGCAGTGCAGACCCGCTGGCAGACCTGATTGTGGCGGCACAGGCGCCGGAAACGGTGGCGAGCGTCAGCCTGCCGACGCCGGAAGCGCTGACCCGCCAGTTCGCAGCACTCAATCCTGAGGGTGTGCGTGCCAGCCTGGGCCTACCCGAACCTGAGATGCTGGGCAGTAACGCCTACGCTGTGGGTGCGGAAGCCGTGCAGGGCGGCAATACCGGCCTGCTGTTCGGCAACCCGCATTTCCCCTGGCAGGGGGCTGACCGCTTCTATATGTCGCACCTGACCATTCCCGGCGAGTACGACGTGATGGGCGCCGCCCTGCACGGTCTGCCGCTGGTGGTGCTGGGCTTTAACAAGGACCTCGCCTGGAGTCACACTGTGTCCACCGGCGACCGCTTCACCTTTTACGAACTGACCCTGAACCCGGATAACGCCCTGCAGTACGAATACGACGGTGAATTTCGCGACCTGGAGCCGATCACCGTGACTGCCGAGGTGCGCAATGACGACGGCAGCATCGAGACGGTGGAGCACACCTTCTGGAATACCCACAACAGCACGGTGGTAGACCTGGGTGCCGTGGATGGCTTGCTGGCAGGCTGGCCTAACGTCTTTGGCACTGTCATCGCTTACCGCGACGCCAACCTCGACAACCTGCGCGGCATCGAGCAGTGGCTGCGGATGGGGCAGGCGGGCAACCTCGATGAGTTCAAGGTCGAACTGGAAGCCATCGGCATTCCCTGGGTAAACACCATCGCTGCAGATCGTTTTGGCGATGCTTTCTATGGCGATATTTCAACCATCCCCCACGTCACCATTGAAAAGCAGAACACCTGCGTGCGCGGGCTCCTGCAGGGCCTGCTGACCAGCAATGGCTTTATCACCCTCGACGGCGCTGACAGCGCCTGTGAGTGGGGCAGTGACGAAGGCGCCCCTGACGGCGTGTTTGGCTACGACAGCCTGCCCAGCCTGGATACCCGCGAGTACGGGGCCAATGCCAACGACAGCTACTGGCTTACCAACCCCCGGCAGCTGCTGGAAGGCTTCCCCCAGGTGATCGGCCTGGAGCGCATAGAGCAGAGCAAGCGCACCCGCCTGACCTTCGTACAGGCGGAAGAGCGCCTGGCCGGCAGCGACGACCTGGGTGATGCGCTCTACTCCAATGAAACCGTGCGCCAGAGCCACTACAGCGCCAGAAACTATCCCGCCGAGTTGATCCTGGCCGATGTGGTGGCAGACTGCGAAGCGGTGACCGACTGGTCTGCCTACTCGACCAGCCCGGCCTCCGTCGCCGAGGCCTGCACTCTACTGTCCAACTGGGATACCCGCCACACCGTCGATTCCACCGGCGGTCACATTTTCTATGAGTTCTGGCGCGCGGTGGACGATGTGGAAAACCTGTTCGCGGTGCCCTTCGATCCGGCTGACCCGGTTAATACGCCCAATACGCTCAACACCACTGATGCCGTTGTGATGGAAGCGGTGCGCCAGGCCCTGGCAGATGGTGTGCAGACCCTGCTGGATAACAACATCGCCCTCGACCTGCCCTGGGGCCAGGTGCAGTTTGACGAGAGGAACGGCGAGCGCATCGGTATCCACGGCGGTAGCGGCAGCATGCTGCACAATGTGATTAGCTCCGGGCTGGTGGAGGGTGAGGGCTATGCCAACATCCGCGCCGGCAACAGCTATATCCAGGCGGTAAGCTGGGATGCAACGGAATGCCCGGATGCCAACGCCATCCTCACCTATTCCCAGTCCTCGGATCCCGCCAACGCTCACTACGCCGACGCAACCCGCCTGTACTCAGAGTCCGGCTGGATCGATATGCCCTTCTGCGAAGCCGACCGCGACGCCCAGGAAATCGACCGCATCAGCATCGAGGAGTAGGGCGCCACACTCGCCCGGCCCGCCAGCACCCCTGCGCGGACCGGGCATCCACCCCGTCATCCCCGCTCACGATCCGTCATCCCCGCGCACTCTTCGTCATCCCCGGGCACGCATCGACATCCCCGGGCACTCATCGTCATCCCCGCGAAAGCGGCGGCCCGCGTAGGGGGATCCAGCTCCGTCGGAATGGATTCCTGCGTCGGTGCACCCCAGAACCGCCATCCCCCTACGCGGGCCGCCACGAAAGCGGCAGCCCGCGTAGGGGGATTCAGTCTGCACGATTAGCGTCCTGCCTCCACCGTTCTGAGCCCTCAAACTCCAGCTCCGCGTAAGGAAATATTCCTAACCTATTGATAATAATAAATATTTTCAATATATCGTAAATCGCAAAAATCGATAGCTTTCAATTCCATAATTAACTTTATTGGATGACCCCCGACCCCCATACTCCCCTCATAGTCATCCAAACAAGGAACCACCAATATGAGCATCGACATCGGTATCGAAGAGAAAGACCGCATAGACATAGCTGCCGGCCTCAGCCGCCTGCTGGCCGACAGCTACACCCTGTACCTGAAGACCCACAACTACCACTGGAACGTCACAGGTCCCATGTTCAACACCCTGCACCAGATGTTTGAGGTGCAGTACACCGAGTTGGCCACGGCCGTAGACGAAATCGCCGAGCGCATCCGTGCCCTGGGCGTGATTGCGCCAGGCTCCTACAAGGAGTTCGCCGAACTGACCGAGATCGAGGAAGACGACGAAGTCCCCACGGCAGAGCAGATGATTGCCAACCTCGTGAAAGGCCAGGAGACTGTGGCCCGCACGGCACGCTCCGTTTTCCCCCTGGTCGACGAGGCCAGCGACGAGCCCACCGCCGACCTGCTGACCCAGCGCATGCAGGTGCACGAAAAGACCGCCTGGATGCTGCGCTCCATGCTGGGTCAGTAATTCGGCCAGGATGGCGCCAGACTGCTGGTGATAGGCGTTGAACAGGCGGCGTTTGCCTGTATAATTCGCAGCCTCCGGGGCGTAGCGCAGCCTGGTAGCGCACCACACTGGGGGTGTGGTGGTCGCAGGTTCAAATCCTGCCGTCCCGACCAAACGAGCAGCGGGGGTCACCATAGGTGACCCCCGTTTTCGTTTGCGCGAGCCGGGGATTGCCGGCCCGCAAGCGCAGCTTGCGGTCGTTCAGGCCTCGCCGAGCAGTGCTCGGCGCCCGCTGCGCGGACCGGCCTTCACCCTGCCGTCCCGACCAAATTCGATTATTTATCAGTAACTTAAGGGCCAGCAACTGCTGGCCTTTTTTGTTTTCCTGGTGCTTGAGATTCGCACATTCCTGGCAGAGAAGGCGGTTTCGTGCCGCGCCTCACCCCAAAATCAATCACTTGGGGTGGGTATCGCAGCCCTGCACACAACACCTGAAATGTGGTGGTTGCAGTCGGATGGCTGGCGCCAGTTTCCCATAAGTCTATGAGTCGTATCCGGAAAGCTATGACTCTTTCCTGTGAACTATAGACCCTTCGCTTCGGAGGCAGGGGGCCACATGAGAGGCGCGTTGCAAGCGTTATCATATACCGATAATATCGTAATGTGATAATTTCATTCGACAACAAACTTGCCGAAGATTTGTTTCAGGATAAGAGTACGCGCGCTACACGTGGATTTCCGTCGGAGCTACGGCGAATGGCTCGTAGAAAGCTGCTCTATTTACACGATGCAGCTACTCTACAGGACCTGCGGTCACCCCCCGGCAACCGGTTGGAAGCTTTGAAGGGCGACTACAAGGGCATGCACTCTATCCGTATTAACAATCAGTGGCGTTTGGTTTTCAGATGGTCTGATGGTCAGGCATCTGAAGTCCAGATTGTTGATTATCACTAAGGTGAAGCTATGAATATGCAACCAACTAATCCCTTTCATCCAGGTGAGATACTACTGGAAGAGTTTTTACAGCCGGCGGGAATCTCCCAGGCTGAATTTGCACGCCAGATTGGGTGGACCAAAGCGCGCCTGAATGAGCTGGTGCGTGGAAAGCGAGGTATTACCGCTGAGTCAGCGCTGGATCTCGCCGAGGCGCTCAATACCTCGCCCAAGCTCTGGATGAACCTTCAGTCGACCTATGATCTGGATCGCGCAGCTGCAAAACGAGTCGCGTAAGTAGGGATTTTGTCGATCATATAGTCGGGTGCCATTTTGGGTTACCTGAACTAGTCAATTGCCCGAACGAACCTATCGACATCTCTATGGTTCTGGACTTCCCCCGATAACCAGACACTCCCCAGCCTCACAATGAGGCCGCCTCGAAGGCCTCTGGGCTGACACCGCCGATGTGGCTGTGAAATTGGGGTCAGAAATTGGGGTCAGAGTGAAATTGGGGTCAGAGTAACATTTCCACCAGGTTGCCAGATCGCCATAAGGCGCTAGCATTAGAGTTCCAATTATTGGTAAACAAGGATGTTGCCGATGGCAAGACAGCCTCGCGTCACGCTGCCCGGTGTGCCGCTGCATATCATTCAGCGCGGAAACAATCGTCAGGCGATTTTCCATGACGACGAGGACCGCGGCCTGTTCTCCGCATGGTTAAGCCAATACGCTCGACAGCGACACGTTCTTATCCATGCGTGGGTTTACATGACAAACCATATTCATCTACTGCTGACACCTCAGGTCGAGCGAGGTTTGCCTGAAATGATGCAAGCGCTTGGCCGGCAGTACGTTCGCTACTTCAACAAGCGGCACAAGCGTACCGGTACACTATACGAGGGCCGCTACAAGTCATGCATTGTCGATAGTGATCAGTATCTGCTCACCTGCTACAGGTACATAGAGATGAATCCGGTGCGCGCCCGCATGGTTCGCGAGCCCGGTCATTACAGATGGTCAAGTTATGGCCACAACTCCCACGGGAAGGCCTGTGGATTTCTGGAGCCGCACCTTTGCTACCTGGGGCTTGGTGATTCTCCGGCGTCGAGGCAGCGCGCGTACAGGAAGCTGTTTGAATATCCGTTGGATGAGGATTTTATTGGTAGAATTCGTGAAGCCACGAATCGCGGGCACGCCTTCGGACGCGAGAGTTTTACAAGTGCCCTGGAGGCAGACACCGGAGCACGGCTCAGGCCCGGTAAGCCCGGCCGGCCAGGACGCGACAAAATGTTACTCTGACCCCAATATCCAATATCCAATATCCAATATCACAAGAGCTAGGTCGTTGCCTTGCGATTTGAGGGACTTTTGGAGCTTGGTTTAATGAATTTCCGCGCTGTGTTTTGTGCCGTCCTCGTAAGCGTCTCTGTGAATATTTCCGCATCTGAGGAAGACTTCATTCGAGCGGTGGAGCGGGGGCAGGTCGAGCGCGTCAAATCCTTCCTATCAACTGAATTTGACGCTTCATCTCAGGTTTCTTCAGACGGCTGGTCGGCACTACATGTCGCAGTATTTGCGAGCAGAGACAAGATGATTCCAGTACTTGTTGCTGACGGGGCTGATATCAATCAACGGGGGCCTGATGGCAGTACGCCGTTGCAGGTCGCGCTCGAGAGAAGCAACGACAGGACGTTCCAGGCAATTCTCGAATCCGGTGCTGATACGGAATTGAATAATGCGAATGGTGACAGCGTGACTATATTGGCGGCTTACAGCGGGGATGACACCAAATTGGAGCTGTTGGCCGTGTACGGTGCTGATCTTAACACCGTCAATCCAAGCGGCTTTACGCCACTACAACTAGCGGTCGCTGAAAAACACTTCGCGGCAGTGAAAGTGTTGGTTGAGCATGAGGCGCACATAGACCAATACACGGACAAAATGGCAACACCGGTGCATATGGCGGTTGCAGTTGGAGATGCAAGAATTGCAAACTACTTGATAGAGCAGGGTGCAAATGTCGACTTTGTGTCGCCTGCCGCAACGATCAATCCACTTCAATTGGCTGCGGACCGCTGCGACTCAAAGATGGCTGAGTTATTGGTGAATTCAGGTGCGGATCTCGAAGTGAGAAGCGACACTGGGAATGTAGCAGTGTTCTATGCGATACGGTCAGACTGCAAAAAGCTGGTGAAACTCTTGGAGAAGAATGGAGCCAAGTTCGGAGTGCGCGGCCAGCACGGTAGTTCTGCCATGCACTTCGTTGCGAGTCGGTCGATGGTTGAATTTCTAGCAGTGAAGGGAGTACCTATCGACGAAAGAAATGACCAGGATGCCACTCCGCTCATGGTGACCTCGATGAAAGGAAAGTTTCGTGCTTCGAAGCGACTCATTGAATTGGGCGCTGATGTTAATGCGATAGCTGCCACTGGACATCGGCCCCTGCATTTCGCGGCTGCAAACGGAAGCGTAGAGTCTGTTCGCATTCTTGTTCAAAACGGAGCAGAGTTAGATACTCGAGGTTCGCGTTCTGCGACACCGCTGATGCTGGCCTCAAATAAAGGGAATCTCGAAGTTGTTAAGCTACTAGTGGAAAGCGGCGCCGATACAGCGTTGACCACTGACGGAATGACGGCTGAACAAATCGCGCAGAATTCTGGGCAATCAAAAATAGTTTCATTTTTGAAAAGGCTCAGACGGTAGATTCCCAGAGAAACCGCGTATTCGGGGTCAGAGTAACGTTTGTGGGGGGCGGCCATGGGCCGCCCCTTTTGTTTATATCGAAATGTTACTCTGACCCCAATATCTTACACTTACTACACCGGCGCGGTGACTGGTCAAGTTTGCACTGTTTTGGGTGCGCTAAGTCTTATAGGCGGTGAATTGTGCAGTTTCATGTGATTGAACGGAACGCGTATTTTCCCGATCAGGGTTTCGAAGAGGCATATCTTCGAGTAGATCGGTGGAATGACTATTCTTTTGTAACGATGTTCTTTCTGGTGGTGTTCGATGCTGAGGGCGAGCAACACGAAATCGGAAACGTGAAGATTGGTTTCGTTGACCAAACTATAGAGATTAATACTCATTCGACGCTGGATAGTCCATTTGAACGGCTGGAACCACACTATTTTTCGCTTGGTGAGTCTGTTGACTACTACTCGAATCTTATGGGGCTCGATTCAACAAATTTTAGAAGTGATCTCCTTCTAGGATTGAGAGATGTTGTCCATAATCGCGAATCGCTGGAAACTGCAGTAGATCAGGAAGTTTTCAATACCTCGCTCCTCCGTACTGTGAGTATGTCGGCTATTCGGGATCAGTTTTCAAGAGTGCTGCAGGGTGGTGCGGTGCTGACTAACTATACGTTTAGATACCAGCGCGACGCGGCTGAGCGATACTCAGGCGTTTCTCTAGACTTTGAGGTGGAAGCTAGTTCAAAACCTAGTACGAATATACATGCAATAATTGGGCGAAATGGTGTAGGCAAGACTACCCTACTGAACGACATGGTGCTCTCAGCTGTTGACCAAGAGCACGCAGGCTCGGGTAGATTCGAGTACCAGACACTTGGAGGATATGCGCCCGTTTCAGAGGGCTACTTTGGAAGAGTCGTTTCTGCGGCATTTAGCCCTTTTGACCCGTTTACGCCACCAGAGGACCAGCCAGATCCAGCGCAAGGAATTTGCTATCACTACATTGGGCTCAAGAATCGTGGAGCTGAAGCGGATGTCGGTCCCTTAAAGCAGTTTGAAGATCTGGCGAACGAGTTTGTAGAAGGTCTCCAAATCGTCTTAGGGCAAAATGCTTCACGCAAGCGTTGGCTGAGAGCAATAGAAACGCTTGAATCTGATACTAATTTTGCTGAGATGGAACTTGAGCGCCTGGCAGACTTTGATGAAGCTGAGGAACTCTCTTACGTATCCGAACGGCTTTTCTCAAGGATGAGTTCGGGGCACGCTGCGGTTCTTCTAACAGTTACAAAACTGGTTTCGCTCGTAGAGGAAAAAACACTAGTCCTTATGGACGAGCCTGAGAGCCATCTGCATCCTCCGCTACTCTCCGCCTTTGTTCGGGCGCTTAGCGAACTGCTACACAACAGAAATGCCGTTGCAATTGTTGCAACACACTCACCAGTAGTCTTACAGGAAATTCCAAGTAGCTGCGTCTCGATTATGATACGTGCGGGACTAGAAGCTGACGTATACCGGCCTGACTTAGAGACCTTTGGTGAAAATGTCGGAACCCTAACTCGCGAAGTTTTTGGTCTAGAAGTAGCGAAGTCTGGATTCCTACGACTGCTTAGGGAATCAGTTGATTCGGGCGCCGGCCACGAAGAAATTCTTGAAGAATATGGCCAGTCAATAGGGTTTGAGGGTAGGGCACTCCTAAGAGCATTGGTGAATCTGCGTGATCAGGTGGAGGGTGATGAATGAGGCAGATCGCCGGGCCGGCTATAGCAGCGAGGAGTGCATATCAAGCGTGTCGCCAGAGTGTCAATGAGCCGCTTTATCGACAGAGACTGCAAGATGGCGAAAAAGAATTCTTGGGTGTTTCAGCAGATTATTTTATACGTGCGGGCGCAGCGGTTCTCTATACGTTTCAAGCAATAGATCCTAATGAAGACGATACAGCCGTTCTTCGGGATCTTACGAAGGCTGACCTAGTCAAGCTATACGAATACCACATGGTGAGGCGTCAGCCCGGTAGAGCCTTGTATAACAAGCTATCTATTGCTTCAAAGAAAAAGTGTCCCTCCTGCGGTGGAATTGGGCACGTGTATACATTGGATCATTATCTACCGAAGGCAGAGTTACCTCAGTTTTCGATTTGTCCTGCCAACCTTCTGCCTTGCTGTCGAGATTGCAATTCTGAGAAGGGGAGCAGTGTGGCTGATTCACCTGGCGGACAAGTATTGCATCCCTACTTTGATGCCAACCACTTTTACACTGATGTTTGGGTTGTTGCTCAGATTCAGCGTGGTCGAGAAGCTTCGGCGAATTTTTCTGTTCAACCTCCGGCTACTTGGACTGATGATGACAAGGAGCGAGTAGCTGCGCATTTCAGGGAGTACAACTTGAGCGAACGATATGCGGTGGAGGCAGCGTCTGAACTCGTGATGGTAGTTGACCAATGGCCCGATATATACGAGCCAATGACGGTAGCACAGAGACAAGCACACTTCGCGGCGATGGCTCGGGGCTCCTGCATTAACGATTGGAAGCCGGTGCTGTATAGAGCCTTATCTCAAGATGTAGAGGTCTGTAGGCATGGACTGTTTCCTTGAAGTGATGACTTGTCAGGATCGACCCGTTCTCATGGAGAGTGCTAGCTATGGAACTTACTGAACAAGGAAGACGAATACTGGAGGTGCTTGTTGAGCAACTGCAAGTCGTCGAGCCTAGTGATTGGCGGACTTATCTGGGATACAAGGACGCACATGATGCTCTAGGATTAGAAAAGACGGCGATGACATGGGGACGGAGCCTGCAGAATCAGGGACTAAATGATCTGGCAGACTGGGTCCAACATCATGGTCTACCAGGAATCACGGGTGTAATTGTTGACAAACAGATAGAGCGTCCAGGGCCTGGTTACTTTGCCATATATGGTCGTGCTGAGGAAGATGAGGAGTTTTGGGCAGAAGAAACAGTGCGTTGCGCCAGCTTCGATTGGTCTAGGCACGTTGCTGGAGAATTGATTAGACCTGCCGTGGACCTTGTGGAGGCGCCTGGAAGAGCAGAATACACGATCTTGAGGGTTATACGTGATACGAAGCTAGCTGTGAAAGTTAAGGAGCTAAACTCCTATCTCTGCCAGCTGTGCAATATCAGTCTGGAGATGCCTGCTGGCAAGCTTTATGCTGAAGCTCATCATCTTAAGCCATTGGGGGCACCTCACAACGGGCCTGATGTCATTGAGAACATGGTTTGTGTTTGTCCCAACTGTCATGCAAAGCTGGATTATGGGGCGATTCGGCTCAAACTGACGGATGTGAAAACGAACGAAGGGCATGCAATTGGGCAGGAGTATGTTGAGTATCACAATACAATTGTCTGTGGCACGACTTGAATCCAACCTTACCGGAACGAATGGTTGGCGTGTACAACAAACGGCATCAATCGTTGACTAAGTCAGTGATCATGGAGATTGGGTGCCCCAAAATTTCTGACAGGCCTGCGTCTTGAAGTATCAGGATTATAAAGACTATCAAGCACGCACGACTAAACTGCAGCAATTGAGATACGACTAGCGTCATGGAGTCGCTTGGTCATTCTTGAGAGAGAGCCAGGTAAACCGCAACGAGCCATAGTGTTGTGTGAAGCAGGGCAAGTAAGAGCACACGCAATCTCCCATTAATGAGAAAAATACATGCGACTCCAAACTCCCTTTACATATAAAACAATCAGAACATTACACCACAATAGATACAGTATTAATGTTTTGTTACAGCCCGGTCGGGAGTATCACCATTACCACCGGGACCTCAGGCAAGATTCGTTCACTGCAGTCTTAAGTCGCTCTTTTTCCGAACATTTTTCCACCAGGATATGCGGCCTAAGCAATTTGAGCTTCGCCACTAGTATCGTACACGTTAAGCAAGCGGCATGGACTTCACCGGGCGAAGGGCTTCAGCCTCCGCCTAATAGTATAAATTAATAGCTAAAATTCCCACATATACAGAAAAATAGTAGCTTACATATATTTTTGTTGCGTGCCTTCCGGCGCCAGAAGTATACTCCTGCTCAATATATTCACAGTTAATTGGAAAATTTTGCGCGGATAAGTATTTCTTGTCATGGAGCCAATTTCTCTACCAAAGGGTCGACAGAGGCTAAGCGCGGTAATTCGCGCGGCTGGGGACGTGATCGAAATAGACGACGTGGTCGTGACCTTGGCGATGGACAGGGTGAACGCCGCCAAACTGCTGTCAAGATGGAAGGACCAGGGCTGGTTGCGGCGAGTCGGTCCCGGCGCATATGTGGCCGTGGGATTGGACTCGCTGGAGAGCGGGAGTGTGTTGGCGGATCCATGGGTCCTGGTACCTGCCCTGTACGCACCCTGCTACATAGGTGGCCGCACCGCAGCAGAACACTGGGACCTCACTGAGCAACTGTTTCGAGATATCGTTGTTTTTACATCGAAACCAGTGCGACGGAGCCGTGAGCTAAGACACGGCGCGCTCTTTAGCCTGCACCACATCAAGGAAGAGGATATCTTCGGCACTCGAGCTGTGTGGCGTGATTCAACCAAGGTGTCGGTCTCAGATTTGCACCGCACGATTCTTGATATCTTCAATAAGCCAGAAATTGGTGGTGGCATCCAACACGTGGCTGATTGTTTCACTGCCTACCTGCGGCGGTCAGATCGGGATGATCAAAAGCTGCTCGACTACGCCGACATGCTCGGAAATGGGGCTGTTTTCAAACGCATGGGCTTTTTGGCCGAACGTGATGGCTCGGCTACATCGTTGGAAGACGCCTGTAGTCTACGCTTGACTAAAGGTAATGCCAGGCTCGACCCCAAACTAGAGTGCAGTGAGTTGGTAACACGTTGGCGGCTGTGGGTCCCGTCGTTGTGGAAGCGGACGATTCAACATGATCGACAAGCGTGAAATCATCGATGCCGCAGCAGCGCTAGGCCTCAACCCGCATGTGGTTGAGAAGGACTACGTTCTCGGGTGGCTGTTGTGGGGGATTTCCAGCCACTCCGACCTCAAAGAGAGTTGGGTTTTTAAGGGCGGTACTTGCCTCAAGAAGTGCTTTTTTGAAACGTACCGGTTTTCGGAAGATCTCGATTTTACGCTGAAAGATGAATCCCACCTCGATCCAGGGTTCCTAAGCGACGTCTTTTCTGAAATTAGTGAACGTGTCTATGAGGAAACTGGCATTGGGCTTCCAGTAGACGCTCAGACTTTTGAGATTTTCAATAACCCGCGCGGCAACAAGTCCTGCATGGGGAGAATCGGCTATCAAGGGCCGGTATCGCCTCGCGGCAAGAGCATGCCGAGAATCAAGCTCGATTTAACTGCAGACGAGCGGTTGGTGCTTGAACCTGTGCATTCGCCGGTGTTCCATCCTTATTCAGATTGTCCTGAGAACGGTATCCAGGTCCTGTCTTACGCCTATGAAGAGGCATTTGGTGAAAAGGTGAGGGCACTCGCAGAGCGCACCCGGCCAAGAGATTTGTATGATGTGGTAAACCTTTTCAGAAACGATGCTGGTCGACCTGCTGCGAGTGTTCTACTTGACGTTTTACGGCAGAAATGTGAGTTCAAGGGTATTGCTGTGCCTGTACTCATTGATCTGGAGCCATTTCGTCAGGAACTTGAAGCTGGTTGGGAAACCATGCTGGCGCATCAACTCCCCGCGTTGCCGTCGGTTGAAAACTTCTGGAGCGAATTACCGGAATTTTTTGACTGGATGAGTGGTCGCAGCGAAGCGCCTAAACCCGTGGCCTATGTTGGCGCAGCGGGCGAGGAAGTACTGCGTGAGCGCACTCAGCGGCTTCCCGTTTCGTTGCAAGCCCAGTCAGCCCTCGACATAATCCGTTTCGCAGCATCGAACCGCCTTTGCGTTGACCTCGTGTATCAAGGCTCGACGCGTCGAATTGAGCCGTATTCTTTACGGCGAACGCAGGATGGCAACATTATTCTTCATGCATTCAAAACGGCGGACAACGAACACCGAAGCTACAGGGTCGACCGTATTCAGGGCGCTAGTGTTACAAATCAGTCATTCATCCCTCGATATGCGGTAGAACTTACCGCTACAGGGCCGGTGTCAATTGAACCAACGTCTCGTTCCTCGTTCAGCGGGATGCAAAATCCTAAACCGTCTAATCGTTCCTCGATTGGAATTCGCCGCCCTGCCAGAAGAAGAGGAGGGGCACTGGGTGGGTCTCAAGGACGTACTTATATTTATGAATGTAGCTTTTGCGGTAAGCAGTTCAGGCGCAAAACGCAGGCGACAGCATTGAATCCTCACAAGGACAAGAGTGGGTTCCCATGCAGTGGGCGATACGCGCACCTAGTCGATACGAAATGGTAGCTACAAAGTTAACAACATTTTCCACTAGCATCTATTAGGTCCTTCATCCGACAGATGCGGTGGTGGGCAATCTCGACCCCAGCCTGCTGATCAATGGCCTTTACAGGATCAACGATCAAGGGGTCAGACTGAACTGCCCCAGATAGATCGGACACGTAATTGAAGCGGCATAGATCGTCTCATAAAGTCATTGGGGCAGGTGAGGGTGCCTGTGCAGATAGTGTGCATGAACGAGCGGCATTTCTTGGCGTTTAGTGTCGTGTGTGGTCATAACAAGCACAGTAATGACGGGTAACTCATTGATTTTAAATGCTTAAATACCCAGCGCTAGCACTGGGGGTGTGGTGGTCGCAGGCGGAAGGCCGCCCCGTTCAAATCCTGCCGTCCCGACCAAACGAGCAGCGGGGGTCACCATAGGTGACCCCCGTTTTCGTTTGGGCGAGCCGGGGATTGCCGGTCCGCAAGCGCAGCTTGCGGTCGTTCAGGCCTCGCCGAGCAGTGCTCGGCGCCCGCTGCGCGGACCGGCCCTCACCCTGCCGTCCCGACCAAAATCCAAAAGGGGAGCCTCGCAAGTGCTCCCCTTTTATTTTGAGCGCTATTCAAGAAGCCTGGCCCCTTGATGTGTTTATCGTTCGCCAGGCTGGAATTGAATCTCGAGCATTCGATTATTGCCAATTTCTGCCTCGAAGCGCCCGGCTAACGAATCGTCCTCGCGGAGTTCGACAAGACCCACGCTGGTTACAATTTTTAGTCTTCGGCCGCCAGCGCCTCGCACCGGCAGGAAAGACCAATTGGCCTGTTTGCGCTTGTCGGGCAGATACTGCGAAAGCCAGTCTGCAAAGGGACCGCGCTCATCTGAAAGCCGGCAACTTACGGGGCTGTTGGCGCAAAAGAGCGTCCCGGCGATAGCCTCCCCATCGAATGTCCCGGCAAAGTGGCGCGCTACACCTTTGGCGTCGGGTACCTCGCGATCGAGCACAATGCCGGCGATCGAAAACGCGGTGCGCTCGATTTGCGCGACCCACGCTGCATTGGACAGGAACGCAATGCTAAGGCCTGTCTCCGGGTACAGGACGAGCGCCGATCGGGCTCCCTGGGTAACGCCCGAATGATGGTAGACAGTTCGACCTGCAGGGTCCTCGCTGACCCTCCATCCGAACGCGACGTTGTACAGGTAGTTGCCAGCGATGGTGTCGTCATCAAGTGTGACCGGTTGAAACAGCATGTCTCGCGTAGCTGGCTTGAGCACAGGGCTTCGCAATACAGCATCGCCGAACATGGCGAGATCCGCGGCGCTGGCCACCATGCCGGTGCCGAATGGGCTGTAGGACTGGTCTCGCGGCTTCACCGTCCTGGCGCCCCCCGATTCGACCTCGAAGACGTTCGAACGACGCAGATTGCGGACGCGGATCTTTTCCAGTGTTGGCGATTCACGGCCGGTCATCTCGCCGATGAATGCCTTTACTGACTCATCAACCGGCGTTTTGGCGATCGATTCATACAAGGCGCCGAGCACCGTGTAGCCGTGCGACGAATAGCGATAACCCGCGCCCGGTTCGAACAGCAGCGGCCGGTCACCGACCGATGCGAGTGTGGCCACTGCATTGTCGTAGTGCGTCGCCGCTACCAGTGTGTCGCGTTCTTCGTAGTGTGGCATTCCGGAGGTATGCGCGAGTAGCTGCAGCACGGTCATTTGCCGATACTGAACAGGCAGCTCGGAGAGGTAGTGGCCGACAGGGGCGTTCGGGTCCAGGTCGCCATCCTGCACAAGCAGCGCGAGCATCGTGCTGCCGACGACCTTGGATACGCTTGCCAGTCGGAACCAGCTCGTCGTTGTGGCCTTTGTGTGATTGCGGACATCGATTTCACCGACCGCAGATGCGGCAATCAGCTTGCTATCCTGCACAATTGCGACCGAGTAGGCCGGCACGCCTGTTTCTGCCTTCAGGCGCGTCAGCAACCCCTCGATTGTGGCCGACACTGCAGGATCCCCGTCATCAGCCAGCAAACGTAGCGGTATTGTCAGCAACAGGGTGATGGCGACTAGATGTCGAAAATTTTTCCTCTTCAATGGACTGTCCTCGTGGCAACCTGGAGCCGACAGGAGACCGCTGTGGCCGCGGCATGGCCAGTCAATTTCGGTTAAGAGGGGTTAAGGTGCCGGGATTAACCGGGGTCGGTGGTGAGCTGTCGCAGCGTTTGCCAGGCCGGGTGTTCTGTATCGACCAATGCGTCCTGGTCCAGCGGCAGAACGCCGGAGCCGAGCAGACGAGCGATCGCGCCGTGCTGTTGCTCGATTGCGGCGGTTACCTGCTGCCGATCGTCAATCGCCACCTCCGTACTCAGCAATATACCGGCCGTCCTGGGTTCGATAATCTGCATCCGCAGCCTGGCACGTCCGTCGAGTTCGTGGGCGGTCCACCAGGAGATAAGCGCCGAGCGGGTCTGCCGGGCCTGCGCCGAGAGCGACTGCCCTGGGTCGCGGTTAGAGGCGACGAGCATCATCCCATTGCCGGTCGACAGTTTGCTGATCCAGCGCTGTTCCCATTCGCGGTAAACGCCCGCCTCCGACGCGTCCTGGACCTCGCTCCAGAACACGATTCGATTGTTGGCGGGAATTTCGTAGGTTTTGCGCGACTGCCAGTAGGACAACAGCAAGACTAACAGGATGATCGCGCCCGCTACGAGCAGCGGAACGCCGAAACTCCGCGCCTTTTCGTTATCGTGGTTCTCGTCGACAAGCAGTCGATATCCCCGGCCACGCACTGACTGCAGCTTGCAGCCGTCGACGCCCGCATCTTCAAGTGCCTTGCGCAGCAGGAATACGCGTTGCTTCAGCGTGTCGGGCGCTACGGCGACATTACCCCAGACGGCGGCCGTTAACGCCGCCGCAGATACGACTTCGTTCTGCTGTTGAAAAAGCGCGACGAACAGCTGATAGCTCAGTGGCTGTAATTCAACCGAGCGATCATTGACCGTAATCCTGTGATGAAGGGCGTCGGTGGTTACCACGGCTGCCAGTGTGCTCTCGGATGGGCGTCTGGGCTATTGCTACAGGTCTTGAAGCAATCAATATAGCCGATCACCACAGGACCTGCGAAGGCAAAGGCCCGCACTACCAGTTGGCTGGCACGCCACAACACTAAGGGTATTGGGGCCATCATTGCCGCCGAGTTCAATAATTCCCCGGATGCCAGGCGCAGATAATGTGCGTGAACGACAGTCGTGGGCTGGCTTCTACTGGCGTGTGTGTTCACAAACAGGTTTAGCTCAGCTTCCGGTAATGACGCGAACCAGCCCGTGAAGAACCTGCGCCACAGTCGTTGGCTCTGCTTGTTCCGTCAGGCCATTGAGGTAGCGGGCCAGCCCCAGCAAGGCGCCGGCCGACAGGACATTGCGGAGCGAAGCAATGATTCGAAGCGCAGTCTTTACCCATTGCAAGCTCAGAAATTCCTGCCGCGCTTCGAACAGCGCTACACCCAAACCCAGCAGCGGTCCCACGAGCGCCGGTCCAACAATCAACCAGCCCCAGTGCTTGCTTCCCAGCACTGCGTGGGCCAGAGTGAAGGCCCAGAGATAGACTACAACGAAGGTGGCAAAGATGGTCAGTTCCGACAGGCCGCGATCGATGCTCGCCACTACACGGTGCAATCCTGCCGGCTTCATTGAATCCTGATTATCCATAGTCACCACCCTGGGGTCTGTCATGATCCGGCGACAGTTTACCCAACTTCCAAGCTGGGGGTGGTAGCGACAACAACGCGGCATGCAGGGGAAGTGGTGATCTTTGATTGATCTAAATGAGAGAGAGCGTGGAGAGCTTCCGCCAATCAGCAGATACGCGCGGCAAGGCAGGGCGCAAAGATGACTCTTTTGAGGTTTGATTTGCTGGTGGCTGCGGGATTCTGCAGCCTGCTGGCGGCGGCACTCCATGTAGCCGTCATCATAGGAGGCCCCGGCTGGTATCGCTTTTTTGGAGCTGGCGAAGCGATGGCCCGCATGGCCGAGCAGCGTATGCTGACGCCTTCACTCATCACGTTGGGCATTGCCGCGATGCTAGCGATTTGGGGTGTGTATGCCCTGTCGGGTGCAGGTGTCATGCCCCGCTTGCCCTTGTTGAAGCTGGTCTTGCCTGTTATTACGGGCATTTACCTTTTGCGCGGTTTAGTGGGGCTTTTTGCCCCCTTCCTGCATGATCATGCGGTGTTCGCGCAAAACAGTGTCACATTCTGGGTCTGGAGTTCAGTTGTCTGTCTGGCGATCGGCCTGGTGCATTTGCTGGGATTGATCGGCGCGTGGTCAGAGCTCTGAACTGCGCAATTCCTGAGTTGTTATTCATGCAATCAGGACTTGAGGCTGTCTTGAGCGCGCTCACGCCAGATGATTCAATCATGGCCGGTCAGCAACACAGGTCTGTATTCAAAATGCTGTTTCCTGGCTACAACACGACCGGCGACGTGGCCGCGCTGAGCGCATTGCATGCATTCGAACCATGCAGAATGCAAGGACCCTGACCCAATGCCTGTAACGGGATTTTTTCTATCTGGTTTCCACAGAGAACTGCAGCCTGTCTCTGGTGCCTTGCACGTTTCGCTAGCGTGCGCTTGTGGCACAGGGCTCATGGAGAGGGGCAATCAATGGTAAAGCCGGCATTAACGCACCGGCTTGTCTTGTTCCCCGCAATCATTGCAGCCGCCGTTTTGAGTGTGAGCGTGGTATGGCTTTTCTGGCCCACTGCAGTTGATGTCGTTGAACTGCCAGTGCCAGACGCTACTCCCGGTTTCGAGGCCCAGGAGAGCTTCGCACTGAAACAGTTTGTCGAACAGCTTGGTGAGATAAGCCGTACTGGAACAGTGGGCCCTGAGTTTCGTAAAGGATTGGCAGGTTTTGCGCGATGGTACGAGGGCCTTGAAGCAGACTGGCAAAAGCCGATGCAGGATCAAGAACTCTGTAGCCTGGCGATAACGGATCTGTTGCGTAGTCTTTTCGAAGCCGAGGATGTTCGTCCTGGGGGCTCAAAAGCAAAAGTCACATCAACAGTTGAAGGCATTGCGACGCCGGGCGTTGCGCTAGAGTCGCCACGGCTGGCGAGCTGTCGTCAGACTCTTGCTGATATAGCCAGTCTTGAACGTTCGCTTCTGGAAACTGTTTTCACGGTACAGGCAGATGGCAGCGTTGGTTTTACCATGCTCGCCGAGGAAATAAGCGGGCCAGGAGCTAATCTATTACAGGCTTGGCTTTTTCATCTATCTCCCCAGCAACAGGGGCCTCTCAGGGAGGGCGCGGCCTATGCCTGGAATGCCCAGAACCTGCAACGTGCGCTTGAATATGCCGCTGAGTATGAAAGCCTGGCAACCAGGTATCCAGAGATGATCTCGACAGATGCCAGTGAGACCGCTTCCGTGCTTGCGCCATTGCTTCGCAACAGTTTGCGCGACGCTATGATGTCTGAGATCGCCAATGCGCAAGTTGAGTTTGAGGCACCGAGCAGCGCTATAGCCGATGCGAACCTGGAAAGAAGTGTCGCAGAACGTATTCGGTCTTTTTCTTCTGCAGCCTCAGCATTGCCGCTTATCGACTCGCGATTCAGGCAGTTGGGTATGTTGGGCGCACAGGAGCAGGTCAGTCGCAGCGTCGTTAGCTATGCCATGTCTCTGCTGATAGATGTGGAGCGTCTCAAAGATGAGGCAGCATTCTATTCTGTCGCGGAGCTGCCTTCTTACAAAACCCCTTCAATCCAGAGCGGCGTTTTTCGACAGTCACCCGCCCAGGTCTCAGAGTGGCTGCACAGCGAAAGCAGGCGAGCAGAGCAGCTGATTTACAACTATGCCAGCCCGTTAGTGGCCTTTCTCGTGAATGCCGATTCGGGGCAGGAATCTTCGTCCCTGTATCGAAGCTGGCTGGCAACAGTAAGGGACGCTAGCGCAACATCACAAGGGTTACCGTCCAGCAGTCTTTCCGCCTTGCACTCCTACATAGCCGATACACTCGCAGATGTCTCCTGGGAAAATTGTGCGCAGCTGGAGACGCCAGAAAATCCTGGACCTGGTCTTTACGATCAAGCACTTCTGCAAATAGCCGCTGAAATAGACAGGTTGTGCCTGGGTTATCACACCGTATCTATGGACTCCTACCAACAGCTTGCGGATACATTCAATCGCACCTTGAGTGGTCGCTATCCGTTTGTTGATGACGTCAGGCAGAACCGTATTGATGCCATACCAGGTAATATTCGCCGCTTCATTGAACAATTCATAGAGTTGCAGCCTGGCCTGCTGGTGCGCATGAATGACGGGGGTGACGCTTATGCAGATGTTGTCGATTTCATTGAGCAGATGAGCGACGTGAGTGTTTTGTTCGGAGCCGGGCAAGGGGAGAGTGGGCTGCCTCAGGGCCTTGCCGTAAAGCTTGGCATAGATATCCAGCCGGATTTTCAGTCACAGGGCAGCGCTAGTATCACGCAATGGACCGTGCGGTCGGGTAGCACCGAGGTGACTTTGCCGGGTTCCAGCAATGAACTGATCTGGCACTATGGCGAGCCATTTCAGATCGTTCTGACCTATGCCGCCAACGCACCAAGAATCCCTATCCCGGGCGGGCCGGATAATAACGCCAGCGCTGTGGAGGGTAATTCCGTGCACTACCTGGACAGCTCACCCTGGGCGCTATTCAGGGTAATTGAACGCCATCGCTCGGTTGCGCCCGCGGCCGGGGCAAGCAGCGCAGCACTTGTATTGAAGTTGCAGACTGCCGTGCGTCCTATGGATGAGGCCGAGCCAGGCACCGCAATACTGGACCCGGTTTATCTGTATTTTCATGTCTACCCGCACACGCGTGCGGGGGATGATCCCGGTCCGGTGTCGTGGCCCGAGCATTTTCCCGAAAGAGCTCCGCCGTTACCTCTGCACTAAGCTTCAATTAGTGTGATGAGAATCCTTCAAGTCATTCATTCGTCCGACTCATTTGCGACAAAACGAATTTTCACCGATAAGGTTACCCAGTCCAGTCAGGCCCATGGATGCTTGATGCTGAGTTCGGCGGAAATCCGTTTTATCTACTCATCCCGCCATTGAGGAATCCGTTGGGGCGTCCAGGGCGCACCTTTGGCGTCCAGGGCATCTTCCAGCTTGCCCAGTCCCTCATCAAGCTCGCGCAGTTGCGCCAGCGCTGTCGTGAATTCCCGTGCCGCGATGGCATAGGATTCGCGCAGCATGGCGCCCACTTCCGACTGGTGCTTGACCGACGGGCTGTACACCGCATTGCTGCGCGAGGCGATGGACATGGGTGCGGATTCATTGCGCGAGGTAAGGGTGGCATCACCCTTGAGCGAGGTAGTTACCGCCACTAGCTGTGAGTAAAGTTCCTGCAGCCGGGCTCGATCGGCATCGTCTGCCGCGTTGGTCCTCTCGATCGCACGGCGCAGATGCTTGATCCGGCTTTCCAGTTCAGGCAGCGCGTTAACGGCACCATGTACCGCTCGCTGCAAGCTGGCGGCTTTCAGCAGGAAGTCGTACTGGGCGCGTCGGTCACTGGTAATCTCCGGGCTGTTTTCCAGGGGTCTAACGGTGAAGCTCTGTGCACTGCCCATTGGCTTCAACATGCCGTCGCGGAATACCCCCAGCTGTGCCGTGTAGTCACCGGGTAAAACCAGCGGACCCAGAGGCGGTCCAGACCAGCCCCCACGCTCGCCGTCCAGTTTGACGGGCTCAGGGTCAGGCAGGCGCAGGTCCCAGGCCGCGCGTTGCAAGCCTTTCCCGCTCGCGGTCGCCACCTGTCGAACGACTCGACCCTGCTCATCCTTCACCAGGATAAATAGCGCAGGCTCAACCTCTGCATCCTCGGCACGCAGGTCATCCCAGCTTGGGTACGGTGTGTCGCCGCCATCTTTCTCGATCTTGATTTCGGCTTCCCGACGCGCCTGACTTTGTGACTTCAGCGCCTCGGACAGGTAGTAGGTGAACATGGCACCGTGGGGCGGGTTCTCGGCGACGAAGTACTCGGCCCCCATAGAGCCCTTCACGCCCGTGTCCCACAGTCTTTCGGGCACGTATAGCCAGGGGTTGCGCACCGGGAACAGGTTCATTTCGTCCAGTGCCTCGGCCTCGGTCCGCAGTGCGGCGTAGTCATCGAGGATATAGATTCCTCGGCCAAAGGTGCCTACCACAAGATCACCCTCGCGCTGCTGAATCTCGATATCCCGTACGGCGATGGTGGGGAAGTTGCTCTTCAGCGGGTGCCAGTTGCGGCCGCCATTCTGGGTGAAGAACAGGCCGAACTCGGTGCCGACGAACAGCAGGTTGGGATTTTCGTGATCCTCGGCAATAGTGTGTGCGGAACCACGCTCTGGCAGGTCTCCGGTGATGGGCTTCCAGCTCTTGCCGCGGTCGGTGGTTTTGAGTACGTAGGGCTTGTGATCGCCGCGCTTGTGGTTGTCGATTACCGCAAAGGCCACATTCGGGTCGTGGGAGGAGGCCACCACATCTTCTACCAGTGACATATCCGGCACGCCCCGGAAGCGCTCGACTCGGCGCCAGCTCTCGCCGCCATCTTCGGTCACGCTGATCACCCCGTCATCGGTGCCGACGAAAATCAGGCCCTCCTGTAAGGGACTCTCACTGAGGCCGATGGCGGAACCATACCGGGATGTGGAATCGTTCTTGGCGACGGCGTCCACGCTCCACACCCGGCCCATCACCTCCAGCCGGTTGCGATCGACCTGGCGGGTCAGGTCCGGGCTGATCTTGCGCCAGCTGTCACCGCGATCATCAGACTGGAACAAATACTCCGCCGCGTAGAATATCCGCGTCGGGCTGTGGGGGCTTACCAGTACCGGCGTGCTCCAGTTCCATTTGTAAGCCGGCTCGCCACTGGCCGGGTGCGGGGTAATGCTTACACGCTCCTGGGTGCGGCGGTCATAGCGGTAGAGATTGCCGTACTGCCACTGGGTGTAAACGATATTCGGGTCCCGGGGATCGAACTGGGGCTTGTAGCCATCCCCACCCAGCACGATGTGCCAGTCGCTATTGCTGATGCCGTCGGCCGTGGTGGTGCGGGAGGGGCCACACAGTGACTGGTTGTCCTGGGTGCCGCCACAGACGTTGTAGTAAGGCTCCGCATTGTCTGGCTGGATGCGATAGAACTGGGTGATGGACAGGTTGCGGACGTGCCGCCAGGTCTTGCCGCGATCCCAGCTCTCGTAAATGCCGCCGTCACCGCCAATATACAGGTGCTCGGTGTTGTCTGGGTCGATCCACAGGGCGTGGTCATCGACGTGACGGAAGTCGTTGCCCATTTTGTTGAAAGTCTTGCCGCCATCCTCGGAAATCTGGGCATAGGTATCCATCGCGTAAATGCGCTCTGGGTCCTGTGGGTCGACAATGATCTCGTTGTAGTACTGGGGGCTGCCGGATGAGTATTTGCTCATCTTCTCCCAGTTGTTGCCAAAGTCTTTCGAGGCATAAAAGCCTTTTTCCTGGTCGTTGGCTTCGATGACCGCGTAGAGGGTATCCGGCTGGGAAGGAGCCATCGCGAGACCGATCCGACCCATCTCATCTTTAGGCAGGCCGTGGGTGATCTTCGACCAGGTTTTGCCGCCGTCAGTCGTCTTGTGAATGCCGCTGCCGGGACCGCCGTTGATCAGCACCCAGACATGACGCCGCCGCTGGTAGGTAGAGGCCACGATCTCGTCGTGATTGCGCGGATCGACCACGAATTCATTGACGCCCGTGTGCTCGTCGATTTCAAGAACCTGGTCCCAGCTCTTGCCGCCATCTCGGGTGCGGTACAGGCCGCGATCACCGCCGCTGTTCCACAGCGGGCCCTGGGCGGCTACCAGCACGTGGTCGGCATCGTCCGGGTCGATCCAGATCTGGCTGATATGGCCGGAATCCTTGAGGCCCATGTGGGTCCAGGTGGCGCCCGCATCGATGGACTTGTAGACCCCGTCGCCGAAAGCAACGCTGCGCTGGCTGTTGTTCTCGCCCGTGCCTACCCAGACAATCTTGGGGTCACTGGGTGCCAGCTCCACCACGCCCAACGAATAAGACGCCTCATTCTCGAAGAGGGGCTCCCAGGTGATGGTGTTGTTGGTGGTTTTCCAGAGGTGGCCCGAGGCGACCGCGGCGTAGAAGATCTCGGGGTGGGTGGGATGAAAGGCAAAATCCGCTATGCGGCCGGAGTTGATTGCCGGTCCGATGTGCCGCAAGGGAATGCCGGCCAGCGGATGCTTGTTCTCAGCGTCCTTGTCATCCGCCCAGGCACCGACAGGCAGCGTCGCAAAAAGCACAAGCAGAGTGGCCGTAATGGATCTTGCAAACATGTGGAGGTCCCCAGCAATTTGTTTCCGCAAAGCATAGAGCAACGGAAGATCAGGGGACAGAAGATTGGGGAACAGTTTGCCCGACTCAAATCGTAGACAATGGTGCATTCGAGCATGGACTGATGCGGACGCAAAAGAAGAGTGCACCTTTGCAGTGCTTGTCCGATGGCTGGCAGTTGCTTGGATTCATGGTCCGTGCAGAATGGCAAGAGAATCAGTTGGATTTGGCCGGCAAGGTCCCTTATGGCTGCCCATGGCCGGAGAATCCACTACACTATCCCATAAGTTTTTCTGGGACACTGCGCTATGACCTCATTCACCTTGAACGGCAAAAAGGTTTCTTCCAGCAGCCCGGGCGATACGCCCTTGTTGTGGGTGATTCGCGACGAACTGAAACTCAAGGGTACCAAGTTCGGCTGCGGCATCGCCATGTGCGGCGCCTGTACGGTCCAGCTCGATGGTAATCCCATGCGCTCTTGTGTCACGCCGCTGATGTCGGTGGAGGGCAAGGCGGTCACCACCATCGAAGGGCTGGATAGCAAGGCTGGGGAGGCGCTCAAGGAGTCCTGGGTGGAGGCGCAGGTGCCACAGTGCGGCTACTGCCAGTCAGGGCAGATTGTTACCGCTGAAGCCTTGCTGCGTGATAATCCCAATCCCTCAGACGAGCAGATCACCCAGCATATGACAGGCAACCTCTGTCGCTGCATGGCCTATGTGCGTATTCGCGAGGCGATCAAGCTCGCGGCTGATGTCGAGGAGGTGTCCTCATGAAATCCCGTCAGATGAATCAGGGCATGACACGTCGCAGTTTTCTGGCGGGCAGCACAGCCGGCGGATTGCTCATGGGGCTGGGGACAGTGCTGCCGGGTTGCTCGTTGGACGACGCGACGACGGATGTGGCAAAAGGCGGCGGCAGCCAGGTGTTCTCGCCCGCTGTGTGGTTTGAAATACACAGCGACGGCGCCATTAATGTGAACATCGCCAAGGCTGAAATGGGACAACACGTCGGCACCGCGCTGGCGCGTATTGTTGCCGATGAGCTGGGTGCGAACTGGGAAGATGTCTCGTTGGTGCACGTGGACAGTGACCCCCGTTGGGGATACATGGTCACCGGCGGCTCCTGGTCGGTGGTAACCAGTTTCAGCATGCTGTCGCAGGCCGGCGCGGCGGGCCGCACTGTGCTGCTGGAGGCCGCAGCGCCACTGCTGGGCATGCCGGTCACTGATCTCTCTATTGGAGATTCAATGGTATCCGGCGGCGGCAAGTCGATCAGTTTTGCCGAGATTGTCCAGCAGGGCGATGTCAGCCGCAGCTTCACGGAAGAGCAGCTCGCTGAGCTGCCCATCAAGTCACCGGAAGACCGAAACCTGATCGGCAAGCCGGTGGCTGCCCGCGATATTCCAGAAAAATCCCGAGGCGAGGCCGTCTACGGTCTCGATGCCGAATTGCCGAATATGGTGTACGCGCATCCGGTAATGCCGCCGACCCGCTACGGCAGTGTTGTCAAAGCGGTGGATGACAAGCGCGCAAAGGAGGTTCCGGGATTCGTCACCAGCCTGGTCGTGGATGATCCCTCTGGTTTCGTGCAGGGCTGGGTGCTGGCGATTGCTGAATCCCTGCCTGCGGCTATCAAAGCCAGTGACGCCCTGGAGGTGAGCTGGGAGGCGGGCGAGACGGCCTCAGTAAGCGAGGCGGATATTCTCGAGGAGGGTGAGCGCCTGGTCGGAAAGCGCGACGTTGGTACCCTGTTTGTTGACGCCGGTGATGCGCCGGCAGCGCTGGACGCCGCTGCCGAGAAAATGGACGGCACCTATCGCACACACACCGCGCTGCACTTTACCCTGGAGCCACAGAACGCGCTGGTGGAATACCGTGAGGGTCAATTCCACGTGCATGCCGGAAACCAGTGGCAGTCGCTTATTATTCCGGTGCTGGCCAAGTCGCTGGGCGTCGAAGAGTCGGCCATTCATCTGCACACTTATTTTCTCGGCGGTGGTTTCGGTCGGCGTTTGTTCGGTGACCAGATGATTCCTGCAGCGCACGCGGCGCGCACGCTGGGCAAGCCGGTCAAGTTGGTGCTGACGCGCCCCGCAGACAGCCAGTTCGACTGTGTGCGCTCGCCGTCTGTGGCGCGGCTAAAGGCGGCCTTTGACGGCGACGGCAAGCTTACCGCCATTGAGCACGCCGCCGCTGCGGGCTGGCCGACCCTGTCCATGGCGCCAGGTTTTCTGGGGGAGGGCGTCGACGGCAAGGGCCAGTTCGACGGATTTTCCATCAACGGAGCCGATCACTGGTATTCCATTGACAACCACCGCGTGCGCGCAATCAACAACAGCCTTGCCCAGGACACCTTCCTGCCGGGCTGGCTGCGGGCTGTAGGGCCTGGCTGGATCGGCTGGGGTGTCGAGTGCTTTATGGATGAGATTGCCGAAAGGCTCGGGGTCGATCCTATCGAATTCCGGCTGAGCCTGCTGGATGCGGAAGGCCGCCAGGCCGGTTCTGCCCCCATGCAGGTGGGCGGCGCAAGCCGCCTGGCGACGGTGCTGCGAGATGTCAGGGATCGCGCGCCCTGGGGCCAGTCGCTGCCCGAGGGCGAGGGCCTGGGTGTGGCTGTGGCCCACGGCCAGGAACGCGCCATGCCCACCTGGTCGGCCTGTATTGCCCATGTGGCGGTTAGTGGCGACAAGGTTAGCGTTAAGAAGCTGTGGCAGTCGCTGGATTGCGGCACCACGGTGCACCCGGACGGTGCGTTGGCGCAGGCCCAGGGCGCTACGCTTTGGGGGCTTAGCCTGGCCTTGTACGAGGGCACGGCCATCGAGAACGGCCTGGTGAAAGACCGCAACCTCGACAGCTACACGCCGTTGCGTATGGCCGATGTGCCCGAGATGGATATCAATTTCATCGAGAGCGACGAGCATCCCATGGGAATGGGTGAGCCGCCCCTGATCGCAGTGGCACCCGCCATCGGCAATGCCATCTTCGCGGCCACCGGGCAGCGCGTGCGCGATCTACCCATCCGGCTTTGAACCGTATCAAGGCGTATCAAGGGGTCAGGCTCCTTGATACTCCTGGCCGCCCTGGCATTTTGACTCTGTAAAACCGATAGCGCAGCAATGTCACCAGCTTCAATTCCCATACTCGACTTCGGCCAGCGTGGTCAGGCCGATTGGCCGGGTGCATTGGATCGTGCCTGTGAAACCTGGGGCTGCTTTCAGCTAAAGAACCACAGCCTGGGTGCTGAGCTGTGTAGTAGTGTGCTCGGTGAGATGCAGCAGTTCTTTGCGCTGCCGCCGGCGGACAAGCTGGCCATCGAGCGGACGGAGGAGAACCCCTGGGGGTTTTACGACCGGGAACTCACCAAGAATGTGCGGGACTGGAAGCAGATCTTTGATATCGGGCCTGATTCGGACACCGGCCCTTTTGCAGGTGAGGTCACTCCCTGGCCAGCGCAGCTCCCCACGTTCAGGCGCGTCATGGAATCCTGCTATGCCGCCAGTGAGGCCCTGGCCCTCACCCTGCTGGCCGATATCGGTGAGTGCCTTGGGGTGGAGCGGGGGACCCTGGAGGCGGAGTTTGGCGAAGGCCACTCCAGCTTCCTTCGGCTGAATTACTACCCGCCCTGTGAGGCGCCTGACCGTCATCTCGGCATCAGCCACCACACGGATGCGGGCGCGTTGACGGTGCTGTTGCCTGACGCTCAGCCTGGTCTTGAATTTTTTAACGACGGTGAATGGCACACGGTCCTGGCGGAACCTGGCGCGCTGATCATCAATATCGGGGATATCGTCCAGGTCTGGTCCAACGACCGGTACAGCGCTCCCCTGCACCGGGTGTGCGCCAGCGCCGATCATTCGCGCTACAGTGCGCCATTCTTCCTGAACCCCAGATACGACACCGACTATGCGCCTCTGCCCGATGCTTTGCGAGGCGCAGCACCACGCTACAGGTCGATCAACTGGGGTGAGTTCCGGGCGGGCCGCTCGGCGGGCGATTACGCCAACGTGGGTGCCGAAATCCAGATCAGTGATTTCCGCTGTTGATGGAACCCGCCGCATAATAGGGTGACAATGCCGGGTATCAGGGTGTCTGGCCCTTTGTCACCGGATACTCCAAGCGGAGGCTCAAAACGTGAAGCTGAAACCGTTTCCGACCTTACTATATTTACTGTCAGTAGGCCTTTTCTGCGACACGGTGCCCGGCGCTCGTGCCGAAGGCCTGGTAGAAGCCCCCGCTGCGTTTAGCGCCCATCGTTTTGAGGAAGTTTCGCCAGATCCGATAGCGCATGGCGAGCGTCTGTCTGCGGTGCTGGGTTGTATTGGATGCCACATGCCCGATCTTACGGGAGATGACTGGAGTGACCCGGAGCTGGGTGTCCTGTGGGCCGCGAACCTCACGCTCAGCGGGTCTGCCTACTCGGAAAGTGAGCTCGCGGTAATGATTCGGGATGGAAAGCGTCCCGACCGTGCGCTGATGGATATGCCCTCGTATCTCTTCTCTGAGTTGCATCCAGATGACCTCGAGGCGTTGGTCGGCTACTTGAAGACGCTGCCGGCAAAAGGCGCAAAACATCCCGAACCGACCATTGGCCCGCAGCTAGCCAAAGATATTGCCAGCGGAGACTTCAAGGACGCTGCACAGCAGGTTGTGAGCATGAAGGGCAAGTCGCCGCCGGACATTGGCCCCGAATACGCGTACGCCCGCTATATCCTGCGCGCTACCTGTACCGAGTGCCACGGTATGGATCTCCGCGGCAGCACAGAGGATCTTGCGAATGCCCCACCGCGCCCGAACCTGCGTATGGTTGCGGCCTATTCCGCCGAGGACTTCTTCACCTTGATGAAGACCGGCAAGGGCATTGGTAATCGAGAGCTGGAGATGATGGGCGGCGTCGCTCGCTGGCGTTATTCACGTTTCACCCAGGGCGAGATGCAAGCGGTTTACGATTATCTCGTGGCGCTGGCAAGACAAGATCCCTGAGCCAAAGCGGGGTGACATTTCCCACACGGTGCCTTCTATGTTCGAGGGGAGGACAGGTTCCCCGGGTCACATGCTGACGTTTCAGGCCGTACGTTCCAGCCGCTCGTCATCGAGGCCGGGCTAGCTGCCACATCAACTACCACATCAACTACCACATGAGGTCATCGGGGATTTCGTAGTCCTTGTACCAATCCTTCTCCTCGTCGGTCAGGCTGTCATCAGCGCTCTCTTTGACGTCAATGACACGGCTGGCGTCGCGCTCGGCGATCTTGTTGGCCACCGGCCGCGGCACTACTTCGTAGGCATCGCCCTGTTTGACGACTGAGAGCACGCCCCCGGCGAGCTGCTTATGCTGTAAGGCACTTACCCGCAGTTGCTTGATCTTGCGGCCGTCGGTGAAGTTGAAGCTGATGTCCCCATCACCCCTCGCCAGCTTGTTGACTTCAATCAGCTGCCTGATCTGGGCGTTGATAGCCTTGCGCTGTGCCTTGCTGTCTCGCTCCTGGTTGAGCCCCCGGGCACGGGCTGCCTTTTCCGCCAGCGCTTGCGCCGCGGCGACTTTGGTGTCGTCTACCAGCGATTGCCCAGTGCTGCGCGCGTGTTTCTGCGCCTTGCGCTTTTCACGTTTGAGCTTCTTGGCCTTGTCCGCATCGGCAAGACCGGCATTGAGCAATTGGTCCTGAAGTGAACCTGCCATTACAGTTTCTCCTGTCAGCAATACCGGGAAGCATAGCATTCCTGTGCTGCCAGATTTAAGCGGCAGTCTCTGCCGGTCACGCCAGTAGCGGGGTCCAACAGCGATGTACCGGGCTGGAAGGTCCAGTAAAGCGCGCTTGGATCTGCTTGCGGGCGAGGTTGCTGGCCCAGGCGCTTGCTGGCTGCGGCGCCGCCCGCCCTTGCGGCGCGCGGCTTGCTCAGGCAGCAGGCCCGCGACGGCGTTGCTCCAGTGATGCAAACAGGGCTCCAAGCGCGCGGCGAAATGCCGCAAGTCTCGATTTAAGTGCGTGGGGCAAGGCGAGCATTGCCGGGGTCGCCACCAGGGTTAGCAGCGTGGCAAATGACAGGCCAAACACGATCGCCTGGGACAGGGGTGCCCAGAACATGGCCATCTCTCCCTCAGGGGTCACGGTCCGCGCGGCCAGGTCCACGGAGTACCCCGCGGCTAGAGGCAGCAGGCCAAACACAGTAGTGACGGTCGTCAGAAGCACGGGTCGCAAACGTTGTGCGGTGGCCCTGACAATGATCTCGGGTACGTCCAGCTCAGGGTGCGCATGTCGCACGTGATTGAAGGTGTCGATAAGAATGATGTTGTTGTTCACGACAATGCCGGCCAACGCGACCACCCCCACGCCAGTCAGCAGCGCGCTGAAGGGTTTGCCGAGGAACATCAAACCCAACAGCACGCCGGCGGTGGACATCACCACGGCCACGAGGATTAGTGTGCTCTGATAGAAATCGTTGAACTGGGTGACTAGCAGGATAAACATCAACGCGAGCGCGAGCGAGAAGGAGGCCGAGACAAACGCCATGGAGTCGGATTGCTCTTCGTTGGCCCCCCGGAAGCGGATGTTGATGGCAGGGTCGAAGCTTTGCTGTTCCAGCCAGACGCTGATGTCTTTCACCATGGCGTCGGCCATCACGCCGGCGCGTACGTTGGCGCGTATCAGTTCCACAGGCAGCCCGTCGATACGTTTGAAGGAATCAACGCCCGGAGCAGGCTCCATGGAGACAAAGTTGCTAAGCGGCACCATGCCCTGGTCCGTACTGACCCGCAGCTGATCCATGGCGGTTATGCCACGCTCTGCGCGAGGATAGCGGACTCGAATATCCACGGAGTCCTCCGCATTGTCGGGGCGGTATTCACCGACCTTAACGCCGGTGGTAACCAACTGTACTGCCAGGCCCG
Organism: Cellvibrionales bacterium; assembly: GCA_043513815.1. GTDB lineage: Bacteria > Pseudomonadota > Gammaproteobacteria > Pseudomonadales > Halieaceae > JANQIO01. The sequence continues at coordinate 2,623,573 of CP121313.1, read as the reverse complement.
CCGACGATACGTCTGCACCGTACAAGGCTGCCTGCTGGCGATCTACTTCAATACGCCACTCAATGGAGGGCAGCGCCGCGGAGTCGTCGATATCGACCAGCTCAGGCAAGCTATCCAGATAGGCGCGGACCTGGGCCATCGCTGGCTCAAGAAGGGCCCTGTCACGGGAGGTGAATTCGATCTGGATGGGCTTGCCTACCGGTGGGCCCTTTTCGAGAGGCTGCACTTCCACCTTGATACCCGAAAGCTGCTCGGTACGTTCGCGAATCTGCCGCATGATGGTGTTTCCGCCCAGCTCGCGCTCGGATTCAGCGACCAGTTCCACAAAAATGGAGCCAATACGATCCGAGCTGCCACTGATGAATCCACCGCCGGTATTGCCGGGCAACATGGTCTGGGTGTTGACGAAGCGGATGCCGGGAATGGGGAGTATTTGCCGTTCCACATCCAGTACCAGGTCATTGACTTCCTGGGCGGAAAAATTGCCTCGCCCCAGGACTGACACCTGAATGAACTGTGGGTCTGCATCCGAGAAGAAGATGGTCCCCACGCCGTACTTACCGTAGGCCCAGAAGATGGTGTACAGCAGGCTGAAAATAATACCCATGGTCAGCAGTGGGCGGTGGACGACGTGGGTCATGAATCGCGCGAACTGGCCCGTCAAGGTCGGCAGCTGTGTGGGGTCGCCGGTTTCCAGCTGATGGAGTTCCTGCGCCGCCTTGGCGCTGTGCATGGAAGGTTTGCCAAACAGGGTGCCCAGCACGGGCCCGAATAATAGTGCGTAAAGCAGGGAGCCGATCAATACGGTGAACACAGTGACGGGGAGATAGCCCATGAACTGCCCCGAGACGCCGGGCCAGAACAACATCGGCAGAAACGCCGCCAGGGTGGTGGCTGTGGATGCTGTGACCGGCCAGAACATCCGCTTCACGGATTCAGCGTAGGCGCGCTTGTGATCCATGCCTTCGCCCATCAGCCGGTTGGCATATTCTGTTACCACAATGCCGCCATCAATCAGCATGCCCAGTCCCAGTAGCATGCCGAACATCACCATGAAGTTGAAGGTGTAGCCAAGCAGGTAGATGATCGTCACGGAAAAGAGCAGCGAGAAGGGAATGCCAAGGCCCACCACCAGACCGCTGCGGAAGCCCATCGCGGCGACAACGAGTACCATCACCAGCGCCAGAGCGGTGAGAATATTGCCTTCCAATTCGCTCACCTGCACCGTAGCAAACTCTGCCTGGTTTTGCGACACGATCATCCGGATGCCGCCGGGAAGCGTGGGGCGGACCTGCTCAACGATGGCCAGAACACGTTCGACTGAGTCAATGACATTGGCATCGGAACGCTTGCTGACACTGATGGAGATCGTTTTCTGGCCGTTGTAGCGCGCAAAGCTGGTGCGGTCCTTGAATGTTCGCCGGACTGTGGCAACGTCTTGTAGCGTCACAACGCTATCAAGGGAGCTGCGCAGGGGGAGCTCCATGACGTCGCCAGCCTGCTCCACAACGGCAGGAACTTTGACTGCAAATCGGCCATTGCCCAGGTCCATAGTACCCGCCGGAATCAGGCGGTTGTTGCGCTGCAGAATCACTACCAGCTCTTCGGCCGATATCTGGTAGGCGTTGAGGGCATCGGGGTCAATGATGACTTCAAGCACCTCTTCGCGGTGGCCCTGCAAATCCGCGCTCAGAACGGCGGGTATGGTTTCGATCTGTTCTCGCACCCGCAGGGCGGTCTGGTAGATCGTGCGTTCGCTGGCGCCCGTGCCGATGAAGTTGATTTGAATCATCGGGAAGCCATCAGCTGTCAGCTCTTCCACGAAGGGTTCTTCTGCCGTGCTGGGCATTTCGGCTCGTGCCGAGTCTACGGCTTCACGGACGTCGCTCAATGCCTTGTCGAGGTCTTGCGACACGTCGAATTCCACCAGGAAGGTCGCCATGCCTTCCGCGGCGGTGGATTTGAGTTCGACAATGCCTTCCAGCTTGCGCAGCTCCACCTCCATGGGCTGCACCAGCAGTCTTTCGGCGTCCTCCGGCGAAATGCCGTCGTGAGCGACGCCGACGTAAAACAGCGGCAGGTCTACATGTGGGTCGTTGGCTATCGGCAGTGCCGACCGCGCCATGATGCCGGCCAGCACCATGACCACCAGCAGGGACATGGTCGTACGGGTACGACCTATAGCAGTTTCCAGGTTTTCAACTTCTTCTTCGGTGACATGGGCAACGACCAGCATCGGGTCCAGGTCAATGAGCGTTGCGCAAGATGCCCCTGGCATGGCGTAGTCGCCGCTGTTGAGGTGCAGGTTCTCTATGACGCCATCAAAAGGCGCGGTGATGCGCGTTCTCTCAAGGTTAAGCACCTGCCGCTGCAGTTGGGCCCTGGCGGCCTCCTGGCGCGCGTTTGAGGTAGCTATTGCCACATCTGAAAGCAGCCCCTGGCCTTCCAGCTTGAGACTGCCAGCGTGCTCGATCCTGGCCTGATCGTAACCGGCGCGAGCCTCGGCGACCGCGACTTCCCGGTCATCCACGGCGATCTCGCACAGCAGCTGCCCTTTTTCTACCTGCATGCCGCGCTCAACGGGTCGCGATACCACCTGGCCCGCGATCTCGGCCGTCACTTCCACAGTGCGCTTGGTTTCGGTCTGGCCGCGCAGCACGATGGTGCGAGTACGAGGCTCTGCGGTAGTGATCTTGACACGCACATTGGTCAGCGCGGGCTCTGAGGTCTTGTTCTGCCCATCTGCGCCCGTCACCGACGGGTCGGTCTCGGTGCGCTCGCTAAAGGCGCCAGATCCCAACCAGGCCATTAACAGGACGGCAACGATGGAGGCTGAAATAAGGTTTTTGGACATGCAGATTGACCTGACTGAGTGAAGACTAAGGCTAAGCCCTGCCCGTTGTTCCCAGGCGTAGCGAGATATGTGTTGTTGCTACGTCAAAAGCTTGATTTTGGACGTTTTTTTGTTTGCGCGTGCTGGCGGCCCATGGCCTCGCCCAGATGGCTATTAATATGAACTGATGAATAGGTCGTTGACCGGTTCCGGAGCGACTTCTGTTCGGCGGGTCAGAGCAGCAGTACCCAGATTTTGCTGAGGCCGCCACGGCATTCGTGCTAAAAACACGGCTTGCACAGTGACTCCCGATGGAGCGAAGTAATGACAAAGACTACCCGGTGGCTGCTGGCCGCCTGTTTGACCCTTATGATCAACCCCGTTCTGGCCGCCGACACGTCGCCGCTGGCTGTGGTGCAGCGACAGCTCGACACGTACAACGCTCAGGATATTGATGGCTTTGCCGAGGCGTTTGCGGAAGATGCACAGGTGTTTCGCAACATCGGTGACACCGAGCCGGCCATGCAGGGCCGTGCCGCTATCCATGCGACCTATGGCAAAATTTTCAGGGAAAACCCGCAGAACAAATCCACCCTGTTGGGGCGCATGGTGCAGGGCAACTTTGTGCTCGACCATGAATTGATCACGGGCCGCGATTCCGAGCTGAGGATTGTGGCCATCTACGAGGTGATGGATGGATTGATCACCCGGGCCTGGTTTGTGCGCTAACAGCCGTGGCGTCGGAGACCAGCCTGGTTATTTGTCCTGCGTCAGCGACTTGATGACATAGCCGCCGGAGCGTTCGTCGAGCTCCAGCTTCAACAGCCCGCGGTTCTCTGCCTCTTCCAGCAGGTCCCCGAATGAGCGCACGCCGTAGAAGCGTTCATTGAAACCAGGGCGTCGTCGTTTCAGGGCCTGCTTCACCATGGACCCCCACAGCTTCTGGCGACCGCCGAGGTCGGAGTCCAGATCCTCAGCGGTTTCCATGATCAGGCTGATGGCCTCATCGAGCGAGGTTTCTTCCTGTTTTTCTGCGGGTTTCTTGTCGCGGGATGATTTGCCGGCGGACGTCTTCGCTGCCGGCTTTTTGCGCCGCTGCTGGGTTTTTTTCTCTTCCCGCACCAGGTCATCGTAAAAGATGAACTCGTCGCAGTTGTTGATGAGCAGGTCAGAGGTCGAATTCTTTACCCCGATGCCCACCACCAGTTTGTCGTTCTCCCGCAGCTTGCTCACCAGGGGCGAGAAATCGGAATCGCCGCTGATGATCACGAAAGTGTTGATGTGCTCCTTGGTGTAACAGAGGTCCAGGGCGTCGACCACCATGCGGATATCCGCGGAATTCTTCCCCGACTGGCGGGTGTGTGGGATTTCGATCAGCTCGAAGGCGGCATCGTGCATCACCGCCTTGAATTCCTTGTACCGCTCCCAGTCACAGTAGGCTTTCTTGGTAACGATATTGCCCTTCAACAGCAGGCGCTCTACCACCAGCTTGATATCAAATTTGGCGTAGTTGGCGTCACGAACGCCCAACGCGACGTTTTCGAAGTCACAAAACAGGGCGAGTGAAGCGCCGTCAGAGGAGGAGGCCATGGGTTGTCCCAAGTAAATGCAGGTGGAGTCTACACCAAACCTGGCGCTGAGCTCGCCAGTAAAAGCGTTTAGGCATTGTATCGAGTAGTAAACAGTTTATGAATGGAGAGATAATAATTATGTAAATTAATCAATAGCTTGAGAGATTAACGACACTTCTGTATCATTTCGACCTCAAAGCAAAACCCTTGCTTTGTCCCAGCCCAGACCCATTATTCAAATGAACCGATAGGAGACGCGCCTAGCCATGTGCGGAATCTGCGGAGAGATCCGCTTTGATCATCAACCTGTAAACCCCCAAATTCTGCGCGCCATCAATGACAAGATGGCGCCGCGCGGGCCCGATGACGAGGGCCTGCATGTGCACGGCAGCCGCGGGTTCGGGCATCGTCGCCTGATGGTCATGGACCTGGCACCGGCCTCACAACAGCCCATGATCGATCCGAACCTCGGTCTCGGCCTGGTCTTCAATGGCGCTATCTATAATTACCCGGCGCTGCGCTCCGAGCTAGAGGCCAAGGGCTACCAGTTCTTCTCCAACGGTGACACGGAAGTGGTATTGAAGGCCTACCACGCCTGGGGTACCCAGTGCGTTGAGCGCTTCGAGGGCATGTTTGCCTTTGCAGTTTGGGAGCGAGACAGCGGACGTACCGTCATCGCCCGCGATCGGCTGGGCATCAAGCCGCTTTACTACGTGCAGGACTCCGCGCATTTCCGCTTTGCCTCCAGCTTGCCGGCGCTGCTGGCCGGCAAGGACATCGTCACCGAGCTGGATCCGGTGGCCATCAATTTCTATATGAATTTCCATGCCGTCGTACCGCCCGAGCACACCGTCCTGAAAGCGGTCAAAAAGCTGGCGCCGGCAACGGTCATGACCATTGAGGCAGACGGCCGAATCGAGGAGCAGCGTTACTGGGAGTTGCGGTTTGACCGCACAGAGGAAGATACCCAGCGCAGTTTCGAAGAGTGGCGTGTTGGGTTGCTGGACGAGCTGCGCGACGCCGTGCGCAAGCGTCAGCTGGCGGCGGTAGATGTAGGCGTGCTGCTGTCCGGCGGCGTCGATTCCAGCCTGCTGGTCGGCCTGATGGCCGAAAACGGTGTCGACAACCTGCATACTTTCTCCGTCGGCTTCGAATCGGTCAACGGCGAGCAGGGCGATGAGTTCCAGTATTCCGATATTGTCGCCGAGGCCTTTGGCACGCGGCACCACCAGATCCGCGTATCCTCGAAAGAACTGCTGAGCGAATTACCGGCGGCCATTGCGGCGATGTCCGAGCCCATGGTCAGCCACGACTGTATTGGCTTCTACCTGCTCTCCCGTGAAGTGTCCAAGCACTGCAAGGCCGTGCAGAGCGGGCAGGGCGCTGATGAGGTGTTTGGCGGCTACCACTGGTACCCGCCGCTGGTGGGCAGTGCCGCACCGTTTGATGCCTATCGTGATGCCTTCTTCGACCGCGACTACGCCGAATACACCCGTACGGTCACCCAGCAGTTTGTCTCCGGCGATCACGCGGGAGACTTTGTGCGCGCGCACTTCGATGCCCCGGGCGCCATTGATCCAGTGGACAAGGCGCTGCGCATCGACACCACTGTCATGCTGGTCGACGACCCCGTGAAGCGGGTCGACAACATGACCATGTCCTGGGGGCTGGAAGCGCGGGTGCCGTTTCTCGATCACAAGCTGGTGGAATACGCAGCGCGCATTCCCCAGCAGCACAAGCTGGCCGACGGTGGCAAGGCGGTACTGAAGGAAGCGGCCAGGGACGTGATTCCTGCTGCGGTGATTGATCGCCCGAAAGGCTACTTCCCGGTACCCGCGCTGAAATACCTGCAGGGGTCCGTGCTCGACTACGTGCAGGACGCCCTGCACAGCGACACCGCCCGCCAGCGTAACCTCTACAACGGCGAGTACGTGGACTCGCTGCTGGCTGCCCCCGAAGACCACATTACGCCACTGCGGGGATCCAAGCTCTGGCAGCTTGGGCTGCTCGAACTGTGGCTGCAGTCCCAGGGGATATAACCGTGACCGCATGGAGTAAACAGATGCGCTTTACTGACCAGCCGCCTTCCTACGAGCACCTGCTCACCATCCAGGAGCAGGATGGCAGCAACGGCGAGCTGCAGGACAAGGCCTCGATCCTTTGCGGGTGGGGCCGGGTCATCATGGGGCATACCTTTGAAAACCCCGAAGACATCGCCCGGCAGCTCCTCCGGGAGAAGGCAGGCAAACGGGATATCGCCATGTATGTATCAGATCCCCACCTGGTGCTGGCCGCGGCGCCCCAGACACTGTTCCTGGATCCCTCCGATACCTATCGACTGGATCTCAACCGTCCGCTGCTGGATGACGACATCGAAGGCGTGCAAGTGACGAGAGTGGCCTCGGAAGCGCAGGCGCGGGCGATCAATGAGCTTTATATGAAATGTGACATGGTGCCCACCGACCCCGCGCACATCTGGAACACCCGCAGTGACGAGGAGCTGGTCTACCTGGTCGCCAACGACGAGTCCAACGGCGAAATACTGGGCACGGTGATGGGGATCAACCATATAGCGCTGTTCGGCGATCCCTCCGGGGGCTCCAGTCTGTGGTGCCTCGCCGTTGACCCCCAGGCCAGTCGTCCCGGCATCGGCGACCTGCTGGTACGCAGCCTGGCGGAACACTTTCGGGTCCGGGATTGTAAATACATGGACCTGTCGGTGCTGCATGACAACAAGGGCGCCAAGCGCCTCTACAAGAAACTGGGTTTCCGCCAGGTCCACACCTTTGCTATCAAGAACAAGAACGCCTTCAACGAAACGCTGTTTATGGGGCCGGAGCTCGAAGAGAGCCTCAACCCCTATGCGCGGATCATTGTCGACGAGGCACGCTCTCGGGGCATCCGCGTGGATATTCTCGACGCAGAGGAGGGCTACTTCAGGTTGAGCCGTGGCGGCAAGCAGATCGACTGTCGAGAGTCGCTGTGCGACCTGACCTCGGCGGTAGCCATGAGCCGCTGCCAGGACAAGCTGGTCACTCACCGCTGGCTGCAGCGCGCCGATATCAGAACACCGAACTACCGCGTTGCTGGTGCCACCGACGCGAATGTAGCCTTCCTCGAGGAGCACGGCAGCATTGTCGTCAAACCGGCGGTCGGTGAGCAAGGCAATGGCATCACGGTTGGCGTGTCCAGCGCGGATGAGTTGGACGCGGCGATGGACGCGGCGCGTCATTATCACGACCGGGTATTGCTGGAGTCTTTCCACCCGGGCCAGGATCTGCGGGTGGTGGTGATCGGCTACAAGGTGGTGGCCGCTGCCGTGCGTAAACCGCCGGAGGTGGTAGGAGACGGTGAGAGGTCGATTGCGGAGCTGATAGAAAAGCTGAGCCGCCGCCGGCACGCCTCTTCCCACGGCGAAAGCAGTATTCCGGTAGACAACGATACCAAAGCCTGCCTGCGCGAACAGGGCCTGGAGCTGGACAGCGTTCCCGCCGTCGGCCAGGTGGTGGCGGTGCGCAAGACCGCGAACTTTCACACCGGCGGTACTATCCACGACGTCACCGACCAGTTGCACCCGAAACTGAGAGACGCTGCCCAGCGCGCTGCCCGGCACCTGGACATCCCCGTGGTGGGCCTGGACTTCATCGTGCCAGACGTCGCCGGCACTGATTACGTCGTTATTGAGGCCAACGAAAGGGTGGGGCTGGCCAACCATGAACCGCAGCCCACAGCGCAACGATTCGTGGACCTGCTGTTCCCGCTGTCCGTCAGCGTCACCGACAATTCGGAGGTTCAATCTCATGATTGATCGCAAACGTATCGAGAAAACCCTGCTGGAGCTGTTGGCGATTCCCTCGCCCAGCGGGTTTACCGATGAAATCACCCAGTACATTGGCGCGCGGCTGCAGGCCATGGGCGTGGAGTTTGATATCACCCGGCGCGGCACTGTGCGGGCCAGGCTGCCGGGCACGCAGACCCACGAGGACGAGCCGGCGCAAGCGGTGGTATGCCATGTGGACACTATTGGCGCGATGGTGCGCAACCTGTTACCCAGCGGGCGTATGCAGGTTGCGCCCGTGGGCTACTGGAGCAGTCGATTCGCTGAGGGCGCCAGGGTCACCGTGTTCTCTGACAAAAAGGCTTTTCGCGGCACGCTGCTACCGCAGGTAAGCTGGGGGGTGTCTCGCGATGCCGGCGTGGACGATGCGCCCATCGGCTGGGAGCACCTTGAACTGCGCCTCGACGAAGAAGTCACCAGTCCTGAGGCAGTGGAGGCGCTGGGCATTGAGATTGGTGATTTTATTGCCCTGGATACCCAGGCCGAGGTCCTGCCCAACGGTTTCGTGGTGGGGCGCAACCTGGACAACAAGGCCGGCGCGGCAGCGGTGCTGGAGACCATTGCGGACCTGATTGAGCGCCAGCAGGCTCCGGTGCGGGACACCTATTTTCTGTTTACCGTGACAGAGACCGTCGGCTCGGGCGCCGGTGCAGCGATTCTGCCGGACGTCAGTGAACTGGTCACCGTGGATTTCGCCTCTGAGCGTTGGGCAGACCACAGTCCCTTCAAACACCTCACCATAGCCTCCGGCGATGCCGCCGGGCCCTACGACTGGCACCTGACTCAGCACTTGAACACGCTGGCGCGTGAGCAGGATATTCCCTTCGAGCGCCGGCTGCTGCCGGCCAGCCACAACGACGCCGCCTCGGCACTGGCGGCGGGCCATGACGTGCGAACGGCGGTGGTGGCTTATGCCGGGGATGCCTCTCACAGCATGGAGCGTACGCACTTTCGCAGTCTCGAAAATGTCAGCGCCCTGTTGCAGGCTTACCTGTTAAGTGCGCCGACGTTCGCCCGCGATACCTCCACCACCAACGTGTCAGAGTTCAGTCACCAGATCGAGGCTGACACACTGCCGGATACGCTGCGCGACCTGCCGCGTCCGGCCGATGTACTGAGGCGCAGTAAATGAGCGTGCGCAGGCTGCCCATTGACGAGGCCTTCTTGCACCGTGCGCTGCTGGAAATGCTGGCGATACCCAGTCCTACCGGATTTACCGATGAACTGGTGCGCTATGTCTGTGCCAGGCTGGATGAACTGGGGGCTGACTACGCGCTGAGTCGCCGCGGCACGATCACGGCAACGCTGCCCGGGCGCGAGCGCGGTCGGGCGCGCGCGGTGGCGAATCATCTCGACACCATCGGCGCGGCGGTGACCTCTGTATTCGATAACGGTCGTCTTGGGTTGAAGCCGATTGGTACCTGGTCCAGCCGGTTTGCCGAAGGCGGTCGCGTGACAATTTTTGCCGACGGCAAGGCCTACCGTGGGCAAGTGCTGCCGCTGCTGGCCTCGGGGCACGCCTTTAATGAGCGCATCGATCAATTACCGGTGGGCTGGGACCAGGTGGAACTGCGCATCAACCAGCCGGTGCACTGTGCCGAAGACACCCGGGCACTGGGAATTGGCGAGGGAGACTTTGTGGCGTTCGATTCTGACCCCGAGTGGGACGAGTCCGGTTACGTCACCGCCCGGCATCTCGACAACAAGGCCGGTGCGGCGGCTGCGCTGGCGACCCTGAAAGCGCTGATCGATCATAAGGTCACACCGGCGGTGGACCTGCACGTGATGTTCACCATCACCGAAGAAGTCGGCACCGGCGCCGGCACCTCGTTGGAAGAGCACGTGGCAGAATTCGTGGGCATCGATATCGGGCCGGTAGCGCCTGGCCAGAATGCACGCGAGACCGGCGTGACTCTGTGTGCCCAGGACACCAGTGGGCCTTTTGACCGGCTACTGACGCGGGAGCTGCGCAAACTGTGCAAGGCGCACGACATCAGTTGCCAGACAGACGTGTTCCGCTATTACTACTCGGATGCCAATTCTGCCATTGTCGCGGGGCACGACGTGCGCCATGCGCTGCTGACCTTTGGCACTGATGCGACCCATGGCTACGAACGCACCCATCGCGACAGCCTGTCCAGCATCGCTGCCCTGCTCTCGGTTTACGCCCAGGCAGAGCTGCTTCCGGATGCACAACAGGCCCTGGCGGGGGAGGCCAGCCAGGCTATTTGAGTTACCATCAGCAGGCTAACGATAAGAATGCTATTCCGGGAGGCCCCATGCGCGTAATTCGCTACGTTTTCATTGCCACGATAGTCGCAGTCCTGATCGGCTGCGGGAACAAGCCCGGCACGACGCCAGCTAATGATGTTCCGCCAGGCCCTGCGCCATCGGCGGCCAGCGAGTCGCGCTACGATATCTACGAGGAGTTCACCCTCAACGCCGATCTGTCCCATCTCAGCGATAACCAACGGCAGATGATCTCCCTGCTGATCCAGGCGTCGGAAATCATGGATGAGCTGTTCTGGCAGCAGGCCTACGGTGAGGCCGGGCCGCTGCTTGAGAGTATTGAGGCCCCGGCTCAGCGCCGTTTCGCGGAAATCAATTACGGACCCTGGGATCGGCTGGACGGCGACAAGCCCTTTGTGGGCGGCGCTGGCCCCAAGCCCCTGGGCGCGCGCTTTTACCCGGCGGACATGACCCGCGAGGAGTTCGAGGCCTGGGAGCAGTCCGGCAAGACCGGGCTCTATTCGCTGGTACGGAGGGATGCATCTGGCAAGCTGGTCCTGGTGCCTTACAGCGAGGCCTATGCTGCACAGCTACAGACCGCAGGTAACCTGTTGCGCGAGGCGGCCGAGCTGGCCGAAAGCGAGGCGTTCGCCGCCTACCTGCGACTGCGCGCCGATGCCGTTGAAACGGACAATTACCAGCCCTCCGACATGGCATGGATGGACATGAAGGACAACGCAGTGGAGCTGGTGATCGGTGCCATCGAGAACTACGAGGACGCCCTCTACAGCTACCGGGCGGCCTACGAGTCCTATGTGTTAATCAAGGACCAGGCCTGGAGTGAGCGCCTGGCGCGGTTCTCCACATACCTGCCCGAGCTGCAGGCGGGCCTGCCAGTGCCTGAGCAGTACAAGGCGGAGATGCCAGGCTCCAATGCCGACCTGGGTGCCTATGACGCCGTCTACTACGCCGGTCACAGCAATGCCGGCGCCAAGACCATCGCCATCAACCTGCCCAATGACGAGGAAGTGCAGCTCGCCAAGGGCACGCGTCGGTTGCAGCTGAAAAACGCCATGCGGGCCAAGTTCGACAAGATACTGCTGCCGATTGCCGAACTACTCATTGCCGAGGATCAGCGCCAGCACGTCACCTTCGATGCATTTTTCTCCAACACCATGTTCCACGAAGTCGCTCACGGCCTGGGCATCAAGAACACGCTGGACGGGCAGGGAACGGTGCGCAAAGCGCTGAAGGAACACTCCTCGGCGATCGAAGAGGGCAAGGCCGATATCCTTGGTCTCTATATGGCGCAGCAGCTCCGCGAAAAGGGTGAGATCACCGACGGCGAGCTGCTGGACAATTATGTGACCTTTCTGGCGGGTGTATTTCGTTCAGTACGCTTTGGTGCGTCCAGTGCCCACGGCAAAGCGAACATGGTGCGATTCAACTTTTTCGAGGCGGCGGGCGCTTTCAGTCGTGACGATGAGACCGGCCACTATCGCGTCAACGTCCCCGAGTTCGAACTTGCAGTGCGTGACCTGAGCCGACGGCTGCTGGTGCTGCAGGGCGATGGCGACTACGCCGGGGTCGACACCATGATTGCCGACTTCGGCAACATCGGCCCTGCTCTGCAGGGTGACCTCGATCGACTGGCCAGTGCCGGCATACCGGTTGATGTGGTATTCGAGCAGGGCAGCACGGTGCTGGGCCTGTAGCGAAAGCGCTAGCCTGTTCCCTGTCACAGTTTTTTGACCCGGGCCGCCCGCTGCTGAATGGATATGGCACACTCGGCGTATGAAGCAGGCATCTGAACGCCATGGCCAGCCCGCATATCTCACCGGTTCACGGCTGCGGTCGCGAATCTGCCGGGAAATACGGCGTTGCGCTCGGCCCGGGTGCTCGACTTACTTTCCAGTACGCCTGCGTGGCCGGTCTGTCGCGCGCCTTGTCTTTCCCGGCATCTTCATGCCCTCGCATCGCGCATCGGTGAGATATGCGGGCTAGAATCAAACAGCTATTCATCTGGGTGTTGCTGGCGGCACTTATGTTCGCTGCACACCTGTCCTGGCGGGAAACGCGCTACGGGCGCGGACCGTTGGATGCGTCTGCGGAACTCGCCGGGCCCGCCCGGGAAATAGCGTTTATCGCCAACGTGGTCGAGGGCTCGGTATCGCTGCTGGACCTGGGCACCTACCAGCTCGTCGATACCCTCGACGTAGTGCCGGACGGCAAGCGCGTCGGATTGTTCCGGGATCCGCTGCAATGGCTCGCCCAGCCGTATCTGGAAAGCAAAGGCGGTCTGAACTTTGTGCAGGACACCGACCTGTCGCTGGATGGCAGGGTGCTCTATGTGTCCAGGGGCTACCTCGGCGACGTCGCCGCCTTTGATATTGCCAGCGGCGGTGTGCTGTGGCGCACGCCGTTATCGGGCATGCGCGCTGATCATATGGATATTTCTCCGGACGGGCGTCGGCTCTATGTCTCGGCGTTGATCTGCGGCGGCAACATTGTTGAGGTGCTGGACACGGAGACCGGCGAGCACCTGGGCGCTTTTCCCACCGGCCAATGGCCCCATGATGTGCATGTCAGCGCCGATGGCGCCAGGGTCTATGTCGCAAGCCTGGGAAATATGCTCAAGGAAGGCGCTGAACGCGACGCGCAGCCCAACGCCTATAACATCACGATCGCGGACGCGGTTTCCCTACAGCGCCTGAAGCATTTTCGTTTCGAAGCCGGTATTCGCCCCTTTGTGTTCAATCGCGACGAAACCCGGCTTTACGCTCAGCTTTCCAACGCCCACGCCCTTGTTAGCTACGACCTCACACAAAGCCGCAACCTCGTCCGACTGGAATTGCCCATCGCGCCGAACCTGACCGCGGCGGACTGGGATTTCGAGGCGCCCCATCACGGCCTGGCCATGACGCCTGATGAATCGACGCTTTGTGTGGCCGGACGCGCCTCGGACTATGCAGCACTGGTGGGAATCAACGGCGACCAGCTGACCACGCTCGCCACCATCCCGGTGGGCGATGCGCCGAGCTGGGCGGCACTGGACCTCAGTGGGGGTCGCTGTATCCTGCCCAATACCCGCAGTAACGATGTCTCTATCCTGTCCATTGAAGAGCAGCGGGAACTGGCGCGGGTGCGCGTTGGTGCCGCTCCCAAACATGTCACCGTAGGCAGGGTGCCGGCCAAACTATTTTAGGCTTCAGGCGGCTGAACGCCGTTTGTGGCCGTCGCGCAGGTGGTCCACTGCTTCACCGGCCAGGGATTCCCCCGCCAGCGTATAGGCCTTGCCGAATCCCTTTACGTAGCGACCCCGCTCAGGCACCAGCCGGAACATCTTGAAGTCGGTGTGTTCGCCCAGTTTTTTCGGGCGCTCGCCGTGACGGTCTGTGAGAGTGGCCATGGCCGTGTGCCAGTCCTGGCTGCCGTACTCGATGCGCTCTGCGCGTACGGTGTAGTTGACGCGCACGCGCGCAAACAGTTCGCCCGCGCTGTCTTCATCTTCGATAATCAATACCGAGGCCGCGGGGTTGGCCTGCAGGTTGATGGCGTGCAGGGCGATCTCGCTGAGCAATACATAGAGACATTCATTGCCGACGGCGAAGGGCGCGTAGGAGGCAAATGGCACGCCTTCCGCGTCGATGCTGGCGAGCTGCAGGCTGCGGCGGCTGTTGATAAAGGCCATGATCTCTTCACTGAGGCGGTTCTCCATGGCTTTGTTCTTCATGTTGTATCTCCTGAATAAAGTGATGGACAGACGGCTAGACAGATAGCGTGCTGCGGATGCGCTGAAATTCCTCGAGCTGGGCGGGGATGATTTCGCCCTCGTCGGTGCGGCCCAGAAATACCTTGAATACGGTGTTGCCAGCGGCGTCTTCGAATACGAAGGCGTAGCTGTCGCGGCCGCGATGGGGTTTGTCCTGGAAGCGAACGCCCTGCAGTGCCTCCAGGCGCAGATGGCCGTGAAAGCCGGGTACCGGGCCGTCCAGGTTGTAGAAGCCCTCGGCCTGTGATCCCTGCGGAAATGGCCCTTTGAATTCAAAGACGCAGCCGCCGCTGAAGACGATGGTCACGGTATTGCCCCAGTCTGGCAGTGCTTGCAGCAACGGCATTACCTGGTCCTGCTGCAGGGTGGGTTTAGCGGATGTGTTTAAGGCCTTTTTTTCTGCGCTCATCGCTCTTCTCATGCTCATGGCTGACAGCTAGAAGCTGTAGCGGGCGAACAGGATCACCTCGCGGCCCGCTTCGGGGACCTGATCCCAGGCGCGGAAGTAGAAGTCGTCTTCGAGGTTGTTGATGTTGAGGTCGAATTTGAGTCCGGGCAGCGACCGGGGCTGCCAGCTCGCGTACAGGTCGGTGATCCTGTAGCTGTCAAATACGCTGCCGTCTTCGTTCTCGGGAAAGTCGGTGCGACGCTGGGCGGCAGCGTCGGTCACGCGGAGGCCGGCGATCAGTGAGTTCTGCAGAAAGCCGTAGCTCAGGTCTGCTACCAGGGTGTCGGCGGGAATGTTGGTCAGGTCGCCGCCGGTGTTGTCGTCTTCGCCACGGGTCTGGCCATAGGCCAGCCGCAATATCAGGGCGTCACGCTGGTAGCTACCCTGCAGTTCAAAGCCTTCCAGGGTCGCTTCGTCAACATTGGTCCAGCGGGTGGTGCCGGCATTGCCAAAAGGACCAAAGGTGGGATCGACCACGGCCTGCTCGATGAAGTTGTTGACCTCGTTGCGGAACACCGACGCCTGAAGATTGATGCGATCGGCACCCAGTGCTTCGTTGAAGTTGAACTGACCCACCAGCTCTGTGTTGGCGGCCTGCTCAGGTTCCAGGTCTGCATTGGGAACAAAACTGTTACAGAATCCCGGGAAAATACAGAAATGAGTGCCGGTGGTGTAAAGCTCTTCGGCGGTCGGGGCGCGGAAAGCCTCGTCGTAGCGCAGGGCCAGTGTGGCCCAGTCTGTGGCGGTCCACACCAGGGCTGTCGAGACCGTCGTATCGTCAGCGGAGCGTTCCTCATCGAGGTTGTCAGCCTCCGTGGTGAAATCGTCATACCGCATGCCCAGATCCAGGCGCCAGTGGTCGGCAAGGGGAATCTCGGCGCGGGCGTAGGCGCTCCAGACATCGGTCGTCGCTTCGGGCGGGGCAGGGCGGAAGCTGCCGCTGCGGTCCGCATCGAATTCCTCGCGGTAAATGTCGGCGCCATATTGGAGTGTGGCAAAGCCCAGTTCAGTGACATTGAGCAGGTTGAGGCCGTACTCGTCGAGACGGGTGCGATCGGCACGGCCATCGGCGACGCGCGACTCATTGATATCAATATTGTTCCAGTACGCCAGGACCCGGCTATTGATCAGCTCAGAGCCTGACGAATAATCCCAGCGCAGACTCGCGTTCATGCTTTCCGAATCCCGCTCCAGCAGGAAGTTGCTGGTCTCATTGGGTTCGGTGGTGCCGTTGGCGGGCACGCTGCCGTTCACATCGTTGGCGCGGAAGTTGAGCTGCAGCGCGTGATTTTCGGCGACAACCCAGTTCACCTTGCTGAGCACACCGTAGTCTTCGCTGGCCGAGTCCCGCAAGGTATCGCCGTTGCCAAGCTCTACGTCGTCGCTATCCCGGTAATAGCCGCTGACCAGCCAGTTGACGCTATCGGCCTGGCCGGCCAGGGCAGCAGTGGTTGTGAGCTGTTCATTGTTGCCATTGAATCCGCTGCGCACGAAGCCGCCGAGGTTGCGGCCCTCCAGCAGGTCGGTGGGTTCCAGCGTGTTCTGGGCGATAACGCCGCCCAGGGCGCCCGAGCCCCACAGGCTGCTGGCCGGACCGCGCAGGGCCTCGACATTGCGCAACAATTCCGGGTCGATGTAGTAGCTGGGACGGTGGCCCGATTCGAAAGAGAGTCTGGCGCCGTCGATGGTCTGGAGGACCTTGTTGCCGCCCAGGCCGCGAATGTTCACGGTCTGGCTGCCGGCCCGTGCGCCCCCTTCGACACTGACATTGGGCTGGAAACGCAATAAATCGGCTACCGACTGACCGGCGATTGACTCGATCTCTGTGCGCTCCACCACGGAGATGGCGCGACCGATGTCCGACAGGTCGCGCTCCACGCGGGTAGCGGTGACGATGATATTTTCCAGCACCGGTGCGCGCTCCTGAGCCTGCGTCGCAGGCATCGATACAGGAACGCCCAGGGCCGCGAGGGTCAGGACAATGTGTTTTCTGGAGGCGGGTAGTCGGCGCATTCTCTACATCCTTGGTGTCATCAACAGGCGAGCCGGCAGCTCTCTATGCCCATAACCTAGCAATGAATTTTTTAAATGTAAATAAGAATGATTCGCATTGCGATTTGCAAAAAGAGAGGCTACAGTCTCCCAAAATCCGCAGGAGAGACCTCATGGTGATTCGCTTACTCCCCGCCGCAATGTTGTTTGCGCTGGTCGCTCAGGCCGCAGAGAGACCCGCACCTACGGCGTCCTCAGTGCCCCAGCGACTGGTCAGCACAGATGCTGCCGCTACCGAAATTCTGCAATTACTGGGGGCCGCACACCGCCTGGTGGCGGTTGATTCTTCCAGCGAACTCCCAGCCGATGGTGCGCTGCCTCGACTGGGCTATCACCGCGCCCTGTCGGCGGAGGGCCTGATCGCGCTCGCCCCGGACCTGGTGATCGGCTCGGAACATATGGGACCGCCACATGTACTGCGCAGCCTGGCAAGCGCCGGTGTGCCGGTGCTGCAGTTGCCCAGTCCGGATAACCTGGGAACCCTGCTGACGAACATAGGCGCCATAGCTGAAGCGACCGGTAGCGGAGGAGGGGTGGTGCTGGCCCGTCGCCTGCAAAACAACGGTGAGCAGCTCGCAGCGCAGGCGCTGTCCGGCCAGCAGGCCGCTTTTCTGCTGCGCGCCGAGGGCGGCAAGCTGCGGCTGGCCGGTGCCGGTACCGCCGGCGCCGGTTTTATTGAGTTGCTGGGTGCGGCCAATGTCGCAGCTCATGCCAACTACCGTTCTGTCACGCCTGAGGCCCTGTTGGCCCTGTCTCCCGACTTGCTGATACTGGCGGATACGGAAGCTGCAGGGCGCAAGGACTTCCTGGCGCGATACCCGGTACTGCGCTTCAGCCCGGCCGTACGGGAGGGCAGGCTATTTGCCGTCGATGCTTCGACACTGGTGGCCGGCATCAGCGTGGCCGCGGTCGCAGAGGCGAGCCGCATACAGCAGCAGGCCAATACCCTGGTCGCGCAACAGGACAACTGAGTGAGTAGCAGACTACGGCCGCCGCTGGGCGCGGGTGCCCTGGCGCTGTGTGCGTTGCTGGTGTTTGGTTGCCTGGCCTCCATGGCTGCGGGAGCACTGTCCCTGCCCCTGTGGGACAGCCTGATGACGGTAATCGACAGGCTGCTGGGCAGTAGCCGCAGCAGCCTGGCCGCTCATGAAAAAGCCGTGGTCTGGGAGCTGCGTTTGCCGCGCACTTTACTGGCGGTCCTGGTGGGCGCCATGCTGGCCCAGTGCGGCGCGGCCATGCAGGGGCTGTTTCGCAATCCGCTGGCTGATCCCGGCATTGTCGGTGTCTCCTCCGGTGCGGCGGTCGGCGCCGTACTGGCTATATATTTTTCGCCAACCTCCGCCAGTTGGTGGACGGTACCGCTGGCCTCTTTTGCCGCAGGCTTTGCCTGCAGCCTGCTGATTTACCGGCTGGCCCGGGCCAGTCTCGGCACGTCGGTGCTGGTGTTGCTGCTGGCGGGTATCGCGATTTCCGCCCTGGCGGGCAGTCTGATCGGTCTGGTGAGCTATGTGGCGGATGACAGTCGCCTGCGGGACCTGACGCTCTGGCAGATGGGTTCACTGGCGGCGGCGGACAGCACCCGGGTGTGGTTGGCACTGGTGGTTGCTGTCGCTATTGCCCTGCGCCTGCAGTACCGCGCCGGGGCGCTGAATGCGCTATTGCTGGGTGAGGCAGAAGCGCGGCACCTGGGTATTGATGTTGAGCGCCTGAAGCGCGAGCTGATTCTGCTGGTCGCCCTGGGCGTTGGCCTGGCCGTGGCCTGCGCCGGTGTGATCGGCTTTGTCGGGCTGGTGGTGCCGCACATGGTGCGCACACTCAGCGGCCCGGACCACCGCAGCCTGCTGCCACTGGCGGGACTCGGGGGCGCACTGCTTCTGCTGCTGGCGGATATTACCTCCCGGCTGGTCGTCCAGCCGGCAGAATTGCCCGTCGGCCTGGTGACGGCGCTGCTGGGTGCACCATTTTTCATTGCTCTGCTGATGCAGCAGAAGGAACGCGGGTAATGCTCGAACTGCAACGGGTAGCACTGATGCGCGGCGGGTTTTCCCTGCATGTCGAGCAGTGGGTGGCCAGGGCCGGGCAGTTTCACGCGCTGCTCGGCTGCAACGGTGCCGGAAAGTCGACGCTGCTGCGGCTGGTGGCCGGGGAAATTGCCTATACCGGAGCGGTGCTGCTGCACGGTACTGAACTGGACGCCTGGGCGCCGCAGCCGCGCGCCAGGCACCTCGCGGTGCTACCCCAGAGCAGTCAGCTCAGCTTCGGTTTTAATGCGGAAGAGGTGGTGGCGCTGGGCGCGACCCCCCTGCGACTGAGCTGGCGCGAACAGGCCACTGCGGTGCGACGCGTGATGGAGCTGGCCCACTGTGGCAACCTGGCGGGGCAGTCCTATCCGCGGTTATCCGGCGGCGAAAAGCAGCGCGTGCACCTGGCGCGCTGCCTGTTGCAGCTGTCCCAGGCGGATCATTCGCCGCTGCTGCTGCTGGACGAGCCTACCTCGGCCCAGGATCTCGGGCAGCAACATGCCCTGCTGCGGCGGGTACGAGAGCTTTGCCAGCAATCTGGCTACGGCGTGATTGCCGTGTTGCACGACCTGAACCAGGCCCTGCGCTACGCACACCAGGCCAGCCTGCTGGATGCTGGTCGACTGGTGGGCGAGGGCACCCCGGAAATGCTGTTGACGCCGGAGCGGGTCCAGGCCTTCTGGGGCTATCCGGTTGAGCGGGTGGTGAGCCAGCGCGGTGAGGCGGTGCTGGTCTAGTCAGTAATGGTCTAGCCAGCAATGGTCTAGCCGGTAGTGTTCCGGCGGCGTTTATCCCTCACGCACTGGCAGTACCTGCGAGTGCTTGATTTCCTTCAGGCTGAAATTTGACTCGATACTCTCCACGCCGGGGAATTTCAGGATGCGCTGCATGGACAATTCCGAGAAGTGGTCCATGCTGTAGGCAACCACCTTCAGCAGGAAGTCGTGGCTGCCGCTCATGGCGTGGCATTCGACGATATGCTCCTCTGCGGCCACCGCGTCGAGAAAGCCGGCCTGGCGCTCTTCATTGTGCTGCCCCAGTGATACCTGCACGAAAGCGGTGACCTGCAGTCCCAAAGCGCGCTGATCCAGGCGGGCGTTGTAGCTGGCCACCACGCCGCTGCTCTCGAGCTGGCGCACGCGGCGAAAGCAGGGCGACTCTGACAGGCCGACGCGCTGGGCCAGCTCGACGTTGGATATGCGGCCATCGGCCTGCAGGATGCGCAGGATGTCTCGCTCGGCGCGATCAAATGACATGGCAGGAATCCCCCGGTTTTTGGCTGAAAAAAGGCAGAAATATACAGTAAGTGGACACTATACAGGTGAAATAGAAGAAAAACGCCGACTATCCAGGCGTATAGTAGTAAAAGCTGATAGTAGTAAAAGCTGATAGTAGTAGAAGCTGATTTGACCTGGCGGCACTGGATGCCACCAGAATACCCACTGATACCGAGTACGGGAGAACCTGACACATGGCTGACTTGTTCGAAAACCCCATGGGCCTGGATGGCTTTGAATTCGTTGAATACGCCGCCCCCGAGCGCGGTGTGCTGGAACCCGTGTTTGAGCAGATGGGTTTCGCCCTGGTAGCGAAGCACCGCTCCAAAGATGTGGACCTGTGGCGTCAGGGCGATATCAATTTCATCGTCAACTACACCCGCAATTCACCGGCCTTCTATTACGCCGAGGAACACGGTCCGTCGGCCTGCGGCATGGCTTTCCGGGTCAAGAACGCCAAGGCGGCCTACCAGCGCGCCCTTGAGCACGGTGCCCAGCCGATCGATATTCCCTGTGGTCCGATGGAGCTGAAATTGCCGGCCATACGCGGTATCGGCGGCGCCATTCTCTACCTGATCGACCGCTACGAAGAAGGCGTGTCCATCTACGACATCGATTTCGAATGGCTGGACGGCGTCGAGCGTCGTCCTGAAGGCTGCGGCTTCAAGGTGATCGACCACCTGACGCACAATGTCTATCGCGGCCGCATGGATTACTGGGCCAAGTATTACGAGAGACTGTTCAATTTTCGCGAAATTCGCTACTTCGACATCAAGGGCGAGTACACCGGGCTGCAGTCACGCGCCATGACTGCACCCGACGGCAAGATTCGCATTCCCCTGAACGAAGAGTCCGGCAAGGGCGAGGGCCAGATCGAAGAGTACTTGATGGAATACAATGGCGAGGGCATTCAGCACATTGCCTTTTCCTGTGACAACCTGCCCGAGTGCCTGGACCGCCTGGTCGAACGCGGAGTGCCGCTGATGAGCGCGCCGCCGGAGACCTACTACGAGATGCTCGAAGAGCGGCTGCCCGGCCACGGCGAGCCGGTGGATGAACTGAAGCAGCGCGGCATCCTGCTGGATGGCACCACCGAAGACGGCCAGCAGCGCCTGCTGCTGCAGATTTTCTCGGAAACCCGCATAGGCCCGATCTTCTTCGAGTTCATTCAGCGCAAGGGCGACGACGGCTTCGGGGAGGGCAACTTCCAGGCTCTGTTCGAGTCCATGGAGCGCGACCAGATCCGACGTGGCAAGCTCTCCACCGACGATGCTGCCTGAAACGAGAGCGGAGCAAAAGAAGGCGTGCCCCTGAGGGCGCGCCTTTTTTTTGCGCGCTGGGGCAGACGCCAGGCAGCGCGTCGGCAGGAGCAGTCCGGGGTGCGTCAGGCTGTGACGCTGCGCACCTCGAACAACAGGCAAGTGCGCGGCCTACCGCTATTGTGGCCCGCAACAAAAAAGGCCGCCCGAGGGCGGCCTTTGCCTGGTACCCGGTAAACAGGGGTCTAACCCTGTTTACCGTTACACCGAAGGATTACTTGGCAATCCAGGCGTTGCACCAGCCGTTGCCGTTGACCAGGCGACCCTGGAAGATGGAGCAGGCGCCCCAGCCGTCACCCTTGTCCTGAAAGAGGGCGCAGTTGTTGCAGAACTGCTTGGCACCTTCGTCGCCGGCACGCTTGGCCCACTTGGCAGTGTCTACAGCCGTGGCATCGTGCAGGTAACCCAACGCGACTGCGGTGGGATCGTCTTCCGTCACCTTGTCAGCCGCCAGGCTGGGGCGCGCTACCAGAGAGGTTGCAATGATTGCACCACCGGCTGCCAGAACATCGCGACGGGTGAATTGCTTTGACTTACTCATGTAAATGGCCTCGTTCAGTTGAGTTCGCTACACGCATGTTAGATGCAAGTAATTCTCATTCGTATTTTGGACAAAACATCTACAAACGTGAGATGTGCCTTTGGTACGCATGAAATCCAAAGTGGCTCATTTTAGTACAGCTTGTGTTCAGTTGCCCCCCTTTCGGGAATCCGTGAAACCGGGCCTGTCGTACCATGCCGCGTAGACAACGCATCACACGCTGAGGATTAGACATGTTTATCGCGTCACAGTTGCTGGCCGCCGGGCTATTTGGCTCCATGGTGTTTTTTTCCTTTGTCATGGCCCCGTGGATATTCACGCAGCTGGATGAGGCGACCGCAGGTCGGTTTATCCGCGCAGTGTTTCCCTGGTACTACCTGGTGCTGCTGACGCTGAGCGGTATCTCGGCCCTCACGCTATTCAGTATCGCACCGCTGGAAGCGGGCGTAATGCTGGCCATTGCCTCGCTGGCGGTAGTCTCCCGCCAGGTGCTGATGCCCAGCATTAACCGCCTGCGCGACCAGTCGGCAAAGGGTGACGAGGTGGCAGGCAAGCGCTTTGATCAGCTGCACCGCTTCAGTGTGATCATCAATATGATGCAACTGGTAGGCGTGACGCTGGTGCTGATTCTGCTCGCGCGCCCATGACGCCGGGCGATCGGGATCTCTGGCTGCTGCCCCTGGGTGGCTGCGGGGAGATCGGCATCAACATGAACCTGTACGGCCACAACGGCCGCTGGTTGATGGTGGACTGCGGTATCGGTTTTGACCGCGAAGCCGCCGGTACCCGGGTGTTTACTGCGGATTCCGGCTTTATCGGCAGTCGACGCAATGCCCTGGAAGGGCTGCTGGTCACCCACGCCCATGAAGATCATGTGGGTGCTGTTGCCTGGCACTGGCCTCAGCTGCGCTGCCCCGTCTACTGCACCCGCTTTACCGCTGAAATACTGCAGCGCAAGCTGGTCGAAGCCGGGCTGGCGGGTCGGGTGCCGGTGCATGTGGTGGACACCGGCAGCGAGGTCACATTGGGCCCCTTCGCCGTGCAGTGGGTGGGGATCACACATTCCACGCCAGAATCCCAGGCACTGGTGATCCGCACGTCAGCGGGCAATGTGTTTCATACCGGCGACTGGAAGCTCGACGCTGAACCGGTCGTGGGCGATGGCTTTGACAAGCGGGCCCTGAACAGGCTCGGCGACGAAGGCATGTTGGCCATGGTCTGCGACTCCACCAATGCCACTGTGGATGGCCGCAGTGCCAGCGAAGGTGAGCTGGGCCGGGCGCTGCTGGAGCAGGTTCTGGCGGCGCCCAGGCGCGTGGTGGTGGCCTGCTTTGGCAGCAATATTGCCCGCCTGGTGACACTGGCAAGAATCGCGGTGGAGGCGGGCCGCTACCCGGCGCTACTGGGGCGCTCACTGGAGAACTATTACCGGGCGGCCCGTGCCAGTGGGCTTTGGCCGCTGGATACTGACATGGCGCAGGCGTCACATCTCGGCTACTTACCGCGTCAGGAAGTTTTCGCCGTGGCGACCGGCAGTCAGGGGGAAGCGGGTGCGGCCCTGTCGCGACTGGCGCAGGGCAGTCACCCGGCATTTGAACTGGAGCCCGATGACACGGTGATATTCAGCTCGCGGGTGATTCCCGGCAACGAGGACTCCCTGGAACGGCTATACCAGCGCCTGAAGTCCAGGGGGGTGAGGGTGGTTACAGAGGCCGGTACCTCCAGCCCGATTCATGCCTCGGGCCACCCGGCTCGGGATGATTTGCGCGACATGTACAGCTGGATTCGGCCCAAGATTGCGATCCCGGTACACGGAGAGCCACAACACCTGGACGCTCATGCGGTGCTGGCTCGGGAGATCGGCGTGCCCATGCAGCTCAACGGTCGCAACGGTGACCTGTTCCTGCTGGCGCCGCAGCCGGGTATTCGTCGCGGCGCCGCGGAAGTGGGGCGCCTCGAAGTACGCCGTTAAGACACTAGCCCAGACGCGGCAGGGGAGATGTCGCCAGCCAGTGGCGACCGCTGTGCCCCGTCAGGCCGGCCAGGGACATAGATGACGCCAGCGACTTGGCCATGCCTGCTGCCAGCAGGCGACGGTAGTATGGCAACTGCGCCACATAGTAGGGCAGGGATTCTTCCAGCGGTGCCTCGCCATCCAGCAGGTCGACAAAGCCCTCCTGAAACGCCGCCAGGGCGTCGAGCAACTCAGGCACTTCAGCAAGATTCTCGCCAGGTTCCAGTGTCCAGGTCATGTCTAGCTGCAGTTCACAACGTCCCAGGCAGGGTCCTGGCGCACCGGCGCGCCATTCTGCCGGCGAGATCAGCGACAGCACCCAGCCGCCCTGGCGCAGGTACAGGAAGTAGTCGACCCCCGGCGCCGGCTTGAAGCTGAACTCGGCGGACAGCACCAAAAGCGTGGTGAAATAGTCTGCCAGCACCTGTTGGGGCGGCTTGGCAGTGATCCTGGCCGGCTGCGCGCCGCGCCATTCTTCCAGCACCGGTGTCAGGCCCTTGCCCTGTGGGTTGGGATTACTTTGCATTACCACGATGTCCTTCGCTGTGAATCCCTGTGGCGATTACGTGACTGCCGAGCGGTGCTATCGCTGGTGCAGGCAAGAATGTGCCGTAAATGCATCGAACGGCATGCGACAGGCGGGCCAGCGGTTGCGCTGGCAGCGGCGATTGGTGAAGAAAGATGTAAATGGCTGTGGCCCGGTGCAGTTTCGATGTGTCTGTTCCTACGGCGTGCCGGGTGGCATAGATCAGGGTAGAAGCCTGGTCGGGCGCTTTCCGCACTCAGCAGCGGCCGGACGCTCGCAAGGAAAAGACTGGCTCTGCTTGCGTCGGAACAGCGCCCTGGGCATTTGTGAAACACAAGCCGTTTCCCGCTAGACTGATCAAGACCAGGCGACCACCCGGAATGTTTGCGTGCACAAGTACCTGACAACGGCTTTGGCCATGCTGCTCCTCAGCAGCCATCTGTTCGCCGCTGATCTCAGGGCCGCCTTTGAGGCACTGGAGCGCGGCGATACTGAATCGGCACGAGCCCTGTTCGAAGCCCACGAAGATGACTCGACGGCGCAGCTGCAGCTCGCGATTTTGTACATGGGCACCGATCCCGATACTGCTGAAGACTGGATCGACAGGGCGCTGGCCAGTGACCCGGACAATCCCGAGGCGCATTTTGTTCGCGGCAATATCATGGGCGTGCAGGCCCAGGGCTCGATATTCTCGGCGATGGGTTACGCCCGCCAGTGCAAGCAGAGCTACCAGCGCGCCGTCGAACTCGACCCGACCAACACCGACTATTTGTGGGGGCTGATGCAGTTCCACCTCAATGCGCCCGCTATTGCTGGCGGCGATATGGAGGAGGCTGAGGCATTGGTCGAGCAGATTGGCAGCCTGGATCGTGAAGAGGGGTTCGTCGCGAAACTGGAGTATCAGCGGGCGCGGGGTGAAGACGACCAGTTTGAGACCACATTTAAAGCTGCGCAGGCGGCGTACCCCGACAGCCCGCAGTTCTACTTCCACGCAGGCATCTACTATCAACAAAAAGGGGACTTTGCGTCAGCCTTCGATCAGTTCACACAGGCGAGCAAGCTGGTCAGTGACGACGAGGATCGCGAAGTCGCGCGTTACAACGCTATCTACCAGATCGGTCGCACTGCGCTATTCAGTGAACAGAATATCCCGGACGGTATCGAAGCCTTCAAGCGCTATATCGACGAAGCGCCGGTGGGCGGCGCCTTGCCAGACAAGAGCTGGGCGAATTTCCGGCTCGGCAATCTCTACCAGCTGGCAGGTCGTGAGCGGGAGGCCCGGCTGATCTATGTGAGTCTTCAGAAAACCGCGGATCAGGAGCTTGAAGCCGAGGTCAGCAAATCCCTGAAGCAAATGTGAGCCGCCTTTAATTTCGCGGTTCCGCAGAAGCAGTCAGGGGCCGGGGCGATGTCCCGGCAAGTGGCCACGCCGTTGTTCAAATGCGCTCAGGCCCTGGCCCAGTGATTGGGATCGCCTGGCACTACCAGGGCATCTGTTTGAGAAGTTCGAACCGCACGCCGACCACCAGCGCGTCATCCAGGTCCTGGTCCAGACCCGGATTGAAAATGTACTGGATGTCCGGCTGGATACGCAGCCACGGTGTGATCTGCACGCTGTAGGTCAGCTCAATATTGGTTTCGGCGCGGCTGGCGCCCATATCCTGCAGCGGCTCGCCGGCAAAGGCGGCGGCGACCGCTATGCCGACCCGGTCATCCAGCGGGCCCGGGATCGCACTCCAGACCAGGCCGGTGCCGAAATAACGTCCCACCGCCTGCACCTCCTCCGAGGCGACGCCGTAGCGTACCCAGGCAGAGAGTTCTCCCGGGACCACATCGCCGGCCAGGGAGCCATAAACACCCTGGCTGAATTCCCCGCCGTCATCGCCATCGATGGGCTCAAAGTCGCTGGTGTAGTGCCAGGCGCCGGCTTTTGCCAGCCAGTGCTGGCCCAACTGGTAGCTGCCCTCCGCCACCAGCAGTGCGCCGTCGTCCTGGGACAGGCTGACATCGCTGCGCACCGGGCGTTTTGGGTCGCCTGCTACACCGTCCAGAATGGCGCCACGGAGGGTAAGTCGTTCGTTCATGCGGCGCTGCCCGTAGAGCGATAACGCTGTCACCGGAAAAATAGAGGGACCGCGCTCGCCGCTGAGAGCGAACTCGGCGCCGATGCCGTGGGAACTGTTGATGAACAGCGACGCGGGCTCGATAACGTCGATACGGGAGTTCAGGTCCCAGAAGCCGAACAGCACGCTCTGCTGATCGGGATCGGCGCCGTGCTCCACATA
Source organism: Cellvibrionales bacterium (assembly GCA_043513815.1). Lineage (GTDB taxonomy): Bacteria > Pseudomonadota > Gammaproteobacteria > Pseudomonadales > Halieaceae > JANQIO01. The sequence goes on along the minus strand of CP121313.1, from coordinate 2,596,847 downwards.
AAACTGATACAGGCGGGTGGCCTCGCTGGCTTCGATATTGCTGACGATTTGCGTATCGCCGACCACATCCGCGGAAAAGCTTTCGCCACTGTTGTAACTGCCGTGGGCGTAGATGCTGGTGCCACTGGCCGCCCAGGCCTGGGGTTGCCAGCGCGTCCACAGGTCGACGTTGGTCAGGAAGCGGTCAGTCTCGCGCAGGCCGCCGTCGAGGTTGTCGAAGTAGTCGCCGGTGAACAGGAAGTTGATTTGACGCGGCGGCGTGTTCTGGCCGGTGACCTGCGCCGAATGGGCAAGCAGCAAAACAGCGGGCAGGAGACCAGCGAAGAGTAGACGGCGTTGAGACAATAAGATGTTTGCTGCACTGTTCGAGGATTGAGCCGGTAATTACGCGCTGCCCCGGAGGCCAGATCAGACAACGGCTGCACAAGCTGCGCACCTTAACCCGCGGACGCGGGCATGATCATGAACGCCACCGCAGCGCTCGATCTGGCGCCAATGGCCATGCAGGCGGGCATCCGAGAGAGTATGCTAGCCCCATGATGAATAGATTTCGATTATTCCGCACAGGACTGCCGACACTGGCGCTCTGTTTGCTCTGGGCCGCATCTGCGAGCGCAGGGCCGCAGTGCAGTGAGGCACTGGGCCGGATGCCGGCGGGGCAACCACTGGCCGCCGAACTGGAGATTCTCAGCTGGAATATCCAGAAGGCGTCGAACCCGGGCTGGCAGGAAGACCTGCAGGCGCTGGCGAGCGACGTGCAGCTGGCATTTATCCAGGAAGCCTCCCTGCAGGCGGGCATCCCCGACCTGCTGCCTGCTGAGCTGGTAGAGGTGTTTGCCCAGGGTTACACCACCGACGCCAGGGAGACTGGCGTTATGACCCTGGGTGTGGGCTCCCCCAGCCTGCACTGCGCCTTTAGCGCCACCGAACCCTGGTTGGGTACGCCCAAGGCAGCCAGCGTGGACGAATACGCCCTGCTGGGCCGGGATGAGCGCCTGCTGACCATCAATCTGCATGCGGTCAATTTCACGTTCGGGGTGGCAGCGCTTGATGGACAGCTGGCCGATCTGCTGGAAGTACTGTCGCAGCACGACGGCCCAGTCATCGTCGCCGGTGACCTCAATACCTGGAGTGAGTCCCGTCAGAGCCTGGTGCAGGAGCGCCTGGCGTCCCATGGATTGGCCCCGGTGCTGTTTGAGCCCGACCTGCGCAGCCGCGCTTTCGGCCGCGCTCTTGATCATATCTATGTGCGAGGCCTGCAGACGCTGTCAGCCGAGGTGATTCCGGTAGAGAGCTCTGACCACAACCCGCTGCGAGTCAGGCTGGCACTGGACTGATTGTGAAGCATCTGGTGAGTATCGCTGTACTGCTGTTTGCTGTCTCGGCCAGCGGCGCTGACGCGGAGCAGGAGATTGACTACCTGCTGGACTTTGTTGCCGACAGTGGCTGCACTTTTCATCGCAACGGTGATGACCATGGCTCTGCCGATGCAGCAGAGCACCTGCGGCTGAAGTATCGCCGGGGCAAACGCTACGCCGACACGGCCGAGGACTTCATTGATCGACTGGCCAGTGAGAGCTCCTGGACTGGCAAGCCCTACACGGTCACCTGTGGCGAGCGCACCGAACCCAGTGGCCGCTGGCTGCACCGCGCCCTGGCAGACTATCGGGCCGCACCCGACTAAGCGGCGTTGCTGCCCGCCGTCACATCCTCCAGCAGCGCTTCTGCTTCCTCGGCCCAGGCCAGGCGGGTTTCGCAGTGCCGGATGCCGGCCAGCAGCGCCAGGTAAATACCGCGGCGGCGCACTGGCAGGGATTGAGGATCAGCGTAGTGGCGCTCGCGAATCCGCTGATACAGGGCCAGGCGCGTGCTGTCCTGCCGACGGCGCTCTCTCAATTCCTGCTGCAGGTGGGCCGCGTTGTCCGCTGACAGGTTATAAAACTTCACAAACATGTCGTCCTTGGACTCGGTTACCCTGCTGTCGCCCAGCACCCACTCATCCAGTGCGTCACGTCCGGCCTCGGTGAGGCCATAGATCACCTTGTCAGGCTTGCCGGCCTGCGGCACATCCTCGCTCTCCAGCAGTCCCTGCTTTTCCAGCTCCCTCAGGGCCTTGTAGATCTGTTGATGGCTGGCCTTCCAGAAGAAGCCCAGGGACGTATCGAAGGACTTGGTCAGCTCGTAACCGGTGAGGCGGTCATCGAGGAGGGCAGTCATGATGGCGTGGTTCAGAGCCATGGGCCTGTTTCCGGGTAAATGCGTATACAGGGTAATGCGCGGCGCTGGATATGCAAAGAGTTGCATATTTATCGTCAGCCGCTATGATATGCAACAGTTTGCATATACCGGCTCCAAGTTAGCCGCTGGAACATCAACCCGAGAGAAGAGGGAAACCCATGGCCCTGCCACCTGTATTCGATACCTTGCGCCTGCCTGTCGTTGGCGCGCCGCTGTTCATCATCTCTACCCCGGACCTGGTTATTGCCCAGTGCAAGGCCGGTATCGTCGGCTCCTTTCCTTCCCTCAATGCGCGTCCCGCACACGTGCTCGACGAGTGGCTGGAGCGCATCACTACTGAGCTGGCGGAATACGACGCCGCCCACCCTGATGCCCCGTCAGCTCCGTTCGCCGTTAACCAGATCGTGCACGGCTCCAATGACCGTCTCGAGCACGACCTGGAAATGTGCGTGAAGTACAAGGTGCCCATCGTAATCACCTCCCTGGGGGCCAAGGAGCACGTCAACGAAGCCATACACTCCTACGGTGGCATTGTGCTGCACGACGTTATCAACAACCGGTTTGCCAAGAAGGCCATCGAAAAAGGCGCCGACGGCCTGATCGCTGTGGCCGCCGGTGCCGGTGGCCACGCAGGTACCCAGTCGCCATTTGCCCTGGTGCAGGAGATCCGCGAATGGTTTGACGGCCCCGTGCTGCTGTCCGGCTCCATCGCCAAGGGTGACGCCATTCTCGGCGCCCAGGCCATGGGTGCGGACCTGGCCTATATCGGCTCCGCCTTCATCGCCACTGAGGAAGCCAACGCCGAACAAGCCTACAAGCAGTCGATTGTCGATAATGCCGCCAGTGACATCGTCTATACCAACCTGTTTACCGGCGTACACGGCAACTACCTGCGCCCCTCGATCGAGTCTGCTGGTCTCGATCCTGACAATCTCCCCGAGAGCGACCCCTCCGCCATGAACTTCGGTTCCGGCGGCAACCAGGATGCCAAGGCCTGGAAGGACATCTGGGGTTGTGGCCAGGGTATCGGTGCCGTCAAGTCCGTGGGCAAGATCGCCGACGTGGTCGGGCATATGCAGGATGAGTACGCCGCCGCCCAGGCCCGCCTCACGGCGATTGCCCCGCAGGCTGCACCTACCCGCCAGGTCGCCTGATCCGGGCGAGGAGTTCAGGCAACAAGACCGCCCCGGCTTTCTGCCGGGGCGCGTTTGACACATCGCTGTCACCTGTCGAAGCTTGGGATGCCAGATTCCGGAGCCAGACATGGATGCACCCCAAATCGCCGCACTGGGCGATGAACTATTCGATGCGCTGCGTCAGCAGCGCATGCTCAGCCCACTCACTGACCGCTTCGACGCGATCACCGTAGAGGATGCCTACCATATCTCCCAGCGCATGCTGGAGCGCCGCCTGGCAGACGGCGAAACCGTGGTCGGCAAAAAGATCGGTGTCACCAGTAAGCCTGTGCAGGACATGCTCGGTGTATTCCAGCCAGACTTCGGCTTTCTCACCAACGTCATGGTGTTCGAAGACGGCGCCGATATCTCCATCGCCGACCACCTGATCCAGCCCCGCGCTGAAGGCGAAATAGCGTTTCGCCTCAAGGCTGACCTCAAGGGCCCGGGCGTTACCGAAGCCGATGTCCTCGCCGCTACGGAAACCATTATGCCGTGCTTCGAGATCGTCGATTCCCGCATCGAGGACTGGAAGATCAAGATCCAGGACACGGTAGCCGACAACGCCTCCTGTGGCGTCTACGTGCTCGGCAGGAGGGAGGTCGACCCGAGGGATTTCGATCTCCCCAACCTGCACATGCGCATCTACAAGAACGACGAGTTCCACAGCGAGGGACTGGGCTCGGCCGTGCAGGGGAACCCCCTGACCGCGGTAGCCTGGCTCGCTAATACCCTCGGCGAGTTCGGGATTCCCTTCAAGGCCGGTGAAGTCATACTCTCTGGATCCCTCGCACCCCTGATTCCGGTGGTCGCGGGCGACCGAATGCGTTTGTCACTGGAAGGCGTGGGGGAGTGTTCATGCCAGTTTGTCTGAGCTCGACTCTTGTGCCATATCGTTCAGTGCTACGTCGGACGGTGTGGCCGCAATGGTCAGCCGTTTCCGTGACACGCCGTGAACCCATCCCTGGGGGCTCGGGGCCGGTCCGCCGATGCGGGGCATCCATGCCCGCCACGGTCACTGAAACGGCTGACCATCACGCCCACCCCTCCATGAGTGCCAGCGAAATGTCTATAAACGACAAAGGCTTGTGCCTGCTACCTTGGCGCGACGGTGGCGGCATCGCCAACTCAAGACTCCAATAGAGGAATATCGATGCCAGAAAAAGTAAAGGCAGCCATCATCGGCCCCGGAAACATCGGGACTGACCTGTTGATCAAGGCCATGCGCAGTGAGCTGATCGAGCCCGTGTGGATGGTGGGGGTGATTCCCGATTCGCCCGGTTTGGCCAGGGCGGCGGAGCTGGGACTGAAGACCACTGCTGACGGCGTTGACGGTATGCTCGATGAGATGCAGGCCGACGGCGTGCAGATCTGTTTTGATGCGACCTCCGCGGCGGTTCATGCCGCGAACTCCGAGAAAGTCACTTCACGGGGGGCCGTGATGATCGACCTGACCCCGGCGGCGATCGGGCCCTACTGCGTGCCGCCGGTGAACCTCGATGAGGCCATGGCCGCCCGGGCCATGAATGTGAATATGGTGACCTGTGGCGGGCAGGCGACCATTCCGATTGTGCACGCCGTGAGCCGCGTACAGGCGGTGAGTTATGCCGAGATTGTGGCCACCGTCAGCTCCAAATCCGCCGGGCCGGGTACTCGCAAGAATATCGACGAGTTTACCCGCACCACCGCTGACGGCATTGCCAAAGTCGGTGGGGCAGACGAGGGCAAGGCGATCATTGTCATCAATCCCGCCGACCCGCCCCTGATCATGCGCGACACCATTCACTGCCTGACCAAAGAGGCGCCGGACGAAGCGGCGATCACCGAATCAGTGCAGGAGATGATGGCCCAGGTGCAGCAGTATGTGCCGGGCTATACCCTTAAGAACGGGCCAGTCTTCGAGGGTAATCGAGTGTCGACCTACCTGGAGGTGGCGGGGTTGGGTGATTTCCTGCCCAGGTACGCGGGAAACCTGGACATCATGACATCCGCTGGCCTGAAAACAGCGGAAATGTATGCAGAACAAATACTTAACGGAAGTTTCTCACCTGAAATCACGGCGGCGTGATCCGTCACCATGGCCCGAATGGCGGACGAATTCGTTGCAGTCTTACCCGTCATTCCCGCGCAGGCGGGAATGACGGAACAAACATGAGGAATCCACAATGGACCTGAATGGCAAGAAAATCACCGTCCACGACATGTGCCTGCGAGATGGCATGCACCCCATGCGCCACCAGATCACGGTGGAGCAGATGGTCACGGTGGCGAAGGCCATGGACGAGGCCAGGGTGCCGCTGATCGAGGTGACCCATGGCGACGGCCTCGGAGGCAAGAGCGTGAACTATGGCTTTCCCGCGGCTTCCGACGAGGAGTACCTGCGGGCGGTGTGCGCTGCGGTTGAGCACACGAAAGTCTCGGCGCTTCTGCTGCCCGGGATCGGTACCGTCGATCATCTTAAAATGGCGGTAGACTGCGGCATTTCCACTATCCGCGTAGCGACACATTGCACCGAGGCCGATGTCTCGGAACAGCACATCAGTATGGCCACCCAGATAAAAGGCCTGGATACGGTGGGCTTCCTGATGATGGCGCATATGATCCCGGCGGAAGAGCTGGTCGAACAGCTCAAGCTGATGGAGTCCTATGGCGCCAACTGTGTGTATATCACCGACTCCGCCGGCTACATGCTGCCGGACGACGTTACCTCTCGGGTCGCGCTGGCGCGGCAGGAGCTGAAACCTGACACCGAAATTGGCTTCCACGGCCACCACAACCTGGCCATGGGCATTGCCAATTCCCTGGCGGCGGTGGAGGCGGGGGCGTCGCGTATCGATGGCTCGATGGCGGGCCTGGGCGCCGGCGCAGGTAATACGCCGCTGGAGGTGTTTATCGCCGTGTGCGAGCGCATGGGCGTGGAAACCGGCGTCGACCTGTTCAAGGCCATGGATATCGCCGAGGACCTGATCGTGCCGATGATGGAGCAGCCGATCCGGGTCGACCGCGATGCGCTGACCCTGGGCTACGCCGGTGTTTACTCGTCTTTCCTGCTGTTTGCCAAGCGCAGCGCCGAGAAGTACAAGCTGTCCTCCCGTGACATTCTGGTGGAGCTGGGTCGTCGCAAGACTGTGGGCGGCCAGGAGGATATGATCGAGGACCTGGCGCTGGATATGGCCCGCGAGGCGGGAACGCTCTAGGCGCGGGCCTCCGGCTGGCAGCGGCGGCTGGCGTGCCAGGCCAGCGCCGTTGCCGCCAGCACGTAGGCGACAGAGGCCCAGGCCTGGGTTTCCATGCTCACGCCGGCATCAATCAGCCAGCCCATCAGCACCGGCGCTATAGCGCTGGAAAACACCATGGCGGCGGTGGTCACTGACTTGATCGACCCCATATGCAGCGTGCCGTACTTCTCGGCAAAGAAGGGCGAGGAGAGGGTAGCGTAGCTGCCGATGGTGATAGCCAGCAGTACCAGGAAGATCACGGCCACCCACAGTCCGTCCGCACTGCCGAGTATGGCGAGGCCCACAGCCATGGGCAGGCTGACGAAGGGCACCAGCCGAATCGCGCCAAAGCGATCTGCCAGAATTCCCGTGAACAGTTTCATGATGACAGAGGTCAGGGCGTACAGCGTATACAGGCTGCCCCAGACCACCAGCGACCAGCCCTTGGCTTCCACCAGGTGTACCTGGTGAAACATGAATCCGGTAAACAGCATGGGCTGGGCCAGCAGGACCGGCATGAACTGGTAGAACAGCGGGTCGCGCAGCATTTCGTCACGGGTCCATTGCCGCTGTCCCGGTGTGCTGGAGTCGCCTTCGGTTCCGGCGGGAGCCTGCAGTGCTTGCAGGTAGTTCTCATGGCGCTGCTGGTGGCCGCGGAGCAGGAAGTGGACAGCAAGGGGGAGAGCTACAGCCAGGGTGAGGCTCCAGACCACCCAGGAGGCGCGCCATCCCACCACCGCCAGCAGGGCCACCACCAGGGAAGGCAAAATGGCTTCAGACGCCGAATAGCCAATGCCGCTCAAGGCGTTGGCCTTGCCTTTTTCGTGGGGCAGGTAGCGCACCATGGCGGTGGCCCCGGCCATACCCACGTGTCCTTGCCCGGCCTGGCGCATGACCAGCATTGCCAGGAACAGCAGCGCCATGGAGCTGGCCACCGACAGCAGCAGGCCGCCAGCGGCCAGCGTAAAGATGGCCAGGTAGGCGTAGCGCCGCAGGTCCATGCGATCGATCAGGGCACCGGTCTTGAGCAGCAGTAGGGCGCTGACGAGGGTGGCCGCCGAGTACACTGCGCCGAATTCGCCGTGGCTAAGGCCCAGGTCGGCGCGGATTTCACCGCCGAACAGGGCGATGAAATAGGTTTGTCCGAAGCTCGAGGCGAAGGTCATGGCAAAGCCGAAGCTGAGCAGTCGCCATTCGCTGCGAATCAGCGGCAGGAAGGATTTCATGGAACGGGTTCTGTGAAAAAGTGCGCGATTCTAGCCCAGCTGGTGACCGCGGGTCACGTTTCGTGGCTGCGCAACTTTTTTTCACTGGGTCGAGTTGGTATATATATTGGTATGCAGACGTATCTCGCCTATCGCGGTTACCGCGGCACCATCAACTTCAGTGAGGAGTTGCAGTGTTTCTTTGGCAAAATCGATGAGATCAGCACTCTGGTCTGCTACGAGGGCGATACCCGTACCGCACTCCAGGAAGCATTTGAGCGTGCGGTGGATGACTACCTGCTGAACTGCGCGCGCCTGGGCAAAGAGCCCGAGCGGCCGTTTCCACGGCTTGCCTGTTAGTCGCGCCGGCTCACGATCCCGGCCAGCGCCATGCCGGCCAGCATGGACACCACAAACACCACGGTCTTGATGTCCAGGTACGCCAGCGCTGACAGCGCCGGTCCGGGGCAGTAGCCGAATACACCCCAGCCGATACCAAACAGCGCCGCGCCGCCCAACAGCCTGGGGTCCAGGTCCTTGCTGGTCGGCAAGCTGAAATCTGGCGCCAGCAGCGGCGTGCTGCGCAGCACCCAGCGAAACGTCACCAGGGTGACACACACGGCCCCGCCCATCACAAACAGCAGGTCCGGGTCCCAACGGCCGAACAGGTCCAGGAAGCCCAACACCTTGGCGGTATCGGTCATTCCCGAAACGGCCAGGCCAACACCAAACAACAGCCCGCAGGCCAGTGCCGCCAGGTTTTTCATGCGATCCCCCACACGTGGCGCAGCAGGTAAACGGTGGCAATGCCGAAGACCATGAATGTCACGGTGGCAATCACCGAGCGCAGGGACAGACGGCCGATGCCGCACACGCCGTGGCCACTGGTGCAGCCGCTGCCCAGCCGCGTTCCGAAGCCCACCAGCAGGCCGCCGACGATGGCGAAGGGCAGTCCCAGCGCTGGCGCGCCGGGGTAGGGGTTGCCGCTGAACATGTGATACAGGAATGGGCCCAGCAACAGGCCGGCCAGGAAAAGCCAGCGCCAGGCGCCGTCGTCGCTGAAGCCTTGCGCTATGGCACTCCAGAGAATGCCGCTGATGCCGGCGATACGCCCCAGGAGATACAGGAGTCCGGTGGCCGCCAGACCGATGATCAGCCCGCCCAATAGTGGTGTCATGTATGCATTCATAGTGGTTCTCCTGGCCTGATTCTAGCAAGTCGCCGCGTCACTGGAACCCGCGTTACAATCCGCACCTGACCAGAGGGGGTGATATGAACATACTGAAACTGGGCCTGGTGCCACAGATTCTGATCGGGGTAGTACTGGGTGCAGCACTGGGTGCCCTGTTACCCGGGGTGGCGGAACCGATGGGAATCCTCGGGCAGCTCTTTGTGGGCATGCTCAAGGCGGTGGCGCCACTGCTGGTCATGGTGCTGGTGATGTCGGCCATCGCCAACCGCCACGAGTCCGGGCAGGACGGTCGCAAGACCGGTATCACGCTGCTGCTGTACCTGGCGGGCACTGTCAGTGCAGCGTTCGTCGCCGTCAGCCTGAGCGCACTGTTTCCGCAAACCCTGGTGCTGACCGATGTGGCCGAGGGCAGCCCACCCGTGGCTGTTGCCAGCGTGCTCACCGATGTGCTGTTCAAGTTGATCGACAACCCCGTCAATGCGCTGCTCACCGGCAACTTTCTCGGCTGCCTGACCTGGGCGGTGCTGCTGGGGTTGAGCTTTCGCCGCGCTTCGCTGGCCTTTCGCGAAAACCTGCAGACCCTCGCGGACGGTGTCTCTGATGTCGTGCGCTATGTGATTCGCCTGGCACCGGTGGGTATCTTCGGCCTGGTGAGCCTGACGGTGGCCACCACTGGCCTGTCGGCGCTGGCGGGCTATGCCAGCCTCGCCATGCTGCTGGTAGGCGCAATGCTGATCATGGCGCTGGTGGTCAACCCGCTGCTGGTGTTCCTGCTGATCCGCCGCAATCCTTACCCGGTGGTGCTGCAGTGCCTGGAAACGTCCGGAGTCACAGCGTTCTTCACCCGCAGCTCGGCCGCCAATATTCCTGTGAACCTGACCCTGGCCCGGCGTCTGGGTATCAGCGAAGAACTCTATTCGGTCACCATACCGGTGGGCGCTACGGTCAATATGGCAGGGGCAGCCATTACCATCTCCGTGCTGACACTGGCCGCCGCCAATACCCTGGGCATTGAGGTCAGCCTGGCGCAGGCGCTGTTGCTGTGCGTACTGTCGGCACTGTCGGCCTGCGGTGCCAGTGGCGTGCCGTCGGGCAGCCTTTTGTTGATACCGCTGGCCTGCTCTCTGTTCGGAATACCGCTGGATATCTCGATGCAGGTGGTGGCCGTAGGCTTCATTATCAGTGTGATCCAGGATTCCGCCGAAACTGCGCTGAATTCCAGTACTGATGTGGTCTACACCTATGCAGTGGACCAGTTGGAGATGGGTGGGGGCGCCCAGGGCGCCCCTCAGCCGGAGGCCTAGAGCTTGCGGCCCAGGCGCACGCGATCAAGCTGATAATGCGTGTGGCTATCTGGAAAACGTCCAGTTTCAGTCGGCGACATCTCTTGTTGGCGATTTTACGGGTGAGAAGAATTCTGCCTGGCTTCTGATAGCTGCTCGGGGGATTTGATCTATACTCCCTGTGAGCAATACGCTCAGCTGATTCCCGCAGGAGGCGTTTTCATGATTGTTCGCTCATACCCACAGGCCCATACTCCGCGCTAGTCATTTGCTGTCGGCGATTCCGTACCGGAATTCCCACACCTGACTCCACTGCAGTTCACCTCGGTTGGCTGCGGTGTCTATTTAGTTACCCGGAGTGACCCGGCCTGTGCGCCGGGATTCATCAGAATCCCAATCGCTGCAGCCTGCCGCCCATGGCAGCGGCTGTACTGTCGAATAATTTTGGGATATCACAATGCCTGTACAAACGCTGCAAGATCTGGGGTGGAGCCACGACTTTCAATCCCAGCTGGATCTGGAATCACTTGAATCACAACAACCTTTCCGCGTCGTATCCGTGGCAAGAAACGGTGTGTCCTGTCTGGGGCTTGACCCGGACAACGTCGTGCTGGCCGTCGACTTTCCTGCCCATCACTGGCGCGACCATGCCGCCGAATCCCGGCCCACGGTAGGCGACTGGATAATGGTGGATGCGGCGGGTCGGCCGGTACGACTGCTGGCGCGCCGGTCACTGCTAAAGCGCCGGGGTTCGGGGCCGGAGTCCGCCATTCAGTTGCTGGCCGCCAACATCGATACGCTGTTTATCGTCACCTCCTGCAACGAGGACTTCAACATCAACCGAATTGAGCGCTACCTGGCGATTGCGGCGGAGACGCGTATTCATTGCGTACTGGTGCTGACCAAGGCTGACTTGTGCGCTGACCCTGCGCCGTATCTGAATGCCTTGAGCCAGAGCCATTCGCAGCTGCCGGTGGAACAAGTGAACGCAACTGACGGCGCCACCCTCGACGGGCTGCGGAAATGGATAACGCGTGGCCAGACAGTGGCCCTGCTGGGTTCTTCCGGGGTCGGCAAATCCACGCTGACCAATCAGCTCCAGGGCCGGGATGATCAGGCCACCGCCGGCATTCGAGAGGCCGATGGCAAGGGTCGCCATACCACTACCGCCAGAAGTCTGCACGCCCTGCCCGGAGGCGGCTTGCTGCTGGACACGCCGGGGATGCGCGAGCTGCAGCTGGTAGACAGCGATGAAGGGATTCGAGCGACGTTTCCGGATATCGAAGCCCTGGCCCGGGGCTGTCGCTTTCATGATTGCCGACACCACGCTGAACCCGGCTGTGCGGTGACGCAGGCGGTGGAGGAGGGAGAGCTGGAGGCGCGTCAGCTCGACAACTACCGCAAACTACTGTCAGAGCAGGCGCGCAACGATGCTTCACTGGCGGAACGGCGTCAATCTGACAAGGCCCGGGGTCGGTTCTACAAGAGTGCGCAAAAAAGTGCTCGAAAATTCAAATCACGGGAATAGGCCACGGGGACGCGTCTCGTGGGAATCAGTGACCGGATGGCCGACAGGACGGGAATCGGTCTCAAGTAGTTCTTCAGGTGAAAGAAATGTGCCGCGTTGTTCTGCATTCGTCGGCCTGGATGCTCCCGAATTGAATTCACTGCCCGCCAAGCCATAACTCACAGCAGGGCGTTGGCGTTGCCCCGGGTCGCCCTGAGTTGCGCCTGGACCTGGTCCAGGCGCTCGCGATCAAGCCGATAGTGGCTGTACACCCAGGCCCCGGCCAGGGTGATGAGGCTCAGCCCCGGCCCGTATATCCAACCTAGCCGTTGGAACATCTCGGGAGTAACTTCGGCAATGTCGGTGATGCCGGCAATGCCGACGAATTCGATGATGAGGCCGGCAAAGAACGTTCCCAGCCCGAACATCACTTTCTGGGACAGCATGATCCCCGAGTTGAGTATGCCTTCCTGACGTCGGCCGCTGTGCAGTTCCAGCTCGTCGGCCACGTCGGGCAGCATGGCGCCGGATACATTGATAGCGGCGATGGAAAAGCTCTGGTTGATCACCACAAACAGGCAGACCAGTGCTATCAGGCTGACACTACCCATCGGTGGTGTCAGCCCGAAGAGATGCGCCAGCACCATAATCGGGTGGGTGAGGGCCACGGCCGCCACGAAAGCAACCACGGCGTTGCGCTTGCCGTAGCGTGCGGCCCCGCGGGTGGCGAGCCAGGCGGCGGGAAACAGCGACAGGAATACCACCAGCATGAATATGCCGATCTGCTGGCTACTAAAACCCCAGAAGAAAGTGTTCACATGCAGCAGCATGGTGTTGGCCAGACCCAGCTTGAGCACCAGCAGGAAGGTACCCAGCAACATGATGCGAGCCGAGGGTACCCGGAACAGGGCCAACACGTCACCGAAGGCATGCCACCAGGGCCGCCCGCGCTGGCTGTCGGAAATCTGTTGCAGATAGGGAATACGGGCGCGGGTTCCGAACCAGGCGGCCAGCATGCCCACCAGGGCGAGGGCGGCGGCCACATACCCCACCTGGCGATAGCCATCACCGGCAGAGCCGGCGCTGGTGGCCGCGGGAATGATTACAAACCAGGCTGAGACCTGGATTAGCAGCCCGCCAATATAGCCCATGATATTGCGATCGGTGGCTATGCGGGTGCGCTCGGTATAGTCATCTGACAGCTCGGCCCCCAACGCCATATGCGGCACCGTAAACAGGGTGAGAAAGCTGCGTACCAGAATGGCAAACACCAGGTACCAGGCGAACAAGGCTCCCTGGGCGATGGCCTCCGGTGGGTTGAAGATGGCCAGCAGGCAGGCCAGGTAGGGCAGGATCGCCACCAGCATGAAGGGATGGCGCCGGCCCAGCCGACCCCGTCCCCAACTGTCGGATACCTGGCCGATGATGGGGTCTGAGATACCGTCAGCCACCAGTGCGAGCAGTGCGGCCAGCCCCGCCAGGCTGGGCGACAGGCCCTGGAACTGTGAGTAATAGAAAAACAGGAAATAGTGAAAGCTGACGTCCTTGGACGCCCAGGCGAACTGTCCAAGGCTGTAGCCAAGCCTTTGCAGACGGCTCAGCGGCGGTGCGGGTGCGGAAGGCATAGGGGTCATGCGTTCTTGTTATTAAAGCTCACCTTAACCAAGCGGCATAGTCAGGCACAAGCGTCGTTTTGTCAGCTGATGTGGACTACGACCCGGCGGCTGCCGGCGTGGTGACGGTGTTCCCACAGGTATATACCCTGCCAGGTGCCGAGCAGCAATTCGCCGGCGCGAAAGGGGATGCTGAGCTGGCTCGCGGTCAGCGCCGACTTGATGTGGGCAGGCATGTCGTCGGCCCCCTCCAGGGTGTGGGTGTAGAGGGGGTCGTTTTCAGGCACCAGCCGATTCAGCCAGTTCTCCAGATCCACGCGGGCGCTGTCATCGTAATTTTCCTGTATCAACAGGCTGGCTGATGTGTGCTGAATAAACAGGGTGCACAGGCCCTCGTCGCAGTCGGCGCCCGCCACCGCGTCTCGCACCTGGTCGGTGAAGGGATGCAGCCCCTGGCCGCGGGTATGGATAGAAAGTTCGGTAATCACTGTGCTGAACCAAGCGCCTCGAAGCGAGTCTATATGCCCAGTGTACGGCGCCGTCCGCGCCGGCCTCAATAGAATGAATCAACAAGGATCAAGCATGACCCTGATACGCTCACTTCTCTGTGTCGCCCTGCTGGGCATTTCCAATGCTTCCCTGGCGGCCTCTGCCGTATTCGCCGGGGGCTGCTTCTGGTGTATGGAAGCCGCCTACCAGGGCGTACACGGCGTGACGGACGTGGTGTCCGGGTTTTCCGGCGGCACCCACCCCAACCCGACCTACAGCGGTGCCCACGACGGGCACTACGAGGTGGTAGAGGTGAGCTACGACCCGCAGCAAATCAGTTTTGCCGATCTGCTGGATATCTACTGGGCCAATGTCGACCCCTTTGATGGCGGCGGGCAGTTCTGCGATCGCGGTGAAAGTTATCGGCCAGCCATTTTTGTGGAAACGGCGACGGAACGGGAGCTGGCGGAAGTCTCGCTGAATAAGGTGCAGGCCATGTTCCCGGGTCGCGACATTGAATCACCCATTCTGGCCCGAGCCACTTTCTTCCCGGTGGAGGAATACCACCAGGACTACTATCTGAAGAACCCGGTGCGGTATCGCTATTACCGCTGGGGCTGTGGCCGTGACAGGCGCCTGGATGCTGTCTGGGAAGGTACGGAGATTCGTGCCCGCGCTGAGGCGCTGGCACCGCAAGCCGATCACTGAGCCATACGGGCTATCGCGCCCTGTAGCGCGCAGCATGGTCCGTAGTCGCGTGTACCTTGCCGGGTGTTGTCAGGCGATGGTGGCGCCCTGTTCGCCACTGCGCTCGTTGCTCAGGGCAGCCCTGCTCACCATTTCTTCGATCTGCGCCGGGAAGGGTGATTCCTTCACCAGGGCGATGAATTCATCTTCCGGCAGCGGCTTGCTGAACAGATAGCCCTGGATGATCTCCACCTCGCGCTCGCGCAGGAACATGAACTGTTCCGGTGAATCCACACCCTCGGCCACCAGCGACAGGTTGAGGCTTTTGCCCATGGCGATGATGGCGCTGACCAGGCCTTCGCTGTTCTCGCTCCTGTCAAACTCGATGACAAAGCTGCGATCAATTTTCAGTTCGTCCAGCGGAAATTTGGACAGGTAGCTGAGCGAGGAATAGCCCGTGCCAAAGTCGTCCACGGACAGGCTCACTCCCAGTTCCTTGAGCCCGTGCAGCGCGTCAATCGACGCGCTGGCGTTGCTCATTATCACGCCCTCGGTGAGCTCCAGCTCAAGATAGCGGGGATTGATTCCGGATTCGTCGAGCACATTCTGCACCTCGCTCGGAAAGGCGGGGTTGAACTGCAGCGCAGAAATGTTCACGGCGATCTTGGGGACCTCGACCGCAAGATTCTGCAGGCGTTTGCTCTGGCGCGCTGCCTCTCGCAGGGTCCAGGCGCCGATTTCCAGGATCAGCCCCATCTCTTCTGCCAGCGGAATAAACCGGATGGGCGGAATCAGGCCATGCTTGGGATGCTCCCAGCGCACCAGCGCCTCTGCACCCATTATGCGTCCGCTGACGGCGCAAACCTGCGGCTGGTAGTGCAGTATCAGTTCTTCCCGCTCGACCGCCTTGCGCAGCTCGGTCTCCAGTTTCAAACGGCCTACGCTGGATCCCTTCATGGAGCTGGTGTAGAAGCTGTATTTGTTCCGACCCTGGGATTTGGCGTGATACATCGCTGTGTCGGCCAGCTTCAACAAGTCCTCGACATTGTCAGCGTCACGGGGCGCCAGGGCAATGCCGACACTGGGGGTGACGACCACCTCATGGCCTTCGATAACCATCGGTTTTTGCAGCGACTCAAGAATACGCTGGGCAATGGTGGCGGCGGTTTCCTGCTTGTCGATATTGTTGAGTACCACGGTAAATTCGTCGCCGCCCAGTCGCGAAACGCCGATTTTGCCTTCACTGTCCACATATTTGGCCAGCAGGTCGCTGTCGCGCACGCACTGGCCCAGGCGCAGGGCCACTTCGCGCAGCAGCAGATCGCCGGCGCTGTGCCCCAGGGAGTCGTTGATACGTTTGAAGTTGTCCAGGTCCAGGAACAGCAGGGCAATGGTCCGCTTTTCGCGCTGGGCGATGCGCAGCAGCATATCCAGCTGCTCCGTGAACAATTGCCGGTTGGGCAGTTCCGTCAGGCTGTCGTAGTAGGCCAGTTGGCGCAGTTTGTTCTTGGTCTTGGTGACCTGGCGCACGGCCTCGTTGAGGCGCTTGTTCTGCTCTGACAACTGCTCGGTGCGTTCGTCCACTTTCATGCGCAACAGGTGGCTGTCGGTCTCAACCTGGTTCTTGTGCTTTTTGAGCTCGCCGATGATCACATTGAGGCGCGAGGCGATGTCCTTGATCTCGCCGATGCCACGGGCGCGGAAATTCTTGTCCAGATTACCCTTGGAGACTTCATAGGCCATATCGGAAAGGCCAGCCATTGACGCGCGAATTGAGCGAGTAAATAGACTCGTGATCCCGATTACCAGCAGCAGATAGCCCAGCCCGGCCGCAAGAATCAGCTGTATCTCAGCAGTCATGGATTCCAGCATGGCCCGGCGACCGAGAGTGACGTGGTAATAGCCGGTAAGGAACTGGCTGCCCTCCAGGTCGCGGTCGGCGAGCCGTTCCCCGTAGCTCGCTCGCGGGATGCCTTCGTCCAACGGATTGATGGCGGCGTAGACGGGAACCGTGATGTCAATAAAGGCATCCGGCCCCCTGATCAGTGGCGGTTCTTTGCGGCCCGTTTGCAGCGGGGCGACGCCGTCGCGCAAGCTCAGGAAGTCGATGTTGGCGATATTCTCGCCGCCGTGGAAATGCTGCTCGGCAACAGGCTCGCCGGTCATGTCATAGGCGGCGACTCGGAGCACCGCCGGGTGTTGGGCCAGGTCCTTGAACAGGCTCCTGAGAAGGTCGCTGTCGCGGTAGTAGAAAGCCAGCTGCGGCTGGATGCCTTTGCCGGCGCGCCATTCGATGTCCGCGATCAACGAATGAACGTTATCGCGATAGTCCTGCAGGATGAGGCGGCTGCATATGACGAGAGTGACAATAATCGCCAATCCCGATACGAACAGGTTCACTCTGCCGGCGATGGTCAAGCGGCGTTTCATCGTTTTACGGTGATGCAGCCATGTCGAATTTTTCTCGATATTGTCAGAAAACCATTGAAATATCTAAGAAATTATCCCCCGGGGTGAACCGCGTCACAGGTTCAGGGGCCGACCTCCAGCTGATAAATCCGGCGCAGCAGATCGCGCCACTCCCGGTAGCGCTGGTCCAGGCTGCCGTTGAGTTGTATCACTGTGCCCTCCAGCTCCATGGCGGTGGGGGCGACTTCGTTGTCGAAGCCCTGCGCCAGTGTTTTCATTTCTTCGCGCTGGATTTTTTCCCATTTGTAGCTGTTGTAGGTCTGCTTCATGGCCTGGTAGCTGCCGCGCCGCGGTTTGTCGCGCTCGGCCAGGCGCGTTTCCCAGGCCTCGCGATAGGCCAGCTGCTCGCGCAGGTACTGGCGCCACAGGTCGTATACCGGCGTCATCTCTGTGTAGAGTTCAGCGTACTGTTCGTCCGTGGTATCGATAAACAGGTACTCCTGTTCGCGCACTCGCCTGATACGCGCCAGCATGGGGTCCTGGCGGGCAGGAAGGCGTAGCACGGCAACCTGTCCCGCGTCGTCGCGGCCCAGGTAGCTGCCGAAGGCGGCAGGCAGCAGGCTGGCCGCGTAGCGCAACTCCGACACTTCGCGGATACGCTGCAGTTCGGCGTCGTCCCGCTGGGCCTTGAGCTGGTATAGGTCATTGGCAAATTCGTGGTACAGGTCCTGGAAGGGGCGCCGCAGGCGGCGCTCGGCGGCAAGGTAGGCGTTCTCTTCGGCCAGCATGCTGTAGGTTTTCTGGAGCCAGATGTTGTCCAGGCTGTCGCGCACCGTCAGGGCAAGGCCCAGTTCGGCACCGTTGGACACGAGGATACGACCGCTGACCAGCAATTCGTAGCCCGGGTCGCTGCCGGGCAGAACGCGAACCGCGCCCCACTGGTTGCTGTCGACCAGAGCCCGGCGCAGCGCAAAGGGCAGGTAACGGGCTTCGGCGGCGCGCACATCCTCGAAAACCCCTTGCTGGCGATTGGCCAGGCTGTCGCCGCCGGTGCCCGGGTCCAGTACCACCAGTCCCACCTCCAGTGCCCGTTGGGCCGGGGGTGGCGCTTCCCGCTTGATCAACTCGACCCGTTCGAGTTGCGGTGCGGCAATTTCCTGGGGCTGGTCCAGGGTCTGCCAGCGCCGCAGGGGCTCCTCTTCTGGTGCCTGGCCAAGGCTGGCAGTGGGCATTGCCAGGCATAGCAGCAGGAGCAGCCCCAGGCGCATCAGCGACCCCCGGTCTGGCAGACGTTGCCGCGGCTCAGGGTGTACTCGCACTCGTAGTCTTCCGGGAGTGGGTCGAAGCGGAAGTAGAAGCGGTTGAGCGTGAACGGCGCAACACCGCGACGGTCGACGGTGGTGGCAACATGCAGTCGCTGGCTGTCCTCCGAGATGGATACCCGGTGCCGGATGTCCAGGCCGTCCGGCAGCAATATGCGGAACAAAAGCTGGTGAGCATCCCAGCCGCAGACTTCGCTGCCCAGCTCATCCACTACCAGTTGCGGTTCTCCATCACGGAAGATGCAGGTCAATGTGAAGTTGTTCTCGCGCTTGATTTCGATGTCGTCGCTACTCTGCTCAATCTCCAGTACCTGCGAGTCGGTGATCATGTCGGCAAGTCGCGCCATATCCACCACCTGCCGGAAACTGGACGCCTGTAACTCGGGCGACATCATGCGCGCGCGCTGGTCGCCGCGGGCCCGGCGCTCGGCATTGCGCTGCACCTCCCGATAAAGGCTGCGCAGCTTCGCGTCGACGTTATCGCTGCGGCCATAGTCCAGCTCCCAGTGCCCGGAAAAGTCGCGTACCAGGGGCGAGGGCAACACCAGTGACTGTTCTGGCGCCTGAGGCGCATCGGATTGACCGGCGCAGGCTGCCATCAGCAGCGCCAGTAGCGCTGCGGAAAACTTTTGCATCATGCTGTCACTTTATCGTACACACCGGGCCGATTCCCGTAAGGATTTGTCAACGTCGCGGGGGTCTCTGCTAGAATCGCGCCTTTCTCGCCACGGACGACCCCAGCCAGCATGAGTCTCGCAGACCAGGTACTCGCGGTAAACGATGACCTGCCAATTCGCACTGATCAGCCTGTCCATAGCGGCAAGGTGCGATCAGTGTACTGGCTAAGCGCAGCGGACAGTGCGCGGTTGGTACGCGAGCGCAATTACCCGGTGGCAGCTGACGCGCCGCTGGCCGTCATGGTGATCTCGGACCGCATCTCGGCCTACGAGGTGATCTGGCATGGCGAGGGCGGCATGAACGGTGTCCCTGGCAAGGGCGCGGCGCTCAACGCCATTTCCAGTCACTGGTTCCGCCGCTTTCGTGAGCAGGGCCTGGCGGACTCCCATATCCTGGAGATACCCCACCCACTGGTCTGGGTGGTACAGAAAGCGCGCCCGGTCCGCATTGAGGCGATTGCCCGCCAGTACATTACCGGCTCCATGTGGCGAGCCTATGAGCAGGGTGAGCGAGAGATTTGCGGACAGCCATTGCCCGACGGACTGCAGCGTGACCAGCGCTTGCCGGAGCTGCTGATCACCCCTTCGACCAAGGGCATCGTGCGCGGTTTGTCGGGTGTTCCGGAGTTGGATGACGTCAATATCAGCCGGGCTGACCTGGAGCGACATTACGCCGCCTTCGCCTTCCGCTCCGCCGCAGATATCCCCGGGTATGAACGCCTGCTGCGAGAGGGGTTTGCGGTTATCAGTGAAGCCCTGGCGACCATCGACCAGATTTTTGTCGACACCAAGTTCGAGTTTGGCTATGTCACCGGTAGCGACGGCGAAGAGCGCCTGATCTATATGGACGAGGTGGGTACGCCGGATTCCTCGCGCATCTGGGATGGGGCGGCTTACCGCGAGGGCAGGGTGGTGGAGAACTCCAAGGAGAAATTCCGCCAGCTGTTGCTCCAGCATTTTCCCGATCCGGACATTCTCACCAACAAGGCGCGCATGGACGAGCGCCCGGCACTGGCCAGGGCCGGACTGCCGCTGGATATCCTGATGCGGACTTCCGAGACCTATCGGGCACTGGCCGAACGCATCACTGGGGAGCCGCTATTGATCAGCGACCACCCGAGGGCGGAGATTATCGACACCCTGGCGGGGGGGTTTGGCCTGATTAATTGAGTATCCCTGCCGACGGCAAGCCGCCGGACGGCACCCACGAAACTGCAAGACACGGGACTATGACATGACCGATCTCATCTACACGATCAACGGCTGGGTATGGGGCCCGGCAATGCTGTGTCTGATTCTGGGCACCGGTATCTACCTGAGTATTGGCCTGCGCTTCATGACCCTGCGTCGCATTCCCGCGGCTTTTGCTTTGCTGTTCCGTGGCGGGCGCTCGGGTGACGGCGAGATATCCCCCTTCGGCGCACTGATGACAGCGCTGTCGGCCACCATCGGCACCGGCAATATTGCCGGTGTGGCCACCGCGATAGCCATCGGTGGTCCGGGTGCGTTGTTCTGGATGTGGCTGGCGGCGCTGTTCGGCATTGCCACCAAATACGCCGAGGCTGTGCTTGCCGTGCACTACCGCGAGCACGATGAGAGCGGACACTACAAGGGTGGTCCCATGTACTACATTCGCAACGGACTCGGGGCGCGCTGGCAGTGGCTGGCAGTCCTGTTCGCGATATTCGGTGCGTTGGCGGGCTTCGGTATTGCCAACACGGTGCAGTCAAACTCAGTGTCGCAGGTGCTGGAAACGTCGTTCAATATCGAGCCGCTGGTGACTGGCCTGGTGTTAGCCGCCCTGGTTGCCATCGTCATTCTCGGCGGCATCAAGCGTATCGCCCATGTGACCAGTGTGCTGGTGCCCTTTATGGCCGTGGCCTACCTGCTGGCTGGCCTGGTGATCATTGGCCTCAATATCAGCGAGTTGCCTGCGGCCGTGGTGACCATCGTCTCCAGCGCCTTTACCGGTCACGCTGCCGGTGGCGGCTTTGCCGGCGCGACCTTGATGCTGGCCCTGCGCATGGGTGTGGCGCGCGGCATTTTCTCGAATGAGGCGGGCCTCGGTAGTGCGCCCATTGCCCATGCCGCAGCGCGTACTAATGACCCCGTACAGCAGGGTACCATCGCCATGCTGGGTACTTTCATAGACACCCTCGTGGTGTGCAGCATCACCGGTCTCACCATCGTCATGATGGGTGTGATGGAGACCGGTGAAACCGGCGCCAACCTGACGCGTATGGCCTTCGGCCGGGGTGTGGCGGGAGGGGAATGGGTGGTCACCTTCGGCCTCTGCCTGTTCGCGTTCACGACCATGATCGGCTGGAGTTATTACGGTGAACGCTGCGTGTCATTCCTGGTGGGTGAGCGCGGCGTGCTGCCTTTCCGCCTGGCCTGGGTAGCGGCGATTCCCTTCGGAACCGTGGGAGAGCTGGACCTGGTCTGGGTCATCGCTGATACGCTCAACGCCTGTATGGCGTTCCCCAACCTGGCGGCGTTGCTGTTGTTGTCTCCCGTGGTGTTTCGCCTGACCCGGGAGTACCTTGAGGACCCATCCCGGCGCTAGCGAAGCAGTGACCTGTGGCCGGCGCCTCAGCAGGCTGTGGCGGGGCGCAAGCCGCCTGGCTGTGGCCTGTGATGTAGCTCTCAAGGTGTCGCGGGCAATGTGCAAAACCTGGCGGTTTTGATACCCTGTAACGTATAGAAAATCACATGGAGCACTGTCAACATGGGCGTTGCAGCATTGCTGTTTGGCTTGTTGGTAGGGTTTTTCCACTTCAATCAGGCGCCGGCGCTCCCACAGGAGCAGGAAATGCTGGCCGCTGATCTTGAAACACCACCAGCCTACGAACTATCGGCCTCCCCAGACGAAGCGCACCCCGGTGCAGCTCGCGACGCACTGATGCCAGCAGCGACAACGGGTACCCAGCGGCAGCAAAGCACCGCAGTCGCCCCCAGGAGGTCTGACTACCATCAGCTGGCGGCGGCACAGACCCCTGAACAGCTGGCCCAGGCTGTGGCAGATATTGTTGCCGACAAGCCCGGCAATGCCGGCAAGGTAGTCACTATTGCGATCGCACAGGTTTACGACCAGGCCACCCTCGGTGAGGTCGCCACGCTGGTGGCTGCCGCCACCAGGGCTGCGCCCGGGGAGGCCCCTGCGATAGCGGCGTCTGTTGCGCGCAGCCTGTCCGGTCGAAGTGATGCGGCCACGGCCGCGGCGGTAGCGACAATTGTTTCCCTGGTACCCGAGCAGGCTCGCGATGTGGGCCTGGTGGTGGGAGCCATTATCGGCGAGGACGCGAAAACTCTCGGTATGGTGGCGCAGACGGTGGCTATCGCCACCGGTGAGGAGACCTTCAGTAGCCTGTCGGAAGCCTCGGGCGTGTCCATGTCCAACCTCATGAAAGAGAGTACACAGCTCGGTGTTGCGGTCCCTTACCAGGTGCCAGCCTACGCAGCCGCACTGGCGCCTTCCGCCTCTCAAGTCGCCGACAGTGTGCCGGAAGCCTCCGATGCCGCCGACGGCAGCATGTAGGCTTGTTTAAGACATTCGATTGAACGCCCCCGAACCGAGAACTGCTGCCACGGTAGTGCTGATCCGCGATGCGGACGGTGGCCCTGAAGTGTTGTTGTTAAAGCGCAACAAGGCGCTGCTTTTCGCCGGCGGTGTCTGGGTGTTTCCCGGAGGAGCTCTTGACCCGGAAGACTGGGAGGCGGGCGGTGGTAACAAAGAGCGTGCTGCAAGGATCGCCGCAGCCCGGGAAGCGGAAGAGGAAGCCGGGCTCGTACTCGACCCCGATACCATGGTGCAAATCAGTCACTGGACCACGCCCGAGGCTGAGCCAAAGCGTTTCTATACCTGGTTCTATCTGGCACTGGTGCCGGACCGTGGCGATGTTGCCATCGACGGCGGTGAAATCCACGACTATCAGTGGGTCGCTATACGTGACGCCGTAGCCCTGCACGAAGCCGGCGAACTGGCGATGTTCCCTCCCACTATCATGACTTTGCGCGCGTTGCTGGGCCATCTATCTGCCGAGGATGCCCTGATCGGCATGGCGGCGCGCGATCCCTACCGGGTGCTGCCGGTGTTCGCCACTACCCAGGATCCCATTCAGGTCATGTTCGAAGGCGATGCGGGTTACAGCAGCGGTGATGCCCATCTGCCGGGCCCCCGGCATCGTGCCCAGCTTGTAGAGGGCTGCTGGCACTACCTGTGTGACGCGCTGCCCGCTGAACAGACCAGGCTGGACAGCTGATCCCCGGCGGCCACCGCCGCCATATTCTCCGTGTATTCCGCAGGCCTTACCTTCGCTGTGCGCCCCTGAGGCGCTACGGCGACACAACTGCAGTTGCCCGGTGCTCGCCCGGGTAGGCGCTGCGCCGTAGTGGTGGCAGCGGCTGTGAGGCCGGCTGTGATGTCGACTCGGTGGAAATAATGCCGGTGTTATAGGTGGACGAAAAACGCAGCCCCGAGATGTCCTGGAAAATTTCTATCACCGTCAGCTGGCTGTCCAGCACTGGCCAGGCGCCGCAGGCCTCGCCGGGGTCGCAGATGAAGAAATCATTGTCGGAGTCGCTGCCGGCGATAATCTGGTAGCGGCCCTCGGGTACCGCGGTAAAGGTAAAGGAATAGATACCGTCCTCCGCAATCGCTGCGTCTTCCTCGAAGACCTCGCCGCTGTCCGCATCGATAAGCAGCACGTAGTGCAGTCCGGCATTACCGCCGGTCAGCAGGCTTGGATCGGGCTGCTGAACAATCACTTCCACGGTCGGGACGCGGTTGTTGGTGTCATTGCTGATAATGCGGATGTCAGCCGAGTAGGAGCCAATAGCCAGTTGTTCCCGATCGACGCGAACGCTGTAACTGCCAACCCCGGTTTGCGGATCGACCTGTACTGCGGTGACAGATAACCAGGGTGGCTGGCCGTCGATCTCAATCCTGTCTATGACCAGGTCGCCGGTCCCCGCGTTGCTGATCGACAGGGGTAGACTGGCGGCGAAAGTGCCAAAGTTGAGCGCGCTGGCGCTGGTGGAAATGGTTGGGCGGTTGGCGATGTCGCCCCCCGCCGCCAGGCTCTCGGCCACCAGTACCGCCTTGTTGGCATTGATCAGACCCCAGCCAAAGGTATTGTCCCGTCCGGCAGAGCCCAGGTCATCGGTGATCAGTCCCAGGGCGAGGAGGTTTTCGAACTCCGTGTGGGTCAAGGGAGGGTGTATGGCCTTCATCAGGGCGACAACGCCAGCGACGTGGGGGGAGGCCATTGAGGTCCCCTGCAGCAGGCCGTAGGTATCGCGTATTCGGCCGCTACTATCATCGGCGGCGGTGCTGAGTATCAAATCGGCGATGCCGTCACCGTTGACGTCGTTGGTAAAGCCGTCGCCCCCGGGCGCCGCTACGTCGACGCGGCTGCCGAAATTGGAGTAGCTGGCGCGGCTGCGGTTGATATTGACCGCGCTCACCGAGATCACGCCGTCGTAGGATGCAGGGTAGGCGAATTGTGAGGTGGCATCATTGCCTGCTGCGGCCACCACCACCACGCCCGACTCCGAGACGACGTCGTATATCGCCTGGTCAAAGCTCGAGAAGCCGCCGCCCGCCAGGCTCAGGTTGATCACGTCGGCGCGGCGCGCCGGCAGGGTCCCCGAATCGTTTTCAAGGCCGGCGGCAAAGCGCACGCCCTGTAACACGTCGAAGCTGGTGCCACCGCCAGGGCCAAGCACGCGAATGGGCATGATCTGCGCGTTCCACGCCACGCCGGCCACGCCGCGATTGTTGTCACTGGCCGCCGCCACCGTGCCCGCCACGTGGGTGCCGTGGAAGCTGCTGGGAGCGCCGCCCTGGCCATCCCCCGGGTCCTCCGGGTTGCTGTCGTCGTCAAAGAAATCCCAGCCGGCAACCAGTTTGCCGGCAAAGTCAGGGTGATTGCGACGAATTCCCGTGTCCAGTACGGCCGCGATGACGCCCTCACCGCGCAGCGGCTCTTCCCAGGCCAATGGCAGGTTGATCATTTCGTAATGCCAGGACTGCTGGTTGTAGAAGGGGTCATCGGGAATGGCCGTCGCCTGTACCACGTAGTTTAGGCCGGCGTCTTCGACCTCCGACTGGCGCCGCAGGCGCTTCATTTTGCGCAGCGTTCGCAACTTCCATTCCAGCCGCGGCTCGCCGGGCTGCGCCTGCATTTGCAGCAGGTTGGCCCGGCGTACGCCGCCGCCGCGGATGCGCATTCCGGTAAAGCGTGCGCGGCGCGGCAGGGTGCTGACCCGGGCCTGGTTGTTGAAGCGGGCGATGATCTGGCCGGGTACGAAATCGTCGCTGAGCCTGTAGCGACGATTGCTGGTGCTTATCTGGTCGCCCAGGCCGATGCGCAGCTGGTAATTGGATGCGCCTGCGAAAGCCTCTACCTGGATGAAGTAAGTGCCATCAGCAGGCACCGATAGCTGTTCCAGTTCGGTGGTATCCAGTGAGCCTCCCAGCAGCGCGCCGTTCGCGTCGAACAGAAACAGGTCCAGGTCGTTGAAGGCCGGGTCCTCGGCGATCAGCAGTGATATCACCTGGCCCTCCAGCAGATCGACCCGGAAATAATCATCGACATCACCGCTCGAGAAGCTGCGGCCTTGTTCACCCTGGCCCGAGCGGTTCACGTAGCCGCCCAGCACCACGGGGTTGATGATGGGCTGGGCGCTGCCGATGCGGTTATTGTCAGCCACGTCAATGGCGCTGTTGATGTCGTTGACGTCGCTGTCTACGCGCGTGGTGGCGGGCACCAGCACGCTGCCACTGACGGTATAAGGCCCGGCGCTGCCCACATCCCTGCCCACCACCGCCAGGCTCAGTTCACGCAGTGTGGTACTGGAGGCGCTGGCACGAATGGCGGCCCCCAGTTCGTCTACCGGGCCAAGGTCTCTGAGGTAGGTGTTGGCATTGAAGTGCCGGTGCCAGGCCAGCAGGTCCTGGTAGTCGACGTCGCCGGAGCGATTGACATCGCCTACCATCGCGCTTGCCAGGATATCCATCTCGCTGCGCACCTGCTGGTCGCTGAGAGATTCCAGGTTGAACTCCAGGTAGCGATAAATCGCTTCCGTCAGCGGGCTTACCCGGCCGGCACGCAGCTGTGCGCCGGACAGGATAGCGTGCCAGGTACCTGTGATCGGGGCAGGTTCTGCATCGACCGCATTGTCAGAGTCTGCATCCAGATCAACGCCGCCGCTGACGGTTACCAGATAGAGTTCGTCGTCCTCGTAAAGACTGGCGTCGACGAATATATTGCCGAGAAATACAAAGCGGGCGAGGTCGCTGCGCTGGTCCCAGCGCTCGGCGCCATCCTCCTGCCGGGTCTCTTCGATGGAGGGGATTCGCAACTGCTGGATTGTGTTGGAGGGGTCGCGCAGTGGGGTAATGATCACCGTGGACTCGACCGCGGCGCCGCCGAGCTGGATGTGCAGGCAGCCCGCAGTGGCCAGCGGCAGCAGGCTGGCCAAAAGCAGCTGGATAAGTCGGCGAATCATGGCTTGGTAATACCTGTTCACGGCGCTTATGTCACCCTGGCGGACTCGGTACTGTGACCGGTGTGCAACCCGCAACGGGCGCCCTCGGTCTCTGGTTGACACCCTTATCGCCGCGGAGTTCTAAACAGCCATGATATCGCTTGCCGCAGCTGGTCGCCTACCGACTGACACAGGTCATGTTCCCGCCACAATACGCCGGAAAATTTACAGTCGGCCATTTCTCCCGTCGATTGAGCGGTATATTCTTCTGCAAGGCTTTTTGACAGCGATAGAAAGAACACATAGCGGGGCAGTCAAAATGAAAACAGGAATTATCAGGGCATCGATCGCGGTGCTGACGCTGGGCGCTGCCCAACAGACAATGGCGCTCGACCCCATGCCTGAGCCCGGCTGGGGCGGCTTTGTAAACCTGGGCGTGGGTGTCGGCTCGGTCGAGTCGAATTTTCTCGCTCGAATGACCGGTGTCGACGTCGACCTCAGTGAAAGCCGGATCGACGAATTCGGTTCACCCGATGACGAAGATGTCACCCTGCCTATGGGCGGGCTGAACCTGGGCTATACCTTCGAAAATCGCAAGACCAGGATATTCTTCGGTAATGACCTGTCCGATTTCGTGCAGTTTGACCAGGCCACGATCATCTCACTGCGCCACGACGTGGATTCCCTGGGCCGATTGCAGGTCGGCCTGATATCCTCCGCGGGTATCCGCACCGAAGTCTACGAGGATCCCTACCAGACCGGCGTCAATCGACGGGAGACCGAACGGACTCGCGTCGGCGGCCGCTTCACCTGGGACAGGATTCTCGGTAGCCGCTTTGAGGTTCAGGTCACCGCGGTGGAGCGGGAACTGGATGAAGAGCGCAGTGGCGAAGGCCTGGGTCTCAGCGACCCCCAGCGGGCCCTGCTGGACAGGGAGGGCGACCTGATCCGCGCAGAGGTCGGCTATCTGTGGGATTTGGGTGGCGGCCATTTCCTGCGCCCCCGTGTTGCCTATATCGATCGTGACCTGGACGGCGATGCGATGGCGCAGGACGGCTACGAGTTGGGAGCCAGCTATGTGTATCGCTCTGCGCGACTGAACTTTGTTGGCAACGCCTTCTTTCAACAGATGGAGGGCGATGCCGAGAACCCCATCTTCAACGACGTCAATGATTCGGATGCGTTGTTTGTGACCGGCTCGCTCTGGTTTCCAGGTGCCTTCGGCTGGAAAAACTGGATGCCACGGGTCACCGTTGCCTGGGGTGAGGACGACAGCGATATTGATTTCAATGACAGCAAGGCAACCCTGGTCAGTGTCTCCCTGTTCCGCACCTTCTGATGGGTCACGCGGGCCATCTGCATGGCCCGCGATTTGCCATTGAATACCGGCAAGGCCTCTCACCCGACCTGGGACCTTCCAACGCGGCTGTTTCATTGGCTGCTGGTGGTGGGAGTCTTCCTCGCCTGGTTGAGTCACGAGCAAGACTGGATTGAAGTGCACCGCTGGAACGGCTACGCGGTGCTGGTGCTGGTAGTGTTCCGCATTCTGTGGGGCTTTGTCGGCAGTGTGCATTCACGCTTTGCCGATTTTCTTCGCTCACCTGCGGCGGTCGTTCGCTATTGGCGCGGTGCCGACGCCGACACACCCGGCCACAACCCGGCTGGTGGCTGGTCGGTGATGGTGTTGCTGGGTCTGCTGCTGGTGCAGGCCCTCACAGGGCTGTTCAACAGCGACGGGCTGCTATTCGACGGCCCACTCCGGCACGCGCTGGACAGCAGCACCACGGACCTGCTCAGTGAGATTCACGACCAGGTCTACTGGGTACTGCTGTGGTTCGTGGGGCTGCACGTGGCCGCCGTCGGCTGGTACCAGTGGGGCAGGGGCAAACGGCTCCTGCAACCGATGGTAACGGGAGGCAGCGCCGGCGCCGGGCCGCCGGCACCCCTTTGGCGTGCGCTGCTGGTGATCACCCTCAGCGCTGGCGTCCTGGCCCTGGCGGTCTACTTCGCCCCGGCTCCCAGGACCAACATGTGGTACTGAGCTTCGGGGCAATCCGCCAGCGCTAACTAGCGACCCTTGTACTCAGAGGTAGTCTTTTGACTTGTACTCGTCGTGACAGGCCTTACAGGCACCTCCAGTGCTCTGGAAGGCCATCATGATAGCCTTCTTGTCACCGCCCTCGGCCGCTTCGGCCAGGTCCGCCGCCGCATTGCGCAGGTCTTGGAGCTTGCTTTCGAAGTCATCCATATTTTCCCAGATGGCCGGCTTTGCGCGGGTCGTGCCGCCCTCGCTGCCGGTGGGGAAGCCACGCAGGAAGTCCAGCGTGGTCGTTGTGGCCAGGTCTTCGGCGAAACCTGCAAAGCGTTCCCCGTCCCAGGGGATTTCACCTTTCACCATGGCAGCCATAGGGCCCATGTTGGCACCGAGGATAGCGAACAGCGACTGCCGATAGGACTGCGGGAACTGCTCCGAGTCCAGGTGTGAAAGCGCTACAGGCGCTGCGCCCAGCCCGCTTGCCAATGCCAGTACAGCGAGGGTCTTCTTGGTTTGCCACGACATCTGTTTCTCCTTTTGAGCCCACGGCCAAACTATTGAACTTGTTACGACAAACGCGCGCTGGGCGGATTGTTCCAGCCTCAGGCGCGCATGCCATTACAGTACTATAGCCTCGTTGAGACAGAAATGGCGGACGCGTGAAACAGCAATCCTGGGACAAGAGTGTCGATGTGCTGGTGGTGGGGTCTGGTAATGGTGGCCTGACGGCCGCCCTGTGCGCACATGAGATGGGGGCCGGCGAGGTGCTGGTCATAGAAAAATCCGGCCTCTACGGGGGTACCAGCGCCATCAGCGGCGGTGGCGTCTGGATTCCTAACAACCGCTATGCGAAAGCCGCCGGTGCCGAGGACTCCTTCGACAACGCCAGAACCTATCTTCGCAACACTACCCCCGAGGGCCAGGTGCCCGAGGCGCTGGTGGACTGCTACCTGGAAAATGGCCCGAAGATGATCGACTTCCTCCACGAACATAGCCAGGTGCGCTATGTCACTCTGGAGCACTACCCTGATTACTACTCCGACCAGGAGGGTGCCATGCCGGGGCACCGCAGTATGGAGCCGGAGCCGGTCAATGCCGACCAGCTCGGACAACATGCCTTCACGCTGCGCCGGTCCCACCAGATGATGCACCTGGGTGGGGTGATCGGCATCACCCAGGTGGAAGCGGCGCTGCTCATGGCCCAGCTGCCGGGCTGGTGGAAGACCGCCGGTAAACTGGCGCTGGACTACCTGCTGGATATCCGCTGGCGGCTGTTTGGAGACAGGTACGCCCGTCGCCTGACCTGTGGTTGCGCCGGCGTCGCGCGCTTACGGCTGTCCCTGCTGGATCGCGATATACCACTGTGGTTGCGCACGCCCATGCGCGAGTTGATCACCGATGACACGGGACGCGTGGTCGGGGTAGAGGTCGAGAAACGTGGCCAGCGCCTGCGTATCCAGGCCCGCAAGGGAGTGGTATTGGCGGCGGGCGGTTTCGAACACAATCAGGCGATGCGGGAGCAGTATCTTCCCAAACCTACCAATCACTGGTGGAGCGCGGGCAGCTATGACAACACCGGTGATGCTATCAGTGAAGGGCTACGCCTCGGTGCAAAAATGCACATGCTGCACAATGCTTGGTGGTGCAACACGATTTCTGTGCCGGGAGAGCCAATACCCCGGCTCAGCATCATGGAGAAATCCTATCCCGGCTCCATTGTTGTCAATCCGGCCGGGGAACGATTCAGCAACGAATCCCAGAACTACATGGCCTACCAGTTGGAGACGTTTGAAAAGCACAGCGAGGACTATCCCTGCGCCCCCAGCTGGCAGATTTTCGATGCCCGTTTTCGAGCGACCTATTTTGTCGGCCCCCTCTACAACAGCACCTTCCGGCCCGACTGGCTATTGCCAAAAAGCTGGGAGGAGGCCGGTTTTATTGCCCGTGCGAATACGGTACGCGAGCTGGCGGCCAGGATTGACGTCGATCCCGATGGGCTTGAAGAGAGCGTTCGCAAAATGAACGAGTACGCCCGCACAGGCAAGGATCTCGACCTGCAGCGGGGCGATGCACTCTATGACCGTTACTACGGCGATCCCCGGGTGGAACCCAATCCCTGTCTGGCACCCATCGAGGAAGCCCCTTTCTATGCCATGAAGGTCGACCCGGGTGACTTTGGCACGCAGGGGGGAATGGTGGTTACAGAGAACGCCCAGGTGACCCGGGAAGACGGCGGCGTCATAGAGGGCCTGTATGCCACCGGCAACTGCAGTGCGCCGGTGCTACCGACCTATCCTGGTCCCGGGGCCACGTTGGGCCCGGCGATGACCTTTGGCTACCAGGCAGCCAAGCACATCAGCGGCTGGGCCGATTGATTCAGCTGCCGGCGGCGTCCACGGTAGTGTCGGCGGTGGGAGCTTGGTCGTCGTCTGCAGATTGCTCCCGGAATACCTTGCCCAGGTAGAGCCCGGTGGCGGCCCAAATAGCCGCAATCACTGCCCCGACCATGGCCACCGCTCCCAGTCCCAGGCCCAGGCCCTGGGTCAGGCCGGTGAAGGCCCAGGCGTTGAGGGTGTCGCCGCCGCGATAGACCACGATGTCGATCACCGGCTTGGCCTTGAAGCGGGTTTCCCTGTCTACCGCGGTAAACAGCATCTCGCGCCCCGGCCGGGTAATGGCGTAGTTTCCGGCCCGGCGCACAATCTGCAAAATCACAACGACGGCCACCATGGGCGCCGCCGCCAGCATCAACATGCCGGCGCAGATCAGCATTGGCACGCAGGCCAGCGTGGTGCCTACTCCCAGCCGAGAGGCAATGCGCCCGGTGACAAAGAAGGCGGTGAGAAAAGTCAGGCTGTTGACCACCAGGTCCATGGCACCCCAGATACGGGTACGCTCTGCGCGACTGAAATCCGCCAGCAGGTTCTTGAGCTCGAAATACACAAAGGAGCTGATCGAGGTGTACAGAAGAATGAACACCCCGATGGATAACAGGTAGGGGTTGGTCACAAAATCGCGGAAACCGGCCAGCGGGTGTCCGCCGATGTACTCCAGGTCTTCGGCACCGACCTGCTGGGCGTCGTTTTGCAGGTCGCTGGCCTTCAGGTTTTGCAGCACGCCGATCACGGGCATGGTCAACAACAGCATGAATGCTGCCACCAACAGCAGGTTGTCGGTGCCCAGGCTGCCCACAAAGAAGGTAGGTATTGAGGGCCCCACCAGTGCACCGACGCTGGCCCCCGCACCAATAAAACCGAATAGTCGCAGGGACTGGGCTTTGGTGAAGAGGTCGGCCATGAAGCTCCAGAATACGGAGATGTGGAACAGGCTGAACACGCTGACCCACACATAAAATGCCTTGTCGACGAGTGTGCGGTCGGCAACGACCTGGGTGCCGCCGTAAAACACCAGGAAAGACAGGGCGAAGAAGCCGTATACCGAGGTGACCAGTTTGCGGAATTTCACCGAGGTGACAGCACCGCCATACAGCGAGACTGCGACAGCCGAGATAAAGAAATTGAGCGTCCACAGCCAGCTCACCTCGGCGTCGGTCCAGTCTGACGCCATTGCATCACGCACCGGCCGCAAGATGTAGTAAGCCGCCATCAGCATCAACACAAAGCCAAAGGACACCAGGGTAGCGCGCACTTCATTGCGCTCCAGCAGCACGGTCTTGCGCAGCAGGTCAAACAGCATCGGGTTGGTTCTCCGGTCGGGCGTTGATGAAGGGCGCAAGCTCGTTGCAGGCTTCCCAGACCGACAGCACACGTGGCTGCTTCTCAGCCAGCGGGTAATCAAAGCGCAGGGCGTTGAAAACCATGGGTACCAACACTACATCGGCAAGGGTAATGTTCTGGCCGTGGCAATAGGGCGCAGCGGAAATTTCGGCTTCCAGGGTTGAAAAACCGCGATCCAGCCAGGTATGCATCCAGTGCTGGATCTGCTCCTGGTCCGCGTTGTACTGCGTCTTCAGGTAGTTGAGGGTTCCCATGTTGTTGAGCGGGTGAATCTCGCAGGCGACGGTATTGGCCATGGACTGCACCCGGGCCCGCTCAAAGCTGTCGGTCGGCAGCAGCGGTGGCTCCGGGTACTCGGCGTCCAGCCAGTTGAGAATCGCCAGGGATTGAGTCAGGCAGCGCCCGTCGTCGAGCTCCAGTGTCGGTACCAGGCCGGCGGCATTGCGTGCAAGGTAGGCCTCGGTCTTGTGTTCGCCTGCCAACAGGTTGACCGGGCAGTACTCCGCCTCAACACCTTTGAGATTGAGGGCAATACGTACCCGGTAAGCCGCTGATGAGCGCCAGTAGCTGTAAAGTTTCATGAACCATTGCCGTGAACTGAAGGCAGTCAGTCTGCCTTGGGCGGGTGGTACTGCACAACCACCTGGTCGATTTTTCCAAAGATGCTGGCGCCGCCGGCGTCCTGCATTTCGATCTCGATGCGGTCGCCGAAGGACATGAACGGCGTGCTGGGCTTGCCCTCGGCAATGGTCTCCAGGCAGCGCACTTCCGCCAGGCAGCTCGAACCATCTTTGCTGCCCTGGTTGGCGACTGTTCCTGAACCGATCACAGTGCCTGCCTGCAGTCCCCGACTCTTGGCGGCATGGGCGATGAGCTGGCCAAAATCAAAGGTCATGTCGACGCCGGCATTCGGCGCGCCGATCCGGGTACCGTTGAGTGTCGAGAGCATTGGCAGGTGCAGCTTGGCGCCGTCCCAGGCGTCACCCAGTTCATCGGGCGTCACCGCCACCGGCGTAAAGGCGGTGTGTGGCTTTGACTGATAAAAGCCGAATTGCTTGGCCAGTTCACCGGGAATCAGGTTGCGCAGGGAAACGTCGTTGCAAAGGGCAATCAGCTTGATATGACCACGGGCCTGTTGCGGAGTAACACCGGCGGGAACGTCGTCGGTGAACACCACGACCTCGGCCTCGAAATCAATGCCCCAGTCCTCGTTTTCCACCTCGATGTCGTCGGTGGGACCGATAAAGGCGTCCGAGGCGCCCATGTACATCAACGGGTCTATCCAGAAGGATTCCGGCAGTTCTGCTCCCCTTGCTTTGCGGACCAGCTCCACGTGGGTGACATAGGCGCTGCCGTCGGCCCAGTGATAGCTGCGCGGCAGCGGGGCGTCCACGGCGCTGGGATCGAAGGGAAAATCTCCCTCGGCGTTGCCGCCCTCCAGCGCTTCAGCGCGGGACTGTAACAAGGGTTCGACCTGGTCCCAGTTCTCCAGGGCCACCTGCAGGGTCGGTGCAATGTCGTACGCGCCCACGGCGCGGCTGAGATCGCGGCTGACGACAATCAACTGGCCGTCGCGGCCGGATTTTAGACTGGCTAACTTCATGGGTTGTCCTGTGTTCTCATTAAAAGGTGTGTCTCTGGGTTCGATCTAGCCGGCCGTGTTGAAGTGCTTCTCAAGGCCTTCCCAGCAGCGAGTATAGTCCTGCTGCCGCAGGTCGGTGTTCATGGCCCAGCCGGTCGGTTGTATCAGGTAGCGAGATTCCAGCATGAACGCCATGGTATCGGTATAGCGGTCCGGCTTCAGTTCGGCTGTGCTGGCCTTTTCAAATACAGCCGCCTCCGGCCCGTGACTGCTCATGCAGTTGTGGAGACTGGATCCACCGGGCAGGAAACCCTCTTCCTTGGCATCGTAGGTGCCCTCTATGAGGCCCATGAACTCCGACATGACGTTGCGGTGGTACCAGGGTGGACGGAACGTATCCTCCGCCACCATCCAGCGTGGCGGGAAAATAACGAAATCGATATTGGCGACTCCGGTGGTATCAGACGGCGAGGTCAGTACAGTGAAGATGCTGGGGTCAGGATGGTCGTAGGA
Organism: Cellvibrionales bacterium; assembly: GCA_043513815.1. Taxonomy (GTDB): domain Bacteria; phylum Pseudomonadota; class Gammaproteobacteria; order Pseudomonadales; family Halieaceae; genus JANQIO01. The sequence goes on along the minus strand of CP121313.1, from coordinate 2,562,474 downwards.
CACCGAGCCCATTGCATTAAAGCGGGCCAGCTCGTACTTATAGGGAGCGGAGTTGCCGGTCCAGGCCACCACGTCCAAAGGCGAATGTCCAATGGGTGCGCTGTACAGGTGGCCGGCAAACTTGCAGAGCAGGGTAAATTCGCCCTCGTCTTCTTCGAAAGCAGCCACCGGGTACTGGAAGTCGCGATCATTGGCATAGCCGTTGGCACCGACCGGACCGCGCTCCGGCAGTGTAAACGGCGCGCCATAGTTTTCGCAGAGGTAGCCCCGTGCTGTGTCGTCCAGCAGGTCGACGGCAAACTTCATGCCGCGTGGTATGACGGCGATTTCGCCGGGACCCAGTTGCAGTCGGCCACACTCGGTGCGCAGGCGCAGGCCTCCCTGGTGGGGAATGAACAGCAGTTCACCATCGGCGCAGTAGAAATAGCGCTGCCCCATGGATTGGTTGATGGCGTAAAGGTGGATGCCCATGCCGGTCTGGGACAAGGCATCACCGTTGACGGCAAGGGTCACCAGGCCATCGACAAAGTCCGTGTTTTCCTCTGGAACCGGCAGCGGGTCCCAGCGCTGCACGTTCGGGTCTACGCTGCCGACAGTACCGCCCGAGGTCTCCAGCAGCTCGCTGTCATAGGGCGTGAACTGACCCTGTAGCACTGAGGGTCGAATGCGATAGAACCAGGTGCGGCGATTTTCCGCTCTCGGCGCCGTAAACGCGGTGCTGCTGAACTGCTCGGCATAGAGCCCGTAGGCGACCCGCTGGGGGCTGAAGCGGCCACGGGGCAGGGCGTTGCTCAGCGCCTCGGTCTCGTGTTCATTGCCAAAGCCCGTCAGATAGCCAGCCTGCATCAGTTTGTCCATGGGGAACACCGATATAGTTACAAGTGAAACTAATTGTCCGGGATGGCGCCCTCCCTGTCAATTCCTCACGCGGCTGGGCTAGCCGTCCTCAGTCATCGAGAGTCCTCAATACTGGTGGCAGTGGGCGGCTAGGGATTCCGCTCCGTCTGCCCTAGAATGGAGCAAAGTGCTGGTGTGAAAACCATGAATCAGGAATCGCCTTTCTCCAAGGCCAATGTTGTCAAGAGCACTTCCCTGATACTGGGCTGTATGGTGGTGCTTGCCACGATCCTGCGTTCCCTGGTGGCCGGCGAGGTTGATCTGCTGGCTGCAGGCCTGGCCGCCATCTGTGCACTGCTACTGTTTGCCACCTACGCGCGCGTCAAGGCTGGTACCCCTGCGGATGTGGGTGGGCTCGCTGTCATGATCATTGCCTTCGGGATCTATGCCGTGCTGTCATGGATTTCCGACGGCTTTACCGGTTCTATTATCTTCTCGGCGCCCATGCTGCCGCTACTTGCCGGTCTGGTAATGAACAAGCGGGCGGCCCGCAATACAACGGTGTTGGTGGCGGCTGTACTGCTGCTGATACTGTCCAGCCACCTGTCAGGCCACATGACAGCGAACGCGGACTTCCCGGATGATATCCGCTACTCGATGCGTGCCGTGGTGCTGTTGCTGGTGCTGATCGGTGTTAACTGGGTCATTTCTTTCTACGCGATTGTCGAGCAGGCGAAAGTGGCCCCAACGGCGGCTGCGGCCGAGCTGCATGACCCCCTCACAGGCTTGCTGTTGAGAGGCGAGATTGATCGCGCAATTGCGCGCGAGTTTGCGCTGGCGCGGCGCGGCCAGGACCATTTCAGTTTTGCGGTGCTGGAAATCGATGATTACGCCAGGCTGGAGCAGGAGTATGGTGCGCTGGGTGCAGAGAACTGCCTGTTGGGCGTGGCTGATGCGCTGCGCTACTGCGTACGACGGCGCGCCGACGGCCTCGGTCGATTCGGTGCCACCCAGCTCTGTGTGCTGATGACGGATAACGGCACTGGCATGCTGCGGGTGACTGACAAGTTCCTGGGCGTGATGGAAGATCTGGAAATCCCGGTGGATGCGACCCGAAACATTCGCGTCACGGTCAGTATTGGCATATGCTCCGAGCCGGCTCGGGGCCTGGCGAGTCCGGATGATATTGTCGAGGGGGCCCAGCAGGCGCTGGCGCTGGCGCTGGCACGGGCGGCCGCGGGCAACAGTCGCGAGCGCGTACGACTCGAGGCACACGAGAGCGACTGATGCTTTTACTGCTGCTGGCCCTGTCCCTGTTTGACGGCCAGACACTGGCTGGCTGGTCGGCAACCGGAGATGCCAGCTGGCGGGTAGCGGAAAACACTATTATCGCGTCCGGTGACGGTGACGGCTTTTTGACGACGACAGCCGAGTTCACTGATTTTCGCCTGTCGCTGGAATTCTGGGTCGATAGCACCACCAATTCAGGTGTATTAATCCGTTGTGGTCGCCGTGACCGTATACACCCGGATTTCTGCCTCGAACTCAATATCTGGGACGAGCATCCGCGACCGGAAGCTCGCACCGGCGCTATTGTTTTCAGGGTCATGCCACCGCTGGTCCGAGTCGAGACGGTGGGTCGCTGGAACAGGCTTCAGGTTACCGCCCGGGGCAATATTGTTGAACTGACGATCAACGGCAAGGTCACAGCGAGGCTGGAGGATGCCGGGTCCACCGGCGGTTTTGTCGCCCTGCAACACGCCGAGCGCGGCGTTGTGAAATTCAGGAATATCGAAATACTGGTTTTGGAGGATTGATGCGTACTGTTGTTGTGGTTCTTGTTGCCCTGGGTGTTGGCATAGGTGCCTGGTATTACATGGGTGCCGGCGGCACCGCGGAGAGTAGCCGCCCGGCTACGGCCGCGGTACCGGTGACCGCCTGGGTGCTGGACGAACAGCCTTTCCAGAGTCGCGTAGAAGCGCTCGGCACCCTGCGCGCCTGGGAGTCGGTCACTATTACCGCCAGCGTGTCAGAGAACGTGGCGCGCCTGCATTTTGAAGACGGCCAGCTCGTCAAAACTGGCGACCTGCTGGTGACGCTGCAACAGGAAGAGGAGAAGGCATCCCTGCGCGAACAACAGGAAGTACTCGACGAGCAGGAGCGGGAGGTAGCGCGCCTTGAGAATCTCGCCAGACGCAACCAGGTGGCGCAGACCGAGCTGGACCAGCGCCGCACCCAGGCGGCAATAGCCCGCAGCCGTATCGAGCAGGAAAAAGCCCAGATTGATGACCGCACCATCAAGGCGCCCTTCAACGGGGTACTTGGGCTGCGCCAGGTAAGCCCTGGCGCGCTGGTGGCCCCGGGTGAAGTGATTACCACCCTCGATGACATTTCCCGCATGCGCCTGGACTTCACGGTCCCCGCGCGCTTTTTGCGTTTCCTGGAGCCGGGACAGCAGATCGAAGCCTCCACGACTGCTTACCCGGAGGCCTTCACCGGCAAGATTGCGGCGGTGAGCAGTCGGGTCGACCCTGTGAATCGGTCGGTCACTGCGCGGGCGGTATTCCCGAACGGCAACGGCCTGTTAAAGCCCGGTATGCTGATGCAGGTGACGGTACTGGGTGACGAGCGCAATGCGTTGCTGGTGCCGGAAGAGAGCCTGGTTTCCCGTTCCACTGACCATTACGTCTGGCAGATCGATGGCGACATCGCGAAGCGGGTATTTGTCGAAATCGGCGATCGCCGGCCGGGCTGGGTGGAAGTCCTGGGAGGCCTGCAGGTCGGTGACCAGGTGGTTCGCGACGGCGTGGCCCGCCTGCGCGGCAATGAAACTGCCGTTCGCGTGCTGGAGAGCTGAGATGTCCAATGCCATGCAAATTAACCTGACAGGACTGTAGCGATGTGGATTTCAGATACTTCTGTTAAGCGCCCGGTTCTGGCGACGGTTTTCTGCGCCCTGCTGGTGGCCTTCGGGGTTATTTCATTTGACCGTCTGCCCATGCGCGAGTACCCGGATATCGAGCCCGCTGTGATCAGCGTGGGCACCAATTACCCCGGCGCTTCTGCCGCCGTGGTAGAGAACAAGATTACCGAGGTGATTGAGGACCGTATCGCTGGTGTGGAGGGCATCAAGAGTGTGACGTCCACCTCCCAGGACGGTCGCTCCAACATTCGCGTCGAATTCCGTCTGGGCCGCGACATCGACAATGCCGCCAATGATATCCGCGACCGGGTGTCGCGCATTCTCGACAATCTGCCGGAAGAGGCAGAGCCGCCGGAGGTAGAGAAAGCCGGTGACGACGACACGGTGGTCTACTGGATTCACCTGGTCGAGCCGAGCATGACTGCCCTGGAACTGACTGACTATGTGCGCCGCTACCTGGAGGACCGTTTCTCGGCCCTGGATGGGGTTTCCCGGGTTCGGGTGACCGGCCAGCAGGTCTATTCCATGCGCATCTGGCTGGACCGCAATGCACTGGTCGCCCGTGGCCTGACTGTGTCCGACGTGGAAGACGCCGTGCGCCGCGAAAACATCGAACTGCCCGCCGGCACGCTGCAATCCATCGAGCGCGATTTCGTGATTCGAGTGGAGCGCGCCTACAAGTCGGCCGACGACTTCCGCCAGCTGGTGCTGCGCCGTGGTGACGATGGCTACCTGGTGCGCCTGGGTGATGTTGCCAGGGTGGAGCTGGGCAGTGCCGAGCGCCGCAGCCTGTTCCGCGGCAATGGCGAGTCGATGGTGGGGATGGGCATTGTCAAGCAGAGCACCTCTAACGCATTGACAGTAGCCAATGCCGTTAGCGATGAGGTCGACCGCATCAACGCGACGCTCCCGGAAGGTATGCGCATCGTAAAGAGCTACGACAAGTCGCTGTTTGTGCGCGCTTCAGTGAAGGAGGTGTATAGAACGCTGTTTATTGCCGCGGTGCTGGTTGTCGTCGTGATCTTCCTGTTTCTGGGCGACCCTCGCAGCGTGCTGGTGCCTGCCGCGACCGTGCCCATTTCACTGATCTCCACCTTCACCCTGCTGTGGGCATTCGGCTACAGCATAAACCTGCTGACGCTGCTGGCCCTGGTGCTGTCTATCGGGCTGGTGGTGGATGACTGCATCGTGGTGCTGGAGAATATTCACCGGCGGCTGGCAAAGGGCGAGACGCCGCTTGTAGCTGCCTACAAGGGCAGTCGCCAGGTGGGCTTTGCCGTGGTGGCGACCACCGCGGTGCTGGTAGCAGTGTTCGTGCCCATTACCTTCCTCGAGGGCAACCTCGGCAAGCTGTTCAGTGAGTTTGCCGTCGCCATGGCGGTGGCGGTCATATTCTCAACGCTGGTGGCGCTGACGCTGACGCCGGTGATCTGCTCGCGGTTGCTGACCAACGAGAGCACCGACAACCGCCTGGCGAGATTTGTCGATGGGCTGACCGGCGCCCTGGAAGCGCGCTATCGCAGCGCGTTGCAGAAGGTGCTGAAAGCGCCGGCGCTAACGCTGGTGATATTGGTCGCCAGCATTGGCATCAGTGGCTGGCTGTTTCAGCAGGTGCCCCAGGAATATGCCCCGCGTGAAGACCGCGGCATTCTGTTCATGGTGGTGCAGGCGCCGGAGGGTTCATCCTTTGACTACACGGTGCGCCAGCTTTATGAAGTGGAGAAGCGGCTCATGCCGCTGGTTGAAGGCGGTGAGATCAAGCGCCTGCTGATTCGGGCGCCCTCCTGGGGGGCAGGGGAGGCTTTCAACGGTGCGTTCTCAATTCTTGTGCTGGAGCCCTGGGATAGCGGTCGTCGCAATACCTTCGAAATACTGGCAGATGCGCGACAACGCATTGCGGACATTCCCGGAGCCCGGATCTTCATTCGATCCCAACGCGCGCTGGGGGGTGGCTCCAACCCGCCGGTACAGTTCTTCATTGGCGGCAATACCTATGACGAACTGGAAGAGTGGCAGTCACAGCTGATGCAGGCGGTGTCCCAGGAGCCCATGTTTGTCGGCGCTGATACCGATTTCAAGCCCACCAAGCCACAACTGCGGGTGCGCATCGACCGCGACCGTGCTGGTGACCTCGGCGTCAACCTGCTGGATATCAGCCGCACGCTGGAAACCCTGATGGGCAACCGCAAGGTGACCACTTTTGTACTGGCAGGCAAGGAGTACGATGTCATTCTCGAGGGGGATCGCGCTGATCAGGGTTCCCTGACTGACCTGAACAACATCTATGTGCGCTCCGGTGCCACCGGCCAGCTGATTCCGCTCAGTAACCTGGTGACGCTGAAGGACCAGGCCGATGCCGGCCAGCTCAATCGTTACAATCGCGTGCGGGGTATTACCCTTACCTCCAACCTCGCGGATGGTGTGTCGCTGGGTGAAGGGCTGGCATGGCTGGAAAACTGGGTGAGTGAGAACCTGCCCAGTGAGGCCAGTATTGACTACAAGGGCGAGTCGCTGGAGTACAAAGATGCCGGCCGTTCGGTGTTGTTTATTTTCGGGCTGGCATTGCTGGTGGTGTTCCTGGTCATGGCGGCCCAGTTCGAATCCTACGTGCACCCCTTCATTATCCTGCTCACAGTGCCGCTGGCGCTGGTAGGCGGGCTGGGAGGGCTACTGTTTTTTGGCCAGACCCTGAATATATTCAGCCAGGTGGGTTTAATCATGCTGGTGGGGCTTGCCACCAAGAACGGCATCCTGATCGTCGAGTTCATCAATCAGTTGCGCGATGCCGGGCGCGATTTTGAGGAGGCCATCCTGAACGGTGCCGCCTACCGCCTGCGCCCGATCATGATGACAGGCTTTACCACGGTGTTCGGTGCTGTGCCGCTGGTGCTGTCCACTGGCCCTGGTTACGAGTCGCGGATGGTGATCGGTATCGTCGTGATGTGCGGAGTGACTGTGGCCAGCGTTATCACCCTGTTTGCGGTGCCGGTGGCCTACAAACTGCTGGCAAAAAACACCACTGCGCCGGGCACGGTGGCAAAGGAGCTGGAGCAGGAGCTGTCGGCTACCTGATAGCGGTTACCTGTCGCTAGGTATACCGGCCGCTCGCGGTTCGCAGTAGACTCGGGGCTTTGTTGTCCAAGTGACTGAAAGCCCTGTGGTTTTAGCGTTTTTCCCAGCGGCTTCAAGCAGAGGGTGTAGCGATGGGGAAGATGCTCGAACACGGCGCGCTGACGCGTCAGGACCTGGAAGCCCACTGGATGCCCTACACGGGCAATCGCCAGTTCAAGGAAGACCCGCGCCTCATCGTCGGCGCTGAAGGCGCCTACTATATCGATAGCAAGGGCCGTCGCATCTTCGACGGCCTTTCTGGACTGTGGTGCTGCGGCGCCGGTCACAACCGCCCGGAGATTGCCGAGGCGGTCTACCACCAGCTGCAAACCCTGGACTATTCGCCGGCCTTTCAGTTCGGCCATCCGCTGTCCTTTCAGCTCGCCAACAAGCTGGTGGAAATCACGCCAGAAGGCCTGGACTATGTGTTCTTCACCGGTTCTGGCTCCGAGTCTGCCGATACCTCCCTGAAAATGGTCCGAGCCTACTGGCGCATGAAGGGGCGCTCGGAGAAGACCAAGCTGATCGGCCGCGTGAAGGGTTATCACGGTGTCAATTTCGGTGGTATCTCGGTGGGTGGCATCGGCGCCAACCGGAAAATGTTTGGCACCGCGGTGGACGCCGACCATTTGGCCCATACCATTCTCAAGGAAAACGCCTTCAGCAAGGGTCAACCGGAAACCGGTGCCCATCTGGCAGATGAGTTGATCGAAATGATCGCGCTGCACGATGCGTCGAATATCGCCGCCGTCATCGTCGAGCCCATGGCAGGCTCTGCAGGAGTGATTCCGCCGCCGGTGGGCTACCTGCAGCGGCTGCGGGAAATCTGTGACGCGAATGAAATCCTGCTGATTTTCGATGAAGTGATCACCGCCTTTGGTCGCTGCGGCGCCATCACCGGTGCGGATGCCTTCGGCGTGAAGCCGGACATAATGAATATCGCCAAGCAGGTGACCAACGGCGCCCAGCCGTTGGGTGCCGTGCTCGCCAGCAGCGAGATCTACCAGACTTTCATGGCAGGCGGTGGCCCGGAGTACGCCCTCGAATTCCCCCATGGCTATACCTACTCGGCGCACCCGGTGGCCTGCGCCGCCGGGCTTGCTGCACTGGAAATCCTGGAGAACGAGAAGCTGCCGGAGCGGGTTGCCGCAGAAGCGCCGTACTTTGAGCAGCAGCTGCACACACTAAAGGGCCTGCCGCACCTGACGGATATTCGCAACTACGGATTTGCCGGAGCGCTGCAGCTTGAAGCCTATCCGGGTGAACCCCTGCGTCGGCCCTACGAGGTGGCGATGCGCATGTGGGAGAAGGGCTTCTATGTGCGCTACGGCGGCGACTGCATTCAGCTGGGCCTGCCATTTATTACCGAGCGCGGCGAGATCGACGCGCTGGTCGAAGCCCTGTCCGACAGCCTCAAGGAAAATGCGACGGCCTCATAATCGCTAGAACCGAGGGGGCCTAGCCCCCTTTTTCATGGCTCCCTTCTTCTTTAAACCTTTTATGGGCTTGCTGGCCGGCGGTTCCGCCTGGAAGAATTTTGCAACGGTCTCGGCTTCCCACATAGTGTCGCGATAGCCCAGGCTGATCAGCTCGTCGATAAAGGGCTGGGCAAACAGCAGGTAGCTGGCGGCCATGGCGCCGCCACCACTGGCGGTGGCGCCCGTGCGGCGCAGAAAGGCGCGCAGGCTGCGCGGCAGATAGCGGATCTTGCGCCCGGCAATCTTGTCGACTTCTTCGGAAGGCCAGATGACCAGGTTGTCCACCGGTTTCAGACGCACGCCCTCGCGCTCGCGATCTTCCGGCGGTATCAGCCTGAGCAGCTCATTGATGCGTTCCAGGTGCTCGATGTCGCCTTCCAGGGTGTCGACAAATGCACTGTTGAGCATTTGTCCGACGATCTGGGCGATCGACGGCGAGTGCCTGGTTCGCTGGCCGCTTTTCGGCCTCGGCGCGCGGTTACCACTCACGCCGATAACAAACACCCGGTCGGCGCCCAGGTGCAGGGCGGGGCTGATCGGTGACAACTGACGCAGGGCGCCGTCGCCAAAATATTCGTATTCAATGCGGGTGGTGGGGAACAGGGTGGGAATCGCCGACGAGGCCATCAGGTGATCAACGTTCAGCAGTGTCGGTCGGCCGATGCGTCGATGCCGACGCCAGCCCTGTAATTCCGGACGCCCCTGGAAAAAGGCCACCGACTGACCCGAGGTGTAGCCCATGGCGGTAATGCTGACTGCGTGAATATCACCGCGGGCGATGGCCCGGTCGATGCGTTCGAAATGAATCTTCTGGTTGATCAGTTCACGTAACGGTGAATTGTCGAGGAGGGCGATCGGCCGACTGAGCCCGACCCCCTGGTTGCCCAAAGAACCCAGCACGCGGAAAACACCACGCAACACCTCGCGCCAGCCGTAGCGGTAAACGCTGCCGGGGTCGAGGTCGCGCCAGATAAGCTCAAGCTCTGCCACGGCGTCCCGAAAGCAGCCTTCGTGGGCCGCCAGTGTGACGGCGTTGATGGCGCCGGCACTGGTGCCGCAGATAATCGGAAACGGGTTGCAGGCACCCTCTGGCAGAATGTCCGCCACGGCCTTCAGCGCGCCGACCTGATAGGCGGCACGGGCGCCGCCTCCCGACAGGATCAGGGCATTCTTCAAGCCTGCCTCCTCAGCGCGCCGTGAAGCCGCCGTCAATGACCAGTTCAGAGCCGGTCATGTACTTCGATTCATCCGAGGCCAGGTAGAGGCAGCCGTTGGCAATATCCTGCGGTTCTCCCATCGCACCCAGCGGTATGCCCGACATCAAACCGGCCACCTCATCCGGCGAGAGCCCAGCCAGGCCCTGTTCCACCATGGGAGTAAGGATAAAGCCCGGGTGCACCGAGTTGACGCGGATGCCATAGCCCTGGGCGGCACAGTGCAGCGCAGCCGATTTGGTGAAGATTCGCACGCCGCCCTTGCTGGCGTTATAGGCTGCGGCCAGCGGCTCGCCGATGATGCCTTCTATGGAGCTGATATTGATGATGGAGCCGCCGTGCGCTTTCATGGCCTTGATGGCTGCGCGGGTTCCGAGGAATACGCCGTCAAGGTTTACCGCCTGGATCGCGCGCCAGTCCTCGAGGCTGGTGTCTTCGGCGCTACCGGTCATAACAATACCGGCGTTATTGACGACGATATCAAGCTGGCCCTCAGTGGCGGATATGTCGTTGACGAGCCTGTCCCAGGCGGCCTCGTCCGTGACATCCTGGAATTGAGCGCTGGCAGCGTCGCCTATCGACCCGGCTGCGGCATTGGCGGCTTCTTCGTTGATGTCTGTGAGGTATACCCTGGCACCCTCGGCGGCGAAGCGTCGGGCCGTTGCCTCTCCCAGCCCGCTGCCCGCGCCCGTCACCAACGCCACTTTTCCTTCCAGCCTGTTTGCCATTGAGTTTCCCCTGCTTGCTGTCTCTGTTGTTGTGTACGCCAGCCCAGGCGGGCGTGGCCCCTGGCAGTGGCAAAGTCGATACCCGACGCGGCGCCGGAGATAAACGCGCTTTGCGCGACAAATTCTTCGCACTGCGGCCAATTTCACCAGAATAGCCGCTATCTACTTCACATTTCGACAAGTTTCGTTGCCGTCAGGGCGGCCTGAGCAGTAATAATGCTCGTCACCACTAACAAAACTCTCCCTGCGAAATTGTCAGAGACACCATACAACCCGCGCATACTTGCCGCCTGCCTTCTGGCCCAGCTAGTGCTGTTGGCGTTCATCTACGGCCAGACGGCCGGCTTCGACTATGTCTATGTTGATGACGTCCAGTACGTGCTGGCTAATGGCCAGGTGAGGGCAGGGCTCAGCCTCGATGGACTGCGTTGGGCCCTGGGCAGTTTCTATATGAGCAACTGGCACCCATTGACCTGGGTGTCGCACATGCTGGATGCCAGCTTGTTCGGCACAGCATCCGGTCCTGCTCACCTGCACAATGCGCTGTTGCATGGAGTCATGAGTATCCTGGTCTTCGTCTATTTGCGTCGTTTTGGCGGAGAGCTGGCTGCAGCCCTGCTCTCACTGCTGTTTCTGGTACATCCGCTGCACGTTGAATCGGTCGCCTGGGTCGCGGAACGCAAGGATCTGCTCAGTGGCATTTTCTTCCTGCTAGCGCTCCTGCTTTACGATCGTTGCAAGGGGCGCCCGCAACTGCGCGGCTACCTGGGCCTGGCCACGCTGTACCTGCTGGCCGTGATGTCCAAGGCCATGGCGGTGACTCTGCCGGCCCTGCTGGTGGTGCTCGACCTGTGTTGGTATCGCCATTGCGCGGCGCGTGCAGAGTCCGGCGAGGGTCTGTACCGGACGCTACTGTCTTCCGTCGTGGCCAAACTGCCGCTGTTCGCCATGGCAGCGGCGTTCAGTGCGGTGGCGATCATTGCGCAGCGAGAGGGCGGCGCGCTGGTGAGCGCGGAAAGCGCTGACCTGGTGGAACGATTCGCCAACGCCGCGTATGGCTATCTGGTGTACCTGCGGCAGTCGCTGGTGCCCCTCGGCCTGGCGGCTTTCTACCCGCTGGATATGGAGAAGTCGACGACCAGCCTGGTGCTGCCGCTGCTGCTTCTGCTGGCATGGATCGGGGCAGCCTGGCGCTGGTGGGCATCGAAACCGCTGCTCGCCGCGGGCCTGGCCTGGTACCTGTTGACCTTGCTGCCGGTTGTCGGCCTGGTGCAGGTGGGATTGCAGCTCCACGCGGACCGCTACATGTACATACCTTCCATCGGACTGCTGCTGGCGTTGCAGGGACTGTTCCCTGCTACGGACAGTCCGCGTTTTCGCCTGGGCATTACCCTGGCGGGAGTGTTTCTGTTGTTCTGCACGCTTATTGCGCACTGGCAGACGGCCTACTGGGAAAATCGCCAGACCCTGTTCACACGAGTGTTGGCGGTGGTGGGGCCCAACTGGCGAGCCCACGTTTCACTGGCCGCGGAGTACGCCCGGCGCGGTGAGATGGAATACGCCCTCGGTCATGGTGAGGCCGCCATGCAGCTTGGCCCTGAGCGGCCGGAGTCTTTCCAGGTGCTGGGAGACATTGCCATGCAGTTGGGTGACCCGGAATCGGCGGCGCGCTATTATCTGGCTGGCCTTGAGGCGGCAGGTCCGACGGCCATTCTATTGAATAACCTGGGAATGGCGCAGATCGCCCTGGGACGCTACCGCGAGGCGGAGGAAAGCCTGTCACTGGCCCTGAGCCTTGAGCCGGACGCCATACGTATCCGTGACAATCTCCTGCGCGCCAGGCGTGAGCAAAAGAAACAAAAGCGCGAGCAAAACAACCAACAGCCAACCATGCAACAGGACCCCCAATGAATTTCCCGGAGCTGTTTCGCTACGGCATCGCCGGCGTGCTGGCCTTTACGACGGACTTCACCGTGTTTTATGCGCTCACCGAATATCTCGGCGTGCACTATCTTGTGTCCAACGTGTTCGGATACTTTCTTGGCCTGCTGGTGGCATATGCACTCAATTCTGCCTGGGTGTTTACCGAGCACCGGTTTGAGAACCGCTGGGTGGAATTCGGCCTGTTTTCGGGCATTGTCATTACCGGGCTGGTTATCAGTGAGGGAGTGATGCTCACCTGGGTGGAATCCGCTAATGGGAACTACGTCTATGCCAAACTGGTCGCTACCTTTTTCGTGGCGTGCTTCAACTTCGTCGCTCGTAAATTCTGGCTGTTCGCGCCCAACAGGTTGAGCCATGCAAACTGATTCTTCCGCCTGCCATAACTGTGGTGCTGCCGACGCACAGGTGCTGTTTGAAGCACCGGCATTTGACGGTATTGCAGCCGGGCGCTTCCCGGTATTCCGCTGCGAACACTGCGACCTCGCCAACACTGGCATGGCCGCCGCCGACACGGTGTCGGATAGCTACGACATCGACTACTACGGTTCTACCGAAAGCAAGTTCGCCGGCTGGATGGAAGCGCTTTTGGACGGCCTTGCGGGTCGCCGCGCCCGCTCGCTGCTGCAGCTCTGGCGGAGGGAAGAGGGTGCACTGCCGTCGGTGCTGGATATCGGCTGCGGTCGGGCGGTACTACTGCGAGCCTTCCGTGGGCTGGGCGCTGAAGTCATCGGCCTGGAGCGGGAAGAGTTCCCTTTGCAGGGAGAGCTGGCAAAGATCGTGCGGCACGGCAGCCTGGAGGATGCTGAATTCAGCGACCGGCGCTGGGACATTATCGTGTTGTGGCATGTCTTCGAGCATCTGCAGGGTCAGGACGCCATGCTTGACCGGTTGCAGCAGCACCTGAACCCCGGCGGTGTTCTGGCGCTGGCGGTTCCCAATTTCGGCAGTCTGCAAAGTCGTTTGTTCGGGCGCCACTGGTTTCACCTGGACCTGCCGCGGCACCTGGTGCATATCGATGCACCCTGGCTGCGACAGCGGCTCGCGGAACGCGGCCTGCGCATTGAACAGGAAGGCCATCTGGATCTCGCCCAGAATCTATATGGTTTCATACAGAGCGCCATGAACGCGCTGTTTCCGCAGCGGCCCAATCGCTTCTACGCGTTGCTGAAGTACGGCGGGCGCCGCCGTCTATCAGCCTGGCTGGAACTGGCGGCCTGGTCCGGTCTGGCAGGCGTGCTGATGCCGTTTGCACTGATGGAGAGTCTGTACGGAATGGTTGCCCGGTCCGGGGCGACCGTGGCGTTTTACGCCAGAAAGGAGGGCGGAGCGTGATCAACAACAAGAAAATCTGTGTGGTAATGCCCGCCTACAATGCGGCCGATACCCTGGAAAAAACCTACCGTGAACTGCCCTTTGACGTGGTGGACAGCGTCATCCTGGTGGACGACGCCAGCCCGGACAACACGGCTGAAGTAGCCGCCAGCCTGGGCATTGACCGCGTAATCGTCCACGACAGGAACCTCGGCTACGGCGGCAATCAAAAGACCTGTTACCGGGCGGCCCTGGATCTGGGTGCCGACATAGTGGTCATGGTGCACCCGGACTATCAGTACACGCCGCGGCTGATCCGCTCAATGGCGGGACTCATTGCCGAAGACGTGTTTGATTGTGTGCTGGGCTCCCGCATTCTCGGGACGGGAGCCCTGAAGGGAGGTATGCCCCGTCACAAGTACATGGCCAATCGCTTGCTGACGCTGTTCCAGAACCTGATGGTGGGCTACAAGCTGTCGGAGTATCACACCGGGTTCCGTGCCTTCTCCCGTGAGGTCCTGGAAACCCTGCCACTGGCGCGCAACTCTGACGATTTCATCTTTGACAACCAGATGCTGCTGCAGGTGATTGCTCACGGTTTCAGCATCGGTGAGGTGACCTGCCCGACGCGTTACGCAGTAGATGCGTCCTCTATAGCGGGTTGGCCGGTGATTCGCTACGGGCTGGGCGTCATCTGGCAGACGGTCGTCTACCGGCTGTCGCGAATGGGCCTGATGAACAGCAGCTACCGCTGACGCCTGACCGCCATCTCTCATCGAGAATTCCAACTGTCGGTGAGAGTTGGCGGCTAGCGCCGAATACCCAGTTTCCGGCCCACGCCCTCCGGCATTCCCAGTGCCTGGCCGCGTTCCAGCTCGACCTGGAATCGCGCCATTTGATCCTCGCTGAACGAGGTGCTGCGCCGGGACTGCATATCGATGTACATGCCGAGATTTTCGTTGGTGGCCGCCAGATAGCCTTCTTTGGCGTGATACAGGCAGTGGTGGAAGTGCAGCCGCTTGTGGTCGTAGTCCACCAGCTGGGTAGTAAAACGCAGTGGGTCACCTTCCATGAGTTCGGCGATAAAGTCGATATTGGCCGCCAGGCTGAAGGTGGACTTGCCAGCCTGTTGCTTGTGCTCGACGCCAATACCCAGGTAGTCATAGAAGCCGTCGGTGGCGATCTGGTCGAAGGCCACAAGGTAGTAGCCCATGTTCATATGGCCGTTGTAGTCGATCCATGCCGGCAGTACGCTGGAGGTGCTGGTAAATAGTGCATCCTGGTTCATCTGCTGTCCTGCTCGGCTATCGTGGGTGGACAGCATACGTGCTGCTTGCGCTCCTGCCAAAAACTCCCCTGGTAGCAGTATTCCCGGGTAATTTGATGCGGCGCAAGGGTTTGAGTCCCCGACTGCGATAGCGTGCAGGCTGGCATCCATTTCGAAGGAGCTGAATCATGTCCATACGGCGAGTGTTTTTCCCGGTGCTGGCGCCGCTGGCCCTGGTCTGCCTGGCGGGCTGTGAATTTGGGCCCAATTCACCGCGTGGCTTCGCGCTACCCAAAGGCGACCCGGAAGCGGGCCAGGCCACCTTCGTTGAGCTGCGTTGCCATGATTGCCACAGCGCCGATGGTGTGCCTCAGCGTGACCCCGCTGCTGTCGATATTTACTTGCCACTGGGGGGGAAATCCACCCGGGTAACGACTTATGCCGCATTGGTCACCTCCATCATCAACCCCTCCCACCGACTGACCTCGCGTTTGCCGCGACAGGTATCCGAGGACGACGGCAGGTCCCGCATGCCGGTCTACAATGATGTAATGACGGTGCAGGAGCTCATCGACCTGGTGGCTTTTCTGCAGCCGCAATATGAAGTGATCGTGGTCTCACCCAACAGCTATGAGACCTACTATCCCTAGCCGCCTGCTCTATTGGATGTGGCCTTCGCAGCCCGCAGGAGCTTGCGGTCGCGCTCTGAACGCCTGTTTGGAGAGAGTGGGCGGCCAGAACCCTCAGGTTTAGCGCCCGCTGCACTGGTACTCGCCATCGCCAGACCTGGGCCGGAGACAGACCCGATTCTGTCCAGGTTGCGTATCAGTTTGCAGAATAAGGCCGGGAGCCCAGCATTGGCCTGAACCCGGCACTCTCGCACACCTCAGAGGAAAAGCATGAGCAAGGATACTGCACGGCCGCTGGACGGCATTCGCGTTATTGAAATGGGACAGTTACTGGCGGGGCCGTTTACCGGCTCGATCCTGGCGTATTTTGGCGCTGAAGTGATCAAGGTGGAGCCCCCGATCAAAGGCGATCCTATCCGCGGCTGGCGCGTCCTCGATGACGACGGTACTTCCCTGTGGTGGCGCAGCATCGGGCGCAACAAGAAGAGCGTGACCCTGGACCTCAAGAGTGAGCAGGGCCGTGAGCTGGTGCGGGAACTGATGAAAACGGCTGATGTGGTCGTGGAAAACTTCCGCCCCGGCGTGATGGAAGAGTGGGGCCTGGGCCCCGATGATCTGGAGCCCTTCAACCCCGGCCTGATTTTCGCGCGCATTTCCGGCTATGGGCAGACCGGGCCCTATTCCTCCAAGCCCGGCTATGCGTCGGTGACAGAGGGTGTTTCGGGCTTTCGTTACCTGAATGGTTTCCCTGGCCAGCCCCCGGTGCGACCCAACCTCAGTGTCGGAGACACGGTGTCAGCTATTCACGCGGCACTGGGTGTGTGCCTGGCCCTGCTGCAGCGCCACAACAAGCCCGACGAGGGCCAGGTGGTTGACGTTGCCCTCTACGAGTCCATGTTCAACCTGATGGAGTCGGTGGTGCCGGAATACGCCGGTGCCGGCGTCGTACGCGAGCCTTCCGGCACCACCATTACCGGCATCGTGCCCACCAACACCTATACCTGCGCCGACGGTAAGTACGTGGTGATCGGCGGCAACGGCGACTCGATTTTCAAGCGCCTGATGGTAGCGGCTGGTCATCCGGAGATGGCGGAAAATCCAGCCATGGCCAGCAACGCTGGACGTGTGGAACACGAGCCGGAAATCGACAAGGCGTTGGCGGACTGGTGTGCGTCGCTGCCGTCTTCCGAAGTGGTCGATATCCTCGAGAAGGAACGGGTGCCTGTGGGTTTGATGTACAACATCGAAGACCAGTTCAACGACCCGCACTTCCGCGCCCGTGGCATGTTTGAAGAGGTCGACGTCAACGGCAAGACCCACACTATCCCCGCGATCACCCCAATTCTGTCGAAAACCCCGGGCCGCACTGACTGGGCGGGGGCGGAGGTGGGCGCCCACAACGATGAGGTACTGAAAGAGATACTGTCCCTCAGCGACGAGGACGTGGCCGCACTGAAAGAGCAGGGCGTCTGCTAGCCGATATCATCAAGCCAGCGTTGCCCCGGCGGACCTAGCAGATACGGGGCAGCTGTTCGCCGTGTAGCCAGTCCACCACGCGTTCGCCACCGATGCCGGTGCTCATGCGAACCAGGCGCAGGTCGTCTTCGATAATCTCGCCGATGACCTTAGCCCCCGCGCCACAGGGTTGGCGGCGCATCGCGCAGAGCATCCCATCTGCCGCCTCCGGGTCCACCACGGCTATCAGCTTGCCTTCATTTGCCACGTTTAGCGGGTCGAGCCCCAGGAGTTCACAGGCGCCCCGAACCTCCTCGCGCACGGGCAGGTCTTGCTCGTGCAGGCGGATGCCCACACCGGACTGGTGTGCGATCTCATTGAGGGTGGCCGCCAGGCCGCCCCGCGTGGGGTCGCGCATTAGACGCAGGCCAGGGCCATCAGCGGTGACCATGGCCGCGACCAGGTGATTGAGTGAGGCAGAGTCGGAACACAGCTCGGTGGTAAACCGCAGCCCCTTGCGCAGAGACATGATCGCTACCCCGTGATCGCCGATGGTGCCGGAGACAATGACCTTGTCGCCGGGGCGCGCCCGGTCGCCGCCCAGCGCCAGCCCGGCAGGCACCCTCCCCACACCGGCGGTATTGATAAAGATACCGTCACCCTTGCCGCGTTCTACCACCTTGGTATCGCCGGTCACTATTGCCACGCCGGCCTCCCTTGCGGCTGCCGCCATGGAATCGACTATGCGTGCCAGGTCAGCCAGCGGGAAGCCCTCTTCAAGAATGAAACCCGCCGTGAGGTATAGAGGCACGGCACCGCCCATTGCGAGATCGTTGACGGTTCCGTGTACCGCCAGGCTGCCGATATCTCCGCCCGGGAAAAACAGGGGCGATATCACAAAGCTGTCGGTGGTCAAGACCATGCTGCCGGCTTCCACCTCGAAACTGGCCTGGTCATCGGCGCGATTCAGCATGGGGTTGTCGAACGCGGGGCGAAAGATCAGATCCACCAGATCCGCCATGGCACGACCGCCGGCACCGTGGCTCATATCCACGCGACCGCTGGCCAGATCCAGTTTGCGGGCCTGGCGGCGGCCGGCTTCAGCCATCGCTTCAACGTTACCCTTGTCGTACTGCACGACGCTTCTCCTTGGTTTCCGTTTGCTTCGCCTGGGCATCCTGGCGAAAGCGCCCGTAAGTGTAATAAGCGGCACAGGCGCCTTCGTCGGACACCATGCAGGACCCCAGCGGGTTGTCGGGTGTGCAGCTGGTCGCGAATAGTTTGCAGTCAGTGGGTTTCTTGACCCCGCGAAGGATGGCCGGGCAGTCACAGCTCTTGGTGCCGTGGGCATACTGGTAGTGCATGTCAAAGCGATGCTCTGCGTCGTAGAGGCTGAAACAATCGCGGATGGCCAGCGCGGATTCGGGTATATCACCCAAACCGCGCCACTCGAAGCTGGGGCGGCGTTCGAAAACCTGCTGCACGATGGCCTGGGCGCGCTGGTTGCCCAGCGGTGTCACCGCGCGGGTGTACTGGTTCTCGATCTCTGCGCGGCCCTCGTTAAGCTGTTCGATCAACATCAGAATCGACTGCAGTACGTCCAGCGGTTCGAACCCGGCAATGACGACCGGTTTCTGGTGATGCGCCGCGCAGAATCGATAGGCGTCGGAGCCGATCACCACGCTGACATGTGCTGGACCGATGAAACCGTCCACTTCCACCGGCACATCGCCATCGTCGACGGCAAGGATGGCGTTCATCGCCGCCGGCGTAAGCACATGGTTGCAGAACACGCTGAAATTCC
The DNA here is from genome assembly GCA_043513815.1 of Cellvibrionales bacterium. Lineage (GTDB taxonomy): Bacteria > Pseudomonadota > Gammaproteobacteria > Pseudomonadales > Halieaceae > JANQIO01. The sequence goes on along the minus strand of CP121313.1, from coordinate 2,543,773 downwards.
CGAGCTTCTCGGCTTCGGCCTGCAGGATGCCCAGTGCCGTCGGCGGCGTGGTGGTTTCAAAACCGATGCCGAAGAACACGACCTGGCGTTGCGGATGGGTACGCGCCAGATCGAGCGCGTCACTGACAGAGTAGACCATGCGCACATCGGCCCCGTCTGCCTTCGCCTTCATCAGGCTCACACCCTTGCTGCCCGGTACTCGCAGCATGTCTCCATAGGAGGCAAGAATCACTTCGGGGTGGTCGGAGGCCAGCCGTATGGCCATGTCCAGGCGACCGATAGGCAGCACGCAAACCGGGCATCCCGGCCCGTGGATCAGTTCTACATTGGCGGGCAACAGGTCGGGCACACCATAGCGAAATACTGCGTGGGTGTGTCCACCGCAGAATTCCATCAACCGATATTCGCGACCACTGCTGGCTGCTGCGGCAATGGCGTCGCCCAGTGCTTTGGCTCGCTCGCCGTCGCGGAACTCATCAACGTATTTCACAGGCTGGCCTCCAGGGCTTCACCGTCGCTCATGGCAGCGAGGGTACGCTCCGCTTCCTGCTGGTCCAGACGCGACAGGGCGTAACCCACGTGCAGAATGACGTAGTCTCCTACGACCAGGTCATCGACCAGCGCTGTGTTGATTTCTCGAATGACACCACCAGATGACGCAAGGGCGCGCTCATCATCAACGATTTCAGTAATGCAGACAGGTATGGCGAGGCACATCAGTTCATCTCCAGCGAGTTCGCGGATTCCAGCAGCCGTCGGCGGGCCACCCAGGCCTGGCCCAGGCTGATACTGCCGTCGTTGGGTGGCACGCTGGTAGGTAACAGGGGTACCAGTCCCGCGGACCGCAGGCGAGCCGGAATTTGCGCGGCGAGATGGCGATTGAGAAAGCAACCGCCGGCCAGCGCAATGGTGTCAATACCGGTGGTGTCCGCCGCGTGTACCGCCCATCTTGTCAGGGCTTCGATCAGTGTGCCGTGGAACAGGCTGGCCCCCATGACCGGGTCGTCGCAGTCAGCCAGTGCTGCCAGCAGCGGGCTAAAATCCAGGGTTCCGTCTTCAAGCCGGTAGCCGTCGTTCAGCACCAGCGGCTTGCTGACCAGAGCTTCCAGCTGCATGGGTGCTTCGCCTTCATAGGCGGCGCGAGTGTTGACGCCGAGCAGGGCGGCGGCGGCATCAAACAGGCGGCCCGCGGCCGTTGTTGTCGGGACTTTATCTTCCGCAAGCAGTGCCATCAGTGCTGGCGCCAGCGGTTCTTCGACAAAGCGCTTTTCTATTTCCTGACCTCGACCGAGTAGCTGTAGTGCGCCGGCCGCCATGCGCCAGGGTTCCCGTGCCGCGCGATCACCGCCGGCGACCGGGAGCGGGGAAAAATGACCGAGCCGTGTAAAGCGGCTGCCCTGCAATCGCATTAGTTCGCCGCCCCAGGAAGCACCGTCGGCGCCAACGCCATGTCCGTCCAGGGCAATGCCCAGTGCCGGCCCTTCGTGTCCGCTGGTGGCGAGCACAGCGGCCAGGTGAGCATGATGGTGCTGGATGCGCAGCAGCGGCAGCGCGACTTCGCATTCCTGCGCCATTTGCTCGGCCAGGCGTGTTGCGGCGTAGTCGCGGTGCCAGTCACAGGCGATGGCTGCAGGTCTCGTTTCCAGCATCTGCAGCAGTTGTTCGATACTGTCACGCTGGAAGCGGATGGTGGCCGGGGTGTCGAGGTCGCCGATGTGTGGCGATAGCCAGGCCTCTCTGCCGCGTAATAGCGTCACGCTGTTTTTGAGGTGGGCGCCAACCCCGAGCACTGCAGGACCCTCGGAGGCCAGCGGGATGGCAATTGGCACATAGCCGCGGGCCCGGCGAATCAATCTCGGCGTGTTGTCGATGACCCGCAATACCGAGTCGTCTGCGCGAGCGGCGATGTCCCGATCATGTACCACAACCAGATCGGCCACGCCGGCCAACTGCTGCTGGGCCTGGGCATTATCGGTAATCAATGGATCGCCACTGAGATTGGCGCTGGTCATGACCAGCGCCGTGTCCTGGGATTGCGCTAACCAGCGGTTGCCTTCAGGGGCGCCAAGTAGCGCGTGGAACAAAAGGTAGTGGATTGCGTTGTAGGGCAGTAACAGTCCAACGCTTGAAAGCCCAGGGGATAGCACGTCGGGTAAAACGCTACGGCCTTCAAGGACCACGATCGGGCGTTCAGGGCGCTCGAGGCAATCGCGCTCGGTATCGCAGAGTATGGCATAGCGCTCTGCGCTGGCAGCGTTCAGCACCATGACCGCAAACGGCTTGCCGTCGCGGCGCTTGTTGTCGCGCAGTCGCGAGATGGCCTGGGCATTGCGGGCATCGCAGGCAAGGTGGAAGCCGCCGAGGCCTTTGATCGCGACGATTTTGCCATCACTGATGGCTCCTGCCGCATCGGCCAGGGAGTGAGACAGTTGTGGTCCACAATGGTGGCAGCAGGTGGGTTCCGCATGAAAGCGGCGGCTGTTCGGGTCCCTGTATTCACTGTCGCATTCAGCGCAGAGCGGGAAGTCATCCATGCTGGTGGCGGCTCGATCGTAGGGTAGCCGGCGGGTCATGGTGTAGCGTGGCCCGCAATTAGCACAGGCAATGAATGGGTGCAGGTGGCGCCTGTTGTCGGGATCGAACAGTTCGCCCAGGCAGGTTTCGCAAAGTCCGGTATCGGCAGGAATTGCCGCGCTAGCCAGAGCGCCGGCGGCGTTATCGCGAATCTCAAATCCGTCACTGTCGAGTACGGGCAGGGGACTCTCCTGCAAGTGTTGAATGCGCGCCAGTGGCGGTGCTCCGTTTCGCAGAGAGCTGACAAACCCGTCTAGATCGATTCCTTCGGCTTCGATCACTACCCCGTCCGGCCCGTTCTGCACAAAACCACTGATACCCAGGCGCCGGGCACAGCGGTAGACATGGGGGCGAAAGCCCACACCCTGCACCAGCCCGCGCACCCGCAGGCGGCGGCGCTCGATCACGGCTATGGCCTGGGCGCCGGTCATTGTCATCAGGCCGTGGCGGCTGCCATCTGGCGGGCGGCGCCAATCCAGTTGAGCCAGCGCTCCATGCCCTCGCCGGTAGTGGGGGATACCTGAATGATCTGTAGAGCCGGATTGACCCGCAGGGCGTTGTCGATCAGTGCTGTCACGTCAAACGCCAGGTGCGGCAGCAGATCCACCTTGGAGACCAGCATCAATGATGCAGCGGCGAACATATTGGGATACTTGAGAGGCTTGTCTTCGCCTTCGGTGACAGAGGCGATTACCACCTTGTGCGCTTCTCCGAGATCAAAGCCTGCGGGACACACCAGGTTACCCACGTTTTCGATGAACAATACACCATCGTGGATGTGCAGTTCGTGGAAAGCTCGATGCACCATATCTGCATCCAGATGGCAGCCGCGGCCGGTATTCACCTGCAGCGCTGGAACCCCGGTGGCGCGAATACGATCGGCGTCAGCGCTGGTTTCCTGGTCACCCTCTATCACCGCCATTGGCAGCTGGCCGGCAAGCTGCGTGAGCGTTTCCACCAGCAGCGTGGTCTTGCCGGCGCCGGGTGATGACACCAGGTTCAATGCCAATACCCCGTGGCTGGCAAAGTGCTGCCGGTTGTGCAGGGCGATCGCGTTGTTCTTGCTGAGAATGTCCTTTTCAACGCTCACCAGATGTGAGCGCTCCACAGGATCGTCCCGCAGCACCGACATGCCTGTACCATGCTGATGAGGGTGGTCATGTTGTTTCGCTTGCGTCGGTTGGCCCTCGGTTTCAATTCGGGTTTCCCCTTCGCTACATCCGCATACGCCGCACATCAGGCTACCTCCAGTTCTTTCAGTCGCAATTCTTCACCCTGTTCCACGATCAGCTGATAGCCGCCGCAGCCTGGGCAACCTTCGCCTCTCGCCGCTATCTCAATAGAGCGGCTGCACGACATGCACCAGCCCCGGCCCGGGATTTCGCGAATTTCCAGCGTCGCCGATTCGGCTGCTGTGCCTCGGGCACCCACGTCGAAAGCGAATTCCAGGGCATGCGGGTCCACGTGCCCAAGGGCGCCAATTTCTACAATTACACGCTTTACCCGCGAGAAGCCGTCCATAACCCGCTGGGCCTCGATCAGCTCGACCATGCCCTGGCACAACGCCATCTCATGCATGGGCGGCTTGCTCCGTTTCCACGCGCCAGGGTGCGCAGGGATCAAATCCCAGCACCAGTAGCCGCAGTTGCGCGAGATCAAGCGGCTGGCGGTTGGCCTCCACTTCCAGTGCCCCGCCGGGCGCAAAGTGCCAGTCGGTTGGCGCAAGGACTCGCCAGCAATGCACGTGCTGGTTTTCATCCAGCTCTACCCGGTGAAATACCGGCCCTCGCGCCGTGACCGCACGTCCCAGGCCCACGCCCCGTGACAGCGTCCAGGCGCTGCTGGGGTAGGTGGATTGTTCGTCCAACAGATGGCCTGCTATGGCCAGTGTGTCCAGCAACTGGGCGACCAGCCGGCGTGACAAGGCACCGTAGCGCGAGCTCGTATTCAGTGCGCCGATCAGGGGATGACGATGCATCGCCATCGGCCCTACCTCGATGCCTGCGCCGTCAGGGGCGAGGGGGTCAAAGCGGGGCCTGGACAGGGCTGTCTGGGCCATGGCTTTCAGGGTTTCACCCTCGCCCATGTCAGGCACCCCAGTAGCCTCCAGGCCGCTATCCAGCTGCATGGCCCGGCGCACCGTCGATGCCGCTGTACTGGGAGAGTCTTCGATCCACCGCTCCAGCTCCTCCAGGTCTTCGACCGTGATGAGCCCGGGTAGAAAATGCAGTAGATGCGTAGCCAGTGTCTCAGGCCCGTCGGCATTCTGAACGGCTTTGAACAGAGCGATCTCCCGCTGCTGGTTCAGGCAGCCAGGCCAGTCAATGGCCAACCGCCAGGCTGCGGCAATACCCTGCTCACGCCACAACTGACTGGTGTGTTCGCGCGCATAGGGGTCGGTCTTGCCGCGGGCGGCGAAGGCGGCGCGCTGAGCGGCAATGCCCTGGGCATGACCGCAGATTGGTAGCAGCAGCGGAATCCGTAATATCGCTTCTTCGAGACTCAGGCCCCCAAGAATGCCGGTGACGTTGGGTCGCTGTTGCCTGACGGCGACGCGTCCGTCCCGCGAGGTGATACTGATCTGTGGCGTGCTGTTCGACACCCGGTCACCCCTCCTTGCCCGCGCGCAGGAAGGAGCGCCGGCTCAGGGGTTTCTCCGTTGCAGCCTCGGTGGTGTCGCTGTCGAACAGGCCCTCTATGGCATGCTCTGCCACGGCTTTGACGGCCAACGGGTCTTCGAATTCAGCCATGGGCGAAAACAGGGAGCAGCTCTCGATGACACCGACGCCTTCCAGGTGACCGGCAATAAAGGCGAAGCGGCCAGCGGGAAACACCAGTTCACGACTGCTGCCCTCACGCCCGGTAACCCCCGGCGGCGGCAACAACAGCAGGTTCATACACCAGGGGGTCACCGCTACCGCCAGCAGCCCATAGCTGCAACGGCGCATGCCAACGATGTCCACGCCCAGGGCCTGGTTGTAGACTGGGAGGCTGCGCATGGTATCCGCAACCCGTTGGTAGGCTTTCTCCAGCGCCGCGCGCTGTTCTGCTATTTGTGCCTGTCCCGCTGACTGCGCCGGCCTGTCATGCTCCGCATCCGTGCGCAGCACCATGAACTGGTGCTGTTCCGCGTCGCAATTCGGACAGCGCCAGTGTTCGGGTAGTTCTGTGAAAGCGGTGTCCGGAGCTATCTGCCAGACCTCATCGCCCAGTGCAGGGTCGTACACCCACCAGCAGACGCCGCATTCCATCACGGTGCCTGACCCGATGCGCGTCCCGTCCCCCAGGAATGAGCCTTCGAAAACGTTCATTACAAATAGGCCTCGAGCAACTCGGTCAGCCGGTCGGCGGAGTCCTCGAAATCTTCACCGGCAGCTCGCGCGGCCGCCGGCAGCTCGCCGATCTCGATGGTATCGAGAATGGTGTGGCCCATCGCATTGACGAATTGCACCGCCCACACGTGGCGGTAGCGGGTGGCCATGATGCGGCAGTCGCCGAACCCACCTGAAGTCAGCTCGAAGTCAGCGCGGCCCAGCACCGCGGTGAGCATAGCGTGGTCAGCCTCGTTCATCGGCAGCAGGGTGAAGTTGAGTACATGGTTCGCGGCGTCGCACTCTTGCCAGGCCAGCGCGCGTTCACTGATCTCGGCCAGTACCGCGGCTGCGTTCATGACCTCGCCCGTGGGTGCAGGGATGGCGTAGTTGGCGGGCTCGAGCGCCGCGCCCGCATCGAGTGCCACCGAGGGGGCGGTGGCGACTTCCACCCACTGGCTGCCGTCGTCGCCGTTGATGCGCCAAACGCCGGCCAGCACGGATTCGGCCAATTCGTAACGCACACCATCCAGGGTGACATGTCCTGACACTTCACCAGCGCCGAGGATTTCTTCGATAGCCTGGACGTCGACGGCGGCCAGCTTCGTCAGCGGCAGCCGACACTGGCCTTCCAGGCCCTGCGCGATCTGTGCCAGCCCCTGGCCCAACCGGTCGAGCCAGTCCCGCAGCTGCTGTGAGGGCACAAAGTCATCCGGCAGTCGCGGTGCAGGCGGTAGCTCCAGGGACGGGACGCCCAGCAGCGCGAGTGCGTCGTCGGCTGAGGTACCTACAAACACACCCTCGGCGGGCTCTTCGTCCTCCCAGATCATGGGGTTGGAGATGCTGTCGACATCCACCGTGGGGATGAGGTTGTCGCGTTTCATGCGGTCACCTCCCGTTGTGCGCGCTGGGGGGCACCCAGGTAGCGCTGGAATGCGCGCGTGTAGTCAGCCCAGTCCCGCACGCCCGGCAGCACTTCCAGGGTTTCTCCGGACGCGATAAACACCAGACTCGGTGGCGTCAGTACCCGAAACTGTTCATGGAAGTCGCCTTCGCGTTCCGGCGGCAGTACGGCGGCGCGCACCAGCCCCGGGTAGTCTCGCAACACCTCACGCAGGGCCACTGCTACGTCGTGCGCCTCGCGCACGCGCTTGGGGCCGCCGGTGAACAGCAATACCGTGAGGTTTTTCCCCGCTATGAAGGCGGGCAGGGTGGCCTCGTCCAGTTCAGACAGCTGGCCCTGTTCAAGCATGGCCACGACGGCCGGACTGACGGTCTCATCCATGTTTCAAGGCGTCCTCGGGAGTGCGCAGGTGTTCAGGGAGCTGCGGCTCGCGATCAACGAGATCCGCAATCAGGTGTTCAAAGGGTTCGCCATCAACGGCGGCGGTGACCGCGGCCAGCGCGTCGTCAATCAGACGCGCCTCTTCGGTGTCGAGTGCGCGAATGGCGATGTCGACATGGGCCAGCAGCCAGTCCCCAATACCCGGCGCTGTGTCGAGCAGGGCGGTGTTTACCCGCCGCAGGGCGGTCGTTTGGTGGCGCGGGGCACAAAGCGCCAGCCCCGGGGCTTCAATGCTGTGGACCTGAAGCGGGATACCAAGACACATGGCTTATCGAGACCGCGCCCGTTGCAGGACGCGCGCATCGCCTTCGCGACAGGCACTCTGGTTGTCGGGGCGATCGTTCTCGTAGCGATCCAGCTCCAGCCCAGGGGTAATCACGCTGCTGTCGACGGGCTGTTCCAGCCGCTGCAGGTCAATTCCGAATCCGGTGAGGTAATCCCGGGCAATTTCCAGCGCAGCGGGAATCTGCGCTTTTACCTCGGGCCGCAGGCTGCCGCCGTAGTCTTCCAGTTCTACCGGCTGTACGCCCACCAGCAGCATGTTCTCGGCGCAGTCACCGAGCAGTTTGGCGCAGGCAATCACGTCCTGCAGGCCCGCCTGGTGCAAGCTGACTTTTCGGCCCGCAACAAAGGCGGGGATGTCTCCGTTTTCCACCACGCGGATGCTGCCCGGTGCGTCACCGAAATCCACGGCATCAAAGATCAGCACCGGGTTGTACTCGCGCATCAGGTCTACCAGGTAGAGGCCCTGGGTGCCGCCGTCGGCCACGGTGAGGTTTTCAGGTATTTCAAACTGTTGGGCAAGGGCCTCGACGCAGCGTACCCCGAAGCCCTCATCCGCCCACAGCAGGTTGCCAACGCCGAGTGCCAGCGCGTTCATTCGCGGTCATCCTTGAAGAAGCGCCAGCCGGAGATCATGGTCGACACCAGGCTCTGGCGGCTCATGATGTCTTCGCGCACGGCGACGTACATATGAATCATCGCAAAGATGATGATGATCCACATATTCACGTGGTGCACCGTGTGTACCCAGAAGCTTTCTCCCAGTAACGTAAATACCCAGCCGAAAGCGGAGTACCACCAGGAATCAATGCCCTGTCCCTCGGCGTAGAGTGCAAAGCCGGTAAAGATCGCCAGGAAGGTCGGGATGACCAACATTAGGAACATGGCGAGCTGGGCCAGCGGGTTGTGGCCGATGTACTTCTTTGGGGTTTTCTCGAGAAAGGCGTACCACTTTATCTCGTGCCACACCTCGCGCCACCACTTCGCGCTCCAGACGGGCGGCAGGAAAATCTGACGCGAGTGGTGGTTGCCCAGGAACGCCCAGACAATTCGGTACAGCAGGGCGAGCGCAAGAATCTGGCCGCCGGCAAAGTGGATCATGCGGATATAGCCGAACTGGAAGTTCGCTGAAGCCTCGCCCATCACCGAGTCTGGCGGGGAGCCGATCAGGTAACCTGTGACGCACAGCACTACGATGCACAGGGCGTTTACCCAGTGCCAGAGCCGCAGTGGCGCCTCGTAGACATACACTTTTTCCGCTGGCGACGTGACCTCGGTGGAGGACTGCACCAACGTGCCGAGAAAGCCCGATTCGTGCTTGGTCGCTTCTGTGGAATCAGCCATGGCAGTGCCTCCTAGCGAACCTTGATGTCCGCCAACTCGTCCCCGTCCGGGCTCATCACGTGTGTGGAGCAGGCCAGGCAGGGATCAAACGAGTGGATAGTGCGCAGGATTTCCAGCGGCTGTTCGGGGTCCGCCATGGGGGTATCCATCAGCGAAGCCTCGTAGGCGCCGATATTGCCCTCGTTGTCGCGGGGGCCGGCGTTCCAGGTGGTGGGCACGACTGCCTGGTAGTTCTCGATACGGGTGTCCTTGATATGAATCCAGTGGCCCAGGGCGCCGCGCGGCGCCTCGGTGAAACCCACGCCCTTGACGTCGGTGGGCCAGGTCGACGGATCCCAGTTCTGAGTGTTGGCGGTGGCCACGTCGCCGTTGCGGATGTTGTTGACCAGTTTGTTGTAGAAGTGGTCCATCTTGTCGGCCGCCCACACACACTCCAGTCCGCGCGCAGCAGTCCGGCCCAGGGTGGTGAACAGGGCGCTGACCGGCAGCTCGAGGTCACTGAGCAGTTTTTCCACCGGCTCCTTGAATTCCGGGTTTCCCTGGGCGTAGCCGATGATGTATCGCGCCAGCGGTCCCACTTCCATGGCGTTGCCTTTCCACCGCGGGCTCTTGATCCAGGAGTACTTGGCACTTTCGTCCAGCTCCTCGAGGTGGGTTCTGGTGCCCTTGAAGTTGGGGCCCAGCTCGAAATTGGGCTCGGTGACGCCGTCCCAGGGATGCAGTCCGATGCTCTCGTCGGCGTAGCTGTACCAGGAGTGGGGTACAAACTCCTGGATCTCGTCCGGGTTCCGCTGGTCCACTTCGTGAATTTCGGCCAGGTTGCCGTTAAGAATTGCGCCCCGCGGCAGTAACAGGTTATCCGCCGAATAGTCGTTGGCGTGTTCGGGAATATCGCCGTAGGACATCACGTTCTGGCTGGAAATGCCGCCGCCATAGGTCCAGTCCTTGTAGAACGAAGCGATGGCTACCAGGTCGGGCAGGTAGACCTGTTCGGCAAACTGACGGCACTGGTCGATGATGCTTTTTACGTGGGAGAGGCGCTCGATATTGATGGCCCCCACGGCACCGGTGTTCGAGACATTGATGGGGCAGGGAACGCCGCCCACCAGCCAGTTGGGGTGTGGATTTTTTCCTCCAAATATCGTGTGTATCTTCTTGATTTCCTTCTGGAAATCCAAAGCTTCGAGATAATGCGCGGTGGCCATCAGGTTGGCTTCGGGCGGCAGCTTGTAGGCCGGATGTCCCCAGTAGGCATTGCGGAACAGCCCCAGCTGGCCAGACTCGACAAATTTCTTCAGCCGGGTCTGCAGATCCTTGAAATAGCCGGGCGACGACTTTGGCCAATTGGAAATCGACTGGGCCAGCTCGCTGGTGGCCCTGGGGTCAGCAGACAGCCCCGATACCACGTCGACCCAGTCCAGGGCGTGCAGGTGGTAGAAGTGCACGATGTGATCGTGGACCTGCAGTGTGAGCTGCATGATGTTGCGTATGGTGTTGGCATTCTCCGGGATATCGATGCCCAGGGCATCTTCCACCGCCCGTACTGAGGTCAATGCGTGGGTGCCGGTGCAGACGCCACAGATGCGCTGGGTAAAGGCCCAGGCGTCGCGCGGGTCACGACCTTTGAGGATGACCTCCAGGCCTCGCCACATGGTGCCGGTAGACACCGCATTGCGAATCACATTCTCGTCGTCGACATTGACCTCTATGCGGAGGTGGCCCTCGATCCGGGTAACTGGATCGACCACCACCCGCCTGCCGGAATCGTCCAGTGAGAATCCGTTGGGTGTTTGAATGGCCATGCGCTATACCCCCTCTGACTCGGACTTGCTTTGGTATTCCTCTGCCGGGTTTGACCGGGCTCGTTTCAGCGCTGAGGCTGCCGCGTGGGCGGCGATACCGGTGCCAATGACGCCGGCGGCAGCAAGGCCAATCTGGTCGGCGTTGGCCTCGACCCCCAGTGGAGTCTGCACATCCGCCAGCCGTTCGTAGAAGGGGCCGTTGTCCCAGAAGTTCTCCTCGGAACAGCCGATACAGCCGTGGCCGGACTCGATGGGGAAGGACACGCCGCCGTTCCAGCGGGTGGTGGAGCAGGCGTTGTAGGTGGTGGGCCCGCGGCAGCCCATCTTGTACAGGCAGTAGCCCTTGCGTGCGTTTTCGTCGTCCCAGGACTCGGCGAACTGCCCGGCATCGAAATGGGGACGGCGGTAGCACTTGTCGTGGATTCGTTGGCCGTAAAACATCTCCGGGCGGCCGATGCGGTCCAGCGGCGGTATGCGGCCGAAGGTGAGCATGTAGGTCACTACACCGGTCATGACCTCGGGAATCGGCGGGCAGCCTGGCACCTTCACAATAGGCTTGTCGCGGATGACCTCGTGGATGGGCGTAGCCGCTGTCGGATTGGGGCGCGCGGCCTGCACACAGCCGTTGGAGGCGCAGGAGCCCCAGGCGATGATGGCTTTGGCGCCGGCCGCCATTTCCTTGAGCTGCTCGACGAAGGGGCGGCCGCCGACAATGCAGTACATGCCGTCCTCATTAAGCGGAGGATTGCCTTCCACAGCGAGAATATACTCGCCGTAGCTCTCCTCCAGGGTCTCCGTGAGGATCTGCTCCGCCTGGTGGCCGGCGGAGGCCATCAGGGTGTGGGAATAGTCCAGTGAAAGCATGGACAGCACCACGTCGGAGGCCAGCGGGTGGCCCGATCGAATAAAGCTCTCGGAACAGCAGGTGCACTCCAGCCCGTTGAGCCAGATCACCGGCGTACGGCGCTTGGTTTCCATGGCGTGAGCGATCTGGGGAGCGAAGGAAGGTGCGAGCCCGAGAGAGGCTGCGGTGAGCGAGCAGAACTTGTTGAAAGAGCGCCGACTGATACCTTGCGCGCGAAATACCTCATAGAAGGTTTGTGGCTTGCCCATACTAAACCCCGGCATTTTTGTAATCTTGTCATTTGAAGCTAGCAGAGCCGGCAGCCGCTGGTCCGTGAACAATGCCGCCTGGCACCTGCTTTCGCAGGCTTTATTGATCCCGGTCAACTTCCACCACCTACCCATTTGTGGAGGCATGGACCAGACTGATAACCATGGTTTTTGATAGCCCGGAAATCATTGCGCTGCTGCTGAGTGCGGCAGGCATTGCCTTCACCCATACGCTGATGGGGCCAGACCACTATCTGCCCTTTGTGGCCATGGCGGTGGAGCGGCGCTGGAGCTGGCATCGACTGTTGAGTGTCACCGTGTTGTGTGGCGGCGTTCACCTGATCGGTTCAGTGCTGTTGGGAGCCCTCGGCATAGCGCTGCAATCTGAGATTCATGGTCTGGTGGCGATCGAATCCGTACGCGGTGAGCTGGCCGCCTGGCTGCTGCTCAGTGCCGGGCTGGTTTACCTGGCCTGGGGCTTGCGCCAGGCGGGCAAGCAGCATGTGCACCGTCACAGTGCCGCCCACCCGCAGTGGGTGATCTTCATCGTTTTTATTCTTGGTCCCTGTGAACCGCTGATCCCGCTGCTGATGTATCCGGCAGCGACTGCCAGCGTGGCGGGGGTTGTAGCCGTGACGGCAGTGTTCGGGCTGGTGACAGTCGCCACCATGTTGATGGCGGTGTCGCTGAGCTACTTCAGCCTCAAGCAGGTGCAGTTCCCGCGCATCCAGCGCTACGGCCACGCCCTGTCAGGGGCGACCCTCAGCATCTGTGGCGCCGCAATGCTGTTTCTCGGGCTCTAGCGGCCGGTAAGGCAGCTTACTGGCCCACCACCACCTGGAAGCCGCCGAAGATCATCCGGCTGCCGTCGAATGGCATCGGCTTACCGTCGGGCTTAGGGCGCTCGTCGACGCTGGCCTTTTTCATGGCCGCGATGCACGCCATCCCGCGATGGCCAGGAAATCCATGAGAACAGCAGCGTTTCATCTTCCTTGCATTGTGCGGCCTTTGGGAAGCTGGTCTTCTTTTCGCCGGGAGCGTTGCCTGTCCCCAATTGTTGGGCATAAAAAAAGGCGCCTTGTGGCGCCTTTTGCATTTGAGATTGTGATCAGGCGGCGCTTTTACCCAGCATGGTGCGGGCCACCAGGTCACGCATGATCTCGCTGGTGCCACCGTAGATGCGCTGGATGCGCGCGTCGGTGTAGAAGCGCGAGATGGGGTATTCCACCGTATAGCCGTAGCCGCCGAACAACTGCAGGCAGTCATCAATCACTTTGCACTGCATCTCGCAGCTGGCGAGCTTGAGCATGGCGGCCTCGTCGGTGGTCATCTTGCCCTCGGTGTACTTGTCGGCGCAGGCCTCGTAGAAAGCGCGGTTGATGGCGATTTCGGTTTTCACGTCGGCCAGCTTGAAGCGGGTGTTCTGGAAGTCGCCCACTGCCTTGCCGAAAGCCTTGCGCTCCTTGACGTAGTCGACGGTGATGTCCAGGGCGCCCTCGGCGCTGGCCACGGCCTGGGCGGCAATGCCCAGGCGCTCGCGGGGCAGCTCGGTCATCATGATGACAAAGCCCTTGTTTTCATCGCCCAGCAGCGCGTCGGCTGGGAGGCGCACATCGTTGAAGAACAGCTCCGCAGTGTCTGACGTGTGCTGGCCGATTTTCTCGATCTTCTTGCCCTTGTCGAAGCCGGGCAGGGAAGTGTCCACCAGGAACAGGGAAGTACCCTTGGCGCCCTTGCCGGGATCGGTAATGGCTGCCACGATCACCAGGTCGGCATGGATACCGTTGGTAATGAAGATCTTGGAGCCATTGAGTATCCATTCGTTGCCGTCACGCACGGCATTGGTACGAATGCTCTGAACGTCAGAACCCGCGCCGGGCTCGGTCATGGCCAGCGCACCTACCGCCTCACCGGATACCATTTTCGGCAGCCACTGCTGTTTCTGTTCCTCACTGCCGAAATTATTGACGTAGGGCGCGACGATGTTGCTGTGGATGCCATAGCCAGAGGCAAAGCCCCCGAAGCCCATACGCGAGAGCTCTTCGATCATGGCCAGCGTGACATGGGTGCTGGCACCGGCGCCGCCGTATTCCTCGGGCATGTCGGGGCACAGCAAGCCTGACGCCCCCAGGGTATTCCAGAGTTCCCGGGGCACCATGTGCTGTTCTTCCCACTGCTCGTAGTGGGGCGAAATCTCGGTTTCAAAGGCCCGGCGGGCCATATCCCGGAACAGGGTCATTTCTTCTGAGTGCATGGCGTCACCGGACATGGCGATCTTCCTCGGCTTTGTAAATTCAGGGGCGGTAATTGTGATGGAAAGCGGGCTTCCAGACAACGCTACCGACCAACGGGGTCAGGGCAATTCCGTCTTATCGGCCGCGTGGAGTGCGGCCAGGTGTACCCCAATCTTCAGGTATTGCGCCGCTCGGGGACTCTGGTATGTTGACTGGCCTGAATAACAACCCAGCCCGCAGCAGGAGACAAACATCATGCGCGACTATACCCAGTTCTACATCAACGGTGAGTGGGTCGACCCGAGCCAGCCCAACAGCTTTGATGTGATAAACCCCGCCAACGAAGAATTGTGTGCCCATATTGCCCTCGGCAATGAAGAGGACGTGAACAAGGCCGTGGCCGCGGCCAAAGCGGCGTTCCAGACATACGGCTGGAGCAGCCGCGAGGAGCGTATTGCCCTGCTGGAGCGAGTCATTGCCGCCTACCAGAACCACTATGCCGAGATTGCCGAGGCTATCTCCATGGAAATGGGTGCTCCCAGCAAGCTCGCCAGTGAAGCACAGGCCGGCGCTGGTCTCGGCCACTTCATGCAGGCGCTGGAAGTGCTCAAAAACTTCGATTTTGAGGAAGACCTGGGTCCGCACCGCGTGATCAAGGAGCCCATTGGCGTATGCGGGATGATTACGCCCTGGAACTGGCCCCTGAACCAGATTGCCTGCAAGGTGGCGCCAGCGCTGGCAGTAGGCTGCACCATGATACTCAAGCCCAGCGAGGTCGCACCGCTGTCCGCCTATGTCTTTACCCAGGCGATGCACGAGGCGGGCGTACCCGCAGGTGTCTACAACATGATCAACGGTGACGGACCGGGCGTGGGTACGGCGCTGTCCAGGCACCCGGAAGTTGACATGATGTCGTTCACCGGCTCGACCCGTGCCGGTACGCTGGTGGCGCAGAATGCCGCACCTACCGTCAAGCGAGTGACCCAGGAGCTCGGTGGCAAGAGCCCGAATATCATTCTCTCGGACGCCGACCTGGAAGCAGCGGTGACCCGCGGCGTACTGCACATGTACAACAATACGGGCCAGAGCTGTAACGCCCCTAGCAGAATGCTGGTGCCCCGGCACATGCTGGCGGACGCCGAAGCGATTGCGGCCAAAGTGACCGAGAGCATGGTCAAGGTGGGCGATCCCACCGCGGAAGGTACAACCATGGGCCCCGTGGTTTCCGAGGTCCAGTTCAACAAGATCCAGTCGCTGATCGAGAAGGGGATTGAAGAGGGCGCCAAGCTGGTGGCGGGAGGACCCGGACGACCCGAGGGCCTGGATAAGGGCTACTTTATTCGCCCCACCGTGTTCAGCGAGGTCAACAACGACATGACCATTGCCCGGGAAGAAATTTTCGGACCGGTGCTGGTGATGATTCCCTACGACACCGAGGAGGAGGCTATCCAGGTGGCCAATGATACCGAGTACGGCCTGGCCGGCTACGTGCAGAGTGGAGACATCGACCATGCCCGCAAGGTGGCGTCGAAAATCCGCGCCGGCAACGTGCAGATCAACGGCGCCAGCCCAGGCATGGACGTTCCCTTCGGCGGCTTCAAGATGAGCGGCAACGGTCGCGAATGGGGCGAGCACGGCTTCACCGACTACCTTGAAATCAAGGCGGTGGGCGGGTACTCCGCAGCCTGATGGCAAGCTATATCCTGGCGATCGACCAGGGTACGACGGGTACTACCGTCGCCCTGATAGACGCCAAAGGCCGGCTGAAGGCCTCGGTCAATCACGAATTCCCGCAGATCTACCCAAAGCCGGGCTGGGTCGAACACCATCCGGAGGAAATCTGGGCCTCGGTGGTGAAGGGCATTCGTGTCTTGTTTGACCAGAACAAACGTGCAGCCCGGGGCGTAGTGGGCATCGGTATCACCAGCCAACGCGAGACCACCGTGTTGTGGCATCGCGATACTGGCGAGCCCTTGCACAATGCTATTGTCTGGCAGTGCCGCCGCACCACGGATTTCTGTGCAGCACTCAAGGAGCGGGGCCTCGAACCTGAGGTGAAGCGCCGGACCGGTCTGTTGCTGGACCCCTATTTTTCCGCGAGCAAGTTCAACTGGCTGCTGGAAAACGCGCGAGGCGCCCGCGCACTGCAGCGCAAGGGCAAGGTGTTGGGCGGCACCATCGACGCCTACCTCATCTGGCGGTTGACCCAGGGTGTATCCCACGTCACCGACATTACCAATGCGTCGCGCACCTCGTTGATGAATCTCAAGACCACACGCTGGGACAAGAAGATGCTGGACATCTTCGGGGTTCCCGCAGACATTCTTCCGGACATCGTGCCCAGCAGCGGCGTCATGGGCCACACCCAGGGCGTACCGGGGCTTCCCGACGGTATTCCCATCGCCGGTGCGGCGGGAGACCAGCAGGCAGCGCTCTTTGGGCAGGCCTGTTTCAACATCGGGGACGCCAAGTGCACCTACGGTACCGGCTCCTTCATTCTCATGAACACCGGTGACACACCGGTTCGTTCAAAGGCCGGATTGCTGTCTACGGTGGCCTGGCAGCTCTCAGGCGAGCAGCCTACTTATGCGCTGGAGGGCGGCGCGTTCATTTGCGGTGCAGCGGTGCAATGGCTGCGTGATGAGATGCAGTTCATCCAGGAATCACCCGATGTTGAGGAGCTGGCTGCGTCTGTAGACGACCACGGGGGCGTGGAATTCGTGCCCGCGCTCACTGGACTGGGCGCACCCTGGTGGGAGCCCGCTGCGCGCGGCACCATTTCGGGGCTGACCAGAGGCTCTCATCGCGGTCATATAGCACGCGCCACCCTGGACGCCATGGCCCTGCAAAATGTCGATATTCTGGTTGCCATGGAAAAGGATCTGGGCAAGCGCATGCGTCCGCTGCGGGTAGACGGCGGCGCCGCCGCCAATGACCTGCTCATGCAAATCCAGGCCGACGTGCTGGGCCGCAAGCTGATTCGCCCGCAAATGCTGGAGACAACCGTAGCCGGTGCCAGCTACCTGGCAGGCCTGGGCGTGGGCCTGTGGCAGACCAAACAGGACATCAAAAAGGTGTGGGAAGCAGACCGGGAGTTTTCAGTGAAGATGTCGGCGAAGAAGCGCAAGGAGCGGCTTGAGAGCTGGCACGGAGCCATAAAAAAAACCCTGGCCCGCTGAACGGGCCAGGAAGGTTCGCTCATTACCCCAGGGGCAGGAATTCCTGGAACTCGATGAGGACGGCAAGGGAGCCGATCACCAACGAGGCCCAGAGGAATTTCTTCTGTTCTACGGACTCAAGACTGTTTTGTTCGATTACTTCTGACTCCAGACGCTGGCTGGCAATCAGAGCGTCAGGATTGTGGTACGCGAAAATAAAGAACGACGCACCGCAGAGATTGGTCAGGGCCAATGAGACGTGGCCTTCGAAGCCCATGGTCACACCAATCAACAGCGCGCAGGCGGCAAACATACCCATACATATGCGCAGAGCGGGGATCTGGGGCTCACCAAAGGACATGTAATTCACGCTGACCACCTGTCTAATCTCAAAGCTTGATAGTGATACTAGCGTTCTGACTGAGGACGTCAGCAAACCCCGATTCAAACTGCGAACTGGTTCCGCGTCAGGCCTGCTTTGGGGGGAAATGTGTGAACTGGTTGGGGTTTTCGGGGCCCAAACAGCGCGCGTGATCTTCCAGCTGGCTGATATCTGAACGGCTTGGGGTAGTCATTGCGCGGCGCGTAGGCTTAACGCTCGAGCTGGCGCTCATTCCCTAAAGAGAAATAGCCTACCTGCATCATTCCGCATCTCGGGCAGTACTCTGGCGCTGCCTGGCTGTCCTGAAAGGCCATACAGAACAGCCAGGTCGTAACTACAGCCAGCCAACGACAAGGCCAATAGCAAGCTGACCTCAACGAGATACGGGGTTACAAAAGCTGCGATTGCAAGTATTGGCGTAAGAACCACGAAAGGAGCTGCGAGGGACAGACGCCAATCCCGGACGCTGATGCTTGAGTTGATGACAACGCAGACAGAAAGAGTGTCCCTGTCCGGCTTCAACGCTATGTTTGTTGCATCTATACCGACTGCTCTGAATGCGATGTAGTGCAGGAGCTCATGTGCAATGAATATTGCCAGCAGTGCGCACATGATAATTAGCGAGCTGGGATAATCCACTAGCACGGCCAGGTCATGCACCCTTCCAGAGAAAATGAAGCCGGCGAGAAACAGTAGTAAGGGTAGCCCGCTTAAAATCATAAATAGCCGGTTTAGCTGCTCTGGTTTTGCCCGAATTGCCAGCCTGGTATCTGTCGATTCTTCCACGAACTACCCTTTAAGCTTAACGGAAAAGAAACTCAGCCTAACGATACGCCCAGCTTACGTGCATACCGTAGACCTTTGAGCCGATAGCCCAACCGACCTGAAAGGAGCCAACCAACAAACCGATGCCCCCAAAAAGTCGCGTTCCGGCGGCAAAGTTCCCGGGGCTGAACATTCCCCCAGGCCCTGTCCCAAATTGCCCGCCAGAGACACATGCCGCCAGATTGCAATCCAATGGTTGAGCTATCGCTGGTTGATTTTTAGTACTACTAGAGCCAACAGCTCGATTGCTTGTCACTTTATGTTTATCAAACATTTAGTCTTCCTCCTTGAAGATTCGCTCGCCGAGATGTCAGCGAGTACGGGTATTGCGGCATTCCCGCCGCAAATCAATTCCTGGTCCGCAAGCACAGGGTTGCCCAAGCGTGAGTTGCCCCTGATTAGTGTCACTCTAATTCGGGCGCTGTTTGTCTTCTCTCCGTCTAGAACGTTCTTTCGATTCATCGTACATGTAGGCCCAGCACGAGACTTTTGCAATCACAGTTGCACCTGCAGAATGCAGAGCTCCAAGCCAGATTACGGCAATCGGCTTGTGGTCAAAAGCGATCAGCAGCGCGCTCTGAAACCCCCAAAACGATACGTACTGAATTATCATGAAACGCCATGGCGCCTTACCGCCGTGGCGGCGCAGCACATCTGTGAGATACGTTCCTCCATACAGCCCCATAGTCAGTACAGTAACTACATGCTCAATTTGTAGATTTTCCATTTTGCTTTTCCGGTAGGGCGGTCCGCGGGACCGCCTTGATCCATTTAGGTATCAAAATTGCGGTAAGCGTCATCGATGATTGATCATCCGTCTTGGAAATATCCCAATCGCGTAGCTGCCTGACCCGTACACTGTCGCCCCGACGCCTGCAATAGTTACTGAAAGCACCTTGGAGGTATTCCACGCCAGGCTCGCTACCCCACCGATTGCACCGGTAGCGGCACCAAGAATAGCGCTTGCCGTAACGTTTCCACCGGAAGCGTGCGCTGAAGCGGCGCTTCCGGCTGCTCCTATTGCTGCCTGTATTGCTACTATCGCTATTGGCGCTATGCCGCCTGACACCAATTCGGCTTCATTTTCGCTAAGTTCACGTGGCGCCTTTTGCGGATGGTCATGCTTCTTCAACTTCCATGTTTGCATTTGCTTTCACCTCTTGTATTGGTTTGCGCAGTCTTGCGCGGGTCGTTATCACGGCTCTACCGCCGCAATTCAAAAACCTGGTCCGCCAGCGCGATGGTGTCCGGGCGGTGGGCGACCATGATTCGGGTCATGTTCATTTGGGCGATGTTTGTGTTGATGGCCCGCTCGGTGCTTGTGTCGAGGTGGCTGGTGGCTTCGTCGAGGAACAGCACGCGGGGCTGGCGATAGAGTGCGCGGGCCAGCATGATGCGCTGAACCTGGCCGCCGCTGAGTGTCGACCCCATATCGCCGACCGGTGTGTTGTATTGCATGGGCATCTGCATGATGGCCTCGTGTATGCAGGCTAGCTGCGCGGCTTGCATGACTTTCTCCAAGTCTAGACGCTGTTCGAAACATGCAATGTTTTCTGCGATAGATCCGCCTAAAAGTTGATCATCTTGCATGACGCCGGCAATTAAGCTGCGGTAGTCCTGACGGCTGCTCACGGGAACACCGTTGATGGTGAGCTCTCCCTCAGTACTGGGTACCAGTCCCATAAGGCATTTCAGCAGGCTGGTCTTGCCGCAGCCGGAGGGGCCGACCAGTGCGATGCTGGTACCGGCCAGGATGGCGAGCTGCACGCCTCGGAAAATCCAGGGTTCGCCGTCAGCGTAGCGAAACGCCAGCTCCCGAGCGTCGATGCGCAGGCCGCCGGATGTCCGGGTGTTCTGACTTGTGGTTGCAGAGACCGTGGCCGGCTCCGGCTTGCTGAGTGCGATATCACTCATACGTTCCAGGTGCAGGCCCAGCATCAGCAGTTCGATGAACTGATCGACCAGGCTGTCGATGGCGCCGGTAAAGCGTTGTTTGTAACTCATGAACGCAAACAGCATTCCCAGCGACATGACATTGTCGATCACAGACTGCGCGGCGAAGTACACCACCAGAATGTTTTCCAGCCCGAACAGCAGTCGGTTTGCGGCATCGAAGCCGATACCCATCTTGGCGACTTTGATATCACTGTTCATGGCGTCAGCCAGGCGATTCTGCCACTGCTCCTGGCGTTCGTTTTCGCGCTGTAGCAGTTTCACCGTCTGCATGCCGCGTGCGGTTTCCATGAAGCTGGTCTCACTGAGCGCGTGATGGGCGATGCTGTCCTGCGAGAGTCGGCGCAGCGCCGGAAACAGCATGAGTCGCAGCAGGATATAGGCGAACAGTACTCCCAATACAATCAGGCTGAGCCTTACATCGTAGAGAAACATGATCAGTAGCATGATGACGGCCATCAGTCCGTCCACTAACGCGGTGACAAGGCCCGTACTTAGAATTTCGCGGACTGCGTCGAGGGAGGAAAAACGTGACAGAACATCCCCCAGGTGGCGACGCTGGAACCAGGTCATGGGCAATCGCACAAGGTGCTGGAACAGGTTGGCGGCCAACTGCAGGTGCAGCCGGGTCGACAGGTGCAGGATGACGGAGGCGCGCAGCGCTTGTGTGCCGACCTCCACGACCAGTAGCAGCAGGAAACCGATCGCCAGGGTCGTCAGCAGCCCGGTGTCGCTGCGCAGCACCACATCATCGACCACAGTCTGCAGGTAGAACGGGGCGGCGATACTGAACATTTGCAGCAGCAGTGACAGCACCAGCAGTTGTGCCAGGCTGCGCTTGAGCCCCACGATGCGGCTCCAGAGGTCCGATAGCCGGAGGGAGACGGGCCGGGCCGACTTCTCGAAATCGGATGCTGGCGACAGCTCCAGCGCGACACCCGTGTAATGACGGGAAAATTCATCGGCATCCAGTCTTAGTACTCCCCGCGCTGGGTCGTGGATAACTGCGCGCCGCCGTCCCAGTGACTTCAACACAACGAAGTGGTCCAGGTCCCAGTGAAGAATGCAGGGGCAGGCGAGATGGGGAACCGCATTGAGGTCTGCTCGCAACGGGCGTGCGGTCATGCCGAGCTGTGAGGCAATGTCGCTTAGCTGTTTGAGATTGCTGCCCTGGCCGGAGGGCGGGAAGCGCCGTCGCAGTTCGGTCAGGCCACTGCGGTTGCCGTGGAAAGCAGCGATCATAGCGAGGCAGGCGTGCCCGCACTCGGTGGCTTCCGCCTGCCGAATCAGGGGCAAGTGACTGCCCCAGGAGAAGTTCAGACGAGCAGTGGCGTTTTGTGAGCTCATGTCATCCGTCCCCGCAAGCTCAACAGGGGTTCCAGCAACCACTGCAACAGGGTGCGTTCTTCCATGACGATGTCTGCGCTCAGGGTCATACCGGGCTTCAGCGGAATGTCGCGGCCATAGGCGGCCACGGCGTCAACCCGGGGCAGGGCGGTCACCCGGAAGACAGGCTCGGCGATGCGCAGGGGCAGGTTGGCCTGGTCGCCGGGCAGTAGAGTGCCGCTGGTCACCTCGAGAATCTGACCCTGCTGCAGGCCGAACTTCTGGTAGGGAAAGGCGTCGTAGCGGATATGCAGTTGCTGGCCGGATGCGAGGAAACCGGCGGCGCGTACTGGCACCAGGAGGGTAGCCTCCAACGGTGAATCAGCCGGCAGCAGCGTCATCAGCGGCTGCTCATGGCTGGCCCGTTGACCGACCGCAAAGCCGATGCTGTTGACCTGGCCGTCCAGTGGGCTGACCAGCACATGGGCGCGGTTTCCCCGCAGTTGTGCAATCTCCCCGGACAGCTCACCCAGGGCAATGCGCAGGCGGTCCTCGGCATTACTGGTCTCCTCCGGTAACCGCTGCCGCTCGGCGCGCAGCCGTTTTAGCAGGGTTGCCTGCTGGAGTCGTTGCACCTCGAGTTCCTGGCGTTCACTGGCCAGCAGCAGGGTTTGCTCTTGCAGTTGCTCCAGTTCAGCGATGGTCAGGTGCCCGGACTCGGCCAGGGTTTGATGTCGGGCCAGCCGCTGTCGAGCGAGCGCGGCTCGCTTCTCCAGGTTGCCCGCCTGGGCCGTCAGTTGCTTGAGTGTGGCCTTGGCGTCGCCAATCCGTGCCAGCAGTTCACTGTCCCGCAGGCCGGCCAGTACAGATTCCCGGTCAAGTTGGCGCTGCAGCGCAGCCTTGCGTGCCTGGTATTCCTCCAGCAACAGGGTCTCCAGGTGTGCGCCGTCCGCCAGCACCCGGTCGCCGTTGATGATGGCAACGGGCTGGCCTTTCACGACCGGGTCGCCCTCTGCCACCAGCAGTTGTGCGATGCGCCCGGCAGACTGGGGGAAAATGCGTACCATGCCGTCGCCGGGTTCGAGCCAGCCGCGCACGGTCTCCTTGCGGGAGTAGGAGGACTGGGTAAGAAATACGATGACGGCCGCGAGCCATGCCAGTAGCAGAATACAGAGCAGAGCCTGGGGCCAGCGTGGCAGTAGTACTACCTGGCCTTGCAGGCGCATGCGCTGCGCCTCTATCGCTTCCTGGCGGAATAACCCCATGACAGCTTCCCTGCTGCGGCAGCGGCGCGTCCCTGCGCCGATCCATGCCTGAAATTATAGGAAGGTTGGGCCTGTTGGAAAGCCAAGGCTGTCAGTTTGAGCGATCAGGGTGGAATTCTGCGGTCCGAGTGGTCAGCATTCGTTCCATGCAAAGCCTCTCGCCGGGGGCTATTATTCGTTTATCCCGCATTGGCGAATCACCTTGGCCGGTCCGGCGAAAAACAAATAATAAAGGACGAGCCCCCGTCACTATGAAAAAACTTCTGCTGGTTCTACCCCTGGCGCTGTTAGGCGCCTGCAAGTTTCCACTCGCCATTGAGGGTGAGGGGGATATCGTTGAACGACTCTCCGGCGAACGCGGTTGCACCCTGGAGGAATTCCAGTCGTCGTCGCCCCGTTGCACGGAAAACGAGGTGGTCGCTGCAGACTACGTCGTCTCCTATGAGGCCATCCCCCGGGACGGCTGGGTATTCGTGGGCTGGGAGGGGCTTGCCTGCGACAAGGCCTCTGAGGGGACATACTGCGATTACAACGTCCCCCAGGTCCTGGTCGACTTCGCCGATACCAGTTTCCCCGGTTACCAGACACCGGCGACCACCGCGGTATTCGCGCGCTCGGACTCAGCCGTGGAAGATGTTTTTGCGGCACAGATTGCCGGGCCGCTGCTCGAGCAGCACTGCCTGGCCTGTCACGCTGCCGGTGGCGTGGCCGACAATAGCCGACTGGTGTTTGACGGCGCTAGCTCGACCCAGCAAAACACCAATAACATCAACGTGTTGCGTGACTACCTCGCCTGGGTAGGGGATGGCCACGGCTATTTGCTCAAGCGGATCAGCGAAGCCGGTGGCCATAGCGCCGGCGAGACCTTTGCGGCGGGAAGCAGTGAATACCAGGCAATGGACCTGTTCCTCAGCCTGCTCGAGGGTGAGAATGAGGCGGACGGCGTGTCCGGCAGGGTATTTTTCAAGGACTTTGCGATCCCGGCAAACTGGACGGCGCGCCGGACGCTTGAGGTGCCCTTCTACGGCACAGGCAGCGGTGAGACTGTCACCGTGATTCTGAAGAACAACCGTGCGCCTGACCCGGGTCCCGCAGGGTGGTCCCTGGTATGGAGCGAGGAGTTCAACGAACCGGCCGGTACGGCGCCGAATCGCGATAACTGGACCCATGAAATCGGCGATGGTACTGCCAACGGCATTCCTGGCTGGGGCAACCAGGAGCTGCAGTATTACACCGACGACCCGGCCAACGCCGCCACCGACGGCGAGGGCAATATGGTCATCACCGCGCGCGAGTCCGATGGCTCCCTGAATTGTTACTACGGCAGCTGTGATTACACCTCTGCCCGTTTGATTTCACTCGGCAAGGCCGAGTTTGCCTACGGCCGAATCGAATCACGTATCAAGGTGCCCCAGGGGAGTGGCGTCTGGCCTGCGTTCTGGGCCCTCGGCACGGACATCGTCAGCCGTCCATGGCCGAACGTGGGCGAGATCGATTTCATGGAGTTCGTCGGCAAGAGTCCCAATGAGATATTTGGCACCATCCACGGCCCCGGTTACTCCGGTGGTTCAAGTTTCAGTGGCGAGTATATTTTCACCGAGCCAGTGCACAACGACTTCCACGTCTTCGCGATTGAATGGGAGCCAGACGTCATTCGCTGGTATGTCGACGGTATTCTCTACCACACAGCGAGCCCGGATGATGTCAGCCCCAATGAGTGGGTATTCAACAACGATTTCTTCCTGATCCTCAACGTGGCCATCGGCGGAACGTTTGGCGGTCCGGTCGGCTCCGACCTGGAGTTTCCCGCCTCCATGGCTGTCGATTACCTGCGCATTTACCAGGGGCCGGATACTGCAGAGCGGTTTGTCACCAGCTTTGTCGATAGTGCAGAAGGCTGGCAGGACATCAGGGTGCCCTTTGCCGGCTTCACTCGCAGCGGCGAGCAGCCCACCGGGGCACCGAATGATGGTCTGGGCCAGAGTGAAGTGTGGGGCTTCGGCTTTGAACTGCCGCAGGGCGCCTCGGTGACCCTGGAGGAGGTCGAGGCGAGCTTCTTCGACTAGGCTGGACTCGACCCGACTGGAACCTGGCGGGCTAGATGCCCGCCATCAACAGGTACTTGATCTCCAGGTAGTCATCCATGCCGTACTTGGAGCCCTCGCGGCCCATGCCGGATTCCTTGAGGCCGCCGAAGGGCGCCATCTCGTTGGAGATGATGCCCGAATTGATGCCGACAATACCGTAGTCCAGGGCCTCGGCAACGCGCCAGATCCGGCCGATGTCGCGGGCATAGAAGTAGCTTGCCAGTCCGAACTCGGTGTCATTGGCCATCTCGATCAGCTCTGCCTCAGTGGAGAAGCGAATCACGGGCGATACCGGGCCAAAGATCTCATTGCGGAATACGGCCATTTCGCTGGTCACCCCGGTCAGTACGGTGGGCTGGTAATAACAGCCGCCCAGTTTGTGGGGGCCGCCGCCAGCGGCAACGGTAGCGCCCTGGGAGATGGTTTCCTGCACCAGCGCATCAACGTCGTTCACGGCGTTCAGGTCTACCAGCGGCCCGGCGGTCACGCCGTCGTCCATGCCGTTGCCCACCACCAGCTCCCGGGTGGCCTTCACAAACTTCTCGACGAATTCGTCGTACACACCATCCTGTACAAACAGGCGGTTGGCACACACGCAGGTCTGGCCGGAGTTGCGGTACTTCGAGGCCATAGCGCCTTCCACGGCGGCGTCGATGTCGGCGTCGTCAAATACCACGAAGGGTGCATTGCCACCGAGCTCCATGGAGACTTTCTTGACGGTGGCGGCGCACTGCTCAATAAGCATTTTGCCCACCGGGGTAGAGCCGGTGAAGGTCAGCTTGCGCACCATCGGGTTAGCGGTCAGCTCACCGCCGATCGCTCCGGAGGCACCGCACACCACGTTGACCACACCTGCAGGAATGCCGGCACGCTCGGCCAGCTCGGCCATCGCGAAAGCCGACAGCGGTGTGGCAGTGGCGGGCTTGATGACGATGCTGCAGCCTGCTGCCAACGCCGGCGCTGCCTTGCGGGCAATCATGGCGTTGGGGAAATTCCAGGGGGTAATGGCGGCCACTACACCTACCGGTTGCTTGATAGTAAGGATGCGCTTGTCGGCGGAAGGGCCTGGAATCACGTCGCCATCAACCCGCTTGGCCTCTTCGCCAAACCATTCCACGAAAGCGGCACCGTAAGCAATTTCACCTCGAGACTCGGCCAATACCTTGCCCTGCTCAGCAGTCATTATGATTGCCAGGTCTTCCTGGTTGGCCATCATCAGGTCATACCACCGGCGCAGCAGGTTGGCGCGTTCCTTGGCGGGCCTTGCCTTCCAGTCGACCATTGCCGCTGCAGCCGCCTCGATGGCGCGACGGGTCTCGGTGGCACCTACTTTGGCCACCTCGACAATGGTCTCACCGGTGGCCGGGTTGTCCACCGCCACGGTATCGCCGCTGTCTGCATCCACCCACTGGCCGTTGATGTAGGCCTGGTGTTTGAGCAGGGAAGGGTCTTTGAGTGACAGGGTCATGCTAAATTCCTCGGTGTCAGGCGCGCAGCTTTAGCAGCGGGTCGGTGCTGCCGGCGGGCTGGGCAATGGCTTGAAAGAACAGGGTAAACAACTCCGAGTGGGAAGATATCCCGAGTTTCTGGTAAATGTTCTTGCGGTGAACCTGCTCGGTCTGGGTACTGATGTTCAGTTCCCGGGCTACCGACTTGGAGGGGTAACCCTTGAGGATCAGTCGCACCACCTCGCGCTCCCGGGGCGTCAGGGTGCTGGAGCCAAATAATGCCAACACCTTTTCCATGTGGGCATGCATATCCAGCGCCGGGGCCGGTTCCAGGCTGTCCACAGGCCAGCGCTGCTGGCGCATCAGCTCGCTCACCAGGGGCGCCAGTTCGATCAGGGTTTCACGTTCAGCAGCGCTGAATACCGGCAGGGCTTCGGTGCGCTCCAGAGAGATCACCAGCGGCGTATTGTGGCCGGAGTCGCAGAAGTAGGCGATCTGGTCGATGGAGCCATTGCTGGAGTAATAGAGCTCGAAAAATTCACTGTCGGTGAAGCCTTCGGGCGCAATGTCGTCAATATGGAAGCAGCCCCGGCGGCCGCTACGAGACTGCAGGTAAAGGGGGCTCAGCAGGTAGAGGCCGTTGGGGTAGGCGCCGTCGAATACGGCGCGGTCACCGGCAGAGAGCTCGTTGGTCAACAATACCAGTTTGGCGTCGTCGGGATAGGCCATGATCAGGGCACTATCAAATTCCACCGCAGCGCGCAGAAAGGCCAGCAAACAGGAGCCAAACGCTTCGCTGCCCAGGGCAGCCAGGGTGTCGGTCAGAAGTTGGGTTTGTTGGCTGGAAAGCTGCGCAGTCATCGCGCGGCAGTGTATCACGCAGCCGTGGATTTTCGCTTTCGTTTGCCCAGTCGATGCTTCTTCAAAAGACCCCGCAACTGGTCGTAGCTCAGGCCCAGTGCGCGGGCCGTATTACCCTGGTGCTGGTCGTTGGCATCCAGCGCTTCACGCAGGATGCGCTTTTCATAGTCCGCCACGGCACGGGCAAATTTTATCGGTGCGGCAGGGCCGGGGGCTGCAGGCTTGCCGGGCGGAGCAGCCGTCGGCGCGGGGGAGGAGGTATTCCAGTCTTCGTAGGGCGACTCAAAAGGGTTCAGCACGACCTCGCCCACCGGCGTGTGAGGGTTGCCCCAGCGCGACACCGAGCGTTCCACCACGTTCTTGAGTTCACGCACATTGCCGGGCCAGGGGTATTCCAGCAGCTGCCTGGCGGCGCTGTCGGTAAACCCCAGGAACAGTTCCCAGCCCAGTTCAGAACACATTTGCACGGCAAAGTGGTGAGCCAGCTCTGGAACATCGCTCAGGCGGTGGCGTAGGGGCGGCAAGTGCACCACATCAAAGCTCAGGCGGTCCAGCAGGTCCTCCCGGAACTTGCCTGCGGCCGCCATCTCCCGCAGGTTGGCGTTGGTCGCCGCTATAACCCTAACGTCTACAGCGATAGTGGTCTGTCCGCCAAGGCGTTCGAATTCGCCGTATTCAATGGCGCGCAGCAGTTTCTCCTGCAGCCCGGTAGACATGGTGCCCAGTTCGTCCAGGAACAAGGTGCCGCCGTCGGCTCGCTCAAAACGACCATGGTGGGTGCGAGTGGCACCGGTAAAGGCGCCGGGCTCATGGCCAAACAGCTCGGACTCCAGCAGCTGCTCGGCGATGGCCGCGCAGTTCACCTTCAGGAAGGCCCCATCCCAGCGCGTTGACAGGAAATGCAGGCGCTCAGCAACCAGTTTCCTTGCCCGTACCGCGCTCTCCGACCACCAGCACCGGGCGCTGGATAGGAGCCAGCCTCGAAACCTGATCAAGAACCTCGGTCAGGGTAACGCTGTTGCCAATGATACGTTCGCTATCTCGCATGGGTAAAAATTACCAAATAAAATGGCTTAAAGCACCAATTAAGTGGTCTAAAACACCAAATAGTTGCTCTCGGTTTTGCGAGAAAAACGAATAAACCGTTTAAAAACAACATGTTAAAAAGTTGGCACGGGAATTGATATGTATTACGCAAGACAGAATGATCGGCGGCCGATCTGGTGAAACAGGCCAGCCGCCGCCAGAAACGACAGCAGGAACGACAATGACGACCATCGAAGAACGCATTCTCATCTACATCGCACTCGCCGTGGTCTGTGCCTTTGTCGGGGTGTTTGCCGGCGCTATGACCGGCGCACTGACTTTCCTGCAGATTACCGCGGTGATCGAGGCGCTTTACTGGTTCGGCGTGCCGAAACCGGGCACCTACAGGCACCGCGAGCACCGAACGCTTTTTAACCACCAAGTATTGCACTACAGAGACTGAGACAGGGAGCGACACCATGGGCATCTTTTCCCGTATGACCGACATCATCAACTCCAACATCAATTCCATCCTCGACCAGGCGGAAGACCCGCAGAAGATGATCCGCCTGATTATCCAGGAGATGGAAGACACCCTGGTTGAGGTGCGCAGCTCCTCCGCCCGGGTACTGGCCGAGCGCAAGGCCGCCGAGCGTCGTCGCCTGCAGGTTCAGGACGACATCGTCGCCTGGGAAGGCAAGGCCAAGCTTGCGATCAGCAAGGGTCGCGAAGACCTGGCCCGCGCGGCGCTGCAGGAAAAGCAGATCATCGAAGAAGAGCTGGCCACGGTGGACGCCGAGCTGAAGGCCACGGACGAACACATTCACCAGCTCAACGACGAAATTGGCCAGCTGCAACAGAAGTTGACCGATGCGCGTGCCAAGCAGAAAACCCTGGTCATGCGCAGCAAGACTGTTGAGTCCCGCATCAAGGTCAAGCGACAGATGCACCGTGAGGCGCTGGATGAAGCGTTCTCCAAGTTCGACAAGTTCGAGCGTCGCATGGACAACATGGAAAGCCAGCTCGAGGCCATGGACCTGGGCCGGGAGGCCCCGGATCTCGCCAGCGAAATAGATAACCTGGTGGAAGACGAAAAGGTCAATGAAGAGCTGGCGCGCCTCAAGCGCGAGATGGGTGGAGCTCAGCAGACCGCTGAATCCGCCGGCAACAATACAGCGAGCGCGCAGTAGGCGACGGGGCGGTCAGGGAATGACCGCACCCACTCTTAAAAGGGTATGGGGGAATCACTGAATGAAATTTTTCGAATTTATGTTTGTGCCGACGATCCTGTTCATGGTGATCGTGTTACCAGTCTGGATCACCATGCACTACTCGTCACTCAAGCGCTCCTCGCGCAGTCTCAACAAGGAAGACCGGGAGGCTGTGGACCACATGATGGAAACCGTCGACAAGCTGACGGATCGCATCCACACCCTTGAGACGCTGCTGGACTCGGATTATCCCGACTGGCGGCAGCAGCAGGAGCGCAGGGAGCACTACAAGACTGACCAGGACAGGAGTCATTGAAATGGGACATAGATACCGTAGACGCACTCGCCAGGGCGGCTTCAAACGTCGCCACCGTGAGTATCGACGTCGCAAGGCCAACGGTTGGGGCATGGGCCTCTACCGCAACACTCGCAACGGCAAGATCGCAGGCGTATGCGCGGGCCTTGCAGACTATTGGCAGGTAGAAGCCTGGGTGGTTCGCCTGCTGGCGATAGTCGCTTTCCTGTTCACCGGCACCCTGGCCCTTTGGGCCTATGTGGCGGGCTGGATACTGCTGTCATCCAAGCGCCGCGTTGACGACTACGAGCGCTGGGAAGATCCGGTAGAAGAGGAAATAGAGGAGGTCATCGAAATGGAATATGACGACTACGAACACGATTACCGGCCGCGGCGCATGTTCAGCTACAGCGACAGTCCCTCGGAGCGACTGCAACGTGCGCGGGAGCGCCTGGACGCCGCCCTGGCGCGGGTCTCGGACATGGAGTCCTACGTGACCTCCCGGCAGTTCCAGCTCAACAAGAAGTTTTCGGAGCTGTAACCGCCGTAACTGGATTTTGAACGCCGGGTCCATGTGCAGGCGTTGGAACCCTCGAAGCTCCCGATTCCCCTGTGATGCTTCGATTACTGCCCCCGCTGGTGACAACGGGGGCTTTTTTTTGCTTTTTGGCAGGCGCGGTAATGGTCAGCAGGGCCGCTCTGGTCGGCGGGGTATCGAGACCAGTTCCATCTACTTGGCCGGGTATCCGTTCAGGCAGCCATGAAACCTAAAAACTGATTCTGACCCCGGCGCAGGAACTCCCACGCCCGACGTCAGTCAATTCTGGATGGGCGCACAGTGCAGTACAGGGAGGTCGCCGGACGCGATCATTCTGGCGTCCCCGCTGCAATGGGCTGATCAATGCTCCGTGCAGCGCTGGCTGCTGGCCTCCCTGGTGCTACACCTGGTGCTGGCCTGGTGGTGGCAGGGGCGACTGACCATGCACGTCTATCAGGCGCCGGATATTGCGCCCACCCTGGGTGTGACACTGCGAAAGGCCCAGCCAGGGCGGCAGGCTACACAGCCTGCGCCAGCACCATCTCCAGCACCATCTCCAGCAACTGCCCCATCCGCGGTGCCGTCAACACCGGAGGTGCTGTCCCCTGAAACCGCAGATGCCCCCAGTGTTTCCCAGCCTTCAGTGAGCAGGAGTCCGCTGGACCTGTCGCTGCCGAAATTCGTTGCCCCTGAGGCCCCGGTAGCCACTGACAACGGCGCCACGGTCATGGATTCGGCGCTATCTCAGCGCTTGCAGAAGGCCCCCCGTCGCACCGGTTATGCCGCTCGCAGTGATAGAGGGGCCAGCGGTGATTTCCAGGCCGGCGGTTGGGTCGAGTTCGTGCGCGATGGCGACCGCTGTTTTCGAGTAGCACGGGCCGACCCTCTGGCATCTTACGACTACGATGTCTGGTACCGGGTGCGATGCCCCGAGGCCAGCGCCCTGAACTGAGAGCTCGCCCGCAACGCCCGGCTGGTCAGGGCCCGCTGAAAACCTCTACACTGGGTGGAAATAATAAAGCTGGATCAGCCCATGAGTCGTTTGTCCCTGTTGGACCTCGCATTTTTCCTCACCGAATCAGAGGAGAGTCCCAAGCACGTGGCCGGCTTGATGATCTTCAAGAAGCCCGCGGGCAGCGCTGCCAGATGGGTGCACGGTCTGGCAGAGGAGCTGGCGCAGCACGATCAACCGGTGCCGCCGTTTAACAAGGTGATTGACTTTCGCTCCCTGGGCGGGCCGCGCTGGCGGGATGCGGAAGACTTCCGCATCGAGGAGCATTTGTTCTACCACAACCCGGAGTCGGTGCTGAGCGAGAAGGAATTGTTCGGCTATGTGGCGGGGCTGCACGAGCCGTTGATGGATCGCAGCAAGCCGATGTGGGAATTCCACCTGATCGACCGGGTGGCCGGTGGCCGCTTCGCCGTGTATTCCAAGATGCACCATGCCTACGCCGACGGCGTCACCATGTCGCGTTGGGGGGCGGGTTCTCTAAACACCACAGCCCGTTCGCGCTCGCTGAAAGCCATCTGGACCCTGGGCGATGACAAGCGCCGCGAGGGGGAGGAGTCCCAGGCCAGCCGCCGCGCCATCTTCGGCAAGCTGCTGCGTAGCCTGGACAACTGGCGCAAGATTCTCGGTGGAACCACCAAGCTTACCGCCCAGCTGGCGCTGGAGCAGGTGGGTCTCACCAGGAATGCCGTTGCACTGCCGTTCCGAGCGGTGGAAGACACCCCGCTGACCGGCTCGGTGAGTGCCGGCCGCCAGTTCGCCACTGCTCATGTGCCTATGAGTCGTATCAAGAAGTTGCGCGCCATGACCCGTTGTACCCTTAACCACATTGCGCTGACATGTATCGATGGCGCCCTGCGTCGCTACCTGGCCGACAGCGGGATCGAGTTGGAGCGACCGCTGTCGATACAAATGCCGGTCAACCTGCGGGATGAAAACGACAAGGTCAGCGGCAACAAGATCGGTATTGTGCTGGTAGACCTGGCCCCCAGTGACAGCGATCCCTACACACGGCTGCGGGAGATAGGCTTCACCCTGCGCAATGTGCGCAACCAGATCGATGGTGTCCCGTCGATCGCGGTGGCCCAGTACACGGCGGTGCTGGCGGTCATTATCGAATTGATCCAGCTGCTGCGGCTGGACCGGCTGCTGCCGGCAATTGCCGATACCCTGGTATCGAACGTACCCGGACCCAGCAAGCCTCTTTACATGAAGGGCGCCAAGATGGAGCAGTCCTTGCCCATCAGCACGTTACCGCCTGGCAACCAGCTCAATATCACCCTGTACAGCTATTCGGGTACCTTGCATTTCGGGTTGGTCGCCACCCGGGAAATGGAAAACCTCGATCGCCTGGGCCGCTACATCGAAGACGCATTCATCGAACTTGAAGAAGCGGTCTTCCAACCCGTGACGCCATAAGGGAACGCTATGAAACCATTGATTTTCGCCTTGCTGGGCTGCCTTTCAATAAGCATGCCGCTGGCTGCCCATGAATTGCCTCCTGTGCCAGAGGTGCAAACCCTGGATGAGTTGATGACAGCATTCGGCTGGGATGCCGATGAAGTAGAGATCAAAACCGAGGTGATCGAGGAGGGCTTCTACGTGCTGTTCGGCCTGGGGGGCAACATCGCCGTGTCCTCTGGAGCGGACGGCGTGTTGATCGTGGACGACCAGTTGCCGGCAGTCATGTCAAAGCTCAAGCGCGCCATGCGCAAGCAGGGCGACCGGGATGTGGACTTCGTCATCAATACCCACTGGCACTTTGATCATGCCGACGGCAACCAGGTTCTTGGCGGCGAAGATAATACCTGGCTGGTATCCCACAGCAATTCACGGCGCATGATGCAGCGTGACAATGTCGTTAACCTGGTGGCCGCAGCAGCCCTGCAGGAGGCGTACCCGGCTGAAGCCCTGCCCGATATTACCTTCGATGAGGCCATGCAGTTTCATATCAATGGTGAGCGGGTGGACGTCATGCATTTCGGGCCGGCCCACACCACCGGCGATGCGGTAGTTTTTTTCCGCGGCCGCAATGCCGTACACATGGGTGACGTATACAACAATGCGGGCTATCCCTTTATCGACGCCGGCAATGGAGGCACCCTGGACGGTATTATCAAGACCTGCAACGCGGTGCTGGAAATGACCGATGCCGATACGGTGTTGATACCTGGACACGGAGCCCTGGCATCACGGTCAGATCTTGCCAACTACATCCATATGCTCGAAGTGGTGCATGGCAGACTGGTGTCCATGATTGCCGACGGCAAAAGCCTCGAGGAGATACTTCAGGCCAATATCACTGCCACCTGGGACGAGCGGCGGGGCAACCCGGCCATGTTTCTCAATCGTGCCTATATGAGCCTGACCACGCGCTACTTTCCCTAGGCCGCCCCGCGTCCAGGATGCCCGGCAAATGGCTTGCCAGGTGAGTATTGTCGGCTTGCGCTATCGGTGCGGGCTTACTGCTTGTCCCAGACGCCGCTGGTAGGGCTGTCATCGTTCTTGCCCGGGTACCAGACATCAGACTGCTTCACGCAGTAGGTCCAGGCATTGCTGACAGCGGTAGGTGCCATCATGAGCTGGCGATTGTTGAAGAGGGTATTGTCGGCCATGCACTTGCTGTGCGCGGCGTCGTCCCGGGCGCTGCTGAAGTGGTTGGCGTATCCCTGTGGCATCGGTGTGGAAGAACAACCCACCAGTGTCGGCAGCGCAAGAACAATGATTATGTTTATGTGTTTGATCCCCATGGCCTCAACATTAGACAAAAAGCCCTGGGGTCCATAGGGACTAATCCCGCTGACAAGTGGTAAGAATTAACAAACCTGGTTGTTTTGTGAGCCAGGTCACGGGAATATTACGCAACTCGCGCTCATTTCCAGCGGTTTATTCCCCGGGACGGTAGCGGCGCCTGGCCCTGGCTTCGACATCCTCCCGGTAGAAGGCAACGTTCTTGAAGTCCCGGTTGATGTAGCGGCGGGCCTGGTCAACAAAGTGGGGAGAGTCCGGGTCCCCAGACTGTCCTCCGGCCAGCAGCGATTTCGCCTTCACCCGATCTCCGAACTCCACCACCGCCACAAAGCTGTTGCCACGGTAGCCGTAGAGGCGCCGGGTGTCCGTGCCCGGTTTGGAGCCGTAAGCAGCCAGCGCGCCCCAGCGGCCCGTGGCCATGCCGACCGGGAGGCTGGGCTGTTCATCATCGAAGTCAAGGTCGATGGCACCAGACAGACGCTGGAAGCGGTTGATCTCTCCCCAGGGGGTTTCCCAGCTACCGAAATCGGCCTGGAGATTTAACAGCACAGCAGACAGCATGGCCAGGCGCTGCTCAGG
The DNA here is from genome assembly GCA_043513815.1 of Cellvibrionales bacterium. GTDB lineage: Bacteria > Pseudomonadota > Gammaproteobacteria > Pseudomonadales > Halieaceae > JANQIO01. The sequence goes on along the minus strand of CP121313.1, from coordinate 2,509,054 downwards.
ACGGTGCCGGTCACTGGCGCCCTCAATCCACTGCATTCGGCTATAGGGCCCGCCGCGCTGCCAGTCATCCAGCACGGCCAGGCCGTAGAAGTGGCCCAGGCTCATCGCCACTGAATCTGCTGACACCGTGCGGTCCCAGGCGGCGAGTGTGGCGATGGGTTCTGCCAGCATAGGGTACGCCTCGCCATGGCTCTGCCACGCGCTGAGCAATCCAGGCACCAGGACATCAAAGGCGGGCAAGGCGGGGTGGTAAGCCAGGGCGATCAGTTCGTCCATGGACATCTTGTCGTCAGCGCCCTCGGCAAAGTCCCGCAATAGCATGGCGGCGTGTACCCCGCGGAAGTTCTCCGGGTCCGGTGCCATGTAGGCAGGGAAGTTCTCCGCCCGGGGGCTGTCGTCACCGGCGACCGTGAACGGGGTCGAGTTGCAGTTCTGCAGCCAGCCGGAATCCGGGTTCACTACCTGTACGGTTTCCGCCACCGCGTGCAGCCCCTGCCAGTCGGTGGCGGGGTTGCTGCCGTCTACCGGCTGCCCATAGTCGAAGCCTGGGTCGCGCCTGGGCATGAAGTTGCCATGGTAGTAGGCGATGTTGCCGCTGGAGTCTGCAAACACGGTGTTGTTCGAGGAGTTGGTGCGAATCTCCATGATTTCCCGAAAGCCTGCGTGGTCCGTCTGTTTGGTACGCAGCCATGACTGCCTCAGGGCGTTGACCGGGTCCCAGTTGATTTTGGTGGCCACCCATTGGCCGTCGTGCATATGGGTGATGGGTCCGTGATGGGTGCGCAGCAGCGGGAAGCGGCGCTCGCGCAACGTCTCGCCATCCCGGTAGTCCAGGGTTTCCGGAGCGTTCGACACGGGTCGCAGGCGTTCGCCGTAGCGGTAATACAGTTTACCGTCGCGAGTGACCACATCCTCGACAAAGTCATCCATGAAGTCCGCGTAGGTGGAAGTGTGCATCCAGCCGGTGTGCTCATTGAACCCCTGGTAGATGAAGAACTGACCCCAGGTGACCGCGCCATAGGCGTTGAGCCCCTCCTCACTGACCATGTGGTATTCACTGCGGAAGTAGAAGGACGTGTGGGGATTGATCAATAGCAGCGTATTGCCGCTGTCGGTGTGCTTGCCGGCCAGGGCAATGCCGTTGGATCCGCTGGGTTCGGCGTTGACTGTGTCAACGGGGGCGGTGGGCTCTGGCGTCGGTGCAACAGGCAGCCCGGCGAGGATGTCCTCTGTGCTGCGGTTGTAGAAGGCCGTGATGCCGGGCAGTGGTATCTGTTCGATATCCCCGCCGATTGAACCCTCAAAGAAGTACATGGGCATCCAGGGTTCAAAGCGGGTCAGCAGCCGCGGCTGAACCTCCGGGTGGGTGCGCAGGTAATAATTGAGGCCATCTGCAAAGGCGATGCACAGTGTCTTGAGCCAGTCCGGGGCGCCGGCATAGGCCTCGCGGGCCTCGATCTCGGTCATGTACAGACGGGCCCTCAGGTCGCTGAACAGCGCCTCTTCGCCCTCGACTTCCGCCAATCGCCCCAGGGCCCAGATATAGTTGCGCTCCACCCGCGGGAAATCATCCTCCGCCTGGGCGTACAGCAACCCGAATACCGCGTCGGCATCGGTCTTGCCGTAGATGTGCGCGACACCGTAGTCATCGCGGATAATCTCGACACGGTCAGCCTGGGCTTGCTGTCGCAGAGTTTCGGCGGTTGGTGGGGCGGTGTTCTGGCTGGCTTCGGGAACTGCCGGCGCCTGTGGCTCGGCGCAGGCGGTAAGGGCCAGCGCCAGAACCAGAGCCGGCCAGCGTAGTCTGTGAGGCATGCGGGGAATCAAGCCTGTTGGGTCTTGCGGCGCGAGTACTCCAACAGGGCCCACAGCACATTGCTGCTGCTGACCTGGCCGACCAGCTTGCCGTCGGTGATCACCGGGCGGCGGCGCTGACGGGTCTTGAGCATATCCTGTGCCACTTCGACAATACCGTCCCCGGGTGTGCAGGAGTTGACTCCCGTCACCATCACCTCCTTGACCAGGTAGTGCTCGGCATCGCCGTCGTTGTAAATACTGTCCAGCACGGCCTCGAGGCATTCGATCTCCGAGAGGATGCCGACCACACAGCCCTCATCGTCAGTCACCGTCAGGCCGGTGAGCTTGTACTCGACGATCATCTCCACAGCCTGCAGGATGTTTGCGCTCTGGTTAATGGTCAGCGGGTTCTTGCGCATGCAATCCTTGATGGTGGTGGGTCTGTTCGGCATGGCTTGCTCCTTTGTTGTCGTTTTGTGTGCGCTAGGTCGCGGAGACCCAGTCTACTACTGTTTGCGCCCAGCGCGGGCCGTCCGTATTTTGCATGAAGTGTCCACCTTGCAGGGTGACATGGGGTTGTCCCCGAGTGCCCGGTACCCGGTCCAGGAATATCTGGTAGGCGCCGCCCAAGATAGGGTCCCCGTCCGAGAAGCACATCAGCGCGGGCTTGTCCCAGGCCTCCAGGACGTTCCAGGCCGCGAGGTTGGCGTCCCGAGCGGGAATCGTCCGGCGTCGCCGGCACCAGGGTCGGAAACTGGCGCGCGCCGGCCTTGTATTCATCGCCGGGGAAGGGCGCGCGGAAGGCGTCGATTTCCGCCTCGCTCAGGTTGCCGTTGCCCAGCTCGTTGCAGATAAATCCGATGTCAAAGACCGGATCTTCCTGGCTGAATTGCCGCCAGGCCAGGAAGGCGTCGTTCATTGGCGTATCGCCGGTGGGCAGCGCAGTGTTGCCAATGGAAAAGCGCGCGAAATGGTCAGGGTTTTCGGCCAGCAGTCGCAGACCAATCAGGCCGCCCCAGTCCTGGCCGATGAAGGTGACCTCGTCCACTTGCATCGCCAGGAACCAGTTGGTAATCCAGTCGACGTGGCGCTGGTAGGTGTAGTCGGTGCGTTCGGTGGGTTTGTCCGAGCGTCCGAAGCCGATGAGATCTGGCGCGAGCACCCGCATACCGGCAGCCACAAACACGGGAATCATCTTGCGGTACAGGTAACACCAGCTCGGTTCCCCGTGCATGCACAGCACCACCGGGCCGTCCCGCGGCCCCTCGTCCAGGTAGTGCATGCGCAGTTCCCCAAGGTCGGGGTCCTGGATGTTGTGGTAGTGCGGGTCAAAGTCGTAGTCGAGCAGATTTGAAAACTGCTCATCGGGAGTGCGGAGTACGCTCATGTTTTTTCCTTGTCGGGTCAACCAAAGGGGATGTGGCGCGTTAGGGCATTATAGACACTGGGCAACTGCCCAAGGAGACCTATGGGGATGATTGCGAAAGACTTGTCACCCGCGCTCGGCGCCGCACTGTTGCTGGTATTGGCGGGTTGCTCCTCGGCTCCGGGTCCAATTGTGGACACCAAGGGGGTCAACATGACCCGATACCATGAGGACCTCGCGGATTGCGAAGGCTATTCGGACCAGGTGAGGATTGAAACCGGCGTGGCCAAAGGGGCAGCCGCCGGTGGCGCGGTCGGTGCTGCTACCGGTGCGATCCTCGGCGAAAGTGTTGGTGAGTACGGGGGCGTAGGTGCCGTGGCCGGTGCCACCAAGTCGGCCATTCGCGGTGATCGGGAGAAATCCCAGGTGGTCAAACGCTGCATGCGCGGGCGTGGCTATAAAGTACTGAACTGACCCCGGACCCATGTCCATTCAGCGAATGGACAGCTTCAGCCCAAGCTTTCGAAGCTGGGTCTTTTCCTCACGCAACTCAAAACTGGTCAGTGGGTGATGTTCGAGCCAGTCCTCCGGGAATTTGAGTTTCAGGCTGCGGCTCTTGGCAATGACTTTCACCTGCGGCAGGACTTCAAGCTGCTCTACATATTTGAAGGCGCAGGCGAGGCGCAGAATTGCCACCAGGCGCGCCACTCGTTCGCGGTCAGCGGCAGGGAGCTCTGTCACGATATCCAGCGGCACCTTGCGACGATGGCAATACACCAGCAGTGCCAGGGTTTCCTGTTCATCCTGTGAAAATCCAGGCAGGTCGGCATTGCGAAGCAGGTAGGCACCGTGCCGATTGTAGTGCTTGTGGGAAATCGCCATGCCGATTTCGTGAGTACGGGCGGCCCAACGCAGCAGGTCTCGGTCTGATTCACGGAGTTCCCAGGCGCCGGCGGCCGCCTTGAAGATATTGGCGGTACGCTCCTCGACGATTTCGGCGATCTGGGCGTCGACGCTATAGCGTTGCATCAGGGCATTGATGGTGCGCTCACGAACATCCTCGTGGGACAGGCGCCCCAGCAGGTCGTAGATTACCCCTTCACGCAATGCGCCGCGGCTTGGGCGCATGACCTTTATGCCCAGTTCGTCAAAAATGCCCGAGGTAATCGCCACTCCCGCCAGGATTACACTGCGGCGGGCGTCGGATAGTCCCTCGATTTCAATATCCTCAATGCGCTGGAAGTTCAACAGCGCCTGTTCCAGGCAGGACAGTCCACTGCGGGTGATGCCGCCGTCACTCCAGCCGAAGTTTGCGATGATGGCTTCGATCGCCTGCAGGGTGCCGGAGGACCCCACACAGTCCTCCCACTGGCTCGATGAGAAGCGATGACGGATGTGTGAGACTTCCAGCCTTGCCGCGTCATAGGCCTTGCGGAAGCGCTTGGCGGAAATGCCTCCGCGTTTGAAATACAGGCGGGTATAGGACACGCAGCCCATCTGCAGGCTTTCCAGGCGCTGTGGTTCGAAACGCTGCCCCACAATGAACTCTGTGCTGCCCCCGCCAATATCGACTACCAGTCGCGACTGCTCGTCATCAGCCAGGGTGTGGGCCACGCCCAGGTAGACCAGCCGTGCTTCCTCGCGACCGTAGATCACATCAATGGGTACGCCGAGCAGCGCCTCGGCGGCGCTGGTGAAATCACGCCGGTTGCGCGCCTGGCGCAGGGCGTTGGTGCCAACAATACGGGTGCGGTAGGGGGAGACGCTGTCGAGCACCTGTTTGAAACGCGACAGGCAGTCAATGCCCCTGCGTATGGCCGCCTTGTCCAGTACGCCATTCTTCAGCCCGGCCCCGAGCTGAACTTTTTCGGCCAGGGTCTCTACCGGCCTGACTTCGTTGTGTTCGACGCGAGCGACGATCAGGTGAAAGCTATTGGAGCCAAGATCGATAGCGGCGAGGATCGCGCCATCTGGCACTTCCTGGTCGTCCGGGCGAGGTGTTGGGTTCGGCGACACGGCCTGTTGCATGGGGAAAACGGTGTAAGACTTTGTTGTATTTTAAAGCATCGTCCGGCCACTGTCCTGCAAGAGTCCTGCGGCTGTGCTGACAGCAAATCCTCGTCAGGCGATGCGCAAGTTCCAGGTGACGGCTGCGGCTGCGATGGCCACCAGGCCGCTAAGCCCCAGCACCGCCGGTGTGATTTTGGACAGCTCCGCGAAGGGGTCGCCGCTGCGCTGGGCGCGCAGTAGTGGCGGCAGTTCCACGCCGGCGGCAAATATCGCTGAACCCACGGCACCGGCGACCAGCATGGCCCTTCCAGCGTTGTCGGGCGGTACCAGCCAGGCCAGGGCAAAGACGGCGATCCAGCTCCCGGCCTGTCCGGCCAGGCTCATGATGTTGAACTGTCCCATGCTGTTGCTGGCGTAGTCATAATCATAAACCAGCAGGCTGTAGCGTTGGACCGCCGTCAGCCGGGCCCCCGCGAGTCGGGCGCCCGCCAGGTGCAGCCATTCATGAATCACTGTGGCCCAGGAGATGCCTACCAGCGCGGCCACCACCATCGACAGAACTTTGGCCAGAGTGTGGTCGCTGCTCACATACCACGCATCCAGACCAATCCAGGCGAGGAAAATAAAGAAAGCGAAGCCGAAGTGCAGGGCGGCGTTTTTGTAGATCATCCTGGTTTGCCGACAGTTAATTGGGTCTATACGAGGTCTAAGACCCGCCTGGATTGACGTCGGCAGCGATTGCCAGTGTATGCTGTGAGACACGGCGATAGATGGATTTTGCCCGCATGCGAGCGATGATCAAAAATTTCAGGATTGTACCCGCTGGCCACTGTGGCAGCGGGAGTATGCGCAATCTGATCTACCACTACTGTGACCTGGACCTGCCTGAGGGCGTGGTGTTCGGCCTGGGTGCTGGACTCGATGCCGTGTATTTCGACTATCCCGATGCAACTCCACCATTCATGGTGTTCGGCCGCGGCTCTACCATGGAGGCAGATATTGCCACTACGCTGGGTATTGATTACACCGAGCAGGTGCAAGCCGATGACGCGCTGGCCTGGGACGAGGCAAAAGCAGAGATTCTTGCCGGTCGGCCTACCATGCTGTCTGGAGATATCTTCTACCTGGACTACCGGGAATACACCGTGCATTTCCCCGCCCACCGATTTGTGCTGCTGGGCTTCGATGAGGAAAAGTCTGAGGTGTATATCGCCGACCGTATCAATCCTTACCCGGAGACCTGCAGCCTGGGCGCCCTGTCCCAAAGCCGCAATCCGCCGGTGGGCATCAGTACCTTCAACATGTGGGGCAAGTTCCATTCGGGCGAGGTGCGGCGCAGCTTTGCTGAGGCCGCCGCCCGGGCACTGCAGATTACCGTGGCACGCATGCAGGGGCATGACACATCACAGCGTGAGCTGATGGCGGCCGCCGCCGGCAATGGTTGCTGCGAGACGGGGCTGGCGGGGCTCAATGCCTTGTGCGACGCGGTAGAAACCTGGCCCGGTCTGCAGGACGCCGCAGGCAGGCTGATGTACCTGGACAACGCCATTGTGAAATTTGGTACCGGTGGCGGATTTTTCCGCAACCATTTTGCGGTATTTCTGGCCTGGGCGCGGGAGCAGGATAACGCCCTGGCCAGTGCTGACGATGTGGCGCTGGCCGTGCGCGTGGCCGAGCGCTGGAATACACTGTCGCCGGAGTTGCGCAAGCTGGCAGCGGCGCCTGAGAGTGACGCGGATTGGCAGCATGTCTTCACGTCGCTGCGGGCCATCCACGCGGACGAAACGAAGCTGATGGAGCAGCTTGGCACCCACCTGCGAAAAGCTGCTTGAGGATAGAAAAAGACCATGGAACCCGACAAGCCAAAAGAATCTGGCGCTGAACAGCCATCGGCCCAGACCGCAAAAGCGGAGATCAAGGTGCTGTCCTGCGTCCAGTGCGAAGGCCCGGTACCTTCCAATGCACCCAAATGCTACACCTGCGGCGCTCCGCTGACGGGAAAGGAGTTTGCCTACATTCCACGCCAGGTCTCCGGCCCGGATATTGCCGGCATGATCAAGTGGTGGGCCATCATCAGTGTCGGCATCTTCGCGCTGGGCGGTTTTTCTTTTGGCATCGGCTCCTCGATTGCTTTTACCGTGGTGACGCTGGTGTATTTGATTCGGGTTTTGCGGGCGTACTATTGATAAGACCGCTGGGGGGTGGCGCCTCTAAGTGGGTTGGGAGGCGCCAGGGGGCCGGTTTGCTTCTTTTCCTGGGGTGGCGCCTCTAAGTGGGTTGGTAGGCGCCAGGGGGCCGGTTTGCTTCTTTTCCTGGGGTGGCGCCTCTAAGTGGGTTGGGAGGCGCCAGGGGGCCGGTTTGCTTCTTCACACACCTCGTCATTCCCGCGAAAGCGGGAATCCAGCCCTCGATCTCTGGATTCCCGCTTTCGCGGGAATGACGGTATGACGGTATGGGGATGCGGGTATGACGGTATGAAGATGCGGGAATGACGGTATGAAGATGCGGGAATGACGGTGTGAAGATGCGGGAATGAGGGTGTGGTGTCGCGTTAAGGTGGCGCCGGTGCAGTTTTCTCAGGGGGTGGCGGCTGCCGTGTTGGGGCAGGCGAGAGGGGAGGATGCCAGGACCTGATCAGTGTTGCAGACCTGAGCTTGAATCTGCTGCCTCACGGGTCGGCAAGGGTCTTCGCTGGCCAGCACGCGATTCATTACGCTTTCGCCCAGGACTGACAGTCCTGCGGTCATGAATGCCGCCCAGCCGCGGAACAGCAGTCCGGGGGTGTTGGGCACGATTCTCGGGTCGCCTAGCGGGCCTGCCAGTTCCACGGTGCTGGCGAAGGTATTGCCGATAGAGATACCGGCACCCTGCCGTGAACGGGAACGGAACCGCACGCGGATGGTTTCTTCCACAAGATTGACTTCAACGCCGCCCAACAGGTTTGCCGATCGTGTTTGCACGGCATAGCCGAAAGGTGTGATACCAACCCCGTCCTGTATCTGCATGAAGCTGACTCCGCAGCGCACCTCGGGGGGGCGATCTTTCGCACCGGGAATCAATGTCCGTATCATCGAGGTAGCCACATCGGCGGTCAGGAAATTGAGCCCGCCATAGTCCACCGGACCACGACCCAGTTCGATGAATATCTGGCCGTTCAGGTTGGCGGCTAGTTCAGCCTCGCTGCCACCGTTGCTGCTCAGAATGCCGTGCAATGACGTGGGATAGTTGGCCTGGGCTGGAGACTTGTGAAAGCCTTCACCTTTGGCGTCCAGGGACAGCGCATAAGGAGTGGCATTGCCGTCAAAAGCGGCATTCAGAACAACCGGGCCACCATTGGCCTGGGCGGCTTTAGCTGCCAGGGTAATCATGCCGTCACCCAGGTCCAGGTCAATTTCCAGATCCTCAGCGACCAGTGCGCCGCTGTAGAGCCGCCCCAGGCTCCCCCGCACGCTAAGGCTGTTTTCCCGCAGTGGGTTCAGGTCCAGCGGAGCAGAATTAAAAATGCGCTCTTCCGCCTCAGTGGGTCTATCCTTGCGACCCAATACCTGGGCAGCAAAGCCAAGCAGACCACGCGCCGTGGCCGCCGTTTGCTCCATCATGTTGGGGTTTTGGTCGCCGTTATTGGTGGTAGGTTTTTGCGCCAGCTCCCAGGGTGTTAAATCGAGGGTGCCGCCGGCCAGTTGGAGGTCGTAGTGCGTCGGTGACCCCAGGGTGGTTTTCAGTGACCCCTGTAGCTCGCTGCCGGCTAGTTTGAGCTGTCTGAAATTGATCTGGCCACCATCCACTTGACGAACGAAGGTAATGTCCAGCCTTTCAGGGTTCTGTTCCGCGTCGTCTGTGCTGTCCAGCAGCAATTCGCCATCCAGTGCGGCAAGCAATTCCTGCAGCGTCTGTCCGCTGCCTTTCAAACGCAAATTCCCTGCCAGCGGCGCACCGAGATTGTCACGGATACGCTGTTCTTCGATATCGAGTATCTCCAGCATGCGCAGGTTATTGATCGAAGCGCTGGCATCGAGTCTGGCAGTCCGTTCATCATCCCAGACCAGTGTCAGCCCCCCCGCTACTGCTGCGTCGCGGTACTCGAATCCCAGGTTTTCCACCGAGAAAAACCCTGGCTTTGAGTCCAGCTCGACTACCAAATCGTCAAAGTTGCGATCCATCCAGGTCAAACGGTCGACATGGAGTTTTACTTGACCCGCGGTGGTGTCGCGAAGAAAGTCCAGAACACCTTTCTCATCCGCTGCCGCGGGGGATTCCGGTATCCAGTCTGTAATTGTGTCGATGTTGAGCCGCTCTGAGGTGAGGTCAGCAACCATGACCGGATCCCGGGTGGCGATCAGTGACAAGCTGCCAGTCAGGTCCTGTTCCAGAGACTCGATGTCAATCTGCTCCAGCTGTATACCGACAATCCTGTCACCCTCTACTGCCAGGCGGGTTTGTCCGTTGAAACGGATATTTTCATTCTCGCGGCCGGCCCGGCTCCAGTCGCCATCCTCACGGAGTTCAATATCCAGTTGCGCCAGGCCACTGCTGTCGGTGAAGACTTCCTTCACTGTGCCAGCCTCGACCTCGAGTTCAATTGTGCCGCTGGTACGAAGATCAAGAGCGCCCGGGCCCAGGCGAAACAGTTCTGACAGCTGTGCCTTATCAAGGCCAATCTGGAGCGACGCCTGGACAGAATCGCGTTGTGTTGCCTCATAGCCAAGATCGAACTGGATTGAGCCCGATGAGGCATCGCGCATGGCGATCTTCAGTTCGCCCGTTTCGGCGCCGCGGTCCAAAGCAGCGGATACTTCTTCAAAGCGAAAGCTTGGCAACAGCAGGGCGTCGGCTTTGAGATCGAGACCCAGTCGATAGTCAGGCAGCCAGGCAAGAAAAGTTGGGATCGCAATGCCCGGTGAAGTGGGCTCATCCTCGCCAGCGAGCAGAAACCGGACGTCGACCGTGTCGGCGCTCGCCTGCAGATTGATAAACCGGTTGCCACGAGTGGAAGCGTCGAGCTGGCCGGCAATTTTGCTGTTGCCCATCTGCAACTCAATCTGCTCCAGTGCGAAACGGTCGGGAGAGCCATCAAGTCTGGCTGAGAACTGTAGCGGCGTTTCTTCGCTGCCGCGGTAAAGACCGTTCAGCCGCAGATCTCCCGTCAGCTCGTCGAGCAGTGCTGCCCAGCTGGCTCCCCTGGTTTTGAGCCGAATTCGCCCCTCGCGCGCAAACCACTCGGAATTGACGTAGCGCGATAGAAGCCCAAGGTCGGCCTGCCGCGCCTTGAGGTCGGCGGAGAGGGCGACATCCCATTGCTCGCCTTCAGAGGCAATCGCCGCACTGCCCAGAAGATCGCCGTAGAGGCCGCTAGCGGTAATTTTGGTGGCCGCGAGAAAATTCCCGCTGGTTGTGAGCTTGAAGCCGATATCATGAAGCATGGCCGGGCCAAATTGCAGCTCACCGATGTTCATCACCGCATCGTGGCGGGGCAGATCCAGAACGGGAACCGCAGCGGCAAGCTCGCGCTGATAGCCGTCCTCGACGCCGTCAGCGAATATCAGTGAGACCACTTCCTGGATATTTTTTACAAGGGCAGTCTCGACCTCGGTGCGCGAGCGATCCGGCAGTGACCAGCTCTCGCTGCCACTGGCCGATACTGTCAGGCCCATGCCCGCTAGTTGCCCTTTGGCGTCCACGGTGTAGGCGCGTTTGCTGGCGGGGCTGATCTTCAGCGACAGCTCGGACACAGGAATATCTTCGTGGTCCGTCGCCAGCGTTATGCTTGCATCGAAGCTCCGCAACCACAGCAGGTCATCCAGCGATGCCAGGTCAATGTCAACGTCCAAGGTGCCGGCGGGGAAACGACTCTGCCAGGCGAGGCTGGCTTTCTCGTGATCCGAGCGACGCCAGCGGGCCTGGTGGAATTCCGTTTCGACGCCATCCGCCGGTCGATAGCGCAGCAGGTTGATATCGAGCATGGTGGGTAGCCACTGTTCTAGATCAGCGAAATCCTCTGCCGGGGAGCCGTCGCCTTCTGGCCAGGCGGAAACATCCAGCATCAACTCAGCCCCAGCGACCGTCACCAACCTGATTTCGCCGCTCAGCAGGTCTGACCAGTCGAGGCTCACCCGGACCTCCTTGACGTCCACGGAGAGCCTGTCCGGTGGCCCCATTTCGAACCGGTCAGTTGTTGCGGTGAGGGTAATGATGTCAGCTCGTAGAGGGGCGATACGCACTGGCAAGCCAAGTGCTTCGGTGAGCAGGGCAGGTAGCTGCCGATCGAGGGTTTTCTCCAGCACATACTCGGCGCCGCGCACCAGGAACAGGGCGATGAACAGGACACCGAGAATGAGGAGAGGACGTTTCACGAACAGCTCATGAGAGACACATAGGTGATGTTAACAACCGCGGGCAGCGGCGGTCACGTAAAGAGTATGTAAATCCCGGCTAGCGGCCGGTGCCGCGATAGTGGCGCGGTACCCGCGGCAACATTCGCGTCATGACCTCATAGCCAATGCTGCCGGCGTGAGCCGCCACCTCGTTGGCCAGAATGTGCTTGCCCCAGAGCTCTACCGGGTCGCCCACGTTCACCGGCGGCAAGTCCGTCACATCCACGGTGATCATATCCATGGACACGCGGCCCACCATCGGTGCTCGCTGCCCGTTGACCAGCACTGGCGTGCCGCTGGCTGCATTGCGCGGATAGCCGTCACCGTAGCCGACGGGAACCGTGGCAATGCGACTGGTCCGACGCGCCGCCCAGGCGCCGCCGTAGCCCACGGTCTCTCCCGCGGCAACCTCTCGCACAGCGATAACCCGCGACTCCAGGGACATGACCGGCCGCAGCTTGTCGGCCTCGGGGTGCGCTTGTTGAAATGGTGTCTGGCCGTACAGCATCACCCCGGCCCGGTTCCACTCGCCGTGGGATTCCGGCCAGCCCAACAGGCCCGGGGAGTTGGCCATGCTAAGGGGTGCATCCAGCGCTGCGGTGTGTTGTCGAAAGGCGCTGATCTGGCGGGAGGTAAATTCGTTGTCGAGCTCATCGGCACAGGCAAGGTGGGTGGCCAGCACCACCGGCTCGCTAACGTTGTGGGAAGCGCGAAGCCGCTGCAGCAGGGGAGCCGCCTCCGCGAGTGCAAAGCCGAGCCGATGCATACCGCTGTCGAGCTTCAACCAGCAGGTCACAGGTTTTGGCAGCGTCGCCGCCTCCAGGGTTTGCATCTGCCAGTCATTCTGTAGCATCACCCAGAAATCACGCTGGGCGGCGATCGCCAGCTCGTCAGGCTCGAAGAACCCTTCCATCAGCATGATGGGCCGGGTAAGCCCCGCGCTGCGTAATTCCTCCGCCTCCTCGATGCAGGCGACGGCGAACGCCGAGACCAGGGGTTCCAGTGCCCTGGCGGCAGGCACTGCGCCATGACCGTAGGCATTGGCCTTGACCACCGCCATCAGGCGGCCTTCCCCACCGAGGGAGCGCGCCAGCCGGCAATTGTGGCGCAGGGCCTCGAGATCGACGATGGCCTGGGTCGGTCGCGCCATCAGTAGTCGTACTTGAATTCCGAAAACAGTGTCTGGGCTCGCTCCCAGACCGGCCCGGGTTCGCCATCGCCCACCGGAGCGCCATCAATCATGATCACCGGCGCCACTTCCTTGGTTGAGGAAGTCAGCCACACTTCGTCGGCGTCGCGCAGTTCTTCCAGGGTGATCACGCGTTCCTCGACCGGAATGCTGCCGTCCGCGCGCAGGATTTCCAGCAACAGCAGGCGGGTAATGCCGGGCAGGATCTGGTGGTCGGTATCAGGCGTGATCACAACGCCGTCCTTGACGATGAATACATTGCAGGCAGCCGCTTCAGTAATTTCGCCTGCGGCGTTGTAGAGGATAGCCTCGTCGTTCCCGCCCCCGTGACCCTGATTGTAATGAATGACGTTGCCGAGCAATGCGGTGGATTTGATGTTGCAACGCTTCCAGCGCAGGTCCTCAGTGGTGGTAACGGTGTAGGTCTTGCTGGTCGAGCGATCCGCAATAGGTGCCGGCGGGATTTCGAAGGTATAGCCAAACACGGTGGGAGTTATGCCCTCCGGGTAGGCATGGTTGCGCTTGCTGTCTGCGCCGCGGCTGACATGAAGGTAAATGCCCAGGTTGCCGCCACCGTTCTCTGCCATCAACTGGTTGCAGACGTCGCGCCACTGTTCCTCGCTCCAGTCCAGCTTGATGTCGATGGCCGCCAGGCCGTTTTTCATGCGCTCGATATGCGGTCCGAAGCCGACCATGCGCCCGCCGTAGGAGGGAACCACCTCGTAGATGCCGTCGCCAAACAGAAAGCCGCGGTCCATGGGGCTGATACGGGTTTCTTCCAGCGGCAGGAAGTCGCCATTGAGGTACGCGGTTGTCATGCTGATTCTCCAAAGCCGGTCAGTACGCGCAGTCTATGCAGGATAGTTTCGCCGATTTCGGCCTCGAAACCATCCTCCGTCGGGGTCGGCTCCCGGGTCACGCCATCGACGCTGCCACGTTCGCTCAGGTATTGCAGCAGCTGCGAGGGGGAGATATAGGCAAGCAGGTCTTCCCCACGCCAGTAGCCGAGCAGGGCGATCAGGCCGTAGGCGCCCCAGTTTGATACGTCGGCCACCAACAGCTCATCACAGCGCGTGGTTGAGGGCTCGATGTCCAGCAGCTCCAGCGTTGCCACCACGTTGCCCATGCCAATCTCATTGCCGCCGTCGCCGATGGCGATGGTGGGGCAACCGGCCAGCTCGATAAAGTAGTCGAAGCAGGCGCAGCGGTCGGTAATATCTTCGCCAAGCATGTTGAAATAGCGCCCCTGGGCGGTCAGGCCGGGGCGCTCGATGCTGATGACAGCGCTGGGCTTGAAGCGCACGAGTGCATCCAGCGTGCTGATCTCCGGGTCGCCGGCACGGCGGCCGCCACGCAGTCGCACCGGCTCGATGCCGTCCTCGGTAATCCGGCCGGCGCTATTGCCCACGGCGATTTCGTGGACCCGGTAATCTTCGGCCAGGGTAGTAGACAGCGGCGTGCCACACACCAGCACTGGCTCCGCGCCCAGGTACTCCAGGGTTTCATAGAGCGCCAGTGCCCCTACCGGGCCGTCGGTCTCATAGGTGTCGTCTACCGGGAAGCCCGTGCCGATCAAGACCGTGCCGCGGATATTGCGCAGCGCCTGTGCCGCCCGCAGGTAGTAGCCGGGCTTGAGTGCCTCTTGCACCAGCGCCATGCCGCGGTGATTGCGATCCACCAGCAGGTTTTCGATGGCGATGCTCAGCGCCATGTCTTGTTCGCAGTGTTTCGGGTCAGTCATTCACGGGGTCCAGTGTCATTCGTCGGTGCATACTGTGTGCCATATGAAACAGGTTGTCGGCGGCGTGAGGCGTCACCGGCTCAAATCGCACCCGGGCGCCGGGCATCAGCTGCGCCAGTCTACCGGTATCCAGCGACAGCGCCGACCCGATTTTGGGGTAGCCGCCGATGGTCTGGCGGTCCTGCAAAAGCACTATCGGCTGCCCGTCAGCGGGTACCTGGATGGCGCCCATGCAGATGCCTTCTGAGAGAATACCCTTGATGTCACATTCTATGGCCGGCCCCTCGAGTCGGTAGCCCATGCGGTCGGCGCGATCGGTCACTGTGAAACAGCCGGAGAAAAAGCGTCGCTGTTGCAGGCGCGGAAAATGCCGTAGCTGGTAGCCGGGCAAGACCCGCAGGGTAATGTCGGTCTGGTAAGGGGTGCGGTTGGGGTCGTTGAGCGCCAGGCACTGGTGCTCTGCGGTACCGTTGGCAGGCAGGCAATCACCTTCATTGAGTTTTCCGCCAGACAGGCCGCCGATCCCTTCCCGCACCACGGTGGCGGTGCTGCCAAAGCTGGGCTCTATCGGGAAGCCGCCGTGCACGGCAAGGTAGCTACGACAGAACTGCTGCGCGAAGCCCAGCTCGATAATATCGCCGGCCTCGATGCGGTGACTGCGCCAGGTTTCCTTTTCAATGCTATTGATAGTCAAAGGCTGGTCGCCACCGGTCACTGCCAGCAGTGTATTGACCTGTGATTCCAGCTTGAGGCCGCCAAAGCTGGCCTCGATGGCAGTGGCCCCGGAGGCATTGTGTACCAAGCGGTTGGCCCAGCTCATGGCCAGGTGGTCAAGGGGGCCGCCGGTGGTCAGTCCAATACGATGCTGGCCGAAGCGACCTGCGTCCTGCAACAGGCTCAGCATACCGGGGTTGAGCACCTTGAATCCCTTCACAGCTCGCCTCCCAGGTCCAGGAAAACATGGCGGTCAATGGCTTCGAAACGCACCCGGTCACCCACGTTCACCGGCATGGTGGGCGTGGTGTCCGGATCAAACATACGCTGGGGGCAGCGCCCGATCAGGTTCCAGCCGCCCGGGGAGGCCGCCGGATAAACGGCGGTCTGGCGATCGGCAATGGCCACTGCGCCACGGGGTACCGACTGGCGTGGTGTGGTCAGGCGCGGCGTGGCAATGCGTTCGTCCACCTGGCCCAGGTAGGCAAAGCCCGGTGCAAAGCCGATGGCATACACCCGGTATTCCGTGCCCAGATGTATATCAATGACTTCCTCCGGGCTGAGTCCGGCCCCGCTGGCCAGCGACTCCAGGTCCGGGCCCACTTCCGGATCGTAGTAGACCGGCAGTGTCACCAGGTTGCCCTCGCGGGCGGCGCCCTCCTCAAGGGCGTTGAGTGCTGCATGGATGCGCTGGCGCGCTGCCATATGATCAATCTCAAGGAGGTTGTAAATCACCAGCAGCGACGCGTAGGAGGGCACCAGATCCACCAGGGCCTCGCCCAGCGCAGACTCGATGGCGACGGCGGCCTCCTGTACCCGGTTCGAGACTTCGGGGCTGGCTTCCTGGCCAAGGTAGACGATCAGGGCGTCTTCGCCTGCGAAGTGTATTTCCATGCCGGAGTCAGCTCGCGGCGCTGTTGGCGGCGGCGTCGACCAGCGCGCGAATGTCGCGAATGGCGGCCACACCGTCAGCGTTGTCGCCATGCACGCAGAGCGTATCGGCGGCGACCGGCAGTTCAACCCCACTGACGGTGGTGAGCGTGCCCTTGGCGCAAAGTTGTTCTACCTGGGCCAACATCTTCTCGCGGGTATGCACGGCACCTTCCAGGCGGCGGGATAACAGCTTGCCGTCATCGGCATAGCAGCGGTCGGCGAACGCCTCGAACCAGACCTCCACGCCGGCGGTGTCTGCTTCCCTGCGATGCTGCTCCACGCCAGGCGTGGCCTGCAGCATCAGCGCCAGCGGGCGGTGGTACTCTGCCAGTGCTTCGAGAATGGCCAGGCGCACTTCTTCGTTGGCCATCATGTCGTTGTAAAGTGCCCCGTGTGGCTTCACATAGCGCAATTCCAGACCAGCCACAGTGGCCATGCCGTCGATGGCCGCCACCTGGTAGTGAATCTTGGCAATGATCTCTTCCCGGGAGCAGGCCATTGAGCGACGACCAAAGCCCACCAGATCCGGGTAGGCAGGGTGTGCGCCCACGGTGACTCCATGCTCTTTAGCCAGGCGCAAGGTGTGCTGGATGACCAGGGGGTCACCGGCATGGAAGCCCGTGGCGACATTGGCCTGGTCGATGTAGGGCATGACCTCCGCATCCAGACCCATGGTCCAGGCGCCAAAGCTCTCACCGAGATCGCAATTCAAAAACATGGGTCTTCCTGTGCGTCAGAGTATGGCGAGCCTGCTGTTGGGCAGGTCGGTGACCAGCATACAGCCGGGACTATGAGTGATACAAAGCGGCGGCCGGGCCTGCTCGAGGGCCACCTGTGGCGTCACGCCGCAGGCCCAGAACACGGGCAGTTCGTCGTCCCTCACTGTGACCGCGTCGCCGTAATCGGGGGCGGCCAGATCCTTGATACCAATCAGCGCCGGGTCACCCAGGTGTACCGGTGCCCCGTGCACCGATGGGAAACGCGTACAAATCTGCACGGCGCGAATGGCGTCTGCCGCCAGGAAGGGCCGCATGCTTACCACCATTTTGCCAGCGAACGGCCCCGCGGCAGCACAGTCAATGTTGGTGCGGTACATGGGCACATTGACGCCTTCGGTGATATTGCGCACTTCCAGGCCATCGGCCATGAGGGCTTCCTCAAAGCTGAATGAGCAACCCAGGGCGAAGGTCACCAGGTCGTCCTGCCAGAGTTCGCTGATATCCGCGCGTTCCTCCACCACTGCACCGTCGCGATAGACCCTGTAACTGGGGACGTCGCGGCGAATGTCGATATCGCCCAGGCCGGGCAGGCCCGGGTCACCGGGCTGGCTGCTGGCAATCAGGGGGCAGGGCTTCGGGTTGCGCTGGCAGAACTGCAGGAAATCCGCCGCCCAGGCCTGGGGCAGAATTACGATGTTGCACTGCACGTGGCCGGGGGCATACCCCGAGGTATTGCCCTGGTGTGCACCGCTGCGAATCTGCTCGCGCAGTGCCTGTGGGGATAGTTCGCTCATGCAACAACTATAACTCGGGTCGGTAGATACGCCACATCACCGAAATCCGGTAGCGGCCATGGCCGTACCAAAAAGCAGGTCTGTGTGAGGCTTCCGTTATGATAGCTAGCTGGAAAAATACCGCCTGGAGTCATCATGAGTGACATTTTGTCCCGCCCGCTGCCGCTGCCCTGCGGCGCCTCACTTCCCAACCGGTTGGGCAAGGCCGCCATGACGGAGGGGCTGGCCACCGCGCGTGGCTTGCCCACCGAAGCGCTGGCAACTCTCTATGGCCTCTGGTCAGACGGCGGGGCGGGACTGTTGCTGTCGGGCAATATCCAGATTGATGCTGACCACCTGGAGCGCCCGGGCAATGTGGTCATTGATCGTGAGCCGGACGTCGAGATGGCCACCGCTCTGTCTAACTGGGCAAGCGCAGCGACTCGCAACGGCAACCATTTCTGGGCCCAGCTCAGTCATGGGGGCCGCCAGACGCAGAAAATGGTTAACCCGCACCCCAAAGCACCTTCGGCTGTAAAGGTCGGTTTGCCGGGCGGCCAGTTCGGCGAGCCGGTGGCGCTGACGGTCGACGAAATTATCGAGATCGTCCATCGCTTTGCGGTGGCGGCACTGGCCTGCAAGGAGGCGGGATTTACCGGTGTGCAGGTCCACGCCGCCCACGGCTACCTGATGTCGTCCTTCCTGAGCCCGCGCACAAACCAACGGGAAGACCAGTACGGCGGAAGCCTGGAAAACCGTGCCCGTGCACTGCTGGACAGTGTAAAGGCAGTGCGCGCCGCAGTGGGCCGTGAGTTTCCAGTGTCTGTGAAGTTGAACAGCGCCGACTTCCAGAAGGGCGGCTTCGCCTTCGAAGACAGCCTGCAGGTGGCCGAATGGCTGGAACAGGCAGGCGTCGACCTGATCGAGATCTCCGGCGGCACCTACGAACAGCCGAAGTTACTCAATATCGAGGGCATTGAAGCGGTGGAGGAACAGAATGTGGCCCACTCAACCATCGCCCGGGAAGCCTACTTCGTGGATTTTGCCCGGGCCATGCAGGCCAGGGTGGATATTCCCCTGATGGTCACCGGGGGCTTCCGGCGCCGCGACGCCATGGAGCAGGCCATCGATTCCGGTGCAGCGGATCTGATTGGCATTGGCCGCCCCTTGTGTGTGGACACCGCCGCACCGGCACAGCTGCTGGCCGGCGCCGAGGAGCTCTCGCGTTACGAGAATCAGCTGGCGCTATTCCCGGGCTGGTTGGGCTTCCTGACCCGCATCGATGCGCTGCGCTCCCTCGCAGGTTTCGCCGTTCAGTATTGGTTCTATGCCCAGCTCGACGAACTGGGCAAGCAGGGCAGGGCGGCGCCGGACATGTCCGTCATGGCGGCCACCCGCCGCGTCATGTCCCTGCAAAAGGCGCTGCTGGCCGGTCGTAAAGCCTAGAGGGTGGCCAGCCAGCGCCTGCGCGCCGGTTGGCACACCGAGGCCAGAATGGCGATCTGCCCGGCGATGAGTTCAGCGGGCACGTCCTCCAGCGCCAGCAAGCCTTTCTGCCACAGCAGCACCGTACCCCACTGGGCGGCGGCCAGGCGGTGGGCAACCGCGTTCTTGTTGGTGCCCGGCAGTAATTCGGAGCTGGCGGCAGCCACGACCAGTGCCTCGTGGAGAACAGTGACACTGTCGCGTAGCAGAATATCCACCAGCGGGTTGGAGGCGGGTGACTGGAACAGGGCCCGCGCAATGGCGTCGGCATAGCCCGGTTCCCGCAGGATGGTGTCGCCCAGTACCCGGGTATAGGCCAGGCTGCGCGGCAGCCCGGGCACGGCGTCCGCTACCTCCGGCATTGCCTGCAGGTCCTGGAGTAGCTCACCGACGGCGGCGAACAATAGCTCATCCTTGCTGGAGTAGTGGTTGTACAGGGTCTTTAGCGCCACGCCGGCGGCGTCAGCCAGCCCGCGCATCGTAAATCCCTCGTAACCGTGGCGCGAGATTTCGTGCCGTGTTGTCGCAAGAATGCGTTGCTGGCGCTCGACCTGGCGGGGGGAGTTGTAGACCTTGCGCTGTGGGCGGTTCACGGTGTCTCTGCCTGGTGTTCTTGACAAAAAAGTATAACGCGTAATACTTTTCTGTCTATACGGCCTGGTTAACCGAGGTTCCCCGCATGTTGTTCGACGACGCTCATCTGGAAGATCCCTATCCGCGCTATGCCCGCTGGCGAGCCTCGGAGCCGGTGTGGTGGGACGAGGAAAACAAGGCCTGGGTGCTGAGTCGCTTTGACGATATTCGCCAGGTGTTCAAGGACCCGGAGCGGTTTTCCTCCAATGCCGACGCGCCGGGCAGCACCCTGATGCTGCCGCTGCTGATGGATGATCCACCGCGCCATACCAAGCTGCGCGCCCTGGTCAATCGCGCCTTTACCACCCGCGCCCTCAAGGATATGGAAGCGGGCGTGCAGGCGTTGGCCCATGACATGGTCGCTCGCCTGGATGCCTCTGCACCCATCGATATTGCCGAGGCGCTGACAATCCCGCTGCCGATCCGGGTTATCGCTGACCTGATGGGCATTCCCAGTGAGCGTGCTGCGGAATTCAAGCGCTGGTCCGATGCCGTCACCCTGACCACGGATATGAGTGAAGAAGCGCGCATGAAGGACATCATGGAACTGTTTGCCTTTTTCCAGGCCATGATTCCCGAGCGCCGGACCAACCCGGGCGAAGATCTGGTCAGCCGGCTGGTGACTGCCGAAGTGGACGGCGACGTGCTGAGTGACGAAGACATCGTCGGTTTCAGCATTCTGTTGCTGATTGCCGGCAACGAAACCACCACCAACCTGCTGAGTAACCTGCTGCACTATCTGTCGACACACCCGGACGAGTGGGAGCAGCTGCGCGCTGATCGTTCACTCATTGATGGGGCGATCGAGGAGATTCTGCGCTTCGACGCACCGGTGCAGTTCGTGGATCGCAAGACCACCTGTGATGTCGAGTTCCATGGCCAGGCCATTGCCGCCGGCGAGCGCGTCACATTGGTGATGGGATCGGCCAACCGCGATGAGCAGCAGTACGAGGATCCGGACAGCTTTCGGCTGGACCGGGGACGTTCCCACCACCACACCTTCGGCCACGGCATTCACTTCTGCATCGGTGCGCCGCTGGGTCGCATGGAGGCACGCTATGCCATGGAGGCGCTGCTGGAACGTTTCGACACACTGAGGCCTGCCGAGGTAGGCAACGAGCGCACCCACTCGCACATGCTGCGCGGCTTCCACCACCTGTGGCTGGAGTTTGAGGTCGCGGCCAGCGCCGCCGCCTGACCCGAAAGGAGAGACCGCTATGCCCATGAGTTCGGCCGAGATTAAGCAATTGCGTGACCTGATGGAATACGAGGCCGCGCGCACGGCGCCGCCGGAGGGTTTTCCCACGCTGCCGGATATTCCTGCCGGGCGCTACGTGGACCCACGATTTTTCGCTCTGGAACTTGAGCATATCTGGCGCAAGAGCTGGCTACTGGCGGGCCATGTCGATGAGATTCCGGAACCGGGCTGCTTTCGCCTGTGGGAGAACGCCGGCCAGCCGGTAGTGCTGGTCCATGCCGAGAGCGGAGCGATCAATGCCTTCTACAACACCTGCAGCCACCGCGGCGCGCCGGTGGTCACCGAGGAGAGCGGCCGGAAGAAGCGCCTGACCTGCCAGTACCACGGCTGGAGTTACAGCCACGACGGCGACCTGGTCGCCATTCGCGATCCGGAAGATTTTCGCGACCTGGATTTCAGTTGCCGCGGCCTCAAGCCGGTGCGCTGCGAACGCTTCGGTAACCTGATTTTTATCAACTTTGATGAGCACGCGCCTACACTGCTGGAATGGCTGGGCCCGATCGCCGCTGAGTGGGAGGAATTCCAGTTCGACAAGTGCCGGCTGGCAGCGCGACATATCTGGGACCTGGACTGCAACTGGAAGATCGCCATGGAGGCCAACACCGAGGTCTACCATGTGCGCAGCATTCACCCGAAGACTGTATCGCCCATTCTCGACGACCGACGCAACGTGAACACCCTGTACCTGAACGGCCACGGTCGCATGGTGGCGCCGGTGCCGGCGGGAGATCGCGGTAACCTGGACGCCGTGGGTGTGCCGGAGGACGTGGTACAGATCGACACGGTAGGGGAGATCGCCCGCACCTGCACCCAGTCCTACGGGTTGTTCCCCAACCTGGTGGCGCCGCTTTCAGCAGTGGCGATTCCGCCCATACTGTTCTGGCCCAACGGCATCGACAAATGCCGCATGGAAACCTGGACCCTGGCGCCTGACTGGGGCGACGGCGTGGCGCCGGACCTGTGGACCGAGAACAACGGTGAGTCACTGTGCCAGGTGCTGCTGGAGGATACCCAGTTCGGCGAGAAGATCCAGAAGTCGATGGAGTCCTACGCTTTCAGGGGCGTGCCGCTGAGTTACCAGGAGGCGCGTATCTACCACTGGAACCAGGCAGCAGACCAGATGATCGGCATCGAGAACGTCCCCGAGGAGCTGCGCGTACAGCAGGTCATTGGCGACGAGTGGATCTATCCCAACGACCCGCGGCTGGCATTTCTGGCCCCCGCACAAGCCGAAACTGCCTGACCCTTCCCTTGGTTGCGGCGTGGCGGGCATAATGTCGCCCGCAAATCCCCCGCTGTAAAAAAGGATTCCCCGTGCCTGACCGCCAGACGCTTGAGCACCTGCTCGCCACCATGTCGCTGGAGCCCGACGGCGAGAACCGTTTCATTGCCCAGAACACCCACCCGGACGGCCCGCGCCTGTACGGTGGCCAGGTGCTGGCCCAGGCGGTGCGAGCAGCCCAGCTCACGGTACCGAAGGAACGGCACATCCACTCCCAGCATGCCTATTTCCTGCGTCCGGGCGACGGCAAGGTGCCGGTGACGCTGGAAGTACAGCCCGCCCGGGATGGCGGCAGCTTCAGTTCGCGGCGGGTGGTGGCCAGCCAGGAAGGCAGAATTATCCTGGTGAGCTCGATGTCGTTTCACATTCCCGAGAACGGTGATGACTTTGTACCTGATATGCCCCGAGTGCGCGGCCCGGAGGGCCTGAAGAACGAGCGCGAGCTGAATATGGAGGAGGATTTTTTCTGGCCCGAGTTTCAGATTGTCGACGGTCTTGACTGGGACGTACGCTTTGTGGAACCGGTGGACTGGCGCAATCCGCAACCGCGTGAGGGCCTGCTGCATATCTGGCTGAAGACCACCGAGAGCCTGAGTGACGCTCCGGCCCTGCATGCGGCACTGTTGTCCTATATCTCTGACTGCGGCCTGGTGGACGCGACGCTGCTGCCCCACGGGCGCAGCTTTCACCAGGGTATGCAGACGGCGAGCCTGGATCACGCCATGTGGTTTCACGCCCCCTGCCGGGTCGACGAGTGGTTGCTGTACGAGGTGAACTGCGAGCGAGTGGGCAGCGCCAGGGGCCTTGCCCGCGGTCGTTTCTTCTCACAGGACGGTGACCTGATCGCCACCTGTATGCAGGAATGCATGCAGCGCCGGTTGCAATAATGTTTGCAGGCATTGTTTTTGACCTGGACGGAACGCTCGCGGATTCGCGCCTGGACTTTGCCGCCATGCGCGCAGAGACCGGCTGCCCGGAGGGCACGGGCCTGCTGGAATTCATCGATACCCTGAACTCCGAGGAGGAGCGCCGAGCCGCCCACTCGGTGATTCATTATTACGAGATGGACGGCGCCCAACAGGCCACCTGGATCGACGGCGCCGAGTCGCTCTGTCACCGGCTCAGCGGCAGCGGTACGCCACTGGGCGTATTCACCCGCAACAGCCGGAAAGCGGCCAGCCTGATGATCGACAGCCTGGGCATTCCCTGTGATGTGCTGGTGGCCCGTGAGGATGCCGCTGCAAAACCCCACCCGCAGGGCCTGCTGAATATCGCACGCCGGTTTGCCCTGGCGCCAGGCCGGATGCTTTGCGTGGGGGACTTTCTTTATGATTTGCAGGCAGCCGCCAATGCCGGCATGCCGTCGTGCCTTTACGACCCGTTGGGTGACAGTCCCCACGGTGACCACGCAGACTATGTTGTCGCCAGCTTCCGCGAGCTGGCGGCCATGCTTTATGGAGATTCACAGTGAGCCAGCCCGCTAACTACCCGACGCAACCGGAAGCGCTGTGGCAGCGTTTCTATGAAATCACGCAGATTCCCCGACCCTCCGCCGAGGAGGCCGCGGTGCGGGACCATGTGATTGCTCTGGCCGAATCCAGCCACTGCGCCTGGAAGACCGACCAGCGCGGTAATCTGGTGGTGATGGTTCCAGGCAGTGCCGGTCGTGAACAGGAGGCCCCTGTCATCATCCAGAACCACCTGGACATGGTGACCGTGAAAACTGATGACAAACAGCACGATTTCCAGCGCGACCCGCTGACGCTGCAGGTAGAGGACGATTGGCTGCTGGCTGACCGCACCACCCTGGGTGCAGACAACGGCGTCGGCTGTGCCGCCGCCCTGGCACTGATGACCACCGAGGGCTTGTCGCACCCGCCACTGGAGCTGCTGTTCACCGTGGAAGAGGAGAGTGGTTTGTGGGGCGCCTCCGACCTGGACCCGGAACTGTTGAGCGGTCGCCGCATGCTCAACCTGGACAGTGAAGACTGGCCAGAATTTTTTGTCGGCTGCACCGGTGGCCGCGGCTGGGTCATGCGCAAGCCGTTGGCGCGGGAGGCCGCAGCGGACAACAGCGAGGCCTTCACGCTGCGCCTGCGAGGTCTGTCGGGCGGCCATTCCGGCATCCAGATTCACCAGCAGTTGGGTAATGCCATCAAGCTGCTGGGCCAGTGGTTGCTGGGGGCGAGAGCGCAGGGCGCTCGCCTGGTGGCCTTCGACGGCGGAATCGCCCACAACGTTATCCCCCGCGAAGCGTCGCTGACGGTGCAGGTGCCGGCGGGTAGCGGGCCGGCGCTTGAAGCGCTGAATGCAGAGATGCTGGCGCGCTGGCGCAGCTATCTGCCGGAGGTGGACGGTGGACTGACTCTGGAGCTCAAGGCGGCGCCGGCCGGCGAAGTGCTACCGGCCCCGGAGCAGGCCGCCTTTGAGCAGATGCTACAGGTATTCCCCCACGGCGCCATCAGCTACAACGCGCAGCAACCGGCGGATCTGGTGGATCTCAGCATTAATCTCGCCGTAGTACGGGTGGATGCCGAGGGCCTGTTTCTGGAAACCACGCTGCGCTATTTCAATAGCGACGAGGCTGAAGGGCTGGCCCAACAGGTAATGGCTATTGCCGAATGGCAGGGCCTGGCAGTTGAGCAGACCATCGACTACCCGGGCTGGCAGCCGGACTTTGACGGTGAGCTGCTGGCTTTGGGCAAGACTGTTTACGACGAACTCTTCGGCGGTGAGCCGCAGGTCAAGGCTATCCACGCCGGGCTGGAGTGCGGCATTCTCAAGGGCAAGCTCGGCGAGTGCGATATTCTTTCTTTCGGGCCGACAATTCGCGGAGCCCATTCCCCGCGAGAGCGTCTGGAAATTTCAACCGTTGAACCTTTCTGGCGCCTGCTGACCGGGATACTGGAGCGGCTGTAAGTAATACAGTTATTATGATCCTCTCATAACGATAAGCAGAGGATGTAAATATGCCCCACATCAGCACTACCGCCCAGGCGCACCCGGACAAGCCCGCCGTCATCATGGGCAACTCCGGCCAGGTGATCACCTACGCTGAGCTGGACGAACGCTCCAATCGTATTGCCCAGCTGTTCCGCTCCCACGGGCTTACGCGCGGTGACCATATCGGCATGATGATCGAGAACGATCCCCAGTTCCTGGAGATCGTGCAGGGTGCCATGCGCTGCGGCCTGATCTTTACTCCGATAAGTACCCACCTGCGCAAGGATGAGACCCAGTACATTCTCGAGAACTGCAACGCCAAACTGTTTATCGGCTCGAAGAAACTGTCTGCCGTGGCGGAGGAGCTGGTGGGTGATGTGCCGGCTATCGAACACTTCTACATGGTCAACGGCACCGTTCCAGGCTTCAACTCCTGGGAGGAGGCGACCGCTGCCATGCCCGCTGAGCGCGTAGCGGACGAAAGTTATGGCACACCCATGCTGTACTCATCGGGCACCACCGGCCAGCCCAAGGGCGTGCTGACCATGAACGATATGGAAAGCCTGGACGATGTGCATCCCAACATGCAGGCCTTCGCCGCGTTTTTCGGAATAGACGAAAACACGGTGTACCTGTCACCGGCGCCGCTTTATCACGCTGCCCCCCTGCACTACAACAACCTGATTCTCGCCATGGGCGGCACCACCGTCATCATGGAGAAGTTTGACGCCGAGAAGGCCCTCGCCCTGATTGATGAACACAAGATCACCCACAGCCAGTGGGTGCCTATCATGTTTATCCGCATGCTCAAGTTGCCCGAGGCGGTGCGCACACAGTACGACGTGAGCTCCCTGAAGATTGCCATCCACGCCGCCGCGCCTTGCCCGGTGGAAGTAAAGCACCAGATGATTGCCTGGTGGGGGCCGGTGCTGATGGAGTACTACGCCGGCTCCGAAGGCTCCGGCATGACCATCATCGACTCCAATACATGGCTGGAACACCCCGGCAGTGTGGGCCAGGCGGTGGTCGGTGAGATTCACGTCTGTGACGACGATGGTGAGGAAGTGGCCAAGGGGGAAGTGGGCACCGTGTACTTCGCCAACGGCCCGCAGTTCGAATATCACAACGAGCCCGAGAAGACCAAGAAGTCCTACAACAAACACGGCTGGTCCACCCTGGGTGACGTGGGCTACGTCGACGAGGATGGCTTCCTGTTTCTCACCGACCGCAAGAATTTCATGATCATTTCCGGCGGCGTAAACATCTACCCACAGGAGATCGAGAACCTGTTGATCACCCACGCCAAGGTGGCCGATGTGGCGGTGTTCGGCATCCCCAACGACGAGTTCGGCGAGGAGGTGAAAGCAGTAGTGCAGCCCGCCGATTACGACAGCGCCGATGACGGCCTGGCCCACGAACTGATCGAGTGGTGTAAGGAACACCTGTCACACGTGAAAGTGCCGCGCTCCATCGACTTCATGAAGGAATTGCCACGCATGGAGAATGGCAAGCTCTACAAGCGCCACCTGCAGGAAGCCTATCGGGGCGCCGCTCGCTGAATGACCCCGCAGTTTAAGCCTGCTGCCGGCCTGTTGCTGCTGGTCGGCGGCCTGGTGCTGCTTGCCAGCCTGGTGGTGCGCTCGGGCGAGTCAGTATTCCTTGTTGATGACCCGCCCGCGCAGTGGATACAGCTCGACCGCGAGCTTGTGCTGAAACAGCTCGAACACAAGCAAGCCGCGACGATTTTTGCCGCCGGGTTTGAGCTGGAAGCGACACGGCCGTCGAGCCAGGCCACGCTGGGTGTTACCGGCACCGTTGAAGTCTTTCTTGATGAGGTTTTGCTTTACGCGGCCCCCCATGCTGAAGGACCTGTCGGGCAGTGGTTCACGATTGAGCTGCCAGAGTTGGCCCCCGGGCACCATCAGTTGATCATTGTGGTGAGCAGCGCCGTTGGCCCGCGCCTGATGACTTTCAATGCCCCGGAACTACAGGTCTACTCAAGCGAGAACTGGCAAGCCTGGATGCCGGGATTGCCACAAGGCCAGGTGCGCACCAGCACAGACCCGGTCTGGCTGCCAATCCGGCAGCAGACGCCTACGGTGTGGCAGAGCCTTGGCTGGCCAGCGCTAATGCTACTCGCTGGCTGCCTGTTGGCAGGATATCTATTGTCGGATCGACTGCACGCGGCCAACGCGTCAAATCCCCAGCTGTTGAGTCGCGCACGCTGGGCAATTCATGGCGCCTGGTTACTGCTGGTGGTGGCAAGCCTCACCCAGATGCCAGAGCACACGCGCGGATTTGACTACACCGCACACATTGAGTACGTGCAGTACATTGCCACTAGAGGCGCGCTACCGCTGGCACCGGATGGCTGGCAGATGTTCCAGGCGCCGCTGTTCTACCTGCTGGCCGCCGTACCCTTCCGCATTGGCTTGGCGCTCGGCGACACGGCGTTGGCCGTTGAGCTGGTGCGACTGGTCCCACTGTTCTGCGGCTTTCTACAGTTAGAGGTAGCCTTCCGGCTCGCCCGTCTTGTTTTTCCGGAGCGGCTGCCGGAGCAGCTGATCCTGATGGGCATTGTTGTGTTTGCCCCGATGCACCTTTACATGAATCAGTACGTTGGGAATGAGCCGCTGGCAGCGGCGCTGACGTCCCTGGCTGTGCTGATGCTATGTGAGTTTATGTTGAAGCCGCGCTGCGCGCTGTCCGCCCGGCGGCAACTGGCACTGGGGGCAGTGCTGGGCGCCGCGATACTGGCAAAGGTGTCAGCCGTATTACTCGCACCGGCGGCCCTGGTCGGCCTGTTGCTGCTGGCGCGGCAGCAGAAGTTCTCTGCCCGGGAGACCTGGCTGGCCGCTGCACGAATATCCGCCATGGTGGTGCTTGTGTGTGGTTGGTTCTTCGCCCGCAATTTACTGGAGCTCGGCGCGCCGATTGTCAATGGCTGGAGTGATTCCCGCAGCATCGACTGGTGGCAGGATCCTGGTTATCGCACTTTGCCGGATTTCCTGCGTTTCGGCTTTTCGCTGATCAACCCCGTTTTTGCCAGCGCCTTTGGACTGTGGGATTCCCTGTATTCAAGTTTCTGGTTCGACGGTTATCTGGGCTCAATCGCAGACTACAGTCTGCGGCCGCCATGGAACTACAGTTTCGCGCTACCGGCGGTCTGGCTCGCGCTGTTGCCCACGATGTTGATCGGAGTCGGCATTGCTCGAGCCGGCGCCGGAACGGGCGACAGACTGGAATTGCCCCTACGGTTCTGCCTATTTGCGGTAGTCACCTATCTGTTGGCCATTGCCTATCTTTACGCGACGCTGCCTATCTATTCCACGGCCAAGGCGACCTACGCAATGGGCTTGCTACCCTGTTTTGCGATGCTGGCGGCTGCGGGCTACACCAGCCTCAGCCGGTTGCTGTGGCTGCGGCCGTTGCTGGCAGGCCTGATGCTGGCGTGGGCCATGTTTTCTTTCCTCGGCTACCTGCCTGTTGCGCCCTGAGCCGCCAGCCAGCGGATGAAGTGAGGAGCTCCGCAGCTTTACAGTCCCACCCGCCAGAATGCTGCTACCTTATGTTCAGGTTTAGGCTTTCCATATTTTCCTGCCGCTAGAGGAGATAACCATGGCACAACTCGGATACGTCACGCTGGGTACCAACGACCTTGAAAAAGCAGCGGCATTCTACGATGCACTGCTGGCCAGCATTGGGCACACGCGCATTTTCCAGGATGAGAACGGCTTTATTGCCTGGGGCACGTCACTGGAAGAACCGGCCCTGGCCATCACGCCGCCCTTCGATGGCAATCCCGCCACCGTGGGCAATGGTGTAATGGCCGCCATGAATATGGGTTCCAGGGAGGAGGTGGACGCCTTCTACGCGAAAGCCCTTGAGCTGGGCGCCACCGACGAGGGCGCTCCGGGACAACGGCTGGAAGGGTTCTATGCCGGCTACTTCCGCGATCTGGACGGCAACAAGCTGAACGCGTTTATTTTCGGCTAGCGGGTGGGTCTTACTCCGAAAGACTCTGCAGATTTACGTCATCTGCCATGTCTTCCTCAGGCCGGTGGACATGGAAGCCGGTGACGTAGTCCACACCCAACTGATAGAGGCGCGACAGG
The DNA here is from genome assembly GCA_043513815.1 of Cellvibrionales bacterium. Classification (GTDB taxonomy): domain Bacteria; phylum Pseudomonadota; class Gammaproteobacteria; order Pseudomonadales; family Halieaceae; genus JANQIO01. The sequence goes on along the minus strand of CP121313.1, from coordinate 2,479,725 downwards.
TCCGTGGCATTTTCCACGCGCGAGGCTATCACCCTGGTGTTGGAGTCCCTGGCGTCTTTGATGAGCTGATTTAGAAGAGAGGCTTCCAGGTTGCTGACGCAGCTACCTTCGAGCACAACAAAATGCAGATTCAAGTCGCGCATCAGTGTGAGATAGCGCGCCGTCTCTCCGGTAAAGGACAGCGACAGCTTGAGGTGAATATCTGCACAAATACTGCTGAGCTCACGCACGGTCGGCAGGCAGCGTTCTGCCACCTGCTCGGTCAACTGCAGCACCACGCTGTCGAGATCCAGTCGATGCTTGAGTGCTTCCAGGCCGAGCCACCCGCAAAAACGGTTGTCTCGTAAGGTTGCCTCGGAGAGGCGAATAAAAATTCGGGTTTTCTTGCCCTCGGCGTGACGTGCTGCGGCTACCTCGAAGGCGTGCTTGATCACCCAGCGGTCGATTTCGGGCATCAGGCCTGACTGTTCGGCAGCGGGCATAAACTGACCGGGCGAGACTTCGCTGTCGTCTTCATCGATCATGCGCAGCAGCACGTCGTAGCTGAAGGAATTGCTGCCATCCAGCTTGGCGATGGGCTGGTACAACAGGCGGAAGCCGTCGCGCTTGAGAGCGGCGGAGGTCTTCCTGCTCCAGCGCGCGGACTCGGCATCGTGCTGGTATTGATCGTCATTGGGCTCTTCGAAATGCAGGGCATCGCCGCCGCTTTGCCTGGCCAGCCGGTTGGCGGCCTGAACCATGGAGATCGAGTGCTCGATATTTTGTGGCTGCAAAGGCAGGACGACGACGCCGATACTGACTGTCAAGGCAGTAGACATAGCGCCCACCTCAAACAGCTCGGCAGAAATGCTCTCACGAATTTCTTCCGCCAGGGTCTTTATGTCGGCCGGGTCCTGTCGTGAGACCAGAGCGAGGAAGCCGTTGCCGCTGAAACGCGACAGCAAGCATTTTTCCGCCAGATGATTCTTCAGTCTGGCGGCGAGTTGCTGTAGCAGGGCGTCACTGGCGGTCGGCCCAAGACGTTCATCAATTTCGCCAAAGCGGTCGGGGCGCAGGTAGAGCAGAGCGCGGCTTCCCTCGTCTACAGGTTTGTCCAGCAGCGGTGGCAGTATTTTAAGCAGATGCTCCCGTGTGTAGAGTCCGGTAGCGGCATCTTGCGTCGCTAGCGGGGGAGCCTCCGTTTTTTTGCTCTGCTGGTCGGCGTGCTTGCCGAATAACATCAACCTGGACATAGGGCGTCGCGAGCCAGTGTATTCAAATGGGTTTCATGGGTCGTGCCGTGAGCTCGCCCGTAATCAGGAACAGTATATAGGACCTTCACGCTGGGGGTTGTTACCCGCGTCCCATTTTGCGCGTTGCGTGCGATTCTAGCTGCAAGTCTGCTGCACCAGATCATCAGTCAAGCTGCGAAAGGGTAAGATGGCTAGCGGCGGTAGACGCAAGCCGCCGCTTTACTCCCAGCGCTAGTCTGTAGTCAGCGAAGTTGGCTGGCCGTCCGGGGCCACGTTGACGAAGGTGATCTTGGTAACAAACAGCGGAGCCCTGGTGCCGGCGAGTTTTTCGCCGATGACATCAATGGAGTAGGTGACAGAGGTATTGCCCTGGCGCACCAGCTGCACGTCAAAGCAGAGCAATTCACCGGGATGAATCGGGTTCTTGAAGTTCACCTCACTCAGCGACACCGTGACCAGACGATTGCCCGGAAAATCCAGGCTGGCGGTGATGTAGGCAGACTCATCCACCCACTTAAGCAGGTTGCCACCGAAGAGATAGCCCTGATCGTTAAGGAATTCGGGTAGTACCAGCTTTCTATGTTCCACGCGCTGACCTTTCTAGAAAACAGATTTTCCTGGCAGAGAGTGTACGTTTGGCAATGGTCAGAGAGAAGTTATAAAGCGATTTACAAAGAAAATGCCTGCATGACCTGTCCAACCTCAAGGTTCGGGGAGCGAGAGGGATTAAACTCTTTGTCACTGCGCACGACTCGCCCCTGAATCGGTCATTCCAGTGAAAGCGGCGGCCCGCGCCGAGAGATACAGTATCCTGGCGGCTACTATCACCTCAAAATGGTCGTTGAAACGATTGGGCGGGATGTAATAACTTCGGCAGACAGGTTCCACTAAAGTGGTGAAAAACCCAGCCTGAAGCACCGCCAGCCAGGGAGGGGGGCGATTTCAATACGTCTGAATCAGGCAGTCAGACTCATGCGGCCATCTCGTGGGAGCCTGACCTTGAAGCGAATATGGAATACTCGGAAGTAGCATCAACAGACGTACCTCTCGAAATTTTGCTTGAAGCTGATCCTTCTGAGCAGAGCATAGCGTCCTACCTGAATGACTCGTGGTGCTACGCCGCCTGGAAGAGCGACGAGGTTGTCGGCGTATGCGTCGCCAAACCGATTGCAGAAAAAACGGCCGAGATCTTCAACGTTGCGGTTCGTCCAGACTTTCAGCAACAGGGCATAGGCTCTGACGTCTTGAGGTTCGCTCTGGCAGAGTTATCCGGAAATGGCATTAGGCGGGTGGAGCTAGGTACAGGTACGTTTGGTTATCAGCTGACTTATTATCAGCGGCTCGGCTTTCGTGTGGATACGGTTATTAAGGATCACTTCCTCGAGAACTATTCCGAACCTATCGTTGAAAACGGTATTCAGCACAAAGACATGTTGAGGTTGTACATCGACCTCGAGTCACGCCGCTGAAGGGGGATTGAGTTCGAGTAAGTATTTACGGTTCGACTTCCAGTGTTTCACTCGGCGTTGGCAGTGCGGTTTTCCGGAGCTGCAATCTTCACCTATATTTGGGAGAGCGCAGGCGTCAGGATACGTGTTTGGCTCTATACTATGCGTCGGCAAGCGACTCATTGCAGTCATCTCAATTGAGCGTAATCTGACAACAAAGCAGGCCCGGTCGCAATAATACGATAGGCATAAGGAGTGCTAATGTTTGGGTGGTTGAAGAAAGACAAGAAAAGCACACCAGCTCTATTCGACTACTATATTCAGCTAAACCTACAGAGCCTTAGAAACTGGATGGGCTCGGAAACTGAGATAGGTTACCAAAGTAAGTGGAGTGCCTCCGATCCGGGAGTCGTCGATATCGTAATCAATTATCTGCCTACTTTAGGCGTTCACTTCCACCGCATGCCTAGAGTGTTTTCAGAGTCCATAGCAGGGCAGTACCGGAGTGCGGATGACCTTGATATCGAGTGGTCGATCTTTGGTAACTACTTTACTGTGTTTTTGCCAACAGAAGATACGGTGATCTTTAGGTGCCCTGTACAAAGAGCTAGCCAGATGCTTACTACTGGTCACAACGCAACCAAAAATTTGCGCGGTGAATCCAACTTGACCACTGTCGAGTCGGCGAATGAAAATGAGGACGAACAGTGTCGGAAGGTATTGGAGAAAACTTGGCACCGGTACAGCCTTAGTTATTCGAATGACTTGGTAAGAGTCGTTTTTGAGGTCGCTCCGGCAAACAACGTGCTCTACTACAACAGCTACCTTGAGTCGCATTAGGTCGAATTATGGACTCTAGCAATCATTACCGCGGCGCGAGGATCCCTTGACGTCATGGCCTCTTCCGACTCATTGCGGACAGCTGAGACAGCAAATGAAGCATTCAGAATCTACAATTAGGGCTTAGCGATATATGCCGGAGTGCCAGCTATGCGGCTCTAGCGCAAAGCTTGTTAGATCGCACACGATACCCGAAGCCTTCTTCCGCGAAGCGGATACTGGTATGGAAACGCCTCGCCTTTACACGAATGTGGAAGGCCGCTACCCAAAGAGAGCTCCGATAGGGGTATATGACCGCTTTGCATGTGCAAAGTGCGAGTCACGGTTTCAATCCTGGGATGATTACGCGATAAGACTTTTCATCCGAGATTTTGCAGAGTTCGAAAAGACGTCCATTGACCAGGAAACCGCATTCCTCCAGCTAGAAGATTACCTATATAAAGATTTGAAGCTGTTCTTCATATCGCACCTACTAAGGGCGCATCTCTCATCGCAGGATTTCTATGGAAGGGTTGAACTAGGACGATACTTCCAGGAGGTGAAAAACTTAGTTCTCGCTGAGAATCCTGGTGAGATTGATGACTTTTCGATCACCCTTAGTCGATGGCGAGTGGGCGAGGACAGGGAGGAGTTCGCCAAGGCTCTAGTCAGCCCGTTTCGTGAAAGATGGGATGGCGTAAATGCGTACAGGTTCTATCTTGGGCTGACTGTGGCCTATATCAAAGTCGATAAGAGGAGCTTTAGAAGTCCATTTCGCGACGTGGCAATGAGCCCAAATCGCCCGTTGTATGTAATTGAGAGGGTCTTTGAAAATAGTAAAGATTTTGCCGCCCTGAAGATGATCGCCAGAGCTACCAGCGAAATTTAGAACAATTCACTTCCTATAACTATTACGTTGCTATCCCAAGGCAGCAAATTGAATCGAAGCGCTGCTTATGTGTCTTACTCCCGTCCCTAAAGGGTTGCCAGAAATCCGGCGGCTATGATCGACATATTGCGGACATGAGCGCTCAGTGTGATGATTGATCTACCTGACAACCCCGATGACCACGTGCTCGGTGTAAAATGACGCCCCTGCTTGAGCCGCTAGCTGCCTATGCGTACTAAGAGCCTTTTTCATTTCACCAAAGACCTAAGTACTCTCTACTCTATGCTGCTGTATGCCACCCTTGGAACGGGAGACTCGTTCAAGAACGGCCGAGAGTTTGCGGCCTACCTGGGTCTGACACCGAAGCAGTACAGCAGTGGCGGCAAGACCAATGTTGTTGGCATTGCCAAACATGTAGCCAACCGGAAGTTGCGGGCCGTGCTGATCCAGGGATCGCGTGCCTACGTTCACAAGCGAAAGCAGGCGGAGACGCGCAAGGATGAATGGATGCTGTCGCTGGTGGCCAGAGGCGGCGCTGGACGCGCGTCGGTGGCGCTGGCGAACAAGAACGTGAGAACGGCCTGGGCGATGCTGACCCATGGCACAGAATACCGGGCTGCGCCGGCAGACATGGCGGCGTAGCAGTGTAGTATTGGAAGAACAGGACTAGGGAGTTCAGCAAAGAGCCAAATCGGATAGAGCCATCCAGCCGGGTAAAACCTGTTCTGCTTTGAGGTTAACAACCCGTAGACTCTTAGAGGTACCCGGCTGCGGATACATTGAGGGCCAGGGGATAGCGTCCCCATCGAAAGGCCGAATATACGTAAGCGCCTCATTCCGAAACGGTATCTTTGTGTGAACGGAGGAGTCCATATACAAAGCCGACAATAAAGTGGCGCTGTCGCCTTGTGTTATCCTCAGCTGCGCATGTTCACAGATATTTCAAGGCACCTAACCGGAACTTGTGCTTAACGTTCCGTTATTCACCATCAGGAAGCCCTCTATGAGTGATAGATTACGTGCCCAGTGGGAGCACCTTGGGAAACTCGATCCGTATTGGGCTGTCCTGACTCAGGAGGAGTTCAAGACCAGCAAGCGGGATGTCGCCGCGTTCTTCGCTACGGGGGAGAACGATATCTTGGGCATTTTCAGAGAGATGGAGCAACGGGGTATTCGACCCAACTTGGACACAGCTTTGGACTTCGGATGCGGCGTGGGGCGCATCTCTAGGGCGCTCTCTGCGCGCTTCGAGACCGTGATCGGCACGGATGTTTCGGAGGCAATGTTGGAAGAAGCCAGGAGAGTCAATTCATGCTTTAAAAATTTGAAGTTTGTCAGGAATAGTCCTGACAGGCTCGATACGGTTGAGCCTAGGACCGTGGATTTTGTCTACACCGCAATAGTACTTCAGCACATGCCCCGGGATCGCCAAGAGGTTTTTCTGACAAGTCTCTGCGGGGCACTGCGCCCCGGAGGCGTCATGGCCTTCCACACGCCCTCGAGGCGACTCTACAGCAATAGGGTTTGGGCTGCGGTAAAGTGGACGGCGCGCAGCATCAGGAGCACCTGGCGGCGCCTGACGGGCTCGAACAGGCGGCACATGGAAATGCACTGTTTACCTAGGGATCGGGTAGAGCAACTTCTCAATGACTCTGGGTTGGATTTAGTCGACGCCCTGCCGAGTACCGGGTGTGGCGCCGCCTATGAGAGCTTTATGTACTTGGCTGTCAAGACCAAGTGATGGGCTGGACGGGCGAGAGTCGAACCCGCACGGCCGCAGCACGGGATTAAGGCCATCTCCCCTTTCTGGAGATCGGGTCGACACCGCAACCTCCCCAATTTTTGTTGTCAGCCCCTACTAAAGGTTGGCTGCAATCAGGCGTTTGCTGACAGACTGGTTTCCCCTAAGCGGGCCTCCGCTTTCGCGGGAATGACGAAGAAAAGTCTGGAGTCGTTAGGCGACGGGTTCGCTCTTGAAGATTCGCATCTCCGGTTTTGAGGTGGTCAGGGTTTCCAGTTGCTGGACGAAGTCAGCCGACGCCGGGACCTGGAAGTGGGTGTTCAGGGCGTCCATGTTTTCCCATTCCTCAAAGAACACCAGGCGGTTGGGGTTTTCGGCGTCGATGTGCACGGCGTGGCTGATGCAGCCATCTTCTTTGCGGGAGCGTTCGACGTGTTCCATGGAGATTTCCATGGCAGTTTCCCATTGATCGGGGTCGATCTCGATGGCGCCGTGGACAATGATCATGAGGGAGTCACCAGGCCCGGCTCTGCCGGTGCGATTTCGGGTTTGCGCTTTGGAGCCTTCCGGAGGAATGGCAGGTAGAAGGTAGGCAGCACGAACAGGGTGAACAGGGTGCCTACCAGCATGCCGGTGGTGATCACCAGGCCAATGGAAAAGCGGCTGGCGGAGCTGGCGCCGGTGGCCAGCACCAGGGGCAGCACGCCCAGTACGGTGGCGAAAGTGGTCATCAGAATAGGGCGCAGGCGCATGGCGGCGGCTTCCAGCACCGCTGTCCTGCGGTCCAGGCCCTCCGCGACCTTGTGGTTGGCGAAATCAACAATCAGTATGCCGTGCTTGCTGATCAGGCCGATCAGCGTCAACAGGCCTACCTGAGTGTAGATGTTGAGTGTGGCAACCCCGAGTGCCAGCGGCACCACAGCGCCGAAGATTGACAGCGGAACGGCCACCAGTACCACGAAGGGGTCGCGCAGGCTGTTGAACTGTGCGGCCAGCACCAGGTAGATAAAGATCAGTGATATGGCAAACAGCGCGCCGAAGCTTTCGCTTTCCTGGATGAAGCGGCGTGATTCTCCCTCATAGCCGGCGCGGTAGCCCACCGGCGCCACTTCCTTGAGGGCGCCCTGCAGGAACTCCAGCCCGGTGCCCAGTGAATTGGGCGGCAGGACGAAACCCTGCACGGTCACACTGTTGAGCTGCTGGTACTGGGTGAGGCTGTTGGGTTCTACGCGCTGGTCCAGTTCTATGACGGTGGACAGGGGCACCAGCGAGCCGGACTCGGTACGCAGGTAGTAACGCTCCAGCCATTCCTTGGTCAGGCGAAAGCCGCGGTCGGCCTGGGGGATGACCCTGTAGCTGCGGCCTTCCAGGCTGAAACGGTTGGCCTCTGCCTCGCCCAGCATCACCTGCAAGGTGTCGCCAATGTCCTGCATGGTAATGCCAAGCCGGGCGGCCAGGTCGCGGTCGATCTTTACGCGCACTTCAGGTCGCGAATAGCGCAGGGATTTATTGACGAAGGCAAACAGGCCAGACTCCCTGGCCTTCTGCAGCACCTGGTCGGCCACTGCATCCAGCGAGGCGTAGTCGGCGGTGCTGGCAATCACGAAGTTCACCGGCAGGCCGGCGTCGGTGCCGGGCAGGGAGGGCCAGCCAAAGGTGAAGATCTCCAGGCCGCTGATCTTGCCGAAGCCCGCCTGCAGGTCGGCCTGCACCTGCTTCTGTGTGCGTTCCCGCTCACTCCAGGGCAGCAACTCCACGCCGCCGAACACCTGGCCGGGGCTGTTCACCTGCCAGGAGTGGCTCACTTCGGGAATCTTCTTCCAGGTGGCTACCATTTCGTCGAGGAAGTAGTTCACGTAGTCCACGCTGGCGTAGTCGGGCGGGGTGGCCACGATGAACAGGCTGCCGTTGTCTTCCTCCGGTGCCAGTTCTTTCTGGGCGATGGCGAACAGCAGCGGCAGGCTGAACAAAATGGTCAGGGCAAACAGCAATACTGCCCCGCGATTATTGAGGCACTTCTCAAGCAGTTTCTTGTAGCTGTCGTGCAGGGCCTCGAAACGCTTGTCCAGCCAGTCAGCGGCGGCGCCCTGGTGGTCGTGATCTTTCAGCAGGTATGCGCACATCATCGGGCTCAGCGTCAGTGCCACAATGCCGGATACCACCACGGCGCCAGCCAGGGTCAGGGCGAATTCGCTGAACAGCACCCCGGTCAGTCCGCCCAGGAAGCCGATGGGCGCATAGACCGCCGCCAGGGTGAGCGTCATGGCAATGACCGGCAGCGCCACTTCGCGTGCGCCCTGGATGGCGGCGTCAAAGGGCTTCATGCCTTCTTCAATATGGCGGTGCACGTTTTCCACGACCACAATGGCGTCATCCACCACCAGGCCAATGGCAATCACCAGCGCCAGCAGCGTCAGCAGGTTGATGGAGAATCCCAGGGCCCACACCAGGAACAGCACGCCCACCAGTGACAGGGGGATGGCCACCAGCGGAATCAGTACTACCCGGGCCGAGCCCAGGAACAGGAGGATCACCAGAATCACTATGACCGCCGCCTCAACGATGGTCATGGCCACTTCGTTGAGCGCTTCCTGTATAAACACGCTGGCGTCAGAATCGTAGAACACTTCCAGGTCGGCGGGCATCTCCCTGGACAGACGCGGCATGGTGGTTTTGACGCGTTCTGCGACCTCCAGCGGGTTGGCGCCGGGCGCCGGGGTGATCGACAGGAACACGGTGTCGCGGCCGCTGGAGAATGTCGCTGAGTCATAGTTGGCGCTGGCCAGGTCCAGGTCCGCCACGTCGGCCAGGCGTACTCGTCGTTCGCCGTCCTGCCGCACCACGATGCCCTCAAAATCCTCGGCGCGCTGCATGTCGGTTTCCGCATCCACGCTGGCACTGGTGAGGGCGCCGCGGGTGGTGCCAGAGGCGGAGACCACGTTCTGCTCGCGTATGGCGTCTGTCACGTCGGTGGCGGTGACACCAAAGGCGGCCATGCGGGCCGGGTCCAGCCACACGCGCATGGCGAATTCACGGTTGCCCAGCACCTTGGCTTCTCCGACGCCTTCCAGGGTCGAAAGCTCGGGCTGGATATTGCGCCGCACATAATCGGTAATCTGCTGGATAGACATCTGATCGCTGAGGAAGGCCATGTACATCATGGCGTCGTCACCGAAGGTGTTGGTCACCACCGGGTCTTCCACGTCCCGGGGCAGCTCGAACTTGGCTTCGTTGACCTTGGCAATCACCTCGGTCATTACCTGGGTGGCGTCTTCGCCCAGGCGCACCTGCACCGCAATCGTCGACCTGCCGGGGTCACTCTTGGAGGTGATGTATTCCACACCCTCGGCAGATGCAATCTTGCGCTGCAGGGGGTCGGTAACGAAACCCTGTACGGTACGCGCGCTGGCGCCGGGGTAGACGGTGTTCACCCGGATCAGGGATTTTTCCACATCGGGAAACTGCCGTACCTGTAGCTGGACAATGGACTGCACGCCCAGCAATAGCAGCAGGGCGCTCACGACCATGGCCAGTACGGGCCGCTGAATAAAGATGTCTGTGAAACGCATGGCGTCTGCCTCTGTTTCTCGCGGTCCCGTTACAGGTTTACCGCGTCGTCGATCACTACCCGAACGCCGCGATAGAGTTTGTTCTGCCCCACGGTAGCCACCTGTTCGCCGGGTTCGAGATTGCTCAACACGGCGGTGCGCCCGTCACGGGTTTCGCCCACTTTTACGATGCGGGAGACCGCGGTAGTACCGCCGTCTTCTGTCTCCTCAATCACGTAGACTGTGTTGCCCTGCAGGGAATAGGTCACAGCCGTTTCCGGCACGGTGACCACCGCCTGGCTTTCCTGCAGATCCAGTTTCAGTATGGCAAACATACCTGGCAACAGGCCGTCGATGTCGAGAACGCGGGCGCGTAGCAGCAGGTTGCGGGTGCCTGGGTCCACCGAGCTGTCCAGGGCGACCAGCTCGGCACGAAATTCGCGATCGGGGTAGGCGTTGACCGAAAGCCGTATAGGCAACCCGGGCCGCACCAGCGGGGTGTAGCGGTCGGGCAGGGTGAAGTCCACTTCCAGTTGAGTCATGTCCTGTAAGGTGGCGATTTCGGTGCCGGGAGAGATGTAGTCACCCACGTCCACCTGGCGAATGCCCACGGTGCCAGCGAAGGGCGCGAAGATGCGCTTGTTGCGAATGCGGGCCTCGGTCTCTGCCAGCTGGGCGCGGGCCCTGGCCAGGTCGGCCTTTGAGCGGTCGTACTGGCTCTCGGGGATGGACTGCTGCTTGATGAGCTTGGCATCGCGCTCAAACAGGACTTCTGCCAGCTCCAGTGAGGCGATCTGGTTGCGGCGGGCGGCCTGTTCCACTTCGTCGTTCAACACCAGCAGCAGTTGCCCGGCCTCCACCCGGTCGCCGCTGTCGAATCCGATGGCGGTGATCTCGCCGGCGGTCTCGGCGGTCAGTTCAACACCACGAACCGAGCGCACGCTACCCACGGCCTCCAGGTAGCTATCCCAGGTTTCGCCTTGCGCGGTGGCAGCGGCAATGGTAACTGGTGGAGGACTGAAGTCCTGGGCGGCCAGCGCAGAAAACTTGACGTAGAGGTAGCCGCCAATGGATCCGAAGATCACCAGGAGCAGGGCGACGACAGCAATATAGGCTCTCACTGAATATCCTTGGGGCTTGGTGGGCTGCCAGTGTAGGCATTATCCGCCAAATATCCAGCATACTGCGACAGAGCGAGGGGTAGCATGAGCATACTCGACAAATTTCGACTGGATGGCCGCGTGGCCGTCATTACCGGCGCCGGCAAGGGCATCGGCGCCGGCACGGCCCGGGCCTTTGCTGAGGCGGGTGCCGACGTCGTGCTGGCGGCCCGCACCGCATCCGACCTGGAGGCGGTGGCAGAGGATATTCGGGCACTGGGCCGGCGCGCCCTGTGCTGCCCGACGGACGTCATGGATTCAGGCCAGGTCGAGGCGTTGGCGGCGCAGTCGGTGGCGGAGTTCGGGCGCATAGACATTGTGGTCAACAATGCCGGCGGGTTTCCGCCCAAGCCTGCACTGGGGACGTCCGTGGAAGAATTCGAGTCGGCGTTTCGTTTCAATGTGGGCACCGCATTCCGGCTGACCACCCTGTGTGCGGAACAGCTCGCGGAACACGGAGGAAGTGTCGTTAATATCAGTTCAGTGGCCGGCCAGGCGCCGGCCCCCTGTTTTGCTGCCTACGGTACTGCCAAGGCGGCACTGACTTTCCTTACGCGGCAAATGGCTCAGGAGTTTGCTCCGAAGATTCGCGTGAACGCCATTGCCGTGGGGTCTACCAAAACCGACGCGCTCAATACGGTACTCAATGATGATATCGAGAAAGCGATGGTGGACCTCACGCCCATGGGGCGGCTGGGAGAAGTCGAAGACGTCGCCCTGGGGGCACTGTACCTGGCGTCGCCAGCCGCAGCCTATGTGACCGGCGAGATCCTCGCGGTCAACGGCGGACTGGAGCGCACCAATATGCCAATGCCAAGAGCCTTCGGCGGGTTGGGATAAAGAGCCTTCGGCGGTTTTGGATAAAGAGCCTTCAGCGGGTTTGGGTAAAGAGCCTTCGGCGGGTTTGGGTAAAGAGCCTTCGGCGGTTTTGGATAAAGAGCCTTCGGCGGTTTTGGATAAAGAGCCTTCGGCGGGATAGGTTAAAAACCCCTCGGCGGCGTCTAATAAACCGCGACTCGCAGCCTGCGTCAGCCCTGTTCTGGCGTGGCTTGCGGGGATTGCCAGCCGCGCACCAAAAGCGGTCAGGTTAGAACCGGCCACGTGGCCGGAATAGACCTGTTGAGCCAGTGCCCAGAATCGGTCTACAAGGGTGTTAGCGCCCGTTTCGATGGGATACAGTAGGTTTATCAACACCTGTTGAAGAGGTATGCATGGTATTTAAGAACCGCAGGCTCAAGCGTCTCGAGAAAGAGATGAACCGGGCCGAATCCTACGCGGAATGGCTGGAGCTGGCGAAAGATCACGACGTCGCCAGCGGTATGAAGCGCTGGCGTGAAGTCGACCAGACCAAGCTCTACGATTACGCCTCCATCCGCCGTCGGCTGGATCGGCTGCGCAGCCTGCGGGCCAGGCACGATGATGTTGGCCTGTTGTTCACACTGAACGAGGGTATCCACGGCAACCTGGGCGGCATGGGCAGCAACAAGCTGCACGAACAGGCCCGGGCCGGCACCAAGAAGCTGATCGAAGACTATATCGACGAAATTGCCGATGCACTCAAGTACATCGCCGAGCTCGACGAGTCAGAGATCTCCCTGTCCGAGAAGCTCGACTTTTTTTACCGCGCCAATCATTGCTACGGTCGCTCTGCGCTGATGTTGAGCGGTGGTGGCGTACTGGGCTTTTACCATCTGGGCGTGGTCAAGTCGCTGGTGGAGCACGGCTTGTTGCCGCGGGTGATTTCCGGTTCCAGTGCAGGCTCGATGATTGCCGGCGTTCTGGGCACCCACAGCGACAAGGAACTGGAGCAGTTCTTCGAGCCCAGCAACGTGCACTTCGAAGCAAAGAAGGAAGCCACAGTGCTGGACCGCATGTTCTTCGGTCGCAACCCCTCCATGGACGTGCACGACGTACAGTCCATTGTCGAGCGGCTGATCCCGGACATGACCTTCCAGGAAGCCTATGAAAAAACCGGCCGCCAGATCTCTATCTCGGTGGCACCGGCGGAGCCGCACCAGACCTCGCGGCTGCTCAACGCCATCGCCTCACCCAATGTGTATATTCGCAGCGCTGTCATGGCGAGCTGCGCGGTGCCCGGTGTATTCCCGCCGGTGATTCTCAGCGCCAAGAATGTGTACGGCGACTCCCAGCCCTACCTGCCTTCCCGGCGCTGGGTGGACGGCTCGATTTCCGACGACCTGCCGGCCAAGCGCCTGGGCCGTCTTTACAGCACCAACCACTACATCGTCAGCATGGTGAACCCCATGGTGCTGCCGTTCCTGGACAAGGGTGGCTCGCGCAACCCGCTGGTGTCTACGGTCGGCCGGCTGGGCGTGGAAGTGGCCCGCGAAGCGCTCAATTCCTACCGTCTGCAGGTGCAGAAGTATGGCAGTGAGTACCCGCGCCTGAGCTGGATGCTCAATGGCCTGCACAGCCTGCTGGACCAGGAATACCGCGGCGATATCAACATCGTGCCGCGTTTCCGCTTCTACAACCCCGCCAAGATCCTCTCCCACGTTACGGAAGAGGAGATGATGCTGTTGATGAAGGAAGGGGAAGCTGCCGCCTGGCCCGAAATTCGTGCCATCGACACCTGCACCAAGATTAGTCGCTCGCTGGATGACATTCTCGAACGTTTCGAACGTGGCGATCTCAAGCCTGTGCGCGCCGCGCGCCGTCGGCCCAAGCGCCCGACTCGCAAGAAAGCCAAAGCCGCAAGCACCCGCCAACCCGCCAAAAAGGCCGCGACCAAGAAGCCACCCCGCAAGGCCGCCCGGGCCGCTGCCAAACAACCCGCGCCGCCGGCTGATAAAGCCGGGCCGGTGGGTGACGACGTAGACCAGGCCGCTTGAGGCTCTAGTGCAGCGCCTGCTGCTGCCCGCACTCGCCGCCGTGTTGCTACTGGCGGCCTGTGGCCAGGGCAGCGAGCCACCCTCAGCCAGCACCCGTTCAGCCGTTCTGGAAGACCAGTACGCCTATCATGTGGGCGTGCTGGCTTATCTATACGGATACCCGCTGGTGGACAGCTTCCGTCGCGAGCACAACGACCGGCTCGCCCAGACGGATCCTGCACTACCAGAGCTGGATCCCATGCGCAGCCTCGGATTCTTCGAAATTCTCAATCAGCAGCTAAAGGCCCGGCCCGCGGCGACCAGCAGTGAGTTGTTGATGGCCCAGTTCGATGCGATTGGCATTGGGCCCAACAGTACGTTTTCAAATGCTGCCCTGTCCCCGGCCGCAAAGCGTGGACTGGAGCGTGCCATTCGTGATGCCAGGGTTCTACTGGATGCCGCGGATGCCGACAGCAAAGGCTTGCCGGGCCTGGCCGCGTCGCACCGGGCCGCCGCTCTGGAACAGGCCCTGTCTCAGGAGCCCTGATTCGGAAAACTGGACTGCGGCGGGTTTTCTATCACGCTGTGATTGTCCGCGCTCGCCAGTCGCCAGCTTCGATAAAGTTCACCGGCGGCGGCCAGCAGCAGGCGTTCACTGCGGGCGAGGGATTCCGTCAGCGCCGTCCGGCGCTCGCTGGGGGTCATGTTCTCAATATTGGCCGGCAGCGAGCTTTCCGCCGCCGCCAGCACGCGCACCAGGTTTTCCAGGGTTTCGTCCGCGGCCTGCTCGAGGATGGGCTGCCAGGCGCCGGCATCCCGTTGCAGGGCGCGCAGGGCCTCGACGTTGGTCACGGTCTGGCGCAGCGCAAAACGTGCGGGGGCCGTGGCAAGCTGGAACAGGCGCTGTGCCGGGCTGGCCATAGTGGTCTCCTGAGCATTGATACCGGGCGAGAGCAGATTGTAGACCGGTGGCCGAAGCCTGCAAAGCCAGCGGGGCATTGGATACCATGACGGCATGGCCAGAGATTCTGTCAGCCCGGAAGTTCATACTCGCACTCGCCGTGGCCGGTTAGGGCGTTGCCCGTTCTGCCGGCGGGATCTGCCGCTCACGTTCCACCACCTGATCCCGAAAAAGCTCCATCGCCGCACCCGCTTTCGCAAGCAGTACAGCCACGAGCAACTCAACCGTGGCATCAACATCTGCCGCCAGTGTCACGATGGCATCCACGACCGCTACGACGAAATGACCCTCTACCGTGACTTCAGCAGCCCCGACCGGCTGGCTGCGGATCCGGCGCTGGCGCGCTATTTTGAGTGGGTGGCGCGCCAGAGAGTCCGCTGAGGCGATGGCAGCTTGAGGGTGTAAAGACCGGCTGCGCTGGCTATCATCGGTATCTTTAAACAATAAGCCCATAACAAAGTAGCCAGCATGGATTTCACTCTTCCCACCGAGCTCCAGACCTTTCTCGAGGAACTGGACGTTTTCATCGAAACCAAAATCAAGCCACTGGAAGCCGAGAATGACAACATCCGGTTTTTTGACCACCGCCGCGAAGACGCGCGCACCGACTGGGAGCGTGACGGCCTGCCCAATGCCGAGTGGGAGGCCCTGCTGGCGGAAGCGCGGCGCCGTGCCGATGCCGCCGGGGTCTATCGTTATCCGTTTCCGGAAGAGTACGGCGGCCGCGGCGGTGGCAACCTGGGCATGGCGATCATTCGTGAACACCTGGTTCGCAAGGGGCTCGGCCTGCACTGCGACCTGCAGAACGAACACGCCGTGGTGGGCAACAATGTCGGCCTGCTGCTGATGCTGGAATACGGCACCGAGGCCCAGAAAGCCGAGTGGGTCGACAAGCTGGCGCGGGGAGAAGCGGGGTTTGCCTTCGGCATTACCGAGCCCGAGCACGGCTCTGATGCCACCTGGATGGAAACCACTGCCGTGCGCGACGGCGACCACTGGGTCATCAATGGCCGCAAGACATGGAATACCGGCATTCACGCCTGCAGCCGCGATGTGATCATGGCGCGCACCTCGGGCAAGCCCGGCGATGGCGCCGGTATCACCGCCTTCCTGGTGCCGATGGATGCGCCGGGGCTCACTATTGACGAGTACCTGTGGACATTCAATATGCCCACCGATCACGGCACGGTAAGTCTCAAGGATGTGCGCATCCACGACAGCGAGATCTTCGGCGGTGAAGGGCGCGGCCTGCAGCTGGTGCAGCACTTTTTCAACGAAAACCGCATCCGCCAGGCGGCCTCCAGCCTCGGCGCCGCCCAGTTCTGCATTGACGAGTCGGTGGCCTATGCCCAGGAGCGCAAGCCCTTTGGTAAGCCGCTGGCGGCCAACCAGGGTATACAGTTCCCGCTGGTGGAGCTGCAGACCCAGTGCGAGATGCTGCGTGCACTGATTCACAAGACTGCCTGGATGATGGACCAGTACGGGGCCTTCTCGGTGTCCGACAAGGTGTCCATGTGTAACTACTGGGCCAACCGCCTGTGCTGCGAGGCGGCCGATCGCGCCATGCAGGTGCACGGCGGGCTGGGCTACTCGCGACACAAACCGTTCGAGCATATCTACCGCCACCATCGCCGCTACCGAATTACTGAAGGTGCCGAGGAAATCCAGATGCGCCGGGTAGCCGGCTACATGTTTGGCTTCATGAGCCAGCGCGCGCCCAAGGGTGTCGCCGAATAGGCATGGCAGAGTTCGAGTCACAGCTGGCCGCGGCGCTGGCGCGGGGGCTTGCCGGTTTCGACTCCCTGGCCAGCGCTGCGCGCCTCACCGGTGGTGCCTCCCAGGAAACCTGGCGGCTGGAAGTCGTCCGCAACGGGCAACCGCAAACCCTGTGTCTGCGGCGCAGTGCCGGCAGCGTGGACGCCGGCAAGATCACTCCTGCAGTCGAAGCGCGGTTATTGCAGGTCGCCGGTGAGGCTCACCTGCCCGTGCCCGATGTGCTGCTGGTGCTGGCGCCTGAGGATGGCATCGGCGAGGGTTTTGTCATGTCCTGGCTGGAAGGAGAGACCCTCGGCGGGCGTATTAGCCACAGCCGGCGCTTTGCCGAGGTTCGGCCCGCGCTCGCCGGGCAGTGCGGCGAGATTCTCGCGCGCCTGCACGCCATAGACTATGACGCTGCCGGGCTGAGTCCGCTGCTGCCCGCGGCCTCACCGGAAGCACTGGTGCGTGCCACCTGGGAGCAATACCAGGCCTTCGGTTCACCCCAGCCGATGATCGACTATGCCGCGCGCTGGTTGCTGGACCATCTGCCGCCGACGGTGACGCCGGCATTGGTACACGGTGACTTTCGCAACGGCAATCTCATGGTGTCTGAACAGGCCGGCGTGATTGGCGTGCTGGATTGGGAACTCGCCGGTATCGGCGACCCGCTGCGGGACCTGGGCTGGCTCTGCACCAACTCCTGGCGCTTTGGGCGTGCGGACCTGCCAGTCGGTGGCTTCGGGGGCATCGACGACCTGTTGGCGGGTTATGAGTCCGTCTCAGGTCAATCCGTGGACCGCGAGCACCTGCAGTTCTGGACGGTGTTCGGCTCGTTCTGGTGGTCCGTATGTTGCCTGATCATGGCTGACAGCTACCGCAGCGGAGACAACCGCAGCGTGGAGCGCCCAGCGATCGGCCGCCGTGCCTCCGAGGGGCAGGCCGACTGTGTCGCGCTGTTGATTCCCGGTGCCGCTTCGTTGCCAAGCCCCGCAGCGGCTGAAGATCCGCTGCCCCGCGCGGAGGAACTGCTGGGCAGTGTGGCTGAATTCCTGGTCTCTGAGGTGGCGGGCGAATTACCCGGCGCCAAGGCCTATCTCGCCAAGGTTGCCGCCAACTCCGTGGCCATTGCCGCTAGGGAGGCGCAGCTCGGGCCTGCCTTGCTGGCCGCCGAGAGTGAAAGGCTGGCGTATCTGCCGGGCCTGAGGTCGCCAACACGCACGGCCCTGGCACAGGCCCTGCGCGACGGGTTGGCATTGGATACTACTGGCCTGGCCGAGCATCTGAGATCGAGTGTCTTTGGCCAGTTATCCATTGACCAGCCCGGCTATCGGGTCGCACCTAACCTCTCGGTCTGCCGACTGTGGGAGGAATTTCTCAAGACGCTCGATGCGTCTGGCAAGGCGTTGGTCAGGGGTTTTGAAAGCAACCATTTCTGCGACAACCAGGCCGATGCTGACAGCTGCGCAGCACTGGTTCTGGCTGGGAGAAAACGCGCTACTGCCAGTGCTCAATGGCGTTACGAGGCCGAGGGGCTGCCGCTCCCGGCGGCGGGCGAATACGTTGTTGTGACAGACTGGGCGGGGAATGCCTGCTGCGTTATTTGCACAACGCGGGTCGATATCGTGCCCTTTAACGAGGTCAGCGAGGAGTTCGCCGCCATGGAGGGAGAGGGCGACGGCAGCCTGGCCGGGTGGCGGGAGGCGCACTGGGCATTCTTCAGCCGTGAACTCGCGCAACTGGGGATGACACCCAGCGAGGATATGCCGGTCGTCTGTGAGCGTTTTGAAAAGGTGTACCCGTGATCGCAGGCAGCGCGACTAGAAGCGGAACAGAAACTCGGCGCCGCGCTGGTTGAGCTCCAGATAAAGCCCGCCGTGTTTGGCGTCTGCCGCAGCAGCCGGTTCGCTGTCGCGCCCGGCGGTGCCGAAGTAGATTCGCCGGTCGGTTTCGATATCCTTGATCCGAGGGTCGCCACTGAGGCTGTGGTGCGGGTAGAACCGGTCCGAAGTGTCGAGCCGGTAGCTGTCACCCAGCGGCAGCAGATCGTAGTCAGCAGCATCGTAGGACGTAATAACGCCGGATTCGCCGGCGGCGTCTGGCTCCTGTCCCAGGGCAGGGGTCGCCACCAGGGCAGCACTGAGTGCGATCCCGCTGAGTAAACGCTGTCCACGATGATTGTTAAGCATAGCCTCGCCTCGCCCGCTACGGCCGGAACTGGCCACGGGGACTACACAGTCTAAATGGCATCAGACTTGCGGCAACGGGCGGTGCCCGAAAGCCTGCGCTGTGTCACTCTTCAGCAGCGAATTTGTACGAAACCGTGACCCGGTTCGCAGGGTGGGGTAGAAAGGCGCGGAAAGGGCGCCAGGCGGCTTGACGCCCGCCTGGCGTGGGACAGGGCCTACTGTTTGAAGACCTTGCCACCCTTCATGACGAAGTCGATGTCCAGCAGTTCTTCGAGGCTGTCCAGCGGCGAGCCATCAGTGGCCACGATATCAGCGTGCTTGCCGGTTTCAATCGTGCCCAGGCTATCACTCATGCCGATCAGGTCCGCGGCGCTGACCGTGGCGCTCACCAGCACCTCCATCTCCGTCATGCCGGCCTCGTGCATCAATAGCGCCTCTTTGGCGTTGTCGCCATGGGCGGAAACACCGGTATCGGTGCCAAAGGCGACTTTAACGCCAGCCTTGTGCGCTTTTTCGAAGTTGCCCTGCATGGCGGCGCCCACTTCGATGGCCTTACTGGCCTGGGCGGGCGTCAGAACACCGCCGTCCCGGGCCATATCGGCAACGGTGGCGCCGGCGAGCAGGGTGGGTACCAGGTAAGCGCCAGTGCGCTTGAACTCGCGAATGGCCTCACGGCCGGTGTACGTGCCGTGCTCGATACTGTCCACGCCGGCCTTCAGTGCTGCGATGATGCCGTCTTCCTGATGGGCGTGGCTGGCCACCTTGCGGCCCATGCGGTGAGCGGCGCGGACGACTTCCTTGAGTTCGTCGTCTTCCATTTGCTTGCCGGTGCCGGTGGCGCGGTCAGTGAGTACGCCGCCGGTAGAGGTGATCTTGATGAGATCGGCGCCAAACTTGATGCGTTCGCGGGTGGCGCGACGGCAGTCATAGGGGCCGTTGCAGATGGAATCATCAGTCAGGAATGACAGAAACTCATGGCGCGCACCGCTGACATCAGCGTGGCCACCCGTGATGCCGACGCTGCCGGCGGCAATAATGCGGGGCCCGTCTATCCAGCCCTGGTTGATGGCGTCGCGCACGGCATAGGTCTGTTGGACGCTGGAGCCCGCATCTCGCAGGGTAGTAAAGCCGGCCATCAGCGTTTTCATGGCGTTGTGGTAGCCGAACATCTGCACCAGTTCGCCTGACCAGCGCAGGGCGCGACTGTCGTTCTGCGGGCTCAATTCGCCCTGCAGGTGTACATGCATATCCATCAGGCCGGGCATGACGAAACTATCTCGCAGGTCGATAACCTCGGCGCCTTCATATTCGCTGGCGTCGCGGTAGCCGTCTAATACGGCGCTGATGCGACCGTCGCTTACCACCACGGTCTGCTCCTTGAGTGGGGCGTCACCGGGCACTGCCAGCAGCTTGCCGGCGTGGATGATCTGGGTGTCCGCCAGGGCGGGGGCGATGGAAAGGCTGGCAGCCAGTGCGGCGAGCAGGCGAGCGGGTTTGCGAAGCATGATGTCTCCTTGTTATTCGATAGCGGTAGTCCAGAAGGGGCAGGCCCGGTGTCAGGCGCCTTCCAGACTTGGCGACAGCATAGCAGGAGGTTGTATGCTATGGGCAAAGAACTGCTGGGAGAACTGTGTGAAGCGCAGACGTTTTATCAAAGGCATGGGAGCGGCCGCCGCAGTGGCCGCTGCACCTGGGTTGCAAGCGGCTGAGGATGAGGGACTGTCCATACTGGTCATGGGCGGCACCGGTTTTATCGGCCCACCCACGGTGCGCGCGCTGCGCGACGCCGGGCACAGGCTGACCCTGTTCAATCGTGGCAAGACCAACCCGGGCCTGTTTCCCGGCCTGGAACTCATCAAGGGTGACCGGCTCACAGATGATATCCAGCAGTTGCAGGGCCGCCGCTGGGACGTGGTCGTCGATACTGCGGCCTATGTGCCGCGGGCCGTGAACAGTTTGATGGCGCAGCTCGACCGGGACAGCCTGCGCCAGTATGTGTTGGTATCCACACTGTCCGTGTATGCCAATTTCGGCACGCCGGGCATTGATGAGACTGCGCCCAAGGCGGTGCTGGATGATCCCGACTCGGAAGACGTCAACCAGTACTACGGCGCCCTCAAGTTTGCCTGTGAGGAAGCCGCACGGGCGGCGGTTCCCGGCAAGGTGCTGACCATTCGCCCGGGGATGATTGTCGGCCCAGGCGACCGCACCGATCGCTTTACCTACTGGCCAGTGCGGGTGGGCCGTGGGGGCCGCGTGCTGGCGCCGGGCGAGCCGACTGATCCGATCCAGACGATCGACGCCCGGGACCTCGCTGGCTGGATTGCCCATTGCGTCGGCACCGGCCTGCGGGGTGAATTCAATGCTACCAGCAATGCGGGCGTGACCTTTGGCGACGTACTGAGTGCATGCCAGCAGGTGGCAAACCCGCAGACGGAACTGATCTGGGTGCCCCATGATTTTCTGCTGGAGCAGGCTGTCAATGAATGGGTAGACCTGCCGTTCTGGGTCAATCCCGGCGGGGAACTGGGCGGCGCCTGGACCGTGAATACAGAGCGTGCCACCGCAGCCGGGCTGACTCACCGGCCGATTGGCGACACCATTGCCGACCTTTACGCCTGGTGGCAGCAGCAGCCTGAAGAACGTCAGGCCAGCTTGCGGGCAGGCATGTCTGCGGAGCGCGAGTCTGAGGTGCTGGCGGCCTGGGCCGCACGCCCCGCTGCGTAAACCGCTATACTGCGCGAACATTCCACTTTAATAGAAAGCCCAGGAGCTTCCATGACACTGCTTGTCGGCGACAATATGGTCGTCAGTATCCATTACAAACTTACCGACGAAGACGGGGCCGTCATTGACAGCTCTGAGGGCACTGAGCCACTGAAATACCTGCATGGCGCAGGCAATATCATCCCCGGCCTTGAGCGCGCGCTCATCGGCAAGACCGCCGGTGAAGAGATGAAGGTAGTGGTTGAACCGCAGTTTGGTTACGGCGAGTACCAGGCCGAATTGCTGCAAGTCGTGCCGCGGGCGGCTTTTGAAGGGGTGGACACCGTCGAGGTGGGCATGGCCTTCACCGCACAGGCGCCTGATGGCGCGCAGCGTCGCATAGTGGTACGCGATGTCAGTGGTGACGACATCACCATCGACGCCAATCACGAGCTGGCCGGCGTAGACCTGCATTTCGATATCTCGGTGGTCGAAGTGCGAGCTGCCAGTGAAGAAGAGGTGGCCCACGGCCACGTGCATTAGCACGCAGTAAGCTCTCGTGCCATCGGCGCGTTAGCTCAGGTTCACCCGGGGGACGCCTTCGCCGTCTTCAGTGTGTATTTCAATGGAAATATGCTCGAGGCCGAGATCGGCCGGCAACCGCGCCTTGTAGGACTCTGGTGAGCCGGGATTTCGGCTCACCAGGACCGCGATGACGGCAAAAATGTTGGGGCCAATACACCACACGTGCAGATCGGCCACCCGCGTGTCGCTGTCGGTCAGCGCCTCTTTCACCCGCGCATGCATTTCCCCGGGTGCTTCCTGGTCCAGCAGTATGGCGCTGGTGCTCTTGAGCAGACCCACCGACCAACGGGTAATCAACACAGCGCCCACCAGGCCCATCACCGGGTCCATCCAGTAAAAGCCGAAATACTTGGCCCCGAGCAGGGCAAAAATCGCCAACAGCGAAGTGAGCGCGTCCGCCAGCACGTGCAGGTAGGCCGATCGCAGGCTCTGGTCACCGTGTTGATGGTCGCCGCCGGCCCCGAGAATCGCCACTGAGGCGCCGTTGACCAGCAAGCCCAGTATCGACACCAGGATCGCCTCGTCGAGTGCGATGGGCACGGGTGCCCACAGCCGTCTGCCGCTCTCCACCGCCATGACGAGGGCAAAGCCCGCCAACAGTATCGCTCCGCTGAAACCTGCCAGTGCATTGACCTTGCCAGTGCCGAAACTGAACCTCCGGTCCAGGGCATGTCGTCGGGCATAGATATAGGCAAACGCGGTGATACCCAGGGCACTGGTGTGGGAGGCCATGTGCAGGCCGTCGGCCAGCAGCGCCATACTGCCGTAAACAATGCCCGCGACGATTTCTACCACCATGGTGATTGCGGTTATGACAATGACCCACAGGGTACGACGCTCGCCGGGCTTGACCTGGTCCTGGCCAAAAGCGTGCGAGTGAGGCTGGTGTTCGTGAAGGTGAGGATCGTGTGGTGACATTCCGCCATTTAGCCCGTTGCTGCGCGGTCAGGCAAGAGGGCCGTACTTGCCTTGATCGCTATATTCGATCGCCTTTTGTTAATCAATTCGATTTATAGATGAGCTTCAAGGCCTTACACTGCGTAGCAAGCATCGAAACTCATAGCGATTGCTGCGGCAATCCACAGATCAACGAGGTTTACTTTATGGAAAATCGTGAAGGACAAGCAGTACCGCAAGTCACATTCAAAACCCGCCAGGGCAGCGAGTGGGTAGACCGCGATAGCGACAGTTTCTTCAAGGGCAAGCGCGTTGTCGTATTCTCACTGCCGGGCGCATTTACTCCGACCTGCTCCTCCAGCCATGTGCCGCGCTATAACGAGCTGGCCGGTGTATTCAAGGCTAACGGGATTGACGACATTATTTGTGTTTCCGTCAACGACTCTTTCGTGATGAACGAGTGGCAGCTGCAGCAGCAGGCCTTCAACATCACGTTTCTTCCCGATGGCACCGGTGAATTCACCAAGGGCATGGGCATGCTGGTGAACAAGGATGACCTGGGCTTTGGTCCGCGCTCCTGGCGTTACTCCATGGTCGTTAATGACGGTGTGGTCGAGAAGATGTTCATTGAGCCGCAGGAGCCCGGTGACCCCTTCCAGGTGTCCGACGCCGATCACATGCTGGAGTTCATCGCTCCGGGTACCCTGGCACCGCAGGACGTTGCCATCCTCACGCGTCCCGGCTGCCCGCACTGCGAGCGTGCCAAGATACTGCTGAAGGAGCACGGCTACGACTTCGACGAGTTGGAGCTGCTGCGCAACTATCCTCACCGTGCGCTGCGCGCGCTGTCTGGCGGTGACACTTATCCGCAGGTGTTCATTAACGGCGAGCTGATCGGTGGTGCCGACGACCTCACCACCTGGCTGCAGGAAAAGGCTGCTGCCTGATGTTGTAACCACCCGGTAGGCCATTCAAAGGCCAACCATCCAGGTCTTGTGCTTTATTTAAAAGCAACGCCGCAATCCGGCTTCCGGATTGCGGCGTATTTTTAGGTAGCCCTGCAACGGTTTCTGCCATGCGCCTGACCAAAACCTTTCCCGATCCACTATCTACCTTGCGTGAGCTCGCTGCTCCGGTCGAGTTCGCCGAGCTGTTTCTGCGCCTGCCGCGTCTGGCGGAGGCACCCCGTGGCGCCGGTGAGCCAGTGCTGGTACTACCGGGCTTCGGTGGTGGTGACGGTTCCACTGCACTGCTGCGCCGCTACCTGCGCTACCTTGGCTACAAGGTGACGGGGTGGGGCCTGGGCACCAACCGGGGCAACGTGGAGGCGTTGCTGGAGCAACTGTTGCTCACCGCTGCCAGTGCCGCTGCGGAAGCCGGACAGCCCCTGCGGCTTGTCGGCTGGAGCCTGGGCGGCTATTTGGCCAGGGAAGTGGCCCGTGATCTCCCCGATTGCGTGGACCGCGTGGTAACGATGGGCTCGCCGGTGGTCGGCGGTCCACGCTATACCCTGACAGCGCCCATCTACCGCCTCAGTGGTACGGATTTCGAGGCCATCGACGCGGCAATCAGGTCGCGGGAATCGGTGCCCTTGAAGGTGCCGGTGCGTGCCATTTATTCACGCCGGGACGGCATCGTCAGCTGGGAAGCCTGTATCGATCGCGTCAGCGATTGCGTTGAGCATGTGGAAGTCGATGCCAGCCACCTGGGCATGGGCGTCAACCCCCGTGTGCTGGAGCTGGTAGCCG
Source organism: Cellvibrionales bacterium (assembly GCA_043513815.1). Lineage (GTDB taxonomy): Bacteria > Pseudomonadota > Gammaproteobacteria > Pseudomonadales > Halieaceae > JANQIO01. Next base: position 2,455,216 of record CP121313.1, on the reverse strand, counting down.
ACGCCCTGAGCCCCGACACCCTGCTGGCCGACCGCGCCAACACCGTTTCTTTTTAGATTTCCCTAACGCGCAACTCTGTTGCGCCAGGTAAACCGCCCCAACAAGCCCACTGTTTTCAGCTTCACTGAATCGATCTCCGTAAAAGTTTTGCACACGGCTGAATAGCCGCCAGAAAATCGCCCGGCGCCTCGATAAAGGTTGTGCAGACAGCTGAATAGCCGCCAGAAAAGTCGCCTGGCGCCTCGATAGAGGGTGTGCACACGGGTGAGTGCCGCCAGAAAAGTCGCCAGGCGCCTCGATAAAGGTTGTGCAGACAGCTAGGTAGCCGCCAATAAAGTCGCCCGGCGCCTCGATAAAGGTTGTGCACACGGCTGAATAGCCACCAGAAAAGTCGCCCGGCGCCTCGATAAAGGTAGTGCAGACAGCTGAATAGCCGCCAGAAAAGTCGCTTGGCGCCTCGATAATAAGTGTGCTGAAATCTCAAGCGGTTTGATAAAAAAAAGAGCCTTCCCTGGCCACTTTCTCAAATCCATGAGGAATCAATAGGAGCACGGCCCTTTCGGGCAATCTGCAAGCGTGCATGACTATTGTGCCTGTTGTACAAGACTGTTCAATTGGACTATCGTTCTACACCATTGGTTTAGTGGTAACGCAGCGGAAATAATAACAGTGCATGTCTTGCTCGTTGACGATCACGAAATGTTTCGTCAGGGAATGCGGTTCCTTCTCACCGACCTCAACGATGATATTGCTTTCACCGATGCGGGCACCTGTGAAGAGGCGCTTGAACTCCTGGATGGCAGTAATATCGATCTGGCCCTGCTCGACCTGAATATGCCGGGCACCGACGGACTCACCGCGCTGCAGAAGATTCACGACGCGCATCCGGCGGTACAGATTGCCGTGCTCTCTGGCATGGATGACCCGGATTTGATTCGCGACGCCATCGACCAGGGCGCCTCCGGCTTTGTGCCCAAGGCCTCCAGTTCAGAAGTGTTGGTGGCGGCACTGCGCCTCATACTGGCCGGCGGCGTCTACCTGCCGCAGGCGGCGCTCAACGCGACGCCTGACCGTTCCACGGCGGGCGATAGCCCGCGCACCGACCTACTCTCGGAACGTCAGACCGATGTCCTGCTCAAGGCCATTCAGGGCAAGCCCAACAAGGTCATTGCCCGCGAGATGAATATCGCCGAGGGCACGGTAAAGACGCACCTGTCTGCCGCTTTCAAGGCGCTGGGTGTGCACAACCGCACTGAAGCGGTATTTGCTGCCGCGAAGCTGGGTCTGAAGCCTCCCCCTCCCGGTCAAAGCTGACAGCGATTTCCCAGCGGCCGGCGGTCTTTTTCACTGTCAGAATGGCGAAGCCATCCCCCTCCGGTGCGAAGCGCGTCTGCACCTGCCCGCGAATGCCGTTGGCCAGCTGCAGCGGTTCGCAGGCGGCGAGGTCGGCGCGACGCGCATTGGCGAACGGCAGGGGAGCGTATAGCCCGGAGGCATGGACCGCCCAGAAGCGGGTATCGTCGCCCTCCAGGGTTACCTCCGCCACGCAGCCCAGGTGGGCGTCCCCGTTTATCATCACCAGGTTTTCAAGCCCGGCATCCCGAATCAGTTGTACCAGTTTTGCCAGACTCGCCGGGTAACCCGACCAGCTGTCCGAGTGCATGGCGGCGGCGTAGCGGCGGGGGTCATCGTCGTCTGCGTAGTCGTCCCGATCGGCAATTGCGCGGCGCTCCTGAGGGAACGGCATGGCGGGGCAGACGATAAAACGCGGCTTGTCCCTGGGTCCCTGCTGCAACCAGGCCTCCAGAGCCCGCCACTGATTCTGGCCTGGCGGCGGTTGCCGCTCGGCGTCGTGCAGCATGTCGGCCTCCAGTAGCGAGGCGCTACTCCGGTGGCTGCGTTCGCTGCGACTGTCGAGCATGAAGAAATCAAATCCCCGGCGGCGGAAGCCGTACCACTGGTGTGGATGCGCAGCTCGCTCGCGACTGCGCTGGAAAACTTTGAAGTATTTCAGTCCATCGCGCTGGTGTTGCCAGTTCTCTTCGTCGTTGGGCAATGGTTCCCAATTGTCGACGATCTCGTGGTCGTCCAGCATCATCGCCGCAGGAACCTCGCGCAGGGTCGCGCGGGCGGCACTGGAGCGGTAAAAACGCTGGTAGGGGTGCTGGTAGCGTTCATCGAGGGCGGCGGGATCAAACATGCCGGCGGTGCTGTCGACATAAATCTGGTCGCCGGACAGCACCAGCAGGTCGGGACTCGCAAACGCAGGGTCATAGCAGCCGGAAGCCAGGCGGAAATAACTGTTGAAGCCCGGCCACTGGTCGAGAATCCCCGGCGGGAACTGGCAGCTACCGGCCGCCACCACGATTTCATCGGCCTCCGGGTCCCGCCTGGGCAGTCGCAGGATGCCGTGGCGCTGGGCATGGGCGCCTTCCATCAACAGATCGTGTACGAGCGCCTGTAGCTGGTTACTGGCGTCCCCCAAAGCCTCTTGCGCTATGGCACGCTGTTCATCTCCCAGCCAGGAGGACTCTGGCGTCAGGTCGCCCACGCCGAGGAATTCATCGATGTTGCCGGGCTCCTTACCGAACACGGCGTTGTCCAGCAGTGGCGATTCGTCGTAGACCAGCAACAGCAGTACCCGGTCATGTCCCTCGCCGTCGCGGGGCCATTCCACCTCAAGCCGGCACCAGTTGTATTCGATGCTGTCCGGCGGTATGGGCTGTACCTGTATTGCCGGAGTGCCGTCGTCGAGTAGCAGGCGATGCCCGCCAGGGTCATCAGCCAGCAATACGCTCACCAGCAGTTTCGGGCCGGACAGGGCCGGGTTGACGCCGAAGCTGACGGGTAGCGTCTGTGCGTCATCATCTTCCGGCAGCAACATGACCGGACCGGACCACGGCGGCTGCAGCAACAACTGTTTGCTGGGAGGCCTTGTCTCGCCGCCGTGGGGGTCATCCAGAAATGCGCTTATCTCGTCGAATATTCGCTCAGCTCCGCGGCCGATTATGCTGTCCTGGTGACCGTAGTCATCGAATACCACGCTGCGCCAGTTGCGACCGGCATCTTCATGCAGGAGCCGGCGCAGGCGGCCGATGGTGGCGCGCCAGGACAGGCCGTTGTCGCGACCGTGAATACTGAGCGTAGGAAACCGCCAGCATTCGGCGAGCTGCCTGCGGGACACGTAGCAGTTGTTGCCACTGTGGTCCGTGATGGTCTGGAAGCGGGCAAAATGGAGCACCTGGGTGGCGGTATCGACGCTGAGCGGCCCGAACAGGTCGTCAATATGTTCGAGAGTCTCGGGTGCCAGGTTTTTCAGTGAAAAAGTGCGACCGTAAAGGAGGTCCATGCGATGTCGGGTGCGCGTCCAGGGCGTGCGCTGCCAGTCTTGCTGGGGATTCTCCAGGTCGTACTCCTCATCGTCGTAGGGCATGACCGCCAGGAAGCGATCCAGCATGGCATCCAGACCGCCGTTGCCGGGCTGGAACTGGTACTGGTTCAGGGGCAGAAAGTTCTTCAGGTAGCTGAAGGCGTAGGCGCGGAAAATGTTGTCGGGAGCCAGGCATACCAGTGGACCGACCTGGGACATGACCAGCCGGTTGATCCGGCCCGGCAGCAGCCGCTGTTTCTCCGGGTAGGTGGCGTCTGGCGGTGGCGCGTCGGCGGTAAGCACTGCCATCGAGAGCATGGCCGAGCCCATGCAGTGTGCGATGACGTCAATTTTTTCAACCCCGGTGCGTCGACAGACCTCATCTACCGCCAGCGGGATATCCGCGTAGGCGATTTCCTCGAAGCTATAGTTGCGGCGGCTGGTGGGCATGCCGCAGCTCGACCGCAGGTCCAGGATCCATACATCCCGGCCGCGATCCCACAGGAAACCTGCCAGGTTGGGTTTGACGGCGTGGTGAGCAAAGGTGGTCCCGCTGGCACTGTAGCCGTGAATCATCAACACCGGCGGCCGTTGGCTGTTGCCGCGTGGATAACGGGTCAAACGGTATTCGCCACGGTGGCTGTCGGGTACGCCCTGCGGCAGGCGCGTCACGCGCTGCTCGTACACCTCGAAGTCGGGCAGGCCGGGTACGCTGCCCGGCAGGCGCTGGGGTGGGCGCGAGGGCGCTGTGTCGGGCGCCCTCAGGCTCAACAGGTGGGTGCTTAGCAGCAATCGAATGAAGTAGGCGGCAAGCGAGCCCACTTCCGTCAACGCCAGTACCAGGTTTTCCTGGCGGGAAATGCGCAACAGGGGCAGGCCCTTGCGAGCGAGGAATTCCGGTCGCAGGGTCAGGCGGGCCGGCCGGGTAGCCACCAGTCCCGGGAAGCGGTGCAAATCGACTTCCATGAGCTGTCGCAGCGGGTTGCCACGCCGCATGTAGCCGATGCGTTTGTTGCCGGCGATTTTCTCGCCATGAAAGACCGCCGCCAGGGGGTAGCGACTGTCGCCCTGGCCGATGGTCAGGGCATATTCAAACAGCCGTACTTCCCCGGCCCGGCTCAGGTGTTTGAAACCGCTCCAGAGTGTGCGCCAGCCGGCCCCTGAAGACGGGGGTTCGTGGGGCAGTGGGTGGCGCGACTGGTAAAGGTCTCGCCAGCCGCGATTGCCCAGGTAGGCACGCAGGGCGCGCCAGGTTCTCTGGACCGCATTGGACCGTTCGCGGGCAAGAATTTTCAGTGACCCCGTCACCGGGGCAATCAGTATGCACTCGGCGTCGATTCGCTCCTCAAGTTCGCGACCGGACAGTCGGTCCCTGTCGATGCGGTCCCAGGCCTCGCGTGTGAGCAGCCGCAGCTGGCTGCGCTTGTGGGTCGCCGCCGAACGGTCGGCAACGACCAGTGTGTGCTTGTCGCCCCGGGGGCGCAGCGTAAGTTCCTGCTCCTGTTGCCGCGTTGTCGCATCTGGCGCAGCGTTCGCGCCGGTGGTGCCGTCAGTCGGCTTCGGGGCTGCCTTTTGCTTTTCCTTCTGGTATTCACCCTCGTCGCAGGCGGCCGTCAGTTCGTGCAGGGGTTTGTCTTCAAAGAACAGCGTAAGCTCGGCCACGTAGTCCTTCTGCTGGCCGTCGATGTAGAGGCTGATATCCCCACGCAGGCGTTCGGCAAACTGCATTTCGGTGGCCTTGCGCGCGGTTGGCGCCGTTACCGAATCGAAGCGGGGGCGAGTGCGGTAGTCCTCTACTGTTTCGGGAATGCGTTGCAGGTTCCAGCCATCAGCGTGGCACAGCCGGTCAACGGCCCTGGCACATACGGCGGCGATGGTCAGGGCTGGATTGGTACCCACGGCGCGCGGCAGAATGGCGCCATCCAGCACCGCCAACCCCTGGTGCACGTGGTCGGTGTCGCCGTTGAACACCTGCCCGCGATCATTGACCACTCCCTCCTGGCCAGTCTCGCCCATGGGGCAGCCGCCCAGCGGGTGAACAGTCATCAGAGGTCCTTTGAAGTTGCCGGTCAGGAAATCCAGGTCGCCCGGCAGGGGTTGCCACAGGGGGTTGGGGATCACCGTGCCGCCGCTCCCGGAGCGTTTGGTCAGCATTTCCAGCTGTGCAATCTGGGCCGGGAAAAGCGGGTTTTCGCGCACTTCCGGCCAGGTGACGCTGATAGCGCCGTCACTGCCCGCAACAAAGTCATCGCGAAATTCCAGCCTGCCGCCGGCACCGTCATCGCCAATCACTGCGTAGACCTGGCTGTGGCGGATGGCGTCCCTGTTGACGGAGAGCGGATCCGGGCAGGGGTGTCCATGGGTATGGGTACGCCAGTCCACTGTGGCCAGCTGGTGCAGGCTGTTCACGGTGGTGTAGAGTTCTTCGAAAATCCAGCGCATGGCACCGGGTACGGCCATTTCTTCAATGACCACCGGGTGCTCGTGGTCTTCGCCGCGACAGTCCACCACGCCGGTGATAGTCGGCCCCACACGGCGCTCCGCAAACGCCTCGGTTTCTTCGGCCACGGCGTTTGTTTCCGACTTCATGTCGTAGCCGACGGCAATCATGTCGCCGTTACCGGAGAAGCGCTTGCCGAGTTGATCTGAAACTGCCAGGCCGGCTGCCCGGCTGCGAAGCAGAATCTCCGTGGAACCCAGGGCGCCAGCGGCGAGAATGACCTTGCTGGCCCGCAGCCTGGCAGGTGCGATTTCCTTGGCCGCCAGGTTTGGCAGGGTGTGGACGGTGGTGACTTCCCATAGTCCATCGACTTCCTGCACCTGCAGTACTGTGGCGCCGGTGACAATGCGTAATCCACCGCGGCGCGCACGGGCCAGCAGGTTGAGATCCAGTGAATTCTTGGCGCCGAAGTTGCACCCGGTGGCGCAATCGCCGCACAGCGTGCAACGGCTGAGAGCAACGCCGGCCGCGTTGTCGCCGTGGTCCATGGCCACGGTGATGGCAGCGTCACGGAAATGGCTGTGGCGGGAGCCATGGGCGAGCTTCCTCAGTGCCGCATGTTTTTTCAGCGGCCGGCCCTGGGTGTCGGGATGCAGGGCGATCGTGTTGTCGGCGCCGTCATTGTGCGCCGCACCCAGTTCACGTTTCATGTCCCGGTAGTAGTCCATGAGCTGCGGGTCATCGCGAACGGCGGCGGGCCAGCCCTGCTTGAAAAAGTCCGGATCTACCGTTTCCATCACGCCGGCGTTGATCAGAGAGCCGCCGCCCAGGCCGTTCGCGACCAGCACGTTGAAGTCGTCGTCAATGCGAATATCGAACAGGCCATCGCGCAGGCCCTGGGCGGCTGCTCGCGCCTCGCCCTGCTCGCGCTCCTGTTCCTCGTTCCAGCTTCGCGGTGTGGTAAGGCGCACATGTCCCGCGAGGCTGGACACTTCCGAAGGAAACATGCCCGGCAGGTATTCCTTGCCGCGTTCCAGCAGGCAGACCTTCAGGCGCTGTCCCTCAGCGTTTTGTGCCCAGGCCAGTCTCGAGGCGGCGACCGCGCCGCCGTAGCCGCTACCGATGACGATGGCATCGAAGTGGGGCTGCCCGTTCGGGGTGCGGGAGCTGGCCAGATCAGCAAGCAGTACTTCCAGCCCCTGTGAAAGCCATGTAGTGGCGGTATCGCGTTCCTGTGAACTGTCTGGCGCGCTATCCTTCGCGGCGTCGCTCATGGTCAGGCTCCGATATGGCAGGCCCTGGATATCGCCTGCTTTAGCGGCTCCACCAGCACCGGCTTGCTAAGGATTGGCACTCCGGCCGAGCGCGCCTGCTGGAGGCGATCCGGCGCCGTGTCCCCGCTGATGATGATCGCCGGCAGGCCGGGATAGAGGTGACGCAGGCGGTCGATGGTGTTGAGTCCGGTGTCATGGTCGCGCAGCCGGAAGTCCACCAGCGCCAGGTCGGGCTTTTCACTGGTGGCCATGGATACCGCATCGCTGGTGTTGCTGGCCACCTGTACGCTACAGCCCAGCACTTCCAGCAGGACTTTCATGCCGTCGCGCACCTGGCTCTCGTCGTCTACCACCAGCACCTTCAGATCCTCCAGGGAGTTCACCTGGCGCTGGCTGTCTTCGACGGTGACCGGGATGGCGTCAGCCGGGATGCGCAGACTAAACCGGGTACCCCAGCCCGGTTCGGATTCCAGTGTGAGATCCAGGTCCAACAGGCGCGACAGGCGTTGCACAATCGCCAGACCCAGACCCAACCCCTTGCTGCGATCACGCTCCGGGTTGGCGACCTGGTAGAACTCCTCGAAAATATGTAACTGGTCGGCCTCGGCGATGCCGGCGCCAGTATCCGACACGGTCAATTCCCAACTGCCCGCAGCTTCGCTGGCGACGAGCTGAATCTTGCAGCCGCTATTGTGGGTAATGGCGTTGGTCACCAGGTTGCGCAGGATGCGTTCCAGCAACCCGGGATCGGTGCGCACCACAGCGTGCTCCGGGCAGTCCAGGGTAATGCTGATGTCCTTCTCGGAGGCTGTCACCTGGAACTCGTCGTGCAGCCGGCTGAGCATCGTGTGCAGGCTGAAGCGATTGACCTTCACCGAGACGATACCCGCATCCAGCTTGGAGATATCGAGCAGGGCGTCGAGCTGGTAGGCCAGGGCCTTGACCGCATTGTCGATGTTTTCCGCGATATGGCTGGCCTTGCCGTCGAGTTCGCGCATTCCCAGCGCGGCGCTGAACAGCGACAGGGTGTGAATCGGCTGGCGCAGGTCGTGACTGGCGGCGGCCAGGAAGCGCGTCTTGGCGCTGCCTGCGGCCTCCGCCTGGCTCAGTGCTTCTTCCAGGCGGGCGCGCATTTCGAAGGATTCCCGGTACATGGCAAAGATGCGGCGGGACACAAAGAACAGGCTCACCATGTAGGCGAAACCGTTGAGGGCGATCAGCAGGCCCATGGCGCCGCTGGGTCCGGCAACGCCACTCCATACCCACATGCTGAACAGCGGCAGCAGCCCGAGGCAGATATGGGCCAGTGCGAAGGGCATGAAGCCCATGGCCGTAACCGTCGATACCACACCCATGCCGATAATCAGCATTGACTGCAGGGCCGCCTGGAAAGGCGTAAACAGCGGGAAAAACACCAGGGAGACACTGTGCAGCGTAGTGTTGCAGACGTTGACCAGGGCCGCGGTGCGCAGCGTGCTGTGCGGCTCCAGATGGCTGCGTTGGCGCAGGCTGCGGATGATGATGACCCTCGCTGCCTGGGCGAGTACCACCAGCCCCAGCCAGGCAGCCCACACCGCTGCCAGGTCAGGTGCCTGCTGGTAGGCCATGTACGCAATAATGCTCATGGCCACCACCACGCTGACCGGTGAGTGTGTTACCTGGGTGGACAGTAGCCTCAGCAGCTCCTCTTCGAGGGCGGCGTCAGGTGGCGTGGTCTGGTGTTTCAAGTCGGTAGGGCCCGTGAGTCGTCAGTGTCCCAAATTAGTGCAAACGCGGCGCCCTGCCAATACGTCTTACGTCTTAGGGGTGGGCGCCGGGGCAGCTAATCTTTGGTTTAGTCCGAATGGGTGACAGGCAATGAGGGCCCCTGGGCCTTCACCAATGCGCTAGTATCTGAATTTCCCTGACACGGAGCATCATCGTGAAACGCGCGCTGAAAATTCTGGCCCTTCTGCTGGTGTTGCTGCCGCTGGGATTTTCCGGGTACGTCTGGTACCTGTTGCAACCCAGGCAAAAGGACCTGCCCCTGCCGGCCGCGCTGGTCTCAGCGCAATCCGCAGAGGGCGTCGTCCTGCTGGAACAGGCTGAGAGCAACGCGGACTACGCCGCCCTGGCGCAGGCCTACCAGTCCCAGTCCCTGGGCAGCTATTGCGGCGTGGCCAGCGGAGTCATCGTGCTGAATGCACTGGGCGCCGAGCGCAGCCAGTCGGACTTCTTTACCGATGCCACGGACGCGGTGCGCACTCGCCTGCAGGTCACACTGGGAGGTATGTCGCTGGTCGATCTCGCCGGTTTATTGAATGCCCATGGCCTGGCGGTACAGGCCCTGCACGGGGACCAGCTTGACGTTGAGGAATTTCGTGAGCTGGTAGCGCGCAACCTCTCCACGCCCGGTGATTATCTGCTGGTGAACTACCAGCGCGAGGTCCTTGGGCAGGGGCGGGTAGGGCATATTTCACCGCTGGCCGCCTATCACGCGGCCAGCGACCGGGTGCTGATTATGGACACCGCCAGCTACAAGTACCCCCCGACCTGGGTCCCGGTAGACAGTCTTTACGCCGCCATGCAGGAAAAGGACAGTACCACCGGTCTTCCCCGGGGCCTGGTCGAAGTGGCTCTCTAACCGCCACCTCTCACCGAGACGGCCAGGAATCAGTGAGAGATGGCGGCCAGGCCATCCGGACTAAGCCTTCGTTTAGTCCTTCCGTCTCATTGTTTCCCTCGGGAATATGGGCACACTGGATAGCAACAGTCCAGGTCTGTGGCTGTAACGCCGAAAGGCAAGTGGGGCCAAGCGAAGTGAGCTTATCGCTCCGCCGGGGGTTGAAATGCAATGGTGGGAACGCGGATTGCGTGATTGTTGGCAGAACCGCAGCGTCAAATACGCTGTCATGTTTGCTCTATTCGCGCTCGCTCTGGTCTAACGAGGGCGTATTGCGTCTTCAAGGACCCAGCGACAGAGCCTGCGCAAGCAGCTTATCGCGGGGTTTGCCGTGAGCCAGGCAGCGGGAGTGAAAAAGCAGCGGTCAGGGGATGCCCGCTGCAACGTGTTTCGCTAGGGAAGGCGAAACTGCGGGGGCGGTCTGCGCAAGCGGCCGCCCCCGCCTCTATCAGGGGCGGCTGTTCAGCACGGCCTCAAACTCATCCACCAGCGCTTCCATTACCGCCACGGTATCCAGCACCGGCTGCGAGGTCGTCATATCCACACCGGCTTTTTTTAGCAGGTCTACCGGATAATCACTGCTGCCCGACTTCAACAAGGCCAGGAAGCGCTGTCGGGCCGGTTCGCCTTCGGCAAGTATCTGCTTTGCCAATGCGGTGGCGGCAACAAAGGAGGTTGCATACTGGTAGACGTAGAAGTTGTCCGTGCGCAGCAGGTGCGGGATGCGGCTCCATTCGCTGTCATTTAGCGGGTCGGTATGCAAGCTGTCGCCGTAATAATCCTCGAAGACCTGCGCATACAAAGTGTCCAGCGTGTCGCGGGTAAGCGCCTCACCGTTCTCTACCAGCGTGTGAGCCTGCAGTTCAAAATCCGCCAGGCTGGCCTGGCGATACATTGCGCTGCGGAACTCGCTCAGGTAGCTCTGCAACAGGAACAGCTTTTCCTCCCGTGTTTCCGCTTCTTTCAGCATTTTCTGGTAGAGGATGGCCTCATTGGTCATGGAGGCGACTTCAGCGATGAATATGCGGTAGCCGGAATACACGTAGGGCTGGTTGGCGTTGGACAGATAGCTGTGAATGGAGTGACCGTATTCGTGGGCGAGGGTGGTCACATCACTGAAATTGCCCTGGTAGTTCATCGAAAAGTAGGGTTTGGAGCTATAGGTGCCCCAGGAGTAGGCGCCGCCGCGCTTGCCCTTGCTCTCCATGACGTCGGCCCATTCCTCGTCGAAGCCTTTCCAGTAGATCTCCACATATTCATCGCCCAGTGGCGCCAGCGCTTCGGCCACCAATGTCTGGGCGCGCTCCCAGGGAATATCCCGGTAGGGAGGTTCCGCCACCGGCGCGTAGGAGTCCCAGACTTCCAGTACCTCAAGGCCCAGGGCCTGGCGCTTGAGGTCCAGGTAACGCTGCAGTGGCGCCACGTTCTCGCGCAGGGCCTTGATCAGGTTGGTATACACCTCGTCGGGAACGCCATTGCGGTAGGTGGAAGCCTGCATGGCCGACTCGAAGCCGCGTATGCGGGCCTCGAAGACGCGGCCCTTGACGTGGCCCTCGTAGTTGGCGGCGAGGGTATTGCCCCACTGTTGGTAAGCGGAAAACAGGGACTTCCAGGCATTCCTGCGGAAAACCGGGTCGCTCGAAAACAGGGCGTCGCCGTAGCGTGACTGGGTCATCGTCAAGGTGTTGCCGGCGCCGTCCACGACGTCTTCGAACTCCAGGTCGGCATTGGCAAAGGCCGCAAATACATTGTTGAACTTGCCCAGCGGGTCGCTGGCAGCAGCCAGGATGCGTTCTTCTTTCTCGCTCAGGGTGAAGTCGCGCATGCGCAGCTGTTCGTTAAACCAGTGGGTGTAGCCGGAGAGCTCCGGGGTTTCCTCGATCATCGACTCCAGTCGTTCGGGCTGGATTGCCAGCAGTTCCGGTCGCAGGAAAGCCGATGCCTCATTAACACGAGCCAGGTAGCCGCGGGCGCGGGAGAAACGAGCGCCCTGGTCACTGTTGCGCAGGTCTTCAAAGGAGGACAGCCCTGCGTAAACATAGAGATTGCCCAACAGCTGGTTGGCCGCCTCGTAAGCTTCGATGGCTTTGTAAAGCTGTGCGCCACCCTCATCCAGTGTGCCCCGGTACTCCTCGAGTTCTTCCAAAAGGCTGTCGAGGCGGCGGGCGTCCTGTTCCCAGGCATCGGCGTCCGGGTACATATCCGTCAGGTCCCAGCGAAACTCTTCCGGTACGTCGGCGCGCTCGGGTGGACCCTCTTCGCCGTTGGCGGCAAGCGGCAGGAAAAGGCAGAGCAAAAGCAGGGTGTGGAGCAGTTTCATAGGGGTAGGGTCCGTTTAGGGGCGGGCGCATGATTGTGCAAAGGCGTTAATGCTAGTCAAGCGGCGATGGAACGACAGGCTGCTGCGACGGAACGATGGGTCGCTGCGATGAATGGCGGAGCGGATGAGGAATCCTGTGAGCCGCGGAAAGAACTGCCCCGGCCTGAACGCCGGGGCAGGGGAGTCAGACGCGCTCGATAATCACTGCCGGAGCCATGCCGCCGGCGGCGCACATGGTGACCAGTCCGAACTGTTTGTCGGCCCGCTCCAGCTCATCGATCATGGTGCCGATCAGGATGGAGCCGGTGGCGCCGATCGGGTGGCCCAGGGCCATGGCACCACCGTTCACGTTGACCCGCTCGCGATCCAGATCGAGGTGGCGAATAAAACGTTCCGCCACTACCGAGAAGGCTTCGTTGATTTCAAACAGATCGATGTCGGCGATCGACATACCGGCTTTCGCCAGTACTTTTTTAGCCGCCGGTACTGGCGCGTTGAGCATCAGTGTGGGGTCGTCGCCCATATTGGCCATGGCAACGATCCGCGCACGGGGCTTCCAGCCCTGTGACTTTGCGTACTCCGGTGAAGCCAGCAGCACGGCGGCGGCGCCGTCGACTACCCCCGAGGAGTTGCCGGCATGGTGTACGTGGTTGATCTCCAGGTCCGGGAACTTCTGCTTCACCAGGCCGCGGAAGGTCGTGCCGGCCTCGTCCAGCGGATAGTCCGCCAGGCGTTCGAAGGAGGGGTCCAGCGCGGCCAGCGACTCCATGGTGGTCTGGGGGCGCGGGAACTGCTCCTGGTCCAGGGCCAGGCTACCGTCCGGGTTGAGCACGGGGATCAGCGATTTGGCGAAACGGCCTTCCTGGATAGCGCGGTCAGCATTCTGCTGGGAAACCACCGCCAGCGCATCCACGGCTTCGCGATCAATCCCTTCCAGGGTGGCAATGGCGTCGCCACAGACGCCCTGGTGTGGCTGCGGGTGCATTTCCCGCAGGGCCAGGTTGTCACTGTCGATGAAGGGCGACTGGTCGGCGAAGGTGCCGTACAGGGACATCATCTCGGTGCCGCCACCGATGGTGCAGTCTTCCATGCCGGCCATGATGCTGGTGGCGGCCATGTTGACCGACGTAATGCCAGACCCGCAGAAACGGTCCAGGGTCACGGCGCTGGAGCGAATGTCATAGCCTGCGGCCAGCGCCGCCATCCGGCCGAGATCGCCCTTCTGGGGGCCACGCTGGGAGCTGGTGCCCCAGATAATGTCGTCCACTTCAGCGGTGTTGAGGTCGTTGCGCTCGGCAATGGCCTTGAGCACAGTGGCACCCAGGTGCTGCGGGTGCAGGTGCGCCAGCGCACCTTTTTCGGGTTTGCCAATACCGCGGGGTGTGCGGCAGGCGTCAATAATCCAGGCTTCTGGCATGGTGGTAATCCTCTTTGTCTATTGGGCGCGCCCTATGGGGTTCTGGGCCCTTAAAGCTGCGCGCTGGTGCTTTGTTTAACGTCCCTTCCAGTTGGGTGCGCGCTTCTCCGCGAACGCGGTAGCGCCTTCGATGGCGTCCTCACTGGTAAACACCGGGTTGACGAGTTCCTGCTGTTTTGGCCACATCTCTGTCTGGGACCAGTCGGACTGCTCAACAATCACCTGCTTGCTGACAGCGACAGCCAGTGGGCCGTTGGCGGCAATCTTGGCGGCCAGCTCTTTGGCGGCGTCCAGGGCAGTTCCCGCCGGTACCACGTGGTTGATCAGGCCCAGCTCGTAGGCCCGGTTGGCGTCAATAAAGTCACCGGTCAAAGCCAGCTCCATGGCAATACGTGAAGGTATCTGGCGTGGTAGCTTCATAAGCCCGCCGGCGGCGGCCGCCAGGCCTCGCTTGGCTTCGGGGATACCGAACTTTGAAGTATCGGCGGCGACGATCATGTCGCAGGAAATGGCGAGTTCCAGGCCGCCGGCCAGGGCATAGCCTTCTACGGCAGCAATAAGCGGCTTTCGGGGGCCCTGTTCGGTCAGGCCGGCAAAACCGCGGCCTTTCACAACGGGGGTCTCGCCAGACACGAAGGCCTTCAGGTCCATACCGGAACAGAAGGTGCCACCGGCGCCGGTGAGGATGGCAACACGGAGATCATCGTTGCTGTCCAGTTCGTCCATGGCAGCGGCAACGCCCTCGGCCAGCGCGCGGTTGGCGGCGTTTTTGGCCTCTGGGCGGTTCAGGGTGACGACAAGGACGCCGTCCTCGGCGCTGGTCAATACTTCGTCAGACATTGCGGGTTTCCTCTCTCGGGGTTTGTCGGTTGATGAATGGCTTATGCGTTGATGGTGGCGACACCGGCAGCCGCCAGCGGATCTACCGCGGCGGCCTTGGCGGTGGCCTCGGCGCTGGACGCGGTGCCAATCAGGGCGCGCTTCTTGACGCCCTGCAAGATGGCCGCCAGCCGGAAGAAGCAAAACACCATGTAGAACTTCCAGTTTTCGATAGTGTTGCGCCCGGTGCGCTCGCAGTACTTCGCTATGTATTGTTCGTCAGTAGGCAGGCCGAAGGCGCTGCGGTCCACGCCTCCCAGTCCGCTCATGCCCTGTTCTGAATAGGGCAACGCCCAGGCCATGCACTGGTAGGACAGGTCCGCCAGCGGGTGGCCCAGGGTGGACAGTTCCCAGTCCAGCACGGCGATAATGCGCGGCTCGGTCTTGTGGAACATGACGTTGTCGAGTCGGTAGTCGCCATGCACCAGGCTCACCACCCCGTCATCCTCTGGAAGGTGGGCCGGCAGCCACTCGATCAAGGTTTCCATGTCGGCGTTGTGTTCGGTCTCGCTGGCGCGGTACTGTTTGGTCCAGCGGCTGATCTGGCGTTCGAAGTAGTTACCGGGGCGACCGAAGTCGGCCAGGCCCACTGCATCCACATCAACATTGTGCAGGTTTGCGAGCACCCGATTCATCTCGTCGTAAATCGCAGCGCGTTCCTCGTTGCTCTCGATCTCCGGCACTTTGGCATCCCAGAACACTCGACCGTCCATGTATTCCATCACGTAGAACATGGAGCCGATAATGTCCTCGTCCTCGCACAGACAGTAGGTCTTTGCTACCGGTACGTCGGTATCGGCCAGCGCGGTGATCACCCGGTACTCGCGATCAACGGCGTGCGCAGACTTAAGTAGCTCGCCCGGTGGCTTGCGGCGCAGCACATAGTGCTGGCCACCGGCGGTCAGCTTGAAGGTCGGGTTGGACTGGCCGCCGGCGAACTTCTCGGCGACGAGTTCGCCGCTGAAGCCGGGAATGTGCTCCTCCAGATAGGGCTGGAGTCTCGTGGTGTCGAGAGTCTGGGTGCTCATGAATTGCCGTAACGTTGGATGAGTTGTTTGCCCAGCGCCATCATGTGGACCTGGTCGGGGCCGTCGGCCTGGCGGCACCAACGGGCGTAGTTGTAGGCCTCGGCCAGGAAGTAGTCCTGGCACAGGCCGCCGGCGCCGAATACCTGCATGCAGCGGTCGATAACCTGTTGCACGGTCAGGGGCGTGGATATCTTGGCAGCGGCGATGTAGTCACGTGCGTCCTTATTGCCCAGTTTGTCCAGGCGGTCAGCGGTCTTGAGGGTCAGCAGCCGCACCTGCTCGATCTCGCAGAAGCTGGTAGCCATATCCTCGCGGATGCTCTGGTGCTGAGACAGTGTCTTGCCGAAGGTGCTGCGCTGTTCCACCCGCTGGCAGGCCATTTCGAGCGCGCGCTGGGCTGCACCGATCAGCCGCATGCAGTGGTGCAGACGACCCGGCCCGAGACGGCCCTGGGCGATTTCAAAGCCGCGGCCTTCACCCAGCAGCATGCTCTCGGCGGGCACCCGCACATTGTCGAAAACGACTTCGGCATGGCCGATGGGTGCATCGTCGTAATTGAAGGTCTTCAGGGCGCGTTCGACGGTCAGGCCCGGCGTGCCCTTGGGGACCAGAATCTGGCTTTGCTGTTGGTGACGGTTCTCATTTTCCGGGTCGGACTTGCCCATGACGATGAAGATTTTGGTGCGCTCATTCATGGCGCCCGTGATAAACCACTTGCGACCGTTGATGACGTATTCATCGCCATCGCGCTCGATGCGGGTTTCGATATTGGTGGCATCTGAGGAGGCCACCGCCGGCTCGGTCATGGCGTAGGCAGAGCGGATGTCCCCCGCCAGCAGTGGCTCCAGCCACTGGGCTTTCTGCGCCTCAGTGCCATATTTCATGAACACTTCCATATTGCCGGTGTCCGGGGCATTGCAGTTGAATATCTCCGGTGACCACAGGACCCGACCCATGATTTCCGCGAGCGGGGCGTAGTCCAGGTTGGAAAGCTCTCCGCCGTGCTCCTTCGGGATAAACAGGTTCCACAGGCCAGCCGCGCGGGCTTTGTCCTTGAGCTCCTCCATCAGGGGCACGGTAGCCCAGCGATCCTTGGCACTGTCCACAGCATCGTAGTAGTCGTGCTCCACCGGGTAGACATGTTCTTCCATGAACGCAGACAAGCGCTCGATGTACTGGGCCGCCAGCGGGCTGGGTTCGAAATTCATTAGCCAATACTCCGTTCGACGCCTTCCCAGTAGGGCTTGCGCAGTTCTTTCTTGAGAATTTTTCCGGAGGGATTGCGAGGCATTTCCTCGATGATTTCCAGCTTTCGCGGAATCTTGTAGCCGGCGATGCGGTCGCGGCAGAATTCGATCATTTCCTCCACCTGCAGCTCGGCGTCCGCTGCCAGCACTACGAAGGCCAGCAGCGCTTCACCAAACTTCTCGTCCGGGACCCCGATCACGGCGACATCGGCAACGGCTTCGTGGTGGGCGATGGCATTCTCGACTTCCACCGGGTAGATGTTTTCACCGCCGCTCACCACCATATCTTTCATGCGGTCCTTGAGGTAGAGATATCCCTCGTCATCCAGGTAGCCGGCATCCCCGGTATGTACCCAGCCGTCGGTAAGGCTGCTGGCCGTCGCTTCCGGCAGGTTGTAGTAGCCCATCATATTGGTGTCTGATTTGACCCAGATTTCACCCACTTCGCCGACCGGACATTCCCGGCCGTCCAGGTCCATGATCTTGATCTCGACGCCCACCGACGGGCGCCCACAGGACAGCAGCAGCTCGGGTTTGCCGGCCAGGGCACGCTGGTGGTCAGCCGCGGTGAGGTTGACCACGGTGCCGCAGGTTTCTGTCATGCCGTACATCTGTATCAGGTCGACACCGAATACCTCCATGGCGCGCCGCAGCACAGCCTCGGAAATAGGGGATGCCCCGTAAAAAATCTGCTTGAGCCCGGAAAAGTCACGGGACTCAATGCCCGGTACCTGCAGCACCGCCATGATCATTGCCGGCACCATGAAGACGCTGTTTACCGGGTACTGCTCGATATCTTCCACCACCCGCAGCGGATCGAAGGCCCGGTGCAGCAGGATTTCGGTGCCGGCATAGGTCGCCACCAGTGCTGAACCCGCGCCGCCGATATGGAACATCGGAGCGCAGACAATATCGGCCATACCCGGTGCTGGCCGGGTGGGGAAAAACGTTGTGTTCATGACGCACTCCGCCACCAGGTTGGCGTGGGTACTGATGACGCCCTTGGGATTACCAGTGGTACCGCTGGTATAGAGCTGGAAGAAGGGGTCTTCCGGGTGCACTTCCACGGCAGGCTTACTGTCGGCATGGCTGGCCAGCCAGCTATCCCAGTCGGTGCTGTCAGGCAGGCCGCGGGTCAACAGGTGGAAGCCCTCGGGCAGTTTCGGGCGCAGTTTGTCGAGCGTCTCGATGAAGCCCTGGTCGAGCATCAGCAGCACGCGGCTCTCGGCATCATTGATGATAAAGGCCAGTTCTGCCGGTGCTAGCCGGTAGTTCAGGGAGACAGTGACTGCGCCTATCTTGCAGGCGGCCAGGAACAGCACCAGGTGTTCGCGGCTGTTCTCCCCCAGAATGCACACGCGGTCACCCTTGCCAACACCCAGCGAGAGCAGGCCGTTGCCCAGCTGATTGGCCAGTCGGTTTATTTCACCGTAGCTGGAGGTATGGCCATCCTGGGTGACGCAGGGGTTGTCTGGAAAATTGCGGGCGTAGTATTCGGCAAATTGATGAACGAGCATGAGGCTGTACCGGTTGTCCTTGTCATTATC
The DNA here is from genome assembly GCA_043513815.1 of Cellvibrionales bacterium. Lineage (GTDB taxonomy): Bacteria > Pseudomonadota > Gammaproteobacteria > Pseudomonadales > Halieaceae > JANQIO01. The sequence continues at coordinate 2,437,032 of CP121313.1, read as the reverse complement.
GATCTCGCCAGGCGCTCCGCAGTCTGTGACGTGAACAGTTACGGAACAATGACGAGCCGGGACAAAAAAATATACAGCAAATGACACCGTTGTGGAGAGGCTTCGTCGGCACTGTTTGTCGGCTAGGGATGGCTGCCCAGGTATTGCTTGAGGAAGCTGGTCTGTTCTGACAGGGCGCGCCTGGCCATCACAGGGTCGTAGAAATTTACCCAATCCTCATTGCGGTCAAAGCCGTGAGAGACGCCGGGGTAGGTTATGGCCCGTACCCGGTGGCCGCGGCTTGCCTGCAGGCTGGCGATCTCGCCGCAGGGCTGGGGCCTGGTGGTGGTATCTTTTTCTGCCAGCAGCATCAATATGGGAATGTCAGGTTCCCAGCCCTCCTCGAAGCCTACTCCCCAGCCGCAGTAGGGATACCAGGCCACCAGGCCCTGCACCCCGTACAGGTGGTTTCCCGGGCTGTCGGAGAGGCTGGCAGGCAGTGACTCTCCCAGGGACAAGGCCTCCAGCGCTGTCCAGGCGCCGTGGGAGTAGGCGACTACCACGATATTGCCCGGGTCTACCGCCGGATGCTCGCGAGTCACTTCCAGAGTCACGAGCAGGTCTGCTACCCGCTCGGCTCCCTGCAGCACCCGGCCGTCGCAGACCGCACCCCAATCCAGTCCCCTGGGAGTAAGGCTGTCCTGCACCACGGCGACGTAACCCAGGGCCTGGGCGGCGCGGGCGCGGGGTTCAGTGGCTTTGCTAAGGCCGCCACAGCCGTGGATGAACACCACAGCGGGCGCGGGGCCCTCTCGATCCGGCAAATAGAAGTCGATATGGGGCTCCAGCAGGGCTCGCAACTCGCTGAAGCTGCGCTGCTGTACGTGAATGGCGTCCTTGTAATACCACCAGGTGCCAGCCGTGGTCAGGGCAACGAGCAGCCCCAGGGACACGAAAAGATATCCGCCAAGTCGTTTCATAGGTCGGGAATTCTGTATTAGTGGTGGCAAGGATGCCACAGGCTTCGTTAAAGAAATTCAAGACCAGGCCAGTCTGTCAGCCGCACTGCTGGCGCCGCCCCGGGATATTGGTAAACTCTGCGGCTGCCAGATAATTACCTAAGAGGTAGCCACGCCGATGTATGCCGAACTGAAGAACGTCTTCGACACTCTCACCGCCCCCGGCCAGATGTTTGAGCTGGGAGAAGCCGAGGTCGCAGGGCAGACACTCAAGGCCTGGAAAAATACGCCCAACTCACTGCGTGATGTGTGGGCCCTTTCGGCGGGTCACGCCGACAAGGACTACCTGGTATACCAGGACGAGCGCTGGACCTATGCCGAGGCCCACGAACAGGTGGCTCGCATTGCGCGCTGGCTGACGGCCAACGGGGTAGGTCAGCACGATCGGGTGGCGATTGCCATGCGCAACTACCCGGAGTGGATGCTGAGCTATTGGGCCATTACCTCCATCGGGGCGGTCGCCGTGGGCATGAATGCCTGGTGGGTCGCCGAGGAAATGAAGTACGGACTGGCTGACTCAACGCCCAAGGCCCTGATTTGTGATCGCGAGCGCCTCGAGCGTTTTGCGGAGGTGCGTGACGAGTTTCCGGACATGCTGGTGGCGGCGGTGCGAGTGGACGAAGTCCCGAACTGGGCTCGTCCCTGGTCGGAAGTACTGGCAACAGAGGCGTCCTTGCCGGAGGTGGAGATCCACGCCGACGACGACGCCTGTATCTTCTACACCTCCGGCACCACTGGCTTCCCCAAGGGCGCCCAGCTCACCCATCGCGGTTGCTGTAACAACCTGATGAGCCTGATGTTTATCAATATGGCCCAGGCAATGGCGGCGGCTGCGGCGAAGGGCGAGGAGGGTGCCAACCCATTAGATGGCGGCGCCCCGCCCATTGCCGCTATTGTGGCAACACCGCTGTTTCATGTGACCGCCAACAACTGCCTGGCCCAGACTGTCACCATCGCCGGCGGCAAGCTGGTACACATGTACAAGTGGGACGCCGGTGAAGCCCTGCGCATCATCGAGGAAGAGAAAATCACTACCTTTACCGGCGTGCCGGTAATGAGCCGCGAGCTTATCTCCCATCCGGACTTCGAACACCGCGACACCTCCAGCCTGCAGGCCATGGGTGGTGGCGGTGCCGCGGTGCAGCCAGACCTGGTGGAAAAAATCGACAAGACCGGCAAGGGCGCGCGCCCGTCACAGGGCTACGGTATGACCGAGGTCTGCGGGATTATCAGCGCATCCGCCGGCGATTACTTTGTCGACAAGCCCAACAGCGCCGGCATCGTCATGCCGGTGTACGATGTGAAAGTGATAGACAAGGAGGGCAATGCATTGCCGCTGGGCGAGGCGGGCGAGGTCTGTGTGCGCGGGGCCCAGGTGATCAAAGGCTACCTCAATCGCCCCGATGCCACGGCAGAAACCATCGTCGACGGCTGGCTGCACACGGGGGATATTGGTTACCTGGATGAAAACAATTTCGTGTACCTCGTGGATCGCGCCAAGGACATGGTGTTGCGCGGTGGCGAGAACGTCTATTGCTCGGAAGTAGAAACTGCCTTGTACAAGAACGAGGCAGTGGCCGAGTGCGCAGTGTTTGCAGTGCCCGATGAACGTCTCGGCGAGGAGGTTGGCGCTGCGATCTTCCCGGCCCAGGACTCAAATCTGTCAGCCGAACAGCTCAGGGAATTCTGCAAGACCCACCTGGCGGCCTTCAAGATTCCGCGCTACATCTGGGTGCTGGACACGCCGCTGCCGCGCAATGCCAGCGGCAAGTTCGTCAAGAAAGAGCTTCAGGAAGCCCTGCTGGTGGCCGACGCGGGTTAGCGGGGCGCGGCTTTTCCGTTGACGCACAGTGATTGCCGCAGATGTTCGACATTCCCGCGGCGCCTGCCACCGTCATTCCCGCGCAAGCGGGAATCCAGTGAACGAGGGAGCCAAAATATCCGTCGTGGATAGGTCTTGGACAGTCACTGCGCACTCTGGATTCCCGCTTTCGCGGGAATGACGAAAGGTTCGCGGGAATGACGAAAGGTTCGCGGGAATGACGACAGTGAGCTTTGGCGGGACTGCTCCAGCCTACAGCCCCTTGCGATAAGTATAAGGCGTCACCCCGGTCCAGCCCTTGAAGGCGCGGATGAACGCGCTGGACTCGGAAAACCCGGCGCGGTGGGCGATCTCCTCGATGCTCAGGCCCTGCTTGCCAAGGAAATGCAGCGCCACGTCCCGGCGCACCTGGCCTTTCAATTCGGAAAACGATGTTCCCTCCTTGCTCAGGCGGCGGCGCAGCGTCTGCGGGTGGACGTCCAGTGTCGCCGCTACCGGCTCCAGCTCCGGCATATCGACCAGGTCCTTGCGCAACAGTTGCTTGACCCTTGCGGTCCAACTGGCTTGATCATATTGCTGGGTCAGCATGGCCAGTGCCGGGTGGCGCAGGAAACGCGCCAGCGACTGCTCGTTCTGGACCACTGGCATATCCAGCATGGCGTCTTTAAGCACCATTTCCGAGTGGGGTTGGTCAAAGTTGACCGGGTTGCCGGCAAACATCGGCCGATATTCGTCGACGTGGGGCGGAGGGCTGTGTGCCAGGTTGAACGCCTGCACTGGCAGCAGTTCGGAAGCCAGCCAGCTCAGGAAGCGGTGACAGTTGAACAGCGACAGTTCAGCGGCGTAGCTGTCGACGTTCTCATAAATCGGTGCTGGCGACAGCCTGACAATGGCATTGTCTTCCTCAATCACCAGCGTCGGCGAGGTGACATGCTGGAACAGTCCGAAAAACCGACAATAGCGCGCCAGCGCCTTGCCCAGCGTGTCGCAGTGAATGACCGCGTGACACATCATCGACCAGGTGCCGATGGGGAGGGGTTGGGCGCCGTAGCCGAGGCCCTCATCTTCCATGGCCAGCATGGTGGCCACCTGCAGATCGGCGAAGCGCTCGATGGATATTCGCGCCCCTTCCTCTTCCAGCAAGCGCGGGGAAATGCGGTTCTGTCGCAACAGGCCGACCGGGTCCAGGCCGCAGGCGACGGCGTACTTCAGTACAGCCCGGACAAACACCACCGAAATGGACTGTTGTCGCATAGGGCTACTGGCAGTCGTGAACCAGCCAGCCCAGCACACGCTCCGTTAGCTGGATACGGCTGTAGGAAAAGGAGTGGTCGCCGGGGATCTTGTGATACTGCAAGCGGATGGCCGGATCGCGCCGGTAGGCTTTTACCGTGGGATCAAACATGGACGGCGGTGGCAACACGTTGTCTTCGGTGCCGGTAATCATGAACACGGACTTTCCTCGCAGGCCGGGCCCGAACAGTCGGGTATCCAGTTGCAGTGCAGGGACTGACAGCAGGTCATTGCGCATGCGGGCACCGTCAAAATTGTGCAGCATGAACAGGCTGTCGGCGTAGTCCAGAAAGGCCAGGGCGCTGGGCTCTCCAGCGCGAAACCCCTCAGCCATCAGGCCCAGGTTGGCGGGCGCCATGGCGCCTACGCAGGCCAGCCCCGGGTCGCGGCTGCCCGCGGCCAGAGCCGCGTAGCCACCCAGGGAGTGCCCCAGCAGGCTAAGCTGGTTGACGTCCACCCGGTAGCGCACGGCGTTCTCACGCAGGAAATCGATAGCCGCGGCCACGTCAGTGGGTTGTTCCGAGATGCTGTAATCGCCCTCGCTGCCCCAGGCGCCGCGGTAGTGAAAGAACATCACGTTATAGCCGGCGCGCCGCATGGCCTGTGCCAGGTCCAGATTCTTTTCGTTACCGGGCAGGCCGTGCAGCAGTACCACGGTGGGGTGCGGTCCCAGCCCATTGGCCAGGTACAAAATCCCGGAGAGCCGGTATTCCTCGACCTTGAGTGTGATTTCTTCGATGGTTGGCGGAAACATCCGGTCCGGTTGCGGATCTTCCGAAAGCGCCCGGGTCAGCGTGTCCGGTATGACGGTGGGGGGCGCAGAGGGCTGCTCAGCGAACAGCCTGGTGTCCGCGCACAGCAAAAACAGCAAGAGCAAGGCCCTGCGCATGACACTGATCCCTGTCGAATGTTTAGCAGGGGCAACATCCTACTCCTGGCTGTCATTTTGGGTCAATTTATTTGTCCAAGGCCGTCATTGTTGCCCCATGACTCCCTCACCATACTGAGGCCCGCTTCATTCTTGCCCAGAGGACAAATATGCTGCCCCGAGACTTCACTGAAGAACAGAATATGTTCCGCGACACGTACCGGCGGTTTCTCGCCGCAGACATCGTGCCCCACATGGAGGAATGGCGTGAACAGGGGCGAGTCGACCGCTCGGCGTTCAGCAAGGCCGGTGAACAGGGCCTGCTGATGATCTGGCCGGATGAAAAATACGGCGGCGTCGGCGAATACGATTTCCGCTTTGAGCAGATCATCATCGAAGAAACGGCTTATGCCCGCTGTGGAGACTGGTACAACACGCTGCACAGTCGCCTGGTGGGTCCGTACTTCACACGCTTCGGCAGTGCGGAGCAGTGCGAACGCTTGCTGCCCGGATGCGTCAGCGGCGAAACCATTCTCGCCATCGCCATGACCGAACCCGATGCCGGCTCTGACCTGGCGGGCATGCGCACCACAGCGGTGGAGAAAGACGACCACTGGGTGCTCAACGGCTCCAAGACCTATATCTCCAATGGCATCAACGCTGATGTGGTATTGGTCGCCGCCAAGACTGACCCGGACAATAACCCCCACGCCATGACCCTGTTCCTGGTCGAGCGCGGCATGGAGGGCTTTGAGCGTGGCCGCAACCTCAAGAAAATGGGCCTCAAAGCCCAGGACACGGCAGAGCTGTTCTTCAATGACGTCAAGGTGCCGAAGGACAACGTGCTGGGTGAGCCGGGCAAGGGCTTCATCTACCTCATGGAAGGTTTGGCCGAAGAGCGGCTTATCGGAGCCGCCGGCTACCTGGCCGCGGCCCAGCTTTCCTGGGACCTGACCGCCGACTTCGTCAAGGAGCGCAAGACCTTCGGCAAACCCCTGGCGGCTTACCAGAACACCCAGTTCAAGCTGTCGGAGCTGCGTACTGAACTAGACCTGGCCCAGACTTACGTGGACCAGTGTGTGGTCGCGTTCAATGCCGGCAAGCTGACAGCGGTGGACGCTGCCAAGGCCAAGCTGGTGACTTCCGAGCTGCAACTAAAGGCTGCGGATATTGGTGTGCACCTGCACGGTGGCGCGGGCTTTATGGATGAGTACCCGATCTCCAGGCAGTTTACGGACGCCAAGATTTCCCCGATCTACGCTGGCACTTCTGAAGTGATGAAAATAATCATCAGTCGCGATTGCCTGGGCGACAGCTATACGCCTTTCAATACACGTAATTTCTAAACAGGAGCGAGCATGCTTGTTCCAGATATACATAACCGCTAAGCAGGAGAACAACTATGGACCTCAAAGATAAAGTAGCCGTTGTTACCGGTGGCGCCTCAGGTCTGGGCCGCGCCACGGTCAAGCGATTCGTTGCCGCCGGCGCCAAATGCGCGATCTTCGATATGAACGAAGAGAAAGGTACCGCCCTGGCCGCAGAGCTGGGCGAAGCGACAATCTTCCAAAAGGTTAACGTTGCCGACGAGGAATCCGTCAAGGCGGCTATTGCAGCCACCATGGACGCTTTCGGCGCAATCCATATCAACTGCAACTTTGCCGGTATTGGCAACGCCATTCGCACCATGGGCAAGAACGGCCCGTTCCCGCTGGATGCTTTCCAGATGGTGATCAATGTCAATCTGGTGGGAACCTTCAACGTCCTGCGCCTGTGTGCTGAGCAAATGGGCAAGAACGAGCCTTTCAATGATGACGGCGGGCGTGGTGTGATCATCAACACGGCATCCGTCGCCGCCTACGAGGGCCAGATCGGCCAGGCCGCGTACTCCGCCTCCAAGGGTGGTGTCGTCGGTATGACCCTGCCGATAGCACGAGACCTGTCTGTAATGGGTGTCCGTGTGAACACCATTGTGCCCGGTCTGATTGCCACGCCGCTCATGATGGGTGGAGCCGAAGAGCTGACGCCCGAGATCTGGGAATTCCTCAAGCCGTTGGGTGAGCAGGTACTGTTTCCCAAGCGCCTGGGTGACCCGGACGAGATTGCTCATACCGCCCAGTACATTGTCGAGAATGACTATGTGAATGGCGAGTGTATAAGAATGGACGGTGGCATCCGCATGCAGCCGAAGTAGCACGAGCGATCTTTTTGTCCGATCTCTTCGTTGCGCGGTCATTTCCAATGCTCATGTATGTCCCGTATACACTCCGCTTGGAAATGACCGCGCGCCACGAACTCGAACAAGAATCTTCGCTCCTCTGGCCAAGGAGAAAAGCGTGATCTCGAGCGAAAATCCTCAGTTCTCCGGGTTTGGAGTCAGGGCGACTAGTTCTCCAGGAAAAGTCTTCGCGCTGCCGGGTATCGCGGAACGCATTGTGCGTTCGCTACGAAATGCTGTTGGCCAGGCAATTGAATTTGTATTGAGGAGGACCGTATGGGTCCGTTGAATGGATATACGGTAATTGAACTGGCGGGCATCGGGCCGGCGCCTATGGGCGGGATGATCCTCGCGGATATGGGCGCCGAGGTGATTCGCATCGAACGCGCCGGAGCCTTCAGTCCAAAGCAGAGCAAGGATGTCAGCTTTCGCGGCAAGAAGTCCGTGGTGCTCAATCTCAAGGATCCGCAGGGCGTGGAGACGCTGTTGCGGATGATTGAGAACGCCGATGTGCTGATTGACCCGTACCGCCCGGGAGTTTGCGAGAAGCTGGGTATCGCCCCTGAGGTCTGTCTCGCGCGTAACCCGAAGCTGGTATTTGCCCGCATGACCGGTTGGGGCCAGCAAGGCCCATTGGCGAAAGCTGCCGGCCACGATATCAACTACATCAGCATTACCGGCGCCCTGTACGCGGTAGGCCGTGCCGGCGAGAAGCCGGTGCCGCCACTGAACATCGTCGGCGATATGGGTGGCGGCGGCATGCTGCTGGTCAACGGTGTGCTGGCGGCCTTGCTGGAGGCGCACAACAGCGGCAAGGGCCAGGTGATCGATGCCGCCATGGTGGATGGTGCCGCCCAGCTGATGTGGATGTTTCACGGTTTTCAGGCCAGTGGAATCTGGGACCACAGTCAGCGGGAAGCCAACATGCTCGACGGCGCTGCCCACTTCTATGACAGCTACGAATGTGCCGACGGCGAATACGTCTCCATCGGCTCCATTGAACCCCAGTTTTACGCGCTACTGATGGAAAAGACCGGGCTCGACCCGGAGGACTTTGCAGACCAGCACAACCGGGAAAAATGGCCGGAGCTGAAGGAAAAGCTGGCGCAAGTGTTCAAAACCAGAACCCAGGCCGAATGGTGCGAGATCATGGAAGGCAGTGACGTCTGCTTTGCGCCGGTGCTCAGCTTCATGGACGCGCCAAATCATCCTGCGAATGTGGCCCGCGAAGTGTACGTCGAGGTAGACGGTATTACCCAGCCGGCGCCGGCGCCGCGCTTCAGTCGCACGCCGGGCAGCGTGCGACACGGCGCCCACGATATCGGCGAAGACACCGACGCGGTGCTCAGCGATATGGGTTTCGAGTCACAGGAAATAGCCAGTCTTAAAGACGCCGGCAGCATCGGCTGAGAGGAGCACATCATGAGCGAGCACGAGAATATGCGGGTTGAGCGGGACGGTCCTGTTGCCATCGTCAGCTTCAACCGACCTGCCACCCTCAACGCCATCGAGGCCGGCATTCGTCGCGAGTTCCTGCTGGTGGCCAATGAGGTCAACGCCGACGACAGTGTCCGGGTGGTGATACTCACCGGAGAGGGCCGCGCCTTCTGTGCCGGTGCCGATCTCACCGAGAAGCAGCCCGAGGGATTTGATGTTGAGACCATGCTCAACACCGAGTACAAGGACGCCATGCTGGCAGTGACCGATGCGCCCAAACCGTGGATCAGTGCAGTCAACGGTGCCGCTGCGGGTATCGGCAGCGCCTTCGCCATGAACTGCGACCTGACGGTGATGGCGGAAGACGCCTATCTTTACCAGGCCTTTGCCGCCATCAGCCTGATTCCCGATGGCGGCGCGCACTGGCACCTGGTGCGGACCCTGGGCAAGAAAAAAGCCTACGAACTGATCGCCCTGGGCGAAAAGCTCAAGGCGGCAGACTGCCTGGCTCTGGGCCTGTGCAATCGGGTTGTTCCGGCCAATGAACTGTTGCCAGCGGCGAAAGCGCTGGCGCTGGAGCTGGCCGGCAAGGCGCCGCTGTCCCTGCGCTATGCCAAGGAAGCCCTGCATGCCGCGACCGTGCAGTCGCTGGATGAGACCATCAGCAATGAAGCGCGCCTGCAGAAGATCTGCATGAACAGCGAGGATGCCCGCGAGGGCGCGATCGCCTTTCTGCAAAAGCGTGCACCCCAGTTCAAAGGGGCCTGAAACACTCCAATCAAGACGCCCGCAAACAACGGAGGGAACCCCGTGAGTAATCCGCTGACAGTAGAAAAAGACGGACCCATCGCCACCCTCACACTGAACCGGCCCGAGGTGATGAATGCCCTGTCGCCGGCGCTGCTGTCGGATCTGTGTGGGGCATTTCGGGAGCTTCAGGGTGACCGGAATATTCTGGCAGTCATTCTTACCGGCAACGGGCGCGCTTTTTGCGCGGGGCTGGACCTGAAAGCGATGGCTGATCATCCGGGTGGCCTCGAAGCCTTCGCCATCCATGGCGACAACGACGTGGCCCGCGCCATGGCGGATTTCGACCGACCGATTATTTGCGCCGTGAACGGCGTGGCCGCCACCGGCGGTTTCGAGCTGGCCCTGATGGGCGATATCCTGATTGCCGCGGAAGAAGCCCGCTTTGGCGACACCCATTGCCGGGTCGGCCTGGCGCCGGGCTGGGGTCTTTCCCAGAAGCTGGCACGCATGATCGGACCCAGCCGCGCCAAGGAAGCGCATTTCACCGGCAACTTCATCTCTGCCCGGCAGGCGGCCGACTGGGGGCTGGTGAGCCGTGCAGTGCCAGCCGATTCCCTGCTGGCAGATGCCCGTCAGGTGGCTGAAGACATTGCCTCCTGCGTACCGGCCACCGTCAAGATATACAAGAAGTTGGTGGACGACGGGTTGGCCTCGACCTTTGGTGCCGGCATGGAAATGGAAAAGCTGGTAATGGGCTACGCCAACAGGGGGATCAGTGGCGACGATATTGGTCAGCGTCGAGAGAACGTGCAGGCGCGCGGCAAAAAGCAGGTATAGAGAATGGCACTGAGTAAACGCATTGCACTTTCACTGCCGGCTCCCACCGGCAGTGTGGCAGACACGATCGCCATGGCACGGCAGGCCGAGGCGTTGGGTTACGATGATATCTGGCTGGCGGATGCCGGCGGGCTGGATGCGTTCACGCTGGCGCCTATGCTGCTGGAAGCGACCGAGCGCGTGCGTCTGGGTGTCGCGGTCGTGCCTGCCTACACCCGCACACCGGCGGTTATGGCTTCCACCCTGGCGGTGCTGCACCAGGCCTACCCGGGTCGCTTCGTGCCCGGTTTCGGCACCTCCAGTCACGCCATTATTGAGGGCTGGCACGGTCTAAAGCTGGAGAAGCCTCTGACGCGCATGAAGGAAACCGTGGCGCTGCTGCGCACGATGCTGGCGGGTGAAAAGACCGACTTTAGCGGGGAAACCCTGCACAGCAAGGGCTATCGCCAGGCGCCCAGCGACCGCGCGCCCATCTACCTGGCAGCGCTGCGCTCCAAAATGGTGGAAACCGCGGCGGAGATATCCGACGGCGTGATTCTAAACCTGTTCCCGCGCGGTGCACTGGGCAAAATCATGGAACATGTCGCCATTGGCGCCGAGCGCGGTGGCAAGGATCCGGCGGACGTGGAAGTCGTCTGTCGCCACATGGTGGTGGTCAGCGAAGACAAGGCCGCCGCCCGGGACGCCTTTCGGGCCGGCTTTGTCGGTTACTACGCCACGCCGGTCTACAACAAGTTCCTGGAGTGGGCGGGCTATGGTGACGCAGCGGCCGAGATTCGCGAGGGCTGGGCTGCGAAAGACAGGGAGCGAACCGCGGCGGCACTGCCCGACGAGCTGGTGGATGAAATCGCCTTGATCGGAAGCCCCGATGAATGCCGAGAGCTGATGCACGGGTACGCGGCAGCCGGTATACACACCAATATTATTTCCTGTATCTATCCTACGCCTGAGGTATTGCCGGCCACCATCGATGCCTTCGCTGCTGAGAACTTTCGTTTTTGAAGCCCCGCGACGCCGCCACCCTGATCATTGTTCGCGACCAGCGCGAGGTACTGGTCGGTGTCCGCAGCGCCGGGCACGTGTTCATGCCGCATATGTATGTGTTCCCGGGTGGGCGTGTAGATGCCGGCGACTCCCGGGTGCGCTGTCCGGTGCCGCTCAAGAAGAACACTGAACAGAAGCTCTGCCGATCCCTTACGCCCGCAAGAGCGCGAGCCCTGGCCATGACGGCGGTCCGCGAGACCTTCGAGGAAACCGGCCTGGTGCTGGGACAGCGGCCGAGAATTCCAGTGACCACCCGCTCGCCTCATTGGCAGCCGTTCTACGCGCTGGGTGTTGTGCCGGCTCTGGACAAGCTCGACTACGTCGGTCGCGCCATTACGCCGCCCAACCAGGTGCGGCGCTATGACGCCCGCTTTTTCATGGTAGACGCCAGGCACATGGAGGGTGAGCTCAGGGGCAATGGCGAGTTGGAAGACCTGCGCTGGGTGGGTCTGGAGTCCGCCCACCGGCTGGCGCTGTCGCCGATCACCGAGTTGATGCTGAATATGCTCAAGCGCCGCATCACCGGTAAACCCGAACACCCGCAGCAGGTGCCGTTTTTCCGTCAGCTGAACGGCAAGGAGTTGATCGAGCATGAATGAAGCGCTGTTGATTGACGAACAGGGTCCCGTGGCGTGGCTTACCCTCAATCGCCCCGACCAACTCAATACCCTGGTCATGCCCATGGTAGATGGGCTGGTGGCCTACTTCCGCGCCCTGGCCGAGCGGCCTGAGATTCGTGTTGTGGTTCTCCGCGCTGAGGGCCGTGCTTTCTGTGCGGGCCTGGACATGGCGGCCGAAGGCGCCGGCACCGAACCGACGCCCCAGGGTATTTACAGCATGCAAAAACGCATCGGCAATATCTACCGGGCCATGCGCGCCTGCCCCCAGCCCATTATTGCGCTGGTGCAGGGTGCGGCCTGCGGTGGTGGCTTCAGTCTGGCGCTGGCGGCGGACATTCGCATAGCCGGTGAAAGCGCGAAGATGAATGCCGCCTATATTCGCGCTGGTTTCAGTGCCTGCGATATGGGTTGCAGCTATTTTCTCCCGCGCCTGGTGGGGCTTTCTGTCGCGTCTGAATTGATGATGACCGGGCGCTTTATTCATGCTGACAGGGCTCTGGCCACGGGCCTGGTGTCGGAGGTGGTAGCCGACAGCAAGCTGATGGCCGCGGCGCAGCCCTACATCGAAGATATGTTGAAAACCACGCCCATGGGCCTGCGGCTGACCAAGGAAGGACTCAACTACAGTGTCGATGCTCCCGGGCTGGAAGCGGCCATGGCCATGGAAGATCGTCAGCAGAGCCTGGCCGCCATGACAGCGGACTGTGCTGAGGCCCAGCAGGCATTTTTCGGCAAGCGCGATCCGCAGTACAGTGATTGTTGACTGCCACCGGGCACGGTCTGTGCCAGACTAGTGGAGATAATTATAAAACCGTCGCTACCCCGGTCGTGACGACAACAGGTGGAAATAATGGAAGCAGGAACGGCGCTGACGCGTCTCAAATCAGGTAACAAGCGCTTTGTGAGCGGTGAGCTTGAACCCATGGTGGGTCGGGAGCCGGCGCCGGCGCCGGTCGCTATTGTTCTCGGCTGTGCAGATGCGAAGGTGCCGCCGGAAATGGTGTTCGACCAGCTGCTGGGAGATCTCTACGTGGTGCGTGTGCCCGGCAACGTGGCAGCGCCGGCGGAAATCTCCGAAATTGAGCAGGCGGCAGAAAAGTTCGGCACGCGCCTGGTGGTGGTGCTGGGTCACTCCGGCTGTGACGCGGTTCGAGGCACCCTTGAGCAACTGCGCTTGCCCGAGAGCGAGCGCGAAGACTCGCAGGCGGCCGCAGTGGTTCGCATTGGACCGGCCGTCAGCGACTTGCTGGATTCGAAAATCGCCGAGGATGAGTCGGCCCTGCTGGCGGCCGCCACGGAAGCCAATACCCTGGCCGCAGTGGAGCATCTGCTGCATGACACCGACGTACTGGAAAGCCAGATGCAGTCGGGCGGCCTGGCTATTGTCGGCGCCGTCTACGACCTTGAATCCGGCAAGGTGAGCTTTTTCGAGTGAGTAGAACGGGTGACTGAAGAGTCAGACAGCAAGGCACTGAGACCGGAACTTGCGGCATTGAAGCAGCGCCTCGCCAATACCGGTGACGCGGTGCGAGAGGAGGCCACTGGCCGCCGTCACGGCAAAGGTTACCGCACTGCGCGGGAGAACCTTGACGACCTTGTCGATGCCGACAGCTTCATCGAGTACGGCCAGCTGGCGGTCGCCGCCCAGCGCAACCGGCGCGACTACCAGGACCTGCAGGTCAATACGCCGGCAGACGGCGTGATTACCGGGGTCGGTACCATCAACGGCGGGCGTGCGGCCATTGTGGTGTACGACTACACGGTGCTGGCGGGTACCCAGGGATACTTCCACCACCACAAGCTGGATCGCATTTTCGAGTTGGCCGAACAGTGGGAGCTGCCCGTGGTGATGTATACCGAAGGCGGGGGCGGGCGCCCGGGCGATACCGACGCCACGGTCTCGGTGGCCGGCCTGCAGGTACAGTCTTTTGTCACCTGGGCGCGCCTGTCGGGCCAGGTACCCCGCATCGCGGTGAACAACGGCTATTGCTTTGCGGGCAATGCCGCGCTGTTCGGTTGTGCTGACATCACAGTGGCCACGCGATCTTCCTGGATCGGCATGGCCGGGCCGGCGATGATTGAAGGCGGCGGGCTCGGGGTTCATGAGCCGACCTCCATCGGCCCGATCGAGGTTCAGGAGCGAAACGGCACGGTAGACATTGTTGCCGAGGACGAGGCGCATGCCACCGACATTGCTCGGCAGCTGCTCGGATATTTTACCGGTGCGGTCGATCACTGGGAGGCAGTCGACCAGTCCGGCCTGCGGGATGCCGTGCCCGAGGATCGGCGCTGGGGCTATCCCGTACGTCACATTATCGAAACGATTGCCGATACCGGTTCCTTCCTGGAATTGCGACGCATCTATGGCCGTCCAATCATTACCGGGTTTATGCGCCTGGAAGGCAGGCCGGTCGGCCTGATAGCCAATGACTGCCAGCAGCTGGGTGGCGCGGTGGATGCCGAGAGTGCCGAAAAAGCCGCTCGTTTTTTGCAGCTTTGCGACGCCTTTGAATTGCCGGTGGTGTCGCTGACCGACACGCCGGGCTTCATGGTGGGCCCCGATAGCGAAAAACAAGCGGCGGTGCGCCGCATGTCCAGCCTGTTTGTCAGCGCCGCCTCAATCACTGTGCCCCTGGTCGCCATATTCCTGCGCAAGGGCTACGGCCTGGGAGCGATGGCCATGACCGGCGGCAGCTTTGCTTCGCCCGTCTATGCGGCTGCCTGGCCGACGGGTGAGTTTGGTGGCATGGGATTGGAAGGGGCCGTGCGGCTGGGCTATCGCAAGGAGCTGGAAGCGCTGCCGGAAGGTCCGGAGCGAGACGCCCTGTTCGACCAGTTGGTGGCAAAGTTGTATGAAATTGGCAAGGCCACGGAGGCCGCCTCGCACCTGGAAATCGACGCGGTGATCGACCCCGTGGAAACTCGAGCAGTCATCATTCGTGCGCTCAACGCTGCCCCGGCGCCGCGGGCGCCCAAGGGCAGTCGTCGCAACTTTGTGGATACCTGGTAGGACTATGGCCGGCAATTTTCAACATATCGGTGTGGCGCGGGAATGTGAGTCCCCCGAAAATCCGGGTGGCCTGGAGAAACGTGTCGCGTTGGTCCCCGACGATGTACGCGCGCTGGTCGATGCCGGTGTGAAGGTGGCCGTGGAAGCCGGCGCCGGGGAGGGTGTGGGTTTCAGTGATGATGAATACCTCGCCGTTGGCGCCAGCATTGAAAGCGCCGCCGAGATATACCGGGGCAAGGATCTGCTGATCAAGTTCAAGGGTCCGTCCATGGCCTCCATACCGGAGATGGCGCCCGGCTGCACCCTGTTTTGCATGGCGCATTTTCATTCCTACCCGGAGCGGGCGGCGCTGCTGGAAAAACACCGCATCAACGTCATAGCGATGGAAGAGATCCTGGAGTCGCCCAAGTCACAAAGCGACCTGCGAATACTGGGGCGCCTGGCTATGAACGACGCCCTGACTCCGATTATGGAAGACAACACCATCGGCGGTACTCGCGTTCGGGTACTGCAGTGGAGCCCGCGGCTGGACGCGGCGATCCGCCGGGCGGGTAACCGTGATCCGCGCTCGCTGGACGTATTGCAAGGCGATTCCCAGTACGAGGAACTGAACAAGCTGGGTACCGAAGCGCTGTATTTCTATGACAGCGACAGCTTTGTGGACCGGCACGGCCTGTTGCCGCAGCTGGAGCAGGACGGGTGCCGGGTGTTTGACCTGGCGCGTTTCGAAGCGGAAAAGGGCGCGGCCGCCACCGCCGCCTATCGCGCACAGCACCCTCCACACCCCTTTGGGCTGCGGCGTATTCAGTGCCTGCACGAAACCGGCCGTGCCGGGGCTCGTTACGGGGTGGAGTTGTTGAAGAAGAACAAGCCGGATATCGACCTGCGCCACGCCCGTGTGCTGGTACTGGGCTATGGCAATGTCGGCCAGGGAGCGATCCACGAGCTGAACGAGCAGGGCGTGGGTTGCGTCAATGTGCTGGGCCGCACCCATACCATGCACGGCCGCATCGACTACTGGCTGCGCGGCGTTGACCTGGTGGTCAACGGCGCTGAGCAGCCCAAGGAGCTGCGAGGGTTCAACTTCCTGGTGAGTAATGAACACCTGCAGCGACTGGTGCCGGACGGCTCAGTGGTCATTGATCTGGTAGGCGGCAGCCCCACCAATCGATCGCCGGTAGAAGCGGTATTGAGCTGCACCTTTCTCACCGACCCCCATTTCGTCGCGCACGGTGTCACCGTGTCCTCCCTGTGGGGCTGGCCGATGATGGGCATGATGCGTGACACGGCGCTGCGTTACTCCGGACAGATACGCGATGTACTGCTGGGGCATGAACAACTTATTGCCGGTCTGTCCGAGCTGGCCCCCGGCGTCAAGCGCGCCCTGGTCTGCGGACCGTTTGAATAACAGGAGAGACTGATGTCGTTGGACTTTGATTCCGCACGCCTGCCCAACCCCAACCTGACCGAGGAGCACGAGGCCTGGCGCACCCAGCTGCGGCGCTTTATCGACACCGAGATCATGCCCTATGCGGAAGAGTGGGACGAAGCCGGTGAGATTCCCATGGAACTATGGCCCAAGGCCGCTGCCGTTGGCTTACTGGGGCTGGGTTACCCGGAGGAATTTGGTGGCGTGAAGGAGGGTATAGATTCCTGGCACGGATGGGTCACCAACGAAGAGCTGGCCCGTCACAGCGTGGGTGGTGTCAATGCCAGTCTGATGGTGCACGGCATTGGTTTGCCGCCGGTGATCAACTGGGGGCCGGACTGGATGAAGCAGGAGATTGCACCACCGGTGCTGCGCGGTGAAAAACATATCGCCCTGGGAATCACCGAGCCAGGCGGCGGCTCCGACGTGGCCCAACTCAAGACCACCGCCGTGCGCGATGGGGATCACTACATCGTCAACGGCTCCAAGACTTATATCACCGGCGGTATGCGCGCCAACTGGGTGTCCACGGCCGTGCGCACCGGTGCTGAGGGCGCAGGCGGCGTCTCGATGCTGCTGATTCCCACCGATGCAGAGGGATTTTCACGCACGGCGCTGGACCGCAAGCAGGGGTGGTGGGCGTCGGATACTGCCACACTTTACTTCGACAATGTGCGGGTGCCGGTGGAAAACCTGATCGGTGAAGAGAACCGGGGTTTTCTGGTCATCATGACCAACTTCAACGGCGAGCGTATGGCCATGGCTGCCGGGATGGAGGCACTGGGTCGCGTCTGCCTGGAAGAGGCGGTGGAGTGGGCCAGGGATCGCAATACTTTCGGCAAGCGCCTGGCCGATCACCAGGTGATTCGACACAAGATCGCCATGATGAAACAGAAGCTTAATGCGACCCAGGCTTATATCCGCTGTTGTTACGAATCCATCGAGGCTGGCCACCCCGATCCCGGCGACATCGCTCTGCTGAAGGTGCAGGCCAGCGAAACCATGGAGTTCTGCGCCCGCGAGGCTATGCAGATTCTCGGTGGCATTGGCTACATGCGTGGCAGCCGGGTGGAGCGCATTTACCGGGAAGTGCGAGTCAACGCTATCGGCGGCGGCTCGGAAGAAATTATGCGCGACCTGGCGGCGCGCCAGTACAAACTATAAGGACACTGACATGGGCATGAAACTCTGGCATTGCCGCGGCGCGCGTTCTCTGCGCGCGGTGTGGGCCCTGGAAGAAATGGGCCTGGATTACGACATACACGTCATGCAGTTCCCGCCGCGGATCTTTGAGCAGGAGTACCTGGAGGTAAACCCTTTGGGGACCATCCCGTTCCTCAAGGACGGCGATACCGAGATGACTGAGTCCAGCGCCATCTGCCATTACCTGGTGGACCGCTACCAGCAATGGGACTTTGGCCTCAAGGCTGATCACGCGGAGTACGGTGCCTATCTCAACTGGCTGTACCATTCCGACGCCACGCTCACCTTTCCGCAGACCATAGCCATGCGCTATTTCCACCTGGAGCCCACCCCGGCGAAGCAGCCGGTGGCGGTGGACTACGGCAAATGGTTCTATGCGCGCCTGCGCTGGCTGGACGCCCATCTGGAGTCCCATGAATGGCTGGTCGACGACCGCTTCACCGTGGCAGATATCGCCGTGGGTTACGCGCTTTACCTGGCGGATACCCTGAAGCTGGGTGAAGCCTGCGGGCGGCAATTCAAACCGCAGACGGCGGACTACCTGGCGCGCCTGAGAGCGCGTCCTGCCTTTCAGCGTGCCGATGCCATTGGCGAGGAAGACGGCAGCCAGGCCGCAGATTTCATTGAGGAGGAAGAGTCATGAACAGCGCCGTAGACACCCCTTCACAGCAGGAACTCGACGAGTTTCGCACGCAGGTGGCCGGTTGGCTTAAAGACAACAAACCCGCTGACCCAGGCTTTCTGCTGCCCCAGACCTTCATGGAAGTCGGTTCGGACCCGCAGCTCGACTTTCTGCGTGAGTGGCAGCACAAGCTGTGGTCCGCCGGCTACCTGGGCATGGCCTGGCCGAAAGAGTATGGCGGCCAGGGTGTGCCGGCGGTGTTCCAGGTAATTGCTGACGCAGAGATGCGCCGTGCCGCCGTACCGATAGCCTTCAACGTCATCGGCCTCGGTTGGGCGGGCCCGTTGATCCTGCACCGGGGCACCAACGAGGAGAAACAGAAGTACTTGAAAAACATTCTCAGTGCCGAAGATATCTGGTGCCAGGGCTTCTCGGAGCCCGACCACGGTTCCGACCTCGGTAATGTCCAGACCCGTGCCGTCAGGGACGGCGATGACTACGTGGTCAACGGCACCAAGATCTGGACCACCATGGGCAATTACGCGAAATACATGATTCTGCTGGCGCGCACCAACCCCGAGGCCGAGCGCAAGTACGACGGCCTGTCCTTTTTCCTGTCGCCCATGCACGTGGACGGGATAGACCCGCGGCCGATCCAGAAATTGACCGGGGAATACGGTTTTACCGAGACCTTCTTTACCGACGCCCGCATTCCCGCCAACTGCCTGATGGGCGAGGAAGGCGAGGGCTGGAAGATCGCCATGCAGACCCTGCAGTACGAGCGCGGCGCCGAGGCCGGGGCCGCGGGCGGGTTGATGCAGGTCCGGGTCGTTATCGAGGACGTGATTGAGTGCCTCAGGGGCTTGAGCCGAGACGGTCGCCCACTGCTGGAGGACCCGATCATTCGCGACGAACTGGTCAAGCTGATCACCGAGGAAAAGGCCCAGAGCCTCAGTAATCGGCGCGCCGGCATTCCGGCACTGACCTCGGACTACCCCTTCTCCCTGAACCTGTCCGGCAAACTGCGCAGCAGCGAGTATGCCCGTCGCATGCGCAAGTTCGCGGTAGCAGCCCAGGGGGCGCACGGCGGTCTCTATGTGGGCGACAGCGACGCCCTGGACGCCGGCTTCTGGCAGCGTGCCTACCTCAACAATTTCGCTACCACAATCGGCGGCGGTACCAGCCAGATCCAGGCCAACATCGTCGGCGAGCATGTGCTCGGCCTGCCGAAGTAGAGGTGTGACCATGTCAAATGCTCTGAGTTTTTCTGACGAACAGACGATGATTCTGGATAGTGCCCGGGAGTTTTGCCGGGAGAAGTCTCCTATTTCTGCCGTACGTGCCTTGCTGTCCAGCGACAGCGGTTTTGATCCCGCGACCTGGGACGAGATGGTGGCGCTGGGCTGGCCCGGCCTGGCGATCCCGGAAGCATTCGGCGGTGCGGGACTCGGCTTTGGCAGCCTGGTGCCCATTGCCGAGAGTATGGGCCGCGCCCTGCTATCCACGCCATTGTTCAGCACCACTCTGGCGGCCGAGGCGATCATGCGTGGGAGTCAGTCCGGTCAGCAGGAACAGTGGCTGCCGCAGCTGGCTGCCGGTACTCCGGCGACCCTGGCGTTGCTGGACAATGGTGACTGGGGAACGGACACCACCAGCTGCCAGGCGACCCGGGACGGCGACAACATCAGCCTGGTCGGTGAGAAGTGGTTTGTGGCCGATGCCGCAGTCGCGACGCTATATGTTGTCTGGTGTGAGCTGGAAGGCAGCAGCGCCCTGCTGATGGTAGAACAGGAGCAGTTGGGGGAAGGGGCCATCACTCCCCATCAGATGCTCGATGAAACCAAGCGCGCGGCAAAAGTATCACTGCAGGGTGTCAGCGTGCCCGCGACCCAGCTACTCGATGCCGGCAATGCCGACGTTGTGTTGCGCGACCTCAGGTTACTCGGCGCGCTGCTGGTAGCTGCGGAGGCCACCGGCAGCACCGGGGCCTGCCTGGACACTGTGGTCGACTACCTCAAGACCCGCAAACAGTTCGGTAAGTTGATTGGAGCCTACCAGGCGCTAAAGCATCCTACTGTCGACATGCTCTGCGGCCTGGATGCGGCCCGTAGCCTTATCTATCACGCGGCAACCCTGCTTGATGAGGCGGACGCCGGCAGTGAGCTGGACCGGGATACGGAGATTGCCTGCCGCATGGCCAAAGCCCAGGCCGTGGAGGCGCTGACCTTTGCTGGCGACCGGGCGGTTCAGTTTCACGGTGGCATGGGCTTCACCTACGAGTGCGACGCCCAGCTCTACATTCGCCGGGCCCAGTATTCGCAGCAGCAGTTCGGCGACGCCTGGCACCACCGCAAGCGCCTCGCCAATCTGCTCCTCGACACCGCCGCCTGATTGGGGCCAGCCCACGTTTTGAGCATAAAAGTAGAATCAGCTAATCGGGGGCAGACCATGCCGGCGCGCAAATATGGTCTGTTGCCGATATTTTTACGACAGCACGAATTCGTTCAGAAACGTGGTCTGTCCCCATCTACGGGAGGAATTGATGAAGGATTTGTTTGATGTGAGTGGCAAGGTAGCGGTGGTGACCGGGGGCAGCACCGGGATTGGTGCCATGATTGCCCGCGGCTTTGTGGAGAACGGTGTGAAGACCTATATCACTGCCCGCAAGCAGCCGCAGTTGGACGACACGGCAGCGACCCTGTCGGAGCTTGGTGAATGCATTGCCATCCAGTCGGACCTGTCCAGCATGGAAGGGGTCAACGCCTTTGCAGATGCAGTGCTCGCCCGGGAGGACAAGATCGACATTCTTATCAACAATGCCGGCGCTACCTGGGGCGCGCCGGTGGACGAATTTCCTGAGCAGGGCTGGGACAAGGTAATGGATCTCAACGTCAAATCCATTTTCTTCCTCACCCAGCGTTTCCTGCCCGCCCTGCGGGCAGCCGGTAGCCGCGACAACCCTTCGCGGGTGGTGAATATCGCCTCCATCAACGGTATTACTCACCCGGGCATGGAGAACTACTCCTACTCCGCCAGCAAGGCGGCAGTGATCCAGCTCACCCGGCATATGGCGGCGGACCTCGGGCCGGACAACATCAATATCAATGGCATTGCCCCCGGCTTTTTCCCGAGCAAGATGACCGCTTTCCTGTTGCCGGAGGACCCCGAGGCGATGGAAGTTACCGAGCAGCCCATCCGTCGACTGGGGCGTCCGGAAGATGCCGCGGGTACCACGATCTACCTCTGCTCTAAAGCCAGCAACTACCTGTGTGGCCACACCATCGTCATGGACGGCGGTGTGATTGCCGCTTCCTAGCGGCGCTGGGCAATGCCACTCAGCAAGCTGAGCCGATCCATACGCGGTAGCCGGGTGATCATTACCGGCGCCGGCAGTGGCATTGGCCGAGCCACCGCCTGCCTGTTTGCCGACGAGGGCGCCCAGCTTGCGCTGCTGGATCGCGACCTGGGTGCGCTGCAGTCGCTGCAAGAAACACTCAAGGCAGCGGGGTCTGAGGTTTACACCTTTGAGGTTGATCTCGCGGACCGAGACCGCGTCACAGACGTCGTCACGGCGGTCATAGATGCCCTGGGGGGGCTCGATATCCTGGTCAACAACGCAGGCTTTGCCATCCCGGCGGCAATCGATGCCGACGACTACGCCAACTCCTGGGATTCTTCCCTGGCCGTCATGGTGGAAGCCCAGGCCTGGGCCGCGCGCACAGCGCTGCCGGCCCTGCGGGAGTCCGAACATCCGCGCATCGTCAACCTGGCCTCCACCGAGGGGCTCGGTGCGACCCGCTTCAACAGTGCCTACGTGGTCGCCAAGCACGCTGCGGTCGGTCTGACCCGGGCGCTGGCGGTGGATCTGGGCAAGGAGGGGATTACCGTCAATGCGGTGTGCCCGGGCCCGGTGCGCACCAGCATCACCGAGGCAATACCGGAGGCTGACAAGCAGACTTTTGCCCAGCGCCGCACGGCGCTGCGGCGCTACGCCGATCCGGAAGAAATCGCGCACGCTATCCTGCACCTGGCCTTGCCCGCTTCCAGCTTTATCACCGGCGCTACCCTGGTGGCGGATGGCGGCGTAACCATTCGCAATGCCTGATCCCCTGACCATGATTTGCTAGAAGAGATTGCTATGAACACAGAAAAAACGGCCGCGCATTTTGACCTGACTGACAAGGTGATCGTGGTAACCGGCGGCAGTCGCGGGCTCGGCAAAACCATGTGCCGTGCTTTCGCCGAGGCGGGCGCCACGGTAGTAGTCAGTTCGCGCAAGCAGGACGCCTGTGACGCCACTGCAGCGGAGATCGCGACTGAGACTGGCAGGGAGTGTCTCGGTATTGCTTGCCATGTAGGAGACTGGGACGCCTGTGACGCCCTGGTTGACGCCGTCTACCAACGTTTCGGTCGTATTGACGTACTGGTCAACAATGCGGGTATGTCACCTCTCTACGCTTCCCTGACCAGCATTAGCCGCGAATTGTGGGACAAGGTGAGTGCCGTGAACCTGGCGGGGCCTTTCCGCCTGTCGGCGGTGGTGGGCGAACGTATGGCGGCGGGCGAGGGTGGCAGTATCATCAATGTCAGCAGTATTGCCGCGGTGTCACCCACTCCCTCTGAAATCCCCTATGGCACTGCCAAGGCCGGACTCAACAACCTCACCCAGTCCATCGCGCGGGCCTATGCGCCGAAAGTGCGTTGCAACTGCATCATGCCGGGCCCCTTTGCCACTGACATCTCCAAGGCCTGGACGCCGGAAGTGGTGGAGATGTTCAAGTCCATGGTGCCGCTGGGGCGGGTAGGCCAGCCGGAAGAAGTGGTGGGGGCCGCGCTGTTCCTGGCCAGCGAAGCCGGCAGCTATACCACCGGCGCCATCATCAAGATTGACGGTGGAGCCGCCTACTGAAGGGCAGCCCGCACCAGGCGGCGCAACTCCTGTTCAAAGCAGGCCGCGCAGTCCATAGAGCACGTTTGCTCCCTGGGGTGATACGTGAAGAGTTGCCAGGAAATGCCGGCAGGCTAGGCCGCGGCGGCTAGCGATTCCTTGAGGGTATCGCGGCTCAGACGGTAGGCCACCCAGTACTTGTAGATGTTGCTGACGTACTGCACGGTTTCGCGGCCGATGCGCCTGGCCGCGATGACTTCCACATTGTCGAACCACACGTTCGGATCGAGGCCTTCGCGCGCGGCCTCGCGGCGCAGTCGCGCAACTTTTGCGGGGCCGGCGTTGTAGGCTGCGAAGGAGAACAGGGTCTTGTTGAGGTCCGTCATGGGCTCATCTTCAAAGTAGCGGTCGCGAATGAAGCGCAGGTACTTGTTGCCGGCGTGAATGTTGTTTTCCAGCTTGTTGATGTCCTCGATCCCCACGTTCTTGTCAGCTGCGGTGCTGGGCAGCATTTGCATAATGCCCACCGCGCCGGTATGACTGCGGGCGTTCTGATCCAGCCGCGACTCCTGGTAGGCCTGTGACATCACCATCAGCCAGTCAAAGTCATACTGGGCGGCGTACTTCTGGAACAGGTGCGCGGTGTTGTTGAACTTCTTCATCTCGGGGGAGGCGAGGTGGTTGCTGATGTAGCTGTTCTCCCCCAGGTAGCGTTTGAGGAGGATGTTGCCCAGCAGCGTGCCCGCACCATTGCGCTTCAGGAACTTGTCTACCATGGTCTTGAGCTCAGGGGAGTCCTTGCGCATTGCCCAGCCAATGTTGCCTCCGTCGCGCAGGCGCACGTCGTCGTGTACGCGGATATCTTCAAAAATCTGGTCCCAGAACTGCGCTTTGTGGGAGTCCATAACAATGGTTTCGATCAAGCCGGCATTGACCATTTCCAGCAGGTCTTCATCCTCCAGGTGCTCGTCTACGGTCACGATCTTGATGGGCTCCATTTCGCGACCGACAAGTTTTTCGCTGAGGGCTTCGAGACTCTGGTAGTAGCTGCTGGATTTGCGAGTGTGTACCACCCGGCCCGATAGCGCGTCGGTGTCCGTTACAGGCTCCGTATGGGCGCCCGTTACGACTATTTCGCTGACATTCCGGTTGATGGGGCGGGAAAAGTCGACCTGCTGCGCGCGCGCCGGGGTGACGGTCAGGTTGGCCACCGCCAGATCTCCGTAGCCGGCTTCCAGTGCCGGCAGCAGCTGGTCACGGGTCACGGGAATAAAGACCACTCGCATTTTGATCGTCTTGGTCTTGAGCTCCTTGTTCAGGAACTTCTCGAATTCTACCAGTGCATCGTGTGAGAGCCCGCGCTGTGTGGCGCCATCGAAGAAATAGAACGTCTTGCTGTGGGTGACCAGCGCCCGCAAGACGTTCGCTTCGCGCATTTCAGCGAACTTTCTAGGCGCTTTCTGCGTCACCTGGTTCAGGTAGTCCAGGGATTTGCGGCCCTTCGCCAAGGGCACTGCCTGCGTCTCGCTATCTGGCCCCTGGACGTTAGCTGACGCCGCTGACTCGCCGGACGCGACTGAGGCGTCAGCAGGCTGGTCGCCAGGTGCCCGGTAAAGCAGGCCAACCCCGATCAGGAGAGCGGCCAGACCGACGATGAACACGTATCCAATTCTTCCCATGGTATTCCAAAGCTGCCCGCTAGGCGGCAGGTCACTGAGTGGATGAAGGCTATGTAGTCTACCGGGCTGGCGCCCTCTGCGCACCGGATAACCCGCTGTGGCCCCTACGGGACGGCCGGCTCAAATCCCGCCAGTGCTGCCATTTGTGTAAAAAGTTCAATAATATCAGAAGCCTGGGAGCTATTGTTGAACTCTTTGTAAAGCGTGTTGACGTTGACGGCGATGCGCTCGGCATCCCGCCAGCCGGCGAAGGCGCCGAGTTCGATATCTTTCGCCGCCTCAAAGGCGGTCATGCCGGCCTCATAGCGCATTCTGGCCTCGTCGTGGACGAAGCCCAGGTACTCTCGCACCCGGCGCACGCCGTCCTTGTCGGTGATCGGGCCGTGGCCCGGCACGATGGACTCCACGTCCATGGCCTCAATGCGTTCGCAGGCGGCAATCCAGTTGGCCACCGGCCCTTGCCACATGATGGGCGTTCCATCGATAAACAGAATATCGCCTGTGAATACGGTGCGATCCGCGGGGCTCAGCACCAGCACATCGCCGCGGGTATGGGCCGGCCCCACTTCGATCAGTTCGACCGGCTTGTCACCCACGGTGACCGTGAGTTCACCGCTGAAGGTGCGGGTGGGTGGTGAAAAGCGGATGCCGTCAAACTGAAACGCGCCGAAGCAGTGCCGCAGGTAAGCGCCCGCCGGCCCCAGCTCATCGGCCATGGCCATGAAGGCCGCCAGTGCGTCCGGGGGTAGTTCATTCATCTCCTCGGCTGAGGCGACGGAGGCAATGATTTCGGCGTCGCCCACCAGTTCATTGCCGTGGCAGTGGTCGCCGTTGGCATGGGTGTTGACCAGTCGGTCAAAGGAGGTCGCCGCCAGAGGCGCGGCGTCACGCATGGCCGTCAGCATCTCCCGGGTGAGCGCCAGGTCGAACAGGGTATCGACCAGCAGGGACTCCTCGCCGTCGGTAATGAGTCCGGCGTTGCTCCAGCCCCAGGAGCCGTCGGGCGCCAGCCAGGCATAGCTGCCATTGCCCAGTTCGTGCAGGCCCTTGTTGTAAGTCCAGTCCATCGCCTACTTCCCGTTTGCAACCGGCATTTATAATAGGTTAAATCGCGTCTTCGTTGTTGAACAGCAGCATTGCATATTCGCGGCGATACGCTGGACCGAGCACGGCGCTGTCATCTGGCGGCCGCCGGAGGCGCCAGCGCAAGTCATTTCGGGAGAAATAATAATGATCTGGTTACTGATAGCTGTTGTTGCGGTCCTGGTGATAATCAATATCTTTGTTTTACGTGGGGAAGATCTGGCCATCTACGATACGCCGAGACCAGACACGCTCAACGAGGGCAGGGAGCCCAGCCAGGCGCATTTTGACGCTATCGCCTCACTCGGTGACATGACTAGCGCCCTCCAGTCGGTATCGCGCCGACAGCAGCTGGCCGTGATGCGGGAGAGCATGGATGCGCTGGGGGAAGAAGTCGATTTCGAGGGCGAGATCATCCCGGTGGACAGCGATGGTCTGCGCGGCGAATGGGTGCTGGCACCCGGCGCCGACCCGTCGCGGCGTCTGCTGTACATCCACGGCGGTGCATTCATCGCCGGCAGCCCCCTCAGTCACCGCGCCATTACCACGGAGTACGCGCGCCGCTACGGGGGCGCGGTGTTCTCCCTGGATTACCGGCTGATGCCTGAGCACCCGCGTCAGGCCGGCATTGACGACTGCCGGGCAGCCTATCGCTGGCTGCTGGACACCGGGCCCCAGGGGCCAGGTGCGGCCAGAGAGATGTTTGTTTCCGGCGACTCGGCCGGGGGCAACCTCAGCCTGTCCCTGTCCCATTGGATACGCGAGCAGGACATTGCTGCACCTAACGGCGTCATAGCGCTGTCGCCGGCAACTGACAATACCTTTGCCAGCCCGAGTCTCAAAACCAATGTCGCCAGTGATCATATGCTGGGCCCGATGTTCGGCAAGATGAACCGGGTGCCGAAGCTGCTGCTGAGACTGATCAACCTGTTCAACAACCGCATAGCGCCGCGTAATCCCAGCGTGTCCCCCGTCTATGGGGACCTTGCCAACCTGCCGCCCACCCTGGTGCATGTCAGCGCCCAGGAAATGCTGCTGGATGACGCCGTGCGCTACGTCAACAAGGCTCGTTCCCAGGGTTCCCCGGTGGAGCTGCAAGCCTGGGGCCATATGCTGCATGTTTGGCACATCTTCGTGGGGCGCGACATGGAGGAGGCCCGCCATGCCTTCGACCAGATTGAGCGTTTCATGAACGCCCACCGGGATGTGTCCACCAGTGAGGCCGCTGCATGATTCGAGGCGCAGTGTTCCTGCTCTGGCTATCAATCAGTGTGATCCCCTATGCACTGTTTATTGTGCTGCTGTCGATTTTTATGCGGGGTCGGCCCTTGTACCGACTGGCGATAGGCTGGTTGCATCAGATTACCCATGCGGCACGTTTGATCGGCGGCGTGAAGTACCGCCTCCACGGCTATGAAAACCTGCCCTCCGCGGAGTCCAACGAACCGGTCATCCTGTGCCCCAAGCACCAGTCCACCTGGGAGACCTTCGCTTTTCCGACGCTGGCGACCCACCCGCTGGCCTATGTTTTCAAAAAAGAGCTGCTGATGATTCCATTCTTTGGTTGGGCGATAGGGCGGCTGGATATGATTCACATCGACCGCAGCAAGCGCTCAGAGGCCTGGAACAAGGTCGCGGCCCAGGGCAAGGAGCTCATGGCGAAGGGTGTGTGGGTTATCATGTTCCCTGAGGGTACTCGTACCGCCCGTGGCCAGCAGGGCGTTTACAAGACCGGCGCCACGCGCCTGGCGGTGGACACCGGCGCCAGCATCATACCGATCGCAGTCACCTCGGGTCGTTGCTGGCCGCGGCGCACATTCCGTCTAATCCCAGGTACCATCGACGTGTCTTTCGGCGCGCCGATACCCTCCGAGGGGCGCAAGCCTAATGAAATGATGCAAGAAGTGGAGACATGGATCGAGGCGGAAATGCGCCGGCTCGACCCGGAAGCCTATGCGTAAATTGCTGCTGATTCTACTGGCCCTGCTGGTGGCCTCGGGCCTGGTGCTGGCCTTTGGCAAACAACCCGAACCCCTGCCGGAGGGCAGCATCAGTGCTGCACGGCTTGCGCCTGGCCCATTCCGCGTTGTGAGCTTTGACGAGACCTTTGTCGACAGCAGTCGTCCCAGCCCTGCACATGGAAGCTTTGAAGGTTCCGACCGGCGCGAGTTGGTGGCTACAGTTTGGCATCCGTCCAGCTACGAGGGCGGCCCCTTTCCCCTTATTGTCTACAGCCACGGGTTTTCCTCCAACCGTCGCGGTGGCGCCTACCTCGGCGAGCATCTGGCCAGCCATGGTTACGTGGTGGTAGCGGCCAACTTTCCGCTGACCAACAGCTATGCCCCCGACCGTCCCTGGGTGCGCGATATCGTCAACCAGCCGGGTGATGTCAGTTTCCTGATTGACCAGCTGCTGGCCTATTCGGTCAACGCCGACAGCCCACTGTGGCGTATGATTGATGAGCGCCGAATAGGTGTGACCGGTATTTCCCTGGGCGGCATGACATCTACCCTGGTGGCATTCCACCCGCAAATGGGAGACGAGAGAGTCGGTGCTGCGCTGTCCATTGCTGGTCCGACGGGGCAGTTTTTGTCGCGCTTTTTCGAGCACCGCGAAGTGCCGTTCCTGATGCTGGGTGGCGACATCGACGCTCTGGTGCCCTTTGACAGCAACGCCGCCCCGGTGCTGGACAAGGTGCCAGATTCACAATTGGTGACAGTCCTGAAAGGCTCCCACACGGGCTTCTCCGGACAAGCCACCCCGCTGCGCTTCATGTCCAACCCCGATGCCCTGGGCTGCTATATCGTCGAGCAGAATATCGAGGATGATACCGAGGAGTTCTGGCTGGATGAGCTGGGAACTGCTGAGCAGGGCATCAACTACGACGCCCCCAACGAATTGTGCCAGATGGATCCGCTGCCGGAAGCCATGAACCCGATGCGCCAGCACATGATTACGGCGCTGGTGGTGAGGGCGTTCTTCGATAGTCGCTTTGCAACGGATGACAATGATCGTGAACGGGCCCAGGACTTCCTCGCGATCGTCCTGCCCGGGGAACTGGCGGAAGTGCGCTATAGCGCCAGTAACTGAGTGTCAGGAAGCAGCGCGACGGGGCTCGTCCCGGGCTTCTTCCTCAGGCAGTCGTACCGGTCCGAACTGGTCCGGATATAGGCCCTTCATGGGCGCGTAGAAACCCCGCAGTAATGCCATATCACGACTGATGTCGCCACTCATGGGCAGGGCAGGGCCAAAGCCGCCTCGCTTCTGGCCATAGTCCAGGTAGGACGGCACGATCGGCACGTCGGCACCGCGAGCGATATGGTAGAAACCGGACTTCCAGAATTCTGTGCGGATTCGGGTACCCTCAGTAGGCACCACCAGCACTAGTTCATCGCTCTCGGCAAAGGTCTCTACCATGGAGTCGACTACGTTGTTGCTGCTGCGCCGCTGGATTGGCACACCGCCCAGGGCCCGCATGATCCAGCCGCAGGGCGGCTTGAAAAGGCTGTGCTTGCCCATCCAGTTGATGCGGATATCGAATGCCCAGGCGAACAGAATCATCAGCGGAAAATCCCAGTTTGAGGTGTGGGGCGCCGCGATCAGCACATACTTGTGGTGCAGGGGCTTTGCCCCTTCAATTTTCCAGCCCAGCGCGCTCAGCAGCGCGCGGGCAAACCAGCGCCTCACAGCGTTTACCTCACTATTAGCCTGTCGGGGAGTTCAGTTGGCGTCCGCGTCGGTGGCGATGATGCCAGCCAGTTTGCGAGCATGACGCTTTTTATCATCCACATTCATATGGCGCAATATTTGTATGCGCTGGGCCTGTGGAGAGCCAGCCCCATGCAGTGATTCTGTGAGATAGCCCACAGCATTTCTGCCCAGTGTCATGTTTTCGATCAGCCGCAGTATGCGCACCCGGTCCTCGGTGGGAATGTCGTCGCGGCCCTTGAAGAATCGTTCCAGCAGTTCGCCAGTGTCGCTGGCCTCGAAGTCTTTTTCGGAGGGCAGGGTGACCATCAGGCCGCCCGCCAGGTCCTGCGCCAGTCGCGAGATCTCGTAGGGAAAGCGGGTAACGTTGTGCTTGCAGACGTTTGACAGCATGCCGTCGTTGATCCAGGCGCCCGAGGCCAGTTCATAGGCCTGGTGCGAGGAGGCGATGCCCGATGAAAAAATGGTCTCGTTGAGATGGACCATTTCCACCAACTTGTCCTTGATATGAGAGGCTGACTCGACGCCGTTGTACTCGGCAATGGTGGCCGCGGCGCCGACCATCACATCACCCAGTCCCGTCTTGCAGACGTAGCTGGCGCGGTGATAATCAGTGAAGCGCTCTACCAGCAGACTGGCGAACTCCCATTCGCCGTCCATGAACACGTGCTCCCAGGGAATGAACACCCGGTCAAACACCGCCAGCACTTCCTGGCCGGAATAGCGGGCGTTGCCCTGGTCGATTTCACCACCTTCCATGGAGCGGGTGTCGCAGGACTGGCGGCCATAGATAAAGCTGAGACCAGGTGTCTGCAGCGGCACCGCACCGATCACCGCGTAGTCGCGATCAGCTTCCGACAGGCGCATGGTGGGCATCACCATGACCCAGTGAGAGTTCAGGCCGCCGGTCATGTGCGCCTTGGCGCCCGATACATAGAGACCACGCTCGTTCCGGTCCACCACCCGCATGAACATGTCCGGATCGGCCTGCTCATGGGGGGCTTTGCTGCGATCTCCCTTGGGGTCGGTCATGCCCGCGGCGAGGATCAGATTGTGACGCTGCAAACCCTCCAGCATTTTCAGGAAGCGGCTGTGGTATTCGGTGCCGTGGGCCTGGTCGATATCGTAGGTCAGCGAGTGCATGACCGAAAGGCAGTCAAGGCCGGCGCATCGCTGGAAGCAGGTGCCGGTGATCTGGCCCATGCGGCGCTGCATGCGGTTCTTGCTGACAAGGTCGTCCGGGCTGGTGGGGATGTGCAGGAAGCGATTGATACGGGTGCCCGTGTACGGCGACTCCGCGGTGGCCAGGTCCGGGTCCTCCTGCGCCAGCTGGTAGGAGGCGGCCAGGGCATTGATCGATGGCCTGATCATGGGGTGATCGACGGGTTCTGCCACCTGTTCGCCAAACAGGTAGACCCTGAGCCCGCGTCCCCGCAGGCTCTCGATATAATCCTCCGGCGTTTCCAGGCGCTGCTGGAACAGACTCCAGCGCTCCTCTGCACCCGCGGTGGCTTCCAGCCCCGGGCCCGTGGCGGGTGGCGAGATTGCGGCGGTTTGCTCGCTCATGGTGTGAATTCTCCTGCTGGCGAGGTTCTGCCCGGCTATTTCAGCCTGCTACACTGGATTGGCACGCGAAAGCCAATCACCTTAGAACCACTAAAATAAGAACCAAAATAGACATCGAAACTAAAAGACCGAACGACTATCCAAACAAGCATCCAAACAAGCATCCAAACAAAAAAAGGGCCTTGTCGGTGATCGCCATCAAAGTGTTTGCACTTCTTTTATACAGCTTCCTGGCCTATCTGGCCATTACCCGGCCCCTGACGCTGGAAGCGAATCTCAGCACGGGTATATTGGCTGCACTCGCCATTGCCCATGCGGTTGAGTGCTTCCTGTTTCGCAGGACTATCGCCGAGGCACCCGGGCATCCTGCATGGCATACGCTGAATGTGTTCCTGTTCGGCGTATTTCATATGTTCCACATGAAGCAGGCGATAGGCGTGCACGGTGAACGCACTGACTGACGCCAGCCGGGAAATCCGGTCACTGCTGGACCCGTGGCCCGCCATGGCCCTGCACGCCAGTCTTGGGCTGGCAGGTGAAGCGCCGGTGCTGGGCCTGCCGTTGCTGTGGCATTGGCTGTATTTCCTCGAGACTCCGGAGCGGGCCCTTCAAGGTCCGGACGGCCACGCGCGTACCGGCAGTTTTTTTCCCGCTATTGAACAGCCGCGCCGCATGTTTGTCGGCGCCCGCTGCCAGCTGCACCGCAAGCTGCAGCTCAGGACCCCCGCCAGCCTGGTGGAACGGGTGTTGCGGCGTGAACAGAAGCAGGGCATTGACGGGAGCATGACGCTGCTGACAGTCGGCTACCAGTACTACCAGCGCGATGAACTGTGTATAGAGGAAGAGCGTGACTTTATGTACCTTCCTGCCCGCACGGGTTCGCAGCAAGCCCTGCACAAGGGTGCTCTGGTAGCGGTGCCCGACGCAGACCTGGCTCAGGACCTGGAGACTGATTCTGCGTTGCTGTTTCGTTTTTCAGCACTGACCTTCAATGGCCATCGCATCCACTATGATGCCGACTATGCTCGCGATATAGAGGGCTATCCCGGCACTGTGGTGCACGGGCCTTTGACGGCCCTGCTGCTGGCCGGATTGGCCACCGGCGCCAACCCGTCGGTCAGCCGTTTTGCGTTTCGCGCCCGCGCCCCGCTGTTTTGTGGGGACCTTGTTAGACTGCGGGGAACACTCGGCGACACGAGTATTTCACTAGCGGCCTATCGCCCGGAGGGGGCGGTGGCCATGACTGCGGAGGCAGAAGAATGATGGCACGCGTATTCCTGGGGCTGCAGGTCCTGTTGTTCATACCCTACGGTCTTTACTGCCTGGTAAGCCCCGGCATGCTGGCCGGAGCGGCGGGCGTAAAGGCGACCAGCATCACCGGCACTATTGAGCTACAGGCGATGTATGGCGGACTACAGGTGGCGGTGGGCGTGTTGTGCCTGATGGGGCTGCTGCGTAAACCCTTTGAGCAGGTAGCCCTGACGGCACTGCTGTTCATCTTCGCCGGACTGGCGGTGGTGCGCGTCAGCCTGGGGCTGATGCATGGCGATTTCAGCGGCTACACGGTGTTCGCGATGAGCTACGAGACGTTTTGCCTGCTGTTCCTCTGTTGGTGGCTGCTGCTGCGTCCCGCGCCGGCTAGTCTTTCTCCTTCTTCATGAAGCTGTCCAGCAGTTCGATGGGCAAAGGGAATACGATCATGGAGCTGCGGTCTCGCGACAATTCCGTGAGCGTCTGCATATAGCGCAGTTGCAGCGCCTGACTCTGCTTCGACAGTGTCTCCGCCGCCTCCAGCAGTTTGGCTGAGGCCTGCATTTCCCCTTCGGCGTGGATGACCTTGGCGCGTCGCTCGCGCTCGGCCTCAGCCTGCTTGGCAATAGCGCGAATCATGCTCTCGTCGAGATCCACGTGCTTGATTTCGACGTTGATGACCTTGATGCCCCAGGACTCGGTCTGTTCGTCCAGCAGCAGCTGGATGCCCTGGTTGAGTTTGTCGCGCTGGGCCAGCATGTCGTCAAGTTCGTGTTGGCCGAGTATGGAGCGAAGGGTGGTCTGGGCCAGCTGGGCGGTGGCTTCAAAATAATCTTCGACATTGATGATAGCGCGCTCCGGGTCTACCACCCGGAAGTAGATGACTGCGCTGACCTTCACCGATACGTTGTCCCGGGAAATCACGTCCTGGGTGGGCACATCGTAGACCAGGGTGCGCAGGTCGACCTTGACCATCTGCTGGATGCCCGGGATAACAACTATCAGCCCCGGTCCCTTGACCTTCTGGAACCGTCCCAGGAAAAAGATGATCCCGCGCTCGTACTCTCGCAGTATCCGAAAGGTATAGAACAGGATGGCAATGACAAACAGCAGTATGACCGGCCAGTACAGGTCCATGGGCGTTACTCCTTCTCAACGATCAATTTAAGGCCATCGATGGCTCTCACGACCACCCGGTCACCGGCATTCAACGGTTCGCTGCACTGGGCTTGCCAGATCTCACCGTGGGCCCGCACCTGAGCATTGTCCAGGGCGATCGCATGGTCGCCGATCAACTGCTCCACGCCTGTGGTGACCGCTTGATGGCGCATACGCATGGCGATGGAGATGGTGATAATGATAAAGGCCGCGCCGGAAACGCCGACGGCGGCCAGCAGCGGCCAGCCCAACTGAAAGGCCTCGACATCAGTATCAAACAGTATGATGCCGCCAAACATGAATGCCGCGAGGCCGCCGGCCCCGAGAATGCCGAAACTGGGTGAGATGGCTTCCGCTGCCATCAGGGCGATGCCGAGTACCAGTAGCGCCAGGCCCGCGTAGTTCACCGGCAGTAGCTGCAGCGCATAGCCGGCCAGCAAAAGGCAGATGACGCCGACGGTACCGGGCACCAGCGCGCCCGGGTTGTAGAATTCGAGTATGATGCCGTAAAAGCCGATCATGCCCAGTATCAGCACCAGGCTGGGGTTGGTGATGATGCTCAGAAACTCGGTGCGCCAGTCGGGGCCCGCTTCAAACAGCGCAGCGCCCTCCAGCGTCAGTACACGCTCGTCAGCGCCGATCTCTACCGTTCGGCCCTCCACCTGAAGCAGCAGGTCCTGCAGGTTATGCGCCAGGATATCCACGACGTTTTCTGCCAGGGCCTCTTCGGAAGACAGGCTGACAGCGTCTCGCACTGCCAGTTCTGCCCATTCGGCATTGCGCCCGCGAAGCCTGGCCAGCCCGCGGATATAGGCGGCGGCATCATTGACCATTTTGCGGTTCATAGCCCCGTCGTCGCCCTTCGGTGTTTCTTCACCCTCATCGGTGGTGGGGGAGGCCGAGCCCAGGGGAACAGGGGTGGCGGCGCCCAGATTGGTCGCCGGTGCCATGGCGGCAATGTGCGAGGCGTAGAGGATATAGGTCCCGGCGCTGGCGGCCCGTGCGCCCTGGGGCGCGACGTAACTGGCGACCGGGACCGGCGAGGCGAGAATCGCTTCGATGATGTCGCGCATGGCGCCGTCCAGGCCGCCAGGGGTATTCATGCGAATAATCACCAGCCGCGCTTCGGCATCTCGCGCTTTCTCAAGGCCGCGTACCAGGTAGTCACTGGTAGCGGGCCCGACGGCACCGTCCAGCTCCAGCACCCAGATGGCATCCAGCGGTGGCGCTGCCTGGGCAAGGCCCTGTGAGGGCCACAGAACAACTGCCAGCAGGGTGGCCAGCAGGATGCGCCCCGGGATTCGTCGGCTAACCGCCGACTTTCGACAGATCATGCCATCACTATAGCAGTGTCGAGATAGCCATTACCTGACTTGTATCAGGGTGGCGGTCCGAGGCGGCGTTGAGATGCGCTTAGCTGAACTCGCAGGTCGTGTAGATCGATACGGCCGTATCTGCAGACCAGCCGGCGCGCGGGAGGCCTGCTTTGGCTCGCAGCTCGCTGACGAACTGCTCCGGGTCCGGCAGCTTGGCCCAGACGCTCGGCAGATAGGTCGCGCGCTTGCTGCCTTCCTGCACAATAAGGCCGTGAACACCGGGCTCCAGCCTGTCCAGTAGTTCGGCGCGAGATTTGACGGGGAGGGGGCGTGCCGGGTTCAGCACGGAGATATGGATATCGATTCGGGGATACTCCGCAGCGCCAAGGGGCTTGAAGCGTGGATCCTGGAAGGCGGCGGCACCGGCGTTGTGCAGCACGTCGACCAGCAGCGGCCGCGTCGCAGTCAGGCTGCCGATACAGCCGCGCAGGGTGCCGGCGAGGTTCAGCGTCACGAAACTGCCGCGCTGCACACGCAGGGCTGGGTCATAGTGCGCCAGCGCCACGTCGAGATTCCCTTGCCCTGCAATACGTTGCCCAATGGCGAGCCGGGCCAGGTGTAGCAGCTGCTGTCGCTGGACCAGGTCCAGTGATGTATCGTCATCGGCTGATCTCGAATCAGGCGTATCGACGACGCTCCAGGCGCCATAGCCCACCACCCGGTCGCGATCGCCCGCGGTGTCGCCGGAGTTGTTCATGGCGAGGCGTTGCAGCGTCAGTCTGCGTTGCTTCAGGACCGATAGCAGGCCGTTCAGAGGACGGCAGCCACAGGCTTCTTCGCTGCGCAGGTTTGTCTCCAGCGCTTCAATGCGACTGGCGGTATTGGCGTCCCGGGCCCGCGCCGTGTCGTAATCGAGGAAATGGCTGAGATCAGAGCTGATCAACAGCAGGGTTTCCGGGCCACCCCACAGTGCCTCGATCACAGCGGCCACCTGTTCCGGCGGGGCATCGCCCACCACCAGCGGTAGCAGTTGAAACTGCCCCAGGATTCTTTGCAGGAAAGGCAGGTGAACCTCAAGGCTGTGTTCCGGGGCATGGGCCTCGTCGCGGGTGTGCACACCCGGCAGCGCGGCAATTTTCTCAAGGGCAACCTGGTCCAGCGGAATGTCGCCGAGGGGGGTTCGGTAGTGGCCGGCACTGCTGGCGGCAATGCCGCGGAAGCCCACCCGGTGAGCCGGCCCCAGCAGCACAACGCGGGTGTAGCCGTGGGCCCGATCCTGCAGCAGGCGGAAGGCATTTGCGGCCACCGGTCCGGAGTAGATGTAGCCCGCGTGGGGCACCACCAGCACCTTTGGGGGCGCGGCGTCAGTGTGGGGGCTGGCCGCGGCGAGCAGGCCGTCAATATCCCGCTGCAGTACCCTTGCATCTGCGGCGTAGAAGCGACCCGCTACGGCGGCGTGTCTCACGCTGGTCATAGTCATTATTGTATACTCGTCGCACGATGAGCGCCTCGGTCGTGCCAACCCGGCACTGGCATACATTGGGAGACGGTCGGGTACAGTGCGACCTGTGCCCCCGGGCCTGCAAGCTGCGCGATGGTCAGCAGGGGCTCTGCTATGTCCGCGCCGCCGAGGCCGGGCAAGTTGTGCTCACCAGCTACGGCCGCTCCAGCGGGTTCTGCGTCGACCCCATTGAGAAAAAACCACTGAAGCACTTCCTCCCCGGCACACCGGTGTTGTCCTTTGGTACCGCCGGGTGCAATCTGGCCTGCAAGTTCTGCCAGAACTGGGATATGAGCAAGTCCCGCGAGATGGACACCCTTGCGTCGGCAGCGAGCCCCGCGGACCTGGCGCGAGCAGCCCGAGAGCTTGGCTGCCGCTCCATCGCCTTTACCTACAACGATCCGGTGATATTTCAAGAATACGCCATCGATGTGGCGCTGGCCGCACGCGAGCAGGGCGTGAAGTCTGTTGCGGTGACCGCCGGGTATATCTGTCCGGAGCCTCGCAGCGAGTTCTTCGCGGTAATGGACGCCGCCAACATCGACCTCAAGGCCTTCACCGAAGATTTCTATTACGAGCTATGCGGCGCGCACCTGGCCGACGTGCTGGAGACCATCGCCTACGTCTATCACGAAACAAATGTCTGGCTGGAGCTGACGACGCTACTGATTCCCGGCAAGAATGATTCCGACGCCGAGCTTCAGCAGCTGTGCCGCTGGGTAGTGGATGAGCTTGGTCCGGATGTGCCCCTGCACTTCACGGCCTTCCACCCTGACTGGAAGATGCGTGACACGCCGAAAACCCCTGCCGACACCCTGAACCGTGCCCGCGACATTGCGCTGCAGTCAGGCGTTCTGCATGCCTTTACCGGCAATGTGCACGACCCCCGTGGCAATTCGACCTGGTGTCCTGGCTGCGGAGGCCTGCTGATAGAGCGCGACTGGCACAGTCTTGGCCAATGGCGGTTGAGCGCCGATGGCGCCTGCCCGGATTGTGGATTGAGGGTGCCGGGGGTGTTCGAAGCGGAGCCCGGTGAATGGGGCGGTGGGCGGCGCCCGGTCCGGTTTGTACAGCCAAAGCAGGGTGGCTAGATCGTGTCCGCCAGTACTAGTGGGCCCTGGCAAAGCCGGCATTCGTAGCGGGCTCGCCCGCGTTGCATGGTGTTGTGGCGGCGGGTCGATACCGCGTGCTCGCGGCAGCCGCAGTGGTAGCGAAAGCGCCGCTGTGCCCGGGTAGGTATGCCGGTGAGGTCGAAGTCAGCGGTAACGCTGGGGTCAGCATCAAAATTGGCCATTACGGCCAGCCACTCGGGGCCGTGGGGCTTCACCCGATGGAGTCCGTACAGGCAATGCACTATGTAGTGGGCGACCTCGTGTGGCACGGTGCCGGTCAGGTTTTCGTCGAAGTACTTGGCGAACAACCAGGGGTTGTAGCGGATGCGTGCATCCTGCCGACGCACCCGGAACATGCCGGCGCTGCCGCCCTTCAGATCGAAGTCCACCGGCACCGGTGCGAAGTCTCGACCGTGGAGATCTGAGGCAAGCCTGATATAGCGCAGGGTTTCGGCCGCCACCAGTGCCTCTTGTGGCTTGTCGATAGGGTCAATCATGGGCAGCATGATACCCGGGCCGTGATTGTTTTCACCAGCGTCCTCACCGTGCGTTATTCGGGCACCGCTTTGGCGCACAGATCACTACAGGTAGAACAGAAGGAGAGACTTGCGATGAAGAGCGACCTGCATATCGCCCGTGACGCCGCGCCGCTGCCGATCAGTGACATCGCTGCGGCGATGGACATTCCTCAATCGGCACTCATCAGCTATGGCACCACCAAGGCCAAGCTCAGCCACGAGTTCTGCAGCGATGTACGTGAGCGGCCCGCCGGCAAGCTGATACTGGTCACAGCCATCTCCCCGACGCCCATGGGCGAAGGCAAGACCGCTACCGCCGTGGGCCTGGCCGATGGTCTCAGGCACATCGGCAAGAACAGCCTGGTGTGCCTGCGCGAGCCCAGCCTGGGGCCGGTGTTTGGCATGAAGGGCGGTGCCGCGGGGGGCGGTTATGCCCAGGTGCTGCCGATGGAAGACATCAACCTGCACTTTACCGGTGACCTGCACGCGATTGGCGCGGCCCACAACCTGCTGTCGGCCATGCTGGACAACCACTTGCACTGGGGCAACCAGCTGGGCTTCGATGTGCGGCGGCGCACCTGGGGTCGTGTGGTGGACATGAACGATCGTGCCCTGCGCCATCTGGTGGCGGGTCTGGGTGGGGTCGGCAACAGCCTGCCGCGCCAGACAGGTTTTGATATCACGGTGGCCTCAGAGGTGATGGCGGTGTTCTGCCTGGCCGACGACCTTGCCGACCTGCAGCAGCGCCTGGCGAGAATCGTGGTGGGATACAGTAATAGCGGCACCCAGATTCGCGCGGGAGACCTGGCCGCTGACGGTGCCATGACGGCGTTATTGCGGGATGCGCTGCAGCCGAACCTGGTGCAGACCCTGGAACAGACGCCAGCGATTATTCACGGTGGTCCCTTCGCCAATATCGCCCACGGCTGCAACTCGGTGATTGCCACCCGTACCAGCCAGCACCTCGCCGATTACGTTGTCACCGAGGCCGGTTTCGGGTCAGACCTGGGGGCTGAAAAGTTCTTCAATATCAAGTGTCGCCAGGCGGGCCTGGAGCCGGCAGCGAGCGTGTTGGTGGCCACGGTACGGGCATTGAAATTCAACGGCGGTGCCCGGCAGGCTGACCTTGAGAAAGAGGACCTGGGTGCGCTGGAAGCCGGTCTGGTCAATCTGGAGCGACACCTGGACAACCTGGAGCGCTACGGTATTCCGGTGGTGGTGGCGATCAATCGCTTCAGTGCCGACAGTGAGGCAGAGCTCGACAGGTTGGCGGAGTATTGCGAATCACGCGGTGTGAAAGCCTGTCTCAGCACTCACTGGGCTGACGGCGGCGCCGGGGCAGCGGAGTTGGCGCGGGCCGTATGCGGTGCGGCCGAGGGCGGTGGCCAGGCGCCCAGCTACAGCTACAACGCTGGACTCTCATTGCTGGAAAAAATTGAGACAGTTGCCCGCCAGGTTTACGGTGCTGCTGAGGTGGTGGCGGAAAAGAAAAGCCGCCAACACCTGGAGGCGCTGGAAGAAGCCGGCTACCGCGACCTGCCGGTGTGCATGGCCAAGACGCCCTATAGTTTTACCGCAGATCCGGCGCTCAAGGGCGCCCCCACGGGCTTTGAATTGCCGGTGCGGGAAGTGCGGTTGTCAGCTGGAGCCGGCTTTGTTGTGGTGTTGTGTGGCGACCTGTTTACCATGCCGGGGCTGCCGCGCTCGCCGGCGGCGGAACGCATCAGCGTCAATGCTGGCGGGGAGCTGGAAGGGCTCTTCTAGCCCGACTCGCAGAGCCCATCCGGGAAGCAGCTTCCGCGCCCTTGCCGGGTGCTAGCCCAGTCGTTCTTCGAGGGCGTCGCAGAAGCGTTTGAGAATATCGATACGTGCGTGTCGCTTGTTGTTGCCGGCGACCAGGGTCCAGGGGGCGGTGCTGGTGCTGGTATGTTCCACCATGTCGTGTACGGCCTGTTCGTAGTCGTGCCATTTTTCGCGGTTGCGCCAGTCCTCATCAGTAATCTTGTGCTGCTTGTGCGGCGTTTGCTGGCGCTGCTCAAAGCGCGCGAGCTGTTCCTCCTGAGAAATGTGTAGCCAGAATTTGAGCAGGACGGAGCCGTGACCCACCACCTGTTCCTCGAAGCGATTGATCTCCGAGTAGGCGCGTTGCCACTGATCATCGCTGGCCAACCCTTCCACCCGCTCCACCAGTACGCGCCCATACCAGGAGCGGTCAAACAGGGTGAATTTGCCGTCCGCCCCCAGCTGGCGCCAGAAGCGCCACAGGTAGTGGCGTGCGGCTTCTTCGTCGGTGGGTGCCGCGTATTGCAACAGGCGGAACAGGCGCGGATCGATGGCCTGGGTGACTCTGCGTATGGCGCTGCCCTTGCCGGCTGCATCCCAGCCCTCAAACACAGCGACACAGGCAAGCTTCTCACGGCGGGCCTGCCAGGCCAGGCTTTCGAGGCGATCCTGGTAGTGGGCGAGTTGCTGGCGATATTCTCCGGAATCCAGGGCAGCATCCAGGGGCACGCTATCCAGCACCGTCGGTTGCCCGTCATCGACACTGTGCACGGGTGCGACGGCGTCCGCTGGCGCAGACGTCTGCGCCAGGCGGGCCCGCAAACGCTGTTCCACCAGTTCGCCGGCGGTAAATTCCCGGTAGTTGTCGTCGGTGGCCTCCACCAGGTGCCAGGGACTGTGAC
Source organism: Cellvibrionales bacterium (assembly GCA_043513815.1). Lineage (GTDB taxonomy): Bacteria > Pseudomonadota > Gammaproteobacteria > Pseudomonadales > Halieaceae > JANQIO01. Next base: position 2,396,417 of record CP121313.1, on the reverse strand, counting down.
CGGTGTCTGTGGCGCGAATGGCGACTTCGCTCAGGCTCACCAGGCGGGTGAAGCCTTCCTCAAACTGTCGGGAAGAACTGTCCGGCAGCTCGATCTCTGTGAGCTCCTTCAGGTAGTCAGCCTGCAGTCGTTCGCGAGCCAGTTCGGCGGGGATGTGGAACCAGAGTTTGATGATCAGTGCGCCATCGTCGGTCAACATGCGCTCAAAGCTCTCAATGCGCTGCATTTCGAGATTCAGTTGAGATTCGTCAATGGCACCGCTGGCGGCGTTCAGTACAGGCTGCGTGTACCAGGAGCCAAAGAAGATGCTGATCCGCCCCCTGGGGGGCAGTACACGCCAGAACCGCCAGAAGTAGGGGCGCTGCTCTTCCTCGTCGGAATGGTCCCAGAAAGCCTGTGTCTCGATCAGGCGTGGGTCCATCCACTCATTGAGTCGGTGCACGACCGAACCCTTGCCCGCGCCTTCGGCGCCGGCGACGATGATAAGCACCGGAAAGTCTGCCTCCTCAAGCTGAAACTGCAGCTCCAGGAGCTTTTCCCGCAGTTCCAGCACCGCTGCGTCAAACGCCTTGTCCTTCAGCTTGCGGCCCAGCTCCAGGGTTTCAAACACGGCGCTGCGTCTCCGTTGAAGAGTTGCGCAACGGGCACAGGGGTGCCCGGGCGGCGATGGCGTTGCTCAGTCCAACAGCTCCGGCTGTTCCCGGGTGATCACATCGTACAGGGGCTGGAAGCTGAACCAGCCTGCCAGGGGGCTGCCCACGGTTTCGCGGGTCTGGGTCGCGTGCTCATGGGCGATTTTTACCGGCGTGCCGACGGCTTCCGCCATCAGCTGCGCCTGGCAGGTACGCTCCATGGTAATAAACCACCAGGCCGCTGCGTCAACGGTCTCGCCCACAGTGAGCAGGCCATGGTTTTGCAGGATGGCGGCCTTGCAGTCGCCCAGGGCAGCAGCGATCCGCTGACCCTCGGAATTGTCCAGCACCACACCGGTAAAATCGTCAAACAGGGCGTGGTCTTCGTAGAAGGCACAGGCGTCCTGGGTCAGCGGGTCCAGCAACCGTCCCAGGGACGACCAGCTTTTGCCGTAAACCGAGTGCGAGTGCGCCGCTGCGGTGACCTCGGGCTTGGCCATATGAATCTGTGAGTGGATGGTAAAGGCGGCGCCGTTGAGCAGGCCTTCGCCCTCGACGATGTTGCCCTTGTGGTCCACACACAGCAGGTCCGACACGGTCATCAACTTGAAGGACTTGCCCATCGGGTTGACCCAGAAGTGATCGTTGTGCTCCGGGTCGCGCACCGTGATGTGGCCGGCAACGCCCTCGTCAAAGCCAAATTTGCCGAACAGGCGCAGGGCGGCAGCCAGCTTGCGTTTACGCTCGCTGCGCACGTCCTCGACGGATTGGGGTTGCTCGCTTAACATCTCGTCTGCGAGATTGCTGTTCATCACGATTTTATTGGCGGCTTCGCTCATTGTGTTCTCTCCGTGCTCTCTGGGTGCTATGCCCGTTAGCTTCGTTGTTTACGAGGTATCAGTAAAGACTACCGTGAGTATAGAAAATCTTGTCGCCCCCTGGTTACAGCGTTGGGGTATTGTCGACACCAGCCCGCTAACCGACTGGCTGGCCAGCATGCAGTCGCGGGTGCTGGCGGCCGATGATCACCTGGTTCACACGGGCGAACGCAGCAGCGAGATCTACATCATCCAGCATGGCCTGCTGCGCCTGTACTACGGCGACGAGGAGGGCCGTGAGCGCAACAAGGCCTTCTACGGCGACGGAGATGTTACCGGCCCCGTCAGCGCTATCATGTCCGCCCGTCCCGCCAGCTTCGCCATCCAGGCGCTTGAGCCCTGTGAATTGCTGGCGGCCAATCTCACGCAGTTGCTGGCGCTTGCGCCCTCAGACCCGGCTGTATCGAAGCTGGTCATTACCCTGCTGTCCGAAGCATTCATGCGTAACGAACAGCGCGAGATGCTGTTATTGACCCACAACGCCGAGCAGCGCTACCGCTGGATGCTTATGCACCAGCCCGAGCTCGTCGCACGGATACCGCAATATCACATCGCCAGCTACCTCGGCATTGATGCTGTGTCGTTGTCGCGTATCAAGCGCAAGGTGAAGTCTGCCAGTGGGCCGGCTGACGCGCCTTAACATTTGCTAAGCGGCGTGTTCGTCTCGAAACGCCTGACACAGGTCCAGCCAGGCCAGCAATCCCGCCGAGCGGTACTTCTGGCGGTGCATGACAATTGAGAGCTGGCGGTGGAAGTCGCGGTGCGGCACTGCCACCGGGGCCAGCGAGCCGCGCCGGAAAGCGTCCTGCAGGCAGATGCGCGACAGACAGCCGAGGCCCAGGCCGGCTTCCACAGCGCGTTTGATGGCCTCGGTATGCTGCAGCTCCAGGCTGATGTCCAGCTCGGCGAGGATGCCGCCCATGGCGCGGTCGAAGGCCTGGCGGGTCCCGGAGCCGGGCTCACGGACCACCCAGGGGGTATTCCGCAGCTGATCGTCGTCGACGGCGGGGAGTTGGGCGAAGGGGTGGCCGGGAGGGGCAAAGACCACCAGCTCATCCTCACGCCAGGGCGTGATTTCCAGGTCGGGATGACTCAGGTCGCCTTCGATCATTCCCACGTCCAGCTCAAACTGCGCAATTTGCTCAGCGATTGTGCGGGTGTTGGCAACATCAAGGCTGACGTCGGCTTTTGGAAACTCTTCCCGGAAGCGGGCCAACATGCCCACCGCCAGGTAATTGCCGATGGTGAGAGTCGCCCCAACCTTCAGGTGGCCGGGGGCGCCGCCGAGCGCCAGGCTGTCTTCGAGCTCCCTGGCGCGCTCCAGCAGTGCTTCAGCCTGGGGCTGAAGAAGTTCGCCTAACTCATTGATTTTAAGCCGCTTACCCACTCTCTCAAAAAGCTGCACATCGAACTGGGCTTCGAGGTCACGCAATGCGCTGCTGGCGGCGGACTGGGACATGGCCAGGGTCTGCGCCGCTCGGCTCAGGTTACCCTGGCGGGCGGTGGCCAGGAACACTTCCAGCTGTCTGAGGGTATAGCGCATAAAAGACTCTTGGTGGCAGGCAGCGATATTTGTCTCTATATCTGTTAAACCGAATAATAATATAGAAAATACCCGTTTCACCAATATTACGTGCCCGCGTATGTTTAGGTTACATCAACAGGAGGATTCCCAATGGCCAGTCTGCTGAAAGAGACCGTGACCGACGTGCATCACTGGACAGACACCTTATTCAGCTTCAAGACCACCCGCGACCCGGGTTTTCGGTTCAAGAGTGGCTACTTCACGATGATAGGCCTCGAGGATGAGGGCCGGCCATTGTTGCGTGCCTACAGTATGGCCAGTGCCCACTACGAGGACGAACTGGAATTCTTCAGTATCAAGGTGCAGGACGGTCCACTGACGTCAAAACTTCAGCATATTCGCCCTGGCGACGAGATCCTGGTTAACAGTAAGGCCACAGGCACTCTGGTAGAGGACAACCTGCTGCCGGGCAGGCACCTTTACCTGATCGCGACTGGCACGGGGCTGGCGCCGTTTCTCAGCATTATCCGTGATCCCGAGATCTACGAGAATTTTGACCGCGTGATCCTCACCCACGGCTGCCGCTACGTCGATGAACTGGCGTACAAGGACATCATCACCGAGCATCTGCCCCAGAATGAATACTTTGGCGAGCTGGTGCAGGAAAAGCTGGTCTACTATCCCACCGTCACCCGCGAAGAGTTTCGCACCATGGGTCGCCTGACCGACCTGATGGCGCAGGATCGGGTGTCCGGAGACATTGGCTTGCCACCTATCTCCCCGGAACGGGACCGCTTCATGATTTGTGGCAGCCCCAGCATGCTCAAGGACTTCACCGCCATGCTCGACGAGCGTGGATTCAGCGAAACGCGCAACGGCGAGATTGGCCACTACGTGATTGAGCGCGCTTTTGTAGAGCAGTAGCTATGCCGGGGGCGGTTTACTCGATTGCCCAGTCAGTCAAGCAAACTGTCTCCGTATAGCCTCACAGCAGCCCGCCGTCGGGCGCGGGCCGCGCCCGCTGGTTGTAGAGCAGGGCCTTGAGCCGGACGATGTCGTCCTCGCTGAGCTTTGAGAAATCCTGGCTCTGGTCTTCACCCACCGCCATGCCCCGCTGCAGGGCGGGCCGCTCGCTCAGTTCTTGGAACCAGCGTTTGCAGTATTTAAATTCGTCCAGGTCAATGCCGGCCTGCTCGTAATAGGCTGCCCAGGGGTAGCAGGCCATGTCGGCGATGGAGTAGTGATCACCAGCCAAGTAGGGTCGATCGTAAAGTCGGTTGTTCATGACGCCGTACAGGCGATGGGTCTCATCCATGAAGCGGGTCAGGGCGTAGCTCTGGTCGCCCTCGCGGTCCTTGAGCCGCGCAAAGTGGCCGCGCTCGCCCATCTTGGGTCCCTGGTTGGCCATCTGCCACATCAGCCATTGGCACACTTCCCAATACTCCCTCGCCGAGTCGCCGCCGAATGCGCCAGCCTTGTCGGCCAGGTACATCATGCAGGCTCCCGATTCGAACACCGGTAGCGGATCGCCGTCGTCGGCGGGCTCGGTGTCCACTATGGCCGGCATACGATTATTGGGACTGATGGTGAGGAATTCCTCCGAGAACTGGTCGCCCATACCAATGTTGCAGTACACCACCCGATAGGGGATGGCGGCTTCCTCCAGCAATATGCTGACTTTCTTGCCGTTGGGTGTGGGCCAGTAGTACAGGTCTATCATGGAGTCTCCTAGGGCAGTCCGGCGTGCGGGGTGTCTACCCGCAGCATTTCAATCCTGCCGGTGCGCGATTCAGCGGCGGCGCGATGATCAGAGCTGGCAGCAGTGACAGCGAAGAGGGTGCATCCGTCTTCGCCGCCCAGCATGCAGGCGTAACAGAACTGGCTGGTCTCCACGCGCTGAATGATGGCACCACCCTCGGCCACGCAGATCGCTTCTGGTGCCAGCGCGTTGGCCACCCAGGCCTGGCGTTTTTCGTCCAGGCAGATCCCGTCTGGGGCAACGCCGTCCAGCGCCGCCCAGATGCGTCGGTTTTCCAGTTGTCCGCCGGCGCCGATATCGAAAGCGGTGAGGCAGCTGCCGAGAGTCTCGGCGACGATCAGGGTGGCGCCATCCGGAGTGATGACCGTGCCGTTTGGGAAATGCATTTCGTCTGCAGCCACCGCCACGCTACCGTCCGGGTCGACCCGGACCAGGTTGGTCGTGGGGTGATCGAGAATCACATCGGTGCCGCGCGCTTCCAGTTCAGCATCAAGGTCGAATCCGAAGTTGCCGACCCAGGCGCGCCCCTCCCCGTCGACCACCATGTCGTTGCACAGGTGGGCCGTGTGCTCACGCAGGTCGGCATAGTCCGACAGCTCGCCGTCGAGGCCGCGAACCAACAGCTTGCGGGCTTTCATGGCCACAATCAGCAGGCGCCCATCGGGCAACCAGCCGAGGCCCGAAGGCTGGTCGTCGAGCTGTATTTCCACCCTGAGATCGCCGCTGCCGCTGACCGATTTTACCGCGTGGTCATAGAAGTCGCTGAACCAGAGGCGGCCTTCGCGCCAGCGCGGCCCTTCACCAAAATGCAGGCCATCGACCAGAGTGGTGGTGTCTGCCATGGGATTCTCCAGGTTTGTCGTTCAGCAGTTCTCGAGGCGATCGGCCTCGTCGAACTCTTTCTCGATGCGTTTTTGCAGCTCAACCTGGGCGCTGCCTTTGATCTTCTGCGCCTCACTGAGCCGCTGGTTGCGGCGACTTTTCCGATAGTAGCCTACCAGCTCTGTGAACACGGCCTGGTGCACTTCGCCGGCAATCAGCTTTTCTACCAGGTCGATGTCTATCCCCATGCGATAGGCGATGCGACTGGGGCGGATATTGTGCGCATAGAATTCAGCGACGATGCGAATCTGCTGCTCCAGAGGGTAGTGGCATTCGCGTGAATAGCCGTAGGGCGGTGACGGCGTGCGGTTGTCCGTTTTGGGTTCGCTCATGGGCCGCATACTAGTCGCTGGCGCCGGGTGATACCAGTCCCTCAGCGACTGCGAAAGGGTATCTGGCAATAGCTCACGCCGCGACTCGGGCGCGTTTGCATGCGCTCAAGATAAAGCTCCAGGGAGTTCATCGACAGTTCGACGTTGTTGGTAGGTCCCAGGAATACATGGTCGAGTTGCAGCGGGTCGCCGTCGGCGCCGGCCAGCGAAAAGCGATAGAAAGGCACCATCATTGCTGCCCCTTCACGAAAATCCACGGCCGCGTCGCGGGAGTCGGCAATCATTGGTGAGACAATCCGCCACTCCTGCTCCTCCTCAAAAGAAGGGTGTTTGAGGATGGCGGCGATGCGCAGCAGGTCACCCTCGATATGTTCGAATACATGGTAGTAGGACTGGGCCGAGTGGCCTCCGGCTGAAAGGCCTCCGGCTGAAAGGCCTCCGGTGGAATGGCTGCCGGCGGGATTCTCGCCTTCGCCCAGCCGTAGGGCGGTGACTTCGATGGCGTCGACCACCTCGCGGATCAGGCGACGCTGTTTTTCTGGTGAATAAAGGCACTTCGCAACCTGAAAATGCTGCCTGCCGGCACAGCCGTTGATATGCTCCGGCGCGAAGCCCAGGCTCACGCCCTTGCCGTGGGCGCTGTAGCCGCGCCACTGGGAGAGCAGGTTGCCATTGGCCCTGAAGGAGGCCCCGAACAGCATGGGGCCACTAACCACCCGGTGCGATAACCAGTCCAACAGCTGGTTCAGTAGCCGCGGTTGGTCGGTACCGTCGATCACACGCTGGGTGATGTCCGCCTTCAACAGCTCGAGGGTATGCCGCAGTTCCGCCGAATCGTTCATGTAGCGAATGTCGCTGGCGCGCAATTCGCCGGAGCTGATAATGCCGGTCATGCCGCTGAATGAGGTGTAATGATACAGCGTGTCCACGGGAGCGGCTTCGTACAGCTGGCGGCTGATGGTCTCTAGCATGATGCCTCTGGCTTTGCAGCGGTGGACCTTTCATAGCACACCAATAAGACCACTGTGCTACAGGCGCTACGAAAGCGTCAGGGGTTGTGTACTGGATCTGTGCTGGCGCCGCGCAGCCGCTGTCGCAGTCGGGCGAGAGCGGTGCGGATGTCTTCGCCTATGCAGTATAGCGCCGGCACCATGAGCAGGGTGACAAACAGGGCAAACAGCACGCCAAAGGCCAGCGCGAGCACGGCCGGCTTCAGGAACTGGGCATCGATTGAGCGCTCCGCCATGATAGGCATCAGCCCGATGAAGGTGGTCAGAGTCGTCAGCAGAATAGGGCGGAAGCGGTGCACGGCACCGTGCTCAACCGCTTTGTAGACATCCTCTCCACGCTCGCGCAAGCGGCCGATATAGTCCACCAGTACCAGGTTGTCATTGACGACCACACCCGCAGCGGCACCGATGCCGAAATAGGAGAACAGGGCCATGGAGACGCCGAAGATCAGGTGACCGTATATCGCTCCCATGAAGCCGAAGGGAATCGCGGTCATCACCAGCAGGGGCAGCCAGTAGGAGCGGAAGGCCACGGCAATCAGCGCGTACATCACAAACAGGGCAATGGTGTAGAGGGAGAGAATCTCGGTGAGAAAGAATTCCTCGTTTTCTGCCTGGCCTGCCTTGAGTACCACCAGCCCGGCGTGCCGTTCGGCGAAGGCTGGCAGGAAGTTGTCATTCATATCACTGCTGATATCGCTCATCAGCTCGGCGGCCAGGTCGGCGCTGATCCTTACCATGCGCTCCCCATCCCGGCGCTGGATGCGTCTGAGTCCGGTGGTCAGTTCGACGTCGACTACCGACAGCAGCGGCACCTCGCGTCCGTCTACGGTGCGAACGCGGAAGTCACGCAGACTGTCGAGGTTGCGACGCTGCTCCTGCGGGTAGCGCACCATGACCTTGACGTCGCCGTTCTCTCTGGGCAGTCGTTGTACTTCTTCGCCGTAGTAGGCCTGCCGCACCTGTCGCGATACTTCGGCCAGTGTCAGGCCCAGTTTTTCCGTGCCTGGCAGTAGGCTCATATGCAGCTCTTCGGTCTGGCCCTGCAGGTTGTCCCGCACGAAATAGGTGCCATCGTAGGACTGCAGCTGCGCCTTGAGTTCCTGGCTGGCCAGCGACAGTACCTCGCTGTCGCGGTGTCGGAGCACATAGGACACTCCGGGAGAATCGTTGTCGATGGTGTAGTTGATTTCTATCTCGTCAGCATCGGGAACGTCACCCACCAGGTCCCGCAACCGGTCAGCGGTTTCCTTGGCAGTCATATCTCGCAGTTCCGGTGGGACCAGCTCGATGATTGCCAGCACACTGTCGCGCCGGGCGCGGGTATACCAGCCGTGGATCAATTCGCCGGTGCCGCCTTCCTCGGCCCGGGCCTCCACCTCGTCAATCAGCTTGCGCTGTGCCAGCTGGAACTGATCGAGAATCTCCATTGACCGGGAGTAGGGATTGCCGCTGGGCATCTGCGCCTGCACATAGACCTGGGTGCCCTGCACCTCCGGCATGAAGGCAAACTTCACCCAGCCGCTGGAAAACACACCGATACTGATCAGGAAGGCTCCCAGGAACAGGCTGACCGTGAGGTAACGCCGCTCGATGGCCCCGGCCAGGAAGCGCCGGAAGGGGCCGTGAGCAAAGTTGACCAGCCCTTCCTCCAACCGTTTTTGTTGCCGCGCCAGACCAGTAATTTTTTCCCTGTGCTCGAGCTTGCGCAGATGCGCCGGCAGAATGAAGAAGGCCTCGATGATGGAGATCAACAGGGCCACGGTAATCACCACCGAGAGCTGCTTGGTGATTTGCGCTTCAGCCAGCGACACGAAGAACCAGGGCGCAAAGGCTATGACGGTGGTGAGTACCGCGAAGACAACCGGCTTCGATACCGCGTAGGCGCCCTCGATGGCGCTGTCCGGTCCGCCGCCACTGTGGCTGTGCTGGTGAATGCTCTCGCCCACGACAATGGCGTCATCCACTACGATTCCCAACACCAGCAAAAAGGCGAAGGTGGACATCACGTTGAGCGAGACGCCGTTGGCGGGCAGCAGCGAGAAGGTCCCCAGGAAAGCAACCGCAATGCCGGCTGTCACCCACAGGGCCACCTTGGGTCGCAGGGTGAGAATCAACACCAGAAATACCAGCAGCAGGCCCAGGTAGGCGGAGTCCATGATGGTATCCATGGTGCCGCGATAGATATCTGCGGAATCACCCCACAGGGTCAGGTTGACGCCCGCAGGCAGCGACTGGCGGCGCTCTTCGATCCAGCCGCGCAGGGCTTCGCTGCTTTTGACCACCTGCATATATTCCTGGGACATTACCTGCAACAGCACAGCGGGCTGGCCGTCGAGGGTGGCAAGAATGTCCTCGTCCTCGAAGCCATCGATGATGGTGGCCACGTCGGCCAGGGTAACAATGCCGCCATCGTCGGTCTGACGCACCACGATGCGGGCAAAGTCCTGTTCGGTGTCGGCGAGGTTCCGGGCCCGCAGGCGGACATCCCCCGTGTCCGTACGCACCTGGCCGGAGGACAGGTTGATGGAGCTGGCGCGCACTGCGTTGGCGACCTCATCAAAGCTGAGACCAAAGCGCCGCATATCCAGCTCCGACAGCTCGATGGAAACTTCTTCCCGGCGGGCGCCGAACAGCTCGACGATGGAGATGTAGGGCAGGCCAGCCATCTCGTCCCGCAGGTCTTCCGCGAGCCGCACCAGCTGGCGTTCTGTCAACACGTCACTGTGTACGGCGACCCGTGCCATTTCGTCGCGGAAAACCGTGCGGCGAACCTGGATGTTTTCCACGTCGCGTGGCAGCGAGGTCACCGAGTCCACGGCGTTCTTGACTTCGTCGAGGAAGGCATCGAGGTCGACGCCGGCGTAGGTCTGGATATCCAGCCGTGCCAGATTCTCTGATGCCGTGGAGTAAACCCGGTAAACGTTATCCACGCCTTTGAGCGCTTCTTCAATACGCAGGATGATCTGCTCTTCGACCTCCTGGGGAGCAGCGCCCGGCCAGGTGGCCTCGATCTCGACCTGGTTGGGTTTGAAGAAGGGGAAGGCCTCGCGCTCCATGGCGTTGAAGCCGAGGGCGCCTGCCAGCAGGATGCCTACCATCAAAAGGTTGGCAGCGACGGGGTTATGCACCCACCAGGCGATCAGTTTTTTCATGGTGTCGGGATCACGCTAACAGTGGCCACTTCGGAGCGCCGGTCAGCCGGGCCCGCCCTCGGCGGGGTTGTTGCTCACCAGGGCTTCGGCGTCGCCCTCTGCCTTGAGCGCCATGCCGGGTATCGGGTTGCGGATGGTGGAGGTGATGAGCCGATCACCGGGCGTCACGCCGTCGGCGACAATGGCGTAGTTGGGGGAGCTGTGACTGACGTTGACGGTACGGATTTCCAGCTCGTTATCGCTGTTGATGACGTAGACGGTGTCGCCGGCGCGCAGTGCCTTGCGCGGAATACGCACAGCTTCTGCCAACTCCTGTCCACGCACAGTTGCTGTGACGTAGAGACCCACCGCCAGGGGCATGCCGCTGGCCGAGACATTCTCGCCGTAGGGGTCTTCCACTTCGGCAATGGCGTAAACCGTGCGGGTTTCTCGATCAATGGATGCATCCAGGCGCAGCAACTCTCCCTGCCACTGCTGGTTGCGTCCCCCGACATTCGCCTCGAGCGTGACCGGTAAGCCGCCGCCGGCACTGGCGCGGAAGCCAATGGGCAGGCCCAGGGCGGCCAGCTGGTCGTAGGTAATAGGCAGGCGTATTTCTACTCTGTCGGTGGCAAATGCCCGGCCCAGAGCGGTGCCGACGTTAACGTACTGGCCGAGGTCGACAAAAGTGTCTGACATGCGGCCGACAAAGGGCAGGGAAACCCGCGTGCGCGACAGGTTTACGCGGGCCTGTTCGAGGTCGGCCTCGGCGGCCTTTACGGCAGCGCGGGCTTCGGCCACCTGGGGTTTCTTGAGCGCCAGATCGGAAGGGTTTGACGTACCGACCAACTGTTTGCGGGCGACGTCCGCCTCGGCCAGTGCCAGCTCCAGTGCCACCTGCGCCTCGGCTACCCGCGCCTCGGTCTGGCTCAGTGCGAGCTGGTAATCGGTATCATCGATCTGCACCAGGGTCTCATTGGGGTCGACGGCGCCGCCCTCCATGAACTCGGGGCTCACATCGACGATGCGACCGCTGACCTCCGCGACCATGTCAATGGATACCCGAGAGCGCACTTCGCCCTGGGTGACCACTTCCAGTGTCACCTGGTCTCGCTCAACCGGCTCAACAAAGACCGTGATGGGCCGTGGTCCTTGCTCTCGTTTCTCTGGTGTGGGCTTGTTGGCCTGCAGCAGCATGACGACAGCCGTGGCGCCAACCAGCACCAGCAGCGGGGTAATTTTTCTAATCAGTGTACCTTCCCCCAGGTGCAGCAATTGCGGGGTGCGCCACAGGGCGCGACTATTTCACTATCATAGCGCAGATTTACCTCACAGGGTGAAGTCTGAGGGCGGCCGAGAGTATGTTTTAATGCTGCTGACACCAATAATTCCATTTCCCACAGCAGGGTATTTGCAGCATGTTTTTGATTCGACCGCTTTTTCTCCTGACGCTCACCGCAGCACTGACCGCCTGCGGCTCCGGCGGCAGTATTCCCAAGACCGCGCAGCCCGGGGCGGAGCTGTTGCCGGTGTCGGTGCCGACCGTATCAGATCCGCCGGAGGTCGGTACGTTTTTCCTGCAGGCCAACGCCTTCGACCTGGCGGAGGTGGGCTACGAGGCGCAGGAATATTTCTACGAAGGCACCGCCAACGCCTATACCAACCTCAATGACTTGCTGCCGGACGGCCTCTGGCAGGCTGAGCCCGGCGAGCAGGCGGAATACCGCACCCGGCTGGTGGTGCACAGGCCGATTGACCCTGCAGACTTCAATGGCTCGGTGATCGTCGAATGGCTCAACGTCACCTCGGGTTTTGATATTCCGCCCAGCTGGGGCAGCGGGCACGTGGAAATGTACCGTAGCGGCCACATCTGGGTGGGCGTCTCGGCGCAGCTCGTGGGTATCGAGGGTCGCGAGGGCAGTCTGGCACCGTTCCACCTGAAAGCCGTCAACCCGCAACGCTATGGCGACCTGCTGCACCCGGGGGACAGCTTTTCTTATGACATGTTCAGCCAGGTGACCGCGATTCTTGAGGGCCGCGCCAACGCCGACGTACTGGCGGGTATGGTGCCGGACCGCATTGCTGCCTACGGCGAATCGCAGTCTGCCGGCCGCCTGGTCACCTATATCAATGCGGTGCAGCCGCTGTACGCCGCCTATGATGGCTTTATGGTGCACAGCCGCGGCGGCGGATCATCGGCCCTGGCCCAGGCACCACAGGTGCCGATCGACACACCGCCGCTACCGCGGATTCGCACTGACCTCGCCGCCCCGGTCATGACCTTCCAGACGGAAACCGACCTGACCATCCTCGGTTTCTTCGGTGCCCGCCAGCCGGATAGCGAAAGCTTTCGGCTCTGGGAAGTAACGGGAACGGCCCATGCGGACTACTACTCAATTATCTCCGGGCGGCTGGACGCCATCGGCGAACCGCGCTTTGCCGCCGTTGTGGAGGAGGATACCGTGCTGGGTATCCTGCAGTGTGATCGTCCGTTTAACGCCGGTCCCATGCACTATGTTTTTGCCCGTGCCGTGCGGGCGCTTGATGACTGGATCCGGCTGGGTGTGGCGCCGACGATAGCGCCGCGACTGGACCTGACCGACGACGGCAGCGCCTTCCTGCTGGATTCCCTGGGCAACGTCACCGGCGGTATTCGCACACCCTATGTGGATGCCCCCAGTGCGATTCTGTCCGGGGAAGGGCAGAGTGCGGACGGCTTCTGCCCGCTGTTTGGCAGCACAGACCTGTTTGACGCCGCACAGATGGCCAGTCTTTATGTGGACGAGGCGGGATTTGTGGCCGCCGTGACGGCCGCTACCGAAGCAGCGGTGGCGGCAGATTTCCTGCTACCGGAAGACGCCGCGGCTATTATTGCCTGGGCACCGGAGCAGTGGCGCGCCCAGGTCGGGCAATAGGCCGCGGCTGCCTAGCTGACAAGGTCCCAGTAGGGGCGCTCGCCGATCGCATCGGCGACACAGTCCACGAACAGGCGCACCTTGCTCGACAGGTGGCGGTGCCGCGGGTACAGCGCACAGAGGGTGAGCGCGGCGGGTTGGTAGTTGGGCATAATGGTGCGCAAGCTCCCGGCCTGCAGGCACGCTCCGACAATAAAGGTGGGAAGCAGGGCGATGCCGCGATCGCGGCAGGCCGCCGCTGCCAGTACTTCGCCGTTGTTCGACCACATGGTGCAGTTGACGCCTACTGAAGTTTCTCCCTCGGGTCCCACCAGCCGCCACTGCACGCCGGACGCCTGATAGCCGTAGTGCAGGCACCGGTGTTCCGACAGGTCGGCGGGGCGCTTTGGCTCTCCGTGTTGTGCGAGGTAGCCGGGTGAGGCACAGAGCACCCGTTTTACCGCAGTAAGTTCGCGGGTGGCGAGGCTGGTACTGTGCTGGGGTTCGCTGATCCTGATAGACACATCGAAACCCTCCTCCAGGGGGTCGACGACCCGGTCGTTGAGGCTCAGCTCTACCCGCATTTCCGGGTAGGTCTCCATGAAGCCGCAAATGATGTCGGCCATATGCAGCGTACCGAACGACATGGGAGCGTTGATGCGCAGGGTGCCGCCGGGTCGTCCCTGTGCCTCGTGGACGGCGCCGAGGGCCGAGTCCACTTCCGCCAGAACCGCGAGACACCGTTGGTAGAAGGCGGCGCCGGTATCGGTGGTCTTGACCACCCGGGTGCTGCGCACCAGCAACTGCGCACCCAGGTGCTCCTCCAGCTTTTTTACCTGTTTGTGCACCACGGCCCTGGACACGCCCTTCTGGCGTGCCGCCGCCGCAAAGCCTCCTGCCTCGACCACGCGGGCAAAGCTGCGCATTCCTTCCAGCATATCCATGGCCACCTCCTTTCGATGCATTGTAAATATTTTGGATACAGTATGTTGCCAAAGCGGCTAATTGTTTTCCATATAGCAAACAATAGACTGGCAGCATTGACGTTATGAGCAGGAGAGCAGAGATGAACATTCGACCCGGTGCAGAGCGCGGCGTGGCCAATTTCGGCTGGCTGGACAGCCGCCACAGTTTTTCCTTTGGTCACTACTTCGATCAGCGCCATATGGGGCACGGCCCCTTGCGGGTGATCAACGAGGATCGCGTCAAACCGGGCCGCGGTTTCGACACCCATGGCCACAGTGATATGGAGATCATCTCCTATGTACTGGATGGCGCCCTTGAGCACCAGGACAGCATGGGCAACGGCTCGATGATCCGGCCCGGTGATGTTCAGCGCATGACGGCGGGCACGGGCGTGCGTCACAGCGAGTTCAACGCCTCGGACACAGACGCGGTGCACTTCCTGCAGATCTGGATTGTGCCGGAGGCGCAGGGGCTGGAGCCAGGCTACGAGCAGAAGACCTTTGGGCGTGAGGCCAAGCTCAACCAGCTGCGCCTGGTAGGAAGTCGCGACGGTCGTGATGGCGCCGTGGTGATCAACCGGGATGTCGATCTGTACGCGTCTATACTCGAGGCAGGCGGCACGCTGAGCCATAGCATCGCCGGTTCTCGCAAGGGCTGGCTGCAGGTTGCGCGTGGCGAGCTCAGCGTCAACGGTGAAGCACTGGCACAGGGGGACGGACTGGCGCTCGAAGGTTCCGTTGCGCTCACCATTGAGGCCAGCGAAGAGTCCGAGTTTTTGCTGTTCGACATGGGCTGAGTTCCACAGGGGACCGTTGAGCGGTCCCTTGAGTTTCCGCGTAACAAAGTCTGGCTACACTGAGAAGGGGCGCTCCCGGGAGACCTGATATGAGTTATCAAAAAGCTGACGCAGCGCGCTGCGAAGAGAGTGACGGCAGCGTGGATCTGCTGATAGAACCCAGGGAGACCGATTTGGGCGAGTTTACGGTGCGGCGTTCGTTGCCCGCCCGGCAGTGCCGCAAGGTCGGCCCGTTCGTGTTCTTTGACCACATGGGCCCGGCTGAATTTCCCCCGGGCAAAGGTATTGCAGTGCGGCCCCATCCGCACATAGGCATCGCTACCATTACCTATCTATTTGAGGGCGAGATCATGCACCGTGACAGCCTCGGAGTGGAGCAGCCGATCCGCGCCGGTGCCATCAACCTGATGACCGCTGGCCGCGGGATTGTGCACTCTGAGCGAGCGGGAGCGGACCTGGATGAGGTGAGCCGCCTGCACGGCATTCAATCCTGGATCGCCCTGCCGGAACAGGATGAAGAGTGCGAGCCAGAATTTATCCACTATGCCGCAGATGAGCTGCCGCGCATCACTTTCCCTGGCGTGCAGGCCACGCTGATCACGGGCGAGGCCTTCGGCGAACAGTCACCCGTGAAAAGCTATTCGCGCACACTTTACCTGGAGTGCAGGCTGGAGGTCGGTGCCGAACTCAGTCTGCCGGATGAGGAGCAGGAGCTGGCCGTCTACGTGGTAGAAGGCGGCATTATTATCGATGGCGCAAGGCACGGCCCCGGCGTGATGGCCGTGGCCTGCCCGGGCAAGCCGCTGCTACTGCAGGCTGACGAGGCCAGCCGGGTCATGGTGATCGGCGGTGATCGCCTTGCCGAACGGCATATGTTCTGGAACTTTGTCCACAGCGACCCTGACCGCATAGAGCAGGCCAAGCTGGACTGGAAGGAGGGCCGTTTTCCGGCGGTTCCGGGGGACGACGAATACATTCCCCTGCCTGACTGACAACTAAAAGACCCCATCAAACACTGCAAGGAGTACACCCATGAGCAAGGGCCCGGCCCCGGTAAACCACCACATCCACGCGCTGCTGGCCGAACGGCACAGTCCCTACGCGTTTGATCCCGCCCGACCGGTGAGCGAGGAAGACCTGCAATCCCTGTTTGAGGCTGCCCGTTGGACCATGTCGTCCTACAACGCCCAGCCCTGGCGCTACATTGTCGGCGTGAAGGAGCGCAGTCAGGCGACCTGGGACCAGCTCTACGGCGTGCTGGTGGAGGGCAATCAGCCCTGGGCGGTGAATGCGCCGGTACTGGCGCTGGGAGTGATCGAGAAAAACTTTGAACACAACGGCAAGCCTAACAAGGCGGCCGCTCACGACCTTGGCGCGTCATCGGCCATGCTGACCGTGGAGGCCACCGCCCGCGGGCTGGCAGTGCACCAGATGATCGGCATTGAGCCTGAACTCGCGCATGAGCAGTTTGGCCTTGCAGAGAGCCAGGAGGCCCTCACGGCGTTGGCAATCGGTTACGAGGGCAGTGCGGAAGTGATTCCCGAACAGTATGCCGAGAGAGACCTGGGCGACCGTAACCGCCGCTCGCTGGCGGATATCATCCTGGCGGGAGGGCTGTGATGGCCGCCGGGAGCTGACGGCGTGACTAAATTCCATGAATCGGCGGCAGCGGCGGTCGCCGCCATCGAGAGTGGCGAATACATCTGGTGCCATTCGATGGCAGCCACGCCCACGGTATTGCTGGAAGCGCTGGCGGAACATGCGCTCACCTGCACGGACCTTACGCTTATGCAGCTGCACCTGGAGCATGCCGGCGCGGTCTGCGGTGATGAACTGCAAGGTCATCTCAGGCACCGGGTATTTTTTGCCGGCAAGGACACCCGCGATCTTATTAACGCCGGGCTGGCGGACTACGTGCCGATTTTCCTGTCGGAGCTGCCCAAATTATTTCGGCGCGGAGAGCAGCGTGTCGATACGGCGCTGATCCAGGTATCGTCGCCAGACCAGCACGGCAACTGCACCCTGGGTATTTCCGTTGAAGCCACCAAGGCCGCCTGTGAGGTAGCAGACCGGGTGATCGCCCACGTCAACCCCAGTATGCCGCGCACCCACGGCGATGCCTTCATCCCCCTCGACGAAATCGATATAGCCTATGTGGAAGATGCGCCGCTGATTACAGTCGACCCGCGACCCGCCAGCGCCGTAACGACCCGTATCGGCGAGCATATTGCCAGCCTCATTGACGACGGCGACTGTCTGCAGATGGGAATCGGGGCAATTCCCGACGCGGCCCTGTCCAACCTCGGTGACCGCCACCACCTCGGCGTGCACACCGAGATGTTCTCGGACGGCCTGCTGCCGCTGGTGGAGTGTGGCGCGGTGGATAACTCCAACAAGAAACGCCAGCGCGGAAAAATCGTGACCGGTTTTGCCATGGGCAGCGAGGCCTTGTACCGCTTCGTGGACGATAATCCAGAGGTCATCTTTCTGGATATCGAATACGTCAATGACCCTACGGTGATCTCCCGTAACAAGCAGGTTGTGTCTATCAACAGCGCAATCCAGATCGACCTCAGCGGCCAGGTCTGCGCAGATTCCATGGGGCCCCGGGTGTACTCTGGCGTCGGCGGCCAGGTGGACTTTGTTCTCGGTGCCACATTCTCTGAGGGCGGCAAGTCAATTATCGCGCTGCCCAGTACCGCGCGGGATGGGCAGTTCACGCGGCTGGTCACCATGTTGACCCGCGGCTCTGGCGTAGTGACCACCCGCGCCCATGTGGACTACATTGTTACCGAGTACGGAATCGCCAGACTGCGGGGCCGGTCGGTGACCGAACGCGCCCGGGCGCTGATAGATATTGCGCACCCGGACTTCCGGGCAGCACTGGAGCGCGAAGCGCATGAGCAGCTGGGGCTGCGTCTCTGAGCGGCAGAAAAACTTGTGGCCGGGCGGCCTCCACCAAAATACAGAATAAGGAGTCAAGAATGGTCGTCGACAAGGCGGATAATCTCGAAAAATTCATGGAGGGCGTGGTAGAGCGCAACCCGGGTGAGCCGGAGTTCCACCAGGCGGTGCACGAGGTTGCCATGGATATCATTCCCTATATCCAGGACAAGCCCCGCTACAAGGACCTGCGCATTCTCGAGCGCATGGCCGAACCGGACCGGGTGGTCAGCTTCCGTGTTGTGTGGGAAGACGACGTCGGTGAACTGCGGGTCAACCGTGGCTTCCGCGTGCAGCAGAACAATGCGATCGGCCCCTACAAGGGTGGCATCCGTTTCCACCCCTCGGTGAACCAGGGGGTATTGAAGTTCCTCGCCTTTGAGCAGGTCTTCAAGAACTCGTTGACCGGTCTGCCCATGGGCGGCGGCAAGGGCGGCGCCAACTTCAATCCCAAGGGCCGCTCAGACCGGGAGGTCATGCGCTTCTGTCAGGCGTTCATGACAGAGCTGCACCGGCACATCGGCCCCAACACCGACGTCCCGGCCGGTGATATTGGCGTCGGCGCCCGTGAAGTAGGCTACCTGTTTGGCCAGTACAAGCGCCTGGCCAACCGTTTCGAAGGCGTGCTGACCGGCAAGGCTCTGGAATTCGGCGGCAGTCATATCCGCACCGAGGCCACCGGCTACGGGACGGTGTACATGATGGAGAATATGCTGTCCCACTGCGGTGAGCACATCGATGGCCGCCGCTGCCTGGTGTCCGGCTCCGGCAATGTGGCGACTTACTGTGCGGAGAAACTGATTGCGCTGGGTGGCAAGGTGCTGACCCTGTCAGATTCCGGCGGCATGGTGCACGCCCCGAAGGGCATGACCCAGGACCAGGTCGACTGGGTCAAGGAGCTGAAAACAGTGCGCCGCGGGCGTATCTCCGAGGCCGCCGATGAATTCGGCTTTGAGTACCACGAAGGCGCAGAGCCCTGGGACATCGAGGCCGACCTGGCTTTTCCCTGTGCGACCCAGAACGAGATCAATGGGGATGAGGCAAAGACCTTACTCAAAAACGGGGTACGGGCGGTCGCCGAGGGCGCCAATATGCCTACCACCCCCGAGGCCATCAAATTGTTCAGCGAGGCAAAAAACCTCCTGCACGCACCGTCCAAGGCCGCCAATGCCGGTGGGGTAGCGGTGTCAGGCTTGGAGATGAGCCAGAACAGCCTGCGCCTGCAGTGGACGGAGACCGAAGTGGATGACCGCTTGCGCAAGATCATCCGCGATATTCACGCCCAGTGTGTTGAGTACGGGGTGCAGGAGGGGGGGCATGTCGACTACTTCAAGGGCGCCAATATAGCGGGCTTTACCAAGGTGGCCGACGCCATGCTCGCCTATGGCGTCATGTAGGGGGCGTCATGCAGGGACAGTCACCCCTGGGGTCTGGCTAGCTCAGATTGCGGAACAGCAGTAACAGGCGTTTGGTGCGACTGAGGCGCTCCAGCAGGCTGCGAGGCGCCTCGTTTTCTATCAGGAAATTCGAGAAGCCCGGCAGCAGCGACACGTCGATGCCCCCCAGCTCGATAAACCCCATCTGCCAGTCAGAGAATTCCCGTTCCTCTATATAGTCCTCAAACAGGGTTTCCACCCTGTCGTGGCGCGGGTCTGCCTGTATGCGCTGATAGAGTTCAAGCACGTCGCCCTTGCGGCCTTCGATGACCTGCAGGAAAGAGTCGCCCCGGTGTAACAGCAAGCCGCTGATGTCGTGGCTCTGGTTGAATTCACGGGCCTCGTTGAGCAACGTGATGAGTCCGGCGGCGCCCATGGGTGCTGTCTGTGTGCTCGCGTAACCGAGAGAGTACAACCTTTCAGCCGTGGCTTCGGGCGTGTCAGCGCCTGCTGCGCCGGGTACCGCTGATCGTCCCATTCGCCGAGCGCCTCCGGGCGCGTTAAACCCGCGTGTCAATCCGATGCCGAAGTGAACGGGTAGCTTGAAATCGCAGTATAGACAACTATAATTGACAGGCCAAGTGTAAATAAAAGTTGACACTCTTGCGCCTGACGCCGCAGAATGACGGTTGAGCGCTACATGACTTCGCCCCGGAGGCGACTGGAGGGTACTGATATGAATCAGATGGCTGCAATCGACAGCACTCATAGCTCCGACGACAACATCAATCCCGATGTCGACACCGTCGACACCACCGCAGAAGCCGTCAAGGACACTTTGCTGGCACCGCGGTTTTACCGCACCAACTACGCCGAGATGAACAAGCTCGATGTGGAGCCGGTGCGCGAAGAATGGGACAAGATGATGGCGGAGTATGCCGCCGACACTAACCACGACCACTTCCGCGGCGAAGTCGACTTCGACGCCGAGATGCATGACCTGTCTCCGGAGTTGCGTGCGGAGTTCCTCGACTTCCTGGTGAGCTCAATCACCGCAGAATATTCCGGCTGCGTGCTCTACAACGAGATCAAGAAAAACGTCGACAACGAGGACGTGCAGGAATTGATGGCCTATATGGCTCGCGACGAGTCGCGGCATGCAGGCTTCATCAACCGCGCGCTTAAGCACCTCGGGGTAGCGGTGGACCTGGGTTTCCTGAAGCGGGAGAAGGACTACACCTACTTCAAGCCCAAGTACATCTACTACGCCACCTATCTGTCGGAGAAGATTGGCTACGCGCGCTACATCACGATTTATCGTCATCTGGAGAAGCACCCAGAGAAGCGTTTCCACCCGATCTTCCGCTGGTTCCATCGCTGGTGTAACGATGAGTTCCGCCACGGCGAGTCTCTGGCGCTGATGATGCGCGCCCAACCTCAGTTGCTGCGTGGCTATAACAAACTGTGGATACGTTTCTTCCTGATCGCCGTGTACGCCACCATGTATGTCCGTGACCACACCCGGCCCCAGCTGTACCAGGCGCTGGGCATGGACCCCACAGAGTTCGACTTCCGCGTGTTCGAGATCACCACTGAAATCAGCAAGCAGGTGTTCCCGCTGATGTTGGATACTGACAGTCCGCGCTTCCGTGCCGGGCTCGAACGCTTGCGGGATCTCAATGTGCGCATTGAAGCGCTGCGTCAACGCGGCGGTATGTTGGCGCGCATCAAGCGCCTGGGGTTGTCTGCTGCGGCCGGCATGACCTTCGTCAAGCTCTACTTCCACCCGACGCTGCCCAACGAGATTCCCGAGCAGCCGCGGCTGGCGCCGGTCTGGTAGTACTCCAGCTGCGCCGGCCTTCGGGTCGCCCGCTATCCGCCGACTAGGCGCTTGTTTCTACAAGCGCCTTTATTTTGCGTGAGAATGCTTTGGCTTCTCGCCGGATCTTGCGCGCTCAGCGAGCCTTTCCTCCTGCGGTCATAGCCACCGCTATAAGCTGCGCCGGAAAATCCCGCACAGCGCAAAACCTCGTGCTGAAAATCCCGAATATCCGTGCAGCAGGGCGACTAGTGGCCGGCGCGTATCCGCATCGCAAGGTCAGTGAGGTGAGCAGCGAGCGCGGCCAGCAGTGCCAGCGCCATCCACATCCAGGGCGCACCTGCCAGGCTGGCCCGCAGGGCCAGCATCAGGGCGATGCCGGCGGTGATATTCGGTAGCAGGCGTGCGACGCTGAGCGAGCTGCCGAACTTTCGCAGCAGCCAGGGCAGGGCGAGAATTTCCAGTAGTACCAGCAGCAATACCAGGTCGATGACCCGGCCAGATGCAAACCAGTCAGCCAACGACCCGACGGGCCAGGCCTAGACTCTTGCGAGTCCCAGCAGGTGTGCCATGTCCTTGAAGAAAATACGTGCATGGGCAGCCGGACGGGCGCGCACCAGTTTCTTCTGGGTGTAGGCCTGCCAGGTCAGGTATTGCACGTCGGGGTCCTTGCACATGCTGACAAAGCGCTCGCGGCGCTTGTCACTGGAATACCAGAACTTCTGCATGATGCCGAGTACCCAGAAGACCCGGCCATGCTCTTTCATGAAGCGCTTGCGCGCCAGGCCCAGGGCGCGCACGTCGCCAGTGGCGAGGCACTCCATGATGGCTGCGGCCGCCAACTGGCCGCCGTACATCGCGTAGTAGATACCTTCGCCGGAGGCAGGCGCCACCACGCCGGCAGCATCACCGGCGAGCACGATGTTGGCACCGTCGTCCCAGCGCTTCAGGGGTTTCAGGGGTATCGGCGCGCCCTCGCGGCGGATGGTTTCCGCACATTCGAGATTCACCTGTTGGCGCAGGGCCTTGACCGATGCCGGCGCAGAGAAGCCCTTGGCCTCGCTGCCGACGCCGATGCTGGTGGTTTCCCCGTGGGGGAAGACCCAGGCGTAGAAATCTGGAGAGAGGTTGCCCTGGTACCAGACGTCGGCCCGGTTGCGATCAAAGTTGCCGCCGGCAGACCCTACCGGGGAGCGAACGATTTCATGATAGGCAAGCACGCATTTCTTCTGGTCACCGCCGGGCACATAGCGTTTGGCGACCTGGGAATTGGCGCCATCGGCACCGATGACAGTGCGCCCGATGGCGGTGGTCACTTCGCCGCCGTTTTCCTTGTCGGTGAAATCCACCTCGACACGGCCGTCGTCACGGCGTCGCAGTTGCTTGAAGTTGCCAATACGCTGGGTCGCCCCGGCGTCAACCGCGCGCTGCCGCAGCCAGGGGTCAAAGACCTCCCGGTCCACCATGCCCACGTAGGTATCGCCCACAGGCATGTCGACTTTCTGCTCGGTGGGAGACACCATGCGCGCCGAGGTCACCCGGGCTACCAGCAGTTCCTGCGGTATACCGTAATCCTCGATCAGACGCGGGGGTATGGCGCCGCCGCAGGGCTTGATCCTGAAGGCCCGCTCGAGCATCAACACGCTGTGCCCGGCGTTGGCGAGGTCAGTCGCCGCCGTCGCGCCGGATGGTCCGCCGCCAATCACGATGACATCAAATTCCCTGGGCTTTTCAAGGCCCGCGGCGCCGCGCTGTTGATGCCCGCTGTCTGTTACCTGGCTCATGGCTGACTCGCTCATGGCTGTTACCTCTCGTTCATAAGACTGACGACCGCCACATCGCCAAAGGCGGGGGCGGTCAGGTGTTTGGGTTGGGAATTGCGCACAGCGCTGCCAAGGCGCGCTGCCCACAGGAACAGTACCGCCTCGGCGCTGAATACCAGGGCATAGGCGGTCGCCGGTTCGCTCACGAACTGGCGGGTGATATCAATAGCGACAGTGCCGATAAATCCGCCCAGCGCGAAGGCTATCGCCTGTGCTGCGCCCCACAGGCCCATGCGCAGGCCTTCGCGCCGGGCGCGGCCATTGGCGGCCAGGTTCATCATGGAGGCGATGGCGGCGACCGCGAAAGCGCCGTTGGCAGCGCCCAGCGCAAAGACATTGGCGGCCAGCGGCCATTGCTCGCTGAAGCCACCACTGCTGGCAATGCCCAGCAGGGCCGCAGCGGAGGCGAGGCAGCCGCCCACTGTCCAGCGGCGCAGGTGAGCAACGCTGTTGAGCTTCAACAGGCTGCCGCTGAGAGCGACCAGCAACATGCCCAGTAGCACGCCGCTGTGCTGGATGCCGGCGAGCTGGGTGGATTGCCCCGGGGTCATGCCGAACACCGTGCCGGCGAAGGGCTCAAGAATCAGGTCCTGGGCACTGAAGGCCAGCATGGATACGAAAACAAATACTGTGAATTGCCGGGCCTCGCGTTCCTGCCAGATTTCGCGCAGGGCCGCACGGAAGCCCGGCATGCCGGCTGTGTCGCCTTTGAGTTCTGGCGCGTCCGCAGCCTGCTCGGCATCTGCGGCAGCCTCGACGCCGCGAATGGCAAATACAGTAATCAGGAACGCCGCCACCGACACTGTGCTGGTAACGGCGACCAGGCGCTGGGGGCTGAAGGGGTCGAGGTACTGGCCCGCAACCCCGGCGGTAACGGCAAAGCCGGCAATCATCATGATCCAGACCAGGGTGGCGGCCGCGGGGCGGCGATCCGGTGCCACACGTTTGGCCAGCAATACCAGTAGCGAGGTGCCGGAAGCACCTGCGCCGAGGCCGATCATGAGGAAAGCGAGGATCGCCAGGCCAACGCCCAGGGCCAGGGTGGCTTCCATCAGGGTGGTCGCCACCGCGGCGAGAATTCCACCGCTGGCCAGTACCAGCATGCCGCCGATAATCCAGGGGGTCCTGCGGCCGCCGATATCTGACCCATAACCGACATGGGGGCGAGACATCTGCACCACATGGTGCAATGCCACCAGCACGCCTGGCAGCATGGCCGGCAGTGCCAGTTCGACCACCATGACGCGGTTGAGAGTAGAAGTGGTTAGGACTATGACCGCCCCGAGTGATGTCTGGACCAGGCCAAGCCGGATGATGGCCAGCCAGCCCAGTCCGCCGATCATGCCAGGCCTCTTATGGCCACGGCGCTGGCCATCATGCCCAACACGTAGAGGGTAACGCCGGTGCCGTTGTACCAGGGCGCCAGTGCCTTCGGGTCGGTCAGCAGGCGCCGCATGGCGAACAGCTGAGCAACCAGCACGGCGGTCACCAGGCCAGCGTATAGCGGCTGCCCCCAGTCATAGAGCAGGGCGATGACGAATACCTGGGGCGCTGCCATGACCAGGCAGGCCACCTTGGCGGCACGTTCCGGTCCCAGCTGGGCCGGCAGGCTGCGAACCCCCATGCGCAGGTCGCCTTCCAGCGCCTTGAAGTCGTTTAGCGTCATGATGCCGTGGGCACCCAGGCTATACAGGAAGGCCAGCGCGAGTATTTCCTTGCCCGGTGCGGTTCCCAGCATGACGGCGGCGCCGGTAATCCAGGCGAGGCCCTCGTAAGAAATTCCTACGGCCAGGTTGCCAAGCCAGCCGTTCTGTTTGAAGCGCAGCGGCGGGGCACTATAAGCCCAGGCCAGGGCGATACCCACCAGGGCCGCCCAGAATACGGTGGTGCCCAGATTGAACGCCAGCAGCAGGCTGAGGGCAGTCCAGATGATGGCCAGGTAAAGGCCCCAGTAGCCCGGCACGCGACCAGAGGGTATCGGCCGCTGGGGCTCATTGATGGCGTCGACCTCGCGATCGTACCAGTCGTTGACGATCTGGCTTGCGCCACAAACCATGGGGCCGGCCAGCACAATCCCCGCTATCAACAGTAGCGGCGTATCGAGTGGATTGGTGCCGGAGGAAACAGCGCCGCAGGCAAAAGCCCACATGGGTGGGAACCAGGTGATGGGCTTGAGTAGCTGCAGCATGCCGCGCAATTCGGGGCGAGTGCTGGGCGATGGGGCCATGGCTTCAGGAAGCATGACTGTAATATATGATGAACAGTCAATACTGTCAACTTAACTAGACAGTTACGGCTGTTGCCTTGAATTGGATCAGGAGTTGTCTTCGCCGTGGCCGTCTATTTCATAGCGGCGCAGCTTGGCATACAAGCTCTGGCGGCTGAGTCCGAGTAATTCCGCAGCAGAGGCTCGATTGTCGTGAGTCAGGTGCAGTGCAGCCTCAATACAGAGGGCTTCGATCACGTCGGTAGATTCCCGCACCAGGTCCTTGAGGGGTACCCGGCCGACTCGCTTGGTGATCTGCTCGATGGAGCGGGGCAGTTGGGCGGCCGAGGGATGCTCTGCCACCACGCGACGACCCACGTCGCGTATAAAGAAAGCCAGGCTGCGGCCGCGTGGTGAGGTAACCGCCGCGGCTGAAACCTCAACGTCAGCGGTCGAGCCCTGTTCGCCCTGCAGGGTGGTGCTGAACAGTTTGACGCTGTTGTTCTTGCGCAAGTTGGTCAACAGCACGCTGAGATCCACGCCGGAACGTCCCAGCCAGCGATCAGCCAGCTGACCCAACACCTGGTCCAGGGACACCATTTGCGCCAGTTCCAGGAACGTCTGATTGGCGGCTACGATGCGGCCGTCTTCGTCCGTCACCAGGATGGCGTCGGGCGACACCTGCAGTGAATCGCCCAGCAACTGGTCTGCGCCGGGCGCGGGGCCGGCGGCTGCGCCCGTGCCATGTTCCGCAATTCGTACCAGGAAGCGCGCCTCATTGCCCTGGCGCAGGAAGGTCGCGTAAACGTCTACTTCGTGGTCATCCTGGTCGGTGGTGAGGTTTTCGACCTGGCCGCGGCCGGCGGTACGCGCTTCGTCCAATAGTGCCTTGATGCGGCGTTGCCCGGTCTTGTCAAATCCTAGCGGGAAAGCCTTGCCGGCGACTGAGTCCTGGCCCGGGGCCAGTAGTGCGATCGCCCGGGGATTGGATTCCATGATTCGCAGGCTGTCGCCATCCACGACAATGATGGCGTCGCTGACCATGTCAAACAGTCGGCGGTAGCGGGTTTCGATTTGCCGCAGGCGCCAGTAGTCCTGTTCCAGCGCCTGCTGGGCGTTCATCAGCTGTTGTCGCAGGTTGGCTTCCGCGCGCATGTCCTGGCCCAGCATGAGGACCTCGGCGTCGGCGCCCCGCGAAATCGCCCGGTAGCGAACCAGCAGGTCATCGTCTTCATCCTGAGCGTGGCTGGCGTCGCAGGTCACGACAGTGCCGGGTTCGGCGGTGGCGCGTGCCAGAAGGTCTTCCAGTCGTGCCTTGCTGTCTGGGGTGGCGAGGTCTCGGAGGTCGCGGCCGATCCAGCTGTCGTCGATGGCGCCGGCAAGATCTTCGCTATTAACCGATAGCTGAAGGATATGCCCGCCGTGATCCAGCAGCATGGTGAAGTCGGCCATTCTCGTAACGAGGTCGGCCGATGCCTTGGAGTCCAACTGACTTAGCACGCGCAAATTCCATTAGTCGTAGTGAGTTGGCTGGTACCGCGGTCGGGTGTCGCCGCGGCGAGGGTTCCGATCGTTGGCGGTGCGAGCGCGGTGCTTGCATGTACCTCGGTCAGGCGAGTAAATCGCAAAGATAGAAGCATGTCAAATAGATTGGACTTCATTAAGTGTAAGGCAAGGTTGACAGTGGCGCGCACAAGCGCTAGATTCACCGACACAGCGATAAGAAAACGGGCACAGAACCAACGTGATGGAAGACTTGAATACGTCACAAGCGCATTCCCTTTACACGCCCGAGCAACGGCGCCGGCGCGACGAGACGCGCTGGACACTGGTGCAGGGAATACTTGCGCCACTGCAGTTTCTGGTCTTCATCGTCAGCCTCCTGCTGGTGATCAACTTCCTGTCGACAGGCGAAGGCCTGGCAGCCGCAACCGGATCGGTGGTGTTAAAAACCGCGGTCTTATACACCATTATGGTGACCGGCGCTATTTGGGAAAAAGAAGTTTTCGGTCAGTACCTGTTCGCGTCTGCGTTCTACTGGGAAGACGTGGTCAGCATGCTGGTCATAGCCCTCCACACCGCTTATCTGGTGGCCTGGCTGTTTGCGCTGGTCTCGCCAGCGGCACAAATGTTCATCGCGTTGGCGGCCTACGCTGCCTACGTTGTCAACGCCGCCCAGTTTCTCATCAAGCTGCGCCGCGCCCGCCTCGAGTCGGTGGCAACGCCGCCGCTGCCATTGGTGCAATCATGAGTAACGCCGTCCTCGCCAGCGATTCCACTCTCCAGGCGAGGCAGGAGCGGGGACAGCGCGCCGTGTTCTGCGGCTTGACCTCGATTGTCTGGTTACACCGCAAGATCCAGGATGCATTTTTCCTGGTGGTAGGTTCGCGAACCTGTGCCCACCTGCTGCAGTCGGCTGCGGGTGTAATGATTTTTGCCGAGCCGCGCTTCGCTACCGCGATACTTCAGGACATGGACCTGGCTGGAATGGCCGACTGCAACGAAGAGCTTGATCGCGTGGTGGGTCAGGTGGTCAGCCGGCGCCCGGACATCAAGACAGTCTTCCTGGTAGCCAGTTGCCCCTCCGAAGTTATAAAGCTGGATCTCGGCAATGCCGCCGAGCGTTTGCAGCGCAACCATGGCGACGGCGTTCGCTTTGTCGATTTCTCCGGCAGCGGTATTGAAACCACTTTTACCCAGGGCGAAGACAGCTGCCTTCAGAGGCTCGTGGCAGAGCTGCCCGGCGACGACACGGTCGAGCAATTGCTGGTGGTGGGAACCCTGGCTGACATTGTTGAGGACCAGTTCCGACGCCTGTTTGATGCATTCGGTATTACCAACGTGCGCTTTTTCCCTGGCCGGCGTGCCGAGGAACTGCCGCCGGTGGGCGCCGGTACCCGGGTGCTGTTCGCGCAGCCCTGGTTGGGGGATACCTCCAGGGCACTCAAGGCCCGCGGCGCGACCTTGCTGTCAGCGCCATACCCGTTGGGTGCCGAGGGCACCCTGGGTTGGCTGCAGGCGGCGGCCGACGCTTTTGGTGTCGACCCCAAGCGCTTTGCTGATGCTACCGCTGCCCCGTACCAGCGTGCCTGCAGGGCTGTTTCCCTGCACCGCGAGAGACTGGCCGGTCGCACGGTGAGCCTGTTGCCGGACTCGCAGCTTGAAATTCCGCTGGCCCGATTCCTCGCTGAGGAATGCGGCATGACGCTGGGGGAGGTGGGTACGCCGTTCCTGGAGCAGTCGCTGCTCGCCGAGGAGCTAAAGCGGCTGCCCGCCGACACCGAACTGACCGAGGGTCAGGACCTCGAGCCGCAACTGGCACGACTGCGAGAAGCGCGCCCTGACCTCACCGTCTGTGGCCTGGGTATTGCCAACATTGCTGCACTCTCCCCAGGGCGACACCTACGCTGATCTCCTGTTTACCATGATCGAGCGCGAAGGCCGGCGGCCGCCGGTCACCTACACCACATTCCAGGCCAGGGATCTTGGCGGCGATACTGCCAACCTGGTGCTGAGTGCTGCCAGCGATGCCTGCAAGCACCACCAGCCGCAGTTGCTGCTGGTGGGCGACTCCTGTACTGCGGAGCTGCTGCAGGATCAGCCGGGCACCCTGGTCGGTGGCGGTGAGCTGCCCGTGCCGGTAATAGCGCTGGAGATGTTGGCCTATTCCCGCAAGGAAAACTGGGGCGCCAGCGAAACTTTTTACAGCCTGGTACGCGGACTGCTGGCCGGTCGCATCCCCGCGCCTGGCAGCGAGCGTCCGGCGCGCGATGCCGATGCTGCGCCCAGCGTGAATCTGCTCGGGCCGACCGCCCTGGGTTTCCGATGCCGGGACGATGTGCGAGAGATTGTCGGACTTCTGGAGCGGTTGGGTGTTCACGTCAACGTGGTCGCGCCGCTGGGCGCCAGTCCCGCTGACCTGCTGCGCATTCCCCAGGCAGATGCCAATATTTGCCTGTATCCGGAAGTCGCTGACGGCGTCTGTGACTGGCTGAAGCGCAGCTTTGGCATGCCGGTGATTCGCACGGTGCCGATTGGTGTCGGTGCGACCCGTGATTTTCTCCGTGAGCTGGCGGATGTGACCGGGGCCGACGTGTCAGCGGTTCTCGACGATGAATTTTCCAATCTGCCCTGGTACTCGCGCTCGGTGGATTCGACCTATCTCACCGGCAAGCGCGTGTTTATTTTTGCCGATGCCACTCACGCGGTGGCGGCGGCCCGTATTGCCAGTGAAGAACTGGGGTTTGACGTCGTCGGGCTGGGCACCTATGCCCGCGAGCAGGCTCGCGATGTCCGCCAGATGGCGAAATCCCTGGGCCTGGAGGCACTCATTACCGACGACTACCTGGCGGTGGAAAGGGCGGTAGAAGAACTACAGCCTGAGCTGGTACTCGGCACCCAGATGGAGCGCCATATCGCCAAGCGCCAGGGTATCGGCTGTGCGGTGATATCCACGCCGGCTCACGTTCAGGACTATCCGGCGCGCTATTCACCGCAGATGGGTTTTGAAGGCGCCAATGTCATTTTCGACAGCTGGGTGCACCCGCTGATGATGGGCCTCGAGGAACACCTGCTCACCATGTTTCGCGAGGACTTCGAATTCAACGAAGGGGTCGCAGCCTCACACCTGGCTTCAGACGGGGGCGGCCATGAGCGTGCAGCCCCGGCATCGAACGAGGGCGGGATCCTGACCCTGGCCTGGAACGCGGATGCCGAGAAAGAGCTCAAGAAAATCCCGTTCTTCGTGCGCGGCAAAGCCCGGCGCAACACCGAACGTTACGCCGCCGAGCGCGGTCTCGAGATGATTGACCTGGATACGCTGTATGAAGCAAAAGCGCACTTCAGCAACTGATTCCACACCTATCAAGGTCGTGGTCGTTACCCTCGACAATCACCTGAGTACGGTGATGAAGGAGGCGCACTCACAGCTGCAGAAGTCCATTCCGGGCCTCGAGTTGTCTATGCACGCGGCTACCAACTGGGAGGCCAGCCCCGAGACATTGGAGGCCTGCCACACGGACATCGCCGAAGGCGACATCATCCTGGTGACGATGATGTTCATGGAGCACCAGATCAATGCGGTACTGCCGGCCCTGACGGCGCGTCGAGATCACTGCGACGCAATGATCTGCTGTATGTCGGCGCCCGAGGTCATGAAGCTGACCCGTATGGGCCGCTTCAGCATGGACAAGGAAGCCACCGGCCCGATGGCGCTACTCAAGCGCCTGCGCGGCAAGAGCAGTGGCTCCAAGCGCGGCGCCGGCGCCCAGCAGGTGTCGATCCTGCGCCAGCTGCCGCGCATCCTGCGCTTTATTCCCGGCACGGCTCAGGACGTGCGCGCCTATTTCCTGACCCTGCAGTACTGGCTCGCCGCCAGCGAGGAAAACGTCAGCGAGATGGTGGCGTTTCTGGTAGACCGTTACGCTGCCGACGAGCGCGAATGCCTGCGCGGCCGGCTCAAGGTAGCAGCGCCAGTGGAGTACCCGGAAACCGGCATTTACCACCCGCGCATGAAAGGCCGCATCAGCGCCAAGGCTGGCAGCCTGCCGCGCAAGCGTGGCAACAACGGCCGGGTAGGGCTGCTGATCATGCGCTCCTATGCCCTGGCGGGAAACACCGCGCACTACGACGCGGTGATCGAGGCGCTGGAGGCCCGGGGTTTCAGTGTCGTGCCGGCGTTTGCCAGCGGACTGGATGCACGGCCCGCAGTCGAGAGCTTTTTTATCAAGGACGGCGCAACCGCGGTGGATGCCGTCGTGTCCCTGACCGGTTTTTCACTGGTGGGCGGCCCGGCTTACAACGATGCCCAGGCGGCAGAGGAACTGCTGGCCGGATTGGATGTGCCCTATATCTCCGCGCAGTCACTGGAATTCCAGAGTGTTGACCAGTGGCAGCACTCAGAGCATGGCCTGACGCCAATCGAGGCGACCATGATGGTGGCTATTCCCGAACTGGAAGGCGCCACCGGGCCCATCGTGTTCGGCGGCCGCTCCGCGGACGGCGCCGCAGACATGTCGCCTCATGTCGAACGCATAGACACTCTCGTGGCGCGTGTCGCCCGACTGGTGGAACTACGCAAGAAGGCTCGCGCTGAGCGCAAGCTGGCGATCGTGCTGTTCAACTTCCCGCCCAACGCCGGCAACACCGGCACTGCGGCGCACCTGTCAGTATTCAGTTCCCTCTACAACACCCTCGAAATGCTGGCGCGGGAAGGCTATACGGTGAACCTGCCGAAATCGGTAGACGCCTTGCGAGAAGCCATTACCGAGGGCAATGCCACCCAGTACGGCGTGCACGCCAATGTGCATACCCGTATCGACGTCGATGACCACCTGGCGCGGGAACCCCATCTCGAAGAGATCGAGGCCCAGTGGGGCCCGGCTCCCGGCAAGCAGCTCAGTGATGGCCGCTCGCTGTTTGTGCTGGGCGCAGAATTTGGCAACGTGCTGGTGGGCGTACAGCCAGCCTTTGGTTGGGAAGGGGACCCGATGCGCCTGCTGTTTGAGCAGGGCTTTGCGCCTACCCACGCCTTCAGTGCCTTCTACCGCTACCTGCGAGAAGACTTTGGTGCCGCTGCGGTGCTGCACTTTGGCACTCACGGCGCACTGGAATTCATGCCTGGCAAGCAGGTCGGCATGTCCGCCGAATGCTGGCCGGACCGCCTCATAGGCGACCTGCCGAACTACTATCTTTATGCCTCCAACAATCCCTCTGAAGGCCTGCTGGCCAAGCGCCGCTCCGCTGCGACCCTGATCACCTATATGACGCCGCCGGTGACGGAATCCGAGCTCTATCGCGGCCTGGTGGAACTAAAGGAGTCCATTGGTCACTGGCGCACCCGTGATGAAAATGACGCCGACGGCTGCGATCAACAGGCCGCGCTGGTGCAGTCCCAGGCCGCCGCCCTGGACCTGGCCGAGCTGGAACCGACCTGGAGTCGCGCTAGCGCCGATTGCATCGAAGCCCTGCGCGTCGAGTTGATCGAACTGGAGCACACCCTGATACCCTTCGGCCTGCACGAAATCGGCGCTCCTCTGCAGCGCGAACAGCGCGGCGAGCTGCTGCGCTCGGTAGCCCGTGCCAGCCACACCCTGGAACTGGAAGACGCCCAGCTCGAAGCCCTGCTGGACGGTAAAAGCTTCAAGGCGGAAGGCGCCTCTGACGATGTCCTGCAATCCCTGTCTGGCGTAGCTGATCAGTTGGCAACCAATGACGAATTGCCCGCTATCCTCCACGCCCTCGACGGCGGTTTTGTGCGACCCGCGCCGGGCGGAGACCTGCTGCGCAACCCCGATGTCCTGCCTACCGGTCGCAATCTCCACGGATTCGATCCCTACTGCCTGCCATCGGCTTACGCGGTGCGTGAGGGCATGGCCCAGGCCGAGAGCCTGCTGGCGCGTCATCACGCGGAGGGCAACGGCATGCCTGAATCCATTGCCCTGGTGCTGTGGGGCAGCGACAACATGAAAAATGAAGGCGCGCCGATCGCCCAGGCATTGGCGCTGATGGGTGCAGAGCCGCGCCGCGACGGCTACGGCCGGCTGTGCGGGGCTCAGCTGATTCCACTGGAAACCTTGGGTCGGCCGCGCATTGATGTGGTGATTACCCTGTCCGGAATTTTCCGTGACCTGCTGCCTTTGCAGACTCGCATGCTTGCGGAGGCGGCATTGCTGGCGGCCTCGGCCGAGGAGAGCCCGGAACAGAATTTCGTGCGCAAGCACAGTCTGGCCTACCAGTCACAGCACGACTGCGACCTGGAAACTGCTTCACTGCGAGTTTTCAGCAACGCTGAAGGCGCCTACGGCTCCAACGTCAACCTGCTGGTCGACAGTGCCCGCTGGGAAGAGGAAGACGAACTGGCCGAAGCCTATACCCGGCGCAAGTGCTTTGCCTACGGCTGCGACGGCAAGCCCGCCCAGCAGGCAGAACTGCTGCAGGACATGCTCGGTAGCGTTGACCTGGCTTACCAGAACCTCGATTCAGTCGAGCTGGGCGTCACCACTGTGGATCACTACTTCGATACCCTGGGTGGTATCAGTCGTGCGGTGCAGCGCTCCCGCGGCAGCGAAGTGCCCGTTTATATTTCCGACCAGACCACGGCTAAAGGCAAGGTGCGAACGCTGTCCGAACAGCTTGCTCTGGAGACTCGCTCGCGCATGCTCAACCCCAAGTGGTACGAGAGCATGCTGCAGCACGGCTACGAGGGCGTGCGCAGTATCGAGACCCATGTCACCAACACGGTCGGCTGGTCGGCGACGACGGGCCAGGTCGCCCCCTGGGTTTACCAGCGCCTTTCAGAAACTTTTATCCTCGACGAGGACATGCGCAAGCGCCTGGCGGAGCTCAATCCTTCTGCCTCGGTCAAAGTTGCGCATCGCCTGCTCGAGGCGCACGAACGCCAATACTGGCATCCTGACGAAAATACATTGAACGCACTCAAGCAGGCCGGGGAAGACCTCGAAGACTGGCTTGAGGGCATATCCCCGGAGGTAGCGGCTTGAACCAACTAACCAACATTCCCGTCCAGAGTATTGACCCTGGACAGGGCGACGGAGAGGGTAGCCTGCAAGTTCACCTGGACCCCGATACAGCCATTGACAAGGCCAAGGTGTTCGCCGTTTACGGCAAGGGAGGCATCGGCAAGAGCACCACTTCATCAAATCTTTCCGTGGCGTTTTCCAAGCTCGGCAAGCGGGTGATCCAGATTGGCTGCGACCCCAAGCACGACTCGACGTTTACCTTGACCAAGGCCTTGATGCCGACGGTCATCGACGTACTGGAGTCGGTGGAGTTTCACGCCGAGGAACTGAAGCCGGAAGACTACATGTACGAGGGCTACAACGGTGTGATGTGCGTAGAGGCAGGTGGTCCGCCGGCTGGCACCGGCTGTGGTGGTTACGTGGTGGGCCAGACCGTTAAGTTGCTCAAGCAGCATCACCTGCTGGAGGACGCGGACGTGGTGATTTTCGACGTGCTCGGTGACGTGGTGTGTGGGGGCTTTGCCTCTCCGCTTCAGCATGCCGATCGCGCCCTGGTCGTTACCGCCAATGACTTCGATTCCATTTTTGCGATGAATCGCATCGCCACGGCCATCGGCGCCAAGTCCAAGAACTACCCGGTGCGACTGGGTGGTGTCATCGCCAACCGCAGTGCGGGCACCGATGAAATCGACCGCTTCAACGATGCGGTGGGAATGAAACGGCTGGCCCACTTCCCCGATCTTGACGTGATTCGGCGTAGCCGACTGAAAAAGTCGACGCTGTTCGAGATGGAGGCGATCGACGGATTGGCCGAGGTCCAGCAGGAATACCTGCAGCTTGCCCAGAACCTGTGGGACGGCGTGGACGAACTGGACGTCAATCCCATGAAGGATCGCGACCTGTTCGACTTCCTGGGATTCGACTGATGAACGTATCGAGCTACGAACAGACTCGCTCCGAGCTCAAGACCTACTTCGACCAGACCGCGGTCGAGGCCTGGAAGCGACTGACCTCGGACGCTCCGGTGGGGCGTATCCGCCGCACCGTGCGCGAGGGTCGCGACCGCATGCGCGCAACACTGCTGGACTGGCTGCCCGCTGATCTGTCGGGCCAGCGTGTACTGGACGCCGGTTGCGGTACCGGTGCGTTTGCACTGGAAGCGGCCAGGCGTGGCGCCCAGGTGGTGGCGACCGATCTGTCGCCCACCCTTGTGGAACTGGCGTCTGAGCGCTTGCCTGCAGAGCTGCACGGCCGCGTCGAATTTCGCGTCGGCGACATGTCCAGTGAGGACCTCGGCAGTTTCGATCATGTCGTGGCCATGGACTCGCTCATTCACTACCACCTTGATGACGTGCTGCGGGTCCTCGAGCAGATGACCTCTCGCGCGGGCCGCAGTGTCCTGTTTACCTTCGCGCCGAGCACGCCGCTGCTGGCGACCATGCATACGGTAGGTCGGCTGTTCCCGCGCGGTAACCGGGCACCCTCGATTCAGCCGGTCGCTGAGCAGGCCTTGCAGGATCGCATTGCCTGCGAGCTGGGCGCCAGGGGCTGGCAGGCAGGCCGAGGCTGTCGTATCAGCAGCGGTTTCTATACCTCCCAGGCAATGGAGCTGCTGGCCCGGTGAATTTTTCCATCCCCCGCCTCGATCCACGCTGGCTGCCCTTTGCGGACGCAGCCAGCGGTGAACTGCCGCTGGGGCGCATCCTGCGCCTTTCGCTGTTCCAGTTCTCAGTGGGCATGGCGGTGGTGTTGCTGAGCGGTACGCTCAACCGGGTCATGGTGATTGAACTGTCGCAACCCGCCTGGCTGGTGTCGCTGATGGTGTCACTGCCGCTGCTGTTTGCGCCCTTGCGTGCATTGATCGGCCACCGGTCCGACCATCACCGCTCGCATCTGGGTTGGCGCCGGGTGCCCTATATCTGGCTGGGAACCATGGCGCAGTTTGGTGGCCTGGCCATCATGCCGTTTGCCCTGATTGTCCTCACCGAACCGAATACGGGGCCGGTCTGGGTCGGCATGGCCGCCTCCTCGCTGGCATTTCTGCTGGTAGGAGCGGGCCTGCATACGACGCAGACCGCCGGTCTGGCGCTGGCGACTGACCTGGCCAGTGATCGTCTACGGCCGCGGGTAGTGGCGCTGCTCTATGTGATGCTATTGGTTGGAATGATTGTCAGTTCTCTGGCCTTTGCTCTGCTGTTGCAGGATTTCGATTATGTGCGCCTGATTCGGGTGGTGCAGGGTGCCGCTGTCGTCACCATGGTGCTCAACGTCATTGCCCTTTGGAAGCAGGAATCGCGCAACCCGCAGCTGACGGCATACGACCGCCAGCGGCCGCGGTTCCAGGAAAGCTGGGCACAACTCCGGGCTAACGGTCGAGCGCCTCGCCTGCTGCTCGCCGTGGGTCTTGGCTCTTTGGGATTCTCCATGCAGGACATACTGCTGGAGCCCTACGGAGGTCAGATTCTCGGCTTGTCAGTGGCAGCGACTACGGGGCTGACCGCCATTTTCAGTCTCGGCATGCTGGCCGCGTTTGCGCTGGCTTCACGCCAGCTCAGCGAAGGCAGGGACCCGATTCGCCTCGCCGGGAATGGCGCGGTCATCGGCATTTTTGCCTTCGCCGCAGTGATGTTGGCGGCGCCGCTGGATTCCAGTCTGCTGTTCCGTCTCGGCACTGCGGGCATCGGCTTCGGCTCCGGTGCTTTTGCGATCGGCACGTTGACGGCAGCCATGGATCTCGCCGAGGGCGGTCATTCAGGCATAGCCCTGGGCGCCTGGGGCGCCGTCCAGGCGACCGCCACAGGCATTGCCATTGCCAGCGGCGGGGGCCTGCGCGACAGCGTGTCCCACTGGGCCGAAGGTGGCGCGCTGGGGCCGGCATTGAATAGCCCAGCGACCGGCTACGGCGCGGTCTACCAACTGGAAATACTGGTGCTTTTTTTGGCACTGGTGGTCATTGGGCCACTGGTGCGACAACAGGGCGAGCCGCTGATCGAGCGGCCCGCTTTCTACATGAACGATATTCCTCAATAACCCGAACCCATACAGGAGGTTCACCATGGGAACAGGCGCAATAACCGAGTACATCGATGTGGCACAGCTGGTGCTGTATGTGTTCTGGCTGTTCTTTTTCATCCTCATTTTCTGGCTTCACCGCGAAACCAAACGCGAAGGCTATCCGCTGGAACAGTATGACGAGAGCAAGCCCGGTCTCGCCGGCTGGCCCGATATGCCGCCGCCGAAGACGTTCAAGCTGGCTCACGGCCAGGGCACTCGCACAGTGCCGCGTTCTGAACCTGAGCCACAGCGCGACCTGGCCCTGAAGAAGGGTCCGCCCGGCTATCCGCTGGAGCCCACCGGTGACCCGATGCGCGATGGCGTGGGCGCGGGCTCCTGGAACATACGTCCGCAGAAACCGGACCTTACAGTGGATGGCAAGCCTCGCATCCAGCCGTTACGGGTACTGCCCGAATGGTCGCTGGCAGAGCAGGATCCTGATCCGCGCGGCCAGCCGGTGTACGGGGTAGACGGCGAAGTCGGTGGCACCGTGGTGGATTGCTGGATGGATCTCAGCGAGCCCCAGTTGCGCTACCTGGAAGTGGAAGTGGCCGGTGCCCCTGCGGCGCCTGCACCGGGTGAGTTTGGCAGCGCGCCCGCCGCCAAACGGGTGCTGTTGCCCATCAATTTCTCGCGCATTAGTGGTCGCGACGGCAGCGTGCGGGTGCAGTCGATCACCAGCAAGCACTTTGCCGACGTGCCGACGACCTCAAGCCCCGACCAGGTCACGCTGCAGGAAGAGGACCAGATCACGGCCTATTACGGCGGTGGTTACCTGTATGCGCTGCCGGAACGCATGGAGCCGCTGATATGAACGAGTACGAATACGAACCCATCCGTGGGTTGCCAGAGGAGCTTCCGGCAGGGGAGTACATTGTCTGGCAGGGTGAGCCTGAATGGCAGGCCATGGCCCGCCGGGTATTCCACGTGCGTGGTGTGGCGCTTTATTTCCTGCTGCTGACAGGCTGGTACCTGTCCACGCGACTGCAGGCGGGCGCGAGCCTTCCAGAAGCCATGGTCGCCAGCAGCTGGGCATTTGCTCTGGGCCTGTCGGCGCTGTGCATCCTGTTGGGTATGGCCTGGCTGTTTGCCCGTTCCACGGTCTACACGCTGACCAACAGGCGCCTGGTGCTGAGGTTTGGTGTCGCGATACCCATGATGATCAATGTTCCGCTAGAGCGACTGGAGTCGGCAGATATCGCGCAATACGGCCAATACGGTGACATCTGCCTGACCCTGACTGAAGGGGACCGGATTTCATATATGGCACTGTGGCCCCACGCGCGCCCCTGGCACTACGCCCGGGTCAAGCCAATGCTGCGTGGACTGCCCAACCCGGAGGTGACAGCCGCGCTGTTGGCCGATGTGGTTGGCGTGGCTGCGCGTCCGGTGCAGCCGGTGGCGGAGCGCGAGCCCGCCTTCGGTGGCGCAATGTCCGCCACCTGAGTCGATTCCTATACGCAAGCAGGCTTGAGCCCATGGAAAACAGACTACTGATTAGCAAGTACGCCCCGCATCTCTTGTGCGCTATCGTCGTGCTTGTCGTATTGACCGTCGGCGTAGCGCGCTGGTCAGGGTTTGCCGAGTCGCAATTGAATGCTACCGATGTCGTGACCAGTGCCGAGCTGCGCTTTGAAGACGGCCCCGGCGGTGCGGTGCGAGTCTTTGACTCGCGCAACGATGCACTGCTGGCAGACTTTCCCTCGGGTGATGGCAGTTTTGTGCGTGGGGTGCTGCGCAGTATGACCCGCGAACGTCGCGCCAGGGAGGCGGGCACGGAACAGCCCTTCAGGCTGGCCCGGCACAGCGACGGCGCACTGACCATTCGTGACGAGGCCACCGGTCGTACCATCGTACTGAATGCTTTCGGCTCCACTAATGCCGGTGTATTCGCTGAATTGCTTGACGCCAGTCAGGCGGGGTCCTGAGGTAAGCCGGTGGACTATCTGCTGGCAGCCGGCGCAACCATTTTTGGATGGTGGTTTACCACGGGTCTGATCCTGTGGCTCAACCACCTGCCTACTTACACCCACCGCTGGAGTATGGCGGTGGCGAGTGTCTTGTTCCTTTTTGCCCTTTTCAGCCTGGAAAGTGTCGCCGCAGACACCTCGCGAGCGGGTGCTTTGCTGGCCTTCGTGCAGGCGTTGATGTTGTGGGGCTGGCTGGAAATGGGCTACCTGATGGGCTTTGTCACCGGCCCCAGCAACAGACCCTGTCCGCCGGATGCGGCGGGCTGGACGCGGTTTGGCCTGGCCCTGAAAACCAGCCTGTACCACGAGCTTATGGTGGTGGTGGTGGTGCTGTCGGCGGTCGCACTGACGGCGGGTCACCCCAACCAGGTGGCGGCGATGACCTGCGCCTCCCTGTGGCTGATGCGCTGGAGCGCCAAGCTCAACCTGTTTCTCGGCGTGGCCAACTTCCATGCGGAGTGGCTGCCCCGCAGCCAGCGTTACCTGGCCACTTACATGAAGCAGCGCCGCATCAACCTGCTGTTTCCGTTTTCGGTGGTGCTGGGCACCGGCTTTGCGGTTCTGTTCCTGTATCGGGGACTGGGTGCCAGCGATCCCTTCCTCGCCACCGGTAATACGGTGGTCGGATTGATTTTGAGTCTGGGTGTACTGGAGCACTGGTTTCTGGTGTTGCCCGTGCAGGATTCAAAGCTGTGGCAGTGGGCGATGCCTGATGCATTACTGCAGGAAAAAGGGGATATAGAAGGGTCCATCGCGACCCGCCCGCTGGCCTGAAGCCGGGCACAATTGGGGCGAGATGTAACACATGGTTGTACAAAAAATTGGACGCTAGACATTGTACGTTTTCGCATTCCGGCGTATAAAGGATGGCAGTCGTTTGACTGGTCTACGAGTTACCCTCTCGCCGCGTATTGCGGCAGCGCCCCTGGCGCGGCTCGAAGGTTAATGTATAAGCCAGCCGCACAAAGCCGATACTCCGATGTCGGCGAGGGGGCAAAAAATGGCCGCAAAAGTCACCAAAAATAATGACTTGCGTACATTAACCAAGAAAAAATCCAACCCTTCTGCAGGGGCTTCGCGCTCCGGATCCGGTCAGCTGATCGGTGCCTCGGAAGGCAGCCATCTGCCGCGACTGCTAGACCCTCAGGTCGGTAGTCGCATCGACGGATCTACTTATGCGGACATTCTCGCCGGGCCTGCCGCCCGGGAGGGCGGCCCGCCTGCGGTCTATGTTCATTTACCGTTTTGCCAGTCCCGCTGTCTCAGCTGTGACCACATCACCACGGTCACCCACGACAGTGCGGTGATTGATCGCTACCTTGACTCCCTGGAGCAAGAGTTAGCATTGGTCACCGAGCGAATCGGCGAAGGCACGACGCTGTCGCAGCTCTACATCGGCGGCGGCACGCCCAATTACCTGAATGATCCCCAGCTGCTGCGGCTTGCAGACCTGCTGGAGCAGAGCTTCAAGATTGATGACAGCACTGACACGACTATGGAGATCAATCCACAGCGCTCCTCTGCATCGCAACTGCAGATGCTGCGCGGATTGGGATTCCGCTCCATCAAACTGGAGGTTCGGGACGTGGATCCCGCTGTCCAGAAGGCGTTGGGCAAGTCCAATTCCCTGGCCGTGCTGGAAGACGTTTTCCGCAACGCTCGCGACGCCGGCTTTGATACGGTCGCTATGGATTTGCTGTACGGGCTGCCCAGTCAGTCGCTGCAGAGCATTAAACATACGCTCAAAGGCATTGTTGAGCTCGAGCCTGATCGCCTGAACTGCTATGCCTACGCTCGCCAGCCGGAAATGTTCCGGCACCAGCGTGCGATAGATTCACCCAGTTTGCCGTCCCTGGCCGACCGACTAATCATGTTTAACAGCATTGTCGATGCGATGGACGAGGGTGGCTATACCTGGGTTGGGCTTGACAGTTTCGCCCGCCAGGATGATGCCCTGGTGGCCGCGCAACAGGAGCGACGCCTGGCACACAACTGGATGGGCTACAACGCCCACGGCAGCACCACGCTGCTGGGATTTGGCGCCAGCGCTATCAGTGAAGTGGGCGGAGCCTGCCTGCAAAACTTCGAGGCCATCGGCGAGTGGACTGATGCTATCGAGCGTGACGAACTTCCGGTGCGTGCCGGCGTGCAGCTGTCAGAGCGAGGCATGCAGCATCGGCAGGCCGTCAACGGGCTGCTCACCAATATGGAGCTGGAGGGAGCCCTTGAGCCCGGTGAGGGTGAAGACAGCATCCGCGCATTGGAAACCCTGCACGATCAAGGTTATCTGGAGCGCAGTGATGGTGGCATCTCGATTACCCCAGAAGGGCGTTATCTGCTGCACCACGTGGCGGGTAATTCGGCGCTGGATCTAAACTGGTCCAATGGTTGGTAGACCGGGCGCCTGTGGCGGTCGGTAAGAGGTCGCTACTAAAGGGCAAGCCTGTATAAGCATTGTTACCAGCTAAAAAAACGGGGGCTTTTCAGCCCCCGTTTTTTTAGCTGTTCGGCAGTATTATCTCCCCGGTCGTCAGCGGCCACAGAGCAAGACGCTCTGCCGTCCCATCCATCTGGGGTGGTTTGCCTGGTGGTAAATATGAAGCCTGTGAATGACCGCGCGGGCAGGGTGCGGCGATCCGCAACCGGGTCTTTTCGAGCTACGGGGTAAAAGTTCTAGCTGGCCAGACGAGCCAGGTCTATTGAATGCCGCTTCAGCTGCTCCCACTCCAGCAGGAACCAGGGTGCGAAGCGGTGACGCTGTGTAGCGATCTGCCGATCGACTTCCAGCCGTGAAAACCAGCCATATTCGGCGATTTCTTCCTGATTCACGTGGAGCGCCTGCCGGCGTCCGTACTGGCCGACATACACGGAGCAGAGCTCGTGTTCGGTGC
Source organism: Cellvibrionales bacterium (assembly GCA_043513815.1). Classification (GTDB taxonomy): domain Bacteria; phylum Pseudomonadota; class Gammaproteobacteria; order Pseudomonadales; family Halieaceae; genus JANQIO01. The sequence continues at coordinate 2,355,047 of CP121313.1, read as the reverse complement.
CCAGGTCCTGGAACTCTGCACGATACTGAAAGGTGTAGAGATGATGCAGCTCGGCGCTGACGCCCAGCTCATCCTGCAGGCGCCGGTACGCGGCCTCGTCGCAGCTCTCTCCGCGGCGCGGATGACTGCAGCAGCTATTGGCCCAGAAACCCGGCCACAGCGGTTTGTTGTCTGCCCGTTGCTGCAGGAGCACCCAGTCGGGCCCATCGAACAGGAAGACGGAAAATGCCCGGTGCAGCTTGCCTTCACCACGATGGGTGTTGAGCTTGCTGTCATAGCCGGTTATGCGGTCCTGCGAATCAACAAGGATAAGGTCCTCGTCGTCGAAGGAGACGGTTTCAAATCGCGCGTAGGCGGGTGCTGTAGAATCTCTTGTCGATTCCATGGCAGGGGTCATTCTCCTCGCTGCGAGCGCCTGGCAGGCGTAAAGTTGTTCGCGCCTGGCAAACTGAATAGGGAAAAGCAGCCCGCGATGCTGCCGCGGGCTCATCAAGTACCGGGTTCGCGAACGAACCCAGAGTCGTAGCGCTTACTTGCTCTAGCTTCTCTCGTTCGGTACTGGCTGCATATTCTGCGAAACCATCGCCGTTTCAGCGGGCCCGGAGAGCCAGTTGTAACGGTCTGTGCTAAGCAGAATAAAGTGGATCAAGATTGCCAGTGTGAACAAGAAAGCCGCAGCAGCGACCAGAACTCTTCGTGGATCGAAAAGTAACCAGATCTTGTACATATTGTTTCTCCAAGGTCGACGCAGAGTTGCGGGATTTCGCCCGCTCGTCCGCGGCTATTCTCGTGGAATCCGGGTTCGTTAGAACCAGGGCCGCCACATCCAGATGAGGATGTGAGCGATCACCGCGATTCCTGTAAAACCCAGGAATCCGGACATGAAAGCGCTATGCACTTCCTTCGCTTCCTCGTTAGATAGCCCTGTAAGGCTTGCATCACTCATGGATATTCCTCCCATGTGTACTTCCAAAGTTAACCGGTGCGCAGAGCGCCCTGGCTAACCAACCAAAGGTAGGGTAAAAACCCAGACCTTCTCTGGATCACCGGCGAACCGTTGAACCAAAGTCCTGCGCGTGGACGCTTGTTGCGAGCCACGCGTCGTATTCATTCCTCGATGTACCTTTCCCTTGCCGCGTCGCTCAGCTCGGCCAGATTCGGGTAGTGCTTCAACATCTCAGCCCCGTAGAGCGGCTTGAAAGCGCCCTGGTGGCAAGTCTTGCAATTGGCCTTGAGTGCGTCGCCAAGGGGACCCTTGCGGTGTTCGGGTAGCCAGGGCGTTGTCGGCTCGATAAACACGTTGTTCACTTCTCGCACCATGCGGATGGCATGCCACGCGGTAACCTTGGCTGGGGACGCCTGTTCCCAGCGGCCGAAGGCGCGAGTGTTGTGACAGTACGTACAGTTGACGCCGAGGCTGTCGGCAAAATGCATCATCAGCGCATAGGTCCACTCTGCGTCGCGCAGATCCGTCGGATGATCCTGGGGCAGGGCGGTCTTCGCCTGCACTCCGCCGATATCCCGATCGCCTTTCAGCATGGCGGTGAAGGGATCGTAGGGCAGGGAGGTGTATCCCACTGTCGCCGTCGCGTAGTTTTGTGGTGTTTGGCCGACCATGCCCGTGGCGCGCTTGGGGCCAGTGCTCTCGGCCCAGACATTCAGCGGAATCTTGTTGCCGCGGTGGCAGGTGTAACAGGTGACGCCGACGTTACCCACGTGGTCCTGCCAGGACTCGTTGATACGCTGGGTCATCGCAATCATGGTGCGGGCGACCTTCTTCGTGTACTTGCTCTCATCGGCAAGGTTTTCCGGGTTGTGGCAGTAGTTGCAGCCTTCCTCCGGTGATACCCACTCGGTAATAGAGGCCATCAGCCGGGCAAACTCGGTCACGCTGAGATCGCCCAGTATTTGGACATTCTGGTAGATGTCACCGGCCCGTGGCCCCGCCGCAGGCTGCGGCGGTGAGGGCTCAGGCGGCTGATTGGCATTGATATGGGCGACCTGGTCTGCCGGCACCATGACCAGCTCCATGCCGGTACCCCGGAAGCCGCGCTGGACGGTGTCCTTTGGTCCTGGCTCGCAGCCGGCCAGCAGAGCGGGAAGAGCAAGCCAGACCAGAGGGTTTCTCAGTGAGATCTTCATTGGCCTCCTCCTGTCAGAGCTGGATTGGCGGGCGGTACGGCCTCCAGCGCCGGATAGGCAGGCGCCACGCCGTGTTTCACGGCCCAGAGATACCAGTTGTCCACCACAGTTCCGGTCAGCAGGATGCCGATGCCACCGGTGATAACCGTCAGCACTGCAAACCACCAGGCCCAGCGGTGAATGGATTCCATGCTGGCGTTGAAGCCCATGGTCCAGCGCCAGAACAGGGCGGCGCGCTCGGAAGCTGTGCCACGATCTGTGATCTGGTCGATTTCCCGGTCTCCGCCGTAGCGGCTGACCGCGAGAATGGTGGCACCATGCATGGCGAACAGTAGCGTTGAGCCGTACAGGAACACGATCGACAGCATATGGAACGGGTTGTAGAAAAGGTTTCCGTAGCGCAGTGAAAAGGCTGCCGTCCAGTCCAGGTGCGGGAAGATGCCAAAGGGTACGGCCTCACTCCAGCTACCCATAAGCACAGGGCGAATAAAGCCCAGCACCAGGTACAGCCATATCGCTGCCGCGAATGCCCAGGTCAGGTGCTGTCCCATACCCAGGGCCTTGTTGCGGTTATAGGTGCGCACCAGCCACAGCAGGATTGCCGCTGTGAGGAAGAAGCCGGCGATCAGCCACCAGCCGCCGTCCTGCAGCGGTGGGATGCCCAGGCCATATTTGGCGGGCGGCGGCTCCAGTGCAAGCCAGAACAACTGGCGTACAAACTGGACCGGATCCCAGTTGACCGAGGCCCACATGTTGAGGCCGATAATCTCAATGGCGATAAAACCGCAGAGCAGCGAAAGCACGCCGGTCGGGCCGAGGTAGATAGGCCCAATCTGTGCGTCGCCCAACTTGCCAGCCCAGTAACTGTCCACCGGTGTTCCGGTGCGCCACATTTCCTCGTCGCCGATTGGCACGCCGGGATAGTGGGGACCGCGAACCTGTACGCGGGTAAATATGTTTTGGTATTCCATTAGGCAGTCCCCCTGTTATGACCAGACCGGCAGTTCAAGCCACCAGCTCCACCATTCCGGCCAACCCTTGGTCCAGAACGGGCCGCTGATGACGATGCAGACGGCGCTCCAGAAGCCGGCCGAAAGCGCAATGAACAGGCCCAGGCGGTGAATGCCCAGCGCGCCAATTGAGTAGCCGATATCGTCGCGGAAGAAGGTGTTTTCGTGTTCGGCTGTCTTAACGACGTCGTCGTCCTTGGGCGGGTTGGTTACCGCGAGAATCAGCGAACCGTGCATCGACAGCGCCATGGTGGTGGTGAAGAAGAAGGTCACCGCAAGCATGTGCGCCGGGTTGTAGTGGAAATGCAGGAACTGGTAGCCGACGTTTGATACCCAGTCGAGATGGCTGAGGATGCCGTAGGGGAAGCCGTGTCCCCAGGCTCCCAGCAGCAGTGGCCGGAATATCACCAGCGTCACGTAGGCGAAGATCGCCACACCGAAGGCAAAAGGCACGTGCAGGCCCATGCCCAGCTTGCGCGAGATTTCCACCTCGCGCAGCATCCATGACACAAAAGCGCCGACCGCGCATATGGTGATGATCTGCCAGAGGCCACCCTCCATCAGCGGCGCGAGTGCCAGGCCATAGCTCAGGTCCGGGGGCGCAATATTGATCTGCCAGATGTTCCAGGTCGGTCCCTGGGATGCGCCGTAGAGAATCAGCGCCGTACCCAACAGTGCGAAGAAGATGGTGCTGACACCAAAAAATCCGACGTAAAAGGGCCCGATCCAGAAATCGAACAGGTCGCCACCCAGCAGGGTTCCGCCGCGGACTCGATATTTCTTTTCAAACGTTAGCATCGTCATAGCTGATTACCCTTATCCCATGAACACGCAGGGAACCACGATGCTGGCGGCCCGGTGGGCCTCCACGTAGCATCCCTCGCTCTCATCCGAGAAGGCGGCCAATGGTCGCCAGCTTCGTGGCAGCAGGCGGCTCGCCGCTGCGATTGGCAGGAACATCACCATCGTGATCGCGAGCAGCAGGCGGAACTCGAGAGTTTCCTTCCGCGTGGCGGTATGTGCCATTCCCCGGTCTCTGCGTTGTTTCATGACGGCTCACCTCCAAAGTGTGCGCTTTGAATACCGCTTTCGCTCTGCCCGTGGGCGTCGCTGCGGCTGTTTGTATTATTCATGCAGGCTCACCCGTGCGCGCTTCTTCCACATGGGCGACACTTACCTGTTCAGCGCCGCTGCCGCGCGCATTGCGCTCGGCGGCATCGCGAAGCCGCTTGGCGGCTGAAATTCTTACTAGTACCGGTTCCGCTTCGACCATTTTGTCCAGGGCCTGTTGGGCCGCTGCTTCCCAGTCGATGCTGGCGCGGGCGGGTGTGGCGACCGCCTGGTCAAGGTCCGTGCCCAGCGGCAGGATGTTGAACAGGGCATCGAACAGGGCGTTGCAGACTTCCTGTACGAGATAGCAGGCGCCGGCGTAGCCCATGAATGGCGTGCCGGTATGACGGCGGATCAATGTGCCGGGGTAGGAAGCGGGCATGAAGATGCTGCGCCCGCCGGCTTCGGCTGAATACATGCGTTCGTTGTAACTGCCGAACAGGATGAGGGGAGCGTCTTCCTTGATGAGTCGGCGCACCTCGGCGTTGTCCGGTTTTACGCCGGCGCTGCGGCCCTTGGCAAACTTGCAGGGCAGGCCCAACTCCTCTTCGAGGAAGTTGCGTACGCCGCGGGAATAGGTTTCGGTGGCGACAATGCCGAAGCTTGCCGTGCCGAAGAAATCCTGCGTGACAGAGCGCCAGAGATCCCAGATGGGCTTGATGGTGGTGCGCTTCTCTTCAGCAATGAAGGGCTGGGGGTCGAGATCGGTCAGTTCACCCAGCTTTTCCAGGAAAGCAGTGGTGCTATGCAGGCCAATGGGGGCTTGCAGGTAGGGGCGATCCAGGTCTTCGCACAGCAGTCGTCCGAATTCGCGGTACATGCAGACGTTGACGTCGGCGTCCGCCAGTTTCGGGATGTCCTTTATGTGGCAGGCCATCGGAAAGACCAGGTTGACCTCGGCGCCAATACCTTCGATCAGCCTGCGGATCTCCGCGAGGTCTGACCAGGTGTTGAAGTAGCCGTAGCAGGGGCCAATGATATTGACGCGCGGCTTTTCGCCTTCCTTGCGTGGCTTGGCGGGCTTTGCTTTCTTGGGTCCAAAGCGACTCCACAGCCAGTTCAGGGCGCGATCGGCGCTCTGCCACTGGTCCTCGTCGATGGTGCGCGGCAGGAAGCGCTCAATGCCAGTGCCCTCGGGCGTGACGCCGCCGCCGATCATCTCGGCAATGGAGCCGGTGACAACTACTGACGGCAGGTCCGGGTCGAGGGTCTCATGGGCGCGTCGCAATGCGCCTTCGGTGCCGTGCTGGCCCAGTTCTTCTTCGGCCAGACCGGTCACAACAATGGGTAACTCGTGGGGTGGCAGAGCGTCGGTGTAGTGCAGCACAGAGGTGACCGGGAGGTTTTCGCAGCCTACCGGTCCGTCAATGATGACCTGCAGGCCCTTGACTGCACTGAACACATAAACTGAGCCCCAATAGCCGCCGGCACGATCGTGGTCTAACACTAACATCAGTGGTTTACCCCCGTGAAAATCCCGCTTTCATCACCCTGGCCGATACCCGAGAAAAACGCCTCCATGCTGGCAAAGCGCTCGCGATTGGCGAGTGCCGCATTGATGACCTGGGCCAGGGAGCCCGGGCCCGCAGGGCCGACCAGCGGCCGCGCGGAAATCAGGTTGGTGAAATACAGTGAAGGGATGGCCTTTTCCTTGGCGGCCTGTACCACCGGCGTTGTACCGATGGCCAGGTCTGGCTGGTATTGCTCCATGGCGGCCAGGTCCTGTTCCAGGGAGGCGCGGAACTTGACCTCGACACCCTTCGATTCCAGCCACTTGCGGTCCTGGTCGGACCACTGGGTACGTGGACAGGCACTGCCCACGTAGCGTACGTCGGCACCGCATTCAACCAGCAGCCTGGCTACCAATAGCTCCGAACCCTCATAACCCGACATGGTGATTCTGGCGTCGATGGGGTTGGCGTCCAGGGCGGCGCGGATGGCGGGCAGGGCGGCGTCGCGGGCGGCAGCAATGCGCGCCTCATCAATGCCGGCTGCCTTGCCGATGGCTTCAAGCCATTGCTCTGTACCGCTGTAGCCTACCGGAGCTGAACCCACAGCGGGGCGGCCAGCGGCGGCGAACTGGCGGTGACAGTCAGTGTAAAAAGGATGGATCATGGCAGCTACGGCGCAGTCCAGCGCCGCGTAAAGCTCCCGCCACTCGCGGGTTGGCACGATTGGGCCGGCTGCTAATCCGAGGGGTTGGAGCAGCCTGCCGATGCTTACCGCATCCACCGGAAACATTTCGCCGACCAGGGCTACCGTGGGCAACTCGCTCACGCCCTGGGCCGGTTCCGCAACCGGGCCGCTTTCGGCCTCGCTGCGGGCATAGCGCAACATGGCGCCGGCCAGAATGTCCTTCGCCTCGGCGTGGGTCGGGACACCGAAGCCGGGCACGTCGATACCAATGACGCGGACGCCATTGATGGATTTTGGCAGCAGCTCCAGCGGCACACCGGAGGCGGTGGGAACGCACAGGTTGATGATGACCACGGCGTCATTGACTTCAGGGTCGCAAAGCTTTTCCACGGCTTCCTTGATGTCTTCAAACAGTTTGCCGGTGACCAGTGTTTCCGAGTCAAACGGCACGTAGCCCACGGTTCGCCGCGCACCATAAAAATGCGAGGTGAAGGTGAGGCCGTAAACGCAGCAGGCAGAGCCGCTGAGGATGGTGGCGGTGCGACGCATCCGCAGTCCGACCCGTAGCGAGCCGAATGCCGGACACATGCTCTGGGGCTGGTCGTGGGGGCCCTTGGGGTAATCCTTGGCATACTGTTCGAGAACTTCCTGCTTGCCGGATGACATGGCCTCTGCCGCCAGCTTCTGCCCGCCGCTGTGGCAGCCAGCGGTTTGTTCGCTACCAGATTCCAGCTCTGTCACTGGAATCATGGCGGGGGCGACATCGTCATACGGTGTCATAGATGACCTCCAGTGACGCCCTTGCTTCTACGTTTGCGCCGCACATGTCCGTGAGCGTCGCGGGCTCGAGCACCACATCGCGCCCGACGGCTTCGCCGCTAAACAGGTCCAGGAGTCCGTCCTGGCTCAAGGGCGTGGGGTGGGTCGGTGGTGCAATACCGACGGCGGCGGCCAGCTGGCCAAACAGGTCGCCCCACTCGCCGTCAGGGCGGCCGATAATTTCGTAGTTGGCGCTCTTGCGGCGGATGTCGTCATTGGCGGGGATGGATGCCAACTCGGGGATGCCGACGGCCTCACAAAAGGCCTGGGCCTCGCCGCTGCCGTCGTCCTTATTGGTGACCATGCCGGCCACACCGACGTTGCCACCCAGACGCCGGAAATATTCCACCGCAGAACACACATTGTTCGCTACATACAGTGATTGCAGGTCATTGGAGGCCACCACGATGACCTTCTGGCACATATCCCGTGCGATCGGCAGGCCGAAGCCGCCGCAGACCACGTCACCGAGGAAGTCGAGCAGGACGTAGTCGAAGTCCCAGTCGTGAAAGCCGAGTTTTTCGAGTGTTTCAAAACCGTGGATGATGCCGCGTCCACCGCAGCCCCGACCGACTTCCGGTCCGCCGAGTTCCATGGCGTAGACGCCGTCACGCTTGAAGCAGACGTCGCCGATCGTGACCTGGTCGCCGGCCTCTTTCCTGGCGGAGGCCGTCTGGATGATAGTCGGGCAGGCCTTGCCGCCAAACAGCAGCGAGGTGGTGTCGCTCTTGGGGTCGCAACCGATGAGCAGCACTTTCTTGCCCTGCTGCGCCATCATGTAGGAGAGATTGGCCAGCGTGAAGCTCTTGCCAATGCCGCCCTTGCCGTAGATAGCGATAATCTGGGTTCCTGAGGTGTCCGTCGCCGAGCTGACAATGGTGTCGTCGCCGCGGTCAGGAATATATTCGTTGATCTTGCCACTTCCCATCAGGGTGTTCTCCAGTCGAGGATCATCTTCAGGCAGTCCGCGGATTCGAACGCCGTGGTGTAGGCGGATTCCGCCGCATCCGGGCTTTCCCGGTGAGTTATCAGGCCCGCCAGTGACAGCTCGTTTCGGTTAATCAATTCCAGTACGGCCACAAGATCGGCCGGTTGCCATTCCGCTGCGATCGCGAAGGAGGCCTCGCGCATGAATGCAGGCGGGAAGGCGAAGGACAGGGACTGGTCGTAAAAGCCGGCCAGCACAATTTCACCGCCAGGCGCGAGGTGTGCTACCAGTGTATCCAGCAGGCCGTTTGCACCACTGACGTCAACGATAGAGCGGTAGTCGCGCCGCTCGTCTTCATCCGGGCAGATCACCTGATAGCCTTCTGCGCCGCTGTGTCGTGCAGACTGGGTCTCCCAGACGACCACGTCGTCACGGCCCTCTGCTACCAGCAGCCGGGCAATCAGGCGGCCCAGCACGCCATGCCCCACCACCAGGCCGGGCAATTCACTGCCGCGGTAGATGGCGTGATAGGCGGTGGCAGCCAGTGCCAGCAATGTGGCTTCTTCACCCAACTCATCGCCGACAGCAATAACGCGTTCAGCGGGTACTACGATGCGAGAGCTGGCGCCACCAAACAGGCCGGCGACATCCGCATAGCCGCGAGAGCCGGGTACAAAAACCCGTTGTCCGGTTTGCAGTGAGCTGTCAGGTGAGGGTGTGCTGATGCGGCCTACGGCTTCATAGCCGGGTACCAGCGGGTAGGAAAGTCCGGGGAAGGGCGGCATGCGGCCCTGCCAGAGGAGGCGCTCGGTGCCAGTGCTGATGCCGCTCCACTCCACGTCTACGACGCAGTCTTCGGCCGACGCAGGCGGAAGGCTTACGTTGCGGAGTGTTACGTTGCCTGGCTGTTCGAACACCACAGCCGGGGCCATTTTTATATTTGCCACAACATCTCCCGGATTTTGCGGATGGGTCCTGCTTCAGTGCAGGCCGTCATCGCGCTCCAGATGGTTGTAATTTAATATTTACATTCTTAACTGTCAACTAAAATGTACATTCTCAAGTGTGCGGTTTCCCTGCATCCCGGTTCAGGCCTGTGCCACCAATACCCTGACCATGTGCGGCCGGTGTGTCTTGATTTCGCGTCCCCCCTGAAAACCCGCGTCGGCGAGCATAGTCAGTAGCTCTTCGCGGGTGCGGGGTCGGCCGCTGCCCATGGCCAGCAAGTAGAGGCCAAAGTAGGCGTGCCCCATGGGTTCGGCGCCGGCGCTTTCTGCCATTGGCTCCGCCAGCAGCAGTTGGGCACCGGGGATCATGGTCTTGCGGAGTTGCTCGAGCAGTGTCCTGACATCCTCGTCATCGTGGTCGTGGACCACCCTGACCAGGCTGACCAGGTCGGGCGGCCCGAAAGGTGACGAGTCGCTGCCTGCCAGCGGGCTGTTAAACATGTCGCCTGACAGGGCCCTGGCGCGAGGGGAAAGTCCTTGCGTCGTGAACATCTGCTCAGCCAGAGCGGCGACGGGCGGCAGATCAAGCACGCTGGCGCTGAGGCCGGGGTGTCGGCCCAGCGCCCGGCGGGCGAAGGTGCCGTTACCGCCGGCGATGTCCCACAGGTGATGTCGATCGGCCATTGGGACCGCGTCGAGAATGTCGTCTGCGACCAGCGACTGAGAAGCGGCCATCAGCTCACTGTAGGCCGTGGCGTCGCCTTCGATGCCGGTGGCGTAAGGCCAGAAGTCGGTAAGGCTTGCCCGCTGCTCACCGCGCAGCAGGACCAGTGGTTCAGTCAGGTCGCGGTAGAGGCAGCGATTGTGCGCCACCATGGCGCTGACCCCCGGGTTGGCCAAGACCGCGGCGCCCAGTTCCCCGAGGGCGAAGCGTTCACCGCGCCGCTCCAGCAGGCGCAGGGAGTCGGCGGCCAGCAGCAGTCGCAGCATGGCGGTTTCTGTCATTCGACACTCCCGGGCGAGTTCTGCGACAGCGGCGCTGTCGTCTCGCAGGCGCTCGAACAGTTGCAGCTCAACGCAGGCGGCCAGCACCTGGGAGTACACGAAGCCCGAGGCAATATTGAAGACTTCGGCGGCTTTGCGTCGCGACACGCCGCGTGTCAGCGGGAAGCGTGCTGCCCAGCGCTGGAAGGCCGGGTTGGCGATCAGGCGGTTGCGCCAGTCCAGCAGGCGATCACGCAGGCTGCCTGGGGAGGTTGGGATGGGAAGGTGCTCGCTGGGTGCAGGCAAGATGGTCTCAGTGCGCGGGCCTGTCAGGCCGCTCGACTCAAGCCCTTGGGCACAAAGCCCTGGGACTGGGCCCGCACCAGTTCGACCAGATGCTCCCGGCCGGGGCAGACCGGAATGCTGTCCAGTCCTGCCTCGATCAGTTCTCGCAAACGACGGGCGGCACCCTGTACGCCCAGCTGGGCCACCGCGTTGGGGCGGTCCAGATGTTCGTCCTGATGGCAGGGTTTACCCAGCGCATCAGGCGTTGCGATAGCGTCCTGGATGTCGTCGGCAACCTGGTAGGCTTCGCCAATGCTGGTGCCCAGAGCTTCCCAGGGTGTGCCGTCAACGCCGGCGCAGGCGGCGCCTGCTCGCGTGGCAGCAATAAACAGGGCGCCGGTCTTGGCGCGATGGTAGAGGGCCAGATCTACCCGCGGCTCGCTTTCCCAGGCCTGGCCGGCGCAAATACCGTAGGGGGCACCGACACCCCTCGCCAGCACGGCAAATACCGCGGGCATACGTTGCGCGGCGCTGCCGTTCAGTTCTGCGGTGGCAACGGCTTCCAGTGCGGCGACAATCAGGGCGTCGCCGGCCAGTACAGCAATGGGTTCGCCGAACGCGCGGTGCACTGATGGCTTGCCGCGTCGCAGCTCGGCGTTGTCAAAGCAGGGCAGATCATCATGTACCAGCGATGCGCAGTGCAGCAGTTCGATCGCGCAAGCCGCACGCATGGCGAGTTCCAGGCTGTCGCAACCGTTGGCCAGGGCGATGGCCAGGCACAGCTTCGGTCGGATGCGGGCGCCTCCCGGGAACACGGCATGCTGCAGGGCCTGGGCCAGCCGCTGCGGGCAATCCGCTCCGGCAGTGCTGTCCATTATGGCGGCCAGCGCGGCCTCCAGGTCGGGTTTGTCTTGGGTTCGCAACGCCATACCAGTCACCTCGCTGGGCAGAGTTCGCGTGCTGATCGACAGCGCGCAAAGACTATCTGTTGACTATCCGTTAAACGGGTGTCAACTATTCTTAACAAGTTAACTGTAAGTTAAACTAGACATTGTTACAATGCAAGCTGCACTGGCAGGGGAAATAACAGGCATGGCAGAAAAACCGGTTGTGGTCATCGGGGCGGGTATAGCCGGGCTGTCGGCCTGCATCCGCCTGTTGGCCGCTGGACGCGAAGTGGTGATATTCGAAGGCGCCGACAGTGTCGGCGGCAAGATGCGCCAGGTCTCCACGCCGGCGGGCCCGATCGACTCGGGCCCCACTGTTTTCACTATGCCATCGGCGTTCGAAAGCCTGCTGGATGGAATCGGCCTGAGTCTCGCAGAAGTAGTAAAGACAACACCGCTGAACCTGCTCGCTAGACACGCCTGGGAGGGAGGCGCCCGGCTGGACCTGTTCGCCAGTCGCGAACAATCGGCAGCGGCCATCGGTGAATTTGCAGGCCCCGATGAGGCCCGCGGCTATCTGGCCTTTTGCCGAGAAGCTGGGCGGATGTACAACACACTGGAATCGGCCATGTTAACTGTGCCGCGACCCAACCCCCTGAGCCTCGCCTGGCGCGCCCGCCAGCGCGGTCCGTCGGCGCTGTTGGGCCTCAAGCCCTTCACCCGGCTGTGGCAGGCATTGGGTCGTCACTTTCAGGACCCGCGGCTGCAGCAACTGTTTGGTCGCTATGCCACTTATTGCGGATCGTCGCCCTGGCAGGCCCCTGCGACGCTCATGCTGATCGCCCATCTCGAGCAGGAGGGAGTCTGGCAGGTCGAGGGTGGGATGCAGAGTCTGGCCAATGGCCTGGCCGAGGCCGCGCGCCGCCACGGTGCGCGATTTATCCCAGGTGAATGGGCGGTGGATATCGAGCGCGAGCACGGTCGGGTGGCAGCTGTAATAGGCGACGGCGGCACCCGGGTAGCCTGCGATGCGGTGATCTGTAACGCGGACCCCGAGGCACTGCGTAGTGGCCTGTTAGGGTCGGCGGCGCAGGCGGCCGTGGTATCCCAGTCGGCTGTAGAGCGGTCGCTGTCAGCCATGACCTGGGCCGGTGTGGCGCGCACCAGTGGGCTGCCGCTGGCCTTTCACACCGTGTGTTTCTCGCCGGACTACCGCCGCGAATTCCGGCAGTTGTTTGAGCAGCAAGCTGTGCCGACGGAACCCACGGTATACCTCTGCGCGCAGGACCGGGAAGAGGGCGCCCCCAGCCCGACAGGCGAAGAGCGAATCTTTTGCCTTATCAATGCCCCAGCCAATGGTGACGTGCACCACTACAGCGAACAGGAGATCGAGCAATGCCAGCAACAGGTTCTGAAGATTCTGGGGAACTGCGGACTGCAACTGAAGTTCGACACCCAGCAGACTCTGGCCCGCACACCGACGGACTTCGCACGGCGCTTCCCGGGCAGCGGCGGAGCGATTTACGGCCGCGCGACCCACGGCTGGCAGGCAGCCTTCCGGAGACCGGGGTCGAAAACCCGGCTGCCGGGGCTCTACCTGGCGGGGGGCGGGGTGCACCCGGGGGCCGGCGTGCCGATGGTGAGCCTGTCCGGCCGCCTGGCGGCGGAGCGACTGCTCCAAGACCAGGCTTCGACGCGCCGGTGGTGGCCGGCGGCTATCGTTGGTGGTACGTCGACGCGCTGAGTGACGACGGCCGTCACTGCCTGACCCTCATCGGCTTTGTCGGCAGCGTTTTTTCACCCTACTACGCGCGGGCCAGGCGGCGGGGTCTGGCCCAGCCGGAAAACCACTGCGCCATCAATGCCATTCTCTACGGCCCTGGTAGCAAACACTGGGCGGCTACTGAGCGCGGTGCCGGTGATCTTTCGAGAGACAGTGACCAGCTGCGAGTAGGCCCCAGTCAGTTTCGCTACGACGGCGAAGACCTGGTCGCGGATATCAACGAAATTACTGTACCCTGGCCCCGGCGCCTGATGGGCCAGGTACGCCTGACGCCAGCGGCGCGCCAGGCCCGGCAGTTTCAGCTCGACCCGGCGGGCAGGCACCACTGGTGGCCAGCGGCGCCTGTGGCGCGAGTGGAAGTGGATTTCCTGCACCCCAAACTGCGCTGGAGCGGTCACGGCTACTTCGACTGCAACTGGGGCGAGGAGCCCCTCGAATCCGGATTCCGCTACTGGCACTGGGCGCGGCAAACTGAGGCTTGCGGCGACGTTTCCGTGCGCTACGAAGCCTGGCCTCGCCAGGGGGAGCGGCAGCTCATTGGGCAACGTTTTGATGCCTTGGGCGCCAGCGTGCCTATCGACGTGGGAGAGTCTGTGAAGCTGCCATCCACCACTGTCTGGCGAATGAGTCGTCCGGCTCTGGGAGATGCGGCAATGAAAGTCGCGCGAACATTGGAGGATACCCCGTTCTATTCGCGCTCGGTGCTCAGCAGTGATGGCTCAGCGCGCCGGGATACCGTGCACGAGAGTCTGGACCTGGACCGCTTTGCAGCGCGTTGGGTACAGTGCATGTTGCCCTTCAGGATGCCGCGCTTCCCGCGCGCGCGCTAGCCAGCAAAGGACAGTCGCGGTTGGCGGCCACCGGCACGCCGATGGCCCGGTCCCGGGCCATCTGGTCGCGACGCTGTAGTTCAGCAAATAGATCGAGCATCCATTCCACCTGGCCGGCAGGTTCGTCATCGATCACGGCCGGTAGCGGGGATTCCATGACGGCGGTCACCAGGTAGGCGGTCTCAGGCAGCGGCTCAAGGGGCAGGGGGTCCAGATCCAGGCGACCAAGACGGCCCAGTCCACTGATGGCAAGGCATTTTCGCGCCGGGCTGACCACTGCGCGCCCCCGCAGGGGGTCACACTGCTGGCGCTTTACCTCTTCGCCGATCTCGCCGTAGAGCAGGCGAGCCGTCATGACACAGGGCTGGCAGCTTGACGGCAGTCGGGCAATACCGGCTTCGGCGCGCGCGTAGAGTCGATCTGCTTCGTCCAGTAACTGTCTCACCACGGCCGAAATTTCCGGGCTGGACTGGGGGTTTGCGAGCCACTGGTCCGGATCCAGGCCTGCGTCGGTCAGCCAATCGACCGGCAGATAAAGGCGGCCGTTATGCGCGTCTTCGGCGACGTCGCGAGCAATATTGGTAAGCTGCATGGCGACGCCGAGATCCGCGGCCCGGGCCAGCACAGCGCTATCTCGCTGTCCCATCAAAAGAGCCATCATCACCCCGACGTTGCCCGCTACCCTGGCACCGTAATCTCGCAGTGCGGACAGGTCCTGATAGCGTCTGGCCTCACAGTCCCAGGCAAAGCCCTCCAGCAGTGCCTCCAGCAGCGCGCGCGGAATGCCGAACTGACGCACTACCTGCACCAGAGAGCGGTCGGCGGCGAAGTCCCCGGGCACCCCTCGATAGATGCCGTCCAGTCGCGCTCGCAGTTCCGCGAGTGCAGCATTTGGATTATCGCTCAGGTCGATGGCGTCATCGGCCAGTCGGCAAAACGCATAGAGGCTGACGGCGGCATCGCGATAGGGTTGCGGCAACAGCAAAGAGGCTGCGTAGAAAGAGCGTGAGCCGTGCCGTAACAGGTCCCGGCAGGCCTGCTGGTCAGCCCGGCTGGTGGGCAGGCGTTGACTAAGCGAGGGCACTGGCATGGGGAACCAGGGTTTCCACGACCTTGGCGGAGGCAATCACGCCCGGGACACCGGCGCCCGGGTGCGTGCCGGCGCCAACAAAGTACAGCCCGCGGACGTCCTCACTGAGATTGTGCGGCCTGAACCAGGCGCTTTGCCAGAGCACCGGTTCCATACCAAAGCCGGCACCGCGGAAGGCATTCAGGTCGCGTTCGAAGTGTTCCGGTGTGGTAACCAGCGAGGTGATGATCTCGCTTTCAAGTCCGGGAAGGACGGTATCAGAAAGCTGTTGCGCAATGGCCTGCCTAAAGGGCTCTGCCTGCTGTGACCAGTCCACGTCAGCCAGCAGGTTGGGCACCGGGGCCAGCACGTAAAAGGCATCTGAGCCTTCCGGCGCCAGCGACGGATCGGTGGCAGTGGGGCGGTGGAGATAAAGGCTGAAGTCCTTGGCCAGGCGCTTGTGACGGAAAATATCATTGAGCAGTCCCCGGTACCGCGGCCCCAGCAAGATGGAGTGGTGGGGAACGTCCTCATAGCGTCTTCGGGTGCCGAAGTACCAGACAAACAGCCCATTGGAGTAGCGGGCGCGATCCAGCTTGCGATCGGTCCAGCGGCGTCGCCTGGTGCCGGAGGTCAGGTGTCGGTAGGTCCATGACACGTCCGCGTTGCTGACCACCAGGTCGGCATCGAGGTACTCGCCGCTGTCGAGGACCACACCGTGGGCCTTGCCGTCACGTACGCAAACCTCCTTGACCGGGGAGCTGCAGCGCAGGCGATTGCCCTGGTGTTCGATCAGCTTCACGAGGCCGTCGACAATGCTGCCGGTGCCGCCCATAGCGGAATAGACGCCACCTTCGCGTTCAAGGTGGGAAATCAGTGTATAGACGGCGCTGGCGGAGTAGGGGTTGCCGCCAATCAGCAAAGGGTGGAAGCTCAGCACCTGGCGTATGCGGGGGTCGCGAATGTAGCGGGAGACCAGCGCATGCACCGAGCGGTCGGCACGCAGCTTCAGCATGTCCGGAAGCACCTTGATCATGTCCAGCAAGGTGCTGAACGGCCTGCTGACAAGACCTTCAAAGCCCACCCGGTAGTTGTCGGCGGCGGCCAGCATGAAGCGTTCGTAGCCTTCAACATCTTCCGGGCTGAAGCGGGCGATCTCCCGGCGGTTGTGCTCGGGGTCTCCGCTGTAGTCAAAATGCTCGCCATCGTGGAAGCGAATGCGGTAAAACGGTGTCATCATTCTCAGGTCGACATCGTCTTCCATTTGTCGGCCGCACAGTGCCCACAATTCCTCGAGCAGAAATTTCGCAGTGATAATGGTGGGGCCGGCGTCGAAGGTAAATCCGTCCTGCTGGTGTACGCGGGCTCGCCCGCCCGGCCGATTCAGCTTTTCAACCACCGTCACCCGGTAGCCCCGGGCGCCCAGACGAATGGCGGCGGCCAGTCCGCCAAAGCCGCTGCCGATCACTACCGCATGGGGTTTTATCGTATGCAACACGGCCTGGCTGAGGTGTGGATCCGGACTGTTCACAAATATGGACACTCAATATGTCTAATATTATTGACAGAATAGCACTCGGCGTGGGCGCTGAACAGTGCAGTGGCGCTAGTTTGAAGCAATCTGCATCAACAGTTCGGCAAAGCGGGTGGGGTCTTCCTCGTGCCCAAGGTGGCCAAGTCCCGGGACCCGGTGCAATTTGGAGTTCGGCAGCCGCCTGTTCAGCTCAAAAGACTGGGCCGGCGGCACCGTGCGATCCTGCTCGCAGACCACCAGGTGGGTGGGTGTGTTCAGCGAAGGTAGCGCCGACTGCAGGTTGTCCAGATCCCAGTTTGCCATCATCCGCAGGGCGGCGGCCACGTGGCGTGGGCTGGAGACCAGTTGACGGTAGTACTCCACTTCAGTGCTGCCCAGGCTGGAACCCGTACCTTCGATCAGGCGGCGGGTGAATTGCTGGCGCCCGCCGATTCCGGCCACCCAGGCCGGCAGCGTCGGAATGGCGGCCAGCAGGCGAGCGCTGACCGAGAAAAACTGGCCGGTAAGTCCCGGCAGGGCCAACAGGGCGCCGTTGATGCTCACCAACGCCTGCGGCTCCGCCTGTCCATCCAGGCACAGTCGCGCGGCGACCGCAGCTCCGGCGGAATGGCCGATGATCAGCGCTGGCCTGCATTGCAGTTGGTCCAGCAGGGCGCATAGCGCCGCGGCCATGCCGGGCAGGGACATGCTGGCATTGTCGGGTAGCTCGCTGAAGCCATGGCCTGGCAGGTCGACTGCCAGCACGTCAAAGTGGCTGGCGAGTCGAGGTGACAGCCCCGCCCAGGAATGCAGGGAGGCGCCGGTGCCGTGCAGAAGCAGCAGCGTTGGTCCTTCGCCCCAGCGCTGGTAGTGCCAACGCAGGCCCCCCGCCTGGCTAAACTGGCTGTATTCCCGCAGCGGCCAGTTCCAGGCCGCCAGCTCGCGGGCACTGGTCACTGGGTTGCCACGCGCACGGCATCGCTCAGCTCAGTGGCACTGGCGTGGGGCAGGGGCAGGTAGTCAATATCCAGTTGGCGTGCCAGGTCTTCCGCGCTGCTGCCCGGGCGCGGCGAGGTGTCGATGACCATGCCACGTACGCCTGATTCGCGGAACAGGGCGGCCACTGCGGGCAAGTCTTCCCTGGCCGCTTCGCGCCCCTGCCTGCCGTCGCGGGCCATATTGCCGCGACCGTCGGTAAGAAATATCACATTGGGTGTGCCGCCGCGCCGGCTGAGGCTGGTGGCCAGCGTCGCTGCGCTTTCGATCGCCGCCGCCAACGGGGTGGCGCCGCCGCCGGGCAGGGCGGCAAGGTTGCGCTTGGCGCGCACCAGCGAGCGTGTAGGTGGCAGCAGTATTTCTGCGGCTTCGCCTCGAAAGGCAATCATGGCCACCTGGTCGCGACGGATATAGCAGTCCGCCAGCAGCAGTTCCACGGCACCCTTGGCCTCGGCCAGCCGATTGAGTGCTGCGGAGCCAGAGGCATCGACGACAAACACCGTGGTACTTTCAGAACGCTCCCGATAGCGCACGATGCGGAAATCGTCGCGCTGGATCTTCAACCCCTGATCCGCTTCGCCCTCGCGGCGCCTGACCGCCTGCCAGGGCGCCGCGGCCTGGAGTGTCGCTATCGGGCTCAGTCGGGCACCGCTGCGGGGATCGCCGGGGGCGGTGCCGATAGGACGGCCGCGGTTGCGAGAGCGTCGTTGCTGGCCGGACTTGCCGCCGCGGCTAGTGCCGCGGCGCACGCCACCTTGCAACAACTGGTTGAGCAGACCTTCAGGGAGTGCCGCCTGGGCTGCCTCAAGCAGTCGATCCTGCATACCTTCGCCCTGGCCCGGGTCCTGTTGTTCGCCCTCGGCATCCTCGGGTTCGGGCGGTGGTGGCTGTGCCTCAGGCTCACTGTCTTCGGTGGCCGGCAGGCGCGTGGCGCGAGCTGCCAGCACCAGCCGGGTAGCCATTTCCAGGTGAGTGTCAGAGACGTCGCTGCAGCCTTCCAGGGCGGCCGCCGCGCGCGCGGCGCGCTGGGCGAGCAACACAGCACGGGCTGAATCGATCCCCAGGACCAAACCCAGGCTGCACAACTGTCGGGTGGCGTCCTCGTTGCAGCTGACGGAGCCCAGTGCTTGCCTGGCGCGTTCGATGTCCTCGGCCTGGAGGGCGGCGTCATCCAGGTCGCGGATACCGATTTCATGCAGGTCTATGTGAAAGGCAAGGCGCTCTGCCAGGGCGGCATCGAGTTGTTCATCCGCCTCCACGCTTTCATCCAGGGCCAGCAGGGCGAAGCGGGCCGGCAGGGTGGCGCTGAGTCCTTCCCGTTCGACTCTTACTTCGCCGCGATCCAGAGCCTGACAGAGGTGCGCCGCGGTCGTTGCCTGGCAACGTTCCGCCATGGCCAGCAGTGCCACACCGCCTTCACACTCGCTCAGCAGTCCGGACTGTGCCACCGGTTTTCCAGCTTTCAGGGTGGCGGCCAGGTCCAGTCCGCCCAGCAGCCGCGACTCGCTGATGGTCTGTGGAATCTTGCGCCAGGGTTTGTTCGGGAACAGCTCACGGGTAAGCTCAAGCCAGGTATCCCGCACCGGTCCTGGTCTGGCCCGCAGAGCGATGCCACCAAGACCGTACGGGTCTATCGCCAGCAGAGCGGCTGCCAGCAGGGCGTCTTGCCAGGCCGCTTCGCCGCTCACGCGAGTTCCAGGACTTCCTCGAGGGCGCGATCAATGCGCGTTGTGGACCCGGACTCATCGAGCGGGTCGCGGCGCAGCCGGTGCCGTAGTACCGAGGGGGCCACCTGTCGCAAGTGCTTGAGGCCCACTTCGGGTTTGCCTTCAAGACTGGCCAGTGCCCGGGCGGCGCGCACCAGCGTCAACTCACCGCGCAGTCCGTCGGTGCCCAGCGCCATGCACAGGGCGGCGGCTCGTTCCAGCAGTTCGGGTGCCAGCTCCACATCCCTGATCTGCGCGCGGGCCTTTTGAACCTTACGGCGGACCGCACCGTCCTTGCGCTTCCACTGCTTCACAAACGCGTCCCGGTCGCGCTCGAATTCGTCGCGCAGCCTGACAATCTGCACCCGCATGTCGAGCTCGGTCGGTGTGCGCACGTCCACCGACAGGCCGAAGCGATCCAGTAGCTGCGGTCGCAGTTCGCCTTCCTCCGGGTTGCCACTTCCCACCAGCACGAAGCGGGCCGGATGACGGATGCTCAGTCCCTCGCGCTCAACCACGTTCTCGCCCGACGCGGCAACGTCCAGCAATGCGTCCACGATGTGATCCTCAAGCAGGTTCACCTCATCGATGTACAGGAAGCCACGGTGGGCCTGGGCCAACAGGCCGGGCTCAAAGGCCTTCTCGCCGAGGCGCAGGGCTTTCTCCAGGTCCAGGGTGCCAATGACCCGATCCTCGGTGGCGCCCAGCGGCAGATCAACCACCGGCATGGGTTGCTCTCGGGTGGTGCAGTCCGTGCTGCCGGATTCACACTGGGCACACAGGCCTGGCCGCGGTGCATCCGGGTCGCAGTGGTAGGGGCAGCCGGACACCACGGGTATGCTGGGCATCAGCGCGGCGAGGGCACGTATGGCCGTCGATTTGCCGGTGCCGCGATCACCGAATACCAGTACGCCGCCGACGTCCTGGTCGACGGCAGCTATCAAAAGCGCGGTCTTCATCTCGTCCTGCCCGACGATTGCGGAGAAGGGGTAGGCGGTTGCCATGTAAATATCCTTATTGCCAGTAGCGGGTGCGCCTGCGTAGCCTGTAACAGCGCAGGCGGCATTTTTAATCTGTGGCCATCTTTTACCCGCTGACCTGCGTAAACACAAGTTTACAGGCCAATCACAGCAGCTTTGCCGCATACTGCCTTTGCTACCATGGCGAAAACCGCCCACGGATGGACTCAATGAGTACAGCACTTCCCGACCCGCTGGATGCACCACGCCACAGCCTGCTAACCGAGGCGGGCGGTGTGGTCGCGTATTACACCGACACCAGCGCCCCTGGCCTTCCCTTGCTGCTCATACACAGCATCAATGCCGCGCCCAGCGCCCGCGAGGTGGCGCCATTGTTCGATCATTATCGTGGCCGGCGACCGGTTTACGCGCTGGAGCTCCCCGGGTTCGGTTTTTCCGAGCGCGGCCGGGTCGATTACACGCCGCAGCTCTATGCCGATACCATCCTCGAATTCTGCCGCGCAGTGATCGGCGAGGCGGCGGATGCGCTGGCGCTGTCTACCAGCGCTGAATTCCTGGCCCGCGCGGCCATCGACGAGCCCGCACAATTCCACAGTCTGGTGCTGGTATCGCCCACCGGCATGGGTAGTCGCGAACCGCCCTCCGGCGCCGCCAGCGACCGGCTGCGCAAGCTGTTTTCCATCCCCCTTCTGAGCGACGGCCTGTACCGCGCACTCACCACCCGTGCCAGTATCCGCTATTTTCTGGATATGTCATTTGAGGGGGATGTGCCGGTTGAACTCGTTGACCAGGCCTGGGCCACCGCGCGCCAGCCCGGGGCCCAGTATGCGCCGTTCTGCTTTCTGTCGATGAGGCTGTTTACGCCGGGAGCCACCGATAGTCTCTACATGCCTTTAAGAGTCCCGACCCTGGTGCTGTACGATCGCGATCCCAATATCAATTTCGACCGGCTGGCAGAGCTGATGAAACATAACGCGCTCGTCACTGAACAACGCATCGCTCCGACCCGTGGGCTGCCTCACTGGGAGCAGCCCGAGCAAACTCTTCGTGCGCTGGACACTTTCTGGGCGCCCACCATGCAGGAGAACAGTGCATGACGCACGCTGCCGAAGCTGCCGCCATTCACGAGATATCGCAGGAACAGCGCATCCGGCTCAGCAATGAATGGCACGCGCGACCGGGCCTGCGCCAGGCGCCGCCCATGCGCTGCAGCCATATTGTCAGCCTGCGCAATGAATCGACGGTGGACGAGGCGCGCGAGGAATTTGCAGCGTTCTGCCGCAAGCACGACGCTAGCGGGCCACCCGCAGGGAGTCGCCAGCACAACGTGCGTATCGGCGCCTGCCAGGTCAAGTGGGAAGGGCATACTGAAGCGGTCAGCCACACGGTCATGGTGCCCGGCAACGGACAGCCGCCATTCAAGGAAACCGCCCTGGATCTGCTTGACCGCAAGAAGCGCGACGCCCTGTCTTCGAATTTCCTGGTCGGGGTGCATATAGAGGTGCTGCCGGCACCGGGACCGGACGACCCCAATGGCTACGCGCTGGCGTCTTCACTGCTCGCTTCACAAACGTTACACGGTGGGCTGATGTCGGCAGGGCATGCGGCGGTCTGGTCGGCCTTTCAGCTGGATGCAGACGGCTTCCTGCGCATCGTGATTATTGACCTCGATATTCCCGAGGGACGCCTTTCGCGGCTGCTGCAGCGCATTGTCGAAATCGAGTCCTACCGCATGCTGGCCATGATCGCACTGCCGCGCGCGCGCGACGCCATGGCCGCACTGGGCCGACTGGAACCCGAGCTCAATAAGGTCATGATCCGCCTCGAGCAGGATCGCAGCGAAGCCAATCAGGAAGATGCGCTGCGCACCATAACCGGTATCGCCGCCAGCGTTGAGCAGATTGTTTCCACCCATGCCTACCGCTTCGCCGCTGCCCGTGCCTACTCCAGTATTGTCGAACGTCGGCTGGAGGAGGTCGGCGAAGACAAGATCGGCGGCTACCAGAGTTACACCAATTTCCTGCTGCGATCGCTGCAGCCTGCCATGCGCACCTGTGACGCGACCGAGCGCCGTGCCAACGAGCTGGCCCAGCGGGTGGCGCGTGCTGCCAATCTGTTAAATACCATGGTGGACATGGTGCAGAAGAAGCAGAACCAGACATTGCTGCAGTCCATGGACGAACGCGCTTACATGCAACTCCGGCTGCAGCAGGCAGTGGAAGGCTTCTCGATATTTGCCATCAGTTACTATGCCGTGGGGTTGCTGGGCTACGGCCTGAAGGCCCTGAAATCAGTCGGCCTGCCTATTGATGCCACGCTGTTAACAGGCATCGCTGCGCCGTTGGTCTTTGCCCTGGTCTGGGTTCTGGTACGCTCGGTTCGAAGGCGCTTGTCAAACAACGACTGACCCGCATCCGTCCGCTTGAGCAGTAACATCGCCGCACGGTTGCCGTGCCGGTGTGCTATACGATTTGCAGCAGCTTTGAGGAACCTTCATGCCCCAGCCAACCCTGTCTGTTTTCAATCCCTCCACTGGCGAGGAGATCGCACGTCTAAAAACCGATGACGGGAATGCGGCTAAAGCCAAGCTCGAGCGGGCCTGGCAGCGCTATCAGAAGCAAGGGGCGTGGCTGCCCCTGCATCGGCGCATCGAGATTCTTGAGCAACTGGTCAAGGTCATGGAGCGCGACGAAGAATCCCACGCCCAGCTGATCGCGGCTGAGGGCGGCAAGCCGCTCAAGGACGCCAGGGTTGAAGCAGCGCGCGCTATTGCAGGCGTCCGTATAGCCATCAACACAGTTAGCGAGCACCGTGGCAATGTCATTCCCCTCGGACATCAGGCGTCGTCATCCGGGCGACTGGCGTTTACCCAGCATTTCCCCCGTGGCGTGGTGCTGGCGTTCAGCGCCTTTAATCACCCCTTGAATTTGATCGTGCACCAGGTCATTCCCGCGTTTGCCAGTGGTTGTCCCTGTGTGGTGAAGCCCGCAGCAGATACACCGCTGTCCTGTATCAAGCTGGTCGACGCCATGCACGAGGCCGGCGTGCCCGAGGACTATATTGCCTACTGTATTCCGCAGGACCTGGATGTCGCTGGCGAGATGGTGCGCAGCGAGCGGATCGCTTTCTTCAGCTTCATTGGCTCGGCCCGCGTCGGCTGGATGCTGCGGAGTCAGTTGCAGCCAGGCGTGCGTTGCGCTTTGGAGCACGGCGGAGTAGCGCCCTGTATTGTCACCGGCTCCGCCAGGCTGGAACTGGCGGTCCCAGCTATCACCAAAGGCGGCTTCTACCATGCCGGCCAGGTCTGTGTATCCACCCAGCGCATTTACGTGCAGGAGAGCCTGCACGACCATCTCGTGAATATGCTGCGAGATGCCGTGGGTGGGTTGGTGGTCGGCGATGCCTGTGACGAAGCGACCGATGTTGGCCCCTTGATTCGCGCCGCGGAGGTGACGCGTGTTGCCGACTGGGTGGAGGAGGCGATCTCGCTGGGTGGCCGTCTGGCTGCCGGTGGGGGACCACTCGAGGGAAACTTCTATGCGCCCACCATCGTTCTTGATCCGCCCCGTGAGGCGCGACTCAGCAGCCAGGAGGTGTTTGGTCCGGTCGTGTGTATCTACCCCTATGCGGAGCTGGAGCAGGCCCTGGATGCCGCCAACCTGCACCCGCATGCCTTCCAGGCCTCTGTATTCACAGAAAACGTCAGCACCACGCAACTGGCCTTCCAGCGCATCCATGCCTCGGCCATCATGATTAATGATCACACCGCGTTCCGCGACGACGCGATGCCGTTTGCGGGCCTCGATGCGTCGGGCCTCGGCGTGGGCGGTATTCCCTATACCATTGAAGACATGCAGTTCGAAAAAATGCTGGTATTGAACGACGCCGGGAACTAGTTCCCGGAACACTTCTCTAAGCCCCAACCTTTCCGGGAGTCACAATGAAAGCTTCAGATCTTTTTGTGCAATGCCTCGAGCGCGAAGGCATTGAATATATTTTTGGCGTGCCCGGCGAAGAGAATGCCGACTTCATGCTCAGCCTGGAAGCGTCGGACAGCATTCGCTTTGTGTTGTGTCGGCATGAACAGGGCGCGGCGTTCATGGCAGAAATCTATGGGCGACTCACTGGCACCCCGGCGGCCTGTCTTTCCACCCTGGGCCCCGGCGCCACCAACCTGATTACCGGGGTGGCGGACGCCAATATGGATCGCGCGCCGATGCTGGTACTGACGGGCCAGGGCAGCACCAAACGCCTGCATAAGGAATCGCACCAGATCATGGATGTGGTGAAGATGTTTGAGCCGGTCACCAAATGGGCGGAAACGGTAATCCATGCCGACACTATTCCGGAAATTGTCCGCAAGGCAGTGCGCATCGCACGCTCGGAAAAGCCCGGTGCGGTGTTGATTGAACTGCCCGAGGATGTGGCTGAACACGATACTGAGGCAACACCCATTGAACCGGTGCGCTATCGCCGACCGATGGCGAATCGCGGCACTGTTGCAGCCGCGGCCGAGCGCATACGTGCGGCCAGGCGGCCGGTGATCCTCGCAGGCAACGGCTGTGTGCGCAAACGGGCTTCCGAGCAGCTGAGGCAGCTGGTGGAAATGACAGGCATTGGAGTGCTCAATACCTTCATGGGCAAGGGCGCGGTGTCACCGCAGTCCGACCAGTGTCTTTACACAATTGGTCTCGGTACCAAGGATATCGGCACATGCGCTATCGATGCCGCTGACCTGGTGATTGCTGTCGGCTTCGATATGGTGGAGTACCACCCGGAACTGTGGAATCCGGACGGCAGCAAGTCGATCATTTCCGTGGACTTCATCCCCGCTGAGATAGACCGACACTTCCATCCCGACATCGAACTGGTCGGCGATGTCGCTGACAATATCTGCGCTCTGGTGCACGAGTTCGAAGCCAGTCCAGCGCCGACTTTCGACACCTCCCAGCAAGCTGCGACCCGCGCCGATATGCAGCGTGAGCTGCTCGAACATGCCGACGACAGGGCGGTGGGAAAGATCAAGCCCCAGAAGGTGCTGAGCGACGTCGAAAAGGTGTATGGCCAAGACGGCCTGCTGCTCTCCGATGTGGGCGCGCACAAGATGTGGATCGCCCGCCACTATCACTGCGAAACCCCCAACGGCTGCCTGATCCCCAACGGCTTTTGTTCCATGGGCTTCGCCTTGCCCGGTGCCATAGCTGCCTCGTTGGTAGAGCCCGAGCGCAAGATTCTGTCGATTTGCGGCGATGCCGGCATTCTCATGAACGCGCAGGAAATGGAAACCGCCCGCCGCCTCTCCAGCAATATCACGGTAATGGTCTGGGAAGACAACGCCTACGGCCTGATCGCCTGGAAACAGTGGCAGCAGTTCGGCCGCCACACAGACCTGTCCTTTGGGAATCCCGACTGGGAACAGCTGGCGGGGGCTTTTGCCTGGGACTACCAGCGCGTTGACGATTCAGCCGCCTTACTCAAGGCGATAGAGAAAGCCGCAGCCTATCGGGGTCCCAGTCTCCTGGTGGTGCCGATCGACTACGACGAAAACCAGAAGCTCAGTCAGCGCCTCGGGGAGCTGACCTGCTCAATCTAGAGACTGGCGGTAAACGGAGCGTTTTATGGAAGTGTCAGAAATCCACCGACTGGCGGTCACCATTGTTGAATACAGTGTGTTGCTGTTCGCATTCCTGCTGGGTCTCGGCGTGCTGGCGGTCATTGTCATGTACCTGGTCGACATTACCCAGACCAGCCAGACCATCCGCCGCAACTACCCTGTAGTCGGTCGCTTTCGCTACCTGTTCGAGCACCTTGGCGAGTTCTTCCGGCAGTACTTCTTTGCCATGGATCGCGAGGAGCTACCTTTTAATCGCGCTGAGCGAAGCTGGGTCTATCGCGCTGCGAAGCAGGTCGATACCACCATTGCCTTCGGTTCGACCCGACCACTGGACCACGAAGGCGACATCATTTTTCTGAATAGCGCCTTTCCGACCCTCGATGAGGACGCCGTAGAACCAAGGCCAGTGACGATTGGCGAAGGCAGCTGTGTCACGCCCTACACCACAGCGTCGATCCTGAATATTTCCGGTATGAGCTATGGGGCCATTTCCAGGCCGGCGGTGCTGGCCCTGTCCAACGGTGCGCGTGAGGCGGGCATCTGGATGAACACAGGGGAGGGTGGCCTGTCTCCTTATCACCTCGAGGGTGGCTGTGACATCGTCTTCCAGATTGGCACGGCGAAGTACGGCGTGCGCAACGGCGATGGTCGGCTCGACGATGAAAAGCTCCGGGACGTCGCAAAGCACCAGCAGGTGAGGATGTTCGAGATCAAGATGAGTCAGGGCGCCAAGCCCGGCAAGGGCGGGATTCTTCCCGGCGAAAAGGTCACGGAAGAAATTGCGGCCATACGACACATCGGCGTTGGCCAGGACTCAATCAGTCCCAACGGTCATATTGATATTCGCTCGGTCGGTGACCTGCTGGACATGATCAACCATGTGCGCACGGTGACGGGCAAGCCCACGGGCTTCAAGACTGTGGTGGGACAGCTGGGCTTTTTCCACGAGCTGCTCCAGGAAATACATCGGCGCGGGGCCGACTCGGCGCCGGACTTCATCACCGTTGACAGCGCCGACGGCGGCACCGGCGCTGCTCCAGAGGCGTTGATCGATTATGTGGGCATGCCGTTGCGCGAGAGCCTTCCCATAGTGGTCGACCTGCTCTATGAATACGGCCTGCGCGATCGCATCAAGGTGATCGCTTCGGGCAAGCTGATCAACCCCGGCAAGGTCGCCTGGGCGTTGGCCGTCGGCGCCGACTTCTGCACTTCAGCGCGTGGTTTCATGTTCGCGCTGGGTTGTATCCAGGCGCTGCAGTGCAACAAGAACACCTGCCCAACGGGTATTACTACCCATGACAAGGACCTCCAGAAGGGCCTGGTGCCGGAAGACAAGTGCAAGCGCGTTGCGGCCTACGCCGGGCGTGTGGCCTATGGGGTGGGCATCATCGCCCACTCCTGTGGCGTTCCCGAGCCGCGCGGCCTGCAGCGGCAGCATATGCGGGTCATTGAAAGCAGCGACAAGTCCCACGGCATGCTTGAGCTCGACCCAATCCCTCCCGTGCGCGAAGAATACGCCCGCGGCGTTTCGGGTGATACCAACATGGCCCAGCAGTAACTGTCGGGACGCACAATGAAAGCAATGATAATCAACAAGAGGAAAGCCCCGTGAAAATCATTCTCCAAAAACTATACGGCCTGCTGGAGGCGTCCCGGGCGCTGGATTTTCTCGGTCCCCTGGCCCTGCGTCTCTACCTTGTGCCGGTATTCTGGATGGCGGGACAAAGCAAGCTGGGAAGTTTCGACAGCACCGTGCAGTGGTTCGGTAACCCCGACTGGGGCCTCGGACTGCCTTTTCCCTGGCTGCTGGCGTTCCTGGCCACATGGACTGAAGTATTGGGAGCAATCAGCCTGTTGTTCGGCATCGCCGTGCGCTGGTTTGCCGTACCGCTGATGTTCACGATGGTGATCGCCGCGACCACGGTGCACCTCGATAACGGCTGGCAAGCGATTGCCGACCCGGGTGGGCCTTTCGCCAATGAGCGGGTCGAGGCCTCAGCCGAGAAGATCGGCGCTGCCCGCAGCATCCTCCGAGAGCACGGCAACTACGACTGGCTGACTTCCAGCGGCAGCATTGTCATTCTCAACAACGGCATAGAGTTTGCCGCGACCTATTTCATCATGCTGCTGGCACTGTTCTTCACCGGCGCGGGGCGCTTTGTCAGTGTCGATTACTGGGTTGGCCGCAAGATCCTGCCGCAGCAACACGGTAGCTAGTCAATGGTCGTAACGGTCGCCGGGCAAGTGCTTGCGCTGGCGGGCGTGGCGATTGTGGCGCTGTTGGTCACTCGCCTTACCCGCCTTGAATTGACGCTGTCCTGTGTACTGTGCGGTTTTCTCGCCGGACAGGGAATTGCCTGGCTGGGATTCGATACCGGCATTCGCGCCCACAACCTCGAAGAAATTGTCTTCTATGTCATAGTGCCTGTGTTGATATTTGAGGCCTCCTGGCATATCAAGCCCGCGCTACTGAGGCGCTGGTTACCACCTGTGCTGTTGCTGGCCACCCTCGGTGTGGGTATCAGCTGTGTGGTGACCGCGGTGCTGGTCTACTACGGTGTTGGCCACCCGCAGGGCTTTCCCTGGGCCGCGGCACTGATCGCTGGAACGATTCTCGCTGCCACCGATTCCGGTGTCCGTGGTCAATCAGCTCAGTGCGCTACAGGCGCCGGAAGACATCAAGACCCTGTTCGAGGGTGAGAGCCTGTTCAACGACGCCACGGCGGTGGTGTTGTTTTCCCTGTTCATGTCACTGGCGATGGGCGGCGGCGATGCCGATAGCGTCCAGTTGCTGCTTCGCTTCGGTGCAGTGTTTGTCGGTGGTATCGTCGTTGGTGTGGTGGCGGGCCTGTTGGCTGCGGCCGTCGCGCTGTTACTGAAGAGTCCGCCGGCGACGGCTTTTGTGTCGCTGTTCACGGCTTTCGGCAGCTTTTATCTCGCCGAGCAGCTACTGCATGTGTCCGGCATCATGGCGGTCATGTTCGCCGCCCTGGTCCTGCGGTCGGCGCTTGCCGAGGTGGAGGAAGAGGTGGCCAGCGGCGCGTTGTTTACCTGGGAGTGGCTGGGCCAGGTGTTCACCAGCCTGCTGTTTGTGCTGATGGGCCTGGTTATCACCCTGGGCATGTTTCGCGATATGTGGCTGGCCATGCTGGTGGCCATCGGCGCGGCGCTGCTAGCAAGGGCCTGTGCCGTGCTCGTCTGCAGCCTTGTCACCCGCCCGCTCACGTTTCACATCAACCCCGGATGGCAGTTACTGTTGATCTGGGGAGGCCTGCGCGGCGCCATTGCTGTGGCTCTGGTATTGGCGCTGCCGGTGGAATTGGACTATTGGTATACGGTGCAGTCGATGGTGTTCGGGGTGGTGCTGTTCAGTCTGCTGGTGCAGGGCACCACCAGCGGCTGGCTGATCAAACGCTTCGCCTGACTCGTGAAGCGCCATAGCTGCACGCGTTCCTGCTTACAACTGAAACAAGGAGTAGCCAGATGGCCAACGAGGGATACCACGAACCTGTCAGCGAGTTGAGTGATGAAACCCGGGACATGCACCGCGCGATCATTTCACTGATGGAGGAGCTGGAGGCGGTCGACTGGTACCAGCAGCGCATCGACGTCTGCAAGGATGAGGAACTGCGCCGTATCCTGGTCCATAACCGCGATGAGGAAAAGGAACATGCGGCCATGGTGCTGGAATGGATACGGCGCCGGGATGCCACCTTCGACAAGGAGTTGAAGGACGTGCTGTTCACCGATCAGCCGCTGGCCGAGGGCTACCAGGACCACTAGGCGTGGGTGCGGTGACGGGGGTCTAGGCCTTGGGCGTGAGCGCCAGCTGGCGGGACTGGGCCACCAGGCGTCCGGAAGCGTCCCAGATGTCCCCGTCTTCTTCCATCAGGCCGCCAGATATAAACCGCGTGGAAAAGCGACAGCGTAGCCAGCCCGGTTCTGGAATTCCGCGGATGTGAGTCGTGAGTTCCAGGGTCGGGGCCCAGCTAACGGGCAGGTTGGCATTGAACACGGTGGGCGGGAAGGCGTCGACAGCCAGCAACAGTGCAAAGGCGTCTATGGGCTCTTCGTCCAGCAGCCGGAACCAGCCGCGAAACAGCGGCTGCCCACTGGGTTTCCCCACCGCGAACCCGGCATCCTCCGGGTGCAATCGCAGGTCAATTTTGCCCATCATTGCCGGCGGAAAACCCGCTGGATCGGGTTCGATACGCAGGCAGTCCTCCGGCGCCGGTAGCGCCGGCGGCTCGGCGTCAATGCGCATCGGCCCTTCGAGCGCGTCGACATCACCAAAACTTCCCAGCAAGGTGACCAGCTCCCGGCTGTCGTTGCGTATGTTGGCGCGCACAGTGCTAAACCGGCGCCCGGCCTTGATCACTTCAGGGTCGATGGTGACCGGTCCAGGGCGACCCGGAGACAGATAATGGGCGTTCAGGGCCACCGGGTGGGGGCGCTCTGCGGCCTGGGCCATGGCTCGGGCGGCGATGGCCAGCAGGTAGCCACCGTTGGCATTGCCAACCACATCCCAGCCTTCTTGGATGGTCGCGTCGTAGAGCGTCTCGCTGCGACGGGTAACAGCGGTGTTTTCTGCAAATATCATAAGCCTTCTCAGCTACTGCCCAGGTTACGGTAAGCGCCGCCCATATCGCCGAACAGCCAGATCAGGCGCTCGCAGTGATTGGCGGCGGCCAGCAACTGCATCCGGGCGTTGGGGTCCATGGTTTCGTGCTCGGCCAGGTAGGCCTTGCGCACGCGGGTCATGCCGTCTTCCGAAGTCATGCCCGCCAATAGTTCGGCATCGAGATCATGGCGCTCCCGCGCCACGTCCATGAAGGTCATCAAAATCGCGTCAATGCCATCGACAGCGACCATCGAGAAGCGCTCGCCCAGCCCAGTACCCTGCAACAGCTTGAGCTGCCGGGCCAGGCTCTGCACCTCCATGTTGGCGGTCTCGAGACTGTGCTGGATATTGAGCAGCCCGTTGAGCCGTTCGTACAGCACCGGCGACAGCTGGTGCTGGTTGGAGAGGTCGGAAATTGCATCGCGAATACTGTCCGCAAGGCTGTGGAAGCTTTCGTCCAGCAGCGCCATGCGGCTGGCGTTGTTGTCGCTACGCATCGCTTCAAAGCCGTGGCCGAGTAGCTCGATCAGGCGAACCTGCTCCAGCTCGATCAGCCTCAGGGCGTTGTGAGGGTCATCACCGCTTTGCTCCAGCAGGTATTTGGGCTTGGAGAGCTGCTCCTCAGCAGTCTGTGGGAAATAGCGGGCCAGGGCACGACTGATGGCCGGGACCAGGGGGAACACCAGTACCCCTGGAACCACATTGAACAACAGGTTGATCAGGGCGAGCTGGAAGGTCGCGTTGTCGGCGAAGGCGGCCCCCAGCGCCAGCATCAGCGGCAGGCCGGTATACACTTCGATATAGAGCGCGGGAACCAGGATCAGGGCGCCGGCGACGTTGAAATACACCTGGAACATCGCCACCTGGCGGGATTCGCCCACCAGGTTGGACGACAGAATATAGGTCAACAAGGATGAGCCGAGTTTGGCCCCGTAGGCAATCATCACCGACTGTTCAATGCTGAACAGGCCGGCATTGAGGAAGGCCAGGTTGAGGATCATGACCGCAAGTCCCGACTGGGTCAGGAAACTCAATACCAGGCCGACCAGCAGGCCCAGCATGTAGGAGCCGTGGGTGGCCGCTATGGTTTCTTCAAACCACGCCATTTCAGCCAGCGGGGCGATGCCGGTTTGGGTGGTATTGAGCCCGAGAAACAATAGACCCACACCGAAAGCTGCGCCGGCGGTGGCGCGTACGCCGCCCGCCTGGTCCCTGGAGTAGATCAGGCCGGTGATACCCAACAGGAAAAAAACCACCAGCTTGATATCAAATATCAGCACCATGATGATGATGCCGGCGAAGCAGTTCATGCCAATGAGGATCGGCAGGATCTGCCTGACGCCCAGCATGCCCGCCCGCAGCATGCCGATGAGAATAAACGTCGCCGCGGCGGCGCTCTGGGTAATGGTGATGAACAGGCCACCCCAGGCCAGGCCGAAGAAAGGGTTCCGTGTCCAGACAGCAATGTTCTCGCGCAACCGACGGCCACTGAGTAGCTTGAGGTTCTCGGTCAGCAGCTGCAGGCCGACGAAAAACAGGCCGAGGCCGGCCAGCAGAGTTGCAATTATTACCAGCATCAGCCGTCGTTCAGCGCGTCTTCTTCTGTGACGAACACGTTGAGTATGGAGTTGAAACCGGAAATCTCGAAGACTTCATTGACGGTCTCATTCAGGTTGCTGATCTTCAGTGAGCCATCTGTGCCGTTGAGGCGCTTGGCGGTGGCCAGCAGAATCCGCAGGCCGGCGCTGCTGACGAAACCCACATGGCGCAGGTTGACCAGCAGGTGAGTCTTGCCGTCCTCGATCAGTGCATCGAGTTTCTCGTGCGCCGGGACCGAGGTATTGGTATCCAGGTTGCCGGACATCCTGACGACCGTGGTGCTGTCTTTCTGTTCAGTCGAGATTTCCATCTCAAGCCTCGTTTTCCTGATTCAGGTGTTTGTGCAGGGTGACGACGTTGTTTTCGCCGTGGCGTTCGTAGCGCACCTTGTCCATGAAGCTCTTGACCAGGTGCACGCCGAGCCCACCGATGGGGCGCTCTTCGACTGAGAGGCAGGTATCGGGAGGTTCATTGCCAAAGGGATTGAAGGGTCTTCCGTCGTCGATGATGGTAACGACAAGCTCAGAGTCCAGCAAGCGGAAGTGCAGCTCGATTTCGTGCTCCTCGCCGCTTTCCTCTTCGCAGTAGCCGTAGGAGACTATATTGTTGAGCAGTTCGTCCAGGCATACGTTGATGCGACGTTGAACCGTCGCCGGCAGGCCCTGCTGTTCGGCATAGCGGCTGAAGTCATCATTGACTGCGCGTATCGCACTGATGTCGTTGGCCATCTTCAAGGTCAGCTCGGTTACGCCCTCGCGGGTTACCGGGCCGTGATAGCGCACGGACATGATGGTGATATCGTCGGCCTGGCTGGCATCGCCCTGGAAGCGCCAGACATCGTTGACAGTATCCTCCACAGCATCCCTGGCGGCAGGGTAGTCCGCAGCAGCGAGTATGTCCCGCAGCCGCTGCTCGCTGTAGAGGCTGCCGGCAATATCCATCGCCTCGGTGACCCCATCGGTATACAGGTAGATCATGTCTGCCGGCGCGAGGGTGGTAGAGTCTTCGCCATAGGCAATGCCTTCCACAGCCCCGATCACCGGGCCGTGGCGTTGCTGCAGGCGCTCCATCTCACCTGAGGCACGCATCAGGTAGGGTGGGTTGTGGCCGGCATTGCTGTAGACCATCTCGCCGCTGTCGAGGTTGAGGATCGCCAGGAACAGGGTCACGAACATCGCCGAATCGTTGCCCTCGGCGCTCTCGCTATTGACGTGACTGAGAATGCTGGCAGGGGAGAGGTCGTTGGCGGCCCGTGACTTGATCAGCGTCTTGGTCACGGCCATAAAAAGCGCAGCGGGTACACCTTTGCCGGACACGTCGCCAACGCAGAAGCAGAAATGATCAAGGTCGATCATGAACATGTCATAGAAGTCGCCGCCGACTTCCTGGGCAGGGTAGAGTGCCGCATGCACGTCAAATTCACCCTGTTCCGGAAAGGCGGGAAACGACAGTGGCAGCATACTCATCTGGATGTCGCGTCCGATGTTTAGCTCGCTTTCCATGCGGTCTTTCGCGCTGCGGGTTCGCTTGAGCGTTTCCAGTGATTCTTCCAGTTCCTTGTTCTTGTTCTGGATCTCCTCGAGCAGCTGGTCCCGGGTTTTCTGCTCAACGATTTCACGCAGGCGCGCAAGCGTTGCGCTGTTGACAGCGGCCGATGTCAGTTCGACATTGACGCGATGGAACAGACCGGACTTGCCGCTGTCCTTCTGCAGGTGGTCGAAGAAGCTGTCCAGGTAGCCGAGACTGCGGGTATCGAGCTGACCGATGAAGTCCAGCTGCAGGCGTGGCAGGTTGGCGCGGGTGCAAAAGTGCACCTCTATGCTTGCCTGCTGGTTGAGGCGGTGCAGCGCCTTGCCGACTTCAGATACAACGGTGGCCAGGCGGGTAGACAGCAGGGCGTCGTCTGCTATCAGAGCGGCGAGGCTGTGGATCTTGCGGCGCGCTTCCAGTACGGAACAACTTTCGACCAGGGGTATGGAGCCTAGCAGGTAGGTGTCGCGTGGCAATGCGCTGCGTGGCTGGGCCTGGTTCACTGTCGCATCCTCAGTGCCACACAGGTGGCGTCGTCGTGATTCTTGCCGAACCGATCGACCACGGTCCGCGCTACGGTATCGGCACCCTGGTAAAGAATCTGGGGATAATCCTGCAGGTCGAAGCGATCGGTTATGCCGTCGGAGTACATTAACACCACATCGTCATTCGCGAGTGTATGTTGTTCCTGTCGGGGCGAACGAATCTGGTGGCCGAGATTGCCCGCCATGGACAGCAGTCGGAGGTTGCGCTGGCCGAACACCCGGTAATTGATATTGCCGATACCGCTGAAATTTACCTGGCCGCTGCGGGTATCGACGACCGCGATGCCGGCTACGGCACCCAGGCTGCCGCGCATTTCGTCGTGGAGCG
The DNA here is from genome assembly GCA_043513815.1 of Cellvibrionales bacterium. Taxonomy (GTDB): domain Bacteria; phylum Pseudomonadota; class Gammaproteobacteria; order Pseudomonadales; family Halieaceae; genus JANQIO01. The sequence continues at coordinate 2,320,685 of CP121313.1, read as the reverse complement.
CCCTGGTGGTTGCGACCACGTCCTGGCTCCAACGGTGTTTCAGATAATCACAGGCAGCACTGGATACCCGGTGGGCTTCCGGGCCGTGTCCGAGTCCGTCGATCACCGCGATCATCATGAGGTGCCCGCGGCGCTCTATCATGGCGGCGTCACCGTTTAGGCGCTCGCCGTGACAGGGTCTTGAAAACACCGCCGCTTCCAGATCCATGCAGTCGTCGCCGTCTTGCGGCGTAGCATTTCTGGCACAGGGCCGGTGCCCGGGCAGTATGCGCGCATCGCGCAATGGCGGACGATCCCATTTCAGGCAGCGCACTTCGGTGAGTTCTCCCGGCGTGGAATTGATAGTGAAGTCGTCCATCATGCGACGCACACCGGGCAGCCCCAGTCCCAGGGTTCCACTGGAACTGAAATGATCCTGCATGGCGATGTCCACATCGGCGATCCCGGGGCCCCGGTCCCGCGCGGTGACGATGATTCCCCGGGAGCTGCCGTGCTCTGCGTCCTGCAGCATAATCTCACCACAGCCGGCGTACTTGAGAATGTTGCGACTCAGTTCTGATACCGCTGTCGAGACCACCTGGGCGTCGATCTCAGTGAGTCCCAGTTCGCGACAGAAGCGGTGCGCTGCGACCACCGTGCGGGTGGCATCGGCTTCGGAGTTAACCCGCAGCCGGGTGGCGCCCTCGTCATTTACCAATATCGTGCTCCCCGGGCGGCAGCTCGGCGCCGGCGTTTTCGTCATCGTTGACCGCTTCGTTGTCCTCGGCGGCTTCAGCAGCGGACGGTGCGGCCTCCAGCAGGGCGAAGGCGGCGTCCAGGTTAAAGGCCGCGACAATATCGTCCGTGCGTGCGTCCAGTTCCACCAGCGCCGACACCACTCCCGCCTGGAACCCGGCGAAGATTGTGCGGGCGCCCATCAGCGCGGCCATGGACAGGGTGTCGCGCAGTGCCTCGAATTCTTCCAGGTCCATGATGGGAATGCCGGAGACGTCGAGAATAACGGCGTGGGCCCCTGAACGCTGCAACAGCGCCAGAAGATCGACACGAAACTGGGCCAGCACGGCCTCGCTGAGGTCCACCTGAATGGAAACCACAATGCAGCCCCTGGAGAGCTGCATGGGTACGCGGGATACATCAACGCCGTTGGCCATCATGTTTGTCCCACAATCTCCATGTCCAGGCGCCGGAAGGCCGTTGCCAGCGCATCCTTCATGGTCGCAGTGGTTTTCACGTCGCCGACCTCGATGCCCAGGTCAACAATGGTCTGGGCGATGGAGGGTGAGACACCTGAGATGACGCTTTCACAGCCCATCAGCCGGGTCGCGCGGGAAATCTTGATCAGGTGATTGGCCACCGCCGTGTCCACCACACCGACGCCACTGATATCGAGAATGAACACCCGGGCCTGGGACTGGGAGATCTTTTCCAGGGTGGCGTTCATCACATCGCGGGCGCGCCGGGAGTCGATCAGGCCTACCAGGGGCAGCAGCAGGATACCGTCCCAGATATGCGTGACCGGGGTGGACATTTCCAACAGTGACTGGGACTGCGCCGTGAGCGTGTCCTCCACCATGGCATTGTAGGTGTCGACCACGATCGCCGTGTCGAGGTGTAGAAGCTTGGTGATGGCATGCTGAGTTGCAGCCACTTCCTCACCGCTCATTCCCGCGTTCTCTGCGATATCGAGGAAGCATGCCAGGAACCGATTCATGCCGGCAAAATAGGTGTCTAGCGGCAGGCCGATTCGCGCGTGGGCAGCTCCTACTCGTCGGCGGCGGGCGACGTAGTCCTCGTCGACTGCGCCGCTCATGAAGAGCTGCCAGTAGCTGTTCTGCATGCCCTGGACGCGGGTGAGGGTATCCGCCTCCGAAAAATATTCATCAAATTCCGGTTGCGTCTGCAGCCAGTCGTACCAGGTATCCACCATTTCATCCATCTTCGGCTCGACGATGCCGGCAAAGGCCTGGATGCGCGCCAGGTCGTGGCGACTGATACCGTATTGCTGACACATCAGATCGGGGCTCTGGTGCGCAAACTGGTTGCAGAGTTTCATGGATTGCATGGATTTACCTGAGTTTGGCCAGCAGCGACTGGAGCTTGTTGATATCCGTAGCGCCCGGCCAAGCGGCCAGGAAGTCTTTATTAAACCATCCCGCTCACAGACTGTCAGGCTGCGGGTGAGGGCAGGTAGTCCCTGGTGAGAGCCAGAGATACATCCCAGAGCTGCAAGGCCAGCGCGTCATCGGTCAGATAGGCGGTACCTTCGCCGACATTGCAGTTGTCAAAGTAGTATCCGCGCACACCATCCAGTGACGGATGGCTGGCCAGGTAGGTCTGGGTGGCGGCGCCTTCCTCTACTGACTTGGTAAACATCCAGCCCAGCCAGCGGGCCGCTGTCTGTTGCCAGTCCGGCATATTGCGAATGGCGTTGGTCACGATTACGCCGGGGTGCAGGCTGTTGCTGGTGGCCATGGTGCCCGAAACCTTGTGGGCCAGCGCCCGTGAGCAGAGAGCATTGGCCAGCTTGGAATGGCCGTAAGCGACCTGGGGGTCGTAGTCGTGCCGCTGCCAGGCCAGGTCGTCCAGCAGAATGCCGCCTTCCGGCGCGCGGCGGTGAGCGCGACTGCTGACAAATACCACCCGACCCTGCTCCGCAGCAATGACATGATCGAGCAGGTGGTTGACCAGGATGAAGTGGCCCAGATGGTTTACGCAGAAATGTTTCTCCACGCCATTGACGATTTCCAGTTGCGGCACAGCGACAATGCCGGCGTTGCAAATCAGGCCGTCGATGGGAAGGTTCATGGCGCGAATGCGCTGGCCGCTGGCGGCTACTGAGTCAAAGTCGGCCAGGTCCAGGAACTCCGGCGTGGTATGTCCTTCAACAGCAGCGCAGGCCAGCTCTGCCTTTTCCAGGGTGCGGGCAATACCGATGACATGGGCACCGCGCAGCGCCAGCACCCGCATGGTCTCAAAGCCCAGGCCCGAGTTACAGCCGGTGATCGCATAGGTGAATCCAGACAGGTCCAGGCCTTCTGTGACGGCCTCTGCGGTGGCGCTCTCGTCGAACGTGCTCACCGGCGGCTCGCGGCTGACCAGTCGCGCCCATGCTCCCAGGGGCAGGGTACTCAGCAGCCCCAGCAGGCCGAGAAACTGTCGGCGACTCAGCGACATGCTGAAACTTCAGTAAATGCTATGTATTTCAATAACATAAGGCCACTTTATCCGGTCGATTCGGGCTAACCCCAGAGCGAATTGGCAAAGATCAGCAGGATGATGCCAGGCACGATGAAGCGGATGTACCAGGGCCAGATCGCCCAGAACAGCCCACTTTCAATATCTGGCTGCCCCTTGCGCAATTCCTGCAGTATACCGTCACGATGCCACACCCAGCCGCAGAACAGACAGAACATCAATCCCAGCAGGGGCTGTGCGTAGCGGGTGGTGGTGGCGACAACCAGTCCGAACAATGTCTGAAAATTCAACAAAATCAAAGCACTTACGCCTGCAATCAAGAATCCGATGAGGTAGACGGCGCGACGGCGAGTGAAGCCATGGTTCTCGATGGTGTAGGACACCGGGACCTCCAGCATGGAGATCGATGAGGTCAGTGCGGCGATTGTCATCAGCGCGAAGAACAGCAGGCTTACCACCAACCCGGCGGTGCCCATGGTGTCGAAAAGCGCCGGGAGAACAGTGAATATCAGGCTGTCGCCGGAAATCAGCGATCCGTCTGCCGCAAAAATCTCGACGCCGTTGTGCAGCGCCACGTACATGGCGGGCAGAACAACAAATCCGGCGGTGACCGCGATCATGATGTCGACGCCCGTGACCCAGCCACCGAGGGCCGGCAGTTTGCCTTCATCGGGAATGTAGGAGCCGTAGATCAGCATGGTGCCGGCGCCCAGCGACAGCGAAAAGAACGCGGCCCCCAGTGCGCTGACCACCAGTTGCGGTTTGATGGCGGCACTGAAGTCCGGCAGCAGGTAGACCTTGAGCCCTTCCATGGCACCGTCCAGCGTGAGCACATAGGCGACCAGCAGGAACAGAGTGGCAATCAGTATCGGCATCAGCCGGCTGGACCAGCGTTCTATGCCGTCGTGTACGCCTTCGCCGATGATGCCGGCGGTCATCACCATGAACAGGCCCATAAACAGGATATTGCGGATAAAGCTGAAGTCCACCAGCCAGGTCGCCACGCCGGTGAGCCCGGCGATTTCGGCGATGGACGCAAAAAAGTGGGCAATCATCCAGCCGGCAACAATGCCGTAGAAACTGAGGATCATTGAGACCGTGGTGATACCGGCCAGGCCAACCGCGGTGCCCAGTCCGGCACTCGCCGGTCCACGGGAGATAAATCGCAGTGCCGTTACCGCGTTGGCGTGGGCGTGGCGACCGATCACCAGTTCAGCCATCAGGGCAGGGTAGGCCAGTAGAAAGGCCAGCAGCAGGTAGATCAGCAAGAAGGCGGCACCACCATTGCTGGCAGCCTGAGTCGGAAACCCCCAGATATTGCCCAGTCCGACTGCGCTTCCCGCGGCCGCCATGATAAAGCCGAAGCGCGAGCTGAATTCACCCCTGGGTGATGCCATCTTATTGTTCCTTAAGGGTTTTTTTCGGAGTGTACCAGTATTTTGGTGATCGGGTTCACAGCCTTGCGCCAAATCATGTCAATTACAGTGCCGCGGGCGATAAAATGACGTCATTCAATTCAGGAAACCGTAATGCGCCCCGACGCCGAACAGTCAGACAGTCCGATACAGCGGAGCAGCTTTTACCGCCGCAGTGTTATGGTTGTGGCCATGCTCGCGGTATTTGGGTACGTGGTTGCCTTTGTACAGGCTGACCGCGGGACTGTCCATTACAACGCCTACGTGGAGGCTTACAACAGCTGCTTCGCTCACATTCTCGGCGCCGGCGCCGCCGCTGTGGATTGCAACTACGTGCCGGAAGTGCGGGCGCACCTGGTGGCCCACCGCGAGGCTTTTGCGGTCGGTGACCCCTTTCTCAACCTGGCCCTGTCGCTGACGATGGCCGTTATGCTGTCACCGCTCATTTACGGCTTCGGCAGCTGGCTGGTGTCTCGCTCAGGTTCCTACCGGGACGGCCAGGACGGTACAGCTCACCACCCCGCGTGATATCATGCCGCCCGCTGCCCGGGTGGTGAAATTGGTAGACACAGGAGACTTAAAATCTCCCGGCCTTTGGGCCTTGCGGGTTCAAGTCCCGCTCCGGGCACCAGTTTCCTCTTCTTGATCCAGCGTGAATTCGACGCTCCCGCCAGCTACCCTGACAGGCTGATCGCCAGGCGCGGCTATCGAAGATCTCTCACAGCTTCCAGTTCACGCCACCAGCACCACTATATACGCCCACAGTTGCGCCATACGGTGACCTTGCCGGCGCCCTTCAACAGGGTTTTGTCGCCGGCTGCTACCGCCAGCCACTTGCCTTTATGGTCCAGCCCGATGGCGTCGTTGGTCAGCACCGTCGGGTGGTAAACGGTTTTGCGGTCCTCTGAGCGGATGATATGACTACAGCCGACCTTGAAGGGGCTGCGCCCCTCGAGTCGATCGTAGCCCTTGTCCTTGAGCTTGCTGTTGCCGAGCTTGTTCTGGTCGGCAAATGCCGGGCTGGCGGCGAGTGCTGTTGCCAGGGTTAGCGTGGCGAGCCTGTAGATCATCAGGGGGTCTCCTTGTTGCTATGTGGGATGTTGTGGCCGCTCAGGGCACCAGGGCTACGGCATTGAACTCGGCGTAGCCTTTCAGGTGACAGGCGCCACTGACCCGCAGTTTTACCGGCAACCGGCTGGCCGCTGCCTGCACCAGTACGTCAAGCATCTGCCGGGAGCTGTCGCCTGTGGCCTCCCTGAAAAACAGGCCCTGCTCCTTGCAGGTGCTGGGGTTTTTGCTGAGGTCCAGTTCAACCAGTATACGACCGAAGATATTACTCTCCAGCATTACCACGCGGGCGGGCTCTGTCCAGCCGGCCTCTGCCAGCGCGCCGCCGCTCAACAGACAGGCAGTTAAAAACGACAACAGTTTCCGCATGGTCTCTTCCCTTCGACTCATGATTCAGAGTGTAGTCAGGCATTGACCGGCGTGCCGCTCGAATTATTACGCCAAATTCCCTACTATCCACGGTTGATGCCCGGCGGGAGATACCGCTTGAACCACCGTAGTCTGCACCGCTTTTTGCTGGTGGCACTTTTTGCACTTGCACAGCTGATATTTCTCCAGTCGGGCCATGCCCAGGACGAGGCCCCCGGGCTGCCCAGCACAGAGGAACTCAACGCCGCCTCGGAGGCGGCGGCCGCCAACCAGGAGCTGACCGAGGAACAGCGCACCCGGCTGGCCGACATCTATGCCCGCACGGGGTCACAGCTCAAGCGTGCTGCTGAGGCGCGGGAAAAGGCTGCCGCCTACGAAAAGGCGCTGAAGGAGGCGGCAGGGGAGGCCAAGGCGATCCGTGCCGCCCTGGCGACCGAGCTGGCAACGGCTGAATCCCTCAGTTTCTCTTTGCCCGCAGGCATCACCACGGAGGAGGCCGAGCAGCAGATCCAGAGCGAGCGGGCCACCTTGAAAAACCTGGAGGATGCTTCCAGCCGCATATCCAGCAGCCTGAAAACCGAGGCCGAACGACCTGAACAGCTGCGCAAGGAGCTGGCGGAGAACATCGCCCTGCTGGAGCGGCTGCAATCCCAGACGGTGGATACCGTCAACGCGTCCACGGTACAGATCCGCGCCGAGCAGTGGCTCCTGGCGGCTCAACTCGAAGCGGCGGCGGCAACCAACTCCAGGCTCGAGGCCGAACAGCTCAGTCGCCCCATGCGCATGGACCTGCTGCGGGCGCGACAGGATCGCACTGCCTTCGACCTGCGCATCCAGCGCGAGAAAATCAAGGCCCACGAACAGCAGGTGTTGACCCTGCGCCAGACCCAGGCGCGCAAGGCCCTGGATGAGGTGGCCTCGGTGCAGGAATCGATGTCCGGCGCCCACCCGGCCATCCAGTCTCTGGCCCAGGCCAATACCCTGGTGTCTGCGGAGGTCACCGCGAGGACCGCCGCCCTGGAACAGCTCCAGCAGCAGGAAAACCTGGCTACCGACACGGCGCTGCGCTTCGAGAACGATCTGGAAAACATCCAACGCAAGTTGGCTGTGCTGGGAATGAGTGAGGCACTGGGCCGGGTGCTGCGCGAGCAGCAGGTGCGACTGCCAAACCCGCTATACGGCCGTGCCGATAACACTCGCCGAGACAGCCTGATTTCCGAGGCCAGCCTCAAGCAGCTCAAATATGAAGACGAGCGCCGCGCCCTGCAGTCTCTGAGCACCTATGTTGACGAGCGACTGGCGGAGCTTGACCCCGACACAGCCGAACAGATTCGCGATGACATGATCGAGTTGGCTGGCACTCGACGCGAGCTGATTAACGATGCTATTGCTGTCGAAACCGCCTACCTGCGTAGCCTCGGTGATCTCGACTTCGCCGTGCGCCGGGTCGAGACCTCGGCAAAATCCTATCGCGACTTCATCTCCGAGCGATTGTTGTGGATTCGCAGTGCACCGGCATTTTCCCTGGAGACATTAAAACCCTTACCCGGGGAAATTGTGGACCTGCTCTCGCCTCTGCACTGGTGGAACGTATTGCGAGCAACCCCCACGGCGATTCTCGGCTCCGTGCTGTTCCCCGTGCTGCTGTTGATCGTTGCCATACTGCTGCGTTATCACCGGCGCCTGTTGGTGATGCTCGACAATACCGGCGCGAACGTCGGCAATGTGGGACAGGACGGGTTTCGATCCACGCTGGACGGCATTGCCCTGACCACGCTGCTGGCTGCCACCTGGCCGCTGCTGGTCGCCACCCTCGGGCTGGCGCTTGATGCAGTCGACTTCGACGGCCGCATGGAGCGCAGTGTCGGCTTTGCCCTCTATCGCTCGGCCACCTACTTTTTTGGTCTTGAGCTGTTGCGCTATCTACTGGTGCCGCAGGGGCTGGTGCCGCGCCATTTTCGCTGGTCTGCGGCCAGCGTTGCCCGTATCTGCCGCAAGGTGTTGCAGCTTGAAGTGATCTTTGTGCCCATGGTGTTCGTTGCCATTGTTGCCAACCGCTCCACACCCCAGGAGGGCACTTCGGTGTTGACCAGTGTAGCGCTGATTGTGGCCCTGCTGGCGATGTCACGCTTCTTCATGCAGACGCCCAACGTCGCCCAGGGCCAGTTCAAGTACTTCGTCACCAGCGGCAGCACCCAGCGGCACTCACTGATTGGTCGTTTTTTCCGTTACTTCATGACTGCGTTGCCACTGGCGCTGGTGGTTTGCATCCTGCTGGGATACACCCACACCGCCATCCAGTTCCTGGCTTCGCTGGTGGGCACCCTGGGGTTGTTTACCGGTCTGCTGGTGGTTCACGAGCTGGGTGCGCGCTGGCTGCGGATCATGCGGCTGAGGCTCATCGAGAATGAACGCCTGAAGGCGGAAGCCGCTGCCCGAGCGGCGGCAGACAATCCCGACCAGGAAGCCGTTGAGCTGGAAGACTTTGACAAGCAGGACCCGGACGAGCTCGACAGTGAGGGCCGCAACCTGCTCAACACGGTGGTGGTAATTCTGGCACTGGTGGGTACCTGGGGCGTGTGGAGCGACCTGCTGCCGGCGCTGGGAATTCTCGACTCGATAGCCCTGTGGGACAGGGCAGAGCTGGTCGACGGCGTAGAAACACTGGTGCCGGTGACGCCGCTCGATATTGTGCAGGTGTTGCTGGTCACCTTCGCCGGCTATGTCTCGGTGCAGCGCTTACCGTCACTGCTGGACCTGTTCCTGCGCCAGAAAATGGAACTCGCGTCCGGTACGGTCTACGCCACGGTGACCCTGGGTCGCTATGTGCTGATCACGGTCTTTGTTATTGTTGTGCTGGGCATGCTGGGTGCTAACTGGGGCCAGATTCAGTGGGCGGTGGCTGCCCTCAGCGTCGGCATCGGTTTCGGCCTGCAGGAAATTGTCGCCAACTTTATCAGTGGCATTATCCTGCTGTTCGAGCAGCCGATTCGGGTCGGCGACACGGTGACCGTGGGCGAGACCTCCGGAGTGGTGACCAAGATTCGAATGCGGGCGACCACCGTGCGCGACTGGGATGGTCGTGAACTGCTGGTGCCCAACAAGGAATTCATCACGGGCAGGCTCCTGAACTGGTCGCTGTCTGACCAGCAGACCCGCACATTGATCGAGATTGGCGTGGCCTACGGTAGTGACGTGCCAAAAGCCATGAAGCTCGCCCTTGATGCGGCAAAGGCCCACGACAACGTCCTTGCGGATCCCGAGCCATTTATTACCTTTGATTCCTTCGGTGACAACTCACTCCTGTTGACGCTGCGCTGCTACCTGCCATCTCTCGAGCGCCGCCTGATTACCGCCAGCGAACTGCGCAACACCATCAATGACCTGTACAACGAAGCGGGTATCGTGATTGCCTTCCCGCAGCGCGACGTTCACCTGAATGGACTCGGTGCCATTGACGTCAATATTCGCAACATGAACGAACTGGCGGCGGATTGACCGCCGCAACTAGGAGTAGTCGATGAAGCAGGCCCTGCAGACCATGTTGGAGATGCAGCACCGCATGAATTCTCGCGTTCACGAGGACTGGAACGCCCAGGGCTTCGAGTGGTACCGGGCGGTATGGATAGAATGCGGCGAGCTGATGGACCACTACGGCTACAAGTGGTGGAAGCAGCAGTCTCCGGAGATGGAGCAGGTCAAGCTGGAGGTGATCGATATCTGGCACTTCGGCATGAGTGCGCTGTTTGCACCGGGCGAAGGCCCGGAGCAGGTGGCCGACAAGATCCTTGCGCAACTGCAGGGCTACCAACCCTCCGGTGACGGCCTGCGCGAGGCTACCGAGGCGCTGGCCCTCGACAGTCTTGCCACGCACAGTTTCTCGGCGCGCTGTTTCTGGGACCTGATGGCGGCAATTGAGCTGGATTTTGATGCACTATACCGCGCCTATGTCGGCAAGAACGTACTCAACTTCTTCCGCCAGGACCATGGCTACAAGGACGGCACTTACCTGAAAAACTGGCAGGGCCGTGAAGACAACGAGCATCTGGTGGAGCTGGCTGATGCGCTGGACGCCGATGCGGACGATTACGCAGACCAGCTTTACCAGGCCCTGGGCCAACGCTATGCAGAGAGCCGTGGCTGATGCCCGATCCTGACAAGCTATCCACCTCGGCCCTGGCCCGCAAACTGGATCTGCCGGTGCAGCAGCTGTTTGCCACCCTCAAGGACTATGGCTGGATTCAGCGCCACCAGGAGAGCTGGCTGCTCACCAACAAGGGTGAGTTCGAAGGCGGTGGCTACGTCGACAGCCAGCGCTATGGGCGCTACATCGTCTGGCCCGAAACCCTGGTGGAGCACCCTTTGCTCAGCGCCATTGAATCCAACCAGCGAGTCACTGCCGCTGGCCTGCGGCGCTACTACCCGAAGCTGCATCCGCGCCAGGTCAACCGGGCCCTGGCGGAGTTGGGTCTGCAGGTGCACAGCATACTGGGCTGGGAATTGACCGAGCAGGGCAGGAAGCTGGGTGGCCAGCAGGAGGAGAGCGACAACAGCGGCGCCTACTACGTCACCTGGCCCCATGAAATTGTCGATCACCCGGTCATTCACCGAGAGCTGGATGCCCAGTCCGGCGCCGGTGCGCTGCCTCCCAGCGAGCCCGCCGAAGACCTGTTCGCCAATGCCGGCCTGACCGACCTGGTGGGCATTGACGGTCACGCCCTGGAAACGCCGCTGGAACTCAAGGTCTGCAACTGGCTTTACCTGGCACAGCTGGCCCATGCGCATCAGCGCGCACTGCCCGTGGAAGAGGTTCTCTACGCTGATTTCTACCTGCCTGCGGCCAGGGTCTATGTGGAATGCTGGGATGCAGACGTGCCGCCCGAGCGTCTGGGGCTCAAGCTGAAGAAGAAAGACGTCTACCGCGAGGCGGAATTGCGGGTAATTGAGATCAATGAGAAGGATGCCGACCGGCTCGACGAGGCACTGGGCCGCCGGCTGATGGAGTTTGGCATCCGGGTCTAGTTGCCTTCGTGCACGGGAATTCCAAATATCGCCGAACGTTGGCAGCTAGGCACTGTCGCGTCTCGCCAGCCGAACGCCACATTCCATGTGATCGGTGTAAGGGAACTGATCAAACAACGCCAACGCCGCTATCCGGTGTGTTGTCGTCAGGGGCGCCAGGTTTTCCGCCAGGCTGTCGGGGTTGCATGACACGTACAATATGTTGTCGAAGCCCGCAGCCATGGCCAGGGTATTGTCATCCAGGCCGGCCCGGGGTGGGTCGACAAATAGGGTATTGAAGCAGTAGTCGGCGAGCGGTTGTGGCAGTGACTGCAGGCGCCTGAATTCCCGTTCACCACCCAGCGCGGCAGACATTTCTTCCGCCGACAGACGCGCCAGGGCAAGGTTTTCGATGTTGTTGCTGGACTGGTTGTGCAGGGCGGCCTCGATGGAGCGCTTGGACACCTCCGTGGCCAGTACATTGGAAAAGTGACGGGCCAACGGCAAGGTAAAGTTGCCGTTGCCGCAGTAGAGCTCCAGAAGATCACCGTCCAGCGTCTCGGCTTCTCGGCAGGCCCAGTTGATCATCTCGCAATTGACTTCGCCGTTGGGTTGGGTGAACCCCTGTTCATATTGACGGTAACGATAGTTGCCGTCCGCCAGTGGTAGCACTTCTTCCACCCAGTCTCTGCTCAGGACCCGCTTCTGCTTACGTGAACGGCCAATCACGTGGGCGCCCAATGCCTGCTCCAGTTGACTGGCCGAAGCCTCCCATTCAGTTTCAAGGGGTCGGTGGTAGACCAGTGTTATCAGCAACTCACCGCTCAGGGTCGACAGAAACTCGACCTGAAACAGCTTGCGGCGCAGGAGTGGGTCCGGGAGCAGGAGTTCCCGCAGGCGTGGCATGGCCTGCTGTATACGTTCTGAGGCGATAGGAAATTGTTCTACCCGCAGCGGTGTTTTCGGGTCAGCGCGATCGAACATGGCATAGAACAGATCCTCGCCCTGGTGCCAGATCCTAAACTCGGCACGCAGCCGAAACGCCGATGGTGCCGAGGCAACACGCTGCGCCGGTGGGCCGCCAAAGGGCGCCAGCAGCGCTTCCACGCGATCACATTTCTCCGTCAGCAGGGCCGGGTAGTTGCCGGGGTCGATTTCGATCATCCCAGTCGGCTCCGGTCGCGCTGCTGCCACCAGTCCGTGGCCAGCCCCAGGGCGGTGTCGGGGCTGTCGGCCCGGCCCAGCAGGAGGAGCGCGGCGGCGGCAGTGTGTTGTACAGCGAGTTCCCCATAGCTGTCGCGCTGCTCCCCCCGCCAGCAGGTACCCAGGGCTGCGGCGCCGGGTGCCGCCACCGGTGCCGGCTTGACCTCAAGGCTGCGGGGCCAGGTGAACTGTGACAACTTGCCATCGCGCAACAGATGACATTCGGTGCGGGCATGGGGCTTGATCTCCACCTCACCGCCGTCGCCCTTGAATACCAGGCTTGCGGGCTGTCCCAATTGCAGATCGGTACCGCTGTGCAGCTGCGCATAGTTGGGGTGGAAAACACTCTGGATGCTGCAGGGCAGGCGCAGCGGGTTGAGCATTCGGGTCAGTGTATTTACCGGGGAGCGCAACCCGAGTACCGGCTTCAGTTGCACCAGTCGGTGCAGTGGCGGGGACAGGCTGGCGAGGGGCATGAAGGCGAAGCACTCACCGTCCAGCTGCCTGGCCGCTGTGTCCATATCAGGGGCGGCGGCAACGCCCAGTGCCGCCAGGCAGGCCTCGGCGTAGGCCCGGCCGGGTGTGTGTCCGGCGGTGCCGTGCATGAATACCCGCACCCCGTTGTGGGCCAGCAGCAGCGCGCTAAGCAGATACCAGGGATGCTGGTTGCGCTTGCCGGCATAGCTGGACCAGTCCAGGTCTGCGGCTATGGCCGGCAGTTCACCGATAGCGTCGCGGCAGGCCTTCACAAAGCCGGCCAGTTCCTCGGGGGTTTCTTCCTTGACCCGCAGTAGCATCAGGAAGGCGCCTAGCTGCAGATCCTCCACCTCATCGCGCAGGATCATACCGAAGGCCTGCTGGGCCTCTTCAAAGTCGAGTGAGCGAGTGCCGGTCTTGCCCTTGCCGAGAATCCGCACGTAGGGTGCAAAAGGGTGCTCGCTGGTCACGATTGCACGCTCACAGGCAGTTGTCCGGCTTTGGCAGGCCGGCAATCTTGCTGCCCAGCTTCGCAGGACTGCCGGGGAACAGCGACATCAGGTAGACACTGCGACCCTTGTCCTCGCCGAGCTGCTGCGCGGTGAACTTGACCAGCGCGCGGTTGGCAGGTGACGCTTCAAAGCGCTGGTAGAACTCACGCAGCAGGCCGATGATTTCCCAGTGCGCGTCGGTCAATTCAATGCCCTCACTGGCGGCAATGGCTGCGGCGACTTCCGGAGACCAGTCTTCCAGGTGACGCAGGAAGCCTTCCTTGTCGAACGCAACGGATACCATTAGTACCAGCTCTGAACGGCGTCGCACTCGATAGCGAGTGCGACAAAACCTGCGTGGTCGATGGACTGTACGGTGTCGTCGAGCCGGTGTTCGATACCCCGTGCGGCGGCGTCGGCACCCAGCAGATAGCAGCGATGTCCGGATTGCCTGAGGGCGCCGGCATGAGGCTCGCAAGCGCTGTATACCGCGTCTTCCAGTAGTAGCAGCCTGTCCTCCGCCGCCATGCAACGCAGGCAGCTCGCCAACGTATCGCTGGTGGGGGACTGGTTGAGAATATGTAGCACCGCCATCTGCCTAGAACACCAGGACCTGGTCGTGGTCTGCCATCAGTCGGCGCACAGCGCCCGTGTCGATGGGTGTCACGCTGTCGACCAGGGCGGCGGCCTCCAGGCCCCGCCGGGACATTGAATCCGCGTCGACGTAGAGCCGGTCGATATCATAGAGCGCCAGTGAATCAAGGGTGTTGGTGATGCTTTTGGCGCCAATTTCCCCGGCGCGCTGGTCGGGGAGCAGCTGCCAAACGCCGTCGTCCAGGAACAGCAGACTGACCGGCTGCTCGAAGGCGGCGGCAGCCAGCGCCACATCGTAGCCCGCCCGCGGCAGGCTGCGGCCATAGGGCGCACGGCGAAACACCAGTAGCAGCGATTTAACGTTCATTATCAGCGCCCAAAGGTGACCAGCCGATCGCTTTGCATATGGGCGTCCACCAGCTGCCCGAGGCCTGACAGTTCAAAGGCGGGGTGGGCGCTGGCCGCGGTTTTTTCGTGCCGGCTGGCCTCGCCGGCATCCAGCACGCCGCGTTTGACCGCCGAAGCAATGCACAGCACCAGGTCGGTCCCGGTTTCCTCTGCGAGACTGGCCCAACGCGCCTGGCGGTCGACTTCGTCCTGGGCGGGTGTGGCCAGCCTGTCGCCGTGGCCGACGCCCTCGTGATAGAAAAACACGCGATATAACTCGTGCCCTGCGTCCACAACAGCCCTGGCGAACGCCCAGGCACTGTCGCCAGCCTGGCCGGAAGAAGGGGCATTCAGAACGAGGATGGAAAAGCGCATGGGTCTAGATAGTAGTCGAAAACTGCCGATGGCTGCTCATGAGCCGCCGGCTGCTTGTAAAAAAGCCCTGCCAAAAAAACAAAGCCCCGGCTTGACCAGGGCTTTGCGTGTTGTCATTCGCCTGCGTTATCTGCAGACGCGGCGTCGACGACTCAGTCGTCGCCGCCAAAGGCGCCCAGCAGGTGCAGAAGGTGGACAAACAGGTTGTAGATGTCCAGGTAAAGAGCCACGGTGGCGCGAATGTAATTGGTCTCGCCCCCGTTGATAATACGACTGGTATCAAACAGGATCAGGCCAGACATGATCAACACCACTGCGGCGGAAATGGTCAGCGACAGGGCCGGAATGGCGAGGAAAATATTGGCAATGGAGGCCACGACCGCTACCAGCAGGCCCACCATCAGGAAGCCGCCCATGTAAGAGAAGTCCTTGCGGGTGGTCAGGGCGTAGCCCGAGAGGCCCAGGAAGACGATTGCCGTGCCGCCCATGGCCTGCATGACCATCGAAGCGCCGTTAGGCAGGGCGAGGTAATAGTTCAACATTGGCCCCAGCGAGGCGCCCATGACGCCGGTAAAGGCGAAGACTGCAACAAGCCCCTTGCCGCTATTGGCGGTGGCCTGCACCACAAACAGCAGGCCAAAGCCGACGAGCATCAGCATCATTGCCATCCCGTGGGACAGGTTCATGGCCATGGACAGCCCTGCCGTAGCCGCGCTGAACAGCAGCGTCATGCTCAGCAGCATGTAGGTGTTCTTCAGGACACGGTTGGTAGAAATGACGGATTCCACGCCACCGGTCTGTGCAGAGTACAAGCTCTTCTGTTCCATTGTTACAACTCCGTAAGGCGCAATGAAGCGCTTTGATTCACTGTTCCTGATAATAGAGGCGAGCACGCCAAAATCAAGGGTTTATACGTGCCTGTAGAGGTTTATAGTGATTAACCCTGCTTAATGTATGTGATTGATATGCAGCAGGTTTTTTACGCGGCTGCCAGCTTAGACGGCGACCAGGCAGAAAAGTTCTGATCTGGGCAGTGCGGGTAGCCTGTAAGACCGGATATCCGGGCAGGGCAGGGATTGGTGCTTACGTCCTTTGGGGCGTTAGCGCCCTGCGGGCGGTTTCAACTTTGGTGATCCCGTCCTGAATACTCCTGAGGTCGCATTCAGTCGAACCGGGGGTTCGAATCAAGACCTGGCGCACTGACAAATAAAAAACCCCCGGGCGGCTGCCCGGGGGTTTTTTATTTGGCGGTGGGCCAGGGATTCGAACCCCGGGAACCTCTCGGTTCAACGGTTTTCAAGACCGCCGCTTTCGACCGCTCAGCCAGCCCACCTTTAACTGTTTGCCGCGGCTGGGGGCCGCTGCAGGCGTCGCATTATACAGCGATGCCCGATGTGCTCAAGCCCGTTACTGCGGGGCCTGGCCCTGATGGTCGCCACCGTCTCCGGTGCCGCGTGGATCGTTGGCGGCGCGGGGGGGTTGCGAGCGTTCCGGTATCACTGGCGGTGCAATATCGCCCCGGAAAAATACCGGGTGGTCTGTATCAATACGCACCTCTGCCACTGGCTTGGGGGCGATACGCGGGTCATTCCAGGCGCGGCGATCACCGCTGGTGCCGTTGCCGCCAGCGGAGGCCGATGACGCCGGGGGGGCGGTGTCGACCGTCTCCTCTGCGTCATCGCTGCTGACCGTTTCACCTGCCTGGTCTGCAACTGCGGCCGAGCGCATGGTATCTACCTCGGGCTCGGAGCTGGCAGTATCAGTGTCATCACTTGCCACCGAATCTGCCGGCGTCTCAGCCACTGCAGCATTTTCCTGCGGCTCGGCGGAAAAAGAGGCTGCCGTGCTCGTGGTCTCGGGGGCTTCCTGCGTGGCCTCTGCCGGTGACGCGGTCATGTCTTCAGCCTTGACAGAAGATTCCTCGACGGGAGCCTGCGTTTCAGCTGCGGTGTCTTCGGATTGTGCTGCCGCTTCGGCCGGAGCTGAGTCTTCAACCCGGGGCGCGCTCTCGCTCGAAGCCGTCGCCTGACTCGAAGCAGTGCTTTCCACCGTTTCAGTGCCTTGTTCGGGCAGGCTCTCAGCCGGCTGGCTCGGAGACTCTGCCGTTACCTCATTCGCAGGTGACTGCGTCTCCGCGCTATTCGCGCTAACAGCGGCGTCTTCTGCCTGCGGGCGCCTGTTGCGGCGACGACGGCCAGGCTTGTCAGATCCACGCTGATCCGAAGGCCGCTTGCGCGGCTTGTTGCCACTGTCAGCGGTATCCTCATCAGCGCTGTTGTCAGCAGCCGACTGCTCTTGACCCTCGGTCTGGCCATTGCCTTCTTCGCTGCGCTTGCGGCCACGACCACCGCGGCGGCGGCGGCCACGTGATTCTTCACGTTTGCCGCCCTCGCGGCGTGAATCCGCCTCTTTACGCTGCTCGTTGTCTTGCCCTTTGTCTCGGCCTTCGTCTCCACTGGCGTCACGCCGGGCGTCGTCACGCCGAGCGTCGTCACGCTGACGCGAGTCTTTCTGGCGATCACCGTCGGCACGGCGCGAATCGTTGCGCTGGTTTTCATCGCGTTGGCCGTCTTCGCTGCGGCCGCGGCCGCGTCCCCGTCCGCCGCGGCGGCGACCGCGGTTGCGACTGCGGTTTCCGTCTTTGTCGTCCCTGGCCTGCTTGTCGGGAGACCGCCGGCCGTCCTTCTTGCCACCTTTCTGGGCGGGTTTTTCTTCGCTGCCTTCTTCGCTGCCAAGGAAGCCAAACAGTCGGGCCAGCAGCCCTGGCTTCTTGGCCGGCGTTGCCTGTTCCTTGCGGCCACGACGCTGTGAGTCTGAGCGAGGCTTGCTTCGCGAGCGCTGCTCCTTCGCCGGCTGAGCCTCGACAGGGGCGGGCTCGGGTGCGGGGGAGGTCGGTGCGATCGCCTGCACAGCGGCCCGCTCCTGCTGGACGTCCTGGGGAATGTCTGCGGGTATTTCTTCGTCTTCCGGAGTAACGTCGATTTCAAAGGACAGGTCCTTCTTCTCGACCACCTGGTCATCGCGCAGGCGCTCTACTTCAAAGTGTGGCGTCTCCATGGCAGGGTTTGCCAACACCACCACCCGTACTTTGGTGAGCTGCTCGATTTCGGCGATCGCACCGCGCTTCTCGTTCAGCAGGTAGGTGGCGACCGGTACTGGCACAACCGCGCGAACTTCCGCGGAGCGCTCCTTGATGGCTTCCTCGTCCAACAGGCGGAGAATGGCAAGCGCCAGGGACTTGGTATCGCGGATCGTACCCTGGCCGCTGCAGCGTGGGCAGACGATGCCGCTGGTCTCGCCCAGGGAGGGACGCAGTCGCTGGCGCGACATCTCCAGCAGGCCAAAACGGGAAATTCGCCCAATCTGGACTCGCGCTCGATCGATCTTGAGTGCATCCTGCATGCGCTTTTCCACAGCGCGTTGGTTGCGCGCGGCCATCATGTCGATAAAGTCGATAACGATCAGGCCGCCGATGTCACGCAGGCGCAGTTGACGGGCGATTTCGTCGGCCGCTTCGAGGTTGGTCTGCAGGGCTGTTTCTTCGATGTCGCTGCCTTTGGTGGCGCGGGCAGAGTTGATGTCGATGGAGACCATGGCTTCCGTCGGGTCGATCACGATAGAGCCGCCGGAGGGCAGGCGCACTTCGCGCTGGAATGCCGTTTCGATCTGGGACTCGATCTGGAAGCGGTTGAACATGGGAATCGAGTCTTCGTAAAGTCGCAGTCGATTCTTGTACTGGGGCATGATGTGGCCGACAAATTCCAGGGCGTGCTGGTGCGCGTCGGTCGAATCGATCAGCACCTGGTCTACGTCATCGCGCAGGTAGTCGCGGAGTGCGCGGATAATGACGTTGTTTTCCTGCAGCAGCAGGGAGGGCGCTTTCTCTTCCTGCCCGGCTTTGTCGATGGCTTCCCACAGTTGTACGAGATAGTTCATATCCCACTGCAGTTCTTCGGAGCTGCGTCCAATGCCGGCGGTGCGGATAATCACGCCCATGCCGTCGGGAATCTCCATGCCGTTCATCGCTTCACGCAGTTCGCTGCGGTCGTCACCCTCGATGCGCCGAGAGATACCACCGGCGCGGGGATTGTTGGGCATCAGCACCATGTAGCGGCCGGCCAGGCTGATATAGGTCGTCAGTGCCGCGCCTTTGGTGCCTCGCTCCTCCTTGTCGACCTGGACGATGACTTCGGTGCCTTCTTTTACCACGTCCTTGATGCGCGGCCGGCCGTCGCCACCGCCGCCTTTCTTGGCGAAGTACTCTTTGGAGATTTCCTTGAGTGGCAGGAAACCGTGTCGATCGGCGCCGAAGTCGACGAAGGCGGCCTCGAGGCTGGGTTCTACCCGGGTAATTTTGCCTTTATAGACGTTGGATTTTTTCTGGACCCGGGTCCGGTTTTCGATGTCCAGGTCATAGAGCCGCTGGCCGTCGACCATGGCAACGCGCAACTCTTCTGGCTGAGTTGCGTTGATAAGCATTTTTTTCATGTGTACCACACTTGGCTGTGGCACAGCGGGGGGACGGCATGAGATCTGGCATGACAGGTGGGTCTCGGCGTTCTGGAACTACCCTGGAGTCGTTCGGATCACACTGGACGACGGTGGGTGCTTCAGGGCCTGCCCGAGCCTGGTATTTTACGCTGTATCACCTTATGGGCAGGTGCCGCAGGAAACCTCGCGGCTACATCTATAACTGCCCTTTATCAGCTTTCAATGCCCGATGACTTCGCGCCATGCGCGTTTAGCCGGGCTCTCGGCTATCGGTGGTCACACCGCTGGCAAGGGGTCGCGTCGCTGCGTGTCCCGCTTGCGAAATATGCTTTGTCTCATTCGCCGCCAGCATCCGCTGCGCGGTTATGGGTCTTTCCGTTTACCGGGCTGCGCAAATATGTCTTGTGAACACAGGCGCAACCCACTATTTTCATCCGGGTCTTAGGTCCGGGACTTTTCAAAGTTTGCAACGACCTGCCACGGCAGGGGATGTTGCTTCCGGCCTGTCGCCGATTAACCTCGCGGTATCGGCAACTGCCCGGTGTGTTGTGGTGGCGTGGCTTTGATGGAAGTGGCCGCTGCAGTATCCGGCAGCGCGCTGATCGTTGCGCTGCTGTTATTCCGGAACCGGCAATCCCTGGGGATTCCGCTAACACGCGCCGGACTATATCACCGAAAGTTAAGTGCTTCAATTTAAAAGGGTTTATGAGCCAGGTTCGATTCATCGAAGTGACCGCAGATTACCAGGGGCAACGGCTGGACAACTTCCTGCTGCGGGAGCTGCGTGGGGTGCCCAAGACGCGTATTTACAAGGCCCTGCGCAAGGGAGAGATACGCGTTAATAAAGGGCGCGTGCGCGGGGACTACCGTGTGGAAGAGGGTGACAGTGTCCGCATACCGCCGCTGCGCACCGCCGAGCGCGAAGAGATCAACAGCGTGCCGCGCCGTTGGGCGGGCCTTTTAGACGACTGCCTCGTGTATGAAGATGACGGGCTCTGGGTGCTCAACAAACCGTCTGGGCTGGCTGTGCATGGTGGCAGTGGGCTGGCGGTCGGTATGATCGAATGCCTGCGCAAGCTGGCGCCAGAGGAACGCTTCCTGGAACTGGTGCACCGCCTGGACCGGGACACCTCTGGTTGCATCATGGTGGCGCGCAAGCCCGCGGTTCTCAAGTCTCTGCACAAACTGTTGCGGGAAGACAAGATGGATAAGCGCTACCTGGCACTGGTCGCCGGGCGCTGGTCCACCAAGCGTAGCTTTGTGGAGGCACCGCTGAAGAAAAACACCCTCAAGTCAGGGGAGCGGGTGGTGCGGGTGGATCGCGAGGGCAAGGCGGCGCGCACGGAATTTCGGGTGGTCGAGCGTTTCGACCAGGCGACGCTGGTAGAAGCGAAACCCATCACCGGGCGTACACACCAGATTCGCGTGCACTGCCTGCATGCGGGGCACCCGATTCTCGGCGATGACAAGTACGGTGACCGCGATGCCGACCGGCTGGCGGCAGACAGCGGTCTCAAGCGCCTGTTTCTCCATGCGGCCAGCCTGACGTTCAAGCTTGACGGCAAACGCCTGGCACTGTCGGCCCCGCTGGACGGAAATCTGGAGAGCTATCTCAAGAAACTGCGCAGCCAGCGGCCGTAGCGTTGTTAAGTAGTCACACCGGGCAACAGGGGGTCAAGCCCGCGCTGCCGCAGCATGGCGCACAGCGCAATCAGCGGCAGTCCCTCCAGGGCTGTGGGGTCTTGCCCTTCAAGGCGCTCAAACAAAGCGATACCCAGTGATTCCCACTTGAAGCTGCCGGCACAGTCGTAGGGCTGGTCCAGGTCAAGGTAACGCTTGATCTCAGCCCGTTGCAGCGTGCGAAAGTGCACGGTGAAAGGAATGACCTTTTCCAATGGCGGCGCTCCCGGAGTCAGCAGCGCAAGGCCGGTATGGAACACCACCCGCTGTCCGCTGCAGCGCTGAAGCTGCAGCAGGGCCTGCTCCGCAGTGCCCGGTTTGTGCAACTGGTCATCACCCAGGCAGGGCACCTGGTCGCTGCCAATGACGACGGCGTCCGGGTATTGGCGGGCAACCCTGCGGGCTTTTTCGGTGGCCAGCCGCTGAGCAAGCGCGGCTCCGGTCTCACCGGCGCGCGGGCTCTCGTCGACCCCCGGAGCGACACATTGAAAGGACAGCCTGAGTCGCTCCAGCAGGCGCCGGCGGTAGGGTGAGCCGGAGGCGAGGATCAGTGGCATGGAAGATGTTTCCTCTTGGGTGGGTGGCCAGGCGCAGGGAAATGCTCTCATGGCATCGGCCCATGTTCTAGAACTGTCTGTATTTAAAAGATTTTTTTGACAATAACGGAAACCGTCCCTATGATTGCGCGCCTATGTCGCCAGAGCCCCTTCCGACCTCCCTGGATGTCCGCAAAGCGGCAGCTCGCGGAAGCGCCGTCAGCGGCGCCGTTGAGCTCGCCAAACTGCCTCGATTGGGGGAAGTCGTAGCCTCTGGTGAAGGCAGCATACAGGCGCGCCTTGCCTTTGACAGGGATGAAGAAAGCCGGTCCCTGGTAACGGTTAGCGTTTCGGCACAACTGGTGGTGACTTGCCAGCGATGCCTAGAGGCAATGCCACTGGAGATCGCCAGCGAGAATACGCTGGCCATTGTCGGTAGCGACGAAATGGCCGCACAGCTGCCCGCCACGCTTGACCCCTGGATTGTCGGGGAGGAGCTGGGTGACCTGTGGAGCCTGGTAGAAGACGAGGTGATTCTTGCAATCCCCGTCGTTTCCTACCACGACACAGACGCGTGTAAACAGTTACTGGACGCCTATCGCCAGCCGCCAGAAACACCGGAAACCGATGGCGAGAACCCGTTCAAGGTGCTGGAGCAATTGAAGCCCGGCAGCAAACAGCAGGAGAATTGACATGGCTGTACAAAAGAACAAGAAGACGCGTTCACGTCGTGGAATGCGTCGCTCTCACGATGGGCTGTCCCATTCGACTTTGTCTGTTGACCAGACCACGGGTGAGACGCATCGCCGCCACCACATGACGGCCGATGGTTTTTACCGCGGTCGGAAAGTGGTCGAGCGCGGCAACGACGACTAAGCGGATTCCCAGTCCTTGGACTCGCGGGTCCACCTGGCTGTAGATATCATGAGCGGGGACTTCGGTCCCCGCGTTACCTTACCGGCAGCGCTCGCAGCATTAGCGGCGCACCCCGACCTGCAGCTCCACCTGGTAGGCAGGGCGCCGGACATCGAACCCCACCTCGAACAACTGGCCCCGGAGCAACGCCGGCGGCTCTCCCTTTGTCATGCCCCCGATGTACTGCCGGTAGACAGCTCCGCCCGCGACGCTCTGCGCGGGATTCTGGATTCAAGCCTGCACCACTGTTTTCGACTGCTGGCTGAACAACAGGTAGCGGGTATTGTCAGTGCCGGCAGTACCGCCGCCCTGATGGCGCTGGGTCGCCATCGGGTCAGCATGCTCCCCGGCTTTGCCCGCCCCGCGCTCTGTTCCGCACTGCCCACTGACAGCGGGTCCTGCTACATGCTGGACCTGGGTGCCAACGTCGATTCCGATTCCCAGTCGCTGCACGAGTTCGCGCTGCTGGGCTCTGCGCTGGCCAGGGCCCTGGACGGAATCGAGGCGCCGCGAGTGGCGCTGTTGAGTAACGGCAGTGAGCCCACCAAGGGCAACACCGCAATGCGCGAGGCAGCGAGCCGGCTCGACGCGGATGCAGCCATCAACTATAGCGGCTATATAGAAGGCAGTGATCTTTACAGCGGCAGGGCCGACGTTATCGTCTGTGACGGGCTGGTGGGTAACGTGGCCCTCAAAACGGCGGAAGGGACAGCGCACTATGCGGCGCGGCGACTGGCGCAAAGTTTCAGGCGGCACTGGTGGCTGCGCATGCTGGCCCGCGCGGCGGCGCCGGCGCTGCGGGAAATTGAAGATGCACTCAGTGCGGACCGCCACGGCGGTGCTTTTTTGCTGGGGCTCAATGGCGTCGTGGTGAAGAGTCACGGCAGCTCCAGCAGCGAGGCTTTCGCGGCGGCGGTGGAGCAGGCGGTACGTTGTACAGAGCAGAAAATGGTGCCTGGACTGGCACGCTATCTCGAACAGCAGGAGACACTATCAGAATGATACGGGACGATCTGGCATTCATTTTCCCCGGCCAGGGTTCACAGAAAATTGGCATGCTGGCAGCGGCCGCTGCGGCACACCCATCGGTGGGGCAGACTTTTGAGGAAGCCTCGGAGGCACTGGACTACGACCTCTGGGACCTGATCCAGAACGGTCAACAGGATGCCCTGAACATGACCGAGACCACCCAGCCCGCGCTACTGGCCTGCAGCGTTGCCTTGTGGCGTGCATGGCGCGCCGCCGGTGGCGCGATCCCGGCGCGCATGGCAGGTCACAGTCTTGGCGAATTCTCTGCGCTGGTCTGCGCCGGCGCGCTCGGTTTCCCTGAAGCCGTGCGGCTGGTGCGCGAACGGGGCGCTGCAATGCAGACTGCGGTGCCGGTTGGGGAAGGTGCTATGGCAGCTATCATCGGGCTCGACGACGCAACTATCGACAGCAGCTGCCAGGCCGTGGCCGAAGCAACCGGCCAGGTGGTGGCGGCGGTCAACTACAATTCACCCGGGCAGGTGGTTATTGCCGGGCATACGGCGGCGGTCGAAGCCGCCGGCGAGGCCTGTAAAGCCGCGGGCGCCAAGCGCGCCATGCCGCTGCCGGTCAGTGCGCCTTTCCACACCGCACTGATGCGGCCGGCGGGCGAACGCCTGCAGGAAGTGCTCGCCACGGTGACAGTGTCTGCACCGGAAATCCCGGTGATTCACAACGTTCACGCCGCTGCGGAAACCGCACCGGACGCGATCCGCAGCCTGCTGGTCAAACAGATATACAGCCCGGTCAAGTGGACGGCCTGCGTGCAGGCCATGGCGGGGCAGGGCATTTCCCGGCTCGTCGAGTGCGGCCCAGGCAAGGTGCTCAGCGGCTTGAATCGCCGCATCGACAAGGGCCTGGCAAGCTTTGCCATCGAGGAGCCCGCCGACCTGGCCGCCACCCTGGGGCTTGTTAACGAGGAGTCAGCCGCATGAATGAGACCGTAGCGTTGGTGACCGGCGCCAGCCGGGGAATTGGCCGTGCCATTGCCGAACGGCTTGCCGCCGCCGGTATGCTGGTGGTGGGTACAGCCACCAGTGAGTCCGGTGCTGAGAGCATCAGTCAGTACCTGCAGGCCGCCGGTAATGCCGGCACCGGCAAGGTACTGCGTGTCGACGATGACGACAGTGTGCGTGAGACGCTGTCGGCGATTACCGAGGAGTTTGGCGCGCCGACCGTGTTGGTGAACAATGCCGGCATCACCCGCGACAACATCTTGATGCGCATGAAAGAGGACGAGTGGGCTGCGGTCATGGACACCAACCTGACCGCGCTCTACCGGGTGTGCAAGGCCTGCGCGCGCGGTATGACGAAGGCGCGCTGGGGCCGCATTATCAATATCACCTCGGTGGTGGGTTCCATGGGCAACATTGGCCAGAGCAACTACGCTGCGACCAAGGCCGGTGCCGAAGGCTTCAGCCGTGCATTGGCCCGGGAGCTTGGGTCACGCAATATCACGGTGAATTGCGTGGCACCGGGGTTCATTGATACCGACATGACCCGCGAGCTTCCAGAGGCGCAGCGCGAGCTGTTGCTGTCCCAGATTCCTCTGGGCCGGCTGGGCGAGCCAGGCGAGATCGCTGCAGTGGTGGCTTTCCTGGCCAGCGAAGAGGGCGCCTACGTCACTGGCGAGACTCTGCATATAAACGGCGGCATGTATATGCAGTAGGGGCCTCAGACGCAGAAAAAGTGATGTTTTTCTGCCTCCCAGTAGCATGTACATGGGCGGGGAACCCGAGTAAAATGCGCCCCGTTCGAGTACCGGACGGTATTTCATCTTCACAGGAGTAGACTGAAACCATGAGCAGCATTGAAGAGCGCGTTAAGAAGATTGTCGCGGAACAACTGGGCGTTAAAGAAGACGAAGTACAAACAGAAGCCTCGTTCGTAGAGGATCTGGGTGCTGACTCGCTTGATACTGTCGAACTGGTGATGGCCTTGGAAGAGGAGTTCGAAACCGAGATCCCCGACGAGGAAGCCGAGAAGATCACTACGGTGCAGTTGGCCATCGACTACATCAATCAGAACCTGACCTGAATCCAGCGTTCAGTACTCCCCCGAAGGCCGTCCTTATTGCGAGATAGGACGGCTTTCGTGCTATATGGGCCCTGATAAGTTAACGATGAGGACATAGCGTGTCGCGCAGACGAGTAGTAGTTACGGGACTCGGCATGGTCAGCCCTGTGGGCAACACAGTGGAGAGCACCTGGGAGAACATCCTGGGTGGCAAGAGCGGGGCGGCCGAAATCGACACTTTCGATGCTTCGGCCTACAGCACCCGCTTCAGCTGCAGCGTCAAGAATTTTGACCACGAGCCCTATCTCAGCACCAAGGAAGCCCGCAAAATGGACCTGTTCGTCCAGTACGGCATGGTCGCGGGTATCCAGGCTATGGAAGATTCCGGCCTGGAAGTGACTGATAACCTGGCGGCGCGGGTAGGGGCAGCGATCGGCTCGGGGATAGGTGGTATCGGACAGATCGAGAAGAATACCGAGGTCATTCGCAATTCGGGGCCGCGCAAGATCTCGCCGTTCTTCGTGCCGGGTTCCATTATCAATATGATCGCCGGCAACCTGTCCATAAAATACGGTTTCCGTGGCCCCAACCTGGCCACGGTCACAGCGTGCACTACAGGCACCCATAATATTGGCCTTGGCGCCCGACTGATCGAGCGCGGCGATGTAGATGTCATGGTGGTTGGCGGTGCCGAGATGGCAACCACCCCGGTAGGCCTGGGCGGTTTCGCGGCGGCCCGGGCTCTCTCGACTCGCAATGAAGACCCCGAGGGCGCCAGTCGCCCCTGGGATCGTGATCGCGATGGTTTTGTGCTGGGTGATGGCGCCGGCGTGATCGTGATCGAAGAGTTCGAGCATGCCCGGGCTCGCGGCGCGAAAATCTATGCGGAGTTGGCCGGTTTTGGTATGAGCGGCGACGCTTACCACATGACGTCGCCACCGGAAGACGGCCACGGCGCATTGCAGGCCATGCATCAGGCGCTGGATGACGCCGCCTGTGACGCGTCCCAAATCGACTATATCAATGCCCACGGCACCTCCACCAAGGCGGGCGACCTGGCAGAGTGCAGCGCCATCAAGACACTGATGGGGCCCGCAGCGGCGGAGGTTGCGGTCAGTTCCACCAAGTCGATGATTGGGCACCTGCTGGGCGCGGCTGGCGCCGTGGAAGCCATCTTCTCGGTGCTCGCCCTGCGCGACCAGGTGGCGCCTCCGACGATCAATCTCGACAATCCCGACGAGGGCTGTGATCTCAATTTCGTTCCCCACACTGCCCAGGAAAAGAAGATCGATACCGTGCTATCGAATTCCTTCGGCTTTGGCGGCACCAACGGCAGTTTGCTGTTCCGCAAAGTCGACTGACGCGTGACACTCCTGGCCCACTGGGTCGATGGCGTGCCCGGCGCCGGTATCGCGGTCAACGACCGCGGCTTCAGCTTTGGGGATAGTCTGTTTGAAACCGTTCGGATTCACTGCGGTCGTGTTCACCTGTGGAGCCGCCACCAGGCGCGCCTGCAACGCGGACTTGCCGCGCTCGGTATCGACTGTGCAGCAAGTCGAATAAGCGAGCAGCTTCAGCAGGGCCTGGATTGGCTTGCCCACCACCAGCAGAAAGATGCAGCAGCCCGCCTGACCATAAGCCGCGGGCCAGCGGAACGCGGCTATCGTGGCGCGGCCGGCGCAGCCACCGTGGTACTTCAGCTCTACCCGGCGCCGGCCTGGCGCACTCCGCCTGCGCCTGCCACTGCGATCATCTGCAACACCCGGCTGGCTGACCAACCTCTGTTAGCTGGCATTAAACACGGCAACCGGCTGGAGCAGGTGCTGGCGAGTCGCGAAGTGAATGCGGCCGGCGCTGATGAGGGCCTGCTCTGCAATGCTGGCGGAGAACTGGTCTGTGGCCTGGCGGTAAACCTGTTTGTCTTGCGCGGTGAGCGACTGATCACGCCGCCCATCGAGGGTTGTGGCGTCGCCGGCACCGTCCGCGGCCTGGTCGTCGATGCGCTGGCAGCCGAGGTGGGTCTACCGCTGGCTATCGAGCCGCTGGTTGCCGCTGACCTGGCCGCGGCCGAGGAGCTGCTGGTCACCAATTCTTTGCAGGGTATTCGCAGTGTCAGTCGCTGTGGCGAGAGTCGCTTTACCTCTACCCGGTGTGGAGATACCCTTCGCGAACATTTCTACCGCGCCTGCGAAGTCGTTTCATGAAGACCTTCCTGTTGATCCTTGTGCTCGTTGTGCTGATGCTCGCCGGGGCAGGAAGCTATGCTGCCTGGCAGTGGTGGCACACGCCAGTGATGCCGCCCAAGACCGTCTTGCTGGTTGACCGGGGAGAAAGCCTGGCTAACGTGGCAGTAGAACTGGAACAGCTCGGCGCGCTGCGGTGGCCAGACCTGTGGACCGTCGCCGCCCGCCTGCAGGGCGTCGACGCCAGCATCAAGGTGGGTGAGTACGGCCTGGACAGCGCCCGTACCCCGGGCGAGCTGCTGGCCATGCTGGTGGCGGGGGATGTGCGCCAGTACAACGTGACCCTGCCGGAAGGCATTGCGCTGGCAGAGGCGCTAAAGATTCTGCAGCAGGACACGGCCATAGAGCCGGTGCTGGACGGCACGGATGACCCACGGTTGCTTGCCCTGGTGGCGCCCTATACGCATCCGGAGGGATTGTTCTTCCCCGATACCTATCGTTTTACCCGGGACCAGACGGACCTGGAAATTCTTGCTATCGCGCACCAGCGCCTGCTCGATGTGCTCGACAGCGCCTGGCAGCAGCGCGCCCCTGGGCTGCCCTACGACAACGCCTACCAGGCGCTGGTGATGGCCTCGATCGTCGAAAAGGAAACCGGCGTGGTTGCCGAGCGTGAGCGCATCGCCGGCGTGTTTGTCCGTCGACTGCAGCGCAAGATGCGCCTGCAGACTGACCCGACCGTCATCTACGGCCTGGGAAAGCTCTACAGCGGTAATCTGCGGCGGGTACATCTGGAGGACGAATCGAACTCCTACAACACCTATCGGCACAAGGGTTTACCGCCCACCCCGATCGCCTTGCCCGGGGCGGCGGCCATCAACGCGGCCCTCAACCCGGCGCCCGGCGAGGATCTGTATTTTGTCGCGCGCGGCGACGGTAGCCATCAGTTTTCCAGCAGTCTCGAAGCACATAACGAGGCTGTGCGGCGTTACCAGCTGCGTCGGCGTGAAAACTATCGCTCAGCCCCACCCACGGCCCCGGCGCAGGACAGGGGAGAGAGTGGTGAAGGCTAGGCGCGGCCTCTTCATTACCGTGGAAGGCGGCGAAGGAGTCGGCAAGTCGACCAATATCGCCGTAGTCGAGGACTGGCTGCAGTCACACAACATCGGCTATCGGCTCACCCGCGAACCGGGTGGAACCCCCCTGGCAGAGCAGTTGCGTCGGCTGTTGCTCGAGCAGCGGGATGAACCCGTGGCCCCGCTGGCCGAGTTGCTGATGATGTTCGCAGCCCGCGCGCAGCATATTCAGCAGGTGATCGAGCCGGCGTTGGCAGAGGGGCTGTGGGTGGTCTGTGACCGTTTCACTGACGCCACCTACGCGTACCAGGGCGGTGGCAGGCAGCTACCGGAGCGCTGGGTGGCCACTCTGGAATCCCTGGTACAGGGCGATCTGCGACCCGACCTGACGCTGCTGCTGGACGCGCCCCTGGACGTAGGTCTGTCGCGGGCCGGCCAGCGCGGTGCACTGGACCGCTTCGAGCAGGAGCAGCGGGCATTTTTTGAGCGGGTCAGGGGCTGCTACCTGCAGCGGGCGGCCGCCGAACCCGAGCGCTTCCGCATTGTTGATACAGATCGAACACTGGACGCTATCGCCGTCGAAATTCACGAGCTGCTGGCCGCCGCAAGGTCCGAATCATGAGTGTTGCACCGCTTCCCTGGCAGGCAGAGTCCTGGGCGGCGCTGGGCCAGCGCCTGGAAGCCGGCAGCCTGCCTCATGGCCTGTTGCTGACTGGCCCCGCCGGGATCGGCAAAACCCACCTCGCCTCGGTGCTCACAGCACGCATGCTGTGCTCCCGACCCGATGCCGGGCTGGCCTGCGGTGACTGTAAAACCTGCGCGGTGCTGGCTGCCGGCAGTCACCCGGATTTCCTCGAAGTAGCGCCAGAGGAGGGCAGTCGGGTTATCAAGATCGATCAGGTCCGCCAGCTGATCGCCTTTACCGGCAAAACACCGGCCCTGGGCGAGCGCAAGCTGGCGCTCATTCATCCAGCTGAAGCCATGAACCTGAATGCCGCCAACGCGCTGTTGAAATCCCTGGAGGAGCCCAGCCCCAGTACCACGCTGGTACTGGTCAGCCACCAGCCGGGGACGCTGCCAGCGACGGTCCGTTCCCGCTGCCAGGCGCTGGCATTGCCAGTCCCGGAGCGGGACGCAGGACTGGCATGGCTGGAGCAGACCTGTGGTAACCGTGCTACCGCCGAACAGCTCATGGATCTGTGCAATGACCGCCCGTTGGCTGCACTGGCGCTTTACCAGAGCGATGGCCTTGAACAGCGCCTGGCCCTGCACAAGGGGCTGGAGGCTTTGTTGGCGGGCAGCCTGTCTCCACTGGCCGTACCGGCCCTGACGGCTGACCTGGAGCTGGTAGAGGTGTTGGCGGTATTGCAGCAGCGTGTACAGCGCGAAGTGCGAAGCCGTTCACGGCAGGGCGCCCACCCCAGTGCCGCGAGTTTCGCGCTGTGGAGCGAGCTGGGGCGCTTGCAGCGCAGTATCGCAGCGGGGGCCAACCCCAACCGCCAGCTGATTATTGAGGACTGCTCCGCAAGATTCGCAAGCGCTTTGGGCATATCAGGGACTTAGTGCTAGTATCCACGGACGAATTAGGGAGATCGCGGCTCACCAGTTTATTTATGGGCCAGTCGCGTTGAACAAGCAGCCATGAGCACACAGCCATGAGTACTCAACAAGGGGGCCGCAACGGCATCCTGTCTCTAACGATCAAGGACAAAGCCGTTCTATATTCGGCCTACATGCCGTTTTTACAACACGGCGGACTGTTTGTGCCGACCAACAAGGAGTACAAGATCGGCGACGAGGTATTCATGTTGCTCAACCTGATGGATGAGCCCGACAAGATTCCCATCGCCGGCAAAGTAGTCTGGATTACGCCAAAGGGCGCCCAGGGCAACCGCACGGCCGGTATTGGCGTACAGTTCAGCGAAGAAGACGCGCAGGCCAATGCCAAGATCGAGAACCACCTGGCCGGCTCTCTCGAGTCCGACCGACCTACGCACACCATGTAATGCAGACCTTCGTCGGCCCCCGGTATTGAATCGGCAGAATGTCGTAGTGCGAGAGCGATCGTTTTTTCCGCCAGTCGGCCCTTCTCAGTTAATTTCTAACTTAAAATATCCCACGCAACCTATTGTTTTTGCTAAACAAAAAGCAAAAAAATGGGCTCCGAGAGGAGCCCAATAAGACCATTAGGAGTGAAACATAAAGGAATTGCTTCCCTGATTGGAACACGAGAGGTGCTCCAGCGAGCACCTGTTTGAACTAGGGGATAGGTGCTCACATCCTTAGTATTGCCCAAAATTGGTAATTTTCCATAACGATTTCACGACTTTTTTAAAACAAATCGCGATAACGAAATGACGTCTAATTCCAAGCGATCGGAACACTGCCCTCGCGGGGTGATTGAAGGGTTTTATGGCCGCGAGTGGAGCTGGCAGGATCGACGCGATTATGCCGGCTATTTGCAGGCAATGGGACTTGATACCTACCTGTACTGCCCGAAAGGGGATGCGCACCTGCGCAAACAGTGGCAGCAACCCTGGCCGTTGGCGGTAGAGCGTGAGCTGGCGTCTGTCGCGGCTGCCTACCGAGGGCAGGGGCTGGCATTCGGGGTAGGCCTGTCGCCCTTTGCGCTCTATCAGGACTACAGTGCGTCCAGCCGTGCCGCTCTCAAACAACGCCTGGCCGCCATTGAATCGCTGGGCGGCAATTGCCTGGCTTTGCTGTTTGACGATATGCCCGGGGACCTGGAAGACCTGGCGGCAAGGCAGGCAGAGATCGTCGCCGATGTGCAGGCGTGGACACGGGCCGACTGGCTGGTGGTCTGCCCGACGTATTACTCCCTCGATCCGGTGCTGGAGGAGTTTTTCGGCAGACGCCCCGACTCTTACTGGGAAGAACTGGGCAACAGCCTGGATCCAGCTGTCGACGTGTTCTGGACCGGAAACCGGGTATGCCCGGAGACCGTCACGGCGGCCGACCTTGCCGATATCACCACCCGGTTGCGACGCAAGCCGGTGCTATGGGACAACTACCCGGTTAACGACGGCGCCAGAGCCAGCAGGTTTCTGCACCTTTCACCCTTGCCCGGGCGCTCGGACGATCTTGAAACCGCGCTCAGCGGGCATCTGTGTAATCCCATGAACCAGGCCCAGCTGTCACGCTACCCCCTGGGCGGGCTTGCCGCGCTGTACCGAGGCCCTGCGCCAGGCCTTGAAGAGCTCTACCCGGCGCCGTTGGCGGCCCTGCTGGCCCGCGACCAGGCATTGTTCGAGGAGCAGGGGCTGGACAACATAATCGCCGCTGAGCGAACGCGGCTGGCCGCCGAGTACGATGCTGTTGGCGGCAGGGCAGCCCGGGAGGTGGCTGGCTGGCTGCGCGATGAGTACGTCTTTGACCCAGCCTGCCTGACCGGCTGAAAGCCGGTTGCGCTCGCTTGAAGGCCCACTGCCTTTGTGGCAGAATCCCCGCCCTTAATTCGACCCGCGGCACAACGTGTGCGCGGTGCTCTAAAGCCCCGGTTTTTCAGCTACTTAGGGTTCACTTCACGCACTCACGACGGTTGCTGTGAGCCAGGTGGGTGGGCCAGGTTGCAGTTGGATATGTGCGAAAGTGGCGAAATTGGTATACGCGCTGGATTTAGGTTCCAGTGCCGCAAGGCGTGAGAGTTCGAGTCTCTCCTTCCGCACCACTTTATTCTGAGGAAGATACATGCAGGTTTCTATCGAGACGACGTCAGGTCTGGAACGTCGACTGACAGTAGGTGTTCCCGCCGAGCGCGTCGAGAACGAAGTCAACAACCGGCTCAAGAAAGCCGCTGGCAATATTCGCCTGGACGGCTTCCGGCCCGGCAAGGTGCCGCTCAAGGTGATCAGGCAGCGTTTCGGCGCGGGCGTGCGCCAGGAAGTGCTGGGCGAGGTGATGAGCGAGTCTTTCTACGAGGCGGTGAACCAGGAAAACCTGCGCCCCGCCGGCCAGCCCAGCATCGAGCCGAAAAAGCTGGATGAAGGCGCCGATATCGAGTTTGTGGCCACTTTCGAGGTGTTCCCTGATATCGAACTGGCCGACATGACCGGCATCGAGATCGAACGACCCGCGGCGGATGTCACGGACGAAGATATCGACAAGATGATAGAAGTCTTTCGCAACCAGCAGGGCACGTGGGGAAGCGTTGAACGCCCGGCCCAACTCGAAGACCAGGTGACTATCGATTTCGTCGGCACCCGCGACGGTGAGCCCTTCGAGGGTGGCAGTGCCGAGGGCACCGAACTTCAGCTGGGTTCCGGCCGCATGATTCCAGGTTTTGAGGACGGCATCGTGGGCATGTCAGCCGGGGAAGAGAAAACCCTGGAGCTGAGCTTCCCCGATGAGTACCACAATGAAGACCTGCGCGGCGCCGCCGTGGAGTTCAAGGTGACGCTGCACAGCATCACCGAACGCGTCCCGGCGCCGATGGATGAAGAGTTGTTCAAGGTGTACGGCGTGGAAGAGGGCGGCGAAGAAGCGTTTCGCGCCGAAATCGCAGACAACATGCGACGTGAACTGAAAACCGCCGTGCGCAACCAGGTCAAGCAAAAGGTGCTGGATGAGGTAATCGCCCGTCACGAAGACCAGGAAGTCCCCAAGGCCCTCGTCGACAGCGAAATCAACACCATGCGCCAGCAGATGTTCCAGCAATTCGGCGGCGCTGGCAGTGAAGACATGGATATAGAAAGTCTGCTGCCCGCAGAGATGTTCACGGAGCAGGCCGAGCGTCGCGTCAAGCTGGGCCTGGTGCTCAACGAAATGGTGTCGAGCAATGAATTGAAGGCAGACGCTGACAAGGTGCGAGAGACGGTAGAGGAGATCGCCTCGACCTATCAGGAGCCTGAAGAAGTCGTAAACTGGTATTACTCAAACCAGGAGCAGCTTTCCGGCGTAGAAAACATGGTATTAGAGGATGCCGTGATCGAAACGATCC
Organism: Cellvibrionales bacterium; assembly: GCA_043513815.1. Lineage (GTDB taxonomy): Bacteria > Pseudomonadota > Gammaproteobacteria > Pseudomonadales > Halieaceae > JANQIO01. The sequence continues at coordinate 2,287,230 of CP121313.1, read as the reverse complement.
TCGATTCCGCCAATGTTACCGACAAGGCGTGCAGCTACCAGGAAGCGCTCGCACAGGCACAGGAGAGCCAGAACGCATGAGCCAACAGTTCGACGGACAAAGCAGTCAGGAGGTCAGGAGCCTTGGCCTGATCCCTATGGTGGTCGAGCAGACCGCGCGCGGTGAGCGTTCCTACGACATTTTCTCCCGCCTGCTGAAAGAGCGACTGATCTTCTGTGTGGGCCCGATCGAAGACGGCATGGCAAACCTGATCGTCGCCCAGCTGCTATTCCTTGAGTCCGAGAACCCTGATAAGGATATCAACCTGTACATAAACAGCCCGGGGGGCGTGGTAACAGCGGGTATGGCTATTTACGATACCATGCAGTTCATCAAGCCCGATGTGAGCACCATGTGCATTGGTCAGGCGGCCAGCATGGGCGCCTTCCTGCTGGCAGGCGGGGCAGCGGGCAAGCGATTCTGCCTGCCCAACGCCCGTACGATGATTCACCAGCCCAGCGGTGGTGCCCAGGGCCAGGCCACGGATATTGATATCCAGGCCCGCGAAATACTGATCCTGCGTGAGCGGCTCAATCACCTGATGGCAGAGCATACCGGCCAGGAGATCGAAACCATCCGCACCGACACCGAGCGCGACCGCTTCATGAGCGCGGAACAGAGCAAGGAATACGGCCTGGTGGATGAGGTAGTTGGACGCCGACTGGTAGCTCCTGAGGGCAGCACGTCGGAATAACGGCGCCTCGCCCGCAGCCCGCCTGCCAGGCGGGCTCTGGACCCGGTTCCTCATAATCCGGACAGGGGCTTGCATTGTGCTGTGAAAATCAGCATCTTTAAGGTAACAGCGAGGAAAAGATGTCGGCTTGAAAGGCATCCTGCTGTCCTTGTGGAAACGCTTGGCGTTAGTGGCGACTAACTTTGCGGGCCTTATGATGAGGGTCGGAAGGTCGGTTGCCAGAATCCAGGGCCCTTCAACAAGGACGATGTACTAGCGGCATCAGGTATAGGTTTCAGGAATATAGATGACTGACGAGACAACGAATTCCGGGGACGACGGCGGCAAATTGCTTTACTGCTCGTTCTGCGGCAAAAGCCAGCACGAAGTTCGCAAGCTGATTGCCGGTCCTTCGGTATTCATTTGTGATGAATGTGTCGACCTCTGTAACGACATTATTCGCGAGGAAGTCCAGGAGTCCGCGGGCGAGAGCTCACAGGACCGGCTTCCGGTACCGCACGAAATAAACGAAATTCTCGACGAGTATGTCATTGGCCAGCAGCGCGCCAAGAAAGTGCTCTCCGTGGCGGTGTATAACCACTACAAGCGTCTGCGCCACGACGACGGCCGCTCGGAAGACGTGGAGCTTGGCAAGAGTAATATACTGCTGGTGGGCCCCACTGGCAGCGGCAAGACACTGCTGGCGGAGACGCTGGCCCGGCTGCTGGATGTGCCGTTTACCATCGCTGATGCTACGACGCTCACCGAAGCGGGCTACGTCGGTGAGGATGTCGAGAACATCATCCAGAAGTTGCTTCAGAAATGTGATTACGATGTAGAGCGGGCCCAGGTCGGCATTGTCTACATCGATGAAATCGACAAGATTTCGCGCAAGTCAGACAACCCGTCCATCACCCGGGACGTGTCTGGCGAAGGGGTGCAACAGGCATTGCTGAAGCTGATCGAGGGTACGGTCGCTTCAGTACCCCCGCAGGGCGGACGCAAACACCCGCAGCAGGAATTCCTGCAGGTAGACACATCCAACATCCTGTTCATCTGCGGCGGCGCTTTCGCCGGGTTGGACAAGGTGATTCGCGATCGCTCCGAGAAGGGCGGCATAGGCTTCGCGGCCGAGGTCAAGAGCAAGGATGAATCCCGCAATGTCGGCGAAGTCCTGCGTGACCTGGAGCCTGAAGACCTGGTGCGCTATGGCCTGATCCCTGAATTTGTAGGCCGTCTGCCGGTTATTGCCACCCTCGAGGAGCTGGATATCGAGGCACTGGTGCAAATTCTGACCGAACCCAAGAACTCGCTGACCAAGCAGTACAGCAAGCTGCTGGAAATGGAAGGCGTCGAGGTCGATTTCCGCGACGACGGCCTGCGAGCTATCGCCGAGCGTGCCATGGAGCGCAAGACCGGCGCCCGCGGCCTGCGCTCAATTCTGGAAGCCGTGCTGCTGGATAGCATGTACAACATCCCGTCCCGGGATGACGTCAGCAAGGTGGTCATCGACGAATCTGTCATCAAAGGGGATTCCGAGCCCCTGCTGGTGTACCAGAACAGCGAACCGCCCAAGGCGGCCTCGCCAGAGGAGTAGGGGGGAGCGGAGTACCGCTTTCCCAGGGCCCCGGTCGGAGCTTCGCGCCCTGCCGCTCTTTACCGATTCTCACGCTTTGCCAGCTGCGACTTTGCCCGGGGTTCGCCCTTGCAAACCGCTCCACAAGCCCCATATCACACCATTGTGATACGTCAGGGAGATACCTATGGGATCCGAAAGTGTTGTTAGCCTGCCTCTGCTTCCCCTGCGGGATGTGGTGGTGTATCCCCACATGGTGCTGCCGTTGTTTGTGGGTCGCGAGAAGTCCATCGAAGCACTCGAAGACGCGATGGCGGCAGACAAGCAGGTGCTGCTGGTAGCCCAGCGCAATGCTTCTGAAGACAACCCCGGCGTTGACGATGTCTACCAGGTCGGCACGGTTTCCAGCATTCTGCAATTGCTGAAGCTGCCCGACGGCACCATCAAGGTGCTGGTAGAGGGGGGCTATCGCGCCTCCATTGGCAGCGTTGACGACGGAGAGCGTTTTGCCGTAGCGGAAGTGCGTGAGATCGAGAGCGAAGAAATTCCCCGTGACGAAGCCGAAGTGCTGGTCCGCTCCACCATTTCCCAGTTTGAAAAATACGTCAATCTCAGCAAGAAAGTACCCAGTGAAGTACTGACCTCCCTGTCTGGCATCGATGAGCCTGGCCGCCTGGCTGACACCATTGCCGCCCACATGAGCGTCGATCTGGAGCAGAAGCAGAATATTCTGGAGATCTCCGGAATCCGCGAGCGCCTGGAGCACCTGATGGGCCTGATGGAGGCCGAGATCGATCTGTTCCAGGTCGAAAAACGGATCCGGGGTCGGGTCAAAAAGCAGATGGAAAAGAGCCAGCGCGAGTATTACCTCAACGAACAAATGAAGGCGATTCAGAAAGAACTGGGTGAGCTGGATGAAGAGCCGAACGAGATTGAAGATCTGCAGGCCAAGATCGAAGACGCGAAGATGCCGGAAGAGGCCCGCGACAAGACCACCGCAGAACTCAATAAATTGAAGATGATGTCGCCCATGTCCGCCGAGGCCTCGGTGGTGCGCAGCTATATCGACTGGATGGTCAATGTGCCGTGGTCGAAGCGCAGCAAGGTCAAGCATGACCTCAAGCGCGCCAGCGACATCCTCGAAACGGACCACTATCTGCAGAAAATGTCCAAAGCCGGGGTGCGAAACCCGCTTTTCCTGCTCGACGAAATTGACAAAATGGGTATGGATCACCGGGGAGACCCGGCATCAGCCATGCTCGAGGTGCTCGACCCCGAACAAAACCATGCGTTCAACGATCATTATCTGGAGGTCGATTATGACCTGTCCGACGTGATGTTCGTCTGCACCTCCAACACCATGAACATCCCTGGCCCCTTGCTGGACCGGATGGAAGTCATACGTATTCCCGGCTACACGGAAGACGAAAAGCTCAATATTGCCCAGCGCTATCTGATTCCCAAGCAGATCAAGCAGAATGGTCTGAAAGCGGAGGAGCTGGATTTCTCCGCCGAGGCGGTACTGGACATGATTCGCTACTACACACGGGAGGCCGGTGTACGTGCGCTCGAGCGCGAGATCGCCAAAGTCTGCCGCAAGATGGTGAAATCATTCAGCCTGGGTGACAGTGAAGCACCGGTGACCATAACGCCCGAGATGCTCACTGACCTGTGTGGGGTACGCAAATTCAACTTCGGCCGCGCCGAGGAAGACAACAAGGTTGGCCAGGTTACCGGGCTCGCCTGGACCAACGTCGGCGGAGAACTGCTGAGCATCGAAGCGGTAGCCGTGGCCGGCAAGGGCCGTCAGGTGACCACCGGCTCACTGGGCGATGTCATGCAGGAGTCCATCAAGGCGGCGACCACCGTAGTGCGCTCACGCTCCCAGATACTGGGCATTCCCGCCAGCTATCACGACAAGCACGATATGCACATTCACGTGCCTGAAGGTGCGACACCCAAGGACGGCCCCAGCGCGGGTATCGCCATGTGCACGGCGCTGGTGTCTGTGCTGACCTCTATTCCAGTGCGTTCGGAGGTGGCAATGACCGGGGAAATCACCCTGCGCGGCGAAGTGTTGCCCATTGGCGGTCTCAAGGAAAAGCTCCTGGCTGCTCACCGCGGTGGTATCACCACAGTCATTATTCCCAAGGAGAACGAACGGGACCTCAAGGAGATTCCGGAGAACATCAAGTCCGATCTGGACATTCACGCCGTCAAGTGGATTGATGAAGTACTGGATATTGCCCTTGAAAAAATGCCTGAACCGCTCTCCGATGAGGACTATCTGGCCGACCCCCTAGGGGCGTCAGAGGCCACAGATTCAGAGGAAAACAATCGCATTAACACCCATTAAGCGATATGCTCCGGTTGACCGGATTGAATTACCTATATTAGAGTCCACGGCTCGAATACCCGAGTATTTGAGCCATAACAACAAGTCCAAGTATTAAAAGATGAAAGGGGATAAGTGTGAACAAAACAGAACTTATTGACGCTATTGCGGCCTCAGCCGACATTCCGAAGGCCGCAGCGGGACGAGCTCTGGACGCCGTCGTAGACTCCATCACTGGCGCGCTGAAGAATGGCGATTCAGTCGCCCTGGTAGGCTTTGGCACGTTTGCAGTGAAAGATCGTGCGGCGCGTACCGGCCGTAACCCGCAAACCGGCGCGGAAATCCAGATTCCCGCTGCCAAAGTTCCCGGCTTCAAGGCTGGCAAGGCACTGAAGGACGCGGTTAACAGCTAGTACTGAGCGACATACAGGAAGAAGAGCGCACTTTACGGTGCGCTTTTTTTTTGACGCGGACGCGATCCGCAAGCAGGCAAATAGTTACACTACCAGAATTCCGACGTGCCGCCGGCCACGACCAGGCTTCGCTTCCCGCGGCGCTAACCATCACAACCTGATATCCACGACCTGACACCCATGCTCCAGAACATCCGTAAAAACCTGAAAGGCACCATCGCCATGGTCATCATTGGCTTGATGGTCATTCCCTTTGCCATTACCGGCATTGACTCGCTTATGACCGGGGGCGGGGTGCAGTATCTTGCAGAAGTCAACGGTGAGCGGATCGCTGCCGCTGACGTACAGCAGCAGGTCAACCAACAGAAGCGCCGCCTGTTGATGAGCATGGGCGACAATATCGACCCTGCCATGCTCGACGATCAACTGCTGGTCGGTCCCGCCCTGGAATTCATGATCCAGAAATCACTGTTGATGCAGGCGGCTCGCGAGTACGGATTGGCCGTCCCGGAACAGCTGCTGGTGGACTTTATCGGTGACATGGACGTATTCAAGATTGACGGCCAGTTTGACCCCGTGCGTTTCCGGCAAATTGTGTCTGACCAGGGTTATACCCCGGCGGGCTTCCAGCAGGCATTGCGCGAAGACCTGTTGGTCACCCAGCTACGGCTGGGACTGGCGGGCTCCACCTTTGCTACCGGACAGGAGATTGAGCGGCTGGCTCGCATTGAACAGGAGCAGCGAGACCTGCGATACATGGTCCTGCCGCTGGAGAAATTTCGCAGCGACGCCGAGATTACCGAAGCGGATGTCACCGCCTGGTATGAAGAGAACCAGGACCAGTACATGACCGAAGAGACGGTCACACTGGACTACATCGAACTGACCCGCGAAGACTTTATGACACCCGTTGATGAAGCGCGTCTGCGGGAGGTGTTTGAACTGGAGAAGTCCACCTACCAGCGCCCGGAAGAGCGCCGTGTATCACATATCCTGATCACGCCCGGCGACGATGAGGACGAGGCTGAGGTTCTGGCACGCGTTGCTGCTGCTGATGCGCGCCTTGCTGCCGGCGAAGATTTTGCAGTGGTTGCCTCTGATCTGTCCGACGACGTGGGCAGCGCCGGCGTCGGCGGAGACCTGGGCTTCACCGACGGAACATTCTTCCCGACAGAAATGGAAGCGGCGATTGTCGAGCTGGGGCTGGACGAAGTTTCCGCACCGGTGGAGACCGAGGCAGGCTTCCATTTGATCAAGCTCACCGACTTGCGTGACGGCGAGAGCCTCAGTTTCGAACAGGTGCGGACTGAACTGGAGGAGCGTATTGCTTCGGAAGAGGCCAGTCGCCAGCTGGTCAAGACCATTGAAGACCTACGTGACCTGGCCTTCAACGCGGAAAGTCTTGACGGGCCCGCAGACCAGCTGGATGTGCAGGTCGAAACCAGCGAACCCATTACCCGTGATCAATCCACAGGCCTGTTTGCCGATCCCCGGCTGATTGCGGCGGCCTTCAGTAGCGACGTCTTGAATGAGAGCTATAACAGCGAGGTGGTGGAAATCGACACCGAACACTTCGTCGTGCTGCGGGTGCAGGAGCACAGACTGCCGGAGCTGATGCCACTGGACCAGGTGCGCGCCGGCATTGTTGCTGACCTGCGCGACGAAGCGGCGCGGGCTGCAATCCGCGAGACGGCCAGTGAGCTGCTGGCCGAGCTGCGTGCCGGCGGCGAAACCAGCATAGAAACCCTGGCCCAGGCCGGCGGCTATGAGTGGCAGGTCGAGCTTGCTGCCACGCGCGGTAACCCTGCGGTCCCCGACAGCCTGTTGCGAAGGGCCTTTCAGTTGCCAGCGCCGGATCAGGGCCAGACCACCTTTGAGTACGTACAGAATAGCGAGGGCGATATTGAGCTCTTCGAGCTGGTAAAGGTTATTCCTGGCAGCGCCGAGGTCATCGGAGAAGGGCAGCGGCGCCTGATAGAGCGACAGCTTATCGGTGAGTACGGTCGCCAGGCCGACGAACACTTCCAGCAACAGCTGCGCAGCGAGGCGGATATCATCCGCAGCTAGCACCAGTATCAAGCATCAGCATCAAACATGGAGAGGCCCAGCACGGTGTACAAGGTTCTGACACTCAACCAGATCTCGGTAAAGGGACTGGACCGTTTTCCACGCGAGCAGTACGAGCTGGCCAGCGAGTTTTCCCATCCTGACGCTATCCTGTTGCGCAGCTACAAGCTCCAGGTGGATGAAATTGCCGATAGCGTCGCCTGTATAGGGCGCGCCGGCGCAGGCACCAATAATATCCCGGTGGAAGAGTGCACGCGCCGCGGCATCCCGGTCTTCAACGCCCCCGGCGCCAACGCCAACGCGGTAAAGGAGCTGGTCGCCGCGGCCCTCCTGTTGGGCTCGCGCGGCATCGTCGAGGGAATCAGCTATGTCGGTAGTCTCGCCGACATCGCCGACGAGGCAGAACTCAACCGTGTGCTTGAGGCACAAAAAAAACAGTTCAAGGGCAGTGAGATTGCCGGCAAGACGCTGGGCGTCGTCGGTCTTGGGGCTATTGGCTCCATGGTGGCGGAAATGGGCCTGACGCTGGGTATGGAAGTCTGTGGCTACGACCCCGCACTCTCCGTGGAAGCGGCCTGGCGTCTCCCCAGCCAGGTACAGAAAATGGACGCCCTGCAGTCACTGTTTGCTCGCTGCGACTACATCTCGCTGCACCTCCCCGTGCTGGACAGCACCCGGGGGCTGGTAAACGAAGAGCTACTTGGCCAGGTCAAGCCCGGCACCTGCCTGCTGAATTTTGCGCGCCAGGAAATCGTCGACGGAGACGCCGTAGTGGCTTCGCTCGACAGTGGCGCGCTGCGGCGCTACATAACGGACTTTCCGGCACCCAGCCTGATTGGCCGCGACGACGTCATTCTCATGCCTCATATTGGTGCTTCTACTGATGAAGCGGAAGATAACTGTGCCGTGATGGCAGCCGACCAGGTGCGCGACTTCCTGGAAAACGGCAATATCCGCAATTCTGTCAATTTCCCCAACCTGCAGCTGGAGCCCAGCGAGGGTGTGCGACTAGCCATCAGCAATGACAATGTCCCCAGCATGTTGGGGAAACTGCTGTCCCTGCTGGCAGATGAAAACATCAACGTTATCGATTTGCTCAACAAGAGCCGCGGCGAAGTGGCTTACAACCTGATTGATGTAGCCTGTATGCCCAGCGACGATGTGCTTAACAAGATGCGTGAGGTCGAGGGTGTCATCAACGTGCGCGTGATTGGGGAAGGGCTTCCCTGCATCTCCTGAACCATAGAGCGTAGCCATGAGCGACGAGCGGCTCGAGCGTATCAGCGAGCAGCTGAGCGGGCAGGGCGCTGACCGCAAAAACCCCGACAGCCCGCCGCTTCAGCTGTGGCATCCCCCACTGTCGGGTGAGATCGATATCCGCATTCTGCGCGATGGTAGCTGGTGGCATGAGGGCGAGCCGATCAGGCGTGCCAGCCTGGTACGGCTGTTTGCCAGCATCCTGCGCCGCGAAGCAGACGGCGAATACTACCTGGTCACGCCGGTTGAGAAATGGCGTATCTCAGTGGAGTCTTTCCCGCTACAGGTGGTGGATTTTGACGTCGGCGAGTCGCCGACCACAGGAACCCTTTTTTCCGTTGTCACCAACACCGGCAGGCGTTACCTGCTAGGCCGAGACTACCCGTTATTTCTGCCTGACGATGTGGAAGCTGCCAACGTCATCCCTGCGGTCGGCCTGGACCACGGACTGTCTGCTGTGTTCAACCGCGCAGCATGGTACCGACTGGTGGAAATTGCCGAGGAGCGCAACGGCCGCACCGGCATAGAAAGCGACGGCCTGTTCTTCCCCATCGCCCACGCCGGCTAGCGCTCTCCTGTAGCTGAGTTCGCTGCCGGCAACGGCCTCACATATTCGGGTAGTTTGGTCCGCCCAGTCCTTCCGGCGTTACCCAGTTTATATTCTGCGACGGGTCCTTGATGTCGCAGGTCTTGCAGTGCACGCAGTTCTGGGCATTGATCTGGAAGCGCGGGCTGCCACCATCCTCGATCACCTCATAGACGCCTGCCGGACAGTAGCGCTGGGCCGGTTCGTTGTACCGGGGCAGGTTGACCTTGATGGGCACCGACGCATCGGCCAGCGTCAGGTGGCACGGTTGGTCTTCCTCGTGATTGGTGTTGGACAGAAACACCGACGATAGCTTGTCGAAGCTGAGTTTGTTGTCGGGCTTGGGGTACACCGGTGCCGTGCACTCGGCTGCGGGCTTCAGGGTCGCATAGTCCGGTGTGCTGTCGCGCAGGGTGAAAGGCATCTTGCCACCGAAGATATTCTGGTCCAGCCAGACCAGGCCAGCACCGAGGAAGGTGCCGAACTTGTGCATGAAGCCCGAGAAATTGCGGGTGGTGTATAGCTCCTGCCAGGCCCAGGAAGCTTTGAAGTCGTCGCTGAAGGTCGCCAGGTCAGCGGGCGCAGATTCGCCCTGGGCCAGAGCCTGGACAAGGGTTTCAGCCGCTACCATGCCGCTCTTCATCGCCGTGTGGTTACCCTTGATCTTGACGGAGTTGAGCGTACCGGCGTCGCAGCCGATCAGCAGGCCACCGGGAAAATGCATCTTCGGCAATGAATTCAGGCCGCCCTTGGCAATGGCGCGAGCGCCGTAGGCCAGGCGATTGCCGCCTTCCAGGTACTTGCTGGTTTCCGGGTGATGCTTCCAGCGCTGGAACTCCTCGTAGGGGCTGACGTGGGGGTTGCTGTAGTTGAGGTCGGTAATCAGGCCAATGTAGACCTGGTTGCTGTCAGCGTGATAAAGAAAGGCGCCGCCGCTGGAACCGCTCTCACTGAGAGGCCAGCCGAGGCCGTGTACTACCAGGCCTTCCTGGTGTTTGTCGGCCGGTATTTCCCAAATTTCCTTGATCCCGAGGCCATAGTGCTGGGGGTCGGAATTCTTGTCGAGCCCAAAGTGCTCGATGAGCTGCTTGCCCAGGTGGCCACGGCAGCCTTCGGCAAACAGGGTGTATTTGGCGTGCAATTCCATACCGGACATATAACTGTCTTTGTGTTCGCCCTCCGCGCTGACTCCCATGTCGCCGGTAGCAACGCCTTTGACCCGACCGTCCTCGTGGAACAGAACTTCTGCCGCAGCGAAGCCCGGATAGACCTCCACACCCAGCCCTTCGGCCTGTTCCGCCAGCCAGCGGCAGACGTTGCCCATGGAGGTGATGTAATTGCCTTCGTTGTGGGTGGGTTTGGGGATCAGGAAATTGGGCAGCTTGATCGCACCCTTGTCGCTGGTATAGAAGAAGAACTGGTCGCCGGTCACTTTGGTCGCCAGTGGGGCGCCCTGTTCTTTCCAGTCAGGGAACAGCTCATCCATGGCGCGCGGCTCAAACACCGCGCCGGAGAGAATATGGGCGCCGACCTCGGAGCCTTTCTCCACCACGCAAACCGTGATTTCCTGTGATTTCTCGGCGGCCAGCTGCATCATGCGACAGGCCGCGGACAGGCCTGCTGGGCCTGCGCCGACGATTACCACGTCAAATTCCATCGATTCGCGTTCCACGAAAGCTACCTCGTCTTGTGTCGGTCAAATGAAGGACAGGCAGTATAGTGTTTTCCAGTTTAAATCTCTATAAAGTCTGGAGATACCGCATATAAATCAAACAGATACGCAATAATTCTCAGTGCGCTCTGCAGTCAATTCCAGGGTCATTTCATGCCCTTGACCTGTGTGGGTGATGTGGGCATGATACCGGGCCGATACACCGACCCACCCATTCATTTACCCCAGATCTGTGGAGAATCCATGAAGGTTCTTGTAGCTGTAAAGCGCGCGGTTGACTACAACGTCAAGGTTCGCGCGAAGGCAGACGGGTCCGACGTCGACCTGAACAACGTCAAAATGGCCATCAATCCGTTCTGCGAAATCGCTGTAGAGGAGGCCGTTCGCCTCAAAGAGGCGGGCACCGCCACGGAAGTTGTCGCCGTATCCATTGGTGACAAGGCCTGCCAGGAGCAGATCCGCACCGCCCTTGCACTGGGCGCCGACCGCGGCATCCAGGTTGAGACCGACGGGCCTGTAGAGCCCCTGGTCGTGGCCAAGCTGCTCAAAGGAGTCGTCGAGAAAGAGGCGCCTCAACTGGTCATCCTCGGCAAGCAGTCCATCGACGGGGACAACAACCAGACCGGCCAGATGCTGGGCGCCCTGACCAATATGGCCCAGGGTACCTTTGCTTCTGAAGTGGCCATCGACGGCGACAAGGTGAACGTGACCCGTGAGGTCGACGGCGGTCTGCAGACGGTATCGCTCAATCTGCCGGCAATCGTCACCACCGACCTGCGACTCAACGAGCCCCGTTACGCCTCGTTGCCCAACATTATGAAGGCAAAGAAAAAGCCGCTGGACGTGCTGACCCCCGCTGATCTGGGCGTAGAGCCCAAGGCCCACCTGACGACCCTGAAGGTCGAGCCGCCGGCAGAGCGCCAGGCCGGTATCATTGTGGAAAGCGTCGAACAGCTGGTCGACAAACTGAAAAACGAAGCGAAGGTGATTTCATGAGCACGCTGGTACTGGCAGAACACGACAACGCCGACCTCAAGCCGGCAACGCTGAACGCTGTGGCTGCCGCCCAGGCCCTGGGTGCGGAAGTCGACATTCTGGTTGCGGGTGAGGCCTGTGGCGCGGTAGCCGATGCGGCCGCCAAAGTGGCAGGCGTAGGCAAGGTCCTGTGCGCTGACCATGCGGCCTACGGGCACCAACTCGCAGAGAACATCAGCCTGCTGCTGGCAGACCTTGGGGCCAACTACGACAACGTCGTGGCTCCCGCCACCACCAGCGGTAAAAACATCATGCCGCGGGTAGCAGCGCTGCTGGACGTGGGACAGATTTCCGACATTATCTCAGTGGAATCCGCTGACACCTTCAAGCGCCCGATCTATGCCGGCAACGTGATTGCCACGGTGCAGTCAATGGATGCGAAGAAGGTCATCACCGTGCGCACAACAGCCTTTGACGGCGTTGCCGCCGAGGGTGGCAGCGCCAGCGTGGAGACCGTGGAAGCGGTACACGACGCCGGCATCTCTGCCTTTGTCAGCGAAGAGATGGCCGTTTCCGATCGGCCCGAGCTGACGGCGGCCAGCATCGTTATTTCCGGTGGCCGCGGCATGCAGAACGGCGAGAACTTTGCGCTGCTGGAGTCTGTTGCCGACAAACTGGGTGCCGCGGTAGGCGCCTCGCGGGCTGCTGTGGATGCGGGCTTCGTTCCCAACGACATGCAAGTTGGGCAGACCGGCAAGATCGTTGCTCCGGACCTTTACATCGCGGTTGGTATTTCCGGCGCGATCCAGCACTTGGCCGGCATGAAGGATTCCAAGGTGATCGTGGCGATCAACAAGGACGAAGAAGCGCCGATTTTCCAGGTTGCGGACTACGGTCTGGTGGCAGACCTCTTCAATGCCGTGCCCGAGTTGGATTCCTCGCTCTAGCGCTAGCATTGCAGCGTTGCACAAAAAAGGCCGGCAAATGCCGGCCTTTTTTGTGTCTAATGGCGCAACGCCATAAAGTTGCCCCGAATACTAGGCGTCAGCGTCAAGTGCCGGGAAATACGCCACCCCGGCCGGGTTGAAGCTGGGCGCACCTTCGATGTAGATGTCCATCTGGCCCGGTTCAGCACGCTGGGTGAATTCGATAGACACGCTGCCGCGCATCATGGGTGATAGCGCCAGCAGCAGGTCGCGAGCATCTGCGCGGTGGTTTTCATGGCAGCGAATCACCAGTCCATGGGCCATAGGCGGGTGTGACACCTCGCCCATGTCCTCATTCAGGAAGGCCTCTGCGGCCGATAGGCCTTCGCTTTCAAGCCAGCCGTCCATCTGCTGGGCGAATTTTACTGCCCCGTCATCAAACTCCATGGGCGTCACCGAAACGGTGAGTCCACGTGCTTGCCAGTCCTTCCCCAGTGAGGCCAGCTTCCTGAGCACCTTCTTTTCCTCGCGTGCCGCCGCAGGGATGAAGGCATGGGTCAGCACCCGCGCGCTGGCTGGTGTCGCGTCTCGCAGGTTGAGGCTGATCTGGTCGCGCATGAACCCGGTGGTGGTGAGGCGGGGTTCGCCCGAACTCACGTAGATGATTGTGCTGGCAAATAGTGCGCCGGCAACAATGAGCCTGGCCATCACGCGGCGGGTCGGCAGGGATGGCAGTGGGCCGTGCGGGCGTTTAGAACCAGTAGTCGTCATGGGTACTCCAAACCGGAAAATGTGCCCTAGGTACGCGCCAGAGTGGGCAGAGGTTCACGACTGTCCTGTGTGTAAGCGGCAGGGGAGGTGGGAGGTGCTAGTCGCGGCGCAGGTGATCTGAGATAGCGATCGGCGTGGGGTAGTTCAGCACCACGATGTAGCTGGACGCTACGAAAGTGATGATCGTGGTCGCCTGGATCAGCAGGGAAGCCTGGTGACTGATCAGGGCGCCGGCAGTGGCCACGTAGGCGATCAGCAGTGAGAATTCACTGGCCTGCCCCAGCCGGAAGCCCAGGTCCCAGGCCAGTGTGCGCTTTTCGCTGACACCCTTTAGCAGGAAACGGTAGATCACAGGCTTCAGGCCCAACACCAGTACAGCCAGGACCGTCGCCGGCAGCAGAACAGTCCCGATCAGGCTCACGTCGAAGCGCGCGCCCACCGAGAAGAAAAACAACACCAGGAAAAAGTCACGCAGGGGCTTCAGGTTGACCGCAATGTATTGGGAGATGGGACTGGTCGCTATGCTAATGCCGGCAATGAAGGCGCCGATCTCTTCCGACAGCCCCAGCGCAGACGCGGCTTCGGCGACGCCCAGGCACCAGCCGATCGCCAGCAGGAAAATATACTCGTGAAAACGATCAAAGCGGGTGATCAGCGGTAGCACAACGTAGCGGACCGCCAGAAACGCCCCCGCCAGCAACAGCGGCAGGCTCAGGAAGGACAGCAGCACTGACAGCCCCGACATCTCGCCTCGCCCAGGGTTGCTGGCACCCAGCAGCAGCATCAGTACCACAATCGCCAGCAGGTCCTGCAACAGCAACAGTCCGATCATCAGGTCGCCGATGTGGCGGTGGTGCAGCACCGTGGTAGGCAACAGCTTGATACCGATGATGGTGGAGGAGAACATCATCGCAGCGCCCACCACCAGAGCATCGAACTGACCAAACCCGAATACAAGGGCGACGCCGAAGCCGATCAGCAGGAACAGCGCTGAAGACAGCAGGGCGACCACCGTGGACTTGCGCAGGGTCTGCAATAGCGCCCGTGGCTGCATGTCCAGGCCCAGCAGGAACAGCAGGAAGATGATCCCGACATGGGCGATATCTGCCAGTAGACGCACGTCCGTGACCAGGGATAACCCGTGGGGCCCCATGGCGGCGCCGAGAACGATATAGGCGATGATCAGCGGCTGGCGGGTGTACAGCGCGACCGAGGCCAATACCGCGGCGCCGGTGAATATAAGAAAGAATGAAAATGTGATCGCACTGACGTCCATAGTGCGAGTATAGCGTCAGCGACGCCGGAACAGGGGCTCGCTCTGAAGAACATCAGCCTGGTAGTGATCAGTAAAGCCCTGCAGGCTGGGCACCGCGGCGTCCAGATCGACGTCGGCGTCGAATTCAAATGCGTTTACACCGCAGCGCGCCAGGTAGGCGAGCTGGTCGCGGATGAAGCCCCCCACCGCGCGAATTTCCCCGCTGTAACCAAGCTGGCGCAATTCCCTGGCGTAGGAAAAACCGCGACCGTCAGTAAATACCGGAAAATTGATGGCGACCACAGGAATCGCGTGCAGATCCCCGGCGATGTCCGCCGGCGCTTCCCCGGGCTCCAACTGCAGGCCGATATCCGCCGCCGGCGCTTCACCGCCTTTTTTATCCACTCCGAGGATGCCGATATGGCCAATATGGTGATGGCCGCAGGCATTCATGCATCCCGATATGTTGAGTTCGATGGGCCCCAGGTCGTAGAGGTAATCGAGATCGTCGAAGCGTTCGCGAATGGCGTCGGCGACCGGGATTGACTTGGCATTGGCCAGCGAGCAGTAGTCGCCGCCAGGACAGCAGATCAGGTCGGTGAGATAGCCGATGTTGGGAGTCGCCAGGCCCAGCCCTGACAGGGCCTCCCACAGGGTGAACAGGTGATCGCCGGCAACGTCCGCCAGCACCATGTTCTGCTGGTGCGTGGTGCGCACTTCGCCGAAGGAGTAGGCGTCGGCCAGGTCCGCCACCGCTTCCATCTGGGTGTCGCTGATATCGCCCGGGGCGTACCCGGTCGCCTTCAGGGAAAGATTGACAATGCGATAACCATCGACCCGGTGAGGTAGGGTATTGCGCTGGTACCAGCGCTCGAAGTCCCGGTTGTCGGCGAGCTGTGCCTGCAGGTCTGCATTGTCGGCATCGACGGGCAGACTGCGATAGTGGGGGCGCGTGAAATAGGTTTTCGCGCGCTCCATCTCAGCGTCGGTCAGTGTCGTGGGGCCGTCACGCAGATCCGCCCATTCCTGCTCGACACGCTCCCGAAACGCATCGACGCCCATTGCCTTGACCAGAATCTTGATACGGGCCTTGTACTTGTTGTCGCGGCCTTGTCGTAGTCTCGCGAAATCTGCGCGAGCTTGCGTAGCTGTCGCGTCGACAGCATGCCGTAAGGGATGGCAATACGCAGCATGGGTGCCAGCCGCTGAACATAGAGCCCATTCTGCAGGCGCAGGGGCAGAAACTCCGCCTCGGAAATCTCTCCGGCCAGGTAGCGCTGCGTCTGGTCCCGATACTGGGCGACGCGCTCATCGATGATGCGCTGGTCTATCTCGTCGTAAACGTACATGTGAATACCGAACTCAGGGACGCGCTACCTTAGCAAAATTCATCCACGCGCTGAACGTACGAATCTTCATAAGCTTATGTGGAAATGGGAAATCTGCTGTTATACTCCGCGGCCGAACAGGTCGGTACACCAGGCCGGCCGCCAAACACTCGTTCGGGGACAACTACCATGGCTCACTCAAAAAATTCGTCTGACTCCCGCGCAGACGCCATCGCTACCACGGCTATCGTGGCGATCGTTATTGCCACTGTCGTCTTCTGGCTGTCAGGAATGCCTTCCTGATAGCACCGGTCTGTAGTCGCCACCGAGGGCGGCTAGAGAGCGCGGCTAGCCCGCGTTACTCAACACCGCAGACACCACAAGGTAGACCGCGCCGACAAACAGCGCGGTAAACAGGATGCCGGCGACAATAAAGTGGCCAAAGCTCCCCTGTTTGAAATCCCGCTCCCGATTGCGGCTACTCTGCACCCCGAAGGCAGCGGCAATTACGCTCCCCACCACCTGCAGCGGGTTGAGACGTGACTGCGTCTCGTCTTCGCTGCGCTCTTCCTGCTCCTGATCTGTATTCGTCATGGCATTTGCCGCGGGGTGGCCTCCTACAAGTAATCGATGTTGGGTCGCAGCCAGCGTTCAATGTCCTCCACTGGCAGCTGTTTGCGCTGGGCGAGGTCTTCCACCTGGTCCCTGGCAATCTGGCCCACAGCAAAGTAGCGGGCCTCGGGGTGTGAGAAGTAAAAACCACTGACCGACGCCGTGGGTGTCATGGCAAAGTGCTCGGTGAGCTCGACGCCGGTATTGGCGGGCGCATCCAGCAGGCTGAACAGGGTTTGCTTCTCGGTATGGTCAGGGCAGGCCGGATAGCCGGGCGCCGGGCGAATACCCCGATACTTTTCCCTGATCAATTCTTCTTTACTGAGCGTCTCCTGATCGGCGTAGCCCCAGTACTCACGTCGCACGCGCAGGTGCAGGTGCTCGGCAAAGGCTTCCGCCAGGCGGTCTGCCAGGGCCTTCAGCAGGATGCTGTTGTAGTCGTCGTGCTGGGCATCGAACTCCGCTACCTTTTCGTCCAGGCCTATGCCGGTGGTCACCACAAACCCACCCAGGTAGTCCTTGATGTCGCTGCCTTCCGGTGCCACATAATCCGCCAGGCACAGGTTTGGCTTGCCGTTGACCATCACCGTCTGCTGGCGCAGGTGGTGCAGGGTGGCCAGCCGCTCACTGCAGGTCTCGTCCGCGAACACGGCAACATCGTCACTGCCCACCTTTCTGGCCGGCCAGAAACCGAAAGCGGCCCGGGCGGTGAGCCACTTCTCATCGATGATGCGCTGGAGCATGGCCTGGGCATCGTCGAATAGCTGACTGGCCGTCTCGCCGACCACCTCGTCGGTGAGAATTGCCGGAAATTTGCCCGCCAGTTCCCAGGTGATGAAAAACGGCGTCCAGTCGATCATCTCCGCAAGGGTTTCCAGCGGATAATCGTCCAGCGTGCGCACGCCGATAAACTCCGGTACCGGTGGCTGGTAGCTGTCCCAGGCGGGCGTAAACGCGCGGGCCTGGGCTTCGCTGTAGGCCAGGCGTTCGGATTTGGGCCTGCGGTTGGCCATGCGCTCGCGTACCTGGCCATACTCGTCGCGCCGTGCGCTGACGAAATCGGGCTTCGAGTCACTCACCAACTGGGTGGCCACCGACACGCTGCGAGAGGCGTCGGGCACATAGACAGTCAGGTCATTCTGGTAGCTGGGCTCAATCTTCACGGCCGTGTGAGCCTTGGATGTCGTCGCGCCGCCTATCATTAGCGGCACGTCGAAGGACTGGCGCTGCATCTCACTGGCCACGTGCACCATTTCATCCAGCGACGGGGTAATGAGGCCGCTCAGCCCGATAATGTCGACCTGCTCTTCCCTGGCCAGCCTGAGAATCTCTTCGCAGGGCACCATGACACCCATGTCGATCACCTCGAAGTTGTTGCACTGCAATACCACGCCAACAATGTTCTTGCCGATGTCGTGAACGTCGCCCTTTACGGTGGCCATGAGGATCTTGCCGTTAGTCCTGGCGCCCTCGCTCTTTTCGGCCTCGATGTAGGGCTGCAGGTAGGCCACTGCCTGCTTCATGACGCGGGCGCTCTTCACTACCTGGGGCAGGAACATTTTGCCTTCGCCGAACAGGTCGCCGACCACGTTCATGCCGTCCATTAACGGGCCTTCGATCACGTGAATTGGCCGCTCGAAAGTTTGTCGTGCCGCCTCGGCATCCTCCTCGATATAACTGTTGATGCCTTTGACGAGAGCGTACTCAAGGCGCTTCGCCACCGGCTCCTCGCGCCAGCTGAGATCTTCTGCGCGGGCCTGCTGGCCACCGCTGTCGCGGTAGCGCTCGGCAAGGTCCAGCAGCCGTTCCGTGCCGTCATCGCGACGGTTGAGCACCACATCTTCCACGCCCTCGCGCAGGTCCTCTGGCAAGTCGTCGTATACCGCCAGTTGCCCGGCGTTGACGATGCCCATGCTGAGGCCCGCCCGTATCGCGTGATAGAGGAACACTGAGTGAATGGCTTCACGCACCGGGTTATTGCCGCGGAAGGAGAACGACACATTACTGACGCCCCCGGACACCAGGGCACCCGGCAGCTCCGCACGTATGTAACGGGTGGCGTCGATGAAGTCTACGGCGTAGTTGTTGTGCTCCTCGATACCGGTGGCAATGGCGAAGATATTCGGGTCAAAAATGATGTCCTGGGGCGGGAAACCCACCTGGTCTACAAGGATGTCGTAGGACCGCTTGCAGATCTGGGCCTTGCGCTCAAAGCTGTCGGCCTGGCCGTCCTCGTCGAAGGCCATGACCACCACGGCTGCCCCATAACTGAGGCACAGGCGCGCCTTGTCGATGAAGTCAGCTTCGCCTTCCTTTAGAGAAATGGAGTTCACCACCGGCTTGCCCTGGATACAGCGCAGCCCGGCTTCGATCACATCCCACTTCGAGGAATCCACCATGATCGGGACCCGGGATATATCCGGTTCTGAGGCCACCAGGTTCAGGAAGGTCACCATGGCGTTCTCGGCGTCGAGCATGCCTTCGTCCATGTTGATGTCGATGACCTGCGCGCCGTTCTCGACCTGATCCCGCGCCACATCCAGAGCGGTGTCGTAGTCTTCCTCCAGGATCAGTCGCTTGAAGCGGGCTGACCCTGTGACGTTGCAGCGCTCACCGACGTTGACGAACAGTGAGTCCGCGCTGATATTGAAGGGCTCCAGGCCGCTCAACCGACAGGCCAGCTCGTGTTGGGGCAGGGCGCGGGGCTGGGCACCGTCCACTGCTGCCGCGATCGCCTGAATATGGTCTGGCGTCGTACCGCAGCAGCCACCCACCAGGTTCAGGAAGCCGCGCTGGGCAAAGTCCTTGAGCTCGGCCGCCATGTCGCCGGGAGTTTCATCGTATTCCCCGAAGGCATTGGGGAGCCCGGCGTTGAAGTGGCCGCTGAAATAGCAGTCGGCGGCATTGGCAAGCTCTTCCGCAAATGGCCTGATTTCACTAAAGCGCCGGCCGCAGTTGGTGCCGACAATAAGCGGCCTGGCGTGGGCGATAGCATTCCAGAATGCTTCGGGATTCTGACCAGAGAGGTTGCGGCCGCTCATATCCGGGAAAGTGACGGAAATCATCACCGGCAGCTCTTCACCCCGTTCTGCAAATACCTGCTTGACGGCAAAGATCGCGGCCTTGGCGTTGAGAGTGTCGAAGATGGTTTCAATCAGCAGAATATCGACACCACCGTCGATCAGGGCCCGCGCCGCGGCGCTGTAGTCCGCAACCAGCTCGGCGTAGTTGATGTTGCGCGCGCCGGGATTGTTGACGTCGGGAGAAATGGACGCAGTCCTCGGCGTCGGGCCGAGTACGCCGGCTACGAATCGCGGCTTGTCGGGGTTACTGGCGGTCGCGGCATCTGCTGCCTCGCGGGCGATCTGTGCTGCAGCCAGGTTGATTTCATCGATGATGCCACCCAGCTGATAGTCATCCTGAGCTACCTTGGTGCTGTTGAAGCTGTTGGTGGCGATCAGGTCTGCACCGGCGGCCAGATAGGCCTCATGGATTTCCCGGATCACGTCGGGGCGAGTCAATGACAGCAGATCGTTGTTGCCCTTGAGGTCAACGGGGTGGTCTGCAAAGCGGTCACCGCGGTAGTCTTCATCCTGCAACTGGTATTGCTGGATCATGGTACCCATGGCCCCGTCAATGATGAGAATACGTTGGGAGAGGGCGTCTTTAAGGGTAGTACTCACTGGGTTCATCCGTTCAAAACTCGGCAGCGACGCAGTCTAGCAGACGGCCCAACCTATATCAAAATTGTTTGATATAGGTTGCCCAGGCTAGCCTGTCCGGGTTCTGTTGGCGAGATTTACGGCGCAGGGTGCTCGTAATCTGTTGACCGAGTGTCTATAATACTTGACCAAATTACTTGGTTAACCACTTTACAGCTGTGCACAGCACGAGGACTGCGGTTTTATGGTCACCATTACTGAATCTGCCCAGGAATATCTCGCCGATTTGCTGTCGAAGCAGGAGGGCGCGCTGGGCGTTCGGGTGTTTATCAACCAGCCCGGAACACCGCGAGCAGAGACCTGCATCGCCTACTGCCGAGAGGGCGATCTACAGCCCGATGATGAAGAAAAGCAGTACGACAAGTTCAGCGCATGGTTTGAGGGCCGCAGCCTGCCGTACCTGGAAGACGCCCTGGTCGACTACGCCAAGGATCGCATGGGCGGGCAGCTCACCATCAAGGCGCCCAACTCGAAAATGCCCCGAGTGGACGACGATAGTCCGATCGAAGACCGCATCAATTATCTGCTGTACAACGAAGTCAACCCGGCGCTGGCCGCTCATGGCGGTGAGGTATCCCTGATCGAGGTTACCGACGACAATTTTGCGATCCTGCAATTCGGTGGCGGCTGCCAGGGCTGTGGCATGGTGGACGCCACACTCAAGGGCGGTGTTGAAAAAACGCTGCTGGAGAATTTGCCGCAGTTGTCCGGGGTGAAGGACGTTACGGACCATTCGGACCGGTCTAACGCGTATTATTGATTAGACCGCTCGCCATAGTGCCTCAGAGACCTTCTGAGGCGCCAGGCCATTGTCTGTAAGACCGCTGTTTATCCTGCCTCAAGGTGCGTCTGAGGTGCCAGGCCTCCTTCGCTGCCAGCAGCACCTCTCACTATCGCGCCTCACCTGAAAGACCTCTTTTTGTTGCTGCTCACGGCGCTTCTGAGATGTTGCGTCGTTTATTCTGCGTGCGACGTTTGCCGTCGCGCCTCAAGGTATTCCTGAGGCACGTTGGCGCCGTGAACGAGCTTGACGGCTGGAGGTGGGGCTAGCGGTTTGGGAGGACGTCCTTGAGTTTGTCGCGCATGGCGCGCACTGCCTGTTCGGTGGCTTGCCAGTCGATGCAGCCGTCGGTGACGGAAACGCCGTACTGTAGCTGGGACAGGTCTTCGGGAATGGACTGGTTGCCGGGGCCGATATTGCTTTCCACCATCAGGCCGACGATGGAACGGTTGCCTTCCAGGACCTGGTTGGTGACGTTTTCCATCACCAGCGGTTGCAGGTCCGGCTGCTTGCTGGAGTTGGCGTGGGAGCAGTCGACCATGATGCTCTGCGCCACGCCGGCCTGCTCGAGCTCGTCCTCGCACAGCTTGACGTGCACGGAGTCGTAATTGGGCCCGCCGCTGCCGCCGCGCAGGACCACGTGACCGTAGGGGTTGCCGGTGGTCTTGATGACCGCCACTTCTCCGCTGGGGTTGATGCCCAGGAAACGGTGCGGCTTGGACACGGACTTGAGCGCGTTGATCGCCACTTGCAGCCCGCCGTCAGTCCCGTTCTTGAACCCCACCGCCGACGACAGACCGCTGGCCATTTCCCGGTGGGTCTGAGACTCGGTGGTTCGCGCGCCGATGGCCGACCAGCTGATGCAATCTGCCAGGTACTGGGGAGAGATCGGGTCCAGGGCTTCCGTCGAGGTGGGCAAGCCCAGCTCCAGAATATCCAGCATCAACTTGCGGCCGATGTGCAGGCCGTCCTCAATCTTGAAAGAATCATTCATATGCGGGTCGTTGATCAGGCCCTTCCAGCCGAGCGTGGTGCGCGGCTTCTCGAAGTAGACGCGCATGACGGGCTCTCGGCCAGCATATCCGAGGCCGCCGCCGACAGCGGTAACGCCTGCTTGAGGGCTTCCGGCGTGGTGAGTACCTCGTAGGCCTCGACATTGACGTTATCTACTTTTACCTGGCTCATGCTCTTGTCCAATACCGCCGGCGCACCGCGTGGTTTGCCTGGTCCAATTAAGGGGGCGCTATTCTATAGAAATCGCGCAGGTTAGAATACCGGGGTACCGCAGGATATCCGTGAACCCCGAATACGACTTTTACCCGGTAGACCCGCTGGTCGAGATACTCTCGGCCGGCACCCCTGTTCTCACGCCGAATCACCGCCTGGCGCGCCGTATACGCCTGAGCTGGGGACACTGGCAGAGCGGGCAGGGCAGGGCCGCCTGGCATACACCCCGGGTGATGTCACTGGACCACTGGTGGCAGCACTGCTACCAGCAACGGATCCTCGCCGGGGACCACCTGCCGTCGCTGTTGAGCGCCCAGCAGGAGCGCGCCCTGTGGCTTAACTGTGTCAACGAGTCGGATCAGGTGCCGCTGCTGAGACCGTCTGTTGCGGCAGAGTTGGCAGCCGATGCCTATCGCACCCTGGCGCTGTGGGCTGTGGACTGGCGCGACGCGACTGTCGCCCAACAATTCCGCTTCGGTGAAGATACCGCGATATTCCTGGACTGGGCCCAGCGCTTTGACAGCGCCCTGTCGCGCATGGGGATGGCGCCACTGCCGTCACTGGTGCCTGCCCTGGCGAGTGCTTGCCCGGAGCCTCACATCACGTTGGTCGAATTTGACGACCTGCCTCCGCTCTATCGATCGGCGCTGGAGACGCAGGCGGACGAGCTACGGCACCTGCATGCGGGCTCGCAGCAGGCTATTTGCCAGTTGCAGGCCTGCGCGTCGCACCGGGATGAACTGGAAGCGGCTACGCGCTGGGCTCACGAACAGTATTGCGAAGCGCCGACGCAACGCCTGGGCATCCTGCTGCCGCAGCTTCAGCAAGAGCGCGCCGAGATAGAACGCCTGCTGGTACAACAGTTCGACAGTAACTCGCGCCAACCTGACTCACTGCCGGTGAATTTCTCAGCGGGATTGCCGCTCGCGGACTGCGGGCCGGTGCGCGCCGCGCTGGCCCTGCTGGCACTGCCGGTGCGGGACCTGTCCCTGGCTGAGCTGGGGCAGGTGGTATGCAGTCGCTACCGCAACCTGCGCCGACAGCCGGAAGAAGAGCTGGCCTGGGCGCGATTGATCGATGACGCCCGTGAGCCGATAGCACCCTCGGTACTGCGGGCGGCGCTTGGCAGGGCGGCCGAAGGCTCGGATGCAAGCCCAGGTGACGGACTCGCCAACGTGCTGCTTGCGGCGGGGCAAACGCGCAGCCTGCGCACGCTGCTGGCGACGGACCAGTGGCCGAAACGGTTCTCAGAGTTGCTGGCGGAGTTCGGCTGGCCCGGCGCCGGCCCGCTGGATTCCATCGAGTACCAGCAGGTCGAGCAATTCCATAAAGCCCTGGACAGCCTGGCGACACTGACGCCGATAGCGCCGGAGCTTGACTATCGTGGTGCCCTGGCGGCACTCGAGCAGCTCTGTAACAACGTCGTATTCCAGGCGGAGACACCGGATGCACCGATCCAGGTGCTGGGGACACTGGAGGCCGCGGGCCTGCAGTTCGATGCGGTGTGGATCTGCGGTATGGGCGCCACCGAGTGGCCGCCGGCCGCCCGGCCCAACCCCTTTATACCCGTGCAGCTGCAGCGTGCCAGTGGCATGCCCCATGCGGACGCCAACCGCGAACTGCGGTATGCCGAGGGCCTGCTGGAACACCTGCAACGTTCAACACCGCGATTGATTGCCAGCTATGCCGGCCTTGACCAGGAAGTCGCGGTTGCGCCCAGCCCGCTGGTGGCGGAATACCCGATCCTGCCACCGCTGGAGGCCAGTCACTGGCCAGTCTACTGGCAACCCGATGCAGACATGGCGCAGCAACGGGTACCGGTGACGCCGGCGCCACCGGTGTCGGCGCAGGAGCTGGGGCAGATTCGTGGCGGCAGTGCCATTCTTGGCAATCAGGCGCAGTGTCCTTTTCGTGCCTTTGCCCGCCACCGGCTGGGTGCCCATCCATTGCCGGAACCACAGGTGGCCCTGGGACCAGCGGAGCGTGGTGCCATTCTCCACGAAGCCCTGTACCACCTGTGGGGCGAGCTCGAAGATGCGACCACCTTGAGAGCACTGGATCTGCCAGGCAGGCGACTGCTGGTAGCGCGCAGTGCCGCCACGGCCATAGAGAGTTTTCGTCAGGGCCGCGGCAGGCGCGAGAATCCGGGTCTGTTGCGACTCGAGCGGGAGCGACTGGTCAATCTGTTGCTGGCGTGGCTTGAAGTGGAAGCCGAGCGAGCTGACTTTACGGTCAGCGCCCGGGAGGAACGCCACGAAGTGCGCTTCGGTGACCTGGTCCTCACCCTGCGTGTGGATCGCATCGATCAACTGGCCAATGGGCGGCAGCTGCTGATCGACTACAAGACCGCCGACTCAAAGCCCCGGCTCTGGCTCGGGGAACGTCCCGAAGACCCACAGCTACCTCTGTATGCGCAGTTGCTGCCGGCAGAGGAGGTCGAAGGCGTGGGATTCGGCATATTGCGTCACAGTGCCGTCGAGTACCGCGGCCTGGCCCGCAGTGAACAAGGTGGTGGAATCAGCGCGGATATTGCTGGCGAGAGCGCAAGAACCGACGCTGAGCAGGCTGACTGGCCGTCATTGCAGGCCCACTGGGCAGCATCGCTGGAAGCGCTTGCCCAGGAGTTCCTGACGGGAGTGGCCACGGTTAGTCCCCTGAATCCACGCAGCACCTGTAACTTCTGCGGTCTGGAGGCCTTGTGTCGAATCCGGTAGCAGACGCCGCACAACGGGCCGCAGCGCTGGACCCCCTGCGGTCTTTCTGCGTGACCGCCCCGGCTGGCTCCGGCAAGACTGAGCTGCTGATTCAACGGACGCTGACCCTGCTGGCGCGGGTTGAACAGCCCCAGGAAGTGCTGGCCATTACCTTTACGCGCAAGGCCGCCGCGGAAATGCGCAGCCGCCTCGGAGAGGCGCTGGAGGCGGCCGCCACCCAGCCCCGGCCGGCGGACGATCACGCGGCGCAGACCTGGCAACTGGCCCGCGCAGTGCTTGACGTCGACCGTGAGCGCGGCTGGCAATTGCGACGCAACCCCGCCCAGCTCAACATCCGCACCATTGACGGATTCTGCGGTGCCCTGACCCGGCAAATGCCTATCCTGTCCCGTTTCGGGGGGCCTGTGGCTGCCGTGGATGACGCTTTTCCCTACTACCGGGAAGCGACGCGACTGCTGCTCGAACAGCTGGTAGACCCGGGACCAGTAGCCGATGATCTCGGCACATTGCTGCTGCGGTTCGACAATAACTGGGCACGGCTTGAAGAATTGCTGGTGGCCATGCTGGCCTGCCGCGACCAGTGGCTGGTGTATCTCGGCACCGGGCTGGACCGGGGCAGCGCCCAGGCCGCCGCGGAGCGTAGTATCAGGGTACTGTGTGAATCCAGTCTGGAACGGCTCGCTGCCGCCATGGAACCCTGGCGGGCAGTGCTGCAGCCCCTCTGGCGAAGCAGTCGCGAAATGCTCGGCAAGCCCTGCGAACCACTGTGGCCGGGCAGCGCCGCAGATGACGTGTCCGACTGGCAGGCACTGGCGGGGCTACTGCTGACCGGCAAGGACCAGTGGCGCAAGTCCGTGACCAAGCGCGAGGGTTTTCCCACCGGCGAGGCCGAGGCCAAGGCACGCAAGGCACGCAAGGCAGAAATGCTGGCAGCGCTTGAAGCGCTGGCACAGGAAGACTCACTCCGCGCGCTGCTGGCTGAGGCCAGGTACTTGCCCGGCGCGGCACCGGGCGAGGCCCACTGGGAACGGGTGCTGGCCTGCACCCGACTGCTGCCGCTGCTGGCCGCACAGCTCACCGTCGTATTCCAGCAGCACGGCGTGGTGGACCATACCCAGGTCTCACTGGCCGCGCTGGACGCCCTCGGTGAGGACGACAATCCGACCGAGCTGGCGCTGAAGCTCGACTATCGGCTGCAGCACATCCTGGTGGACGAATTCCAGGATACGGCGGTGAACCAGTTTGAACTGGTGCGGCGCCTGACGCGGGGTTGGGCAGAGCACAATGCCACCAACCCGGGGGCTGCCCGCACGCTGTTCATCGTTGGCGATGGCATGCAGTCGATATATGGCTTCCGGGACGCTGACGTGGGCCTGTTTATCAAGGCCAAGCAGGCCGGCTTTGATGCGCTTCGCCTGGAGCCGCTGACCCTGACTACCAACTTTCGCAGCCAGGCCGGGTTGGTGACCTGGGTAAACCAGTGCTTTGCCGGAGCATTTCCCGACCGGGACGACATCCAGCGTGGGGAGATTTCCTTTTCCCCGGCCGAGCCGTTTCGGGCCGGGCTGGAAGGCAGCCCAGCGACAGTGGCAGCGTTTCCAGATGCGGGTGCGGAAGCGCGCTGGATGGCAGCGGAAATTGCCCAAAACCTGGACGACAAAGCCGTCGACACAGTGGCCGTGCTGGTGCGGCGCAAGGCAGACCTGGTGGCCCTGGTGCAGGAACTCAAAGCCAGGGGCATGCAGTGGCAGGCCCAGGAGATAGATGCCCTCGCCGATTCCATGGTCGTGCGAGACCTTACTACCCTGTGTCGGGCACTACACAATCCGCTGGACCGGGTCGCCTGGCTGGGACTGCTGCGGGCGCCCTGGTGCGGCCTGGAGCACGCTGACCTGCTGGCGCTGGCGGGGCACGAGCCCACTGGCAGCCTCAAGACCCTGCTGCTGGATCCCGCCAGCGAGAGCTTGCTCAGCGAAGATGGAGCGCCCCGGCTGGCCTTCCTGCGGCAGGGCCTGCTGGTCGCTTTCACGATGCAGGAGCGACTGTCACTGCGGGACTGGGTGGAAGCCGCGTGGTTGGCACTGCGCGGGCCGGACTGCGTGGAGGAGGCCACCCAGCTGGAAGACGCGGATGCGTTTTTCGCCATGCTGCAACAGCTGGAAGTGGCAGGGGAGACCTATTCCCCGGCCTTGCTTGAGCAACATATATCTCGCCTGTTTGCGCGCAGCACCAGCCCGGACTGCGGCCTGCAGTTGATGACCCTGCACAAGGCCAAGGGACTGGAATTTGACCGCGTGTTCATACCCAATCTCGCACACTCCCCGCGCGGCGAGCGTCGCGACCTGCTGCTGTGGGATGAATATCACGCTGACAACGGCGAGGACTGTTTCATGCTGGCCATGGACGATGAAGCCGGCGACGGAGAGGCAACGCTGTACAACTTCCTCTACCGGCAACGCAAGCAGAAGCGTCGCGCGGAAGCCACCCGCCTGCTGTACGTCGGCGCCACGCGAGCCATCCAGCGGCTGTACCTGACGGCGCGGCTGGACCCCGGTGAAGGAGACGATATCAAGGCGCCGACGGAAGCATCGCTATTGGGAACCATCTGGCCGTCGCTGGACGGCCAGCTCCAGTTTCCGGATTGTCCGGGTGAACCCGCTGCTCCAGCCAGCCTGGAGAGTGAGGCGCTACTGCGACTGACCCACCCGGCGTCGCTGGAGTCACCGCGCCCGGTGGATGACAGCAATGATCCGAATATACCGGAACCCCTCGGTGACCGGCTGGCCAGCGCAGTCGGCAGCGTTGTGCACCTGACCCTGGAGCGCCTGTCCAGGGCCCCGCTGCCCGACAACTTCCTGGCCGCCGACTGGGCGCCCTGGTGGTCGCGGGAGCTGGCCGCGCTGGGAATTTATGATCAGGCAAACGCCCTGCAGCGCGTGGAAGCGTCGGTGGCCGGGGTGTTGGCCGACGAACGCGGGCGCTGGTTGCTATCACCGGAACGGGAGCAGGCTGCCAGTGAATTGTCACTGAGTCGGCTGGGACCAGATGGCAGCGTGCACGAGTTTGTAATCGATCGTACCTATGTAGACCACCAGGTGCGCTGGGTTGTTGACTACAAGAGCTCTGTGCCAGACTCCGGTATGACAGTTGAAGCCTTCATTGCTCAGGAGGAAGCACGTTATCGCGACCAGCTCGAGGCCTATCGGGAGCTGTTGATGGCGATGGATGAACGACCTGTTCGCTGCGCACTGTATTTTACCGCCTTACCCCATTGGCACGCGCTGGATTAAGCGGCTGGCCATAACAATAAGACCTGCATACTTTTCCGGAGACACCATGTACGACACACTCATCGAATACCTTGACCACTGGGCGGACCAGTACCCCGACCACACCTGGCTGCGCGACGTCCACGGCGATGACAGTACCGAGTGGACCTGGCGGCAAGTCCAGGAGCAGGTCTACGCGCTCGCTGCCTGGCAGGAAGCCAACCTGTCCGGCCCGGGGACCCGCGTCGGCATCCTGTCGCGCAACTGCGCCCACTGGTTTATGGCGGACCTGGGTTCCATAGCCGCCGGCAATATCACGGTTCCGATGTTCACTACCCTGCCAGGTGAGACCGCTGAATACGTGATGAATTTTACCGAGATGGACGTGCTGTTCGTGGGCCAGACCGAAAACTGGGACCAGTTGGCTCCGGTGTTGCCAGAGGGCATCAAGCTGGTGACGTTGCCCGGCGCTGAACTGAGCGAGCCGCACACGCACTGGGATGAGATCGTCACACCCCGCCTCGGCGAACGACCGCAGTACAAAGCCAAACGCGATGACCTGGTGTCCATTGTTTTCACTTCCGGCACCACGGGCCTTCCCAAGGGCGTAATGCAGACGCACGATTCCAACGTCATTCCCATCAATCGTTTCCGGGTGGCCTTTGCGCTGCCAGACCGGGCCCGCTATTTCTCCTATCTCCCGCTGTCCCATATTGCCGAGCGGCAGATCGTCGAGTACGCCTCATTGATCAATGGCGGTCACGTCTACTTTAATGAAAACCTGCTGACCCTTCTGCGCGACCTGCCCGCCTGCCGGCCGCACATGATGTTCGGGCCGCCGCGAGTCTGGGAACAGCTGCAGCAGGTCATCATCGGCCATCTCGGTGGCCAGGAGGCGATCGACAAGGCGCTGGCAGAAGATGCCGCGGCGATCGGCAAGCAAGTGCGTGAGATGCTGGGACTGGATGATGCAATTTACCTGCTGACCGCCGCCGCACCGACACCGCCGGCCTTGATTCACTGGTACGAACAGTTCGGGCTGACGCTGATGGAGGGTTTTGGCCAGACCGAGGCCATGGGCCTGCTGGCCAATTCCCGGGAAGATCGTCGCATCGGCTCAATCGGCAAGCCGGTGGGGGAAGTCGAAATCCGCCTGACTGAAGAGGATGAGCTGTGCTGCAAGGCGGACGGTCTGTCCCCGGGTTACTACAAACAGCCGGAGAAAACCGATGAGGCGTTCTCCGACGGCTGGGTTCACACCGGCGACAAGGCCCGCATCGACGAGGACGGCTTCGTCTATATCACTGGCCGGGTAAAGGACTACTTCAAGACCATCCAGGGCAAGTTTGTCGCCCCGACCCCGATCGAAAACGAATTCGCCAAGAACCCGCATACCGAACAGATCTGCCTGCTTGGCCGTGGTTATTCCAAAACCGTCATGGTGTGTGTATTGAGCGGACTGGCCCAGCAAGCCGAGCGCGACCGGGTGGAGGCCGAGCTGCGGGACATCGCCGCAAGGATCAACCAGGAAATTGACAAGCATGCGCGCCTGGGTGCGGTGATCATATCCTCCGAACCCTGGACCATCGAGAACAGCATGCTGACGCCGACCCTGAAAATCAGGCGCGAGCAGATCGAAGCGAAGTTTGGTGCCCGGGCACAGGACCTGGCGCGCACCGCCGCCGAGCAGGGCGAGTTGCTGGCAGACTGGATGTAGAAGCCGGCGCGCCTGCGTCAGGACATGGGCGCAATCACATCGTCGGCAAATCTGCGCAGGCCGTCGATCTTCTGGTCCAGTTTGTCGGTGTCGCCGTGGTAAAACGCCCACGGCATGGTCAGTATATGGGTCACACCGGCGTCCTGGAGGCGTCGGTAGCCGTCGATATCCCAGGCGTCTGAGGGTGTCGCCATAATCTCGAAGGGACCCTCGCGACCGAACTCTTCGCGCCAGGCGTGAATCTTCCCGATGCAGCTGATGATCTCCTCTGAGGTCTGCAGGTCTGTCACCCAACCATCTGCGAGCCGTGCCGACCGCTTCATGGCGGCATCGGAAATACCACCGATCCAGATGGGTATCGGCCCGGGAGGAGGGGGGTTCATTTCCAGCGCATCAAACTGGTAGTGCTCGCCCTGGAAGTCGACCCAGTCACCGCTCCACAGCCGGCGCAGAATCTCCAGCATCTCATCCATGCGCTTGCCGCGTGTGCGGAAGTCCTGCTGCATCAGGGTGAACTCGTCCTCTGACCAACCGACACCAAATGCCGGCGTCACGCGGTTATTGGAAATGACCGCCGCGGTGCTGATGGCCTTGGCCACCAGAAAGGGATTGCGCATAGGCAGCACAAATATATTGTTGGTAAATCGCAGCCGGGTGGTGATCGCCGCCAGCGCGCCGATCACCACCCAGGGGTCCGGCCAGTCGGTAAAGGCCGGCCAGCGGCGGCTGCCGTCGTCGGTGTACGGGTAGGGCGTGGCGATCTCCTGCGGATGCACCACATGATCGGAAAATGACATGGCCTCCCAGCCGGTCTGGTCTGCCACCGGCGCCAGGGCCGTGAGATGCGACACGCTCGAAAACGAGGTCGACAGCACAAATTTCATTGCGGCTCCCTGCTACACTCTGCGAAATTCCTGAGGAAACCGTAACCAGCGCGTGGCGCAGACACAAACCCATGGCTCCCGATCAACTCGATAATCGCCACTGGCACAATATAGTGATCCTTACCGGTGCCGGCATCTCCGCCGAGTCCGGGTTGGGCACCTTCCGTGGTGCCGGCGGTCTTTGGGAGCAGCAGCGAGTCGAAGATGTCGCCACACCTGAAGCCTTTTCCCGTGACCCGGACCTGGTCTACCGTTTCTATAACGCTCGCCGGCAACAGCTCTGCGACGGTGAGATTGAGCCCAATGCCGCGCACCGGTCGTTGGCGGCACTGGCAGAGGGCTTCGCCGGCACCGTCAGCCTGGTCACCCAGAACGTCGACGACCTCCATGAACGGGGCGGTTCCCGCGCGCTTTTCCACATGCACGGGGAGTTGATGAAAATGCGCTGCCAACGCAGCGGTGAAGTGTACCCGGCACCGCTCACATTCGATGGCAGCGATCACTGCAGCTGCTGTTCGGAGCCGGGCAACCTGAGGCCTCACGTGGTGTGGTTCGGCGAAATGCCGCTCTACATGGACGAAATTTACGCCCTGCTGGAAAACTGCGACCTGTTCGTGGCTATCGGCACCTCCGGCAATGTCTACCCGGCCGCAGGGTTCGTCCAGGTCGCGAGCCAGGCCGGCGCCACCACCCTGGAAATCAATCCTGACATTACCGAGGGCAGCAGCCTGTTTCAGCACCAATGGCGAGGGCCAGCAACAGAGCAGGTGCCCCGCCTGCAGACACTGCTGATGTCAGCTAGCTGCGAGTAATATCCACATAAAGGGTCAGCCGCTGTCCCGGGTGGATGTACTTGCTGTCGCGTAACGCCTGGTTCCAGCCCAGGATATCTTCCACGGTCAGGTTGAACTTGCCGGCGATGCGCGCCAGCGAATCGCCGCTGCGCACCCGATAGCCGACCTTGCGCAACATCGGTGTAGCGCCGGTGGCTACAGAGTCAGCACTGACCGGCGCGCTGGGAATCATCAAGGTTTCGCCGACGACAATCCGGCTGCCGCTGATGTCATTGATACTGCGTAATATTCCGACCTCGGTGCCGTGACTTCTGGCAATGCCAATCAGGGTATCGCCGCTGCGCACCTTGTATCGATTCCACTGCACGCGCTCACTGGCATCCAGTTGCGCCAGGGCCGCGCTGAACCGGTCGCTTGCCGATAGCGGTACCAGCAGTTCTCCCGCTGCCCGGGGTGAGGTCGCCCAGCGGTTGAAGCCCGGGTTGAGTTCGCGCAGTTCGGGCAGCGCGATTCCCGCCAGTTCTGCCGCCCTCGCCAGCTCGATCTGGCCGCCGGTCGCCACGGCCTCAAAGTAGCGTTGGTTGGGAATTGCAGTCAGGGACTGGCCGTAGCGCTCTGGTTCAGCCACCAGTTCTGCCAGCGCCAGCAGGCGCGGCACATAGGCGCGGGTTTCGCGGGGCAACTCCAGGGACCAGAAGTCCGTGTCCAGCCCGCGGGAAAGATTGCGGCGCTCGGCCCGACTTATGCGCCCCGGGCCTGCGTTGTATGCCGCCAACGCCTTGAGCCAGTCGCCATCGAAGCGCCTGTTGAGCTGAGCGAGGTAATCGAGGGCGGCATCGGTGGAATCGCGCAGGTCGCGTCGGCCGTCGTACCACCAGTCCTGGGTCAGCCCCAGGCCGCGTCCGGTGCCGGGAATAATCTGCCACAGGCCGGCGGCGCGACCGTGGGAGTAGGCAAAGGGATCGTAGGCGCTCTCCATGATCGGCAGCAGCGCCAGTTCCATGGGCATGTGGCGTTCTTCAATCTGCTCCACCACATGGTGCAGGTAGGGGATAGCCCGGGCGGAGACCCGCTCCAGGTACTGCGGGTTCTCGGTATACCACTGACGCTGGGCCGCAACGCGCCTGTGGCCGTCGCCCAGCTGCATCAGCTCGCTGAAGGAAAGCTGGGTGCGAATCCGTTGCCAGAGATCCTCCTCAACGGGCCGGGTGTCAGGTGAGGGCAGGGCGGTAAAGCCCACCGGGTAAGTAGAACTGACCTGGGCGGCGAGGCTGCCGGGGCTCACCAGGTCCTTGCTGTGACTCACAGGCGCCCACATCACTGTCATCAGCAGTCCGGAAATTGCACAAAGAGTTGCGTGCAACCTATTGTTATTTATCACTATTATCCTTATCGACGATGGCCGCCGCTGCACGCCCTGGTCAGGGCACTATCAGAAGTTATCTTTCCAGCCGCGTACCGCGGCGAATACCGACACCGGGTCTTTGGAGGCGCTGCGCTGTTCGGCCACCATTTTCTCCGCGACGGCAGGCTGGGCACAACGCAGGAAGGGATTGGTATCCCGTTCCAGGCCCACGGTAGACGGAACAGTCGGCACGTCACGGTCGCGCAGGCCCTGGTCATGGGCGATACGCGCCTGCAGGGATTCGTTGCCCGGCTCGACGGCGGCCGCAAAAGCCAGGTTGGCCATGGTGTATTCGTGGGCACAAAAAACCCGCGTTGCGGCGGGCAGTGCTGCCAGCTTCTCAAGCGAGCCCAGCATCATGGCGGGATTGCCCTCGAATACACGCCCACAACCGCCGGCAAACAGCGTGTCGCCGCAAAACAGGCAGGGTTCAGCACCGGTGTCATCGGCGTAAAACGCGATATGGTCCAGGGTATGGCCCGGCACCTCGAGCACGCGCCATTCGATGCCCAGAATGTCTACCCGGTCACCTTCACCGAGACGTTCGCTGATTTGCGGGATGGCCGGGTTTGCCGGGCCCCATACGGGCACCTGATGCTGGGCCAGCAGGTCATCAAGACCGCCGGTGTGGTCGAAATGGTGGTGGGTGATGATCACGCCGGCCAGCTGCAGCCCACGGGACTCCAGTGCTGCAAGCACGGGCGCTGCATCGCCCGGGTCCACGACCACAGCGTCAGTGTGACCGCTGTGATGCAGGCACCAGATGTAGTTGTCGGAAAAGGCGGGGATCGGTGTGACGTCGAGCATTAATAAGCTACCATGCGGCAATGGCCCTGAAGTTTAGCGAGATTTGCAGCCGACTGGAAACCTGGTACGAGACACCGCGCGGCCAGTACCTGTTGCAGCAGGAGCAAACACTGACCCGGGAGCTGCTGGACAATGTGTTCGGCTATCACCAGCTCCAGATCGGCGTCACCCGCCAGCAGGCCCTGGCACCCGACAGTCAGCTCAGCCACAAGATCTACAGCCACCTGTTGCCCGGTGGCAGCGTCGGCCTGCGCAGCGAGCCAGACAGCCTGCCGCTGGCCAACGACAGTATCGATGCGGTGGTGCTGCATCATGCGCTGGAATTTTCCGACCGACCCCATGCACTGCTGCGCGAGGCCCATCGTGTGCTCATGCCCCAGGGACAGCTGGTAGTGGTGGGGTTTAATCCGGCCTCGCTGTACGGCCTCGGCGCCAGGTTCGCCGGGTTGTTTCCCCAGCGGGTATGGTCTGACGCCCACCACATCGGCACGCGCCGCCTGCGCGACTGGCTGGATTTGCTGGGCGCCGAACTGCAGGCCGTACAACACTGCTTTATTACGCCGCCAGCGGGGGGCGAGCGCCTGTTCCGACTGCTGGCCCGCTGTGACCAGCTGGCTACCCGCTACCAGGTGCCACTGGGCGGGGTGTATGTGATTCGGGCGCAGAAGAAGGTCTCCAGCCTGACACCCAACCGTATTCGCTGGCGCAAGCCGGTGCGCTCCCGCCTGATCGGGCTGACGGTGCCCAAGCCGGTGGCCAGTCCCCGGGAGGGAGATGTCGCCGCTTGAAGGAGGTTGAAGCATTTACTGACGGGGCCTGTCGGGGCAATCCCGGGCCGGGCGGCTGGGGCGTACTGCTGCGCTTCGGCGAGCACGAGCGCCACCTGTGGGGCGGCGAGCGCGAAACTACCAACAACCGCATGGAGCTTAGCGCCGCTATCGAGGCGCTGCGCGCCCTCAGGGAGCCCTGTAAGGTGGCTCTCACCACGGACTCCCAGTACGTGCGCAAGGGCATCACCGAGTGGATCGAAAGCTGGAAAAAGCGCGACTGGCGCACCGCCGGCAAGAAGCCGGTGAAAAATGTTGACCTCTGGCAGAGCCTGGATAAAGAGCGTCAGCGGCATCAGGTGGAGTGGCACTGGGTAAAGGGCCACAGCGGCCACCGCGAGAACGAGATTGCCGACCAGCTGGCCAATCGCGGCATAGACGAGCTTTAGCAGACGATTTAGACGATTTAAGAGACGAGCGTTAAGAGGCAGGCATGAGACAGATAGTTCTCGACACGGAAACCACTGGCCTCGAAACCAGTCAGGGGCACCGCATCATCGAAATTGGCTGTGTGGAGCTGGTCAACCGCAAGCTCACCGGCCAGCATTACCACCAGTACATTAATCCCCAGCGGGAGATAGACCAGGGCGCCATCGAGGTGCACGGAATTACCAACGAATTCCTGGCCGACAAGCCGGTGTTTGCAAAAGTGGCAAACGACTTCCTGGAGTTCGTCAGCGGCGCCGAGCTGGTGATTCACAACGCACCGTTCGACGTCGGCTTCATCAATGCCGAGCTGGAACGGTTGGCGGCCGGCCCAGGCAATATCAATGGGCTGTGCTCAGTCATCGACACGTTGGTGCTGGCGCGCAAAAAGCATCCCGGCCAGCGCAACAATCTGGACGCGCTCTGCACCCGCTATATGGTCGATAACTCCCAGCGCGACCTGCACGGTGCATTGCTGGATGCCGAGATTCTCGCCGATGTCTACCTGGCCATGACCGGCGGCCAGACCACCTTCCAGCTGGGTAGCGGCAGTGACAGTAACAACGAGAACAATGCAGAAGGTGGCGGCGCGCCCCGCAAACTGGACGCCGGGCGACCGCCGCTCAAGGTGATTCGCGCCAGTGACGCGGAAGTGGCGGCCCACCAGGCCAATCTCGATGGCATTGCCGAGGCTTCTGGCGGGCGCGTATTGTGGCGAGAGCTTGAGAACTGAGCCCGGCGTCAACCGCCGGGCTTGTAGAAAAACCTAGAGGGTGTAAATCACCGCCACCAGTCCCACCACCGTGAGTACCAGCGTATAGGGCAGGGCCATGACGACCATGCGTCCGTAGGACAGCCGCACCAGCGGCGCCAGCGCCGAGGTCAGCAGGAACAGGAAGGCGGCCTGGCCGTTGGGTGTGGCCACGCTGGGCAAGTTGGTGCCGGTATTGATGGCGATCGCGAGATTATCGAACTCCGGTCGGGTGATGGTCCCCGCATCCAGTGCTGCCTTGACGTCGGTGATGTAAACCGTGGCCACAAACACGTTGTCACTGATCATCGACAACACGCCATTGGCGAGAAAGAAGGCCGAGGTGCGCATATCTCCGTCCAGGGAAAGGACGTAATTGATCACCGGGGCGAACAGGTGCTGGTCGTGAATCACCGCCACAATGGCAAAGAACACTACCAGCAGCGCCGTAAACGGCAACGCCTCTTCAAAAGCGTGGCCGATCTGGTGTTCCTCGATGATGCCGTTGAAGGCCGTCAGCAACACGATCACCATCAGCCCGATCAGGCCTACAGCGGCCCAGTGCATGGCAAGACCCAGCACCAGCAGAATCGCGACCAGCGCCTGAACGACCAGGCGCGCCGTTTCGCGGCTGGTGCGCTCCTTTTCCGCGTGCTCCTGGAACTCTTCCAGAACCGCCCGAACCGGGTCCGGCAGCTGGGCGCCGTAGCCAAACCAGCCGGTGACTTCCAGCAGGTAGCAGGTGACCAGCCCGGCCACCAGAGTCGGCATGGTGATCGGCGCCATGTTGACGAAGAAGGTCAGGAAATCCCAGCCGGCGATGGTGGCGATCAACAGGTTCTGGGGTTCTCCCACCAGCGTGCAGACACCGCCCAGCGCCGTACCCACCGCGCCGTGCATGACCAGGCTGCGCAGGAAAGAGCGAAACTGGTCCAGATCCTCGCGGTGGAACTCCACCACCTGGTTGTCCGAGGAGTGGTCGTGGTCGCCGTCATGAATGACCGCCTTGCCCGACGCCACCCGGTGATACACCGAATAAAAACCGACGCTGACGCTGATCAGCACCGCCGTCACCGTCAACGCGTCGAGGAAGGCAGACAGCACCGCCGCGACTACGCTGAACAACAGCGACAGCACTTTCTTGGACTTCACCCGCAGCAGAATCCGGGTAAAGGTGAACAGCAGCAGCTCCTTCATGAAGAAAATGCCGGCCACCATGAACATCAGCAGCAGTATGACTTCGAAGTTGGCCTCGGTTTCATGAAACACCGTGTGCGGGTTGGTCATGCCCAGCACCACCGCCTCGATCGCCAGCAGACCGCCGGGCTGCAGGGGGTAGCATTTCAGGGCCAGGGCGAGAGTGAAGATGAATTCCCCGATGAGAATCCAGCCGGTGACAAACGGTCCGAGGGCCAGCAACAGGATAGGATTGGCCACCAGAAATAAAATAATGGTCTTCTTGTACCAATCCGGTGCCGAGCCAAGGAAATTGCGAGTGAGTGCAACGGGTAGGGATGTGTCCATGGGCTATCGCGTTATTGTCCGTTTTTGGG
Organism: Cellvibrionales bacterium; assembly: GCA_043513815.1. GTDB lineage: Bacteria > Pseudomonadota > Gammaproteobacteria > Pseudomonadales > Halieaceae > JANQIO01. The sequence goes on along the minus strand of CP121313.1, from coordinate 2,249,868 downwards.
GCCAGCCGCGCATTCTACGCGATTGCGTCGTGCCTGCGTAGCGTTCGCCCGTTTTGCCGGCTACCTGACGCCGACGCGTGTGTTGAAGTACTATTAGCCACCATTGAAATCAATGGCCATCATAAAGGCCGAAAAGCCGATACTAACGCAGATACAACAGCCAGCAGTGTGAACAACTCCATGCCGACATCCGCCTTTCAGGCCTCTGTTACCGAACCGGACTCCAGTAAGGTCGAAGAATCCAGGTACTGCGTGTTCTACGGACGCGATCTCCTGCTGGACTTCCAGGCCCCCGAGCCCTGCCTGCTCGACGGGAGTGCCACCCGCTTCCTGGCACCGGAGCCAGTCAGGCGCCTGTTCCTGGGTTACTGGCACGGCACCCCTTGCTACGCCCTGGAACTGGACAAAGATACACCGCTGGAGGCGCCGCAGCTCACCCGGGGTAGTCTCTATCATTTATTGGGACGGGTTGATGACGCGCTGTTCGCACTGGCCGGCCAGGCGCAGCAGCTGCTCGCCTGGGCGCGCGATCATCACCACTGCGGGCGCTGCGGTGCGAGCATGGGCTTTCACGAGCGGGAGCGGGCTCGGACCTGCGAGCCCTGCGACAACAATGTCTACCCACCTATTTCACCCTGCATCATCACCCTGGTGAATCGCGGGGAAGAGCTGCTGTTGGCGCGCAATGCAAACTTTCCGGGTGAGATGTTCAGCACACTGGCGGGCTTTATCGAGGTGGGGGAGAGCGTGGAAGACTGCCTGCGCCGCGAGGTAAAGGAAGAGGTGGGCGTTGAGGTGGGCGAACTGCGCTACTTCGGCTCCCAGCCCTGGCCTTTCCCCAACCAGCTGATGTTGGGCTTTTTCGCGGAGTACAGCGACGGTGACATCGTCTGCGAAGACGAGGAAATCGCCGAGGCACACTGGTTTCGACCTGACGAACTGCCCAACATCCCGCCGCGCCACAGCATCGCCGGACAATTGATACGCCACCATGTGGCCGTGCATCAGTCCCGCTAGGCGATAAGTCATCCATGAACCCTGAGGAAACCCTTTGGAATTTTTAAGTGAATACGGCCTGTTTCTGGCCGAGGTCCTGACCGTCGTGCTGGCCATCCTGGTAGTGGCCGTTGGACTGCTGGCCCTGGGCCAGCGCGGCACACGGGCAGGCGCCGGGCACATCGAAGTCAACAAACTGAACGACCGCTATGATGATTTCAAGGACACCTTGCAGCATGCCCTGCTGAACGAGAAAGATTTCAAGAAGCTGCGCAAGACGGACAAGAAAAAGCACAAGGAAGAAGAGAAATCCAGCCGCGACCAGGAAGACACGCGGCTGCGACTGTTCGTGCTGGAGTTTGACGGGGATATACGCGCCTCGGCCACCGACAACCTGCGCGAGGAGATCAGCGCCGTTCTGGGCGTGGCCCGCAGCGGCGACGAGGTGTTGCTTAAGCTGGAAAGCGGCGGTGGAATGGTGCACAGCTACGGACTGGCGTCGAGCCAGCTACAGCGTATTCGCGACGCCGGCATTCAGCTCACGGTGTCCGTTGACAAGGTCGCCGCCAGCGGCGGCTACATGATGGCCTGCGTGGCCAACCGGGTGCTGGCGGCGCCGTTCGCCATGATCGGCTCAATCGGCGTACTGGCCCAGATCCCCAATTTTCATCGCCTGCTGCGCAAGGCCAACGTCGACTTCGAGCAACTGACCGCCGGCGAGTACAAGCGCACCCTGACCATGTTTGGCGAAAACACCGATGAAGACCGCGCCAAACTACAGGAAGACCTGGAGGATACTCATGTCCTCTTCAAAGACTTCGTGGCCACACACCGGGAGCAGGTGGATATCGACGCCGTGGCGACCGGTGAGGTCTGGTTCGGCCAGCGCGCCATCGACCGGGGGCTGGTGGACGAGCTGCAGACCAGCGACAGCTTCGTTCAGGGATGTCTCCCCGAGCGCGACGTTTTCGAGGTAAAACATATTCAGAAAAAGCAGTGGCAGGAGCGGCTGGGCATGGCGGCGGAGACTGCGCTGGAGCGTAGCTTTCTGAAACTCTGGCAGGCGAGTATCGAGCGCAAGCACTACTAGCAATATCAACGGAACGAGGACCTGGACATGACGACCTTCAAGGCAATGCGCGTCAACCGGACGGACGACGGCTTCACCATGGGCGTCGAGCAACAGCAGGTGGAAGACCTGCCCGCGGGCGACGTGCTGATACGCGTGCACTTTTCCTCCCTGAACTACAAGGATGCGCTGTCCGCCTCCGGCAATCCGGGCGTGACCCGCAATTTCCCCCATACGCCCGGCATCGATGCCGCCGGCGTGGTGGAGAGCAGTGAGGACGAACGCTTCAAGGCCGGCGACGAGGTCATAGTGACTGGCTACGACCTGGGCATGAACACCGCGGGTGGCCTGGGCCAGTATATTCGCGTGCCAGCTGACTGGGCGGTGCCACTGCCCGCGGGCATGTCGCTGCGGGACTCCATGATCATCGGCACTGCCGGGCTCACCGCGGCGCTTTGTCTGGACAAGCTGCAGACCATGGGCCTGCCCGACGGCGGCCGCGTCGTGGTCAGTGGTGCCAGCGGTGGCGTCGGCAGCTTCGCGGTGACACTGCTGGCGAAGCTGGGATTCGAGGTGGCCGCGAGCACCGGCTCCCCCGAGGCCGGGGACTGGCTGACCAGCCTCGGCGCCAGCAGAATACTCGACCGCAACATCCTGGCCGCCGCAGACAAGCGCCCCATGGGTGCGGAACAGTGGGACGGCGCCATCGATACGGTAGGTGGCGTGACGCTGGCCAATATCATCAAGGAACTGAACTACGGCGCCAGTGTGGCCGCGGTGGGACTGGTGGGAGGCACCGACATTCCGGTCACCGTGTTCCCCTTCATTCTGCGCGACGTGAACCTGCTCGGCGTAGATTCCGTGGAAATCAGCCATCAACGCCGCCTTCATGTGTGGGGCAAGCTGGCAGCCGAGTGGAAACTGGATGGCCTGGAAAGCCTGGCCAACGAAATTGACCTTGACCAGGTGCCGGGCTATCTCGAAGGCCTGTTGAGCGGCTCAGTCCGCGGCCGCACCCTGGTCGCGCTGGGAGATTGACATGGCAGGCCCCCTGACCGGCATTCGCGTCCTCGACCTCGGCACAATGATTGCCGGGCCCGCAGCCTCAACAGTGCTGGCCGACCAGGGCGCAGATGTCATCAAGATTGAAACACCCGGCATGGGTGACCTGATGCGCTATCTGGGTGCGACCCGCAATGGCGTATCCAGCCTGTTCCACAACTGCAATCGTGGCAAGCGCTCCATCGCTCTGAACCTCAAGACCGAGGAGGGTGTGCAGCTGCTCCGGGAACTGGCAGCGGAGGCGGACGTTATCGCTGAAAACTTTCGTCACGGCGTCACCCGAAAACTGGGCATCGACTACGAGTCCCTGCGCGCGGTGAACCCCAACCTGGTCTACCTCTCGATTTGCGGTTTTGGCGATCGCGGGCCGCTGGCGGAGCGCCCCGCCTATGACAATGTGATTCAGACCTTCGCCGGGGTAGCCACCAGCCAGGCGAACTTCGAGACTGGCGAACCCCAACTCTACCAGCAGTTGTTCTGCGACAAGATCACGGCACTCAATGGCGCGCAGTCCATCTGTGCGGCCTTGATCGCCCGAGAGCGCGGCGCCGGTGGCCAGCATATCCGCCTGTCGATGGCCGACGCGACCGTCAGTTTCCTGTGGTGCGACGTGGCAGGCTCACGCAGTTTTCTCGAGGGCGGCGCCCAGGAGGGCATCAAGGTGGGCCGGGGGCTGCGTCTGCTGAAGTTCAGCGATGGCTTCGGAACCGCGTCGCCGGTGACTGACCATCAGTTTCACGGTTTCTGCCGGGCCTTTGGCCTGGACTCATCCGACCCAAGGCTGACTACGGTGACAGACCGCAACGCCAATACCGAGCTGCTGCTGGACATGATGAAGGAAGTCACGGTGCGAGCGCTGTCCCGAACGACCGCGGACGCCATTGCGGCGATGGAAGCGGAAGGCGTGCCCTGTGCACCGGCCAACGAGCTGGTGGACATGCCTGACCACCCGCAAATGCACGCCAATGAATCGTTCACTGAATTTGAGCATCCCCGGGCTGGTGCGATGCTGGAACCGGCCAATCCCCCCAACTTCTCGGCAACCGAATCCTCGCCAATTAGTGCTGCCGCCGGGCTGGGGGAGAACACTGATGCCGTGTTGGCAGAGCTAGGCAAGAGCCCCGAGCAGATACAGGCCTGGCGCGACGCCGGCGTTATCGGCTAGCGGGCTCGATCAGCAGGGTAGGGATGCCCAGGTGGTGGCTCTTGATCGTGGCCACGCGGGTGCCGGGTTTGCGCCCTTTGCGTATGTCAGAGTGTTCCACGCCGCGCAAATCGAGGGCCGCCAGTGTGACAACCAGGTCCTCACAAAGATAAGTAATCCCCCAGAAGTAATCAGCGGCCACGGGATTCTGCAGATCCTCGATCACCTCTAGCGTCAGCTTGCCGCAGCGGAAAAACAGCATCCGTCCGCCCCATTCCGGTACCGCCTGGTCCAGGGCCAGGCGCAATCCCAGGTTATTACCGAACAGTCGGATACAGTCATCCGCATCGGCGCTGCGCAGTACCACGTGGTCGACAGCCGTGATGCCGGTGGCAGTGGGCCCGGGCTGGGTGTCACGTTGCCTGGATACCGCGAGCTGCAGGCCGCGACAATTTTCGGGCAGGGCGCCTGCGCCGTCTTCAGACCAGAGTGTAAGGCCGACAATGTGTGCCGCCGTTAGCGCCGGGTCTTCAACCAGTTCTATCGCGACATTGGCGAGCAGGGCTCGGCTGCCAGGCGGGTCGTCAGGCAGCGCGCCGAGGAGGGCGGCGTATTCGGAACGGGCGGCGCCGAGATCGGGCACGGCGATGATGATTGAGCTGAATCCATTTATCATTGGCGATGTGGTGCTTTGCACGGGGAGCTGTGCCATATTACTCGTGCTTCAAAAAAAATAAATCTCGGGGGATTTCATGGAGTCGAGACCACTACGCCGCTGGGCAACAGCGACGCTGGCATTATTGCTGTGCGCGCCTCTCTCGGCACTGGCGCAAAGCGAGTACAGTTTTCCCATTCGCGATCGCTGGATTTCCACCGTAGTGGGTACGCCCATGCAGATAAAGGCGCCGCTGCCCGACAAGGAAGACATACCGCTGCGCAAGCGCAGGGTAGATGTATTTCCCGATCGACAGGTACCGCCGGCCATCTGGTACGACGGCGAGATGATTTACACCGTGGCCCTGCAGAGGCAGACGGCGGCGCCGGTAATGTTCCTGATCGCCGGGACGGGCGCCTCTCACAACGGCCCCAAGAACACCATGATGGCGCGTGCCTTCTTTGAGCAGGGCTATCACGTGGTCTCCCTGTCATCACCGACCTGGCCCAATTTTGTGGGCTCGGCCTCCAGCACGGGCGTACCCGGGCATGTGTTCCGTGATGCGGAAGATCTCTATCGGGCCATGGAAGTGGCCTGGAACGATGCCCGCGGTCGCCGCACAGCCACCAGTTTCTCCCTGGTCGGCTACAGCCTGGGCGGCCTGAATGCAGCTTTTGTTGCGCACCTGGACAGCCAGCGCAAGACTTTCAATTTCGAGCGGGTCCTGCTCATCAACCCGCCGGTCAATCTGTATAACTCGATCTCACTGCTGGACCGGATGATAGAGAATATTCCCGGCGGTGAGGATAATTTTGACCAGTTCTTCAACCAGGTGTTGTCGGTGTTTTCCGACGTCTACAAGCGCGAGCAAGACGATGTAGGTTTCAACGACGACTTCCTGGTAAAAGTATTCCAGGCCTTCCAACCCAAGGATGAGGAGTTGGCGGCGCTCATTGGCCTGGCATTTCGACTCTCATCCGGCTCGATGATTTTCACCAGCGACCTGCTCACGGACTACGGGTTTATCAAGCCCAGGGGCTACAAGATCGATCGCTACGAGAGCCTGACCCCCTATCGCCAGGTGGCCTACCGGATCGGCTTCACGGATTTCTATCACGAGTTCTTCTACCCTTTCTACGCTGACGATTATCCGGGCATGAGTCGTGACGATTTCATCGATAAGATGAGCCTGGCCAGCATTGCGGATTTCCTGCGCTCGTCAGACAACATCTACGTCATGCACAACAAGGACGACATCATCCTTGAGCCTGGCGAAATCAACTTCTTCCCCGCGGTATTTGGTGACCGCGCCAAGATCTACCCCTGGGGCGGCCACCTGGGCAATATGGAATACATAGAAAATGTGGCGCACATGGTGGGGGTGTTCAAGCAATGAATACTCTCTCCCTGAAGACTCCGTTTCGGCTCGGTATTCTAATGACACTACTGGCGCTGGGCGCCTGCAGCAGCACTCCGCAGGGAGACCTGTCAGCCTACCCGGAGCCGACCTATAGCCGCGCCCGGCTGGTGCCCGAGGATATCGCCGAACGCGATGTGGCGGCCAGCGTCTACGACCCCTGGGAAGGTATGAACAAGCGTATCTACAACTTCAACTATCACTTCGACCGCACCGTGTTCATCCCCATCACCGACGGCTGGCGCCGCTACGTGCCGCGCTTTGCCCGCAAGGGGGTCAATAACTTTTTCAACAATATTCGCGATGTGCGCACCCTGGCCAACTCGATTCTGCAGCTGAAGGCGGAAAAGTCCGCCCAGGCCACCGGCCGGGTACTGGTCAACTCGACGGTGGGCTTGCTGGGGTTTATCGACGTGGCCACCAATATGGATATTCCACGCCCGAACGAGGACTTTGGCCAGACCCTGGGGCACTGGGGGGTAGGGAAGGGCCCTTATCTGGTGTTGCCCTTCCTGGGCCCCTCCAATTTACGCGACGGCGTAGGCTTCCTGCCTGATGCCATCCTGCAGACCGAGGTCTACGGTGGCTTCCTGGCCAAACCGCTGCGCTCGACCATATGGATATTCGACTCTATTGATACTCGCTCCCAGGTCCCGTTCCGCTACTACGAGACCGGCTCACCCTTTGAGTATGAAACCGTGCGCTGGCTTTATTCGGTCAAGCGCGACCTAGACGTAGCGAAGTAGGGGAGCCAACGATGAAAGCTTTCAAGATTCTGGCCGCCCTGATTCTGTCCTTCATGGGTACTGTTAACGCCTCAATCGCCCAGGAGATGCCCGCGGCCGCGGAGGCTACACCAAAGCCCATTGTCGTCGGCACTACTCAATCTCTCAGTGGCCGCTTCGCCGATGAAGGCCGGCAGCAGCTGGAAGGCCTGTTGATGTGGGCCAGTGACATCAATGCTCGTGGCCAACTGCTGGGACGACCGGTGGAGCTGGTGCACTATGACGACCAGTCGGACCCGGAGCGGGTGGCAAAGCTTTATGAAAAGCTTATCACCGAGCATCATGTTGACCTGCTCATTGGCCCCTACTCCTCAGAGCTGACCCTGCGCGCCACCGAAGTGGCGGAGCGTTACAACTTCCCCATCGTCACGGCTGCGGCCTCCGCCGACCTGATCTGGGAACGAGGCTTTCGCAATGTGTTCGGTCTCGATGTGCCGTCCTCCAACTACATGGATATTGCGGTCGAGGAAGCGGCCAGCCACGGCGCCAAGACGGTGGCCCTGTTTTATGCCAACGGGGAATTCGCAACCCACGTGGCCGAAGGCGTCAGGCGGGAAGTGGAGCGGCACGGTATGCGCCTGGTGATGGACCGGCAATACACGCCGGAATCCATGGACTTCAAGATACTCGGCCGGGAACTGCTGGCCATCGAAAGCGAGGCCGACGTGGTACTGGGTGCCACCTATCTCTCGGATTCAGTCGCCATCGCCAAGGCCCTGGGGGCCGGCCGCCGCCTGGAAGTGGATATGGTGGCGCTGACCGTGGGCCCGGCACTGCGCGAGTTCAGCGACATGCTGGGTGGCAACGTCAATGGCGTCACCGGAGTGGTGCAATGGTTGCGCACGATTCGGCTGCCCGGCGCCCAGGATTTCTCCTACCGCTATCGCAAAATGCACGGCCAGAGCCCGAGTGTCCATGCCGCCATTGGCTACAGCGCGGGGCAGGTGATTGAGGCCGCGGTCAGGTTGGCCGGGACCACTGACCATGATGCGCTTCGCGACCAGCTTCGCAGCATGCGGTTCCGTTCGCTGGTGGGGCATTACCAGGTCGATGAAACAGGCCGCCAGGTGGCCAAGCGCAACTACCTGCTGCAGTGGCAGGACAATCACCGCCGCCTGGTGTCTCCACCAGAGGTGGCCGAGCGGGAATTGATCTACCCTCGACCATGACGGGAATGCATGGGAGGTATTGCTTATAAGTCTCTGATATAGATGATGATTCCCAGACTCTTAAGGCATCACTTTAACGCTGTATGGGCAATCCTGCTGTTGCTCGCAGCACCTGCGGAGGCCTGGGGACCACAAGGGCACCGCGTCGCAGGCACGCTCACAGAGGCCTACCTGTCGCCGGCCGCACAGCGTGCAGTGCAATCACTGCTGGGCGATGAATCGCTCTCCGCAGCCTCTACCTGGGCTGATCGCATGCGCGGCAATCCCAGCGTCTTCTGGCAGCAAACAGCAGGACCCTATCACTACGTTACCGTGCCGCAGGGCAAGACCTATGCCGAGGTAGGCGCGCCGGGGCAGGGGGATGCCTACACAGCGCTGGCAGAGTTCCGATCCATCCTCGAAGACCCGTCATCCAGCCGTGCTCACCGGCAGCTCGCGCTGCGTTTCTCGCTGCACATAATTCAGGACCTGCATCAGCCCCTGCATGTGGGTAGTGGACGCGATCGTGGCGGCAATGACATCAAGCTGAGGATAGGCGCCAAAACTACCAATCTGCACAGGGTCTGGGACAGTGGCATTCTGGCGGTGGCGGGGCGCTCGGACGACGAGTGGACCGCGCATCTGCAGTCCACGGCTCCTGAAGATGTCAGCGCCTGGGCTGACCCTGACCCGCTGACCTGGATCTCTGAGAGCGCTGCGCTGCGTGACAGGGTTTACCCATCTCGCAGATTCATCACGGATCAATACCTTCAACACTGGCTGCCTGCAGCAGAGCAGCGCCTGCAGCAGTCTGCTGTGCGCGCAGCCGCCTGGCTCAATCAGGCCTTCGACGAATAAACATCTTCTTTGCCGAATCAGCAATAGTTTCCTAGTCTTTACTAGCTTGCCCCCGCAAACCAATAAAGGGAGGTCTCTATGACCATGCACTGGAACGAGTACCGCGGCCTGAAGGCCGGTAACGCCTACGACCCAGGCACCGCATTAAGCCTGGCCCTGGTGTGCCAGCTGGCCTATCAAAAGAAAGTCGGGGATATCCGTGAGATCGCGGCAGGCTGGGGCTTCGATGCCTCCAGGGTCCTCTACCTGAAAAAAACCCTGGGACGTGACATCGACACCAGCTGTGTGGTGTTGGGCAATGATACAGACGTTATTGTCGGCTTTACCGGCAGCGAGTCCGCTAACGACTGGCTGTCTAATTTCCAGGCCAGCTATGACCCCGGCCCCATGAAAGGCTGCAACGCCCATGAGGGCTTTCAGGATGCTCTGTATCCCATTGTCATGTCGCTGACTGACGCCGTACAGCTGGTGCGCGACAAACAACAGCGTGTCTGGATTACCGGGCATAGCCTGGGGGGCGCTTTGTGCTGCCTGTACGCCGGTATGCGACTGGAAAACAAGCTGGATCTTTACGGCGTGTATACCTTCGGCAGCCCACGGCCGGCCAACGAAGCCTTTGCGGAAAAGCTCAAGCAGCATGTAAAGGGGCCGCTGCACCGGGTCGTCAACGTCGGCGATATTGTGCCGCATGTGCCACCGGAGCCATTCTTCAGCCATCCCGGCAATCGCAGGATCCTGGAAAAGTCGAAGGTCACCAATGCCAAGAGCTCCTGGTGGAAGGAGCGTATAGACGCCCTCAAGTATTTTGTCTCACAAACAGGCCTCGGCCTGAAGATCGCCGACCCGCATGTGCTCAATGCCAGCGACAGGAGCTATATTCCGAAACTGGTAAAAGCCGTAAGCCAGCCGACGCCCAAAAAGAAAGCTGCAAAGAATAAGGCCCCGAAGAAGGCGCCCAGGATGCGTTCCAGAACGCGTAGCGGGCCACCTGGCAAGGCCTGAATCCACACCAGGGCACTGTCAGGCGCCTTTTCTGGCGCTTATGTCCAGCAAGCCTGACAGCGCTGCCCACAAACATAAGTGCGCATAATATATATTATGTTAAATAGACTATCAGGCGCCCAGGGTCACTACGATGGCCTGCGAACTGGTCTCATTCTCTGCAATACACCACAATCTGCGGCACCTACTCCCCACACTATTAGAGCAAAAAACCACACTTTTGAATTGGCGGACGGCAAAAACCCATACTTCTGAAAAATCGTTCGATTGGTTAGCCAATTACAGGACCGGTCAGTAGTCAAACAACTCGAGTGAGCTGAATCCAGACATGGTAATGCTTCGGTGGATGGCTTCCTTGGACAGCTCAAGCTTGTAACTGTCGTTAACACTGAGATCTCTTAAGAGCTCTAGAAGAAACGTCATGACCGTTTGCATCGTTAGTTCGGCGCACTGCTTCCTCCTCTTCCCCAGCGAGACTTCCTGAAAAGCATCAAAGATCTCTTTCGCATGCGTCTTTAAACGGAAACCCTTACTAAAGGCTTGGGGAATGTAGGCTGCCGTATAAGAAATTCCTGAGTCAGCTGGGTACTCTGTCTTATCGTCGAACATTGCGAATATAGAGCGGAGTTCGCGAGCGTTACTGATTCCGGGAAAGCGAATTTTCTTTGCAAGAAACCGCGCTATCACGCCCCTGTCGTCAGAAAAGTGCGTTGCGCGCGTCTCAAGTTCGGGCTGTCCCACAAGAATTACCGTCAGCGTTACGCCAGCCTTCTGGAGCTTGTTGTGAATCGTCATAAGCCAGTGGAACTGCGCTGGGAGGAGCCACTGTGCATCGTCAATGAAGAGCAGAACCCTGTTCGTATATGCCTGTTGCGCCTGGCATTTCAGATGATCAACAACTCGCATACGTGCCACACTGATATTACGAGGGTTTGGCAGATCGTAGTCGGTTGAATACAGCAATGCCGATTGAAAATGGAGTTCGTCCGCATACTTCTCGTCGTCCATACAGTGCCAAAATGTAGGCGTATAACCAGTGTCCTCTCTGTGGACGGACTTCATTAGATATTCGATAGTTTTACTCTTCCCTGCCCGTTGTGTGCCGTACACAAGGCCGCCTGTGGCATAACTCCCAACCCATGAGGCAATCACATTCAGCACGCCGTTCATGGCAGGCGTAGGAAGAATGACAGCATTACGCTCGAAAGGATGATTCACTAATCGCTGCGGAGGGCTCATTCTTGAATAATCCGATCATAGGAAAGCCTTTCGAAGCTGGCAGGCAATGTAGAATCGTCAGGCATATCCTCCTCCGTATATAGGCTCACTGGGGGGAACTCATCCTGCAAATTCCGTTGCTGCCTAGCTAGCTCTCTTCTTGCTGCTCGATCGTGAGGCGCTTCCGTGGCCACGTAGTCTAGATAGGTTTCGGCGGCGGATTTGTTTGGGTTTACCTTAAGTTTCCGGCTCTGTATGAGCTTGCATACGACCTCCCGCATCTTCACGTCATGCCTGATATCCCCCCACTCGCCTTGAGCCGCTAGTACTCCGAGATAGCTGCCATCGGCTTCAAAAAGGTGCATGAAACGCGCATCATCTTCAGCAACATCCGCCATCATTTTAAGACTCTTGCCAGGCTGTAGAGCGAGCCTGGAGAGATCAGTCGACCGGTAATCGGCATGTTTCCAGCGTACGTAGGGCTGACCACCCTGCCGTGAGCAACGGACGGTGACCGGCATGCGCCGGCATCTCAGGGGATTGTGGCTTTCTGTAAATGGATGCAAGTGCCGAGGGATGATTCCGCACTGCCGGTCGAATTCCTCTATGGTGCGATTTGGGCTGATACCTTTGAGGGCGTAGTGGGTTTGATCCGCATTGTAATCGGCAATAACGACGTCCAGTACTTCCTCGATCTCCTCAACATTGATATCGTATTCCTCCGCGGCGTGTTCAGCCTCGCGCCGGCGAAAATCGGTGATAAACCTCCCGGTGGTCGACGGAAGCCGGTCGCTCAATGCGGTGCTCAACGATCCATAAAAGCGCTCAACAAAGCCGTTCTCAATCGGATGGCCACCTTTGTTAAACTGAACGGCGCATTCCGCGACATGGGATATCTTGCCACGCGAAGTTTTGGGAATATGGGTTGAGCAATTATCCAATGAAAGATGGGTAAACAGCCTTCCTTTACACCCAGTAACGACTCCCGATGGCAAGCCGGCGCCAAGGGCATACTGCATGCCGGGAATCGTCAGTTCTCGAGGATGCCAGGTGTCTAATGCGTTCGCGATGCAGCGCAAAACATCAAAGCGGTTGTATCTGGGGTTGAGCGACAAGTGGTATCCCAACACGGCTCTGGATACCACATCGATGAGTACTAGCAACCAGCAGCGGGTCAACACCAGTGGCCTGTAAAGCCCCTCAGGGCCCCAGGAGCTGACGGTCATAAAAAAGTTAAGCAAATGCTCATCGAACTGTACCCGATCATAAGGTACTTCTCGAAACTTCAGGCGGTCAGGACTCTGGACCGCAGTAGCATCGTGTATTTTTGCCGCTGACTCGCCCTGCCGTGCGTGAACAACGGCTCTGCGCTGGCCGCTCTTGTATGGCTCCTGGACGCAATGCGAACGAACGCACTCTAGACCGCCGTCTGCGTTATTGAACGGATAGTCAGCACCGCTTATGCCGAATTTTCGAGCTTTTTTTCGAAAGGCCTTCAGTATGCTTTTGAGCGTCTTCAGCCGCTCCCTCGTGGATCTGGGGATCGGTTTCCGCAGATAGTCAGATTCCAGCGCTTCAACCAGCTCAGGATACTTGTCGCAGAATTGCGTCCAAAGACCCGCCGTTCCAGCGCTCGACGACGATGTTCGGGAGTACGGCTTGATGTGGATGCGGGGAGTGAGAGCAACAAAACCCCAGATATCCTCAGGGCTTCGGTAGCTCAGTGCGCGTTGCAAGAAATTGTAAAACTCGCGCCTGAGGATTCCCGTCTCAGCTTCGATCCGCGCGAGGGGAACGTCGTCAAACCACTGGCGTATTGCCTTACAACGCTCGTTGTAGACCTGAATATCACTCTCGCTCCAGTCATCTACAATCGGCTGAGGCCAGTTTTCGAGATCATGCCAAGTGGGGTCTTCGTTATAACGAAAGAGCGTGGACTCGCGCACTATCCCTCCCAGGTAATCTCGGTACCCCAGGTGAATCGAGATTTTTGCAAAGGGGCCTGGTATCGCCCAACACGCACACCGTCGATGACCGCGCCCAATAGCATGGTGCTCGGAAATCCACAGAGCCGCTCTGTAAGCTCCTTGGGTGTTGTCACGCGGGCCAGGCGAATGAACTCATCCGCTGCATCATAAACATCTGGCCGGCTCTCCTTTTGATACTGCCGCACGAAGGGCATCAGCCGCCACCAGTTTTCGAGCCACAGCGTGTTGGACTTGAGGATCTGCTCAGTGCGATACACCACGTTGATTCCATTGGCATCTGCCCACGCCACCAGCAGGTCCCATTTGGGTGGGGCACGCGTTCCGTTCGGCAAGGTCACAAGGTCATTTTCAGCTTTGAAGTTAAAGTACACGGTCTCGCCGGACCGATACCGTGCCGCTAAATCAAAGATGTGTGTGAGCGGCCTTCCATTTATCCGCGTTTTCACCTTGATGGGCTGCTCCTGCAACCAGACCACCTCCGGATTCACATCCAGTAGTAAGCAATGGTACGGCTCGTATGGTCCCTCGAGGACCACTTCTCGCCGCATCGTCATACTGTACAGATAGGTGATCTGATTTCGGGTGTGACGCGATTCAGGGATGGGCACACCGGGGCTGGCGGCCGTGGTTTCGAACAGCCCTGTCATCGTGAGCTCCTCCGAGACGTATCAATTCATGTCGTTAGGTAATGGAGGAGTCTAGCTGGTTGTTCTCGGTAACTTGGATTAATTTGCTCTCAAGGGTCGCATTCTCATGCTCGAGCGCTATAACGCGCGCGGCGGCCTGGCGTTCTCTCTCACGAAGGGCGTCTAGCTCTTCATCGTAGGCTTGCTGCTGTTTGTCAATGCGGGCTTCCAGTGCCGCCTTTTGCTCGTTCAAGTGGGCAACTTGCTGCTCGAGCCGCGCACGCGCCATCTCTGTCTCTAAGCGATCGTCCTAGTAGCTGGCCCTGCCCACTTGGTGCTCCGCGTGTGTCTTTCTCAGTGCTTCAGTACGGCGTTGGATTTCGTCTTGTAACTCTGCCACACGACCCGCCCAATGCCCGGCCTGGCTGTCATGCTCACGCTGGTGTTCAGTCATTACCAGGCTCGTGTCTTCACGTATTTGGCGCAGGACGTCCAGATGCGCCATTACACGACGCTCAGCCTCCGTGCGGAGCGTCGCTTGGCTAACATCCCCGTTTGATGCCAATCAGAAACCTTACCTTTATGGGGAACGTTCAGAGCGCTCATTGCGGTTATGTAGGTTTGGATGGCCTTTCGTGTTTAAGAGTAACGCGTTGCCGAGTAAGCCCTATTCCCAACTATTACATAATAGTTGGGCTGTATAAAATCTCTGTAATTCATTGATATTAAAGAGTTTGTGGTCTACTTTTAGGTGCAGGAACGAGCAATACGAAAATAATTATGCCTAACTTTTAGTTAAATCACTTCGAAACTTAAGATTATGGAACTCGCAACGACAGCTCACGATATTCCGAACCCAAACCATCCGAAATTGGGTGACACCATCAAGGTTGAGCCCATTCGAACCGTTAACGCCATTAACAAGGTGAAACAATACCTGGCCCCCTCCCCCAGAAATTACGCTTTGTTTGTCGTTGGCATCAATACCGCCTACCGTGCGTCTGAATTACTGTCGATTCGTGTTGGCCAGGTCCGGCATCTGAACTCTGGCGATCGGCTTGAAGTTAAGCAGCGCAAGACCAAGAAGTATCGTGCAGTAACTCTTAACAATGCCAGCGTAACTGCCATCACTTCCCTTCTAGAGCAGTTGGATCGGAAAGCTCTAGAGTCTAGGAACTTTTCCTGGGTTGATGATCATGCATTCCTGTTTGCTGGTCGTGATCCAGAGAAGCCAATTTCGGTGCCCACACTAAATAATTTGGTGAAGGATTGGTGCCGAAAAGTAAACCTTAAAGGTAATTACGGCAGCCATACATTGAGGAAGACCTGGGGTTACATGCAGCGCACTAAACAGGACACGCCAGTTCCCTTGCTTATGCAGGCATTTGGCCATGCTAGCCAGCAACAAACGCTGTCTTATCTTTGCATACAAGACGAAGAGATAGAGTCGATTTATACTGCATTAGAGCTTTAGGATCTAAATGCTCGCATACACTCCCAATGCTGGGTTCCTGACAGTGCCTCTTCTCCTAGGGTACTCAAAAATGTGCTGGGTACTTGTTATTCAGAGATTAAATTCTTCTAAGATTTCTGGCGGACTTGAGGCATCAATTAGGAAGAGCACATACTTCTTCGCCCTTGTTACGGCCACACGCAAGAGCTTCCTACTTTTTTGGAATGGGTTTATGTCTCCGTAGGTAGTGAACGAGCAGATATTACCTTCATGGAAAAGAATAACGCCATCAAATTGCTTACCCTTGGATTTATGCATTGTCATAACATGCAAACCAGAATTATCACTGTCATCTGACATTAGTTGTTCTTGGGTCAGGGCTGCATCTACAATTACTCGAGCGGACTGATAGCCATCATTGGCCTGCCAGCTCGTTGCCAGCCCTGATGAAATCGCTTTACCCCGATTAAATGCCATAAGATATTCAACAGCAGTATCCACTTCCTTCAATTCAGAATTTTTGCTTGCTTTTAGGAGGTGACGAATTAGCATCCAATCTTTCCTGGGATTCCCCTCAAACTTGTTAACCACCAGCTCACCCAAAATATTGTCTATGGATTTTATAATCGCTGTGTTTCTGCACTTACCTGAGTCTCGTAATGATCTTGCATATCCGGCCCAGGTATCTGCCTTCGACTGTGCCGTTTTTGTACCTTTGGATTGAAAGACATCTACAAGTAAATCGAGAAAGATGGCGATATCATCGAGCTTATCGGCTTCTTCTTTTGGTTCTAGCAAAAAAGCTATAATTCGACTGGATAGGAGAGCTTTCGTCTCATCAAATAGAATTCTATGTGGTATTGATTTTTGAGTGTCATCTCCACGGAGCGCGTTAACAACCGTAGTAACACCTCTATTCGTTGATGCCAGTATTGCAATATTTTCCGGTGCCATTCCGGTCGAATCCTTTATGGCTTTATAAGCTCTACCCACTGATATTCGAATCGCTCTATCGCGTAGGCTCCTTCTCCGGTTAAATTCCTGCTTGGCAACACCGTTGTACTTTTCCGCCTTTGGTGTAGATAGAAGAATATCATTCCCACACTGTAGTATTTCTGAATCGGGGCTTCGGTTGTTTTGTTCTCCAAGATCTATTCGTAAGGGTGTTAAACACTCAAGAATATCGGTAACTCGCTCAGCATTTACCCCTTCTCGAAAGTCATAAATTTGTTGCTCCAAATCGGCTAAACATATTAGCTGACTCTGGGATGCGAGCTCCCGCGCGCTCGACCACTGCTCCTCGTCAGTATCCTGAGCTTCATCCACTATTATGAGCGGGTACCTGGATGCAACGAGATTTCTTATCTCGGAGGATTCAGATAGAAGCCGATACGCGGTTGGCGAAAAAAGATCGAAAGCTGTACGCCCTTCTTCACTAAACAGACGCTCTCGTTCAGCAACCCAGTTCGGCCAGTTCGCATCTTGAGTTTTAATGCCCTTATTGATTGCCTTCTCATCATGTGGCAACAAAATCGACAACTTCTTTGGACTGCCCAGCAGATAGCTATGAGTTTTTATGATGGACCAGAAAAAGGAATGAAAAGTCTGAATCGAAATCCTGGACAAGCTCTCCTTAGGAACCCACTCGGAGGCTGACTCGGCCACTCTGGCAACAGCCGCTCTAGAGAAACTCAGAAACAGGATTGACTGCCCGGGCGTCAATCCGGCTTCTATGCGAATGACTGCTTTCTTTAACGCAATGGTCGTCTTGCCAGAACCTGGGCCACCGGTAACAAGGGCATGCCCAGGTTCATCAAGTAAACTTTGTCGATCTTCACATATATCCATCAGTCTTCAACGGCTTCAGCGGCTTCAGTTTCAGCTGTTAAAGTGAAAAGAGGATATATTGTTTCTAAAAATTCTATGACTACATTTGGTAACTCTTGCGATTCACATTTTGAAAGTAGCATCGCCGCACCATTTTCTCCCTTTGTACGCTTAAGAAACTTCTGGGAAAGTTTCTTTACAGCCTTATCATTGGGCCTTTCCGCGGGGATACCGTACTTGTTGTCGAGGTTTATGAGCTCATCCTCTCTTATTGAATCCAATAATTCCCACTGGCGGTCTAGCGGAACAACATCAACGAGCAGTTTTTCCATGCTGGCATAGGGAATAGATGTTAAGGAATTGTATGTGGCCTCTAACTCGGCGGCTTCTTCTGCTGTGCGTCTAGGATTGGTGTCACAGAATGCGAATACAGGGATATCCAATGAAGCGAAGAACTTTCCTAGCGGGAGGAGCATAGAGTCAGTATCAGCAGAGAGAATCGTCACGCCGGCTAGGTCCAGTGGTAGCACCTCAGGATGCTCTCTCTCAAAGCGGCTAGCAACATATTTCAATACTGAGACCTCCGTTATTCCTTCACCGACAATAACTCCTTCAGAAAGCATGGCCTCAGAAAAGCTACGCCTAAGATGGTTTTGATAGGTTTTTAGTTTTAATCCTGAGTCTAGAGTTACGGGAGTTGTACTCAATTCGCTATCGTCACTTTTCCGTAATATCCGAATTTGCTCTGGCTCAAACCGTTCTATCACATAAGGAGAGTGCGAAGTTACAAAACATTGTGTGGATTCCCCTAATAGGTAATCAGCTACTCGGCGTTGTGTATGCGGAGGCAACGCTATTTCTGGCTCCTCCATAGCAAATATTACGTTTTCCTCTTTTAGGTCTGCTACGTATGAGAGCAAAGCCAAAACTAGAGTGTTGAGAGTTCCCGTTCCAACTTTTTGAAATGGCACCGGCATTTGGCCGTCGGAAGTCGTTAAGAAAAAAGACAGGGTTTTTCTCAAGTGCTCCCTTGTTAGGCTGGAAACGTACAGTCGAGTCTTTCTTTCACTGCCTTGCATTGGTATATATTTACCAAGCCTACGTTCTAGGTCTTCCAGTATCCCTTGTAGATCGGCCGCACCAGAATCTATTGGGGGATTAAGGTCGCGCAATTGGGTCCTAGCTGACTCCCATAACCCCGCCCTCGTTTCTGTTAGGCGCAGAATGATATCGAGTAGTGAACCTCTCTCTAAACTTAGCGCGCGATTGCCTGTTCTAATGGTCCGCAAATACAAGAAGCCAAACATTCTTTTTACTCTTTTGGCTACCTTTGTTAACTCGCCCTCCGGCGCATCAGGACTATGTGAATAGTAGACCGCTGCTTCGAACTCATCTTCCTCTGGCACATAGGACGCGATCATTTTTAGCCTAAGGCAGGGGCTGGCAGTATCCACTTCTGCAATTTCCCCTTCACCAAGAATTCGCTCTTCTTCAGGGTGCCAAAACTCCAAATAGTTTCCGCATGAGTTACGGATCTCTTCAGATAAGTCAATCAAGGTGACTTCGATTTCAGTATTTATGGGGTTCAACTCATCGTCCAAATAGTGACCGTTGTAAAAATCATACTCTTCAACTGGTGAAAACTTGTTTAGACGATCTGGCCCTAGAACTAGATCTAAAGCTTCGCAGATGGTTGATTTACCAACATTGTTGCCCCCAACCAACAAAGTGTGGCCATCAAATAGCAGGCTCGCTTCTTTTACGCAGCGAAAATTCTTAATCTCTAGTTTGCAAACCTTCATGGCTATCCCTATTAGTTTGTTTGCATGTCCATATGTACATCAACAATAGAGTCTAGCCTCAAATCTACTCACTAATGAGACTTTCGCTCGTGAGGCAGTCACGAGCGCTTCCTAGTTTAGCTCCACCAGGGTAAAGGGTTATCTTTCCAGTACACACTATTCCCAACTTTTGCGGAAAAGTTGGTGCCCCCGGGTTAGGCACCACTAGCACGATCGGTTCGTGAGTACGACCAGGTTACTCGAATGCGCGCATCAGAATTTACTCAACTATTGTTTGAGGTGACGCAGGTTTAGATATCTGGGGACACGCTGCCGATAGCGCTCGTAGTCAGTCTTGTGTGCGCTCATCAAATAACGTTCTTCCCGAATAACCATGGCATGTATCATCAGGAAACCGATAACTGAAAGCACGAGTAGCAAAGGACTAGTAAGTAACGTCGTGTATGCTGCGAACATCAGCAGGTACGCCAAAAAATACGGATTTCTGCTGAATCGATAGATCCCAGTTTCTATCAACTCAGTCTCCTGTTCCTCAATAACTCCCACTCGCCAGGAGTCGCCGAGGTCTTTAAGAGACGCGGCGGCGATGCTCAGGCTTGCCAACATGAGCAACCCGGCAATAGCTTGAGCCGGGCCCCATGCAGGGCCGTTGGTTCCTGGCCCCAAAGACAACCAGAGTGCTATTCCAATGAAAATTGCAAAGAATGCTATGGACAGATTAGCCTCCACGTTAAAGCCCCTGATGGGCTGCCGGAGCCTTTGCCGAAGCAGGATATTCTTTGCCAGAAACATGCCCTGAAATAGGACTTGGTGAAGCAATATGAGCCAGGTGTCCGATGTCATGATAGCTATCTCTATGAGTTTTCAATTGTCTCGGCAGTATTCGTCCGGGAACTCTAACTCGATGGTCGTATGGAGGAAGCTAAAGGGATCAAGGGCTTTGCCTATTGCCTCCTTCATCTCCTTCTGCTTCTCCGGGTCTACAGTCTCATCTAATCGTAGATGGGCCGTTAGCACATGACTTTCGCCATCCAGCGACCACAAATGAACATGGTGGGTTTCTTCAACGTGCTCAATTTCTAGCAAAGTTTCCACGACGCGAGAATGGAGAGCGCCGCTCGGAGTGCCTTGCATAATTAGAGAAACCGCATCGATCAGGTTTTTCACGACGTTAACGAGTATAAAAAGTGTGAATCCAATAGACAGTAGTGGATCAAGGATGGGCCAGTCTACAAGCATCAAAGTCACTGCAACAATCAGTACAGCCACCCATCCGAGGACATCTTCCATCAGGTGCCAATTCAACACCCGCTCGTTCAAAGTTTTCCCATGACTCAATTTGAAGGCCGCATATCCATTTACAACAACCCCCAGGATGGCAAGCCAGAACATACCGACAGCGTGCGGTTGCTGTGGCTCAAAGAGCCGGGGGATTGCGGCATTGAGTACCCATAAAGAGCCTGCTATGAGAACCAGGCCATTAATCAGCGCTCCAAGTAGTGAAAAGCGCTGATAACCGTAGGTGAATGACCCGTTTGGCTCTTTGCTACCCAACTTGCTGAGCAACCACGCTAGCCCGATAGAAAGACTATCCCCCAGATCATGTACAGCGTCCGCCATAATCGCAGTGCTGTTTGTCAGCAAGCCTCCAACGAATTCGATAATGGTAAAAGAGACATTCAGGAAGAATGCCCAACCGATTCGATTGGAAGAGGAAATCTTGTGGTCGTGCTGGTGATCGTGCATGTCAGTTTTTCAGGGCATAAATCATACAGTTGTTCAAGCTAGCCTTCTCTCACTGTGTCAGTCGCGTTTTCCCGGATATGTAGCCACATGTTCTTCTAACTTGATGAAGTTGCACCAACCAGTTACTGGAAGGTCAAGCGCGAATTTGGCGTCTTCGCGCAATAGCTTCACAGTCATGGCGAAGAGGCCGCTTCTGCAAATTCGGCCACTGCCTTTGGTTTGCGATAGGCCATTCTGTAGAATCCAGGCAGCACTACGAGTGTCAGCAAGGTCGAGGATATAATGCCGCCAATCACCACGGTCGCGAGTGGCCGTTGCACCTCGGCACCGGTACTTGTATTGAGCGCCATCGGTAAGAATCCCAGGGCTGCTACGAGAGCGACCATGAGGATGGGCCGCAGCCGAATCATTGCGCCGTCACGGATTGACGCGTCAATACCTTTACCGCTTGCCAGTCCATCGCGAAACGCGGTTACCATCATGACGCCTGTCAGGACTGACACGCCACACAATGTAATGAAGCCAACGCCAGCTGTGATCGACAGCGGAATATCTCGCAGCCAAAGCAAGATCACGCCGCCCGTCAGGGCTAAAGGAACTCCGCTAAACACCAGCGCTGCATCCTTCGCTGAGCCGAACGTCATCAGTAGTAGCGCAAAGATCATCACGAGCGTTACCGGAACCAATAGGCTGAGTCGCTGAGAAGCCGATTCCAACTGTTCGAATGTTCCCCCATAACTTATCCAATAGCCGGGAGGTATCTGCACCTGCTCTTCAAGCTTTTGCTGGACCTCGGACACAAAACCGGCCAAATCGCGACCCCGAACATTGGCACTGACCACTAGGCGGCGCTTCCCATTTTCTCGAGAAATCTGGTTTGCCCCCGGCGCCAAGGTGACTTGTGCAACTTCCCCAACCGGCACATAGCCGCCTTGAGGTAACGGCACAGGCAAGCGCTCGAGGGTTGTCAGGTCATTGCGTAAACGTTCGGGCAGCCGAACTACGATAGAGAAGCGTCGATCACCCTCAAAAATCAGTCCCGCCTCTTCACCTCCGGTGGCTGCGGCAATCACTTCCTGAACATCGGCGACATTGATACCGTAGCGATACAGCGCAGGCCTATCTGCTTCAATTGAAAGAATGGGCAGGCCCGACACCTGTTCCACTTTCACGCCTTCTGCCCCATCAATACGATTGATGACCTCGGCTATCTCGTTACCAGAGCGCAATAACTGCTTCAGGTCATCTCCAAAAATCTTTACACCGAGGTCAGAACGCACGCCGGAAATCAGCTCGTTGAAACGCAACTGTATCGGTTGGCTCAACTCAAAGGCATTGCCCGGCAATAGCGCTAGCTTGGTGTCGATGTCTTCAAGCAACTGCTCTTTGGATTTACTTGGATCTGGCCATTCATTACGAGGCTTTAGCATGACATAGCCATCGGAGATATTAGGGCCCATGGGATCGCTCGCGACCTCGGCGGTACCCACCCGTGAAAAGTAAGTTTCAACCTCGGGTAATTCGAGAATTGCACGCTCTAGTTGAAACTGCATCTCTAGCGACTGTGTCAGGCTCGTCCCCGGAATACGTAGAGCCTGTATTGCTACGTCGCCTTCATCCAGGTTGGGGATAAATTCCGCGCCCATGCGTGTGGCTAGCCAGCCACAGCCGACGACAAAAAGTACTGCTCCAATGAGCACGGGAATACGTAATCGAAGTGCTGATTCCAAGGTTGGGAGATATAGTTTCTTAGCCATACGAACAATGGCGTTGTCCTTTTCCTCTATACGACCGGTGAGAAGCAGCGCCACAGCAGCCGGGACGAATGTGAGTGAAAGCACCAGCGCTGAGAGTAGCGCCATGATTACAGCCATCGCCATGGGTGTGAACATTTTCCCTTCAACACCAACCAGGGCCAAGATCGGTAGGTTGACCAGAATCACCACCAACACGCTGATCAAACTCGGTGTAAACACCTCTCTAGTTGCGCTGAAGACAGTCTCAAATCGCTCATCGAGCTTCAGGACGCGTCCCAGGTGATGCTGGCGCTCTGCAAGCCGTCGAATGCAGTTCTCCACGATAATAACCGAACCATCAACGATTAGACCAAAGTCCAGGGCTCCAAGGCTCATCAAGTTCGCGCTAACCTTCGTCTCGACCATCCCGGTAATAAGCATGAGCATGGAAAGAGGAATGACCATTGCGGTGAGTAACGCGGCCCGGATGTTCCCAAGCATCACCAATAGCACAGCGACAACCAGAACAGCACCTTCGAGCAAATTGGTCTGCACAGTATTAATAGTCTTATCGACAAGCACCGTACGGTCGTAGACCGGTACTGCCGTAACACCATCTGGTAGGGTCTTATTAATTTCTGATAGTTTGTTGGCGACCGCCTCGGATACCGTGCGGCTATTGGCTCCCAGTAGCATTACTGCAGTCCCAAGAACAGTTTCCTCGCCATCCAGAGTCGCAGCCCCGGTACGTAGCTGCTTGCCAAACGCTACCTGCGCAACATCACCTATCGTCACAGGAACATTGTCGCGATGGGCCACAATCACCCGTTCAATTTCGGCAATACTGGCGACCTGACCCGGGGCTCGAATTAGGTATTGCTCCCCGTTCCTTTCAATGTACCCCGCGCCGACATTGGCATTATTCAGGAGCAATCCTTCCACCAGGTCGTCAAATGTCAGATCGTAGGCCAGTAATCCGGAGGGATCCGGCGTTATATGGAATTCTTTTTCATAGCCACCGATCGTGTTGATTTCAGTTACGCCTGGAACCAAGCGCAGCTGCGGCCTAATGATCCAGTCTTGCAGTTCTCGTAACGCCATGGCGTCATAGGACTTGCCATTTTCCTGCCGCGCTGTGGGCTCGGCTTTTATCACATAGTGAAATATCTCACCTAACCCAGTGGCGACGGGCCCCATTACAGGCTCAATGCGCGCAGGCATCTCACTCTTGGCCTGCTGTAATCGCTCGTTGATGAGGTTACGTGCAAAGTAAATGTCAGTGCCCTTCTCAAAAACGACAGTCACCTGGGATAAGGCATAACGGGAGATTGATCGGGTTCCCTCAACATAGGGAAGCCCGGTGATAGCCAACTCCACCAGGTATGTGATCCGCTGCTCAACCTCTAAGGGAGAGTATCCCGGCGCCTCGGTATTGATCTGCACCTGCACGTTCGTGATGTCTGGCACAGCGTCAATGGGGAGCTTTTGGTAGTTCCAGATACCTACCGCAGCCACCATTGCAACGAGAAAAAGTATCAGCAGGCGGCGAGCAATGGAGAATCGAATAAGCGCATCAATCATAGTAGAAGCCCGCCAGACGAATCAAAAAGGAAGAGGTGTTTGCTCTCGGCATTATTAATCTCCATCTTCAGCATCCTCTTTGCCAAGCTCAGACTTGAGCGTGAAGCTGTTGCTGGAAACATAAGTTTCGCCGGCCTCTATTCCGCTAAGGACTTCAGCAATGGGACCATCCTTGCGCCCCAGGGTTATTGCTCTCACCTCAAAGCCATCTTCGCCAGCAACGAATACAATAGTTTCTCCCTCGATTATCTGGATTGCCTCATCACGGATAACTGTCGCCACTTCTGTCTCAGACAGAAATATTTCAGCGGTAACAAAATGCCCTGGAATCCAAAGTCCATCGTCATTGTCGAGAGAGACTCGTGCGGTCGTTGTTTGATTGGCGGCGCTACCTACTGGCATCACAGTAATAATTTTTCCTTCGCTGGTAATGGAAGCATCGCGGCTTGCGACCCTCACAGACTGCCCAACCTGAACTTTTGAAATATCTGAGGGAAACACTGAAAGATCAACCCAGACGTTGGAGTAGTCTCCTATCAGAAACAGTGTCCTGCCGTTAGTGTGCTCTCCCACATTGGCACTGCGCTGTACTACCACGCCATTGAGTGATGCGAGAACAGGATAGGATTTCAGGCTGTCATTGCTTTCCACGGTTGCCAGAGTTTCTCCGCGACGCACCGTATCACCTATCTGTTTAGTTATGCTCTGGATAACGCCGGGAAAGCGAGCAGATACACTGTGCTCTCGCGACGTATTAGCCACAATCTGACCATATAACGGCAAGGTTTCACGGATGATGGCGGGGCCGACAGTATCCATAGCTATTTCAGCGTGTTCGATCTGCTCAGGTGATAATTCGATACGGCCCTCTTCACCATGGGCCTCTTCATTTTCATGGCCATCTACGTCTAGATCTGCATTAGCAGGCACCACCACGCAGCTCAGTGATACTGCCAGTATGATCGAGTACAACCAGGTCTCGATGTGGGTACGTGTATGTGTTTGCATCAGTAAGATTCCTGCGTCATGTCGCTGGTTTCAATTTCCAGCGAAGGCAATAAGGGTTCAGAGGTAAGTTGTTCGATGGTGGCGCCGCTTTGGAGTGCCGAAGCCGCTGCTGCAATTAGCGCATATTCGGCAGACATCAGTTCTTGCTGTGCGGCAGCCCACTCCTGATAGCCATAGCGACCGTTTTCGTACGCTAGTTGAGTTTGCTTGAGCGCTTGGCTCAAAACGGGAATGATATCTACTTGCAGGGAGTTAGCAGTCTCTATTCCTAACTTACGCTGTTGGTAAGCATCGAACAGGCGGGTGCGCAAGTTTAGTATGGCGGATTCGCGCCGCGTGGAGACCTCGTCCCTTGCCGCCCTTGCTGACTGTAGTGCAGCAGAGTTTTGTTTGCCGCTATAAAGAGGAACGCTGAAAAGTGCTACCAGGGCGGTATCATCCGTATCCTGGAATTGCCGCACACCGAGCGACCAGTCAATATTTGATCCGGACTGGGATTTGGCCAGCTGATATTCCGCCTCACGCAAACGCTCCTCGCTGGCAAACACCTCAATAGCAGGATTCTGCACGGCGCGCTGTAGAAGACTATCGAAGTCACCTACACCGCCCAGATTATGTAAATTTCCTGCGACCCGCACAAAATCGGGATGGACATCGCCCCAGAGCACTGACAGCGCTAAGCGTGAGGCTCGCAGGCGATTTTGCATTTTGCTTACCACAAGTTTCGCTTGTGCAAATTGCGCGCGCGCACGAAAAAGCTCGGCTTCTGGTGCTGCACCCGCTTCACTGCGGCGGGCCACCGATCGAACAACTTCCTGTGCCATTGCTCTGGCGCTAACAGCAAGTTCGAGCCGGGCCTGGGTGGCAGCGACGTCGACATAGCGACGTGTCACCTCGCCTAGTAAATCAAGGGCTTGTGCCTGACGCTCATCATCCAGCACGCGCTGCCTGGCGCTGACAGCTGCCACACGAGCCATTCGCTTGCCGCCCAATTCGATGACGGATGACAGAGCCAGCGTAAATTCGGCGCTGTCGCTCCCATCAAAATCGCCGGACCCGGCGAAATTTTCAGCTTCCGCGCTCAGTTCGAATTGCGGCCGCATATTGGCGGCTTGTACTAACCCACTTAGTCCAATTTCTCGGAAACGATAAACCTGAATCTCCGGATTTTTAGAAAGTGCGCGCTTTATTGCTGTTTCCAGACTCAGCATCGTTCCGCTGGTTTCAGCAGCATTAACCGGGAGCGCCAGCATGGCTGCAAACAAACAGCCTATAAGTGCACGGCTCGATAATCGATTGCGCCGGAAAGTGCGGAGTCCTACCCCGCAAAGTATTTGATACATCCTGTTAACCCTATGCTTTGGTCTTTGATTATTGCCTGGTCCGCCAAGGCGAAACGCAAGCACAGAACAATGCAGCTAAGGCCAAATTCAGCTTGGGGATAAATATTTCCGCAGAGGAAAAAGCTAACCCCAGACAGATCGGGGGCTGAATTTATGCGATAGCAGGTGATATCTCGCCGGACTTGGCGAGATCAGGTGCTGGTTGGGGGTCTTAAAAGAGGGTCAATCTCTCGTGAGAGATATAAAGAGGAGTAAGATGCGTCAAGGCCCCTCTCATACGGTGTTGATGCGTAGTAAATAAAACTACCAAGGCCCATTACATGGCAGTGGCCGTGGGCATGGCAACAATTGGTGTCGAATATGTCTTCAGAGCCGGGTTGTCCATGATCAGAGTGGCTGTCGACAGAGTGATTCGCGCTATCCGTAGACTGTGTATGCCCTGCCTCATCGCCAGATAAAACCGCGTAATGCTCGCCGAACCCCGCCATAACCGACTGGCTGGTCAATAGCGCCAAAATACATATGGCTATTGCACGACGAAATTTAAACATTAGTTTGAACACAGATCATTCAATAGTTTTAGGACCATAGATCGTAGCACGATTGTTTAAAAAACTCACCGTACCACCTCCGGGCCGCAGGGGCTTGGTAGAATGTTGGTTCTAATAGAGCAAGTGTCTTACTCGTGGGTTCCACAGAATTAGCTCTCCTTTGCCTGGAACAGTCTGATAGTACCTAAAGCGGTAGGAATGCATGCGCCTCTGGCGACATCGAGAAATCCAGCCTCCTCAAGTAAGACCGGCAGCATGTCCTCCACGCTATCCCGGGTTGTTTCAAAGCCGTCGAGACACTGAACCAGCAAGAAGAGTCCGCGTTGAGCCAATGATGATGGCTTACCCCAGTCGGCAATGTGCAGTTGTCCTCCCGGTTTAAGGACACGATGAATCTCATTTAACACTTCAAGTTTTTGCTGTCGGTTCAGGTGGTGGAAAAATAGGCTGGACACGGCCACATCAAAAGTGGCCGATTTGAACGGCATGTCTTGAGCAAACCCCTGTTGTAAGCTCACACGCTGATTTACTGGCGTAAGCCTATTTCTGGCGATCTCGAGTGCGCCTGGATCAGCGTCCAGGCCCGTAATCTTCAGCGACGGCTCTCGTTCGGCAAACATCTGGGTCAACGTGCCTGTTCCGCAGCCAATATCGAGCAGGTGCTGTCCAGCAAGCGGGGCAGTCTGGCTTACCA
The DNA here is from genome assembly GCA_043513815.1 of Cellvibrionales bacterium. Lineage (GTDB taxonomy): Bacteria > Pseudomonadota > Gammaproteobacteria > Pseudomonadales > Halieaceae > JANQIO01. The sequence goes on along the minus strand of CP121313.1, from coordinate 2,222,159 downwards.
GTGCGGACTTGAACATTGCTTCTCGCGTCGTCAGGGATACCACCTGATCGTAATACCGCGTTAGCGCATGATATTTGAGGGCCGGAATGTACGATTGGGTATTGGAAGGTTTCATCATGCTTCCCTGTTCAGGATCTGAGCTTCAGGATACGGTAGGCACCGCTTAGAACGATTCCGGCAATGATGGAGCCAATGATCAAATCCGGATAGCGTGACCCAGTCCAGGCGACCAGGGCCCCGGCAAGTATGACGCCCAGATTGGCAATGACGTCATTGGCGGAGAAAATCCAACTTGCTTTCATGTGCACCCCACCTTCGCGGTGCTTGGTGATAAGCACCAGACACAGGACGTTGGCCACGAGGGCTACCAGACCGAAGGGCATCATTAAGTCTGAATCCGGGTCACTGCCGTACCAAAATCGCCGAATGACCTCACTCAACGCACCGAGAGCCAGAATCATCTGCAACCAGCCTGAAAAATGCGCCGCCCGCAATTTCATCTTTGCACTGTGGCCGACGGCATAGAGTGCGACACCGTAGACGGCGGCATCGGCAAACATGTCCAGAGAATCTGCAATCAGGCCCGTGGACTGTGCCCACCAACCAATCACGATCTCCACCACAAACATGATCCCATTTATCAGCAGTAGCCACTTGAGAACGCCCGTTTCCTTCTCTGTCTTGTCCTGGGCAGTTTCCTGAGCATGGGTGATTGCATCGCTAGACACCGGCATGGTTCTCTCGCGCCTGGCGCCCAAGCCTACAGAATGCATCCGTTCTTCGATTGTATCCGTGTCTTCACCGTGGAAAACGCGTACCTTGCGATTGGGAGTATCAAACTCCAGAACAACGCTCGGCTCCACACCCTCCAGCGCCAGACGGATCATTCCCTCCTCTGAAGGGCAGTCCATTTTGGGCACATCATATTCGCTGACAAAACCGACTGCTGAAAGATCGCCGTCCGCCGCATCCTGGTGAGGGCTCTTCGTTGTATTGCCCTGACAACAACTGTCATTCTGATCAGTCATACGGGCCTCTTGTAGCGTTAATGCATTGCAGTCTAAACTCTATAGTCACTATAGAGTCAAGCGCCAGGGCGAACCCCCAATGAAGATCGGTAAACTCGCAAAATTGACCGGCTGCTCTGTGCAAGCCATCCGTTACTATGAAAAGGAGAAATTGCTGCCTTCGACCCAACGCAGTGAGGGAAACTTCCGTCTTTACGACGAAAGTCACATAGAACAGCTGTCATTTATCAAACTCTGTCGCGGACTGGACCTCAGCTTGTCAGAGGTTCGCCAACTGTTGTCACTAAAAAGCTCTCCAGGTGCTCAGTGTGATGAGGTGAATCGCATGATAGAGACACATATTCAGCAGGTAGAGACGAGGATCCGCGAGCTGATGCAGTTAAATGTGCAACTAAAAGCCTTAAGCGGCTATTGCTCAGATCAGCAGACGGTAGAGCACTGCGGTATTTTGCAATCGTTGTCGTCTGCTAAGAGCCAGTGACTTTTCAAAACTGTCCGCTTTGCTTTCAATCCCGAGGGGAAATTTGTGCTTCTCCCCAACAGAGTAGCCGAAACAAGTAATAGGACTTCTAATAACGATGTGCCCATTTGTAGGCTGCCATTCATGATGCTAACTCACGCAGTAGCTGGCCTGGAGCAAGGTGCATATGCGGTCGTCTCAGTCGCCATCGGACGATCAGGCAGCCAGATTGCGATCTTCTCGCGCAGGCTTAAGGGAGCACTTCAAACAGTCCCATCATCCCCGCATCCTCGTGCTCAAGGATATGGCAGTGATAGACATACTTGCCGAAGTTGACGGGTTTGAACCGGCCGATGATTCGCACGCTCTCGCCAGGATTGACAAGCACTGTATCCTTCCAGCCACGTTCGGCTCCCGCAGGAGCTGCACCATTTCGATCGAGCACTTGCCATTGGATCGCATGCGCATGGAACGGATGCGGGACCGGCGAAGTATTCGTAATCTCCCAGATCTCCGTGGCACCTTTCTCCACCGTCTCGTCGACCCGATCTTTCGAGTACTGTTTGCCGTTGATCAGGAAAACACCCGGTGCGTGTGACCAGGACATGACAAACGTGCGTTCGTTGCTGGCATCTTCAGTGGACAGCCGATTCCAGATTTCTGCACCAGGCGGCAACTGCTCGTACAACAGCACGTCATCAGTTACCACCGTATCGACGTCGAATCGCATGATATCGATTCCCTCGCCAGGCATTTGTGGCTCGCCCGAGCCGTGCATTCCGCCGTGGTGGCCGCCGCCCATTCCACCCATGCCGCCGTGGTTTGGCGAGGAGTCGAACTGGTTCATGCCCATTGCCGGTCCACCCATAAACGGCTGGCTGACCAACATCAGGCGGTCACCGACCTGGTCCCCCGCAAAATCGATGACGATCGCCGCGCGCTCGCCGGCGCCGAGAACGACGTGATTGGACTGTACCGTCTCCGGCAGCCAACCGCCATCGCTGCCAACGATGGTGAATGGCCGGCCATCGTGCATCGCAAAATCATAGGTTCGGCTGTTGGACGCGTTGTACAGCCGAAACGTGTATTGGCGTGTTTCCACGCTGAGCCGGGGCAACTCGGCGCCGTTGATCAGTGTTGTTCCGCCCATCATGCCGAATCCTGACATGTGATCGTCCGAATAGGTCAATAGCCGCTCGCCGGACACCTCGGCCTCGAACAAGCGGTCCTGCACGAGTACAGGAATATCGTGTTCGGCTGCCGGTACATGATTGGCCGACCGCAGCTGATCGTCGATATCGTCTGTCAACAGGAATACACCAGCCAGCCCCCGATAGACCTGCTCTGCGGTCTGACCGTGCGGATGTGGGTGAAACCAGAGCGATGCGGCGGGCTGATCCAGGGTGAAGTTGTAAAGGCGTGATGAATTCGCGGCGACCGGTTCGGTCGGACCGCCATCTTCAGGGCCGGGCACCTTGAATCCGTGCCAATGAATCGTGCTCATGTCTGCAAGTTCGTTCACCAGCGTGAGGAACATTTCGTCGCCACGCCGTGCTCGGATCACTGGCGGCAGCTGCATGCCGTTGTAGCGCAGCATCGGCGTGGTCCAGCTCGTTCCGGGTGCCTGAATTGTGACATCGACATCCGGCATGGCGCGCAGCGTGTAGGTTCCGGCCGCGTTCTGCGGGTCGCCATCCTCGTCGGTAAGAACAGGCAGATGTTGAAACGCCGGAAGATTGTCTGCCGCGAGGTTTTCTGCGGTCGTCGCGATGCCGTCACGATGCTGAGCGTGCATCGTGTCAAACGGCGCGAGGTCCAGCGACATCAGCTCGAGATGATGCCGAAATGCCGCCGAGCCGTCGCCGTTAAAAACCGTAAGCAAGTCGTCATGCATCATGCCGGCGCGAGCCTGACCGTAGCGCAGTGCGTGATCGTGCTCGGCCATGTTGAAAGCGCCGCCAGACGCGTGCATGAATGAGATTGGGTCGCTGCCGGCGTGGCCGTCGAGCACGCCATCGTGCATATCGAGGCCGAGTGCTTCCATTAGCTCGAACATCGACTGCGGCTCCAGGCCGGTTTCGTTCGAATAATGCGAAAACGCTCTGGCTCGATGCCATGCGAGTGAATCCTCGGCGTCCACGGGATCGAGTGGCGCGCCAAAGTGCATTGGTCTGTCGGCATCGGCGCCCACACCTGGTGGCCTGGATTCGCCGACAAATTGATCGTGATAAGTATCAACGGCGTGGGTCATTGCGTCATGCAAGCTGCTACCGGCAGCCATCGACTGTCGCATCATGTGCGCAACAATCGTGGTCTCAGGCGTCAGGACGACTTCGTGCGCATGGGTTTGGACGTCCGACGCGCTTATGATGGCGAAAAGCCCTTCGCCAGCGTCCACATCGACTCGGTTTCCCGTCGCCTCGTCCATGAAGTATCCGCCGCGGGTTCTTATCTCGACGTAGGGGAAGTCGCCGATATCGACGGTGAGCCCGAAGTTGCCGTTCTGGGTTTGGCCGGTAGCCAGCACGTTGCCGTCCGGACTAACGACTTCCAGCGTCGAATCATGCATGGGCCCTTTGAGCGCCTGGCCCGTGATTGCCACGGAATTCGGTGTTGGGCCGCCCGTCGGTGGCCCGTTGTCTGGAGTTGCTCCGCCCGATCCGCTGCCGCCGCAGCCGGAAATCGTCATGGCGACAACAAGAATTGTCACAGCGATCGAGTTTGTAGAGCTGCGATTCGTTAATACGCTGCTAATTTTCATGGTGTTTACCCGCTGTACGTCGCCAAAGCATTTGGCACCAAAAGGCACACAACTAGCTTGTCATAGCTAATACGAACGATGCTCCCTCACATCAGATTATCGTGAATTATTTCCTGCGTTGAGCAGCCACTTACTGCAAGCAGAGATAAGAACGCCAAAGAAAATTTTACGTAACTTGTCTTCATTTCATTTCCCTCTCGGTTATATTGCTCCCTGTTGTAGAAGCAGGGAGTGTGGAACTGCGGCTAGCGTTTTATCCGTGGTGGTGGTTTGTGACATGACCATGGTTCGTGATTCGCGTTGTCTTTAACGTTCTGATCCACAAACCGGTAGTACTCGTCCTTCAAATGTGTCCACCAATCGTGGGCGATAAAAATTTCAAAACTATTGAGCACGACTTCGATGTTTTCGAGGTTCACTCTCGTCGCATCGTATGCCATGTTCAGCACGCACAGTGCGGAATCGAATGAGACAGAATCCATTCCGTAAAGCTTATCGATTTCATTAATAGCAGCTTCAATGTCGTCGTGCTTTTCTGTCTCAATTTTGAGATTCCGCACTACAAGGTTTACTTCAGATACTCCTACTCGGTGGGTGTCATTGTTCATTTTCAATTCCTCTCTTCAGATCAGTACGATTCCTGGCTAATGCATCAGAAAATCCTCGTTCGTAGGCCTCCTGATCACTTTCTTTTGCAGCTTCCTGCTGGCCATGGTTAGCTCTCGAATGCATCAAGATGTCTATAAAAGGGCACGCCAGCAGTACTGTGTAAGGGAGCCAGATGAACAGGTGTTCTCGGTGTTCAATCAAGAAGAAGTATGCCGCCGCTCCCAGTAGCCACCCTATTGCCAGTCGGCCCGAGGTTTTGTCATGCTGCCTGTGTCGTTCACTCGCACTCATGGGGTCTCTCCGCTAGCTGTATTGGCGGATATAAGAGCATTGTATGCACATGCTGCAACCCAGCCCATTGCTGTTGCAAGATCCACCGGAAGACGTGGTTGGCGAGGTGCTCATGGGTGTAGGTGAGAGCCTGGACGGGAAGCAGATGCGATCAAGGAAGACTGGTCACAAAGTCACCGCTTTAGACTGACCCTGAGCAGCTTCGGCAAGCCAGTGCTGAGCAGATTCAATCTCGCCCTAGCTCAACCATGTTTCTCGATTCTACCTTCCCAGAGACTATTTTGGCTCGAGCAAAATGTGCATCGATTACCTCTGTGATCCTGACCACTCCAACTTTATGCCGGGAGTAGTTGTCTGTCCCCTCCGAGATCGCCCCTTGATAGCGGAACTCATAGGCATCGAACTCTGCTCCCAGTTGCACCCGATCTTTGCTTCCAATGCACACAACGGCAACATCACCCTCAGCCCTTACCACCTGTCCACGCATCGCCCCGCCGTGCCAAATAGAACTACTTGAACACCCGGTCAAAAAAACCAATAGCGCTAATACTATGCTCTTTAGTGATATGCTATTCACTGATCAATCTCCTATGTCCTTGTTTAAAAAAGATGTTGTGGCACAGCTATGCCTCCCCACAACGCTCACCACTTTTCTCATTTCGTTGGCGTCTACAGTCGCAGCCCATTTGCCACCAGGTTAAGAGAATCGCGCTACAACTAGCTGACAACATTTCCAAAAGCTGACTAGCAGGCAAGCCCAAGCTCGCGTTTCGGAGCGGCATGGTGAATCTGAAAACCGCAAAGGCGACACTATTCTTGTCTTTGAGCGGCAAGTAGACAGCGCCGCACCGCTCTCGCGTCGTCAACGCGGCTTGGTCTCCACCATGTGAGTTGTGGCTGCGCGCTACAACATAGGGTTCACCGGTGTCTAGGACACGCTCGACCGCTAATTGATCGTCATTCGTGTCGCTGTACATTCGAGTGCCAACATCGCCATTGTCGACCAGCCATGGATTCTTATGTTCATCGTCGGTGAAATAGAGCCTGGGCTCTTCTGCTCCAATCAACGACGCGGTTTTTTGTGTGAAAGCTGTTAAGACTTGGCTCTGAATCGCTCTAAACGCACTTCCTTGGATCAGATCAACGAGACCTAGAAATTCCTCAGTCTGCCGGGTTGCATCATTCATCAAATCGATGAACTGCTTCTCGTCTAGGCCATCTACGCGCTTACTTAGCTCGCCGGAGTGCAGGTCTCGAGCGAGCATTTGCAGGACGTTGCTGGATTCACGCGTGACCTGATCCACCAAAGAGCTCATCCGACCCTCGGATAGGGTCAGTATGCGATCAGCAATGTCCAGTATTCGATTATCGTGAGTAACCAGCACGACCGTTGCCCCATCTCTCTTGGACAAGTCATGGATCAATTCGACAACAGTCCGGCCAGTTCTCTTATCCAGCGACGCTGTTGGCTCGTCAGCCAAAATGAGTTTCGGTTTACTCGATAGAGCCCTCGCGATTGCAACTCGCTGTCGTTGTCCGCCAGACAGCTCACTTGGGTAGCTGTGCACTCGATCGAGGAGGCCGACCGCGTCCAATGCAGCCAGGGATCTCTTGCGTCGCTCACCCTGACTGAGGTTCCTCGAGAGATTTAGTGCGATCTCCACGTTCTCTTGGGCAGTGAGCGAGCCAAGAAGATTATGAGATTGAAAGATGTAGCCAATTTGTTGGCGCACAACGGCTCTCGCAGTCTCACCAATGCCCGACAGTTCTTGGCCGAGTACCCGTAGGCTCCCTGATTGAACCACCCTGAGACCGCCGATCAATGTCAGCAATGTGGTCTTTCCGGACCCGGATGGACCAGTCAATATGACAATCTCACCGCTAGAAATCTCTGTATCTATACCGGAAAGTACCTTGCGTTGGAGACTCCCCTCCGCGAATACATGATGGAGATCACTGATGGAGACCGTTGCATCCCTCACGCGAAAACCTCCGCCGGATCTGCTGAGCGAACGCGACGAAGTGCGACCAGTCCGGAAGCAAAGCACATGGCTAGCGTCAAACCTAGTATCCCCGCTGCGGTAAGTGGGGTCATTACTAGTGGCAACGAGGTTGCTGCTGAAGTCGCATCATAAAGGAATATGCTAAGCAGTATCCCTGGTAGGAACCCCACTACACCCAGTATGGCCGCTTCAGATAACACGATGTTTATGAGATCTTGATTTCGGTAGCCAATGGCTTTTAAGGTGGCATATTCCGAGGAGTGTTCGATTACATCGGCAAAGAGAATCTGATAAACAATAACGCCTCCGACGATAAGTCCCATTACTGCACCAAAACCAAAAACAAACCCTATCGGTGTTGTGTTACTCCAGTAGTCTATTTCTCGTGAAACAAACTGCTCTGGATCGAGTATAAGGACATCGTCGTCCAGGCGTGAAACAAGCTCCTTTTGCACTGCCGACAAGGAACTTCCTTCCGAGAGATGGATCAACCCTAGCTCGACGTGCCCTGCCGCGCGGTCGGGGAATATTCTCAGGAAATTCAGATCACTCGTAATCACACTACCGTCTATGCCGAAAGATGTACCCAGATCGTACAGAGCCGCCACCTCGAGTCTCCGGTGATTCACTTCTGCGCTCACTCGGTCACCTTTGTGCAGCGACTGTGCTATGGGGCCGAACTCCGGGCGTGAGTTCGAGTCAAACAGGACAGTGTCATCTTGTTGCAATAGTGATCGGCTTTCCTTCACCTCACTCATCTTGAATACATCATGTGTAGGGTCTACGCCAATAACAAGCAGACTCCTGCTGGTGTAGTCCCATGGGTTTTTCCAGAAACCCTGCCTGACGTATACCGGTGTAACTGACGCCACACCCTCGGCCCCCAAAGCTTGATACAGACGGCGCCGAGTAAAGCTCTCTGGATATCCAATGAACGGGGTCGAGGGGTTAAGCATCACCAGGTCGAAATCAAGGTTCTTGTGTATTCGCACCGCACTGGCGTACATCGATTCTCTGAAACCGAGCTGCATGGATACGAGAACAACTGCGAAGGCTACGCCAGCAAGAGCGACTGCCAGACGGGCTTTTTCGGCCCACAGTTGTTTCCAGGCGAGGCTTAGTAAGCTACCAGTCGCGGGCATACCGTTTCACCCTGGCCCGTCAAAGACGACATCAACGCGAAGATTCGTGAGATGCTCTACGCTTGACGAGTCTGCGAGTTTGATACGCACCTCAATGACACGCGCATCTGCGTCTGCTACCGGATCTGTAGTAAGAACGTCCTTTTTTCCAATTCGCTGCCCGATTTTCTCCACATGTCCGAGTAATTCTGACGTCAGTGCAGAGCTGCGAATGGTTACCGGCTGACCGATATGTACTCTTCCGATATCCGTTTCATAAACTTCTGCGACGGCGTACATCTGGTTAGTATCGCCAAGCTCCAGAATACCTTCTGGGCCAACTTTCTCGCCGCTGCGTGCTATCAATCTGAGAACGCGACCAGATAGCGGTGCCTTCACCTTGTACAGGTCTACTTCGGCCTCCAATCGCTCAACATCCGCCGCGGCTACATCCCTCGCCAGTTTAAGCTCTCGCCAGACAGTATCAGAGATAGCCCCTTTTGCGTGAAGAGGCCGATTCCTTGTCACTTCTACATCAGCGTTCTTTGCCAGGGCCGACGTTCGCGTCAGCTCCGCCTGCCTTACGGGCAGGCCCATCAGTACGGCAACTACCTGGCCTTCGAGGACATAGTCTCCTTCCTCTACGAGTAGCTCCTCCACGACAGCAACAGGTCGTGGTGGCCCCGCCAGACGAACAACGCCATCGCCTGGCTCCAGTCGCCCCAGGCTCCCAACGCGTGTACCGCTATCAGCAAGCGTTGTGGCGGTGATATTCGTCACCACTTGCCGCTCAAGCGAACCAGGGAAAAACTCAAACAGTGTGATGCTGTAGCCCATGGCGAGTCCGAAGACTGTCGCTAGAAGGATGGGCGTGGCCTTGCCAGCACCAGGCTGGCGAGTGACTCTCAGGAGCGATCGCACGATGACCCTGCTGATAGTGAGCTGCCTAGCGATTGGCTTGATATCAAGCTGGCTTCCCCGGGGTTCCACGCATCGCTCATTGCCAAAAACGTAAATGAGGCAGACCAGGTGATTAGCAAAAACCCGTTAAGGGCCTCAATGGCCGTGATAAAGCGCAGGTGCCCCAGAGGATAGATATCGCCGAGCCCTAACGAGGTAAAAATAACGCCTGAGTAGTACAAGTATTCCATGGCATTAGTCGGCGACCCGCCTGAAAAGCTGCCAAGCCCAAGGACACTCACAGACGTGCCATACAGGCTCGCATACAGTGCTATTTCGACGAGGTGAAGCGCAAATATCGCGATAACTAAGGCTAGAACGTTGACGTCCAACGGCCAATCCGATCTGGGAGGCAGTCGAGCCAGCCATCGAAGTGCGAAGAAATGAAAGACAAAGGTAAAGAACGCCAATGCCAGTGCCAAACTTGTCGCTATTATCATATCTGCGTTCCTCACTGTTTGGCGCGTTGTTTCGTCATTTACGCCATATCCATGCTGTGTCGTGTTACCGCACGAGATTTCAGCCACAGCGTTTTTCGGCTTTCGTGGCCTCGAGCACTTCTTAAATTGCCTTCAAGCTCGTTGTCACAGTCTTGAAAGCGTCGGCCGCCCTCCCAGTAGCAACCCGAGATGGCAGCCGAACACCACTTACCTATCCACCGGCGGCCTTTTTTGCAGCGTGGTTGTGAGCGCCTGTACCTGCCGCATCCTTAACGCATCCTGTAGATGAATTTTCCTGAACGGCTGCTTCGCACTGTTCAGAAGGCGTCGGTGCACCTTGCGCCACTCCTTTCGTATCCCCATGGTCATGAACGGCGGAAGAAGTCTTGGGACAACTTTCGCTCCCACTGCTGGACATGCCGGCTGCGCATGGGTTGCTGCCCATGGTGCTTGCGCTTCCCAGCTTGTGCGTGCGGTGATCGTGCTCTGAGGGCGTGGATGCGGTTGAACACCCACCTATAAAAATAAGTGCAACAGAAATTGGTGCGAGAAACTGTTTAGTCATGATGAATCCTCTCAAATCTATGAAATTTACGTTATTGCGAATCGCGACGTGATCAAATAGTGCCAGCGTACTTTGCGCTGCACGTTCTCTGGTGTCTGCCCATTGCGTGGAAGCTCAATCAATGGCGCCTTCTTTGCGAACCAATAGCTCTAGGTGTCATCGGCATTGCGCTGGCCGCCCGTCTGCCCTTTACCTTCCTCAACACCACGTTCGTACGCTTCGGCAACGTCTCTGTCATGCATACCGGCGTCAGTGCCATGACGTCTATGCATCATGATGTGCATTAGAGGACATGCGAGCAGAATGAGGTATGGAAGCCAAACGAGCACGTGCTCTCTATGCTCTACTAAAGAGAAGTAGGCTGCGGCACCTGCCAAGCCAAAAAGTGCCAGACGCTTGGAAGACAGGTTCTTGGCGTCGTCTGGGGATCGGTCTGTCATAGCTCACTCCTCCCGTTGCCGAATCGGTAGAAGTCGGCTATACGTCTTTGCTGCAAGCCACGCGATCGCTCCCGGTATCACCGACCACATCACAAGTCCGCATAAAACGCTCGTAATACTTAGCTGCCAGTCCAAGTCCATAGGGTCTACATGCAGCATATAGGCCGTCATTACCGCACTTTGCAGTGGAAACAAGAAAACAATGACACTACACACTACCCACGCGATGCCGAACGCGACAGCCACGGCCATTGACAAACTGCGTACATTAACTTTCATCAGTCTTCTCCTTTACTAGTAGCGTTCCCTGGTACATCTTCATCTGGCATTGAAATGAATATGAGCCAGGCATCAGCGGGGGGATTTCCACTGATGTGAGTTCCCCCTGCGCAAGCTGAGCACTAATCTCAAGCTCGGGAAAAAGGACAGTCTCTGAGCAAGGCGATTCATCGTCTCGTAAGAAAACGAGGGTAATCGCAGTATTTGCAGGGGCTGTGATACGCGATGGCCTATAGGTGCCATTAGCTACCTCTATGTGCTGCCTATCTGATTGCAAAGCGATCTCGTTTACTTTGTAAAACCAGAACCACCAGACAATAAGTCCAATTATGAGCAGCCCGATACTATTGGCCATAATCATTGGGCACCTCCTTCAAGAGAGCGCGTTGCATCGCCAGGCTTGAATAGTCGCAGGCGATTGGCATTGCTAACGACCGTCAATGACGAAAGTGCCATGGCGCCACCAGCAATAACGGGGTTGAGTAACAAACCAAAAAAGGGGTAGAGAATGCCGGCCGCAACTGGAACCCCGGCGGCGTTATAGAAGAATGCCCCGAATAGATTCTGCCTAATGTTTCTGAGCGTGGCTTTGCTCACTTCGATGGCGTCGGCAAGGCCGTGCAACGAGCCACGCATGAGTGTGATATCCGCGCTCTCTATCGCCACGTCCGTGCCGGTGCCTATAGCAAAGCCAACATCAGCAAGGGCCAGTGCGGGTGCATCGTTGATTCCATCGCCGGTCATACCTACGACTTCGCCCTCTTTTTGAAGCTGCGCAACCTTGTCAGCCTTATCTTCTGGCATCACTTGGGCGAAGAATTCTTGTATTCCCACCTTTTGAGCGACCGCCTCAGCCGTAGCTTTGTTGTCTCCCGTCAACATAATTACTCTGACCCCGTCGTCTTTAAGGCGCTGAAGAGCCGCTATCGAGTCATCCTTGATCGGGTCAGAAACAGCGATGATCGCCGCTAGAGCACCATTCACTGCAAAGTACATGGGGGTCTTGGCCTGGCTCGCCAATCCTTGTGCAGTGCCCACATGCTCATCTACCGCCACACCGAGCTCCCTCATCATCCTTTCGTTCCCGAGCAGGACCTCCATTTCAGAGATTCTGCCCGACACGCCCATACCTGAAAGTGCCTGGAACTCCACTACAGGCTCCATAAGTAAACTGCGGTCATTAGCGGAGTCGACAATGGCTTGAGCTAAGGGGTGTTCTGAGCCAGCCTCAAGACTGGCTGCCATTCTAAGCACTTCGTCTTCGGTGAAATCCGCGATCATTAACACATCGGTAACTCGCGGGGCACCCATAGTAATGGTGCCAGTCTTGTCCAGTACCATCGCAGTTAGCTTGGATGCCGACTGAAGCGCCTCCCCGTTACGGATCAGAACGCCCGCCTCCGCCGCCTTCCCTACGCCAACCATGACTGACATCGGTGTTGCCAAACCAAGCGCGCACGGACAGGCAATGATCAGTACAGTTGTAGCTGAAACGACGGCGAATGCCACGGCAGGATCCGGGCCGAAATTAAGCCACGCAAGTGCGGCCAGCACCGAGATGATCATTACAGTAGGGACGAAGTAGGAAGATATGGAGTCAGCCAAACGTGCTATAGGTGGCTTGGAGTTCTGAGCTCTCTTTACCATGCTAATAATTTGGGCTAATGCCGTTTCTGCGCCAACTCGGGTGGCACGAAAAACAATGGTCCCGGTCTTATTTATCGTTCCGGCGACCACTTCGTCCAGTTCCTTCTTCGCTACGGGCATGGGCTCACCAGTCAACATGGATTCATCAATTGTTGATTGCCCTTCAACAACAACACCGTCCACTGGCACCTTCTCTCCCGGACGCACTCTCACCTGATCCCCTTCTATGACGTCTTCAATGGGAATATCTAGCTCACCCTCAGGTCGAATAACACGCGCGTGTTTCGGCTGGAGGCCGATCAGGCGCTTAATAGCCTCGGACGTCTTCCCTCGCGCCTTAACTTCAAGCGCGAGACCCAGGTTGATTAGACCGATAATCATCGCCGTAGCCTCGAAGTAAACGTGACGTGCCATTTCTGGTACGACAGAAGGCATAAACACGACAACCATTGAGTAGACCCACGCGGTACCCGTACCAAGCGCGATGAGCGTGTCCATGTTCGCAGTGTGATTCTTGAAGGAAGCCCAGGCGCCGACATAAAAGTGCCGGCCGGAGAACAGCATGACAGAGAAAGTAGCGATGCCCACGATAAGCCACGCGACTCTCTCGCCGGATGTCCCTACGGTCATAGGTCCACCCATCAAGCCATAGACCATTAGTGGAACGCCTAGTCCGAGAGCGACGTATGTGTCACGCAATAGGCGCTTGTAGTATGCCCAGTCAGCTTCCTCTTTGGCAGCCATCACTTCTGTCCTACTCTCCCTAGGAATAACCACCGCCCCATAACCTGCTCGTTCAACCGCGAGTACGAGATTAGCGACATCGGAGTCAGCCTTGACGGTTGCTGAGTGGTCGGCGAAGTTCATCTCAGCTGAGTGAACACCTGGAACGGCCATGAGAGCATTCTCGATCTTTTGAACGCAACTCGCGCAGCTGGCTCCGCTAATGGAGAGCTCCGTTTCGATCAACTCTTCTGTATTTCGATCAGTTTGCCGATGTTCATGCGATTGATTCATGGGCTTCCCCCTTTCCTCTTTCTTGCCATTGCAGCACTAAGCTATAGATCACAGGTAGAACAAGCAGATTTAGAATCAGTACTGTCAACATGCCACCTAACATGGGTGCAGCGATCCGATGTGTAACATCAGATCCGGTTCCCGAACTGAGCATTATGGGAACCAATCCTGCCATTGTTGAGACCGCGGTCATGACAACCGGCCGAACACGGCGACCTGTTGCAGCCACAACGCCGTCCTTAATGACATTCAGTGTCAGAGGCCCGCTTGCTTTTCCCCTTAGTTGTCTAACTTCCTCGTCGATAAAACTGAGAACAAGTACACCAATCTCTGCGGCCATGCCCGCTAGTGCAATAAAGCCAACGGCAACAGCAACCGACATGTTGTAGTCATTCAAGTAGATCAACCAAAGGCCTCCCACCAATCCAAAAGGAATTGAGACCATGACAACAACCGGCTCGATCACATTCCTAAAGTTGAGATAGAGCAACAGGAAAATAATCAGAAGCGTCGCTGGGGCGACAATGCTTAGGCGCTTTGCGGCGCGCTCCATGTACTCGAACTGTCCCGACCACGTTAGCGTATATCCAGGTGGCAGATTTACTTGCTCGGCAACAACTTCTTTTGCTTTGCTGACGAAGCCGCCGATATCAGAGCTTGAAATATCAACGTAGATCCAGGCATTGGGCCGCGCATCCTCGCTTTTGACTACTGGAGGACCACGCCGGTACTTGATGTCCGCGACCAAGGCGAGTGGTATCTGCTGCCCCATTGGCGTGGGAATCAAGACTCTCTCCAGACTCTCTCTATCCGCTCGTAACGCTCGTGGATAGCGTAAGTTTACCGGGTATCGCTCTAACCCTTCGACCGTCTGGGTAACATTCATGCCGCCAATTGCACTCTTAATCACGTCCTGCACATGGCCAACTGTTAACCCATACCGTGCGGCATTTTCTCGGTCGATATCGAAGTCCAGGTAGTAGCCGCCTACAGCCCTATCACCAAATGCAGAAAGTGTTTCGGGTATAGTTTTCATGGCGCGCTCGATCTCTTCAGAAATGACTTGAAGCGTCGTCAGATCAGGCCCGGAGACCTTGATGCCAATCGGTGTCTTGATACCGGTTGAAAGCATGTCTATACGTGTCTTGATCGGCATAGTCCACGCATTCGCCACGCCAGGAAATTGGATGGCTTTGTCCATTTCCTGCATGAGTTCCTGAGTAGTTTTAGTTGGATCTGGCCAGTCTTCCTTTGGCTTCAACCTGATGGTTGTTTCCATCATGGAAAGAGGTGCAGAGTCAGTGGCCGTTTCTGCACGCCCTACCTTGCCAAACACGTGATGCACTTCAGGAAACGTTCCCAAAATTCTGTCGGTCTGCTGTAGTAGCTCCTTGGCCTTGGTAATGGAAATGCCTGGAAACGTTGTGGGCATATAGAGAATGTCGCCCTCATCCAGAGGTGGCATAAACTCGCTACCAAGCTGACTGTAGGGGAACGCAGTGGCACCAAGAAGAGCCAAGGCAAGTGCGATGGTCACTGCTCGGTGCTTCATTGCCAAGCGTAGTGTCGGTGTATGTACCGCGTGGAGCAGTCGGTTAAGCGGGTTTTTGTGTTCCGCGATGATTTTCCCACGCAGGAAGTAGCCCATCATGACAGGAACAAGCGTGACTGAAAGGATGGCCGCCGCCGCCATGGCATAGGTTGCAGTGAAGGCGAGTGGGCTGAATAGCCGCCCTTCTTGAGCCTGCATCGTAAAGATCGGCAGAAAAGACACAGTGATAACCAGTAGCGAGAAAAATAGAGCTGGCCCAACCTCTCGACAGGACCGGCCAATCGCTGCCCAGCGCTCATCGTTGGCAAGGTCGGCGCCTTTTTCTTCCGCAGCTTGCGCCAGGTGTTTGTGCCCGTTTTCAACCATCACGATAGCGCCGTCGACCATTGTCCCGATCGTTATCGCAATACCGCCGAGGGACATGATATTGGCGTTCAAGCCTTGAAAACGCATGACAATAAATGCCATCAGGATGCCTAGTGGCAAGGTAATGATTGCGACGAAGGCGCTGCGCGCATGCAGCAGAAACAGAATGACTACCAGACTCACGATAACGAGTTCTTGGAGCAGTGAAGTATTCAGACTGTCGACTGCGCGCTCGATCAGATCACCACGATCGTAGACTGGTACGATTTCAACACCTTCAGGCAAGCCGCCCTTGAGTTCCTCAAGTTTTTCCCTCACTCCACGAATTGTTGCCAGTGCGTTCTCGCCGAAACGCATTATCACTACACCGCCGGCCACCTCCCCTTCGCCGTTAAGATCCACTAAGCCCCGTCGCAGCTCTGGCCCAATTTGGACATGAGCAACATCCTTTATCCGCACAGGTGTACCAGAATGATCCACAGCAACCGGTATCTTGTTGATGTCCTCCACTGAAGTAATGTAGCCACGCCCCCGGACCATGTACTCCGTTTCCGCCATTTCTATCAAACGCCCACCAACATCATTGTTCGATTGCTTTATCGCCATCTTTACTTTGTTAAGTGGAATGTCATAACGGAGTAAGGCATTAGGATCGACTTCGATCTGATACTGCTTTACAAACCCACCTACCGACGCCACTTCAGCTACTCCAGCAACCGTTTGTAATGGGTATCGCAAGTACCAGTCCTGAATCGAACGCAAATCGGATAGATCATGCTTGCCGCTACGATCTACCAGTGCGTATTCATAGATCCAGCCGACTCCAGTGGCGTCTGGCCCCAAAGTGGGCGTGATTCCCGGTGGTAAACGGCCGCTAACGTAGTTCAATGACTCAAGCACTCGCGACCGAGCCCAGTACATGTCGGTGTTGTCTTCGAATATGATGTAAACAAATGACAGGCCGAAGAACGAGTAACCACGCACTACCTTGGTCTTAGGTACAGCTAACATTGAGGTTGTTAAGGGGTATGTGACCTGATCCTCTACTACTTGTGGAGACTGTCCTGGGTACTCTGTTAGCACGATGACTTGCACATCCGACAGGTCAGGTATCGCGTCCAAGGGAGCATTCGCATAAGAGAAATACCCCACTACGGCCACAATCACGGTAGCCAAGATAACCATGAGGCGATCTTTGAGAGCGGCATCAATAATCCACTTAATCATGATTCATATCCTCATGAGACTTGCTGCTGTGACCAGCTTCCTCAGGCATCTCGTGAGACGATCCGCTGTGATCTGACTGATCGGGCATCTCGTGAGACATGCCACCGTTCTCTGAGTGATCAGACGGCTCATGCGATTCGTGTTCCATATTCATCGAATCGTCCATTGACCCCATCGAGCCATGAGAGATATCCATTGCTTCATATCCATCCCTGGAAGTTTCCGTACTCTCAATGCCGGGATCCATCATCTTGGCCGTTGCTTCACGGAGCTTTGACTCCGAGTCGATGAGGAACTGGGCAGACACCACAACGTTCTCGCCGCGCTCGACACCACTGAGCACAGCTACCTCTCCACTCGATTCGATACCGAGCCTTACTTTTCGTGGTTCGAACTTACCTCCAGGCGTTACCACGAATATTTGATCGTAGTCACCTGATCGCACCACGGCTTCGGATGGAACTACCACCTGGTCAGGCTGCTCGGCTGCTTTGATAGATACCTCGGCAAACATCTCGGGGCGCAGGAGAAGATCAGGATTGTCGAAGACGAGGCGAACCTTCGTTGTTCGGGTTTTTGCCTCAGCATAAGGATAGATATACGAGATTTGTCCTTCGAAGGTGCGTCCAGGCGAGCTTGCAAGAGACATCTCTACCCGGTCGCCGACTTGAACCCAAGGTAGTTCATATTCATAGATATCTGCGTACACCCAAACCTTACTGAGATCGGCAATTAGATAGAGCTGAGTTCCTGGAGTGACATATTGATCTTGGCGAGCGCCAATCTTTAGAACAGTTCCACCTGAAGGTGCGTGAATATGAAGGCTTTCCTTAACTTGAAGAGTCTCCTCTAGCTCCACGATCTGGTGCTCCGGTACATCGAGCAATACCAAGCGCTCACGTGAACTCCGGGCAAGTGCTTCCGCACCTTCTCTGATGTCATCGAACGGGCTGTGCTTGAGGGCGTCGAGGTTTTTCAACGCGAGTAGGTATTCCTGTTGGGTCGACACAAGTTTGGGGGAATAGATGCTTAGCAATATTTCATCGTTCTCTACAGGCTGTCCTGTTTTATCCACTCGGATCTGTCGAATCCACCCGTCAACTTTGGGATGTAGGCGAACCAACTTTTCTTCATCGTAGTCGACCCGACCAACAGCGCGGATGGTGCGGCTCATAGCCTTTAATTCAGCGACCGCGGTACGCAACCCAATATTGTTCCGAATAACGGGATCAATCTTTACCGTGCCTACCACTGCTTCGGCATCCCCATCAGCATAAACAGGGACATAATCCATGCCCATGGAGTCCGTTGCCGGTACGGGGGACGTTACAGAAGGGTTCATGGGATTGCGGTAGAAGAGAATTTTCCTTTCCGCCGTAGGGGTCTCAGCGTAGACAGGCACATAATCCATGCCCATAGAGTCCTTGGCAGGAACGGGAGATGTCACCTCAGGATTCATCGGACTTCGATAAAAGAGCGGCTGCTTAGCTGATGCCTCTAAAGACGCTGCGGTTTCATTTCCGGGGCTGAATAAGACGTACCCCGACATCAAACCAACGGCAAGGCCTGCTATCCCAAGCAGAATAGTTCCCTTATTCATAGATATTCTCCTCGCCTACGGCTGCCTTAAGCCGGGCTACTGACTGATTAACTTCTGTAAAGGATTTCCAGTACTGCAATTCATAATTGAGCAGCGTTACTTGTGATCGGACCAGGTTTAAAAAATCCACTTCACCTACTTGGTATCCAGCCAACATCGACTCCACGGTTTGCCGTGCCTGAGGAATAATTCCTTGATCGAAGAGCGTTAACTGCTCTGTTGCACGCCCGTGATCTGTGGTCGCCATGGATATCGCGGAAAGAACCAGATTGCGTTGATCAGTTAGCGCAAACTGTGACCTGGCGAGCTCCTTAGAGCGTTGCTGCACTGCTTTATCTTGTTTCGTACCTGCGTAGAGAGGGATGTTGACACTGAGCATCACCGACAGGAAATCCTGGCGTGAGCGTCCAAAGTCGTTCTCGTCACGGTTACCATAGGTGACGCCCACTTTGAAATCTGGATAGTAGTCCTTCTTTGCCAGCTCTAGTCTTGATTCAGAAGCCTTAATTGAGGCGCGTTGAGCATCCAGTACCGGGCGCGATATCTCTGCTCGTCTATAAAGAATGCCCTCTTCAGCTAGTAAATTTGAACTGATCCCTGCCATGGTTGTTAGCGTTAACGAGTTGTCTGGAGATGTTCCCATGAGCAAGTTCAGCCGAATCTCGCGTTGATCACGCATGGCCTGTATTCGTATTTCCTGGTCAAACAGCTTCGAAAGTTCCAACTGAGCCAACAAGACATCCTGTTGCAAACCTTTTCCTACTTCATATTTGGTTTTGGCTACTTCGACAAACTGGCGCAGTAGAGATTGATTTCTGCTGACCGTCTCCAGGGACCGATCGAGGTAGTATATTTCCCACCAGGTCACGGAGACGTTCATGTCAAGATTCAGACGCATTTCATCGACGGAGTGCAGAGCCGCCTGGGCTTCAAACAGCGCAATATCTTCACGTAAACCAAGCTTCCCCGGGTAAGGGAACATCTGGCTTACACCGACTTGAAGCTGGGTCATGTTCTCCTGATTACGATCGAAATCGTCCCAGGGAAAATTCATGGCACCAAAACTCACTATCGGATCGGGCAATGAAGACTTTTGCGGTGCAATTTCGCTCAACGCTTCATAGCGAGCCTGCATCTCTGCCAGCCCGGGATTGTCAGCCAATGCCTTTTCTCGAGCCGACTCTAGCGACAGGACTGAGCTTTGTGCCGCATTAGCGAAGCTGGGAAACGCCAAAGCGAGTAGCAGCGCTACTACCAGCTTCGATGCTCTGTTACAGCGAAACGCTTGAGATACGCCAGAGAGCGCCGGAGCAGAGATTTGCGCACTCATGTATTTGACCAGTGGATGTGAACGATCTTCCACTGTCCTCCTTCGCTACTGAGAATCATGGTTTCGCTCATAACTGACGATCTTTCCTTATCTTTAGATGGCATTGCGCTACGCGTAATCACATAGCCATAGTTTTTTCCTTCCTGCGAGTAGCGCTCAATAACACCAAAAACTTTGCCGCTCATAAATTTCATGTCTGCCTGCATATGGTGTGCAGCGTAGTCTTCGAGTGAGCGCTCTATCCCGCCGCCCTCGAGAATCAGAACATCTTCATGAAGGAGTTGATGAAGCAAAGGTTCATTACCGTTCCTCAATGCATCGGCAAAAGCATCGACTGTGGTTTCGACTGCATTACCCGCAGATTCGTGGTGATCGGTGGGTGAGGACACCGACGATGAAGGTCCGTGATCATGGTCTCCATGATCGGCTGCGCTTAGAGCTGACGGTGATCCAGCAAATTGTTTGGAAATGTCGGGCTGATCACTTTCAACAGCGTGGCTGTGATCATGATCGTGTCCATCGGCTGAGACCTCTGGGAGCGACTGGACGCCTAACCCAAACCGGTAGACCAACTCACCACCCTTGAAGCCAGTGACACTTACAAGCGCAATTACTAAAGCACATGCAGCCGTCCTTATGGCTGGGGCAGGCCTGGCCCATCGGACTGACATCCAGGCGACTATGAAGACTAGAGAGGTGCCAAGGGCCCAATTTCTATGTTCAGTCATAGCCGCATGCGAAGGTGCGTCGTGTCCAACACTGAAATAGGCATAGAATCCAGTACCAACGGTCACAATTAGCGCACCCAGCGCCCAGTTGGAAATGAGAAGTTTGGCCCATTTGATACGGGCCTCTGCTTCCGGACCACTTCCATTCCAAAAATGCAGGGCGGCAAAAGCTATTATTAGAGTTATTGAAAAGTGCACCACTAAGGGGTGCCAATTCGGTACTATTTCCACGGGATAGATCTCCAGGTACTAAATTGAGCTTTCCGATTTGGTTTCATGGGCCTAATCATGCTCTTTGTTGTCCGCCATATTTTCACGTGCGAACACTGTTGGTTCTGCATTTTCTGACAACAGTAGGACATGGTACGGGTCCTTGCGGTCTCCTACTTCCATGCCGGGGCTACCGACAGGCATGCCCGGTACGGCAAGTCCACGAGCGCCGGGCAACGGGTTCTCCACAAGAGAAACGACGTGCTTTATCGGCACGTGTCCCTCAAAGACTAATCCAGTCTGGTTGTGCACGGTTGTATGACAAGATTGCAGTTTCGGCTCTATCGCGTACTTTTGCTTTATCTCAGCGATATATGGGGTTGGGGCAAGCGACACTGAATACCCTGCATGCCTCATATGCTCTGCCCATTTGTCACAACACATACACTGTGGATTTTTGTATACCGTAAAGTCTGCAACCCGAGAATCGTCTGCGCAGGCAACCAGACCAAACGTCACCAGAAAGGCCCCTACGACAAGGCGGCTTCGTTGCCCTACAAGCATTAGTTTTGTCTTACGAATATTCACTTTCTTCACCTCACTAATAATCCGAATGATGACCCCAGGACCAGGAACTGCTCCCTGAAGTCAGCTCATGGATTAGTCTCCTTGATTACTGATGTATTCAACCACCGCTTGAGCTTCTCTCTCATTAAGAGGGAACTTAGGCATGGTTGATGAGGGGTTCCCCAGTGCGGGATTGAGTATCTTCTGCGCCATGAAGTCAGCACCTTTTACTCGATAGGTCTCGTTCAGGTCGGGTCCCATGGATCCACCATCACCGTCGACCTGGTGGCAGCCTTTACAGCCGAACCGGTTAAAAAGTTCCTCGCCGCTGCCACTTAGTTCCGTGGAGGCGCCGGCAGTCGCTTGAGCTTGCCTAACATCCGCAGTTAACGTGGCCGCGATAAAGCGCTCTATCGCTCTAGTTTCGGTACCAGTCAGGTGTGCCTTTTCCCGCATATGCGGCATAATCACCGACCACTCTGAAGCGGTATAGTCCTCTGCGGGTTTGGGGTTATGACAGCGAGCGCAATTGTCGTTGTATAACCTTGCCCCATCGGCAACCGACAGTTCCTCTGCGTGAGTTAAGTTCTGGGTCGCAGCCAACACAATCACTGCAAACATGCCTCCCAGTTTTACAGTCTCGTTCTTACTTATCTTCATGACTGCCTCCTAGAATCCATAGCTGATTTGCGCGATGTAGCGGGTTTGGTCGTCGCCGTTATCCAGCTCCGTGTCGTCGGCAGAGAGCTTGAAAACGACACTGGGTGTGATCCAGTAGTTCAAACCCACCGCCCAGCGCTCCGATCCATCAATTTGATTAACCTCGCTGCGCTGTAGTACAAGCTCGAACGGTGCCAAGGCCTCAATGCCCGTTTGTTTTAGATACCATGACCCCTGGAGATACCATCCATCGCGGTCGAAGGACTCCTTGCGCCCCTCATCATCGAGGCCTTCAGTTTCGGTCTCGATATATTCACCGCGAAGAGAAAAGTAGGTGCTGGTGTAGTTGATGTCGGCGCCGTATGACGTGAAATCTAAATCGCCATCATCATCATAGGCACCGGAATAGTACGAAGCCCCGACTTCGAAACCAGGTCCCCACGAATAGCCAACCCGACCACCTATCGCTTTGTCATCATTGTTATCACTGGATGAGGTTTCAAAGTCGACTTCAGGGAGAAAGCTCTCCCCGTGGTCGTCCTCTAAGTCGTCATCATGGTCATCGAGTTCGGCAACATCGTCATCGTGATCATCGTCGATCTCCTCCTCTTCATGATCATCAGCGACATCGAGAAGATCTTCGATTTCATCTTCTGCATGGCTGTCAATTTGAGGACCATTCACTACATAGGCATCGAAGAAAAGACGTGAGCCATTCTCAAACGGAAAGGTTTGCTGTATCCCTGCTCCGTAGTCCGAGAGAATTGGCATCAATGGCGTTGCAATCCCGTTACCATCGTGACCACCGTAGATTACGGGTATTGATGGCAGCTTGTTGATCCAACTCGGGTGCAGGTTTGGGCCAAACTGGCCAAAAGGAAGCAGTAACTTTCCGCCGGTTAAAGTCGTAGAGTCCGTGACAAAATAGTGGACATCTGCGTACTCTAGCTCCGTCTCGGTTTCACCGCCTTCATCCACACTAAACTCCCACTCAGACTCAATATGAATCTTGTCGTTTAGTTGGACGAGGATGATTGGGGCGACTTTCCCAGTGAAGGCACTGTTCTCGTCGTCCGCATCGACGTAACTGGTATCACCATATCCTGCGAAGGCGACTCGACCCTGTGTCAAGGATTCGAATGGTGCACGTTGATTCGCTAACTGTGCTTCAGCAAAGGCTGGTAACAAGCCAGCGCTACTCGCGAGAAGCGGTACTACAAAATATTTGGTTTTCATCCTAGATCCCTCTTCCAGCGAATGATCTCGCTGGAAAGTTCACGAAGTGCTCGTGGGGTGCTCTAGGGTGGCTTAGTAGCCGCCATGACTAGTTGTCAGCACGCTCCACGCGCATGAACAGACGGGTAAAATCCCGTCGGGGAGCTAGCTGATTCGGGGGGGATGGAATAGATCCGTTAGGGCTTTATGCGGGATTACATGACCGACATCTACTACAAACCGCACATGGGTATCATCGCTGTCTAGTGAAGTTGAATAGCATATAGCGGAAGCAGCAGATGCGCAGCTAATCATGCAGCTGGCAGTGTCGCAGCAATGCTTGGGATCGTCAGGAACCGAAGACACGACTTCCTGGTGGCAAGAGTTGCTTTCTCCATGATGAGACATTTCGGCTGAAGGCTTTGATGTATCGGCCTCTAAGCTAGATTGAGTCATGTGATGCTGCTGAGACATGGTAGGCGCAACAGCGAGCACCGCCACTGACTGGGTCAGTAGAACGATTGCTAAAACTGTATGGACTATCCTATCTCGCATGAGACTACACTTTTCCTATCTTCTGCACTGAGTCTAGCATAGGTAAGTGAGAATAATATTGATTCTCATCAAAGGGCACTGAGTGAATGCAATGCCCCCTTCTACCTATGCTGCACACTGACTTAGTTGCCAGTATGCACCTTCCACCTATTAAAATGTCAATAAGTTTTTGAGCGAAATTGTAGTCTCCGGTAAACCTAGCAGAACGCATAGTAGCGCCAAAGAAGCTCTCTTTCCTTCGTATTATGGTGGTTTTCGGGAGGAGCTCAGAATACCCATTACCCACAACAGGAGCTCCCAACTTGTATGGGCGGACACTTGACCGTGCCATAGGAGCAGAAAACACAGCAGTCTCCCGGCTTTGGTTTCAGAATTCCCCCACACGATTCACATTCGTAGAACCACTGACACGCGTCTGTCGGCATAACTTCCAGTTTCTGGTGCTGGCAGATTGGGCAAGTGAGCTCGGAGTGAGAGACTATATCGCTCACCTGGCCACCTCTGAAATAAAGCACTCCCGTTTTGCCGGCCATATCAAATCCGCTATTGACACAGTTAGCATTACGATCAAAGCGACATAGAAAAGATAGGTGCTCCAATCGTAGTGCCATAAAGGGTATAGGATAGCCAGTATTGCTATTGGACCAATAATGGAAAATAGTCCTCTCCAGTGAATCTGGTGTCGATACCAGCCATAGGCATTCACTACTAGCGCTATCAACGCAAACAGTGGTAACAGCGTATTAATAGCGATTCCCTCGAGCTGGCTGAGGAATCCAAGTCCCAGCGCCGCAGACAGTGCGCCCAAGGCAGGAAAACACGCTGTGCAGCTGAGGGCCGCAACAACTGCGCCGCCTGCCCCAACTTTGTCCATTGCGCTGATTATCCTAGCCATGTCGTCAGACCTTTGATTGACAGTCAATATCCTGTGCGACTATAAGGGCTGTAGTTACTACAGGATCAAGCCCTCTATGAAAAAATCTAGCGCTACCTATTCGCGCGGCCAGCTCGCAACGTTAACTAATGTCAAAGGTGAAACTATCAGGTACTACGAGACTAGTGGGTTGCTAGGCACGCCTGCAAGAAGCCAAGGTGGCCACCGTATATACAGCGAGGAGCATGTGGGGCAACTGATTTTTATTCGCCGCTGTCGGGAACTTGGGTTCACTTTAAATGAAATCCAGGGATTACTGAGTTTGGCGAGCAGCGCTGATAAAACTTGCGAGCAGGTCCGGCATGCAACAGCGGACCATTTATCGGATGTGCAAAAAAAGATTAAGGACTTGCGAAAAATGGAACGGACACTGAAAGAATTGATTTCGCAATGCGAGACGAATGCCACTCCGGAGTGTCCTATTATCGATGCGCTATTTTCCTGACCCGGCATGCTTTTGATGACTATCATGAGCGGCGTAACTGGATATAGTGGCATACTTTTCCTACCGATAACGGTGAGCCTAATACCATTGGCCACGCTGTGCAGAAACCAAGCTATATTTCAGTCTGATAAGAATAGCGGTATTGGCGGCAGGTGCTGTCGCATGATCGAACTTTTTTATTCAGAGAGCGTGGATTAGTGATACCTCGGTAGAACAATATTGATAGGGTTTTTCATCAACCAAATCAGAAATCGCACCCTCAGATAATGATTAACCGCTTTACCCCGGTGTGCGCAGTCAAAGCATGAGTTACCACATACCGTGATTTGTTAAGAGACGCTTCTTCTACTTTGAGTAAAGTAGAGGAGTCTCACAATGAGCATGTCAAACACGGAGAAAATCGTTAAAGATATCTGGCGTAAAACCCGCCGCAGTTTTTCTACCGAAGAGAAGATTCGCATTGTCATCGATGGCCTAAGGGGCGAATTATCCATCGCCGAACCGTGCCGTCGAGAAGGCATCAATACCAACCTGTACTACCGCTGGAGCAAAGATTTCCTGGAGGCCGGCAAGTGGCGATTAGCGACGTTCATCCGCAAGCGGCTGCGCAACTGCAAGCGGCGTCGACGCACTGGTTTAGGCATACCGCACTGACACATCAGGCGGATACAGGAATAGACTTGCGTTACATTCAGCGCGCAGCCAGGCATAGAAACCAGGCAACAAAATACCAGTATCTTCACGTCGATGACGCAACCTGGCATGACACTATGACCAAGTATTCCGCCGACAAGAAAATATAAGCACCATAAAGCGTCCCTAGCGCCGATGACCGGTCTTCAAGATACGTCGGTGCTCCTTTTCGGCAAGTCGCAAGCCTCCATTGAGCTTCACGGGCGCTGGCGGCGGATGCGCCGCAGCCCAAGTGCGAGCTCTACGAAGTCGGGTTCGTTCCGCTGCCTCTTTTAGTGCAGCTGATTCATTGTAAAAATGCGATACATACCGTGCATGGCTAGCGGTCGCACGAGAGTAGTCGCGGAGTTCGCCCATCTCCACTCGCGTGCCGATAAAGTTCAAACGGATCCCACTTGGGGAGTTGCTGAGAAACCAAACAGGAGATTGCACCTGGAGGCTGTGTTCTGGGGCCCGGTAGTCCAGTTCGTTAGACCGACCTTCAACGTAGAACGCCATGACGGCATGGTAAAGGCGCGTCATCAACTCCTTGAAGACGCTCTCCATGAGCCATTTCGCAAACTCAAGCCGAGCGCGCCTCGTGACCACTGCTCCCTCAAGATGGTCAACGGTCGCGGCCATAAGGTTTGCATGGTTCGCAAACGGATCATGCGTTGTGGAGCCAAGGTCGTAGGGCAGAAACGCCCGGTATTTGCGGACAAGACGGCTAGCCGCGATTTTTTGCCACCAAAGCAATATGATGGCATGTCGCGCAGCAGCGATCGGACACAGCGGCGCTGCACCGGGTCCCAACTGAGCGACGCTACGGTGACCAATCGCGTACGCCTGATGGCAGGCTGTGTGCTCTGGATCCACCGTCTCCGTTAGCCGCAGCAGGTGTCTGGCGAGCAACTCATGCAGCGAGCGGTACACATATCTTTCAACAATCTTGGCTTCCATTTCGCGGTGGCTTGTCAGACGTGGGCGCCCACGTGTGTGATCACTGTCCTTCCATGTCTCTTGGTTGAAGCGCAGCTCTTTTCTTGGACATGCCAACTGCCATTTCGTTACCCGCTTACTCAATCCCCGAAGCGCTGGCAAGCCTCCCGAACCTTTCAACCTCGCAGCAACAGGCACCAACAACGCGGGATGAAAGCCCTGCCTGCGTGGCTGGACCGTATGCGGATAGATACGGTTCTGTTGGACTACCCAAGGCTTCCCCCGCATATCTTCAAGCAGTATTCCCGTATCAACGCATTTCTGAAATGCGGCCCGCTCCCAAGCCAATAGCCTCTGACCCTCACGGCTAGCAGCACGCCGGAGTACGCCGCCATGATCTGCGGTGAATTGAAAGATCTGATGTCCCGCATCACAACAGCAGGGGCTGGCAAGATAAAGGCCTAACGGTGTGGGATTTTCCTCATTGCAGGCAACACAATGATTTATGAGCGGATCACCGTGAATAAAACAATTTGGCAGATCTACCAACTGGTGGAAGGCTGAGTGATATCCTCTTCGCAAGCATTTCTCACAATAGCGAAAATCTGACGACTCCAACGCAAGATCCTCTCGCGCCACAAGTCGCCATCGCGCTCTTGGTAAGTCATCTATAGATGCGTTTGGAAACTCGAAAAGCTCTGCGAGTCTGGCGCGAAGTGAAGCCTCGTTGTCATAGATACGCTGAAATGGTATTGCGTCGCCCGCCACGCGCAATCGGTCTTTGAACAGGGGCTGAATTTCTGAAACGCTAGCCGCATTCCAGAACAGCAACTTGTGTATCAGCGACAGAGTTGATTCGTAGGGAAAGACTTTGTCCGGGTACCAGATAAGTGCCATATCGCCTCACCTCAGTATGCTCAATGACTAAAGTCTAAACCAAGCCGCAATGAAGGTTGACCATCCCCCTGTAATTAGAGCCATGCAGTTTGTGGGAATTCTATCTATTGAGTCCTCGGCAATGGCACATCAGAGGTGGAACACTTCGCGTGTACCGAAATATGGACTTTTGCTGCGATACTTCACCTAAGTATGGAGTTTTACTATTGGGTTATCTTCCATACTTTTTAAACACCACTGCACGATGCACCGGAATATGGAGTTCTCAGGCCTTGTTCTGTATGCGGTCTTGCTAGGAATTACAACTGGGTGCCGGCCCCCATCTGAACTCACCTGTGGTTGTCAAAGATGCGGTTGAACGATGTCGGCAATACTTGTCTAACTAGTCTCACACTTGAACTGAGCGTCGACCAAACACTATGCGAACAATCTCTATCTGCTTGATGAGCATCACCCTGCTACTGGTGCTCTTGTGGGCAAGTAGCGATTATGAAAGCGCACCGCCTACTGCGTCGTTGCAAGGCCCAGAGACCACACCAGTTGGGGCTCCTGGACCTACTGATCCAGTGGTGTCGGTCCCGGTTTTGGAGAGCACAACTTTAGAGCAAACAACGGAAGGTAAAGCTGTTGCTGGCGAGAGCCTGCCTGCCCCCCTCTCACTGGAACTGACCCCCGATCTATTTACGCCTGATATCGGCGATGAGCAGGCCAACTACAGCCAGGCCGCCAGACTCCCGGACTTGTTCAAGCCTGGCAAAAAGGCGCGCCCATTTACTGTAACAGGCAAGCCGATGTTCGAATTTGAGAACGAAGAGGCCACGGTGCCCAGTTTGACGGGCGGAACCGTAGAGGTAGAGGTTAAGCTGGAATAGGCAGTTTGATATTGGGGTCAGCGTAACAATTAGCGAAACCTTTACCTGACCCTAAAAACACGGCTACTGGCGTAACGGTTGATACTCCGTGACGCAGCACCCCTTTCTGCATGCCGGTTGCCTGATCCCCTGCATGCATGACACCTCGATGCAGCCGTGTCCACCTTAGGGCCGTTCCTCGGGCAACCCCTCGGGGAGCGTATATTGGCTGGCCCGAACCGGTTTGCCCATCCAGATCAGGCCGCCCTCTTGTCGGTCCAGCTGGCCAGCTTCACAAATGAAGTCGAACACTGACCTGGCCTGCTCATCATCAACCAGCACGTTCAGCACTTTGACCAATTCTGATTCGGGCAACTTCTCCTCATAGGTTGGGCTGGCAGTGAGCATCGCGATGCTGCGGCTGGGCAAACTGCTTGCAGAAATAATGTCCCACTCACCGCGAAGACGCTGCAGGAGCTGACGATCGCGACCGTCATCGGGCAAGACACAGGTGATCAGGCGCTGCGCGCTGAAACGTACCGCCGGACTCCCGCCGGTATCACTCACGAGGCGTTGTCCTGCAGGCGATCACGCAAGCCCTGCCGCAGGTAGGTGGCTGCCGCCTCCAGTTCTGTCAGGTATATAAGCCCGCCGCCGGGCTTGCCCAGGTCTACCGCTCCATAGATCATATTGGCTACCATCTCGGCGTGCTCCGCTGCCACCAGCATGGTGACCACGTCCCGCTCTGCATCAACGGTAATGCCCAGAAACCCCATGCGTTCGCGAATGCCAACCCCACGTTCGCTGTGTATCAACGCGCCGGCCGCGCCGGCTCCCCTGGCCGCCTGCACCACATCTTCGCCTCTGCCGTGTTCGACAATGCAGGTCAGTAAGGTCACGTCTGTCAGGACAGTAAAATTCTTGCTGCTCATGAGAATTTAGTTCCTTGCAGCAACCTGGCTGCCCTTTTTTCCACATCTTTTGCCTGTTTCCAGACGCGAAACTGAGACCACAGGCCAGTAGCCAGTACGCTGATAATTGGCCCGACAGAGGCCATACAGAGAATGCCGAAACCCTCTACAGCCTGGGTCGCATTGCCGAACCCCAATCCCATGGCAAGCACAAGGGGCACGGTGATCGGTCCCGTCGTGACCCCGGCGCTATCCCATGCCACATTGACAAAGGTTTCATTGGACAGCACGGTCAACACCAGGGCCACCAGGTAGCCCGGCACTATCAGCCACACCAGCGGCAACTGGAAAATCAATTTGGACAGGCCCAGAGCGATGCCGCAGGCGACGCCAACCGATACGGCGCTGATCAGGGTTTTCTTCTTGAAAACGCCACTGGTAAGTTCTTCCGCAGTCCCGCCCAGGGCATTCAGGGCCGGCTCGGCAACCGTTGCGCCGTAACCGAGTATCCAGGCAAAAACCAGGGCGATAATGAGTCCAGCGCGAAATGCGTATATGGGCGAATCCTCCACCTGGGCGATCTCCATGAATGCCGTAGGCACCAGGCTCCCCGCATCGCCGCCCAGCTTTGACAAGCCGTAGGTCAATCCCAGGTTGAAGATACACATGCCCACAATCGTCAGGCCGATACCGAAGAAGATCTCGTCCTTGCGCGGCAGAGATTCTCGCAAGACCACCAGCAGCACCACAAACAGGAACACAACAAGCGGCAGTATGGCCCTGATCCCCAGCGCGATCTCAAGGCCCGGACTGCGTTCCCACCAGGACAACTGCAAGGAGGCTGCCGCTCCGGCTGTCGCCCCGGCCGCCTCGATGATATCTGCGGGACTGACCGACGCAGCAACGTAAAGAGTCAGCAACATCACGCCGCCAATGGGAAACAGGGAGGCCAGCGTAACAACACCAAAGCCCGACAAGCCCGAATCACCCTTCCCTGCAGCGGCGGCAATGCCGATGCCCAGGGACAGCATCAAAGGCACGGTCACCGGACCCGTCGTCACGGCGCCAGCATCCCAGGCCAGCCCCAGCACAGTGCTCAGCTGGGGGTCCTGGTGAAAATAAAGGCTCAAGCCCAGAATCGGCAAGAGGGCCGCAAAGATCAGGGGTTTGAGGCTCCACCCATACAAGAACCTCAGCGTTCCAAGCACCGCCGCCAGCCCAACACTGGCCCCGACCACCAGTACCAGTGCCCCGGACCATTCGTTGAGCAGCGCGTACAGGTAGGGTGCGCGCTCCGCAGAGATATTGGCACCAGCCGCTTGCAGTGCGCCGATGGCCGGTTCGGCGAACGTCACACCAATACCCAACAGCAGCGTAATGAAAAGCACCACAGGGAGCGGCGACCTGCGGGGAAGACTGCGCCCGATAATCGTGCCGAAAGGCATCAAGCCTATCCGCAGGCCTTCCATGAACAGCATCAGGCCGACAATCACCGCGAACAGGGCCAGCGAGATCAAAAACCACGCGTCCACCAAATGACGCAGCACCAGGACCTGGAACAGGGCCAGGTACAGAGCCAGCGGGACTACGGCGGTGACTTGCTCGCGGAACTTGAGCGCCACAAACGGCTTCACCATCGCCAGCTGCTCCTCGCGGGTGAAGGGTGGCGCTGGGACCAGTTGTGTTTCGCCCGTCTTGTCGTCTGTGCGGTACAAATCATTGAGGCTGGCATTGACCACATCACCCGTGCCCCAGACCTTCTGCAAGTCGCCGAAACGAACCTTAAGTACCATAGTGTATGTGTCCCGCGTCAGGGGCGTGCCTTAACATCCGCGCCACGAGCTTTGGTGGCCATGAG
This sequence comes from Cellvibrionales bacterium, assembly GCA_043513815.1. Taxonomy (GTDB): domain Bacteria; phylum Pseudomonadota; class Gammaproteobacteria; order Pseudomonadales; family Halieaceae; genus JANQIO01. The sequence goes on along the minus strand of CP121313.1, from coordinate 2,191,021 downwards.
TGCACAGAAGAATATTTATATAGGAAAGTATACGAGTGAACACCTGTGTGTTGCACCCGGTTCCAGCCAGACGCTCTAGTATCAAACTGTCATCCTGCTTGAAGGCTGGGTGCGCTGTAACCTCCTGGCGGAAGCGCCTGCAACCATAATCCCTATCAGTGTCCGCTAGTCTTGCAACGGCGCTTCAGGCGAAGTGTGCATATCACCGGTAATTGTGCGGCGTTTCGGAGGCATCTGGTTACGAAACAGTGACACACGTTCTATCTACGCACTTAGCCACTTGCGGCAGGTCCGCCTTATTCGCTTATCTGTGCTTTGAGCAAGTAAAGCGTGGGGAAATACAATGCGACTCGCTATCAGCATGGCACTCGCCTGTGTGCTGCAAACAGGAGCGGCCTGGTCATCGGACGGATCCAATTCCAAACCCGCAGCGCAGTCGGCTGCAGGTGAACTCAAGGTGGAGATCCTCTCCCCTACTCCGGGTCAATTCCTGCCCGGTGACAACCGCCGCGTTGTCGTCGACGGCGGCGCGTCCAACATCGGCGGTGTGCGCTACCTCGACCTCGTCTTCGTGCTGGACAGCTCAAAGAGTCTGTACCGAACAGACCCGGACAACTATCTGGACGCCGGCACTACCGGCCTCATTGAGAACCTCCATGCCAAAAGCGATATCCAGATTGGCGTGGTGAGCTTTGACTACGACGCCCGTCTACTGCAACCGCTGACAGCGGACCGCTCGATTGCGGTCAAGGCGCTGGCCAACCTGGAGCGGGATGGCGGCACGGATATAGCCGACGGCATCACAACCGCGCTGGCAGAGCTTGAAGCTAATGCCCGTGAGGGCTCTTCCCGGGCCATCATGCTGTTCACCGACGGTCGCTCCAGTGAACGCAAGGCGCGGCTGGCCATAGAGCAAGCCCGCCTGGCCGGAGTTGCGGTTCACACGCTGCAGCTCGGGGAAGACGAGGACGGCACGGAAATTCTTCGAGAGATCGCGGATGGAACTGGCGGCAGTTTTATTCAGGTGGCCGACCCGGCGCAGCTTCCACAGGCCTTCCTTGACCTGCGCACCACGGGAGTTGATGCGGTGGCCTTGCAGGTCAACGACGGCCCACTGCTGCCCGCCCGCCTCGCCGGCGGCAGCTTCTCGGCACCGATTGTGCTCGAGCCCGGTGAAAACCGCATTGTAGCCATAGCCACCGGCCTGGACGGCACCACGGCCAGCACGCAAATCATGGTGAACTCCGGGCCACCCAATTGCGCCGCCTTTGAAGTGGAGGCCTTTCGCAATGGCCTGCCCACCGCTTTCCTGGATGAGCGCTCGATCGAGATTGTTGTCGACGCCTCTCGCAGCATGTGGGGCCGCATGGAGGGAGAACCCAAGATGACGGTGGCCAAGCAGACCCTGTTGAGTGTGTCGGAACAGTTCCCGGGGCACTCGCGCATGGCCCTGCGTGCCTACGGCAATCGCAGTGACAGCAAACAGCGGGACTGTAACGACTCGGAGTTGTTGGTCGAATTCGGCCGCAACAACCACGGCGCCCTCGCCAATGCGATCGAAGGGCTGGCGCCGCTGGGGCAAACGCCGCTGGCCTACGCGCTTAACCAGGCCGGTGAGGACTTCCGCGCAATCGATGGAGAAAAAGCCGTGGTGCTGGTGACCGACGGCATCGAGAGCTGCGGCGGCGACCCGGTAGCCGAGGCCAGGCGACTAAAGGAAGAAGGCGTTTCCATTCACGTCATCGGTTTCGGTATGGGCAGCAGCGTTGATGAGGACACGGCCAGCCTCGACGCCATCGCCCAGGCCGCCGACGGTCGCTTCTTTATGGCAGGCAGTGCCGAAGAACTGAAGTACGCCCTCGCCGGCTCGGTGGGCACACCCTTTAAAATATACGACGGTGTGCGAATGGTGGGCAGCAGCGTTCTGGGTTCTGATGAACCCATCCTCCTGCCTGAAGGTCAGTACCTGGTAGAACTGGAGACGTCGCCACCCCAGGAGGTAGCGGTGTCTCTGGTGCCGGGCGAGAAGCTGACGCTGACCCTTGAAAAATACGACCTGGAAATGAGCGAGCGGCAGGGGCGCCAGACCGTGGGTTACACGCCCTGCCCTACACCCTCTGCATCTGCGGCGGTTGCGGGCCGCTAGCGGGACTTACATCGGGCTCTATTGAGGCGCTCAAGGCTTGCCCGTAAACTGCGGAAAGGTCTATCGAGAGGGTGACCGTGTCTTACGTGAAGAGAGCCAGAGCGGCCCTGATGGCGCTGCTGTTGATGCTGCCTGTACACGTGACGGCTGCAGATCATGAAAAACTGCTGATTACTGTCGACGTGATCGAGTTCGACTGCCGGAACACTCACGGCCCGGTGGAGGAATGTAATGCGGCGCTGGGGGGCAAGCGCCCATTTTTCCTGGCGCCCGACTTCGCCGCCATGGAATCAGCCACGCCGCGCAATACGCTTTTTTCCTACCAGACCAGGCTTGCAGTGGGAGGCGATGAGTCGACCTCTATCCAGGAATGTCCCAGCGGGAACGAGCTTGATGTCGATATTCGCGCTCAATCGGCAGACGCGGGCCGGTACCAGATCGAGACGAGCGTTACCTTCCGCCGGGGCTCGGGTGATACCCGCGCCGCATCAACATCAATGGTGGTGACGGCGGGTGAAGGACCCCAGCTGCTCGGCGGCGGCCTGGAGAGCGTTGAGGAAGTGTCAGAAGGTGCCTCGCGTACCGTAAGCCGGTTTGAAGCCATCCTGCTCAGCGTTGATACACCCTGACAGCGCTGGCAACATGTCAGTGCAAGTGCCGGGGTGCTTCTACATAGGCAATAAACTCAGCGTTCTTTAGCCCCCGCGCCCAGTAAAACCCCTGCCCCACGTCACATCCCAGCGCCACCACCTTGTCGGCCACTGCGCGGCTGTCCACACCCTCTGCCACGGTGGTCAGGTCAAAGCTGCGGGCGATGCCGAGCATGGCCTGCACCAGCGCCTCGTCGTCCTGGTCAGTGTCGACCCGGGAGATAAAGCTGCGGTCCACTTTCAGCACGTTGGATTGCAGGCGCTTGAGGTACTGGAGGCTGGAGTAACCGGTGCCGAAGTCATCAATGGCCAGGGATACTCCCATATCACTGAGCTGGTCGATGGCCTCCCTCACCTGTCCGCCGTATTCGATCAGCATGGTCTCGGTCAGCTCCAACTCCAGGAAGCCCGCCGCCAGGCCGCTTTCGTCCAGGGAGCGCTGCACCAGTTCGACAATGTGCCCGCGCTTGAAATCCATGGGCGATACATTGACCGACACCGACAGTTGATCATAGCCCGCCAGATGCCACCCCGCGCAGGCCCGGCAGGCCTCGGGAATCACCCACTCGGTGATATCAATAATCACCCCGCTCCGTTCAGCGAGGCCGATAAAACGCCCGGGGTACAGCAGGCCTTCCCGGGGATGCTGCCAACGCACCAGAGCCTCAGCACCCATCACCTCCCCGCTGGCCAGGGACAGCTTGGGCTGGTAGTGCAACTCAAACTGCTGCCGGCTGACGGCCTCGCGCATTTCGGTGAGCAGGTTCAGGTCGCGGGTGGCGTCGATGTTCATGGCGCTATTGAAGAAGCGGTAGCCGTTGCGGCCCTTGTCCTTGACGTCGTACATGGCGATATCCGCCAGCTTGCTGACCACTTCGAAGTCCTCCCCATCCTCGGGGGACAGGGCGATGCCAATGGAAGCGGTGAGCACCACATTGGCCTCACCTAATCGGGTGGGCTGGCGAATCGCATCCAGCAGTTTCAGCGCGATATTGGCGGCCTGCTCCTGTGACTCGATGTCTTCGAGAATCACCAGAAACTCGTCGCCGCCCTGTCGGCACACCTGGTCGCTGTCGCGCAGCGCTGACTCCAGCCGCACCGCTACCTTGACCAGCATATCGTCTCCCGCCTGGTGACCATGGGTGTCGTTGACCGACTTGAAATGATCGAGATCGATGAACAGCGTGGCCACCATGCGCTGCTGGCGCCTGGCCAGTGACAGCGCGTGGTGGAAGAATTCCCGCGCCAGGGAGCGGTTCGGGAGGCCGGTCAGGGCATCGTGGAATACCAGCCGCTCAATACGGGCCTGGGATTCGAGCACCCGCCGGTTCTCGGCCTGCAGGCTGGCAAACAGGTGCCGCAGGTCGCGGGAGATCACCCAGGCGATATAGGCGGTCACCAGGGTGATGACCAGAATGACTACCATGGCGGTAAGACTGGAGTAAGCCGGGTTGTCAGCCCGCCACCCGAAGTGCGTGGCCAGGCCAATGCCGGTCACGGTAAAGACTGCATAGCCCACTACCACCAGGAACAGACGGCGGTGACCCATCAGCGCCGTGAAGACAATCAGGATCGGGAAGCCGAGCACGACCTCGTCACGCAAGCCCTTGAACAGCCACATGAAGAGACTCAGTATCACGCCGATCATGCTCAGCATGATGACCCTTGCCAGGTCAGCCTGCTCGCGACGCGCCAGCCAAGGCACCAGCCACATCGAAGCCGCTGTCAACACCAGCATGCCTTCCAGCAAACCTATCCTGCCCTGACCGAGCCGCAGTAACAGTACGACCAGCAGGCCCAGTTCAAGCGCCCAGAAGAGCTGTTTCAGGTGATGAAAGCGAAAGCCGGTTTCCGTCGTACGCGGCGCGTTGATCGTCGGCTGGGTTTCGGCACGTTCCTGATCCATGGCCACTCACTGCGTCCACGCATCGCCTGATAGCGCATGCGTTAACCAGAGTCTGGCACAGGTAGGAGATTTTGCTCGCGGCGGCAGCCGCGCTGGCGGCTAGTCTTCGCCCCAGTCGAAGTCGTCGGCGGCGAACTCTTCTTCGGCAGGATCGTCCAGACCGGCGGTGCTGTCACCGCCATAACAGGCATCAACCTCATCCTTCGCTGACATGAAGGCCAGCAGCAGCTTGCGCTTGACGTCCATTTCCTCAAGCAGGGAAAGGTCTTCGTACATCAGGGCGTTGCCATAGTCCTGCACCTCACCCTCAATGGGTCGTGCGCAGCGATGCATCGGCATGTGGCCGGGAAGCTGGGCGTCGTGTCGGTACATAAAGATTTGCAGGTCGTCGGCAAAGTACACGAAGTCCACATCGCCATCCTTTGCCCGATCGGTCATGCACATGGTGTAAACCATGAAGGAATCGCAGCTGGTCGCGCCGGGGAGGTCAGCCGCGGCGGTTTCCGCCTGTTGGGTAGAGGCACAGGCAGTAGTCAGCGCCACCAGAGCAAGTGCCAGAAGCTGTCGAAAACGCGTCATAGGGATCGAACTGTATGAATTACAAGGCAATTCTACGCGGTCGATGTATGCTTGTCTGTGGCTGGAAGGTGTCAGTCGCAAGTTTTGTGTACCATGTCGCGGTTTTTCTCAGTTTATTTACGCCGTGTTAAGACTTTCTGACCAGTTTTCCGTTCCCGACGATGAAGTTGAATTTTCTGCGATCCGCGCCCAGGGCGCCGGTGGCCAGAACGTCAACAAGGTGTCCAGCGCGATTCACCTGCGTTTTGACATCCCGGCGTCGTCCCTGCCGGAGCCCGTCAAGGCCCGCCTGCTGGCCTCCCGTGACCGCCGAATCAGCTCCGACGGCGTGCTGGTCATCAAGGCCCAGCGCCACCGCAGCCAGGAAAAGAACCGCGCGGACGCCCTCGCCAGGCTGGCAGAACTGGTGGAAGATGCCACCCGGGTGCGCAAGGCGCGTCGAGCCACCCGCCCCGGCAAGGGCGCACGCAAGCGACGCATGGACAACAAGACCCGCCGCGGCCAGACCAAGGCCATGCGCCGCAAGCCCGACATCTGACCGGCAGCCTTGGCCACAAGCGCAAGGGGCGATTACACTAGCCGGCTTTCCCATCACTGCAATGCAGTCCACATGAGGCTATTCATGACACCGAGATCCGCCCTGCTGACCCTGGTCCTGCTATTCCCTGCCCTGCTGCAGGCCGCCGTACGACCTGAATTTGCCGCCCCCGAAACGCTGCCCGCCTACGGCGTGCTGGTGCTGCCGGTTGGCAGCGACCTGGTGCTGCCGGCGTCGCTGGATGAAGCGCGCAGCGCGGCCATCAGCAGCGCGCTCTCGGCGGCAGACTTCAAAGGCAAGCAAAGCTCGGTGGCCAAACTGTTTGCAGTGGCCGGTTACGACCTGGTAGTGGCGCTGGGCACCGGAGATGCGCCTCTCACAGCCACCGAGTATGAAGACCTCGGTGGCCGCATCATCGGCGCAGTCGGGCGCGACACCCATGCCCGGGCTTCGGTGCTGTTGCGCAACGATTCGTCACTGGCCGCCCCTGCCGCGCATATCGCCCTGGGCCTGGAGCTGGGCGGTTATCGTTTCGACCGCTACAAGAGCAAGGACCCGGCAGAGGAAGACAAGCCGGATACCCGCTTCGTAATCTTCAGTACCGACAGCGAAGCATCCCTGTTGGCCTGGAACAGTTCCCTGTCCCCGCTGGCGGAAGGGGTCATATTCGCCCGCGACCTGGTCAGCGAGCCCGCCAACATCATCTACCCGGAATCCTTCGTAGAGCGCACCCGTGCGGCCTTCAAGGGCCTTCGCAACGTGCGTATCCGGGTGCTGGACGAGGGCGACATGGAGAAGCTCGAAATGGGCGCCCTGCTGGGTGTAGGCATGGGCAGCGCGCGACCGCCGCGACTGCTGCTGGTGGAATACAACGGCGCTGGCGATGCCGCGCCACTGGTATTTGCCGGCAAGGGCGTGACCTTCGATACCGGCGGCATTTCCCTCAAGCGTTCCAGCGGCATGTGGAAAATGAAGTACGACATGTCTGGTGCCGCCGCCGTCACCGGCACCCTGCTGACACTCGCTGGCCGCCAGGCGCCCGTCAATGCAGTGGGTGTGGCCGCCCTGGTGGAAAACATGCCCTCCGAGCGGGCACAACGCCCAGGGGACGTGCGCCGAACCGGCTCCGGCAAGACCATGGAAATCATCAATACCGACGCCGAGGGTCGCCTGATCCTGTCGGATGCGGTGTGGTATGCACAGCAGGAATACGCCCCGGCACTGCTGGTGGACCTGGCGACCCTGACCGGTTCGGTGCGGGTGGCGCTGGGCTCCGCCTATGCCGGGCTGTTCACCCGCCACGACGCCCTGGCCGAAAAGCTGCTAGCGGCCGGCGAGGCCGCCAACGAGCCCCTGTGGCGATTGCCGCTGCATAAAGACTTTCGCGACGCCATCAAGTCCGATATTGCCGACATCAAGAATGTCGCCGCCAGCGGCTCTGGCGGTGGCGCCAGCGTCGGCGCAGAGGTGATTGGCAGCTTTGTGGCAGAAGACGTGCAATGGGCGCACCTGGACATCGCCGGAATGGCCTGGGTCAGCAGTGGCCAGCCCACGGTGCCCAAGGGCGCAGCCGGCTGGGGCGTGCGCCTGCTGAACCAGCTGGTGTCGGATTTCTATGAAAACCAATAGCCCTTTCAATGGACCCCGTTAGCCAGGGCGTACTGGGGGCCGCAGCGCCGAAGAGCGTCGCCCCACCGGAACACGCCCGCATCGCCTGTGTGCTGGGTTTCCTGGCCGGCATGGCGCCGGATCTGGATGTGCTGATTCGCTCACCGGAAGACCCCCTGCTGTTTCTCGAATTCCACCGCCAGTTCACCCACGCCCTGATTTTTATTCCCGTGGGCGGATTTATTGTCGGGTTTCTGCTGCACTGGCTTTACGCGGGCAAACGCGGCCTCAGCCTGGGCCGCAGCGTGCTGTACTGCACGCTGGGCTATGCCACCCACGCCCTGCTGGACGCCTGCACCACTTATGGCACCCAGCTTCTGTGGCCCTTCAGCGACCGGCGCTTTGCCTGGAACACGGTGTCGGTCATTGACCCGTTGTTCACCGTACCCATTGTGCTGTTGATCGGCGTTGCCACCTGGCAGCGGCGGGCAGTGCTGGCAAGGATTGCGCTGGCCTGGGCCATTGCCTACCCCACGATCGGTATTTTCCAGCGCGACCGCGCAGAGGCCGCCGGTCTGGAACTTGCCAGTAGCCGCGGCCACCAGCCCATCCGGCTGGAGGCAAAACCCAGCTTCGCCAACTTGCTGGTCTGGAAAGTGGTGTACGAAACACCGGAGCGCTACCACGTCGATGCGGTGCGCGCCGGCATCGAGCTGGAGGTATTCGAAGGCCAGAGCACGCCCAAGCTGGACGTGGCGCGGGATTTTCCCTGGCTGGTACCGGGCAGCCAGCAGGCGCAGGATATCGAGCGCTTTCGCTGGTTCTCCAACGACTACCTGGCAGTGGAGCCCGGAAATCCCTACCGCATTACCGATATTCGCTATTCCATGGTGCCCAACGAGATCCGCGGTCTGTGGAGCATCGAACTGGATCCCGCCGCGCCACAGGGCAAGCACGTGGAATACGTGGTCCAGCGGCGCGCGGACGAGCGCGCCATGGGCGCCTTCCAGTCAATGCTTTTCCGTTAAATAACAATAAGCTGCGTGCATTTTATTGAGTAATTTCAAGCCCACCACCGCGGCCGCTGTGGTCATCGCCAACATGATTGGTACCGGGGTCTTCACCAGCCTCGGCTTCCAGTTGCTGGAGCTGGAGTCCGGCTTCGTGCTGATGATGCTGTGGGCCGTTGGTGGCCTGGCTGCCCTCTGTGGTGCGTTGAGCTATGCCGAGCTGGGCGCCGCCCTGCCCCGCTCCGGTGGTGAATACAACTTCCTGTCCGAGATATACCATCCGGCGGCGGGTTTTATTTCCGGCTGGGTCTCGGCCACGGTGGGTTTTGCCGCGCCCACCGCGCTGGCGGCCCTTACCTTTGGCAGCTATCTGTCCTCTGTACTGCCCGTGCTATCGCCGCTATGGCTCGCGACCGGCGTCATCATTGCGCTAACGGCGATCCATTGCACCAGCCACCGCCAGTCCGGCGCCGCCCAGGGCTGGCTTACCGGCCTGAAGCTGCTGTTGATCCTTGGTTTCAGCGGCCTGGCGCTGGTACTGGCAGACAACCCGCAACCCATTGAATTCAGGCCGGTCGCCGGCGACGGCACGCTGCTGATGAGCGGTGCTTTCGCGGTGTCGCTGATCTACGTGAACTACGCCTTCTCCGGCTGGAATGCCGCGACCTATATCAGCGGCGAGCTGGACAACCCCCAGCGCCACTTGCCGCGGGTGCTGTTCTTGAGCACCGCGGTGGTAGCCCTGTCCTACCTGCTGCTCAACTATGTGTTCCTGTCAGTGGCCCCGGCCGAGGCTATGCGCGGCGAGGTGGAGGTAGGCTACATTGCCGCCCGCTTCGTGCTCGGCGATTCCGCCGCCGCGGTGATGGGCTGCCTGCTGGCATTGCTGCTGATTTCCACCGTGAGTGCCATGATCCTGGCGGGGCCACGGGTATTGCATGCCATTGGCGAGGACTTCCCCATCTTCCGGGCCCTGGCGGCGACCAATACCGACGGTATACCGGTACGCGCCATTCTGTTGCAGGCCGCCGTCAGTCTGCTGTTCCTGTGGACATCGACCTTCGAAAGTATCCTGATATTCGCCGGTGCCACCATGGCACTCAATACATTTTTTACCGTGCTGGGCGTGTTTGTGCTGCGCCGCACGCGGCCCGACCTGCCCCGCCCCTTCAGAACCTGGGGCTACCCGCTGCCGCCCCTGGTATTCCTGCTGATCACGGGCTGGACACTTTTCTATACTGTGGCGCAACGGCAGGTCGAAGCCTGGCTTTGCCTGGCGGTCGTGGTATCCGGCGCCGGGCTCTATAAACTCACGGTTGTGCTTGGCAAGCGCGCGGACGGACACTAGCCCATGAATTTCGAACTGGACGAAGAATATCGCATGCTGGGGGACCTGGTGGCCCGCTTTGTGGCTGACCACCTGTTGCCGCTGGAGCCGGCAGTGCTGGCCCGGGAAGCCGCCGGCGAGGGTGCGCATATTACCGCCGGGGAGCGCCAGGCCCTGGATACTACTTGCCGGGAACTGGGCCTGTGGAGGCTGGACGCCCCGGAATCCATGGGCGGCATGGATCTGCCCGCGGTGGCGTTGGTGGCCGTCAATGAACATATTGGCAAGAGCATGGTGCCCTACGTGTTGCCCCCGGACTCACCCAACCTGCGCATGCTGGATGCCACGGTGAACGACGAGCAACGCAGCCGCTACCTGGAACCTTACGTGCGCGGCGAAACGGTCTCTGCCATCGCCATCTCTGAACCCGGCGCCGGCTCGGACCCCGCGGCGATGAAAACCACCGCTGTGCGTGACGGTGACGACTGGCTGCTCAACGGTCGCAAGATCTGGATCAGCAAGGCCGACGTGGCCGACCATTTCATCACCATGGCGGTGACAGACAAGGCACTGGGCGCCCGCGGTGGCATCTCCGCCTTTCTGGTCGACAGCGACGCCCCGGGCCTCAGCGTGGCCCGCAAGATTCCCATGCTGGGCGGCAACGCCACCTACGAGCTTGAGTTGTCAGACTGCCGCTTGCCCGGCACGGCCCTTCTAGGCGACGAAGGCAAGGGCTTCGCGCCCATGCAGCTCAGGCTCTCGACCCGGCGCCTGGAAATGGCCACCTGGTGTATCGGCATTGCCCAGCGCGCACTGGATATGCTGGTGGACTATGCCCCCCAACGGCACACCTTCGGCAGCAGCCTGGCGGAAAAACAGACCATTCAGAACTGGATCGCCGAGGCAGCCACGGATATCCACGCCGCGCGCCTGATGGCCTGGCACACCGCCTGGAAGCTGGATCGCGGCGATACCGTGCGGCGCGAAATTTCCATGCTCAAGGCCCATGCCACCGAGGCGGCCTGGCGCGTGGTCGACCGCGCCATGCAGGCCTTCGGGGCCATGGGCATGACCAAGGAACTGCCGCTGCAGCAGATGGCCAATGAGGTGCGCCTGATGCGCATCTACGACGGCCCCACGGAGATCCACAACTGGGTGGTGGCCCGCGACCTGCTGCGGGGCTAATTCCTGCAGAGCATATAAAGCCTGGCGTTACCTTCCAATTGTTATTGGGTGCTCTCCTCTTCCGCACACCATACTGGGGTGTAGGCGCGCTACGGAGGCCCACCATGAAAAGACGCTATTTCCTGTCAGCAGACCTTAATACGCTAGACCGCTGTGAAGTCGAATTGCTGGCGGCGGGGCTCGACACGCCCCAGATGCACGTGCTGAGCCGGGACGACGCCGGCGTGGCGGAGCAGGCACACCTGACCCCGGTGGAAGCGGTGCTGAAAAAGGACGTGGTGCACGGCACGGAAGTGGGCGCCGTCATCGGTGTGGTCGGTGCCGGCCTGGTGCTGGGTGTGGCATTTTTCACCGGCGTCACCGCTACCGTGGGCTGGGTGCCGTTCATCTTTCTCGCGATTATTGTGCTCGGCTTCTGCACCTGGGAAGGTGGTTTGTTTGGCATCCAGGAGCCACACCGCGAATTTACCCGCTTTGACGATGAACTGGCGCGCGGCAAGCACCTGTTTATTGTCGACGTCACCGCCGAGGAAGAAGCACTGCTTGATGAGGTGATGGCGCGTCATGCGCTGGTACAATTCGCCGGCGAGGGCAGCGCGACCCCGGAACTGGTGGTGCTGGCCCAGAAAAAATTTAACAGTGCGATGCAGACCCTACCCTGAACCCCGCAACGCTCACAGTCGAACTGCAGTACCTGGTGTATACCGGAGAACGTCCGGTGTACCACGCCTCTGTGGGTGGTGCGGACGCTGCGCTCAAGGTTACGGCGCGCTTTGATACCCGCCAGGTGGCACTGCACAGCGCCCGCGAGCTGCAACCGCCCGCCAGTCTCGATCGTGAAGGCTTCCACTTGCTGCCACATCGAACAGGTGTCGACGATTTCTATGCGCCACTGGACAGCTGGCAATCAAGCTATGAAGAGGAAATTCGAGGCCTGTTGATGGAGGCCACCGGAGCCCGGGAGGTCTTCATTTTTGACCACACCCTGCGCTCCGACTCCCAGGCCGTGCGCGGCGACAAGGGCACTCGCGAACCCGCCACGGTTATTCACAATGACTATACGGACGCCTCTGCGGAAAAGCGGCTGCGCGACCTGCTCGAGGACCGCGCCGAGGCCTGGATGTCTGGGCGATACGCCATCGTCAACGTCTGGCGCTCTGTGGCGGGACCCGTGGTGACCACACCACTGGCCTGCTGCGACGCCACCACTATTGATGACGCCGACCTGATTGCCAGCGAACGGCGCGCGGCTGACCGAATCGGTGAGTTGGAGCTGGTGCAGTGGAATCCGCAGCATCGCTGGTTTTACTACCCGGAAATGCACCGCGATGAGGCCCTGTTGCTCAAGACCTTTGATTCAGCGCGCGATGGTCGCGCCCGGCGCTCAATCCACACCGCCGTGGTCAATCCCCAGGCGCCGGCGAATGCTCCACCGCGCCAGAGCCTCGAATCTCGCACTCTGCTGCGTTTCTAGCCCTACCAGGGCAATTCGCTGCCGTCGTAGCTCAGGAAGCGGCCGCTGTCCGCGGGCGTGAGGCCATCGAATACCTTGAGCATGCCGTTAATGGATACTCCGGTGGTAATGGTGGCGGCGTCGCCGCCCATGTCGGTCTGGACCCAGCCGGGATGCATGGCAACCACCGTGATGCCCTGGCCGGCGAGATCACTGGCCGCTGACTTGACCACCGCGTTGAGGCCCGCCTTGGAAGCCCGGTAGCTGTACAGGCCGCCATCAGAGTTGCCGGCGATACTGCCGAGAATACTGCTCATGCCGACCATCAGCTTTCTATCGCTGGCGGCCACGTGCGGACGAAAGGCCTGAATCATCAGCGCCGGACCGACCGTATTGACGCTCATGGCCTGCACAAAAGCCTCCTGCTCCAGTTCTCCCATCACCTGCGCCCTTTCCGCCATGACGCCGGCATTGAGGACCAGGTGGTCGATGGCGCGCCCCTTCAGGGCGTCCGCCAGTCCGTCAATGGCTTCCGCGCTGGTGACTTCCAGCGGGTAGAGTTCGATATTGGTCGCCACATCAGCCAACGCGCTCGCCTCAACGGCGGATCCCAGGTCCCGGCAGGTGCCGATTACCTTCCAGCCAGCCTGCGAGTACTGCTTGATGAACTCAAGACCCAGGCCTCGATTGACGCCTGTAATCAATGCTGTCGGCATGCATTTCTCCCCATGTTTTTGCAACCACTCTAAACAACGCAGGCCAGCTTGCAACAGATCACCGCCACAGGCGAGGTTTCGATTGTGCAATCGATCGCAGCAGAAAGGCGGCTGGTCTCGTAGCGGCGCCGATCTGTCAAAGACTTGCCCTAGAATCAGGGCCCCTGACCAGGAGAGAGACAGCATGAGCCATCCCGACGCTTTCTGGGACCGCATAGCCACGCGCTATGCAGAGTCGCCGGTCGCGGATGAGGCCTCCTACCGACACAAGCTGGCGGTAACACGACAGCACCTCAGCGCTCGGTCGGAGGTTCTCGAGTTTGGCTGTGGCACCGGGTCCACTGCGCTGGAACTCGCGCCCCACGTGACTCACTACCTCGCCACCGACCTGTCCGCTGCAATGCTGGATATTGCCCGGGAAAAAGCCGGTCGCGAGGCCAACCTGCAATTCCAGCAGGCGGTCATCGAGGATATTCCAGGAAACGGCCGTTTCGACGTCATCATCGGCATGAGCATCCTGCACCTGGTGGAAGACCTGGACAACACCCTGGCCCAGATCTACCGATTGCTGCGCCCCGGCGGCACCTTCGTCTCAAGCACCGTATGCATAGGCGACGCTCACGGCTGGTTTCGGGTGATCGGCCCACTGGGCCGGCGACTGGGTCTATTTCCTCGCGTCAGCATTTTCCGGCGGCAGCATCTGGAGGCGAGCATCGAGGCTGCGGGATTGCGCATTGATTACCGATTTCAGCCCACCTCGCGCAAGGCGCTGTTTCTGGTGGCCAGCAAAGCGCCCGCAGGGGACTAGAAGAACCCCGTCAGCCCGGCACGCCTATTCTCGGGTCGCCCCGGGCAGGGCCTGTTGCTAAACTGCGTCGAGATTCCACCGGGACAAGCCAACAATGCCTCCAGAGGCAGAGCAGCACAGCGGGCGCAAACCCGCAGACACGCCCACTGATGCGAGCCCCCCGCAGCAGGAAGTCGTGTTTGACAGCGCGGGCCTGCCAAAGATGGTGCCCGCGGGTTACCGCTCGCCCTACGACCAGGACTGGCGAGTGCTGGGCGGGCTGGCCATTACCTTTCTGTACCTCATCCTCATGGGGCTCTACATCAATGCGGAGGTAGGCTGGCCAGCCTTTGCCACCCTCCAGGTCGAGCGCATGGGCAGTTTCCTCGAAGGCGCATTCGCCCCGCTGGCCTTCCTGTGGCTGGTGATCGGCTACTTCCTGCAGAAAAAGGAACTGCGGCAGAACACCGAGGCCATGAAGATGCAGTTCGTGGAGATCCAGCGCTCGGCGGAACAGGCCACCGTGCAGGCTGAGGCCGCCCAACGCGCAGAACTGCACCAGCGCCGCGAATCCTTCCTCAAACTGGCGGAACTGGTGCGCACCCAGCTGGGCTATGTGGTGGGCCTGCTGTTCCTGTCCAGCCAGATGGCGGACCGCAATGAAGAAAAGGTGCCCGCCGAGCGCCTCGCCAACCTGTGGATGGTAGTGGGACGCGACGACCCGGAAGCCTTTTCGCGTGAGTTGCTGCGGCTCAGCACCGTCAGCAGCGTGCAGTACCGCTTCAAGCTGTTCTTCGGCACCGAAATCCGCACCCGACACACGACCAATTTCGAATACAGCTTCGAGCGCCTGTTGCGAGCCGCCGAGAGCTGCGATGAAGACGAAATGATCCGCGACGCACTGATGGGCAGCGCCCATGGCAATCTCTACCGCCGGATACAGGGTGTGCGCGAGGAAATTCCTGACGGTTTTGAAATCGGTATCTACAACTTCGACCCCGACAGCCGGGAGGGGGAGCCAGCGACCATCTGAACCGCCGCTGCTAGCGTCCCGTTAGCGGTTCAGCAACAGGGCCTCAAGCTCGAACACGTGTTGATCGTGAACCCCGAGCTCGCGCAAAGAGGTCGCCAGGGTTAGCAAATACTCTCGGTTACTACCGCTGGGGCCGTGGCTATCGGCGATATGCCTGGCGATCGCCGGCAAGTTGTCCGGTCCCAGGAAGGCGTGATTGTCCGGATCGGCGATATACACTGTGGCGGTGACATCGCGCCCATCCTCCAGCGCCATCGGCGTATCGACCCGGCGATAGCCGTTTTTTTCCCGGTGATCGAGGTGTTCGAAGACCTCTTCACTGATCTCGTAGGCCATCCCGTCACAGCGCTGACCCGCCGATTCCACCAGGGTGACCACCCGCCCGGGCGCCTCCGGAGTGCCGCGGTGATCGTGTGATCCCTGCCAGAATCGACGCTCCCAGCCCACAATGTAAGCGGACTGGCGCGCCAAAAAGGGAAAGTCCACTTTATAAATTAGTGAGCCGTAGCCAAATACCCAGTGTTGCATACCGTTATCGCAGTCGCGGGCCCATCTGCGAGATGGACCGATGGTGTGATTAGGAAACTGTGAGCTGTCTCCAGCCTGTTGAACTTTCGCCCCAGCTGCCTTTCTAAACCCCCGCATAATGCTGCTACACTATAAATCCCCTACAGATGTGAGAAAACCTTTGACCAGACAACATACTCTGGCGAGCCTCGGGGCGCGCCTCACAGCGTCCATTCTCGCTCTATCACTGGCGCCTCTGATCTCTGTCGCCGCTACCATGGCGCCCGATGCCGGCATCGCACCCTCCCAGAACATGGGCAAGACGGCGATGGAGCTGGTGGAGAAACTGGAGACCCGTCATTACTCCAAGCGTGAGTTTGATGACGCCCTCTCTTCCGAGCTGCTCGACAATTACCTCGATAGCCTCGATCCGACCCGCTCTTTCCTGTACGCGGACGACATTGCCCGTTTCGAATCGAAGCGCTACCTGCTGGATGATGAATTCAGTGACGGAGACCTGAGCACAGGTTTCCAGCTTTTCAACCTCTACCAGAACCGCCTTGAGGCGCGCCTGGAGCGATTGGTTGAAGAACTGCCCGAGCTGATCGCCAGCATGGATTTCTCGGTGGAGGAAAGCCTGTCTCTGGAGCCGGAAAAGCAGGGCTGGCCGGTTGATGAACAGGAAGCGGATGAGCGCTGGCGCAAGTCGATCAAGAACTCGGTACTGAGCCTCAAGATCGCCGGCAAGGAAGATGAGGAAATCGCCCCGGTGCTGATCAAGCGCTACAGCAATCAGCTGAAGCGGATCGAGCAGTACAATGCCCAGGACGTGTTCCAGGTGTACGCCAACGCCCTGTCCGAGCTTTACGACCCCCACACCAATTACCTGTCGCCGCGCACCTCCGAGAACTTCAATATCAACATGAGCCTGTCGCTGGAAGGCATTGGCGCGGTTTTGCAGTTGGAGGACGAGTACACCAAGGTTGCACGTATCGTGACCGCCGGCCCCGCCGACAAGCAGGGTGAGTTAAAGCCCTCTGACCGCATCCTGGCTGTGGCACAGGGCGATGACGGCGATTTTGAGGACGTGCTGGGCTGGCGCCTTGACGAGGTGGTGCAACTGATCCGTGGTCCCAAGGGCACCACTGTGCGCCTGGAAGTCATACCCGCCCAGGCCGCCGCCCCCGACGAGCGCAAGATCATCACCATCGTGCGCAACAAGGTAAAACTGGAGGAGCAAAGCGCCCAGAAGGAAATCATCGAAGTGCCCCGCGGCGACGAAATGATTCGCCTGGGCGTCATCGATATCCCGACGTTCTATATTGACTTCGAGGGCATGCGTCGCGGCGAACCCGATTTCAAAAGCACGACCCGCGACGTCAAGCGTCTGCTGGATGAATTGATTGCTGAGAATGTCGACGGTGTCATCATCGACCTGCGCAACAATGGCGGCGGCTCCCTGCAGGAGGCCAATGATCTCACCGGGCTGTTTATTGAATACGGCCCCACCGTGCAGATTCGCCACTCCTCGCGCAAGGTATTCCGCGACGGCAAGCGTCTGCGTACGCCCTATTACGACGGCCCGCTTGCGGTGCTGATTAACCGCCTGAGCGCATCGGCGTCGGAAATCTTCGCTGGCGCTATCCAGGACTACCAGCGTGGCATTGTGGTGGGCAGCCAGTCCTTCGGCAAGGGCACGGTACAGACCTTGATCCCGCTGCCGGAGGGGCAGCTCAAGCTGACCGAATCCAAGTTCTACCGCATCAGCGGCGACAGTACCCAGCACCGTGGGGTGATCCCCGATGTGGAATTCCCGGACCAGTATAACTCCGAGGATATTGGTGAAAGTACTCTGGAGCACGCGCTGGACTGGGACCAGATTACTCCGGTGCGGCATCGCAAATACCACGATATCCCGTCTCTGGTGCCCTACCTCACCGATCTCTATGAGGACAGAGCACGCAAAAACCCGGATTTCATCTATCTGGAAGACAGCCTGGCGTTGGCAGAGGAAGCCCGCAATGCCGTGACCCTGCCGCTCAATGAAACAGAGCGCAAGGCACTGCGCGAAGAGCGCAAGGCCAAGTCCCTGGCCATCGAGAACAAGCGTCGCAAAGCCAAGGGCCTGGCGCCACTGGAAGACTTCCTTGAGGAAGAAGACCAGGTGGCTGCTGCCGACCTGCCCGAAAGCACGGAGACTCAGTCCGGTAGTGGCCAGGAGGGCGTCGACGGCGCCTCCATTGGCGCGGAAGCCGACGTCAGCGGCGACAGCGAGGCCGATGAAGATGAAGAAGACGTGGATGTGCTGCTAATGGAAGCGGGCAATATTCTGGTCGACGCCGTTGCTGCGCGCAGTGAGATGTTGGCCAGCAACCAGCGCTAGCCCTCTTTCAGGCGTCAGCCTTCCAGCCCACCGGGTGCTCTTCAGCACCCGCGTTGGGCGGCCAGCTCCCGGGGTTGGTCGCTTCCCCGAACCAGGCCAGCCTTTCCCTCAAACCTACCACCTCACCCACAATCAACAGCGTGGGTGCGTGGACTTCTGTGCCAGTGACTTTTTCAGGCAGTGTTGCCAGCGTGCCGATCAGCGTGCGTTGATGGCGGGTTGTGCCCTGCTCTACCAGCGCCACGGGTGTGTCCGGGGAGCGACCATGAGCAATCAGCTGCTCACAAATGCGAGCCAGGCCCTGCAGGCCCATATAGAACACCAGGGTTTGTTGCGGTGACACAAACTCCTTCCAGGGCAAGTCCAGCTGCCTGTCCTTCAAATGGCCGGTGACAAAGCGCACCGACTGGGCGTGATCGCGGTGGGTGAGCGGAATGCCAGCGTAGGCGGCGCAGCCGCTGGCGGCAGTGATGCCGGGAACCACCTGGAAGGGGATGCCATGGCTCGCCAGTTGTTCGATCTCCTCGCCGCCGCGGCCAAAGATGAAGGGGTCACCGCCCTTCAGGCGCGCCACGCAAAGCCCTTGCTTCGCCAGTTCAAGAAGCAGCTGGTTTATTTCTCCCTGGGGTACCGCGTGCTGATCCCGTCGTTTGCCGACGTAGATGCGCTCGGCATCGCGCCTCGCCATATCCAGAATCTCCGGCGTCACCAGACGGTCGTACAGCACGACGTCGGCTTGCTGCAGCAGTCGCGCGGCTTTGAAGGTCAGCAGCTCGGGGTCTCCGGGGCCGGCACCTATCAGCAAGACTTCGCCGCCGGCCTGCTCGCCGTGGCCCTGCTCCAGGTACTGGTTAATCAGTGCCTCTGCGTCAGCCTCCCGCCCCGCCAGCACCAGCTCTCCAGGCGCACCGTGCACCACTTTTTCCCAGAATCGCCGACGCTGCTCCTCCTCCGGGATCGTGGCCTTGACGGCGTCGCGAAAGCGCCCCGTGACCTCCGCCAGTCGGCCATAGGCCGCCGGGATCAGTGCTTCGATCTTGCTCCGCACCAGGCGCGCCAGCACCGGGCTTTTTGCCGAGCTGGTGATACCGATGACCAGCGGCGAGCGATCCACAATAGACGGGAACACGAAGCTACAGAGTTCCGGGCAGTCCACCACGTTCACCGGAATGTGCTGCGCCTCGGCGTCCTCGGCTATCTGGCGATTTACTGCTTCGTCTGGCGTGGCAGCGACCACCAGCGTGACCGCTTCGAGTTGGCCCGGGGCGTAGCGCCCTTCCTGCCATTCGCCACCGGTGCGCTGCAACATAGCCTGCAGTTCGGCGTCGATCTGCGGCGCGACACAGGTAATGATGGCGCCTGCACGCGTCAGCAGCCGGGCCTTGCGCACGGCCACCTTGCCCCCGCCTACCAGCAACACGCGCCGGGCGTGGAGCTGGAAAAACAGGGGCAGATATTCCATGGCCTAGCGCTCCAGCGTGCTCTGTCCGCCCAGGTAGGGTTGCAGTACCGCCGGAATCTCGACACTGCCGTCGGCGCGCTGGCCATTCTCCAGCACCGCCACCAACGTGCGGCCCACCGCCAGCCCCGATCCGTTCAGGGTATGCAGCAATTCTGGTTTGCCGGTCTCCGGATTGCGCCAGCGGGCCTGCATCCGGCGCGCCTGGAAGTCGCCCATATTGCTGCAGGAAGAAATCTCACGGTAGGTGTCCTGTGCCGGCAACCAGACTTCAAGGTCGTAGGTCATGCGGGCGGAAAAACCCAGGTCACCGCCGCACAGAATGACCTTGCGATAGGGTAACTCCAGCGCCTGCAGGACCGCTTCCGCATGCCCGGTGAGCGCTTCCAGCGCCGCGTCTGAATCCTCGGGCCGCACCAGGTGGACCAGCTCCACCTTTTCGAACTGGTGCTGGCGGATCATGCCGCGGGTATCCTTGCCGTGGCTGCCGGCCTCACTGCGGAAGCAGGGCGTGTGGGCGGCAAAGCGCAATCCCTGTCCCAGCTCTTCCGCCTCGATGATGCGGTCGCGGGCCATATTGGTCACCGGTACTTCCGCCGTCGGGATCAGGTAGTAGTCCTGGTCGTGGTACAGCTTGAACAGGTCTTCACCAAACTTCGGCAGCTGGCCGGTGCCGCGCAGGGAGTCGGCGTTGACGATGTACGGCACATTCAGCTCCTGATAGCCGTGCTGGCCCAGGTGCAAATCGAGCATGAAGTTGATCAGGGCGCGGTGCAGTCGCGCGAGGTCGCCGCGCAAAACCACGAAGCGGGCGCCGGTCAGTTTGCTGGCGGTGTCGAAGTCGAGCCCGCCCAGGGCTTCACCGATATCAACGTGATCTTTCGCTTCGAAATCAAAGGACGGCGGCTCACCCCAGCACAGCACTTCGGTATTGTCGGATTCGTCAGCTCCCGGCGGCACCTGCTCAGCGGGCAGGTTGGGAACACCCATCAACAGGTCTTCGAGTTCTGCGGATACCTGTCGGGCTTCCTCAGTCGCAGCGTCGATCTGCGCCGCAATCTTCTCCAGGGTCTCGTTGACGGTTTGCTTGGCTTCATCCACCGGCACACCGGACTGCACCAGCTCGCCGATCTTCTTCGACGCTGACTTGCGCTCGGCCAGCAGATCCTGGCTTTTGACATCCGCTGACTTGCGGCGGGCGTCCAGCTCCGTGAAGCGGGCGACATCAAACTCAAAGCCACGCAGCTTGAGTTGCTCGGCGACCCCGGCGGGGTCCTGCCTGACCTGTTTCAGATCCAGCATGGGTCAATCTCTCTCCTGTTTAAACGGGAGCCAGGGCTCCCTTATATTGCACGCACCAGCCACATACCACACCACACCGACAGCAGGCAGGCGGCCACGCTCACACCCACGTAGCCCGCTGCCACCAGCATACGACCCGACTCAAACAGGGCCAGCGCTTCCAGTGAAAACGTTGAAAACGTGGTGAAAGCCCCGAGAAAGCCAATCATGGCGATATGGCGCCAGTCCGGGTGCAACATGCCGCGTTCCACGATCAGCACGTAGGCAATGCCGATGGCAAAGGAGCCCAGCGCGTTCACCAGCAATGTGGCCCACGGAAACCTCATCGGCGCGTCGCCGTGCACCAGCACAAACAGGCCGTAACGTGCCAGGGCACCGCCGGCACCGCCGATGGCGATGAAGATCAGGTTGGTCATGGAATGGGCGCGTTATTCGTAGCGGCGTATTGTACTGTGTTTGTCCAGGTCCCGCAGGTGCGCGAGCTTCTCGGCAATTTTCTGCTCCAGGCCCCGGTCTGTGGGGAAGTAGTACTGCCGTTCCCTCAAAGCCTCGGGAAAATAGCTTTCACCGGCGGCAAAGGCGCCCGGCTCGTCATGGGCATAGCGATACTCCGCGCCGTGACCCTCCTGCTTGGCGAGCGCCGTGGGGGCATTGCGCAGGTGGTTTGGCACCTCCTCACTGCCGCTGCCGCTGACATCGTCCCGGGCCGCCTTGAAGGCGCTGTAGACCGCATTGCTCTTGGCGGCACAGGCCATGTACACCAGCGCCTGCGCCACCGCCAGTTCACCTTCCGGACTACCCAGGCGCTCCTGTACCTGCCAGGCATCCAGGGCAATGCTGAGCGCCCGCGGATCGGCGTTACCGATATCTT
The DNA here is from genome assembly GCA_043513815.1 of Cellvibrionales bacterium. Taxonomy (GTDB): domain Bacteria; phylum Pseudomonadota; class Gammaproteobacteria; order Pseudomonadales; family Halieaceae; genus JANQIO01. The sequence continues at coordinate 2,169,561 of CP121313.1, read as the reverse complement.
CGCTGGCCATCCGAACTACCCGCCGGGCGATATACAGTGGGTCACAGCCGCCGTCCAGCATGCGCACCAGCCAGTACAGTGCAGCATCCGGGCTGCTGCCCCGCACCGCCTTGTGCAGGGCTGATATCTGGTCGTAAAAAAGGTCTCCGCCCTTGTCGAAGCGGCGCAGCGTGCCCTGCAGCACTTCGTCGATGACAGCGTCAGTCAGCGCAATATTGCCGGACGCCTCCCGATCGGCCAGGTCCAGGGCCAGTTCCAGTAAATTCAGCGCGCGTCGGGCGTCACCGTCAGCAGCGCGGGCCAGGGCTGCCAGATGCTCGGGCGCCACACTGGCGGCCTGCTCACCCAGTCCACGATGCAGCACCTGCTGCAGCTCTTCCGGGGCCAGGCTGCGCAGCTTGTAGACGCGCGAACGGGACAACAGGGCATTGTTCAGCTCAAAGGCGGGGTTTTCGGTGGTAGCCCCGATAAAGATCAGGGTGCCGTCCTCGACGAAGGGCAGGAAAGCATCCTGCTGGGATTTGTTGAACCGGTGCACTTCATCCACAAACAGGATAGTGGCGCGGCCCTGGCCGCGATGGATCTTCGCCTCGTCCACCGCTGCGCGAATGTCCTTGACGCCGGCCAGCACCGCCGACAATGTCAGGAAATGAGCGTCGGCATAGTCGGCGATCATTTTTGCCAGGGTGGTCTTGCCGACGCCGGGCGGCCCCCACAAGATCATCGAATGAAGCTGGCCGCGTTCAATCGCCTCGCGCAGCGGCTTGCCTTCGGCCAGCAGGTGCTGCTGGCCGATGTAGTCCGCCAGCACCTGGGGGCGCATTTTTGCCGCCAGAGGCTGGTAGGCCTCCGGGTCGGCGGCAAACAGATCAGGGTTCATCGCTGTAGAGATCGACGTCCGGCGGCGGCTGAAAATCGAAATCCGCGGGCGTGAGCGGCGCCGCTGTGCTGGTGGCGGCCAGGGCGATCAGCGTGGTGCGGCCCAGGCGGTCACTGATGCGCATGGCCGTCGGGCGGCTGTCGGTTACCGTGAGTTCCACCGCGACAAACTCGGCGCCGTCAAAGGTCGGCGCCAACGACCAGCGCTGCTCATCGAGTTGTTCAATGATGTAATTCTGCTCCAGGGTCTCGCTGTCGGCACCGAGAATGGCCAGCGGACTGGTCGGATTGCCCGGGTCTATGGTGCGGCGCGTGACGGTTTCCAGTTCGATATCGTAGTGCCAGAAAGTGGTCCCGTTAGCTATCAGCAACTGCTCCTCCGGCTCGAGGATATGCCAGGCGAAATAGGCAGGGCGCAGCAACCGGAAGCGGCCGCTGCTGGATTCCAGAGGCTCGCCGGCCGCGGACAGCAAGGTCTGCTGAAAATCTCCGGACAGTTGCTGCAGACCCTGCAGGGCTTTCTGGAGGCCGGCGGCATCGGCGTGGGACAAAGCACTGCCAAGGCACAGTACGAGGCAGAGCACTAGATGGCGCATTAGTCCTCCACCGGAGCCGGGGCCAGCACTTCGCGCTGGCCGTTGGTACCCATTTCACTGACCACCCCGGAGGCTTCCATGGTCTCGATCAGGCGCGCTGCGCGGTTGTAACCGATTCGCAGCTTGCGCTGCACCGAGGAGATTGAGGCCCGCCGCGACTTGGTAACGTAGTGCACCGCCTCATCGTACAGCGCATCGCTTTCTTCATCGTCATCTTCAGAACCGGCTGGCTTCTCCCCGGGCATGACGCCCGGCGAGCTGCCCTCTTCCAGCAGGCCGTCGATATACGCGGGCTCACCGCGTCGTTTCCAGTCTGCCACCACCCGGTGGACCTCGTGGTCGTCCACAAAGGCGCCATGCACTTCCACTTTTTTGCCTACAATCATCATCATGTCGGCAAATTCGTCGATCACCACCACGATTGACGGCAGCGCCTTGAGATGTGGACGCTGCTGCTCTTCCATGGGGGTTTCGAAGCTGGGCTCAGGTGACCACATCGGGTCTTCCAGCGGCTCGCCGGCCTTGATGGCGTCTTGCACCTTGCGGTTGTAGCCCGCCAGGTTGCGCACACCCAGAGCCGCCATAAGCTTGTAGCGGCGTTCCATTTCCCCGACGCACCAGCGCAGGCCATTGGCGGCATCCTTCATGTCCGTAATGACCGGCGTCAACAGGTGGGGAATGCCGTCGTAGACCGACAGCTCCAGCATTTTCGGGTCCACCAGGATCAGCCGCACCTGCTCCGGGGAAGCCTTGTAGAGCAGGCTCAGCAGCATGGCATTGACCCCTACCGATTTACCGGCGCCGGTGGTACCGGCCACCAGCAGATGGGGCATTTTTCCCAGGTCTGCCACCACCGGCTGGCCGGATATATCGTGACCCAGGGCCAGCGCCAGGTGTGAGCGCGCCTCCTCGAAGGCCTTGGCAGAAAGCACATCGCGCAGGTTGACGATCATGCGGTCTTCGTTGGGAATCTCGATACCGACCACGGATTTGCCGGCAATGACTTCTACCACCCGCACGCTGATGACCGCCAGAGAGCGAGCCAGGTCCTTGGCCAGGTTGGAAATTCGGCTGACCTTGACGCCCGCGGCGGGCTGGATTTCAAAGCGGGTAATTACCGGCCCGGGGTAAACGGCGACCACCTCGGCGGTAATACCGAAATCTGACAGCTTGAGTTCCAGCAACTTCGAGAGACCTTCCAGCGCCTCCTTGGAATAACCGCGCTCCGGGTCTGCCACCCGTTCGTCCAGCAGTTCCAGGGGCGGCAGCTCGCCGGTGACCGGTACGTCAAACAGGGGCTGCTGCTTTTCTTTCTCAGCGCGCTCGCTTTTCTCCACCGCTTTCTTGGGTGGCTTGATCTTGGGCGGTTTGCGCTTCTTTTCCTTTTCGACGTGCTCGGTGATAACCGCCTTGCGCTCCTGCTGGGCACGCTGCTGAGCGCGCTGCTGCCGGCGCTGCACCCAGGCGCGTACCGTCAGTTCCTTCAGGCGACGACCGCCGTGCAGGGTCCAGTACCCGACATCGTCCATCAGCTTGATCCAGCTGAGGTCGGTGAAAATAGTCAGTCCAAACAGCAACACCGCCAGCAGGATTAGCCGGCTGCCGGTCACGCTGAAGGCCTCCGTGAACGACTCCCCCACGGCCTGACCGAGAATGCCCCCCAATCCCTGTGGCAGGCTGGAGCCACCCAGGTCATTCATGGCAAACAGTGCCGTCCCGGCAATCATCACCAGTATCAGCCCGAGGGTGCGAATCGCGAAGGTCACCCAGTCGAAGCCCAGCGCCTCGTGGCGGTGCTGGAACAGGATCCAGGAGCGCCCCGCCAGCATCAGCGGGAAGACGAAGGCCAGGTAGCCGATCAGGGAGAAGAATACGTCCGCCAGCCAGGCACCGAAGGGACCGCCCGCATTGCTGACGAAATCACCACTGCCGGTCGCAGACCAACCCGGGTCGTCCGGCGTATAGCTGAACAGGGCCAGCAACAGGAACAGGCCGGCCGCTGTCACCCCGATGAAGGCACCCTCCCGCAGCCGCGGCCCAAGAAACCGTGCGGCCGCGGCAGGCGCGGACTCAGGATTACTGCGTGTGGTACTGCTGGCGGTGCTATGGCCCAAGGCTCACCCCGGTGTGGTTCAATGGCGCCAGGAAGCGCTTATACAGGTAGTGATTATGCTTATATTTATATTTTATTTCAAAAACTTAGCGCACTTTCATACTTTAATTTATCATATGCGGCCTTATCGAAGACCGACTGTATACAGGACAACTGCATGAGCGACACTCAACACCACCGCCTGATTATCCTCGGCTCCGGGCCCGCAGGCTATACCGCCGCCATTTACGCTGCCCGCGCCAACCTGAAGCCGGTAGTCATAACCGGTATACAACAGGGCGGCCAGCTGACGACCACCACCGATGTGGACAACTGGCCGGGAGACGTTGAGGGCCTGCAGGGGCCGGACCTGATGCAACGGATGTTGCAGCACGCCGAGCGCTTCGACAGCCAGGTCATTTTTGACCATATCGAGGAAGTCGACTTAAGCGCCCGCCCACTGGTGCTCAAGGGCACCTCGAGCTACACCTGCGACGCGCTGATCATCGCCACCGGCGCCTCCGCCAAGTACCTGGGCCTGCCCTCAGAGGAAACCTTTCTCGGCAAGGGCGTGAGTGCCTGCGCCACCTGCGACGGTTTTTTCTATCGGGGCCAGAAGGTTGCCGTGATTGGCGGCGGCAATACTGCTGCTGAAGAGGCTCTTTACCTGTCCAATATCGCCGAAGAGGTCGTGCTGGTGCACCGACGCGATGCCCTGCGAGCCGAAAAGATGCTGCAGGACCGCCTGTTTGAACGGGAGGCCGAGGGCAAGATTCGCTTCCTGTGGAACCATACCCTCGAGGAGATCACCGGTGATGACAGCGGCGTCACTGGTATGCGCGTCAAATCTACCCTCGATGACAGCGTCAGTGAAGTCGATGTGGCAGGCGTCTTTATCGCCATCGGACACCACCCGAATACCGATATCTTCGACGGCCAGCTGGACATGAAGGACGGCTACATCAAGATCCGCAGCGGCATCGAGGGCGATGCTACCGCCACCAGTGTCGAGGGCGTATTCGCCGCCGGCGACGTCGGCGATCACGTTTATCGCCAGGCGGTCACCTCTGCGGGTTTCGGCTGCATGGCAGCGCTGGACGCCGAGCGCTACCTGGACAGCCTTCAATAGCCCCGACGCAGGCAAGGCGTGTGAGGCGCAACCAGCGGGAAACCAGCCACACGGGGTAAAAAACGGGTAAGCTGTTAGACGTCATGGTCACCATCGAGCGCATCGAGCACAACAGCCTGGAATTCCCGGAGACCGAGCAGGCGCTCACCTATCCCAACGGCCTGCTCGCGGTTGGGGGAGACCTCAGCACTCGCCGCCTGCTCAGCGCCTACCAGCGCGGGATTTTCCCCTGGTACGAGGACCCACAGCCCATCCTCTGGTGGAGCCCGGACCCGCGCTCAGTGCTATTCCCCGACGAGATCAATATCGCCCGCAGCCTGGCCCGTACCCTGCGCCGGGATCGCTTCCGCATTACCGCCGACAGGGCCTTCCACCGGGTTTTATCCGGCTGCGCCGCGCCACGCGCGCGGGAACGGGGAACCTGGATTACCAACAGCATGGCGCGAGCGTACATGGAGCTGCATCGCTCGGGCTATGCCCACTCCATAGAGGTCTGGGACGAGCAGGACCAGCTACAGGGTGGCCTTTACGGGGTGGCGCTCGGGAGGGTGTTTTTTGGTGAGTCCATGTTCAGCCGAATCAGTGATGCGTCCAAGGTCGCCCTGGTGGCGCTGACGCGAGTCATGGGTGATTACGGATTTGAAATCGTTGATTGCCAGGTGGAAAGCGATCATCTCAATTCGATGGGCGCGCGTAACATACCCAGAGTGGACTTTGAATCTTTCCTTCCCCACACTGGGGATTCGTCTGAGAGTATTGAACCGTCCGGCGCCCCCTGGGACCTGGACATGCGTGTAAGAGAGCTGGTGTGACATCGTCCTTGCGGGACCTGAAGGTCTACACAACCTATCCCCACAGTTGCAGCTACCTGCCCGAGCAGGAAGCCACCACCCTCTTTGTCGATCCCCGCACCCCGATGTCCAGCAGCCTCTACAGCCAGCTCTCCCTGCTCGGCTTCCGACGCTCCGGCTCCCACCTCTATCGTCCCAACTGCAACAGCTGCTCGGCCTGTATACCGGCCCGGGTGCCGGTCGAAAGCTTCTCGGCCAGGCGCAGCCAGCGGCGGGTCTGGCGTCGCAACCAGGACATGGAAGTGCGGGAGCTGGAAGACATCAGCGGCGATGAAGCCTTCGAGCTGTACCGCCGCTACATTGAGGAGCGCCACCACGACGGCGACATGTACCCGCGATGGAAGGCGAGGTGATCGACACCCTGCCCAATACCACTTTCAGGGTGCAACTGGAGAACGGCCACGTCGTGACCGCGCATATCTCCGGAAAAATGCGCAAGAACTATATCCGCATCCTGACTGGCGACAAGGTCAGGGTTGAACTCACACCCTACGACCTGACCAAGGGCCGCATTACCTACCGCGCCCGCTGACACTCCACCTGTGGTTGCGACGCTCCGTCGCAGCCCACACGGAGTCGCCGCCCCCTCTTCTCTCCAGGCGCAGACCAAACCCTTGCTATTCACTTCTGCTTTATTTTCGGCGGACGCTTGTTCTTGCTTCGAATCCGCGCATGCGATACCCCGGGGCCCTTTCGGGACGCGCTAAAGGCATGACATCCCTGTCTCGCTTGGTTCTATTCACACTCCTATCTGCATTTCGACCTCCTGGCACAGCTCCGTAGCGCGGGTGCGAACTGGGTCCAGGCCTCCCCGGACACGCTAAAAGCATGACATCCCTGTCTCGCTCGGCAACAGCCGTCCTGGCTGTTGACGGTCCGGGGAGGCCTGGACCCAGCTCACACCCTCGTACAGCGTGAGATTCGAACATGGGGGAGTCTTACGGGGGAAGATCGGAGATCTTGACGTTGGTGCTCTACACGCAGAGCACGCGCGGTGCCTTGGGCCTTTCAGGGACCGTCTGCGGCCAGGACGGCCGCAGTCGAGCGAGACAGGGATGTCATGCCTTTAGCGCGTCCCGGAAAGGCCCAAGGTGCCGCGCGTGCGGATTCAGGAGCGCGGTACTCAGGTACAACAACAGCAATACGGTAGGCAAAAAAAAGGGCGCCATCGGGCGCCCTTTCAGCTCGTCCCGGCTCAAGCCTCGGCGGGTTCTTTCTCTTCGACTTCCGCTTCCACCACCAGGCTGTCGGTGGCTTCATCGTAGCTGACGTGGGCGGTGCCGCCACCGGAGGAAAGGTCGCCGAACAGCACCATCTCCGCCAGTGGTTTCTTGATGTTTTCCTGGATGACCCGCGCCATCGGCCGCGCCCCCATGGTGACATCATAGCCACGCTCTACCAGCCAGTGGCGAGCACGTTCGTCCACGTTCAACAGCACCCGCTTCTCGTCGAGCTGCAGCTGAAGCTCCGTCAGGAACTTGTCGACCACCGTCATGATCACATCCGGCTTGAGCGGCTCGAACTGAATGATGGCGTCCAGCCGGTTGCGGAATTCCGGGGTAAACATCCGGTTGATGGCTTCCATACCGTCGGTGCTGTGATCCTGGTGAGTGAAACCGATCGTGCGGCGGCTGATACTCTCGGCGCCGGCATTAGTCGTCATTACCAGGATGACATTACGGAAGTCCGCCCGGCGGCCGTTGTTGTCGGTCAGGGAGCCGTGATCCATCACCTGCAACAGCAGATTAAAGACCTCCGGGTGCGCCTTCTCGATTTCATCGAGCAACACCACCGAATGGGGGTGCTTGGTGACCGCGTCGGTCAATAATCCACCCTGGTCATAGCCCACATAGCCCGGGGGGAGCACCGATCAGGCGCGACACCGTGTGCCGCTCCATGTATTCGGACATATCGAACCGCACCAGTTCCACACCGAGAGCCCGGGCAAGCTGACGGCTAACTTCGGTCTTGCCGACGCCGGTGGGGCCGGCAAACAGGAATGAGCCAATCGGTTTTTCGTTGGGCTTGAGGCCCGCGCGGGCCAGCTTGATCGCAGTGGAAAGGCTGCTGATCGCCTGGTCCTGGCCAAATACCGCCATCTGCAGGTTGCTGTCCAGCTTCTGCAAGGCTTCTTTATCCGAAGCACTGACTGACTTTGGCGGGATACGTGCGATCTTGGCGATGACGGCCTCGACATCGTGGACGCCAATCACCTTCTTGCGCTTGGAGGGCGACTGCAGCTGCTGGAAGGCACCGGCCTCGTCGATCACATCGATGGCCTTGTCGGGCAGGAAACGGTCGGTGATATATCGCTCCGCCAGATCGGCCGCGGCCTTCAGGGCCTTATTGGTGTAACGCAGGCCGTGGTGCTCCTCGAAGCGGCTCTTGAGGCCCTTGAGAATCTGGAAGGTATCGTCGGCGGAAGGCTCAAGCACGTCGATCTTCTGGAAGCGGCGGCTGAGGGCGCGGTCCTTGTCGAAAATTCCGCGGTATTCCTGAAACGTCGTGGACCCGATGCAGCGCAGCTTGCCAGAGGCCAACATTGGCTTTAGCAGGTTGGAGGCATCCATGACGCCACCGGAGGCCGCACCGGCCCCGATAATGGTGTGAATCTCGTCAATGAAGAGAATCGCGCCTTCGCGCTTCTTGAGCTCGGCGAGCAGCGACTTCAGGCGTTTCTCAAAGTCGCCACGGTACTTGGTGCCCGCCAGCAGGGAGCCCATATCCAGGGCGTACACAACGTTGCCCTTGAGCACTTCGGGCACGTCCCCGTCGACAATCAGCTTGGCCAGGCCCTCGGCAATGGCCGTCTTGCCGACACCGGATTCACCCACCAGCAGCGGATTGTTCTTGCGGCGTCGGGAAAGAATCTGGGAAACGCGCTCCACCTCCTGCATGCGCCCGATCAGGGGATCGATCCGGCCCTCTTCGGCTTCCTCGTTGAGGTTGGTGGCAAAGCTGTCCAGCGGATTGGCCTCGCCCTCTTCCATGGCCGCCTCGTCGTCCGCGATCCGCTCCGGGTTACCGCCATCGTCTTCACCATCGGAGACCTTGGAAATGCCGTGGGTGATGTAGTTGACCACGTCCAGCCGGGCGATGTTCTGCATTTTCAGGAAGTAGACCGCCTGGCTCTCCTGCTCACTAAAGATCGCCACCAGCACGTTGGCGCCGGTTACCTCAGCCTTGCCAGAAGACTGCACGTGAAATGCCGCCCGCTGGATGACACGCTGGAATCCCAGTGTGGGTTGGGTATCCCGGTCGTCCTCGTCTTCAGGAATCAGCGGCGTAGTGGCATCGACAAACTCCGTGAGTTCACCCCGCAGGCCGCCAAGGTCGCCCCCACAGGCCTTGAGCACCCGGACAGCATCCACGTTGTCCAGCAAAGCCAGCAGCAGATGCTCCACCGTCATGTACTCATGGCGTTTCGACTGGGCGCCCCTGAAGGCTTCATTGAGTGTGGCTTCGAGCTCTTTATTCAACATCGATGGGTACTCCGTTAGCCGTCTGAAGCCTCAACTTCACAAAGCAGGGGGTGTTGGTGATCCCGGGAATACTGGTTCACCTGGTTCATCTTGGTTTCAGCGATATCCCGGGTATAGATGCCGCAGACACCCTTGCCCTGGGTATGCACAGTCAGCATGATCTGGGTCGCCTGCTCGCGGTTCATGCGGAAGAAAGTCTCCAGCACCTCAACCACGAATTCCATGGGCGTGTAGTCATCATTGAGCAGGATGACCTTGTATAGCGGCGGCTTCTTGAGTTTTGGCTTGGCGTCCTGGACAGCAAGCCCGCTGTCATCGCCATAGCCATCGCCCTGGTCGGGCTCATCCCCGCTCAGGCGCGTCAGTACGTGGTCGGAAACCATTCGCGTACCTATGTCCAAACTACAGCCATACATGGTGTCCATGGAGCCAGTATACCCAAATCTCTAAGCTTCATAGTGTGGGTGATGACAGCTTTTCTCAAGCCCTTGACAGGGATTAAGCAAATAGCGCCGTATTGCCCAAGGGTATATACGAATCAGACAAGAAAAAAGCCGACCTGTTCGGCGGACCTGTCTACAGGATTTGTAAATACTAATGAACAATAGACAGGGGCCTACGCAGAAGCAGCGCGCTGTAGGTGCAATACTTTATCGGGAACCTTCAGGGCCCAGCGGTGCTGAGCCCCCAGTGGATTCAGTGCCACACTCTTGATGTTCGGACCAGAATGGCCTGGAGGTGCTCTAAATCACGACTCAGGCCGTGGCTAGACGCGCGGCGTTGCGGGAGCCCACTCAGAAAGAGCGCGCTGTGGGTGTGGTGCTGTATCCGGAACCTTCAGGGCGCCGCGCAGCTGCGACCGTTCCGGGTGCAGCACCATGCCCGCAGTGCGCGGCAGCGAGTACAGTGTGCCCGCCGAGCAAGACTTCGCGAGTGTGGTTCCAGATTCGATACCCTCAGGGCTCAGCGCGCTGAGACCGTTTCGAATGTGGCGCCACACTCGTGATGTCCTGGGAAGAGCCGCTTACATGTGCTCGATAATCGCGTCACCGAAGCCAGAGCAGCTCACCAGAGTGGCGCCGTCCATCAGGCGCTCGAAGTCATAGGTGACCGTCTTGTTCTGAATCGCACCGTTCATACCATTGATGATCAGGTCCGCCGCCTCGTTCCAGCCGAGGTGTCGAAGCATCATTTCAGCCGACAGAATCAACGATCCCGGATTGACCTTGTCCTGGCCCGCATACTTCGGTGCCGTGCCGTGGGTTGCCTCGAACAGCGCAATGGTGTCGCTCATGTTCGCGCCCGGGGCGATACCAATACCGCCCACCTGGGCCGCCAGTGCGTCAGACAGGTAGTCACCGTTCAGGTTCATGGTAGCCACCACGCTATATTCCGCCGGGCGAGTCAGGATCTGCTGCAGCATGGCGTCAGCGATCACATCCTTGATGACAATCTCGTTGCCGGTAGTCGGGTTCTTGATGCCGACCCAGGGGCCGCCATCGAGCAGTTCACCGCCAAACTCTTCCATCGCCAGCTCATAGCCCCAGTCCCGAAACGCGCCCTCGGTGAACTTCATGATGTTGCCCTTGTGCACCAGGGTGACGCTGGGCAGGTCCTGGTCAATGGCGTACTGGATCGCCTTGCGCACCAGGCGCTTGGTGCCCTCTTCAGAGATCGGCTTGATGCCGATACCCACGCCTTCGGTAAAGCGCATTTTGGTGGCGCCCATTTCCTGGGTGATGAAATCCACCACTTTTTTGGCTTCCGGCGTGCCGGCCTGGTATTCGATGCCAGCGTAGATGTCTTCGGAATTCTCGCGGAAGATCACCATGTTGCATTTGCCCGGCTCACGCACCGGTGAGGGGACCCCTTCAAACCAGCGCACCGGGCGCTGGCACACGTACAGGTCCATTTCCTGGCGCAGGGCCACGTTCAGCGAGCGGAATCCGCCGCCTACCGGCGTGGTCAGCGGGCCCTTGATGGCCACCGAGTACTCGCGAATTGCATCCAGGGTTTCTTCCGGGAACCAGTCGCCGTCGTACAGTTCGGCAGCCTTTTCACCGGTATAGATCTCCATCCAGGAGATATCGCGTTTGCCGCCGTAGGCTTTTTCTACCGCGGCGTTGACGACGTTGAGCATAACCGGACTGATATCCACGCCGATGCCATCACCTTCGATAAACGGAATGACGGGGTTTGCGGGCACATTGAGTGAATGATCATCATTAACGGTGATCTTCTCGCCCTGGGTGGGTACCTTGATATGCTTATAGGCCATTGAAATGCTCCGTTGATTCTATTGCGGGGTGCAAAAACGGCGCGAATTATATCACCAGAACCCTGCGTCGGTGCGAGTTTCCCGCCGGAGGGTATTTCCTACAAGGAGTTGGAATAGTCGTGGCAGACATTGTGCTGTTCAACAAGCCCTTCCAGGTGCTGTCCCAGTTCACCGACAGCGAAGGCCGCGCCACGCTGGCGGACTATCTCGATCTGCCCGGATTTCGTGCCGCCGGCCGCCTCGACTACGATTCCGAAGGGCTGCTGATACTGACCGATGACGGCCGCCTGCAGCAGCAGATTGCCAATCCCCGCAGCCGCACCTGGAAGACCTACCTGGCCCAGCTGGACGGCGAGATCGACGAACAGGCCCTGGCCGCCCTACGCCGGGGCGTGAAGTTGAAAGACGGAATAACGCGACCGGCCAGGGCGGCCAGGGTGCCAGCGCCGGCACTGTGGCAGCGACAGCCGCCCATTCGCCAGCGCAATAACGACGTTACCAGCTGGCTGGAACTGAAGATTACCGAGGGCCGTAACCGCCAGGTAAGACGGATGACGGCTGCCGCTGGCTACCCTACCCTGCGGCTGGTCAGGATGGAGGTGGGCAGGTGGACCCTGGATAAGCTCCTGCCGGGCGAGCACCGAGTAGTGCGGGTCCACCTGCCGGCCGGGAAACGCGCCCCGTGAGCACTGACCGCGAGCAATGGCATGCCCACGTGACCGTAGCCACAGTGGTAGAACGGCAGGGGCGCTTTCTGTTGGTCGAGGAAACCGCAGACGAAGGTATCGTCCTCAACCAGCCCGCCGGCCATCTGGAGCCTGGCGAATCCTTGTTCGACGCGGCACGGCGGGAGACCCGCGAAGAAACCGGCTGCGAGGTAGAACTGGAAGCACTGCTGGGCATCTCCCAGTACACCTCGCCCGCTAACGGTGTCACCTATCTGCGCACCACATTCTGTGCGCGACTGGTCGCGGAACTCCCCAACCCGACACTGGACAAAGAAATACTGCGTACCCTGTGGCTGACGCCCGCAGAAATGCGCGCCGAGTCTGGTAGAATGCGCAGCCCGCTGGTCATGGCCAGCGTGAAACTGTACCTGGCTGGCCGCCGCTGGCCGCTGGATCTGGTGTCCTGTATTCAATAACTGCACAGTTGATGACCATGACCTCTGAGAAAAAAGTCATTGTCGGCATGTCCGGTGGTGTCGACTCCTCCGTCTCTGCCCTGTTACTGAAGGAGCAGGGCTACCGCGTGGAAGGCCTGTTCATGAAGAACTGGGACGAAGATGACGGCACGCAGTACTGCACCGCCAAAGAGGACTATGCCGATGCCCAGGCAGTAGCCGATCGGCTGGGCATAACGCTTCACGGCGCCAACTTTGCCGCTGAATACTGGGACAATGTTTTCGAGCACTTCCTTGCCGAATACCAGGCCGGCAGGACCCCCAACCCTGACATTCTCTGTAACCGCGAGATCAAGTTCAAGGCGTTCCTCGAATACGCGCTGATGCTGGGAGCCGACCTGATTGCCACCGGACACTATGCCCGTCGCGGCGACAGCGATGGTCGCGCCACACTTCTGAAGGGTCTGGACCCCGGTAAGGACCAGAGCTATTTCCTGCACGCAGTGGGTCATGAGGAGCTGGCACGCACCCTGTTCCCGGTGGGTGAAATCGAGAAATCCGAGGTGCGGGAGCTGGCTCGTGCCCATGGACTGGAAACTCATGACAAGAAAGACAGCACCGGCATTTGCTTTATCGGCGAACGCCGCTTCAAGGACTTCCTGCAGCAGTATCTGCCGGCACAGCCGGGGGACATTTTCGACCTGGAAGGCAATCAACTCGGTGAACACGCCGGATTGATGTACCACACCATCGGTCAACGCCAGGGACTGGGGATCGGCGGCCTGTCGGGCCACAGCCACGACCCCTGGTATGTGGTGGACAAGGACCTGGCCCAGAACCGCCTGCTGGTCGCCCAGGGCCACGACCACCCCGCCCTGCTGAAGTCTTCGCTGGTCACTGGCGACATATACTGGGTAGCTGGCGAAGCGCCCGAGCTGCCACTGCGCTGCCACGCCAAGACCCGCTACCGCCAGCCGGACCAACCCTGCACGCTAAGCCGTTCAGGCGCCGGCTACTGTGCCGAATTCGATGCGCCCCAGCGGGCGATCACGCCCGGACAGTCGGTGGTGTTTTACGACGGTGAAACTTGCCTGGGTGGCGGTGTCATCGAGGGCGCCGTATGAAGCAGCTTGAAGACCAGGTCCTGGCCCTGGCCGGCGTGGTACAGGTCGCGCGCCTGGTCGACCAGATTTCCCGGACCGGAAGCTACCCTGAAGAGTTCCTGACACCGATGGTCTCGAGCCTGTTCAAGTTCGATGCCGAAAGCGTCGAAGACGTTTTTGGTGGCGTCAGCAACATGAAGCTGGGCCTGCACAACCTCGCCGCCCTGCTCGCCAGTCGTGACCAGCCTGACGGCCGCGACATGATGCGCTATGTGTTCGGCATGTTGCACCTGGAACGGCAGTTTGCCGCCAACCCGGAAATGTCAGAAGTGATGCGCTCACGGCTACAACACACCCAGTTTCGCGCCGAGCACTTCAGCAACCATACAAATGAAATCTGCCATAGCCTGTCCGGCATTTACCAGGACACCATCAGCACGTTCCGCTACCGCATCAAGGTGACCGGCAGCGCCCAGCAACTCCAGGACCCGGCCAATGCCGACCTGATCCGTGCGCTGCTGCTGGCCGGCATCCGCTCGGCGGTGTTGTGGCGTCAGCTCGGGGGCCGCCGCTGGCGACTGCTCACCCAGCGCCGCCGCCTGCTGCAGGTCGCCCATAACCTGTCGCGACAACTGGGTTCAGTGTAAAATCCCGATTGTCTCGCGCCGCTGGCCGGCGCCCCTGGAATCCCACAGCTACAAGGACTTTCGATGGACCTGTCGTCCCTCACCGCCGTTTCCCCGATTGATGGCCGCTACGCCGGCAAGACCGAGGCCCTGCGCTCCGTATTCAGCGAGTTTGGCCTGATGCAGCGTAGGCTGCTGGTGGAAGTGCAGTGGCTGCAGGCGCTGGCAGATCATCCCGGCATACCTGAAGTGCCCGCCCTGTCCGCAGCCGCGGCGGCAAAGCTCGCCGCCATTGCCAGCGACTTCGACCTGCAGGCAGCTGCACGCATCAAGGCCATCGAGGCCACCACCAACCACGACGTCAAGGCGGTGGAGTACTACATCAAGGAGCAGTTCGCCGGCGACCTGGAGCTTGAGGCGGTCTCGGAGTTTGTGCACTTTGCATGCACGTCAGAGGACATCAACAACCTGTCCCATGCGCTGATGCTGCGCGACGGCCTGCGGGACTGCCTGCTGCCCGGCGTGCGCGAGTTGGTGACGGCCCTGCGAACACTGGCCCACACCCACGCTGACATTCCGATGCTGTCACGCACCCACGGCCAGACCGCCAGTCCCACCACCATGGGCAAGGAGTTGGCCAACGTGGTGGCGCGCCTGGAACGGCAGCTGGCAATACTCGAGCAGCAGGAATTCCTGGGCAAGATCAATGGCGCCGTGGGCAACTACAATGCCCACCTGAGTGCCTACCCGGATGTCGACTGGGAGGCTCACGCCAGCAGTTTTATCACCGGCCTGGGACTGACCTGGAACGCCTATACCACCCAGATTGAACCCCATGACTACATCGCCGAACTGTTCGACACCCAGGCGCGACTGAACACCGTGCTGATCGACCTGTGCCGCGATATCTGGTCCTACATCTCGCTTGGATACTTCAAGCAGAAAACCGTTGCCGGCGAAGTGGGATCCTCGACCATGCCCCACAAGGTCAACCCGATTGATTTTGAGAATGCCGAGGGCAACCTCGGCATGGCCAACGCGGTATTCGCCCATATGGCAGCCAAGCTGCCGATTTCACGCTGGCAGCGCGACCTTACCGATTCCACAGTGTTGCGCAACATGGGTGTCGGCTTTGGCTACAGCCTGATTGCCTTCCAGAGTGCACTGAAGGGCATCGGCAAGCTGGAACTGGACGCGTCCCGCCTGGCAGCGGATCTCGACGCCAGCTGGGAAGTGCTGGCCGAGGCCGTACAAACCGTTATGCGCCGCTACGGCATCGAGAAGCCCTACGAGAAGCTCAAGGAGCTCACCCGCGGCCAGGCCATCACCCACGACAGTATGCAAACCTTCGTCGAGAGTCTGGAGTTGCCGGCGGCGGCGCGGGACGAGTTGCTGGCTCTGACACCGGCCACCTACACAGGCAACGCTGCGGAGCAGGCCCGCAAGGTTTGATTCCCGGCACGACCCTCGACAGCACCCGCTTCCTGCAGGAGTACTGGCAGCAGCAGCCGCTGCTGATTCGCGCCGCTACCGAATTCCACAACCCCCTGGCCCCGGAAGAACTGGCTGGCCTGGCCCTGGAACCGGGCGTCGAGGCGCGCCTGGTGCGACACCGCGACGACGACTGGACCCAGGACTCGGGACCACTGCGCGACAACAGCTTCGACGGCGACGCTCCCTGGACACTGCTGGTACAACGGGTCGACCACTACGTGCCGGCCGTGGCGGCGTTGCGAGACTGGGTCAGTTTCCTGCCCAACTGGCGGCTGGACGACGTCATGGTGAGCTACGCCAGCGACGGCGGTGGCGTCGGGCCCCACTACGACAACTACGATGTTTTCCTGGTCCAGGGCATGGGGCAACGGCGCTGGCAGCTCGGCCAGCACTGCGACAGCAGTACCGACCTGCGTGACAACCCGCAGCTGCGTATCCTCGCAGAGTTCGAGGAAACGGCGTCCTACCTGCTCAACCCCGGCGATATTCTTTACGTGCCCCCCGGGCTTGCCCACTGGGGCACCTCTGTGGGTGCCGGGATGACCTACTCCATCGGTTTTCGCGCGCCCCGACTCAGCGATATGCTTTCCCGCTGGGTTGACGATATCCTGCCCACGGTCGACAGCGAACGCCTTTATCAGGACCCCAGGCCGCTGCAGGCCAGCCGGCCAGGTGAGCTGAGCGACACCGCCCTGGCGGCGGCCCGCGAACAGCTTCTGGAAATGCTGAATGAGGCTTCCACCAACGGCGACTGGTTCGGTGAACTGGTCACCGAGCCGCAGGCGGAAGTCGCGGATTGGGGCGAAGCTCCGCTGCCGGACCAGGTGAGCCTGGACCCGGCCGCCAGGCTGGCCTGGCGAGTAGCGGCAAACGGCGTCCGGGTTTATGCCAACGGCGTAGCCCTGGACAGCAGCGCCGGCCTCGAGCTGCTGGAGGACCTGTGCGCGGGCAACAGCGTGGCGACCGACAGGGGCGGGGCCGATGGCGCACTCTTGCTCACACTCTGGGAAACAGGATGCCTGCAGGCGGGCCGATGAAAAATGGCAGATGATATTCAGATCGAAGTTGTAAGCTGGAACCTGAACCTGGAAACCCTGCGCTCCATTCGCGACAAGGTGTTCATTGAGGAACAGGGTGTACCCGAAAGTATCGAGCACGACGCCAGCGACGAAACCGCCACCCACTTCCTCATCAGTGACCAGTACATCGCCCTGGGCTGCGGCAGACTGCTGCCCGATGGCAAGATCGGCCGCATGGCGGTATTGCCCGAACACCGCGGCAAGGGTCTGGGGCACAAGCTGCTGGACGCGATCGTCAGCTACGCCAAACGGCACGGTTATCAACGCCTGTACCTGCATTCCCAGAGCCACGCCAACGGCTTTTACCAGGCCGCCGGCTTTGTGCCTTTCGGTGACTCCTTCGAGGAAGCGGGCATCCCCCATACCGCCATGGAGCTGCAGATCGACTACAGTGACGCCGGGGGTTTTATTACCGGGGTGCAGTACCCGGAACCCTTCGCCACTCTGGCCCTGGAGCTGGCCCGCAGCGCCAGTCGCAATCTGCGTATTTACAGCTACTACCTGGATCACGACGTGTTCGACAACCAGGCATTCACAGATGCGGTGTCAGCACTGGCCCGCAGCGGGCGCTACAGCGACATCCGCATCCTGATCAGCGACCCAAAGCCACTGGTCAGCCGGGGACACCGACTGCTGCAGCTCTCACGGCGACTGTCCTCCAGTATTGCCATCCGGGTGCTGGCAGAACACCCCGAGTTACCGGAAGCGACCTACGTGGTACGCGACAACGACGGCGTGATCTACAAACCCGATGAGCGCAGCCGTGACGGATTTTACGAGCCCGGCTCGCGGGCTTCAGCGAAGAAATTTGTCGAAGGCTTTGATGCCCTGTGGCGCTGGGGGGAACGAGATCCCCGCCTCAGGCAGCTAACGATCTAACGCGACAAAAAAGCTAGCCGCCCTCGTCCCACACCACTCCCAGGTCGGCGCCTTCGTAGACCACCGGCCACACCCGCAGCGGGCGGCAGTCCACCCGGGTTGAGGCCAGCAGGTCGCCACTGTGCAGTGCAAAGCGATAGCCGTGCAGTGGGCACCGCAGTGCGCCGTTTTCCAGCCTGGCTTCCATCAAGGGGTGCTCCTGGTGGGGACAGTAGGCCTCTATCACGTGGTGCTCGCCGTCGTGCTGAAGCAACAGCAGGCGATGGTTATCAATCTTGAATTCACGGCGGTATCCGTCGTGCAGGTTGATCAGTTTTTCGAGGGCCAGGAAGCGCATCGTGGCCTCACAAACAGTCCAGCACCTGGCTGGCTGCCGTATAGGGCGTGAGCTCCCTGGCCAGCACCTTTGCCTCCAGTTCCGGCAACAGCCGCTGCGCGTCGGGATTATTGCGCAGTCGCGCCTTGAGCATCTCGCCAATCAGCTGGTGCATCCAGTCCCGGGCCTGGTTGTCGCGCCGCGAGGTAAAGGCGCCGCAGTTGCGACTACGCTCCTCGTACTCGGTGATCATTTGCCAGACATCGGCAATACCGCTGCCCTCCAGTGACGAGCAGGTAGTGACCCGTGGCTCCCAGTACGGGGCATGCCGGAGCAGGCCCATTGCGGCCCGGTAATGGCGCTGGGTCTGCTGGGCCAGCTTCAGGCTGTCGCCGTCGGCCTTGTTGATCACCAGCGCGTCAGCCAGTTCCATGATGCCTTTCTTGATGCCCTGCAGCTCATCGCCGGCGTTGGGCAGCATCAACACCATAAAGAAATCCACCATTCCCGCCACCTGGTACTCGGACTGACCCACACCCACGGTTTCCACCAGGATCACGTCGTACCCCGCTGCTTCACAGAGCAACATGGTTTCGCGGGTTTTCTGGGCGACACCGCCCAGCGCGCCGGACGCCGGTGACGGCCGGATAAAGGCCTCCTGGCGGCGTGAAAGTTGCTCCATGCGGGTCTTGTCGCCGAGAATGCTGCCGCCAGCGATTGGCGAACTGGGATCAACGGCCAGCACCGCCACGCGCTTGCCCTGCTCCAGCAGGTGCAGGCCAAAGGCTTCGATAAAGGTCGACTTGCCGACGCCAGGAATGCCGGTAATACCCAGCCTTATGCTGTTACCGGTATGGGGCAGGCACTGTTCCAGCATTGCCTGGGCGCTTGCGCGGTCGTGGTCGAGACTACTTTCCACGACGGTAATGGCCTTGGCCAGGGCGCGACGGTTACCGCCACGCAATGCGGCCAGGTCGAACTCAGGCACCCTGGGCGTCGTTGATGGCGTTGAGGACTTCGCGGGCAGATTGCGGGATCGGCGTGCCCGGGCCAAAAATACATTTCACGCCAGCCTCATGGAGCATGTCGTAATCCTGGTGAGGGATAACGCCACCGGCAATGACGACGATATCCTCGCCGCCCTGTTTCCTGAGTTCCTCAACCAGTTGCGGTACCAGGGTCTTGTGGCCGGCGGCCAGTGACGAGGCGCCCACGGCATGCACATCATTTTCAATCGCCTGGCGTGCGACCTCTTCCGGAGTGGAAAACATCGGTGAAAGGTCTATGTCAAAACCGACGTCAGCGAAGGCGGTTGCCACCACCTTGGCGCCGCGGTCATGTCCGTCCTGACCCATCTTGCAGACGAGCATGCGCGGTACGCCGACAATCACGTCTTCCCCGCGATCGATGCGTGCCTGCTTGGCGGCAGCCGCCTCCTCGATACGCAGCTTCGGCAGGCCGGTTTCGATCGCCTTGGCCATGCCACCTTCGTTCTCGACTTCCTCAATAAGCTCCCAGGCCTTGTCGGCAATATCCTGGGTCAGGCTTTCCATCATGTAGGAGCCACCCCAAGGGTCGACGACCTTGGTGATACCGGTTTCTTCCTGGATGATCAATTGCGTGTTACGCGCAATGCGTGCCGCGAACTCGGAGGGTAATGCTATCGCTTCATCGAGGGCATTGGTGTGCAGCGACTGCGTGCCGCCGAATACGGCGGCCATGGCTTCAATGGTGGTGCGCACTACGTTGTTATAGGGGTCCTGCTCAGTCAGCGACCAACCGGAGGTCTGGCTGTGCGTGCGCAGCATGGAGCTCTTGGGGTTCTGCGGCTTGAACTCCGAGACAATCCGCGCCCACAACATCCGGGCAGCGCGCAGCTTGGCAACTTCCATGAAGAAGTTCATGCCTATCGCCCAGAAAAACGACAGGCGCGGCGCAAACTGGTCAATGTCCAGGCCGGCGGCAATCGCAGTACGGATGTATTCCTTTCCATCTGCCAGCGTGTAGGCCAGTTCCAGTGCCGTGTTCGCCCCCGCTTCCTGAATATGGTAGCCGGAGATTGAAATGGTATTGAAACGCGGCATGTGCTCGGAGCAGTACGCAATGATGTCGCCGATAATGCGCATGCTCGGCCCCGGCGGGTAGATATAGGTATTGCGCACCATAAATTCCTTGAGAATGTCATTCTGGATGGTGCCCGACAGCTGGTCCTGGCTGACGCCCTGCTCTTCGGCGGCGACAATATAGCCCGCCAGCACAGGTAGCACCGCGCCGTTCATGGTCATCGATACCGACACCTGATCGAGGGGGATCCCGTCGAACAGAATTTTCATGTCCTCAACCGAATCTACCGCCACACCGGCCTTGCCTACATCACCGGTCACCCGAGGGTGATCGGAGTCGTAACCCCGGTGTGTGGCGAGATCGAAGGCTACCGAAACGCCCTGGCCACCGGCCGCCAGGGCCCGGCGATAGAAGGCATTGGACTCTTCGGCCGTTGAGAAGCCCGCATACTGGCGTATGGTCCAGGGACGGCCAGCGTACATGGTGGCCTGGGGGCCACGGATATAGGGCGACAGGCCAGGCATGGTGTTCGTATAGGGCAGATCGGCAATGTCTTCTGCGGTATACAGACAGCGCAGGTGGATGTCCTCCGGGGTAATCCAGGTCAGCTCCTCCGGCGTCAGGCCTTTCATCTGCCTGGTGGCCAGCTCCGCCCAGCTGTCGCGGGTGGCGGCGTCCTTGTTGTAAATCGGGTCGTCGCTCATGTTCTCTCCCTTGCGCTATTGCTCTGTCTACCGGGCATCAGCCCTGCACGCCTGCTCAGTGCTCGTCGCCCGGCTGGTTCAACTCAACCAGCACACCGTCGCAGCTCCTGGGGTGGATAAAAATAGTCAGCGAACCGTGGGCCCCGGGGCCCGGCTCATCCGCCAGGAACTGGTATCCCTTTGCCTTGAGGCGCTCTACATCCGCGTGGATATCATCGGAGCGAAAACACAGGTGATGCATGCCGCCACCGTGTTTTTCCAGATACTTCGCCACGGGCCCCTCCCCTCGCAGCGGGTGTATCAGCTCGATGCTGGTAGGAGGAAGCGGGAAAAATGCTGTGGCCGTCTTCGCGGCCTCCACATCTTCGGTACCCTCAAACTCCAGCTCGAAATCTTCCATGAAACGCTTGATCGCCCGTTCCAGGTCTGGAACGGCGACGGCGATGTGATCCAGTGCGGTAATCATGCTTGCCTCTTGCTTTGCTGTGTGGCGCCGGGCCAGGGCCCGGCGCGATCGTGTTGGCAGGACAGTCAGGCCAGGGTCGCCAGGAAGCTGTCAGTGGCGGCCCGACGCCGGGCGCTGCGATCTTCCGCAGATTCTTCGACCATGACCTCGTCCGGGGTGATTTTGAACAGCGGCTGCCCCTTGCTGATGATTATGCCATCCTCGTCCACCAGTACCTTCTCGATCGTGCCGGAGAACGGCGCATAGACCTTGTTGAACATCTTCATGACTTCAACGATATAGAGGGGCTCGCCCTGTTCGAAGTGACCGCCCTGGGCCACGTAGGGTTCGTGTTGCGGCGTTTCCCTGGAGTAGAACATGCCCCCGCTCTCGGCGAGGATTTCGTCGCTCTTGGCCACTGGCGGCGGCACCAACACCTTGGCCATGCGCTCCTGCAGCTCCGGGTCAGTCAGGCGCTCAGGTATAGCCATGGTCAGGTCGGCATTAACCTTGAGGGAGTAAAAGCCGGAGGCCTCGGCCAGCGCCGGCAGCACGGCGATGATATCGAGGCCGGCCTGAAAGCCGGCATGGGATGCCTGCACTGAGCGCCACAGCTCGGCGTCAAAGCCCTCGGGGGCGTCACCCTCGCGCAACAGGGTGTCCAGTTCAATCCAGTCCTCGGCGCTGAGCCGATTGTTGAGTTCATTGTAGAAATCGACACCCGACTCCAGCAACTCGTGGTCGTGATCCCAGATCATGTGCGCCGCGGCCTGGCCCTCCTGGAAGTTCATGTCCAGGTAGTGGTAGGTATCTGCCAGCAGGTCGAGCGGATTTTCATTCCAGCTGATGCGGCCGTCGATCAGGGTATAGCAGTCGCGGTTGACGCTGAGCCAGCCTGACAGCAGGTGGGGCTCCGCCATCAGCCGTTCCAACGGCCTGCGCAGCAGACTGTACTTGCGCTCGAAACAGGCGCGAACCGCGGTGCCCTCTTCCTCGCTGCCGCCCTCACTCGCGGCATCTATGGCGCGCTGCATGAGCTGGTCGTAGGCGTACACCAGATCGATCTGGTTGGCCTGCTCCTTTAGCTCAGCCACCGCTGTGAGGTAAGGCACAATGAAGCGGGTGGTGGGCCGCGCGTTGATGTTGTTGCCGATAAACCAGTTCACCAAACCGTAGTGGAATTCGAGGTTGGTTGAGAGGTCGCGCCCGCGCATGCTGGTGCGGCGGATGACCTCTGCCATATTCTGGTAGGCCTCCAGCCGGCTATCGCCCACCGTCAGCAGCAGTGCGATATTGGAATCGTAGGCTCCCGCCAGCGTGTACTTCATGAACACGTCGGTATCCGGGTTGTGCAGGCTGATACCCTGGTCGTCGCGGATTTCGCCCTCTATCGCGTCAGACCAGAATTCCACGACGCCACCGGCATGGGGCTTCAGGGCCTGGTTGGTGGCATTGAGGCGCGCTTCCACCGCATCGTTGAAACGCGGCACCCGCTTGGGACGCGGCAGCTTCTTGCCATGGGCTGCCAGCAACACCATCGCCTCGACCAGCGACTCGACCAGAAAGCCGTCTTCCGGATCCTCGGGATTGCAGAACTCCAGCGCATAGCAGAGTTCGGTGACCCGGTGCTCAACCTGAATACGGGTATTCATCTCCATGAAGAAGTGACTGTCGCGATCGACAATACATTCGAAGGTCGACACCGAGTCGAGACCAGTTGCCTCGCCGAAACGCTCTGCCTCGGCCTCCATGGCCGCCAGGGTTTCGACATCCTGGCGCAGCACCCTGGACTCTTCTTCGAGGCCCGCGGCCTCGGCCTGCTCTACAGCACGCAGCAGTGATTCACGGGTCACCGATACTTCCAGCAGTTTTTGCTCGTGCATCTGCAGCGAACAGTCGCGGCCGCCCATGGACAGGGACCATTCGCCGTTGCCGATGACCTGGATTTCCTGGTGCCGAGTGGTCTCGATGTTGAGCTCCACCAACACGTTCTTGTTGTCGCCCACACCGGTAGCTTTGACTTCGTTGAGAATCTCCCGCACCATTTCCGCCGTGCGGTCGGCCTCACCGATACCCAGGATACGCTGACCCTTGCCACCGCCACCGCTGATCGCCTTGAGGCGCACGCGGTTTTCCGGGTAATCCGCGGCCATGCGCTGGACCGCCTCGGTCAGGGTCTCGCACAGCTCATCAATGGTGTAGAGGTCTATCTCGGCGGCATAAGAAGCGGCCAGCACCGTGTCTGCCTTGTCCTCGAGGGCAATTGAGTCGTCGTCCAGGGCATCACCCACGTCAAGACCGTGCTCTGCACAAAGTGCCTTGAGGGCCGCCGTGTCAGGGTGTTTTTTCAGCAGTGTCAGGGCGGTGCCGTTGTCGATACCGGGCGTCACACTCACACCTACGGTCAGCGCCGTTCGTTTGGCCTCATCCTTCAAGCCGGCATCGTGCACCGTGCGCGAGCAGGGTCCGATGAAATTGAGGCCCGCCGCTTCCAGCGCCGCCACCATGCTCTCGTCCTCGGCCATGAAACCGTAACCGGCGAACACCGAGTTGTAGCCGTTGTCATGGGCGATCGCGATGATCTGCCGGATGCGGGCGTTGCGCTCTTCCTTATTGGCCCCGGTATAGTCCGGCACCCGGTGCACGCGGTCCGGATCGGTAAGCTGGCGCAGTTCCGGCGCCAGGGCATTGCGGTAGACAATGGAATCCTTCTCGGACAGCAGGATGCCATAACCGGAGATACCCATTTCTTCGAACACATCCATCGCCTCCTTGCGGATCGGCCCACGACAGATAATCAGCGGCTTGATGTGCTCACAACCAAACTGTGAAACCCAGCCTGACGGACGCTGACTGAGGCGACGGTCGCGGTGTATCAGCGGGCTGTTGAGATAGTGTTCGTTGGACACGTGGGATTCCTTGCGGGCAAATTGTTATAACAGCGTTCTAGTGGAATTCGCGTTGTACGCCACTCATGGGGGAGGGCTCATAATGGCTCAGGTGGAACCTCATGTTTTCAGCCAACACCTGGCGCAGGTCGGAAGGCATGACAATCTGTGATATGGAACCCAGGCTAAGCGCCTCATTGGGATTCATCAGCTCGCGCTCATACCGCTGAGCCAACTCTAGTTCCTGCGCCTTGACCCATTGGGCGACGGCCACCCGTGCGGCGTCGGCCGCATCTTCTGCGGACAGCCCCTGGGTGAACTGCTGCTCCTGTACCTCGCGGGTACGCCCGTCTATCTGGCCACGAATTTTGCGCAGCTCATCCTTGTAGACATATTCCACACCGGCCGGGCCCATCACCGCCAGCCGCGTGGTCGGCAGTGCCACCACGAAATCGGCGCCGGTCGGGTAGTTGTTGTAGGAGGCGTAGGCGCCGCCAAAGGCGTTGCGCACGATAACGAGGAAGCGCGGGGTGCGCAGGTCGACAATCGCATCGAGCATGGCGCGACCGGCCTGCACGATACCGCCCGCCTCCTGCTCCCGACCCGGCAGGAAACCGGTGGTGTCCTCCAGGAAAATCACCGGGATGTTGTAGAGATTACAGAAGCGGATAAAGCGCGCGTTCTTGTAGGCGGCGGCTATGTCGATCTGTCCTGAGGACACGGCGCTGTTGTTGGCGACGAAGCCGATCACGTTGCCACCAATACGTCCCAGCGCGGTGATGGTATTGCGCGCTCGCTCCGCCTGGATCTCCAGGAAGTCGCCGTGATCGCACAACTGCTGAATCAGGATCGAGATATCGATCGGCGTGTTGAAGCCCGTCGGGGAATTGATCGCCTTCTTCAACAGGATATCGATATCCCAGGTTTTGCGAGTTACCGGGTCTGATGAGGGTTGATGGGGGGCGAACTCGGCATTGTGGCTGGGCAGGTAGTTGAGCAGCTCGCGTACCTTGCGCAGGGCCGACACCTCGTCAGGCACCACGAAATCGTTGACACCGCTCTGGCTGTGTACCTTTGGCCCGCCCAGTTCGTCCGGGGTCACATCCTCGCCGAGCACCGACTTCACCACGCCCGGACCGGTGAGGCCGAAAAATGTGTTATTAGGCTGGATCAGGAAACTGCCCTGCCGCGGCAGGTAGCTGCCGCCACCGGCGTTGAATCCAAACATGCACATGATGCTAGGGACAATGCCGGAGACCTTGCGCAGCGCGGTGAACGCTTCGGCGTAGCCGTCGAGGCCACCCACGCCCGCGGGGATATAGGCGCCAGCGCTGTCGTTCATACCGACCAGTGGAATCCGGCGCTTGGCGGCCAGCTCAAACAGCCGCGCCAGCTTCTTGCCGTTGGTGGCATCCATGGAGCCGGCACGCACCGTGAAATCGTGGCCATAAAGGGCGACGTCGCGGCCGTTAACCCGGATAATCGCGGTGACCAGCGAGGCACCGTCCAGGTTCGGTCCCCAGTTATGGTACAGAATAGTCGGTTCATGGCCCGGGTCATTGAGCAGCTTGATGCGCTCCCAGACAGTCATACGCTGTTTCTGGTGCTGGCGCTCTATGCTCTTGACCCCGGCCGCTTGCCGGGGACGCTGCTGCAGTTCGAAGCCGGCCTTCAAGGCCTCTTCGTACAGCCCGGGTTCGGTGACGATCTGCCCCGGAACGATAAATTCCCGGTCAACCGTTTCGGCAAAGGGATTGGACAGGGAATGCCCTGTCGGGGTGGGTTGTTTAGCCGTCTGGTCTGCCATACGAAGCACTTCTTTACAGTGGGGATAAACGGCGAGTTACGATACGTTTAACGTCTGTTGAAGTCAATTTCGACGCCGTTCGCAGCACAAAAAAACAATAGATGTACTCGGAGTAAACACTGGATCGCGTAGCGAAGGCGTTTAGAACCCAGCAAAAATGGCAAATCCTACCCTGCAACTCGAGGAACTCCCCTACCATCCGGACAGTTGCGTCTGGTTCGAACGCCTGCGTGACCTGCCCAGGCCGTTGTTGCTGGACTCCTGCCGGCCTCACAGCGCCCAGGGGCGGTTTGACATCATGCTCGCCGACCCCAGCCATTTGCTGGATTTTACTTGTTCTGAATCAACAACATATAACGACATCCTAAGCTATTTTCAAGAGCTGGCTGAAGCCTGGTCAGCGCGCCGCTGTGACGCAGCCGGTACCGTCCCTTTCTGCGGCGGCCTGGCGGGCCAGATCGACTACGAAATGGGGCTGCCGCTGCAGCACCTGCCGGCAACAGCAGGCGCCAGCGCCAGAGTAGCCCTGTATGACTGGGCGCTGGTTCAGGACCATGTACTGGGCCGCTGCCTGTTGGTGACACTACCCGGCCTTGCTGCAGCCAGCCGCCAACGCCTGCTGGACAAATTGCGGGAGCCCCATCAGCACGCCGCTGCCAAAGCGCGCTTCACGCTGGAGTCGAGCTTTGGCAGCGACCTGGAGCGGTTCGACTATGAGCAGGCATTCCAGCGGGTCCAGCAATACATTCATGCCGGTGACTGCTACCAGGTCAATCTGGCGCGCCACTTCAGCGCGAGCTATTCCGGGGACCCGTGGACGGCCTACAGGTCGCTGCGAGGACTGGCGGCCGCCCCTTTTTCAGCCTACTGCGACAACGGCACCGAACAACTCTTGTGCCTGTCCCCGGAGCGTTTCCTGAGGGTGGCCGGGCGTCATGTGGAAACCCGGCCCATCAAGGGCACAAGGGCACGCTCCCAGGACCCGATCAGCGATCGGCTGGCCGCCGAAGCATTGCTTCAGTCTCCCAAGGACCGGGCAGAGAATCTGATGATCGTCGACCTGTTGCGCAACGACATTGGCCGCAGCTGCCGGCCCGGAAGTATTCAGGTAGACGGCCTGTTCGAACTGGAAAGCTACCCCAGTGTTCACCACCTGGTCAGCACAGTTTCAGGGGAGCTGCGACAGGACTGCGACCCCCTGGACCTGCTGCGTGACAGCTTTCCGGGGGGCTCTATCACCGGCGCCCCGAAGCGTCGCGCCATGGAAATCATCGCGGAGCTGGAGCCCGGCCCGCGTCATGCCTACTGCGGCAGCGTCTTCTACCTGAGCGCAGACGGGCAGCTGGACAGCAACATCGCCATCCGCTCCCTGCTGTGCCGGGAGGGCAGGATTCACTGCTGGGGCGGCGGCGGCCTGGTGGCCGATTCAGGTTGCCAGCAGGAATACCAGGAAACCTGGGACAAGGTGGGCCGCTACCTGGAGCACCTCGAGAGCGGTCCGCTCACGGCGTGATGTCGCGCTCCGAGGCCTTGCAGATTTCCTCGCGCAGGGCCTGGTAGCTGGTGACCGCGGGGTACTGGGGAAACTCGGCAATGACATTGTCGGGTGCACGGAACAGGATGCCGGCGTCTGCCTCATCCAGCATGCTGGTGTCATTGTAGGAATCGCCAGAGGCGATAATCCGGTAATTCAGGGTGTGAAAAGCCTGCACCGACGCGCGCTTCGGGTCGGGCTGGCGCAGACGGTAATCCACTACCCTGCCCTCGTCGTCCACCAGCAGTCGATGGCAGAACAGTGTCGGCCAGCCGAGCTGGCGCATGAAGGGGGCCGAGAACTCGTAGAACGTGTCCGACAGGATCACGAGCTGGAAATGCTGCCGCAGCCAGTCGAGAAATTCACCGGCGCCCTCGAGCGGAGACATGTCGGCAATCACCGCCTGTATGTCGTTTATCTTGAGGCCGTTTTCATCCAGCAGCGACAGGCGTTGCTTCATCAATTCATCGTAGTCCGGGATATCCCGGGTGGTCGCCCGCAGCGCATCTATACCCGTGCGCTCAGCAAATTCAATCCATATTTCAGGAATCAGAACCCCTTCCAGGTCCAGGCAAACCAGCTCCATTCTTTGTTGTCCCGTTGCTTGTCAGTGAGTGGGAATATCGATTTCGGCAAACAGGCCATCCAGCTCGGATTTACTGTGACAGGCAAAGGCCTGGTCAACCAGCTCCCGCGACAGGTGTGGCGCAAACAGCTCGATGAATTCATACATGTAGCCGCGCAGGAAGGTGCCGCGCCGACAGCCGATCTTGGTCACGCTGGGGGCAAACAGATGGCTCGCGTCCAGCGGCACGAGATCGCTGTCGATCTCGGCGTCGTAAGCCATATGCGCCACGATACCGATACCCAATCCGAGCCGAACATAGGTCTTGATGACGTCGGCATCCGCGGCGGTGAACACTACCTTGGGCACCAGGCCTTTCTCCATGAAGGCCTCATCGAGGCGCGAGCGCCCGGTAAAGCCGAATACGTAGGTAACGACAGGGTGCTCCGCAACGGCCTCCAGGGTGAGCTCGTCCAGCTCCGCCAGCGGGTGGTCCCGCGGCACCAGAATGGCGATTCCAGCGGTAACAGGGCATCATGATGAGATCGCTGAATAACTCCAGGGCTTCGGTCGCGATGGCAAAATCGACGGTTCCATCGGCTGCCATTTCAGAGATCTGCATCGGTGTTCCCTGGTGCATATGCAGGGAAACCTCCGGATACCGATCAATGAAAGTACTGATGGTATCTGGCAGCGCGTAGCGCGCCTGGGTATGGGTAGTGGCCAGCGACAGGCTGCCCTTTTTCTCGTTGCTGAATTCCTGCGCTACCGACTTGATGCTGTCGACCTTGCGGAGAATTTCTCCGGCGGTCTTGAGGATTGCCTCCCCGGCGGGGGTCACGTGGGTCAGGTGCTTGCCGCTGCGGGCGAAAATCTCAACGCCCAGCTCGTCTTCCAGCAGGCGAATCTGCTTGCTGATGCCCGGCTGGGAGGTGTAGAGGCTCTGGGCGGTGGCGGACACATTGAGCTCGTGGTGGGCGACTTCCCAGATGTATCGCAACTGCTGTAATTTCATCGCCGGTCCCGCACTACCCTGTTGGCTTATGAAGAATAGCGCTTAAGAGAGTTATTGCAAACCGCAAAAAGGAATAACGGCTTTTCACTGCCGCTACCGACGACCGCCCACTACTGGTTGGCTATACCGTGGGGAACATGTCCGGTGGCCACATGGCTGCCGGCACTGTCACAGTGGCTCTGCTGATCGTCGAAGAACACGTCGGCCTGGTAGGCCTTGAGGAACTCTCCCTTGTCGAGCCCGCCCAGGAAGATGGACTCGTCGATACGGATCTCCCAGGCGCGCAGGGTGCGGATAACGCGCTCGTGGGCGGGCGCGGAACGGGCAGTCACCAGCGCCGTGCGAATCGGTGATTCGGTGGCGGGAAACTCGCGTTGCAGGTGCTGCAACGCCGCGAGGAACGGCTTGAAAGGGCCGCCGCTCAGGGGCAGGCGGGCGGAGGCCTGCTCACTATTCTGGAATGCTGCCAGGCCCTCGGACTTGTAGACCCGCTCCGCCTCGTCGGAAAACAGCACCGCGTCGCCATCGAAGGCGAACCGCAGCTGCTCGGCGTCATTGCCGGCCTTGCGTTTCGACACCAGGTTGGCCGCCGCCACACCGTGGTCCAGGGCGTGGCGTACATCCTCTGGCTCGGTCGACAGGAACAGCTGGGCCCCGAACGCGGAGATATAGCGATAGGGGCTCTCACCGCCACAAAACGCCGCCCTGAGGATATCCAGCTCGTAGTGTTGAATGGAATTGAAGATGCGCAGGCCGGTATCGGCGCTGTTGCGGGACAGCAGAATCACTTCGATCCGGTTGCCCCCGTCCAGCGCCTGGTTGATACGCAGCAGTTTCTGCACCATGGGGAACGCCTCGCCGGGCTCCAGCGGTTCATCCTCGCGCTCGACCTGATAGCGGGAATAGGCCTCCAGCCCGTCGCGTTCATAGACCTCGTGGCTATCGTCAAGATTGAACAGGGCCCGCGAGGATATCGCGATTACCAGCTTGTCACTCGCCTTGTCCGCCTTGTCCGCCATGTTTGCACCGTTCACGCAGGAGTTCGTGGAGCTTACCAGAATACGGCTGCGGCCGGCGTTGCCGGGGGCAATGAATTTGGTCTAAAACCCGCGCGACAGTATTGGCTGAGGGTCCTCGGACTGACGCGCTCCAACCCGCCGATGACATCGCTTGCCCAACCCAATCTGTCTTACACCGCTGTCGCGTTGCTGAATTTAAATTCGCTGCGCTGCGGAAACAGACCGAAGATTCCCCCGGTGTGCAGGAAGATGATATCGCGGCGACCCCGAAAGCGCCCACGGCGAATTTCTTCCAGCATGCCGTGGAAGGCTTTGCCGGTATAGACCGGATCCAGCACCAGCCCTTCCAGGCTTGCCAGCTCACTGATGGTGGCAAACACCTCCCCGGTGGCGCGGCCATAGCCTGGCCCCACGTAGCCGTCGACAACCCGCGGCCGGCAGTCCGGCAGTGGCCCCAGCAGCGCATTCGGATAACGCTGCCGCCAGTCCGCAATGTCCTCCGCCACCTTGTTCAGGAACCAGGCCTCGTCGTCGCAGACATTAAAACCCCAAACGTCCACAGGCAAGGGCTGCAGGGCGGCGCCCAGGGTCAGGCCTGCCTGGGTGCCGCCGGAGCCCGTGGCACAGACCCAGTGGGCCTCGTCGATGCCGGCATCCCCCATATCTGCAGCCAGTTCCTCTGCCCCGCCCAGGTAACCCCATATTCCCAGTCCATCACTGGCCCCGGTGGGAATGCACAGTGCCTTGCTTCCTTGCGACGCATAGTGATCGCGCCAGTGCGCAAATAGCTCCGGCAGTTCGGCAAAGTACTGGCGTGGGGAGTAATGAGAAATGGCGGCCCCGGCGAGATGGCCCAGCAACAGATTGCCATCGGGCACCTCGGGGGCCTCGCCGCGCAATATCAGGTGCACCTTGAAGCCCAGCCTGGCACCTACCAGGGCCGTGGCGCGGCAGTGGTTGGACTGCACACCGCCGCAGGTAATGAGCGTGTCGCAGCCCTGTTCGCGAGCGGCCGCGGTGACAAATTCCAGCTTACGCAGCTTGTTGCCACTGATCGCCGCATCCGTGAGATCGTCGCGCTTGACCCATATGCGGTGCTGACCGCCCACTGCCTCGCTCAAGCGATCCAGCGGCTGCAGCGGCGTCGGCAGCCGGGCGAGGGAAATCCTCGGCGGAAAGTCGAGGGTGGTCACCCTAGATGGACTTCAGGGTCCCTTTCGGCAACACAGCATTGATATAGCTGCGCTGGAATTTCAGTTCGACATTGTCAGCCACCTGCAGGACGACAAAGTTGTCCTCGAGGCGGGTGATTTTCCCGAGAATGCCACTACTGGTGATCACCTCATTGCCCTTTTCCAGGGCTGACACCATGTCGGCGTGCTCTTTCTGACGCTTGCGCTGGGGGCGAATGGCGATGAAATAGAACAGCACGAAAAGACCGACCAGAAATACTATCTGGAACATATCGCCGCCGGCGGCCGGCTGGCCTGCCGCCTGGGCGTGGGCATTGGCTACGAACAAACTCATGGAAAAAGCCTTATAGAAACGGGCGCACAATGTATCAGGGCTCTATATCCCAATCAAACACCATGCTGTGTGGGGCGTGGTCGGAAAAGCGCTCATCACGGTAGATATCGGCACTGACCACGCGGTTCTTCAGGCCTGGAGTGATCACCTGGTAGTCCAGGCGCCAGCCTACGTTCTTGGCCCAGGCCTGGCCGCGGTTGGACCACCAGGTGTATTCATCCGGCTGCTGGTTGACCAGCCGGAAGGAGTCGATATATCCCAGTTCGTCATACACCCGGTCCAGCCAGGCCCTCTCCTCTGGCAGGAAACCTGAATTCTTCCGGTTTGAACGCCAGTTCTTCAGATCGATTTCCTTGTGGCAGATATTCCAATCGGCACAGATCACGAATTCCCGCCGCTTGCGGCGCAGAACCCGCAAGTGCTCGTAGAACTGGTCCATGAAGCGGTATTTCTTTTGCAGGACTTCCTCACTGCTGGAACCCGATGGCACATACAGGGAAATCACGCTGAAGCGATCGAAGTCAGCCTGTATATAGCGGCCTTCCCCGTCCACCGGCTCCCAACCCAACGACGTGATGACCTTTCTCGGCTTGACCCTGGAGTACAGGGCAGTGCCACTGTAGCCGCGCTTGATCGCGTCATTGTAGGTGCAGTGGTAGCCCGCGGGACGAAATACCGGGTCCTCTAGCTGCTCTTCCTGGGCCTTGGTCTCCTGAATGCAAACAACATCGGCATCCTGCGCGGTCAGCCAGTCAAAAAAACCCTTGCGAGCCGCCGCCCGAATGCCATTGGTGTTACAGGTAATAATTTTTGCCATTGTACTCCCGAAATGAAACATAACGGCGCGCATGATACCCCGGCGCAACTACCCTGCGCACTGGCAGTTGGCAAAGTTGGCTTTCCTAATTAAGCTACGAGAGAGCGCTGGGGAAACGTCGCACGCGCAGCTGAAAGTAGCTGCATGAAAGTAGCTGCATGAAAGTAGCTGCATGAAAGTAGCTGCATGAAAGTAGCTGAACATGGCTGAACATCGCTGAAAGAAGACCGGCAGGTCTTCGGGGGTAGAGCAATGACCACGGAAGTCGAATCAACAGTACGAAAACCGCGCTTGTCGATCAACCTCGGCCGCCTGTTGCTGGAATTTGGCCGCGACTACGAGCGCCGGACGATGGAATTGCTACAGGAGCGTGGCCACCCATTGATTCGTCCCTCCCATTCCACCGTGTTTGCCAACCTCAGCGAAGGCGCCGTGCGCGTCACAGAGCTGGCCGAGCGGGCCCACGTGACCCAGCAGGCCATGGGCAAAATGCTCAAGGAGATGGAGCGCATCGGTTATATCGTCCGCGACATCGATGGCAGCGATCGCCGGGCCAAGAAGATACGTCCTACCCAGCGCGGCCTCGACCTGATGCGCGACAGCGCGGAGGCCGTGAGCGAGGTGCGCGAGTTCTACATAGAGCAGATGGGCGAGGAAGCCTTGCGGGACCTGGAAAAATGCCTGGAAGACTGCGTCAGTCGCCTGGATCTGGCGAGCATCAGTGCCTGGAAAGAGGACTCCCGGGTCGCCTGAACCCCTGCTTCGCCGCGCTCTTTACACCCTGACCGCTCATTAAGGCGGACAAAACCTGGACAAACCGGGGGCCTGAAGCGTCGGCAAAACCCGGGCACAATTTACAGGGACATGAAGTCCGGCGTGTTGAATACCCAGCTCCTTTCCTCCACCCGGGAGCTGATGCGCCAGCCCGCTTCCGTGCGTCGGTAGCTGTCTACGTACCAGAGGCCCAGCATGAATAACTGGGACTTGCCGTCTGGCAGGCGCATCTCTTGTGGGTTGAAACACATGACCCGGCCGCTGCCTTCATCCCCGGACACCGACACCTGGATATTGGCATTGAGGTGTTGGTGTGCGGGAAAGGCCGAATCTGTCAGGGCCTGCTGGAGAAACGCGATGGTGTCCGCCACCCCGCCGACGCTGCCGCCGAATACGCTATAGTCGATGTGCGCATCGGCGGTAAACACATCGCTGGCCAGTGCCTCGAACTGTTTGCCGTCGATCAGCTCCGCATAGCGGTAGCACAGGTCCTGTATCTCGAGCCGGTCCGATATTTCCTGAAGTGAAAGCATAGTCTTACTGAAGGCCTCCTGGTGCGTATTGCTAGAAATCGAGCGGGGTACTGATGTGACGCTGGTAAATCCTGTCCCGGTGCTGCAGCAAGCCTGGGTCGAGGGCGTCCGCCAGCGCCGCCGTGCGATAGCTATAGGCGCCCCGCATCTGCGCAGGCATTGGGTTTAAAGCCTCGGGCAGCGGATCCAGCATGCCCAGGAAGTTGGCCAGGTAGAGGTCTGCCGCCGTCAGCGCGCCCCCTACCAGGTAATCACTTCCCCGTTCCTGCTGGGCTGCCAGAACGCCTCGAAACAGGTGCAGCAAGTCGACAAGCTTGCCTTCACAGGCTGCATGGGCGGCTTCAGAGTAACCGTAGCGATCCGCCATACGTTGCATATAGGGCGGCGCTTTGCCGCTGCTCATGATCATTCCGGTGAGTTGGGTACGCCGGTTCCAGCCCAGGCCGTCCTGGCCCGCTACGGCATGACAGAGACCGATGATTTGCGCCCGCTGCGCAGGCTCCGGTGACAGCAGTGGCCGGTCTGGCGCCAGCGCTTCGGCCAGCTCCAGCTGAGCAAGCCAGGTGGTTCTCGGCGGCGTATCTTTCCACGCCAGCACCGGGGCGCTGGCCTGACCGGTCCATGCCACCAGCGCCGGGTTGTCACCTCCGGCCTCCTGGGCAGCCGCCACGAACTCCAGCTGTTTCGCAGCCAATACCGACTTGATGGCCTCTCCCCAGGGGCCGGGCAGGCCGGCTGTCAGCACCAGCCGCAGTCCATCGCGTTCGCGCGCCTGTTCAATACTCAGGTAGTCCAGCGCCCTACTCCCAGCTCAATATCAGTTTGCCGATATGTGAGCTGGCCTCCATGACCTTGTGGGCATCGCTCGCTTCGGCGAAGGAAAAGACCTGGTGGATAACCGGCTGCAGCCGGCCGTTGTCCAGCCACGGCCAGGCACGATCGCGCACCTCCGCCACCAGCGCCGCTTTGAATTCCGGCTCCCGGGCCCGCAGGGTAGAGCCCGTGAGCACCAGCCGTTTGAGCATTATTGGCATGAGGTTGGCACTGACCTGTGAGCCCTGCAGGTAGGCGATATTGACGATGCGACCGTTGGTAGCGGCGAGCTGAATATTGCGGTCGACATAGTCACCGCCCACCATGTCGAGGATGACATCAATGCCCTGCCCGTCGGTGGCGGCGGCAATGACTTCGACAAAATCCTGTTCCCGGTAGTTGACGCAGAGATTGGCGCCGAGAACCTCACAGATCTCAACTTTCTCTGCGGAGCCCGCGGTCGCATACACCGGGCAGCCGTAGGCTTTCAGCATCTGGATGGCAGAGGTACCGATACCGCTGCTACCGCCGTGTACCAGGAAGCTTTCTCCGGGCTGTATGGCTGCACGCTGCATGACATTGGACCAGACGGTCAGCACGGTTTCAGGCAGCCCTGCTGCCTCGGTAAAACTCATTTCGGCTGGAATGGGAAGGCACTCAGCTGCTACGGCCAGCGCACGCTCGGCGTAGCCACCGCCCGCCAGCAGCGCACAAACCCTGTCGCCCACTGCCCAGGTGTCGACGCCCTCGCCCAGTACCGCAACCGTACCGGCGACTTCCAGCCCCGGTGTGTCGGGGGCACCCGGTGGTGGCGGATAAAACCCCTGGCGCTGCACGATATCTGCGCGATTGACACCCGCAGCGGCTACATCGATCAGCACTTCACCCGGACCCGGGTGAGGGTCGGGCAGTTCTGTGAGGGTGAGAACTTCAGGACCACCAGGGTCTGAAATGGCTATGGCACGCATGAGCTGACTCCGTCAGGGACTGTTCAGCTATGCTCCCCGTCGGCAGGCAAAACGTCAAAGCGTATTGGCATGGACTTGATACCGTTGATGAAGTTCGAGCGCAGCCAGCGAATCTCGCCGTCGAATTCGGGATTGGCGATCCGGCCCAGGATCTCTTCAAAAATAACGCGCAGCTCGAGGCGAGCCAGGTGGGAACCGAGGCAGAAATGCTCGCCGACACCAAAGGCGCGGTGGTTGTTGCGTACGTCTTCGCGTCCGGCGCGAGTAATATCGAACTGATCACCATCCTCGAAGATCGCCTCATCGGCATTGGCCGCACCGTAAAACATGTGCACCTTGTCACCCCTGTTGATCTTCTGGCCGCCGATTTCGGCGTCTTCTACCGCCGTGCGCCGAAAGGCGATGACAGCTGGATTGAAGCGCAGGAACTCTTCGATAGCACCTTCCAGCAGCTCCGGGCTGTCCTGCAGTGCCTGGTACTGACCGCTCTCCATCAACAGCCGCATACCGTGGCTGGTGACCGTGCGCGTGGTTTCATTGCCGGCCACGATCAACATCAGGAAGAAATAGCAGAATTCATCGTCGGTCAGCGGCTCGTCCTCGACGGTGCCGGTCAACAGCACGTTGACGATGTCGTCCTGGGAATTGGCCCGATGATCGGCGGCAATCTCCTGGGCAATGCCAAACATTTCCATCATAGCGACCATGCCGTCTTCCTGGGTGGTCGCCATCTCCGGATCGTCCATTCCGATCATGATGTTGGTGAGTTCGAAAATCCGGCGCCGCTGCTCCAGGGGCACGCCCATCAATTCACAGATGGCCACCAGCGGTAACTCTGCGGCCACATCTTCGACAAATTCACAGCGACCGCCTTCGATCGCCGCGTCCACTATGCCTTTGGCCACTTCCCGGAAACGCTCTTCATAGGAATCCACCGCCTTTGGCGTGAAGGCGTTGCGCACGAGCCGCCGGTACTTGAGGTGCTTGGGCGGATCCATATTGATGATCTGGAGCTGCAGAAATGGCAGTGTCTCCTCATCGTGTTCATGCAGGAAGCAGGTCTCCACCTCAGAGGAGAAAATCTGCGGGTTCTTGGACACGTAGTCCAGGTCTGCGTGGCGGGTCACCGCCCAGAAACCGCGGCCCTGGACCGGGTCCTCGTGCCAATAGACCGGCTCCTCCCGGCGCAGGTAGCCGAAGGCCTCCCGGGGCATCCCTCCGGCATAGAAATCCGGGTCGGTCAGGTCGAAATGGGGGCATTTTGTCTCTGCATGACTCATGGTTCTGCTCCTCTCGGGGCCCGTACGGCCACCAACTAAAGCCTACTAGTTGGTAGTTAAATAGGCAAAAAGAAAGCGGGCATAGCCCGCTTCTTCCAGGTTTTGGTCTAGTTGGCAATATCCACGCAGGGAATGCTACGCGACACCGGTGATGCGCCTGGCAGTCCCAGGGTAATCGTAATGTCACCGGTCAGGTTTTCAGGGTTATCAGCGACATTTTTCACCAGAAAGCCCACCAGGTAGGCGCCAGTTTGACTGATATTGGGTACCGTACTGTCGTCGCTGGTAATTTCACAGCCGTCAGTGACAATTGAAACAGTCGAACCGGCCGGTGGGGGGTTATTGAAGCTATCGGAAATCGCCACAATAAAACCTCTACCCTCACCACCGCTAGGCATAGATATTGATCCCACTACTTCCAGTGGCGGCAACGGGTTGCCATCAAACGCCTCGTATATCGCCAATCTCTGCACCGTGGCGTTCGACATCTGTATCTCGTTGGTACCGCGCACATGTAACAGTTCCTTGGTGCACTGGCCGGCCGCCTCAAGGTCTTGAGGACACAGAGAGCCGTTGTAGATTCCATTGGCTTCGTTGTAGACACCGTCCTCGTTAAAGTCGAAGTAGATCTCCTCCAGGCCCTCGCCACATTCACGTCCGGCCTCCGAACTGGTGTCGGGCGAGCAAAGCGGCGGAGTATTGTCAAACACCCCGTTGAGATTCTTATCCAGCCATGCTTCGGGAAGGTCTTGGAAGGGCTCGCCCAGGTCGTAGAGGCCATTGCCATTGGTGTCGATAAAGGATTCCTCCCCTACCGCGATAACAACGAGGCTACTATTGCCCGCAATGACGCCCCCAAGACTACTTGGACAGGGTCTTCCGGTTGAGGGCGCGGCAGGATTGGCCGGATCAATGTAATCCGGGCACTCTCTGTTGAAAATAGTCGAAACTGCACCGTCCGCGCCCGTATCGTTAGAAATCAGCGGGAAGCGAGGAGCCTGGCTGGTCCAGGTCACGGCGCAGGCGCCACCCACCAATTCACAGCTGTCGACGATAGAGCCGTACTCTGTCGTAAAGAAAGCCACGGTTCCGTCAGGCACGGGGTTATTGAACTTGTCCGCCATGCGGACGGTTACCTCTGTCGTGACTCCGTCCCGGTCCCAGCCGCCGGGGTTGCTGGTCTCGGGGCCCATGGAAACGGAGTTCTGATCCGGCAAGCCGGTGCTGACAATCAGCCGGTCTGATACCGTGCTCAGTTGCGTTCCATTGACGTCTACTGATGCAGTCACGCGAACTGACGTTGAGACGTTACCGGCCTGCACAATAGCACGCGCGATCCCCTCAGTATTGGTGGTTGCCTCTGCATTGGTCAACGACATGCCGCCGATGGTCGTCGAGAGACTAAACGCAACATCGGCCCCGGCTGCCGGAGAGCCCGTAGTATCCAGTACCTGGAAGGAAACCGAGGAAGTCTCAGAACGACCGGCACCACCGGTACCCTGCAGGGCTATGGTCTGCGGGTCGGCGTCAAGGAACAGGATGGAACTGACGTCGGCTGTCGCAATCGAGAGCGACACAGTGGCCGACGGGTTGTTTCCCTGCTCGATGGAGGCGGTCACCACGTCCGTACCCGTGCAACCCTCTGCCGTATAGGTCGCCGTTGCGACGCCATTGATTGTGTTTACAGAACCAGGCAGATCGGCAAGGGGCGGAGTCAGACTTGCACAGCCGCTGGTGAAACTGACCGCTACCGCAGAGGAAACCAGGTCGCCATCCGCGTTGACGAC
This sequence comes from Cellvibrionales bacterium, assembly GCA_043513815.1. Taxonomy (GTDB): domain Bacteria; phylum Pseudomonadota; class Gammaproteobacteria; order Pseudomonadales; family Halieaceae; genus JANQIO01. The sequence goes on along the minus strand of CP121313.1, from coordinate 2,131,094 downwards.
GCTTACAGACAGCGGCGTCGAGCCAGCGGCGGGCAGTGAGGTGGCACCTGCGTCGATTTCCCCGCCAACAAAGCTGCCATTCACAAAACGGCCAACTTGCAAACTTGCTTCGCCTACTTCAAATGTGAGACTGCTTGATGCCTCACCCAGGGAGGCAGTCACTACGCCAGCGCCCGTTACACCCTGAGACACCAGGGTGAAATTTGCCACCCCATTCAGGTCGGTCAGCGCAGTGCCGGAGCTGGGCGATATAGCACCGATGGTTGTTGTCGCGCTGACAATCTGCCCTGCGGCAGGCTGGCCAAAAGCGTCCCTGACAGTGACCGTTAGCGTGCCAGGACTGAAGTCGGTTATGTTGTTGACGGGATTGCCGACGTTATCGGTCAACGCCAGTGTCAGGGTGTTGTTCCCCGGGCCAGCCGAACCTTCAACCTGGAAATTTACGGTGACCGAAATCTCGTCGATGGTCGCAGTAACGGTGCCCGCACCAGACTCATCAGCGGCCTCTAGCACGAAAGACGCGATACCGTCTTCGTTGGTCAGGCTGGAAGCCGGCGTGATGCTGCCCGCCGTTGTAGTGACACTGACCAGGGCACCCTGGCCACCGGTAAAGGCAACAGAAACAATGCCCGGACTGGAGCTGCTCACAGTGGACGTGGGGTTGCCCTCAGTGTCCGTGAGCGTGATGGTGACACCACCAGCACTGCCGCCGCCGCCATCACCTGGGTCGTCAATGCCGCCGCCGATGAAACCCGGGCCGTCGCCGCCACCGCCGCCGCAGGCGCTGATGACTGCCAGGAAAAGCCCCGTGAAGACGAGCTTGATAAAGCTGAACTGCCGCAATTCCGTCATGTTTTCAATCCTGGCCGACTGAATCGGCTCATTATCATTGGTCTGAATGCATCACATAAGACGCCGCGGGTCCCCACCCGGGCGCTCACGCACTGGTCTCGACTGCCTCGGCAGCGCTGACCTGCTTATTATTCGGGATTTTGCCGCTCTGTTGCGGCTTTACGCAATTCGACAGGCTCATTTTCTGGTGCCATGTCACACAACGACGTAAACCGCACCGCTACCGCCCCGGATTCCATCCCCATGGAGACCGGTCAGGCAGGCGCAGCGCACCCGAGTTGTCTCGAGTTTACAGGGGCTTAGGGGCGATTCCTATGGTTTACTTGAGCAGAAAAAGGGGTATTATTGCTAGTCCCCCCTGCCACAAATCCGCTCGCCTCCCTATTTCACCGATATTTGGAATTCTCGGCGAAACTGTGTGCGCTGAGCGGGGTTTGCCGACATTTCCCGACTAAGGTCATAGCGGTGTCTATGGCGACTAGAGCTTCAGCTCCTTGAGCAACGCGAGCACGTCATCGTGGTGGGTCTTGGTTTTCACCTTGTCCATGATGTGCTTGAGACGGCCGTCCTTGCCAATAATAAACGTGGTGCGCAACACGCCCATGGACTCCCGCCCCATGAACTTTTTGAGCCCCCAGCAACCGTATTTTTCAGTGATTGCGCGGTCCTCGTCGGACAGCAGCGTGAAATTGAGGTCTTGCTTGTCGATAAATTTGCCCAGCCGCGCCACGGGGTCAGGGCTGATACCCAGCACCACGGTATTGGCTTTCTTGAAAGCGGCCTTGCTGTCACGGATACCGCAGGCCTGATTGGTGCAGCCAGGGGTCATGGCCTTGGGGTAGAAATACAGCACCACGTTACTTTCGCCGCGGAAGTCCTTGAGGCTGACCTTGTTGCCGTCCTGGTCCAGCAAGGTAAATGCGGGTGCCAAATTGCCGATTTTCGGAAATGTCATTACGTGTTCTCCCTAGTCAGATTGTTTGCTGCTGTTGCCGGTGTCCGCCCCATCGAGCTCCAGCACATCCGCGCTGGCCTGGTCGTCCAAGCCCTCGACGGCGCTGTCATCCTCGATCATTGTCCTGGGCAACTCGCGGCGGGTACGGGCACCGAGCTTTTCCAGGTCCTGCACCCGCTTGACCAGGTTGCCGCGCCCGCTGGAAAGCCGCGCCCGGGTCTTGTCCCAGCTTTCATGAGCCCGGTCTATGTGGCGACCAAGGTCCGCCAGGGACTCCAGCACCAGGGCGAACTGGTCGTGGATAGCCCCCGCCTGGGCAGCGATCTTTTCAGCGTTGCGATTCTGGTGCTCATAACGCCACAGCGTTTGCACGGTGCGCAAGGTGGCCAGCAACGTGGTGGGGCTGACCACAATAATTTTCTTGTCGTACGCCCGGGTAAACATCGATGGATCACTATCGAAAGCCGCCATAAAAGCTGACTCGATCGGGATAAACAGCAGCACAAAATCCAGGCTGTTGATGCCCTCCAGCTGTTCATATTCCTTGAGGCTCAGGCCATCGATGTGCTGCTTGACGGCCTGCACGTGTTCCGCGAGCGCCTGTTTGCGTTCGGCCTCGTCTTCGCAGCCAATATAGCGGTCGTAGGCCACCAGGGACATCTTTGAATCCACCACGATGTCGCGGCCTTCAGGGAGCCGTACCACGACGTCGGGCTGGCGCCGCTGGCCGTCACCGGAGGTGGCACTGAACTGGGTTTCATACTCGTGCCCCTTCCGCAGGCCGGACTCCTCCAGCACCCGCTCCAGGACAACTTCTCCCCAGTTGCCCTGGGTTTTCTTGTCGCCCTTGAGTGCTCGCGTCAGGTTGACCGCGTCCTCGGCCATGCGCTGGTTGAGCTCCTTGAGCGCCGTGAGTTCATGCTTGAGGGACAAACGATCACGGGTCTCGCGGTCGTAGACGTCCTCAACCTTGCTGCGGAAGTCCTTCAGCTGGGTGCGCAGCGGATCGAGGGTGGCGGCCATGGTTTCCTTGTTGGTCTTCAGGAAGCGCTCGCTTTTCTCCTCGAATATGCGGTTGGCCAGATTGCTGAATTCGTCTTCCAACTGCTTGCGGGCTTTTTGCAACAGCTCCAGTTTTTCCGATGCCGCCCGCGATTCACTGTCGATCTGTTGCTGCAGCCGTGCGCTTTCCTCCCGCAACGTCGAGATTGCTGCGGCGTGCTCAAGCTCACTGGCCTGGGCGGCACGTGCTGCCCGCAGGGCCACCAAACCCCAGGCCAGCAGCACGCCAGCCAGGAATCCTGCGCCCGCGGCTGCCAGCAACCATTGCTGTAGTTCCGTCATCGCTTGATGGCTGACACGCGCACCGGCCAGTCAGCATTGACTCGATCGTGAAAGAATTCTCGCAGCGTATGGTAGACCACGGGAAAGGCGATCTCGTCCCAGGGAATACGGTCCTCGGTAAAAAGGTCTACGGCTTCGGACTCGGGCCCCACACCGTAGGCCCCGTCCACAATCCTGGCCCGGTAAAACATGTATACCTGGTTGATGCCCGGCACATCGAAGATCCGGTAGAGTTGCTGCTCGTAAACCTCAGCCTGCGCCTCCTCCCAGGTTTCGCGCGCTGCCCCCTGGCGGGTGGTCTCGCCGTTTTCCATAAAACCGGCAGGCAGAGTCCAAAGCCCGCTGCGCGGCTCGATCGCACGACGGCAGAGCAGGATCTTGCCTTCGTGCTCCGGAACGCAGCCGACGATAACCCTGGGGTTGCTGTAGTGAATCGTATCGCAGCTATCGCAGACATGGCGTGGGCGGTCATCGCCCTCTGGAATGCGATGACTGACAGCGGCGCCGCAGTGACTGCAGAACTTCATCGGCTAGCCCGCCAGCTGCGCGTAAGCGCCACTGCAGAACAGCAGCGGCGCAGCGCTATCGCGATGGTCCATTTCCAGCACCCTGGCCACGAGGATAACGTGATCCCCGCCAGCGTGGCGGGCCTCTTCTTCACATTCGAAGCTGGCCAGGGTGTCAGGCATCACCGGTATACCGGTCGAACCGAGCTCAAAATGCCCGGTGGCTAATTCGTGATCACCCTTCACCGCGTAACGGTTCGACAACGCCTGCTGGTCGCTGCGCAGGATATTGACCGCCCAGCGCTTGCATGTCGCGAATGTGCCGAACATATCGGAGTCGTTTTGCAGGCTCCACAGTATCAGCGGCGGATCCAGGGATACCGAAGCGAAGGAATTGACGGTCATCCCAAAGGGCGCGCCGTCATCAGGCTGCCCTGTAATGACACAGACACCGGTGGCAAAGCAGCCGAGGGCATCGCGAAATTCGCGGGATGAAAAGCTCATGTCATCTCCTTGCAGAATAGAAGGCCGGAATTATACACAGACGGAGCGCCAGCCCGCATATTGCACCCGTTGCCTGATAGCCCGCGCAGGGCTCGTGCGCCCTGAGCGGGCTCGAGACCAAAGGCGTAGCCATAGCTACGCCGGAGGGAGCATGCACATTCAGGACGTGCGAGAACCAGCGAAATACAGGCAAGCGGCAATAGTCGCAATATGTACCTGGCACAGGACTGGCTGTACGCCCGTCATAAAAGCCTGAGCAGGCATTGGGCCAGCGTAATGGAGCAATATGCGGGCTAGTCCCCTGCCCTTTCCCACCGCGCCGCGGCAACGCTGTCGGTGTCTCTTGCGTCTACCCAGCGAGCGCCGCCCGGGGTGCTTTCCTTCTTCCAGAACGGCGCGCGCGTCTTGAGGTAGTCCATGATGAACTCACAGGCTGCAAATGCCTCGCCCCGGTGCCGACTGGCTACGCCGACATAGACGACCTGGTCACCGGGCAACAGTCGGCCTACCCGGTGTATCACTCGTACGGCCTGCAGTGCCCAGCGCTGTCGTGCCTCACCGATGATGGCCTCTATGCTGCGCTCAGTCATACCGGGGTAGTGCTCAAGCTCCATCGCCAGGACCGCATCGGGCTCACTCTCATCTGCGCCCGGCTGGCCGCGCACGCAGCCGATGAATGTCGCCGTCGCCCCTATTGCGGTGTCATCGCCAAGCAGCAGCCGCTGCTGCTCACCAGCGTCAAAGTCCTGCTCCTGTATGCTGACTTCAGCCACCACCGTTCAGCCCCCGGTGACCGGCGGAAAGAATGCGACCTCATCTCCCGCCTGGATGGGCTCATCGCCGCGAGCCTGCTGCTGATTAAGCGCACAGAGCAAATTATCGGCGCCCAGCGCCTCGGCCCAGACGTCACCGCGGGCAACCAGCCGAGCTTTCAGTTCAGCGACGGTGCTTCCCGCCTCTTCCGAAGTAAGTTCCAGCCTTGCAAGATCTAACTGCTCACGCAGCCGGGCAAAAAACAGCACTCTGATCACGAATCATTGCGCCGCCAGTCTCCCGAAGCGCCTCCGCTTTTCTCGAGCAGTCGAATATCGCCGATGACCATTCCCCGATCGACGGCCTTGCACATGTCGTAGATAGTCAGCGCCGCCACCGACGCCGCCGTCAGAGCCTCCATCTCAACTCCGGTGCGGCCGGCCAGCCTGCAACGCGCGGTAATGTCGACACACTGCCTGGCGGCGTTTGCCGCAAGCTCAACCTTGATGCCGCTCAGCGGCAAAGGGTGACAGAGCGGGATCAGGTCACTGCAGCGTTTGGCGGCCTGAATACCTGCCACCCGGGCAACTGCAAACACGTCTCCCTTGCTGTGACCCCCGCTTTCGATCAAGGCCAGGGTCTCCGGCTCCATGTAGATTGCCGCGGCGGCAACCGCCTCGCGCTGTGTTATGTCCTTGTCGCCGACATCGACCATTGCGGCATTGCCGGCCGCATCAATATGGGTGAGTTCTGTCATAGGCTGGTTTCCTGCTGTTACACCTGCATTATACTGCGGGTTTGAATTTGGCGACGGGGTGACTGTGAGCGATTTGAAGCTTGGATTGCAACTTGGCTACTGGGGGGCGCTGTATCCAGCCTCACATATCGAACTGGCACAGGAGGCGGAGCGGCTCGGTTTCGATTCTGTTTGGACCGCCGAGTCCTGGGGCAACGACTGCTTCACGCCGCTGGCGTGGATTGGTGCGCACACCTCGAAGATCCGCCTGGGGACCGGGGTTGCACAACTCTCGGCCCGTACGCCTACCGCCTGCGCCATGGCCACCCTGGCGCTGGACCATATGTCCGGCGGCCGCATGATTCTCGGCCTGGGCGTATCCGGCCCCCAGGTCGTCGAGGGCTGGTACGGCCAACCCTACAGCAAGCCGGTGTCCCGTACGCGGGAATACGTCGATATCATCCGCCAGGTACTGGCCCGTGAGGGGCCGGTAACCAATGACGGCGAACACTACCCGTTACCCTACACGGGAGAAGGGGCCTGGGGCATGGGCAAGCCCCTTAAGTCGATAACCCACCCGTTGCGCGCCGATGTGCCGATCTTTATTGGCGCAGAGGGACCCAGGAACGTCGCACAGACCGCCGAAATTGCCGACGGCTGGCTGCCCTTGTACTACTCCCCCTACCGTCAGGAGGTCTATGCCGACCAGATTGCCCACCGCAAGCCCGGTTTCGAGATCACCGCCGGCGCCATTGTCAGCATCAGCGACAACCTTGAGGAGGCACTGTATCCCGTCAAGGCCATGCTCGGATTCTATATCGGCGGCATGGGCTCCAAGGCGCGCAACTTCCACAAGGAACTGATGGCTCGCATGGGCTATGCCGATGAGGCTGAGCAAATTCAGGAGTTATTTTTCGCCGACAAGCGCGATGAGGCCATCGCCATGGTACCCACAGAATTTGCCGATGAGATCTCCCTGTGTGGGCCACGTGAGCGCATTGCGGAAAAACTCAAGGACTGGCAGGCATCCCCCGTCACGACTCTCTATTTCCACGGCGATACAGACACACTGCGAGCAATGGCAGAACTTGCTCTCTAGACTGGAACGGAGCAACCAAGGCATGCGGACAACCCTGCTCATTGCCCTGCTGGCTGCATTCAGCGCCGAAGCCGGCGAATCCGGACCCAGAACGCTGCAATCCCCGGGCGAGCTGGCGGAGCAGGCTCGGGCGGCTATCACGGAAATCGCTCCGGCCGAGCTGTCGTCACGACCGGCCACCGATGCTCAGCCGCTGCTGATCGACGTGCGGACCGAGCGCGAATTCCAGGCCGGCCACCTGCGTGGCGCACGCTGGATTCCCCGTGGAAAGCTGGAGTTCTCGCTGGGCAACGGGGAGGAACGTGTTGACCGCGAGATAATACTCTACTGCCGCACCGACGCCCGGTCTGCGCTGGCTGCCCAATCATTACAGGCGATGGGATTCACCAGGGTTAGCAGCCTGAAGGGTGGATTCAAGCAGTGGGTTTTGGAAGGTCGCAGTGTGTACAACCAGCACGGGGAAATCCGGGTGCTTGAGTTTGAAGCCGGAGAGAGCCGGTAAAGACGTCGATGGGGTTGTCGCAGGCACAGACCGTTTGCAGATGGCCCGCCCGGCAGGATTCGAACCTGCGACCGATGGCTTAGAAGGCCATTGCTCTATCCAGCTGAGCTACGGGCGGATACGCGCGGCGAAAGAAAAAATGGGGTGGCCGAGGGGTCTCGAACCCCCTACCTCCGGAGCCACAATCCGGTGCTCTACCTGGTGAGCTACGGCCACCACAACTGTCCATGGAGAAACCACAGACGCTCTCCTGAAAAGGCGTTTGGTACGTCGCGGAATAGGTTGGTCGGGGTAGAGGGATTCGAACCCCCGACATCCTGCTCCCAAAGCAGGCGCGCTACCAGACTGCGCTATACCCCGTTATTCCGAATGGACCCCCTTTTCAGGAGCGCGAATCATACCCGCCGCCCCCGGGGCCGTCAATTGAAACGGTGGTTGCCGGCTTTTGTGTCCTGCGGCGCCGTGCGATAATCCGCGGCCTCTCACCTACCGATTCAGGAGTCGCCGACAATGACCGCACTGGTCCTCGATGGAAAAGCGCTGGCTGCCAGAAGTGAAGCCGAACTGCAGGAGCGCGTCGAGCGCCTGAAGGAGAAATCCGGAGGCAAGACGCCGATCCTCGCCACCCTTCTGGTGGGCGACGATCCAGCATCTGCGACCTATGTGCGCATGAAGGGAAACGCCTGCCGCCGCGTAGGCATGGAGTCGCTGGCTATTGAGCTCCCGGCTGATACCACCACCGGGCAACTACTCGACAAGATAGACGAGCTCAACAACAACCCTGATGTACACGGCATTCTACTGCAGCACCCTACCCCGCCGCAGATTGACGAGCGCGCCTGCTTTGACGCCATCGACCTGACCAAGGACGTGGACGGAGTTACCTGCCTCGGCTTTGGCCGCATGGCCATGGGCGAGCCAGCCTACGGCTGTGCTACTCCCCAGGGCATCATGCGGACCCTGAAGGCCTATGACATAGAGCTCGAGGGCAAGCATGCGGTTGTCGTGGGGCGCTCACCAATTCTCGGTAAACCCATGGCCATGATGCTGTTGAACGAGAACGCCACAGTGACCATCTGTCACTCACGCACCAGGAACCTGCCAGACCTTGTCAGGCAGGCCGACATTCTGGTCGGCGCCGTGGGTAAACCTGAATTTATTCGCGGTGACTGGATCAAGGATGGCGCCGTGGTCGTCGACGCCGGCTACCATCCCGGCGGCGTGGGCGATATAGAGCTATCCGCCATTGTCGATCGCGCCTCAGCCTACACACCGGTGCCCGGTGGCGTTGGGCCTATGACGATCAATACGCTGATTTACCAGAGCGTCGAGTCCGGTGAGAAAAGTATGGGCTGATCAGCCCTCGATGCCATCCAGCCGGCAGCGCCAACGGGCGATGCCGAGCTTCTTCATATTCTGGATAAGCGTACGGTGACTGCGAAAGCGCTTGGGCTGGCCGCGGAACGTCGTCAGGGTGCCGTCGGCTTCTTCCCGCTGCTGGGCATCGCGCAGGCGCACGCCCAGATCGAACTTCAGCAGGTAACTGGATCCATCAGAATCCACCCGCGGATGCTGCACTTCATCACTGAGCACAAGTTCCTTGAGCTCGCGTTCGTTGTAGCCTCGCACGCAACACGCCTTTCTAGCTGTTTGACGAGACCTTAGGCATAGCACCCTGGCAAGTCCATCCTGGTGCTGCCGAAGTTTGACCGGATTCACAATTTGACGCTGCCAGGAGGGCAGACTGTGAAGCTTGACGTCAGCCCAGCGCCATATCTGCATCGACACAGACCACCGCCTCGACGCGGGTCTTGCTTCCCTTGCCAGTAGAAAACTGGCTCAGGCAGCGAATGCTATCGTCCGGCAAGCGCACCCAGCGATGACTGGCCAGAACCGGCCCGCCGCGATTCAGCTGCGTGCGAATGAAATTGATTTCGGAAAAGTAGGTCGCACTAAGCGCCTGTTTGACAGCCACGCTACTGCCGGACTGATGCAGATGCAGGATAGCGTCAAACGCGTCCCGGAGCTGCTCCTGGGCGCGGGTGATACGGCCGGACCACGTGAACACGATGTCATCGTCCGCCTGGCTCTCGAAGACCTTGTCATTGTCGGTGCCCTGGTAGAGCCGGTATTCACCGTTTGACAGTGCTAGCCGCAGGCCGCTGTCCTTGCCCAGGCTGTCCATGTGTCGGGGGCCGATCGCTTCGAAAAACTCTTCCGGCAGGCCAAATTCATACACGCCCTGGCTGAAACCAGCAGGATCGTAAAACATCAGGTAGTGATGATTGTGGCTGGCTGCAAACACCAGCACTCCGGGTGCATCCGGAGCTGCCATAACCAGAGCAGCATTGGACTGTAGCTGGTTGGGGAAACGCCTCAGCAGTGCCAGGTAATGTGCACTAAAGCAGGCCAGGTCGACAGGACGCGCCATGTATTTAAATCACCGGTTCGTCAAACATGCGCAAGAATATACACGGATTGCAGCACCAATAGGAGCAGGAGCCCCCTATTTCGTGACGCGATTCCATCCGGCCTGACGAAAGTGAGGAATACCTCCAATTCTGGAAAAAATCGTTGCGTCGGCAGCCTGACGCTGGTCTGCTATCGGTGATCTGGCCACGGCATATACCATGCAGAGCGAACCCCTTATCGGGCTCATTTGCGACCATACATCTCCCGTACTGGCGGGGGACATTCTGCGCGCCGGCTACCGCGTATTCCGTGTCACCCCGGAACTACTGCAGCCCGGAAGCCTGGAACCGGTGGACGCCTGGGTTGTCGACTGCGAGGACAGCAACGCTGTCGCCGATGCTACCCTGTGGCTTGAACCCCAGCTCCTCGCACTCAGCAATCGTCCCGACCCGGGAAACCTGAAAGCCTACCGTGGCTGGTGTGAGCGCATCATCCACACGCTGGATCGCTGGACTGCGGACATGCGCCATGCCGACGCCGCTCGCACACTGTCCGAACCGGGAAGATTTGCCGAGGTGGAAGCGACCTGGGTGCTGGCGGGCTCAACCGGAGCGTTTGGGGCAGTCAAAAAGTTTTTGCGGCGCTTCACCCATGTGCCGCGCATTGCCTTCATCTATGCTCAGCATATAGATCCACGGCAGGAGGGCAGCCTCGCCTTGATCGGAGCTGCCAACCGCGAGGTCCGCTGCTCACTCGCGCTGGGCAGGCATTGGCTCAATCCTGGCCAGCTGCTGATCGTCCCCGCCAGCAGCCAGCTGCGATTTGGCCGCCAGGGAGAGGTATATAGCACCCGGGACCCCTGGCAGACACCGGAGACGCCGAGCATCGATGCGCTGTTATTGTCCCTGACCGGGCTCAAGCCCAGCGGGGCGATCATGTTCAGTGGTGCCGGCCGCGACGGCTGCAAGGGCCTGGAGGCGCTGGCCGAGATGGGGACAAGGATCTGGGTCCAGGACCCCGAGACCTGCGAAGCCCCCTCGATGCCCCGCGCCGCCCTGCAGGCAAGGATAGCCTCTGTGGTAGACAGTCCCGAAGGGCTGGCCACCCGGTTGCTCACCATGCACCCGCGTCCCTGCTAGTGCATTCTGCAGCATTACCCTGGTCAGTCAGACGCGCAAGCTTTGATGACGGGCTGACGGCCAGCCTTCTGCTCGGCACGGTTAACGAACATTGCCGCTTGCCGGTAGCTCGCTGGATCTCGCACGCCCTGCGTGCGCCATCGGACAACGGGCGCAGTATCCGGGCTAACCGGTCTCACCCAGATCCAGGGATGACAGATACTGGTTCTTGCAGCGCCGCTTGAATTCTTCCCTGCAGTATTCGCCAAGCTTCGCTTCAAGACCCTGTGAATCGATCCCGACGCTACGTGCGTAGCGCAACAGGGCCTTCTCCGCGCGCTCTGGCACCGGGAATCGAGAGATGTTCGCATCACACCAGCAAAGCGCCAGCGCCCTCAGGTCGTAATCATCTGCAGCGCCCGTTGGCAGCGTGGTCGCGACCCGTTGCAGGCGCTGCTGGGCGTCGCCCCCAAACGGGGAGACACCGGTTTCTGCCTGACTTAGTGACAGTAACGTTTCAATCCGGTCCAGGGTGGCCTCGTAGTGCTGGCGCCGTTGTCGCGACAAATAGGACTCGCGCGTCGGATTGAAGGCGGCGCCGGGATCCCAGCGACTGACATCAACTTCAAACTCTTCGACGCCCAACCTGCGCAGGCAGGCCAGCGCTCGATCCGGGCACTTGATGGTCTTTTCGGTACCAGCACGAGTCACCATGACTGCCGGTACCGGCAGCCCCCCTTCTGGCTGGTAGATGCCTTCAACAATGAAGCCTTCAGGAGTCACACCTCGCAGAACAATTCCAGAAACCTTGCCCTGCTTGAGCGCATTCCGCAGCTCCTGCTCAGGCAGCGGCAGCCGCGGTGGGCGCGAATTTACCTTGCTCAGCAGCATAAGAGACGTCCTATCCTTGGTTTACCACCCGCGCACAGGACAATGCATTCCTGGCGCCGTGGTGACACAGAGTTGCATCCGCACAGCAAAAATGCCTTGACCTGTGCGAAGGCGACGTTATTGTTAAGCCATTGGTACGCCCGGTCAGTAACAAGAACGGCCCCCTGCAGTCACCGCGAACGCGTTTTGTCGCAGCGAACGGATGAAGACGGGGAATCACAGGCCGCAAACTCCCGGCACAGGCCCTGATCCAGGACCTTGTGCGACGAGGATTAAAGCTAACAAGAAACCGGGTATACGTGTTGCGTGAAGCCTGATCACAGCCCACTTCCGGGGAAGACGTCCCGGTGCGCAGTGGACAGGGGGCGCCACAGATGGCGTCGGATTGGTTATGCTCCCGCTCTTCGCGGTCATAAGCGTCTGGCGTACCTGGGGCAGACGCGAACGGCACCAGGCGCGTGGAATGACTGTCACAGCTGCGGGGCCACTGAGATGTACCAATGTGAGGTGAACAATGGCTTCCCATCCCGGACCTGCCGCCGGCAACACCGCTGCTACCTATGATTCCGATAGCAGCGCGACTGACAATACAGAACAACTCCATAGTGAAGCTCCCGGCGAACCGCTAGAGGCCGTGCCCGCCAAAAGCCCGCACCGGAAATACCTGGTGCTGCTGGCGCTGCATATGGTCCACACGGATGACCCCAAGGTCTTCAGTACCGCAACGGACTGCAGTGAGCGGACGTTCCACTATGTGAAAAGCCGCCTGTGCAAACACGACGGCGTAATCATCAGCTACGATCGCCGAGCCGGACGCTATATCGTGGTTCATTCTGGCGTCCTGGATTTGAATCGGGTTGCCGAACTCATGAAACGACACTATCCCCTGCGCTACGCCAATATCGAGCGCCTCGCGAGGGACAGTCGGGCCAACTTCATCGGCTGAACACACGCCCCTAGCCCTCCCCAAACAGCATACGTGGCAGGTCGGGAATCAGGTAAAGGTCATTGTGCAGACGGGTCGCACCCAGGAATACGCCTTCCGGCGGCAGATCAACCGAGGTCAATACCGAAGGCTCTACGCTACCAGGTGAAGCCGTGCCCGAAAACGCCAGGGCACGGAACGGCGGGTCCATTTTCTGGTCGGCCTTGAAAACGCCGACCGTAGTGAGACGCTCAGTCGCCGGCGCAGGCAGTCCGCAGGCTTCATCAAGAGACTGAATATCCAGTTCGTAGCCACGCCATGTGAATTCGCCAAGGTCACCGGCCGGACGACCGGCAAAGTTCACCTGCTGGACCTCCGCCAACGCCTGCAGGGGAACGAGGATCTGCCGGCCGTCAGACAGTGGCAGCATTGCCACATCAAGACTGTTGTTCGAACCGGGAGTTGCCATGTTTTCCTATGCCCTTGTTAGTCGTCGGTTTTGTGTCACGTCTGCTTCGTTCGGCATCAGCTTGCCAGGGCATGGCTGCCCAGGTAGCGCTGGATCATTGCCTGCATGCCTTCCGCACTGTTTGAGCCCTTGGCCATGAAATCGGTCGCTCCGACCTTGTTGGCTTCCGCGCGGTGCTTCTCACCGTCTCGCGACGACACCACCACCGTCGGCACCTCGGCCATCACCGGCAGACGGCGCATATTGGCGATGAAATCGAAGCCGTTCATGTTCGGCATTTCCAGGTCGGTGAAGATGAAATCCGGTGGCCGGATAGTCTCTGCCAGGTAATCAAGGGCCGCCTCGCCATCCTCCGCGGTAACCACGTCATAGTTGAGACTCGACAGGCGCTTCTCGTAAGTACGGCGCATCATCACCGAGTCGTCCACGCAGAGGACCACAATACGGTTGTCATCTGACTCCAGCGGCTCCTCACTGAGGCTATCGGCGTAGTCCACCTGCCGAATGAGTTCGTTGAGGTCCAGCGCCAGTACCGGCTGACCGTCTGATTTCAGTGAACCACCGGCAATACCCGGCACACCGGTAAACTGCGCGCCCATGCTGCGGATCACCAGTTCCTCAGCATTGGTGACCGAATCGGCGTAGAAGGCGACCCGCCGGCGCCCATGCCGGGCAAACAGTACCGGCACAAAGTCGGGCATGGTGTCGTGCAAGGGTGGCACCGCGCCGCCCCGCACTGTGCCAAGGTAGCGCAATTCGTACTGTTCGTTGCGGAAGCTCAGGCGCTCTTCGCGGCTGCTGCTGGCCTTGATGATGTCATCGCGATGCCTGAAATCAGAGCCGTCCAGCGAGGTCAGCGGCACAGCGACCTCTTCCTCGCCAATGCTGGCCAACAGTGCACCGTTGACCATGATGCTGGCCGGTACGCGGATATCGAACTGGGTGTAGAAGCCCGGCTTGGAACTCACCTCGATGGAACCGCCAATCTGTGCAATAGACTGCTGCACAACGTCCATCCCGACTCCGCGACCGGAGATGTCTGTCACCTTGTCAGCGGTGGAAAGACCCGCGTGGAAAATCAGCTGCAAAGCGGCTTCTTCCGAGATGCGGTCATTCTCACCGATGATTCCCCGCTCTACGGCTTTCTTGCGCAGTGCTTCCGGAGCAAGGCCTTTGCCGTCATCCATCAATCGAATGACAAATTCTGCAGCCTGCCGGTAGATGATCAGCGACACCTTGCCGCTTTCCGCCTTGCCCCGGGCCCGACGATCCTCTGGCATTTCAATACCGTGGTCCACGGAATTCCGCAGCATGTGCTCCAGCGCGGTCTTGACCTGCTCGAACACACTCACATCGAGTCCGCCGTCGTCGCAGGTCAGGTCAAAGTCGACTTCTTTTCCAAGCTGGCGGCTCACCTGGTTTATCAGGCGCCGGAATCCCGGGCCCAGGCGAGAGAAACTCACCAGGCGCAACAGGCGCAGGTCGGACTGGCTGCCTTCGATCAGGCGCGAAGAAGATACCGCCTCACCCATGGCCGTCTGCACATGCTCACCCAGAATCTGGGCTTCTTCATGGAGGTCGAAAGCCGCCTCGCGAAGAATAGCCGCCAGACCCTGCTTCTCTGTCAGGCGGTCCATTTCCAACGGATCAAAGGACTCGCCCTGGGGCATGGATTCAGTCTTGGCCTGGATTTCGGTATCGAGCTGCAGAGAGAGTTTGTCGACAATTTCCTCGACCCGACGGGCCAGGCCCTGGACCGACAGTCGATCCTGCATGGCGTGATCCAGCGCTCGACGGGTTCGCACGTTGCTCATGCTGACTTCAAGGCCCATATCCAGCAGCCGGTCGATGCGAGCGGTGCCGACGCGGATCGAGTCAACGCGACTCACAACCTGGGTGATGTCCTCTTCTTCAGACTCCCCGGCTGGAGCTGCGCTGCTGTCGCCTGCCGCCGGCTCGGGCAACTCAACACCCCAGTCTGTCTGCCTGAGCTTCACGAACTCTGAGGCTTCATGCAGCAGGTCGACCTGGGTATAAATAGCAGTCTGAGCCTCCTTGGTGGAGAGCTTGCCGCCTACCTCGAGACTACCGAGCTCGCTCTCGAACTCGTGAACCAGCTGCCCGTAATTGCGCAGACCGATGGAATTGGCGCCGCCCTTGAGAGTATGCAGGGTATTCTTCAGTTTCTGGAGGCCACTGGTGTCATCAGCCGCCAGGCCAGCAACTGACGAATCCACGACATCAATGGAATCGTCCAGCGCCTCCAGGAAAATCTCCAGCAGCTCCATATCAATATCGACGACCGGGAAGTCGACGACATTGTCAGCTACAGCGGGTTCAGTTGCCTCAGCGGGCTCGGGGGCGGAAGGCTCAACCGCTCCTCCTACCGGCGCGTCAATGGGTTCGGCGGTTTCTGGCTCGCCTGGTTCGCTCAGTTCGTCTTCGGTGCCGGGAGTCGAATCGTCGTCCAGCTCCGCTACAGGCTGATCCGCCGCCTCAAGGGTGAGCTCTTCAGGGCTTGGGTCAACGGGTGCATCTTCGGCAACCGCTTCATAGGCAATTTCCTCTAGCTCGGGCTCGGGTAAATCACTGTCTGAGAGATCGAATTCGATGTCCGCATTGCCCGACTCCTCCAGGGATTCAAATTCCCCGTCGAGGTCCAGAGATACCGCAGAAAGGCTTCCGGAGCCCAGCTCGAAATCATCAAGGCCCTCGCCCAGATCAAGGTCTACATCATCACTGGCATCAGCTTCGGCGCTCTCATTCCCCAGAGCTGACTCTGGTTCGGAGGCGCCATCGAGCTTTGGGCTGAGGGGATCTCCTTCCACCATTTGTTCTTCAAAGGCGTCAGGGTCTCCCGCCGGCGGATCCGTTATCGGAATATCCTCCGGGTTAAAGTCAGCCGGACCCGCGGCACCCTCGCCGCTGTAGGGTTCGGCCTGCAATTCAATATCGGCAAGATCGTCGCCGTCGGCGGCAGGTACTACCTCCGAGGTGCCGGACCCGCCTGGCAGGGCCAGCGCCTGGCGCACAAATGTCTCCAGCTCGGCATGACCAGCCCCGTCGCCACCCTCCTCCAGCGTTTTGAGATAGCGCTTGACGCCTTCCAGGGTAGACCCCGAAAGCTTGCACAGCACCGGAGCACCACCACCGGCATCCATGGTGCCGGTATCGGCGTTGGCGGCGGCAGCATGCAGTACCGGGAGCTGTAACAGGTGTGACAGGCCGGCATCGTCGAGCCCGAGAATGCTCTCCTCTGAGAGCTCCTTGAGCACCGGGACCGCTGCATGCAGCAGGATCAGGCCGCTGGCAGCATACAGGGCCGTGCTTTCCTTGCCCGGCATTGCCTTCAGGCGTTCAGCAAGCGCCTCGATAATGTCATCGGTTGATTCTTTCGACCAGACATCGCCCGTCCCTGGTTTTACCGCCGCCTGCTCCGCGCTGTCCTCTGCCTCCACCTCAGAACCGGACTCTGCGTCGGGTGCGTCTTCGCTTTTCACGACAGCGGCCTCCGCCTCTGGCGCAGTCTCTTCAACGGTCGGCACTGCGGCGCTCGCTGCCGGTTCTTCCGTACCGGTGGATACGCGCGAAGCACTGCCGTCAAAACGCTTCTCGGATATCGCCGCGGCAATCTGGTGGGGTATGCTGAAGTCGGCGGTATAGAGAGGTACTCGCTGCATCAGCAGCTCCACGAAGTAAGGCAACTTGCCCGTCACCGCCTGCAGCAGTTCGGCCATTTCAGGCGTGCCCTTGATGTAGCCGTCGCGCAAGGCGTTATAAATCTTCTCCATGTCGTACATGAATTCCCCGAATTCATGCAGCTCAATCGTACGGGCACTGCCCTTCATGGTGTGGAATACGGCGCGGATATCGAGAATAAACTTTTCGTTGTCCAGTTCTTCGGCGAACTGTGGCGCTGCATCCTCCAATTTGCGAACGTACTTGCGCGCCTCTTCGACAAAACACTCAACAAGTTCCTCGTCGATGTCGGCATCGGGGTTCTCGAGCGGCGCGTCCGGACCACGATCGACTTCTGCGTCGACCCAGATTTCCAGCGCTTCGCGCCAGGGCGTACCGCTACCGTCGTCCTGCACAACGGGCTTCCTGGCAACGGGTTCGGGATCTGGCGTCGCGTCGATCTCCGCCTGCACCTCGTCTGGCTCTTCAAGCTCCATGGATACGCTGGAGGTGGGGCCCTGTTCTTCTTCGAGATCGGCGCCAAAATCATCCTCTGCTTCCGGCTCTGCCGTATCGCCTATCTCCAGTTCGGCGGCGTCTTCCTCTGGCTGACTGTCAAACTGAACGACGTTATCGGCGGATGGCAATGACGTAGCCCGTTGCTCTACGTAGGAGGCTAGCTTCCGGGCACGGGCTTCACCGCGATCCAGGTGATCATCGGCATTGCCCAGCGGGTCCTCCGTGCGCCGCTCCATGAACTGCTCGAGCGCAGCAATGGCTTCTGCAAAACACGCCATTCCAGCATCGTTGACCAGTCCGCCGACGCCAATGCAATCGCGGATGAACTTGATGCACTGGTTGAGGATTTGCGATTCACGCTGCTTGTCCTCCATCAGCGCGAGTACCGAGACCACCTGTTCCATGTCAGCGGCGGCCTGCTCCGCATAGGAGTTTTCGGGAATCTCTGCGAGCAGCTTGGCAGCAAGGTCTGTCAGTTCATCCCGCGTGGGCAACTCGCCCTTCTCCCACTCGGCGACGCGCGCCTGGATGTCGTCGTTGTCCACCAGCGACGCAGCGCGGTGAACGGGCCGCAATGTGGCCGCGGTGACCCCAGCGGAGCCCTTCTCCGCAACAAAAGACGTCAGGTCCTGGCGAGCAAATTCTCGGTTGATGCTGCTCTTCATGTCATTCAGACAGCGGAAGGTCTGGGCCATGATCGCGGAATCGAGATCGTGCCCCATGCTGTCGCCCTCTGCGGAGAGGCCGTGCTTGAGCTTGTGTTCCAGGTTCTCCTTGACCGCCACCAGGGCGCCGCCGAAATCAAGCAGGTCGGATTGCGGTGCGGGCTCATCGCGCTCGGACAGCCCCTTGAGCACCTCGTACTGGTTGGAAATGGTGTCCGCGTGGGTGTTCAGGCCGATCGCCTTGAGCTGCAGGCCTACCTGGCGTAACTGCGGCACCATGGTGCTTACCAACACCTGGTTGCCGGAGCAGATTTCGCGGTGCTGGGAGGTCATGAACTCCATGACGCCAAGCAACTGCGTCATGGTGTGATTCAGGGCGTCCAGCAGGTCGTCCTCCTGGATCAGGCGCCCGGCGCTGGCAATGCCAACATCGTCCACGTCCTGCACGTCAAAGGTATCTCGCAGTCCCTGCTGCAGAGCCGTCGGCGCCGGTGTCTTGGCGATGTAATACAGCATCTTCTTGATATACGGCGCAGGGTTTGCGTCTTCGACCGCCGCTTCGCCGGTCAGGGCCAGCGACTTCAAGAAGGCGAAGGTGTTCTTGAAAATGTCGAGGATAACCTCGTCACTCTTGCAGTAGGGCTGCGCCAGGGCTTCGATAAGTCCCATGTGGCAGCGGAAGTACGGTTCCATCTGCGAGCCGGCCAGCAGCGGCGTAGCGTGTTTGCCAACGGCGAACAACTGCTTGAGTGCATCGCGGTCTTTCTTCAGTGCCGCTTTCGAGTACCGCGCGCAGACACGCATGGCCCGTGCGCCGAACTGCTTGAGCTTTGCATCAGGCGCCGGCTGCTGGCCAGCGGTAATGCCAGCCGTCGGCTTCAGCGCCGGGTTGAAAAACAGGGAGTCAGGCAGGGCCGGGCGATTGCCGAAGTGGCGAAGGTCATTGATGACATTGGCAATGACACCTGCAGACACTTCGCGCTTGGCGCGCACGTTGGCCAGGTAGGCCGGCAGTGCTTCCATTGCTGCCGCCAGTTCAGTCATCGCCAGCCGTCGTGCCTCACCGGCGATTTTACCGACAATAAGCTGACCTATGACACGCTCGATCTCCTGGGTAAGGAGTGCCGCCGGATCCAGCGCGCAGAGCTTGAGCACACCCGTCGCGGAGTGAACGTTGCGCAGCGCTTCACGCAGGTGGCGAATCTCGTCGGGCTCATGCTGGTAGGCGTGAAGATGATGCCTTGCGGTATCCATCTCCTCCCGGAGGTATTTTTCAACCCAGCCGAGTGCAACGAAGTCAAAGTGTTGTGTCATAGCTCATGTCCATTAGCAGACGCGGTAGGCATTGAGTCGCCCGGGTAGCCAGCGAACCACCCGGCTTGAATTCCAGTCTGGTGCCTCTCCTGCGCCCAACACCAGCAAACCGCCGGGATTGAGACGCTCGACGAAGTGATCCAGAATGTGATGGACCATCTCCTCGCGAAAATAAATTAATACGTTCTGGCAGAAAATCACGTCCTGGCCCCGGTAGGGACAGTTGTCCAGGTCGCGCAGATTCGAGGTGCCAAAGCGTACCCGCTGCTTGAGACCGGGCTCGACCGCCCAGCCGTCGTCGACCTGTTCGAAGAAGCGCACCTTGCGGTGCTTTGAAATTCCTGCCATCTGCTTGTCGTTGTAGATGCCGCGCATGGAGTGAATCACAGCCGTGGGGCTTATATCGGTGCCCAATACCTGCCAGCGCTGGTCGGTGTACTCAAAGTACTCCGACGTTACCATCGCCAGCGAATAGGCTTCCTGCCCCAAGGCGCAGCCAACCGACCAGACACGGATTTCGTAATCTTCCTTCTCAACTTCACGGGACAGGCGCAGCAGGTATTCACCAACCGCGTGCATGGCCGTTTCATTGCGAAAGAAGCTCGAGTCCTTGACCGTCAGCTGGTCAATCAGCGCGGCCTTCTCCAGACCGCCCCCCTGACCGAGATCAATCAGGTGGCGGTAATCTTCAAGGCTGGCTACCCCGCAGGCCAGCAGCCGGGGATAAATCCCCTGCTCCAGCACGTGCTTGCGCCCACGCAGCACAATGCCGGTGGTCTTCTCGATCCAGCGCTCCCAACGCGGGAGCTCCTCGTCCGAGATACTGGGATACTCAGCCACGGCCATCACTAGCTGGCCTTCTTGTGCTCTTCAGGCATGTCAAAGTCTTCCACGTCAGCCAATTCAGCGACATTTGCTTCGCCATCGACATCGCCTGCCTGCAAGGTCGGCACTTCATCCATGGCCGCATGGGCGGCATCTTCATCGGACAGCTTGAAGCGCTGGGTGTCTTCCCGTAGGCGATCGAACAGGGTCCGCAGGTCGTTGGTGGCCGAGTCCATGCGGTCTGCAGCACGCTGGGTGCTGAGGGTCCGTTCGAGAATCTCACTGACCGATTCGGTCACGCGGCTGGAGGAATTACCTGATTGCTGAATCTGTTGGCGCATGTCACCCATGTAGTTACGGGTTTGCTCCGACAGTGAGAGGATGCGTTCAAAACGCTCCCTTACGTCTGATGCGATACCGGTCAGCTTGACCAGCGACTGGGTGGCGTCTTCCATGTTGCGGTTGGTTTCCGCCATCCGGTTACTCACCGAGCGAATCGCGCGGTCAGCTTCCTG
Organism: Cellvibrionales bacterium; assembly: GCA_043513815.1. GTDB lineage: Bacteria > Pseudomonadota > Gammaproteobacteria > Pseudomonadales > Halieaceae > JANQIO01. Next base: position 2,110,512 of record CP121313.1, on the reverse strand, counting down.
CACAATATCGTTGGTCTGGTTAGCCAGTTTACCGGTTTCGTCCGCAATACCCGCGAAGCGCTGGCCACCCTCACCGGAGTAAGACGCCGCTTCAATACGGGTGTTCATCGCCAGGGTAGAAATCGCGTTTGCTACCTCACGAATCTTGAACAGCAGGTCGGCGACAATTTCAATATCGTCACCCAGACGCTTACTGGTTTTGGCCACCGTCTGCTGGGATTCACGAATTTCTTCAACCGACACCATCAGCGTTTGAATACCCACATCACCCTCGCGGGCCGCGGCTACCGCCTCGTCAGACGCCTGGTCGGTGGTTTCTGCAAGCTCGGCCATATGGTTGTTGATCAGGCTAAGCTCGTTCGAGGTAGACGCCGTGTCCGCCACAATGCCACCCACCTCTTCCAGCGAACTTTTCACCTCGCCGGAGGCCTTGGATGACAGTGCCATAGCCTCATTTACCTGCAAACTGGAATTGTTCACCGAGGACACTACGCCCCGGATCCAGTCCAACAGCTGGTTGATAGCCACGGCAATCGGCTTGGTGATGCCGTCCGTCACCGTCAGGTCACGGGACAGGTTGCCCTCAGCCAGCGGCTCAATTTCGAACACCTTGTTCTGGATTTCATTCTCGGTGAGTTCAGCCTGCGCCTGCGCCTGGCGCTCCTGGGCGCGAGCACCGTTGAAGCGGAACATGAGCAGGGCGAAAAACAGCACGCAGAGGCCTGCCAGGTAGGTAGCCGTGGTGGCCGACAACGGGCGGGTATCCGCCAGCTGGTCAACGTGCACCAATGCATTACCCACACTCACACTCAGCGAAGGAATGGTTTCTGCAATGGTCTCCGAGGCCTGGGCCGCAGCGATCAGCTCCGGGGTGGCGTTGTAGATGTCCTCGACCGATGCGCTGACCTGAGCGTACAGCTCTTCAGCGAGGCCCAGGGTTTCAATTGCTTCGGCCTGGCGCAGACGGTTGATGTCCCGTGCCGAGTCGCCGGCCCGCAGCCCCTCGGCGTTACGTTGGAACGTCAGCGCGTCGCGACGGAACTCTTCGGCCGCCTGGGGAGCAGACTCACCGCCTTCGAGAATGCGGTCAATGTTGCGCCCGATACGCTCAATCAGCCAGAGCTGCTGCTGTGCTGCCAGCAGCGTCGCGCTGGAGACATTGGCATCGCCAAGAATATCCACGATGTCCGCGTAGTACGCCTGAATCTGCTTGATGTTGGTGTTCAGGTTGTTGGAGACGTCGCGGATAAAGAGAATGCGCTGCTGTGCGGTCAGAATGGCATCAGCACCAGCGCTGATCTTGCTCCAGTCGGCGTCGATGCGGGTCAGGTAGACGTTCATGGATGAACCCGGCGCCGGCAGGCCAAGCGCGGGATCACCGTTGCGCAGGGTATCGAGCTGGCGCGGGAACTGCTGGCGGTAGGTCTCCAGGGCCGCAAAGGCCTCTTCATTACCAGAGAAGGCTTCCCTCGCACTGACGTTGATCTGCTGCGAAGTCACTCGCAGACCAGAGGCAGCACTGCGATACTGGTCGTCCCAGGTCGCACTCATATTCATCTGCCACAGGTTGTAGGCGAAACCGCCCATGCCGGCGAGCAGTGCCAGAACCAGCAGGATCATCGTCGAATCGACGCGTCCTGAATTTCTCTTCTTTGCGGGACTCATGGTCTCACTCCTCCCCTAACTTAGAGCTTGTACCCCGGCTTCCATGAAGTCTGGGTGATTTAGTAATCGGTCAATATTAAAAACGGCGTAGTCCCCGGTTTCCGAGGAAAAGACACCGCTGATAAAAGGTCTGAGTGCGTCGACATCACCCTGCTCATCCCGCAGGTCGTTGATGGGAAAACGCACACCGCCGAAGCTTGCGTCAATAACTACGCCGGTATTGATACCGCGGCCGCTGATCACCAATGCCTGCTTGCCATTGGACGTGACCTTGCCCTGGGAGAGAAAAGCGGACAGGTCACCGATTGCCAACACGCGCCCACCGATATTGGCGAGTCCGCGCACCCAGGGCTTGGTGCCCGGGATGGTAATCGTCGGCGTCAGGTCAACCACCTTGCGTGCCTCTTTCATGCTGGCGACGCAACGCGTTCCCAGCACTTCGAATGCAGCGCCGTGCCAGTACTCGACGTACTCATTGGCCAGCGGCACAGGAGCCGATCGGTGCTCAATGTGCTCCGACATCTCCCGCAGGCAGTTGAAGCTCTGGACATCCATTTAGGAAGCCTCGCGCACCGTCAGGAATTCTTGCAGGATTTGCTGCAGGGACTCCATCTCCAGTGGCTTTTCCAAGTAGGCGGAGCATCCGCGGTCCTTGGACTTGCCCATGGTGAAGACGTCGTCGTGCGAACTGAGCATGACCACGGGCGTGTCCTTGAACTCGCCCCTGCTGGCCCTGATCAGCGTCAGCGTCTTGAAGCCATCCATCGGCTCCATGGTGATATCGAGCAAGATAAGGTCCGGTTTGACGTCCTCGAGCTGCGTTACCGCATCCCAGCCGTTTTCCGCGGTAACTACCTCGCAGCCGCACTGCTCGAGCATCTTGGTACCCTTGATGCGGATGATCTTGTCGTCATCCACCAGGAGTACGCGCCCTTTAGTGCCGTTATTTTCTTGAGACATATTCTCTCCCTGTTCTTGAGATGAAATCTCACCTGATCACAGGCCCAGCAATGACCAGCCCCCGCCGGCCATACGTAACCACAGCGCCAGTATTCTTATCAGGCAAGATATTGGAAACAAAAAAATGCGTTTTTGTGAAGAATGCAACACTTTGATGCAACTTTTCTGCGCTAGCACCTGAATTGGCAACGCTAAGCGCCTGATTCCTCAAGCAGTTTACTCTGCAGCAATCTTTAAACAACGGGTTTATTGATTAGGACTCGCTTACTCTAAACCGCAGAAAACCCTGCAAGCACAAATCAACGCAAATTTGCTGCGGTAAAAACCCAAAAGCGGGACTTTCTTCACTTTATTGAACATTTTTCTTGTCTCGTCTTGCCAGCTTGGGCAAGTTAGTAATGCATAACATGTTGTTCATGACCATTCGACGAGATACCACCATGCTGTCCGATTACAAGCGCTGTTTGGGCGCAATCGCCACTATCGGCGCCCTGCTATTGAGCAGCGCTCCCCAGGCTCAGGAAGAGCTGGAGACCGTGGGTCTTTCCGTCTATACGGAGACCGCACGCGACATCTATATGGCGGGACTAATGCTGCCCTACGGTGCAGTCATGCAGAACCTGATGCTGGCGCCGCCTCCCAAGGCAATGGAATACCGAATTGCCACCCGCCGCATCAGCAGCCGGGGCTTTTCCGGCACCATCCTCCTGCAGGGCGAGCTGGGCTCCGGCGGGCGCGCACCAGAAAGCGCCGTCAATGCCTTGTCCGCCTTGAAAGCGAGCATGAAAGGATCCCTTCGCCAGGGCGATCGTTTCGTCATTTATCTCAATGAAGATGACGAGACGGTATTCCTGCTGAACGGCACTGAGCTGTTGCGCGTCAGCGAAGGCGAAGTCTTCGACTTTTTCTATTCCGGCTGGGCCGGCGCCGGCGCCGCTGCCACATTCAGCGAGCCCTTGCTGTCGGGCACCATAGACCCGGTCATGATGGAACGTTTCAGTGGGCTCTCCCCGAGTGAAGAGCGTGTGGCCACAGTGGCCGCATGGCCTGAGTCTGTGCCTGCGCCGGCAGCTGCTGCGCCGGCTCCGGAGCCGGCAGCACCCGAGCCTGAGCCCGTCGCACCAACACCAGCGCCGGAACCGGTACAGGTAGCGGCAGCGCCCCAGCCGGCACCGGAGCCTGTAGCTGCTAAAGAACCAGAGCCTGCCGCAGAAACTGCGCCTGATCCTGCGCCAGAACCGGCGCCGGCACCCGCGCCGGAGCCGGCTCCGGAGCCAGAACCCGCGCCCGAACAAGTCGCAATGGCGGACATCCCGGCCGACGCCGCCGAGCAGGTAGACGACGCCCTGTCGCAGCTTGATGACCGGGAATACCAGCGACAACTTACGGAATATGTGAGCCTGGTCATGCGCCAGGTCTATGGGGAGGTCAAATACCCCCGCCGCGCCGTTAAATACCAGTGGGAAGGTAAGGTAGAATTACTGGCGCGCATGGACGAGTCCGGTGGTTTGCTGGAAGTTATCGTAGATTCGACGTCGGGGCATACAGGGCTCGACAAGGCAGCAGAAACCGCCGTCAAACGAGCCGCACCTTTTCCGGAGCTGACCGCAGTGGCCCGGGAGGAGCTGGCGTCTGACGACGGCGAAAGCTATTTGATGGCTATTCCAGTGACCTTCGCGTTGCAGCAATAGAGAAGCGGGAATAGTCTGCCACCGGGCCAGGGGATGCCCGGACGCGACTGAAAGCACTGGCGACAGGGCGCGTTAAACGAGCGAAATATAATAAGGGCAAAAAAACGACAATGACCACTTCGGCTTATCCACTGACGCATAGAGCGCTGGTCTGCTCACGAATGGACATGTTTCCGGACCTGGAAAGTGTCAACGTGCTGGCGACCAGTGGTCCGATTTTGCCCAAAATCAAAATGGACCTGCACGAGGCCAACGAAGCGCAGGCCAGGCGTGTTATCGAATTCCTGTTCCCGGTCTTCCTTCACAACCTGATCCGCGCAGAAGACTTTCCCATGCGCAAAAAACTCAAGGCCGCGCTGGACGCCATGGAGCAGAACATTCAGGAGAACGCCAAAAACGTGATGGTCCAGGAGCTGCTGACCTGCGGACTCAAGGGCGAAGTATGCGATCCCGGCGGTCTTCCCAAGGATGTCGACACCAAGCGCGCCGTGGTCTTGCACCTGGCCCGGGCAGAGTGGGACACGCTCTATCGCACTTTTCATATGCGGGTCATCAAGACCCTGGTAGGCGGTCGCGCCGAGCTAGCTGACTGGATCAAGGCGCAGGAACAGGCTGCCGCCTGAGTCCTGAGTTCAGGCCGTAACCCATCGGCAAGGCGACCGGCCTCGCTTACGTTGATGTTTCAAGACTTAATGAGCGCTGGCCGCGGACCGACTGCAGGCCCGCTCCCCCGACCGCGCTATTTCAGCACTATCTCAGCACGGTCCAAGCACAATCTCAGTACTATCTCGACAGAGCCAGCGGCATATTGTCCGGACTGATCACACGCATCACAGTGTCGCGCCAGGCATCGGCTGCAGCCCTGGCCGGTGTGATGAGACAGCGCGGGTAGCCCTGCTCTGACCGGACCTGCACGGGCGCCTTGTTGGGTGTCCAGTCGTCGCCTTTCACCCGCGGCTTGCGGCTGGACCAGTACCAACAGCCGCGCTTGTCCTGGAAGTAGAAGCGCGCATCCACTGGCAGCGCCACCTGGCGCCCATCAATGACTGCATACTTACTGGCGTTTCTATGCCTCACCCCTGCATTGGTCAGTTGGCGTAGACAGCTCTTCATGATCCCCATCTCCTGGCTGTTTCACGGATAACCGGGTTTCTTTCTACCCGAATCCCGTCAAAAGGAAACGACAGAGGTCACAAAATCACGTTTGCCGCGGGAAGACTGCAAGTACCCGGCGCCAGCGTGGGCTGCAAGGGGATTCACACACTCATTTTGGCAGCAGAGTCGCTGCTCTTTTCAGGCCCCTGCTGCGCCGCACTCCAGTCCCGCCAGCACAGGTTTAGCAGGCCCCGGCCAGGCTTCTAGCCCCTCCGCCAGGTGGTTCCTTCGCGGGAGTCTTCAAGCACCACGCCCTGGGCGGTGAGGTATTCGCGCAGCTCATCAGCGCGGGCAAAATTCCGGTCGGCCTTGGCCTGTTGGCGCTCGGCAATGGCCGCCTCGATATCTGCAGCGCTGATGGCGCCCTCACCGGCGGCCTGCTGAAACCATTCTTCCGGGTCTGCCGAGAGCAGCCCCAGAAGTCCTGCACCCGCCAGCAGCCGTGCCTTCAAACGCGGCTTGTCGGCGACATCGGCCTTGTTGAGTGCCTTGGCAAGCGCATGCAGCTCGGCGATGGCCTGGGGAGTATTGAGATCATCATTGAGCGCAGCGTAGAACCGCTCCTCGGGCAGCGAGATCACTTCATCTGGCTCCACATCGGCCACTTCACGCAAGGCTGTGTAGAGAGCATCGAGGGCAGAACGGGCCTGGCCCAGCAGATCGGCAGAGAAATTCAGCGGTGAACGGTAGTGGGCCGAGAGCAAGGCAAAGCGCAACACTTCTCCGGGAAACTGTTGCAACAGGTCGCGCACGGTATGGAAATTTCCCAACGACTTTGACATCTTCTCGCCATCGATATCGACGTAGGCATTGTGCAACCAGTAGCGCACGTAGTCGCCGCCATGGGCACAGCGGCTCTGGGCAATCTCATTCTCGTGATGAGGGAAAATCAGGTCGCGACCACCGCCGTGAATATCGATGGTCTCGCCCAGGTGCTCGCGAATCATGGCCGAGCACTCCAGGTGCCAACCGGGCCGGCCACGGCCCCAGGGGCTGTCCCAACCGGGTTCTTCATCACTGGAAGGTTTCCACAGCACGAAGTCGCCCGGATAGCGTTTGTAATCGGCGACCTCGACCCGTGCGCCCGCGAGCATGTCATCCAGGTTTCGGCGAGACAGCTTGCCGTAGTCCTCCATGGACTGTACCGCGAACAGCACGTGGCCATCGGCGACATAGGCGTGACCCTTCTCCACCAGGGTCTCTGTCAGGGCGATCATCTCGGCCAGGTGATGGGTCGCGTGGGGCTCGAGGGTTGGCGCCAATACTCCCAGCGCTCCCATATCCTCCCGGTACTTGCGCGTGAACTCCTCGGTAAACTCCGCCATGTCGCGGCCGGAATCGGCGCAGGCCGCAATGATCTTGTCATCTATGTCGGTGATGTTTCGAGCGTAAACAACCTCGGCGTAGTGGGTCCGAAGCAGTCGAAACAGGGTGTCAAATACTACCGCCGGTCGCGCGTTGCCGATGTGCGCAAGGTTGTATACGGTCGGGCCACAGACGTACATGGTGGCCCGCCCGGGCTCCAGCGGTACAAAACGCTCCTTTTCGCCGCTCAGGGTGTTGTGCAAAAACAGGCTCATGCGTTCTCCTTTGCGGCGGCTCAGCCGTCCTGCCTCTGCCAGGTATCCCGCAGGCCAATGGTCTTGTTAAACACGGGCGCGTCGGCGCGGTGATCAAAGCGGTCAGCAACAAAGTAGCCCTCTCGCTCAAACTGGAATGACTGTTCCTGCGCTGCCTCAGCCAGCGCAGGCTCAGCCACGGCCGCCGTGGTTACCCGCAGGGAATCCGGCGTCAGGTACTGGTGAAAGTCCTCGTCGCCCCGGTCCGGTGCCTCGACACTGAACAGCCTGTCATAAAGCCGTAATTCCACTGGCACGCCGTGGGCCGCCGATACCCAGTGAATCACACCCTTGGGCTTCACGCCGTCCGCCGGGTCCTCGCCCAGCGTGTCTGGCACCACCTCGCACAGCACTGTAGTGACTTCGCCGGCGGCGTCGCGCTCAACGTCCAGCGCCTGGATCACATAGGCATTGCGCAGGCGCACACGCTTGCCGAGCACCAGACGCTTGTATTTCTTGTTGGCCTGCTCGCGGAAATCATCACGATCAATCAGCAATTCCCTGGCAAAAGGCCGTTCCCGCTCACCCAGTTCGGGCCGGTTCGGATGGACCGCTGCGACCAGACTTTCTACCTGGTTTTCCGGGTAGTTCACCAGCACCACCCGCAGCGGATCCAACACGCACATCGCGCGCGGAGCATTTTCATTGAGGTCGTCGCGAATCGCGTGCTCCAGCATTGCCACGTCTACGATACCGTCGCTGCGAGTAGTGCCGATCATGTCGCAGAAGCGGCGGATAGAGGCTGGTGAGTAACCGCGACGGCGCATGCCCGAGACCGTGGGCATGCGGGGATCGTCCCAACCACTGACCACACCCTCGTCCACCAGTTGCCGCAGCTTGCGTTTGCTGGTCACGGTGTAACTGGGATTCAAGCGGCCGAACTCGTATTGCCGGGGCCGTGAAGGTACCGGCAGGTGTTCGATCAACCAGTCGTACAGCGGCCGATGGTCTTCAAATTCCAGAGTACACACTGAGTGGGTGATGCCCTCGATGGCATCTTCCTGGCCGTGGGCAAAGTCGTAGGTAGGGTAAATGCACCAGTCATCACCGGTCTGGTGATGCGTGACCTTGCGGATCCGGTACAGCGTGGGGTCGCGCATATTCATATTCGGCGAGGCCATGTCGATGCGGGCACGCAACACCCGGCTGCCCTCCTCGAAGTCACCATTTTTCATGCCTTCCAGCAAGGCCAGGTTTTCCTCCGCCGAGCGGTCACGGAAGGGACTATTGCGTCCAGGCTCGGTCAAGGTGCCACGGTATTCACGGGTTTCTTCCGCGGTCAGGTCACAGACGTAGGCGTTGCCCTCGAGCACCAGGTGCCGGGCCCACTCGTACAGCTGTCCGAAGTAGGATGAGGCATACCGGACCTCGCCGTCCCATTGATAGCCCAGCCAGCGCACGTCAGCCTGGATAGACTCTATGTACTCCTGGCTCTCCTTGAGGGGATTGGTATCGTCAAATCGCAGGTTGCAGCGCCCGCCGAAGCGTTCGGCAAGGCCGAAATTCACGCTGATGGACTTGGCGTGTCCGATATGCAGGTAGCCGTTGGGCTCCGGCGGGAAGCGGGTAACGACTTCACTGACGCGACCGCTAGCGAGATCCTCCCGGACGATGTTGTCGAGAAAGTTACTGGGGGCGGATGTCTCTGTCATACCTGCTGGCGAGTCCTGGCCGGGGGTTGTCCGAAGGGCGCGTATTATAGGGAACAACGCGGTGATTCTGTAGTGCGATGATAGTGCAGAGATACCACAGCGCAGCTCCCAACCAGCTGCGCAGGCGTCCGCCGTCGCCAGCGGTTCCCCTTATGCCTGAAAACCCCTTATCATGCGCCACCTGCCGAGCATCACGGCCCGCACACACCTAAACAAACGAGGTATCCATGATTGTACTCAAGACCAACCACGGCGATATTTCCATCGAACTGGATTTCGAAAAAGCCCCCAAGAGCAGCGAAAATTTTCTCGCCTACGCCCGCGACGGCTATTACGACGGCACGATTTTTCACAGGGTCATCGACGGCTTCATGATCCAGGGCGGCGGTTTCGAGCCGGGCATGAACCAGAAACCGACGGGAACGCCCATTGAAAATGAAGCGGACAACGGCCTCAAGAATGAGTGCTACACGCTTGCGATGGCACGCACCATGGACCCCCATTCCGCCACCGCGCAGTTTTTCATCAACGTCAAGGACAATGACTTTCTCAATCACAGCGCGCCGACGCCCCAGGGTTGGGGCTACGCAGTGTTTGGCAAGGTGGTGGCGGGCACCGACGTCGTGGATGCCATCAAAGGCGTCGCGACGGGCTCTGCCGGCGGCCACCAGGATGTGCCGCGCGAAGACGTGATCATCGAGAAAGTGGAAGTGACTGAGTAAGCTTGCCTGCTCGAAAACACTTAAAGATAAATAAGCGCTTAAATATCAGGCGCTTACAGTAACAACCTCAGCAGGAATGCCGCTGTGAAAGCGGAACTCCACATCCTCGTCCTGGATCAGCGGTACTTCCAGGGCGAGGAAAACATCTACCCTGCGCGCCACTTCTTCCGGGTTTGAGGCCTGCTCGGCGAGTGTCAGGTAATCCCGAAAGTGGCGGGATTCGCTTTTCAACAGGGAACGATAAAAATCCCCCAGCTCCGGATCCAGATGCGGCGCAAGTGCCGCAAACCGCTCGCAGGACCGCGCTTCGATGACGGCGCCGACCACCAGCGTGTCTACCAGCCTGCCGGGCTCACTGGAGCGGACGCCGACCCGCAGGCCTGAGGCGTAGCGCGCAGCACCAATGGTGGTGTAGTCGATGCCCCGCCGCTCCATGATGCTGAGCACCTGCTCGAAATGCCGCAACTCCTCCCGCGCCAGCCGCGAGAGTTTGTGCAGCAAGGTCGGGCGTTCGGTATAGCGAAAGATCAGGTTGAGTGCCGTCGAAGCGGCCTTTTTTTCACAGTTGGCATGATCGATAAGCAACAGTTCCGGATTGGCCAGGGCCCAGTCAATCCAGGCATCCGGGGTCGAGCAGCCCAGAAACTCTCGCAACGGCGCCAGCCGTTGCTCCAGCGTCTGCTGGTCTGGCCCGGGCATCAGGCGATCTCTACCGCACTGAGGTAGCGCTCGTAGTAGGCCTCGGACAATATATAGAACTCTTCATCTATCGCCTTGCGCAACTCGATAAGCGCGGTATCGCGAAACTCGGCGTCAATATGCAGGCCGTAATCCGCCGGATCGTCGATCTGGCTGGCTCCGGCCTTTAGCAAGGCGTAGGCCCAGCAATAGACATCCCGGTGAGCGGGGTAGGCGATCTGTTGTGATACCAGCTGCTGCTCCAGCAGCACAGCATCCAGCACCTGGAGCTTGTTTTGCGTGCAGCGGCTGAGGAACTCTCCGAGGCGCTGGTCAACCAGCCGCTTCTCGGCATCCGAGTAGCTGTTCCAGTTGATCACCTCGTGGGCAAAGCGCTTGCAGCCGCGGCAGACACGGTCTCCGATTCCGGTAGAACACACACCGATACAAGGGGTTTTCACATGAGGCTCACGCATGACGGTATTTTAAGATATCACCCCGGTGAATGCACAGTATTGCGCTTCTCACCGTGCGGCAAAAAGCCGCTTGAGCTATAATCGCGCCCCGTTATTTACCGACCTTCCAGGAGTTTTACCGTGTTAGAAGCCTACCGCGAACATGTACAGGAACGGGCCAGCCAGGGCATCCCACCCAAGCCCCTCAACGCTGAGCAGACCGCCGAACTGGTAGAACTCCTGAAGGCACCGCCGGCGGGAGAAGAGCAGACACTGGTCACCCTGATCAGCGAGCGCGTCCCACCGGGTGTTGACGAGGCCGCTTATGTGAAAGCCGGCTTCTTGTCAGCGGTCGCCAAGGGCGAAACAGAGTGTTCGCTGATCGACCGCGAGGCGGCCGTGAAGCTGCTGGGGAATATGCTGGGCGGCTACAATATCGAAACCCTGGTCGGCCTGTTGTCTGACGACGCCCTGGCCACTCTCGCCGCCGAGCAGCTCAAGCACACCTTGTTGATGTTCGATGCTTTCCACGACGTCGAAGAGCTGGCGCGCAACGGCAACGAACATGCCGTCGCCGTCATGCAGTCCTGGGCCGATGGTGAGTGGTTCACCAGCGAACCGGAAGTTCCGCAATCAATCAAGACCACGGTCTTCAAGGTCACCGGTGAAACCAATACCGACGACCTGTCCCCCGCACCCGATGCCTGGTCGAGGCCTGACATTCCCCTCCACGCCCTGGCCATGTACAAGATGGCCCGTGAGGGCCTGCAGCCGGATGAACCCGGCGTCACCGGCCCGATGGAGCAGATCGAGGCGATCAAGGCCAAGGGCCTGCCGGTCGCTTTTATCGGCGACGTGGTCGGCACCGGCTCGTCCCGCAAATCCGCGACCAATTCGGTGCTCTGGTTCTTCGGTGACGAAATGGACGGCGTCCCGAACAAGAAGTCTGGCGGCATCTGTATCGGTGGCAAGGTCGCGCCGATCTTCTATAACACCATGGAAGACGCCGGTGCCCTGGTTTTTGAAGCACCGGTGGACGACCTGAACATGGGTGACGTCATCGAGATCCGGCCCTATGAGGGAAAAATTCTTTCAGAGTCCGGTGACGTACTCTCCGAGTTTGAGCTCAAATCCCAGGTCTTGCTGGACGAGGTGCGCGCCGGCGGCCGCATCAACCTGATCATCGGCCGCGGTCTTACGACCCGCGCCCGGGAATCCCTGGGGCTGCCCGAGTCGGAGTTGTTCCGCAAGCCAGAGCAGCCTGAAGACACCGGCAAGGGCTTTACGCTGGCCCAGAAGATGGTCGGCAACGCCTGTGGCATGGACGGCATCCGCCCGGGCACCTACTGCGAACCGCGCATGACCACGGTGGGCAGCCAGGACACCACCGGTCCCATGACCCGGGACGAGCTCAAGGACCTGGCCTGCCTCGGTTTTTCGGCGGATCTCACCATGCAGTCCTTCTGCCACACAGCGGCCTATCCAAAACCCGTGGATATCGACACCCAGCACAGTCTGCCAGACTTCATCAAAACCCGCGGCGGGGTTTCACTGCGTCCGGGCGACGGCATTATCCACTCCTGGTTAAACCGCATGCTGCTGCCTGACACCGTGGGTACCGGGGGTGATTCACACACGCGCTTCCCGATGGGAATCTCGTTCCCGGCAGGCTCCGGTCTCGTCGCCTTCGCCGCGGCCACCGGCGTGATGCCACTGGATATGCCAGAATCTGTACTGGTTCGCTTCTCCGGCAAAATGCAGCCCGGCATCACCCTGCGCGACCTGGTGCACGCTATCCCGCTCTATGCCATCAAGGAAGGCCTGCTCACCGTTGCGAAAAAGGGCAAGAAGAACATCTTCTCAGGCCGTATTCTCGAAATCGAAGGCCTGCGAGACCTCACCGTGGAACAGGCATTCGAACTGTCTGATGCCTCCGCAGAGCGCTCCGCCGCCGGTTGCACCATTGACCTGAGCGAAGAGACGGTGGCGGAATACCTGCGCTCCAACATCGTGCTGCTGCGCTCCATGATTGCCGATGGCTACGGTGACGCCCGCACTCTCGAGCGCCGTGCCAGCAAGATGGAAGAATGGCTGGAAAACCCCAGCCTGATGCGCGCTGACAAGGACGCCGAATATACCGCGGTCATCGAGATCGACATGTCCGAAATCAAGGAGCCTATCGTTTGTGCGCCCAATGATCCTGACGACGCTCGCACTCTGTCAGACGTGGCCGGCGACGCAGTCGATGAGGTGTTTATCGGCAGCTGTATGACCAACATAGGCCATTTCCGTGCTGCGGGCAGGTTGCTCGAAGCACACCCGGGCTCTATCTCCACGCGCATGTGGATCGTACCGCCGACCAAGATGGACGAGCACCAGCTCATGGAAGAGGGCTTCTACAGTATCTTCGGGCGCTCCGGCGCCCGTACCGAGATGCCCGGCTGCTCCCTGTGCATGGGTAATCAGGCCCGCGTTGCGGCCAACAGCACGGTACTGTCGACCTCGACCCGGAATTTCCCCAATCGACTGGGCGACGGCGCCAATGTCTACCTGACCTCGGCGGAACTCGCCTCAGTGGGTGCCATACTCGGCAAAATCCCGACCGCCGAAGAATACCTGGCCTACGCCGAAAAGCTCGACGCCATGGCTGGCGATATTTATCGCTACCTGAACTTCGACCAGATCGCTGATTTCCAGCGCAAGGCCGAAGACGGCGCCCGCATCGCGGCCGTGGAAATTCAGGAACTGTCAGCCTGAGCCTGATCCGGTAGTCAGCCCACTCCGGAGCGTTCATACCGGGCGATGGCTATACCCTGAAGGCCCTGACCCGGCGCTTGAGTTCCTCTAGCGCCGAAGGTCTGGTGTCGCCCGCATAGGCAAGGCCTTCGTAGCAGGCAGTGATCGCCTCCATCTCCTGCTCCCAGGCGGGCCGCTGCTGCGCCACGCGGCGCGCAAAGGCAGTGGGGGTCTCGTGGCCGGGACGCTGGAACCCCGCCCCCTGCAGGCGCTTGCAGAACGCCAGGTAGCAGCGGGTCGCGGCATCCGGTCGGGGCCCGCGGTTGCGCCATACCATTACGATCGCCAGCGGCACCAGCAATAGCGCCCAGGTGCCGACAATCATGAACACCAACTGCGTCTGTCCGACGCTGCCCAGCAGACGATTGAGAATCTGGTATTGCTGTTCCTGGTCGTAGCTCAGGACAAACAGCTGCCAGCGGTAGTTGATGGCATCCAGCTGCAGGCGCAGGTTGTTGAGCCAGTCCACATTGCGAAAACGCAGCGGCGACAATGGCGAGTCTGCAAGAAAGCTGCCCTCCTCTGCCAGGGCTTGCTCCAGCCCAAACTCGATGCGCGCCGGCGCGATGGCAAAGGTGGGGTCCATCCGCACCCAGCCCTGCCCCTCAAGCCAGATTTCATTCCAGGCGTGGGCATCGAACTGGTGCACAATGACGGTGCCATTGACCGGGTTTATCTCACCGCCCTGGTAACCTGCCACCACCCGGGACGGCACCCCGGCGGCCCGCATCAGCCAGGTAAATGCCGAGGCATAGTGTTCACAGAAGCCGCGTCGGGTGCTGAACAGGAACTGGTCCACCGGGTTCTCTCCCAGCAGTGGGGGCCGCAGGGTGTAGAAAAAAGCCTGCTGACGGAACATGTCCAACACTGCACGGGCATAGGTTTCGGGATTGCCGCCGGCGGCATCGAACATCTGCGCTGCCAGGGCCCGGGTGCGCGGGTTGCCTGAGCTGGGAAGACCGGTATCAACGCCGCGTCGCCACTCACCCAGCTCGGCTTCCAGGGGCACTTCCCGCCAGCTCCTGACCCGGTAGCGCTTCTGGTCCTGCACCTCGACCGGCGACACGAGCCGGAAGTCATTGCTGCGAATGATGCCGCGGTCGCTGGTGGTCGCGTAGGGGAGCGAGTACAGCCAGTTTTGCTGGGTCGGCTCCATGATAATGCTGTAGTCCAGGTAGTTGCCCACCAGTTCAGGTGATGGTGGGCGCCGTTCATCGCCGGGGATATCCCGCCAGCGCAGGCTTCGCCAGGCACCCTGGTCCAGCATGCTGAACACCAGCCCTCGCCAGTACAGCTCGCGCCGCTCGGGGACCGGGCCGTCGAACTGCACCCGGAACGCCACATCGTCACTGAGGCTCAGATTGGCGACGTCCCCCGGTTTCATGAAGTCGCTCATGCCCGAGCGGGCCTCGTTGGACTTGAGCGGCACGTTCCACAGCGGACCAATGCGCGGGAATACCACAAACAACAGGATCATTAGCGGCAGCGCCTGCAACATCATGGCGCCGGCCTGGCGGATGGTGCCAAAGCTGAAACGGTCCTGCCCGGGCTGGTGCAGCGCCACCAGCGCAGTGGTGTTAACCAGCACAGCAAGACACATATACAGCGTGGTCAGCAGTTCCTGGCTGAACAGGAACTCGGTCAGGCAAACGAAATAGGCGATAAAAATCACCATGTACGCGTCGCGCTGGTTGGACAGCTCTATGAGCTTGAGGGAATAGGCGATCAGCAGCAGCGCCACTGTGGGTTCCAGCCCGATCAAGGTGCCGAAGCTGATCCACACACCCGCAAAACAGCTCACGGTCAGGGCGCTCTTCAGGTAGCGACCCGGGAATGACCAGCGCCCCAGGTAGACCATGGCGCGCCACAGCGTCGTGGCGGCATACAGTGCCAGCACCCACCAGGGAATTCTGCCCAGATGCGGGAACAGCAGCACAAACTGGGTGACGATAATCCACACCAGGGCGTTGCGTGGCACCTGCTCTTCGAGTTTCACGCCGCCGTCCGCAACGGTTCTGCTGCGCTGTCGTCCGCCGGGCTGCCCCACAGGGCGAGCTGGCGCAAGGCGGTCAGGCGATGATTGTCGCCGCTGGCAGGTTCCAGAGTAACGCCGGGAAGCCGCAGCCCGTATTCCTCATTGCGCCGGTCAAATTCAAGCACCCAATAGCACAGGTGCGACAGGCGCTGTTCGGGTGGCAGGCCATCGAACAGCGCCCAGTCCAGCCACACGCTGCGGTCTGCATAGGCCGTGTAGTGCTTGCTCTGCAGGGGCTGGCCCTTGGCAACGCTCTTCCAGAACACATGCCGCAGGGAGTCACCGCGCTGATAATCGCGCAAACCGTAGAAATCATCGCTGCCTGCAATGGGCTCGGCCATGCCGTCCGGCTGATCGGCACTGATACCCGGCAGGTCACCGCTGCTCAGGGGTCGCGGATACACCAGCGCGCGAATGTCCAGGTCCAGCCAGGTCCATGCACGCAGCAAACCCAACGGGTACACCGTCTCCAGCCGCAGCCGGCCAGGCTTGTACCAGCCTCGCCGGTCGGCCCGCAAGTACAGCTTCACGTGCTGCTGCTGATGATCTTCAAGGTTTATGGTGGCGGAGTCCTGGCCGAGCCAGTCGAAGTGCAGCCCGAAGTAGTGCCGACGCCTGTTCCTGGACACCAGGATCTCGAACTCTGCGCGCTGGCCGGCATAGACCGGCGAAGCCCGCACGGCATGGATGGTCAGACCCGCGAGGTTGCCGTAAGTGTGCAGCACCGCAATCACAAAGATATTCACCAGCAAAAAGGTCAGCGCAAAGCTCATATTGTTCTGGTAGTTGATGGCGGCCACCAACATCACCAGCAGCGTGAACAGAAAGAAGAAGCCAATACGGGTGGGGAATATAAAGATCCGCTTTTGGTCCAGCGTGACCTGCCTGGAAGGAGGAATGCGCCGATTCAGCCAGCGTCGCCAGCGCTTGTGCATGCGCTCCCGGTAGCGTTGCCAGGTGTCAGTCACTGCGGCAAACACCTTGCCCGCCTCAGCCGGGGATGACGTCGACGTTCAGCAGTAGTTCGTGCACCAGTGCACTCGCGTCGCCGGCATAATCGCTGGTGGGAACCAGGCGATGGGTGGCGACAGCCGGCAGCACGATTTGCAGGTCTTCAGGGACCACGTGGCTGCGGCCCTCCATCAGCGCCCAGGTACGAGCGCACTGGAGCAGGGCCAGGGCGCCCCGCGGTGAGAGGCCATAGGCAAATTCTGCAGAATTGCGCGTGTAGGCAACCAGTCGCTGCAGGTAGTCGAGCAGGTTGTCGGAGGCATGCACGTCGTCTACAGCGTCACGGATGGTGGCCAATTGCTCAGAACTGAGACAGGTCGCCAACTCCTCCGCGCGGGGCGCTGAGCCGTCTCTGATAAACATCTGGCGCTCGGCGGCCGGGTCTGGATAGCCCAGCTCCAGGCGCATCAGGAACCGGTCCAGCTGTGACTCCGGCAAAGGATAGGTGCCGGACTGATGGACCGGGTTCTGGGTGGCAATCACGAAGAATGGCTCCGGCAACGCCCGAGTCTCGCCCTCAACAGTCACCTGCCCTTCGCCCATGGCCTCCAGCAGCGCGCTCTGGGTACGCGGCGTCGTGCGGTTGATCTCGTCAGCCAGCAACAGTTGGGAAAACACCGGGCCCGGGTGGAAGCTGAAGGCATTACTGGACTGGTCGAATACCGATACGCCGAGAATATCCGCGGGCAGCAGGTCGCTGGTAAACTGCACGCGGTTGTAGCTCAGGCCCAGCACGCTGGCCAAAGCATGGGCCAGGGTGGTCTTGCCCACGCCGGGCAGATCCTCGATCAGCAGATGGCCGCGGGCCAGCAGGCAGCAGAGGGACAGGCGCACCTGGCTTTCCTTGCCCAACAGCACCCTGCCCACTTCTGCGGCGGCGCGATCGACCAGTTCTTTCATCGGTAGCTCTCGAGCGCTGCCCAGTGCCGCGTTATCCAGTACGCTTTTCATTGCTTAAGCCATGTGTCTTCGGTAGCAGTTCAGACTGCGCCCGCGGGTTAGAGTTTCGCTGCCGCGTCCAACCCACGCGCAAGGTCTGCCTTGATATCGTCCACGTGTTCGAGGCCCACGGCAATACGAATAAGGTTTTCTGTGACCCCTGCCGCATCGCGCTCAGCGTCACTGAGGCGGCCGTGCGTGGTGGTCGCGGGATGCACGATGGTAGTTTTGGCATCGCCGAGGTTGGCCGTCAGCGACAGCATGCGCGTGGCATCAATGCAGGCCCAGGCCTCAGGGCGCCCGCCCTTGACCCGAAATGACAGTACGCCGCCGAAGGCGGTCTGCTGGCGGGCCGCCAGTGCGTGCCCGGGATGACTCTCCAATCCCGAATAAAACACCTGCTCAACGGCCGACTGCCCTTCCAGCCAGCGCGCCAGCTCCAGGGCGTTGGCACTGTGGGCTTCCATGCGCAGACGCAGTGTTTCCAGACCCTTAAGGAACACCCAGGCGTTGAACGCGCTCATTGTGGGTCCCGCCGAGCGCAGGAAGCCCAGCACCTCCGCCATGTGCTCCGCCGGGCCCACCACAGCGCCACCGACGCAGCGCCCCTGGCCGTCCAGGTACTTGGTGGCAGAGTGCGTCACGATGTCCGCACCCAATGCCAATGGTGTCTGCAGAGCGGGTGTACAGAAGCAGTTGTCCACTACCAGCAGCGCACCTGCATCTCGGGACAGTGCCGAGAGCTGTGCCATATCCGCGATATCAGACAGTGGGTTGGAAGGCGTCTCCAGGAACAGTATTGCCGTATTGTCGCGCACAGCGGCGCGCCATTGCTCGAGGTCGGTCAGGTCCACAAATGTCGTTTCGACACCAAAACGCGCCATGTATTTGTTGAACAACACCGTGGTCGTACCAAACACGCTGCGTGAGCATACGACGTGGTCGCCCGCCTTCAGCAGCGCCATGCAGACACTGAGGATGGCCGCCATGCCGGACGCGGTGGCCACTGCCGCGTCGCCCCCTTCCAGCGCGGCGATGCGTTCCTCAAAAGTTCGGACGGTGGGGTTGGTATAGCGCGAGTAAACGTTGCCGTCCCGATCGCCGGCAAAGCGTGCGGCGGCGTCCTCGGCATCATCAAACACATAGCTGGAGGTCAGGAAGATCGGTTCGGAATGCTCCGATTCCATGGTGCGCTGCTGCCCCGCGCGCACCGCGAGAGTATCCAGCCTGGCGTTCTCCAGCGCCTTCTCAGTATCGCGAGCCATGGGGTCAGGACACTTCGTTATGGAGACCGATCACCGCGCCCTCTTCACGGGCGGATTCACGGCGCTGGGCCTGGGCGTCATCGTTACGCATCGCCTCGACCCGATCAAGATAGCCCTGGTCGACGTCGCCGGTGACATACTGGCCGTCAAATACCGAGCACTCGAACCGATCGATACCGGAGTTACCCTCATGACTACTCGCAATCAGGTCTTCGAGATCCTGGTATACGAGCCAGTCCGCGCCAATCTGTTCGCAAATCTGGTCTTCATCGCGCCCGTGCGCTACCAGCTCGCTGGCGGAGGGCATATCGATTCCGTAGACATTCGGATAGCGCACCGGCGGTGCAGCCGAAGCGAAATAGACCTTATTGGCACCGGCCTCCCGGGCCATCTCGATGATCTCGTTACAGGTGGTACCGCGCACAATGGAATCATCTACCAGCAGCACATTCTTACCCTTGAACTCCAGGCCAATGGTGTTGAGTTTCTGGCGCACGGACTTTTTGCGCTGACTCTGGCCAGGCATGATGAAAGTACGACCAATGTAGCGATTCTTCATCAGGCCCTCACGGAACTTGATGCCCAGCACATGCGCCATCGACTGGGCGGCGATACGACTGGTATCGGGAATCGGGATAATCACATCGATGTCGTGATCCGGCCGCTGGGCGAGAATCTTGCGTGCCAGGTAGTCGCCCTGGCGCATCCGGGTTTTGTACACCGATACGCCGTCCATCAGGGAGTCGGGACGGGAAAAATACACGTGTTCGAAAATACAGGGGCGCAACACGGGGGCTTCTGCGCACTGCTGCATATGCAGTTTGCCGTCGGCACCGACAAATACGGCTTCGCCGGCCTGTACATCGCGTATCAGCTCGAATCCCAGTACATCAAGGGCCACACTCTCGGAGGCCAGCATGTACTCGTCACCCGCGTCCGTCTCGCGCCTGCCCACGACCAGCGGACGAATGCCATTGGGATCCCGAAAGCCTACCAGACCGTAGTTGGCTATCATCGCCACCGCCGCATAGCCGCCACGACAGCGCCTGTGCACACCGCGCACGGCCGTGAAGACTTCTTCCTGGGTGGGCTTCAGCTTGCCCAGCTTCTGTAACTCATGAGCAAAAACATTGAGCAGCAGCTCGGAGTCAGAATCGGTATTCAGGTGCCGCAGATCGGTCTGGTAGAGCTCTTCGCTCAGTTCTTCGGAGTTGGTCAGGTTGCCGTTGTGGCCGAGACAGATGCCGTAGGGTGAATTGACGTAGAAAGGCTGGGCGTAGGCGGCGCCAGAACTGCCCGCCGTGGGATAGCGCACATGGCCGACGCCGATATTCCCACGCAGCCGCTGCATATGGTGCTGCTGGAAAACATCGCGCACCAGGCCTTCACTCTTGCGTTGGTGAAAATTGCCATCCGCAAAGGTCATAATACCTGCCGCATCCTGGCCCCGGTGTTGCAATACGGTCAGCGCGTCGTAAATCGACTGGTTCACGCTTGTCCTGCCGACGATCCCTACCAGTCCGCACATGTCCTGCTCTCTCCACTTAAACTCAACTGTATTACCGGGTTTCTGCCACTCAGGTTCCCGTCTACCTGGACCCGCTGCTAGCCGGCTAACTCCCCGGCTAACTCCCCGGCTAACTTCCCGGCGAACCGCCAGACCAGGGTAACTGCCCCTTGCTGCTGGCCTCTGCAAAAACGTCGCGCGCCCACTGCTCAACCATGGCGAGGTGTGGCACCAGCCGCGAATCGCGCATGAAATCCTGTTCCTCCGGCGCCAAAAGCGCCTGCATGACAAACAGCATCACCATCACCAGCAGCAGCCCGCGCGCAAACCCAAATACGGTGCCAAACACCCTGTCCGCACCGCTGAGGCCAGTGGCCTTGATCACCTGCGACAGCAGTTTATTGACCAGGGATCCCAGCATCAGCGTGGAAAGGAAGAGTATCACGTAGCCGGCCGCGTACCGAACTGCATCGTTGCTGATGTAGTCGGTCAACAACAGGCTCAGGCGGGCGGCAAATGCGGTCGAGATAAGGAAAGCGGCAATCCAGGCACCCAGGGAAAGGGCCTCCTTGACGAAGCCACGTTTGAGACTTATCAGGGTCGAAAGGACGATGACGCCCAGTATGCTCCAGTCCAGCCAGCTCATGCCCGGTCAGGGAACGTAGCGCGCAATGATCGCGCTGACGTCCAGCTGTTTGTCGATATCGCGCTTCACCACCGCGAGCTTGCCGCGCTCGAACACCGGCCCGATAAACACGCGATACAGCACGAGGTCATCTCTGCGAATGGCGCGGTGATAGGCCTTGTAGCCCTGTGCGACAAGGTCCGCAGTCAGTTTGTCGGCTTTTTCCCGACTGCTGACCGAAGCCACCTGCAGCACCCAGGCGATAGGGATGCCCTGCTCGTCCAGTGCCGGACTCGCAGGCGTTTCACCGGCAGCGCCAGCCGCTGGCAGTGCCGGGACCTTGCCGACTGCAGGAGCGGGCTCAGGCGCGGTTTTGCTGCGCGCGTCCTGGGGTGGAGAAGTTTTTTCAGGCGGTGTTTCCTGGCGGGACTCGCCAGCCTCGCCCTGGCCGCTTACGGCGGCGATTTCAGCCTCTGTGGGCTCCGGCGCCGGGCCGGCAGGCTCGACACCTGCAATGGGTGTCGGCGCGGCGATGACCACGTCTTCCAGCGCGGGCATGGGCTCGAGCTGGGTCTCGCGGTCGAGTGTACCCCGCTCCCCTTCCACGAAAATGACGGGCCAGAAAATAACCCCGAGTGCGATCAGCACCAGAGCGCCCACCAGCCGCTGTTTGAGAATGTCGTTCACGCTATTTCAGGCCCCTCCCCCAGGAGCTCCAGGAAACCGGCTACCGTGTAGAAGGAGCCGAAAACCACTACCGTTCCCTCTTTGCCAGAGGTCTGCAGCGCATGCCAGGCCGCTGCCATATCCTCGCAGAGGGATACGGCGGCCGCGCCAGACTGCTCCAGTACCGCGGCAATACTGCCGTTGGGCAGGGCCCGCTGCACACCGGGCATGGCGGGCAGGAACCAGTGCGCAAAGGACTCGGAACAGGGCGGAATCATAGCATGGATGTCCTTGTCAGACAGGACGGCAAACAGCGCCAGGCGAGGCCCCGGAACCTCTCGCTCAAGCCAGCCCAGCAGGTTGTCAATCGCTGCCGGATTGTGGGCCACGTCCAGTACGACCTGCCTGCCCTGGTACTCGAGCCGCTGCAGGCGACCCGGCAGGACCAGTCCCGCCAGCACGCGCTGGAGATGCTCCGCATCCAGCGCTATGCCCAGCCTGGCTGCCGCCTCCTGCCCGGCAAATACATTTTCCGGTCGCAGCGCGGATGGGCCGGCCAGTTCGCCGTGTTCACCGGCCCGGTAGAAACGACTCTGGCAATCCAGCTCGGCCAGCCGTTCACGGATAGACTGGGGAGGATCGGGGTCGGCGATGACGGCGTCGATACCGGGCCTCAGGATTCCGGCCTTTTCACCGCCGATTGCCTCGCGATCGCTGCCTAGCCAGGCCTCGTGGTCAAGGCTGATAGAGGTGATCACGGCCACGTCCGCGTCGATAATGTTGACTGCATCCAGGCGTCCTCCCAGGCCTACTTCCAGCACCACCAGGTCCAGTGACTGCTGTGAAAACACCCACAGGGCCGCGAGGGCGCCAAATTCGAAATAGGTCAGGGTAGTCGCGCCGCGAGCCACCTCTATAGCCTCGAAAGCCGCGATCACAGCTGCGTCAGAGACAGCCGTTCCGTTTACTCGTATGCGCTCGTTGTAATGCAACAGATGGGGGGAGCTGAAGACGCCCACCCGGCGTCCCGCGGCCAGGGCTATGGCCTCCAGCACGGCGGAGCTGGAGCCCTTGCCGTTGGTGCCGGCGATTGTGACCACGTCTGCTGCAGGGCGATCCAGCTGCATCCGCTGCGCCACCTCGCGCACGCGCTCAAGACCCAGGTCTATGGGATTGGGATGAAGCTGTTCAAGGTAGGTGAGCCACTCACCCAGTGATTGCCGCGGCATTACACCGTATTGGCGATGGCCGGACGCCCGGAGAACTTGAACAGCAGGCGGCCGACGGTATCGCGCATATCATTGCGATGCACAATCATATCGATGGCACCGTGATCGAGTAGAAACTCGCTGCGCTGGAAGCCCTTGGGAAGCTTCTGGCGTATGGTCTGCTCAATAACATTGGGGCCGGCAAAGCCGGCGCGAGCATCGGGTTCGGCAATATTGATGTCGCCCAACAGGGCCAGGCTGGCGGACACACCGCCATAGATGGGATCTGTCATCACCGACACGTAGGGCACCGAGGCCCCCTTGAGCCGTTCGAGGACAGCGCTGGTTTTGGCCATCTGCATCAGCGAGATCAAGGCCTCCTGCATGCGGGCGCCGCCAGAGGCGCTGAAACAGACCATGGGCATGCGTTCTTCCAGGGCCAACTGGGCGGCCCGGGTAAACTTCTCCCCCACCGCGTAACCCATAGAGCCGCCGTGGAAGCGAAAATCGAAGGCCACGACAACCAGAGGCATACCGTGCAAACTGCCGCGCATGGCAACCAAGGCATCCTTTTCGCCGGTACTGCGCTGGGCAGCACTGAGCCGGTCGCGGTAGCGCTTGGTATCGCGAAACTTGAGGCGGTCAACCGGTTCAACGTCGCTGAACACTTCCTCCCGGCCCTCCTCGTCGAGGAAAATATCGAGGCGACGACGGGCACTGACGCGCATGTGGTGATCACACTTGGGACAGACGTCGGCATTGCGCTCCAGATCCGGGCGGTAGAGCACGGCTTCGCACTTGACGCACTTCTTCCAGAGCCCTTCCGGCACCGTATTGCGCCGCTCACCGGCCTGCTTGCGTACCCCAACGGGTAAAATCTTGTCGTACCAGCTCATCGTCTCTTGTCTTTATCAGCTCGCGTCCTTACACGTTCCAGCCTGGGAACGATAAGGATCAGTTAGTTTCGGCACCGCTGGCCGCCAGGCGAGGCGCAATGCTATCGACACCGGCGCGAATTTCTGCCAGCAGGCTGGCTGCAGCGTCCAGAATATCAGACTGCTCCGCCCCTGCCGCCGCACGGTCGGCCATTAGCTGCACCAGGGCACTGCCCACCACAACACCATCTGCCTCTCGTGCCACCCTGACCGCAGACTCGGCGTCCTTGATGCCAAAGCCTACCGCCACCGGCAACGTGGTAAAACGCCTGATCAGCGCCACATGCTCAGAGACACTGTCCACATCCAGGTGGCCGGCCCCGGTGACACCCTTCAATGACACATAGTAAACGAAGCCGGTCGCTACCTCAGTGATTTTTTCGACTCTCTCGGCAGGTGTGGTGGGCGCCACCAGAAAGATATTGTCCAGCCCGGCGCGCTTCAACTCGGTATTGAGCACCTCCACCTCTTCCGGCGGCATATCGACAGTCAGCAGCGCATCCAGGCCAGCCTCGCTGGCGCGATCGGCAAATGCTGCAAAACCCATCCCTATTACCGGGTTGGCATAACCCATCAACAGCACCGGCGTGTCCTGGTCCTGCGTGCGGAACTCGGCGACCATATCCAGGGCGTCGCGCAGGCGAATTCCCTTGTCCAGTGCGCGCTCGTGGCCACGTTGGATTGTGGGACCTTCCGCCATCGGGTCGGAAAACGGCACGCCCAGCTCGATAATATCTGCGCCTGCCGCCACCAGCCGGTGCATGAGCGGCACACTAATGTCTCCCAGCGGGTCACCCGCTACCAGGTAGGGAATGACGGCCTTGCGTCCGTCCGCCGCCAGTTCGGCAAATCGTTTGGCAATACGGCCTGTACTCGTGTCCACGGCCATCACCTACAGTTCGATGCCGTCGAGGCGCGCCACGGTGTTGATGTCCTTGTCACCGCGGCCGCTCAAATTGACGACAATGACCTGGTCAGAATCCATGGTCGGCGCCAGGCGCGCTGTATAGGCCAGCGCGTGGGCTGTCTCCAGTGCCGGCATAATGCCTTCGGTACGGGTCACCTCGTGAAAGGCCGCCAGGGTCTCTTTGTCGTCAGCTGCCACATACTGCACTCGCCCCATGTCCTTGAGCCAGGAGTGCTCCGGTCCGACACCCGGATAATCGAGACCCGCGGACACCGAGTGGGTATGCAGGATCTGACCATCTTCATCCTGCATCAGGTAGGTCTTGTTCCCGTGCAACACACCCGGGGAGCCAGCGGACAGCGGGGCTGCGTGTCGGCCTGTTTCAATACCGTCACCACCGGCCTCAACCCCATACATGGCTACCCCGTCGTCAGACAGGAAAGGGTAAAACAGGCCTATCGCGTTGGATCCGCCGCCGACACAGGCCACCAGCGCATCGGGAAGCTTGCCGGTCATGGCCAGCGACTGCACCCGGGCCTCGCGCCCAATGACACTCTGGAAGTCCCGCACCAGTCGCGGGTAAGGTGCTGGACCGGCAACGGTACCAATGATGTAAAACGTATTGTCGACATTGGTCACCCAGTCGCGCATGGCCTCATTCATGGCATCCTTGAGGGTGCGAGTGCCCGACGTAACGGGCACCACTTCGGCACCCAGCAGCTTCATGCGGTAAACGTTGAGCGACTGGCGGTGGACATCTTCCTCCCCCATGAACACATGGCATTCCATCCCCAGGCGTGCGGCGATCGTTGCCGATGCCACGCCGTGCTGCCCGGCACCCGTTTCCGCGATGATGCGCCGCTTGCCCATGTGCTTGGCCAACAGGGCCTGGCCAACGGTATTGTTAACCTTGTGCGCGCCGGTGTGGTTGAGGTCCTCTCGCTTGAAGAAAATGCGGGCCCCGCCCAGTTTTTCCGACCAGCGGCGAGCCTCATACAGCGGTGAGGGACGCCCCACGTAGTGGGCCAGGTCTTCGTCGAACTCACGTTGGAATTCAGGATCCTGCGACAGCCGGTTGTATAGGCTGTCCAGCTCATCCAGGGCCGCGATCAGGGTTTCTGATACATAGCGACCGCCATAATCCCCAAAACGCCCGGCGGGGTCCGGCGTGTTCGCTAACAGGTCGGTGGTTATCTGGTTCATCATTGTCTCTCGTCTACATCCTGGTACCTGACCGGTACCTGATAGGTTACTGCTCGTGGCCTGAGCCGACAGGCTCTACGCGGTCAGCCTGCTGCACGGCACTCACGAACTGTCTGATCCGCTCCGCCGCCTTGATACCGGGTGACTCTTCCACGCCGCCCGACACGTCCACAGCAAATGGCTGAACCGCATCGATGGCTGCGCCGACATTGCCGGCATCGAGGCCCCCCGCCAATACCAGCGGCAGCGGTGAAACCGGGGGCACCAGGCTCCAGTCGAAGCGTTCGCCGGTTCCACCGGGTACGCCTTTCTTGTACGCGTCGAGCAGGATCGCGGACCCACCGGCGTAACGATCCAGCTCACGCGCCACATCCATCCCCGGCATTACCCTGAGCGCCTTCATCCACGGCAACCCCAGGGATTCGCAATAGTCCGGTGACTCATCGCCATGCAACTGTACCAGTCCCAGGGACAGCTCCCGGCTGATTTCGGCGAGCCAACCCGGGTCTGCATTCACAAACAGCCCGACGGTAGTCACCAGTGCTGGCGCCGCCGCAACGACCGCCCGCGCCTGTTCCAGGCATACCGCCCTGGGACTCTTTGGATAGAACACCAGCCCGATGGCATCAGCACCGGCGAGAAACGCAGTTTCGGCGTCCTCGGGGCGGGTAATACCACAAATCTTGATACGGGTGCGGGCCACGGCAACGGTCACTCAGGCGAGGGCGAGATAGTACCAGATGGGAGATGCCGATGCAGTCAGTCGCGGTCCGCGAGAAACCAGGGGCCGGGCGCGGGTGGCACCAGGCCGAATCCCGGCGGATATTCGACGCCCACCAGGTAAAGCCCGCCGGCCGGCGCCGTGTCCGGCGCCTGGGTGCGGTCCTTCAGGGCCAGCAGGGTTGCCAGCCAGCCGGGGTCATAAACGCCCTTGCCGACACTGATCAGTGCGCCGGCAATGTTGCGCACCATGTGATGCAGAAAGGCATTGGCCTGTATATCAATTACCACCAGGCAGCCTCGTCGCGTGACTTGCAGAAAATCCAGCCGCCGCATCGGTGTGCTGGACTGGCAGGCAGCGGCCCGAAAGGAAGAAAAATCGAGCTCGCCGAGCAAGTGCTGGGCCGCTTCATGCATGCGCAGATGGTCCAGGGGCTGCCGAACCCAGGCCAGGTAATGGTTCCCGATGGCCGGGCTCACAGGGTCATTCCAGATCAGGTAGCGGTAACGCCGTGATCGCGCGCTGAAGCGGGCGTGGAATTCAGCCGGCACCGCTTCGCCAGCGCGCACGGCGACACTGGCAGGCAGGTTGGCATTGGCGCCCCGCTGCCAGGCATTGAGCGGCCGCGGGTTGCTGGCGTCAAAATGGACCAGTTGGGCCGTCGCATGAACGCCGGCATCGGTGCGACCGGCACAGTGAAGTCTTACAGGGTGGTCTGCCACATAGGTCAGGGCCTTCTCCAGCGCGCCCTGCACGCTGTTGGCGGTACTACCTCGCTGGAGCTGCCAACCATTGAAATGGGTGCCGTCGTACTCGACCCACAGCGCTATGCGTTGCGCAGCAGCGGCAGTGGGCGCCGCCTCCCCGGGGTGTTCAGTCAATGCCCTCCAGCAGCTGGCGAGCTTCGCCCTGCTGGGCCTCGTTGCCGCCCTCCGCCACCTCATCGAGGATGCTGCGCGCGCCTTCGTGGTCGCCCATATCGATATAGGCCCGCGCCAGGTCCAGTTTGGTCGCGATCTCATCGCCATCGGCGGCAAACACCAGACCGTCATCGTCACCGCCATCGGAACTCATGTCGAGTTCCAGGTCGGCCAGGTTGGTATCGTCGGCATCATCAGACAGGTCGAATTCGACCCCGTCGAGATCAGATCCGGTATCGAGACCGGCACCCAGATCCAGTGAGTCTTCACCACCGTCGCCAGCGCTACCAGCATCAAGCTCAGCGCCCAGGCCTGACAAATCGCTGTCGTCATCGCCCAGCGACAGGCTCATGCTTTCCAGGTCACCGGCATCATCGCCGCCGAGGTCTATGTCCAGCCCATCGAGGTCAGCCAGCAAATCATCGTCGCTGGTTTCTGCCGGGGTCGACTCTTCTTCCAGCCCATCGAGCTCCAGGTCCGGAAGGTCGATATCTTCCAGTTCATCGGCGCTGGCAGCAGGCTCGTCACTGGCCACGCTGTCCAGTGTCAGGGATTCCAGGGAGGCGGCGTCATCACTTTGGCCGGCATCGCCATCCTCGGTGGCCGACAAACCGCCCAGTTCCAGGGCGTCTTCGCTCGGTTCATCTGTGGCCGGCTCGACATCAAAGTCGATACCGGTGTCGTCATCCAGGCTGACGCTGTCAGTATCCAGTTCCAGTGTTTCGTCGGCGGTGTCGAGGTCAAGTCCGAGCTCGTCGGAACCCTCATCACTCTCGAGCAGGGATTCTTCATCGAGTTCCAGCGTCGCTTCGGGCTCGTCTCCGTCATCGTCGAGGCCGAGATCAAGATCGAGAGAATCTTCTGTAACGCCGCTCGCTGTCGAGCTCGCCATACCGGCACGCGCAGCCTCTACATCCGCTGCGGTCAGTGTCGGCTCGGGCAGGTCGTCAAGCCAGACTTCACCACCGTCCACGGCCTCCAGCAAGGAGCGCGAACGTTGCAGAAGATTCTCGTCACCAATGACCTGCATATCAGCGTATTGCTGCTGGAACTCACCACTTTCTCCCATCTCCACGCAGGCTTCCATGAGCTTGATGCGGAAATCGGTGTTCGCTGGCTCCACCGCAATGGCGGCTTTCAGCAGATCGACCGCCTGAGGGAATCGACCGTAGGCGATGTAAATGTCGGCTTCGGCGAGGGCATCGCCAGATTCAAACTGTGCAGCGTAAGCCTGTTCGTCGGCGCCTGAGTAACCACCGGCTGTGGGCCCGGTATCTTCGAGTTCTGCCTCATCATCGGCCTCGGCGTCTTCGTCAAACTCGTCCACCACCAGACTATCTTCGCTGAGGCTGACATCAGCAAATTCATCTGCACCGCCAGCCGCAGCAGCGGCAACCGGTAGCTCCTGGTCCTTGTTGCGGCCCAGGCGGGGCATCGAAAAACCAAGCTTGCTGCGGAGCAGGAACAGCAGAAGCAGTACCAGAACCAGGATTCCAGCGCCCACGTAGAGAATATTGTCCATCACCTGATCGAGCAGGGTGGGCTGCGGGGCGGGGCTCGGCTGGGGCGCTGCGGGTTGGACCGCATCCGGTTGGGCCGCATCCGGTTGGGCCGCACCAGGTTGGGCCGCACCAGGCTGGGCCGCACCAGGCTGGGCCTCCTCCGCTGAAGGCTCTGGAGACTCCAGCGACTCTATCGTTCCTTCCTGTTCCGGCAGCTCGGCCTCGGCGCCAGCGCGCTCCAGAGCGTCCTGCAACGACTTGATCTGCTCATTCTTGAGGGAGATCAGGCGTTCCTGCATCTCCATCTGGCCTTCCATTTCCGACAGGCGAGTGCCCAACTCAGCCGTTTCACGACGGGCACGGTCGAGATCTTCCATGCGGGCGCTGACATCGCCCCCCATGGGTGCTGCCTCGGTGTTGTCGACACCGGCGATCTGGAGATGCCCTTCGCCGCTGTCACGGCCGGCGACGCCGGAGACGTCCAGGCCCTCGGAGGCGTCAAGCCGATCGACGCTACTGACACCACTTTGCCAGCGCCGGGTCTGGCGCTCTACTTCTGCGACCGCCTCCTCGAAACTCTGGGGTGTAATGTCACCGGCGGTAGGCATGCGCAGAATGTAGCCCGCCTTCAACTGGTTGATGTTGCCACCAATGAAGGCTTCAGGATTCATGCGCTGGATGTCCAGCATGGTCTGTTGCACGCTGGCGCCGGAGGGCCGACCAGCGTCGGCGATACGCCACAGGGTGTCAGAGCGCTGCACCAGGTACTGCTCACCGCTGATCGGGCGATCTGTGGCATTGGCATCATAAGCGCGCTGCGGGGCGCTGCGCTGGGGGGCACGGCCTGCGCCAGGCGAACTGGGCGCGGCGCCGCTATCGGCCCTGCCAGGTCGACCGGCACGGCGATCGGATGCCGAGGCGCGGGCGGTAATTCCGGTTTCGTCACCAACAAAGATCGGTGGATCGAGCAGTACGGTGTACTCGCGCAGCAGTCGCCCCGTCGGCCAGCGCACTTCAACGATAAAATTCAGGTAGGGTTCACGCACCGGGTCAGAGGAGTTGACCTGCAGCACCGCCCCGCCGCTGGGAACAGCGACTACTTCAAAACGCAGGCTGGTGAGAAAATAGGCGCGTTCAACGCCCGCACGTGAAAAATCTTCTCGAGTCGCCAGCCGAACGCGAATCTGGGTCGGATCCAGCTCGCCAATCTCGAGCAGCTCGACCTCGGCGACCAGTGGTTCATTCAGGTAGGACTCCAGCGTCAATTCGCCAAGGCCCAAAGCGGCAGCCATACCCGGACTCAGCAGTCCGAGAACGAGAAGCACTAACGCACACTTACGCTTCATAAAGTCGCCTTATTATTCTATTGACCGTCGTACCGCATTCCCCTAGCTAACGGTCGTTTCACCAAACCAACAACTCACCACACCAGCAACGCACCAAACCAGCAATGCCTTGTAACATCGCCTTGTGCTGGAAGCCCTTGGCTATCCTGCACCTACCTGTCTGGTCAGTCGATTCGCAGCTTACTCAGTCCCCTTTTGTTCTGCGAGCTATAAATGCCGAAAAGTGACGTTTTGTGTGATTAATCAAGCATTTCTGCCAACAGGGCGACAAAGAAGTTTAGAGTTGCTCTTCGCTGGCGCCGTATTGTCGTGCCTTTGTTGTTTCTTTTTTTAGCGTGATTGCTACCACATCCGACACCGCTCAAGGCGACTTCTTCGGTGGCACTCTCGTTTGCAATCGTTTGCAATCGCGCCGGCAACGTTGTCGCCGACGACCAGGTTTAAACGGCAAAACCTAGAATATTCCTATACTTACGGCCGTAAGTATCTTTTATAAATAAGTTTTTAGCAAGCACTCGGCAATCTGCACGCTGTTGAGCGCAGCGCCCTTTCGAACGTTGTCTGACACCACCCATAAATCGAGCCCATGGGGGTGGGAGATATCTTCCCTTATGCGGCCGACGAAGACAGGGTCCTGGCCGGCGGCGTGACCAACCGCCGTCGGGTAGCCGCCGTCGAACTGTTCGTCAACCACGGTAACACCGGGGGCCTGCTCCAGCAGAGCGCGCGCTTCCCCCGCACTAAGCTTGCTCCGGGTTTCTATGTGCAGCGCTTCCGAATGCCCATAGAAAACGGGCACCCGCACACAGGTAGGGTTCACCTGTATGGATTCATCACCGAGGATCTTCTGGGTTTCCCAGACCATCTTCATTTCTTCACGGGTGTAGCCGTTGTCCTGGAATGTGTCGATGTGCGGCAAGGCATTGAAGGCAATCTGCACCGGGTAGACCTCGGCCTCCGCGGGTTGTCCGTTGAGCAACCGCGCGGTCTGTCCCGCCAGCTCCTCGATCGCTGACTTGCCGGTGCCGGACACCGCCTGATAGGTGCAGACATTGATGCGTTCGATATGGGCAGCATCGTGCAGGGGCTTCAACGCCACCAGCATCTGGATGGTCGAACAGTTGGGGTTGGCGATAATGCCGCGCTCGCGGTAGTCGGCAATGGCCGGCTCATTGACTTCCGGCACCACCAGCGGGATGTCAGGGTCACGACGAAAATGCGAGGTATTGTCCACCACGATACAACCTGCCGCCGCCGCCTTCGGGGCATACTCGGCGGAAACGCTGCCGCCAGCGGAGAACAGCGCTATTTGGGCGGTGGAAAAGTCAAAGCCGGCCAGATCCTGAACTTCCACCGTATTGTTACGAAAATTCACCGTGGAGCCCGCCGAGCGACTGCTGGCCAGCGCGAAAAGCTCACCCACCGGGAAATCACGCTCGGCCAGAATTTCCAGCATCGCCTCACCCACAGCGCCAGTAGCACCGACTACTGCCACGTTTACCTTATTACTCATCAGGCCGACTCCTCCAGTGCACTGGCTTGCAGGGCTTCGATAACAGCATCCCCCATTTCCACGGTACCGACCCGCTGATCCTCTGGTGTGCAGATATCGGGAGTTCGCAGGCCGCGGTCCAGCACCCGGCTGACCGCAGCTTCAATGGCACCAGCCGCGGCTGGCGCCGCCAGAGAATAGCGCAGCATCATCGCCACCGAGAGAATTGTGGCCAGCGGATTGGCTATATTCTGACCTGAGATGTCCGGTGCAGAGCCGTGGCAGGGCTCGTACATACCCCGTGAATTCACGTCCAGCGACGCCGAGGGCAGCATGCCAATGGAACCGGTCAGCATGGCGGCGGCATCTGACAGGATGTCGCCGAACATGTTGCCTGTGACCACCACATCAAACTGCCTGGGGTCGCGCACCAACTGCATGGCAGCATTGTCGACATACATGTGCGAAAGCTCGACATCCGGGTAGTCAGCTGCCAGGCGCTCCATGACCTCGCGCCACAACACCGTCACTTCCAGCACGTTAGACTTGTCCACGGAGCACAGGCGACCGTTGCGCTTGCGGGCGGACTCGAAGGCGAGGCGACCGATGCGCTCGATCTCGGACTCGCTGTAGACGTAGGTGTTGTAGCCCTGGCGCTCACCGTTTTCCAGCGTGCGAATACCGCGAGGCTCACCAAAGTAGATACCGCCGGTCAGCTCGCGCACGATCAGGATATCGAGACCCGCCACCACTTCCGGTCGCAGGCTGGAGGCCGCTGCCAGCTGGGGGTACAGGATCGCCGGACGCAGGTTGCCAAATAATCCCAACTCAGCGCGAATCTTCAACAGCCCGCGCTCCGGGCGCAGCTCCCGGGCTACCTGGTCCCACTGGGGGCCACCCACAGCGCCCAGCAGGATGGCTTCGGCCTGCCGAGCCTGCTCCAGCGTGCGGTCGGGCAGCGGTACGCCGCTGGCTTCCAGGGCGGCACCGCCAATAAGCCCCTCTTCGAGCTCCAGCCCCAGGCCGAAATCACTGGCCACCTGCTCCAGCACTCGCCGGGCCTGGGCGACCACCTCCGGGCCAATATGGTCGCCCGGCAACACCAGAACCCGCTGGCTCATGAGACCGGCTCCCGCCGAGCGCCCACATCTACCGCATCGAACAACCAGGGCCTCGCGCTGCGTGCCTGGTCTTCAAAACGACGGATGGCATCGGCGTGCTCCAACGTAGTGCCGATATCATCGAGGCCTTTCAACAACCGATGACGGCGGTATCCCTCCACCTCGAAACCTGTTTCCCTGCCATCGGGCTCGATGACAAGCTGACGCTCCAGGTCGATCGTTAGCTGGTAGCCCTCGGCGGCATACATGGCGGTAAACAGCCGGTCCACGTCGGCCGCATCCAGGACAATGGGCAGCACACCGTTCTTGAAGCAGTTGTTGTAGAAGATATCCGCAAAACTCGGTGCCACCACGCAGCGAATCCCGAAGTCCTCCAGCGCCCAGGGCGCATGCTCGCGGGAAGACCCACAACCAAAGTTTTCCCGCGCCAGCAACACCGACGCGCCCCGGTAACGGGGGAAGTTGAGCGGAAACTCGGGATTGAGCGGCCGGTGGCTACAATCTTGCCCCGGATGGCCTTCGTCCAGGTAGCGCAGCTCGTCAAACAGATTCGGCCCAAAACCCGTGCGCTTGATGGATTTCAGGAACTGCTTGGGGATGATCATGTCGGTATCGACATTGGCACGGTCCATTGGCGCGGCCAGTCCGGTGTGCACGGTAAACGGTTTCATGCCTCGCCTCCTTCGGTGCTGAGCGTCCTGACGTCGACAAAATGCCCGCTGACCGCTGCCGCCGCCGCCATTGCCGGACTCACCAGGTGCGTGCGGCCACCAAAGCCCTGCCGCCCCTCGAAGTTGCGATTGGACGTCGAGGCGCAGTGCTCACCCGCTCCCAGCTTGTCGGCGTTCATGGCCAGGCACATGGAGCAGCCTGGCTCCCGCCATTCCATACCGGCATCGATA
Source organism: Cellvibrionales bacterium (assembly GCA_043513815.1). Classification (GTDB taxonomy): domain Bacteria; phylum Pseudomonadota; class Gammaproteobacteria; order Pseudomonadales; family Halieaceae; genus JANQIO01. The sequence goes on along the minus strand of CP121313.1, from coordinate 2,076,814 downwards.
AACACCCGGTCCAGCCCCTCGGCTTCGGCCTGGGCCTTGACTGCGCCGGAACCCGGTACCACCAGCACCTGTTTGACGCCCTCCGCGACCTGGCGACCCCGCACCACGTCGGCGGCGGCGCGTAAATCCTCAATACGGGAATTGGTGCAGGAGCCAATAAACACGCGGTCCGGGCGGATGTCGGTAATCGCTTGTCCCGGTTCCAGGCCCATATACTTCAAAGCCCGCTCCACGGCCCCACGCTGACTCTCATCGTCGATGTCTTCGGGATCCGGCACTCGGCTGTCCACCGGCAGTACCATTTCCGGGGAGGTACCCCAGGTCACCTGTGGCGCTATATCCTCGGCGCGCAGCTCCACGACGGTGTCGAAATGGGCACCGGGGTCTGAATGCAGCTGCCGCCAGTCCTGTTCTGCCTGGTCCCAGCGTTCCCCCCGGGGCGCAAAGGGCTTGCCGCGCACATAGTCCAGGGTCACCTCGTCCACCGCCACCAGTCCAATTCGCGCACCGGCTTCAATCGCCATGTTGCACAGGGTCATACGCCCTTCCATGCTCATGCCGCGAATCGCCTCACCTGCAAACTCAATGGCGTGACCGGTGCCACCGGCGGTACCCACCTTGCCGATAACGGCCAGCACCACATCCTTGGCGGTCACACCCGGCTGCAGTACGCCATCGACCCGCACCAGCATGTTCTTCATTTTTTTCTGCACCAGGCACTGGGTGGCCAGAACATGCTCCACCTCTGAGGTGCCGATTCCCTGGGCCATCGCCCCCAGCGCGCCGTGGGTCGCCGTGTGGGAGTCCCCACACACGACGGTCATGCCCGGCAGCGTGGCGCCCAGTTCGGGGCCGATCACGTGGACAATGCCTTGCCGGTGGTCGTTGATTTCGAACTCGACAATATTGAAGTCCCGGCAGTTCTCATCCAGCGTCTGCACCTGCAGGCGCGACACTGGATCGACAATCCCTGCCACGCCGCCGCTGCGCTCCGCCAGTTCGGTGGGCACGTTGTGGTCGGGTGTCGCCAGGTTGGCATCTATACGCCAGGGCTGGCGCCCCGCCAGCCGCAGGCCTTCGAAGGCCTGGGGTGAAGTGACCTCGTGCAACAGGTGGCGGTCGATATAGATCAGTGCCGAATCAGCGTCGAGAGTCTCGACCAGATGGGCATCCCAGAGTTTGTCATAGAGGGTGCGTGCGGACATGGGACAGGCTCTTCCTTAATCAGAGGGTCGCTAGTCTAGGGCCCGCCCCTGGATAAAACAAATTCATATTTTTTATCCAAAGCATTCCTAATTGGAATTCAACGCTATCATCGGTAGGCTGGACACCATGGACACACAAAACCTTGAAGCTTTCCTGCTGGTAGCGGAGCTTGGCTCTTTCTCTGCGGCCGCCGAGGCCCTGCATCTGACCCAGCCCGCAGTCAGCAAGCGCATCGCCGCCCTGGAGCTGCAGCTTGGCGACGCTTTGTTCGATCGCATCGGCCGCCAGATCACGCTTACCGAGGCAGGACGCGCACTGCTGCCACACGCCGAGGCCATTAGCGGACATCTGCGCCAGGCGCGCCAGTCCATTGACGACCTGTCCGGTGACGTGGCAGGACGGCTCAAGCTGGGCACCAGCCATCACATCGGCCTGCACCGCCTGCCCCCGGTTCTGCGGCGCTATAGCGAGGCCTATCCGCAGGTGGCGCTGGATATTGACTTCATGGACTCAGAACAGGCCGTCGACGAGCTGACCCGGGGTAATGTGGAGGTCGCCGTGGTCACGCTGGCGCCTGAGCCGGCAACGACCGTGGTATCAGCGCCCGTGTGGGACGATCCGCTGGACTTCATGGCCACCGCAGACCATCCGCTGACCGGCCAGGGCCCCCTGGCGCTGGCGCAGCTTTGCGAATATCCGGTCATTCTGCCGGGCCTCAACACCTTCACCGGCCGCATTGTCCGGGAACTGTTTGACTCACGACAACTCAAGCTGGATATCACCCTGTCGACCAACTACCTGGAAACCATCCGCATGATGGCCGCAGTGGGACTGGGCTGGACCCTGTTACCACGCACCATGTTGCAGGCGCCGCTGGTGTCGCTGGAAGTACCCGACGCAAGCCCCCAGCGCCAGCTCGGACTGCTGTACCACCAGAATCGCCGCCTCAGCAACGCAGCCCAGGCCTTTATCCGTCTGCTGAACTAGTCGTGCTGGCGAACATGCCGGCCAGCCGCTCCTGGTTGGCATCAAAGGCGCCCGGGTCGGGTAGGTAGAACGTACCACTGAAACGACAGACCAGGCGCTCGTCGCAGCAGATAAAGCCGCTCGCGAAACCCACCCGTCGTTTTACCGTGACCCGGTCTGCCCGGGCCTCCAGCCATTCGCCTTCCCGGGCGGCAGACATGAAGTCGAAACCGAGATTCAGGGTCGGTGCCGGCAGGGGCTCACCGCGTTCGGTATTCACAGCCCAGGCGGCGGCAATGTCACCCAGTGTCATCAGCACGCCGCCGTGGCAGATATCCAGCAGGTTGGTGTGCTGCGCCAGCACGTGCATACCAATGGTCGGAGGGTTGCCATCCCGCCGATAGACCGGCTGCAGCAGGTCGATAAATCCCAGGTTATCGCCCAGTTGCTGAAAGCCCTCGGGTGCCTCCCTATCCATACTGTCTCCTTGACTGCAATGTACTCAATATATGCCCATGCCCAGTCCGGTCGCCAACGCCTGCCCCAGCTCTTCACAGGCAAGCTCCATGCCGGTGTCGGGTTCGCCGCGCAGCACCAGCGGTTCCGCCACCAGCTTCATTGGCACGCCCCGCATGATGCGCTGCACCTGCTCACTGGTATTGCGGCCGTCATTACCGCAGCTCACCACCAGCCCGTAGGGCTTGTTCAACTGGAGCGGCTGGGCCGGGTAGAAGGAGCGATCGAGAAAGTCTTTCATGGCACCCGCCAGGCTGGCAGAGTTCTCCGCCGCCACCAGCAACAGCCCGTCACAGGCCACCAGATCGTCAATGCCCGCATCCCAGGCTCGACGCCAGACAAGGGAGGTTTGCGGCTCGCGCAGGGCGCCACGACGGGCTGCCGCCGCCAGCCGAAAACTGGCGCCGCTCTGGGAGTGGTAGACAATTAGCAGGGTGGCCGGCATGGCCCACATTTGACCACATGCCCCGGCGCCGGGCCATGCTCCGCTAACTCGGGACTCACAGGTTTATCCACAAAATCTGTGGATAAGTCGGTGGACAGACCGGCTGCTCGAGCAGCGACCAATCGTCACGGCGGCGCCGGGAAACACTAGCTAGAATTCACTTTACCTGCGGGTAAATATTAAAAATCAACGACTTAGCGATTTTTTATAGGGTTTCTCGAAGCTGCCTTATGATAAACCCTGTAAATATAGGGTTTTACACCCACTTTGTGCATAAAGTTCGTCTGTCACGGTAAGTGGACGCTTGCGCGCCAGCCTGCATCAGAGTTGGTTTACTCCGACCTGGAAAACTGCCAGCAGCGATGAATGCGCGGGTTGCGGCGAAAGTCGACATCTATGGTCTCCGCGCTTATATCCCGAGGCGAGTGTTTTGCCTCCAGCTCCGGGGCCAGCTTGAAGCTGCGCAGGTTGTTGGAAAAGTAGAGCCGTCCAGCGGGCCGCAGCCGTTCCAGGCAGGCCTCGACAAGAGCGACGTGGTCGCGCTGGACGTCAAAGTCCGCTTCCACTCGCTTGGAGTTCGAAAAGGACGGCGGGTCCAGAAAAATCAGGTCATACGACTGTCGGTCCTGCGCCAGCCACTCGGAACAGTCCGCCCGCACCAGCTGGTGCGCCGGTGCTTCGAAGCCGTTCAACGCCAGGTTGCGGCGGGCCCAGTCCAGATAGGTTTTCGACAGGTCGACACTGGTGGTGCTGCGGGCGCCGCCCAGGGCGGCATGTACCGACACTGCACCGGTATAGCAGAACAGGTTCAGTACTTCCCTGCCGCGGGACTCCGCCGCCATTCTCAGGCGCATCAGGCGGTGGTCCAGGAATAGCCCGGTATCCAGGTAATCACTGAGGTTGACCAGCAGCTTTGCCTGGCCTTCCATTACTTCAAAGAATTCCCCACCGCGGGACTCGCGCTGGTACTGTGCGCTGCCCCGCTGGCGCTCACGCACCTTGTAGAACACCTGGCTCTCAGGAATCCCGAAGACGCCTGGGACTACCGAGCGGATTTCATCCATCCGACGGGCGGCGGCTTCAGGGTCTACCCCGCGCGGCGCGCGGTATTCTGCCACGTGTACCCGATCGCCGTAACGATCCACGGCGACGGCGTACTCCGGCATATCCGCGTCGTACACCCGGTAGCAGCTATGGCCCTCACGCTCGGCCCAGCGCCTCAGCTGCTTGAGGTTTTTGCGCAGTCGGTTGGCAAACATCTCACCGCCGCCTCCCGGCTGTGAAGGCGCCGGTCCGGAGCGTGGCTGCAGCCGGTTTTCTTCCTTCAATTCAAACAACAGCAGGCTGCAGGCCAGTGAGCCGTTGTAGAGGCTGTAGCGCCGTGAACTGCGCAGCCCTGTGGCCATGCCCAGCTCTTTCTCGGTGGTCATGAGCGCACCGTCCCAGCCGGAGAACTCACGCAGCATGATCTCTCCCCAGTCGCGGTAGAGACTGCGCAGGCTTTCAACATCTCCCAGACGTTCACCGTAGGGTGGATTGGAAATCACCAACCCATGCGTCAGCGGCTTGTGGGTGGGCCGCTTGAGGGCCGACAGCGGCTTGCAGATCACCCGCACCGCCGCTTCGAGGCCTGCCTGTCGGATATTTTCCAGGGCTTTGTCCACCACCGGGCGGCTGGCATCGTAACCGCGGATTTCCGGCAGCTCCCGGGCGCGGCCTCGCTCAGCCCGGCCGCGGGCATCGCTGAGAATAGCCCGCCATTGGTCGCTGTTGTGAAAGTCCAGCTTTTCGAAGGCCCAACGCTTGCGCTGCAGGCCCGGCGCGATATCCGCCACCATCATGGCCGCTTCGATCAGCAGCGTTCCGGAGCCACAGAGTGGATCTATCAAGGCGCCGCCGCGGGCGGCGATGCCTGGCCAGTCCGCCCGCAACAACATGGCAGCCGCCAGGTTCTCCTTGAGCGGCGCGCGGCCGGTGCCGGTGCGGTACCCGCGTTGGTGCAGGCTGCCGCCGACAAAGTCCAGGGATACCGTCAACTTGCCGCGGTGAAGCCGCGCCTGAAAGCGGACATCCGCCCCCTTGCGAGACACCGATGGGCGAGGCAGACCCTGCGCCCGAAAGCGATCGACGATAGCGTCCTTGACCCGCTGGGCACCGAACTGGGTATTACGGATGGCACGGCTCTCACCACTGAAGTCCACCACGAAGCTCAGGCCATTTGGAAGCCACTTCTCCCAGGGCAGTTCCAGCAGCGGCGCATGAACATCACCGTCATCTGCCAGCGGACACTCTGCCAGTGACAGCAGCAGACGGTTGGCCAGCCGGCTCCAGAGAGCGACCCTATAGGCGACCGCGAGGGGGGCCTCAAAACTGCAGCCGGCCACGGTCTCTCGCGAATCCTCGGCACCGAGCTGTCGCAGTTCGTCGAGCAGCAGGGATTCAAGGCCGCGGGGGCAAGAAGCGAACCAGGGTTGGGTTTTCATCTTTGGGAACTATAAGTCCTCGAATGTTTATAACAAATAAATGTTGGCGGCCGTCGAATGGAGTTCTGTATGTTAGAGGTTCGTAACGCAGGGTAATCGACGACTGATCGGGAGGATGCGAGCGAGCATGAAGCGACAGAAAAGGGATATGAACGACCGCGCATATCACAGGGGTTACCAGGCAGGGCTGGTTGGACGCCCCATGGATACCTGCCCACACAACGCTGAACAAGCACGTCAATACTGGCTATCGGGCTGGCGCGAAGGCCGCAGCGATAACCGCGACGGCTTTACCGGCGTTAACGGCGTACACTGCGAACTCCAGCAGTAAGGCAACACTCCGACCAATCAGGAGCAGCCGGGCTTTTGGCCCGGCGACAGTAGCCTTTCGTATAGCAGCCTTTCGTAAAGCAGCCTTTCGTGCGGCAGTCTTTCGTATTCCGGTCGATATGCCGCGGCGGGCGATGTGTACCGAACCGCTCAAGGCTGTCCGACCGGCATCACCAATTATGCCTGGCAGCCGTGCAGGCTTAATGGAGGCTACTCTGCGCCAGGTCCAGCAGCTCCCGGTTGGCGACGGCGAACATGGCGAAATCCGGGGCCTTTGTCGCGTGTAGCTCGGTCAACATATTCTGCCAGCGACCGATCAACACCGCCTCCTGCTCCATCCAGCGCTCAATACACAACTCGGCGTCGCGCTTTTCACAAATGTGCTTCAGAGCCCCCACCGCCAGGGAACGTTGCTGCCACTCCAGATCCTCCAGGTAGGTGTCCCGCGCCAGCGCCTGCCATTCGTTTTCGACCTTGGTCGCCATTACCTGCGCTGCGAACCAGTCCAGATCCAGCTTTTCTCCCAGTTTGAAGAACAGCTCCGCGACTTCCAGGGCCGTGGCGTCGGTATTGCGCGAGGCCTCGATAATGCCCATCGCCGCATACAGGTACTGGCTGCCGGCGGCAAACTGGGCCAGCTCGCTGCTGACATTCTGCGCGGTCAACTGCTGGTAACGCGCCTTCACCGCCGCTTCCGCGCCGCCGGCCAGCAGGCCTGGCAAGGCAGACTCCAGCTCCTCTACCCCCGGCTGGAATTCGGCAATCGCCTGGGCCGGGTCCAGCTGAATACGCCGGTTGCGCAACAACCAGCGACTGGCCCGGCGCATCAGGCGCACCAATTCCGCCATGATGTCGCTCTGCACGTCACTAGCGACCTCGTAGTCCATTGCCTCTATCGCCTGCCACTGGCGCGGCAGGCCAAAAATCTCCCGCGCTGTAACATAGGCCCGCGCCACTTCCGGGGTCGTCGCCCCGGTCGACACCATCATCCGGCCCACAAAGCTGACACCGACTCGGTTGATCATATCGTTGGCAATCTGGGTGGCAATAATCTCGCGGCGCAGGCCGTGACCGTGAATGTCCTCGCCGTAATCATCGAGAATGCGCTGCGGGAAGGCGCCTTCCATGGCCCGCGCAAGGTAGCTATCGTCGGGAATATCCGATGCCCCGAGCTGTTCCTTGAGAATGGCCTTGCTGTAGGACACCAGTACTGACAGTTCCGGCCGGGTCAGACCCAGGCCATTGCCGCGGCGCTCGACCAGCTCCTCGTCGCTAGGCAGGAATTCCAACTGCCGGTCCAGCCGGCCATTTTCCTCCAGCCGCTGGATCAGACGCGTGTACTCTCCGATACGACGCGCCGACTCGCTTTCCGCGAGGCTGATGGCCTGGGTTTGCAAATAGTTGTTGCCCAGCACCAGCTCACTGATGCTGTCGGTCATTTCTTCCAGCAGGCGATTGCGGTGCTTGGCGGTCAGATCACCGCGCGCGACCACGCTGTTCAGCAGGATCTTGATATTGACCTCGTGATCAGAGCAGTCCACACCGCCCGCGTTGTCGATAAAGTCCGTGTTGCAGCGACCGCCGTTCAAGGCGTATTCCACGCGACCCAATTGGGTCAGCCCGAGGTTCCCGCCCTCTCCCACCACCAGGCAGCGCAAGTCGCGGCCGTCGACCCGCAGCCCGTCGTTGGCCTTGTCGCCGACATCGGCATGCTGCTCGCTGCTGGCCTTGACGTAGGTGCCAATGCCCCCGTTCCAGAGCAGGTCCACCCGCGCCTTGAGGCAGGCGGTGATCAACTCGGTGGGCGTCAGCGTCTGGACATCGATGCCAAAGCGCTCCTGCATCTGCGGACTGATGGGAATCGCCTTGGCACTGCGTGAAAAGATGCCACCACCCGCAGAAATCAACTCGCTGTTGAAGTCTTCCCAGGTTGAGCGCTCCATGGCGAACAGGCGTTCGCGCTCCTCGAACGTGGCCGCCGCGTCCGGGTTCGGGTCAATAAAGATATGCAGGTGATTGAAAGCAGCCACCAGCTGTATCGTCCGTGACAGCAGCATGCCGTTGCCGAACACATCGCCACCCATATCACCGATGCCCACAACGGTGAACTCGGTCTCCTGGCAGTTGATGCCCATTTCCCGGAAGTGACGCTGCACGGATACCCAGGCACCCCTGGCGGTAATACCCATTTTCTTGTGGTCATAGCCGGCACTGCCACCGGAGGCGAAAGCATCTCCAAGCCAGTGGCCGTACTCCGCCGAAATGGCATTGGCAATATCGCTGAAAGTGGCCGTGCCCTTATCGGCCGCAACCACCAGGTATGGGTCATCGTCATCCTTGCGCACCACCTGGGGCGGAGGCTCAATGGCGCCTTCCACAAGATTGTCGGTGACATCCAGCAGACCGCGGATGAAGGTCTGGTAGCAGGCAATGCCCTCGGCGAGCACTTCCTCGCGGCCGGCATTGCCGAGCGGCCGCTTGGACACGAAGCCACCCTTGGCGCCGACGGGCACAATCACCGCGTTCTTGACCTGCTGCGCCTTGACGAGGCCCAGCACTTCGGTGCGGAAATCCTCGTGACGGTCCGACCATCGCAAACCACCGCGGGCGACCTTGCCGCCGCGCAAGTGCACGCCCTCCACCTGGGGCGAATACACAAAGATTTCGTATGCCGGGCGCGGCTTGGGCATATCCGGGATGGTCGCAGGCTGCATCTTGAGGGCGATGTAGTTCTTGCGCCGGCCCTCACCATCACGTTGAAAAAAGTTGGTGCGCAGTGTGGCCTGGATCAATGCGAGGTATTGTCGAATGATGCGGTCCTGGCCCAGGTTCGGGACCTGCTCCAGGGATTCGATGACGCGGTTGATCACCTCCTGTTCCCGGGACAGGCGCCAGTCATCTCCACCCTCCAGCTCGGGGTCGAAGCGGGTCAGGAACAGCTCGACAATCGAACCGGTGATATGCAGGTGCTCTTCCAGCGTTTCGGCAATATAGTCGGTGCTGAACTGGAAATTGATCTGCTTGAGGTATTTGGCATAGGCACGCAGCACGGCCACTTCGCGCCAGTTCATCTGTGTGCCCAGCAGCAGGCGATTGAAAGCATCGCTCTCGGCTTCGCCAAACCAGATGCGCTCGAAGGCGTCGGTAAACTCACCGCGAACCGCATCGACGTCAACACTGCTACCGAGGGCATACATCAGGCTGAAGTCCTGGATCCAGAACACTTCGCCATCCTTGTCGCGCACCTCGTAGGGGTTCTCGGCAATCACTCTCAAGCCGAGGTTTTCAAGAATGGGCAACACGTCCGACAACGGCAGCGCCGTGCCGTGCTGGAACAGGCGGAAACGCAGGTGGCTGTCGTCCTCATCCACCATCCGATAGAAACTCATTTCCAGTCGTCGGCCGTTACAAACGGATAGGATGCGACCGAGGTCCATCACCGCCACACGGGAATCGAACTGATCCCGATAGCCCGCCGGGAAACCCGCGCCGAATCGATCCGCGTACTCGGCGCCGTGTTCTTCCCCATACTCCTCGACCAGTCTGTCGCGCAGTCGGTCTACCCAGTCCTGGGTGGTTTCGATGACCGCAGCTTCCAGCTCCTGCAGGTCGTATTCCAGCTTGCGATTCGGGTCCAGCAACAACACGAAGTGAATCCGCACCAGTACCGACTCGGTAAAGAACGTGGTGAATTCGCTCTCGATGCCGCCCAGCGATTCGAACAGCAGATTCTGGATCGCGAGGCGCTTCTCGGTGGTGTAGCGATCCCGGGGCATGTAGACCATGCAACTGAAGAACTTGCCGTGGACGTCGGGACGCGCAAACAGGCGGATACGGCGACGCTCCTGCAGCTGGTTCACCGCTGTCGACATGCGGTAAAGCTCCTCAACGCTGCCCTGGAACAGCTCATCGCGGGGAAACAGCTCCAGTACCCGCGCCAACTCCCGGCCTTCGTGATTGCTCATGTCCAGCCCCGACATAGCCATTACCTGCTGCACCTTGAGCCTGACAATGGGTATCAGCGTGGGGCTCTCGCTGTAAACCGAGAACGTATAAAGCCCCATGAAGCGGTGCTGCAGGATGACCTTGCCACTGTCGTCGTACTGGTTGACCTCCAGGTAGTCGGGATAGGCAAATCGGTGGACCCGCGAGCGCTTGCGGGATTTGGCAAATGTGATCTGCCGGTCCAGCATGTCGATGCCATTGTGCTCTGCCGCTTCCAGCTCGCCCGCCAGATCCTGCTGACCGCTGGTGCCTCGCAGCCTCAGCAGGCCCAGCCGTGTATCCTGGATATCCATGACCCGAGGCTGGTCGCCGCTGTATTGCACGCCCAGGCATTCGTAGCCGAGCATCGTCATGTGGTTGTCGTCGATCCAGCGCAGGAAGGCTTCGTGTTCGGCGCGTTGCTGTTTGTCGACTTTGCTGTCTGCGGCCACCATGGCAGTGACCTCTGCCAGTTTCTCGCGCATGGCACTGAAGTCGTCCACCACGCAGCTGACCTCGGAGAGAATATCCAGCAAAGCGGTCTGCATTTCCTCAATTTCAAGAGCGTCGGTGCTGCGGTCGATCTCAAAGTAGATCAGGCTTATGACCTGACCTTCACGCTCGCTGAGAATACCGGTGAGCTTGCCCTCTGCATCGCGCTCTATCCCGAAATTCTGGCCGTGTAGTTTGTGGATATTGGCATTGCGACGGTTCAATTCGCCGCGGGCCGAGTCCAGCAGAAACGGCATGTCCCTGGACAGGATAACCACAACCGTGTGGTTGCTTTCCCAGCCGTGCTTCTCCAGATCGGGACTGAAGATGCTTACCCTTGCATCCGCGTCATCCCACTGCTGAAGTGAACGGAACGCGCCGTAAATAAATCCATACAGGTTGTCGACGTCGCCATCTCGCAGATCCTCTGCGGGAAAGCTGCGGAAAAAAGTACGCGCAAGCGCATCCAGCGCTATAGCGTGGGCTGGCTCAGCCCGGCTGGATATCATCTGCTTCAGTTCATGTAGCAGTTTTTTTTTGCCCTTGTCCCAGCTCATCGTTTCCCCCGGTGCAATGGACTAAGGTAAGTGTAGACCGCCGCGCTTCAAATGCGGCGCCCTGCCGTGCTCAATCAGCGAGCGACTTGGTCACTACCTCATAAACGTCTTTTGACAGTGAGGGCAGTCCGGCAATGGACTCCAGCGCTGCCCGCATCTGTTCGCTACGCGCGCCATAGCGACGCCAGCGCGTCAACGGCGTCAGCAGGCGTGACGCAATCTGCGGATTGGCGGCATTCAGTTCTGCGACAACGTCGAGCAATAGCTGGTAGCCGGCGCCGTCGGCGCGGTGGAAATTAATCGGGTTGGCTGAACAGAAGGCGCCGACCAGAGCGCGTACCTTATTGGGGTTGCGCATCGAAAAGGCCGAATGCTCCATCAGCTTGCGCACCCGCTCGAGATTGCCCGGTTGCGGACACAGGGCCTGCACCTGGAACCACTGGTTGACCACCAGGGACTCGTGCTGCCAGGTCTGGTAGAAGTCTTCCAGCAGCTGTGCGCGCTGATCTTCGGAGCCACAGTTCACTACCGTGGTCAGTGCCGCCTGTCGGTCGGTCATGTTGCCGGCCTGCTGGTATTGCTCGAGCGCCAGCTCAACACCGGCTTCACCCGCCTGAGCCAGGTACGCCAGGCAGGTATTGCGCAGGCTGCGTGCCGCCACCTGGTCGGAATCCGCCCGGTAAGGTTCGCTGCTGGCCAGGCCGTGGTAGCGCTGCTCGAGCACTGCCTGCAACTGTTCACCGATGGCACAGCGCACCGCCTGGCGGCCGCGATGGATGGCCTCCACGTCGACCGGGTTGGCGAGGTCCGCAAGGTAGTTCTCGCTGGGCATGCGCAGCGTCTCCGCAACCATGGCCGGGTCCAGCGCTGTGTCCGCCAGCAGGTCACCCATTGCGTCTATCAACAGTGAATCGACGGAGCCTGACTGGGCGTCGCCGATCACCTGAATGGCGAGTTGCTGGCTGGCATCCCAGCGGCTGAAGCCATCGCTGTCGCGGCTCATTATAAAGGCCAGCTGTTCCCGGGAGTATGGATAATGCAGTTTGACCGGCGCCGAGAATTCCCGCAGCAGCGAAGGAACCGGCCGTTCCGGCAGGCCGGTGAAGGTAAACTGCTGGCTGTCCTCGGTCAGCTCCAGTACCCGGCTGGTGTTGTCCCCTGTCTCAGGATCGTCTTCCTGCCCCGCCAGACTGAGGCGCAGACTGCCCGCCTCACCCAACAAGCCTATCTTGAGGGGAATGAGAAACGGCAGCTTGTCAGCTTGCCCCGGCGTCGGCGGGCAATACTGGGAAACTGTCAGGGTGTAGCGGCCACCCTCCGAGTCCCAGTCATCTGACACGGTGAGCTCCGGCGTACCTGCCTGGCTGTACCAGCGCCTGAACTGGCCCAGGTCTCGACCGCTCGCGTCTTCCATGGCCTCTACAAAGTCGTCGCAGGTCACCGCCTTGCCGTCGTGACGCTGGAAATACAGGTCCGATCCGCGCCGGAAGTCCTCGGGGCCCAGCAGCGTGTGAATCATCCGCACCACCTCGGCACCCTTTTCATAGATAGTCACGGTGTAGAAGTTGGAGATCTCGATATAGGAATCGGGCCGAACGGGGTGCGCCATCGGTCCCGCGTCCTCGGCAAACTGAATGGCGCGCAGAACGTTGGCGTCCTCTACCCGCTTGACCGCTCGCGAACCCATGTCGGCGGAAAACTCCGCGTCGCGGAACACCGTGAAGCCCTCTTTCAGACTGAGCTGGAACCAGTCGCGGCAGGTCACGCGGTTGCCGGACCAGTTGTGAAAATACTCGTGAGCTACAACCGCCTCCACCCGCTGGAAGGCTTGGTCTGTGGTGGTGTCAGGGTGGGCCAGGACACAGGACGTATTGAAAATATTGAGGCTCTTGTTTTCCATGGCCCCCATGTTGAAATCATCCACCGCGACAATATTGAACACATCGAGGTCGTACTCGCGGCCGAACACTTCCTCGTCCCAGCGCATGGAATGCTTGAGAGAGTCCATGGCGTGCCCGCACTTGTCGAGGTCTTTCGCTTCCACATAGATGTGCAACGCCACTTCACGTCCACTCGCGGTAACGAAGCGGTCACTGACCCGCTGCAGTTCTCCGGCGACCAGTGCGAACAGGTAGGAGGGCTTGGGGAACGGATCGTTCCAGGTCGTCCAGTGACGACCGGCTTTCTCACCCTGGTCCATCAGGTTACCGTTGCTCAAAAGCACTGGATAGCGCGCTGCCTCGGCTTCTACACGGACGGTGAACACGCTCATGACATCGGGGCGGTCCAGGTAGTAGGTGATCTTGCGAAAACCCTCCGCTTCGCACTGGGTGCAGAACATGGTGCGCGATTTGTACAGGCCTTCCAGGGAGGTGTTGTCCTGGGGGGCGATGCGCGTGACGCAGCGTAGTTCGAACTGCTCCGGCGGCGACAGCAGGCACAGCTTGTCTTCGGTCACGGTATAGGCCGCATCGGGCAGCGCCTCGCCGTCGATCTCGATGGCCACCAGTTCCAGTTCGGCGCCGTCCAGCTCCAGTACATCAGCGGCTTCGGCATCTGGATTGCGGCGTAGCTTCAGGCGCGCGTCGACCACTGCGTGGTCCTCATGGAGCTGGAAATCCAGCTGGGTCTCGTCGATCAGGTAGGCTGGCGGCTGGTAGTCCTTCAGGTAGATCGCGTTAGGTTGTGCGTCTCGCATGTTGCTGTCCGTTTTCTTTCCTTGCGCTGGTTAGGCGGCGTGCAGGGCCAGGTGATAGCCGCCGTACTTGCGCATGTTGATGACACCGGTGTCGAAGATCAGGTACTGCCCCTTGATGCCGTGGAGCTCCCCTTCTACCCGCGCGTTCTTGTCGAGGTTGAAGGACGAGACCTTGGCGGGGTGCTGAGCCACCGGATAGGTAAATTCGTAGCCCTGGTCATTCTCCAGGCGAGTGACCGCCTGCAGACCAAAACGGGCCTGCAGTGCGTCGACGCCGTCGGCAGTAGCTGTAAAAAGGCGATCGCGTTCGTCTGCCAGACTCAGCGGTTCCACTTCACCCTTGAGCATGGCCCGCCAGTTGGTGCGATCATTGACATGATCCTTGAACAGGACTTCGACCAGCCCGGACTGGTGTCGCGTCTGCACCCGAAAAATCGGCAGCGACTGGATCGCGCCCTGGTCCATCCACCGGGTGGGGACCTGGGTGGCGCGGGTAATGCCAATCTTGAGCCCCGAAGTGTTGGCCAGGTAGACCACATGGTCGATCATGCAATTGGCCTCCCCCCACTCCGGCTCCCGGCAGGTGCCGGCCTCGTAGTGACACTTCTCGGGACTCACGATGCAGGAATCGCACTGGGCCAGCCTGGTGAAGCAGGGATAGCAATAACCCTGGTTGAAGCTTTTGCTGATGTTGCGATCACAGTGGATGCAGCTGATCTTGCCCAGGTGTTCCAGCACCAGCTGTTGCCCTACCAGCTCGTTCATATTGACTCGCGCGTCTCCCAGCGGTAACTGGTAGGCCACGGGCTCGGCATGTTCGGTCACCATCTTGCGAAGCTGGCCCTCGGCGAGCAGTGTGCTCATTCTGCATCCCCTTCGTCGGCCGCGGGCTGGCGTTGCTGGTCGGCAAATCGCAGGAGCTGCTCCGCCTCCGGCGACTGGCCAGACTGTGCTTCCCAGGCCGATTGCTTGCGCCCGCGGTCGATAAAGCCCACGCGCTCTTCCTCAGCATGGTGCAGACGGTCGTAGGCAATAACTGCACCCAGACAGTGGCTGCGCTGCTCGGCCGTCATCTCCCTGCCGTCGGGCCATCGGCCCAGCTCCAGGGCGCGCCTGAAAGTGGTGTAGAGCTCCGGCGAAATTTGTTCTACCAGTTCCTGATACTTCACGTCAGTCTTCCTCGTCGGGGGAACCGTTTTCAGCGGGACCCGGCCGGTGGCGGGCAAATTCCATCAGTTGTCTGTGCCGCAGCGCCAGCGGAACGGCCAGCACACAACCCAGCAACAGCCCCGCCAGGTGGGCGGCATTGGCGACGCTGCCGATACCCAGGAGCTCCGTCGGCGCCACCATGCAGAACACCAGCCAGATCAGCATGAAAGTGATGATGGGCTTCGGCACCCAGAGTCGGCCGTCAGGCACCAGGGTATTGTACACCCAGCAGAATCCCAGCAAGGCATAGACCACGCCCGACATGCCGCCGAACAGGGAGGGACCGCTGTACCAGGCCTGCGCAATATTCGAGCCACCGCCACACACCACCACCAGCGCCAGCAGAAGAGCTCCACCCAGCCGCTGCTCTACCAGGGCGCCCAACTCCCAAAGCCACAGGCTATTGAAAGTGATGTGCAGCCAGCCGAAGTGCAGGAAAATGGGCGTCAGAATGCGCCAGTACTCGCCAGGCGTGGCATAAAACACGACCTCCCTGCCCTCGACACCAAAGCCCTGGTAGGTCAATGCGGCAATCCAGGACAGGGGTGCGCCCAGATAATAGAGCAGGAAACCCAGCATGCTAAGGATTATCAGGGCCAGCGTCACCGGCACGGCTCTCACTAGCTCACGGGGGCTGTTGAAGGTATGAGGCACGAGTCAGATTTTTTCGGATTATTCCACCAGCGGGTTACCCCAGCGCAGCTTGTCGCGGCAACTGGCGTAGAAACTGTGGTCGACAGGGTGGATCAGGGTCATGCGGTGGGGCTTCTTGTAAATCTCCACGGCATCACCCGGGCGGGCGGTCATATTGACCTGGCCGTCGCAGGTTACCGGTGGATGAATGCTGTTGGTCTCGGCGATATCGAGCCGCAGGCGGCTGTCGCCGTCCACAACGATCGGCCGGCTGCTGAGGGTGTGCGGAAACATGGGTACCAGCACCAACGCGTCCAGCGACGGATGCATTATGGGGCCGCCGCCCGACAGGGAGTAGGCTGTCGACCCGGTGGGCGTGGAAATGATCATACCGTCTGCGCGCTGATGGTAGACGAAGGTATCGTTGATGTGCAGGTCGAACTCGATCATCTGCGCCGAGGTGCCCGAGTTCACCACCACATCGTTAAGGGCGTCGGCGCGGCCGATCACCTCGCCATCGCGCAGTACCACAACGTCCAGCAGGAATCGCTCTTCTGACACGTAGCTGCCATCGAGGACTTCGGGCACCCGGGTATCGATCTCGTCCGGGGAGATATCGGTGAGGAATCCCAGCCGCCCGCGATTGACGCCCAGCAGCGGCGTATTGTGCTTGGCCATGGTACGCGCAGCACTGAGCATACTGCCGTCCCCGCCCACCACGATCACCAGGTCGCAGCTTTCACCGATTTCGTCACGGCCGGCCTCAGTGGCCGCGCAATCCGGGCAGAGCTTGGCCAGCCGCGGTTCGATAAAGGCTTCCAGGCCCCGTTCGGCGAGCAGGTCCAACAGACTCTGCAGAGTCTCCCGAGAGCTCTCGTGACGACCGCGTCCGATCAGTCCAATCTTTGAAAAGCTGTTTGTCATCCGTCTATTATACGCAGTCAACCGGCGGGGAGTCTCAATGCCCGGGCGTTTCTATGCTAATCCTTTCGTTCGCGACCTGGCCTGGGCCGGATTCTCACCCCTGTTGATGCGGGGTGCCGGGCTGGCGGGCGCGGGCCTGGAGTCACAGGCTTTCTGGCGCTCGCGGCTGCGCCAACTCGATGCAGACCCCTCCACACTGTATGAATTTCTGGGCAATACACCCAACGGTCGCCTGGGTCTCTACTACGAGCGGCTGTGGCACTATCTGCTCAAGCATGACCCGGACACCGATCTGCTGGCCAATAACCTTCCAGTTCGGGACGGTCATCGCACCGTGGGCGAGTTTGACTGCCTTTACTGGTGCCGGCGCCGTGAAAGACACGTCCACCTTGAGCTGGCGGTAAAATTCTACCTGGGTGTACCGGACCTGGGCCTGTGGTTTGGCCCCGGCCGGCACGACCGGCTGGACCGTAAACTACATCGCCTGGTTACTCACCAGAGCCGGTTAGCCAGACACCCCGCCGCCGGTCCTGCCTTGCGCGAACTGGGCATCACAGAGTGCATCAGCGCTGTCGACATCAAAGGCTACCTGTTTGCCCCGCCCGCAGGCATGCCGGCGCCGGACCATCACAACCCGGACAACCCACTGCAGACCTGGTACACCCTGTCGCAGTTCAGCACCCTCGACCCCCTCCCCGACGGCTGGCGGGGCTGGCAGGAGATCCCCCGACACCGCTGGCTGTCACCCCACCGGGTGAGCGATGGCTGCGAATACGACAGCCAGGAAATGCGGGAACTGCTGGGGCGCCGGCTCCAGCCTGGAGGCAGGCCCATTCAGCTCGCCGCCTGTGACCCGGACGGCCGTGAGCATCGGCGCTGCTTTGTGACACCAGATGACTGGGCCGCGCACGCCAGGGCCAATGAGCAATGAGGAAAAAAGTGAGCCCTCGGTTGCTGCAAGGCATAGCCTGGCGCTCGCAAGGGGTGGTTATTGCAGGCAAAAAAAACCCCGGCCGGAGCCGGGGTCACAGAGGACACACCACCTGGTCTTGTTCCGCTGACCCTGCGGTATGGATCCCGCGCCCCTCAGATCAGGGGCGCGGTGCCGGGTATTACAGAGTGCCCGGGAGCGTCCAGTTGGCCCACCAGGCGTCGGCCGCGTCGGTGCCGGGCTCGACGGCGCCGACGTAGTCAGTCACCTCGAAAGTGAAACCGGAACCGTTGTCTACCGCGACGAAGGTAGGCGGAGTGACCAGGGCTTCCGGCTGCTCCAGCGCGTAGGCTGCATCCACCGTCAGCGGCGTCACTACGCCGTCCGGATCTCCGGCGTTGTCTTCGACATCCGCCGGGCCCCGGGAAGAACCGTCGTAGTAACCGGCCATGCAATCGCCCAGTACGTTGTACAGTTCTACGTCCGAGACCACGATCGTACCCAGGCCGTCGATGTCGGCATCGTCGATGCGTACACAGCCGCGGGTATCGAACATGGACACCGAGGTGTTGTAAATCCGCGTGGTCAGCGCACCGCGCAGGCGCATGCCTGGCTGGCCGCCACCGGCGTTATTTACTTCACCGCCAATGATGGTGATATTGGCCAGCGCACCTTCCGTCTCGGGCACGTACTCGTCATCAGAAGAGTTCGCCTCGATCGCACGCGGGTCGTTGCTGCCCACCGGCGCTGAATTGTTGGACTTGACCACAATCCCGAACTGGATATTGCCCTGGTAGCCCTCGTCAAAGTCGATGTCGTCATCGTCGTTGCCGGTCAGGACCACGTAGCGAGCGTTTACGGTGCCGCCGAACCACTCGAGGCCGTCATCCAGGTTGCTGTGAACCTGCACGTACTCGATGGTAGTGCCGTGACCGACGCCCTGCATGGTGAGGCCGTTGATCTCGTTGTTCGGACCAGCCACCAGGCCGCCTTCCGCGATACGCACGTAGCGGATGGTGCCGCTGTTGTCATCGGGTACGTTACCGCCGTAGCGACCAATCACGGTGCCGCCTTCGCCTTCTACATTGCACCAGATTTCACCTGCGGAGAAGCAGGCGCCCGTACCACCGGCACCATACTGAGGAGCAAAGCCCTGGACGATGACGCCACCCCACTCGCCGAGACCATCGAAATCGTCGTCAGCCAGGCTGGAGAAAGTGATGGGGCTCGCTTCCGTACCGATTGCGTTGAGCACTGAACCGCGAGTGACCAGCAGGGAACCGTCATCGAAGGCGCGCACATCAACGCCCGCTTCGATGGTCAGCGTGACACCGCCATCAACCACACGGTCAAAGTCAGACTGGCTGCCAATGAACTGGTTGCCGTCGCCAACAATGACTTCACCGCTCAGACGATACTGAACGCCGCGCACGAAGGTGTAGTCTTCGTCGATAGTACCTTCGATGGTGCAGTTGGGCACCGTGGCGTCGAGGTCGCATGAAACAAAGTCAGGTGACTCATCTGGCGGAGTGCTTTCCAGGGAGCCCGGAATGATCCAGCCTTCCCACCAGCCGTTGGCTGCAGCGGGATCCACCGCGCCAACATAGGCAGTTTGGTCAAATACAAAGCTGTCGCCGTTGTCGACTGCGTCGATGGTCGGCGCGGAAGGGAGAACCGCAGCTGACTCGTTTATGGCGTAGGTTCCGCTCACCGTGAACGGCGCCAGTAGCACATTGTCTTCACTGTCAGCAGGACCGCGTGAAGAACCGTCGTAGATGCCGCTGTCACAATCATTGATCACGTTGGTCAGGTTGACCACCGAGGGAACAATGGTGCCGGCGCCGTCAGTGTTAGCGTCGTCAATGCGGATACAACCGCGATCAAACTCGCGTACTGCCGTATTGAAGATATTGGTCGTTACAGCACCACGGAGACGCATACCGGGCTGGCGGCCGGCGTCAGAGTTGTTGACGTTGCCACCCAGAATCGTGACGTTGGCGATGACCGCCTCTGTCTCGGGCACGTACTCGTCATCAGACGAGTTGGCTTCGATGGCGCGAGGATCGTTGCTGCCTACCGGAGCCGCATTGTCGGACTTCACGACAATGGCGTACTGGATGTTGCCCTGGAAACCCTCGTCAAAGTCGATGTCATCATCGTCATTGCCGGTCAGGACCGCGTAGCGAACGCTGGCGGTGCCGCCGAACCACTCGATACCGTCATCCAGGTTGTTGTGTACCTGGATAAACTCAAGCTGGGTACCATAACCCACACCCTGCAGCGTCAGGCCGTTGATCTCGTTGTTGGGACCCGCAACCAGACCGCCTTCAGCGATACGCACGTAGCGCATGACACCACTGTTGTCGTCAGGCTCGTTGCCGCCGTAGACAGAGATATCAGTGCCGCCTTCGCCCTCAACATTACAGAACGTACCCGCGCCGAAGCAGGCTCCGGTTCCACCGGCGCCAAACTGAGGCGCAAAGCCCTGGATGACGATGCCACCCCACTCACCCAGGCCGTCGAAATTCGAATCCAGGCTGGAGAAAGTGATCGGGCTTGAGGCCGAGCCGTCAGCAACAAGCTGAGAACCGCGAGTCACCAGCAGTGAACCGTCGTCGAAGGCACGCACGTCAGTGCCCGCTTCAACCGTCAACACCACACCGGCATCCTTGATGGCCTGCACGTCGGCATCGCTGGCTACCGTCTGGTTGCCGGTACCGACGGTAACAACACCGCTCAGGCGCCACTGCAGGTCACTGTCGAGTGTGTAGTCCTGGTCAACAGTGCCGGTCAGGGTACCGGCAGCGCCACCGCCGGACAGTTCCTGGCAGGACGCAAAGCTGGTCTCTACGAAACCTTCACAGTCGCCCTCCGGGCCGGGATCCGGCGGATCGGTAGGGCCACCATCACCAAATTCGTTGGTAATAGTGACGCGGTCGCCCTGATCGCCGTCGCTACAGCCGACCAGAGTCAGCGTAGCCGCCAGGAGTGAGAGTAGGAGCTTTTTGTGCAACATAGGACTATTCCCAGGTTAACGTTTATAGAAATTCGTAGGTGAAGCTGGCAGAAATGGAAGTGCCCTCTTCATAGCTTTCGATGGCAACACCATCCCGCTGGTACTCAAATTCTTCGTTGAGGATGTTCTTGAGCTGCACCCTCAGAGTCAGCGCATCACCCCACAACTTTTCGTAGTTGAGGTCGATGAGGGTTCGGCCGGCCAGCTCCTCAGGGCCCACGTTGTCGCCGCGGGTGACCCGGAAAATCTGGTCGTCGAAGTAGTTGACCAGCAGTGTCAGCTTCTGCTCGGTCGGGTAGTGGTCGTAGCCAATCTGCAGGTTGCCCAGCCACTCGGACTGGCCCTGCAGCTGACGCCCTATGGCGTCTTCGCCTTCCAGGCGAATGCTGTCCTCGGTCAGCTCGACCTCGGAATCGATGTAGGTGATATTGCCGGCGATAAAGAGCAGGTTTTCACCGTCATCCCAGACCACCTTGTAGGCGTCCAGCTCGACACCGTCCAGGTCCGCGCTCTCGTTGTTGCGGAAGGTGATGCCGTTGTTGGCGGCGGAGCCTGAGGCGTCGGGCACACCCCGCTCGATCGGGTTCTCGATATCCTTCTGGAAGTAGGCCAGTGAAATGCTTTCATCGGTCGAGAAGTAGTATTCGATGCGCAGGTCGTAGTTCTCGATTTTGGCGACTACCAGATCCGGATTACCGAAGATCGGGTCGTCAGTGTTGGGGTCGAACACCAGTGATTCCGCACGCTCGATCAGACCCGGATAGGAAACGGTTTCTGAGTAACTGCCGCGGAACTGCCAAGACTCGCCAAGGCGGTAGGTCAGGCTCGCCGAGGGATACCAGTCGTCCTCTTCCAGTACGTTGCCTGCGGTGGGATCGTTGGGGTAGGACAGCTCCTGCTCGAAGTCTTCATAGCGAGCACCGATTGACAACGTCCAGCTTTCACCGATTTCGGTATCGGCGGACAGATAGCCAGCCGTGTACTTTTCAGTGGCATCGTAGGAGTCGGTGTCGGTTGTGTTTGTACCCAGGCGCCAGCCGTCAATAGCCGCGTTGTTGTAAGACAGCGTGTCTTCCAGGTCCGCATCGATGGAGAAGTCCAGCAGATCAGAGCGGGAACCGGCACGTATACCGAAGCGGTAGAGTTCAACTTCACGATCTTTGTCGGAGTAAAGCCCGCCGACCTTGAAGGTGGTATAAACGTCGTTGGACCAGGTCACCGGTATCGTGTAGTTGACCACGGCGTCGTAGCTGTCTTCCTGCAGATCAGACCAGCGTCGTTCGAAGGCAGACAGCGCCAGCTGATCGTTGATATAGCGGTACTGGCGGCGGTCCGGCTCATCCCGGTCGGTGCGTGAGTAGGCCAGGTTCCAGTCCAGCGTGTGCGCCTCGTCAAACAAATAGATGTCATGTAGACCGCTGAACTGCTGCGAAAAGAAGTCACGCTCTACCCACTCGAGAATGACGCGTTCTTCGTTGTTGTCTTCCGCCGTGTCAAAACCGCGCTCGAAACGCGTGGTGTCGTCGGAGTTGTGCAGGATGATGGTCTTGCTGAGAATCTCATCCGCCTCGCGGAACTCATAGCCCGCCACCAGGTAAGCGCTGGACGCTGTGCTCTCAGTACTACGGTTGTAGCTACCGACGATATCCAGCGAGTCGTTCAGGTCGGCTTCGCCGCGATCGCGCGTACTTCTTGAATAATTCGCCGCCGCGTAGAAACCAAACTCGCCGTTGCCCAGCGCGTAGCGATCACCGTAGGCGCCCGACATACCAAAGTCCGGGTTCGCCTGACGCTGCCGTACGTTGTAATCATCCTGAAACCTTACCGCCAACCGAGCGGCGTCAAGCTCCGAAGTACAGGACGGATCCAGCTCGGGGGGACAGATGGTGAGCTGGCTGGCGCCGTTGGTCGCAGCCAACACGCCGCCGGGCAGATCGCGCAGGCCATTGTCGAAGCCCCACTTGTCGTCTTCGCTGCTACGGTAGGAGACAACATCGTCGCCGGTGTAATCAAAGTTGTAGGCCGTGCTCATACCAAACTTCGCCACGCGTTCGTCGGGCAAACCGGCCGTGGTGATCTTTACGCTACCGCCCGTGGTGGTAGCCAACTGCTCTGGCGCAAAGGTCTTCTGGATTTCGAGTCCGCCCAGAATATTTGAGGGGAACAGGTCCAGCTGTACGTCGCGGCGCAGGGGGTCTGTGGATGGCATAAGGAACCCGTTGAGGGTGGACGAGATGTAGCGTCCGTCCAGGCCCCGCACCGTGGCATATTTATCATCGGCGACGGATACACCGACAATCCGCACCAGTGCCGCCGCCACGTCGCTGTCGCCAAAGCGGGCCAACTGTTCGAGGTCCAGCGCATCGGTGATGGTGGTCGCGAATCGCTCCGTGCCCTGGGCCGTCTCTGTCGGGTTGAAGGTACCCAGCACGAAGACCTCTTCGAGCTGCGGCGGTGCGACGCCGAGGTCAATGGCACGCTGGGTGACCAGTTCGACTTCTGTCGCAACACCCACGTTTGAGAAGATGCGTACTTCGTCGAGATTGGCAGCGGCAAATCCGGCAGCGGATACGCTGACCTCCTGTTCACCGCGGGGCAGCTCAAGGCCGAAGGTGCCATCTGCCGCCGTGGTCGTTGAAATCCCGTTGCTACGCAGGGTCGCGCCAGCGATGGGATTACCATCGGTGTCGCGCACGGTGCCCGAAAGAATGCCGGTTTCACCGCCGATCTCCCCAACGGCAAACGTCTGCACACTGACGGTAGGCTCATTGGCATCCGGAGAGTAGCTGACTTCAATTTCGACTTCTTCATTGGCGGCATCGGCAATCGAAAACGCCACATCGGCTATTGTGTTGCCCTGAAATGAGAGCGCCATTTCAAAATCGCCGGCGTCGAGATCGGTAGACAGCGCTCCGCGCCCGTCGGTGTTGCCCACAAGGTCACCATCGATTGCTACCTTGACGTTTTGCAGCGGGGATTCCTCGAAGAACACGTGCAGGAACACCTCGGCGGCCCAGGTGGGCTGGGCGACTAGCGACAAGAGGAGCACATACCGAGCAGCAATTTTCATCGTGTTTAAGGCCTTATAAATTCTCGTTTCACCCTGGATGCGCACACGCTCCAGGTCTTGGGTTTTCTCGCCCGCTGCCCCCGGTATTTGCTGTCCTCGACTGCAGGAAATTTGCACGTACCAAAAAGCGTGCCGGGCAGATGCGGCATGTCGCGAGATATTAGGAACCTGGGGTGACCAAATAATTAACGGAATGTGACGTTAAGATGACAAGAGCGGCGACTCACTTTTTCTGCGGTTTTTGACCCTACCCGGACAGCGCCCAAAGAGCCGGGGTGCTCAACGTGTGCTCGGCAGGCGTGTAGTCAAACTGTAACTTTGCTGCGTTAGCTTCGCCTTCGGAGCCGAAGACACCTTCCGCAATGGCCGGCTCACACGGGCACTACGCGAAGACCCTCAAGGAGATGAACATGAATAAAGTGACTGCGATCGCCGCCGGCCTGACACTGGCCGTCGCCATTCCCGCCCACGCGGAATTCCGCTGGGAGCTGGGCGCCAACTACCTGACTGGCGAAGTCGAAGACAATGTAATTGATGCCGATATTGACGTAGCGAGCGTAGAGGGCTCCTGGTTCTTCTCATCGGTTAACACGGATAAAGGTCCACTGGCTGAGGCCGCTTTCCTTGATCGAGCCTCGCGGGTGGACGTTTTGTTCCAGGACGGCGAACTGGACGGCGACGGTGCTGATGCGGATATCACCAGCTACGGCGTCGCTTCCCGCTGGATCATCGACCGCGATTCCGGCTGGCTGGTGGAAGCCGCCTACCTGTACAGCGAAGTGGAAGATTTTGAAACGGACAGTTTTTCCATCGGCGGCGGTAAGTATATCTTCGAGAATACCCTGGTCCTGCTGTCCTATGCCTATAGCGATCCAGACCTGGGAGATGATATCGACACCTATAGCGTTGCAGTCGAGCATCTGCAACCCCTGCCGTTTGGTGACCTGAAACTGGAAGGCGCCTATGCCTATGCGGACCCCGGCGACAGCAGCGACACAGACAACTGGCTGGGAGCCCTTACCTGGTACCCGATGACACAACTGGGTGTGGGTGCGAGCTGGGAACGGGTGGTCTCCGGCGGTAGCTCTGACAACTGGTCGGTGTTTGCCGAGTGGTTTGTGAGCGAGGGCATTGCGCTGTCTCTCGAGTACCAGGATACGGAAGCGGCCGCCGGCTTCCGCGGCGTCGACGGCGACGCCTTCCTCGCCGGCGCCCGGATCCGGTTCTAGCCCGCAGATCTCACAGATTCACGGCTGCGGACGCGAATCTACCGGGAAATACGGCGATTTCGCTTCGGCTGGCACCGCCCGGTGCCGGCCAGCTCCCCACTCTCCTGTTGCGCTGACGGCGTGGCGCGGCGCCTGTCTGTCGATTAAACTCTGCTCAGCATCCGCATAGCGATAACACCAGGGAGAATTTCATGCGCTCAACTCTTTACCTGTTTACTGCTTTACTCTTCGCCGCGACTCTGGCGGCCTGCAACAACGCACCGAGAGAACCCGAGTTCAGCGATTCCGAAGTGATCCTGGAGCGCCTGCACATGGTGACTAATGCCCGGGTGGGCATGGCCTACGTGGACCCCAATGTGGATCTCGGTGAATTCACCGCCATCATGCTGGACCCGCTGGACGTCAGCAACGTGGAGATTATTCAACCCAATGCCAGCGCCAGTACCTCTCGTCGCAATACCTGGGCGTTGACGGACCGGGACCGGGAGTCATTGCAAAACGCCTTCAGGGAAGTGTTCGAACGTGAGCTTGCCGAGACCGGCGACTATGGCGTGGTGAGTGAGCCCGGCCCCAACGTGTTGCGACTCAGTGCCGCCATCACCCGTATTGCCCCCAATGCGGCCCGGGATGACGGGCGCTCCCGCCAGACGGGGCGCACCCGCGTTTATACCGAGGGCGCAGGCAGCATGACCATGGCCTTTGCCCTGTCAGACAGCCAGTCCAGCGAGGTGTTTGCCATCGTCAAGGACACCCGCAGCGGCAGCCCCATGTGGGGTGTAAACAACTCGGTGAGCAACATGGGCGACGTGCGCTTCATGTTCAACCGCTGGGCACGTATGCTGCGCGCCCGCATGGATATCGCCCACGGCTACTAGTGCCGGATGAGCGAGCGCTAGTCGGCGCTCGCCGTCACGGCGCCCTGATCAAAATCCTTTTCCAACGCCTGCGCATAGCGGGCGAAAAAGGTTTCGCGTATGCGGCGCTTGCTGTTGCGATGTGCCGCCGGATGCAGAGCCGACAGGGCTTGGGCTACCGCCTCCGCGGTGGGTAGCAAAGCCTCCTCCTCAACCGCCTGATCCAGAAAGCCCGCCGTTGCAGCACCGTCGGCGTCGTAGATCCAGGCCAGGCCCACCGCCTGGTTGAAATGGGCCGGTGTCAGCCGCGCCCGCGCCAGCTCAATGCCAAACCAGGGCAGCGTCATGCCAATGGCGGCTTCGTTAAGCCCCAGCTTGAATGTTCCCCGGGTGCCGATGCGATGGTCTGCCGAGAGGCACATCAATGCCCCCATGGCCAGCGCATGGCCAGTCACCGCCAGCACCACCGGCGTGGCAAAGTCCATCAAACGGTGCGACAGGTCGGCACCGCAGCGCAAAAGCCGCAGCGTGTCATCGCCGCCCGCGCCCATCACCTTTAAATCAAAACCCGCCGAGAACTTCCCGGGACGACCGGCAATCACCACCACCTTGCCGGCCGACTCTGCAGCGTCCAGGCCCGCGTTCAACGCCTCGAACATCGCAAAGCCCAGGGCATTGGCCTTGCCGTCGTCCATTGTCAGCAGCAGGTGGCTATCAGATTCGGCAACGGTAACCAGATCGCTCATGGTTGCTAACTCCCTCAATTTATCAGGAGCGATAGTTTAGACGGCGCAGATCCAGAAAACACCTGTTGGCAGATCGAGGCAGCATTCGCTGCCACGCAGACGTGGACTATACTGAGAGCACTAACCCGCACTGGTCGCCCACCGAGGCCCGGAGTAGCGATAATGAAGAAATCATTAGCTTCTGCGGTTGTTGCAATAGTCGCCCTGCTGGGCGCCGGCGGCATTCCTGTGGGTCCCACGCCGCCTGAACCTGCCAATGACGCAGGGCCTCTGGAAGCGCTACTTGACCCTGTCACCATCGCTCGCCAGCTCTGCAGCAGCGAAACCAAGGATGGCTACGCCAGCCGGCGGGCACCGTTTTTGCGTATGGCGCGCGCCTATGCTGCCGAACTGCCTGCGTCCCACGGGGATTTTCCCCCGCTCTGGAACGGGCTCGGCAGTCTTCACATTCCCATAAGCACCGATAATCCCGAGGCGCAGAAATACTTCGACCAGGGCATGCGCATTGCCAACGACTTCAATCACAGCGAAGCGATTCGCTCCTTCCGCCGGGCCCAGGAAATCGATCCTGACTGTGCCATGTGCTACTGGGGTGAAGCACTGGCGCTGGGGCCGAACATCAATGCGCCCATGGCGGCCGATGCTGCGCCACCGGCCTTTGCTGCGGCCAGAAAAGCCCTGTCACTGGCAAATGGGGTTTCGGCCAGGGAGCGTGCACTGATCGAGGCACTACAAACGCGCTATGCAGCGGATGGACTCCAGCGTCGGGCCGAGCTCGACAGCGCCTACGCCAGCGCCATGGAAGCGCTCGCTCGGCGCTACCCGGCGGATGACGATATGCAGGCCCTTGCCGCCGAGGCGCTGATGGACGCCCAGCCATGGGACTACTGGGAGGCCGACCTGCGCACCCCAAAGGGGCGCACGGCGGATATCCTGGAAATGCTTGAAACGGTAATGGCGCGTAACCCCGATCATGCCGCCAGCATTCATCTATACATCCATATTACCGAGGCTTCCAATGACCCCTACCGCGCCGAGGCCGGTGCAGACCGGCTTGGCAGCCTTGCGCCCGCGGCACCCCACCTGGTGCATATGCCTTCCCACACCTACCACCGGGTAGGTCGCTATGTGGATGCTTATCGGGTCAATCAGGCAGCTGTGAAAGCCGGCGAGGCATACTTCGCCACGGCAAATGCCAGCCCACTCTACGAGTACGGCTACCACACCCACAATATTCACTCGGCACTAACCTCGGCACAGATGTCCGGCGACAGGGAGGCGTCACTGGCGCTGGCGGAAAAGCTGGACCAGAAGATGCCGGCAGACATGGTCAGGCTCGCGCCCTGGATTCAGGCCATCAAGGTTGCCCCCTACTTCGCCAATGTCCAGTTCGGGAACAGCGATGCGATCCTGGCCGCGGAGCAGCCGGATGCCGACCTGCCCTACCTGAGAACCATGTGGCATTACGCCCGTGGAGAAGTCATGGCCAGGCGCGGCGACCGGCAGGCTGCTCTCGAAGAGGCCGCAGCCGCGGAAGCGCTTGCCTCGCACCCGGGCATGGTCGCACTGGACGCCAATGGCCTGCCGGCATCCACGCTCGCGCTCATCGCAGCAGAAATCGTGCGAGCGCGCGTAGAGATGCGCCAGGGAGAGCTGGGCTCAGCCATCACCCGCCTGGAAAATGCCGCGGCCCAGCAGGATGCGATGTTCTACTCAGAGCCCGCGTACTGGTATTTCCCGGTGCGACAGATGCTGGGCGCAGCCCTGCTGATGGACAGACAGGCTCACCGTGCCGAGGCGGTATTCATTCGTGCGCTGGTAGATGCCCCCAACAATGCCTGGGCACTGTACGGACTCAGGGAAGCGCAAGCCGCCATGGGCAACAAGGCTGCCGAGCGCTATGCCGACACCCTGTTCCAGCAGGCGTGGACCGGCGACGCGGATACTCTTGAGCTGGAGGCGCTGTAAGTCGCGCAAACACCCAGACAGATGCAAACTCTGATAAAAGAGTTTGGCCCTTTGATCCCAGGTGTCCTTACGCCTTGATCGTAAGGAGTGACAGTGGAGACGGCGCAGACGCAGGAATGCATCCGGCGCAGGGGACAGGAAATCCAGGTAGACGCAAATAGATAAATGGCGGACCGGACGGGACTCGATGTAAATCACGAGTAGAGGCCTTATCTATAAAGAATTCAGCAACTTACGTGGCACCACTGTCCACATTCCTGTCCACAAATACCAAATATGTGTATAGGCACTAGGGGATTTAGGCACTTTGCTTTCTAGGATAAACCATCCGACCGGTTCTAGGAGAAAACAACACTGGGTAGATAGCAGCCGCCGTATGATCCAGCAATTCCGATACCGCTACGTTATTCTTTCTAATGGTGCCTAGCCAACTCCGCCTCTCCTCAAGAAAAGCGCTATCGTAAAGGCGCTTGAACGGAGCATCGTCCTCGCCGAGCGTAATGAGGGACAGCAGGTTCAGTCGCTCAATCCTTCGATCTTCGTACCGCTTCACGTGTACGTTTTTGTTCCTAAGCACATTCACTCCCTTTAAAGACTCGTAAACAGTTTTCCTCGCGGCCTCAAGTTCCCTCTGTATCGCAGCATGTCGCCGGTCCCCCTTGAACGCCCGGATAGTCTGTTTGATCCAAAGCTCGAAGTGCTCACGAAAGACAAAAAGCTCGTGGAAGTGGTTTTCTACGTGGTATCGGAGCGTTCTAACACGGTCTAAGTCCTTTGACTTATAAGGGAAAGAAGCTGCATAGATCGCTATGTCTTCCAAGTTCTGAAAACTGTGCGCAACCTGGCTAAACCCAGACAAAAACTGAAAAAAGTACTGATCATCCTTTTTTGGCTTGCGGGTCGATTGGGTTTCTTCAGAGGTTAGTGGTTCATCTCCCAAGGCGACTCGTAACAAGCTTTCGCCGGCAGTTGGGTGATCCTCGATGTCGGACCGGCGTATCCTGAGCGAACCTTCAGCAGCAATAAAGCGGTTTAAGGCTTCCCAAGTAGTCTGAGTCACAGGTCTTTATACCCGAGTGCCATTAGGGCGAGACAACAGAAGGAATTCTCGGTGCAAATCAGCCCTGGCCGATACCCACTAGGGACGACGTGCATACGCCCTACCATGCTCGAAATGGAACTTCAGATCGACCATGGCAACTTCGGCCGAGATATCTCGTCATGAGAAACTGCACTCCCATCTGGGCATCACTAATATGGGGGGTGGGTCCTACGCATACCGTTAGTGGAACGTCTTCATATACAGCCAGATTTGGGGCCCTTTCGGTCACGAGTGGTATTCGATAAAAGGGAACGACGTTTCCAGGCCCCGGCCGAAAATCCACTCGAAGATCTGACTCATTTACTAGTGGAGAGATAAGCCTCCATTCCGCTTCTTCACGGAAAGATCTGTGCTTGAATACGCCCCCGATTCGACAAAGTTCCTGCCCAAACTCCCAACCAAATTTCTTTGCACGCTCTTCTGGGTGTCCTCCAACATCACGTCTTACGCAATCCATCACGAAGCTCTCGGCAATCTGCCTCAAGACCGAATGCTTTAGTGAGTCATCGTATATGCACTTTACAAGCCGCCATCCAGATTCCTCGCAGAGGGCCCCCAGGTGCCCGGAAGGAAATCCGATAGAGTATCCACCGGTCCTTGGTGCATATGACCGCCATTGCGGCAGGGAGTCCTGATGTTCAGACAGGGAGCAGACATAGTATCTAGCGGCGGCAGTCCCGGCATGTTCAGCCATCTGCTGCAGAATTTCAGATTCTCTAGATTGACGGCCATATCTAGAGACTAGGGATTGAATTGCTCGCTTAGCGACTTCCGCGGCTTCTAGCAGCTCTTTATAATCATTCAAAAATCTAATATTTGATGCCCAAAGCTCTTTGCATTTCAGAATACCTATTAAGGCATCTTGGCCAGTGTAATGAAAAAGCAAACTGGGGGGTTGGGTGGCATAGTGCTCAGATAGCAGCTCCGAAAACCTGTAGCTATTCAACTGCAACTCCTCCACACAAATTTCTTGCTAGACGCTGCTAGAAAGCCTACAAACACGATCTTAACCTAGACACAGTGTGTCCGCGAATCTGACCACCGAAATCAGCCACACCGGCAAAAGTCTCACTGCAATCAAAGCGTCAGACTCCTTGATCCGCTAAATGATCCACTAAATAAGCACTGTTATAGCCCTGTAGTGGCTCGCGCTTTATCGACATTCGGCGCTTGTGCCTCTGGCCAGCCTCGCCAGCCCGGCCCACGCACTACCTGACCGGGCAGCGCCCCGGTGTGCTTGCCATCGGCAAGTACCTGGGTGCCGTTAACAAACACGTGGACCATGCCCGTCGCATACTGGTGGGGCTGGCTATAGGTCGCGTGGTCGCGAATCTTTCCCGCGTCGAATATCGCCAGGTCAGCATAGTAGCCCGGCTTTATTGAGCCCCGCTGCCGAATGCCAAGGTTGCCAGCCGGCAGCGCGGTCAGTTTGTGTATCGCCTGGCTGAGGCTTAGCACTTTCTCCTCGCGAACATATTTGCCCAGCACCCGGGCAAAGTTACCGTAGGTCCTTGGGTGAGTGCTGCGGGCCATAAAAATATCGTCTGTCGCCATTGCTTCGGCATCAGAGCCAAAGCTCACCCACGGCAAGGCAACGATTTTTTCCACGTTGTCTTCACTCATCAGGAAGTAGACGACCTGTACCCGGCTGCCGTCCTCTACGACCAGGTCCATCGCTGTTTCAGCCGCGGATGTGCCCCGCAGCCTGGCGACTTCTGAGAGCGTCATGCCAGTGTATTGCGCACGCAGTTTCTCGTTCATGAAACCCACCAGCAATGTTTGGTCGGCACCCGCCGCCAGCATCAGGTTCTCCCAGTCATCGCTGGGCCTTGTCATCTCTGCCTGCAGGCGAGCGCGAATCTGCGGGTTCTGCAGGCGAGCCGCCCACTGCTCATAGCCCCCTTCCTGCACCCAGGGCGGCATGGCCGCGTCCAGGCCGGTGGAGCCCGCGGTGTAGGTATACATATCGGCACCGATACGGATGCCGCCAGCGCGTGCTGATTCGACCTTTTCAATAACAGCCTCTATCTTGTCCCAATTCTCCTTGCCAGCCATTTTCAGATGATAGATTTCTGCGGGCGCACCGCTGCGCTGGGCGATTTCGATGAGCTCATCGACGGCTTCAAGCAATTGGTTACCTTCGCTGCGCATATGCGAGATGTACATGCCGCCATACTCAGCGGCCGCCTGCATTAGCGCCACCAGTTCGTCGGTGTCTGCATAAAAAGCTGGCGCGTAGATCAGCGAGGAACCAACGCCCAGGGCGCCTTCTGCCATGGCCTCCCGCACCAGGTCCTGCATGGCTGTTAATTCCTGCAGCGAGGGCTTGCGATCGGCATAGCCCAACTCATGGATTCGTACCGTGGTCGCGCCGACAAATGAGGCGACATTGGGGGCTACGCCGCGGTTTTCCAGGTACTCCAGGTATTCCCCCAGGCTGCTCCAGCGGATGTCGTAGTCGTATTTGGAACGCCGGCGCATTTCGACTTTCATTGGCTCAGTCAACGGCCCCATGGATCTGCCCTCACCAAATACTTCCAGCGTCACGCCCTGACGAATATCGCTCTCGCCACGACCATCGACGATGAGTGACTCCACGCCCCAACTGAGCATGTTGATGAAACCCGGGGCCACGATCAGGCCGCTGGCATCAATGATAGTTTCTGCCCCGACGTCGCCCAGCTCACCCAGGGCTGCAATGTGTTCGCCGTTTATCGCAACATCAGCAATCGTGCAGGCTGCACCGCTTCCATCACAGACCGTGCCGCCACGAATCAACAGATCGTAAGGTTGACCCAGGGCGGGCATGCAGATCGAAAGGAGCAGCGGCAGCAGGAGCTTGCCCGCGGGCCTGGAGGAGGTACAGTCGGAGTGTGAATAGCCAAACATAGTTGTCCCTGTTTTTGTTGTCAGCGCGGATACACCGGAATCGCCTCGAGAAGCTCATAAAGCGGGTGTTGATCGACCTGTATCATGCCACGCAGCGGTCGGTCCAGATCGATATTAATATGGACCAGGAAGCAAGGGGCCAGGCTCCTTGAAAACACGCGCAGAAGACCGCTGCCGAATGATCAAAGCGGCCCAGGTGTCCTGACGCCTTGATCGTAGGGAGTGGCAGTGGAGACGGCGCAGACGCAGGAATGCTTCCGGCGCAGGGCGCGGGAAATTCAGGTAGACGCGAAGAGATAAATGGCGGACCGGACGGGACTCGAACCCGCGACCTCCGGCGTGACAGGCCGGCATTCTAACCAACTGAACTACCGGTCCAACGGTAGTGACACCTGAACAGCGCTATAGCGTGACGCTCTGGTGTGTTGCTTCTTACATATAGGCAGAAGGAGTGCCTGGCGGCTGTACCTGCGACTATAAACAAAAAGACCGGAAGTGGTGGGTGGTGACGGGATCGAACCGCCGACCCTCTGCTTGTAAGGCAGATGCTCTCCCAGCTGAGCTAACCACCCCCGTTTCCGAGTCCGCGCATTATAGAGATTTCGCCTAGGCTGTCAAACAACTGGCGGAAAAAATTGAAGGGCGCGCAAAACCTTAATTTAAAAGGGTTTTGCCGCTACACTGAGGCCTGGTTTTTGCGCTGAATTCATCGCCCATGGAGATATACAAGGAGTTCCATTTCGAAGCCGCTCACCGGCTGCCGAATGTGCCCGAGGGGCACAAGTGTGCGCGGCTGCATGGCCACTCCTTCCACGTGCGCATTTGCCTGAGCGGTGAGATTGATGGGCATAGCGGCTGGGTCATGGACTTCGCCGATGTGAAACGTGCCTTCAAACCCCTGCATGACCAGCTTGACCACTACTACCTGAACGAGATCGAAGGGCTGGAAAACCCGACCAGCGAGAACATCGCCCGCTGGATCTGGGATCGGCTGGCACCCGACTTGCCCCAGCTCTCCAGCGTGGAAATCCGCGAAACCTGCACATCGGGCTGCATTTATCGTGGCGAACAGTGAAAGTTGCGCTGGCGATTAGCGGATTGACCGAAATTGTCCTCGCGTATAACACAGTGCGCGAGGTTATTCACAGTATTTTTTCAGTCAAGAATGTTTCACGTACTTACGCGGTACTTTAAATATCTCACATGACATTAGTGCTCTATATTATTGTTATTTATAGCTTTTTATCCATTGAACATTTTTTAATCAATCTGTCACAATCGCCATGGGAACTGGCGTGAACGGCGTGTTGAACAATTTACCCACCGACTTATCCACAGAATCTGTGGACAACAAAAACGATCAGTTCAGTCTTGATACTGTTGCCGGCTCGCTATGCTCCCGGTCTACGGGCCTGGCGAAATGAACTGGCTGGACTGGCTGTCCCTTGCCAGCGTTTGCCTGCTGGGTGCCATGTCGCCAGGGCCCAGCCTGGCGGTGGTGGTGCGCCACACGCTGAGCGGCGGTTCCAGCGCCGGCATACAGGCGAGCCTTGCCCACGGCGCCGGCGTCGCGTTGTATGCTGCAGTTGTGGTGTCAGGCCTGGGCCTGCTCATTACGGCCTCTCCCCTGCTGTTCCAGAGCCTGCAGTGGGCCGGGGCGGGATTCCTCGCCTATCTGGGCGTCCAGTCGCTGCGCAGCAGTGCTGAGGGCGCAGCGTCCGGCCACGGCGAGCAAGGCAGCGGCAATCCACTGGTGCACGGTTTCTCCATCGCCCTCTTCAACCCCAAGATTGCGGTTTTCTTCCTGGCTCTGTTCAGCCAGTTCCTGGACCCGGCCGCCAGCCTGGCGGAACGGACCGGCATGGCGGCGTTGATGGGAAGTATTGACGCCGCCTGGTATTGCCTGATGGCCTGCCTGGTCGGCCACCCGCGCTGGCTGCCCCGCCTGCAGACAGCGCGACTCACAATCGATCGCGTGTTTGGGGTCATCCTGATACTGCTGGCACTGCGCATCGTGTGGTCAGCCTGGTCTGGCCACTAGTCGGTGAGAGCTGGCTGTTAGCCGCCATATTGGCAGCCACGACAACATCACCGTTAGTGAAGCCCGTCGCGGTCTGGTGGCCGATGCTCGGCAACCACCAACGCCTGCAAGCGGTTGCCGAGCATGATGACGTGGCCCCGCTCGCGCTCCAGGCCCTCGACGCTGTACTCGAAGCGATACTGACGCCACACGCGCCAGCGCCCGGCGTCGTCCCGACTGGCGGAGAGCCGCTGAATGCTCACAGATTCGTCAAGAAGCTGAACGCCGGCATCACGACAGGCCCGCCGGGCAGCCACCAGCGCGAGTTCGCGCACCCGCATGGATTGGAAAACCCAGGTCGCCACCCCGCACAGCCCAAACAACACCAGCACATCACCAAGGCTGAAGGTCACGCGTCAGGCTTCTTGAGTCGTTTAACCACCGCCTGGAAGGTCAGCACCACGTTGTCGTCGACAAACAAACGGCCAGAAACAAAAGTCATCGAGCCCGTGCGCCTGACTACTTCTCCGCTGGCCTGCACCCAGTCACCCTTGCGGGCCGCACTGATAAAGTCGCTGCTGAAACTGATGGTTGTGCAGTTCTCCTTGACCCCGGAGAGCGCGAGCATGGTGACAGCGTAGTCGGCAAACGCCATCAGTACGCCGCCGTGGACAGTGCCGATACCGTTGCAGTTTTCCGGCGCGGCCCGGAACCCCATATTGAGCCCGACCTCCGATTTGCGGTAGTAGAACGGCCCCAGGTGGTCTTCGGCGGGACTCAGGCCCGCCAGTGTCTTGTAGCCTTCCGGAATGTCGCTCATGCAATGGCCTTGAGGTCAGCGATAATCTGCTGCCAGGTGTCGTCTGGCAGGCTGTAGGGGGCATAGATACTGAGCCTGGCGGCGATGTCGCCATAGCGCGCCTGCAGGCCCGCCGCTATGGTAGCCGGCTCACCGGTGACCGCAAAGGCATTGAGCATGTCGTCATCCACCAGCGCACTCATCTCTTCCCAGGCCCCCTGCTTCGACAGCCGATTCAGCTCCTTTTGCAATTCGCCGCGGCCGATGGCGTCCAGCGCCGGCCGGTAGGCAGGCGTGGAGCCGTAGAAGGCCAGCAGACCACGGACACTGGCATCCGCCGCCCGGTATTCGGCCTCATTGCTGCCGGTCACAACGATAGCGGACACCTGCAGGGCGCAGGCCCCGGGGGAGCGTCCGGCATCAGCCAGGCTGCGCTCCAGTGCCGGAATTTGCTGTTCACGCAGGAAAGGCTGGGTGTGGAACGGGTGCACGATCAGGCCGTCGGCCACCGTCCCCGCTACCGCCGTCATTTTTGGACCGACCGCACCCAGGTAAATCTCGGGCGGACCGACCTCCAGTGGACCGGGATTGAACATCGGCGTCATCAGGGTGTGCCGATAATACTCGCCCTCGAAAGCCAGCTCTGCACCCTCCTGCCAGCAGGCAAAATGGGCGCGCACAGCGCGTATGTACTCCGCCATGCGGGCCGCGACCGGATTGAAATCTACCCCGAAGCGCCGCTCGATATGGGCGCGCACCTGCGAGCCCAGCCCAAGCCGAAAACGTCCTCCCGACAAGCGCTGCAGGTCCCAGGCCTGGTAAGCGGTGTGGGCCGGGTTGCGCGGGAATGCCACGGCAATGGAGGTGGCGATATCGAGGCCGGGGCACTGTTGCGATGCAATCGCCAGCGGCAGGAACGGGTCGGTTGGGCCCTCCAGCGTGTAAACGCCCTCGTAACCCAGGGACTGAAGGCGACGGGCATCATTGCCGGCGTCGGCCAACTGCGCATAAAGCGGCCCGTCGATTTTCACTGCGTCTCCCTGACTCCTGCCCAATGTGGACACACCATTCCACCACCGCGACACACTGTCAAACGTGCCCCCATCGACACGAGTTTGTTACCATGGGCGCGTTCAATCATTGAGGACCACCATGTTTCGCCTACTGTGCTCTGCGCTGCTCGCCCTGCTGGCCGCGTGCTCTTCCGCCCCGACCTACAACCCCACCGTGTTCCCCTACGAGATCGACAGGGAACGGCTGGCACAAAACCCGATCCGCCGCGTGGTGATAGCCCACGTGAACATTGATCGAATGTCCCGGCGCTACCTGCAAGAACACGAGGCTCGCCTCGACAAAATGGTCGAGCGATACCTGGAAGCCAACGGTATCGAGGTGGTCTCTTCGCGCGAGTTTGAGCAGGAGTGGCGCACCGCCGTGCGCGCCTACGGCAACGTCTTTGACCCGGCCACCGGCGAGGTCAACCGCAAATCCTTTGCCCTGGCGTTGGTCGCCGTCCGCGATGCCCTGGTCGAATCCGGGACCGTCGACGGCATCGTGTTTACCGACCTGCTGGAGCGAGAAACCACTTTTTCCAGCGGTCTGCAGCACATGGCGCGCTGGGATGGCGTGAGCCGCAAGCCCACCCTGCAGGGACCGGGCGACGGCGTCACGGCTGGCTTCAACTGGGCACAACCTCTGGCCGTGGCATCGCTCTGGGTCAGCGTCTATGACCTGGAACTGAAACGCGTCTTCACCAGTGTCGGTGGCATCGACACCACACAGGCCGTAGACACCCGCTCCAGCTCGGGCCGCTACGTGCGCCGTCGCAGCATCCTCGAAAGCGACAATTTTATCGAGGAAGGCATCGCGCTGGCCTTTCACCCGTTTGTGCCCATGAAAGACTATCCGGGCGAAGGCGGCTAGCCGCCAGTTCTCACCGATAGCCGGCGTTCTCGACGAGAGTTGGGTCAGATCACCGCCATGGCTCGCTCGATGCACCACATGGCAGACAGTGAGCCCAGCACATAGGTGGGCACAGTGCGCCAGACGGGCAGCCCTGACACCGGCAGCCGGCCCAGCAGGTAACCGAGCGCCGCCACCACGGCGATAAAGGCGAGCTGACCCAGCTCAATACCAATGTTGAAAAAGAGCAGCGCCAGCGGCAGCTCCGACTGTGGCAGCCCGACTTCCGCCAAAGCCCCCGCAAAACCCATACCGTGCAGCAGCCCGAATCCGCCGGCCAGCCACCATGGATGGCGGCGAAACCAGCCGCGCCCGTCGCGACGGGCCAGATCCAGCGCCAGCAGGAAGATACTCAGCGCAATCATGAATTCCACCAGGGCCACCGGGTATTCAAAAAAGCCCAGGGTCACCAGTGACAGCGTCACACTGTGCCCGGCGGTAAACGCGGTGACCGTCCACACCAGGCGTTTGCCCCAG
Organism: Cellvibrionales bacterium; assembly: GCA_043513815.1. Lineage (GTDB taxonomy): Bacteria > Pseudomonadota > Gammaproteobacteria > Pseudomonadales > Halieaceae > JANQIO01. The sequence goes on along the minus strand of CP121313.1, from coordinate 2,039,308 downwards.
CCCACCAGCAACAGCAGACCGAACACGAACAGCAGGTGGTCGATGCCGCCCCATATATGTTCCGCGCCCAGCCAGGTGTATTCGCGCATCACCTCCCAGGCGGTGGGCTCGGCGGGTACTGTAAAAGCGGGCTGGTCGGCGCTCAGCAGGGACTGGTAAAACAGGCCGTCACGGGTTTCCAAAGACAGCAACACCGAGGCGCTGTTTTCCGCCAGGCCCGATACGGACACGGACTCTCCGATCAGGCTGCCATCGCACGCCAGGCGCCAGCTGCTGACCACACCCGTGCCCTCCAGGCTGCCCGGCTCATCACTCGCGCCCCGGCACCCGGCGGGAAAATGCGGCTGTAGCGGTATCTCGCTCACCCGCTGCGCAGGTGTCTTCCAGATCACCTGGTATTCATTGTCTCCCACCTCAAATAGGCGCAGCAGTGAGGGAGCAAAGCGATGCGCCTCGGCCTGCAGGGTGGGCAGGACCAGCAACAAAGCCAATAGCAGCCGTCTCACAGAACGACCTCGTAGCGCTGCCGTACCGAGGCCAGCGCAAGTGCCAGGGCCTGCCGACGTTTTTCCAGCTCAAGGTCACTCAATAACTGTTGACGTACTTCCTCGAACGCCGCCTCCCGCGGCGGCTCGATCCCGTCAATCCATACCAGGTGAGTGCCGTAAGTGGATGCCACCGGCCCCACCCAGGCACCGACTTCAGGGTTGCTGCGCTCCAGGTTTTGTACAAATGCCGCACCAAACTGACGGGCAAGCTGTGCCGGCGTACTGGCGGGGAACCGGTAGCCGGGCAGAAACGGCGAACCGTAGTTCAACGCCGCCTCCGGCGTCAACTGCTCACTGCGAAATCGGGCCAGCAATGCCTGCGCCTCGATACTGCGTTCCCGCGTCAGGTAGACCTGCTGCAGGCTGTAGCGCGGCGGGCGCTTCAGCTCTTCCCTGCGCGCCTCAAAACTGCCCCGCAATTCCGCTTCACTGGGCGTTGCCGGCGGCTGCTGTGCCAGCAGCAGTTCTTCCATGACCTGCACCAGCCGGCGCTTGATCACCTCGTCGCCGAGATGCAGCTCCATGCGCAGGGCCTCCCGGAACAGGGTCTGCTCATTGCGGCCCTGGTCAAGCTGCAAAAAGCGCATGTTGCGCACCAGCCGCTGCTGCACGATAGGGTCGATTTCGAACAACTTGAGATCCAGAGCCTCACGAAACAGCATCTCCCGGTCGAGCTCGGCGCTGACCATGGCTGCCAGCTGCGCCTCAGTGGGCGCGCGGCCAGTGGTGACGTACCACTGGCGTTGCAGGCTTTGAAGGCGCGCATCCGGCAGTGGGCCAATCGTGGGTACCGCAGGCGGGTAAAGGCTGCGCTGGAGCGCGAACAGCACGCTGCCAATCAACAGGAAGTGCAGCCAGGGGCTTTGTAACAACTTCGGCACGCGTCAGCTCCCGGGGTAATGCCAGACCGGCGAGCTGACGGCTCGCTCCTGGATGACCGGGCGGTGATCCTCACTGCAGCAGGCATCGAGACCATCGCCGATGGAATCCGGATTGGCACAGTCGACGCCTGCTGCGGCACAGATGTGCTGGCTCCAGCGGCAGCGGGGGTTTTCGACGGCACGCGCATAATAGTAGGCTGGGGTCGTGGGCGAGAAGTCCGGGTCTTCCCAGACGGCACAGAGCTGGGCAAAGCCCTCACCCCGCGTCTCACAGCTGGCCAGGTCTACGCTGGCGCCATTGGCCGCGTCACCGGCCACTTCAAATACCCGCTCGTGACCCACGCCGCGCGCATCGACCCAGCCCTTGATGATTTGCAGGCGCTGCAGGTCCAGACCCGGATTGCGCAGCGAGCCGGGGTCGGCCGCTGCGGCCACGGCGATGCGCAGCGCATCAGACGCCGGCAGCAAGGCCCCCATGGGTACGCCCTGCCGATAGCCACGACTGGCAAAGTCCGGCGCTGAACAAAGGCCGGGGTCGAGATCCGCTCCGGCAAAAAGTCGCAGGGCAATGCGTGGGCCACTGGTCGCGTAAACCTCCCGCCGTCGCAGCGCATCAAACAGGTCGTCGCGTCGATTCTGGGGCGCCCACACCGCCGCCAGCCCACCGGGGTTGAACTCCAGGTCATCTACCAGGCCACTGGGGCCCCCGTCTCCCGCTGGTGCCCCGGCACCGCCGTGACCGGCAAAGCCGATTTCGCTCACCGCGCCTGCCGCACCGAGATGGGTATCGGTGCTGCCGACAAAGCCCAGCTCGAAGGGGTTTGCGCCCAGGTTGTTGCGATGCACCAGTCCGTCTCGCAACACCGCCCGCGCAAAACCGTCATCGGGCTGCGGTGGGTTGCGGGCCCAGCGCTGGAATTTGCCGCTGAACTTGTCGTAGGGCAGTTGCTCAAATGCGCACAGTTCATCCTCAGTCAGCCCGGGGCCGAAATAACATTCACTGGCACCCTTGTGCTGGAATATCTCCATCAGACTTTCGAAACGCTGCCGTCGTGCCGCCTGCTCTGCCGTCAGGGTACCGGCGTCGGATTCCCCTCGAGCGGGCGCCGGGAACATGTAACCGTCACTGAGGTTACTGTTGTGAGGGATCACCAGTGCATCGCAGCTGCCGCCCGCCTCAAGGCAATGGGACTCCAGTGAGCGAAAAAGGCTGTCCACGCTACCGTCGCCATCGACAAAGCTGGTGGGTTCGTCCGGTACGTCGGCATTGCGAAAAATCACGTTACGGTGGAGGTTGGCAAGATTTTCCGCCGCAGCGGTCCACTCGTAAGCGACAAAACTGGTAAAGCTGCAACCGGCCTCGTCGTTGGCCGCAGCCGCCGCAGCGCGAATATCCTTCCAGGGCCCGCGGGCCGCTTCACGGCAGCGGGACCCATCTTCACCGCACAGCCCCAGGCGCCCGCCCATGGCCGCGGTGGTGTTGAAAAGAAAAAAAGCCACCCGCGGAAAGGCGCGAAAGGTGCGGCAATACAGCGTGCCGTGGGCAAAGCTCTCGGGGTCTGTGCACAGGGCGACCTCGCCCAGCAGTTCAGCATGGTCAGTAACGGCGGCAAAATCCAGCGGCCGATCCAACTGCAGGTGACGTTGTGGCACACCCTCCCGCCAGGGCTGAATACCCAGCCGCGCTCCCCGGGCAAACGCATAGGCCTGGGCCGGCGTGGTGCGGGTATCCTGGGTGCGGGCATCGAGGCTGTAAAGCGTGTGAATATGCAGATCACCCCAGTACAGGTTGTTGTCCGGGTTGTGGTCTGCACAGGGCTTTTGCGCATGGCCAGAGGCAGCGCCAAGCAGGCCTAGCGCTGCCAGCAAGCAGGCGCAGGCAGTTGCGAATGTCGACCGTTGTCTCAGGGCGCCCACGCCTCCACATAGTGCTCCAGCCGTCGCTCGGGGAGCGGTTTGGACCGACCTTCGCGGCTACCGAAGTACAGAAACCCGACTATCGACTCATTGTCGGCCAGGCCCAGCTCGTGAGTCACGATGGGGTCTTCGGCGTAACGGCCAGTGCGCCAGATAGCAGCATAGCCCTGCGCCTCGGCGGCCAGCATCATCGCATGGGCGGCACAACCGGCGGAGATCACTTGTTCCTGGTGCGGCACCTTCGGATGCTCGGTGTAGCGGCACACGACCACCACCAGCAATGGCGCCCGCCGCGGTGCGGCCAGGGCCTTGTCGCGCGCGGCCTCGTCAGCGCCGGGATCTTCTTGCAGCAGCGACTCCAGGAATACCTCGCCTAGCCGGTCCCTGGCTTCACCCTCGATGGTCAGGAAGCGCCAGGGCTGCAGCCAGGCGTGATCGGGAGCACGCAGGGCGGCCTGGAACATGTATTCGCGGGTGGCGCGGTCAGGGCCTGGGTCAGTGAGTCTGGGAGCGGAGTTGCGGCAGAGCAGTTGTTCAATGGTGTCGTTCATGACGGAAATTATACCGCGCAGCCCAGCAAGATGTTCATGAATCCAGCATCCCCGCGCACACTGTCTACGTTATTGCTCCAGATGGTCAACGCCTCCGCATCAGTAGCGACCAGTCGATGTTCCACATGATCGACAATATGAAAAGGCAGGTCGAGCTCGGACAGGGTCGCGATCAACGCCGCGCCGCTGGTGCCCGCATTGCGCAAGGACAGCGGCGTCAGCTCCAGCAACAGGCGAAGCGTCGGGCCGCTGGCCTGCAACAGTGGCAGCAGTCCGTTGATCACTGCATGCTCGGCACCCTGGACATCCACCTTGACGAAGTCCAGTCGCTCCTCGCGGCCAGTAAACCAGGCGTTGCCTTCTTCCAGCCTGACGCTGATGGCAGCGCGACCGTCGACGTCAGGCCGCAGCTGGTGGTCACCCAGGTTGTCATTGCTCAGGTAGAGCGGCGCGCTGCCAGCGGCGTCGGACAGGCCCGCTTCGCACGGGGTGATGCGCGCCTCGAAACCATTCAGCTGAATATTTTTTTCAAGCAGGCGATAGTTGCGTGGCTCCGGTTCGAAGGCGTAGACGTGACCGGCCTGCCCCACCCGCACCGCCGCCAACAGGCTGAAGTAACCCAGGTTGGCGCCCACATCGAGCACCCGGCCTCCCGGCTGGACACTGCGCAGGAGTAGCTGGCTCTCAAAGGGTTCCCACTGCCCCTGCTCGCGAATCGTGGTACTCACATGACGGTCTTCGGGGCCATGCAGGTACATGCGCAGCGGTTCGTCCAGATGCTGGACATGCAAAGTAGCGGCCTGGTCTGACAAGAGCGCTAGTGCCAACCGATAGTGTTGGCGAACTCCTCGGCGTAGCGCACGATCCATTCACGCGCGGCTTCCTCGCTGCTCAGCGCGCGCCCTTCGCATTCACGCATTTCACGGCGGTAGTCCTCTATCTGGCAAAACTGGGCCACCATGCGTGCCTTGAAGGCCTCGTCGGGCTGGTCGAACTGCACGCCAGCCTCAAAGCCCTGAGGCGCTTCGCGACACCACACCACCGTGCCCGAGGCCGAATAATCGGGCCAGACCTGCGGCATTGAGATGGTGAGCCTGGCGCCGATACTGACAGGGTGCAGCAGACTGAATGCCAGCCCGCCGGTGGAGACATTAACCAGGGTGACCGTAGAGCCATCATCGCTACTGCCAGATTCATCGACAGCGATATCGATGGGGATGCAGTTAGGGTGGCGAATGAATTTTCGCATGCTCAGGATGGGGGTGCTCCCTGTGAATGCTCACGCTCAGTCGAGTCTAGTGCCTGCGGCACCACACCGCCACATCCATACCGCGACGTCGGGCGGTCAGCACATGTCGCTGTAGGGGTTGTCGAGGCTGAGATCGATGCGCGCAGCGCCCAACTCGAGCCTGTCGGCGGACAGGCGCACCTGGTCGGGACCGAGGACGCCGTGATCAAATTTATAGGTGGCCTGAAAGCTGCCCGACAGGCAGGCGGCTTCATAGTCTGCAGCGCGCCCGACCAAGGGTTCTGCTGCCTGTTGCCATTTGGCGATGGCACGAGCACCGTGCCGGGCCTCGAGCATCTCCAGCGTCCGCTGCGGTGACAGCACGGTGGCCGTAGCGTTATTGCCGCCAAACCCCTTGGCGTTGATCAGGGCGTAGGCCGCCTCGTCCTGCAAGACCCGGTGCTCGGCGGAAATGTCCAGGTGGCTGCTATGCACGTCCTCAGCCAGATGGTCGATCGTGGGAATGCCCGGCAGCATTCCGTGCTGCCATATGCCAAGGGTATTCACCAGCTGGTCACCGCCCGCGCAGCCGATGGAATGCCCCAGGAAGGCCTTTACAGCGACCACCGGCCAACGCTCGATACCAAACTGTTTCGCCACCTCGTTGAGAATGTGAGATTCGGTGACCCGGTTCTGGGGTGTACCGGTGCCGTGGGCCTGAACCAGGCCGCCCCTCCGCAGGCGCTCTTCACCGACCAGGTTGCGCGCCGCCGCCAGCGCTTTGGCGACGGTAATGTAGTTGCCGACACCGGGGGAGGAAATCGATTTCTTGTGGCCGTCGGCATTGACGAACACATCGCTTACTGCACCATGCACCTGGGCACCCAGCTCAAGCGCCAGCTCATCGTCGCACAGCACCACCAACTGGGCAGATTCAGCAATCGTGAAACCACAGTTGCTGGAAAAAGGCCGACAGGCGCGGCGATAGTCTGGGTCGACGTCGTCGCCAAGGCCATCCAGTGCACGCAGCTCCCGGTCACTGGCGAGGGCGCCCATGGCTGCATATCCCTCCATGATCTCGGGAGTGATCGGCGCTTCGGCAGACCCCACCAGGGCGATGCGGCTACGACCGGACTGGATGTCCTGCACCGCCTGGCGCAGGTTGTACAGAAAAGAGGCACAGGCACCCATACTGGTGCCGGTGGTACCGAGGCTGCCCAGCACATAGGCGTTGATGAAATCCGCCGGCATTTCCGCAAAGCCGAAGGGGCAGTACTTGGAGGTCACCTTGCGACCATTGTAGCGCGCCTTGATCAGGCCCCCGTTGCCGTTGGCGTCGAGCTGGCTCATGCCACTGCCGGCGTACACAGAAACCTGGTCAACCGGTACCCGGGCCCGCACGGCCTCCCAGTCAAGCCCGGAACTTCCGAGCGCATCAGAAGCGGCGAACACGGTCATTTGCAGGCCGCGAGGATGACTGCGGGCATTGTAAAGCTGGCCCGGGTCGAAGCCACTAGGCAACTGGCCGGCCGCCTTGACCGTGGCCTCGCGTTGGGTGGGCAGCAGAAACATCATGCCCTGGTCGATGGCAACGCGGACGTACTTGTCATCGTCTGCTTGTACCGACCAGCCTGCCGGCAGGCGCTCGGGAAGTTGCTTGGCCTGGGTGCGAAAGCGCATCGGGAAGCCTTCCGAATGGGCGACCATGCGGCGGTTCCAGGGAATCGCGTCCACATCGAAATGACTGGCTTCTATGCGTCTTACCAGCGTCCCGTCAGCCAGCGATTGCCGCGCGGCGTCGCTGCCGTCGTAGTCGTGCCCGGTAAGCGCTGCCAGTGCCCGCCAGGTGTCTTCTGCCTCCGCCTCGGGAAGGGCATCAATTACCATGCGCCGGTAGGCGTGGTGGCTGGAACTGCGGCCGGCGGCGTTAACGCCACCAAACCCGACGATGACTGGCAGTCTCACGGCTGAACTCCTGGAGGTCTGGCAGCCATTGTAGAAACCGGCGCCGATCTGCACTATGGTATAAGCGTCACTTTATTGGGCTAATACGCCAGTGCCGAAAAGTACCCATCACCCTGCCCCAGCCCTAAAACAGCAGCCACGCCCTTTACGGGTCGTCGCTGCACTCTACCCACGCGCCCTTGCCACCAGCATTGCACTGCCCATCGATGTACTGCAGGCCGCAGGCAATGCGGCGGCCGCCAGTGGCCGCGGACTGAGCCCAGTGAGCCTGCAACTGGCCTCCACCCACAGCGGCCCGGTGGAACTGAGCGGCGGCCTCCGGCTGGAGCCGGATGTTGGCATTGATCAGGTCGCGCCCTGTGACATGCTGCTGTTACCCGGACTGTGGCGGAATCCCCAGCCGGTGTTGCGCCGCGAAGCGGCCTGGCTCCCGGTTGTCCGGGAGCTGTACAACGGGGGCACCACGATCTGCACGGTGGGCACGGGCAGTTGCTTCCTGGCCGAGGCAGGGCTGCTGGACGGCCGGGCGGCCACCACCCACTGGCACTATTTCGATGCATTCGCCAAACGCTACCCGGCGGTACAGCTAAAGCGGCGCCACCTGATTACCCAAAGTGAGCAAATATACTGTGCAGGTAGCGTCAATTCCGTGGCCGACCTGATGATTCACCTGGTGGAAGGCTGGTACGGCCAGCGGATTGCACGCCAGATCGAGAGTCAGTTTTCGCCCGAGATACGCCGACCGTTCCGGGCCCACGCCTTTCAGTCGCTAGATGACAGCGCCCATCATGACGAACTGGTGCTGGCGGCCCAGGAGCGACTGCAGGACCAGCTACACCAGCCCCTTTCCCTGGCGGCGCTGGCGCACGAACTGGAATGCAGCCCCCGCACCCTGACCCGTCGCTTCAATGCCGCTACCGGCCAAACGCCCTCGGCGTTCCTGCGCAACCAGCGCCTCGCGGCCGCCCGTGAATTGCTGCGCACCACCAATCTTTCGGTGGGCGAGGTCGCCTGGCAGGTGGGCCTGCAGGATGTCAGTTATTTCACCGCCCTGTTCCAGAAGCATGTCGGGCTGACCCCTGGCCGCTATCGGAACAGTGTACGGGGAAAGCTCTTCAGCCCGGTTCGCAGTTAAGTGCTGACTCGAGCGAATGCAAGGCCCGCGCAGCCCTGCCCGATACTCACTTCTGCCAGGCCAGACTAGCCCACTACACCGCAGCCTGCGGTAGCCCCAACCCTTGAAAATTCCGGCCCTCGCCCTCATTTTGCAAGTTGTACGCGCCAAGCCCCTGTGGCTAAATGGGCGCCCTTCCACTACCCCGGAATTTCGGAATTACTATGAGCCAGGAATCAGTTGTTATCGTGGCCGGCGCGCGCACCCCGATGGGGGGATTGCAGGGCGAGCTGGCGGAAGTGACCGCCCCACAACTGGGCGCGACAGCCATTGCTGCCGCCGTGGAACGCAGTGGCGTAGACCCCGCGGATATCGATGAGGTATTCATGGGTTGTGTGCTACCCGCCGGCCTGGGCCAGGCGCCGGCCCGCCAGGCGGCCATCGGCGCAGGCATTCCGGTCTCCACCGGAGCCGTCACCGTCAACAAGATGTGCGCGTCTGCAATGCAGGCGACGATTAGCGGCCATGACAGCATCCTGGCCGGCACCAACAGGATTGTCGTCACCGGCGGCATGGAAAGCATGAGCAATGCGCCGCACCTGATTCCCAACGCCCGCAGCGGCGTGCGCACCGGGCACAAGACCATCATGGACCACATGTTTCTCGACGGCCTGGAAGACGCCTACACCGGTCGCGCCATGGGTTCCTTTGCCCAGGAAACCGCTGACCAGTACGGGCTGACACGGGAGCAGATGGACGCCTTTGCCGTGGAGTCACTGACCCGCGCCCAGCAGGCCATCGATGCGGGCAAGCTCAACGCCGAGACCGCTCCCGTCACCGTCAAGACCCGTGGCGGCGACGTTGTGGTCACGGATGACGAGCAGCCTCACAAGGCCAATCTGGACAAGATTCCCCTGCTGCGGCCGGCATTCGCCAAGGACGGTACCATTACCGCGGCCAATGCCAGTTCCATCTCCGACGGCGGCAGCGCGCTGGTGCTGATGGCTGAAAGCGAAGCCAAAGCCCGCGGCGTGCAGCCCCTGGCGAGAATTGTGGCCCACAGTCGTCATTCCCAGGAACCCAGCGAATTCACGATTGCTCCTATTGGCGCGATCAACAAAGTGCTGGCCAGGGCAGGCTGGGACAAGGACGACGTCGATCTCTATGAGATCAACGAAGCCTTTGCCATGGTCACCATGCTGGCCATACAGGAAATCGGCCTGGACCAAGACAAGGTCAACGTCCACGGCGGCGCTTGCGCCCAGGGCCACCCCATCGGCTCTACCGGCGCCCGCATCATTGTCAGCCTGGTGCATGCCCTGAAGGAATACGGCAAGAGCAAGGGCGTTGCCGCCCTGTGTATCGGCGGCGGTGAAGCCACCGCTGTTGCCGTCGAGCTGCTGTAAGTCGTCATGGCACTGAGCAGCGTCGCAGAACTGGTTGATGACATCCGCAGCGGCAAAATGGTCATCCTCATGGATGACGAAGACCGGGAGAACGAGGGGGACCTGATTATGGCCGCGGAAGCAGTGACACCGGAGGCCATCAATTTCTACTCCAGCGAGGCCTGCGGCCTGATCTGCCTGACCATTACCGGAGAGCAGGCCGAGCGCCTGGACCTGCCGCTGATGGTGCGCCACAACCGGTCCCAGCACGAGACTAACTTTACCGTCTCCATCGACGCGGCCAACCGGGTCGGCCCAGGCATCAGTGCAGCCCAGCGCGCGGAGACCGTTCGCGCCGCCATCGCCGCAGATGCGACACCGGCTAGCATTTCCCAGCCAGGGCATATATTCCCGCTGGTGGCGAAGCCCGGTGGCGTGCTGCGCCGTGCCGGCCACACCGAAGCGGGCACCGACCTGGCTCGCATGGCGGGCTTCAGCCCCGCTTCGCTGATTGTGGAGATCATGAACGAAGACGGCACCATGGCCAGGCGGCCAGAACTTGAGGTATTTGCCGAAAAGCACGACCTCAAGATCGGCACCATTGCCGACCTGATTGCCTACCGCGCCCTCCACGAGCAATCGGTTGAGCTCAAGGATCGCAAGACGATCGACACGGAGTTCGGCCAGTTCACCCTGCACACCTTCCTAGACCTGATCGATGACCGCCTGCACTACGCACTGGTAAAAGGCGAGATCCACGAAGACGATCCTGTCATGGTCAGGGTGCAAACCCTCAATACCCTGCGCGACATTCTGGGCACCCGGCTTCCCGACGGGGAATCTGGCTGGAGCTACCGGCGCGCGCTGCAGCGTGTAGCCGAGGAAGGCGCTGGCGTCATTGTGGTGGTGGCCCAGGATGAATCCACGGAACAGGTACTCAACGATATCCAGCAGTTTCCGGCCCTGCCTGACACCACCTCAAGCGCCGGTGAAGACGGGCATCGGGTTTACCGGCTGATCGGCACCGGTAGCCAGATTCTCAAGCAGGTGGGCGTCGGCAAGATGCGCCTGCTGTCAGCCCCCATCCACTTCAATGCCATCTCCGGCTTCAACCTGGAAGTTACCGAGTTCCTGGAGAGCTGACACCGTGCGACCGCTACTTTATAGCCTGACTATGATTACACTGCTCTTTCCCCTGCTCGGCCAGGCGGCAGGCGCTGTGGAGTTTGACGCCGCCGCGGCCACCGCCGAACTGCTCGCCCAGGTGCCCCCTGAGGACGTCGCCAACACCGTCGGCTACGTCAACAGTCACTACGTGGCCTCAGTGGTGCAGCTGGTAGCCACGTTGCTGGTTGTCTGGCTGTTGCTGGCCACAGGCTGGTCGCGGCGCTGGCGAGAACTGGCGGAAAGCAAGATCAACAGCCGATTCGGGCAGGCCTTCGTCTACGTGCCGATCTACCTGCTTGTCACCACTGTCCTGTTCTTTCCCGTGGACTGGTACCGCAGCCTTTATATTGAGCAGAAGTACGGGCTGGGCAACCTGTCCTTCGCCGGCTGGTTAACAGAACACCTGTTGGGGATTGGCCTGCTGGTGCTGTTCGGCAGTGTCTTCGTCGCGCTCCTGTACATCTTGCTGCGCCGCTCACCGCAACGCTGGTGGATGTGGGGTACGGGGCTGACCGCAGGCTTCCTGGTGCTCATCATGTTTCTGGCACCCATTTTTATCCTGCCCCTGTTCAATGATTACAAACCCATGGATGAAGGGCCTCTCAAGGAACAGATCCTGTCTATCGCCCGGGCCAACGGCGTACCTGCCGATGACGTAAAACAGGTGGACGAGTCAAAACAGACCAAGCGAGTGAGCGCCAATGTGGCCGGCATGATGGGCACGGTTCGCATCGCCCTCAATGACAACCTGCTCGCGCGTGCCGAGCCAGCGTCGGTGGAAGCGGTGATGGCCCATGAAATCGGGCACTATGTGCTGAACCATCTGCTTACCGGACTGCTGCTTATCTCCCTTGCGATCGGCGTGTGTCTGGGGCTCTCAAGCCTGGTGTTCAATATTATTCTTGCGCGGCGCGGAGAGCACTGGGGTATTCGCGGGATCGACGACTATGCGGGCTTTCCGCTGCTGTTCGCTATCGTGTCCGTTTTCCTGTTCCTCGCCACCCCGGCGCTCAACAGGATTACCTACATGCAGGAATACGAGGCTGACCTGTTTGCCATCAACGCCACCCAGAACCCCGATGCCTGGGCTGAAGTGGCCTTGCTGACCGCCGAATACAGAAAGCTGAAACCACCCGCCTGGGAAGAGCGCTGGCTCAACCACCATCCCTCTCCCTATGCCAGAATCTACATGGCAATGCGCTGGAAAGCGGAAAATCTGAACGACCAGGCGACTACAGCCAGCGGCGGTTTGAGCACAGGGAATACAGACCACGTTTCTGAGCAAATATGTTGTCCCGCTAAATAGGGACGGACCACGTTCCTGGCTGTCTTTGTTTAGCTGTCAGACAAAAAATCGCTCAAGAATGTGGTCTGTCCCCAATTAAAGCGGGGGTCAGCCCATAACAAAGGCATTGAGCTTGTTGCCGTCAGGGTCGCGGAAATAGCCCGCATAGAAACCCTCGCCTCGCGGCCCGGGAGCGCCCTCGTCACTGCCGCCAAGCTCGATGGCCTTGGCGTAAATAGCGTCAACCTGCTCCGGAGACTCCATACGCAGCGCCACCATCACGCCATTACCCACCGTGGCGGCATTGCCATCGGCGGGCTTGATGACCGAGATGCAAGGCTCCATCAACGACTCGCCCCAGCCTACAAAGCTCTCGTCTTCCAGCACCCGACCATAGCCGAGGCTCGCCATCAGCTCATCATAAAAGGCACAGGCTCGCGCCATGTCGTTGCTGCCCAGGGTTACGTAACCAATCATAAATTCACCCTCCTAAAGGGTTGACGCCAGATCAGACAAGTATGGCAGGGATTGGAAAAATCGCCGCGGTGCCTCGCCTGACAGGCCGGGGACGATTCCCGTGGCGTGTTGTCGGAGTCAATCAGCGCCCTGAGCGGCGTAGACCTCCAGCAAACGATACATTGTCACCGCCGCTCGCTTGGTCTGCGAGCCCAGCGTCGCCAGATCAGCCGTTTCCTCGACCGTGTGGCCGCCCTTGCCCATCAAACCCAGTCCATCCAGCGCCATATAAACGCGGCCGGCGGTAAAGGAAATATCAGCGGCGCCGGCCTTGGCGGGATCGACCGCCGACACCTTTCCAAGTCCCAGGTCTTCGCTGGCCCTGCTCCAGATGGCCAACAGGCGGCGGTTACCCTCTGAGGGTGCAAGGGGTGGATAGCCGTCCTCAAATGTCAGCTCGGAAGCGGTTCCCGGCAAACTGGATTCGACAATCTTACGCATTCTCTGCTTGGCGCTGTCACGTTGCTCGAACGTCAAGGTCCGCAAGTCGCCGGAGGCGCTTGCCGTTCCCGCTATCACGTTCGGTTTTCCGAAGGCGTCACCCCGTGAGGTGGCGGCGTCGAAATCCAGCTGCGTTCCGGCCAGCAGGAGCCCGGGGTTTACGGTCAGATTCACTTCACCCGCCAGCGATTCCCGAAACCCGTCAAGCACCCGGGCAATCTCGTAAACCGCCCCATAGCCAACATCTTGACTGAAGATGATCGACGAGTGTGCAGGCCTGCCCTCGACGTCTAGTGTCCACCCAGAATAGCCACGACGGGCAATAACCGCCGTGGCGGGATTACCGTCCCCGTCCTCAAACCCGAGAGCCACATCCGCGGCATCAGCCGCCTCGCGCAGCGCGGCGCGAGCAAGCCCCAGCGGCCGCCCCGCCGATTCCTCATCGCCAATTAACATGACGGTCACAGTCATTCGATCCAGCACACCGGTCTGCTGCAGGGCCCGCAGTGCTTCGACGATAATCACATTGCCGCCCTTCATGTCGGTAACACCGGGCCCTCGGGCATGACGTTCATCGATTCTCTCGAACTGCTGGAAAGGGCTATCCGGTTCGAACACGGTATCCAGGTGACCAATCAGCAATAGATGGGGGCCCTGGTCACCGTGCCGCGCGACAAGATGCCCGGCCCGGTTAAAGTCGCTTCCGTCGAGCCACTCTGTCTCCATGCCAAACTCCTCAAAAGCCTGGGCAAACAAGCTGCCGACAGCGCGAACACCGTTGCGGTTCAGGGATCCGCTGTTGATATTCACGGTTGCTTCGAGCAGTGACAGCGCCTGTACTTCGCGTGTGTCAATTTCAGCCACCAGTTGCCGCTCGGTGGCGTCGAGGCCCTGGGCCAGGGTAACCGGGCACAGCACTGGCAGCGCCAGCACTGCGAGCATCGCCCATCGAATAATGACCATAGATCAGCGTCCTATTGAATTCAGGTGACTTTCCAACATAACCCAATGCCTGATATCAGCGTCAAGCCGCCCGTCGGTGAAGTGAAAGTCTGCGCGGGGGCATTTGCTGCCAGGGGTATCTTTGGCCTGCAGCGCCCACCCCTGGCAGATGTCGCATTTCGCCGCTCAGGGTTCAGCGGCATCAAGTTCGGTCAGCAACACCTCCACCGCGCGCTGCAGCAGTCCGTCTTCTCCAGCCACAATGCCAGCCGGGTCCGGGTAAATCAGCACATCCGGCTCGGTGGTCTTGCGCTCCAGCCAGTCGCCCTCGGTATCGAGTATCCCCAGCCGCGGCGTGCCCGCCACAACATCACCGGAAGGCAGCATTTCCCAGCCGGCGTAGGTGCAGGTGCCGGTCAGGGGCGTGCCCACCAGCGTGCTGATCCCGAGATTTTTCCAGGCCGCCACGAAACAGTGGCCGTCTGAATAGGCGCCCTGGTTGGTCACGGCGATGGAGGGTTTTACCCACTCGGTGAGCGGTTCGCCCTGGGCCGGGCGGCCATTGGGCATGTTGGTCATGTACTGGGTGCCCGAAAATAGCTGCACCAGCCAGTCCACCAGATCACCGCCGTTATTGTCGCGCACATCGATCACGATGGCTTCTTTGGTGAAGTGGCGCCCGAATATATCCGCGTAGACCTGGCGATAGGTGTCATCGGACATGTCCGGCAGGTACACGTAGCCCAACCGGCCAGCGGACAAGGTCTCTACCAGATCATGACGGCTCTCTACCCACTGATCCTTGAGCCACTCTGCCTCCTCATCCAGGCTCACGGGCTGAAGGATGACATCGAACTCGCCCTTGCGGTCTGACAGGGTCAGTCGCTGGCGCTGGCCCACTGTATTGTCCAGCAGCGCAAAGTAGTTGGCCCCCGCTTCCAGCCTGGTGTCGTTGACCGCGACAATTCGATTGCCCGCCGCAGCCCGGTCACTGGCTTTCGCTAGCGGCCCCTGGGTGAGGACCTGGGCAATGCGCACACCCTCTCCTTGATCGGCAAGGTCGAGAATAGCCCCGATCCCGCCGCTGCTGGCGCCGGACTCGGGACGGTAACGGCCAGCCGCATGGGACACATCCAGTTCGCCAACCAGCTCATCGACCAGTTCGGCAAAGTCACGATTGTTATTGATGCCGGGCAGCTTGGCCGCATAGGCTTCGTACATGGCATCCCAGTTGGCTTCGGTCAGCACCTGCGGCAGGTAGATTCGGTCCCGGGTAGTCTGCCAGACATGGTGCAACATGGCAGCGCGCTCGGCGTGCGCGTCCAACTCCAGACTGGCCGCTACCGGTACCGCTTCCGCGACGACCTCATCCGCCTCCAGATCGATCATCATCAGCTCTCCGTCGGCCAGCACAATCGCCGCGCTGTCATCGGCCAGCAGGGCCAGAGATGCCTGGTCGGCACCGATCGCGGCCACCCGCGCTGTCTCCTCGGCACGGAAGTCATGAGACCAGAGGTCATAGCCTTCCTCGAAGGCGCTGAGGTAATAAAGTACCGAGGCGTCGCTGTTGAGCGCAAAACCGCCCAGGTCAGAGGAATGAATGGTAAGACGCGCCTGGCGATCTGCGGCCCGATCCAGGTCGACCAAGACGGGCTCGGGCTTGTCATCTGCTTCCTCCCCGTCATCTTCATCATCGGATTCCTCCAGAGCAATATCTTCTTCCGTGCGCCGAAACTGGTCCCAGGCCGCCTGGCTAAGGAACTGGGCGTGGACGTCGTACTGGGTGCCGTGCCCGCCATGCTCCCGCAAGCCGTGGCGCCCGGTCATCCAGGTGATGATGCCACCGTCAGCGTGCCAGTCGGGGCCCATATCGGTGTAGCCGGTTTGCGTCAGCTGAGCCGGGGGTTCAGAGCCGTCTGCCGGCACAATGGCAATATCGGGAAAGAACAGCCGACCATTGGGCTGGATGTCCACCGCCAGCCAGCGGCTGTCCGGCGACCAGGAAAAGCTGATCTGGGAGTTACCGATCGAATAATTTAGCTTCTCATCCACCACAGTCGTGGACCGCTCGCGGCGGCGGTCAAATACTCGAATTTCAGACCAGTCGGACAGATAGGCAACGCGCCTGCCATCCGGTGACGGAGCGGGATGAGTGGCTGCTACCGGCATTCCGTTTGCACCGTCGCCTTTTTCACCGGTAATCAGGCGTTGCTCACGCACCCGGGTGGCGAGAAAAAAATGCGACTCATCCTCGTCCTGCAGCACACTCTCGTAGATCTGCCACTGGTCAAGCCGCTGGGCGGCATAAAGCAATGCGCGACCGTCAAGGGCGAAGGCCAGGTTGCGCTCTTCACCCGGCGTGTGCGTGATTTGCCGGGTGGTTTCGAACTCCACGGCGGTGACAAACACATCGCCACGGCTGATGTAGGCTATTTCCTTGCCGTCCGGTGAGACCACAAACTCGCTGATAGCAGCGCCGGCATCAATGCGTTCTGTGGCGGCCACCTGCATCGCCGTGAGGATAGTAATATCGACGGGGGCTGGCTGACTGCCCGAAGGACCAAAGAAAACCTGACCGTGCAGACTGTAGGCAATATCGCCACGCTCGGAGACAGAGAGATCACGCACCGGATGGGTAGCGTGAAAAGTCAGCTGCCGCGCGCTGGCTTCACCGCCGCTGAACGTCTGGTGCCAGACGTTGAGACTTCCGGAGCGCTCACTGATGAAATAGAACCCTGCTCCCGTCTCATCCCAGGCAGGCGTGTGGTCGTTCCACGGGCTGCTGGTCAACTGCTCAAACGCTCCCTGGGCCGGCGTCATACGCCAGACGTTGCGCGCAAACGGCGAATCATCGTGCTTGCGGTGAAAACCCTCGCCTTTCTCATCAGCGAACAGTAGCGCCTCCCCGCCTCGGCTCCAGGTAGCCTGGCGGGCGTACAGGGTGCTCAATTGCAGTGGAGTACCGCCGGCAATGGGCACTTCGTAGAGTTCCGGGCGCCGCCGATGGGGATCGATGCTGGCATTGAGGGTGTCGTAGCGGCTGCTGGTGAACAGCACGCGCTGACTGTCTGCGGAGAAACCGGTGACCACATCATCCGCTTCATGAAAAGTCAGTCGCTGCGGTGGGCCGCCCGCGGCCGGCATGACAAAGACATCCAGGCTGCCGTAGAGATCACTGCCGAAGGCAATCCACTGGCCGTCGGCAGACCAGACGGGATTGACCTCCACCGACGCTGAACTGGTCAGTGGCACAGCCGTGCCTCCGGCACTGGACACCCGGTAAATATCTCCCATGTGGGTAAACAGGATGTTCTTGCCGTCCGCAGACACGGCAGTGTCGCGGTGCCAGCTATCCGCAGACTGGCCAACGGCAGATACTGGACTTAACAGGCAGACAAAAATCCAGGCTGCGATATTCCGGAGATTCATTGGGAATTCCTTTTCTGATTATTCAAGCGTGCAGGCGGCAAAGCAGCAGTATAGAGCCGATAGCCGCCCTGTCACAGCAGCGACAGGGCTTCAGGTAAAATCAGGCGAAGGACGGCGTGAATTGGAGCGGGTGACGGGAATCGAACCCGTGTTATCAGCTTGGGAAGCTGAAGTTCTACCATTGAACTACACCCGCAAGCCAGGGAGTTACCTCTTACTTTGGCCTGGCTGAGCAAAAAGTGAGAGTACTTGGATTCTAAACGATCCCACAACTATTCGTGAACATGTTTACATATGTATCCGGGTCGCACGGTGATCTTTGCTATCGGCCCGATACAGGTTCCACTCAAAACTGACCCATAAGCAACTATTCAACGAGCTCAACCTCGCCCGGCCGCCACGTCTGGTCTATCCAGGGCTTAAGCGGCGAGTACATGCGAAGTATGACAAACCAGCTCTTGCCAGGAATCGTCTCTACCCAATTGTTCTTGAACCCTTTCGGCGCTTCGGGGCCGAAGTAGAGAGAATAAGAGCCGTCGTCGTTCTGCTTCAGGCCCTTGTCATTACTGCCGACCGATGGGTACTTCTGGCTATTCTGAAGCATGGAACGGGTCTGAGTATCGTAGACCGTAATCGCCCAGAAATTTCCCACTGGCGGGTTCGCAGGCAAATCAAGTTTGTAAGTTCCAGAGCCTTCAAATGGTCGCTTTTCTGAGTCGACATACGCTATGCCATAGTCAGAGCCAGTACCTTCCCGCGGCGCCGCCATCGCAGGAGTAACAGCCGTATAAGGGTAATGGAACATGACTCGCGCATCGGTATTCATTGTCTGGCCATTCTCGCCATTGAAAAACACATTGCGATCTGTGTAGGCCATCATCCAGGCGCTGTTCGTGTCCGGATAGATTCGCGCACCCGCCAGATTCATGTCATAGCGTGGATACCACACGATCGAACGGGAGGCAGCATTGCCCAGTGCCACACCGTCGGCGAGTAGCCTCTGCATCCGTGCGTCTGGCGAGAAGTCTTTGCCTTTCTCGATACCTATCGAGGCAAATAGCCCGCGGGTTTCGGCATCGATTATCGAGAGAGGTTCGTATTGAATAACTTCATTCAGGTGATGATAGAACTCCGCGGTGTTCGGATGGATCGTGTTGAAGGATTTTCCGGACGCACTTATCCACTTCATCTCCGGCTTGTCGGCGAATTGTGAGAGCGGATACACCTTGACGTTGTCTGTCACGAGCGAAGCCGCAGCCTTTACGTCGCCGTTCTTCACAGAAGAACGCAGGAACACCCAGATTCGATAGGTTTTTGGCCGATACACTGCAAAACCATCGGGAACCGGGCCATCGTATCCGGGCGGAAGGTACAGGTATTTGCCTGCTGAGGGGAGATTGTTGATAAACCGGAACCAGGCGTCGTTGGCAGCACCGAGAAGTCCATCAGGCACTTCCACCACGGTTGGGCCGTCGCGCTTGAGGTCAAGGTCCGGAATCGCGTAAACCGTCGAACTGTTGCCCGTGAGGAACAGCGACTCCGCACCCATGAGTCTGTCAAAGATCATGACTTCATTGGCCTCTACTGCGCCGATGGAGTGGGCTCCGTCGATGAGTGCCTTCAGCGACGCACCCGGCATGCCTTTGAGGAACGTATTCATTGCCCGAGTCGTGTCGAGAAAGTCATAGACCTTTTCGGCGGTCTCGGGCAGAGGGGAACCATCGATGAACTCCAGTGTGCCAATCGACGTTTCAACCTGATTCGGTGTCGAAATGGACTGGAGAGTCTCGTCAGTAACCTCCTGGGCAGAGGCTGACGCGGACAATGAAAAGAGAAAAATCAAGGCGGTATTCAAAGACTTCATTGAAAGTATTCCTCTGCGGATCTGATCTGATAGCTACGAAATAGCTACGAAATAGCTACGAATTAGTTGGTTTTCGAACGAGTGTTGATTCGGGCAAGTTCAGCCACTTCGCCCCGTACAGCGACGACATCCAAACCCGGGTTATTGCTTCGAGCACAGGCTCGTGGTTTCGCCGCGGCCTGGTTCCAAAAGCGTCAATAAAGGTGTATGCGTCGAGGCGATTCAGCGCTACGGCCATCGAATGGGCATCAAATGTCGGGATGAGCTTCTGGCTCTGATCCGCCGCGATTCTACTGGCTACGACGTCATCGAAGTCGTGCAGGAACCCTGTCCATGCTGACTCCATACGTATATCTGACGTTGCTGCGTCGGAAGCCGCGCGCAGCACAGGACCACGGCGGTAGCTGACTTTCACCAGACCCTTCATCATGTCTCGCAACAGGACAACTGGGTCACCAGTGCCGAACAGCCAGGGTTGCGCCACACCCAGGATTTCATCGCGCAGGCTCTCAAGTAGCGTTTCCATTAAAGCGTGCACGTCCGGGAAGTACTGGTAGAAGGCCGGTCGGCTCAACGGCATCTCGGCCATAAGCGAACGGACCGTCATCTCGCGGAACGGCCGGGTCCACAGAAATTCCAGTGCGGCTTTCAAAATAGCGTCTCGTGTTCCCGACCTGGAGACTTCGGCCGGCGAACCCGTGCGTGCATGTTGGCTAACTGACATCGTGTCAGGACTTTACTGACACGGTGTCAGATTGTCAATCTTGATGCCAACAGGACCTAAGTCCCGACGTACTGTCCTCCGTGCCCAGCACGCGCGACGATAGTGAACAATAATGGCAAGCAGTTCAGAGCAACATTTCTTTCAAAGCTATGTGCGGTGATCAAAAACCGTTCCAGGAAATCTTACTCAGACCTCAATTTCCAAAACTTCGGAAAACGTCGAAAGCGAGACGGACAGGCTGACCTGCCGATATCGATGGAGGGCTCGCGGCAGCGCTGGCATACTGACCCGAACGCGAGGCGAGCGGAGTGACACGATGAAGCAGGACGATCTGGGGCAGCTCGAAAAGGTTAACTTTTTCTACAACCGTGGCGCTGAGACGACGCGACTGGAGACTTTCGTCGATGCCGCATTCGCCTTCGCGTTAACACTGCTGGTCATTTCCTTCGATGCCGTGCCCGCTTCATACGACGAGCTGGTCGATGCTTTGCGTGCGATTCCCGCGTTCCTGTTCGGATTCGCAGTATTGATGATGTTCTGGGCCGCACACCGAAAATGGTCGATCCGGTTTGGGCTCGACACAACCACGGCAATGATGATCAGCCTGGTGTTGGTCTTCGTTATCCTCATCTACGTCTATCCGTTGCGCGCGATGTCTACCGCTGCCGTCAGCGCGATGACCAACGGCTGGCTGCCGACGACCTTTCTCATCACCTCTGTTGATCAGGTTCGCGGGTTGTTTGGCATCTACGGTAGTGGCTTTGTGCTGTGCTCGGCCTGCATCATTGCGCTGAACGCGCACGCACTATCGCTGCGTAAGTCGCTGTCGCTGACAGCCGAGGAACTCTTCCTGACCAGGACCGAAATCTGCGGCTGGCTGATCGTCGCCAGCGTCGGGTTGCTGTCGATACTGATGGCCTTCACGGTACCGGACGAACTCGTTGGCTTGAGCGGCTGGATCTACCTCTCGCTCGCCGTCGTGATGCCGATATTCGGCTGGCAGGTATCAAAACGCTTCGATAAGCAAGTACGGCAAATATAAACAGGTTGCGTGGACCGGATTATCTGGCCCGTCTTGGCGGGTGACCCCCACACAACGCGATAAGCTTCTTAATTGCCCCGCAGCTATACTCGCCTCAGCGAGGAGGCAGCCATATCCGTTCATTCCTGAACGAGAGCACGCGACAGACCTTGCCGGACATTTTTTCAAGGAAAGTAGTGTCAGGGCAACAGCTCGATCAAAGCTATGTGCGGTGATCAAAATCCGTTCAAGTAAATCTTACTCTGACCCCAATTTCCAATTTCCTTTATGATGTTCAATTGATTCCAAGCTTAATGCGGCGGCTTACCTCCAACGCACTAGAGGGAATGTCGCACTTTTTGATCGATTAGCGCGAAGCAGTCATCGCAACAATCCTGCGGCCTTGCCTCAGCTGCCGCCACTGAGAACCTGATGAAACTGACCCCCAAAAAGACTTCGCTTCGCGGGCTGCGAATATTCTGTGTCGCTGCCAGGTACTGCAACTACAAGCAAGCGGCAGAGGAACTGTCGGTCACCGCTTCGGCGGTCAGCCACCAGGTAAAAAAGCTCGAAGAGGAATTCGGGGTGGACCTCTTCATCCGTGAAAGTCGCTCACTTCGCCTCACGGAACCGGGAGAGCGCCTCTACCGGCAACTCGAGCCGGCGATTGGCAAGATCGACGAGATCGTCGCGGAGGTGCTGAGTTCAACGGCGAAGCGGCAGCTACGCGTTTCTGTACAGCCGTTCTTTGCCAGTGAATGTTTCGTACCCCGGCTGGAAGACTTCACCGCCAAACACCCCGACATCGAAATTTTCGTGGATACCAGTGACGAGACAGCCGAGCGCCATCCCGCCAGTGCCGACGCGTCCATACGCCTGTTCCGCCAGGAACCCTCGCAGTTGGCCTCAGACGCGCTGTTCCCTCTAAGGCTGATGCCGGCGTGCTCTCCAGCATTCCTTAAGCGCTATCGGAATCGTCCGGGCAACGGTTTCTCGCCGTTTCCGATACTCGTCCACACAAGCCGCCCGGAGGCATGGAAAATCTGGTCCAGGTCTACAGGCATCACGCTGCCGCCGGCCGCTAGTGTGGTGCGCCTGGACTCCATGATTGCGGTTGCGCGAGCAGCAGAGCGCGGCGTGGGTGCTGCCCTGGTGCCGGTTCCATTGAGTGATAACTGGTTCAAATACGGCGCGCTCGTGCCAATGTATGACGATACCGCAGAAATGCCCGAGACGTACTATCTCGCCTATCCCCGCGAAAAAGCGGACCTGCCCGAAGTGCGCGCCCTGCGTGACTGGGTACGTGAAACCTTTTGTGAAAACAGCAGTTCGCCTGCGCCCTAGTGCCCTAATCGCCTCGCTTCGAGCGCCTCAGCCTGACACGCATTGAGTCTGCCCGCAGGACAATCGTCAAGATTTACTCAGGGTAGGTTCAACATTTATTCGTTTGTTTGCGGATGTCTCGACCCTTACATTGCGCTGGACCCGATGGCTTTCGAGGCGGTCGGGCGCTCAAAACACACCAAGGAGTTGAAACATGAAAATCCAAACCAGCAAAGCTGCACTACTCAGCGCCGCGTTTGCCGCGGCACCCATGCTCGCCGCATCTGCACAGGCCCACGATGTAGCGACTGCGCCCGTGTCTTCGAGCTACCAGATGGCTGCCATTATCGATCGTGCCCGCGGCAATACCGTGGTAGCTGGCGACTATGGCGAGGCGATCGAACACCTGGGCCGCAAGAACATAAAGCGATTCGAGGCCAGTACGAACCTCTGTGTTGCCTACACCATGATCGGCGACCTCAAAAAAGCAGACAGCGAGTGCGCAGCCGCTCTCGAACTGTCTAAAAGCTCAGCCGCCAGACGTGACGTCGCCATAGCGCTATCAAATCTCGGCGTGGTCAAGGCCGTCAGTGGCGACATCAGCGGAGCCCGCCAGGATTTCAGTCGTGCACTGGAAATCAATATCGACCTTCGCCAGGCGAGTGATAATCTTGAGCTGCTGCGAGAAGTCACCGGATCGGACGCGTGATTACAACGGGGTGCGACGTTCCGGATGCCGGAGCGTCGTACCGTTTTTTTACGTTCACGCCTGATTGAGCTTCGTTTCGAAGCAACCAGGTAAAACTGCTTTTAATCCTGTCTTACAGGCGAAAGCCTCTCGAGACGCGACGAATTTATTGTCCGGCCGCGTGACTTGCGGGGAATTCTTTGCAGAGCAGGAGCGAATCAGAGCCGGCACAGATGTTCGGCTAGCCGCTATACACAGTCGCCGCACGCACATCCCAGAACAGCGAAGGGGCAGCCGCGAACACGCCTGTGCTTCCGCTGGCGGTGGCTGCAACGGTTGTCGCTGTAACCGCGTGCTGTGGGAATTGAATAGAAAAATCAACTGCACAACAGATGGCAGAACAGATACCTGCAACGTACCTGAATAACGCGCTGCACTGACCAGCAGATTGCCCCCTGAGGCAGCAACGAAACACACCAGCTGGCGATTGATATCAGGCACAGACCAATCGGCCGACGGCCTCTATTCGTTTATCCGCGCGTGCTGGAGACTGCCCCACTAGTCCGGAAAAGGTACCATGTTTACGCGCGATTCATGGGCTGCGCACCTATTCAGTGTGATCGGCCAACCGCCAGTAGATGCGCACCGCGATTTCTTCGGCAATCAGCATCAGCGCCACCACGCCGATAAAGGCCACTACCCCGTGCAGTGGCCCGGAAAAGGTGATGGCGTCGCCGAAGGCGAAGTCTATAGCACCCAGCATGAGAAACTTTGAACCAAACAGGATTAGCCAGGCGGAGAAGTAGCGCAGCGCTTTGGCCATGGCGGACGTTTTACCGGTAAAGAAGCCCGCCACCCAGTGCTCCAGCGCCAGCGTCGCCTTGAGCAATACCTGCAACAGGACCGCAGCCAATATCGACATTGTGAAGGACGTAACGCTGACCCAGTCCCAGTGTTCATCGCAAAGATTGAGTACCGTGAGGTCGATCAGGACGGCCAACAGGTAGCGGCTGTAAAGGCGCTGCGAATTACTGGATGAATTGGTCAAGGCTACGCCGGCGATTTCCTCGGTCATACCACTATCTCGGTCTGGTGCAGGATGGGGCTTTATAGCAGACCTGCCTACGCCCCGCACGCCTTTGGGAGCGGCCTTGTCGACTGGCGTAAATGGCGAGGACTGGCAATACTGCAGGTATGGCCAGACACTTCCACATCCAGTCCGAACTCGCCGCCCACCCGGATCAACTGTGGCAGCACGCGGTGAGCCCGCTGGAAGTCAACGCCGAACTGCGCCCACTGCTGAGCATGAGTTTCCCAGATGGCCTGGAAGACATCACTGTTGGCTGGGAGCCCGGTCGGCACAGATTTCGGAGCTGGATTCGGCTGGGAGGCGTGCTGCCGGTAGAGTACGATGATATCGCTTTTGCAGAGGTCCGCCCCGGTGAGTACTTCTGCGAGACCTCCAGTCTGGCCAGCCAGTCGCTCTGGCAACATGAAAGGGAAATTCAGCCGCTACCGGGCGGCGCTAGCTTGACCGACCACGTCACCTTTGGCGCCAGGCTGCCCTGGCTGGAGCCGGTTTACGGCTGGGTGTTCCGCTGGATATTTCAGTGGCGTCATCGCAATCTACGGCGTATGTACGGCAATCGCGTTGCCGCTGCCGCGCAGCGACGCCCCATTTTGATCGAGGAGGTTTAGGTATGGCACTCAACCCCGCCCTTGAGCACCTGCTGGACGAGCGACGTATCGCGACGCTTACCACCTACAGCGCGGACGGCCTGCCCCACGTCACCGCAGTCTGGTTTCTGTGGAAAGGCGGGGTGCTCTATATCACCACTAACCAGGATGCCAGCAAGGCGCGCAACCTGAGGCGCGATCCGCGCATGGCCGTCTGCATAGAGTCTCGCGAAGATGGCAAGGAATCAGGCGTCAGCGCTTGTGGCACAGCGGAACTGCTCACCGGTGAAGAAGCCACCGCCATCGCTTCCAGCATCAACGCCAAGTACCTGACCAAAGCGGCACTGGAACATCCGGTAGTAGGTCCGGCTTTTGAGGGCATGTCAGACACGGTGATCAAGCTGGTGCCCGAGCGCTGGATTTCCTGGGACATGGAAGCCCTCGGCGCACAGCTTTTTGGCGAGGGTGTGGACGAGGCGCTTTATTTCCATCCCACCCTCAAATAAGCAGGCCATCGTCGCCGCGTCACGACGCTGGGTTGAGCGCCTGGTCGTCGGCCACAACCTGTGCCCTTTCGCCCGGCGCGAGCTGGATGCTGACAGGGTACGATTCTGGGTTACCGACGCCGACGATGAAGAGCAATTACTACTGGCACTGGGTGACGAGCTGGCGCACCTCCATCGGCAACCCGATATTGAAACCACCCTGCTGATTCATCCCCGGGTCCTGGAAGACTTTCTCGACTACAACCAGTTTCTGGCAGCCTGCGACGAACTGCTGCTCCAGCTAACCCTGGATGGCGTCTTCCAGATTGCCAGCTTCCACCCGCACTATCAGTTTGCCGGCACCGGACCCGAGGATGCAGAGAACTACAGTAACCGCTCGCCCTATCCCATGCTGCATCTGTTGCGTGAAGACAGCGTCGCCAAAGCCGTGGCCAGCCACCCGGACGTGGAAGCCATCCCGGAGAGGA
This sequence comes from Cellvibrionales bacterium, assembly GCA_043513815.1. Taxonomy (GTDB): domain Bacteria; phylum Pseudomonadota; class Gammaproteobacteria; order Pseudomonadales; family Halieaceae; genus JANQIO01. The sequence continues at coordinate 2,013,669 of CP121313.1, read as the reverse complement.
ATATTGCACTGCTGGAAAAACTGGGCAGCGAGCGACTGGCCCGCAGCCTGGAGCAGTGTCTTGAAGAGGACATCGGAGACGTGACGTCCCCGCAGCCTTAAGTGAACCTGGGTTCCCGTTTTTCCAGAAACGCGGTGATGGCCTCGATGTTGTCTGGCGAACCAGCCAGTCGAGTCATCGCGGCATCTTCGAGAGCCAGCGCCTGGTTGATGGCTTCACGGTGCGGGTGCCGCAGTGTCGCCTTGATCTCTTGCAGGGCAGACACCGGCCAACGGGCTATCTCGGCTGCCTTTGCCAGCGCGGCGTCCAGCAGGTCAGCATCAGCGAAGCTGCGCGCGGCTATACCGCTGTCGACGGCGCGCTGGGCGTCTATCCATTCGGCGGTATAAAACAGCTCCGCGGCCTGCTGGGCGCCGATATTGGCCTGCAGCATATAGCTGGAAGCGAACTCAGGTGCCAACCCGAGAGCCGCGAAAGGCAGACGCATACGCAGGCTATCGCCGACATAGCAAATATCGGCATGGAACAGGATGGTGGCGCCGCCGCCCACCGCCACGCCGCTGGCAGCGCCAATCCAGGGCTTGCCGAATCCCGCAACTGCCCGCGCGCAGGCGCCGAAAGGATGCTCTTCTTCCGCCGTGGCTTCACCAAAACTGGCGAGATCGACGCCGGCACAAAAGTTTCCACCCGCCCCTGTCAGCAGCACACAGCGGACAGAGGGATCGGCATCAGCGGCCTCAAAGGCGTGACGCAGATCGATCCACAGGGCGTTATTGATCGCGTTCTTTTTTCCGGGGCGGTTCAGGGTAAGTAGCCGCACCCCGTCACGGTCTTCAAGCAACAGATCAGTCATGGGGTCAGCTGTGGAAGTGCGTGATGTCGCCCAGTGCGGCCCGCTCAGTGCGGCACTGGTTGGAGGGGTGGGACTCGTCTTCGAAGCCGAAGGAGATGCCAAACAACAGCTTGTTGCTGTTGTCGACGTCCAGTTCGTCCCTGACCTGCTGGGCCAGGAAGCTCAGCGCTGTCTGCGGGCAGCAGGCCAGGCCGTGGGCGACCATGGACAGCATCAGGGTTTGGGCGTACATGCCCAGGTCACAGGCCTCCCGCAGGCCGAAGGGCTCAGGCAGAAACAGGAAAGCAACATGGGGGGCGTCGAAGAAAGTGAAGTTGCGCATGAACGCCACGTTGCGCTTGTCCTTCTCCTCGCGGGCAATACCCATGGCGCTGTAGAGTGCCTCGGCGGAGGCATACTGGCGTTCCTTGTACACGCCGTCGTACTTGCCATCATAGGGAAAGTCCATGGTGAACTCGCCGTTCATGAAAGCCTCAGGGCAGCGCTTGCGCAATGATTCGAGCTTGTCGCCAGACGCCACGTGGGTCTGCCAGGGCTGGGTGTTGCAGTTGGACGGTGCTCGCAGAGCGACCTCGAAAACCTGATCCAGCAGCGCCTGGGGGACCGGGTCCGGCTTGAAACCGCGGGCGGACTTGCGCGCGTCGACGAGCGCTGCGTAGACGCCGGCGAGATCACCGGCGGGGGCGGATACGGGGTCTTGCATAGATTGTTCTCTCCGGGAAAGGCGACGGGCTTTTATGGTAACGCTACTCGCCCTTGAACACAGCCTTGCGCTTTTCCTTGAAGGCGCGCATGCCTTCCCTGGCATCCGCCGACCCGAACACCGGACCGGCAAGCGCGTCTGAGGCCACCATGGCCGCCTCTTCTTCCATGTCTTCCTGTTGTTCTCTCAAGGAGCGCGTGATCGCGACGATGGCCAGTGGTGCATTCTCACACAGGCGCTCGGCAAGGCGGCGCGCCTCCGCCAGGCTCTCACCCTTGGGCACAACACGATTGATCAAGCCAAACTGCAATGCCTGCTGGGCCGTAATGGTCTCCCCCAGTAGCAGCATTTCCGCCGCCAGGCAGTAAGGTATCTGGCGTCGCAGGCGTACTGTGGAGCCGCCCATGGGATACAGGCCGCGAGCCACTTCGGTGACACCAAAGATGGCGTCCTCGGCGCCGACCCGAATGTCGGTGCCCTGCAGAATCTCGGTACCACCTGCCAGGGCATAGCCTTCCACGGCCAGAATGATGGGCTTGCAGGGGCGGTTGTCGCGCAGCAGGGCCTGCCAGTGCACATTGGGCACATCGGCCATGACCTGCATGAATTCATCGGTGGCCTGCTGGTTGCCATCGGCGCCGGCCTTCAGGTCCATGCCTGCGCAGAAGGTATCGCCTACCGCCGTGAGAATGCCACACAGCAGGCTGTCGTCTTCATCCAGCAGCCGCCAGGCGCGATACATGCCCAGCAGCATCTCAGGGGTAAAGGCGTTTTTGGCCTCCGGCCGGTTGAGCGTGACGGTGAGTATCGGGCCATCGCGCTCGACGATGCAGTTCGCAGTACTGATTTCGAGTTCAGACATAGGCTTTCTCAGCTGGCCAGGTATTGCCCGGACAGCGCCATCTCCCGGGCCTTGGGATAAGTGGGCTTGCCGCTGGGAGCGCGGGGGATTTCTTCCACCAGGTGAAGCTCCCGCGGCACCTTGTAGCCGGCCACTTGCTTGCGCGCCTGCTCCTGTAAGGAATCCAGCGTCAGCGCTGCGCCTTCGCGAACCGCCACCACGGCGGTCACTTTGCTGCCGTAGCGATCATCAGGGGTATCCACGACCAGGCAGTCATAGACCGCCGGGTGGGTTTTCAGGGCTTCCTCCACTTCTTCAGGGAAGATTTTTTCGCCACCGGAATTGATGCAGTTGCTGCCGCGGCCATAGACGGTGATCGAGCCGTCATGCTCCAGCCTGGCAACATCGCCGCTCAGCAGCCAGGTCTGGCCGTCCACTTCCACAAAGGTTTCGGCAGTTTTCACTGGATCGTTGTAGTAGCCCACCGGAATATAGCCCGAGCGGGCAAAGATGCCCTCTTCCCCCGGTTTGGCAAGGTGGTAGTCGCCCTCGCTACCGGCTACCACGTTCATGAATTCTGACTGGGTGACATTACCCAGGCCCTTGGACTCGCCTTTCTTCTCACCGGAATCGAAGCCCATATTGCCCGCCTCCGAAGAGCCGAAGGAGTTGGTGATGAAACAATTGGGAAAGTGCTGCTTGAAGGCCTCCTGCTTGGACACTGAGAACACGGCGCCGCCGGAGCCAATATTGAATATGGAGCTGAGGTCCCAGCGGTCGGGATGGGCAGCCAGCGTATCCAGCAACGGGATCGCCATGGCGTCACCGACGATGGTGAGGGAGTTCACTTTTTCCTGCTCAACAATCGTCCAGACCTGCTCTCCGTCCAGGTGGCGATTCGGATTGAGTACCACCGTATTACCGGCCAGCAGCTGTATACAGGCATACCACCAGCAGGCGCCGTGCATTAGCGGCGCCAGCGCCATACCGACAATCGGGAAGTCCGCCACCCGCCCGGCAATCTGCTCGGGCTCGGTAATGGGCCCATCAGGGTGAAACCAGCCACCGCCGCCCAACGCCGCGTACAACAGGTTCTTGTGCGGCCACATCACGCCCTTGGGCATGCCGGTGGTGCCACCGGTATAGAGCAGGAACAGGTCGTCGTCCTCGCGGTGACCGAAATCCCGCTCCGTTGGCTGGCCCGACAGCGCCGCCTCATAGTCTGGTGTATCGCCAAGCGCAGCATCGCTACCATCTTCCACCGATATCAGGGTATGCACACCGGTGTCTGGCAAGGCGGCTATCAGCGGCGCGAATTCCCGGTGGTGAACACAGGCCACCAGGTCCGCATTGTCAAAAATGTAGGCCAGCTCGTCAGCGACGTAGCGGTAATTGACGTTGACGGGTACCGCCCGCAGCTTGAAGCAGGCCATCATGCTTTCGAGGTATTCGTTGCAGTTGTACAGATACAGTCCGACGTGATCACCGGGGCCGACGCCGCGACTGGCCAGATAGTGGGCCAGTTGGTTGGCGCGCTGCTCAAGCTGCCGGTAACTGGTGCGAACATCGCCGCATACCAGCGCCGTACGCTCCGGCACTGCGTCGGCGACCATCTCGAACAGGTCGGCGAGGTTAAATGCCTTGCTCATGGTCGGGTCTCCTGGTTAGGCCTTGTCGGCGCTGACAATCCACATGGAATAGAACTGGGCGCCGCCACCGTAGGCGTGACCCAGCGCCGTGCGCGCCCCGTCAACCTGGTGATCACCCGCGTCACCTCGCACCTGGCGGGCCGCTTCGGCAAAGCGAATCATGCCCGAGGCGCCAATCGGGTTGGAACAGAGCACACCGCCTGAACAGTTCCAGGGAATGTCACCATCTTCATCCAGCGAAGTCGCCCCTTCCATGGTCAGCTTCCAGCCTTCACCCTCTTCTGCAAATCCCAGGTTTTCGAGCCACATGGGCTCGTACCATGAAAACGGCACGTAAACCTCGGCGCAGTCCAACTGCTTGCGCGGATTGTCGATACCGGCCTGGGCGTAGACGTCTGCCACGCAATCGCGTCCCGCCTGGGGATTTACCTCGTCGCGGCCGGCATACATGGTCGGCTCCGAGCGCATGGCGCCGCCGCGAATCCAAACCGGTGGCCGCGGACCGTCCTTGGCCAGACCCTCGTCAGCAATGACCATGGCGCAGGCACCGTCGGAGGACGGGCAGCTCTCCAGAAAGCGGATCGGGTCCCACAGCATCGGGGAATCCTCGACTTCCTTCATGGTGATGTCCGGCATCTGTAGGTGGTTAAGCGGGTTGCGGGAGCCGTGCAGGCGATCCTTGGTGGCCACCTTTATACCGGTATCCCAGGGGGCGCCGCTGCGCCGTCGGTACTCGCGCATGATAGGTGCGAAATAGCCCCCTGCCCCGGCATTCAGGTGGGGCGAAAACGGCTGTGGATTGGACAGCGCCCACATGGCATTGGATTCCGACTGCTTTTCGAAAGTCACCGTCAGCACCCGGCGAAAGGTTCCGCTCTGTACATGGGAGGCCGCCACCAGGGCAGTGGAGCCGCCCACGGAGCCTGCGGTATGCACCCGCATCATGGGCTTGCCATTGCAACCGAGTGCGTCCGCCAGGTAGATCTCGGGCATAACAATGCCCTCGAACATATCCGGCGCCTTGCCAATGATGACCGCATCGATATCATCCCAATCGAGACCGGCATCGTCCAGCGCCTTGCGGGCGGCCTCGTTGACCAGGCCGGCGATAGAAACGTCGCCCCGGCGCGCCTTGTACTGAGTCTGGCCTATTCCTGTGACTGCGGCGTATTGCATCAGGCGGCCTCCACGACGGCGACAAGGTTGTGTTGCAGGCAGGGCCCGCTCGTGGCGTGGGCCACGCCGCGGCGAATCTCGCCACTCATGATGCGACTGGCTACTTCGCCGATACGGGAAAGCCCGGATGCCATCATCAGGTTACCGGCCAGCACACCGCCGGAGGGATTGATCTGGGTAGTGTCGTCCAATCCCAGCGCGCGGCTGAGAATAATTTCCTGGTGGCTGAAGGGTGCATACAGCTCGGCAACTTCTATGGGGCCGGCGTTGGCCCCCGCCTTTTCCGCCGCCTGCTCTGTGGACACAGAGCGGGTCAGGTCACGGGCGCCGATATTGTGCGATTCCATACGGTGGTCGATACCGCGAATCACGGCGTAGGGCTTGCCCCAGGCCTTCGCCTTTTCAATGGTGCAGATCACCATGGCCGAGGCGCCGTCGGAAATCGGGCAGCAGTCATGCTTGCGCAGGGGTGCGACCCACTCCGCTTGTGCCAGCAGCTCATCCACTGATACGTCCCCTGCCAGTTGAGCATGGGGGTTGTTGGTTTTGGCATTCATCCGGGAACGAGCGACCACCGCCGCCATGTCCTGTTCGCTAATCAAATCGCGGTCCAGCAACATCCGCGCCTGCAGGGCAGCAAGACTGACGGAATCCACCCACAAAGGCGCCAGGTAATAGGGATCAAGCTGCTGGGACAATACGGTGGGCAACTCGCCGGGTGAGGACTTGCCAAATCCATAGATGAGCGCCGACTCCGCCTGCCCCATGCTGATCTTGAGCATGGACTCGTAAAGGGCCCAGGCCGCGTCCATCTCCACGTGAGATTCCTTGATGGGCGGCACGGCGCCCAGGGCATCCACACCCATGACAAAAGCAAAGGCAGCGCCCTGCTGGTAGTCACAGCTCCCCGAGCAGGTGAAATCCACATCCTGGGCATTTTTCAGGCCCACCGCCTCGAGCGCCTGGGAGATGACTGGCATGATCAATTCGACTTCGTTGCAGGCGCCGGCATCCCGCTGGCAGTCGGACTGGGCGAAGGACACGATGGCTATATCTTTCATGCCTCACCCTCCCAGCCGGACAGTGGCACCTTGCCAATCATCTCGATAGGCACATCTGGCTCAGCGAGCGGTTTGAAGTAGCGAATATTGTCCATGGCGTAATCCCACTCCTCTTCCGGCTTCCAGACAGCCTCTACCCGCTGGCCAATATGCACGCTGTCGTTATCGCATTCGCTCATCAGATGAATGAAGGAGATATTGGCGCCATCCGGCACCAGGTTGGCGACAATATAGGGTGGCTGTATGGGGTTGTTCGGAATAGGAATCCAGACAATGGTGAATGACTGTACTGTGGCCTTGTTGCCCAGCTCTACCTCTTCAGTTGTGGGCAGGCCGCAGGCGGCACAGGAGCCACGGGCAGGGGCGTAGACGTTGCCACAGCCCGGGCAGCGCTGGCCCATCAGCTTGCCCTGTTTCACCTGGTGCAAAAAGCGGGTGGTGGCCTGGCCGGCAGTAAAGTTGTACTTCAGGTAGACCGGCGTTTCGATGGCAGTGATCGGCTCGTTGCCGGCGGTATCTTCGCTCATGCGTCACCTCCCGCTGTCTCAGGCTCGAAGCAGACCAAGTCCGTGATGTAACCGCGGGTTTCCTCGGCCCAGCGCGCCTGCACGCGCAACCCGGTGTGTAACTGCTCATGGTCGGCGCACAGGGCGTGCAACATCGGTACATCGGCGCCATCCAGCTTGACCAGCGCCCAGGCGAATGGGACATCAAAGGGGTGGCTTTCGCGGGGCTCGCTGATCCAGCACCAGCTGACCACTTCACCGTGATCGCTGACTTCGACAAACTCACTGAGGGCAGACGCGGTGACCGGGTCAAACTCCATGGGGGGCACGAACACACGACCGTCGTCACCACGGGTACCCACGATGCGGCGCTGTCGAAGTTCTGTAAGGAAGCGGCCCACGACGGGACCGGTGGAGCGGGTATAGGTATAACCCAGTTCAAATTGCTGGCTGAGCCGCTCGGACACGCTAGCCTCCCGTCATGATATGAAGGTATCTGAGTTCAGTATCCGAGAGGGAGAGCAGCGAGACAATGGCCGATCTTCGCGATCGGGTGTGGCATTTTAGATCAGGGCGCTGTGCCTGGAGAAGTCGAGTGGCTGGATCCCCGCTTTCGCGGGGATGACCCTGGGTTGCGTCTTTGGCAGTAGATCAGGTCTCGAAGCGGTGCTTGCGCAGCCAGACGGCGCCAGCCAGGAATACGGCTGCAAACACGAAGCCGAAGGCCATACCCAGGTAGTCAAGCTGACTCCACACCGGACCAAAGTCGTAGAGGCCCAGAGAGTCAACATCGCTGCCGTCTACCTTGTGCGGCAGGTGATTGCTAATCGCAAACGCGATGCGTTGAGAGCCGAGCAACAACTGCTCGGCCAGTATCAGGCCCAACGGGATTCCTACCGCCAGCAGGAAAGGTGATCTCTTGGACGCAGCCGACGACAGCATGCACCACGCATAGACTGGCAAGGTCCACAGCACCCATACCGCCATACCGCCGAGCTGATCGATTACCAGAGGCACGAACTGCACCTTGGAGAGCACCAGCTCAGTGGCGGACCCATCCATCCTCCATACCAGCAGCATGGCGATAAAAGTCTCAAGGATCTGCGTGATCAGCGATGCCCCAAGATAAATGATCGGCACCACCAGGCAAGCCACCATCAGCTTGGCCAGCACTTCATCCCGCTCGGCCACCGGCATGGATTTCCAGAACAGTATGCTGCGGTCCTTGCGATCGGTGTAAAGACAGCCCAGCAGGTAGTTTATCGTCACCAGAAACATGATCAGGCAGAACAATGCGTGGAAACCGCCCAGTACCGGGTTCAGCGAGTCGCCTTCGACATCATCACCATCGGCCCGTCTCTCAGGTGTCGGCGCAGAAAAACGCCACTCCTGTGAGAAATTCCAGTCCTCTTCCGGCACTGCTACCGGCGCCTCGCTGACGATTAGCTCCTGCCCCGGCAGGCCCGACTGCTCGGGGGACACGCGGTCGATGTAGAGTTCCTGACCGCCACTGGAATCGTCATCAATGGTGACTTCAAAGTTTATGCTGCGTCCGTCCTCACCACCCAGCACGCCCAGGGCACCCTGGCCAATTAGCGCCAGGCGGCCGGCAAACAATACTGCGATCAGCATGAACAAAATCAGCGCACCGCCCAATATGATGGGCGTGAGTATCAGGGAGCCGCGGTATTCCTGCATCTCGCGCATGATCAGGGTATGGAACTTCATTCGTCCGTTGATTTTCATTTCAACGCTCCCCCCATCTTCGCAATAAAGAGATCAGACACCGAGGGCGTGTGAAGCTGGCCGAATTGGCCCAGCGCCTCTCGATCCACGTCTTCAAAGATCATCGCCTTACCTCCGAGGATCGCGCGCTCACTGATGGGCCCGTATTGCTGGGCCTGCTCCACCGCGGCACCCACTACGTGAACCTCACAGTAGCGTTGTGCCAGAGAATCCATGGACTCGTGCAAGACAACGCCTCCGGCCCGCATGAAGATGGCATCGGTGAGGATATTCTCCACCTCTTCCACCTGGTGAGTGGATATCAGGATGGTGCGCTCATCATCGTAGTAGTCGTTCAGCAACTGCTCAAAAAACTGCTTGCGGAACAGGATGTCGAGACCCAGCGTCGGCTCATCGAGCACCAACAGCTTGGCATCAATGGCCATGACAATCGCCAGGTGGAGCTGCACGGTCATGCCCTTGGAAAGCTCCTTCACTTTATGGGTGTTGCGCACCTCGGTGCGCGACAGCAGCATTTCTGCATGTTCCCGGCTGAAGCGGGGATGAACGCCCGTCACGTAGTCCAGCACCTGGCTCACTTTCATCCAGTTAGGCAGCACCGCAGTATCGGCAATAAAGCAGACCTGTTCCTGCAGCTTGGTGCGCTGGGTGCGCGGATCCAGCCCCAGCACCTCCAGGCCGCCATCACAAGCGTTGAGACCCAACAGGGCTCGCAACAGCGTGGTTTTGCCGGCACCGTTTGGGCCAATCAAACCGGTAATGCTGCCAGATTCGATGGTCAGGGAAACCCGGTCAACGGCGGCTGTGTCGCCGAAGCGTTTATCCAGCCCTTCAGTCTTGATCAGCGTGGCCATCAGGAATTGCCTCCCCTGGCCCGCAGCAAATCTGTCACGGTGTCGATATCCAGACCCAGACGCTGCACGCGCTCTATAAAGGCGGGCAGTTCCTCTTCCAGGAATTTCTGTTTTTCATTGCTCGTCAAGGCTTCGCGAGCTCCGCTCAGTACAAACATCCCCAGCCCCCTTCGTTTTTCCAGCAAGCCCTCATCCACCAGTTCCTGGTAGGCTTTGGCCACTGTCAAATGATTGATATTGTAATCCGATGCCACCTGCCGTACCGAGGGTACGGATTCTCCTTCGGCGAAGCTGCCGTCCAGGATGCGCTGTATTACCAGATCGCGCAGCTGGCGATAGATCGGAAGGTTGTCATTCCATTCTACGGTCACGCTCACACCTCCCATTTGACTGCTGCTCGAATGATCATCAGTCGATTGGCGCTACGTCGCCAGAACCCAGCGTGCTGCGGTCAACCTTGGGATCACCGCGATAGAGCACATCACCGCTGCCGAGGATATTGACGTCCAGAAACTCGACTGCCCAGACGCTGACATCACCGGAACCCAGTATGTCCACTTCCACCTGGCTGGCGGGCAGGCTGGAGAGGTCGATATCGCCAGATCCCGCCACACTGATATCCAGCACCTCAACCATGCCCTCTTCACTCTCGCTGGTGCCGACAATATCGCCGGAGCCGGCCATGTCTACATTCATGCGGCGCGCGGTAATCTTGCCAAGGTCAATGTCACCGGACCCTGCCAGCTCTACCTCGATATCATTGACCTCACTGCTGGCCAGCTGGATGATGCCAGAACCGGCTACAGACACTTCGAGTTCGTCGGCTTTTACTGAGTGCAGGCGTATGACGCCAGAGCCGTCGACGCTGACAGACAGGCGGTTGGTCTCGATGGGGTCTACCCAGATATCGCCGGAACCCTGCAACACGATCTGGTCCAGGTCTTCCACCTCCAGCAGGTATTTGACGTTGCGGACCTTGCGGCCGCTGTCGGTGTAACCGAGCTTCAAAGTGCTGCCACGTACATAGAAAGGCTCGCGGTCCAGGTCGTCGCTGTCGCCCTTGACCAGCAGCCGGTTGGCATCGCCCAGGGTCACTTTCAACTCGTCGCTGCCGCGCAGTACCACCCGGTTGACATCAAAACCCTCCACCGAGCGGGTGTCAGCGTGGGCCAGCGCCGATAGACCGGCACAGGCCAGAAACAACAACGCAATCCCCAGCCGGCCATTGCTGCCGCGGATCAACCCCTGTCTTCGATTCTTGAGCATCGGTATTGCCTCCGATATGGTGTTATACATAACTATATCACCTAGAAATGAATCTGCAACAATTTTTTATCTTGTTCTATTTCAATGAGTTAAGGAAGCTCTGCTGCATGTTGTCGGCAATGGTGCGGGCAATACGCCGGGCGCGGTCTGCTTTTTCACCCCGCCAGCGGGCATTCACCGTGCGCTCGAAAAAACCCACCCAGCGCTCGAAATCAGCCGCTTCCAGGGCCCGCTTGTCATGCAGGTTGCGATGAATATTCATGGTATGACGCTGGTAGCTGGCATCGCCCAGCAACAGTTTGCACCAGTAATCGACAATGTGGGGTTTGTGCACTTGCAGGTCAACGGCAGCCACATCCAGGAAAATCGGCGCCAGCACCGGGTCCTCAAGCAGTTGCGCATAGAACTGGTCGACAAACTCGGCAATCTGCTCCCGACTATCGAGATCACAGGTGGCGATGGAAGTCCTGGCAGGTGCGTTCATGGCTGAACTAGCGGCGCTTGTTTTTCTTCACATGCTTCATCATGCGGCGCTTGCGCGAGACCTGCCGCTGGGTCAGCTGATTGCGTTTACCGGCATAGGGGTTTTCGCCAGTGCGGAACTCTACCCGGACCGGAGTCCCTGAAAGATCCAGCTCGCGGCGAAAGATTTTCTCCAGATAGCGCTGGTACGAAGCCGGCACTTTGCCGGTCTGGTTGCCGTGAATAATAATCAGCGGCGGATTCTGGCCACCGGCGTGGGCGTAGCGCAGCTTGATACGGCGGCCGTTGATCATCGGCGGCTCGTGGTCCGTCACCGCATCCTCGAGAATTCGGGTCAGCTTGTTGGTCGAGAGCTTACGGGTCGCGGAGTCGTAGGCAGCATCAATACTCTTGTACAGATGCCCCACCCCGGTCCCGTGCAGCGCAGAGATAAAGTGAATGTCGGCGTAGTCGATGAACTTCAACCGTCGGTCAAGCTCGTAGCGCACGCGCTGCTTGTCGTCGCTATCCATGCCGTCCCACTTGTTCAGAGCCAGCACCAGGCCACGGCCGGCGTCGATGGCCTGGCCCAGCAGGTGCAGATCCTGTTCGACAAGGCCCTCACTGGCGTCCATCACCAGCACTACCACGTGGGCGTCGTCGATAGCCTTCAGGGTCTTGACGATAGAGAACTTTTCCACAACTTCCTTGACGTTCTTGCGCCGACGCACCCCGGCAGTGTCGATCAGGGTGTAGTGCTGCTCGTCGCGTTGGTAGCCGATATAGATACTGTCGCGCGTCGTGCCGGGCTGGTCGAAGACCACCACCCGATCCTCGCCCAGCAGGCGGTTGACCAAAGTGGACTTGCCGACATTGGGCCGACCGATAATCGCCACCCGCACCGAGCCGTCATCTTTCTGCGCTTCGGATTCGGCATCGATGATAAAAGCGGCCAGTACATCGTCCAGCATCGCCTTGACGCCGCGGCCGTGACTGGCGGCCACCGGGTGCAGGTGCTGGACCCCCAGGGCATAGAAATCCGGCAGCACCGAGTCTTCGTCTATGCCGTCAATCTTGTTGACCACCAGATGGAAGGGTTTGCTGCGGCGGCGCAGGTATCTCACCAGGTCCTCGTCACCGGCCGTCAGGCCGGCGCGGGCGTCCACCATCAACAGGACGGCATCGGCTTCTTCAACGGCAGCCATGGACTGGTCAGCCATATGGGAGTCAATGCCCTGCTCTTCACCGGTGATACCACCGGTGTCGATCACGATGAAACGCTGCTCCTGGTGCCGGGCCTCACCGTATTTGCGATCCCGGGTAAGCCCCGGGAAATCCGCCACCAGAGCGTCGCGGCTTCGGGTCAGCCGATTGAAGAGCGTTGACTTGCCGACATTGGGACGCCCCACCAGGGCGATAACCGGTATCACCCTGCATCCCGGGCTGTGACCCTGAGTGCGGTCAGTTTGCCGCTGTTGCCAAACACGTAAAGCACGTCGTCCCGGGCGATCATGTCGGCGCGCACACCATCTCCGTCGGTGCGCGTGCGCCCCACGATGCGGCCATCCACCTGCGACAGGAAGTGCACATAGCCGCGGAAGTCTGCCACCGCCACATAGCCCTTGATGGCGCGCGGCGAACTGAGCTGCCGGAAGGACAGGTCGCCCTGCTCCCAGCGCACCCCGCCACTGTTACGCAGGAAGGCGATCACGGTGCCGGATTCCTCAGTCACATAAATATTGCCGAAGCCCTGGTCCAGACCCACGTAGCTGGACACTTCCTCCTGACGCAGCTTGCGGCCGCTGGCCAGATCAATGGCCGCCAGTCGGCCCTGGTAACTGACCGCCCACAGCAGCGGCGGCGCCAGCAGCATGTTGCCATCGATATCGACGATGCGATCGATTTCCGAACGCCCCTGGGCGATGGCGACCCTGGCTTCCCAACGTACCGCGCCGGTGTTGAGGTCCAGTGCCACCACCCGGCCATTGCCGAACGCGGCTATGGCAAAACGCTCAAAAATGATCGGCGTGCTGGTGCCGCGCAGTGTCAGCACCGGCAGGTTACTGTCGTACACCCACAGCTCAGAACCGTCGCTGGCGTCCAGGCCATGCAGCTTGCCGTTGTAACTTTGCACCACCACCACGCGCCCGTTGGTCTGCGGTGGCGCCAAAATCTCCCCTTGCAACTGGCTGGTCCACAGCAGGGAACCATCCGCGTCCGACAGCGCAATCACCTTGCCGTCGCTGGTGCCAACCAGCAGCATGTCGCTGCCGACACCAACGCCGCCGCTAATCTCCTGGTCAAGGTCTTCCCGCCAAAGGCGCTTGCCGGTTTCGCTGTTGAGCGCGACCACTGTGCCGTCACTGCCCGCCGCGAAGATCCGCGCACCGTCCAGCACCGGCTGCAGGCGATAAAAACCGTCGCCCTGGCCCTTGCCAACGCCGGTACTCCAAAGGGTCTTGATATCGACTTCTTTAGCAATATCCAACAGGTCAGCGGGCGCACGGGTGTCATCGGGCTTGCTGCCAAACCAGTTCTCCAGCGTGGAACATGCCGTGCAGAGCAACAGCAGCTGTGCCGTCAGGAGGGCTTTTGCCAGGGGCCTCATTATTGCTCCGCGGCCGCAAGCTCGCGGGCCGGAATCGGCGTCAGCGCACTCAGCTTGAGGCGCAGCGCCTCACTGGCGCCGCCGTCACTGGCTGCCGCCAGGCCCAGGGCGCGTTCGTAGGCGGCAATCGCCGCATCGTTATCGCCAATATCCAGGTAAATATCGCCCTCCGCCTCGGCATAGGCGGCAGCGTAGGCACCCGGATCCGCAGCCGCGAGAATGTCCAGCGCTGCCTGGGATTCCCCGCGCGCCGCCATCACCCGCGCCAGGCGGAGTTCCGCCAGCAGCGCCACTTCCGAGACCGGGCCCTGGGTCAATACCCAGCGCAGCTCCGACTCAGCGTCTTGCAGACGGTCTTCCGCCACCGCGATACGGGCCAGGTGCAGAGCGGCGAACTGAGCATAGCTGGAGGCCGGGAAGTCTGCCTTGAGACGTTCACCCAGCGTCTTCAGTGACTCTACCTGGGAGGTCTCGGTACCCTGCCCGACGAATTCCATCATCTCTTCATAGAGCAGTGATGCCGCTTCGGACTGCTCCTGCTGGTAGCTCTGCCAGCCCTGCCAGCCAAAGCCTGCCGCCAGCGCCAGCGCCACAGCGAATATGGTTGAACGGCCGTTCTCGCCCCACCAGTTCTTCAGGGCTTCGACCTGTTCTTCCTCAGTACGATAGGTGTCCACTAGTGTTCCTCGTGTGCAAAAAAGTGTTTCAGTTCATTGGCGAGCGCATCCTGGGCCACGCTTCGCTGCTCACCGCCGCGCAGGGGCTTGAAGCCCACCGTGCCTGCGGCCAACTCGTTTTCGCCGATCACCAGCGCCAGCGAGGCTCCGCTTCGATCAGCTTTCTTCATCTGGCTTTTGAAGCTGCCTCCACCGCTGTGAACCTGCAGCCGCAGTTCGGGCAGACTGTCCCTGAGCGATTCGCCCAGTGCGAAACCGGCGATCGCCGCCCCCGCTCCCACCGCCACCAGGTAGACATCAGCCTGGCTGGCGGGCGCGGGCGCCGCGTCCAGCTCCTGCATCAGCAGTACCAGACGTTCCAGCCCCATGGCAAAACCGGCGCCGGGCGTTGATTTCCCGCCCAGTTGTTCGACCAGGCCATCGTAACGACCGCCGGCACAAACAGTGCCCTGCGCCCCCAGCGCGTCGGTGACCCACTCGAATACCGTGCGATTGTAATAGTCCAGGCCGCGCACCAGGCGCGGATTGAGCCGATAGCTAACGCCCGCCGCATCGAGCAGCTGCGTGAGATGCGCGAAATGCTCTTGCGACTCCTCATCCAGAAAATCCGGCAGGGAGGGCGCCGCAGCCAGGAGCGCCTGAGTTTGCTCCGACTTGCTGTCGAGAATTCGCAGCGGGTTGCTCTCCAGCCGCCGCTGGCTGTCCTCGTCAAGCTCATCACGACGCTCACCCAGGTAGCTCACCAATGCCTTGCGATAGCGGACCCGGTTTTCAGTGCTGCCCAGGGAATTGAGTTCAAGCGTCACAGACTCGGCGATGCCGAGCCTGCGCCACAGGCGTGCGGACAAGGCGATCAGTTCGGCCTCCACATCGGCGCTGGCGGTACCAAACACTTCAACGCCCACCTGGTGAAATTGCCGCTGGCGACCGAGCTGGGGCCGTTCGTGTCGGAACATGGGGCCCGCGTACCAGAGCTTCTGCTGGGTGCCAGCCATGCCGTGCTGGTTGAAGGCTCGCACACAACCGGCAGTACCTTCCGGCCGCAGGGTCAGACTATCGCCGTTGCGGTCCTCAAAGCTGTACATCTCTTTTTCCACGATATCGGTCACTTCGCCAATCGCGCGACTGAACAGCTGAGTCTGTTCGACAATGGGCAGCCGAATCTCGCCATAGCCGTAGCCGTCTAGCAGTTCGCGGACCACGTGCTCGAGGTGCTGCCACAAGTAACTGTCCTGGGGGAGGATGTCATTCATCCCCCGTATCGCGCGTATCGGGTTCACTGCTTGTCCTTCAGGCTTTGGCGATGAGGTCGCCGGGCTCTTTGTCGAGACCCTCAAGACCGCCACGTGCTGCTTCCAGGGCGGCAGCCTTGTTACGTATGACCTGTTCCAGGTGATCGAGGAAGTCTTCATTGCTGATTTTATGATCCGGCTCGCCGCCCACGTAAATCAGGTTATTGGGGGTGGCCCCGGTCAGACCGACGTCGGCCTCTCGTGCCTCCCCCGGGCCGTTGACGATGCAGCCTATAACGGCCACGTCCATGGGCGTGCGGATGTCGTCCAGACGTTGCTCCAGACTATTCATGGTGCCAATGACGTCGAAATTCTGTCGAGAGCAGCTCGGGCAGGCAATAAAGTTGATACCGTTGGTGCGCAGTTTCAGGCTCTTCAGAATCTCGAAGCCCACTTTGACTTCTTCGACCGGGTCAGCGGCCAGGGAGATGCGGATGGTGTCGCCAATACCGTCCATCAACAGCATGCCGATGCCGACGGCAGATTTCACCGTGCCGCCCCGCAGGCCACCCGCTTCGGTAATGCCCAGATGCAGGGGCTGCTCAATCTGGGTGGCCAGCAGGCGATAGGCCTCCACCGCCATGAAGACTTCCGAGGCCTTTACGCTGACCTTGAAGTCCGGGTAGTCGAGCTTGTCGAGAATATCGACATTGCGCATGGCGGATTCGACCAGCGCTTCGGCATTCGGTTCGCCGTACTTGCGCTGCAGGTCCTTGCCAAGCGAGCCCGCATTGACACCGATTCGAATGGGTATGCCCTTGTCGCGGCAGCTATCGACAACTTCGCGGACCTTTTCCTCGCGCCCGATGTTGCCGGGGTTGATACGCAGGCAGTCAACGCCATACTCCGCAACCTTCAAGGCTATATGATGATCAAAGTGGATATCCGCTACGAGGGGCACGCTCACACGCGCGCGGATTTCCCGGAAAGCCTCGGCGGCATCGAGGCTGGGCACAGAAACCCGCACAATGTCGGCACCCGCCTCCTGGATCGCCTGCACCTGGGCGACCGTAGCGTCGACATCGCAGGTTTCCGTGTTGGTCATGCTCTGCACGCTGATGGGTGCATCACCACCAACGGCAACATCGCCTACATGAATCTGGCGGGACTTACGGCGTTTAATCGGCGATTCGGTTTTCATGGCTCACCTACTGTCAGTCTGGCGGTATCACGGCCTGGGCGCGTCTGCATCACCACCGGCTCACCCCGGTAGCGCAAGGTGACCGCGGCGGCGTCGCCAGCAAGGATTTCAAAAGGGGGGACGCCATCCAATCCGAGGGTGTCCCCCGCGCTTCTCAGGTCAGCATAGATCAGCTGACCCTCTCCGTCGCGGACTTCCAGCCAGCAATCACCGCTGAAGCTGAATTGCAGCGCCCCGTCGGCATCGATGGCCGCGTTGTCCGCCGCTGGCGCAGAGCCGGCGGCCGGCTGTGATGGCGTTGCCGCCGCCTCGCTCTGTGCCGGCTGCGGCTCAATAGTTGCCGTCGGTGTAGAGCTGGCGGCGGGGCTGGCGACCTCATTTGCTGCTGTAGGGCCAGGCTCGCTGGCGGACACTTTATCTGCATTGCCTTCATCGCCCGCGAAGGTGACCGGGGTCGTCGCCGCTACCGAGGAAGCCGTTTCCGGCGCGGGATCAATGGGAGTGTCAGCCTGGCTCGCTGAAAGGCCGGCGCCCGCATCAGCCGACGCTGCTTGTGCTGCTTTCGGAGCCGCTGTCGGCTCCTGCTCCGGGCGCTGCTGTTGCCACCAGATCGCAGCGATCACCGCCACTGCCACCGTGACACCCAGCACCACGGACATGCCGGTTTTCTGGCTCGGCGAACTGGTCGGAGGTGGCGACGCAGACCGGGGAGCGTGCTCGGCAGTTTCCGGGCGCATCACTGCGTAAAGCGCAACAATCTCGTCTTCATCAAGGCTAACTGCTCGCGCATAGGCTCGCAAATAACCGCGTACAAATGCGGCACTGCGCAATTCATCAAAACTGTCCGCCTCAATGGCACCGACATGGGCTGGCAGCCAGTTCAGGCGATCAGCCATCTCCCGGGCAGACATACCGGCAGCTTCCCTGGCATCTCTCAGGCGCTGCCCGGGGGTTGTCTCCTGCTCCGGCGCTGTTTCAGAGTTCTCCATTCTGAACCGCCTGTTGATACGCCCGGTATTCCACCGACTCCGGATACAGGTTCCGCAGAGCCAGCGTGTAACTGGCTTCCGCGTCACGATCTTCCAGTTCACGGGCGACGCGTATACCCAACCACAGGGCACGGGGCGATTGCTGGCGACGGAAGCGACGGTAATTCTCGAGATAACGGTCAGCCTGACTGAAGTTGCCTGCCCGGTACTCGATATGCGCGAGCTCCAGCAGTGCGAAGCTGTTGCCGCGATCCATGGCCAGCGCTCTGTTGAAGGCCTCGCGCGCTTCTTCGTCTTTGCCCAATTGCACCTGCACCAGGCCCAGGTTGATGAAAGCGCGAGCGCGGGAATCGTACAGGGTATCCTTGACCACAATCAGCAGCTGTTTTTCGGCCTCTTCCATGCGTTCGCGCGCTTCATCATTGCGCCCCCGGCGCTGGGCGTAGACACCGCGAGAATAGAGGAAGGCAGCGTAATTGTTGCGCGCCCGACTGTACTGTTTCTGCAGCGCCAGTGATCGCTTGAAGCTTTCCTCGGCAAGCTCGTATTCGCCCGTGCGCTCGTAGACCAGGGCAAAGGCTTCGGCCACTTCCGGGGAATCCGGGTCAATCTGTTGCGCCATTCTCAGGTTGCGCTTGGCGTCATCCCAGTTGCCTTCTCCAATATAGCTGCGCGCCAGCTCCACTCGCGCCTGTAGTGCGTCCTCCTGGGAGGGGTTGGAATCAAACACGCTCTCCTTCTGAGTCACACAGGCCGACAACAGCAGACACAGTGTAAGGCCCACCCCGCGCGTGGAGCAGAAGCGACCTGGCTGCTGCCGTCGCCGGCTTGCTGACTCAATCACATTCACCCCCACTGGATCACCTGTTCTTCCTGCTCCCTGGCAGCACGCTGCTCACGGTAGCGTTCACTGCGGCGGGTGCGATCTACCACCTGCCCTACCAGCTGGCCGCAGGCGGCGTCGATATCATCACCCCGGGTGGTGCGCACAGTGACAATGAAACCGGCATCCACCAACACCTGCCAGAAACGCGAAACCGCGTTTCCAGAAGGACGCTGATAGTCAGATTGTGCAAATGTGTTAAAGGGAATCAAATTTATTTTGCAGGGAAAATCGCGCAGCAATTCCACCAGTTCGCGAGCGTGCTCCGGACGGTCATTGACCCCAGCGATTAGCGTGTACTCGATAGTCACTACCCGCTTCTTGTCGCTCTGCCGGTCGATATACTGACGGGCACTCTTGAGCAACATATCGATCGGATACTTGCGGTTGATCGGCACCAGCTCGTTGCGCAGGGCATCATTGGGCGCATGCAGAGACACCGCCAGCGAAACCTCGCTGACGTCCGCGAGCTTGTCGAGCATGGGAACCACGCCCGAAGTACTCAAGGTCACCCGGCGCTTGGAGATGCCATAAGCCAGGTCTTCCAGCATCAGGTCCATGGCGTCGACCACGTTATTGAAATTCAGCAGTGGCTCGCCCATGCCCATCATCACCACGTTGGTGATCTTGCGGCCATTTCCACTCTGGAAGGCCTCATAGGATTTCATCGCCAGCCACACCTGCCCGATGATTTCCGCCGCGCTGAGGTCACGCTGAAATCCCTGCTTGCCGGTAGAACAGAAACTGCAGTCCAGGCTGCAACCGACCTGGGACGATACGCACAGTGTGCCGCGCTGGCCGTCAGGAATGAATACGGTCTCGACCAGGCCGCCACCGTCAACGCGAATCGCCCATTTCCGGGTTCCGTCCTCGGAATCCTGCTGGCTCACCACCTCCGGCGGCCGCACCTCGGCGAGGTCGGCAAGCTTTTCACGCAGGGACTTGCTGAGGTTGGTCATTTCCTCGAAATCTGTGACGCCGGCGTGATGCATCCACTTGAGAACCTGCTGGGCACGGAAAGGCTTCTCCCCGATGTCCTGGAAGAATGCCTGCAGCTTTGCCAGCGGCAGGCCCAGCAGATTGACAGGGGCGTCACTCATCAACCTAGCGCTCGCAGATCTCACTGTCCTGGAAGAAGTAGGCAATCTCCCGGGCCGCCGATTCGGGAGAATCAGAGCCGTGGACGGCATTGGCGTCGATGGACTCGGCAAAGTCGGCGCGAATGGTGCCCGCCTCTGCTTCCTGCGGATTGGTGGCCCCCATGAGTTCGCGGTTCCTGGCGACGGCGCCTTCGCCCTCCAGTACCTGCACACAGACAGGACCGGACGTCATGAATTCGATCAGCGCCGGAAAAAACGGCCGCTCGCGGTGCTCGGCGTAAAAACCCCCCGCCATTTCCTCGTCCAGACGCAGCATCTTGGCGGCGACAATCCGCAGGCCATTCTTTTCAAAGCGGCTGTAGATTTCGCCAATCACATTCTTGCCCACGGCATCCGGCTTCACGATTGAGAGGGTGCGTTCCAGTGACATTCTAGGTTTTCTCCAATAAACGGTTGAAACCGACCCGGCAGCACCGCTTTGCGGGGCCGCCAGATCAGCGCTGTAAAAGTCGCAGGTATTATACGGGGTCCGGTCGGACCTTGCACCCTGAATTACACGTCAGACAGGGTCTATTTGACTGCAAAATCAGGGGCTTATGGGGCCTTTCTCAAGCTGCCTGATCAGCCATCCAGAGTCCCGGAGCGCGGTCGCGGCTGGCGCAGGCGCGACAGGGTCTCGCAGATCATCCGGGCGGCGTATTCTGCCTCTTCCGCGCCGGTAAACCGGCCCAGCGTAATGCGCAGGGAGCTGTGGGCCAGGCGGTCATCGACTCCCATGCCTCGCAACACGTGTGAGGGCTCCACTGTCGCCGACGTGCAGGCGGAGCCGGAAGAGATCGCGATGTCCTTGAGTGCCATCAGCAGAGTCTCCCCTTCCACACCGCCAAAGCCGATATTCAGTACGCCGGGCAATCGCGGTCTGGATGCGCCGTGCAAGACCACGTCACCGCATTCCCGCACCGTGGCCCAGAATGCGTCCCGCAGGGCAGCGATTCGGGCTTCCTCTGCAGCACCTTGTTCAACGGCTATCTGTGCAGCTTCGCCCATGCCGACTATCTGGTGAGTGGGCAGGGTTCCCGAGCGCATGCCCCGCTCGTGACCGCCGCCATGCATCTGCGGCTCAATCTGAACCCTGGGCTGACGCTGGACATACAAAGCACCGATGCCTTTGGGGCCATACATCTTGTGGCCTGAAATCGACAACAGGTCGACCGGCAGCTCACTGACATCAACGTCCACCTTGCCTACGCTCTGGGCCGCATCGGAGTGGAAAAGCACCTGGCGCTCACGACACAACGCGCCCAGGGCGGCGATGTCGTTCAACACGCCGGTCTCATTGTTGGCGTGCATCAGGCTGACCAGGATGGTGTCGTCACGCAGTGCCCCGGCCAGGGATTCCGGCGCTACCTCCCCGCTGGACTGCGGGCTCAAGTAGGTCACTTCGAAGCCCTCGGATTCCAGATGCCGGCAGCTATCGAGCACCGCCTTGTGCTCGATACTCGAGGTTATGATGTGGCGCCCGCGCTCCCGGTGGAAATGCGCGGCCCCCTTGAGGGCCAGATTGTCTGACTCGGTAGCGCCACTGGTGAACACGATCTCACGGGGGTCTGCGCCAATCAGCTCCGCCAGCTGCACCCGGGCATGCTCCACCGCCTGCTCGGCCTGCCAGCCGAAGGCGTGGGACCGGGAGGCGGGGTTGCCAAACACGCCGTCAAGTTTCAGGCAACCGGACATGGCGTCGGCAACGCGAGGGTCGACTGGCGTGGTAGCCGAATAATCGAGGTAGATCGGTGTCTTCATGGGCTTGTCCATTGCTGCATCCAGTATCCTCGAAGCACCGCCCCACCGCAACCGCACCCGACGTTTGCCAGCGGGATCAATCAGCTCACTAACTTTAATAAATACAAGCGCTTACGGGCCTATCTTGCATCACTCTTCAGCATCCTGCCGGGCGCCAGCGGCGGCCGCTGCACGCTGGGTTTCGGTGAGGATGCCGCGCAGGATATTGAGCTCCATCTCGTCGAGCCTTACTCGACCATAGAGCCGGCGCAACCGTGCCATCAGCTGTCGCGGTGCCGCCGGGTCCAGGAAGTCGATCTGCACCAGGGTTTCTTCCAGGTGGGCATAAAAGCGCTCCATGTTCTCCGCCGTGCTGAAAGGCGCATCCCACTCGTCGGTGGCGGCTGCCGGAAGCTGGCCATCCAGCGCCAGCATGCGCAGCTCGTAGCTGACCACCTGCACCGCCATGGCCAGGTTCAGGCTCGAGTAGTCTTCGTGGCTCGGGATATGCAGGTGCAGGTTGCAGACCTGCAGCTCCTCGTTGGTCAGCCCCCGATCCTCGCGACCGAATACCAGGGCGACCTGTTCGTCGCGGGCCACCGACGCGCCGACATCCTCCGCGCAGCGCCGGGGGTCCAGCACCGGCCAGGGTATGCGCCGGCCGCGGGCACTGGTGCCCACTACCAACTGGCAATCGGCAATGGCCTCGCCCAGGGTCTCTACTACCACCGCCTGCTCGAGCACGTCGCCAGCGCCCGCGGCGCGCCACTGGGCTTCCTCGTGGGGAAAGCTTCGCGGCGCCACCAGCACCAGCCTGGAGAGCCCCATATTTTTCATGGCACGGGCTGCGCCGCCAATGTTGCCGGGGTGCGTGGTGTTGACCAGTACGATGCGAATATTGCCGCTGTTCAAGGCGTCAAACCTCCTGCCCAAAAGGGCGCGAAGTTTAGCAGATCTGCTATAATCGCGCGCCGTCAAACACCTCTCAGGAAGTCCCATGGAGCCCATGAGCCACATTGCCCTGCGCGCAGCGCGCAAGGCTGGTGACATTATCTTGCCTGATCGAGGTCGAAAACAAGGGTGCCAATGACTTTGTGTCAGAGGTCGACCGAGCCGCCGAGAAGGAAATCATTTTCCACCTCAGCAAGGCCTACCCGGATCACGCCTTCCTGGGCGAGGAGAGTGGCGCCACCGGCAACCCGGACTCAGAACATCGCTGGATTGTCGATCCGCTGGACGGCACCACCAATTTCCTCCGCGGCATCCCGCACGCTGGACCCGGTCAGGCGTGAAGAGTTTGTCGCCAGCCGGGGTCGCGGAGCGCAGCTCAACGGCCGCCGCATTCGCGTCAGCAAGCGCACCGACCTGGAAACCGCATTGATCGGCACCGGAATTCCCTTCCTGGAGCGCCAGGAGGCCTATCTGCCTTCCTACACGGAAGTGCTGAAGACGCTGGCCGGCAGCAGTGCGGGTATTCGTCGCGCCGGCGCCGCCTCCCTGGACCTGGCCTATGTGGCCGCGGGACGACTGGATGCGTTCTGGGAGCCGGGCCTGTCGGCCTGGGATATCGCCGCCGGCAGCCTGCTGATTCGAGAAGCCGGCGGCTTGCTGTCTGACTTCAACGGCGATGCGGGTTATATGGAAAGCGGCAATATTGTCTGCGGCAACCCCAAGTGCTTCAAGGCGGTCCTGCAGGTGGTCAAACCCGCAATGGGGCATATTGCCGCCGACGCGAAAGCCAGCTAACTACCTGCGCCCTGCGCGGCAACCGCGCTCAGGGCATCAGGTCTTCCTGTTCTGAACCTTCCTTCACCGGCACCAGCAGGTCCTCCTTGCTGATGCCCATTATCAGCAAACTGTTGGCGGCAACGTAGATCGACGAGTAGGTTCCAATCACCACGCCGACCAGCAGCGCCACCGCGAAGGCGAAAATCATTTCGCCGCCAAAAACCGCCAGTGCCGCCAGCACCAGCAGCGTGGTAAACGACGTCACCAGCGTACGGGCCAGGGTTTCGGTCAATGACACATTAATCACTTCAATGGGCTCCGCCTTGCGGATCTTGCGGAAGTTCTCCCGAATGCGATCCGATACCACAATGGTGTCGTTGAGCGAGTAGCCAATCACCGCCAGCAGCGCCGCCAGCACCGTCAGGTCGAACTCGATGCCGGTGATCGAGAAGAAGCCCAGTGTGATCAGCACATCATGCGCCAGCGCGATGACCGCTCCCATGGAAAACTTGAACTGGAAACGGAAGGCCACGTACAACATCACCAGGCCCAGCGCCATCAGCATGGCGAGGCCGCCCTGCTCGCGTAGCTCCTCACCCACCTGGGGCCCGACAAACTCGATGCGCCGCAGCTCGACATCACCGGCGTAGGCGGCCTGGAGCTGCTCCAGCAGCCGCGCACCGTCCTTGTCTGAGTAGCCCTGTGGCAGCCGGATCAGGACATCCCGGTCGGTACCGAAGCTGACAACCACGGCACCGGCGAAGTCGCCGCTGCCCAGGTTGTCACGGATTGCCTGCAGGGGGGCGGTGTCACTGTAGTGCACTTCCACCAGGGTGCCGCCGGTAAAATCCAGCCCCCAGTTGAGGCCACGCAACGACAGCGAAGCAATGGAGGCCAGCAGCAACAGTGCACTGAACGTCACCGCTATCCAGCGCTTACCCATAAAATTGATCACTTTCATAATGCCTACCCGATAGCCAGCCGCTTCACATTGCGGCCGCCGTAAATGAGGTTAATGATCGCGCGCGTACCAACGATGGCCGTAAACATGGAGGTCAGAATGCCGATTGACAGGGTCACGGCAAAGCCCTTTACGGGACCGGTGCCCACCGCGTAGAGAATAACCGCCACCAGCAGCGTGGTCAGGTTGGCATCGAGAATAGTGACTACCGCGCGCTCAAAGCCGGCATGTATTGCCATTTGCGGCGAAAGCCCGCCTTTCAATTCTTCCCGGATGCGCGCAAAGATCAAGACGTTGGCGTCCACCGCCATACCCACGGTCAGCACGATACCGGCGATACCCGGCAAGGTCAGCGTGGCGCCGAGAATTGACATGAAGGCCACCAGCAGCACCAGGTTGCAACTCAGAGCGATCACCGCGGCGATGCCGAATACCCGGTAATAGGCAATCATGAAAAGTACCACTGCCAGCAGACCGATCTGCACGGAGGTAACGCCCTTGGCGATATTTTCTGCACCCAGCGAAGGACCCACCGTGCGCTCCTCGACAAAGTCGATGGGGGCTGCCAGCGCGCCGGCGCGCAGCAGCAACGCCAGCTCAGAAGATTCCTGTGCCGAGTCCAGGCCGGTAATCTGGAACTGTGCGCCCAGGGCCGACTGAATGACCGGCGCGGTAATTACGCGCTTTTCGTCGTAGGGCACTTTCACAACGACCTCTTCACCATCCGGCCCAAGCTCGTAGCGGGTGCGCGTCTTGCGCTCGATAAACAGCACGCCCATCCGTCGCTTGATATTGTTGCGCGTGGAGCGATGCATGAGGGTACCGCCCTCGCTGTCGAGGCTGATATTGACGTTGGGCTGGCCGTTCTGGTCAAAGCTGGCCTGGGCGTTGGCGACTCGTTCGCCGGTGATAATCACGTCGCGTTCCAGCCATTCCGTGGCACCCGCGCGGTCAGCGCTGCGGTAGGGGAATTCCTGTCGCTCCGACAGCGGCGCATCCGCGGTGGCCACCAGTCGGAATTCAAGGTTGGCTGTTTTACCGAGAATCCGCTTCGCCTCGGCGGTGTCCTGAATACCGGGCAACTCCACCACAATGCGATTGCGGCCCTGGGGCTGAACCAGGGGTTCGGACACACCGAGCTCGTTCACCCGGTTGCGCAGCGTGGTCAGGTTCTGGCTGACAGCGTATCTGGCAATCTCCTGCCGGGTAGCCTCTGACAGGGCCGCGCTGAACAGAAATTCGTCGCCTGCCTCACTGCGCTCAAGGACCAGTTCGGGAAAGCGATCGCGAACGGCGCCAAGGGCTTGCTCGCGCTGGGGCTCGGTCTTGAACCGGGAGATGACCTCGCGCTCGTCTTCCAGACTGATAAAGCCGCGGATTCGCTCCTCGCGCATCAGTTTCTTGACCGCGGTGGTGTAGAACTCCAGGCGGCGCAGGATGGCCGCCTCGGTGTCGACCTCCAGCTTGAAGTGAACGCCGCCGCTCAGGTCAAGGCCCAACTTCATGGGCTGGGCGCCGAGGCTCAGCAACCACTCAGGCGTGGTTGGCGCCAGATTGAGAGCGACAATGTAGCCATCGCCGAGAGCGCGCTGCAGCGCGCTCTGGGCGGGCAACTGGTCGTCCTGGCGCTGCAGGCGGATCAGCGCACTGCGACCCTCGCCCTGGATTTCCGCTCCGAAATAGGAGACACCGGCATCCGCCAGGGCCGCGGTGGCCAGCTCCAGGGTACGGGCGTCAACGGTGAGGGAACTGCTCTGGCCGCTGAGCTGCAGCGCGGGATCCGGGCGGTAGAGGTTGGGGGCGGCATAGACGAAGCCCAGCAACACGACGCTCAGTACCAGCAGATACTTCCACAATGGGTATTTATTGATCATGGTTCACCTGAGAAAAAAGCCGCGCCATTATAAGGAATACCGTGGTATTGGCCAGCGATTCCCTAGCCCACCCAGCGACGGGCATTGCGGAACAGCCGCAGCCAGGCTCCGTCTTCGCCCCAATCTGCCGGCGCCCAGGAATTCTGTACCGTACGAAATACCCGCTCCGGATGAGGCATCATGATGGTCACCCGACCGTCTTTGCTGCACAGTCCGGTAATACCTTCCGGGGAGCCGTTGGGATTGGCCGGGTAGCGCTCGGCCACCGCCAGGTCATTACTGACATAGCGCAACGCAACATGGGCTGAAGCAGCTTCCTGCTGGGCCATATCCCGAAACTCTGCCCTGCCCTCACCGTGCGCCACAGCGATGGGCATGTGCGAACCCGTCATGCCATTCAGCAGGATCGACGCAGACGCTTCAACCCTCACCAGGGCCGTGCGGGCCTCAAACTGCTCGGACCGGTTGCGCACAAAGTGCGGCCAGTGTTCGGCGCCGGGCACCAGGTCACGCAGATTGGACATCATCTGGCAGCCGTTGCAAACCCCCAGGGCGAAGCTGTCCTCGCGCTGGAAAAAGCCCGCAAAGGCAGCGCGCAGCCGTTGATTGAACAGCACGCGCTTGGCCCAGCCCTCGCCCGCCCCCAGCACGTCCCCGTAGGAGAAGCCGCCGCAGGCCACCAGGCCCTTGAAATCGCCCAGCTCGAAGCGACCGCTGTCGAGGTCGTTCATGTGCACGTCGACGGCGGCAAACCCGGCCCGGTCAAAGGCGGCAGCCATTTCCACCTGGCCGTTGACGCCCTGCTCCCGGAGAATCGCCAGCCGGGGTTTCGCGCCACTATTGATAAAGGGCGCCACCACATCCTCGGAGGGATCATAGCTCAGTGACGCACTGAGGCCAGGATCGGCCTCAACCAGCGATTCGAATTCCTCGCGGGCGCAGTCCGGATTGTCGCGCAGGCTCTGCAGCCGATAGGAGGTCTCGGACCAGCAGCGGTGCAGTTCTGTACGCGACGCCACCAGCAGCGACTCACCCTGGGCGGAGAGCTCAATAGCGTCCCCCGGTACCGCGACTCCCAGCTCCAGCAGCCAGTCCTGCAACCCGAGTTGGGCGGCCTGTTCACGGACGGACGGCAGGTCATTCTCAGCCACCTGCAGCACGGCGCCCGCCTCTTCGTTGAACAGCATCGCGATCAGGTCAGAGACCCCACCCAGATCCAGTGCCAGGCCACAGTGTCCCGCGAAGGACATTTCCAGCAGGCTGGTCACCAGGCCGCCGTCGGAGCGATCGTGATAAGCCAGCAGTGTGCCATCCTCCAGCAGTTGCTGTATGAAAACAAAAAAGTGCTTGAGGCGCACAGGCTCATCAATATCCGGCACCTGGTGATCATGTGCCCCGTAGACCTGCACCAGCGCAGACCCACCCAGGCGCTGTTGTCCGGCACCAAGATCGAGCAGCAGCAGGCGGTTGCCGGGCTCTGTGCTGAGCGCCGGCGTTACGCTCTTGCGCACATCCGTCACGGGGCTGAAGGCCGACACGATCAGCGAGACCGGTGCGGTGACCGCCTTGCTCTCGCCGTTATCTTCCCAGGTTGTGCGCATGGACATGGAATCCTTGCCCACCGGAATGGTGATACCCAGCGCCGGACAAAACTCCATGCCCACGGCGTGCACCGTGTCATACAGGACCTCATCCTCACGGCCGCTGCCGGCTGCACACATCCAGTTAGCCGACAGCCTGATGTCTTCAATGCGGGCAATCGGCGCCGCGGCGATATTGGTGATGGCTTCCGCAACGGCCATGCGGCCCGACGCCGGACCGCTGAACAGGGCCAGGGGCGTGCGTTCGCCCATGGCCATGGCTTCACCGGCGTAGCTGTCGTAAGCCACGGTGGTAATGGCGCAGTCCGCGACCGGCACCTGCCAGGGACCAACCATCTGGTCCCGGTGCACCATCCCGGTGACGCTGCGATCGCCAATCGTGATCAGGAAGCCCTTGCCCGCCACTGTGGGCAGAGACAGAACCCGCGTGAGCGCTTCCTGCAGTACGATTCCGGAGGTATCGAACTGCGCTTCCGGCGCTGGCTGACGCGTCACAGTGCGATGCATGCGCGGCGGTTTACCGAACAGCACCGACATGGGCAGGTCGACGGGATTGTTCTCGAAACGCTGGTCACCGAGGGTAATGTGCTTTTCTTCAGTGGCTTCGCCCACCACTGCGTAGGGGCAGTGTTCGCGCTCGCAGATTGCCTGGAAAGCCGGCATTCTGGACGGGGCTACCGCCATCACGTAGCGCTCCTGGGCCTCATTGCACCAGATCTCAAGGGGCGTCATGCCAGGCTCGTCGTTGGGGATGTTCCGCAGTTCAAAGCGGCCGCCGCGGCCACCGTCCTTGACCAGCTCGGGGAAGGCGTTGGACAGGCCGCCAGCGCCCACGTCATGGATGAAGGCGATAGGGTTGTCCTCACCCATCTGCCAGCAGCGATCAATGACTTCCTGGCAGCGCCGCTCAATTTCGGGGTTCTGCCGTTGCACGGAGGCGAAGTCCAGGTCCTCGGCACTGGTACCACTGTCCATGGACGAAGCGGCGCCACCACCGAGGCCGATCAACATGGCCGGGCCGCCGAGAACCACCAGCTGGTGGCCTGGCTCGATAGCACCTTTCTCAACATGCTCTTCGCGAATGTTGCCGTAGCCGCCGGCGATCATGATGGGCTTGTGGTAGCCACGCACCTCGCCTTCCAGGGACAGCTCGTAGCTGCGGAAATAGCCGCACAGATTGGGCCGTCCAAACTCATTGTTAAAAGCGGCCCCGCCGATGGGGCCTTCAAGCATGATGTCGAGGGCCGACACAATGCGACCGGGGCGGCCGTACTCCTGCTCCCAGGGCTGTTGATGGCCGGGAATGTGAAGATTGGAGACAGAAAACCCGGTGAGTCCGACCTTGGGCTTGGAGCCGCGTCCTACCGCGCCCTCGTCGCGAATTTCACCACCGGAGCCAGTACCCGCTCCCGGAAATGGCGCAATCGCCGTCGGATGATTGTGGGTTTCCACTTTCATCAGCAGGTGGATGGGCTCCTGGCTATAGCCATACTCGCCACTGTCCGGTGCCGGGTAAAAGCGACCGGCCCGGTGCCCCTGCACCACGGCGGCATTGTCGGAATACGCGGACAGCACGCCCTCGCCACCCTGGGCATGGGTATTGCGTATCATCTGGAACAGGGAGTGATCCTGGGCCTGCCCGTCAATGCTCCAGGTGGCATTGAAGATCTTGTGTCGGCAGTGCTCCGAATTCGCCTGGGCGAACATCATCAGCTCTACGTCGCTGGGATTGCGCGCCAGCTCGACAAAGCTGTCGACCAGGTACTCGATCTCGTCCTGGGCCAGCGCCAGACCAAGACTGACGTTGGCGGCTTCCAGCGCCCCAGCGCCGCCACCGAGAATATCAACGCTGCCCATGGGGGCAGGCATGTGCTGCTCGAACAGGGCTGCGGCGTCATTCTCGTGCTGCAATACCGTTTCCACCATGCGATCGTGGAGCAGGGCCGCGACCGCAGCACCATCGACCTCAGCCGGCAACTCCAGCCGATAGGCAATACCGCGCTCGATGCGACGCAGGTGGCCAAGCCCGCAACCATGCGCAATATCGGTGGCCTTGCTGGACCAGGGTGAGCGGGTGCCGATGCGGGGCACCACCAGAAACAGGGTGCCGGACTCTGTCGCTGCGGTCTGGCGCGGGCCATATTCCAGCAGCTTTGCCAGTACCGCCAGATCTGCGTCACTCACGGCACCGTCGTAATCGACAAAGTGCATGAAGCGGGCGCTGATCGCGCCAATATCCGGGTAGAGCTGGGAGACTTGAGCCTTGAGTTTTTCGAGCCTGAAATCCGACAGGGCCGGAGCGCCGGGCAGCGTGATCATCCGCGGTTTGCCTGTGTAAGTCGCCCGTAAGGGCCTTGCAGTGGCGCCGGGCGCGCCCCCTGAAAAGCGCGCTATTGTACTGTATTCGCCCGTGGGCGTCAGCGCCGTATGCCAGCTTTATAGGCTACCTGCTGGGCGCTACAATTCTGCCATGAGGTATACATTGCCGCCCCTATTTGCGCTGACCGTCAACCTGCTCCTGTCGGGCTGCGCCAGTGACGATTCCCTGCAGAAGGTGCTGGAGCGGGGCGAGCTGATTGTGGCCACCCGCAACGGGCCGACGACCTACTTTATCGACAAGGGCGAGGCTGCCGGCTTCGAACACGAACTGGTGCGCCGCTTTGCCGAAGAACTCGGGGTTGAAGTCCGCTACCAGTCGCGGCACAACATCGGCGACATCTTCAATGATATCCGCCGTGATCAGGTCGATTTCGCGGCGGCTGGACTGACCGTAACCACCAGCCGCGAGGGCGAGTTTCGCTTTTCCGCCCCCTACTACGACATCGATCCGCAGATCGTGTACCTGGCGGGCACAGCCAAGCCGCGCTCCGTGGAGGACCTGTACGATGGCCGAGTGGTCACCATGGCCAACAGCAGCCACGCCGAGGCGCTGGCCCTGCTGCATCGGGACCATCCGGACCTGGAATGGCAGGAGATAGAAAACGTCGAGCCGCTGGACCTTATGGATATGGTCACCACCGGCTCCGCGACCTATGCGATTGTCGACTCGAACGAATTTGTCGCAAACCGCAGCTTTCACCCCAAGCTGCGAGTCGGGTTCAACCTGGGTGAGCAACAAACCCTGGCATGGCTTTTCTCGCAGCGCCAGGAAGATGACACCCTGTGGCAGGCCGCCAACGAGTTCCTGGCGCGCATTGAAGCCGACGGCACCCTGCAGCAGCTCAAGGAGCACCAGTTCGGTCATGCCTGGGGCGTCGACCAGGTCGATTCACAGACCTTTAACCGCCGCATGCGCCAACGGCTCCCCACTTACGAGGAAAGATTTCGCCAGGTCGCCGCGGAGTACCAGCTCGACTGGCAGTTGCTGGCGGCGATCGCCTACCAGGAGTCGCACTGGAACCCGCGGGCACGCTCGCCTACCGGCGTCCGTGGGATGATGATGCTGACCCAGTCAACGGCGAAGGAAATGGATGTGCGCAACCGGCTGGATGCCATGCAGAGCCTGCGCGGCGGGGCCCGCTACTTCAAGAAGGTCAAACGCCTGCTGCCGGACGACGTCCTCGAGCCAGACCGCACCTGGTTTGCACTCGCCGCCTACAACATCGGCCGCGGCCACCTGGAAGATGCGCGCATCATTACCGAACGCCAGGGTGGCGACCCGCACCTGTGGTCCGACGTCAAGCAGCGCTTGCCGCTGCTACAGCGCAGCAAGTACTACAAGACCGTCAAATACGGCTACGCGCGCGGCGCCGAGCCGGTGACCTACGTGAAGAATATCCGCCACTATTACAACATTCTTGCCTGGCAGGATATTGCCGCCAACCGGCCCACCCCGCCGGTGGATGCAACAGAATACCTGCCTGAGGTCATCAAGACGGTCGACTTCTCGGCCCTATGACCACCCCGGACCTGCAGCCCACCCTGGTCGGCGAGCGGATCACGCTGCGGCCACTAAGGGAGGACGACTTCGAGGCCCTGGCAGCGGCGGCGGCCGATCCGCTCATCTGGGAGCAACACCCCGACCATACCCGTTACCGGCGCGATGTCTTCGAGACCCGTTTTTTCCGCGGCGCCCTGGCCTCGGGCGGCGCATTGACAGTGATTGAGAACGACACGGGTGAGGTGGTCGGTTGTTCACGGTTCTATGGATGGGAGCCCAGCGGGCCGTCGATCTGCATCGGCTATACCTTCCTGGTCACCCGCCATTGGGGCTCCGGCAGCAACCGTAAGATGAAAGATTCAATGCTGCAACACGCCTTCAGCTTTGCCGACACCGTGTGGTTCCATATCGGCGAAGACAACCTGCGCTCGCGCAAGGCGGTGGAAAAACTGGGCGCCGAACTTACCCACAGCGAACCCGCCGAGGTCGAGGGCAAGGCCTTCGTCAAACTCTACTACCGCCTGTCCCGGTGCGCATTCATTGGCTGAGACCTACGACACCCTGGGCCTGGGATGTCGAAACTACCGAGCCCCGGACTCGCGCCGTTCGCGGAAAAACGCCTTGAGCAGCGCCGCGCTCTCCGCTGCCAACGGCCCCTCTTGCCACGCTACCCGGTGATTGTAGAAACTGCGATCGAGGTCGCTGCCCTGGCTGCACACCACCCCGGCCCGCGGCTCCCGGGCGGCGAACACCAGACGTTCGACGCGGGCGTGGACAATGGCGCCAACGCACATGGTGCAGGGCTCCAGGGTAACGTAGAGGGTTGAACCGGGCAGACGGTAGTTTCCCGCGCATCCGGCAGCATTGCGCAGCGCCACCACTTCAGCGTGGGCGGTAGGGTCATTGCTGGAGATCGGCTGGTTGTAGCCCTCGCCGACAATAGCGTCATCGACCACCAGCACCGCACCCACCGGCACTTCGCCCAGCCCGGCGGCCACCTCGGCCAGAGCCAGGGCGCGCGCCATGAACTCGGCGTCGGTGGACATCACTCCCACTCAATAGTGGCGGGCGGCTTGCTGGAGATGTCGTAGGTCACGCGGCTCACGCCGGAGATTTCGTTGATGATGCGATTGGACACTTTTTCCAGCAATTCATAGGGCAGATGCGCCCAGCGGGCGGTCATGAAATCGATAGTCTCGACGGCACGCAAGGCAATCACGTACTCGTAGCGGCGGCCATCGCCGACCACGCCTACCGACTTCACCGGCAGGAACACCGCAAAGGCCTGGCTGGTCTTGTGGTAGTAGTCAGCGGCATGCAGCTCATGGATAAAAATGGCATCGGCCTCGCGCAGCAGGTCGGCGTACTCTTTCTTCACTTCACCGAGGATACGCACGCCGAGACCGGGACCCGGGAAGGGGTGGCGATAGACCATGTCGTAGGGCAGGCCCAGTTCCAGTCCGATCTTGCGGACTTCGTCCTTGAACAGCTCACGCAGCGGCTCCACCAGCCCCATGGCCATGTCTTCCGGCAGGCCGCCGACGTTGTGATGAGACTTGATGACGTGGGCCTTGCCGGTCTTGGCACCGGCGGATTCAATCACATCCGGGTAGATGGTGCCCTGGGCGAGCCAGTTTACATCCTTGATCTTGCCGGCCTCGTCATCGAACACTTCAATAAAGGTATTGCCGATAAGCTTGCGCTTCTGCTCCGGCTCGTCGACCCCTTCAAGGCGCGCAAGAAAGCGTTCCTCAGCGTCCACGCGGATGACTTTCACCCCCATGTTTTTGGCGAACATATCCATGACCTGATCGCCTTCGTGCTTGCGCAGCAGGCCGTTGTCGACGAAGATGCAGGTGAGCTGCTTGCCGATCGCGCGGTGCAGCAATGCCGCCACCACCGAGGAATCGACGCCGCCGGAAAGGCCCAGCAGGACCTTGTCGCTGCCCACCTGTTCGCGCACCCTCTCAATGGCGTCGTCGGCGATTCGCGCCGGGGTCCACAACACCTCACAGCCGCACAGTTCGAGCACAAAATGCTCGTAAATGCGCACGCCCTGCAGGGTATGGGTAACTTCCGGGTGAAACTGAATGCCATAGAATGGCTTGTCGCGGTGCACCATGCCGGCGATCGGGCAGCTGTCGGTCTCCGCCATCAGATCGAAGTCCTCAGGCAGCCGGGTGACCTTGTCACCGTGGCTCATCCACACATCCAGCAACGCGGTGCCATCGTGGGCAACGTGGTCCTTGATATCATGCAGCAGACCGGAATTGCCGGTGACGCGGATCTGGGCGTAGCCGAACTCGCTGACATCAGAGCCCTCTACGCCGCCACCAAACTGCACGGCCATGGCCTGCATGCCGTAGCAGATACCCAGCACCGGTACGCCCAATTCAAACACCAGATCCGGCACCCGCGGCGAACCCGCTTCAGCCACCGATTCGGGGCCGCCCGACAGGATAACCCCACGCGGATTGAATTCGCGGATGTCCTCGTCGCTGATATCCCAGGCGCGAATCTCGCTGTATACGCCGACCTCCCGCACCCGGCGGGCAATCAACTGGGTGTACTGGGATCCGAAATCCAGGATGAGGATGCGCTGATCGTGGATATTGCTCATTGACGATTGGGGTCCTTTGCTCCGGGGGCAGCTTTATTCAGGGAACGGCTTTATTCCAAGGACGGGATAACCAATTACCTTCCCCCGGCAGCCAACGTACCAGCCAGTCCGGGATTCAGTGACCTGCCCCGTATCGTTAGCGTACCGGGTAGTTTGGTGCTTCCTTGGTGATCGACACGTCGTGAACGTGGCTTTCGTTCATACCGGCATTCGTCACTTTCACGAATTCCGGGTGGGTACGCATGGTGTCGATATCCGAGCTGCCGGTGTAACCCATGGCGGAGCGCAGCCCTCCCATCAACTGGTGCACGATGCTCGAGAGCGGGCCCTTGTAGGGCACCCTGCCTTCAATACCTTCCGGTACCAGCTTTTCGGAACCGGCGCTCGCGTCCTGGAAATAGCGGTCGCTGGAGCCCTGGGTCTGGGACATGGCGCCCAGGGAACCCATACCCCGGTAGGACTTGTAGGTCCGGCCCTGGTAGAGCTCCACCTCGCCCGGCGCCTCCTCGGTGCCGGCAAACATGCTGCCCATCATCACACAGTGGGCGCCGGCGACGATGGCCTTGGCAATATCACCGGAGAAGCGGACACCGCCATCAGCGATCAGCGGAACACCAGAGTCCTTGAGTGCATTGGCGACGTTGGCCACCGCCGTGATTTGCGGCACACCGGTGCCGGTAACAATGCGGGTGGTACAGATAGACCCGGGGCCGATACCCACCTTGACCGCATCGGCACCCGCCTCAACGAGGGCAATGGCCGCCTCGGCAGTACCGATATTTCCGCCGATGACCTGCATATCCGGGTAGGCCGCCTTGATGCGCTTGACCCGTTCGATCACGTTGCGGGAATGGCCGTGTGCGGTATCCACCACGAACACATCCACCCCGGCGGCGACCAGCGCGTCGACCCGATCATCGGTATCCAGACTGGTGCCGACTGACGCGCCCACCAGCAGCTGGCCGTAGCTGTCCTTGGCGGCACTGGGGAAACTCTCGGCTTTGTCAAAATCTTTCACGGTAATCATGCCGCGCAGGTCAAAATCGCTGTTAACCACCAGGATTTTCTCGATCCGGTGTTTGTGTAGCAGGGCCTGCACCTTCTCCAGCGAGGCGCCCTCTTCCACCGTCACCAGCTTGTCCTTTGGGGTCATGATCTCCGACACAGCGATATCCATATTGGACTCGAAGCGCGTGTCGCGACGGGTGACGATACCGACCAGGTCCTCGCCATTGAGGACCGGGACACCGGAAATGCCGTTCTTGCGGGTCAACTCCACCAGCTCCCCGAGGCGGGCGTCCTGCTGGATGGTGATCGGATCGATGACCATGCCGGCCTCGAATTTTTTCACCTGGCGCACCTGGGCTGCCTGTTCTTCCACGGTCATGCTTTTGTGGACGATGCCGATCCCACCCTCCTGGGCGATGGCGATAGCGAGCTTGCCCTCGGTGACGGTATCCATGGCGGCGGATACCAGGGGAATATTCAGATGAATCTCGCGGGTCAGGCGGGTTCGGAGGGAGACGTCGGTAGCGACCACCTCGGAGTACCCAGGGACCAGCAATACATCGTCAAAGGTCAGGGCTTCCTGGGCGATTCTGAGCATGACTCTTCCGCTGTCTGAGTAAACATGCAATTATAAATCCTCGCCTGTGCCCCCGTAAACGATGACGCCTCCAATTAGCAAAGAAAACCCGCCAGGAGGCAGCTCCAACCCCAGCACCCTGACCGTGTCCCAGCTCAACCGACTCGCCAAGCGGCTGCTGGAGGGGCATTTCGATTTCCTGTGGATCGAGGGGGAATTGAGCAACCTGGCCACGCCCGCCTCCGGCCACTGGTATTTCACGCTGAAGGATGACCAGGCCCAGGTGCGCTGCGCCATGTTCCGCAATCGCAACCAGCGGCTGCGGATGCGCCCGACCAACGGGCAACTGGTGCGAATCCGCGCGCGGGTGTCCCTGTACGAGGGCCGCGGGGAATTCCAGCTGATTGTCGAACACCTGGAGGACGCCGGCGCTGGCGCCCTGCAGCGCGCCTTCGAGGAACTGAAACTCAAGCTCCAGAATGAAGGCCTGTTCGACAGCCATCGCAAGCGCGCCCTGCCCGCCGCACCGCAGCATATCGCCATTGTCAGCTCCCGCTCCGGCGCCGCTGTGCGTGACATTATTACTGTCTTCAAGCGGCGCTTCCCCGCCATTCGGCTGAGCCTGTTCCCGGTCGCGGTGCAGGGACTGGACGCACCGGCCCAGCTCCTGGCTGCCCTGGACGCCGCCTTCGGCGTCGCGGACCTGGATGCCATCATTGTGGGCCGGGGCGGCGGCTCGGCGGAGGACCTGGCTGCTTTCAATGACGAACAGCTGGCACGCAAAATCAGCGCAAGCCCGGTGCCCGTGGTCAGCGCCGTCGGCCACGAAATCGATTTCACCATTGCCGATTTCGTAGCGGACAAGCGCGCTCCAACGCCTTCCGCTGCGGCAGAAATGCTGAGCCCCGACCAGCGAGACTATGCCCTGCGCCTGCTGTCCATGGAGCAGAACATGGCCCGGCAACTGCGGCGTCAGTTGCGCCTGCTGGACGCCCGGCTGATCGGTCTGCGCGGGCGCCTGCGTCACCCGGGTGAACGACTTCGGGAGCAAGCCCAGCGCCTGGATGACCTCGAACTGCACCTGCGCCGGGCCTTCAGGCTTGAGCTGCAGGAGCGGCGGCACCACCTGGGCGTACTGGCTTCGCGGCTGAAAAGCCAGGCACCGGCGGACCTTTTGCGGGAGCTGGGCAATGCCACCGGCCAGCTTGCCAGTCGGGCAAATCGTGCGCTGGGCGTGCAACTGGACCGGCAACGCCATGCACTCGCCCTGCTGGAGACCAGGCTAAAGTCGATCAGCCCCGAGCAAACACTGGAGCGCGGCTATGCCATTGTGCTGGACAGTCAGGGAGCCCTGGTGCAGGACGCTAGCCAGGTACAACCCGGTGAACGGCTCGAAACGCGCCTCAAGTCGGGCAGTCTGAGCAGTGAAGTGCTGGAAACCCGACCGGCAGACACGCCAGACCGCTAGCCGGGGCGGCAGAAAAGCGCCGCCGGGCTAATACTTCGCCGGCAGGCGGGTGTTTATTATGATGTGCCGACCCTCAAAGCGAATGTAATCACCTATGGTGAGGTCCTTGAGGATGCGCGCCACCATTTCCCGGGAGGCGCCCACACGGTCGGCAATATCCTGCTGGGTCAGCTTCTCGGGGATAAACAGGCTGCCGTCCCCGCGCTCTTCCGCCAGGTCCATCAGGACGTTGGCGACCCGACCATAAACATCCTGTAGCGCCAGGCTTTTGACATCCGCGGTGAGTTTGCGCACGCGGGCGGCGAGATTGGTGATGAGTTTGCGGCCGATGTTCGGGTGCTCGTCGAGAACACGATTGAAATCGTCCTTGTAGATAATGCTGAAACTGGACTTTTCCACGGTGCGCACTGAAGCGGACCGCGAGGAATCATCAAGTAGCGCCAGCTCACCGAAGTAGTCGCCTTCTCCCTGGGTGTTCATGATGAACTCTTTGCCGTTCTTATCGCTGCAATAGACTTTCACCCGGCCACTATCAATGATGAACAGCGAGTCCGCGGGATCGTTCTCGTGGATGACGACGGTATTCTTGGGAAAGGCGCGCGTGGTGCTGCTGGCTGCCAGCGCGTCCAGCTCTTCTGCTGACAGTCCCTGGAACAACTCAACCTGCTGCAGTATCAACCCGGTTTTCCTTCTGGTTTTACCCGCTAGTGTAACCCAAAGCCTGTGACCGACGCACTATTCCTGCTATTGACTGACCGATATAATCGCCGGATGACCGCAGGGGATATGCTATTGGCTAGCCAGGCTGAAATTGCGCCGTTTTCCGATCACGTGCTACGCGCGCTGGCAGAGTTGCGCGCGCAGTCCAGTCTCGCCATGGAAAACCTCCCCGGGGAGCCCCGGGAGGACCTCGAGCGCCTGATTTCAGCCGGCTCAGCACTCGAAGCCCTGCTGGCAGATGCCGACCAGGACCCGGACCCCGGCACCCGCCGCCACGACATCATGAATGTGCTGGGCGCCATGCGCGGCTATGCGGAATTTCTGATCGAAGACCTGCAGGCCGGCTTCCCGGCCATTGCGGGGGCTCTGGAGCGAGTGATCAGCTCGGTGGCGGCGGCCAGCAACACCGGCAGCGGCACCCCGAAACCTGTCACGGAAGAGGCCGACCGCATTGTTCCCGCAGAACTCACCGGCACCATTCTCGCGGTGGATGACAATGCCGACAACCGCGAACTGGTGACCCGCTACCTTGAACGCTCCGGGCACCAGGTCGTTGTGGCCAGCAGTGGGATGGAAGCACTCTCCCGGCTGGCTGACCGCCCGGTGGATGTCAT
Organism: Cellvibrionales bacterium; assembly: GCA_043513815.1. Taxonomy (GTDB): domain Bacteria; phylum Pseudomonadota; class Gammaproteobacteria; order Pseudomonadales; family Halieaceae; genus JANQIO01. Next base: position 1,975,032 of record CP121313.1, on the reverse strand, counting down.
GCTGCTCGACCTGATCATGCCGGGCATGGACGGCAGCGAAGTGCTCAGGCGCATGAAAGAGAACCCGCAGTTACGCTCGATCCCGGTTATTGTGATTTCCGGTAACCAGGACATGGACGGCATCATCGAGTGCATCGAGGCGGGAGCCGATGACTACCTGTTCAAGCCCTTCAACCCTATTCTGCTACAGGCGCGCATCAAGGCGGGCCTGGAGCGCAAAAGCTGGCACGACACCGAAGAAAAATATCGCCATCAGCTTGAGCGCAGCGAGAAATTCATCCGCGCCACGTTCGGTCGCTACGTATCTGACGAGATCGTTGAGAACCTGCTGGAAGAACCCGAAGGCCTGAAGCTGGGCGGCGACCTGCGCCAGGTGACCATGTTGATGTCGGACATCCGCGAGTTTTCCACTATCTGCGAGCGGCTGCCCCCCGACCAGGTAATGCGTATGCTGAACAATTACCTGGGAGTAATGACCGAAATCATCATCGGTCACCAGGGCACAATCGATGAATTCATCGGCGATGCCATCCTGGCGATCTTTGGAGCCCCGGTGCAGCGCACCGACGATGCCGACCGCGCCGTGCAGTGTGCCCTGGACATGCAGCAGGCGATGATTGACATCAACCGCGGCAACCGCAAGGAAGGGCTGCCGGACATCAGCATGGGCATAGGCGTAAATACCGGCGACGTGATCACCGGCAATATCGGTTCGGAAAAGCGCAGCAAATACGGTGTGGTCGGCCACCACGTCAACCTGACGGCGCGCATCGAGTCCCACACCGAAGGTGGCGAAATACTGATTTCCGACAGCACCCTGCAGCTGCTGGAAATTCCCGTGCAGCTGGGGCGCCAGCAACAGGCAACGGTAAAGGGCATCAAGGAGCCCGTTACCATGCACCAGGTGCTGGACAAAATGATGGAAAAAACCAGCGCCTGAGGGCGCAAGAAATACGGAGATACAGGTGTCAGTCAAGGTACTACTGGTCGAAGACAACGAGATGAATCGCGATATGCTGACGCGACGGCTGAACCGTGCCGGCTTCGACGTAGAGGGCGCCGGTGACGGCGAGCAGGCTCTGGAGAAGATGCGCTCGATCAGGCCGGATATCGTCCTGCTGGACATGAATCTGCCGGTCAAGGACGGCTGGACCACCTGCAAGGAAGCGCGACAGGACCCGGACATCGCCGGCCAGGTCGTTATCGCCCTGACGGCCCACGCCATGGGCGAAGATCGCGACCGCGCCATTGAGGCGGGTTGCGATGACTTTGCCACCAAACCGATCGACTTCCCGGCACTGGTAGAAAAAATCCAGAGCTGGGCCGACAAAGGCCGCGGCTCTTGAGCCTTAGCCGCCGACTCACCCTGTCGCTGCTGGCGATCCTGCTGATCTTTTCGCTCAATGTCGGCACCCATTTCTGGGGCAGCTTCGCCCGAACCGAGAGCATGAATGCCTATCGGGAATCCGTCTCGGCGCAACAGCTTGCCACCAACATAGGGCTTCAACTTGAAGAACAGCGCAAGCAGATTCGAGTGCTCGCGACCCTGCGGGAAACCACCGAAGAGCGACTGAGCGAAGAAGACCTTGGGCGCGCCACCGGTAACCTCTTCGCAATTAGCGACGATGTAGCGCGACTGGGCCGCACAACCCATGAGGTGACACGCCCACAGTACGACGCGCTCTGGCGAGCCACCGAGCAACTGCTGCCGGCCTGGCGCGCGTTTTATCGCAATTACAACGATGCGGGCTGGAGCTCCCCTCACGCTTCTCCCGACGTGCCGGATGTGTATGACGAAGTACGCCAGAACCTGGTGGTACTGGAAGATCGGCAGAGCTTTATCTCTGACCAGCAGGCCACCATCATTGACCAGACAATCTCGCTAACGGACCGCATCACCGCTATCAGTTTTCTTGCCTCGGTACTGTTGTCCAGCATCCTCGGCTTCTTCCTTATTCGTTACACCAACAGTTCCTTCAGCCGCCTCAAGACGGGCACCTTGCGAATCGGCTCAGGCGACCTGGACTACCGTATCGACGGGATTGAGGACGCCGGCGAAATCGGTGAACTGGCAAAAGCCTTCAACGACATGTCGGCCAAGCTTCGCAATGCCATAGAGGAAGTCCAGCAGGCCAAGGAGGACGCCGACCGCGCCAACGAGGCCAAGAGCAGCTTCCTTGCCAATGTCAGTCACGAACTGCGCACTCCGCTCAACGCGATCATTGGCTACAGTGAAATGCTGTTTGACGAGGTAGAAGATGGCGGCGTCACTGACCGAGACCAGTTCAAGAACGATCTCGACAAGATCATCGTGTCGGGCAAGCAGCTACTGGCGCTTATCAATGACATTCTCGACCTCTCCAAGATCGAGACCGGCAAGATTGAACTCTACCCGGAGAACTTCAGCTCACCGGAGTTGCTGGAGCAGTCCTGCAACGCCATACGACCCCAGCTCGGCAAGAACAACAATCGCCTGGAAGTCGAACTGGATGACAGCCTGCCACTGCTGTTCAACGATGCCACCAAGTTCCGCCAGATATTCATAAACCTGCTCAGCAACGCCTGCAAGTTCACCAAGGACGGCTTGATCACGGTGCGTTCTTCGAGGCTGGAGGGTGAGGATGCGCTAGTGCTGTTCGAAGTGGAAGATACCGGCATCGGCATGTCTGAGGCGCAACAGGCCAAGGTGTTCGACGCCTTCGTACAGGCCGACAAGTCAACCACCGCCAATTACGGTGGCACCGGCCTTGGGCTGGCAATCTGCAAGGATTATTGCGAAATGATGGGCGGCTCAATCAGTGTCGAGAGTGAGCCGGGGCGCGGGACTAATTTCCGAGTAATCCTGCCTCTTCAGGTTCACGCCCAAGCGTCAAATCACGAAGCCGCTTGATCGCGTCTTCGCGTTTTTCAAGCTCGACCCGCAGGCCAGCGTTGGCCTGAATCAGCCGGTCTACCTGGGTGTGCATGTCGAGAAAGGAATCAAGCGACGATTTCATCAATGCCACCTCGGTATGCAGCTTCATGTCGTCGCTGATACGCGGCCGCAGCGCACTGTAACTGTCTCGGGCCGCATCGCGATCAAAGATCGGGCTCTCGGGCAGCATGCTGAGGTAGGCGATGGCGATGCCGGACTCCACCGCTGCCAGCTCCGATTTCTCGATGCGCAGGTAACGCTGGAAGTACTGCAGCGCTTCCACATAGGCGCGCTCATCCAGCGACTCCAGGCCGCGCTCAAGAAAGGTGTAATTGTCCTGTTCAACCTGGCACGCACAGTCCGAGCCGGGCAGGTTCAGGTTGAGCTCTGGGACGGGTTCCCCGGCCGTTTCGTTGCCAGCAGCCTGTTCACGTGCCGGCTGGCCGCCACAGGCGACCAGCAAGACTGCAAGCGCGATTGTCAGCGTGGTTTTCATCCTGCGGATAATAGCCTGACGCCGCGCCCGCTGTCACTCCGGACGCATGTGTGGGAAGAGAAGTACGTCACGAATTGAGGGACTGTCAGTCAGAAACATCACCAGGCGATCGATTCCGATACCCTCTCCCACCGTTGGCGGCAATCCATACTCCAGAGCGACGATATAATCCTCGTCGTAATGCATCGCTTCCAGGTCGCCGGCGTCCTTTTCCGCCACCTGGGCGCGAAAGCGCTCGGCCTGGTCTTCCGGGTCATTAAGCTCGGAGAATCCATTGGCCAGTTCGCGGCCGGCAATGAAAAACTCGAAGCGATCCGTCACGAAGGGGTTCTCGTCATTGCGGCGCGACAGTGGCGACACCTCGGTGGGGTACTCGGTAATAAACGTCGGCTGGTCCAGCTGGTCTTCCACGGTCTTCTCGAAGATTTCCAGTTGCACCTTGCCAAGCCCCCAGCTTTCCTTCAGCGGGATACCCAGGCCTTCCGCAATAGCGCGGGCGCCGGTTTCATCGGCCAGCTCCGCGGCGTCGACCTGTGGATTGAAGTGCAGGATCGAATCAAACACGGTCATGCGCTGGAAGGACTCACCCAGATGGTAGTCGGTGCCCTGGTAGTGAACCGTGGTGGAACCCAGCACCTCGACAGCCAGCTGGCGCATCATGGCTTCGGTCAAGTCCATGGCGTCGTTGTAGTCGGCAAAGGCCCAGTAGTATTCCAACATGGTGAATTCAGGGTTGTGGCGCGTGGACAGCCCCTCATTCCGGAAATTACGGTTGATTTCGAAGACCCGCTCAAAGCCACCGACCGTGAGGCGCTTGAGATAAAGCTCTGGCGCGATGCGCAGGTACATGTCCAGGTCCAGCGCATTGTGGTGGGTCTTGAACGGTCTCGCGGCGGCACCGCCCGGGATCGGTTGCATCATGGGTGTTTCGACTTCCATGAATTCCCGGGCCTGCATGAAGCGCCGGATACTGTCGATGATGGCAGAGCGCTTGCGAAACACCTCACGGGACTCCGGGTTCACGATCAGATCCACGTAGCGGCGTCGGTAACGCAGCTCCTGGTCCGCCAGTCCGTGATATTTATCCGGCAGGGGCCGCAGCGCCTTGGTCAGCAGCCGCGCCTGCGCCATATTGATGTAGAGATCGCCTTTGCCGGAGCGATAAAGCGGACCACTGGCGGCGACGATGTCGCCGAGATCCCAGCCCTTGATTGCCGCCAGGGTATCGTCATCCAGGCCCTTGCGGTCGACATAGAGCTGAATTTCGCCGCTGCCGTCCTGGATCAATAGAAAGGCGCCGCGGTTGCGGGTAAGGCGACCGCAAACGGAGAATTCTTCGGCGGCCGCTTCCAGGCTGGGCTTGTCGCTGTCGGCGTAGCGCTCCTGCAACTCGCCTGCCCATGCCGTGCGGCGGAAGTCATTGGGGAAGGCCGCTCCCTGCTCGCGTAGTGCCGCCAGCTTGGCGCGACGTTCGGCCACCAGCTTGTTCTCGTCCTCGGGCGCAGCACCCTTCTCGTCTGTCATGTTCTTTCCTTGCTTGCGGCCTTACAGGCCCTTTTTCAGGGAGGCCTCGATGAACTGGTCGATGTCGCCGTCCAGCACCGCCTGGGTGTTTGAGGTTTCAATGTTGGTACGCAGGTCCTTCACGCGCTGGTCATCCAGTACGTAGGAGCGAATCTGGCTGCCCCAGCCGATATCCGACTTGCTGTCTTCCATGGCCTGGGCCGCCTCTGCCCGCTTCAACATTTCCTGCTCGTAGAGTCGCGCACGCAGCATCTTCCAGGCCTTGTCCCGGTTCTGGTGCTGGGAGCGCTCGCTCTGGCACTGCACCACAATGCCCGAGGGTTCATGGGTCAGGCGTACGGCGGAATCGGTCTTGTTGACGTGCTGGCCACCCGCACCCGAGGCCCGGTAGGTGTCCGTGCGCACGTCGGAAGGGTCGATCTCGATCTCGACGCTGTCGTCGATTTCCGGAGACACAAACACCGAGCTGAAGGAGGTGTGACGCCGGTTGCCGGAGTCGAAGGGCGACTTGCGAACCAGCCGGTGGACGCCGGTCTCCGTGCGCAGCCAGCCAAACGCGTACTCACCCTCGAAACGAATCGTGGCGCTCTTTATACCGGCCACGTCCCCGGAGGAGACTTCTTCCAGGGTGGTCTTGAAATCGTGGGCCTCGCCCCAGCGCAGGTACATGCGCAACAGCATTTCCGCCCAATCCTGGGCTTCGGTGCCCCCGGAACCGGCCTGGATATCGAGGAAGGCATTATTGGGGTCCATCTCGCCTGCGAACATACGACGAAATTCCAGCTGCTCAAGCCTGGCTTCCAGGCCCTGGATTTCCTTGCGGATGTCCTCCACGGTGGCCTCATCATCCTCCTCTGCCGCCATCTGCAGCAGGTCGCCGGCATCACTGGCGCCAGTGTCCAGCTCTTCGATAGTCTTGACGATGGTTTCGAGTGAGGCGCGTTCGCGACCCAGTTCCTGGGCGCGCTCCGGCTCATCCCAGACGCTGGGCTCGGCCAGTTCCAGCTCTACCTCAGCGAGTCTGTCCTTGCGCTGAGCGTAGTCAAAGGTACCCCCTAAGCACATCAGTGCGCTCGTCGATTTCCTTGAGGGTCTGCAACAGCGGGGCAATTTCAAGCATTAGGGGTCTGGCGTCCGTAAAAGGCGGCGCATTGTAGCGCAGCCCTCAAAATTGGTTCAACAGGGCGCCTATGACCAGGACCTGGGGCAAGGTGACCAGCGGTAGGTACAGGGCAATCTTCCAGGAGGCCGTAGTATCACGGATGGACATGATCTCGGTGTAGTCAGTGGATACGCCGGCCATCAGGAACGTAAATGCATTGCCGGGGGCACCCGCACGATTCATGAGGTCAGCGGCCACCGGGGTCGTGCCCTCGGAGCACACCTCCACCACCGTGGCTGCCAGCAGCGTCAACCACAGGCCGGATACGCTGGCGCCAAACCAGGCCACAAACTGCTCCGACGGAACCGCCGCGCGAATACCGGCAGCCAGCAATATGCCGAAAAGCCCCCAGCGAATCACCACCCTCGCCCCGTTAAAGCCATCCACCAACAGCCGACCGCAGCCCGCCAATGAAAATTCCCAGTCGTCGCGGAATTCCTGCCAGAGGTCGGTGAAGCGCGCCTCCGGGTTGAGCTGCCCTCGATGCGGATTCTGCGGCAGGGAGCCGCGCCGCACCAGCGCATCAAAAATCAGCCCACTGAGCAGGCCGATCACCAGGGACAGCAGGATAAACAGCAAGGTCCATCCGACGCCGATCAGGGCGAACAGTATCAGCGTCAGGGAAAAGGAGTTCCAGGGACTGGCCAGCAGAAAGGCCATGACCTGCCCCAGGGAGGCACCGCGTTCATATAGCTTCATACCCACCGCCAGGATGCCGTGGCTGCACAGATCCAGAAAGACACCCGCCAGGGTGGCCCGCAAAAGCGAGCCGAAGCCTTCGCGATGACCCAACACAGACATCACCAGATCGCGTGGTATTCGGCCCAGCAGGCCAACAAAGAACACGCCAATGGCCAGCCCCCACCACATCATGTTGAACAGTTCCACGACGCCGTGGGTCAGGGTGACGTACCAGGCATCACTGTGGGGCAACGCCAGGCCCACCGCGTACAACACGCCGGCCGTCGCCGCAACGATGACAAGAAACCAGTCCCTGCCTGCCGTATGACTGGCGCAGTGATCATTCTCCGGCTCGGTGGTTTCGGGACAGCAGCTACTCACCAGCACACCACCTCATGACAAACAGGCGGCGCCGCAACAGCGTAAAACAACAGTGCATGCATGCGTCCATATAAACGCCGGCAGTCCAGCCGAGTCAAGCCTGCCTCAAAACCTCGACCATGAGTTGCAGGCGCTCCTCACCGCGGTAGTAGTTGCAATCCAGCCGATAGGCGATCTCCACCCGCTGCGCTTCGGCACTGGGCCACACCTCGGTATCGACATTGAAGGCAATCGCGTCCAGCAGGCAGTCGGGGCTGCCCTCCGGTGACACCACCAGTTTCAGGTGCTTCTCGCCGACGATGCGCTGATGTACCAGGTGAAATACACCGTCAAACACAGGCTCGGGGAAATGCTGCCCCCAGGGGGCTGCGTAGCGCAGCTGCCGGGCCAGGGGTAGCTGCAGCTCATCTTCACCCAGCTCCCCGTCGCTCTCCACCACCGCGTTCAGCTCGACGTCATCCAGCCAGTCGGTGACCACGGCGTCCAGCGCACTGGCAAAGCGTTCAAAATTTTCCCGGGGGATCGAAAGGCCGGCAGCCATCGCATGACCACCGAACTTGCTGATGAGACCCGGCTCGCTGCTGGCGACCCGGTCGAGGACGTCGCGAATATGCAGGCCAGGTATAGAGCGCGCCGAACCCTTGATACTGCCGTCATCACCGTCGGCAAAAGCAATCACCGGTCGGTGCCAGCGATCCTTGATGCGGGATGCCAGGATGCCCACCACGCCCTGGTGCCAGCCGGCCTGGTAAAGGCAGATACTGTTGGGCAGTTGCCCGGCATCGGCAAGGTCCAAGGCGGCCAGTGCTGCCGAAGCCTGTTCCTGCATGCCCCGCTCAATTTGCTGGCGATCCCGGTTGAGGCTGTCCAACTGCTCGGCGTACTGGTTGGCCACCGACTGGCTGGGCGCCAGCAGGCAGGCAATGCCCACCGACATATCATCGAGCCGCCCGGCGGCATTGAGTCGCGGGGCGACCGCAAAGGAAAGGTCCGAGGCCACCACCCTATGCAGCGGGCGCCCGGCAATGTGCAACAGCGCTTCGATGCCGGGCCGGGTTTGACCGGCTCGAATGCGCAGCAGGCCCTGCTGTACCAGGATACGATTATTGCCATCCAGGGGTACCACGTCAGCGACCGTGCCCAGGGCCACCAGGTCCAGCACCGACGCCAGGCTGGGCGGTTCAATCCCAAGGCGTTCAAACCAGCCGCGTTCCCGAAGGCAGCGTCGCAGCGCCGACATGACATAGAAAATGACGCCGACGCCGGCCAGGTGCTTGCTGGGAAACTGGCAGCCGGGCTGGTTGGGGTTGACGATGACGTCGGCTGCGGGCAATTCACGGCCTGGCAGGTGGTGGTCTGTTACCAGGGTGCGCATACCCAGCTCCCCTGCCCTGGTGACCCCCTCAAGGCTCGATATGCCGTTGTCTACCGTGACGATGATATCCGGCGAGCGCTGGCTGGCCAGATCAACGATCTCCGGTGTCAGGCCATAGCCGTATTCAAAGCGATTGGGTACCAGAAAGTCGACGTCGACCGCGCCCATGGCATGCAGCAGCGTAACGCCCACAGCGATGCTGGTCGCGCCATCAGCGTCGAAATCGCCAACGATGAGAATCTTCTGTCCGGCTTCCAGGCTGTCAGCCAGTAATTCCGCCGCCTGATCGAGCCCGGCGAAGCCCGTCGGCGGCAAAAGACGGTCGAGACCCAGCTCAAGCTCGCCGGGACTGGCAATACCACGACCAGCAAATACCCGCTCGAGCACGGGGTGCAGATCGCCGGGTAGTGTCCCGCCCTGGGGTCGTCGCCGAATCGCCTGCGCCATGGTCAGGCGGAAAGATGCTCCGCCATGAAGGCCTGCACGGTGGTCAGCTCATTGGGCAACACGTCAAAGCGTTCCTCGCGTTCGAACAGGTCGGCCATGTGCGCCGGCAGGGCTGGCTCCACCCCAACCCCGGCGGCCGCCACGGCGGCAGGGAATTTTGCCGGGTGTGCTGTCGCCAGGGTCACCATCGGTACCGCGGCATCGCGACGGCAGTCCATTGCGGCCTTGAAGCCGATGGCGGAATGCGGGTCCAACAGGTATTCGTTGCGACGATACACCTCGCCGATAACGTCGGTGGTTTCCTCGTCGCTGACACAGCGGCTTGTAAACAGGCTGCCCAGGCGCTGCATGGCAGACTCGGATAGCTGGATATCACTGTCCTTGAAGCGGTCCATCAGTACCGCCACGGCAGCCGCGTCGCGCTCGTAAAGATCGAACATCAGGCGCTCAAAGTTGCTGGAAACGGTGATGTCCATGCTGGGGCTCAGGGTCTGGTGCAACTCTGTACGCGCGTATGCGCCGGTTGTCAGCAAACGGTGCAAGACATCGTTGCGATTGGTAGCTATCACCAATTGCTCTATCGGCAGGCCCATGTTGCGTGCCAGGTAGCCGGCGAAGATGTCGCCGAAGTTGCCGGTAGGTACCGAAAACGATACTGGACGCTGCGGCCCACCCAGAGCCAGTGCGGCGTACACGTAGTAAACAATCTGCGCCATGATGCGCGCCCAGTTGATTGAATTGACCGCCACCAGGCTGCGCCCTTCCGGCAGAAAGCCCTGGTCGCCGAAACTGGCTTTCACCGCCGCCTGACAGTCGTCGAAGTTGCCCTGCAGGGCAATGTTGTGAATCCGCTCACCGGGCACGGTGGTCATCTGGCGTCGCTGCACCTCGGACACACGCTGATGCGGATGCAGGATATAGATGTCGATATTACTGCAGCGTCGGCAGCCTTCGATGGCGGCGGAGCCGGTGTCCCCGGAGGTGGCCCCCATGATCACCACCTTGCGATGCTGACGTTCCAACACATAGTCCAGCAGCCGCCCCAACAGCTGCAGGGCAAAGTCCTTGAAGGCCAGCGTCGGGCCGTGAAAGAGTTCCAGCACCCACTGGTTGGGAGCAAGCTGAATCAGGGGCGCGACGGCATCGTGCCGAAACACGCTGTAGCACTCATCGACAATGGCCCGAAAGTCGTCCGCCGGTATGCTGTCCTCGACAAACGGCAGCATGATTTCATAGGCCAGTTCGGGGTAGCTCATAGTACGCATGGCTGTGAGCTGATCAGCGCTGAAGCTGGGCAGCTCGGCGGGCAGGTATAGGCCGCCGTCACTGGCGAGCCCCGCCAGCAATACTTCCTCGAAGTTGAGAGCGGGCGCAGTTCCGCGGGTACTGATGTATTTCATATTATGACGCCGTCCTAACCATCGAGGCTCTCTACCCGGATGCGTGTGATGCTGCCGGCAATGGTATCCAGCGCTTCGATTTCGCGAGCCACCCGGTTCAACTCACCTTCTCGGGTGCGATTGGTGAGAATGATGACCGGAACCCGGGTTTCGCCCTCGGCAGGTTCCTTTTGAATTAACGCTTCAATACTGACCCCGGCGCGACTGCAGATACTGGCCACCTCAGACAGCACGCCCGGTTTGTCCTCGGCGGTCATTCTCAGATACCAGGCGGTTTCCACGTCGTCAATTCCGAGGATCGGCTGGCGGGCGATGGCATCGGTCCTGACACCGAGTTCCGGCACCGCAGGTGTCTGGCCGATCGCCAGGTCTCGCGCCACGTCAACAATATCAGCCACCACCGCGGAGGCAGTGGGCTCGGCACCAGCACCGGCACCGTAGTACAGGGTGGGGCCCACGGCATCACCCTCTACCAGCACGGCGTTTTTGACGCCGTTGACGTTTGCCAGCAGGCGCTTGCCGGGAACCAGCGTCGGGTGCACCCGCAGCTCTATCCCCTTGTCTGCCCGCCGGGCGATGCCCAGGTGTTTGATGCGATAGCCAAGCTCTTCGGCGTAATCCACATCCACAGTCTCGATCTTTGAGATACCCTCGGTATAGACCTTGTCGAATTCCAGCGGCATACCAAAGGCGATAGCCGCCAGGATCACCAGCTTGTGGGCCGCGTCAATGCCCTCCACGTCAAAAGTCGGGTCCGCCTCGGCGTAGCCGAGCTGCTGGGCTTCCGCCAGCACATCGGAGAAATCACGCCCCTTGTCGCGCATTTCACTGAGAATAAAATTGCCGGTGCCATTGATAATGCCGGCCAGCCATTGGATACGATTGGCGGCCAGCCCTTCCCGCAGGCTTTTGATAATGGGGATACCACCGGCCACTGCGGCCTCGTAGTGTATGGACACACCGGCGGAATCGGCCATGGCGAACAGTTCATTGCCGTGTTCAGCAATCAGCGCCTTGTTGGCCGTGACCACGTGCTTGCCATTGGCGACAGCACTGCGCACCAGCTCCAGCGCAGTATCGGTCCCACCGATCAGTTCCACCAGGATGTCGATCTCCGGGTCGGCAGCCACCTCCATGAGATCGCGACTGACCCGGACCTTGCCCGTGGGGCAGTCCGGCTTGTCGCGTCGAGCGCCGACGTGAACCACGCTCACGTGACAGCCGGCACGGTCGGTAATCTCGGCCTCGTTGGCTCCCAGAAGCTTGAATGTACCGGCACCCACCGTGCCCAGGCCGCAGAGGCCCACCTTGACCGTTTTCATTCCGCGAAACCGTCCTTGCGAATCATCCGCTTGATATTGCGGATGGCCTGACGCGTGCGGTGCTCATTTTCAATCAGACCGAAGCGCACGTAGCCCTCGCCGTACTCACCAAAGCCGACCCCCGGTGACACCGCCACCTTGGCGTCCACCAGCAACTTCTTGCTGAACTCAATAGAACCCAGCTCTCGGTAGCAACCCGGAATCTCCGCCCAGACGAACATGGTGCTTTTCGGCGGCTCTACCGGCCAGCCGGCGGCGTTGAGCCCCGAACACAGTACGTCGCGGCGATCCTGGTATAGCTGGCAAATGTCGGCAACGCAGGCCTGGTCTCCCTCCAGCGCCGAGATCGCCGCCACCTGCACCGGGGTGAACATGCCGTAGTCCAGGTAAGATTTCATGCGTGCCAGCGCGCCCACCAGCTCGGGATTGCCGCAGCAGAATCCCACTCGCCAGCCAGGCATGTTGTAGCTCTTGGAGAGCGAAAAAAATTCTACCGCCACGTCCTTGGCACCATCCACCTGCAGGATGGAGGGAGCGACATACCCATCAAAACAGAGATCCGCGTAGGCGAGATCCTGCACCACCCAGATGTTGTACTCCCGCGCAATCTCCACCACCTTTTCGAAGAACTCAAGCTCTACGCAATGGGTCGTGGGATTACTGGGGAAGTTGAGCACCAGCATCTTCGGCGTCGGCCAGCTATTACGGATGGCGTTTTCCAGCTCGGTAAAAAAGGTGCCGTCACCGCGCATGGGGACATGGCGTATATCCGCGCCGGCTATCACAAATCCATAGGGGTGAATGGGGTAGGACGGATTGGGAACCAGGATAGTGTCGCCGGGACCGGTGGTGGCCAGTGCCAGGTGAGCGAGACCTTCCTTGGAGCCCAGGGTGACGATGGCCTCCGCGTCCGGGTCCAGCTCCACCTGGTAGCGTTCCCGATACCAGTTACAGATGGCCCGCCGCAGGCGCGGTATGCCCTTGGACTGGGAGTAGCGATGGGTGTCCTTGCGCTGCGCTGTTTCGGTAAGCTTGTCGACAATATGCTGAGGCGTGGGCTGGTCGGGGTTGCCCATGCCGAAGTCGATCACATCTTCCCCTGCTGCCCGGGCCTGCTGCTTCAGCTCACCGATGATGTTAAAAACGTATGGGGGCAGGCGCTCGATGCGCTTGAATTGTTGTTCCACGTTGGTCCACGCTGGCCCGGCCACGACGGCGGGAGGCTCAAAGCGGGCAACATTACTGACGCCGCTCTCCCCTGTCAACGCGACCGCGGGTTACAGGGGGCCTGCGGGCAGAACCCGGTGTCCGGGTCAGTTGATGCCCATGCGCTGGGTGATGACTTCGGCGGTCATGTAGCCGGGCAACAGTTGACCGCTTTCCAGCACCAGTGCCGGCGTGCCGCGCACACCGGCCTGCTGGCCGAGCATGAACTGGTCGGCCACCGGATTACCCGGGCAGACATTTTCCGGAATGTCCTGGCGGTTCTTGAGACTGGTAATGGCCTGCTGCGGATCTTCGGCGCACCAGGCGCTGGCAATCTTGCGGAAGGAATCGCTGCCGACACCGGCACGGGGATAAGCCAGGTAGCGCACTTCCACGCCCATTTTATTGAGCGTCGGCACTTCCTGGTGCAGCTTCTGGCAGTAGAAACAGTCCACGTCGGTGAATACAGTCAACACGCCGCGGCGCTCGCCATCGGCGGCAAAAATGATCATGTCATCGGCGGCCACGGCGGACAGCAGCTCCTGGCGTTCGACATCCCGCTGTTGCTCCGATACGTTCACCAGACCCTTGATGTCCACGGCAAACAGGTCACCCAGCACGAAGAAGTCGCCATCAGCTGTACTGTAGACCGTCAGGCCGCCAGCGATGCTCACTTCAAACAGCCCGGTCGCCACACTGGGGCGCACCGACTTTACCACCAGATCCGGACGGGCCTGGCTGATCTTGGCGGCTATAGTGGCTTCAGGCGATTCCTGGGCAAGCGCCGGGCAGGCCAGCAACAGCAGCAGGAGCGCTCGCCAGGCGCCACGGACAGGACTAATGGACATGTGACTTCTCCGATTATTCGCTTACGCGGGCTTGGAACACGGCTGGCTGCGGTAGTTCCCTCCCGTAGAAACCACAGTATACCCGGTCTGTCAGCATAATCAGCCTCGCGGATGATGCAAGGCATGCAGCTCCTTCATACGCTGTCTTGCGACGTGGGTATAGATCTGGGTGGTGGTAAGGTCACTGTGACCCAGCAGCAGCTGCACCACGCGCAGGTCGGCGCCGTGATTCAGAAGGTGAGTGGCAAAGGCGTGCCGCAGGGTGTGTGGCGACAGCGACGAGCGGATATTGGCTCGCGCGGCGTACTGCTTGATGCGATACCAGAAGGCCTGACGCGTCATCTGGGTGCCCCTGCGGCTGGGAAACAGGGCTTCACTGGGCCGATTGCCCAGCAACTCGCGGCGGCTGCCCGCCAGATAACGCTGCAGCCAGCCGAGGGCCTCTTCCCCTACCGGCACCAACCTTTCCTTGCCGCCTTTGCCGATGATGCGCACCACGCCCTGGTTCATTCCGAGCTGCGACACCTGCATACCCACCAGCTCACTGACCCGCAGGCCACAGGCGTACAGCAACTCCAGCATGGTGCGATCGCGAAACTCGATGGCCTGGTCAAGATCCGGGGCCGCCAGCAGGGCCTCGACTTCGGCCTCGCTCAGTGATTTGGGCAAGGGCCGCCCCAGCTTGGGACTCTCCACATCGAGACTGGGGTCGATCTCAATCCGGCCTTCGCGGACCTGGTAGCGAAAAAACCCCCTTAAACAGGAAAGGAAACGGGCCGTCGACCGGGGTGAGCGCTGTTGCCGGGACCGCCAGGCCAGGTATTCCTGCAGGTCACCGCCGGTGGACGCCAGCAAAGACCCCTGCCGCTGTTCCAGCCAGTCCCGGTACTGCTCCAGGTCACGCCGATAGGACGACAGGGTGTTCTCCGCCAGGCCCTTCTCCATCCACAGGGCGTCCAGGTAGGTTTCGATATCAGGGCTGGGAGTTGAAGCAGCTGGCATGGGTTCATATTAGCAGGGCATCGCAGCGCATTCTGGCCCTTCCGGGACACGCTAAAAGCATGACACCCTGTCTCGCTCGGCTGCGCGGATCGCCGCCCGGGCCGTCCTGGCCGCAAACGGTCCCGGAAGGGCCCGAGGCACTACGCGCACTCCTTAATTGCCAAACCAGGAATTCTCGCTGTTAACCCGATCCGCTGAAATCTCGCGCTAATAAGAGGCCCGATGGCGAGCAAAAAAAAAAGGGCGCCGCTTGGCGCCCTTTTCTCGTCCCGGGGATCAGAGTCCCGGAAAACTTTACTTGGAAAGGCGTTCCTTGATGCGTGCCGCCTTGCCGCTCAGCTCGCGCAGGTAGTACAGCTTGGCCTGGCGTACGTCACCGCGACGCTTTACAGCGACGCTGTCCACCAGCGGGCTGTAGGTCTGGAAGGTACGCTCAACGCCAATGCCGTGAGAGATTTTGCGCACGGTAAAGGCAGAGTTCAGTCCGCGATTACGCTTGCCAATGCAAACCCCTTCAAAGGCCTGCAGACGCTCCCGGTTGCCTTCCTTCACCTTCACCTGAACTACCACGGTGTCACCGGGGCCGAATTCCGGCATGTCCTTTTCCATCTGTTCCGCTTCGATCTGCGAAATGATGCTGTTATTGCTGCTCATGGGTGAACTCCTGTTAGTTCTTGCAAGTGCCTTGCAATGTTTCATGTACCTGGACACCGACCGCTGGGCGGTGCCCGCAAATTCTTACTTCGCCAGCGTCAATCGGAGGTTTGCTGGCCTTCCTCGCGAAGCTCGGCCAGCAGCGCCGACTCTTCCTCGGACAGCACCCGACCTTCAATCAGGTCCGGCCTGCGTTCCAATGTTCTCGCCAGGGCCTGCTTCAGGCGCCAAAGGCGAATCCGCTCGTGGTTGCCGCTGAGCAGCACTTCCGGTACCCGCCGCCCCCGGTACTCCTCGGGCCGCGTGTAGTGCGGACAATCCAGCAGGCCATCTGCGAAGGAGTCCTGCTGTGCCGAGTCCTCGTGGCCCAGCACTCCCGGCAATTGCCGGCTGACCGCGTCGATCACGACCATAGCCGCCAGTTCGCCGCCACTTAATACGTAATCGCCAATCGACACTTCCATGTCGACCTCGGCCTCTAGCAGACGCTCGTCAACGCCTTCGTAACGCCCTGCCACCAGCACCAGCTGGGACAATGTCGCCAACTCGGTCACCAGCGCCTGGTCCAACCGCTGCCCCTGGGGCGACAGGTAGACCACCTTGCGTTCACCCTCAACCGGGTCACCAAGCTGGTCCCGTGCATTCGCCAGGGCCGCCTCCAGCGTGTCGATCTTCATCAACATGCCGGGGCCGCCACCATAGGGGCGATCATCGACTGTGCCATGACGGTCGGTGGCGTAATCCCTGGGATTACTCAGGAACAATTCCAGCTGCCCCTGTTCCACCGCCCTGCCAGTCACGCCATATTCGCTGACGGCGCTGAACATCTCCGGAAACAGGCTCACCAGCGCAATGCGCATGACCTAGAACTCCGGGTCCCAGTCCACCTCGATGGATTTTGCCTCGAGGTCAACCTGCTTTACATACTGCCCCTGCACCCAGGGGATGAGGCGTTCGCGCTCATCGATACTGCCCTGGCAGGGCTTGATCACCAACACGTCGTTGGCACCGGTCTCCAGCAGATGATCCACCTTGCCGAGACACTGGCCCGCAGCCAACACTGTCAGGCCCTCGAGCTGGTACCAGTAATACTGGCCTTGCTCCAGCGCGGGCAGCAAAGCCCGCGGTACTGCTAGTTCACACCCCTTGATGAGCTCGGCGGCGTTGCGATCGTCGATGCCGACAATGTGCGCAACCAATCCTTTGCCGTGCTCACGGCCAGTGTCGATCTCGATCGCTTGCCACTGCCCGCCGCGACGAATCATCCAGTCCCGGTAGCCAAACAGATTGGCTGCCGGCTCCGTGAATGAGTGAACCCTGACCCAGCCCTTGATGCCGTAAACGCCGCTGATGCGGCCGACGACTATCAGCTCAGCCAGCTCACTCAGCTCAGGAGGAGCTGTCTGCGTCCCCTGCGTCAGGTCCTCACCCAAGGGAGTCGAGCAGCGGTATCAGGCCGCTGCCGGCTCCTTGCGTGACTGCTTCACCAGCGAGGCTACACGCTCGCTGAGCTGCGCACCCTGGGATACCCAGTACTCAACGCGCTCGTTGTCCACGCGCAGGCGTTCTTCCTGACCACGGGCGATGGGGTTGAAGAAGCCAACACGCTCGATGAAGCGACCGTTGCGCGCATTGCGGCTGTCGCTGACGGTGAGGTGAAAAAACGGGCGTTTCTTGGAGCCGCCCCGAGCCAAACGAATTGTTACCATTGTCTTTAAAACGTCCCTTAAGTTGACGGTTACAGCCGGGAATTGCGCTTATCAGGCGTTAAACATGCCAAAACGCACACACCGACTCCCCGCCGGGTTCCGGAAAAGGCGCGTATCATACGTGAAACACCTGGGTAATGAAAGCCCCCAGAATGAGGGAATTTCCTGTCTTATCAGGACCTTACTTTGCCGGGACAATCCTATTTGAAGGGTGGCATTCCAGGCGGCATGCCACCACCACCGCCCATAGCGCCGCCCAGGCCGCGCATCATTTTCTGCATGCCGCCGCCTTTCATCTTCTTCATCATTTTGGCCATCTGCTTGTGTTGCTTGAGCAAACGGTTGAGGTCCTGCACCTGGGTCCCGGAACCGGCGGTAATACGACGCTTGCGCGAGCCCTGGATAATCTCCGGGCGCCGGCGTTCGTCCGGGGTCATGGAGTTGATCATCGCTTCCATGCGGGCAAACTGCTTCATATCCATGTTCTGCTGCGCCGCCTGGGCCATGCCCCCCATACCCGGCAACTTGTCCAGCATGCCGGTAATACCGCCCATGCTGTTGAGCTGTTGCAACTGGTCGCGGAAATCCTCGAGGTCAAAGCGCTTGCCCTTCTTGACCTTGTTGACCAGCTTCTCCGCCTTCTGGCGGTCAATTTTCTGTTCCGCTTCCTCAATCAGCGACAGCACATCGCCCATGCCGAGGATGCGTGAGGCCAGGCGGTCCGGATGGAAGGGGTCCAGCGCCTCGGTTTTCTCGCCAACGCCCAGGAACTTGATAGGCTTACCGGTGATGGCGCGCACCGACAGCGCCGCCCCGCCGCGGGTATCGGCGTCTACCTTGGTCAGCACCACGCCGGTGAGCGGCAGGGCCTCATTAAAGGCTTTGGCGGTGTTGGCTGCGTCCTGGCCGGTCATGGCATCGACCACAAACAGGGTTTCCACCGGGTTGATCACGCGGTGCAGCTCGGCAATTTCCGCCATCATGTCCTGGTCAATCGCCAGCCGACCAGCGGTATCGAGAATCAGTACGTCGGCAAACTTGAGGCGCGCCTGGGCCAGGGCAGCTTCGGCGATGGCCACGGGCTTCTGGGACTCATCGCTGGGAAAAAACTCGGCGCCCACCTCACCCGCCAGTGTTTCCAGCTGGCGGATGGCCGCCGGTCGATAGACGTCGGCACTGGCTACCATCACTTTCTTTTTATCGCGCTCCTGCAGGTGACGAGCCAGCTTGGCCACCGAGGTGGTTTTACCAGCGCCCTGCAGGCCCGCCATCAGGATTACCGCCGGCGGCTGCGCCGCCAGGTTCAGTGTTTCGTTGGCGGCACCCATCAATTGCTCAAGTTCCGCCTGCACGATCTTGATGAAAGCCTGCCCGGGGCTCAGGCTGGCACTGACTTCCTGGCCCAGCGCCCGCTGGCGCACGGCCTCCACGAAGTCCTTGACCACGGGCAGCGCCACATCGGCCTCCAGCAGCGCCATGCGCACCTCACGCAGGGTCTCCTGGATATTGTCGTCGGTCAGCTTTGCCTTGCCGGTAATCTTCTTGAGACTCTGGGAAAGGCGTTCGCTCAGGTTGTCAAACATGCTTCTTGCTCACAGCTGGGGTGTGCAGCGGACATTAGCGGTGTCTCAACCGGCCCCAATTTACGCCGATGGCGTGAGGCGGCTTGCTAATACCTATGCAAATGGGTACAAAGACGCGAAGTATACGTTACCGTGAATTGATCCCCAAATGCTCAGCGCATCGGTCGCCGCCCTGGTCGCGGCCATCCTCTACATCGCCGTCAGCGTGCTCCAGGCGCGCCGCGCCTCCCGTCGCATTGAGACCCCAGCGACGACGGTCTATGCGCTGGCCGGCATCGCCGTGTTGTTACACGCCTACGCCGCATTTTCCGGCCTGGCCGCAGAAGACGGACTCAGCTTCAGTCTGTTTCGCGCCGGCTCCCTGATTTTCTGGATGGTCAATATAAGCCTGCTGGCAAGTTTCGCCTGGCGCCCCCTGCAGAACCTGATGGTCGTGCTGTTTCCCATAGCCGCGCTGGCGGTGGTGCTGGCCGCACTGATGCCCGCCGACGGCGCCCTGTTAACGGATCTGTCCGGGGGCATGCTGGCGCATATCGGCAGCTCCGTACTCGCCTACGCCGTACTCGCGATCGCCGCCGTGCAGGCCGGCGCCGTTGCGGCACAGGACTACCAGCTCCGTCATCGCCAGACCCGCGGCCTGGTGCAGCTGCTGCCCCCGCTGCAGCTGATGGAAAGCATTTTGTTCGAAATTGTCTGGGTGGGCCTGGTGTTGCTGACGCTGGCCATCGCCTCCGGGTTCATCTTTATTGATGATATTTTCGCCCAACACCTGGTGCACAAGACGGTGCTGTCTATCTGCGCCTGGCTGCTGTTCGCAACGCTGCTGTGGGGGCATCATCGACTGGGCTGGCGCAGCCAACTGGCGGCTCGCTTCACTCTGGGCGGGTTTGTTGCGCTGATGCTAGCCTACGCCGGCAGCAAGTTCGTACTGGAACTGGTGCTGCAGCGCGGCTGAGCGTTGCCCTTGCGATCAGCCTGGAATTTATTCAAGATGTCGCTTCTTAACTTTCCCCGGGTAACCCCTGCTTGAACGAAGCACCGCTGGGTCTTCTTTTTTCCATCCTCGGCGTCCTGATCCTGTTGTCTGCGTTCTTCTCCAGTTCCGAGACTGGGATGATGTCGCTGGACCGCTATCGGCTAAAACATCTCAAGGAGCAGGACCATCATGGCGCCAATCGTGCCAGCCGCCTGCTGGAACGCCCCGACCGCCTGATTGGCCTCATCCTGATCGGCAACAACCTCGTCAATGTGCTGGCGGCGGCGATTGTGACCATTATTGCCATACGCCTGCTCGGCAACGCCGGTATTGCCGTCGGCTCACTGCTGCTCACACTGGTACTACTGGTTTTTGCTGAGATTACGCCGAAGACCATCGCCGCGCTGAACCCTGAGCGCATTGCTTTCCCCGCCAGCGCCGTGCTGTCACCCATGCTCAAGGTGCTTTACCCGGTGGTCTGGCTGGTGAATGTGATTACCAACAGTCTGCTGCGACTACTGGGGTTTGACCCCAGCGCCGCCAACGACTCCGGCTTGACCACCGACGAACTGCGCACCATCGTCAACGACACCGGACACATGATCCCCGACACCCACCAGGGCATGTTGCTCAATATTCTCGAACTCGAAAAGGTAACCGTGGACGACATCATGGTGCCGCGGGGTGAGGTGTTCGGCCTGGACCTGGACGACTCCGATGAGGTGCTGCTGGAGCAGATTCAGTCCACCGAGTACACCCGCCTGCCGGTGTTCGAGGACGACGTCAACAACATCTCCGGCATCCTGCACATGCGTCGTACCAGCCGCTTCATTGACGAGAGCGGATTGCACCGCGAGCAGATGCTCAAGGAAGTCGAAAAGCCCTACTTTGTTCCGGAAGGCACGCCGCTACACACCCAACTGCTTAACTTCCAGCGACAGAAATTACGCATAGCCGTGGTGGTGGATGAATACGGCGAGGTCATGGGCCTGGTCACCCTGGAAGATATACTCGAAGAGATCGTCGGCGAATTCACTTCCAACCTGGCGGAGGCGATCGCCGATATCTTTCCGCAGCAAGACGGAAGCTACATCATCAACGGCAGTGCCAACGTCAGGGAAATCAACAAGTCTCTGGGCTGGACGCTGCCGACCGACGGCCCCAAAACCCTCAACGGCCTGCTGCTCGAAACCCTGGAGTCTTTCCCGGAGGCCAGCGCCGGAGTACGGGTTGACGACTACTGCATGGACATCCTGGAACTGCAGGACAACGTCATCACCTCGGTGCGAGCCCAGGTGCTGCCAACCTCATTCAGACGCTAGCCGCCCTATCTCACCGGTACGGTGCCCGGAGGCTCGGAGCCCAGAGAGTCTTGCTGTAGCGCTCAGAGTACCTATCGGCTGGGACAGGGCAACTAGAGCGCCTTCAGGGTCGCCGTAAACCGGGCGGCGTTGTCCACATAATGGTCGGCGTTGCTGGAAAAATGAGCCTGCTGTTCTGCCGTCAGTTCTCTTTTGATGCGAGCCGGCACGCCCATCACCAGGCTCCCATCGGGAATCTCCATGCCCTCCGGTACCAGTGAATTGGCGCCGATGACACAATTGCGCCCTACCCGGGCGCCGTTCAATACCACGGCGTTGATGCCCACCAGGGTACCGTCACCGATAGTACAGCCGTGTAACATGGCGCTGTGACCCACCGTGACATTGCTGCCGATCTCCAGCGCGAAACCGGGGTCGGAGTGACACACCGTGCCGTCCTGGATATTGGTGCGAGCGCCAATTCTGATCGTTTCGTTGTCACCGCGAATCACCACGCTGAACCAGATGCTGGCGGCCTCACCCAGCACCACATCGCCAATCACGGCGGCATTGGGCGCCACAAAGTGACCCGTCCCTTCGAGTAGCGGTGACTTGTCATCGATTTGGTAAAGCATGCCTGTCTCCTGTGTTGCTTGCCGTTATCATTTGCCGGCGGTCCCACTGTTTCACCGGCGACCGCGCCAGTAGTCATCCATTTCTATGCCGGCATCGCAAGCGAGATTGACCAGCCTTACCAGTATTGCGGCGGTGATGCCCCATATCTGGTAGTCGTGCCACTGGTATTGCGGCACGCGGCGCTCACGGCCACCGTAGTCAAAGCGCAGGAAAGACAGCTGCGAACGGTCAGCGAAAAATGCCAGCGGTGCTTCGAACACCGCCTCCAGTTCCGCCGGATTGGCCACCAGCTCTGTGCGCCGACTGATCTGCGCCACACAGGGCGTCACCTCGATTCCGGTGCGAGTCACCAGCGCTGACAGGTGGCCCAGTGGCTCCACGGTATCACGATCCAGCGCGACTTCTTCCTCAGCTTCGCGCTGGGCTGTGTCCCACAAGTCGACATCCTGCGGTTCGCACATGCCCCCGGGAAAGGCCACTTCACCGGCGTGCAATCGCAGGTGCGCTGCGCGCCGGGTCAGCAGTACCGTGGGGTCGCTGCTTTCTTCGTACAGCCCCACCAGCACCGCGGATTGGGGCAGGTGTTCGGAGACCACCGGGGCCTGCTCACCAAGCAGGCTACGCAGGCTACTGACGGTACTCGCCGGGATCAGGCCACCTCCACGCGGATCAGGTCGAAAGCCGGCTCTTCATAGGGGTGGGAAGCGCGCAGGGCGGCGATAACAACATCGACAACGTCGTCGGCACAGACCATCTCAACCCGGTATTCGGCGACCGGCTCCACGGCTCCGACGCTGCCAATAAAGGGCTCGCTGCCCTCCCCCGGCTTGAACTGCCCCTGGCCAAGCACCTGCCAGCAGCAGTCGCTGTAATTGCCGATGCGGCCAGCGCCGGCATCAAACAGGGCGCGCTTTACCGACTCAAGATTTGCTTCAGGAATATACACACAGAGCTTATACACCGCTGACCCCTCGTTGCTGACCGTCGTAGTATGCCCCGGCAAACGCGTCGAGGCTGCCGGTTTCTATGGCGCTGCGAATACCGGCCATGTGGTTCTGGTAGTAGCGCAGGTTGTGGATGGTATTGAGCTGCGATCCGAGAATCTCGTTGCACTTGTCCAGGTGGTGCAGGTAGGCACGCGTGAAGTGCTGGCAAGTGTAGCAGTCGCATTCCGGATCCAGCGGCTCGGTGCTGTGCCGATGGGCGGCATTGCGCAGCTTTATGACGCCCCGGGAGGTAAAGATATAGCCATTGCGGGCATTGCGGGTGGGCATAACGCAGTCGAACATGTCGACACCCCGGCGCACTGCCTCGAGAATATCAGCCGGCGTCCCCACGCCCATCAGGTAGCGCGGCTTGTCCGCCGGCAGGGTGTCGGCGCTGCTGTCCAGCACCGCCATCATTTCATCCTTCGGCTCGCCCACTGAAAGGCCGCCGATGGCATAGCCATCGAAACCAATGTCGACCAGCCCCGCCAGGGATTCCGCGCGCAGATTATCGAACATGCCGCCCTGAACAATGCCGAACAGCGCGGCGTCATTCCCGGCGTGGGCGCGCTTGCTACGCGCAGCCCAGCGCAGCGATAGCTCCATTGACGCCCTCGCCTCCTGTTCGGTGGCCGGGTAAGGAGTACATTCGTCAAATATCATAACGATATCAGCACCCAGCGCGCGCTGTATGGCCATGGACGTCTCGGGGTCGAGGAACACCTGGTCACCGTCCACAGGCGACTGAAAGCGCACGCCCTCCTCGCTGATTTTGCGCAGATCCCCCAGGCTGAACACCTGGAAACCGCCGGAGTCGGTCAGGATTGGCCCATTCCAGGCCATGAAGTCATGCAGGTCGCCGTGGGCCTTGATGACGTCCGTGCCAGGACGCAGCCACAGGTGAAAGGTGTTACCCAACAGAATTTCAGCCCCGGTGGCGCGCACATCGTCGGGCGTCATGCCCTTCACAGTGCCGTAGGTACCCACCGGCATGAAGGCTGGGGTCTCTACGCTGCCGCGAGGAAATGCCAGGCGGCCGCGCCGGGCGGCACCGTCGCCGCCCAACTGTTCGAAGCTCATGCGAGATGTTGCGGTCATGCGCCCGCCCGGGTAATGAACATGGCATCACCATAGCTGAAAAAGCGGTACTCCTCTGCCACCGCGGCCCGGTAGGCGGCGAGCACGTGGTCGCGACCGGCGAATGCGCTTACCAGCATGATCAGGGTGGACTCTGGCAGGTGGAAATTGGTGATCATGGCGTCGACACAGCGAAACTCAAACCCGGGGAAGATAAAGATATCGCTTTCACCGCTGAAAGGCGCCAGTTCACCCCCTTGGGCGGCCGTTTCCAGCGACCGCACCACGGTGGTGCCGACGGCGACAACGCGATGCCCTGCCTCACGCGCCAAGCGGGCCTGTTGGCAGAGCTCGGCATCGACCTCCAGGTACTCGGAATGCATACGGTGCTCACGGATGTCATCCACCCGCACCGGCTGAAAGGTGCCCGCACCCACGTGTAAGGTAATAAAACCGATATCGACGCCCTTGTCGCGGCAGGCCGCCATGAAGTCTTCGCTGAAATGCAGTCCTGCGGTCGGCGCGGCCACCGCTCCCTCGCGCTCGCCGTACACTGTCTGGTAGCGCTCCCGATCGAGGCCCTCATCGGCGCGGTCGATATAGGGCGGCAACGGCATATGCCCGATTCGTTCCAGCACCTCGATCAGCCGCTCATCATCTGACGCCAGCAGGAACAGGTCATCCTGCCGGCCCTCCACTTGCAAGCTTCCCTGCACGGCCTCGCTATCGCGATCTGCCTGTAGCAGCAGTTCGCTACCGGGCTTTGGGGTCTTGCTGGCGCGGACGTGGGCGAGACAGCGCTTTTCGTCCAGCAGTCTTTCTATCAGAATTTCTACCCGTCCACCGCTGGGCTTGCGACCCCACAGTCGGGCGGGAATCACTCGGGTGTTGTTGAATACCAGCAAGTCGCCAGCGGACAACTCGTCGAGTAGGTCAGTAAACTGCAGGTGGCGCAAAGCACCACTGCCACCAGTGAGGCTCAGCAGGCGGCTGTCGGTGCGATTAGCCAGCGGATAGCGTGCGATCAGCCGCTCAGGCAGGTCAAAATGGAAATCGCTGCGTTTCATGGTCTGCCAAGGTTTAACTACGGATTCCCCGGAGAATAAAAAGCCGGCACAGGGCCGGCTTGGGGTGCGACTGGAAAGGCCTCAGCCCTTGCTGTCTTCTTCAGCGTCCTCTGCGGGGGCTTCCTCTGCAGGGGCTTCCTCTGCAGGGGCTTCCTCTGCGGGGGCTTCCTCTGCGGGGGCTTCCTCTGCAGCAGCTTCCTCAGCGGGAGCTTCCTCAGCGGGAGCTTCCTCAGCAGCCGACGCCTCAACGGGAGCTTCTTCTTCGGCGGGAGCTTCTTCGGCTGCGGCCGCCTCTTCTGCCGGGGCTTCCTCGGCGGCTTCTTCCACTTCGGGCTCCGGCGCAGCGGGCACGGCTACCGTCAGCAGGCCTGCCTCGACCAGGATCCGCACCTTGTCGTCGCCGTTGACCGGCTTCTTGTCCGCGTCCTTGACCGCATAGCGTTCATCGCCGCGCTGGTAAATCGTATAGGACTCTGTTGTTTTGACTACTTTCATCGCCACGTTTCTTTTCTCCCTTTCACGTCAGGTACTCAGAGGCTGTGTGCTGCTACGTACCAGAGGGCACGCTAGAGCGAACCCGCTTTTGCAATATCGGCGCGAAGTGTACAGCGTACGGGGCAAATGACAAGGCACGCTTCAAAAGGCCGATTGATCGGGAGTGGCCCTTGAATTAAACTCCCGCCCCTGCCTGAAACGCTGCCGGAGTGGTGAAACTGGTAGACACGAGGGATTCAAAATCCCTTGCCAGCAATGGCGTGCCGGTTCGAGTCCGGCCTCCGGTACCATTTCTTTCCTTTTATCCCATTTTTATCGCGAACGCGCTGTTATCGCGAACGCCGCGTAGCGGCGCACGCTGCCGCTCAGGGCTGTTATCGCGAACGCCGCGTAGCGGCGCACGCTGCCGCTCAGGGCTGTTATCGCGAACGCCGCGTAGCGGCGCACGCTTTGGCGCAGGGCTGTTTGCGCGAATTCACTTCTTTGCGCGAACGCCGCAGGGCGCTCTCGTCAGGTGCTGCCTGGAGCGCTTGTGGCTAGGTCTGGCGCTTTAGCAGGACGGGGGTGGGTACCGCATCGAGACGGCCCTGCAGAAACAGCAGGCTGCGGCGCAACTGCTGACCCCAGGAGTTGAACAGTACATCTATGGCATCGCGATCCTGCTCGATGGACTCGAGGGCGGCAATATCCTCGGTGGACTTTGAATCCAGCGCGCGAATCACGACCGAGCTGTCAGAGGGGTCTACCAGTGCGAAACTCATGGTGACGGCGCCCTTGCCTCGGCCGCCCCGGGCCTGGGCTTCGGCGCGTGACATATAAGGATGTACAGCGATCACGCGGGCTGCCAGTACCGCCTGGGCATCTTCCCGACGGGTCACAATATGGAAGGCCTGGTCCGCCTCCATGGCCACCGTCATTTCGTTGAGGAAGGTTTTCTCAACCACGGCCTTTTCGGCGTCAGTGATCTCCCAGCGTTCGTTATCCCTGACGCCGTGGGGCTGAATGATCTGCATTTGCGTCATATCCAGTGGCGCAACATAAAGCCTGCGGATATCGTTGAACCAGGCGCGTTTCGCCGTGTCATCGGTCACATAGACTTCGTCGGCCATGGAATCCCGCACCTTGAAGAACTCCGGGTCGCCCTGCTCCGGTGCTTTATAGTTCACCGTGTTCTGGGCGGAGCAGGCAGCCAGTGCTGCTGTGAGCAATGCCGTGAAAAGTCTGTACTGTACCATTCGGATTCTCTCCCCTGCAGATGAAAACAGAGTGTAGTCGAGCAGATTTCGTTGGGCCAGCACAAGCTTTCCAGTACACTCCCCGACGATGAAACCGACCAAGCTATTTGCAGTGCTGGCAGCGTCCAGCTCGCTGGTCCAGGTGACTCAAGCACAGACGCTGGAGCATGTAGTGGTGTCGGCCACCCAGCAGGACACCGCCCAGCTCGACCTGCCCCTGAGTATTGCGCTTATAAACCGCGAAGACCTTCTGACCGTGCTGCATGTGCACGCCAATGAGGTGTTCCAGCGAGTGCCCGGCGCCTGGATATCCCGCGGCAACGGCCAGGAGAGCCTGACCGCCCTGCGCTCACCGGTGCTGACCGGCCCGGGTAGCTGCGGCGCGTTTTTCATGGCCGCAGACGGCATTTCGCTGCGAGCGCCCGGATTCTGCAACGTCAACCAGCTGTTCGATGCCAATACTGAACAGGCCGAGCGTATCGAAGTCCTCAAGGGTCCCGGTACGGCGCTGTACGGTTCCGGCGCCATGCATGGGCTGGTCAATGTCATCACCCCGGAACCGACCGAGACGCTCAGCCACCGGATTTCCGCCGAGGCGGGCCCTCGCGACTTTCGCCGTGGCCGCTACCAACTCGCCAATACCATCGGCAGGCACGGCTTCATGTTGGCAGCCAATGCGGCCTCGGACGATGGCTACAAACGCAGCTCCGGCTATGACCAGTACAAGGCCAATCTGCGGCACCGCTATGATGGCGACCGCTTCAGCCTGGACAGCATTGTTGCCGTCACAGACCTCGACCAGGATACCGCGGGATTCATTGCCGGCTTCGAGGCCTACAAGGACTCCGATCGCAAGCAGGAAAATCCCAATCCGGAGGCGTACCGCAAAGCCGACTCGCAGCACTTCCAGAGCGCCCTCACCCTGCCGCTGGACGAATTTTCCCGACTGGTATTTACCCCCTACTGGCGTGACAACGACATGGAGTTCCTGCAGCACTTCCTGCCCTGGCAGCCGGTGGAGCGCAACGGCCACGAGAGTTTCGGCCTCAACAGCAAGTACTATCGCGAGGGCAGCTGGCTCACCAGCGTGAGCGGCATAGATCTGGAAACCACCGACGGCTGGCTCAAGGAGACCCAGGACCAGCCCTTCAGCCCCAACCAGCCCGCCGGCGTGCACTACGACTACCAGGTCGACGCTCTACTGGCCGCAGCATGGACCCAGCTCTCCTGGGACGTGGCGCGACAGGTGACGATCAACGGGGGCGCGCGCTTCGAATATACCGAGTACGACTACGACAACCGCACAGGCGACGGACCTGCCTGCGAGCCCAGTGCCAGCGCCTGCCGCTTCTTTCGACCCGCCGATCGCGAGGATGATTTCGACAACTGGTCAGTGAACGTCGGCGCGCTGTGGGATGCGCTGCCGGGCCAGGCGCTGTTCCTGCGCGCGGCCACCGGGTTTCGGGCTCCACAAACCACGGAGCTCTACCGCCTGCAGGGCAACCAGGCGCAGGCAGACCTGGACTCGGAATCACTCGACAGCATCGAACTGGGTGGCCGCGGCAGCTACCGTGGTTTCAGCTATGAAGTGGGCTTGTACTACTACGAGAAAGACGACGTGATATTCCAGGATGCCGATCGCTTCAACGTCAGCGGCGCCAGCACCCTGCACTATGGCCTGGACCTGGGCCTGCGCTGGCAGGTGAGTGAAGCCGTGGACCTGGCACTGGATGCCAGCTTTGCCCGCCACGAGTACGACAGCAATATCGACCTGATTGGCAGCAGCGGGAATATCAAGGGCAACACCATAGACACCGCGCCGGAGCAGTTTGGCAGCGCCCGGGCAGGCTGGAGGTTCCTGCCGGGCTACCGGGCTGAACTGGAATGGGTACACATGGGTGACTACTTCCTGGAGCCGGACAACCGCCACAAGTACGACGGCCACGACATCTTCAACCTGAGGGTTACGGGAAGCTGGCGTCAGTTCGACCTGGGCGTTCGCGCCACCAATCTCACTGACCAGGACTACGCAGAGCGCGCTGACTTCGGCTTTGGCAGCTACCGGTATTTTGTCGGTGAACCGCGTTCTGTCTACTTCGAGGTCGGTTACCGCTTCGCCCCCTAGCCCGCTTGTTGCACCACTACGCCGGGCTAACGAATGCTGGAAATTCCTACCGCCTCCCGCACCCGGGTCATCAGCTCTGAGGCCTCATAACGGGCCTTTTCGGCGCCCGCAACCAACACGGCCTCGATATGCGCCGGGTCGTCCATGAGCGCGGTGTAGCGCTCCCTGGCCGGCGCCAGTTCTTCGTTGATAAGCGCAAACAGCTGCTTCTTGGCATCACCCCAGCCGATCCCGTCGGCGAACTTCCCCCGCATATCCTCGACCTGGTCCGGTGCTGCGAAAGCTTCCCACACCTGGAAGACGGTCGAATCATCCGGATCCTTGGGCTCGCCAGGCTCCAGCAAGTTGGTCTTGATCTTGTTGATCGATTTCTGCAGGCGCTTTTCGGTATCAAAAAGCGGAATCGTATTGTTATAGCTTTTGCTCATCTTGCGGCCATCGAGACCCTGCAGCACCGCTACACTGTCATCAACCACCGCCTCCGGCAGTACGAAGATCTCGTCGAAGTGGTGATTGAAACGCTGGGCAATATCCCGCGCCATCTCCACGTGCTGGATCTGGTCCTTGCCGACCGGGATCTCACCGGCACGGAACATGAGGATATCTGCCGCCATCAATACCGGGTAACTGAACAGCCCCATGGTGACACCGAAATCCGGGTCCTCCCCGGCCTCCTCATTGGCCTGCACCGCTGCCTTGTAGGCATGCGCCCGGTTCATCAGGCCCTTGGCAGCCTGACAGTTGAGTACCCAGGTCAGCTCGAGAATTTCCGGTACATCACTCTGGCGGTAGAACGTCGCCCGCTCGGTATCCAGGCCCAGTGCCAGCCAGGTGGCGGCAATCTCCTTGCTGGACTGACGTACTGCATCCGGGTCGCTGTTTTTGATCAGCGCGTGATAATCGGCGAGAAAGTAGTAGCTCTCTACGCTCTCGTCGCGACTGGCGGCAATGGCCGGGCGAATCGCTCCCACGTAATTTCCCAGGTGCGGCGTACCGGTGGTGGTAATACCGGTCAAAACCCGTCGCTTGCTCATTCACTGTCCCGTGGCTGGCTTCAAAGGTCGCCAATGATACTGGGGAAGCCCCGGACTGGCTACGTTGCCAGGGACTCCAGGATCCTGCGGTACTCAGGCAGCAGCGCGGCTGCTGACAGTGCGCTGACATCAGCGCGCGGCAGAGCGTCTCCGGCAGCCCTGGCGGCGATCCATGCGTCGATCATGGTCACGGCAGTGGCCGCGTCGCAGTAGCGAAACTCGCGGCCAAACCACTCCGGATAGGCCAACCGATCCGGGACCAGCGGCGTGCAGCCGAGGGCCGCCGCCTCCAGTACTGACAGCCCCTGGAAGTCGTGATCGGCGGTAGACAGTACTACATCACTGCGCGCCAGCAGTGACAGGTATTCGCCGCGGTCCTCCTGGTAACCCCAGCTTCCCAGGGCACCGTTGCTGTTAAGTACCTGTTGCAGGGTGGTGAAGGCTTCAGGGCGCTGACGAAACTGCTGCCCGACGACATGCACCCGACAGCCTCGGTGGGCAGCCGCCGTGGCGATCTCCAGCAACAGCTTCGGGCCCTTGTCGTACTCCCAACGGTGATTCCAGACGAGCTGCAATGGTTCCTGCATCGATGTGGGTTGCGCTACAGAGGTGGTTCCCACATCAACCGGCACCGGCAATACCCGGGCTCGGGCGGCCAGCTGTTCCGGGATGCCCTGCGGCACGGCGTCCGGCATTTTTGCCAGCAGGCCCGCTACCCCGTCGAGGAACGAGTCCCGATTCCAGCAGGAATTAAATAACAGGCTATCGGCTGCCAGTGCGCTGTACAGGCTGACCATTTGCGGCTCAAGCTGGCCGTGACCGCCGGTGCCGGTCGGATACGCGAACTGATTCTCATGGAAATACAGAACGGTCGGCAAAGTCGCCAGCCGTGGCACCAGGCCACGCAGTGTTGCGAGATCCACCATCGAGGTGGCCAATAAGAGGTCGTAGCCAGCATCCAGTGTCTCACGGGAGCTGCCGAACCAGCTCAGCGGATTACCGCGCACACGCCAGGCAAAATGCCTGGCCGGCAGGGTCAGCAGGGTCCAGTCCCAGTCGGGCAAACCCCGCTGAAGTACCTGGTGCCAGGCCTGGTGGCTGCGGGCATCGTAGGCCGACAGCAACAGTACGCGCATCAGGCGGAGCGGGCACTCAGGGGTCGATCCCAGTCCATGAAACGCGACATGGCCTTGCTCAACCACCAGGCATCCCGGGTACCCGCCAGCTCCCGAATGGAGTGCATCGCAAACTGCGGCGCCCCCACATCCAGTGTGCGCACACCCAGCTCGCCGGCCGTTATGGGGCCAATGGTGCTGCCACAGGCCATATCCGTGCGAACCACAAATGACTGCACCGGAATATCCAGCTCATTGCAGACCTGCCGGAACAGGGCCGCCGTCTCGCTGTTGGAAGCATAACGCTGGTTGGCGTTAATCTTGATGACCGGTCCGGCGTTAATCAGCGGACCGTGGTTTTCGTCGTGCTTCGCGGAAAAATTCGGGTGCACACCGTGGGCGTTATCTGCCGAGATCATCATCGACCGTTCTATCAGGCCGGCATACGCGGCCGCACTGCCGGCCAGCCGCTCCAGCACGTTGCGCAGGAACGGGCCCTGCGCACCCGCCGCAGACAGGCTGCCCACTTCCTCGTGGTCATTGCAGACCAGCAGTCGGGTAGCTCCACCGGCGCTTGCCAGCAACGCCTGCAGGCCCGCATAGCAACTCAACAGGTTGTCGAGTCGCGCCGAGGTCAGGAATTCACCCTCCAGCCCTACTCGGGCCGGCGGCTGTGTGTCGTAGAAACACAGCTCATAGTCCAGCACCTGGCCGACATCGACTTCAGGGTGCTCTTCACTGATCCTGGCTGCCAGCAGCTTTCGCAGCTCCAGCTTTTCACCCCGGCCCAGCAGCGGCAAGATATCAGTCTGTGGATTGACGCTGCGGCTCTGGTTGGCTTCCCGATCGAGGTGGATAGCCAGGCTCGGTATTACCGCCAGCGGCGCGCGGAAGTCGACCAGGGCCTTGCACAGTTCACCACCGGGCGTGGTAAAGCTGACCCTGCCCGCCAGCGACAGGTCACGATCAAACCAGGGATTCAGCAGGGCTCCGCCATACACCTCAACGCCCAGTTGTCGGTAACCCTTGCTGTCTTTCTCCGGATTGGGCTTCACCATCAGGCAGGGGCTGTCTGTGTGCGCACCCACCATGCGGACCCCCTGTTCCGGGCCCGCCTCAACACCCATTCGAAAGGCCACCAATGAACTGTCATTGCGAATCAGGTAGTAGCCCTTGCCGGGCTCGAGCGCCCAGTCTTCGCCATCGGCCAGGGCCGTGAAGCCGGCGCCATCGAGTTGCGCCACCATTTCCCGCACGGCATGAAAGGGCGAGGTGGCGCGGTTGAGAAAGGCCATCAGGCCGTCATTGAAACTATCGATATCCATTTGCGTTTGATCACCTGTTCTTGAGTCTTGCGAGCAGGCTGGAGGTATCCCAACGACCACCACCCATGGCCTGCACATCTTCGTAAAAACTGTCGACCATGCGCGTAAGCGCCAGTGGCAGCGCCAGGCGATCTCCCTCCGCCAGCACCATGGACAGGTCCTTGCGCATCCAGTCCACGGCAAAGCCGTGCTCATAGTCGCCCGCCAGCATGGTCTGGTACCGATTCTCCATCTGCCAGCTTTGCGCTGCGCCCTGGGATATGACCTCTACCACCGCAGCGGCATCAAGGCCTGCTTGCTCAGCGAAATCAAGTCCTTCCGCCAGGCCCTGGACCACGCCGGCGATACAGATCTGATTGACCATCTTGGCCAGCTGGCCACTCCCCGCCGGCCCCAGGTGCTTTACACAGCGTGCGTAGAGCTCCAGGGTGGGCCGCGCCCGCTCAAATACCGCCTCATCGCCGCCGACCATGATGGTCAGCTGGCCGTTCACGGCGCCTGCCTGCCCTCCTGAGACAGGGGCGTCCAGGAAACCCACGCCCCGCTCAGCGGCAGCGGCCTCCAGTTCTCGGGCCAGCGCTGCGGATGCCGTGGTGTGATCGACCAGAATACTGCCCGGCGACATGGCCGGCAGCGCGCCTTCTGGTCCCAGCAATACTTCGCGGACATCATTGTCATTGCCAACGCAGCACAGTACCACGTCGGCACCGCTGGCGGCTTCAGACGGACTGGCCGCTGACGCTGCACCATGTTCCCCTGCCCAGGCCTGCGCGCGCTCGGGAGTGCGGTTGTAGACTGTGACTTCACAGCCTGCCGTCAGGTGCCCCGCCATGGGATAGCCCATGACGCCCAGGCCGATAAATGCTGCTTTCACATCAATTCCTCTCTGTATTCAACGTCTGTCTGCGTGCGGGCTCAAAGCCGCACCTTCGCTGTGTTCTAAATCCACACCAGCAGCAGAACGACACCCAGCAGGCAGCGGTAGATCGCGAACGGCAGCAATCCTATTCGCTGCACCCAGGCCAGGAACACCGCTATAGTGGCGTAGGCGGTAACAGCCGCTATACCTGTGGCGAGCAGCATCGGCGGCCAGCTCATTCCCTGCCCAGGTGCCTGCGCCTCGAAACCGGCCAGCGCCGCTGCCGCCAGAATGACAGGGATGGACAGCAGGAATGAGAAGCGCGCCGCTGCCTCCCGGGCAAGCCCGCAGAACAGCGCTGCGGTCATGGTTATTCCAGAACGTGAGGTGCCGGGCACCAGCGCCAGCACCTGCGCGAGCCCGATCCAGAGTGCAGCCCGCCAATCCAGTTCACGCTCACCGCCGCCGTGGCGGTCGGCGACCCCCAGTAACACACCAAACCCGATGGTGGCAGCAGCGATGACAGGAATACTGCGCAGGTGCGCCGCAATCAGCTGGCTCAGCAGTACCCCGACCAGGGCGACAGGCAGCGTCGCTATCGCCAGATGCCAGACCAGGGTCGCCTCGCCATTCATTCGTCTCTGGCCAATCGCCCGCAAGCTGCCGACGCTGAGCGCGTACAAATCGCGACGAAAGTAGAGCAGCACCGCCATCAGGCTGCCCACATGAACGGCAATATCAAAGGCTACTCCCTGGTCCGTCCAGCCCAACAGCCGGGCCGGCAAAATCAGGTGCGCAGAACTGGAGATGGGTAGAAATTCCGTGAGGCCCTGAACGAAAGCCAGCAGTATTGCCTGCAGCCAGTCGTTCACGCCCGCGGGCCCTGCTCCGACAACTTCTTCCAATGGATTTCATTGCGCAGGTAGACCGGCTGCACCGCCTGCGCCGTCACCAGCTCTCCCCTTGCTGCCGCCTGGTCTGCCAGGGGAACGAGATCGACGCTGTCGGGCCACTGGTCGGCCACCTGCCTGGACACCGCCGCAGACACCGCCGCAGGAAGCACATCAAAGTAGGCGAGCCCGCTACCCAGGGCGATCGTATTGCCGTCCAGCAAATCAGTGGGCAGGCTATCGGGCGCCATCACCTGATCTGCAACCAGCGCACTGGCCAGGCCGTCAACGAACTTATAGTAGCCCCAGTACACCTCGTTGATCCGCGCGTCCAGCAACACCAGTACCCGGTCACCATCAGAGACCACCCCGCGCCGCAGGGCACCCTGGGCAAGACAGGCCAGTGTCGACAGTCCCGCAACGGGTAACCCCAGTGTATAGGCAAGACCCTGAACCGCGCTGGCGGCAATCCGCAAGCCGGTAAACGAACCCGGCCCCTGCCCGTAGGCCAGCAGCTCGATGCCCGCTTCACTGGCACCGTTCGGAAGGAGCTCTGCCAGCATGGTGAACAACAGGTGATTGTGCTTGCGCGGCAGGACCTGATAACGAGTCTGGATATTCCCCTCCCGTCGCAAAGCAGCGGAGCAAGCGTCCGTGGACGTGTCGAGGGCGAGAATGCTCGTCATTGAAGTGTTGCCGTTGGGAAAGCGCGCATTGTATGAACCCCGGGACCCTGCATGCAATAATGCCTTCATGCCCTGTTCCGGAATAGTGTTGTGCGGTGGTCGCGGTAGCCGCGTTGGCGGCGCTGACAAGGGCCTGCTGGAATACGGTGAGCAAACCCTCGTACAGCAGGTATTGAGCCGGGTTGCGCCCCAGGTGGATGACATTGTCATCAGCGCGAATCGCAATCTGGCGCGCTATGCCGGCCTTGGTCATCCAATCATTGAGGATGGTCTGGTTGACTACCAGGGCCCACTGGCCGGCGTTTCCGCCTGCCTGCCCCACTGCCGGCACGAGCGTGTACTGGTTGTTCCCTGTGACATGCCGGAGTTGCCCGCCAACCTGGCCCAGGGGCTGCTGGCGCAGCTCGACGGCAAAGACATTTGCTATGCCTGGGACGGTCGTAGAGACCAGTACCTGGTGGCGGCCTGGCATAGAGCGCTGGCACCAGACCTTGCGAGCTATCTTGAGCGCGGCGGCCGATCCGTGCATGGCTGGTATGCGGGCCTGAACGTCGCGCGGATCGACTTCTCTGGCTCAGCGGGAAGCTTTGCGAACCTCAACACGCTACCCGCATAAGCTTCAACCTGGCGACAATCAGTGTCTGTGCATGGCGAAAAGCGGATAGCGGATAGCGGATAGCGGATAGCGGATAGCGGATAGCGGATAGCGGATAGCGGATAGCGGATAGCGGATAGCGGATAAAGCGTAGAGGGAATAAAAAGAAAAACCCGCCGAGTGGGCGGGTTTTTCCATCGCGGTGACAGCCCGGCTCTATGCCGGGGCCGACCCTCGCCGGTACTACTTCTTCCTGGCCGCCTTTTTCTTCGGAGCCGCCTTTTTCTTCGGAGCCGCTTTTTTCTTCGGAGCCGCTTTTTTCTTGGCTACCGCCTTTTTCTTTGGAGCCGCCTTTTTCTTGGCTGCTGCCTTTTTCTTGGGTGCAGCTTTTTTCTTGGCTGCGGCTTTCTTCTTTGGAGCTGCCTTTTTCTTCGCGGCCGCTTTCTTGGGCTTGGATTTCTTTGCCGCAGCCTTCTTCTTTTTGGCTTCAGCTTTCTTCGCCGCCTTCTTCAACTGCGCTTCCAGTCGCTTCTCAAGCGCGCGAAGCTTCTTGGCGTCAGCCGCGGCCCGTGCCTTGGCCCACTTGGCCGCATGGGCGCCCAGCGCCTTGGCCTTGTCCACTTCCGCCTTGGCGGCCAGTGCAGCCTTGTGAG
This sequence comes from Cellvibrionales bacterium, assembly GCA_043513815.1. Lineage (GTDB taxonomy): Bacteria > Pseudomonadota > Gammaproteobacteria > Pseudomonadales > Halieaceae > JANQIO01. The sequence goes on along the minus strand of CP121313.1, from coordinate 1,939,273 downwards.
CGGCGATGCGCTCGCGTGCCACTTCTTCGGCTGCCTTGTGTTTGGCTGTCTCGACCGCGTCATTGAACTTCGCCCGAGCTGTGGCGGCGCGATCCCGCAGGGATGACACCTTCTTGTTGGCGCGCTGGACTGCGTTACTCGCCGCCTTGGCCGCACGCTTATCGGCAGCCTTGGCGGACTTCGCCGCCTTGGCACGAGCTGCGGCCGCCTTCTTGCGAGCAGCGGCTACGGCCTTGCGTTCTTTCTCCAGGGTTTTTTCTAAACTGCCAAGTGCGTCCTTGGCGCGCTTGACCATTGGAAACTGCTCAGGCTTCTTCGCCTTGGGCGTCGCTTTTTTTGCAGCCTTCCTGACAGGTGCTTTCTTCGCTTTCCTTGCAGGAGACTTTTTCGCCGCGGCTTTTTTGGCCGGACCTTTTTTCGCTTTTGCTTTGGGACGAGTCGCCATATTGATTTTCCCCATGGTTATTATGAAATGGCACCCCAGCAAAATAGCATAGAGGTTTCACCCCGTTCAAGGCGCGGGTGTCGCAGTTTCAATTCGGGAAATGCGGTCTTACGGCCGACTAGCTGAGCGCGTCGAGAACTTTTTTGGTGATCTCTTCTACACTGCCAACGCCTTCGACCCGGTGATAGGCCGGCGCAGCTTCACCTTCAAGGGCCTGGTAGAAATCAATTAGCGGCGCGGTCTGGTCATGATAAACCTGAAGGCGCTTGCGCACCGTTTCCTCTTTATCATCTTCTCGCTGTACCAGCGGATCGCCGGTTTCGTCGTCGAGGCCCTCGCGCTGAGGAGGGTTATGAGTTACATGGTAGATTCGACCTGACGCCTCGTGAACGCGGCGGCCGCTCATGCGCGATACGATCTGCTCGTCCTCGACGTTAATCTCCAGCACGTGATCAATGGGAATACTGGCATCCACCACAGCCTGTGCCTGGGGGATGGTGCGCGGGAATCCATCGAACAGGAATCCGTTGGCACAGTCGGGCTCGGTAATACGCTCCTTGACCAGCGCAATAATCAGGTCGTCGGAAACCAGGGCACCAGAGGCCATGACCTCCTTCGCTTCCAGGCCCAGGGGCGTGCCCGCCTTGACCGCGGCGCGCAGCATGTCACCGGTGGATATTTGCGGGATTGAGAAATGCTTGCAAATGAACTGGGCTTGGGTGCCCTTACCTGCGCCGGGGGCGCCCAACAGAATCAGTCGCATTATTATCGAGCCCTGGGGAGTGCGGTGTTAACAAGGGAGCAAACCATACAGGGGCGGGCTACCCAGTTCAAGCGTCACCCCGTCGCTCGCGCGCTTCCCGTTTCACCTGCTCCCAGAACTGGTCAAGCTCCTCCAGCGGTGTGTCTTCAATACGCTCGCCGCGCTCCTGCACCATGACTTCCAGGGCATTGAAGCGTCCCTCGAACTTGGCCGTGGCACGACGCAGTGCCGCCTCAGCGTCAATCCCGTTGTGACGCGCCAGATTCACGCAGCAGAACAGCAGGTCGCCGAGCTCATCTTCCACACGCTCTGTACGCGCAGGCCCTGCTGGCGAGCCGTCAAGTGCCTCTGACAACTCCTGCAGCTCCTCGGCCACCTTGTCCCTGACCCCCTGCATATCCGGCCAGTCAAAGCCTACGGTGGCAGCCCGTTTCGTTACCTTCTGGGCGCGGCTCAGTGCCGGTAGCGCCAGCGGAATATCGTCCAGTACCGCCGTCTGTTGACGGTTGGCGCGCTCGCCGCGCTTGATGGCCTCCCAGCTCTGCTTGACGTCCGCAACGCTGGCTGCACCATCAACAACGCCTTCAATGTCTCCCTCGGCAAACACATGGGGGTGTCGCCGCACCAATTTGTCCACCAGTGTGTGCACCACCTGGGGGAAATCAAACAGCCCTTTCTCCTGGCCCATTTGCGCATAGAACACCACCTGAAACATCAGGTCACCCAACTCTTCGGCGACGTGGTCAAAGTCGCCGTGCTCAATTGCCTCTACCAGCTCGTAGGCTTCTTCCAGGGTGGAGGGTACGATGGTAGTAAAATCCTGCTGCAAGTCCCAGGGACAACCGTGTACAGGATCGCGCAAGCGCTCCATGACGCGCAGCAGGTGCTCGATGCGGTAGCCTTTATCAGCCTGCCTGTTCAACGCCGTCCTCACCGATCCGACGTGCGGACATGACGTTATTGAGGCTGCCGATGCGATTCAGGAGCCTGGCGAGGAAGCCGAGGTCGGGCACCTCCACGCGCAGGCGCATGGTGGCAACATGCTCAGAGCGATCGGTGCTGGTATTGATGGACAGCACGTTGATACGCGCCGCCGCCAGCAATTCAGTGATATCGCGCAACAGCCCGGAACGATCATAGGCCTCGATGGCGATATCCACTTCGTAGCTACCGCTGCGCTCCGTGGAGCCCCAGCTCACTTCAAGAATACGCTCGGGATGCTCCATCTGCAGGTGCAGTAAACGGTTGCAGTCGCGACGGTGTACGCTGACACCGCGTCCCTGGGTAATAAAACCAATGATGGTATCTCCCGGCACCGGTTTACAGCAGCCGGCCAGGTGATTCAGCAGGTTGCCAATACCCTGCACCTGCACGTCACCGCCGTCCTCGCCCCGCGACCTGCGGCGCAGCTTGACGGCCGGTGTCTGGCTCGGCTCGGCGTTCGGTATCAGCGCCTGGGCGGCGGCCAGCACCTGGGCCGCGCTCAGTTCCCCGGCGCCCACGGCGGCGAACATGTCTTCGACGCTGCCCAACTGCACCCGATTGGCCACCCGCTTGTAGTCAATACTGGTGAGTGCCAGGCGTTTGAACTCGCGCTCCAGCAAGCGGCGCCCGGCGTCGACATTCTCGTCCCTCGCCTGAGCCCGGAACCAGTGCTGCACCTTGGCCCTGGCCCGCGACGTTTTCAGATAGCCCAGGCCGGGCTGAAGCCAGTCGCGCCTGGGTGAGGCTTCCTTGCCGGTCAGTATCTGCACCCGCTCCCCGGTATTGAGCGGATAGGTCAGGGGGACGATAGAGCCGTTGACCTTGGCACCCCGGCAGCTGTGCCCCACTTCGGTATGTACGTGGTAAGCAAAATCCAGCGGTGTTGCCCCGGCAGCCAGGTTGACCACATCGCCGCCCGGGGTAAACACATAAACGCGGTCCTGGGAGGTCTCGGCGCTGAACTGTTCCGCGAGTTCGCCCACATCTCCGGTTTCCTCATGCCAGTCCAGCACCTGCCGCAGCCAGGCGATTTTTTCCTCGTAGCTACTGGACAGGCCACCCTCTCGATCAGAGCCCTTATAGCGCCAGTGGGCGCAGACGCCCAGCTCCGCTTCTTCGTCCATATCCTGGGTGCGAATCTGGATTTCCAGAATCTTGCCCTCCGGGCCGATGACCGCAGTGTGCAGGGAGCGGTAGCCGTTTTCCTTGGGGTTGGCGATGTAATCGTCAAACTCATTGGGGATATTGCGCCATAGGCCGTGCACCGTGCCCAGGGCGGCGTAGCAGTCTTTTACGCTGGGCACCAGGATTCGCACCGCGCGTATATCGTAGACCTGGGAGAAGCCGATCCCCTTGCGCTGCATCTTCCGCCAGATGCTATAGATATGCTTGGAGCGGCCTCTCAGCTCGGCTGCAATGCCCTCCTGCGCCAGGGTCTCGGTAATCTGGATCTTGACCCGCTCGATGAACTTGTCACGCTCCAGTCGCTTGCCATCCAGCAGTCGGGCAATCTTGTGGTAGGCGTCCTGGTACAGGTAGCGAAACGACAGGTCCTCCAGCTCCCACTTCAGGTGGCCAATACCCAGGCGGTGCGCCAGCGGCGCGTAGACGTCGAAGACCTCCTGCGCCACAGCCCGGCGACTGGCCTCGTCGTCTTTGACCGCGCGAATGGCACAGGTCCGCTCCGCCAGTTTGATCAGCGCCACCCGCACATCGTCTACCAGCGCGATGAGCATCTTGCGAATATTGTCTTTTTGCGCGTCGGCCTGACCCAGCACCGGCGCATCCCGATCAATATTGAGAACGCTGATCGCCGACATGCGCTGCACCCCGGCCAGCAGCTTTGCGACTCCCGGCTTGAACCGACGCTCCACATCCTCGAAAGACAGGCGCCCCTCCGCCACAGCGCGGTACAACATGGCCGCGACCAGACTGTCAGCACCCATGTGCAGCTCGGAAAGAATTTCGACCATATCCAGGCCTGTGCCCCGACAGTCGCCGTGCCCATACCAGATATTGCGTTGCGGTGAGCTCGCCTCGTGGGCCGGGACGCTGCACACCACGTCGAAGGCCAGGCCTACCTGCTCGCGATCCTCGGCAGGGAATTCCGCCAGTTGCTCCTGCAACCAGCGACCGGCGTCTGCATCCCGCTCAGCTCGAACCCGAACCACGCCGGCTAACCGTAAACGCCGGTGGACAGGTAGCGATCGCCGCGGTCGCAGATAATGACGACGATCACTGCATTGCTCGTTTCGCTCGCCACCCGAAGGGCGCCGGCGACGCAGCCACCGGAAGAAACGCCGGCAAAAATACCCTCGCGCCGGGCCAGTTCACGCATGGTCTCTTCGGATTCCTGCTGGCTGATGTCGATGACCCTGTCAACGCGAGTGTCGTCATAGATCTTCGGCAGGTAGGCCTTGGGCCAGCGGCGAATCCCGGGAATGCTGGAGCCATCCTCAGGCTGCAGGCCAATGATCTGGATATCCGGATTCTGCTCCTTGAGAAAGCGGGAGGTGCCCATGATGGTACCGGTGGTGCCCATGGAGCTGACAAAGTGGGTGACCGTGCCCTCGGTGTCGCGCCAAATTTCCGGGCCGGTGCCGGCATAGTGCGCTTCGGGGTTGTCCGGATTCGCGAACTGGTCGAGCACCCTGCCCTTGCCCTCGGCCTGCATGGCCATGGCAAGGTCTCGGGCGCCTTCCATACCTTCTTCCTGGGTCACTTCGATAAGTTCCGCCCCATAGGCCGACATTGCCTGCTTGCGCTCGTCGCTCATGTGGGAGGGCATGATCAGCTTGAGGGGATAACCCTTGATGGCAGCCGCCATTGCCAGGGCAATGCCAGTGTTGCCGCTGGTGGCTTCGATCAGCACGTCGCCGGGCTTTATCTCGCCGCGGGCCTCGGCCCGCTGGATCATGCTCATGGCGGGGCGATCCTTGACCGAGCCGGCCGGGTTATTGCCCTCCAGCTTCAACAGGACGGTATTGTCGGTACCCGCGCCCATGCGCTGCAGGCGCACCAGTGGGGTATTGCCGACGCAATCTTCAATCGTGGGATAGTCTGGCATGGGGCAGGGATTATACCCTGTCGATTCCACCCTCGCGAAGTTCGGCGCCGGATTGACCTGCAACAGCTACCGTCAGCTTAATCGGGTCGTCGGAACAGCTCGCGGCTTTTGAGCGGTTTTTCACCCAGGTGAGCCCCCAGCACCTGCCGCATCAGGCGCTTGGCGCACTGTCTGGCGGTGCCGTCAAAGTCACCTTCACTGATGCGCAACAAGTCTGCGCCCCGATAGCGAGGCAGGCGGTCATTGGCGCTGGACGGGGCCAGCACCAGGCCATGCTCCTCCTGATAGTGGTACCAGGTGTCTTCCACCAGCCGCTCACCGCTGAGTCCATCACAGGAGAGATCGAAGCCGTAGCCCAGCTCTTCCAGCAACACCAGTTCGAAGCGCCGCAGGGGAATTTCCCCGGATTCGCCGGTCCCCGCAGCCTGCCCCGCGGCCAGCAGGGAAAGCACCGCCGCATAGTGGTCAAACAGGACCCTGTGGGGGTCCTCATGGTGCAGCAGGCGCATCAGCAGCTCATTCATGTACAGGCCGCTATAGACACGTTCGCCGGTAAGCGGCAGGGCCGGTGCCAGTGGCTCGCAACTGGAAAGGTTCTTGAGTTGGGACCGCCCGCCCCAGGAGCATTGCAGCGGGGTAAAGGGCTGCAACAGTGCAGCGCTGCTGCCGCCCCGGGTCCGTCGTCCCTTGGCGCCGCGAGCAATCATTGACACCCGGCCGTGCTCGCGACTGAAAAACTCCACCAGTAGCGAGGTATCCCGCCAGGGGCGGGTATGGATGACGTAGCCGGATTCGAGTATTGCTTTCATCTGCTGTCAGACTGCACTCAGGAACAGCACGGGAGCCGCTCTGGATGGAGCCGCTCTGGATGGAGCCGCTCTGGATGGAGCCGCTCTGGCAGGAGCCGCTCTGGCAGGAGCCGCTCAGGCGTGATCGTCGTACCCCAGACTGCGCAGGGCACGCTCGTCATCAGACCAGCCGGACTTGATCTTGACCCACAGCTTGAGCATGACCTTGGATTCGAACAAGGCTTCCATATCCTTGCGCGCCTCGGCGCCAATAGAGCGCAGGCGGCTGCCGCTCTTGCCGATGAGAATGCGTTTCTGCCCGTCGCGCTCTACGTAAATCAGCGCGGAAATATGCAACACGGCGTCACGGCTGGCAAACTCCTCGATCTCCACCGTGATGGCATAGGGCAGTTCTTCCCCCAGCTGGCGCATGATTTTCTCGCGCACCATTTCCGCGGCCATGAAACGCTGGCTGCGGTCGGTGATCTGATCCTCAGGGAAGAGATGCACCGATGCCGGAAGCTCCTGGCGAATGCATCGCTCCAGCTCATCAATGTTGTGCCGATTGAGCGCAGAAATAGGCAATATGGCCTTGAAATCAGCCTGTTGAGCCAGAAACTGGAGATGAGGTAGCAGGGCTCCCTTATTTTCCAGCAGGTCTACCTTGTTCACTGCCAGGATCACCGGGGCAGAACCGGCCACGGCCTGCTCCAGAACCCATTCGTCCTCTTCAGTCCACTGGGTGCGATCCACCACCATGACCACCACATCAACGTCGGCGATGGCGGAGTGTGCAGCGCGGTTCATATAGCGGTTGATCGCCTTGCGAGCGCCTTTGTGCAATCCCGGCGTATCCACAAAGACCACCTGGTCGAGGCCTTCGGTCTTGATGCCGAGCACCCGGTGCCGGGTGGTCTGGGGCTTGCGCGACGTAATACTGATTTTCTGGCCGAGAATATGGTTCAGCAGGGTCGACTTGCCGACATTGGGACGACCGATAATGGCCACATAGCCGCACCGCTCAGGCTCCGCCGCGCTGCCTTCTCCATCGTCGGACTGCTTGTCTTCAGCGCTCATTCAGCACCTCCAGCGCAGCGCCCGCCGCTGCCTGTTCTGCCCGACGCCGACTGCTGCCGGTGCCGCTCTGCCTGAGGACGGGCTCTCCCAGGCAGCACTCCACGGTAAACTGCTGACAGTGATCAGCTCCCTCCACCGCTACCAGCTGGTATTCCGGTAGCGGCAGACCGCGAGCCTGGAGATACTCCTGCAGCGCAGTCTTGGCATCTTTCTTGGCCGCCTCGGCGTCCACCGCGTCCAGACGCTGGGCAAACCAGGCCTCGACCCGCTCACGCGCCACTTTATAGCCACCGTCCAGCAGTATCGCTCCGATCACCGCCTCGAAAGCGTCCGCCAGGATCGAGTCGCGTCGACGCCCACCGCTCTTGCGCTCACCCTGGCCCAGCAGTACTTCGTCGCCCAGGGCCATTTCACGCGCCATCACAGCAAGCATATCTCCGCGCACCAGGGCGGCGCGCATGTGACTAAGATCCCCTTCGCTGGCCTCCGGAAACCGGCGAAAAAGCTGTTCAGCAATCAAGTGATTGAGTATGGAATCGCCCAGGAACTCAAGGCGCTCGTTGTTGTGGGCGCCCCGCGAGCGATGGGTCAGGGCCTGCTCCAACAGTGCCGGCTGGGAAAACTGGTAGCCCAGCACCTGCTGCAGCCGCTCTCGCGTCGCACTCACGCTTCAGTCAATGACAACCGTGTTGTCATTAAACATCAGCACCGCGTCAACGTTGCGGAACAGCGGCGTCCGGGTCTCGTAGTTGGCTTCGATGATGATCTTTCCCTCATCGCGATAGACTTTGACATCCCGGGGCGCGATAGCCTCGATGCGGTTGGTATTGAAGGTGCTCTGGATGCGCTTGGTGACATCGCGCAAGGAGTTCTCAGGCGTGGATGCCTCGGCAACGCTAAGGATTGCGGATTTTACCGAACGACCCTCCATCCAGGGCGGCAACAGCCGAATCGATACCGTGAGAAAAAAGGATAGCAGGGCCAGCAACACCAGGACACCGAGAATGGATACCCCCTCCTGCCGCCTGAATGTCCCGGAAAGCCCGTAGATATGCATAACTGATTCCCCCGCTCCTCTTGCTGCGCGCTGTGTGTGCGGCAGCACTGTCCCGCCCCGATCGTTGCACTGCGAAAGCGCGCCAGCCCCGTTTGGTCCCCGGGGTCTGTACTATTACTCGATGCCACCCACCCGATGGAAACTCGGCAGGCTGAAAAATGACTCCCAGTGCATCCAGATCGCAAACGCGCGTCCTACTATATCCCGTTCCGGCACCTGACCCCAAGACCTGGAATCCTGGGAATTGTCGCGGTTGTCCCCCATCATGAAATAGTGTCCGGGCTTCACGACCGCTGAGAAATCGTCCTGGCCACGCAGATTGTCGATCTGTATCTGGTGGCTTACCTCTCCCAACTCCTCGCTTTTCAGGCGGAAGCGCGGTCGACCGGGAGGAAACTGGGCAAGCAGCTCCTGGGGCGCCGGTTCTCCGTTGATATACAGCTTCTTGTCGATGTAGCGAATGCGATCACCTGGTAGGCCGATTACCCGCTTGATGTAGTAGGTGTCGTTTCTGTGAGGGGGAAAGAACACCATCACATCACCACGCTGGGGCTCGTTAAGGTCCAGCACCTTGGTGCGAATAACCGGCAGCCGGATGCCGTAGGTGAACTTGTTGACCAGGATGTAATCTCCGACCTGGAGAGTGGGCACCATCGATGACGACGGAATCTGGAACGGCTCCACCAGGAAGGAGCGCAGCACAAACACCAGGAACAGTACCGGGAAAAACGACTTGGAGTACTCCACCAGGACCGGCTCTCGGGCCACCTGCTCAGAGCGCTGGGTGAACTCACGAAACTGCTGGCTACCCTCGTTGGACCAGTCGGGAAAATCACGTTGCAGCTGCGCCACGGCGGCGCGACGAGCGGGCGCGAGGAACAGGTAGTCGAACAGCCACACCAGGCCGCTGCCAAATACCAGCACCACGAGAATGAGGGGAAAATCGATATCCATCTGGCGTGTCAGGCCTCTGTTTTAAGTACTGCCAGGAAAGCGGACTGAGGAATTTCCACCCGGCCCACCTGTTTCATGCGTTTCTTTCCGGCTTTCTGCTTTTCAAGCAGCTTGCGTTTCCGAGTGGCGTCGCCGCCGTAGCACTTCGCCGTGACGTTCTTGCGCAGCGCCTTGACTGTCTGCCGGGCGATAATCTTGCCGCCCAGCGCCGCCTGAATCGCAACGTCATACATCTGCCGTGGAATCAGCTCGCGCATCTTTTCGGTTAAAACCCTGCCGCGTGACTGCGCCTGGGAGCGATGCACAATAATGGCCAGCGCATCAACCCGTTCATTGTTGATCAACACGTCCAGGCGCACCAGGTCGGCGGGCGCAAAGCGGACAAAGTGGTAGTCCAGGGAGGCGTAACCGCGGCTCACGCTCTTGAGGCGATCAAAAAAGTCCATCACCACTTCCGCCATGGGCAGCTCGTAGACCAGCGACACCTGCTGGCCCATGAACTGCATTTCCTTCTGCACCCCTCGCTTTTCTTCGCACAGACTGATCACGCTACCCAGGTGCTCCTGGGGCAGCAGTATGTTGGCCTGCACAATGGGTTCGCGCATCTGTTCGATATCCCCCACCTCGGGCAGTGCTGAGGGGTTGTCCACGTTTACCGTGGTGCCACTCTTGGTCACCACCTCGTAGACCACGGTCGGGGCTGTGGTGATCAGGTCCAGGTCGTACTCGCGCTCCAGCCGCTCCTGGATGATTTCCATGTGCAACATACCCAGGAAGCCGCAGCGGAATCCGAAGCCCAGTGCGTCCGAGGTCTCGGGTTCATAAAACAGCGAGGCATCGTTGAGAGTAAGCTTGCCGAGGGCGTCGCGGAAGTCCTCGTAGTCATCGCTGGAGACGGTGAAGATGCCCGCGTAAACCTGGGGCTTGATGCGCTGGAAGCCTGGCAATGCCGGCACATCAGGACTCTTGGCGTGGGTCAGGGTGTCGCCCACCGGTGCGCCGTGGATATCCTTGATGCCGGCCACCACGTAGCCCACCTCGCCAGCCTCCAGCACGCCCGTCTCGGTGCGCTTGGGCGTAAAGATACCAACACTGTCGATGCCCTGGGGCTTGCCGATGGACTTGGATACGATCTTGTCGCCTTTCCGAAGCACGCCATTCTTCACGCGCACCAGCGACACAACGCCAAGATAGTTGTCGAACCAGCTATCGATAATCAGCGCCTGCAGCGGTGCCTCTCGGTCGCCCTCCGGGGGCGGAATCTTCTCGATCAGGTATTCAAGGGCTTCCTCGACGCCGATCCCGGTCTTGGCGCTGACCAGGCGAGCCTCACTGGCATCGATGCCGATGATGTCCTCGATTTCCTGCCGGACGCGATCGGGGTCGGCCTGGGGCAGGTCCATCTTGTTGAGAATGGGTAACACTTCCAGGCCCTGCTCTATCGCCGTGTAGCAGTTGGCCACCGACTGGGCCTCCACGCCCTGGCCGGCATCCACAACCAACAGCGCACCTTCACAGGCCGCCAGGGAGCGGGACACTTCATAGGAAAAATCAACGTGGCCAGGGGTGTCGATAAAGTTGAGCTGGTAGGTCTTGCCGTCCTGTGCCGTGTAGTTGAGGGTGACACTCTGGGCTTTGATGGTAATACCGCGCTCGCGCTCGATATCCATGGAGTCGAGCACCTGCTCTGCCATCTCCCGGTCCGTCAGGCCGCCGCACACCTGGATAAAACGATCGGCCAGCGTCGACTTGCCGTGATCGATATGGGCAATGATGGAAAAATTACGAATGGAATCCAGGTTCTTCACAAACCGACCAGGTAGCAGGGCTGAAAGGCGCGCGATTGTACCCGATCACGGGTACAACCGCTACGAGAGCCGCCTACTCCGGCTTGAGGCCAAGAAACAGTGGTGCGCCGCGGCGGATCAGCCGCACCGGCACCGACTTTCCGGGCTCCAGCCCTTCCACTGCCTGCAGGAAAGCCTCGACTGAGGTGACAGGGCTGCCGGCCAGCAGGGTGATCACATCACCACTGCGCACTCCGGCCTCATCCGCCGGTGAGCCAGCGACTACCTCTGCGACCACAACGCCACCGGAAATACCCCAGCGCGACTGCAACTGCTCGGTCACTTCCTCCACCACCAGGCCAAGCCGGGCGCCTGAGTCCGCTTCCGACGCATTGGCTGCTACCGAGGCGCGCTGGTCTGCCTCCAACGCGCCCACGGCCAGGCGCAGGGTCTTGTCGCGACCGTTGCGCACCAGTTCCACCTTGACCTCAGTGCCAGGGCGCACGAGGCCAACCACATGGGGCAACTCCGAGGACGTGAGAATATCCTTGCCGGCAAAGCGGGTAATCACGTCGCCGGACTCCAGGCCGCCGTCGTCCGCAGGACCGCCAGGTTGCAGCTCCACGATCAGTGCACCCTTGGGACGATCGAGACCCAGGGACTCGGCCAGCACCTTGTCTACGTCCTGGATGGTGACACCGAGCCAGCCACGGGTAACGAGACCGCTGTCGCGAAGCTGTTCAACTACATTGGTCACAACGCTCACCGGAATGGCGAAAGACAGGCCGATTGAACCGCCGCTGCGGGTGAAGATCTGGGAGTTCACACCGACCACTTGACCGTCGAGGTTGAACAGCGGGCCCCCGCTGTTGCCAGGATTGATGGCCACGTCTGTCTGGATGAAGGGGACATAGTTCTCGCCGCTCTCTGTCGGCAGGCTACGGCCCTTGGCGCTGACAATACCCGCAGTGACCGAATAGTCGAGGCCAAAGGGCGAGCCAATGGCCAGCACCCACTCGCCGACTTCCAGCTCATCCGGATTACCAAATTCAACCACCGGCAGGTCCTCGGCGTCGACTTTCAGCAGCGCCAGGTCAGAGCGTTCGTCCAGACCCTTGATTTCCGCCTCGAACTCGGTGCGGTCCGTCAGTCGCACGATGACACGGTCAGCCCCCGCCACCACATGATTGTTGGTGACGATGTAGCCATCCTCGCTAATGATAAAGCCGGAGCCCATGCCCTGGCGGGGCATCGGCTGGGGTCCCTGGCCTTCAAAGAAGCGCCGCAAGTACTCCGGAATCTCCGGGGTCTGGGAGTGGAAGGACTCGTTGCCCGGCTCGAACTCCACCAGAATCTTGACCACCGCTGGCGTGTTTTGCCGGACGATGGTTTTGAAATCGGGCAGCTCCGCCGCCTGGACGGGAGCCTGGAACAGGCCCAGCCACAGCAGGGAGAGTGCTAAAAATGTGAAACGGTTGATCAGGGCGTGCATTAGTACCTCTCGAATACTCTTTAATACGCGATTACGTGTTGATGTCGTTCAGAGTCATTGTGACGGACCGGACGGCCCGGAGTTTCGTCAGGCCTCGGGGTCAGCACTTCCCACCAGGCGCGGGTGGAGCCTGCTGTCATTGCGGCGGCTCCAGGCGTGCAGCCTGACCAGCGCGACGCCAAGCCCGAAACCCGCCACCGCGCCGAGCAGGGCTGAGCCGTCAGAAGCCGTCGGCACCAGACCGGCCATGAGGCCCGCCACCAGTAACGTACTGAGCAGCGGCACCATATATACGACAAAGGAGCTACCCACGATGACATCCTCCGGGATGGCGATACTGACGTCGTCGCCGACCTGAAAGCGCCCTTCGGGAAACTCCTTCGCAGACACCTTGAGCAGGTTGCGATGGCCGTCGTAAAGCCGGTTGAGAACACCGTGCCCGCAGCCCTTTGCGACGGAACAGCTGCCGCAGGTCGACTGCCGGATGGTTTCCACCCAGAGTGAACCAGGCTCCACCGCGATGACACGACCGATCTCCGTTAACATGGGTTTATCCTAACTGAATTCAAGGCAACCGCCAGCACGCCGGCAGACTCCCGTTACCTTGGGTTGCCGGCCTGCTCCGACCAGCCGATGGAATCAGCTACCCGGCGCGCCGTGTTCACAGGAACTTCCCCCAGCACAGTCACCAACACACGCCGGCCGGAGATTTCCGTACCCCGGGTGTAAGCCGTGGTTCCGCCGCGGCGCGCGAGGCCGGCACCGGGTTCACTGAGGCCGGGTGTCAGTTCCACAAATACGGAAAAAATCGCCAGCCCGTCGGTAAAAGACTTGTTATAGCTGGTGTCGGCCACCGCGTCGGTCAGCATGAACCCCGCTGGCAGCCAGGCCACATTCCAGGCCGGGGTACTGGCCGGGGCCGGCGGTCTTCGTGCACCGTGGCTGTGGCCGGCCTCATGCAGCAAGTCGACCTGTGTGCCATCGCGCTCGACGTCACCGATATCGATATCGGCGAACTGGAAACGCTCGAGTACTCGGCCGTCCTGGGCAACGGTCTGGCTCTTCAGCAGCAGGCCGGTCTCCCGGTCCAGCGCAATCTGGTAGCCGTAACGGTAAATATCCCTTGGCAGCACGTTGATAATAACAGCGTCACGACCGGCGATCCGGTGTTCGCCCGCCATCACCAGCTGGTAAAAACCGGCAATACCGCACTCCTGCCCTCCGGCCCTGTACAGATCACCTATGCGCAACAGTCGATGGCCGGGGTGAATACAATCGAGAGGATGTTCGGTTCGAAGCACGCGGGTGCCGCTGCCCGTAAGGCGCGTCACCTGTTCCTGCTCGAGATTGCCCGCCACGGAATGCGAAATACGCATCGATTGGACAGCGGCACCATGCTGGTAGGTGAATACGCCCTGGTAACTGGTCTCGCGCAGGCTGTGAGACATTTTGTCCAGCCAACGCAGTGCGTCCTTGTCGGCGGCCGGGCACTCTGCGCGGACAACAGCAGACAGAGAACTCGCGGCGACGATCAGGGCAGCAATAAAAAGTGCGCGCAAGCCCTATTCCCCGGTGCTGAACGTCGCCACGCGGGCGTAAGGCATCATGCCCTGGGGCGCATTGAGCGCGGCTTCTTCCGCGTGGTCGAGCATGTAGCGCTCTAGCCGCTGACGGGCCACAGCATTGTAATCGACACCGGGGGCTACCTCAGACGCCGCCGGCGGCGCCGTGCGTTGCACCACCGCTGAAGGGCTGGCATAGCCTGCCAGGTTGGCGGTGGCCTGACTGTCCAACACGGTTACCGGGCTACTGGGGGCGAGACGGTCGGCACCTGCGACCACCACCGGCGCGCCAGCGGCCAGCTGATTCTGGCTGCCATAGAACTGGCTGCCCACCAGCACCACGGCAAATACAGAAGCCGCCACCGCAAAGCTCACGACTGGGCGCAGCAGTCGCTGCCAGCCGCCAACATTCTGGATATGCTCGGGAATCTCGGCCGGAGTCGGCTGGGCGCTAATGCCCGGCTCCTGCTCAATGGCGGCCATGATGCGGCCGGACAGGTCGGTACCCGCGGTGAGGGTGCCGGCCTGCAGGGCGTGGCTTACCGTATTAAAGCGTTGCCAGGTAGACCTGAGCGCCGGATCCCCGACGTTGTCCAGCACCTGCTGCAGTGTTGCTTCGTCGGCTTCGCCGTCCATGAGTGCAGACAGGGATTCGCCGATGGAGCCGGCCTCGGCGTTGCTATCGGACGCCGGCCGGGCGGAATAAGCGGGCTCACTATCAAGCGCGGCCATGATACGACCAGACAGGTCTGCGTCTGCGGCCACCGCACCTGACCGCAAACCGTGGCTGGCCACGTGGAAGCGCCGCCAGGCATCGCGGACAGTCGGGTCCTGAACACTGTCCAGCACCTCGTCCAGCGCCTTGCTGTCGGCTTCGCCGTCCATCAGGGCCGACAGCGATTCGCCAAGCTTTTTGTTCATCAATGACCTCCCAGGTCCACCTGCACTAACGCGGCGCAGGCCTGTTGTCTAATCATGCAGGGCTGTCTTCTTGAGTAAATCGAGACAGTGCCTGTCAGCTGTTACGCCGTTGTTGCGCATTGCCCGCCGGCGCCGCCTTGAAGACGGGGCCATCGAGCGGCTATTCATAGGGAGCGTTCTCACCGTCCACCTGCGCGCGCACCCGTTTATCGATGGCCTCCCTGGCGCGGAAGATTCTGGAGCGCACCGTCCCCACGGGGCAGTCCATGATCTCGGCGATCTCCTCGTAACTGAGACCATCGAATTCACGTAAAGTTACAGCGCTTCGCAGATCATCTGGCAAATCGCTGATCGCCCGGTGAACGACTTCTCCCAGCTCGCGGCTGAACAGCATGTTCTCCGGGTTTTCCATATCACGGAGCGCACCGCCATTCTCGTAATGCTCGGCATCCGCCACCTCGATATCGCTACCGGGCGGCCGACGGCCGCGAGATACCAGGTGATTCTTGGCGGTATTGATAGCGATGCGGTAAAGCCAGGTGTAAAAAGCGCTGTCACCGCGGAACCGCGGGAGTGCCCGATAGGCCTTGATAAAAGCCTCCTGGGTGACGTCCTGCACTTCATGGCTGTCGTGCACATAGCGTGACACCAACCCAAGAATCTTCGGTTGGTATTTCAATACCAGAAGATCAAAGGCTCGCTTGTCACCGGCCTGTACCCGTTCTACCAACTGCTGGTCTGTTTCGGCCGCAGCCAATGATGCCCCCTTAATCCCGGCAAGTCTGATTGCAGGAAAATAAAAAAGTTCCTTTCGATTCCCTGCTGCGTATCATGTTTGTTCAAGACGCGCTTGCGCCGGCTCCTTCCATCGCGGGAAGAGCAGCGCATGGACGGCCTAAAATACACCAAATCACGACCCTACACAGCCCCGACAAGTCACCGATGCCCCAACGCTTTCAACACGATGTTCTTATTATTGGCAGTGGCGCCGCCGGCCTGTCTCTCGCACTGCGCCTGCCGACTTCCCTGTCGATTGCCGTGCTCAGCAAAGGAGAGCTGACCCAGGGCTCGACCTTCTGGGCGCAGGGCGGCATGGCGGCAGTGCTCGACAGTGACGACACCATTGAATCCCACGTCGAGGACACACTCGCCGCGGGGGTTGGCCTGTGTCATAGGGACGTGGTGGAGTTCGTGGTCAGCCAGGGCGCGGAGGTAGTCGAGTGGCTGGTGAGCCAGGGCGTCGAATTCGACCGCCGCGAGACACCCAAGCACAGCGAATACCACCTGACCCGGGAAGGCGGCCACAGCCAGCGGCGCGTTATCCATGCCGCCGACGCCACCGGCCGCGCGATCTCGGAGGTGCTGGTAGAACGCACACTGGCCCGCGACAACGTCGACATCGTCACCGACGGCGTCGCTGTGGACCTGGTTCGCGTTAACGGCCGCTGCCAGGGTGCCTACGTGCTGGACCGGTCGACCGGCAAGGTCAATCTCCACCAGGCGCGATTTGTGGTGCTTGCTACCGGCGGCGCGAGCAAGGCCTACCTGTATACCAGCAACCCGGACGGTGCCAGTGGCGATGGCATCGCCATGGCATGGCGCGCCGGCTGCCGGGTGGCCAACCTTGAGTTCAACCAGTTCCACCCCACCTGCCTGTATCACCCCCGGGCCAAATCCTTCCTCATCACCGAGGCCCTGCGCGGCGAAGGCGGGCGCTTGCAACTGCCGGACGGCACACGGTTCATGGATCGCTTTGACGAGCGCGGTGAGCTTGCTCCCCGGGACGTGGTGGCGCGCGCTATTGACCACGAGATGAAGCGTACCGGCAGCGACTGCGTTTACCTGGATATCAGCCACCAGCCGGCACGCTTTCTGCAGACGCACTTTCCAACCGTACACCGCCGCTGCCTGGACTTTGGCATTGATATCACCCGGGAGCCAATTCCCGTGGTGCCGGCTGCCCACTACACCTGTGGCGGCGTACTGGTGGACAAGCGCGGACAAACCGACCTGCCGGGGCTTTACGCGATCGGTGAGACCACCTGCACCGGCTTGCACGGCGCCAACCGAATGGCCAGCAATTCCTTGCTGGAGTGCCTCGTCTACGCCCACGCCGCGGCCTCGGATATCAGCGACCAGCTGCCGGGAGCACCGGAATTCGCGGCCGCCCCGGACTGGGACGAGAGCCAGGTGACAGACTCCGACGAAGATGTGGTGATCTCCCACAACTGGGACGAACTACGCCGGTTCATGTGGGATTACGTCGGGATCGTTCGCACCGACAAACGGCTGGCTCGCGCCAGACACCGGGTCGAGATGTTGCAGGGTGAAATCGTCGAGTACTACAGCAACTACAAGGTGAGCAATGACCTGCTGGAACTTCGCAACCTGGCCACAGTAGCGGAGCTGATGATCAACTGTGCCATCGCACGACGCGAAAGCCGCGGCCTGCACTACACCCTGGATTATCCAGCGCTGGACTCAGAAGCCGGCGACACGATCTTGACCCCACCTGGCGGTGACTGAGAGGCGTCAGGGGCCGCAGCACCCGCGAGCAGGCCGAGCCTGATCCGGCGCCAGCTTTCGCGTTCGACATGAGCACGCAGCAACAGCAGCCGATGCCGCTGACCGCCACTGTCAACGCGTGCCGCTATCAGGCGCTCTCCCGCATAGGCTAGCTGTATGGTCGTGGGTTCCCCGCCGGCACCGAACCAGCGACGACCGTCAAACCGCAGGGATTTCCCGGCAGTCTGTCGACGGTACCGCCCTACCGCAATGCTGAGCAGCAGACAGCCCGCCAGCGCCGGCCAGAGCTGGAGTAAAATCTGTAGAAGCGCAAGTGACTCTGCAGCGACCCTCAATGCCAGCCGCAGCCAGCAGAACGCCAGCATCAAACCAGCCAGCGCACCCGCCGCCTGCGCCAGAGCGCGGGCAGACCAGGCGAACTCAAGTCTTGCGGTGGGTAAACGCCAGTACGGTGTCGACAATTTTCGACAGCTCCGCGTCCTCAGGACGCAGCCGGCCGAGAAACCAGCCAAACAGCTCCTGGTCTTCGCATTCCAGCAGTGCCCGGTAGCGGGCACGGTCGTCGCTGGACAGCTCGCGGTAGGCCTCCCTGACAAAGGGTCCAAGCACCAGGTCCAGCTCCAGCATGCCGCGTCGGCTGGCCCAGAGGGTACGGTTGTATTCGAGGTCAGACTCCATGCCGGCAGTATAAGAGCTGACAGAGCCCAAAGCAGCACCTATCATAGCCGCCGTGACAACTTACCTGGCCAGACTTCCCTTCCGTGCGGCTCTCGAATTTGAGGGCCCCGACACTCGCAGCTTCCTCCAGGGGCAGACTACCTGCGACCTGAACCAGCTCAGCGAAACCCGCAGCCTGGTGGGCGCCTACTGCAACCCCCAGGGCCGCATGGTGTGTGACTTCAGGCTTCTGCAGCGGGACAGCGAGCGAATGCTGATGGTGCTTGAGGCCAGCTGCCTGCCGGCGGCCCGGGATACCTTTACCAAATACATACTGTTCTCCAGGTCCGAGCTGCGTGCGGCGGACGAATGGTGTCATTTCGCCCTGTGGGGAGAGCGGGCTGCGGAAATCGCCGCCGCTGACTCTGCGACCGCGAACATGGCCTGGCGCCGGGGGCAGCAGCATTGGGTGGCCTCCGAGGTAGCTGATGTCTTCGAAGTCAGCCTGCCGGCAGCCGAAGCAGAGGCCTTTGAATCATCGCTGCCAGGCGTCGAAGTCGTGCACGGCGAGGCCTTTCAGTTACAGGAGATTCGCGCCGGCATCGGCCACGTCACAGGCAGCACCAGCGGCGCTTTCCTGCCACAGATGCTGAACTACCAGGCCGTCGATCGCATCAGCTTCAGCAAGGGCTGCTACACCGGCCAGGAAGTCGTGGCCCGCATGCACTACCGCGGCCAGGTCAAGCGGCCCATGGTATTGGCGTCCACCGAATACGCCGGCGCAATCAGCCCCGGCGATGGGCTGTTCGCTGCCGGCAGCGACAAGAACATCGGCCAGGTCGTCAACTGCGCCCGCGACGATGATGGATGTGCGTGGATGCTGGCGTCAGTGACTCGTGATGCCGCCGAAACCGGCGCCGAACTGGCGGGTAACGCCCTCAGCTTTCACGCCCTGCCCTACTCGTTGGACACCGGCTGAACAGGTAGCTGCCAGTCTACTGGCAGGCGGCCGTTTGCCCGCAAGTAGTCATTGGCCTGGCTGAAGTGACGACAGCCCAGGAAGCCGCGATGTGCGCTCAGCGGCGACGGATGGGGAGCCCGCAACACGCAGTGCCGCTGTCCGTCGATCACCGCCCCCTTGCGCTGGGCATAGGCGCCCCACAACATGAACACGACGTGTTCACAATCCCGATTGACGATTTCGATCGCGCGATCTGTGAACTGTTCCCAGCCCTTGCCCTGGTGAGACGCAGCGTTACCCTGCTCCACGCTCAACACGCTGTTGAGCAGCAACACCCCCTGGTCGGCCCAGTGGGTGAGACAGCCGTGGTTCGCCGCAGGGATACCCAGATCCTGCTCCAGCTCCTTGTAGATATTGACCAGTGAGGGTGGCAGTGACACGCCGGGCCGGACTGAAAAACACAGCCCATGGGCCTGACGGGGCCCATGGTAGGGATCCTGGCCGAGTATCACTACCCGCACCTTGTCCAGCGGCGTGTGATCGAAGGCCGCAAACATCTCCTGCCCCGGGGGGAAAATCACCTTGCCGGCGGCTTTTTCCTCTCGCAGGAAGTGCTTGAGGGATTGCATGTAGGGCTGCTCGAATTCGTCCTGCAGCCGCGCCAGCCAGCTGGCCTCCAGTTGAATCCCGGCCTCGCCCAAGGCTCAGCCCCGGTCGCTGCCGATGACGCTATTGCGCAGCAGCGCCGGACCTTTCCCGCCCTTGCGCTCGTAGCGTTTAGCCGGGGTATTGACCACCGCTTCCAGGGGTTTCCCCGCCAGCGCCGTGTCACGACGCTCGCTGGGTGCGGGCGCGTAACGGGTATCGCGCAGCCAGGGCTCTCGCCCGCAGTCCTGCAGGAATTCCTCGATCTCCGCCAGTGGCCACTCCTGGCCATGGGCGGCGCCGGCGGCCCGGGTAATACTCTCGTTCATCAGGGTGCCGCCGAGGTCGTTGCAGCCGGCGTCGAGGCAGGCCGCAACCCCGGCTTCACCCATCTTGACCCAGGAGGCCTGGATATTCTCCAGATAGGGATAGAGGGCGAGGCGGCCGACCGCGTGCATCAGGATCGCCTCACGGAATGTGGGGCCCTTGCGTGCCTTCCCCTTCAGATACATCGGCGCTTCCATGTGCACGAAAGGCAAGGGCACCAGTTCAGTAAAGCCACCGGTGCGTTGCTGCAGCGCACGCACCCGCAGGAGATGGCGGGCCCAGTGCCGCGGGTGTTCCACATGGCCGTACATGATGGTGGCCGTGGTCCGGAATCCGACCCGGTGCGCTGTTTCCATGACCTCCAGCCACTGCTCGGAGTTGATCTTGTCAGGACAAATTACAGCCCGCACCTCATCGTCCAGTATCTCCGCCGCCGTGCCTGGCAAAGTGCCAAGGCCCGCCTGCTTCAACTGCCGCAGGTAGTCTTCCAGCGACAGCCCCAGAGTATGGGCCCCCTGCCACACTTCCAGCGGTGAAAAGGCATGCACGTGCATGTTCGGCGTCGCCGCTTTCACCGTGGAGAGAATGTCCAGGTAAGTCTGCCCGGTGTACTCCGGATGGATGCCGCCCTGCATACAGACTTCGGTGGCACCGCGTGACCAGGCCTCACTGCAACGACGGGCTATTTCTGCAGCATCGAGGTCGTAGGGGCGGCCACGCAGGTTTTCACTGAGCTTGCCCTTGGAAAAGGCGCAGAACTGGCACTTGAAGTAACAGATATTGGTGTAGTTGATGTTGCGGTTTACGGCGAAGGACACCCGGTCACCGTGCAGTTCACGCCTGAGGGAATCCGCTTGCCTGCAGACCCAGGCCAACTCAGGACCGCGGGCACGGAACAGGCGCTCCACATCCGCTTCCGAGAGGGCCGCACCGTCGCGACAGCGTGCCACGATATCGACTAACGCCGGATCGACCTCAGCCTCTGCAGGCACCGCACGCAGTTGCTCGAGCACCGCCGCCGGCGGCGCCATATCGGCACCAGGCGTCCAGGCATCGGTGCGCGCCAGTCCCTCGGCGTCAGACGCCTGCAGAACCGCTTCGCGCACAGCCTCATGCAGCCACTCTTCCGGCGCTGTGGCGTAGGCGGGATAAAGCGTAAGCCGGGGCGTCAGGAACTTGCCGGCGGCAGCAGTTTCTGACGCCAGTTGCTCCAGGTGCGGCCAGGGCGCCTCGGGATTCACAAAATCCGGGGTCACCGGAGACACCCCACCCCAATCGTTGATACCGGCAGCGACAAGCTGGGGCAGCACACCGGGACTCAAATTCGGCGGGGCCTGGATATTCATCTCCGGGCCGAACAGCAGGCGGGCGGCAGCGATAGTCCACAGCAAATCCTCAAGGTCAGGCTCCGGGGCCTGGGCCATCAGTGTTCCGGGCTTGGCGCGGAAATTCTGGATGATGACTTCCTGCAGGTGGCCGTAGCGACGATGGCTGGCGCGCAGGGCCAGCAGCGACTCGATACGCTCGCGACGGGTCTCGCCAATACCAATCAATATGCCGGAGGTAAAAGGCACCTTCAGCCGGCCCGCTCGCTCAATGGTTTCCAGCCGTCGCGTAGGCGCCTTGTCAGGCGAGCCGTAGTGAGGCATTCCCTTTTCACACAGACGATCAGAGGCCGACTCCAGCATGATGCCCATGGAGGCAGACACCTCGCGCAGGGCAAGCATTTCGTCATCTTCCATACAGCCGGCATTTATGTGCGGGAGCACACCCGTTTCGGCGAGCACGCGGCCGGCGACGTGGGTCAGGTATTCCAGCGTCGAGGCAAAGCCCATCGTCGCCAGCGCATCGCGCGCCGCCCGGTAACGCAATTCAGGTCGCTCGCCCAGCGTAAACAGGGCTTCCTGGCAACCCAGTTCGCCCGCCGCCCGCACCTGCTCCAGCACCTCATCCACCGGCAGGTAAGCCTGGGGGATATGACGCGGCGTCTGGGCAAAGGTACAGTAGTGGCAGACATCGCGGCACAGGTGGGTCAGAGGAATGAAGACCTTCCGAGAATAACTCACCAGCGTGCCGTGGCCGAGGTCGCGCGAGCGCGCCGCGGCGGCGGCGAGCTGAGCGGTGTCGGCAAAGTTCGCCAACTCGAGGGCCTCGCTGTCTTCCGGGGGCGCTGCAATCCAGGACTGCAGCAGCGCGTCACCGGCCAGGTCTTCGTATCCGGTCATTCCATGCTCCGGGTGTTGGCCGCGTAAAGCTCTGACAAGGCCGCCAGGCGCCTCGCGATCTCCGACCGGTCGAGAAATGCCCCAGTGTGGGTGGCTGAATCTCCCCGCAGGCGTAGCCAGGCGTCGATCAGGTCTGCGGGCTGGTCGATGTCCAGGGCCGCGCGCTCCAGAAACAACTCATCCACCGCCAGGTCCCGGGCTGCCGCCGCTGCCCGATGGGCGGCGAAACTACCCTGCCCGTAGTGGAAGGCCGGCAACCGGCCACTTTCTGTCAGCAATATGTTGGTTCCGTCCCGCAGCCGGTCTGGCACCAGCAGCAGGTCGAGCGCGCCGGCGGTAAATGTCCTGAGCAACCGGTCAACACTATCGGCGTCGAGCAACGGCAGGTCGCTGTGCACCACCATCACCTTCTCGGCTCCCTGCTCTCTGAGGTGTTCACAGCCGCTGGCCACTACCGCATTGAGGCCGCTGACGCCCAGGGCTGATTCGGGCAGCCAGTGTACGCCGTACTTGCTCGCGAGCATGTCGGCGCCAGGGTCGTCGGATATCAGCAGTACTCCGGCCAGGTTCTGCGCCGCCGTCAGGGCAGCCAGAACATCCTCCGCCATGGCCTGGGCCAGTGCGCGCCGCTCGTGGGAGGCAAGCACGCCCCCCAGGCGGGTTTTGGCCTGCACCAGGTCCTTGAGGGGCAATAGCGCCCAGCAAGCACTCACCGGCGACGCGTCGCTGCGTGTTCGAGCAGCAGCCGTGCCAGCTGCTCGCGGTCTTCGAGGGACTTCATTACCGTGGGCGCTGTCATCAGCTGCATCCCGGGTTCGTCAATGGTAGCCGTCAGTGTAGCGTCAGAGTCATCTATGACGAAAGTATCCACCAGTCCGCGGTAGTGGGCTGCTACGGACGCTGCGCTGACCGGCAGGCCCAGCTCCGACATCATCTTGGCCGCTGGGCCCTTGAGCGCGCGGTCACCGATGATCGGCGACACCGCGTAGACCGGCGCGGCAGCCCCTGCCAGTGCCTCTCGCAGGCCCGGCAGACCGATGATGGGGTCAACACTGACGAAGGGATTTGAGGGGCAGATGACTACCAGCGCCAGTTCCGGATCGTCCAGCAGGGCCATCATCTGCGGCTGCGGCCGGGCCTGTTCCTGGCCAGCAAAGCGGAATCCCTGCACCGGCGGTTTACACTGCTCGCGCACGAAATAATGCTGGAAAGGCAGCTCGCCGCCCGCGCAGTCCACCAGCGTGCGCACCGGGTCATCGGACATAG
This sequence comes from Cellvibrionales bacterium, assembly GCA_043513815.1. Taxonomy (GTDB): domain Bacteria; phylum Pseudomonadota; class Gammaproteobacteria; order Pseudomonadales; family Halieaceae; genus JANQIO01. The sequence goes on along the minus strand of CP121313.1, from coordinate 1,915,769 downwards.
GCAGAAGGGTGATGGGCACGTCCAGTGCCCGACACAGCTGGGCGGTCACTGCGGACAGGCTGAGCCCGTTTCCCAGCAAGGCGCTGCGGTGTATGTGGGTTGCGAGATCGCGGTCTCCCAACTGGAACCAGCGCTCGGCGCCCAGCCGACCGAGAGCCTCCAGGCACTGCCAGCTCTCCCCGGCTAGTCCCCAGCCCCGCTCGCTGTCATTGATGCCGGCCAGGGTATACATGACCGTATCCAGATCAGGGGCGATATAAAGACCCATGTGTTCGAAATCATCGGCCGTGTTTGCCACCACGGTCAGCGCTTCCGGGGGCAGGACACGGGCCAGACCCAGCGCCAGCTTGGCACCACCAACACCGCCTGACAGGGCCAGGACTTTCAAGCTGTGCTCTCCCCACCTGCCACCTGCGCTGGCTGCCGCGGCAACATTAGCGAAACATGTCCATGTCGCGTGGCCGCAGCAGGCTGGTGGAACCCTGCTCGGAGGGCTGCCAGTGGGCGCCCCGTATGACGACAGCCGGACAGCCCTGGTCCGCCTGGCCCATTAACAGCGAAGCTGCAGCCGCCATTTCATCAGCCACCGCCACTTCCGTGACTTCCAGCGCCCGGCCGAACAGGTCCAGCCGGCCAACCTGGTCTTCAAGCGGGGTGATCCCGCTGCAGCCCAGTGCAAAACCCTGGGTGCCCTGGCGCCAGGCGCGCCCGGCACTATCATTGATGATAACTGCCAGCCCGGGTTCGAAAGCCGCCTCCAGCCTTGCTCGCAGGTCGGCCGCACTGGCGTCCGGGTCCTCTGGCAGCAACAGTACCGAGGGGTCAGCATCAGCGGGCAGGTTGGAACGGTCTATGCCGGCATTGGCATGCACGTAGCCCAGACGGTGCTCGACAATGATTACCCCCGGGCGCACCCGCAGCACTTCGCGGGATTCGTCGAGAATCAGCTGCGCCAGAGCCGGCTCCTTGTCTGCTTGCTCCGCCAACGCCTCCGCCTCGGGACCGGCTGCCACCTCCGACAGTTTGACGTAGCGCCCCTCGGCCTTGCTGACGACCTTCTGGGCAAGCACCAGCACATCGCCAGCGCGCATCTCAAGCTCTGCGCCTGCCAGGGCGGCCAGCATGACCGCCGCCAGATCATCCCCTGGCTGTACCAGGGGAAACGGCAGCACCGGTACCAGTTGTACCGTCGAGATCATTCAGCGCTATCCGGTCCCGTGATGGAGATGCCGGCGTGGCACTTGTACTGGCGGTTGATGGTAATCAGCACCGAGGTCAGCGCCTCAGCGGCCGCAGCGTTGGCGATGGGGCCGGCGTGAAAGCCACGCATGCCGGCGGCTTCCACCAGCTCGATGACGCGGCCCCGGGCCTCCTTGCTGTCACCGGTGACCAGCACATCACATTCAATGCCATGTCCCTCCTGCAGGTGGTGGGCGGCCACGTTCTGGAACGCCGACACCACATGGACGGATTCACCCAGCAGGTCCTGGGCAATCTGCCCGGCGGAGCCGCCCGCCGGCAACTGCACTCGGCCCACCTTGGGCGGCACCAGGGGAACGGTGACGTCAATGAGAATCTTGCTATCCAGCGCGGGCTTAACATGCTCCAGCGTGCTGACCTGATGAGCAAAAGGTACCGTGAGCGTAACGATATCAGCGACTTCAGCAGCTGCCAGGTTCTCCATCGCCTCCACGGCAACTTCGGCGACACCGCGCTCGGCCATGACCTCATGAAGATCAGCCACGGCTGCTTCTGCCTTTTCCTGGGTGCGGGAGCCGATGATCACCCGGTAGCCTGCCTGCGCCCAGCGCCGTGCCAGCCCGGTACCGAGGTCACCTGTGCCTCCCAGTATTGCCAGTACTGGCAGCGATTCGTTCGTCATAGACCTTTCCTCTACATGCCTACCCGCGGCGCGGGCAGTGTGTTGGTGTTCAGGATATTGGAACCCCGTGTCAGCCGGGGGTAGGATTGTGCATCGGCATATTATGTAACTCACCCGACCATAACAAGCTGCCGGCCGGGGCTCAGTGAACTCTCACGCGATAGAGGCAGCACTCTTAAACTGCAAAGGACAGCAGACTATGGAAAACCCCCTGGACCTGAGCGGCAAAGTGGCCGTCGTCACCGGCGGCGCCCGAGGCGTGGGACGCGGCATCAGCGAACGCCTGCTGGCCGCCGGTGCCTTGGTACACATCTGTGGTCGCAACGCACCCGACGCTGCGCCCGCCGGCGCCGGCCGCGAGGCGCAGTTCCATAGCTGTGATGTACGTGATCCCACGCAGGTAGACGACTTCATTGAAAAGGTAGCCGCGACCGCCGGTCGCATCGATATTCTGGTCAACAATGCCGGCGGCGCACCGGCTACGGAGGCGGCGAGCGCCTCCCCGAGATTCTCCGACGCCATACTGAAGCTCAACCTGCTGGCGCCGCTCCTGGTCGCCCAGGCTGCCAACCGGGTCATGCAATCCCAGGCGACGGGCGGCTGCATCATCAACATTGCCAGTGTCAGCGCCGTTCGCCCCTCCCCGGGTACCGCCGCCTACGGCGCTGCCAAGGCGGGACTCGCCAACCTGGGCACATCGCTGGCGGTGGAGTGGGCACCGCGGGTGCGGGTCAACACTGTGCTTTGCGGCCTGGTGGAGACGGAACAGGCACACCTGCACTATGGCGACGACGAAGGCATTGCAGGCGTTGCCAGTACCATCCCGCTGGGCCGGCTCGCGCAACCCGGCGACATCGGCAATGCCTGCCTGTTCCTGGCCTCGGACCTTGCGAGCTATGTCAGCGGTGCCAGCCTGCTGGTGCACGGGGGTGGCGAAAAGCCAGCCTTTCTCGACGCCGCCAACCCCGGGCAAAGCTGAACGCCAACGGTTGCGCAGGCCGCCGGAACGGTTTGTCACCCCTCATCCCCTTCAGGTTATACTCACAGGGCTACGTGCAGCCGCAATTGACGGCCGCATCCGTCGCGGTCGATTGCCCGACTCTGAATGGAATAAGCGCGATCGCCTCCGCGACAACCAGGACCTAGAAACCAACAATCACAAATAAGGTTGATCATGTCGCAAGCTGAGGTACTGCCGGAGCCACTTCCGGCGGAGCTGCACCTTGAAGGTGGCGCGAGCTACTCAGGCCAGGTGAGCGAGCTACTGGAGTTCGGCCTGCTTCTGCGCAGTGTCAAACGTATTTCCAGCAACGCCAACAGTGAAGTACTGGCGATGCACGTTGGCGCCCGGGCGACGCTCAATTTTATCGACACTTTCGACGAAAACGGCAAACTGCTGCAAATTCCGGTGGTGGTCGTGAGCGCCAGGGGGCGGGAAATTCGCCTTGAGTTCCGATCCGATGACGAGGCGTTGTCGAAACGGATTCGTTCCGCCCTGCTACCCCATCAGGAAAAGCGCCTCTCGGACGCAGCGGCGCACCTGGATGATTTTAGGGAACGCGCCCTGCGCCAGGCCGACGCACTGATCGACCCGTTTATCAGCGACGCCGCTGAACGCATGATGGACCTGGCCTCCCAGCACGGCAATCGCGACCGCCAGGATGCGCTGTTTGAGGCCATGAACATCCTCCGGCGCGACCATCAGGAAATGCGCAAGATTTTCGGCAAACAGCTCGCCAGCTTTTTCGACGAACCTACACGCCCCGAGAGTAAAGGCGGAAATGGCCTCGAAGCGGTCGCGTTTGACGAACTGAACCTGGTCGATTTACAGGACTTTGAGGATACACTGACCATTGATCGCATCGTCAGGGAAGCACAGCGCAAACTGGGTGTGCCGATGGAAGCACTCACCATCCGCTTTGCCGAAATGTGCGGCACCGAGCCGATGGAAACCCGGCTTCCCGTGCACGTGGCTCAATTGTGCAGCGCCTTCCAGGAGGCGGTAATCAATGGCGGCGTCTCCAGTGAAGTGGTGTCGGATCTCTACCAGTTCTTCAACTCGGCGATAGTGAAAAACCTGGAGGCCTACTACAAGAGCCTCAACACTTTCCTTCGCGACCGCGGCGTCAAGCCCGAGGTGGAGGAGGACCTTGAAAAGCATGGCTCGCTGATCGAGCGCATGCACAAGGAGCGCGCCAGGTCCGCACCGAAACCCAAGCCAGCGCCACCCCCGACAGCAGACCTGCCCAGCGAAGAAGAGACGGCGAACCTGCTCGCTGACGCGCAAGGCGCGGGCGTGACCAACTCAGCGCAGTCCGCGGCGCCGACCGCAGGCGCCGCCGGCAGTGGTTCAGCTCACGGCGGCGCTGCCAGTCGACATTTCGACACGCCCACCCTTTATCGCTCGGTCATCGATGCACTAAATTTCCGGCGAACGGCACCCGTGGAGAGTGGCGGCACAGTCGCCGGCAATGCCGGCACCGGCGGTGGAGGAACGCCTGCCTCATCCAACGCGCTGGCCAGCGTTCTGTCTCAATTGCAGGCCGACGAATCGGTGCGCTCAGAGCTTCGCGATCAGCGTTCAGTGCGCCGCTATCTTGCCGACCACCAGGCCAGCATTGCCGGGCTCGAAGGCACAGACGGTTTTGAGCCCGAGAGCGTCAACCAGCTCGATCTGGTCGACAACCTGTTCTCGGACATTTCAGTGGAAGTGGATGTAGAGCCGGACCTGCGGTCCGTGGTTGGCGATCTGCAAATACCGCTGGCCAAGCTGGCCCTGTTGGAACCCCAGTTTTTTGCCGACCAGAATCATCCGGCTCGCGGGGTAATCGACAAAGTGACTCAGCTGGTCAATTCCAGCAACTACCCCAACCGCGCACTGGAAACCAAGGTCTCTGCGATCATCGACAATATTGTCAGGAACTACCAGACTGACAGCGGCGTCTTTACCAACGCCCTGGGTGACCTGGAAGGCCTGTCGGAACAACAGAAAAAGGCCTTGGAGCGCAACGTCGAACGGGTGGTCAAGACCCAGGACGGGCAGGAAAAACTGCGCAAGGCGGAAAAAGCCGTGGACAAGGTGCTGCGCACCCGTATTCGGGCGCCCCAGGCACCCAAACCACTGGTGGACCTGGTCGACAAGGGCTGGCGCGACCTGCTCAAGCTGACTTTCGTCAAGCAGGGCCCGAACAGCCGCGCCTGGAAGGACTATGTAAAGACGCTCGACCTGCTGTCCCTGTGGCTGATGCAAAAGCAGCAGGGCACCGCTGAAGATGAACAGATGCAGGTCGAACGCGCCCTCGAGGCAGAGCCGCTGCTGGACATGGTCAGCCAGCAGATCAACGAGGCCCTGCCAACCCATGTTGAGCACGAGCCAGTACTGGACACCCTGCGTGAGGTGCTGGCCGGTCGTGCGGAGCTTGAGTACACCCCCGTTGAGCCGCCGGAAGCCTCCGCCGAGAGCGATCCGCAAAAGATTCGTGAAAAGGTCGAAAAGCTGCCGCGCCTGCGCCGCTGGGTGCAACGGGTCGAAGACCTGGAACGTGGCGCCTGGCTGACCTACCGCGATGCCCAGGGTGCCAAGCGCCGCATGCAGCTCGCCTGGATCAGCGAGGACGGTGATCGCTTCATTTTCGTCAATGAACGCGGCCAGAAAGTCGCAGACCTCACCGGCGTCGCACTGGCACGACAGCTTTCACGAGGCGTGAAGCCGCCCACACCCAGCGAGGAACTACCGCTGGTTGACCAGTCGATGTAAAAGACCCTGGAGCATGTACAGCGGTCACTCAGCTTTGAGAAGAATCATGACAGCCTGACGCGACTGATCAACCGCGACACCTTCATGGAACAGCTCGAGCAGGCGTTGCAGCACGCCAAGAGCAAACATTCCAGTCATGCCCTGCTCTATATCGATATCGACAAGTTTGGACTGGTGAATGAGGTTTACGACGAGACAGTAGGCGACCAGATCCTGGTCGAATTCGGCAAGCTGCTGGCCCAACAGCACGAGCGCAAAGTGTCCTCAGCGCGCCTTGAGGGCGACCGCTTTGCGGTGCTGCTGCTGGACCGCTCACTGGAGCAGGCCATCGCCCATGCCGAGGGTATTCGCGGCGACATCGAGAGCAGTCCCGTGGAAATCAACGGTGAAAAAATATCCTTCACCGTCTCCATCGGTGTGACCGGCGTGGTCGACCACACAGAATCGGTGGAAAAGATCCTCGACAACGCGCAGGCCGTTGCAGGGGATGCCAAGTCCAAGGGCGGCAATCGCGTGGCCCAGTACAACGAGGACAAGGCCCGGGCCAATACCTACAAGTCGGAAGAAGCTGACGCGATAAAACAGATCGAGCAAACACTGGACACCAAGAACTTCGTGCTCCAGGCTCAGCCTATTGCGCGAACTATCCTGGTAGACGGTCAGCTCGATGTTGAGCACTACGAGATTCTCATGGCGATTGCCGACGACAGCGGCAAACTCAGCTCACCGCAGGATTTCATCAAAAGCGCCGAGCAGTTTGGCTACATGGTGCAGGTGGACCAGTGGGTCGTGCGGCAGGTCTTCAGCTGGATCAGCCAGATGATGGACGAAGAGAAAGAAGTGCCCAATCTGGCAATCAACCTGTCCGGCAACAGTGTTACAGACGATGGCTTCATGGAGTTCCTGTTCGAAGCCATTTCCGAATACGGTATTGGCACCAGCAAAATTTGCTTCGAAATCACCGAGACCGGAACCATCAACAACATGGTCAAGGCCACGGACTTCGTCAACCAGTTCAAGAATATTGGCTGCAAATTTTCCATTGATGATTTTGGTACCGGTCTCGCCTCCCATTCCTACCTGCGCGATCTCCCGGTGGACTACGTCAAGATTGACGGTACCTTTATCAAGAACATTCCCGACAACAACAAGGACTTCGCCATGGCGAAGTCCATCAACGACCTGTCCCATTTCCTGGGCATGGAAACCATTGCCGAATTTGCCGAGAACGATGAAGTTATCGAAAAGCTGCGGGAAATCGGCTGCGACTATATCCAGGGTTGGGGCGTTGGTCGCCCCGCACCGCTGACCAGCCTGTCCGACAAGCTGGAGATGATGGAAAAATAGGCCATGGGCCCCTCGCCCCCTGCGGCCACATTGCCTGCCTCCTTCGAAGAACTGGTCAGCCTGGTCTATGAAGGCCCCCTGCAAGACAAACCCTGGCAGGGCTTCCTGCCAGCGCTGCGCCGGGCCATGGATGCCCAGGTAGTGTCCCTGGTGTTACGCCCTCCCGCCGCTGGCGACCGCGGCGTCATCCTCAACTGCCAGCGCAGTGACAGCGGTGAAGATGACCTGGCCGACCCCAGTGACTGGGAAGCGATGACCTACCAGGAGCAATTTTTCGCCATAGACCCTTTTGTCAATCTGCCTCCTGGAAAGGTCGTCACACAGCGGGAGCTCATCCCCGACGAAGACCTGCTGGTCTCGGACTACTACCTCAATTACCTGGCGCCTATCGGCCTGTTTCATATCCTCGGCGTGGATACCGTGGAACCGGACGGCATGCAGGCCCGCCTGCGCATCGCCCGGCGCCCGGACGAGCCCCCTTTTGGCGACGAGCAAAAACGGCTCTGCGAGCAACTGCTGCCACATCTGAAGCGCGCCATACAAATACACGCCCGGCTGAGCCGCACGGAATCGGAGCGCGATCTCTACGCCGATGCCGTCGACCACATGGCGGTAGCCACCCTGGTACTGGACGAACGCGGTCGCGTGCTCAATACCAATGCCGTGGCGGCCGCATTACTCGCCGAGGCCGATGGCATGAGCCTGGCGGACCAGCGCCTGCACGTCCAGGACCGCAACACGGATGGTCAGCTACAGAGCATGGTGGCAGCCGCGGTGGCGGCCCAGCGATCAGGCACCACCGGCATGGTGCGTGCTCTGAGAGTACCGCGGCCAAGCGGCCTGAAGGATTACGGGCTGGTACTGCGTCCGGTTCCCCTGGCCGAGTGGGCCGAGGGGCAGTCCAGCCCCAGCGTGGCAGTATTCATCAGCGATCCGACCCAGAATGACGGCCACGGATTCGAACCCAGCGAAGTGACCCGACAACTGCTGCAGGAGCTGTTTCAGCTAACGCCGGCGGAAGCCTCCCTGGCCCAGCGACTGGCGCAGGGCTTCAGCCTGGCTGAAGTGTCCGTGCAGCAGAACATTTCCCAGCATACGGCCAGGGCCCAGCTAAAATCGATTTTCGCCAAAACCGGCGTCGCTCGCCAGGCGGAGCTGGTGAGGCTGGTACTCAAAAGCGTCGCCAGCCTGGCCTGATCCACACCCTATTCCGGGAGCTGGAACTCGTGGCCCCAGAAACTGGGGAGCTTGGATACCGTCGGCGTGTAGCCTTCCCAGTCCATCTGCAGACCATCACATCCGTATTCCAGGGCAAAGCCGCCCGGGGTCGCCATGTAGAATGACAACATCCGATCATTGGTATGGCGCCCCAGCGTGGAGGTCACCGGAATGTCCCGAGCCAGGACCCGGTCCAGGCAATAGCCCACTTCATCGACACTGTGCACCTCGACCATCAAGTGCACGCAGCCCGAGGGCATCTCCGCCTGGTAAAGGGCCAGGCTGTGGTGACGTGGATTCTGTACATGCATGAAGTTGAGTCCCTGGCCGGGGTCAGCGGGGTCCTCGCTGAAATGGAAATGCATGTAGTCGGTATCGCCAAATCCCAACAGGTCACGATAGAAGGTATGCGTTTCCGTGAGGTTGGGCGCCGGCAGCACGGCGTGGCCAAAGCCCATATCACCATTGAAGCCGGTCTCAAATCCGGAAACACCCGCAGGAGAGACAAACTTGTCATAGCTGAGCGCGGCTCCGTGGAATAACTCCAGCGTATTGCCGGCCGGGTCGTCCAGCCGGACCAGTGCCTGGACCTGGCGCTCGGCGCATTCCGAGTCGCTGCCGTGGCTGTAGACGACGCCGGCCGCATCAAGCTCACCACACGCCAGCGTGAAATCCTCCGCCGAGGCCAACTCCCAGCCACAGAGCTGAAGTCGATCTGTCGATGAAGGCACGATCGCGAAACGAAACGGCCGCGCATCCATCTTCAGGTAGACAGTGCCATCAGCACCGTCAGCAGACATCATCCCCAGCACCTCGGTACCAAAGGTCTGCCATTGGGCCGGGTCCGTGGATTCGATGCGTACATACCCCAGGCTGCGAACGTTCATAGACACTCCTTTGTTTTCGCCATTCTGGCGACAGGACTGGCGGCCGGTCAACAACAAGGCGCAGCGGCCGGGATCCGGTTCAGGCCTATATACCATCGCGCAAGGCCAGAAACTGGGCGGCATTGACCTGCATCAAGCTCCGCCGGGAGCGCCGTTGCTATGCTCATCTCAGGAGGTTCGGCAAGCATGGACAAACTGGTGACACACCCGCTTCAACAGGACATGGCGCTGGTAGAAAAATACGCGCGCAGTGGCCCACGCTACACGTCTTATCCCACCGCGCCCCAGTTCGTGGATCAGTTTCCCGTCGATGACTACCTGGCAGACGCCCGTGGCCAACAGCTGGGGCCGCTGTCTCTATATGTGCATATCCCGTTTTGCCGTGACATCTGCTATTACTGCGCCTGCAACAAGATTGTGACCCGGGAACCCGGGGCCGCCCAGCGCTACCTTGCGTCCCTGCGCAAGGAAATTGCCTTGCAGGCCCAACTGCACGGCACGCGCCGCCCGGTGCGGCAGATGCATTGGGGCGGTGGTTCTCCCACCTACCTGGACAACGCCGAAATCACCGAGCTGATGCACGACCTCGCCAGCCATTTTTCGCTGATGGACAGCGGCGTCCGGGAATACTCCGTAGAGCTGGACCCACGCACCACGGCGCCCGGCGCAATACCGCTCATGAAAGGCCTGGGGTTCAATCGCGTCAGCCTGGGGATCCAGGACTTTGACCCGCTGGTGCAGAAGTCCATAAATCGGGTGCAGCCTTACAAGATGGTTCGTAAACTGGTCGAAGAGATTCGCCACTACGACTACCGCTCGCTGAGCTTTGACCTGATTTACGGGCTACCGCACCAGGACAGCATCAGCATGGAGTCGACCCTCCAGAAGGTGATTGAGCTGCGCCCGGACCGGATCGCCTGCTTCAACTACGCGCACCTGCCTGATCGCTTCAAGTCGCAGCGAGCCATTGATCGACTGACATTGCCGCTGGCCTCCGACAAATTGCAGCTGCAGTGGCAGATAGCCGAGAACCTGCAGGCCGAAGGCTACGTGCATATCGGCCTTGATCACTACGTGCTGCCCGATGATGACCTGGCCACTGCCCAGCGTGAAGGTAAACTGCAGCGCAACTTCCAGGGGTATTCACTGCTGCTGGCCGACGACCTTGTGGGTATGGGGGTATCCTCCATCAGCCAGGTCGGCGACTACTACGTACAGAACGCCCGCGACCTGAAAGACTACTGTTCGGACCTGGCCCGCGGTGAATTGCCCATCCATCGGGGCTACAGGACCAGCTCCGAAGATCGCCTTCGCCGCCACGTAATCATGTCACTGATCTGCAACCTGTCTCTGGACCTGAAAAGCTGTCAGTTGCCGTGGGGGCGCAGCTTCTGGCAGCATTTCGAAGCGGAAGCTGGCGCCCTGCGGGCAATGCAGGCAGATGGCCTGGTGACGCTGGCGGAAGACCGTATTAGTATCACCGAACGGGGAAGACCCTTCCTGCGCAACGTTTGTATGGTGTTTGACCAATATCTGAATCCAACCGAGGCCGGCGCCAGCACGCCGCGCTATTCTGCGGTCATCTGACGGACTATACTGTCGAAAAAGGTTCCGGGGGGATTATGAACATTCCAGCGAAGACTGTCGGTGAGGACGCCGCGGCCCGCAAATGCACTCATGACTACCGGGTAAGTTGCGGCAACTGCCGCCTTAATACCCTGTGTCTCCCTATTGCACTGGACTCCGCGGAAGTCGAGCGCCTGGACAGTATCGTTCAGCGCGGCAAACCCTTGCAAAAAGGTGAGCATCTGTACCAGGAAGGTGTGGATTTTTCCGCCGTATTCGCCGTTCGCTCGGGCGCTATCAAGGCCTACCGTGTGACCGACGACGGTCGCGAACAGGTCACTGGCTTCTATTTCCCCGGTGAAATTTTGGGGATGGACGGTATCAGCAAAAATGCCCACGCCTGCTCAGCCCGCGCGCTGGAGACTTCCGCTGTCTGCGAAATTCCTTTCAGTGCCCTGCAGGACCTGAGTTCGCAGATGCCCGATCTGCAACGCCATTTTTTCCAGCTGATGAGCCGCGAGATCACAGAAGATCAACAGCTCATCACCCTGCTCAGCAAGAATACTGCAGAGGAACGCATTGCGGCACTTATGCTGAGCATTTCGGCGCGCAACGCGCGCCGCAAGCTGAGCGCCACCCAGTTCCGCCTGCCCATGTCACGCATCGACATCGGCAACTACCTGGGCCTCACCGTCGAGACCGTCAGCCGGGTATTCAGCCGTCTGCAAAAGCTCGACATCCTTGAGGTCAGCAACAAGGAAATCAAGGTTCTCGACCTGGACGGTCTCAGGGAGATAGCCAACGTCCACGTTCGGGACGGCGAAGACTAGGGAACGCTTATCCGGGGCCCCCGGAGCATCGCGATCCTGGCCGATCGTGAGGATACAGGCATAGGCCGGCAAACCCGGCCCAACAAGTGGAGGCGGTGACGAACACCGCCCGGCTAATAAATATGAGGGGTGAATGAATGTTCAATCACGCATTGGGCCTGATGGTGCAGCCGAGTGTGCAATGGCAGAGGGTAGCGGATCTACCCCCGCCTACCTTGAGGACCATGGTGCTGTTTCCCGCCATCATGGCCTTGCTTCCTGCGGCAGCCTGGTACTACGGCACTACCAATGTGGGCTGGACAGTCGGCGACGGCGCAGGCATTCGACTCACTGCCGAAAGCGCGCGGACGCTGATCATTCTGTTCTACTGCGCCATGGTCGGCTCGATCGCCGTGATCGGCTACTTCATCCACTGGATGTCGAAGACCTACGGCGCTGAATCCAGCCTGGCCAAGGGCATCGTTATTGCCGGCTTTACCGCAACACCGCTGTTTATTGCCGGCGCTGTTGGTTTCTATCCGGTGCTCTGGCTCGATATGCTTATAGGGGTAGTAGCCGTCTGCTGGTCGGTCTACCTGATGTTTCTCGGGATACCGATCGTTATGCGCATTCCCGAGGAACGCGGATTTCTTTTCTCGAGCGCCGTGCTGGCAATCTGCCTGGTCATACTGGTCTGCATTCTTGTGGGCTCGGTAATTCTCTGGGACTTTGGTGCCGGTCCGGCGTTCACTGACGCCTGAACCAGCACCCGTGACTTTTTCAAGGATTTGTGATGAGTGAAACAGCCATGAGCGCTTCCGACACAGCCATGAGCGCTTCTGAATCAGCCATGAGCGCTTCTGAATCAGCCATGAGCGGAACTGGACCGGCCAGCACCGGCATCGTGCCCATGGGGGTCGACAAAGCCACCCTCAGCCACCCGGTCTACAACTACAAGGTCGTGCGCCAGTTCGCCGTGATGACGGTGGTATGGGGCATTGTGGGCATGCTGGTCGGCGTACTGATCGCCGCCCAGCTCGCCTGGCCCGTTCTCAATACCGAGTTGCCCTATCTGCACTTCGGCCGGCTGCGCCCGCTGCACACCAACGCCGTCATCTTTGCCTTCGGCGGTTGCGCACTGTTCGCCAGTTCACTGTTTGTGGTGCAGCGTACCTGTCAGGTGCGGTTGATATCGGACAGCCTCGCAGCCGCCGTTTTCTGGGGCTGGCAACTGGTCATCCTGGCTGCCGCCATTACCCTGCCCCTGGGCTTGACCAGCGGCAAGGAATACGCGGAACTGGAATGGCCGATCGACGTGCTGATCGCCGTGGTCTGGGTCATGTACGCCATCCTCTACTTCGGCACGATCATGAAGCGCAAGGTCCAGCACATCTATGTCGCCAACTGGTTTTTCGGCGCCTTCATCATCACCGTCGCAGTGCTGCACATTGTCAACAGCCTGGCAATCCCCGTGGGCATGACCAAGTCCTACTCGGTCTACGCCGGCACTGTCGACGCCATGGTGCAATGGTGGTACGGCCACAACGCCGTTGGCTTTTTCCTGACTGCTGGCTTCCTGGGTATCATGTATTACTTCGTGCCCAAACAGGCCGAACGTCCGGTCTACTCCTATCGGCTATCCATCGTGCACTTCTGGGCACTGATCGCTGTGTACATCTGGGCCGGACCCCATCACCTGCACTACACTGCCCTGCCCGACTGGGCCCAGAGCCTGGGTATGGTGATGTCACTGATTCTGCTGGTACCTTCGTGGGGCGGTATGATCAACGGTATCATGACGCTGTCTGGCGCATGGCACAAACTTCGCTCTGATCCTATCCTGCGTTTTCTTATCGTATCCCTGTCCTTCTACGGTATGTCTACGTTTGAAGGTCCTATGATGGCCATTAAGACAGTTAACGCATTGTCTCACTACACAGACTGGACCATTGGTCATGTGCATTCCGGTGCCCTGGGTTGGGTTGCCATGGTTTCCATTGGCTCAATCTATCACTTGATCCCTATCCTGTTCGGCCGCGAGCGCATGTACAGCATCGACCTCATCAATGTCCACTTCTGGATGTCTACCATCGGTACGGTGCTCTACATTGTATCCATGTGGGTCAACGGCATCCTGCAGGGCCTCATGTGGCGAGCCTACAACCAGGACGGCACACTGACCTACACCTTCGTCGAGGCCCTGCAGGCCAGCTACCCGGGCTACGTCGTGCGCCTTATTGGCGGCGGCATCTTCTTCCTGGGCATGCTGGTAATGGCCTACAACCTGTACATGACGGTGACCACGGATGAAACCGCCGAAGAGCAGGCGCCTTCCGGCAGTCAGCCCGTCACCGGTACCGCGTGAGGAGCAGTCAATGAAACACGAGGTAGTTGAAAAGAATATCGGCCTGATGATGGTACTCATTGTTGTGGCGATCAGCCTGGGCGCCCTGGTTGAACTGGTGCCGCTTATTTTCGGCAAGGAAGTTCGCGAGCCCATCGAGGGCCTGGAGCCGCTGTCCGCGCTGGAACTGGAAGGCCGGGATATATACGTGCGTGAAGGGTGTAACGTCTGCCACTCGCAGATGATTCGCCCACTGCGCGCGGAAACGGAGCGTTACGGTCATTTCTCGGTCGCTGGCGAATTTGTCTACGACCACCCCTTCCTGTGGGGCTCCAAGCGCACCGGGCCCGACCTAGCGCGCGTGGGTGGACGCTACAGCGACGACTGGCACCGCGCTCACCTGTACAACCCCCGCGACCTGGTGCCCCAGTCCAACATGCCGGCGTTTCCCTGGCTTTTTGATCGCGACATCAACGGCGAACGGACCGGCAGCAAGATGGCCGCCCTGCGCATGGTCGGCGTGCCCTACACCGACGCAGACATCGAGGGCGCTGCAGCGGCGGTTGCCGACAAGAAAGAGATCGATGCGGTGGTGGCCTACCTGCAGCAGCTCGGCACCCTGATCCAGAGGAGACGCTGAGCGTGGACATCAACACCCTGCGCGGCCTTATCACCCTGCTGCTGTTGATCGCCTTCATCGGCCTGATCATCAGGGTGTACAGCAAGCGACAGAAGCCGCGCTTTGATGAAGCAGCACAGCTGCCTTTCGCGGACGAGGAAGCCCACCGCCATACCCTGGCGCAGGAGGGGCGCGAGACCGGTGCATTACGCGCCAACAAGGAGAAGCAAGCATGAGCAGTTTCTGGAGTGCGTGGGTCATCATCCTGACCGTCGTCACCTTTATCGGGACATTCTGGATCCTGTTTGCCAACCGCACGCGGGCACCCTCAGATCCGGAACAAACCACCGGCCACGCCGCTGATGGCATCGAGGAATACGACAACCCCCTGCCCTATTGGTGGTTCCTGATGTTCATTCTCACCATGGTGTTCGGCGTCGGCTACCTGGTGGTCTACCCCGGTCTCGGCAATTTCCCGGGCCTGCTGGGCTGGAGCCAGGTGCAGCAGTGGGAAAATGAAGTCGCCCGCGCGGAAGAGCGCTTCAGCGCGGTGCGATTCCGCTATCTGGCCATGCCGGTAGAGCAGGTGCTTGAGCATCCGGAGGCATTGCGCATGGGTCAGCGATTGTATGCCGTCAACTGTTCCGTATGCCACGGCGCCGATGCAAAGGGCGCCTACGGCTTCCCCAACCTGGCCGACAGCGACTGGCTTTGGGGTGGCACGCCGGACGCCATCAAGCATACGCTGATCAACGGCCGTAATGCGCAGATGCCCGCCTGGGAGTCGGTGCTGGGTGATGAGGGTATTCGCAACGTGGCCGCCTTCGTGCTGCAACTGAACGGCCGGGATGTGGACGAAACCATCGCCGCAGCAGGCCAGGCCCAGTATGACGTCTTGTGCGTGGCCTGCCATGGCCCGGAAGGCAAGGGGAACCCCGTATTGGGGGCGCCCAATCTCACCAATGGTATCTGGCTTTACGGTGGCTCAGAGAGCGAAATCCAGCACACCCTGCGGGTGGGTCGTGCCGGCGTGATGCCGGCCTTCGGCGACCAGCTTAGCGAGGACAAGCTTCACCTCATCACTGCCTATATCTACAGCCTCAGCAATTCGCGGTGAACACGCAGTAACGGGCAGGCGGTAAACGATGAACAAACCTGACCTCATCGAGGTCGAGGATCTGGCGCCGGCGGAAGTTGGCGAGTTGGATCTCTACCAGAAGCGGGAAAAGATCTATACCCGCAAGATCGAAGGCTTCTTCCAGCGCATCCGGCTGTTCACCGGCTGGCCGCTGCTGGCAGCCTACTTTCTGGTGCCCTGGCTGCAGTGGGGCGACCGGCCGGCTGTCCTGTTCGACCTGCCTGAGCGCAAATTCCACATTTTCTTCATGACCTTCTGGCCGCAGGATTTTCCCCTGCTGGCCTGGTTGTTGATCATCTCTGCGTTTTCCCTGTTTACGGTGACGGTGTTCCTGGGCCGGGTGTGGTGTGGATACACCTGCCCACAAACCGTCTGGACCAGCATTTTCATGTGGATTGAGCAGCGCGCCGAGGGCAGTCGCAACCAGCGCATGCGCCTCGATAAAGCATCCTGGAGCGCCGGCAAGTTCCTCAAGAAGTTCAGCAAACACTTCCTGTGGCTGGCTGTTGCGTTCTATACGGGTATGACCTTTGTCGGCTACTTCTATCCCATTCGCGAACTGAGCCTGGACATACTCACCCTGCAGGTCAGCACCTGGGGGGCCGCCTGGACCGTGTTTTTCACCCTGGCCACGTACATCAATGCCGGCTGGCTGCGAGAGCAGGTTTGCGTCTTTATGTGCCCTTACGCCCGCTTCCAGTCGGTCATGTTCGATAGCGATACCTTGACGGTAGCCTACGACAAGCGGCGGGGAGAACCCCGCGGTGCCCGCCGCCGCGACGCGGACAGGCAGGCAGAAGGCCTCGGTGATTGCGTCAGCTGTCAGCTCTGCGTGCAGGTCTGCCCCACCGGCATCGATATTCGCGACGGCCTGCAATACCAGTGCATTGGCTGCGCCCTGTGCGTCGACGCCTGCGATTCAGTCATGGACAAGATGGGCTACGAGCCCGGCCTGATCCGCTACGCCAGTGAACAGGAGCTGGATGGCGGCAGAACCCACTGGCTGCGCCCTCGCCTGATCGGCTACATCATCGCGCTGCTGGCCATGGTGACCGCTTTCTCATGGCGAATTTACACTCGCGTGCCGCTGGAAATGACAGTGATTCGCGACCGCGGCCAGCTCTATACTGAAGTGGCAGGCGGCGCCATCGAGAATGTCTACACGCTGCAGATTCTCAATATGGATGAAGAAATGCACAGCTACGTGCTCACGCTGGATGGGCTACCGGACGCCAGCATCATCGGCGACACGGAGCTACTGTTGAATGCCGGCGAAATCCGCAGTCTGCCGCTGCGTGTGCGCGCCCCGAGGGAAAGTTTTGACCGTCCCAGCAGTGGCTTTGATTTCGTGATCGAATCCGACGACGGCGCAAACCTGTCGGACCGCGCTGAAAGCCGATTCCTGGTACCTCCCCGTTGAGCGACCTCCCTCACTCCGCACCACCTCCCTGGTACAAACAGTTCTGGCCGTGGTTCCTGTTTGGCCTGCCCGGCTGCGTCGTAGTGGCGGGCCTCACCACCTGGTGGATTGCCGCCAATAATGCCGACAGCCTGGTAGCCGAGGACTATTACAAGGAAGGCCTGGCCATCAACCTGCAGCTCGGCAAGCAACGGCTGGCGGATAAACTTGGCATGGTCGCGGCACTCGACTATCGCGACGGCAATATTGACGTGAGCCTGGACGGAGATCATCGAGCAGACGCGCTGGTCATCGAGATATCCCACCCAATGGATGCGGCCTTCGACCTGGAGCTTCGACTGGCGCAGATCGCGCCAGGACTCTACAGCGCACCGGCAGACTTGTCCGCAAGCCCACGCTGGCTCTGGCAACTGGAGCCGATTACCGGTCAGGCCGACCAGCGCTGGCAGCTGCTCGGGGAGCTCAGGCTCCGCGATGTTGACACGAACTGACGGCAGCCATTGCTATCACTGCGGTGAGCTGGTGCCGCCGGGTACCCACTTCAGCGCCGTGGTGGCCGGGCAAGCGCGCCCGATGTGCTGTCCGGGCTGCCAGGCGGTCGCGAGCCTCATAGCAGGCAGCGGCCTGGAGTCCTTTTACCGGCTGCGCACAGAACTCAATGAAACCGCGCCACCACTGCCCCGGGAAAACCTCTACCGCGCCTACGACGAGGCAGCCAACAACGCCGACTTTGTCACCGCACTGGACAATGGTCAGCAGCGCGCCCAGCTCCTGCTTGGCGGAATCAGCTGCGCGGCCTGTACCTGGCTGATAGAAAAAGCTCTGCTGGCCAGGCCCGGCATCGGAGCCGCGACGGTCAATCTGTCCCGACAATCGCTGGTGGTCGAATTCGATACAGACCTCCCGGTTAGCGAGATATTCCAGCAGCTCCTCGCGCTGGGCTATGACCCCCACCCCTGGCAGCTGAGCCAGGGCGCAAAGCTGATCGAATCCGAACAGCGTGCTGCCCTGCGTGAACTGGCTGTGGCGGGCCTGGCGATGATGCAGGTAGGCATGTTCGGCATTGCCCTGCATGCTGGCGACATCCAG
The DNA here is from genome assembly GCA_043513815.1 of Cellvibrionales bacterium. GTDB lineage: Bacteria > Pseudomonadota > Gammaproteobacteria > Pseudomonadales > Halieaceae > JANQIO01. Next base: position 1,897,693 of record CP121313.1, on the reverse strand, counting down.
GGCATAGCGCCCGAGTACCGCGGTCTCATGCGCTGGGTGAGCCTGCTGATCGCCAGTGTGGTGGTGTTCTACAGCGCCCGCAGCTTCTTCCACAACGCCTGGAATAACTTGCGTTTCGGGCGCCTGGTGATGGACCTGCCAGTGGCGCTGGCCATTGGCATCGCCTACGTCGCCAGCGGCTGGGCAACGCTGCAGAACAGCGGCGAGGTCTATTTTGATTCCATCGCCATGTTCACGTTTTTCCTGCTACTGGGCCGCTACCTCGAGCGACAGATGCGGCGGCGAGACTACCTGCGCCAGACGGACCTGCAGAGCCTGCTGCCACTGGGCTCCCTGCGGCGTGAGGGCGAAGCCTGGCAGACAGTCCCAACACGTTCGATCCGGGCCGGCGACACACTGCTATTGCGGGCCGGGGATACCATTCCCGCCGATGGTGTCCTGCTGGACGGCGGCGGAGCGGTCGACGAAGCCGCTTTCACCGGCGAACATCTGCCGCGCACCGTCGGTCCCGGCGAGCAGGTCTCAGCCGGCACTGTGCTGCGCGACGGCGGCGGCAGCATGCGGGCAAGCTGTGATGCCGCCAACAGTCGCCTGGCGACCATGTTATCCATGCTGACTCGCGCCGGCGCCAAACCGGCCCTGGCGCGGCTGGCAGACCGCGTGGCTGCTCGATTTGTCGGTGCGGTCCTGGTGATTGCCGCCGGTGTCGCTGCCTACTGGCTGCAGGCGGACCCGTCCAGGGCCCTGTGGATCACCCTCTCGGTACTGGTCGTCAGCTGCCCCTGCGCCCTCGCCCTGGCGACTCCGGCGGCGTTGACCGCCGCCACGTCGCACCTGCGCCGCCGCGGTTTGCTACTGGTGGGAGAAGACAGCCTGGAGGCCCTGCTGCGTTGCCGGCGCGTAATATTCGACAAGACCGGCACCCTCACCCGTGGTGATTTGCGTCGTCGCGAAACCCGGGTCGCAGAGGGTGTCGTTGAAGCCGAAGCTCTGGCCATTGCGGCCGCGCTGGAACAACAGGGCCGCCACCCTATCGCCCAGGCCTTTGCGGATATTACGCCGGCCACAGGTCTCGAAGCCGTGGAAGTGGTAGCCGGTCGCGGTATTCGCGGGCGCCTGGCAGGACGCCAGCTTGCCATCGGCAGTCCGGCCTTTGTACGCGACATTTGCAGTGCCGTGCCGCCGGCGCCAGGGACAGCTGGACACTGGATCGTTCTCGCTGCGGCCGAGGGTCACTTGGCCTGGTTTGCGCTGGAGGATTCCCTGCGGCCAGATGCCGGTGCCACGGTCGCGGCGCTTCAACGGCGCGGACTGGGCGTGGAACTGTTGACTGGGGACCCCTCGGACGTCGGCCACGAACTCGCCCGGCAGCTCGGCCTGGACGCCGCCCGTATTGGCGCCAGCCCCCAGGACAAGCTCGATCATATTCGCAGCCTGCAGGCCGCCGGCACTCCCGTTGCCATGGTAGGGGACGGGCTCAACGACGCACCGGTACTGGCCGCAGCCGACTGCGCCTTTGCAGTCAACCAGGCCACCGATCTCGCCAAGTCCCAGGCGGACGCTATTCTGCTGGGACAATCACTGGCCCCGCTGGACGATGCCTTTGATATGGCGGTGCGCTGCCGCAAGATCATCCGGCAGAACATGGGCTGGGCACTGGCATATAACGGACTTGCGGTACCGCTGGCTGCTGCGGGCTGGGTACCCCCCTGGGCCGCCGCTATCGGCATGAGCGCCAGTTCTTTACTGGTGGTCCTTAATAGCCTCCGACTAAAATAAGGTATGGATAGCCTTTACGTTCTTATCCCCATCGCCCTGGTGTTTTGCGCAGTCGCCATCAAACTGTTGTTGTGGGCGATCGACAACGGCCAATACGACGACCTCGACAAGGAAGCCTGGCGTATCCTGATGGACGAGGAAGAACCGCCTGCCGAGAACAGGAATAGCAAGGATTGAACGGGTCTGAAACCAGCTTTATCGCGGCACTCACACTCGGGCTGCTGGGCAGCAGCCATTGCCTGGTCATGTGCGGCGGCATCAGCGCGGCACTGGGCATGGGCACGGCTTCACAACATCGGTACTGGCTGCTGCTGCTGTTTCAGCTGGGCCGTATCATTACCTATATGCTACTGGGCGCTGGTCTCGGCGCTGTAGTGGGCAGCATCGCCGGTCTCAGCAGCCAGCTCTTGCCTCTGCTACGGATATTGTCGGGCGCACTGCTGATTGCCATGGGGCTTTATGTGGCCAATGCCTGGGCGGGACTCACGTGGCTTGAGAAAGGCGGACAATGGCTGTGGCGTCGCATTGAGCCGCTGGCTAGCCGGCGCCTGCCCGTGGCGCGGTCGACGGATGCGCTGGCCGTGGGCCTGTACTGGGGTTTCCTGCCCTGCGGCCTGATTTATACCGCCCTGGCCTGGACCTCTACTGCGGCAGACTGGCAGCAATCTGCACTGCTGATGGGAGCATTTGGCCTGGGCACCCTACCGGCCATGCTGGCGACTGGCATTGCTGCACAGCGCATCATGGGGCTGCTGGGTCAGCGCGGCTTGCGCCGGGTGGCAGGGGGGTTGTTGATCGTCGCGGGCTTGTGGACGGCCTGGATCGGCCTGCAGCACGCGGGGCATGGACAACACGCAGCGCATGGACAACAAAACGGGGCCGACGTCCAGCAGGACGCCGACCCGCACTTACAACACCGGCACTAGCCGCTAGAAACGGTAGGACACGCCCAGCATATAGACCCAGGGATCGATCTCGACATCAAACTTCACATCGGCCAACTCGGTTTCGATCGTGGCCTCGGTATCGATGTCTATCCACCAGACGCTGGCATTGATACCCCATCTGTCGTTGAACATGTAGTCAAAACCAGCCCGCGCCGATAACCCCCATGAGTCGTCCAGGTCCAGGTCTGCTGCTACCGGGTCGGTGCCGCCGGTCACCGGCTCGGTGATCACACCGAGGGCCGCTTCCAGCTCGCTGTCGACCTCTTCGTCCCAGAAATAGGTGTAGTTGATACCGGCGCCCACGAACGGCTGAAAGCGCGATTCCTTGCCACCCATCGGGTACCACATGAACGTCAGCGTCGGCGGCAGGTGCTTGGTGGAACCGGCATCAATTCCGACGCCATTGACAGTGATGTCGTGCTCAAACGGCGTCGCAGCCAGCAGTTCCAGCCCCCAGATATCCGTGAGCATGTAGGTAATAGTGACACCCAGCTGGGTATCGTCATCTACGTCGACGCCGTCGAGAGTGGCGAGGCCGGCGATATCGATCTGGTCACTGTCGGCATCCGGGTCGACGTTGGCAGCGCCGACGCGCAAAATCCAGTCGCCCTGTTCCGCCTGGGCGGGAACGGCTGTAAAAGTGGCGGCCGCCAGGGCGGCGAGGATCAGGTTGCGGGAAAACATCAATTCACTCCTGTTGTGTTTGTTGACTCCTGGAAGCCACAGTACACCAGGGCGGGAAGGTGGGGCTTGACTGAGGTCAAGCCCCGAAAGTTTAGACCGCTCGCGAAGTGGTGCCGGCTCAGGCGGCCTTGCGTAGCCGGTCGGCGGTATACTGACGTTGTTCTTCCATGGCCTCCGGTACCCGCTCACCGATACTCTCAAAGTAACTCCGTTGCTCTTCGCACTCGGTCAGCACCTGCTCAGGGTCCACGGCCATCAGCGCGTCATACTGCTCGCGGGTGAAGTCGAGCCCGGTCCATTCGAGATCGTCGTAGGTGGGAGACACCCCCAGCAGGTTCTCGTGGGCTTCCGCCTCGCCCACCGCGCGGCGCGCAATCCACTGCAGCACGCGCATGTTCTGGCCAAACCCGGGCCACATAAACTTGCCCTCGGCGTTCTTGCGGAACCAGTTGACCCGATAGATGCGCGGCGGATGAGTGAGCTTGTCTTTCATGCCAAGCCAGTGGCCCCAGTAGTCTGCCACGTTGTAACCACAGAACGGCAACATGGCCATGGGATCGCGCCGGATGGCGGCCTGGTTCTCCGCCGCTGCCGTTGCCTCTGAGCCCATGGTGGCCGCCAGGTAGACGCCATGCTCCCAGTCGTGGCTTTCGTAGACCAGAGGGAACGTGGTACTCATGCGGCCGCCAAACAGGAAGGCACTAATGGGCACGCCAGCGGGGTCTTCCCAGGCGGGATCCATGCTGGGGCACTGGGAGGCCGGCGTGGTGAAGCGCGCATTGGGGTGGGCGGCTGGACGGCCGCAGCCAGGGGTCCATTCCTTGCCGGTCCAGTCGGTCAGATGGGCCGGCGGCTCGTCAGTCATGCCTTCCCACCAGACGTCGCCATCCTCAGTCAGGGCAACGTTGGTGAAAATTGTGTTGCTGGCTATGGTGCGCATTGCCGCGGGGTTGGAGGCCTCGGAAGTGCCCGGTGCGACGCCGAAAAAGCCCGCTTCCGGGTTGATGGCATACAGGCGACCATCCTTGCCGGGCTTCAGCCAGGCAATATCGTCGCCTACGGTGGATACTTTCCAGCCCTCGTAGCCTTCCGGCGGAATGAGCATGGCGAGATTGGTCTTACCGCAGGCACTGGGGAAGGCACCGGCGATGTAGGTCTTGTCTCCGGCGGGAGACTCAAGGCCGAGAATCATCATGTGCTCGGCCATCCAGCCCTCGTCGCGGGCCATGGCAGAGGCGATGCGCAAGGCGACACACTTTTTGCCCAGCAGAGCGTTGCCGCCATAGCCACTGCCGTAGGACCAGACCTGGCGCTCCTCAGGAAAGTGCACAATGTAGCGATTGTCGGGGTCGCAGGGCCAGGGCACATCCTGCACCCCGTCCGCCAGCGGCATTCCGACCGAATGCAGGCACTTGATGAAGAAGCCCTCGCCGAGGGCATCGAGCACCGGACGACCGATACGCGCCATGATGTACATGCTCACCACCACGTAGGGTGAGTCCGTGACCTGAACGCCGATTTGGGAGATATCGCCGCCGGGGCCCATCATGAACGGAATCACGTACATCGTACGGCCTTCCATACTGCCGTCAAACAGCGGCGCCAGGGTTTGCAGCATTTCTTCCGGGTCGCGCCAGTTGTTGGTCGGGCCGGCATCGGCCTCATCGCGGCTGCAGATAAAGGTGCGGTCCTCGACGCGAGCGACGTCGCGGGTATCAGAGCGGCACAGGTAGCTGCCCGGGCGCTTTTCCTCGTTCAGGCGGATAAACACACCGTCATCGACCAGTTCGCTGCAAAGGCGCTGGTATTCCTGTTCGGAACCGTCGCACCAGTAGATATCCCTGGGTTGACACAGCCTGGCCATGTCGGCCACCCAGCTGTCCAGTTGCGAGCCAATAGAATCCGGTTTGTTTGTTTCCATGTAGAGCGGTACCGAGAGCAAGTGAATGAAAGATGAGTGCGAAAGCAAGCGCGGAATTCTACCAAGCCTCCCCGAGGTTTTGAACCGCGCAATGCCAGCTCGAGGCAAGTTTAGAGGGGTTCCAGCGCGTCGCCACAGCCAGAGTACTGCCGACCATTGAGGTCCACGCGCACCCGGTTGGAATGGGCCTGCCCTGACATGGTGTCGTAGCAATGGTGCAGCTCGATCTCCACCACCATACGGTGGTGCTCATCGCTTGCCTCGTAGCGCTCGAGACCGTCAAGCAGTTCCACTTCGGGGGTCGGCAGCAGCACCCGCCGGCTCCCGTAATCAGCCAGCATCAGCATATTCCGCTCGGCCTGGATTTCCAGCACCCAACCGGGCTCTTGTCCAACGGCACGAAAGTTGACACCGCGCCGCCGCGCGTCTTCCCAGGGCCCGCGCAGCCGGTTAAGTTCGCAGCCCCGATAGCGCCGGCCGCCGATGTCGAGCATGGCCTCCTCGCCCTTGCTCCAGAACATGGCGTCGCCATCCTCATAGCGCGCTCCAGAGGCCGTTCGCACCTGCCCCAGAACCCGGTAATCATCCGGCAGGTAGAGCGCCACCTCACCGGCCCGGGTGCGGACAACGAAGTCAAAATCGCCGCATTCGTACACCAGAGTTTGTCCCGTGGACTGGGACTTCATCTTGTCGGGGGACTGCCCGCTGCCGGCACAGGCCGACAGCAGGGCCAGTACAGCTATTGCCCAGGTTGTTCGAAATGCTTGCATGCTTTTGCCCTACTCCTGTTCCTGCACTACCAATTCGGGAATCCAGTTGTCGGCCCGTCGCGCCAGTCGTTCGTCCAGCGACTCGTCGTCATAGTCCGCCGGCGCCGCGGCGGCGAAGACCTCTCCGTGCAGAGACTGCTGCACCGCCAGAGCCAGCGCGCGACCCTCGATTTCGCAGCTCACGTACACCAGGTCATTGCAGCGGGCACAATGCATGAAGTCTGCGGTAAAGGTGCCAAAAGCGTGTGCATAGAGGAAACGGCGGTCCTGCACCCTGACCTCAAGACACCCGTCGGGCACGCTGATGTAGCGCGCCCCGCGCGGACGGCAGAATTCACACTGACAGGCCCGTGGCGCCAAATCCGCAAGGGCCAGGTTGCAGTGAAGCTGGTAGCTCACCGCGCCACAGGCGCAGCCACCGGAATGCTGGTATTGATAGTCACTCACGCTGCAAGCGTCTCACGTTTCTATAACGCCTCAAAGTGTCTGCAATGATGACCGCCAGACCCAGCCAGACCAGCAGGAAACTGCCCAGTTGCACCGGGTTCAGTGGCTCTCCGAAGATGAATACCGCCACCAGCAGCTGACAGGTCGGGCCCAGGTAGAACGTAAGCCCCATCACCGTCAGTGGCAGACGGTGGGAGGCGGCCACGTACAGTACCAGCGGCACGGTGGTAATGATGCCTGCACCGACCAGGAAGGCGTCAACCCGTGTGCCGAACTCACCGAAACTGGCGCCGCCTGACCACCACACCCAGCCCAGCGCCATCGGCGCGAGGAAGGCCACTTCCATGGCCAGACCTTCGATAGCACCAATGTGTACCAGCTTGCGCACCAGGGTGTAGATGCCAAAGGACAATGACAGACTGAGAGCCACCAGCGGCAAACCGCCCCGCTCCACGACCAGGATCGCGATACCCAGGACTGCCAGAAAAATCGCTATCGCCTGGGCGCGATCAATTAGCTCTCGTAATACCAGCACACCCACAGCCACGTTGACCAGAGGCAGCAGAAAATAGCCCAGACTGGCCTCGGCTGCGCGGTCGTGGGTCACTGCCCAGACAAAGACCCCCCAGTTGCAGGCCTGGGCTGTGGCCGAAGTCGCAATCACCAGGAAGGTCCGCAGATCCAGGAACTGCGCTGCCGTCGCGCGCAGTCGCCCGAGAGCCGTCAGTAACAGCACCAGGAACAACAGCGACCAGAGCACGCGGTGAGCAACAATGTCAGGCGCCGGCACCGGCTGTGCCTGCACCCAGTAAAGCGGCGCGAAGCCCCAGACCAGGTGCGCGGCAATAGCAGCCGCCAGGCCCCGGTTCATGGCCACAGCACCAGCGCTATCATGCGCAGCGCCAGCAGGGACACAAGTACTCGGAACACGTACAGGAAATTCCCCTGGGGAACATAGCGCCGGAGCCGGGTGCCCAGCCAGGAGCCGAGCGTAACTCCCGTCACCATGCCGACGAGCAACAGCCCATACTGACCAAAGGCAAACCCCATGGCCGCAAATGCCAGCATCCTGAGTAAATGGTTGGCGGACATGTACACCGCCGTATTGACGACCAGCCAGTCGCGGCGGGAATCGCGGCGTGCCAGCACCGCCGCCCCAAGGGGGCCGGTAGCGCCCACCAGCATCCCCACCCCGGTCTGGTAGAAGCCCAGTAACACCAACGGCAGATTGCCCTGCCCCGTGACACCCGGCAGCGGCAGCCAGGTCACCACCAGAATAAACACACCGATCAGCGCCGGCAGCCAGTCGAGTTGCAGCTGCGAAAACAGCATGGCACCCGCCACCGCACCTGGCACGCCGCCCAGCGCAAAAGGCAGCAACAGCCTGCGATCAATGTGGCGCCAGCCAAATAGCGCCCGCGAGCCGTTGCTGGCGAGCTGGGTCGCCGCGTGCAATGGCACAATCGCATTCACCGGCACCAGGCCCGGCATCAGGGTAATCAGCGGCACGCCACCGCCCATGCCAAATACACCCGCCAGCGTGGAGGTCAGCAGTGCGATCGGTACCAGCCAGTATTCACTCAAACGCCAGCCTCGTCGGCCTCGACAATTTCAGGCTCCAGTCGCCCGGCTTCCATCCAGGCCACAACATCCGCATCAGCCAGTACCGTTCCCATATAAGCCAGCGCCGGCTCCGGCAGCTCGACCTGATAGTTGCTGAAGCGGATCACCACAGGGGCAAACATGGCATCGGCCAGCGAAAAACTGCCAAACAGCCAGGGACCGCCGTGGCGCGCGAGGCAGGTGGTCCACAGGCTACAAATCCTGTCGATGTCCCGCTGCAGCGCGGTGTCAATTGGCACCTGACGCTGCACTGCCCGACAGTTCATGGGCATTCTGGCCCGCAATTCGGGAAAGCCAGAGTGCATTTCGGCCATTGCCGCTCGCGCCTGGGCGCGCAGCTGCTGGTTTTCGGGCAGCAGGCGACCGGCGGCCCAGCGTTCATTGGCGTATTCAGCAATGGCCAGCGAATCCCATACTGTCAGCTCGCCATCGCGCAGCACGGGAACGCGACCGGTCGGGGACAGTCTGCCGATGCGTTCGGCGAATTCTGGCGTATCCAGCGGCAGCCACTCTTCCTCGAAATCCGCGCCGGCCTTGCGCAAAGCCAGCCAACCGCGCAGCGACCAGGACGAGTAATTCTTGTTGCCGATAACCAGGACAGGTTTGCTCATGAACGCCACTCCTCCAAAGGTGCCGATGGCAAGGACGGGGACGCCACTCGCCGGGGGAGGCATAGCATACACCCTGCCACCTGACTTCGTGAGCAGGCTACCGCCGGCTTGCATGCTGAGATTTTGCATGACGAGGCCGCACGCTTGATACCTGAGGGCTTTCCGGGTGGCGCTAGAAGCGTGACAGGGATGTCATGCTTTTAGCGTGTCCGGGGTGGGGTCCACCCAGTTCACGCCCGTCCTACGAAGCTACAGTCCTGGAATTTGCGGACAGAGTGTGGTCTCAGCCGTTGGCGAGGAAGTCGAGGCAGAGGCGGTTGAACATGGCCTCATGTTCCACCATGACCCAGTGGCCGCACTCGGAGACCAGTATCAGTCTTAGCTGCCTGCAGTGTTTGCTGAAGTTGTCGATACCGCTCTCCGGCATCATGCGTTCATTGAGGCCCCAGAAGCCCAGTACCGGGCACTGCAGCTCGCTCAGGCGCTCGCTGAGTTCCGGAATCTGCATGGAGGACATGACCTGCCCGTTCATGAGCTGCATGACCTGCATGCGTTCGCTGATCAGATCGTCGGTGGCGTGCCGGGGATCGTGCATCAGGCCGAAGGCAAACAGCTCCTTCATCACCTCGTGGGTGACCGGCTCGCCGGAACCGTAGACCTGAAACATCTTCTGCATGCCCGGCATCTGGCCGTACTCGGCCATGCTGCTAAGCCCACCGGGCGCCATCAGGATGAGTTTTTCGACCAGTGCCGGTTGCGCCAGGGCCAGGCCGATGGCAATGGCGCCGCCCAGCGAGTTGCCCACTACTGTACAGCGGTCTATGCCAATGGCATCCAGGGATTGGGCGACGCACTCAACGAAGAAGTCCAGTGTGTAGGTTTCATCCTCCGGCTTGTCGGAAAACCCGAAGCCGATGATGTCGAGCACAATGCATCGATAGCCGCTGGCTGCGACCTGCGCGTAGTTGCCCTTGAAATTGCTGTGGCCGCTGGCACCCGGGCCCGAGCCATGCAGCCACAGGACAACGGGGCCCTCGCCACAATCGATGTAGTGGGTGCGATAGCCATTGGCACACTCCGCGTAGCAATGCTCGGGAAGCACGCCATTGGCCGTTGGCTTGCCCCGCACCCAGGGGGCAGCGTCCATTGCCAGGCTCAAAGCCCCAGGTCGGCGTTGTCTTCGCCCAGCAACACACCGCCCATGTTGACCGCAAACGGCGTGGAGTTGTTGGCCACATGGGCCTGGCTGGCAAGGATGTCCAGATGGTTGGCCAGCACGTCACTGCCATTGCGGATGCCAGAGGAACCCACAGCCTTGAGCATACGGCCCGACAGTTCGACGCAGCGGTCGGCGACAATGGCCGAGTCATAGCGGTAGCGCACCCGGTCCTCAATGGGAATTGACTCGCCCTCGCGGGTGCAGTCCATCATCTGGTCGAAATTGCGGTACATCACCAGTTTCATCTGCTCGACCTCCGAGCGTACTTCCGCCGCCAGGCGACGCGCAAACGGGTCGTCGCGCATGGGCACAGGTCCTGCGACGCGTGTCTTCGCCACCTCCTGGTAGGCTTCCAACTGACCCTCCAGCGCACCCAGCGATGCGGTGCACACCGCGCGCACGAACACCTGCATAAAGGGCATGCGGTAGAGGGGCGCCGTATTGACGGCGTTGCCGGGGTTGTCGCAGTTGAAGCCGTCCACCACCTTATGCGTGCGGTGCTCGGGTACAAATACGTCTTCTATCACCACATCGTGGCTACCGGTGCCCTGCAAACCGACTACATCCCAGTTGTCGACAATCTCGTAGTCTTCGATGGGCACCAGGAAGGTCCGATAGTTCTTCATGTCGAAGGGGGCTTCCTCGGTTGGCACCACGGCGCCAACGAACACCCACTTGCAGTGCTCGCAGCCGCTGGAGAAGCTCCAACGCCCGCTAAGCCGGAAACCACCCTCCACCGGCGTCACCTTGCCCACCGGCGCGTAGGAGGAGGAAATCAGCACCTGGGGGTCTTCTCCCCAGACGTCTTCCGCCGCGCGCTCGTCGAACAGCGCGATCTGCCAGTTATGCACCCCAACTACACCCAGCACCCAGGCGCTGGACATGCAGACCCTGGCGATTTCTACACCCACGGCGTAGAACACCTGGGGGTCCATGGCGTAGCCACCATACTGCTCCGGCTGCAGGATCTTGAAGAAGCCGGCCTCATGGAAATCGCGAATGGTTTCGTCGGGCACCCGACGATCGCGTTTGCATTGTTCCTTTCTCTCGCGCAGCACGGGCTGCAAGTCGCGGGCGGCGGCCAGCAGTGCCTCAGCCCGGGGCGAGCCCATGCTGTAGGGGCTGGGGGCTCCGATTTTAGCTTGTGCGGTCATAGTGTTTATCTCCACAGAATCCTTGATGGTGATCATTACACCGGGGCCCGGCTAGAGTCGCATCACTCGTTTGAGGTAATTTACTATTTATATTTAATATCAATGTTTTATATGTAAATATTAATGTGCTTTATTAGGTTATATCCTCATTTCATTCGACCACCGCCTCACCAAACTGCGTGGGCTCACCGAAAAAGGCCCGATGTGAGGGCGGCTGGCGTCCATCGGCCTCCTGGACGCCATAGTGCTCGGCCAGCTCCGCCCCGATCATCACCCGGCCGGATTTATCCATGAGTTGCGGATCCCGCGCCAGTGCATCAATGATGCGACCGGTGAATTCTGGCGTCTCAGCGGTGGTCGCCAGCTCGCTGTAGAGCTCGGGCTGGGCGTCGAATACGGCACGGGTGCGCTCGGTCAGCAGCAGGCCCATCCACAGCGAGACAGCCGCTACGTTGTAAGGCCGGAAATCGTGGGCCATATCATGGGCCAGCTTGTCGATAGCCGCCTTGCCGGCGCCGTAAGCCGGACCGTGCATGTAGATGCGCCCGCCGAACGAAGAGGTATTTACGATCAATCCAGCGCCGGCCGAGAGCAGCAGCGGAGCCGCGTACCAACTTGCCACATAATGCGACCGCAGACCGACATCAAACAGGCAGACCTGGTCCAGGGGCTTGTCCCAGAAAGGTCCGCTGTCGGTAATCGAGTCCGGCAGGCTTGTTGCGTTGTTGACGAGAATATCCAGCCTGCCCTGCTCTTCCCTGACCTGCTCAAAAAGGGCGGCGACATCAGCATCCCTGGCATGATCGCACTGCACGGGGATTCCCCGGCCACCGGCGGCACTGACCGCTTCAGCGGTGCCGTAGATGCTGCCCGGCAAGGGCGCCGCCCCCTCTTCACAGGTACGCCCGGTCACATAGACCGTCGCGCCGGTAGCACCAAGTGCACAGGCAATACCTCTTCCCGCGCCACGGCTGGCACCGGTCACCACCACTACCCTGTCCTCTGCCAGTCCCATGACGCTCCCCTCCCACAGTGATTTGGTCTAGTATCCTGACTCGCTGCTGCCGGTGGAAGACCCCATCCGCAGCGTCTCGCAACTGGTTTGGATATCTGCATGATCAAGGTCCTGGTGTTGTCCCAACACGCCGAGCGCTATCGACAACTACTCGAGCGCGAGGGCCTGTCGGGAGCGCAGCTTGGCTATGCAATCGATACCGAGGCTGCCATGCCACTGGCCGCTGAGTGCGAAGTCCTGTTCGGAGCGCCTGACCTGCTGGCGACTGTTTTGCCTCACTGCACACACCTGCAATGGGTGCAGTCGAGCTGGGCCGGTGTCACGCCGCTGCTGGCGGCGGAACGCCGCGACTACCAGCTCACCGGGGTAAAGGCCATTTTTGGCGCCCCCATGACGGAGTTCGTGCTGGGCTGGCTGCTGGCACTTGAACGCAATATCCCCCATCGCTTCGTCGCTACCCACTGGGACGACCGTCGGGACGGCCATATCGCCGGTAAATCCATCGGCATCATGGGCACTGGGTCTATCGGCGCCCACCTGGCAAGACAGTGCCAGCAACTCGGTCTCTCCACCCGTGGCCTGAACTCCGACGGGCGATCACTGGAGGGTTTCGACCAATGTTGGCCGACGGCTGAAAGACAGGCCTTCGCGCAGGATCTCGACTACCTGGTTGCCCTGCTGCCCCACACCCCTGACACCGACGGCCTCGTGAACGGCCCACTCCTGAATGCACTGGGCACTGGCGCCATCTTTATCAACGGCGGCCGCGGCAATGCCGTGGAAATGCCAGCACTGTTGGCGGCCCTGGACAGCGGCAGGCTGCGGCACGCAGTTCTGGATGTGCTACCGGAAGAACCGCTGGCGGATGACGATCCGCTGTGGTCGGTGGACGGATTGTCCATTACCAGTCACACGGCGGCGCCCACGCCGGGGCGCGCCATCGTCGATCTCTTTATGGAGAATTTCCGCCGCTACAGCAGCGGTGAAGCACTCAAGTACCGGGTGGATTTCGAGCGCGGCTACTGACGCCCTGAAGGGCAAACCTGGGACCTCAGGACCAGAACTTGAAAATCGCCGTGCCGATAAAAGTGCCCAGCGCGTAGCCCAATACGCCGACCAGCACGCCCGGTGTCACCAGGCTGTTCCAGCCGCGAGTGGCGGCCAGGGCGGGCGCGGTGGTCGCTCCCAGAATCGCCGCGTTGGAGGCAGTGATCAGCTCCGGCAGGCTCAACCGCAGCAGGCTGCCCAGGCCGAAGGTGACCAGGGCGTGAATACTGAGCAGCACCAGCACCAGCAGCGTCAGCATGGGTGCCACCTCTATCATTGCCACCACATCAGCGCCGGCGGCAATGGCTGCGAAAAACAGGAAAGACAGCCCAATACCCACTTCGAAACTGCCTGCCAGGCGGTCAGCCAGGCGGGGGATCAATGTGGCCAGCACCAGAGTCATCAGGGTGATTGCCACATAGCGCCAGTCGGGGGCATCCAGCCAGGTCACCAGCGCATCACTCACCGCCACAATGACGGTGGCCGTCGCCAGACCCAGGGTCAGCGACATCGCCGTGGGTGGCGGGCTGCTTGAGGTGTCGTCCGCTTCACTGTGGTCATGGTGAGGATAGCGCCTGGCCAACCATCGCCAGCCCGGCAACAGCGCCAGGACACCCAGGTAGACCGCACTGAACAGGTTGTCCGCTGCGGTGGCAGCGGAGAAAAAAGACGCATCGCCAGACAGGCCGGTTATTTCGCCAAGGGCGGCGTAGTTCACCGAGCCGCCGATGTAGGTCGAGGCAAACAGCCCGGCAATAGCGGCTTCCCTGGACTCGGGGGCGATACCGGCGTTGCCGGCCAGTGATCCCAGGTCAAGGAACAGCGCCGCCACCACCACACCGGCGACAGTCCCGGTAGTGGCCAGCAGGAAGGCCAGCGTCGTACGCCCGGTCTCAAACACCAGTCGCTTGAGATCAGCCTGGAACAGGAACAGTGGAATCAGCACAGGCACCACGTAGCTGAATACAAAGCTGTAAGCCGGCGCGCTGTGGGGAATGATATTGAGGTTTGAGGCGGCGATGGCGCCGAGGATGGCGATCACCGCACCGGTGAGATGCGCACCGATGCGAGTGCGCTCCGCGAGGAAGCCGATAGCGGCGATGGCGAACAGCGCCGCCATCACGGCCATATTGTTGTCAGCAGGAATCAGCGACATGCAGGGCTCCGGCAAAAAGCCGCCACTTTATATCAATTCCTTACACCCCCCAAGTCAGGACGGGTCTATACTAAAAGTCACTGTTCTTACGAAAGGTGAGAACTCGCCCGGCGGCACGCGACCGCCTGGCATGGATGCCGGCCCCTTGCCTGCCAAAGGGCACTGCGGGCGACCGTGGTCGTCGGGAGGCATTCATGTCTACGCACAGCCAGAAACTCCATCACGGCATTCCCTTCCTTGTTCACCAGGTTCCAGCAACGCGGCCTCTGGTGTGGCTGGCCATGGGCTGGAAGGATTTACGCGCCCACCCCTTGCCCAGCCTCGCCTATGGTGTATTGATTTCGATGCTGGGTGCTATCGTGCTCATGTTCAACAATCACCCCTACATGCTGGCTGGCAGCCTCACCGCTTTCCTGCTGGTGGGGCCGGTCATGACGGTCGGCCTGTGCGAACTGTCCCGTCGTCGGGACCGTGGTGAAATAGTCGGCTTTGAGCAATCACTCAAAGTACTGCGCCATCATCGCGCGGGCCTGCTGGGATTCGCAAACCGCCTGGTGGTGCTGGGCGTGGGTTGGATGCTGTTGTCCGCCGTACTGATGCAGGGAATCATAGGCAGTGTCGGTCCAGCGCTTGGCGACACCGTCTGGGGCGGTGCCTGGCAGATGCTGGACCCGCGCCAGTTATTGCTCTATGTCACTGCCTGGAGCCTGTTGTCGGCCATCGTCTTCAGCATATCGGTGGTGGCCGTGCCGATGATCCTGGACCTGGACTGCAGCGCCGGTGAAGCCATTCGCACCAGCCTCAGGGTGGTCGCAAGAGACCTTCCCGCCATGCTGGTGTGGGCGGCGCTGATCGTCGCGCTGGTGGGGATCGGATTTGCCACCGCCCTGCTGGCTATGATCGTTATATTTCCGCTGCTGGGCCACGCCACCTGGCACGCTTACCGGGAGCTCGTGCACTAGAGATAGGGCGGCTAGGCCACCAGCAGCTGTTCCTGCTTGACGTGATCAAGCGTGGCATCGAGGGCGCGACCCAGCTTGTCGATCAGCTCGTCCACCTGCTCCCGTGTCAGAATCAGCGGCGGGCACAGGGCGATGGCATTGCCGGACATGGCCCGCACCAGCAGCCCATTGTCCTGGCAGCGCTGCTGGCAGAAGCCACCCACCGCATTGCCAACGAAGGCTTGCCGGGTCTCGCGATTGGCCACCAGCTCCAGCGCCGCGATCATACCCATGCCCCGCACTTCGCCCACCAGCGGGTGCTCGGTGAATTTGCGCAGCTGCTCCTGCAGGTAGCCGCCCAGCTCGGCGGCGTGCTCGAACAGCCGCTCACGCTGGTAGATGTCGATCACCTTTGACGCCACGGCGCAGGCCACCGGGTGGCCGCTGTAGGTGTACCCGTGGCCGAACACCCCCACTTCGGCGCTGGGTTCGACCAGCGCCTCGTAGAAATCGCCGCTGACCACGGCAGCGCTCACGGGCATGTATGCCGATGAAAGCGCCTTGGCCAGCGTCATGAGCTGGGGTTGGATGTTTAAGCTGTTCGCACCAAAGGCGGCACCGGTTCGCCCGAAGCCGCAGATCACCTCGTCATCCCACATCAGGATGTCGTATTTGGCCAGCACCGCCTGGATTTTCTCGAAGTAGCCGGCGGGCGGCACGACCACCCCGCCGGCGCCGTTGATCGGCTCGGCGATAAAGGCCGCTATGGTGTCCGGACCCTCCTCGAGTATCAGCGCTTCGAGTTCATCGGCGCGGCGGGTGGCAAACTCCTCCTCGCTCTCCCCGGGCAGCCCGTCGCGGTAAAAATGCGGCGCCCCGGTGCGCAACACGCCAAGCGCCTCGAATGGCAGGCTGAAATGGGTGTGGTTGGCAGGCAAGCCGGTGAGTGAGGCGGCCGCCACCGTCACCCCGTGATAGCCGCGCTCGCGGGCGATAATCTTGTAGCGTTCGGGACGACCGATGGCGTTGTTGTAGTAGCGCAGCAACTTGACCAGGCTATCGTTGGCGTCCGAGCCGGAATTACCGAAAAACACCTGGGCATTGTCAATGGGCACCATGGCTGACAGTTTGTCTGCGAGCTCCATGGCCGCCGGGTGGGTCTTGCCGCCGAACATATGGCTATAGGCCAGGGTGCGCATCTGCTGCGCGGCGGTTTCCACCACCTCCTCATTGCCGTAGCCCAGGGCGGTGCACCACAGGCCTGCCATACCTTCCAGATATTGCTTGCCGTGGTTGTCGTAGACATACACCCCCTCGCCTCGTTCGATGACCAACTGCTCCGTGGCCTTGAGGTTTGTGGTGGGATAGATCACATGACTCATACTGCCTGCCCCCGTATTGCCGGGCCGCTCAACCGCGCCCGCGCTTAATTGTTGGTACTTGAAACTGGATGCTGGCGCCTCGGCAACGCCTCGACAATCCCTACTATTGATTAGTGCCCTGTAGCCGGTCGGCTGCCCCCTGCATCGCCGCCAGCAACTCGTCAAGCGCATCGCGCTGCGCTGGCGCCAGGTCTGCCAGCAGCCTGGCCTCGCAGTCGCGGGCCATGGGCACGATCCGAGCGTAAACGGCCCGCCCCTGCTCACTGAGGGACAAGCGGCTTAATCGTCGATCCTGGTCGTCGGTAGCGCGATCAACCAGCGCTCGCTCCACCAGCCGTGACACGCTGCGACTGACTGCCACTTTGTCCATGCGGGTACGGGCCACCAGTTCCTGGGCGGCACTGCCCGGGTAGCGCGCCAGCACGGCCAGGACCCGCCAGTCGGGTATGCTGAGGCCGAAGCGGTCGCGATATAACGCAGCGATGGCATTGCTGACCGTGTTGGTCAGGCGCGACAGCCGGTACGGCAGGAATTGCTCGAGCTCGATAGCATCACCCGGCGTTACTGGTTCATTCTGCAGGTCCGCTTCCAGGTCCAAGTCGAGAACTCCGCTATGACAGGACCTATAGTTTCATTTGCAACCATCTTCATTGCAAGCCATCGCGCCGACTTTTGCAGGCCATGTATACTGCCGCCGAACCCACGGAGCCCCCATGACATCCTTCCTGCGCCCGCTCACCCTTCTGGCCCTGTTGCTGACGATGCTCGGCTTTGGCTGTTTGTCAGCCAGCACAGCCCTCGGAGAGGGTCGCGTGGTGTTTGACGGGAAATCTCCACGGGAACTGCTGGCGGTGGGCAGGCTGACCGTGCCCGGCCATGACCACATCGACGGCCGGCGCCGCAGTCGGGAGGAAAATTGCTCCGCCAGCCTGGTCGCGCCCAGCACCATTCTCACAGCCTGGCATTGCCTGGAGTATTACAGTGATCTCAGCCGTGATCCCCAGTTCACCCTTCCCGCCGTCATGGGCGAGACCAGCGTGGCGGCCACCCGGCTTGCCGACGGCGGCGGCATGGATGCAGATTGGGCGTTGATGCGCCTGGCACGCCCCGTTCGCCAGGTGTCCCCTTTACCCGTGGCCGATGCGCCGGCTGCGGCTGATGGTAAGATTCTCATGGCAGGCTATGCCCGTGACAGCGGCCTGGGAGCCGGTGGCCGGCAACTGACCTGGCAGGCGAACTGCCGTGTGCAGGACCGCGGCGCAAGTCGCGTTGGCACCGACTGTGTGACCTACAAGGGCGCATCCGGAGGCCCGGTGCTGGTCAACGGACAGGTGGTGGGGGTGATCTCTGCCGGAGACAGCGAGCGACGCACCTACTTTGCGCCCTTCACACCCGGCGCCCGTTTTTTCAGCTCTTATCGGCTTTACGCTCGCTAGTGCCATTGCCGTGCTCAGCGCGCTCTTCCCGGCGTGCGGCCAGCGCCTTCTCCATATCAGTCACCGCCCGGTCGACGGTGTAGTCGCCCGCATCGCTGTACTCTCCAAACAGGTTGATCATGCGGTCGGAGCGCCGTCCAAGGCCCATCAGCTTGACGTAGAGACTGTCTTCCGGCGCTGGCTTTCGCACTGCATCAAGCACGAACACCCCAATGCTCAGGGGGCTTAGCGCCAGGTCACGGAGCGCGTCCAGGGCCAGCTTGAGCTGGAACACCAGCAGGTGTCGCAACGCCGCTCCCGTGGACACCGAATGCGGAGGCTTGTCTTCCTGTTTGAACATGTGCTGGCTCCTGTGTACTGACATTTGCCGCTTCGCGGGTATAATTGCGCGCGATGCATTTGGGAGGGTGTGCCGCAACCGCAGCAGTGGCGCGCCCTTGCTCAAGAACCCTCAATGGTATTGCTGTTAAAAATTACCAGATATTACCGCTCGAAATTGGCTATTCTCGAGCCTTGAGAATTCAAATAAAAACAAGCTGCAACAATAACTTAAACATCCTTGTCATTCACGGTAGGACCTAGCTATGTCACAACAAAAACAGACCCACAATGCGATGCGCCCGCTTGCCATCGCAGTAGCCCTGGCCAGCGGCGCGCTCATGAGTGCGCCGACCCTGGCCCAGGACGCACCCCGGCGCGGCAGCTCTGCTGCCTTGCTGGAAGAAGTTGTCGTCACCGCGCGCAAGCGCGAGGAAGGCGCCCAGGAAGTGCCGCTGTCCGTCAGCGCCTTCAACTCTGACCAGATCAACGCCCTCAAGGTACGTGATCTGAACGGCCTCAAGGTCGGCATGCCGAACGTCTCACTGGAAGACGTGGGCACCACCCGCGGCACGGCCAACTTCTCCATTCGCGGACTGGGCATCAACAGCTCAATCCCGTCCATTGACCCCACTGTCGGTGTCTTCGTCAACGGCGTGTATCTCGGCGTTAACAACGGCATTGTTTTCGACATCTTTGACCTGGAAAGCATCGAAGTGCTGCGCGGTCCGCAGGGCACCCTGTTCGGTCGGAACGTGACCGGTGGCGCCATCCTGATGAACACCAAGAAGCCCGGCGACGAGCTTGAAGGTACCGCCAAGTACGCAGTAGATACAGGCAACGACGGCGGCATCAACTCCTATTACATGGGTGCCATTGGCGGCCCGGTGACAGACAACGTGGGCGCCCGCCTGGTGTTGTACTACAACGATGACGACGGCCAGTTCGAAAACGAATTCACTGGCGACGACTTCGGTCAAATGGAGCAGAAAATGGCCCGCGGCACCGTGACCTGGAGCGCCACGGACCGCACCGAACTGACCTTCGTGTACGAGTACAACGACACGGACGGTGAGGGCCCGGCTGCCCAGAGCCACGTTAACGGCGGCTACCCCAACAACACGCCGCCCCTGCCTCCGACGGGTGGCTTCTTCGCCTCCTTCGATCGCGATGATTTCGAATTCTCCATCGACGAGCCCGGCAGCCAGGAAACAGAAACCAACTTCTTCACTGCCCAACTGGACCAGGACATTGATTTTGGTGACGGTACCATCACAGCGATCTACGGCTACCGCGACTACGAAGGCGACAGCCTCAGCGACATCGACGCCCAGCCGGTTTGGGCTTTCCACGCTCCGGCTAACCTGACCGCCACGCAAAACACCTTTGAACTGCGCTACAACGGTACGTTTGCGGACCGGGCCAACGTCACTGTCGGTACCTTCTATTACGACAACGACATGGATTACCACGAGCGTCGCCAGCTCGCCGGCCTGAATTCCAGCTTCCAGCCTGACAGCAAAGAGAATGTCACGGTGATCGGCGCCCAGTTTGACGGTGGTGGCGAGTACGAGGTAGAGAGCTATACGATCTTTGCCAGCGTTGACTATGACCTGACGGAGCAGTGGACCCTGACGGCGGGTGTGAACTACAGCTCTGAAGACAAGGACGTAAAAGTCGCCTCCTTGAGCCAGAACATCACCCAGCTGGCACCGGTAGACGGTTCTGCGGGCTGCAACATTGTCAACGGTCCTGCCTGTCCTTTCGACTTCGTCGACGATGACAGCTGGGACAACTGGGCTCCCAAGCTGGGCGCCACCTACCACATAGACGACCGCCAGCGCCTCTACGCGCACTGGACGCGCGGTTATCGTTCAGGCGGCTACAACCTGCGGAATACTTCCTTTAATCCAGCCGATACCCCTGGACCCTTCAACGAGGAAGAGGTCAACAACTACGAGATCGGCTACAAGTCGACTCATGACTGGGGCCGACTCAACGCTGCTATCTTCTACAACGAAATCGACGACATGCAGCGTGAGCTCAACCTGCCCAGTCAGGGTGCGGGTGTGATTCAGCTGGTGCGCAACACCGCCGACGCCACCATTACAGGCGTTGAGGTCGATGCCACCATCAGCATTACCGACGGCCTCCTGCTGCTGGCCAGTGCTGGTTACATCGACGCTGAGTACGACACTGTCAGGCTGGACCTGAACGGTGACGGTGTGGTTGACGGCGGCGACGAAGGCCTCGACATCCCGCGTGCGCCGGAGCTGACCTACTCCGTAGGCCTGACTTACGACCTGGAGCTGGGTAGCTGGGGCTACATGACCGCGCGTACCACCTACTCCTATCGTGACGAGATGGCGTACACGGACGACAACCGTGGCTTTATCGATGAGCTGTCAATGTGGGACGCAGGCCTGGACTTCTACTCCAATGACGACAAGTGGGTCTTCTCACTGTATGGCCGCAACCTGCTGGATGAAGCCAACCACGGTGGCGACACCCAGCTGCCGCCAGACATTGGCGGCATTCCCACGGGTGGCACGTTCTCACCGCTGACGCCGGGAATTCGTTACGGCGCAGAGGTGACCTACAACTTCTTCTAAGCGAAGAAGCAAAGGAAACTCAGAGCCCCGCTGGCAACAGCGGGGCTTTTTTTTGCCTTATGGCTGCTGGACCGGCAAGCGCCAGTGCCGGGTGCTGCGCGAGTGGCGAGCAGTTCGAAACCTGAAGGCGCTGCGCGTAATTCAGGCCAGGCTTCATGTCATCAGAGCGCCAACGGGATGGGCGTCCGATGTGTCCCCCTGCTGAGAAAAATATAGCGCCTGGAGCCTCACAGCGGCTCTGGGCACCAGGATGTTATGAGGCGCTGGCGGGTTTGTGAGGCGCCAGCGGTCCTACGAAGAGTACCAACCGCCGGCAGGCTCGCTGATGAAGTCTTCCTGGCGCAATTCGATAAGCGTGGGACGGTCCTGCCGGACCGCCTGCTTGAGGCAATCGGCCAGGCTATCCAGATCGGTGGGCCGCGCAGTGTGACAGCCCAACGCTGCGGCTGCGGCGACCAGGTCCGGGGTGAAAATGTCCACGCCCACCGGCTCTACCTCCGCCGCAATCATGCCCTGTTTTATCTCGCTGTAGCCGCGGTTGTTCCAGACCACCACGGCAACAGGCAGCCCGGCTTCCACGCCCGCCGCCAGTTCTGCCAGGGTGAACTGGGTCGAGCCATCGCCGATCAGTGCAACCACCGGCAACTCGGGGCGTGCCAGCTTGGCGCCAAAACTGGCCGGAATCGCAAAGCCCAGGGTGCCACCACCGGTCGCGGAGTGAAAATAATGTCGCGGTGCCTCGCACTCGTATTGCCACACCGCGTAGTAAGTCGGCAGGGTCGAGTCTCCCACCAACAGTAACCCCGGCAGTGAGGCCTGCATAGCATCAAAAATGACCTGCATTCCATTGTGGTAGTGAGGCTGCTGTCTCACCGCCTCGCGAACCGCAGCCGCGCGCAGCGCGCCTCCGCGCTCGGCGGGCTGCAGCGCAGCCGCCAGGGCGGCCATGAACAAGCGCCCATCACTGGCTATCGCGAGGCTCGGTCGCTGATTGCGGGCCAGCTGTTCTGCATCGATATCGACCCGCAGCAGCTTGCCCCGGCGTTCGATATCACCGAGAAACAACATATCGTAATCGGTTTCTGCCCACTCCGTGCCCACGGCGATGACCACATCAGCAGCCGCCAGGGCATCACGCACCGGGGCCAGGGAGGGGCTGGAGCCCACGGCCAGCGGGTGGGAGGCCGGCACCACCCCCTTGGCGTTGACGGTGTTACAGATCGGGGCGTCAAGTGCTTCCGCCAGGGCAACGGCTTCCGCAGACCCATCAATTGCGCCACCGCCCAGCATCAGCATCGGCTGGCGGGCACTGGCAAGCATTTCCACCGCTGCGGCAATCGCTGCGGGATCCGGCCCCGGCGGCGACGGCTGTGGCCAGGGGCTGGTATCGAGATCACTCGCATCGGCGGTGATCACATCCAGCGGCAGTTCGATGTGCACCGGCCCTGGTCGTTCGCTGGCAAATACTGCGAAGGCTCGGGCCAGCACACGGGGCAGGTCGCGCGGATCCATCAGAGTGTGGCTGAAGCGCGCGCACTGACTCGCCAGGGCACGCTGGTCAGGTAATTCGTGTAGCCGCCCTTCCCCCATTCCCAGGTCGCGGCGTGCCGCCACCGCAGTAATCACCAGCATCGGGATGGAATCGGCCAGAGCCTGCATCATGCCGGTAGCAGCATTGGTGAGGCCCGGCCCGGAAATCAGGAAGCACACACCGACGCGACCAGAAGCGCGTGCGTAGCCGTCCGCCATAAAGGCGGCGCCCTGTTCGTGTCGCGGGCTGACGTGACGAATGGAAGACTCGGCCAGGCCACGGTAAAGCTGCACCGTGTGATTCCCGGGTATACCGAACACCGTATCCACGCCATAGCCTTCCAGCAATCTGACCAGCGCTTCACCGCAACTCGCCATTGTCAGTAGCCCTCACCGGCATCGGGGTGGGGGTTTTGCATGGCCTGCTGTTCGGCGCCAGCGGCACGCTGCCGCGCGGGCGGTGGCGCGCCAAGGTGCTGCTCATTGCGCAGCGCGGCCAGCTCCATTTGCTTCTGGCGCTCGGCGAAACGCGCCTTCTGTTCATCGCTGAGAGTGTCGTGACACCCGGGACAACAGACCCCCTTCATATACAGAGGAGATTGCTTGTCCGTCTCGGTAATCGGGTGGCGGCAGCCGTGACACTGGTCGTAGCGACCTTTCTGCAGGTGGTGATCGACCGACACGCGATTGTCGAATACGAAGCACTCGCCCTCCCAGGTGCTGTGCTCGGCGGGGACCTCCTCGAGGTACTTGAGAATGCCACCCTGCAAATGGTAGACCTCCTCAAAACCCTCTCTTAGCATGAACGCCGAGGCTTTTTCACAACGGATGCCACCGGTGCAGAACATGGCCACCTTGCGGTGCTTGTCGGGGTCAAAGTGGCTACGAACATAACCGGGAAACTCCCGAAAGGTCGTGGTGTGCGGGTCGATAGCGCCCCGGAAGCTACCGATGGCGACCTCGTAATCGTTGCGGGTGTCGATGACCAGCACCTCCGGATCCTCCACCAGCGCATTCCAGTCAGCGGGCTTGACGTAGGTGCCCACCTGCCGGTTCGGGTCCACGCCGGGCACCCCCATGGTGACAATCTCACGCTTGAGCTTCACCTTCATGCGGTGGAATGGCAGGTGGTCGTCGTAGGATTCCTTGTGCTCAAGATCCGCCAGTCGCGGGTCCTGCCTGAGATAGGCCAACACACGGTCGATAGACTCTCGGCTGCCCGCGATGGTGCCGTTGATGCCTTCCTCAGCCAACAGCAAGGTACCGCGAGCACCGGCTGCAAGGCATTCGTCCAGCAGCGGCTCGCGCAGTTCACGGTAGTCGGGGAGAGTGACGAACTTGTAAAGCGCCGCCACAACGGTGTCGGTCACGCCTAGGCTCCCTGTTCCCGCTCGGCCTCAGCCTTGCTGCCGCCCAGGCACGGTGGCGACAGGGGCGCCTCACCGAAGCGTTCTGCCCACTCATTGCCAGTATAGGTATGCAGCGCCAGGGCATGCACGGGGCCGGCCAGTTCTTCAGCCAGCAAGGCATAGATCGACTGGTGCCGCGCCACCTTGCGCTGGTCGTCAAAGGCAGCGGCAACGACCACCACCTTGAAATGGGTTTCCGAGTTGGGCGGCACATTGTGCTGGTGGCTTTCGTTCACCACCTCGAGATGGGCCGGCGCCAATGCGTCCGCCAGTTTTTGTTCAATCTGTTGCTGTACTGTCATGGGCGCGGATTGTACTCCGGGGCGAGGGAACCCTCCAGCAGCCCGCTGCGAAAAGCGCCCGGCGTCATGCCTGTCCATTTCTTGAAGGAGCGATGAAAGGCACTGGGATCTGTAAAGCCGAGCCGGTCGGCGACGGTATTGATGGAGAGGTCTGCCTGCCCCAGGTAACGGCAGGCAGCCTCGCGCCGGCACTGATCCTTCAGCTGCTGGAACGTCGTGCCCTCCTTCTTGAGGCGGCGCCTGAGGGTGGGCGCCGACATGTTGAGCGCGCGACTGATGGTGTCAAACCCGGGGAAACCGTCAGAGAAGTCGTGGCCGATCATGGCGCGCACCCGGGAAACCAGGCTCTGGCCGTGCCGGTCCCGCGTCATGGTCAGCAGCTGGTAGGGTGCCGTGCGCAGAAAGTCGTCTACTGACTCCTCGGTGTGCACCACCGGCAGCCGCAGGCTGGCGCTGTCGAAATACAGCAGATTGGCGGGCTGGCCGAAGTACACCGGGCAGCAAAACAGTTCCCGGTACTTGCCGGCGGAGCGCGGCGCCTGCCCCACGAAGTCAACCCGCTGCAGCTCCAGGTGGCGCCCGGTTAGCCAGCCAAAGAAACGGTGCCAGGCTGACAACGCATAGGCATCGAGAATATCCACGGCTCCTTCCAGGCTACCGGGCCGCTGCCCCAGCTCCAGAGCCTCTCGGTAGCCCACCCGGGCGGTTTGTTCAGAGAAGTTGGCGTATAGCGGTTGCTGTTCAGGATAAAGCGTACGGTAAAACTCCCCGGCCCGACGGATTCGCGCGCCCGAGGTTGTCGCAGGACATGACGGCGTAGCACATCATGCGGAAGGCACCGGGCGAGACCGCCATGCCCGGCTTCAAGCCGAAGCTCTCGTCTTCGATGCCCGCCAGGACCTGTTGGTAGACCCGACTGTACTGCATGGCGCTGACATCGGCACGCCAGCCTTCGCTGTCGGCATCGAGCGGATCGAAGTCCAGACCCGCCGAAGCCACGGCCTGCCGCCAAGCCTCGGATTCCGCGGGCAGCAGGCGCAACAGCGACACCACGTAACGCGTGGGTATCCGGTGATCCTGCACTGCTGCCGTCATCCGAGATGCATCTCTTGCTGTCTGGGCGCCCAAACTGTGAAGTCTATCAAATCAAAACGGGTGTTGCGGCCTCGCTGGGGGCATATACTGGGCAGTGTGAGCGATCTCTACGACATATTTTATGCGGGCAAAATCGTCGACGGTGTCGACGAGGCCGTCGTGCGCGCCAATATGGCGAAGCTGTTCAAGGCCAATCCGGAGACCCTCGAAAAACTGTTCTCCGGGAAACCCCAGCTGATCAAGCGCGGCGTAGAGAAAGCCGCCGCCATCAAGTACAAAAGCGCCATGCAAAAAGCCGGCGCCGTGCCGCTGATCCGCGCCCACGCTGCCGCAAAAGCCGCCGCCAAAGCAGAGCCTGCACCCGCCCCGAAGCCCGAACAGAAAAAGCAGACCATGGCGGAACGGCTGGCCGCGTTGACCGGTGAAGATACGCCCGCCGGCGAGCAAGCAGCGGCAACTGCCAAGCCTGCGTCGGCGCCTTCCGCTGCGCCAGCGGCGGCGCCCACCGCTGACTCAGCGTTTACCCTGGCGCCGCCCGGCAGTGATGTGCTGAGCGATGCCGAACGCAGCCACGTGGAGGCGCAGGAAGTCGACACCAGCGCTATTCAGCTGGCGCCCGAGTTTGCCGCCCCGCAAGCAGAGCCACGCGAGGAACCGCCAGCACCGGATACCAGCCATATCAGCCTGGGCGACGTCGGCGAGGAAATTCCCACCCTGGGCCAGGACCTGATCGAACTGGACCCGGACATCAGCCACCTGAGCATGGGGGAAGTCGGCGAAGACATCCCGCACCTGGAGCTGGAGCAGGAGACGGTTGACGTGGATACCAGCGCCATCGATCTGGCGCCGGAAGGCAGCGACGTGCTGGAAGAACAGTACCGCAAGAAGGACGAGGCCGCTGTGCCCGATACCAGCCATATCAAACTGGCCACCAGCTTCGACACGCCCGGCTGAGCCCACACACCCATCCTCGCCGCTACTAGCCCAGGCTCACCTGCACTTTGAGACCGGGGTGATTGTCCAGCAATTGAATTGTGCCCCGGTGAAGCGTCACCACCGCCTTCACCAGGCTGAGGCCAAGACCGCTGCCTGGCTGTTTGCCACGACTGGACTCCAGCCTGAAAAAGCGCTGGAAAACATTCTCCCGGTCGGTCTCCGGTATGCCTGGCCCGCTGTCCGCCACAGTGATTCTGGGGTGCCCTGACTCGTCAACGGCCAGACTCACCTGCACCTGGCCACCGGGTTCGGTGTACTTCACAGCGTTGTCCAGCAGGTTGGCCAGCATCTGGAAAATCAGGTCCCGGTCCCCGTCCCAGCAAACGCCATCGCCGCCCTCAGATTCGAGAGTGATCGACTTCTCCTGGGCCAGCGGTTCATAAAGTTCCACCACGTCCTGCACCAGTTCGTGAAGATCCACCCGCGAGAACCTGGAAATACGGTTGCCCGCTTCAAGCTGGGCAATGCGCAGCAGCGCGTTGAACGTCGAGAGAATGTCATCGCATTCATCAATAATGGCCTGCACCTGGTTGCCACTGTCTTCCGGCACGGCCTGCTTGAGGCGTGTGAGGTTGTTGCGGATATGTGTCAGTGGCGTGCGCAGGTCATGGGCGATGTTGTCAGACACCGTGCGCACGCCGTGCATCAGTGACTCGGTCTGGTCCAGCATGCTGTTGAAGTTCTCGATCAGGCGCCGCACGTTGCCCACCGAATCCCCCAACGGAATGCGTTGGGACAGGTCCCCATGGACGATATCGTCGATGCCTTCGTTGACGCTGTCCACCCTGCGCAGCGTGTTGGCCGCCGCAAAGAACCCGCCGATCACACCCAGCAGGACGGTGGCTATCATGGTGCGCACCAGGGTGGTAAAAACCAGCCGGGAAGACTCTATTACCTCGTCGTAGTGCAGCGCCGCCAGCAGGTAGCCACCCTGGGGCAGGGTCAGGGGTCGCCCCAGCAATTCCTCGGGCCCGTCTTCATCAAACCCCGTCAGGGTCAGGCCAAAAGACATCCAGCCCTCTCCCAGCTCCCGGTATTCGGGCCAACGGGCCAGGTTACCCGTGATTTTTTTGTAGTCTTCATCGGTCAGCAGGTAACGGAAGTGCCGCACCTCACCATTCTGCTCCCGGTCAGTGATGTACTGCTCGACACCAGCCAGGCCCTGGCCGCTGTAAATCAGGCTCACCGTATCGAGCTCATCGACCACGGCGTCCTGCAATTCCTGGAAATAGCTGTAGGTGAAGATGCCGTACAGCAGCGCCATCACGGCGAATACCGCCACACTGAGCACCAGCACATAGCGCAACATGAAGCGGAAGGTGAGACTGGTGAGAACCGCGCGTAAGTTCACGCTTCGGCATCCTCGGGCAGCGCCGGGCCCAGCCGATAGCCGGCACCCCGCACCGTATTCAGGAGGGCGCTGGAAAAGTCCCGGTCGATCTTCTGCCGCAGTCGACTGATATGAACGTCAATCACATTGGTCTGCGGGTCAAAGTGGTAGCCCCAGACATGCTCCAGCAACATGGCCCGGGTCACCACCCGCCCGGCGTTGCGCAACAGATATTCCAACAGCTTGTACTCGCGGGGCTGCAGCTTGATTGAGGTATCGCCGCGCACCACGTGCTGGTTGAGCAAGTCCATGGACAGGTCTTCAACAGAGAGTACTGTCGGACTTGCTTCGTCGGCGCGGCGCCGCGCCAGCACTTCCAGGCGCGCCTGCAGCTCGGCGAAGGCGAAAGGCTTTCCCAGATAGTCATCGGCACCTGCCTGCAGGCCCTTCACCCGGTCGTCCACCTCGCCCAGTGCGCTGAGAATGAGAATGGGGGTAACAATGCCTTCATTGCGTAGCGCCTGTACCAGGCTGAGGCCGTCCATGCCTGGCAGCATGCGATCGAAAACCATCACGTCGTAACGGCCGCCACGGGCCAGTTCGAGCCCGCCGGTACCGTCCTCTGCGCGTTGCACAGAGATACCTGCACTACCCAGGCCCTCACAGATATAATCTGCGACCCTGTCGTCGTCCTCGACTAGCAAAACGTTCATGCGGCGACTTTAGCACGACGACCTCGGCAATTTACCAGGGAGACTACTCCAGCCAATGCAACAGTTTGAACACCCCGGCCTTTTTCGCCGCCTGGCAGCCATGCTCTACGACACCTTCCTGGTCCTGCCCATGATTATGGCGGTGATCGCAGTAGCGACCGCTATCGGCGTAGCCATCACCGGCAATCCTGGCAACCAGGACTACAGTGCCACCCTGCCACCGTGGCTGGTGCAATTGCTGACCGTGGGCTGCGTAGTAGGCTTTTACAGCTATTTCTGGCGCCTGAGGGGCCAGACCCTGGGCATGCAGGCCTGGCGGATACGCCTGCGCAGCTTTGACGGCAGTGACGTTACAACCCGTCAGGTCCTGCTGCGCTGCCTCGGGGCAGTGATTTCGATCGCCCCGGTCGGCGCCGGCTACGTCTGGTGCCTGCTGGATCGCAATCGGCGTTGCTGGCATGACTATATATCCGGTACCGAGCTGGAGCTGTTGCCGAAACCAGGCAAGACTAGTGGTGCGGCGGAGCAATCCCGGGGAGCTGCCTGAATGGGAACAGAGGCTGCGGCCGCTCAAATGGCCTGCGACGCGGCAGAACCGTGTCGCTGCCGGCACTTTCACTGCGAGCCAGGCTTGAGCAGTAGCCTGTGTTGACGACCAGATCGCTCACCGCCGGCACGCCGTTGAAGTAACTGGACACGTCGCTCTGGTCCAACACCGTTTCCAGTACCGATGCCGCCCTCGCGGCCACCGACGGGTCGCCGATGCGGCTACGCTGACCCCAACGCACTATGTAGGCATCGCACGCCGCAAACTGGGGCAACGCGGGCCTATCGGTAAACGCCGCAACGTAGTCCAGGCCAAAATGGTGCCGCATCATGACCTGATCAACCAGCGTTGCCGTGTCTTCGAAGCCAGTGAAGAAGCCATATAACTCGACAGCTGCCTGTGCTTCAAATGCCAACCCGGCATCACGAGCCGACAACTGCCGCTGCGCGAAATTGGCCTCTTTCCCGCCCCAGATGATAGCCGCCAGCTCATCCAACAGACTGGAATTCAACGGGCTCTGCGCTTCAAGCCGCGACGTGGCCCAGTATTCCCGGTTCTTAGCCACAGCCTCAATCATGCTGTCACTGGGGTCCAGCGCTCCCATTCGTCCCGGCGGAGAAAAATCATTGGCGTGGGCCAATTCGTGGAACATGACCCAGGCAAAAGGACGCTCGGAATCATCGAGCGTGCGCTCCCGATTGTCGTCGAGGCTGTAAAAGGGCCACCCAAAATCTGAGCCGTCGAGGTAATGGGCTGAGTACACCAGGCTCAGTTCTGCGCCGAAATCTGCCCGGAAGTCCGGCAGCCGGGAAATTGTCGATTTCTCGCTGCGCCGAAGCCACAGGAAATCGGGATCAATATGGATCGCACCGGTGGTGCGCAAGTAGTATGCCGGCCTCACATTGGCAGAAATTACGACCGCGGTAACACCACGGAACATACGCAGCATATCTGTCGGCATACGTTGCATATGCTCAAGGAAACGCTGCCCCATCCAGTCATGTGATATCACCACCCGGTCCAGCACATCGTCTAACTGCGGGTTGCTGGTCTCCATTCCGACCAGGGGCAGCGTGGTGAAATCGCAGACCTCAAAGGCGTTTCTGGCTGACACGCAGCCGGCGATCACATCGGCGTAGGGCGAACTGGAGCGATAGGCTTTGAGATCGGCAGCATCTGCCGCGGGCACGGAAAACAATTCCAGTGCCGCGCTGGTAAGCACGCCGTTGCTGTCCACCGCTGACACTACGAGCTCCAGCTCCAGGTAGGAAAGGCCGGGTTCCGTCAGGTTGAAGACGAAATTATCCCCCGTCTTATCTCCTACCAGGACAAATGACAGATCACGATTGGCCACATAGACCTGCAGGGCGGCATCATCACTCGCCAAGCCCTCGATCAACAGGTTCTCCCTTGCAATCGTCAATATACCGCTGTCCGGTATTTCAGACGCGTCGAGGAAGGCAGCGGTGAAACGAAGCGGGCCGTTATAGTCTGGCTGGAATCGGGGCTCCAGCGCGCCATCTACGTCAAAGCCCACCAGCGAATCCGGAATGGTCACGGGGCAAGCTACTGGCTGGTTGCGGCACAGGGCCCCCCAGCCGGCGAAACTGTGGCCAGGATGCGGCATCGGCCGGAAACTCTCGCTGTAGGCGGCGTCGATTTCGATAACTGCCTCAGGGCCGTAGATCGCCCCCGACGAGGTCGCCACCAGGAACCCCTGCCCCTCGGTGACAATCAACAGCCGACAGGCCGAGAGCAGCAGGGGCACACAAAGCGCTGTGAGGAGCGCTTTTAGGGGTATCAAAGGGTTTCGACTAGCACCGCGCGTAGAAGACGTATGGGTATCCATGTCATTCAGCACCTCCATCGCTCCGTCTTCACCTCTACAAAACTGATGAATCGAGGGCCAGCAAGAGGGGCCCGCTCGCAGCGCGACACCGTTTCATCATAAAATCCCGAGCTCAATCAAGTTTGGAACAACAATCAGGATATTGCCATGGACTTTTCAGCCAAGACTCTCAAGGACGCCGGCGCCGCCAAAACCGCCTGTGCCATCGTACCGGTCTACCCGCGCAAGCAGCTCAGCGCTGCCGCAAAACAAATCGACAAGCGCTACAACGGCATGGTCGCTTCAGCCCTGGCTGCCGGGGACATCACGGGTAACGCCGGGGACAGCCTGTTGCTGCACACCGGTGACAGCAAGGGCGTGGGCCGCATCCTGCTGGTCGGTGCGGGCGCCCGCAGCAAGCTGGATGCAGCCGCAATCCGCAAACTGCTGGCAGCCGCCATCAGGGGACTCAAGGGCTGCAAGGCCAAGGACGCCATCCTGCACGCCGAAGAGCTGAGCTGCGACGAAGTACCCATGGGTGCCTTGCTGGAGCAGACGGCCCGCGCCTTCGAATCTGCCAGCTACCAGTACCGCGAAACCCTCAGCAAGCCCAAGCCCGGCCTTGCTGCGACGCGCCTGCAGGTCAACTGTGGCGCCGCCATGAAAACCGCCGCCGCCAACAAGGCGCTCAAGCTAGGCCAGCAGATTGGCGAGGGCATCAACGTGGCCAAGGAACTGGGCAACCTGCCCGGCAACATCTGTACGCCGACCTACCTGGCCAACGAGGCGAAGAAGCTCGCCAAGGGCAACAGCAAGCTCACCACCCGCATCCTCGAAGAGAAACAGATGCGCGAGCTGGGCATGGGCTCTTTCCTGTCGGTCAGCGCCGGCAGCGAGCAGCCCGCCAAGCTAATCGTCATGCAGTACAAGGGTGCGGCGGCCTCGAAGAAGCCTTTCTGCCTGGTGGGCAAGGGCATCACCTTCGACAGCGGTGGCATCAGCCTCAAGCCGGGCGCCAAGATGGACGAGATGAAATACGACATGTGCGGCGCCGCCAGCGTATTCGGCACCATGCACGCCCTGGTGGCGATGAAGCTGCCCATTAACGTGGTGGCGTTGGTCGCTGCCTCGGAAAACCTGCCCAGCGGCAAGGCCACCAAGCCCGGCGACGTCGTCACCAGCATGTCCGGGCAGACCATCGAGATTCTCAATACCGACGCCGAAGGCCGGCTGGTACTGTGCGACACGCTGACCTACGCCGAGCGCTTCAAACCGGCAGCGGTCATCGATATCGCCACCCTCACCGGGGCCTGCGTGGTAGCCCTGGGATCCCACGCCCACGGTATGTATGCCAACGATGACAAGCTCGCCGAGCAGCTCAACGATGCCGGTGCCAGCAGTCACGACCGGCCCTGGCGCATGCCCCTGTGGGACGACTACCAGAAGCAGATCGACTCACCTTTCGCCGATATCCAGAATATTGGTGGTCCCGGCGGCGGCAGTATCACCGCCGCCTGCTTCCTGGCCCGTTTCACCGACAAGTACAAGTGGGCCCACCTGGACATCGCCGGCACCGCCTGGGACGGTGCGCCCAAAGGTGCCACCGGCCGCCCGGTCGGCATGCTGAGCCACTACCTGCTGGACCGCGCCGGCGTGAAACCGGGTTGAAGCAATCACTCTGATGCGCAGGCTCGCTGAATGACCCGGGTGGACTTCTACGTGCTGCCCCAGGAAGACCCTGGGGAGCGCCAGCGCTTTGCCTGCCGGCTGGCTGAGAAAGCCTTTCGCGAACCTTACTCCATCATGATCCCGCCTCCCAACGTCACCGGTAGCCTGCACATGGGCCACGCCTTCCAGGATACGGTTCACCATGGACCCGGGCCTGTCGGCAGCAGTGCAGGAAGTGTTCATCAGCCTCTACCAGGAAGGCCTGATCTACCGCGGTCAGCGGCTGGTGAACTGGGATCCGGCTCTGCACACCGCCATTTCTGACCTGGAGGTAATTTCCCAGGAAGAACAGGGCTTCCTGTGGCATTTGCGCTACCCGCTGAGCGACGGCTCCGGCCACCTGGTGGTCGCCACCACCCGTCCGGAAACCATGTTGGGTGACAGCGCCGTGGCGGTGCATCCTGAGGATGAACGCTACGCCCACCTGGTGGGAACCACCATAGACCTGCCGCTAACCGGCCGCCAAATTCCCATCATCGCCGACGATTACGTCGACCGCGAGTTCGGTACCGGTTGCGTCAAGATCACCCCGGCCCACGATTTCAACGACTGGGAGATGGGCCGACGCCACGACCTTGAGCGCATCAATATCCTGACCGAAGATGCCGCCATCAGCGACAATGCGCCGGAGGCCTATCGTGGCCTGGACCGCTTTGATGCCCGCAAGCAGATCGTCGCGGACCTCGAATCCCAGGGTCTGCTGGAGAAAGTCGAGGACCATACCCTGAAGGTGCCGCGCGGCGACCGCTCGGGCGTGGTAATCGAACCCTTCCTGACCTGGCAGTGGTACGTTGATGCCAAGGCGCTGGCAAAACCTGCCATTGAAGCAGTCGAGAACGGTGACATCGAGTTTGTCCCCAAACAGTGGGAAAACACCTACTTTGCCTGGATGCGCGACATTCAGGACTGGTGCATTTCGCGCCAGCTCTGGTGGGGGCATCAAATCCCCGCATGGTACGACGAGGCCGGGCAGGTTTACGTGGGAGATACTGAAGCCGCCGTGCGCGAAGCCCATAACCTTGGCGACGAGGTCACGCTGAGCCAGGATGAAGACGTGCTGGACACCTGGTTCTCGTCCGCCCTGTGGACTTTCTCCACTCTGGGCTGGCCCGAAGACACCGAGGACCTGCGCACCTTCCACCCCTCCAGCGTGCTGGTGACGGGCTTTGACATCATTTTCTTCTGGGTTGCTCGCATGATCATGATGACCATGCATTTCCGCAAGGAAGTGCCCTTCCACACGGTGTATGTGCACGGCCTGGTACGCGATGGGCACGGCCAGAAAATGTCAAAGTCCAAAGGCAATGTGCTGGACCCCATCGACCTGATCGACGGGATCGAACTGGAGCCGCTCATCGAGAAGCGCACCGCCGGAATGATGCAGCCGCAGCTGGCGCAGAAAATCGAGAAGATGACTCGCAAAGAGTTCCCCGATGGCATTGCCGCCTACGGCACCGATGCCCTGCGCTTCACCTATTATTCCCTGGCGAGCACCGGACGTGACATAAAGTTTGACGTCGGTCGTATCGAAGGCTTCCGCAATTTCTGCAACAAGATCTGGAACGCTGCTCGCTACACGTTGATGAACTGCGAGAACGAGGCCTGCGGTGCCAAAGACGAACCCTTCGAGTTGGGACTTGCCGAACGCTGGATAATTTCACGCCTGCAGGAAACCGAAGCTGAAGTCGAACGGGCCTTCGGCATCTACCGCCTCGATCTCGCCTCCCAGGCGATCTATGAATTCATCTGGAACGAGTACTGCGACTGGTACCTCGAGCTTTCCAAGCCCACCCTTTGGGACGACAATGCCAGCGTTGAACTGAAGACCGGCACGCGCCGCACGCTAATCCGCGTGCTGGAAGCTGCCCTGCGTCTTGCCCATCCCATGATGCCGTTTATCACCGAAGAAATCTGGCAAAAGGTTGCGCCGCTGGCGGTCCGCAACGGGCCAACCATCATGCTGCAGGACTACCCTGTGGCTGACGACAAAAAAATAGACACTTCTGCGACAGCAGATATAGAATGGCTCAAAGCCGTTATCGACGGCATTCGGAATATCCGCGGTGAGATGTCGATCCCGCCCGGCAAGGAAATTTCCGTACTGCTGCGCAACGGCGACAATAAAGATAAAAACAGGCTGGACGACAACGCGCAATACTTGACCAAGCTCGCGAAGCTGGCAGACATTCGCTTCCTCGATGAGGGCGAAGACGCTCCTGCAGCATCAGCGACGCTGGTAGGCCAACTGGAAATCCTTGTTCCTATGGCGGACCTTGTCGACAAGGAGACGGAGCTCGCCCGGCTGGCAAAGGAAATCGACCGACTGGAAAAGGACTTGCAGCGAATACAGCAGAAGCTTTCAAATTCTGCGTTCGTCGACAAGGCTCCCGCCGAGGTCGTTGACAAAGAGCGGCAAAAGCTGGAAAGCCAACAACAGTCTCTGGAAAAGCTGCAATTACAGGTCGAACAGATAAAGCAAATATAGCGTGCAGGCTTCTCGTCATGTTTAGACGGAACAAGATTTAACGAAGAGCGCGAACACCTCGATAAAAGAATTACAAGTTCCGGCAGCGGAAAAGCGGCTACAAAAGCCGCGCAGCAGCCGGATATAAAAACGAAGAAGGGCTACAAGTCGAGGAAAGGTGGTATGAGTGAACGGGTAACTGGCACCGTAAAGTGGTTTAACAATGCCAAGGGGTTTGGCTTCATCACTCGGGGTGAGAACAGCACTGAAGATGTCTTCGTGCATTTTCGTTCTATCCAGGGCGACGGCTACCGCACCCTGAACGAAGGACAGGAAGTCGAGTTCAACATTGTAGAGGGCCCCAAGGGGCTGCAGGCGGAAGACGTCTCCAAAGTCTGACGCGGCGCGGGGCCCGTAAACGCCCTGCCCTCAACTCGCAGCAACGCGCCAGCCGGCGTCGCGCTGCCTCGTTCGCTGCAGCAATTGACTGCAGCATAGGTAACCATTCCCCGGAATTCCGGAACAGTGTGCCTGCCCCGCCAGCCGCGTCTGTGCCTTCTGCCCCTACACAGTGGTCCGCCGAATTCGGTATAGTCTCCACCGCCATTCAACAGCGGACAATAAACAATGACTCGACTTACCCAGCTGGCGATAGCCATCGTCGCCGGCATAGCAGCGTCTATTCTCATCGTCGTCTTCGACCTGGCCCGGCAGCCCCTTCTGCTTTCAGCGGTGGTCTTGATTGCCAGTTGCATCACCCCGCTGCTTTCAGGTCGGCCGGCTATCGCCAGTGAGCCGACGCGCCCGCCCGCAGCAGACGGCCGAGAAGAGGGCGAGGTCAAATGGTTTAATGTCAGCAAGGGCTTCGGTTTCATACGCCGCGAGAATGGCGACGAAGTCTTCGTGCATTTTCGCTCGATTCGCGACCCCGCCGGCGCCAATGAAGAAGAGAGCAAGAGCCAGCCAGGCAATGGCCGTCGTGGCGGGCGCGAGCGACGAGCGCTGCGCGACGGGCAACGGGTATCGTTCGTGGTAGTGGACAGTGACAAGGGTCCGCAGGCGGAGGAGGTGGAAGCCGTCTAGCCGCTATATCTCTCTAAATATCCCGGTCTCACAGATATCGGGGGTAATCGGCGAGAGATCGTGTGCTGCAATGAATCCGCTGAGAAACCTGTCAGGCAGTCTGAACGCTATAGCCAGCTTTTGTTGACACCGAGCGCCGCATCGGTGAGAGATGGCGGCTAATAGTGCGGCGGCCTTTCATCTGCCGGGGCCTCATCCGGTAACTGCTCTCGCAGACTGGCGTAACGCTCCTTGACCGACACCCACTCCTTTTTCAGGGCTTCCAGGTCGCGCTGTTGAGCGGCCAGCACGGCGCTCAACTCGCTCATCGCCTGCTCCTGGAAAGCGACCTGGGTCTGCAGTTCGACAACCTGCTGTTGCAAATCCTGGCCCTTGCTCATCGACAAGCCTCCCGGCGAAATTTTCTGCTCTTGATCCCGCTGGTTTGCAGCGGGTGCTCGGCGCTATTATAGCCATGCCATCACCACCCGGTTCTACAGAATGTCACGCGCCAAAAATCCTGCGAGTCGCCCGGTCTACTCCACCGACAAAGGTCGATTGTGCCCGCAGTGTCAGAGAGCGGTCGCCGACTGTGTTTGTGGTAAACACCGGCCCGCCAGTACCGGAGACGGGGTGGTGCGGATCAGGCGTGAAACCAAGGGCCGCGGTGGCAAGGCGGTGACCGTGATAGACGGGCTACCGCTGGCACCCACGGAGCTGAAAGCGCTGGCCAAGGCGCTGAAGAAGCGCTGTGGTGTCGGCGGCAGCACCCGCGACGACAGCATTGAAATTCAGGGCGACGCCCGCGATACGGTAAAGCAGGAACTTGAGAAGCGCGGCTACACGGTGAAACTGGCCGGCGGCTGACGCTCCCACAAGCCATGTCACGGCGATTGGCAAGCCACAGCACCTGTGTTTAAATCGAAAACATAATAAAAATACCCGGCTAACAGCCGTGTTGGTGGGCCTGAACACCCTGCCAGACCATTGCAAGGAAACATGAAGGCGACTGATAGACCGGGGAAACCGGCATCCGCCCTGACTGGAATAGTGTTTGTCGCATCGTTGCGACGAATACGCTGTGAGGTGGCTACGCTCACGTAGCCTAGGGGGTTTTATGTACGTGACGGTGGAACACCTGAGGGATCAGGTAATCCAGCCCACCCTGAAGTACCTGGGGGTGTGGGACAACGACACCGAAGCATTCCTGCTCTCCGCTGCAACCAATGCACCCGAACTCGGTTTGTTCTCAGCTCGCCAGGACGGCCTCGGCATTTTCAGTATTACGCCGAAGCAGCACCGCGACATCTGGGATACGCACCTGGCTTTCAGCCCGGACCTGGCCTCCAGAGTCCGCGGCCTCGCCAGCCAACGCGCTTTTCTCAGCGATCCTGACAAGGAGCTGCAGACCAACCTGAGTTACTGTACTGCTATTGCGTATTTGCTTTACGAGCGCTCGAAGCCGGTGAAGAACACGACACTGGAAGAGGCAGCGGCCAGCGCCTGACGGCCGGCATCCTCTACCAGACAAGGTCTTCCGGCAGGTAGCGGAGATCTTCTGGTCGGTCGATATCCGGCAACGGCTCCAGCAGCATGAATCGTCTGCCGGCTCGCTCCAGGGCTCGCTGACTTTTTGCCAGCACGCTGTTAGTGCCCCACGGCAGCGCCGCAAACAATTCCGGGCATGGCGCTTTTAGACCGAGCAGAACGTAGCCCCCATCCAGTGCCGGCACGAACACGGCATCGACCTCTTCCAATGCAGCCGCCGCCGCCTCCACATGCCGGGCATCAAGACCCGGCGCATCACTGCCGACCAGGACCACCTTGTCGAACGCCCCCAGTCCTGCGGCCACGATATGCGCCATCCGTGCCCCGAGGTCCTCGCCCTGCTGCTGTTGAAGACTGTCAGCGCCAGCGGCGAGGCAGTCACTGAACAGGGGGACTGTGGCATCGCCATCCACCCAGACTTGCAGGGTTGCCGCCGGCGCCAGCCGCCGGCAGATATAGAGCACCATGGCGGCATGCAGGTCTGCAGCGCGCTGCGGCGTCAGCTCTGCCAGCAGGCGGGTTTTCACCTGCCCGGCTACCGGTGCCCGCGCCAGCTGCGCAATCAATACATTAGCCATGGTAACGCCGCGCCAGAGTCGCGGGAGAGTGCCCCAGCCAGTAACGCAGTCGCAGCTCCCACATCAAAAACACCGTGCGCAGCACACCGCGCTGCTGCCAGCGTCGACTGGAGGTCACCACAGGAGGCAACAGCACAGCGGGCACCGCCTGCTGGCGCAGGCGTTTGCAGATTTCCACGTCCTCCATCAGAGGCATGTCCGCAAAGCCGCCCAGGCGTTCGAACAGGTCGCGGCGTACGACCAGCGCCTGGTCACCGGTGGCGACACGGGTGAGGCGAGAGCGCCACTCCATGAAGCGCTCAATAACACGAAAGCGCCAGTCACCACCGTCCAGACGCACCACAAAAAAACCCCAGGCGGGGCGCTGCTGCAACCGCTGTATCAGTGTGTCGGGGTCGATGCCCAGTGCTGTATCACTGTGCAGGAACAACAGATAATCGCCGTCGGCCACCGCGGCGCCAGCGTTTTGCTGGCTGGCTCGACCGCGGCTGGCCGTAACAAGCCGGTCGGCCCGGGCTTCTGCAAGGGCCGCGCTGTTATCCTCGCTGCCGCCGTCCACCACGATCAATTGCGCCACGGCACGCCAGCCCTGCAGGGCATCCAGTCGGTCTGCCAGCTGGCTTGCCTCGTTCAATACAGGCACGACCAGGCTGAGAGCGGGAGAATTCAAGACCGAGACGTCACCGCGCCATCCGTGCCGCAGCGAGCCTAGTCGCCGTCCAGGGCGCCGCCACAGCTGCTGCCCTGCCCGGCGGTGCAACCATAGCAGTGCTCACCGGTGGCAATCACCGTGTTGGCCATGGCCGGATTGGCGAGCAGGTCGCTGAGATGACGCCGGCGGTCACTTCCCAGCAGCGGTATGTCCAGCATCTGGTTGAAGTCGCAGTCGTACAGGTAACCCTGCCAGTCAATGCTGACCAGGCTGCGACACATGACCGTTTCCAGGTTCGCGTCGCTGTAGCTGTTGCGCAACAGGCTCATGTATTCGTGGTACTGGCCCTGCGATAACAGCACGGCGCCAAAGCGGCTGATCGGCATATTGGTGATGGTAAAAAGCTGGTTGAACACAATCCCGTATCGCTCAGACAGCTCACGCTTGTAGTCCGCTTCCAGGCCAGCCTGGGGGGGCGGCAATACCGCGCCGATCGGGTTGTAGACCAGGTTCAGCTCAAGCTGGTCGCCGTAGCCCAGCTCATTGAGATAGCGAATGGCACGGATGCTGTCGTTGTATACCCCCTTACCGCGCTGCTGCTCGACATTCTCTTCCAGGTAGCAGGGCAAAGACGCAGTGATCACAACGCCCTGGTCAGCGAGGAACTGGCCAAGGTCTTCCTGACCCGGCTCAAACAGTATGGTCAGGTTGCAGCGATCAATCACTTCGATACCACGTTCCCGGGCTGCGAACACCAGGCGCCGGAAATGGGTATTGAGCTCCGGTGCACCACCGGTCAGGTCCAGGGAAGAAGGCGCCAGTTGATCCAGCAGGTCGATGAGCAGGTCGATTGTGTCCGCCGTCATCTCCTCCGTGCGGCTGGGCCCGGCATTGACGTGACAGTGCACGCAGCTCAGGTTGCAGCGATAGCCCAGGTTTACCTGCAGGGTGCGAATCTGCTCGCGGTGAATGTCCGGGAAGTCGGTTTCGAGTAGCAGTGGTCGAGTATCAAGCATGGGTCTATGATAGCGGGGCTTCAGCCGTTCGACATTAACTAACCGGACGACACAGCAAAAAAGGGGCCGCCCGTGGATGCCAGGAATGTAATTGACAGTGAAACTGCCGCAACGTTCGTTCGCGAGGCGGGGATAGAGAACATCAAACTGGCAGTTACCGACCTGGATGGTGTACTGCGCGGCAAATACGTGAGCCGCAAGAAATTCTTGTCGGCGCTGGAAAAGGGCTTCGGCTTCTGCGACGTCATCTTCGGCTGGGATTCCGCCGATGAGCTCTACGCCGAGGACTCCTACACCGGTTGGGCCACCGCCTTTCCCGATGCCTGGGCCAGCATCGATCCCTCCAGTTGCCGCCCACTGCCCCTGGAAGATCACCAGAGCGCCCTCTTCCTGGCGGATTTTACCGGCCATGCGGCCGCCGCGGTGTGCCCGCGCGCATTGCTCAAGCGGGTGCTCGCCCAAGGCGAATCCCTGGGTTTTTCCGCCTGCGCCGCTGCGGAGTTCGAGTTCTTCCTGTTTGATGAAACTCCCGACAGCCTGCAGGACAAGGACTACCGCAGCCCCCAGCCGATGACGCCCGGAAATTTCGGATACTCGGTGCTGCGCAACTCGACACACTCCGATTTCTACCACCAGCTGCTGGCCATGACGGCGGGCATGGGCATGAACATTGAGGGCCTGCACACCGAGACCGGCCCCGGCGTGCTGGAAGCCGCGCTTGAATACGGTAGTGCCCTGCGCGCCGCCGACAATGCCGCCCTTTTCAAGACGTTCACCAAGGTACTGGCACAGCAACAGGGCCTGATGGCCACGTTCATGGCCCGCTGGTCTGCGGACTATCCCGGCCAGTCCGGACACTTGCACCTGTCCTTGCAGGATAGTGATGGCAACGCGGTATTCCATGACGAAAGCCAGCCCAATGGCCTGTCAGACACCATGCGCTGGTTTATCGGTGGCCAGCAGAAGCTGCTGCCCGAGCTGCTGTGCATGGTGGCGGGCACCTGCAACAGCTACACCCGATTAGTCCCGGGTTTCTGGGCGCCCACAGCGGCCACCTGGGGCATCGACAACCGCACCTGCGCTATCAGGGCGATCCCGGGCGCGCCGAGTGCGCAACGTGTCGAATACCGCATCGCCGCTGCGGACATCAACCCCTACCTGGCGCTGGCCGCCGCTTTTGGTTCCGGCTTCTGGGGAATCGAGAATCGGGTGGAGCCGAGCGCTCCCTTCGCCGGTGACGCCTACAGCAGTCGCTTTCCGCGCGCCCTGCAGTTGCCTGCCACCCTGAGCGAGGCCGCCGGACGCCTGCGTAAATCCAGCGCCGCGCGGGCGCTGTTCGGTGATCAGTTCGTGGAACACTACGCCTACACCCGCGAATGGGAGGACGCGGAGCAGCGCAAAGCCGTTACCGACTGGCAGC
The DNA here is from genome assembly GCA_043513815.1 of Cellvibrionales bacterium. GTDB lineage: Bacteria > Pseudomonadota > Gammaproteobacteria > Pseudomonadales > Halieaceae > JANQIO01. Next base: position 1,856,413 of record CP121313.1, on the reverse strand, counting down.
TCAAACGCTACTTCGAAATCATCTAGATGCCCCTGCCCTACGCCAACTGGCATTTCCCCACCCGCATGTGGTTTGGCGCAGGCCGAATGCGGGAATTGCCGGAGGCCTGCCGCTCGCTGGGCCTGAGGCGCCCGCTGCTGGTCACTGACCGCGGCCTGGCAGAACTCGACTTTGTACACCAGGCGCGGTCGCTGCTCGCCGATGCGGGCCTGGGGGATGCATTTTACAGTGGCGTGGACGGCAACCCCGCCGGACCTCATGTGGACAACGGCGTGGCGGCCTACCTGGCCGCTGACTGCGACGGCGTGATTGGCCTGGGCGGTGGCTCCGCACTGGACGTCGCCAAGTCGATCGGCCTGGTGGCCCGCCAATCGCACAACCTCTGGGACTTTGAAGATGTTGGCGACAACTGGCGCCGCGCCGATGGCAACGCCATTGCGCCCATTATCGCCATTCCCACCACCGCCGGCACCGGCTCCGAAGTAGGCCGCGCGGCGGTCATTCTGAACGCGGCGGATCGCACCAAGAAGATTATTTTCCACCCGGCCATGTTGCCGGCGCTGGTAATTTCCGACCCGACCTTGACCGTGGGACTACCGCCCAACATTACCGCCTGGACCGGTGTCGATGCCTTTGTACACGCGCTGGAAGCCTGGTGCGCACCAGGCTTTCACCCTATGGCCGAGGGCATCGCACTGGAAGCCATGCGCATGGTGCGCCAGTGGCTGCCAATTGCAGTGGAAGACGGGGCCCACCTGGAAGCGCGGAGCCAAATGCTGGTCGCTGCCTCCATGGGCGCCACCGCCTTTCAGAAGGGGCTGGGGTCCATCCACTCAGTGTCCCATGTCATTGGTGCCCGCTACGGCGTACACCACGGACTCGCCAATGCCGTTGTCCTGCCGTACGGTATCGCGCGCAATGCTCGCTACCTGGAGCCCAGGATGCCGGCCCTGTGCCAGGCTCTGGGCATCGGCAACGCTTCCACCGCCGGACTGGTCGAGGTGCTGCTGGCATTCCGCGCCGAGCTGGGGATTCCTGAATCCCTGGCAGCGCTCGACATCAACACTGACGAGGCCACCGACATCGGGGTGGCGGCCCTGGCGGACCCGTCGACCGCCAGCAATGCGGGCCCCATGAGCGCTGAGGATTTCGAAGCCCTGTTTCGTGACGCAGCACACGGCGACCTGCACTTCACATGAATACAATAGTCAACAAACGATAAGGACATCCGATGACAAGACTACTGATACTACTGTTCCTGCTGTTGGCGATCGCCGCGGTGCCCGCCTACATCAAGCGCGCGGACATTTCCCGCAGCGTGCTGGAACGCGGCGCTCTCAGCGCCATGCTGGACACGCCGCTGGCCGACCTGGGCCCAGGCATGCATGTGGCGCTGTGTGGCGCCGGCGGCCCGCTGCCCGACCGGCTGCGGTCCGGTCCCTGCGTGGCCGTTATAGTCGGCGAGCGCATCTTCATTTTTGATGCCGGCAGCAATTCTGCGCGCAACCTCGGGCTGATGCGCTTCCCGCTGGGCAATATCGAAGCACTGTTCCTGACCCATTTCCATTCAGACCATATCGACGGTCTGGGTGAAATGGCGACCTTGCGCTGGGTGCAGGGCAACCACACGACGCCCTTGCCGGTGTTTGCGCCTCCGGGTGTCAGTGATGTTGTTGCCGGCATCAACAAGGCCTACGAGCGCGATGCTGTCTATCGCAACACGCATCATGGTGACACCGTGGCGCCCCTGTCTGGTCACGGCATGCTGCCACGCCCCTTCCCTACTCCGCAGGACGGCGAGGCAGCAAAAGTCTTTGCACGGGACGGCGTGCTGGTGGAGGCCTTCCGCGTCGACCACCGGCCGGTATCGCCGGCGGTGGGATACCGAGTCAGCTATCAGGGGCGCAAGGTGGTGATCTCAGGCGATACCTCCAAATCCTTCAACCTTGAACAGATGGCAGCGAAGGCGGATCTGCTGGTACATGAGGCGCTGTCGCCGGAGCTGGTCAATATCGTCAACAAGGCGGCGACCGTTACCAACAACCAGACCATTGCGAAAATCACCACGGATATCCTCGACTACCATGCCAGCCCACTGGAGGCAGCAGAAACCGCGCGGGACGCTGGCGTGCAGCACCTGCTGTTCTACCATATCGTTCCTGCGCTGCCGTTACCCGGGCTGGATGCTGCCTGGCTGGATGGCGTGGGCGTGATCTTCCCGCACTACACCCTGGGGCAGGATGGCACCATCATCTCCCTGCCGGCGGGTAGTCGCGACGTGGTACTGGTCAGTCGCGGTCTCGCAACCCTGCCCTTATAGCAGGCTAGCCGACGGGAGCGGGCGGGTTAGAGAGACACCATCAGGCCGCGAGCGGGATCGACGCGATTTTCCACCAGCTCGCGCCAGGCATTGGCCGCCGCTTCGCCGTTGGTGACTCGCTCAATACTCACGCTGGTGCTGATATCCTGCACCACCTCAGCCACCGCCAGGCCGGCGCGGCGCATGACTTCGCCACGGCCCCATTCGGCATCACGCTTCTCGATCTGGGCCGGGGCAAAGAACAGCTCCGGCGTCGGACCCGGCAGGGAACTGGTGTCGCCGCCGAAGGATTCCCAGTGCGTCGCCCCCACTGCGGTACTGACCTTTAGCTGGTCGCCGAAGTGCATATGCACGGCCGCGGTCAGCTGGGCACTACCTGACATATCCACATAGGCGCTGGGCAGCGTGGCATCCAGCGTGTTTTCCTCGCCGTAGCAGACCACGCTGTCGTAGCAGCCCAGGGACTCCACAAAGCCCTTGTTGCCGGCCGAGGTAATACCCACCAGCCGCGCATTCACCGCCTCGTCAGCATGCAGCAACTTGGCCAGCCCAAACGCCGTCTTGGACGAGGCGCTGCCGATCAACACCTGGCTGGCGGCGAACAGATCGTTGTCCACCAGGTAGTCGTACAGCAGATAGGAAGTGGCGAACAGCGGAAAGAACAGGCAGCGCTGCTCCTCCATCTGCTGCAGGAACTCCGGGTCTGCCGCCGTGCGCCGGTAGGCGTTATAGGTGCCGGGCAATGCCTGGCGATGCTCACTGGATTCCATCAATGTGGCCGCCTGGGCGTCATCGAAACTCAGCACCACTTCACTGGCCATTGGGTAGAACCCATAAAGCCGCTCTCCCACCGCGACATCGGGCAGCGTGGACTCCACGACTTCCCCTATTCCCCATACTGGAACGATACCCCAGCCCTCTTCCCGGGGATAAAAGTTCCAGTAGCCGATCATGTCGCCGGCGACGGCGTAGGTGACGTTATTGGCGGTCAGCGCAAACTTGTCGATTGCCACGCGCACTTCGCCTGTCGCCAGTGCCGGCCGGGATATTTCCAGCTCCCGGGTATCGAGAATATTGTCGCGTCGCACCTGAATTTCACGGTAGCTGCTCATAGTGTGATTCCTTGAGTGTCGTTATGCATTCTCTTCCACCAGCTCCAGCTGCCCGGCCTGGCGACGCACCCGTCGCGGCAGCGGCGCCCGCAACGCCTCCAGACCGCCGACCTGGCTCAGCAAATCGTCCGCGGCAGCGCGGGCTTCACCGCCAAGGCTGTGGTAGTGGTCATGGGCGCGCTGGTACATCCACTGGGAGTAGCTGTGGACCACCCGCTCGCTTTCAGCGCTTCCTGTTCTGAAACGATGCATGCCCAGGTAACGGGGTATTTTTTCGCCCGGATTTGCTGCCATGAAGACGGCGTTTTGCGCCACCACATCGAGCACGTCGGGCAGGAAATCCCGGCACAGGGTCGCCAGAATCGGCAGCAGCGTGTCCGGCACCTCATCATCAGGCAAGAACTCGCCGGCCGCCTCCAACGGGGCATTCATACGGCAGACCCAGTCGTAAACCCCTGGCGCCTGTGCTTCCATCAGGGCACGCGGCACCGGGTCGCGGCCGAGATGTGCATAAAGCGGTCCCATCAATCCAAAATCACCGATGCTGGGGCGGGTACCCAACAGATAGGGATGCACGGCGAAATGCGCCTCCAACTGGGCCATCAGCGTCAGCCACTCTGCTTCGATCGCCTTCTCGGTAACTTCATTGACGCCCAGCATGGGAATGCTGCCACGGAACGGTGCAGAGGTTTTCTCGCCGATGGCAATTTGCTCCTCGCGGCTGGCGTCGGGAGCACTGAGTGCACCGAACTCGCCCAGCACGAAGTCGCGCTGCTGCTCGAGATAGGACCAGCGGTAGTGCATGGCGGGAATAACCAGCCACTCGTCCGCATAGTGCTCCAGCATCAACGCCACCAGCTTCTGCCGTGGACCGCCGGGATAAACGGCGGGCTGCGGATGTCGCGCCTCCAGGTAATCGATGATCTCGGTAGTGTCCTGCACCAGCTCTCCGCCGGGTGAGGACAGCACCGGAATAATCGGGGCACCGACATTCGGCAGGATAATGTCTTTATAGACCTCGCGGCTGGCCACCCGCTCTTCAAAGGGCACAGCTTTGAAGCGCAGGTAGGCGCGCGCCTTGCCGGTGAACAAGGACAACTCACCGCCGTAGAGTATGTAGCTCTGCTCGATGGTTTCTTCAGCGTGTCGGCGCTCGATGCGGCCATCCAGCCATTGCTGCAAATCGTCAAACACGGCGAGGCGCTCGGGCTCGTTAAAGATTTCATGGTAAAGACCCGGGTAGATCTTCAAGGTCTTGTCCTGGGAGCTGACCTGCTCATAGAGGTAGCGGGAGCCAGACGGTGCTGTCAGCGTGTCTGCTTCACCGTGTAGCAGCAGCAGCAGTGGCAGGCGGATATCACTGGCCTGCTCCTGTATCCACTGCATGGCCGCGAACAGCTGTGACACCTTGCGTGCCGTCATCTTGCCGCCGTAGACCAGCGGGTCGTCGATGTACTGGCGCACTTCCAGTGGATCGCGACTGACGCCGTTGGCATCGAGCTGGAGCACACCCATGCGCGGCGCCACCAGGGAGAAGAACTGGATCAGCAAACGCTGCCACAGCGGCGGCTCCAGGTCAGTCTTGATGGCAGGGCCGGACAACACACAGCCGACAAAGTCATCCTGGTTCTGGATCAGGTAGCAGGCGGCGATCAGGCCACCCATACTGTGGCCCAGCAGTACAAGCGGTGTGTCCGGGAAAGCGGGCTTCAATTGCTGCACGAAGCGGTCCAGGGTTTCCACGTACTCTCCGAAGTTGCCCACAAAACCACGCTGGCCTTCTGAGCGGCCGTGGCCGATATGGTCCAGCGCAGCGGTGGCATAGCCCTTGTTCGCGAAGTGCTCCGCAAAACGGCGGTAGCGGCCACTGTGTTCCGCAGCGCCATGTACCAGTACGATCAGCGCCCGGGGAGGCTGTTCCGGGGTCCATACCTGGAAGTGTATCTGTGCCCCTCCGGCGCCTTTAAAAGTCGACTCACGATGTTGCATCAACCGGGCTCCGACTCAGCGCCCGGCACCACCCGCAGCAGTCCACGGAAGGCCTGCCGCGCGGTGGCCTCACCGGACACTACCCTGAACACGTCACTGGCGATCGGCATATCGATACCATGGGCTTCCGCCAGCGCCATCACCGCCGGCGCGCTCTTCACTCCTTCGGCCACCATCGTCATCTCCTCGATGATCTCGTCAATATGTCGACCCTTTCCCAACTCGACGCCAACATGGCGATTGCGGCTCTGGGGACTGGTACAGGTGGCAATCATGTCGCCCATGCCGGCCAGTCCGGAAAAGGTCTCTGCCCGACCGCCCATGGCAACGCCCAGACGGGTGACCTCTGCCAACCCGCGGGTAATTAGCGCAGAGCGGGTATTGTCACCGGCCCCCTGCCCGTCTCCCATGCCAACAGCGATAGCGATGATGTTCTTGAGCACGCCGCCCAGCTCACAGCCAACCACATCGTCGTTGGTGTAGACGCGGAACAGGCCACTGCGAAAAAGATCCTGCAACTCCTGCACGATGATCTCATCCTCCATGGCAATGACGCTGGCCGCCGCCTGGCCGGCCATGATCTCCCGCGCCAGGTTGGGGCCCGTCAGCACTCCCACCGGGTGGCCGGGCAGCACTTCCTTGATGATTTCCGTCATGCGTTTGCGGGTATCCAGTTCCAGGCCCTTGCTGAGGCTGATCACCGGCACCCAGGCGCGCAGGTGAGGCTTGACCTGTTGCAATACCGTGCGGAATCCGTGAGACGGAATGCCCACAATCAGCACGTCGGCGGCGGCCGCCGCTTCAGCGAGATCGGTGGTCGCCGTCAGGCTGTCAGGCAGAGTGGCGCCGGGCAGGTATTTTTCGTTGCGGTGCTCGGTATTCATCTGCGCTACCGCGGCGGCGTCGCGGGCCCAGAGCTTCACCTCCGTGTTGCGGGCCACCAGTGAGGCCACCGTGGTGCCCCAGGAGCCGCCGCCCAGCAGGCCTACGTTCAACTGCATGCTCATTCCTCTCTTATTGCTGTTATAGATGCCCGGCGCAACTAGGTTGCCGTCTTTGGTTTGACCGTGCGCTTGCGAGCCGGCCGGGCTTTGGGCGAAGCCTTTTTCCCAGCAGCGGATTTGGATTTTGCCCCGGCTTTCTTCTTTGCAGGCGCTTTGCCACTGGCCTTCGCTGTTGGCTTCTTTGTCGCGCGCTTGCCGGCACTGCCACCGCCTGCCCGGGCCTGCTGCTTCTCTGCCGCCTCTAGCAGGGAATGCAGAGAACGCTGCAGGCACTCAGTAAAGAAGCGGATGTCCGGCATCAATTCACGGGTGGAAATGATATTGAAACTCATGCGACCGTTGTAGCTGGGCGTGCCAATAAACAGGCCCATACCGTTGGCCAGCGGGGCCAGGCCATAACTGCCCACCTGCTGGGCCCCGTTCATGTAAACCGGGAACTGGGGACCCGGAACATTGGAGATGAACAGGTTGCACACCCGCACCGATTGACTGAGCTGCAGAATCAGGCGGCTCGCCAGCACCTGGGTGGCCGCCGGTACGTGTTGGGTAATATCCGTCAGCAGCCTGGCGGACACGCCGGATTTGGCCTCCTTGCTGAGCTGGGTCGAGGCATGCACCTGCTGCAGCCGTTGTACAGGGTCCGCCTCATCGGTATGCAGGGACGTAGTCATGGCGGTGATATTGTTGCCGGGGTCGCTCTGGTCGTCGGCACCGCCAGGACGAGCATTGATGGGCACCCACGCCACCAGGGGATCGTCAGGCAGTTCGTCGTGATGCAGCAGGTATTCCCTGAGCGCGCCTGCGCACACAGACAACACCACATCATTGATCGTTGAGCCGGGCGCCAGCAGTCGGATCTTCTTGAGATCATCCAGCGAGCAGTCACAGGCGTCAAACATCTTGTGTGACGACACCTTGCCGTTGAAACGCGACATCGGCACGCTCTGCTTGCTGTCGCCGCGGCGCGACAGGGTGTCGCGGGCGGTCTCCACCAGGCCCGGCGAGTTGCGCAGGATGGCATCGGCAATCCGCACCGGCGAGCGCAGATTGTTGGCCGCCGCACGCCGCGCCATATCCCGCAGGCTGGGACGGGGGCTCTCCTTAACATCGGCAAAGTCTATCGGGGCAACCGGCGTGCCCTGATTGTCGATATCCACCAGCGACATCAGGAAGCGTACCAGCGACGCACCGTCCACTGCTGCGTGATGGACCTTGATGGCCATCGCGTAGCAGCCCGGCGGCAGACCGTCGATGTCGTCAAGACCCTCCAGCACGTAGAGCTCCCAGAGGGGCTTGTTCATGTCCAGCGGCCGCGAATGGTAGCGCGCCATGTGAATACAGAACTGACGCCAGTCGCCCGGGCGCGGCAGGCGGCCATGGCGAATGTGGTATTCGAGGTCGAAGAAATCGTCATCTACCCAGTAGGGATAGTCGAGCTCCAGGGGCACGTGGACCAGCTTGCGCCGCAGGGTCGGGTTGGCGGTCAGCCGCTCTTCGACATGGGCGATGATTTCCTTGAAGCGCACTACCTTGCCCCCCGGCACCGTTGAGGGGTCAAAGATATTGATGCTGGTCACATGGGTAAGATTGTCATCCGACTCCATGTACAGGAACTGGGCATCCTGCGGACTGAGCTGTTGCATGGTTTACCTCGGTAGTGCGACGGTGCGCACGATATCGATACGGTGTGACAGTTCGCGCAGGTCCTGGCTGATCTCGCGGCGCTGTTCGCCGGTGCGGGCATCTCCACCGTCGGTGAGACCACGGTTGTTCATCAGCTTCCAGCCATTCTGGAACAGCAGCTTGCCAATGGACGCCTGGGAGCTGATCCGACGCTGCAGGTAGGCCTGGCGACCATACGCCAGCGCCTTGTTCACACACTCTTTCTCATCGATGCCCACATCGTCCGGTTGCAGGGCGAGCACGTCAGCGACAACCCGGTAGGCATCGACGAAATGCAGCAGCGTGGAGTGGGATACCAGTGGGTAGTACTCGGCCATGACGCGCTGGGCAAAACCCGATTCGTTCACCAGCCGCTCCTCCCAATCCTCGCAATAGAATGAAAGATCAGCGCGCACATCATCGCGAAATTGCGCTGTCGGAGTGTAGAAAAACTCGAACTTGAACAGGTCCCGCAGCCGCTCAGCTTCTTCCCAGAAGCCCTCGATGCTGGAGGAGTTGAACTGGGCCAGCTTCATCATGGACAGTTCGATGATGGCCTTGTTCACAAAGTGATGGATGATGGTGTTGCGGTAATAACTCGCCACTCCGTGCTGCTCCGCCGTGATGGCATAGACGCGCTCGGGGCCGCCCTCGTATCGGGTAATCAGTCCGTTCGCAACCAGCGTGTCCGCCAGGTCTTCCAGCGCATCGCGGTTCTCAGGCTCGAAATCGCTGGTCATGCGAATGCCCCGCTGCCGAGCCCAGGTCACCAGGGATTCCATCTCCCTGGTCAGCTCGTCTGCAGTCAGGGCGCGCGGTGCCGCCCCCATAAGGATCATGGTGGCCAGCGACGGCAAGGTAATAGGCGTCACCCGATTGACCTCGACACCCACCTGGAAAGCCACCTTCTGCAGTGCCAGCGGGTCACTGGGATCGGGCGCTTTCTCCAGCACGACCGGCGCGCCAAAATCCATGTAGATACGCCCCATGGGTTGGCGCAGTCCGCGCAGGTAGCCGATAAACCAACGCAGGCTCTCAGGTTGCTTGGTGGCGCCGGCCTGCTCCGTGGCGTAGTCCTGCACGTCGCCAATCAAGTCGTAGTTGATCGCAATCGGGACGATATGCAGGTTGTCGGAATCGTTGCAGTGAGCTGCCTCTATCACGTACTTGAGCAGGCCATAGCGCGGCGGCATAAGCTTGCCGACACGCGAGCGGGTGCCCTCGAAGGCCCAGGTCAGCGGAAAGCGCTTCTCCAGCAGGTAGCCGATGTAGCTGCGCAATATGTACTTGTAGAGCTTGTTGTCCTGAAAGCTGCGACGGATAAAGATCGCGCCGGCACGACGTGCCAGGAAGCCCAGACCACCAAAGGCCATGTTCACGCCGCCGAGTATGTGCGGCGCCGGAAAATCGTTTTTGAAGAAGGTCCAGTGCATGGCAAAGCCATCCACGTGGGTCTTGTGGGTCCAGAGCAAGGCGGTGGGGTACTGGCGGGTGACCTGGCGAATTCGCTCAAGCCCCTCCTGGTCGACAACAATATCGGTCTCATAACCCAGGGAGATGATCTTGCGATTGAGCATACCCATCACGTCCAGCCAGAAGGTGCGGGGTATGGCGATAAGCTCCTTCATGATCTCGGCAGATTCTCGCTGCAGGTCGGCCATGGGTCGACCCTCCTCTGCGCTCAGCTGCTGGAGGCCGACCCGAAATGTCGGACTGGCATAGAGATTATTGGCCACCTGGCGCGGCACCTTGTAGCGGCCTCCGCGCAGTCGGCGGGCGGAGATATCCAGCGCCAGGCCTGCCTGCCCGGCCACAAAATCGGCCAGCTGGCTGGCGCTGGCGGACTCCCCGCGACTGCGTGCGTAGCGCTGTCGCAGATCTTCCAGTGTGGCGGCATCAGCGGCCACGCACTGGGCTCGCTCCGGGTGGCGCCGCAAAATACGTCGGGCCCGCGTCAGGCCTGGTTTGCGCGGATTGCCCCACACCAGGTCGCGCAATCGTGGGGTGACCGATTTCTGGTCGACCGAACTCAGCCACACCACACGCACCGGGATGATTAGCGTTTCAGGTGGCAGATCCAGGGCGCCGACCAGGGCGCGAGCGGGAATGTTTTCAGGACTGCGGGCAATCGGCACGACCACCTGCCTGGCGTCGCCGGTAAAGTTGACGGCCTGCTGCTGCTCGGTGATCCAGTCGCGCAACAAGTCCGCTTCCACCCGGTGCGCCGCGTCGAGAATGTAAAGCACGTCCTGCTGGCCGGCGGCCGGCCAGGGCATGGGCGTCATGAGGGCTTCCCGGTGGCCTTGGGTTTAACGCTGCCCTTGGGCCTGGCCTTGAGACGCGGAGCCTTGCCGGCGGGTGTCTTTGCCGTGCTGGATTTGGACTTGGCCTTTCCAGCGGTCCCGACTTTGGCTTTGGATTTCGCCTTGGGTTTTGCCTTGGTCTTTGCTTTTGCCTTCGCCTTGGTTGGGGCCTTAGCCTTGGCCTTCGCTGGTGCTTTTGACTTTGTCTTGGCCTTTGTCTCGGCTTGGGCTTTGGCCTTCGTCTGGGCTTTCGCCTTTGTCTTGGCCTTGGCTGTCGTCTTGGCCTTGGCTGTCGTCTTGGCCTTGGCTGTCGTCTTGGCCTTGGCTGTCGTCTTGGCCTTGGCTGTCGTCTTGGCCTTGGCTGTCGTCTTGGCCTTGGCTTTCGTCTTGGCTTTGGCTTTCGTCTTGGCCTTTGTACTACTCCTGGATCTGGTCTTCGCAGGCGCTTGCGCCTCTTCTTCCTGACCCAGTGCGGCCAGGAACATGGCTCGCACCTCTGCGACGTGTTCATTCATGGTCCTGGCGGTCCAGCCGCTGGTGTCCACCGGCGGCAATACCTCTACTTCCACCGTCGCCGGGCGGAAGATGAAATCACCCTTGGGGGCCACGTCCAGGGCGTTGTGAATGACAATCGGCACGATCGGCACCCCGGCCTGCAAGGCCAGGTGAAAAGCGCCCTTCTTGAAGGCCGCCAGCTTCGGGGACACGGTGCGTGTACCCTCCGGGGCCATCACCACAGACTTGCCCTCGTTGCGCATCACATCAACCAGCGGCTGCATGGCTTCGATGGCGCTGGTGGCATTATCGCGATCAATCAACACCGTACCGCCCAGCTCCATGACTTGCCCGATCACCGGCATTTTCTTGATTTCTTTCTTGCCGACGCCGGCGATGTCCTTGCGCACCAGGCTGGCGGCGATCACGACATCGGACTTGCTCTGGTGATTGAAGATAAACACCGCCGGGCGCTGCTTCCAGAGGTTTGCCTCACCGCGCACATCCAGGTCCAGGCCGATCAGCGCACTGGCGGTTTCCGCAAACAGTGAAAAGGAAAAATTCTGGGCGTCGCGCCGGGAGCCGGTAATGGCCCAGATCGGCAGCCCCGCCGCAAAAGAAGTCACCAGGCTGCCGGTGGCCGCCAGCGAGCGCGCCCAGTCGGTAAGACCGGGGCGGCCGCGGCTCTTGAAACGCCGGATGGGCCAGCCCTCGCGCTCCGCGATCTCGGCGAGCTTCTTGTTGGGATTCAGGGGGCGCGGCCGGCCAACGTGTTCCAGCAACTCGATATCGTCGTCACTGTCGGAATAAAAGAAGGTCTGGGAGAGGTCGACGCCGTGCTCCGCTGCCAGCGTTTCCGCGGCGCGCACCTTACCGAGCCCAAAACAGGTGGGACGAACCACCGCGCCGGTAAACTCGCCATTCTCGTCAACCTCAAGCTGGGTGGTCATGATGTGATCGACACCCAGGTCACGAGCAGCCGGCTCCACCTGGTAGGGTGTGGCCGAGGAAATAATCGCAACGGTATGGCCCCGCTCAAGGTGGGCCTCGATCAGGGCGCGGGATTCCGGGTAGACCAGGCGGGCGATGTGCTTGCGATAAAGGGCCTCGCCAAACTCGATATAGCTCTCCTCGCTGGCGCCGCGCATGAACTGCGAGGTGACCACCATCATCGCCGAGAAGCCCATATTGCCGAGCCCGAAGCTGGTCATGGCGCCAGCCAGCTCCATGAACTCGCGGGGCTTCAGCTGGCCCTGTTTTACCTGTTCACGAATAAAGGCAATGGCGGAATAACCGTAGATAACGGTGCCGTCAAAATCGAAAAAGGCCCCAACCTGGGGGCCCTCGGGGGAGGCTTCAACCTCCGCGAGTAATTCCTGGTGTCTCGGCATGTTGGGCGCTGACTTTTATAGGATTGATTATAAGTATCAGTGTAACCCAGAGAGTACTGCCTGCCGCGCGAGCGCTCAAGCGAAAGGCGCCGCGCAGACACCCGTCAGGGCGTCAGGCAGCGTGCCGTTCCAGCAGTCGGTCCAGCATGCGACCAAAAGCTTCAGCCTCCTGCGCCCCCTGCACCATGTACTGCCCGTTGATCACAAAAGTGGGCACCGCCTGGATGCCCTGCTCGACCCACTGCCGCTGGTCGTCGCGCACCACCTGGGCGTAGCGGGCATCGGCCAGCACTTCCAGGGCTTCATCTTGATCCAGGCCAACGCCGGCGCAGACCTCCGCGAGCGAGTCCAGATCGTTGACATCCTGCCCATCGGTAAAAAAGGCCTTGAACAACGCTTCTTTCAGAGCGGTCTGGCAGCCCTTGTCGGCGGCCCAGTGCAATAGCTGGTGGGCACGGAAGGTGTTCACCATCTTCATGTCGTCACTGTAGTTGAACTCAAAGCCCAGCTCGGTGCCGAGATCAGTCAGCCGCTGGCGGGCTTTCTGGCTCTGCTCCGGCGTGGTGCCGTATTTCTCGGCCAGGTGCTCACGCAGGTTCTGGCCCTCGGCGGGCATCTGCGGATTGAGTTCAAAGGCATGCCAGTGCAACTCCAGCTCCACTGACTGCTCGCGGCTGGCCAGAGCTTTCTGGAACTGTCGATAGCCAATGATGCACCAGGGGCAAACAACATCCGACACCAGGTCGATGCGCAGCGGCATAGGGTTGCTCATGTTCGAATCCTCGCTGTACTCGTCAAATGCCCAGTTCTGACTTCACCGCCGCAAAGGCGGCGATCGCCTGATCAATGTCATCGCGGGTCAGCCCAGCGCTCATCTGTGTACGGATGCGCGCCTTGCCCTTGGGAACCACCGGGTAGGAAAAGGCTACCACGTACACACCGTGCTTGAGCATGGCGTCGGCGAAACGCCCCGCCAGCGCCGCGTCGTGCAGCATGACCGGCACAATGGGGTGCTCCCCCGGCAGCAGTTCAAAGCCCAGCCGCTCCAGGCCCTCGCGGAAGTAGGCAGTATTCTCGCTGAGTTGGTCCTTGCCGACGAAGCCGGTGGCGTGGCAGTCGTCGAAGTGGACGAGCGCGTTGTACTGGTCGGCGAGGTCGCAGACCTTGTCGAGCTGGGCGATGTAGCCATCCATGGAGAACACGCCGTCGGTCGTGATGAGCTTGTAGCGCGCACCGTTGGCGTCGGCCTCTTTCAGCTTGGCCTCGAGGTCGGCCATGTCGTTGTTGACGTAGCGGTAGCGCTGGGCCTTGCAGAGGCGCACGCCGTCGATGATGGACGCGTGATTGAGCGAATTCTCGTACATCTCGCGTCCGTATATGCCCTTGATGGTGAGCATGTTGAAGATCACCACGTTCCAGTCGATGCCGACCTCCCCTTCAGGGATGCCCAGCATGCTGACCTTGCCGCCGTGGCACATATTCGCCAGCAGGTCTCTCAGGGCCTGCGGGTTGCCGGACATCTCCAGGCCCACGTCAAAGCCTTCGGCCATGCCCAGGGCATTCTTGGCATCTTCAATTTTTTCCTTCGATACATCCACCGTGTGGGTAGCGCCCAGGGTTTTTGCCAGGGCCAGCCGCTCCGGATTGACGTCGGTAATGACCACGTGCCGTGCCCCGGCGTGGCGACAGACTGCAGCGGCCATGGCGCCAATGGGGCCGGCGCCGGTAATCAGCACATCTTCACCCAGCAGGTCCCACTGCAGCGCGGTATGCACGGCATTCCCCAGGGGGTCGAACAGGCTGGCGACGTCGAGGTCGATACCCGGGCGGTGCTCCCAGACATTCGACATCGGCAGCGCTATATACTCCGCGAAAGCCCCGGGGCTGTTTACACCAATGCCACTGGTATCGTTGCAGAGGTGGCGGCGACCGGCCATGCAGTTGCGACAGCGACCGCAGACCAGGTGACCCTCACCAGACACAATCTGGCCCGGGTGCCAGTCCACCACGTTGGAGCCCGCAGCGACGATCTCGCCGACGAACTCGTGGCCGACCACCATCGGCACCGGTATCGTCTGCTGGGCCCAGTCGTCCCACTTGTAGATGTGCAGGTCGGTGCCGCAGACGCCGGTACGGTCGACTTTCACCAGCACGTCGTTGATGCCGACTTCAGGCTCGGGAACATCTTCCAGCCAGATACCCGGCTCTGAGTATTTTTTTACCAATGCTTTCATAGACTTACCTTTTATTTCTCAACAGCTTCTCTGTGGAGAAATATTCACTATGGTAGAAACAAGTCCGGCATACTAGAATCACGGCATCTCAATTGCAAGAATCTTGTCCACTATAGTGGATATCAGGGGTCATCATCATGAACCATGAAGCGCCCGCGCCGCGGGCCGAGGAAGACGTCGCCAGCCAGGCCCTGTGCCTGCGCGTGACCGAGTTGCGCAAAAAGCACAAGCTGACGCTGGAACAACTGGCAGCCTCGTCAGGCGTGAGCCGGTCCATGCTCAGCCAGATCGAACGCGGCAAAGCCAACCCCACCCTGGCGGTCACCTTCAGGATAGCCCAGGCTTTCGGCATTACCATTGGCGAGCTGGTAGACCAGCCCTGGGCGGCCCCCAGCATCGAGGTCGTGCACGCAGACGACCCCAATATGCTGTTCCGCAATGACGACGAATGCCACATTCGCACGCTCTCTCCCCTGCATATGGAACGCAACATCGAGTTCTACGAAATTCGCCTGGCGCCTGGTGCGAAGCTTGCCAGTGCAGCCCACTTCGAGGGCACCCGTGAACTGCTCACCGTGAGCCAGGGCCGCGCCCGCGTTGAAGCCGGCGACAGCAGCCGCGAGGTAGCCACCGGTGATTCAGCCCACTACCGGGCCGACCTGCCCCACTGCATTGCCAACACCGGTGACCACGAACTCCAGGTGTACCTGGTCGTCACCAGCCAATGATTCGTTTCACGTCATCCACGCAAGCTATGTCGTCATCCCCGCGAACTATGACGTCATCCCCGCGAACTTTTCCGTCATCCCCGCGAACTTTTCCGTCATCCCCGCGAACTTTTCCGTCATCCCCGCGAACGCGGGGATCCAGCCTCCTGCTATTGGCACTACTGCTAATCCTCACCGCCTGCAGCAACCCCCCACCACACAACCCCCTGCCCCCAGGCTCCACCGTGCTCGCCTTCGGCGACAGCGTGACCTACGGCACCGGCGCCCGACGTGGCGAGGACTACCCCACCCAGCTGGCAGCAACCAGCGGCTGGAACGTGATCAACGCCGGCATTCCCGGCGACACCGCCCGGGAAGCCCGCCAGCGCCTCGGCAGCCTGCTGCAACAGCATGAGCCCGCCCTGGTGGTTATCGAATTGGGTGGCAATGACTTCCTGCGCAAACGACCAGCAGCCCGGGTAGCCCAGGACCTGGCCGCCATGATCCGTGAAGTCCAAGACTTCGGCGCCCTGCCCGTGCTGGTGGCTGTACCGCGTCTGTCCCTGCTGCGCGCCAGCACCGGCACCCTCAAGGACTCCGACATCTACGCCGAACTGGCCGAAGAAACCGGGGCAATTCTGGTACCTGACGTGTTCTCCGACACGCTCTCCGACGACACCCTGAAAGCCGACGAAATCCACCCCAATCGGCTCGGCTACCAGCAGCTGGCGGCGGGCATTGCAGAACGACTGGCAGAGCGCGGCTTGTTAAACCGCTAGCGGCGCACCACCTCGGGCCTTCGCGGTCACGCAGACCTACTCCGGCCACTCAAGCTGAACACCTGAGCGGCGCACTGCATCACAGCGAGCACAGCGATACTGCTGACTGACCTGCTCACCGGAGGTGACTCGTTCCATACGCATCGGCTGGTCACACCGGGAACACCACCTGGACGTGACCTGGCGGTACCAGATCATCACCGTAGGCACCATAAACAGCACAGCGAGACCCGCGTACCACCAGCGGCCGTCCGCAACGCTCGCGCCCAAGAACACCATCAGCAATCCGAGCACCAGACACAGCCAGCCGTCCTCCCTGAGCCTGAACCATCGATTCATCTTTAACGGCGTCACGGAGCGATTCAAGGAGCCCGCCGCCTTAATCGCCCAGCCCTGTTGGCGAGCGTGCCAGGCGGCCTTGATACCCAACCAGTAGCCCGCATAGGCGAAGAGCAGCAGGACCAGGGGATTGCCGGAGCTCGATAGCCAGTAAACCGGCCAGGTAATGGCTGCCACAAAATTCATGAAGGATTCGATCACCAGGTTGATGACCAGCCCAATGAGCGCGCCGGGGTCGAAATCCAGCAGCAGGCTGCCGATGCCTGACAGAAAGCTGGCGATGTCCTTCAACTCGATGAGCAGCAAGGTGTAGAGCGCCACCAGGCCGTAGAAGCCACCGCCGAACTTGAACCATTGCCCCACGGCCGGATCAAATGTCCGGCGACTGTCCTTGTTCTTCTGCGACTTGCCAAGCGCTTCAATGCCGCCCTGGAGCGCCTTGACGCTCTCGCCCACCAGCCAGCCGCGATGTAGCGCAATGGAGACCAGGGCGAAGGAGAGCAGAAACAGCGGCAGGCCGGCAGTAAACACCGCGACCAAAACATCCATAATCGTCATACGGCTAGTCTAAATCCACGAGGTCGCCCGGGTACAGTTCGCCACAGGGTTTATTACGTGCGGCCCCCCAGGCCACCCATTCCCCGCGGATGAGCTACGCTAGTTTTACCCACCGCAAACGGTGCAGGACACGACACACGCTGATACAGGAGCGCAGGATATGACACAGGTAACCGATGCTGACAAAGACAGTTTCTTTGCCGATGTGGCCGCAGCCTCTGCCAAGGCAGTCTGGGCAGCCGTTGCCACCCAGGCGGCTGACGGACCGCGCGTGCGCATGGTCCATCCCACCTGGGATGGCGACGTACTCTGGTTTGCCACCTCGAAGGCTTCGCAAAAAGCGGCACAGTTGCAGGCCAATCCACGCCTGGACATCCAGTGGCAGGTATCTGCCCCGGACTTTGTGCACATCATGGTGCGCGGCAGTGCGGAAGTGCTGGATGACCCGGCGTCGCGGCGCCATGCCTGGGACGTACTGGACTACGACCTGGCGCAGTTCTGGCCCGAGGGCGTTGACGCCCCCGACTATGTGGCGGTGAAGATAACGCCAGAGCGGGTAGAGCTGTCAGAAATGTTCGGCACCACCAACAAGCGGGTCTGGCGTGGCTGACGCCAGACGAACCGGAACTGTCGCATCTATGAGTCAGGCATCCTGGCCCTGATCCTCTATCAACCGGCAGCGGCACTTCAAACAGCCTGACCGATTTAAAACCGGGAGGGTCCGTTTGATATAGTGCGCGAATGGAAATTCTCAGCGAAAAAATCAATCCGCGCGACAATCTCAGCTATTCCTTGCGGCGCTACCGTGTCTGGTGGGCAATCCTTCTGGTTTCCATGGTCTTTGACTACCTGACCACGTTGAACTTTATTAGCGATACCGGCATCCGCGGCGAAGGCAACCTCGTCATTGCGTGGCTCATGCAATCCCTCGGCGTCTACGCCGGCCTGGCACTGGCGAAGGTACTGCAACTGATCGCTGTCGTCGCCATTGTTGCCATGAGCCGAAGGATAGGAAACCTGTTCATGATTATCGTCATCCTGCTCAACTGCTGGGCAGTGGTGATGAACTCAATACCGCAGTATCCGACAACCTAACGAGAGACTCTGCGCCGGCGCTGCGCTGCGCGAATCAAAATCGAGAAAGCCCTCTCGCCGACACCAGCAAGCCTCTACCCGCCGCCGACACGTGAGGCTTCAAAAAGCCGGGCATAAGCGATGGCGTCCGCATTGTCGATAACCGCACCGTTTGGCAGTTCTTCGGTGCGCGCACTGATTTCCAGCATGGCGTTGCCCAGTTCGGTGCCGCTAATAACAAGTCCGCCCGGTTTCAACAGTGTTTCCAGCAAGTAGGCGCCTGCCGAGGCCTGCTCTGACGTCGGCCGGACATACCCTGAGCGGTGACCAAACGTTCGCAACCCGGTTCCCTCAGCCATTTCGGATACCAGCCGCTCTGCCCTGCCCTTGTCCTGCGCCCATGTCGCTCCCTCGTTCTCGCCCGTTCCCATGCCGGTGACATAATGAAAGGCCATAGGGCCACTGGTACGAGCCTGGAGCCAGGCTTTGACAAAGGCGATAGGGAAATCCACGTGTATCCACGTGTAGGTGTCTTCATCCACCTGCAGGGACGATGTACCCAACCCCCAGAGCACCGTATTCACCTCAGCGAGCACGCCCGCCAGCTCGCTGTAGTCCTCGAAATCCTCGTGCAGGTGCATCTCCACTTTCCCTGCAGCGACACCGTCATCGATACGGGCCGAACTGCGGCGAGTCACCGCATGGACTTTTTCTACCTCCGGGTCTGCAATGGCAGCCTTCAGTAGCCCGTCACCGACAGAACCTGTAGCACCGAACACCATGACAACACGGTTAGCCTTGGTGTCCCTTTGCGCTACGGGATCAGGGACAATAGAACCCAGGGTGAGGTAACCCCAAATATTTAGCGCGACGGCCAGGGCGGTAAATGCGAGAGTGAGGAACATCAGGATGTGCTTTAGCAGCTTCATAATAATCTGACCTCGCTCCTCCTTCGGAAATATTGGTATATTGGGCTACATTGTTGCCAGAATAACAATTTTACCGGTGCAGTGGATTTACAGTGAATTCTTACACTGCCCCGTGTCATCTCAATACAGCGGTAGATTTGGAAAAAGCAGCGAGCCACATAAGCATTTGGATGGCGGGCCGCCCATAATTTTTTACAGGGAGTGATGGCACCATGGAAATCACAAGGCGGTCAGGCGGTTTTACGATGATCGAAATCATGATTGCCCTGGTTGTACTAGGTATTCTGGCAGCGGTTGCCCTGCCGTCGTATCAGCGCTATGTGCTCAAGGCGAAGCTCGCTGACGTCATCGCCTATGCCGGCGTGGCCAAGTTGCAATTGACCGAGTTCTATGAGGAAACGGCCGAGTGCCCTACGGTTTCTAACTCCGGATTGAAGGAATTCAGTCCCATCCCACACATAGCGCAAGTAAGCACTGCCTGGGATAGAGACCCATGCAGGGATTGGTTCGAAGTCTACCTGGAGATCGACGGCGATTCTGAGCCAGCCCTTAAGGACCTGGATGGCGACCGCGTCATGTTGCGCGGCAATCTGGGTCAGGACGGCCAGATCACGTGGCAGTGTGGGTTTTCCCGCTACACGCCTGAGATCAGGAACTACTTGCCGGCATCCTGTCAGGAGGAACTCCTCTAGGACGATAAGGCAGAGCAAGATTTCTCTGTTAAGAAAAACTCTTCCGCGCCCTTCCAGAAAGTCTTACCCCGGCCGAATATCGTGAGTCTAGCAGCAGCATTGCTGCCGGCGTGTTCGCCCAAAAAGGAGAATTCAGTCTGTCGACTAACGCCTGATTGCTGTCAGTCTCCAAAACTCGCACATTACAGTCATTCCCGCGCACGCGGGAATCCAGTCACTGGATAATCCTATCCCAAAGGTCTTTCCAGTCAGGATTCTGCTGTTCAATCAGCTCCAGCTTCCAAGCCCGCCGCCACTTCTTCAACTGCTTCTCCCTGACAATTGCCTGCTCCATGTCATCGTGAAGCTGGAAGTAAACCAGACGCTTTACGTTGTACTCACTGGTAAAGCCATGCGTCTGACCAGATCGATGCTGCCATACCCGCGCAACAAGGTTGCTGGAAACACCGATATACAGTGTCCCGTTGCGCTTGCTGGCAAGTATGTAGACTGCGGGTTGCTTGGACATCCAGGGCTTCCTTGCACTGAGACGCTTCGGAAAGTACTGGATTCCCGCGTGCGCGGGAATGACGTTAGGGTAGTTTAGAGCGGAACTGATGAAAGTCCGTTAAGAGTCGATCACAACCTGGCTCACGCGTTAAGCGTCCTGCTCATCGCCCAATTGGCTCAGTCCGATCTCCAGGGCTTGTGCAATAAGTGGTCGGGCGTCTCTCATCATCTCAAAAAGCTCAAGGACTCTGGCATACACCGGCGCAAGTCTGTCGACTTGTGCGTCCAGAAAAGATTCCAGGTCTTGGCAGCATGTCTTCGAACTACTATCGAAGGCCAATAAACGAGTATGGATGAGCGCGTTTCGCTCGTTCACAAGTGACTCCAGCATTTCTTTAAGTTCGCTTCGCTCGCGACTCTCAATTCGCACGCTCAGCGCAAAGAGCACCGAATCATCCGAAGGCTCGTCTTGTTCTTGATCTACAAAGACCTTTTCAAAAAAAAGGCCGACGACTTGGCCAAACGACTTCTTTCCAAGGCTCGTCAAATGCTTTTCATGCTGACTTCGAATCTCAGCGATAGAGCCTTGGTAACTGGCGAAGGACGAAAGCGCCTTCAGCATGCCCTCAATCTTTTGAAATAGGACCACGTTGCGCCCAATCTTGCACAGCACGTCGTTTTCCTGTGATGTGTTTACAAAGTCATTCATGTGATTCAGAGGGCCAGATTTCTTGCTGTCGGCTTCGAGTCGATTGCAGACCCTACAAAGCCCAGGCATGGGCACGCTTGTAGCACTACACCGCTGCCTTCTAAATCGAGCCGCTCTACTCGCTGCGTTGTATCTTTTTCAGCCCATAGGCGTCACGTACCCAGTAGCTGCCGCCTGTGTTGGTAGCGTAGTCCCGGCCCGCGCTCTCGGCTTCATCCTTGCTGGAGTAGGATCCCAGCAGCAGGACATACCAGTCTTTTCCACTGCGGCGCGTGCGCAAGATGATCACCTCATCGAGGCCAATACGATCAACACCCTGCTCCGCTGAGTCCCGGTCGCCGAAGGCTGCGATCTGGACGGCCCAGCCCCCGGTCAGCTCAGTTGCCTCTGGACTCGGCGCTGGTTCAGGCCTGGCGTCCGATGGCGGATCGAGTTGCGGTGCTGGCTCGGGAGCTGACGTGGCTGCTCTCGATTGAGAGGGTTGGTCTGGCCTGGAAGGCGGCGCGGGCTCCTCGGCGCGCGCTGGTTCAGCGGTGTTGAGTTTCGCCTTTGCCTTACCTGGCGGTGTGACGTCTGCGATATGTCGACGCTCATCGGCTGGCAGCATTATCACCGAGGTATCTGCCAGTGCGAGCACTGTGTCACTGCATTCCTGGGCGCTATTGCTTCCAGAGCAATACTGGTCGCCACTGGCGAGTGCGACAATCAAAACCAAGAGAATAGGCAAGGGAGCCTCCTCAGCCGTAAAGCCCTGATCCTAAAGCAGTTTCAGGCTGGCATCAAAGGCACCGGTCATTTCTGTGACCTGGCTATGCTCACGATGATCCTGCGCGAGTCTGGCGGCGGGCAGCCAGACCGCGGCGCCTCTGCTCCGCAGGTGCAAGACCAGCAAACTCCAGGCGATAAGAGGAATGGCAATATCGTAGAACTGCACGGGTCCGATGTTAACGGGTCTCAAGTTGTCATCGAGGCGTGCCGCATGCCATCAGGCCCATGCCATAGCACACTGGTTGTCATCGAGCCGTGCCGCATGCCATCAGGCCCATGCCATAGCACACTGGTTGAAAGAGGCTGGCTTGCGCGTCAATCAGGGATAGATAATGAACTCGAGCAGATTACCGTCGGGATCGCGCGTGTAAACACTGGTGCCTGTTGCACCGCCGTCTCGACCACCGGTGCGCTCTACCGGCCCGTCCTCGATATCTGCGTCCAGATCATTCAACAGCGACAACAGCGTCGCCTGATCTCCGTCCCAAACGAAACAGAAATCACCGCAGCCTGGAACCGCATCGCGACCGCGCAGGGTCATGTTGCTGTCCTGCCACAGCTCCGGTGCGTGGAAGTTCAACTTGTTCTGGCCAAAGTACACGGAGATCAGCAGGCCGCCGTATTCCTCCTGGATTGTGCAGCCCAGGCTGGCGTAAAACATCTTCATGTCGTCCACTGCCGATGCCGGCGCCGCGGCGTGGTCTAGTCCACTAATCACAACAGGCTCTCCCTGAATACGAAACAAAAGGCTGGGGTCAGGAAGCGGGCTCGACTTCGAGCAGCACCGCACCGGCTGACACCTGCTCGCCGGGACCGGCGTGAACGGCGACAACTTCGCCGCTAACCTCCGCCACCAGGCGGTGCTCCATTTTCATCGCTTCCATGACCAGAAGACTATCGCCAACTTCCACGCTGTCGCCCACCTTGACCAGGACTTCCAGCAGGTTGCCATGCATCGGTGCTGTAACGGTGCCACTGCCGGCGCCGGCCTGGTCTGCGGCGGTAAACGCGAGCATGTTGCTGAATAGGGCCGCACGCCCGCCAAGCTGCAGTGCCACTTCGCCGCGCGACGGAAAACAGAACGCCAGGTTGTGCTGCACGCCGTCGAGAGCAATGCGCGCCTGGCCAGGGCCCGTCTCATCCAACCAGGCAAGCTCGTGCTGTTGTTGTTGCTCGCCGGCCTGGAGATTAATGCTATAGCGATCGGTACCCAGCTGGCCCATGTGAATATCCAGTTCATCATCGCCTACGCTGTAGCGCACCTGACTGGAGAGGCCGCGGGCACCGCTCCAGCCACTGAGCGGCAGGGACGGTGCCACCATGCCCTGCTCCGAGGCCTCAAGGCCTTCCAGGTAGTGCAGGCAGGCGCCTGTCAGCGCCAATGCCTCATCGGGCGAGGGAGGGCTGTAGCCTTCAGGAAACTGCTCGGCGATAAACGCGGTGGTCGCGCCGCCTTCTGCAAAACAGTCGTTGGCGATCACATCCAGCAGAAAGGCCCGATTGGTTTCGAAACCGAACAGCACCGTGTTTTCAAGCGCGCGCAGCAGGCGACGTCGCGCCACCTCGCGATCCGGGCCCCAGGTAATGATCTTGGCGACCATCGGGTCGTAAAACGGCGACACCTCCTGACCCTGTAACAGGCCATGGTCTACTCGCACGCCCTCCCCCGTGGGCGGCTGCCACAGGAGCGCCGACCCGGAGGCAGGCAGAAAGTCATTCCGGGCGTCTTCGGCGTACAGCCGCACCTCAATAGCGTGACCAACCAACTCCACGTCATCCTGCGTCAGCGGCAAGGCCAGGCCCTGGGCCACATCCAGTTGCAGGGCCACCAGGTCCAGATCGGTCACCATTTCCGTGACCGGGTGTTCTACCTGCAGGCGCGTGTTCATTTCCAGGAAGTAAAAGTGGCCATCGTAGTCGAGCAGGAACTCCACCGTACCGGCGCCGACATAGTCGATGCTGCGCGCAGCATTCACCGCGGCTTCGCCCATGGCGGCGCGCAGCTCTTCGGTCATCACCGGGCAGGGCGATTCCTCCACCACCTTCTGGTGGCGCCGCTGTACCGAGCAGTCTCGTTCGCCCAGGTGAATCACGTTGCCCTGTTGGTCGCCGAACACCTGGACCTCTACATGTCGCGGCTGCAGTACCGCCTTTTCCAGAATCAGCTCACCGGAACCAAAGGCGCTTTCTGCCTCGGAACGAGCGGAGGCCAGCGCCGCCGGCAATTCCGCCGCGGTGTGCACCAGCCGCATACCGCGTCCGCCACCCCCGGCCGCCGCTTTCACCATAATGGGAAAACCGATCTCGGCGGCTGCCGCAACCAGCGTGGCATCGGCCTGGTCGGTGTCCTGGTAACCGGGAATGCAGGGCACCCCCGCCGCCAGCATCCGGCGCTTGGATTCCGCCTTGTTGCCCATGGCGTCAATGGCTTCCGGCGAAGGCCCGATAAATACCCGCCCCGCCTCGGCACAGGCGCGGGCAAAATCAGCGTTCTCTGACAGGAAGCCATAGCCGGGGTGTATCGCCTGCGCACCGGTGCGCGCTGCGGCATCCAGCACGCGCTGCGCATCCAGGTAGCTGTCCTTGACGGCTGCGGGACCAATCAGCACAGCCTGGTCCGCCATCTGCACATGAGGTGCGTCGGCGTCGGCCTCGGAGTAGACGGCAATGGTGCGATATCCCTGAGCACGGGCCGTACGAATGACCCGGCAGGCAATTTCGCCGCGATTGGCGACCAGCACACTGTCGAACCTGCTCATGCCGACTCCTCCGCGGCCGCCCAGCCTGGCAGGCGCTTCTCCGAGAACGCCGCCATGCCCTCGCGGCCCTCCTCGCCCAACATGGCATCGGCAAAGCGTTCGGCGGCAAAACGAACGATGTCATCACCGTGCAGGGTTTCTGTGGCACCGATGATCTGCTTGGTAAGCGCAATGGCGCCGGGGGCCCCACGACGCGCTGCGGCAATCAGCTCTTGCGCCCTGGCATCCAGGCCGGCGGCGTCCTCCACCAGGAAGTGTGCAAAGCCCAGCCGGTGGGCCTCGGTGCCGTCGAAGCGTTGGGCAGTCAACAACAGGCGGCGTGCCTCGGAAGCGCCAATGCGCTTGATGACCACCGGGGTGATTTGCGCCGGCGGAATACCCAGGGTGACTTCGGTCAGGGCGTATTTGGCATCGGCGGTGGTGACTACCACGTCTGCGAGACAGGAAATGCCCAGTCCGCCGGCCATGGCGATACCTTCGATCAGTACGATAAAGAGCTGCGGCAGACCGTTGATGGCATGGCACATGCGGCCAAAACTGGCGTTGAATTCGACAATGTCTTCCCGGCTGGCGCCGCCCTGAAAAACCGTTTTGAACATTTTCAGGTCGCCGCCGGAACAGAAGGCGCCGCCGCGGCCGCGCAGTATCACAAAGCGAATGTCGGGCTGCTGCGGCAGCGCCTCCAGCACGGCCGCCAGCTCCCCGGCCATGTCATCCGACAGGGCATTTTTTACTTCGGGGCGGTTGAACCAGATGGTGAGGGTGTCGCCGCTGTGTTCCAGGTCGAGAAATTCTACGGTGGGTAACATGGTCATCCCCTTACATGCGGCCGACGCCGAAGCTGTTCGGATAGGTGGTGCGGTGCCGGGCTTCCCAGCAGGTTTGCAGGGCCATGCCCAGTACCCGACGCGAATCCCGGGGGTCGATAATGCCGTCGTCCAGCATGCGCCCGGAAGTGTAGAAGGCGTCGGACTGCCGGTCGTAGTGGCTCACAACGCGAGCCTCTTGCTCTTCCAAAACGGCTTCATCGACGGGGTTGCCTTTGCGTGCCGCACTGTCGCGGAACACCTGTGTCATGGTCTTCGCCGCCTGCTCGCCGCCCATTACGCCAATCTGGATATTGGGCCAGCTGAAAACAAAGTCCGGGGCGTATCCCTGGCCGCACATGCCGTAGTTGCCGGCGCCGAAGCTGGCGCCGGTCATCAGCGTCAGACGCGGCACCCGGGCATTGGTTACCGCCTGAATCATCTTGGCGCCGTGCTTGATCATGCCCGCCTGCTCGTACTCGGTGCCCACCATGTAGCCAGTAATGTTCTGCAGGAACACCAGCGGCGTGCCGGCCTGGTCTGAGAGCTGGATGAACTGCGCTGCCTTGGCCGCACCATTGGGGTCAATGGGACCGTTGTTGCAGAGAATGCCCACGGGTATGCCATAGATGCTGGCCTGTAAACAGACCATGGATATGCCGTAGCCCGGTTTGAAGTCCGTCAGGCTGGAGCCATCGACGATGCGCGCCACTACTTCGCGAGCATCGTAGGGCTGGCGATAGTCCACGGGCACGGTACCGAGCAGTTCGTCGGGGGAATAAACCGGTTCCTCAAATTCCCGTGGCAGCGGCGCCGGGCAGTGGCGATTCCAGTCCAGCCGTCCGACCACATCGCGACACAGGGCCAGCGCGTGGGCGTCGTCCTCGGCCAGGTATTCCACCAGGCCAGAGGTGGTGGCATGCATCTCCGCGCCGCCCAGGGTGGCCTGGTCCGCCTCTTCGCCAGTGGCGGCCTTCAACAGCGCCGGGCCGGCCAGGGCTGCCATGCCATTGTCCTTCACGCCGATCACGTAATCCGACAGGCCGGGCATATAGGCGCCGCCGGCCACCGACAGGCCGTGCAAAACGGTAATCACCGGCAGGCCCGCTGCGGACAGGCGCGCCAGCCTGGCGAACACGCCGCCGGCGGACATCCACATTTCCACCTGGTACTTGAACAGGTCGGCGCCGGCACTTTCTACCAGATGAACAAAGGGCAATTTCTTGTCCAGCGCAATGTCCATGGCGCGGATGATTTTCTTGCTCGACATGGTGGTCATGGCGCCGGCATTGATGCCGGAATCGTCCACCACCACCATGCAGCGAGTGCCGGCGATAAAACCGATGCCGTTGATGCCGTTGGCGCCCGGAATCGAGGTCTCCCGGTCATCGTCCTCTACCAGGAAGCCCGCCATATTGTTGATTTCCAGGAATGGCGAGCCCGGGTCCAGCAGCCGGCTGAGGCGCTGCCGCGGCAGCAGCTGGCCGCGGCGCTGAAATCGCGGCAGTGCCTTGTCAGACAGGGTCGAGGCGCGCTCGAGTATCTCGCCAAGCTGTTCGACCAGTCCCTGCATATCCTGGCGATTCTTCGCGAACTCTTCGGAGCCGGGGTTCACCCGGCTGTGAAACGGGGGCGGCGATGTGCTCATGGCATTGCTCCGAATTCAGGGGTGCTAAAAAGTGTTGCTCAAATCAGTTGGTAGCGCTCCGCCAGCGCGTGGGGAATGGCCACCGGCTCTGCCAGCAGCAGCTGGGCATAGCCTTTGCCCTGTGGGTCAACGCGCAGGCTGGCAACACCGCCGCCACCCAGCACGTCGCGTAACAGAAAATTGAAGGCGTGGATGCCGGGCAGGTAAAAGCGTTGCACGCTGCCTTCCGGAGAGGCCAGGAAATGCGCAAAGTAGCCCGCCACCCGGTCCTCGGTCAGCGAAGCGGCAATATAGGGCACAAATTCAGGCCGCCGGGAGATGATGCCGATGTTGGCGTAATTCCCCTTGTCGCCACTGCGGCCCCAGGCCAGCGCTTCCAGCGGCACCGTCACCTGGGGCCCCTCTTCAGTGGCCGGCACCGGATGGGGATCGGGGATGCCAATATCGCCACCGTACTCCTCATCGCAGACCTCGCGCTGGCCGTCGACCTCGACCGTAACCGCCAGTTCGCCCTTGGGTACCAGCATGGAGAACAACCGCACCACCGGCGAGGGCTTGGCCCGCGCCCCGGCAAATCCGGTCAGCCCGGGCGGAGCAGTCAGCGCCATACCGGTCATTTCCTTGAGGAAGATGCCGATGCCGGCAGCGCTGGGGTGCTTTACCGCCAGCTTCACATCCACCTCGCGCACGGCGCGAGCCTGGCGTGCCGCGCCGAAATGCGTTTCGGCGCCGATGATTTCGACGCTGGTTTCGGTAAAGGGCGGCAGCCCGGCACTGTCCAGCGCCGCCTCTGCGCGATGAAAAACGCTGCGGGCAAATTGCTGGGCCTTGGTCTCCGCGTCGCGGCCATACATGGTCCACACGTGGCCGGCCCGGTAGCCGTCGGCCCAGGTCGCGCTGACCTTGTAGCTGTCCGGCGCGCCACGACCGCGGGCGCCCGCCACGCGCACCCGGTTCTCGCCCACCCGCTCCAGGGTCACCTCGGAAAGATCACAGATCACGTCGGGCAGGATGTAAGCCTGCGGGTCGCCGATTTCGTAGAGCATCTGCTCCGCCACCGTGCCCACCGACACCAGTCCGCCGGTGCCAGGGGGCTTGGTGACGGTAAAGCTGCCGTCAGCCGACACTTCAGTGATCGGGTAGCCGGCATCCTGCAAATCGTGGGCGACGCTTTCCCAGTCGGTGAAATTGCCGCCGGTCGCCTGGGTGCCGCACTCGAGGATGTGCCCGGCCAGGCTGCCCTGGGCCAGCTTGTCGAAATCGTTGCGAGCCCAGCCAAAGGCGTGGATGCAGGCGCCCAGGGTCACGGCACTGTCGACACAACGTCCGGTAATAACAATGTCGGCACCGGCTTCCAGGGCACGGGCAATCGGGAAAGCACCCAGGTAGGCGTTGATGCTGGCCACCGCTGCGGGGTCAGGGAATGGTTCGCCGGTGAACATTTCGGTGGCTTCGGCAAAATCTGCCGCCGAGCCAGTGAGATCATCGCCACTGACCACCGCCACTTTCAGGTCAAGGCCCTGACCGGAGATGATAAAGCGCAGGGCGGCGGCGCAGGCTTCCGGGTTGACGCCGCCGGCATTGGAAATCACCTTCACTCCCTGCTCGGCAATAGCCTCGAGGTTGGGCGCCATGGCGGCATTGGCAAAGTCGGTGGCGTAGCCCTTGCTGTCGTCGGCGGCACGGGCCCGGGCCATGATCGACAGCGTGATCTCGGCCAGGTAGTCGTAGACCACGTAATCCAGCCGCGACTTTGAAATAAGCTGCTCGGTGGCTGAGGGCGCGTCGCCCCAAAAACCCGATGCGCCGCCAATGCGGATCTTGTCTGCGCTCACGATGACCTCCTGTTTGCGTAACTGAGCCATACTATTATAGGATTGAGTGCCACTCAATACTGTCGTGCCACAGGCCCTACCGGCGGAGCATAGCCCAATGACCAACGCCCAGGCTAAACGTCCCCTCTCCCGCAGCGCCCAGCGCGAAGCCGATATCCTCGACGCCGCCATTCACCTGTTCGGCGAGCAAGGCTTCGACCGTGTCACCACGCGCAAGATCGCTGCCAGCGCGGGTATTTCCGAGGGCACGCTGTTCAACTACTTCAGCTCCAAGAATGAGCTGATGCGCGCCATCCTGGAGCGCATCTACGAGGAACTGCGCGCCAACGCCTCGGAGATACTGCGTACAGAGCTCGATACCCGCACGCGCCTGCAGCTTCTGGCGGAAAATCACCTACAGGTGATGTCGCGGGACAACGCCCTGTTCATGCGCATGATTCAGGCCTACATGAATATCGACCTGGCGGGCTATACCAGCATTCGTGGCTCGGTGCTGCACAAGCTGAACCTCAGCTACGCCTGGGTCTTCGACACCGCCGTGCAGGAAGCCCGGCAACGGGGCGAGATCCGCGCAGATATAAACCTGTCGGCGCTGCGCGACCTGTTTTTCGGTGGCCTTGAATACCTCAGCCGCAGCCTGTTTCTACACGAGGCCTTCGAGCAGATGAGTGAACGCGTCAGTTCGGTAGTAGAGCCGCTCTGGCAAAGCATGTTACCTGCCGGTCCCACAGAGCCGGACCGGCTCGAGCAGGCCTGCGAACGCATTGAAGCGGCCGCTGCGCGGCTCGAGCAACAGGCGGGCTAGCTACGCCGTGCCGAGCGTGAAGCCCGGGACGGGAAAATGGATGTGCACGGTGCCGTGCTCGGTATCGCGCGCCAGAATCCAGCGCCCCGCGTCAGCACCCACCAGCACACCCCGGGTGGCGTCCATGGCGTAATCATCAGGCCCGATGGCCACCTGCTCGCCTACCCGGCCGTGCCCGGCCCGTTCAGCGGATACCGGCTGGGGCTGACTGGCGCCAATGGCGGCGAATGCCTCCTGCCCGGAGATCTCGCTGTGCCGGCCGTGGCCGAAGGCTCCCATTCTCCTGTACCAGGTTGCCACCGCGGCTACGCCCTCCGGCTCAGGTCGCTCGCCGACCACGCGCTGGAACCAGAGGGTGTGGTAGGCGGCGAAGTCCAGATGACTGGGAGACGCACCGCCAAGAAACGGGTCACCCGCGGCGAGGTAGCGGTCCAGCCCCTCGAGATGGTGCCTGAACAGGGCTTTGGCCGCTTTGGGCGGCACCGGTTTGCTGGCCGCCTTGCGCGCCACGCCAGCGCGATCCTTGATAAAGCGCCAGGCGCCAATAATCGAAATATTGCGCACCAGCTGTTTAAGCACCTGGCTGCCGGGCAACGACGTCACGCAGGCCCAGAACACTTCCTGTTCCAGGCCCGCCTCAAGACCGAGACGGGACTCGTCGCAGTGGGCGGGGTCCAGTTCCGGGCGACCGCAGCGCATTGCCAGCTCTGCGCTGATCAGGCGGGTATCGCAATAGAAGTCGGCGCCGTCCTGGGCCACAGGTATGCGGCGGTACCCGGCCAGAACGGGGTCGAGGTTGGGGCGTGGTGGCATCTCGGGCGAGATAACCCCCTGCCAGGGCGTGCCGGTATAACCGAGCATCAGCCGTATCTTTTCCGAGTACGGCGACATCGGGTAGTGGTGCAGCAGCATCCCGCCCGCACTCACTGATATTTTGCCGGGCGTTTCTCCATCTCGGCCATAATGGCCTCGATCTGGTTGGGCTTGCCGATCACCTTGTCCTGCTCGCGAGATTCGGCCAGCAGCAGTTCAGCGGCATCACTGTCATGTAGACGGTTGAGGAGACGCTTGTCGCCGCGGATGGCGTCGGGGTTGCGACTGGCGATGTCGCGAGCCGTCGCCATCGCCAGGGCCAGCGGGTCGTCAGCCACGCGCGTCACCAGGCCCAGGGTCTGGGCTTCCTCGGCTTCAAAAATGCGCCCGGTATACACCAGTTCCCGTAGCTGGTCGCCGCGCACCAGCTCCCGCAGCAGCGGCATGCCCGACATATCCGGCACCAGGCCCCACTTGATCTCCATCACCGAGAAGCGGGTACCGGGAGCGGCATAGCGCAGGTCGGCACCCAGTGCTACCTGCAAGCCACCGCCAAAGGCCACACCGTGAACTGCCGCAATCACCGGCACGGGCAGGTCGCGCCACACCCAGGCGGCGTGCTGCGGACGGTTGGCGAGGCCGTGGGTGCGCTTTTCCAGCGGCTCGTGGGAAACACCGCCGGAGTCACCCTGGGTCATCGCCATGAAATTGCTGGTGTCCAGGCCGGCACAGAAAGCTTTGCCTTCCGCACTCAGCACCACCACCCGCACGCTGGGGTCGTCGCGCAGCGCATCGCCCACCGCCTCGAAGGCGTCGAACATCTGGCTGTCCAGGGCATTCATTTTATCGGTACGAATCAGGCGGACGTGGGCAATGCCCTCGTCGACATCCAGTGCAATGCGGTCTTGCATACTCATGATTGTGCGCGCTCTAAAGCAGAAACAGCGGGCATTGAATGCCCTGACGGCGCGCGCGTCAAGGGGTGGAAGCGGGCTAGTCCAACCCCAGCAGGCGTCGCCACCAGCGGCTGGGCTTGCGGGGCTGACTGTCGGTCTTCGCAGGATTGCGGTGAGTCTCGGGGACACCGTGCTCGGCGTAGTATTCCTGCCACTCCCAGGGCGTCAGCGTGGTGGGTACCCGGTTGCCGGTCGCCCGCTCCAGGGCCTTTTGCTGCAGGGAGTGGTCGTGCTCTTCCGGATCGTCGCCGACCAGCTCATCGATCAGTTGTTGTTGCCTGTGTGCCATAAATAGTGCGCCATAAAAAGTGTGCCATGAATTGCAGCTACCGCAGCGAATCCATTCACTGTTGATACGCCGCAGCCCGCGGACGGATGAATCCCGGCCCGGCCAGGCCAGGCCAGGCTAGGCCGGCGCCAGGCGCGCGCGGGCGGCTTCGGTAATCTTCAGCGCAAAGGGCTGGCTCAGGCGGCGCTCCGGAGAGATCACATAGAACATCTCGCGCAGCCCGTCGACCAGCCCGACGATGCTGGCACCGTACATGTGCTCTACCTCATCCCTGATTGCCACCGGGGCCGGGAAAATCGCTGTGCCGGATTCGCCAAAGGCTTTCATCAATGCGCTGTCGTCGAATTCAGCCACCACCCTTGGCACCACACCGGCGTCTGCCAGCCAGTCATCCAGGCCGCGGCGAATGGCCGTGGTGCTGACCGGCATCAGCATGTTGGCGCCGTGAATGGATTGCGGGAAGCCCTCCCGATAGCGTTCGGCCAGGTCTTCGCGGGCGTACAGGGCAATGTCGCTCTCCCCCAGCTTGTGGCTGTAGGCGCGCACATTGAAGCCGGTGGGAATAGGACGGTCGGACAGAACCAGGTCCAGTCGGTGTACCGACAGGTCCGCCAGCAGCTTGTCGAGGTCACCCTCGTAACACATGAGCCTCGGCGACTCCTCATCGCCCAGTACCGGCTCGAGCGTACGGTAGGCAATCAACTTGGGCAGTGAGTTCACCACGCCGATATTGAGCGTGCTCGGCAAGCCCCGGTCATCGCCCTGCACGCGCCGCGCCAGTTCAGTGCCCAGCGAGAAGATTTCGTCGGCATAGGGCATTACTGCGCGGCCCGCTTCAGTCAGCACCAGACCTCGCCCGGCGCGCTCGAACAGCCGTGCATCGATGGCGCGCTCCAACTGTTTGATCTGGCCGCTGATGGTCTGCGGCGTCAGGTTTAGCACCGTCGCGGCAGCCGCCACGCTGCCCTCCTGGGCCACAGTCCAGAAGTACATCAGGTGGTTATAATTGAGGTGTCTCAACAGGCGATGGGGTGCCTGGGATGACCTGCCCATAGGTATCCTTAATTCGTATTAGACGATTCGGTGAGAAAGTATATTCGAATTGTGCGAGGTGTCCATTTCATTAGACTGCCGGTTTAGTTAATAGTGGTGGCCGCATTGAACCGTCATTGTTCCCTCGTCACTTCTGGAGCCGCCCCAAAAAGCTCCGTTTTTCAAACACTTACCCTTAAGCTTTCGAAAGGACCCTCGCTGTGAGCCTGTGCCTCGGTATTGTCGGCGGAGGCCAGCTGGGTATGTACCTGTCCCAGGCCGCCAGCCGGCTCGGATTAGAGACTTGTGTACTTACCGAAGAGGCCGACGCCCCGGCGAGCAGCTTTGCCACCTCGCTGGTGGTGGGCGATCCCGGCGACGCATCCACCCTGGCGCAATTGATCGATGCCAGCGACGTGGTGACCTTCGACAAGGAAGATATACCCAACGACGCCCTGATGCAGCTGCGTTTGGCAGAGGCCGACGGGAGCGTCAAGATTCGCCCCGCTGCAGAAACCCTGTTTCTGCTCAAGGACAAGGGCCAGCAGAAGAGCTGGCTGGCGGAAAACGGCTTCCCCACCCTGCCCTTCAAGCTGTTGCAGGGGCGACAGAGCAAGGCCCGGCAGGAAGCCATTGCCGAGGAATTCGGGCTGCCGCTGGTGCAGAAGGCGCGCTGCGGCGGCTACGACGGTCGCGGTGTGCAAATCATCGACGACCTGACGCAACTGTGGGACACACCCTCCCTGGTCGAGCCCTTCCTGGCCGGCACGCGAGAAATTGCGGTGTTGCTGGCGCGCGACGTGGAAGGCAACACCCAGGCCTGGCCTACCTTCGGCATGGATTTCGACCCCGAGCTCAATTCCGTCACCACGGTGTATACGCCGGCAGACATTCCGGAGAGCCTCGCCGACGAGGCGATCGACCTGGGTATCCGCCTCATCAATGCCCTGGAGGGCGTCGGGGTATTCGCCGTTGAACTGTTTATCGACGACGACGGCGCCCTGCAGGTCAACGAAATTTCACCGCGGGTGCACAACTCCGGCCACCTGACCATGGAAGCCTCACCGGTGGGCCAGTTCGAGCAGCATGTGCGCGCCGTATGCGGCCTGCCGCTGGGTGACGTTAGCGCCACACAGCCGGCGGCCATGAGCAATATTCTCTATCGTGAGGCCTACCGAAAGGCCTGCCCGCCGGCGCCCTGCGCACAAAGCGGCGAAAACGACGAGGTTACTCTACACTGGTACGGCAAGCCCCCCGGTCGACCGGGGCGCAAGATGGGGCATATAACAGCGCTGGCGGCAGACCCTGAAGAGGCGACGCAACTGGCAAAACAGGCCCTTCAACACCTGGCAGATTCGGAGACACAGGCAGCATGAAGCCATTAGTAGGCATCATCATGGGCAGCGATTCGGACCTGGGCGTCATGAGCGCCGCACCCTCAATACTGGACAAGCTGGGCATCCCCTGGGAGCTGGATATTGTCAGCGCCCATCGCACGCCCGACCGCACTGAGAGCTATGCCCGCGAGGC
Organism: Cellvibrionales bacterium; assembly: GCA_043513815.1. GTDB lineage: Bacteria > Pseudomonadota > Gammaproteobacteria > Pseudomonadales > Halieaceae > JANQIO01. The sequence continues at coordinate 1,822,386 of CP121313.1, read as the reverse complement.
CGAAGGACGTGGACTGCGCGTCATCATCGCCGGCGCCGGCGGTGCAGCCCACCTGCCCGGCATGATCGCGGCCTCTACCCCGCTGCCGGTCATCGGCGTGCCGGTGAGCGCCACCAAGATGCGCGGCGAAGACTCGCTCTACTCCATCGTACAAATGCCCGCCGGCGTACCGGTGGCCACAGTGGCCATCGACAACGCCACCAATGCGGCCATTCTGGCAGCACAGATGCTGGGGACTGGCGACGAGGACATCCGCCAGCGCATCACACAGTACAAACAGGAATTGCACGATATGGTGATGCAGAAGTCCGAAAACCTGCGCGCCACCAGCAACGACTGACTCCTGATCTTCCCCGCTGCGCGTGTATAATCACGCGCGCTAATACCACTACGCCCCCGTAGCTCAGTTGAATAGAGCATCCGCCTCCTAAGCGGAGGGTCGCAGGTTTGAGTCCTGCCGGGGGCACCAATCCCCTCCGGGATTGGCTTCCCCGTGGACTGCCGGCCACGCAGCCCAGCTGCGCGGCGTTCAGCGGCACTGCTTGCTGCGCAAGCAAAGCGTTTGCTTCACCCTGCCGGGGGTACCAATCCCCTCCGGGATTGGCTTCCCCATGGACTGTCAGCCATGCAGCACAGCTGCGCGGCGTTCAGCGGCACTGCTTGCTGCGCAAGCAAAGCGTTTGCTTCACCCTGCCGGGGGCACCAATTCTTATAAAATCAAAGACTTATAGGCGATACATATTCGCTAGACAACCCAACGCCGCAAGCTGGGCCGCCGAACCTGAAGTGCTGCGAAAGGTTGGGTGTGCCAGCGAAGCGACGGCATTACCTTTTCAGATGCTGGAGCCATAAAAGCACTCATACATTGGTACAGAAGTCTTTACGCCAAGCTCTTGTTGGAGATTCGATAACTTTCCGCCGATGCTTTCGTCCTAATCCCTGTAGTGCGACTGCAGCGCGAGCGGCTCGTCGGTCTCCCCTACGGCTGCTAGATATTCCGCGAGATCAGCAGCGAATTCGCGGAATGCGCTCTCCGAAGAGTGTATGCATCATCGCAATGAGATTCCACTAGCACGCCGATCCTGTTTTGATGGTTTTTGGTTTCGATGTACGAAGGCATCAAACGCCGCAAACTGGGGTGCCCGACTTGGAGTGCAGCGGAAAGTTGGGTGCCCCAGCGAAGCGCCTGCCTTACCCTGCTATTGTGCGTGTTTCGTCGGATATATCAGTCAAGCATCCTGACCAACCCATTCGGTCACATCACGAACAAAGCGGATGGTTGTAATCGCGCAGTAATGGTTTCGATAAGCCAGTGAATGTTGACTAAAGCCGCGCTCCCATTCGTCTGGCGGTTAAAACGATGTTGTCGGCTCTGGCAGCACCTGGAGGATGGGAGGCTACCTGAGGTATGTATCCTTGACCATAAAACCACTGAGCAGCAGCTTTCACCGCAGATATGTTCCCCTGATCAAGTAAATTAGCGGTAGCACATGAATCGGCTTCAGATTCGTGCTTTTGGCTGACCCAGGCCACGTTGAAAGGGTTGCTCTCAAAGTATCTTCTGCGTATGTGGTCTAACCGGATATGGCAGTATTCATGCTCGTAAAAGAAAGCGCTGATATCTGGCCCCGCAGCATTCACGACGTTGGGGTTATATATAATTATTGGTCCTTTATACATTGGAATACCGAGCTGCTGGATAGGGCCTTGGTGCCAAGATACCATCGCGATGTCATTCAACATTGAGTTGGGTATCTCGGGCACTTTTTGAGCAAAAGAGTTTGAAGTACTCAGGGCTAGAGTTATGAAAAACAACGCTATCTTTGACATTTTGACTCGTCCTCCCAGTTTTTGATCTGCTATCGGCAAGCCTTTAGTCTGTTCTCTAAATCTAAATATTGGGCGGACAGTTGGCTCTTCACTTGCGAGTCGGGGATTGCCCGCAGCAAGCCAATGCCTTCTGCATGGTGAGCTCTTGCCTCAGTGCAATTTCCAACAAAGAATTCCATGTTTGCCCATTGGATCTCGGTTGTGGCATTCGTCACATCTTTGTTTATGGTTGCGTCACCACTGTACTTATTCTTGTCGTATATATTGCGCGCTTCCAGCATGTAAGCTCGGGCTTTATCAACCTCATTGAAGTAGAGTGAGATGCCCGCTAGAGATCTAAGTGCACCAGCTTCCGTCGTCGCGTCTCTTGATCTCTTTAACGCCTCTTCCATCAAAGTTTCGGCTTTTTTGTGTTGGAATGAAGAAGACAAGGCAGCTGCCACTGTCAAAAACTCAACATCGAGAATTTTATCTTTACCAGCTGAGGAGTTCTCGATCCTTGAAATAATCGCATCTGCCTGATTACTCAGGGATAGATTCTCTGCATTCATCTGCGCAGAAAGTTGAGCTGTAACAGCTGGATTGTCCTTTTGTTCCAAGAGCATTTCAGAATGTCGGAGAGTTAGTTCGGATAGTCTCTCCATTACACTTCTAAGCTCTACCCGAGATGCAATGTACTCTTGTTCAATTGCTTTTTTATAGGAGACTAATGTCGTCCCAAAAGAAAACAACAGGGCAAGTGCTGCAACGATAGTGGATCCTTCCAGATACCAAGGTTTCTTGGTCTCGGCCAGTGCTGACAGACCTGTCACCTTTACCTCAAGTTCTTGAAGCTTTTCTGATAACGCATCTGTGTTCATCGATGCCTCCAAGCGTACTTATAAGGTCTTTACCGACTCTCTGGCCAAGAAAACACTCTACGTTTGCGCCGCCTAGTGTCATTGGTGGATTCAATTTTTCGTGAATGCGACCCGCCAAGCAATCCCGTATATGGCCTAAGCCAAATGTCTTAGCGCCAGGCGAGGTCAGAGCAATTGTGGTGGCAGCTCAGCGTTCTGCTACGGAGTGGCTTTGGAGATACGGTATCTTCAGTCGCTGCGGAACAGCATAAAAACGCCCCTTTTTGGATTAACGCCTAGTTTCGGCCTCGAAGATGCGCATCTGGGGTTGAGAAGTTGCCATCGTTTCAAGCTGCTGCACGAACTCGCCGGAGGCGGGTACCTGGAAGTGGGTTTGCAGGGCGGCCATGTCTTGCCACTCTTCGAAGAACACCCGGCGGTTGGGGTTTTCGGCGTCGATGTGCACGGCGTGGCTGATGCAGCCGGGTTCAGCGCGAGAGCGTTCCACGTGCTCAAGGGAGAGCTCCATGGCGCCCTCCCAGTGTTCCGGGTCGATCTCGATGGCACCGTGCACGATGATCATGAGGGGGTTACCAGGCCGGTGTCGGCGGCTGCGGTTTGTGGCTGTTTCTTCGCCTTTTCCTTGAGGAAGGGCAGGTAGAAGGTGGGCAGTACAAACAGGGTGAAGAGGGTGCCTACCAGCATGCCGGTGGTAATCACCAGGCCGATGGCGAAGCGGCTGGCGGAGCTGGCGCCGCTGGCCATCACCAGCGGCAGCACTCCGAGCACGGTGGCGAAGGTGGTCATCAGGATGGGGCGCAGACGCAGGGCGGCGGCTTCCAGTACGGCCTTTCTGCGGTCCATGCCTTCTTCCACCATGTGGTTGGCGAAATCGACAATGAGAATGCCGTGCTTGCTGATCAGGCCAATCAGGGTCAGCAGGCCTACCTGGGTGTAGATGTTGAGCGTGCCTACGCCCAGTGCCAGTGGCACTACGGCCCCGAAGATCGACATCGGCACTGCCACCAATACCACGAAGGGGTCGCGCAGGCTGTTGAACTGGGCGGCCAGCACCAGGTAGATGAATATCAGGGATACGGCGAACAAGACGCCAAAGCTTTCACTTTCCTGAATGAAGCGGCGGGACTCGCCCTCGTAGCCAGCACGGTAACCTACCGGCGCCACTTCCTTCAGCGCCTGTTGCAGGAACTCAAGCCCGGTGCCCAGCGAGTTGGGGGGCAATACAAAGCCCTGCACGGTCACGCTGTTGAGCTGCTGGTACTGGGTGAGGCTGTTGGGCTCCACCCGCTGGTCCAGCTCGATAACGGTAGAGAGGGGCACGAGGTCACCCGACTCGGTGCGCAGGTAATAGCGCTCCAGCCATTCCTTGGTGAGGCGGAAGCCGCGGTCAGCCTGCGGAATCACTTTGGAACTGCGGCCTTCCAGGCTGAAACGGTTGGCCTCGGCCTCACCCAGCATCACCTGCAGGGTGTCGCCGATGTCCTGCATGGTAATGCCCAGGCGCGCCGCCAGGTCGCGGTCTATCTTCACCCGCACTTCCGGGCGCGAGTAGCATGGAGCGACACAATCCCGGCCTCGAACGGGTGGCCAAGGCCAATGGTTTTTCCTTGCACGCCGGGGTGAGCTGCGAGGGGCATCAAAAAAACAAGCGGGAGCGATTGTGTCGGTACATTGCTCGCAACGCCGTGGCCGTTCCCCGCCTCTCACTGAGCTCCACCGGCAAAGTCGTGTACACCCTGAAAACGCCCTACCGGGATGGAACGACCCAGGTGGCTTTTGATCGGGGCGGCCATCCGCCCGTGGATTTCGTTGCCCGACTGGCTGCCTTGGTACCCAAGCCGAGGGTCAACCTCACCCGATACCATGGCGTCCTTGCCCCTGCGCGGGCCGCCCAAATCACCGCTGGCGTGGACTGGTCACACTGGCCCGGCGCGGGAAAGGCACCCAGTCCACCTCCAACGCAGAAGCCCGCACACCCGCCGAGCGTCATGCCGCTATGACCTGGGCACAACGGCTCAAGCGAGTTTTCAACGGGGCGGCCATCCGCATAGACATTGAAGTTTGCGGTCGCTGCGGTGGTTCTGCCAGGGTTATCGCTTGTATTGCGAATCAGGACATCATAGACCAGATCCTCAATCACCTACGCAGGAAGGAACAAGGCTCGCCCACTCGGCCACTCCTGGTACCCTCGACCCGGGCGCCCCCTGATACCTTGCCCCTTTTCAGTGGGAAGGAACCCACTTCTAAACCACTCCATCAGCAAGGACGCCAGTAAAGAATCGATAGGCATAGATTCGTCCGTGCCTTCGCATTCGGATAGGCGAAAATGATTTCCAATTGGAACCAAGAGAGCGCCATTTCACAGGGGTAGACAAACTTTTCGCAAGAATCTAAGACTGATCAAACAGGCCAGAGGAGACAACCTTCTCGCAGCACACCGTTTATCCGCCCTATACTGGATTCTATTGCCAGGTTGGGTTCTTTGGTGCCCAGCCGCGAGTAGATTTAATCCGCTTTCAAGGCGTGTTTGCACCCAATAGCAATTACCGTGCGCTGATTAAACCGGCCAGGCGGGGCAAACGCAAAAAGCATCACCCAGCTGATATGTCATTCCGATCGCATTCTCACCCAATTTCGAACGGCCTCTGGAATAGCCCGGATATTTCATCTTCGCTTTCCAGGAGACTTCAGATAACAAGCTGTTGCTTTACCTGCGCAACCGATTGACTCAGCTCTGCAACCAGCCACCGCCGCAAATTGACGATCATGGGATCTTCAGCCTTGTGATGCGGGCATACGAAATAGTAGGCATATTTCATTTTCACGGCCCGACCAACCTGTTGAAACAACTTCATGGTCAGCATGTCGGTTTGGACCAGACTGGCACGGGCGATCGCGATGCCCTGACCGGCCGCTGCGGCTTGCAAGGCAGTATCACTGCGGTCAAAGCTCTGCTCGGTGCGGTTTTCGGGCAGTTGCAGATTCTGGCTTCGGAGCCATCCATGCCATGAGCTTTCATCGTTGCCTTTTTCGGCGACAACATCCAACAACCAGGGATAATCGCAGAGTAACTCAGGCAGGCTTATCAGCTGATCGGAAGAAAGCGTGTTTTGATCCGGTCTCACCAATTCATTGTTCAAAAGTGATTGACTGGCCACCGGAAACACCCATTCATCACAGATGTAGGTCATATCAAGTGTCGGGTCTTCTACATTGGTCAGCCGAATGGCGGCATCTATGCCCTCGTAATGCAAATCGGTGAGCCTGTCATCGGTAAGCACGGACAGTGGTTGCTGCGGAAATTGCCGATTGTAATCACTCAGCATAGGTAACAACCATTTGGTCGCCAGGGAAGAAATCGTGGTAACACTCAGCGGTGATTCCCCAATACTGAGTAAACTCGACAAGGTGCGCTCGATTTCGGCCAGGTTCAATCGCGACTGACGATATAGTCGCTGGCCGGCTTCGGTTATCTTTATATATCTTGTCGTTCGATTAATAAGTGATACACCAGTGATGCCTTCCAACTGTTTTAGGCGATGGCTGACGGCGCTCTGGGTCAGGTTGAGCCGACGGGATGCTTTTGTAAAGCTTCCCTCTTCCACAATTGCATTGAATACCTGAAGGCATGTCAAAGTCGCCGGATGTAGGGGCATAGGCATTTAATTTATCGTATTTTTTAATAAATAATCAAAATATTATCATTTAAATTTCGACCTCAGAACCCTTAACTTCCTTGAACTCTTTTTTAGCAGGCGTGACTCCTACGCGCCTCATCCATTCGAAGCAGAGGAATTAATGAAATTGCCGACCAAACATCAAACCGTAGGTGAAGTTGTTATTGTGCTTGGCGTCATGCTGCTGGTGAAAGATATTGCCGATCGGTTTGAAGCCATTGGCGCAGGCTCAATTGCCATGTGGTGCGGCATACTCGTCGCCACCTACTTTATGAAGAAGCAAGGCATCCGATGGAAGGACCGCGGCTTAACCCTTCCTGCAGGCGCCAAAAGCTGGATTAAATCCGTTGGTCTCGCCCTGCTTATCGTGGCCATCGTGATCCCGCTCATGGCATTGGTGGTGCCAGTTATATCGAGCTTCCTGGGCGTCAGTGTTCCGGAGAGCGCTACCGACCGATTTGAGTTCTTTTTAGGTCGGCCATGGGTGTTCCTGGCCTATTTAGTGTTGGTAATCTGGGTTGGCGCAGCGCTGGGTGAAGAGCTGTTGATGCGCGGTTTCCTACTCAATAGCTTGATTGACCTTTTTGGCGACCAGAAGAAGGCGGTGACAGCAGCCGTGCTAGTCCACGCGGTGATCTTTGGCATGTTGCACATCTCCCAGGGTGTTCCCGGCATCATCTCAACCGGTGTCATCGCAGTAATATTTGCAACCGTTTATTTGTTCAATGACAGAAAGCTCTTTCCATTGGTCATTGCACACGGCTTGATCAATTCCATCAGTATCATCGCTTACTATGTCAGTGACGGCAGAATTACCTGACAATACCTGCATTGCCCCTTCCTGAGCTAACTCCAACGACACAAGGCGCCCCATGGACTACTTATTGTCGGTGATTGTTTTTGCCATATCGGTAATTGGAGTCAGTGTAAGGTTTTGGTAAATGTTATTACGACCCCAATATCTCTGCTGGTATTGAGCAGGCTCGAAAACAATGGCTAGTACGCTCAGGCTGGGGCCTGCACATTGCCCCAAGCCTGTCGCCGGGGTGAGCTGCGAGGGGCATCAAAAAAACAAGCGGGAGCGATTGTGTCGGTACATTGCTCGCAACGCCGTGGCCGTTCCCCGCCTCTCACTGAGCTCCACCGGCAAAGTCGTGTACACCCTGAAAACGCCCTACCGGGATGGAACGACCCAGGTGGCTTTTGATCGGGGCGGCCATCCGCCCGTGGATTTCGTTGCCCGACTGGCTGCCTTGGTACCCAAGCCGAGGGTCAACCTCACCCGATACCATGGCGTCCTTGCCCCTGCGCGGGCCACCCAAATCACCGCTGGCGTGGACTGGTCACACCGGCCCGGCGCGGGAAAGGCACCCAGTCCACCTCCAACGCAGAAGCCCGCACACCCGCCGAGCGTCATGCCGCTATGACCTGGGCGCAACGGCTCAAGCGAGTTTTCAACGGGGCGGCCATCCGCATAGACATTGAAGTTTGCGGTCGCTGCGGTGGTTCTGCCAGGGTTATCGCTTGTATTGAGAATCAGGACATCATAGACCAGATCCTCAATCACCTACGCAGGAAGGAACAAGGCTCGCCCACTCGGCCACTCCTGGTACCCTCGACCCGGGCGCCCCCTGATACCTTGCCCCTTTTCAGTGGGAAGGAACCCACTTCTAAACCACTCCATCAGCAAGGACGCCAGTAAATAATCGATAGGCATAGATTCGTCCGTGCCTTCGCATTCGGATAGGCGAAAATGATTTCCAATTGGAACCAAGAGAGCGCCATTTCACAGGGGTAGACAAACTTTTCGCAAGAATCTAAGACTGATCAAACAGGCCAGAGGAGACAACCTGCTCGCAGCACACCGTTTATCCGCCCTATACTTAAGCCGCCTGAGAAATACCCTGGACCGGAAGGTCTTTGCCACGCTAGCCGCGTCCGTGTTCAGGCGTTTTACGATGAAAAAAATGAGGCCGCGCAATGGCTGGTGCTCTACTAGGGCGGCATAGTCATCGCGGCCGCCCCGCTACAGATAAGCACACAGCTTACGGAAGCTTGAACCTCAGGTATTCAAGGGGCGCAATAGAGTCCTTTTTGGCAACAACAATCAGCTCACCACCGTGCTCAAAGACCGCCACACCAATACCGTGCGGCGAATCTTCCTCGAATATCAACTGAAGATCCTGATCATAGAGCTGCACCTTGTCAGGTCCCAGAAAGCTTATTCTCGCGAACTGCCCATTCTCCAGCCAGGCATCTCTGGACAGCCATTCGCCAGACAATGTAGCCACAGGACTGCCATCCAGGGTTCGATAGACCTGGCCGCGACCGGCGGAGAATCGCTCACCGTCTCGAGAGATGTAGATGGGCCCTTTAACATCTGACAGCTGGCTTGCGCTCTCAGGAATCGCCAAGCCTCCAAGCAGCTCCTGGTAAACCCCGCCGTTAAACTTTGTCGAGTAGAGCATCTTCTGGATTGGGTCCCAGTGCAAACTATCTGGCCAGGAGGGTTCCATGCTGGTACCGACTAGTTCTCCGTTGTCATCAAAAAACAGCTTGTTACTCAGAAAACTGCGAGTTGCGAGTACGATGTATCGGTCAGTGGCCTCCAAATAGCCCGGCTCTACCGACAAATTGGCAAATTCAGATTCCGCTCCCAGTGGGTCTTCGAGGCTGACACGGGTAATGCGAGGTTCCAGTCCGGAGTACGCCAGGTACAGACTGTCCTCGTCAGCAGACAAGGTGGCTGCCACGATCGCAGAACCATAGTCTATGTCCTTGTAGGGATTCCCAGAGCTTAAACGCAGCGATGACAGGTAGACATCCTGCTCCAGAGAGTACCGATGTATTCGCCCGTCGGCGGCCAGGGAATAGACGATGCCATTAGCACTGGGTTTGAGGAGACCGGGGAAATACAGGGTTCCGGCGATCGTCTGCGCCGGGCTACAGTAGCCGTCGATTCCATGTTCAGCGAGGTAGCAGTCGGGTTCACCCGGATAGGCGTCAAGCGCGAGACCGCTGCCCCCGCTATCGACCACACCGGGGCTCCACGCGTCCGGATAGCCGTCACGATCATCGTCCAGACTGGCAACGGAGTTATTTGGAAACCGGTCAAGAAGATTGCTTACGCCATCACCATCGGTATCGTCTGATGCCTCATACGCCGCAATGCGCAGCGGCTCTATAGCGCTGCTGCCACCCGTTGAGATATACAGGACGCCAGCATGCTCAAACACTTGCGTATCGCCTGACGGAATCTCGTAGGTTTCGAGGATTTCCGCGCGCTCGTTCAACCGGTAGTAGTTGCCCCTGAAGCCATAGATCAAGCCTCTATCTGTCCAGGCAAAGGACAGCTCATGATTCACTGGGAAGTCAAGCTGAGCGGTAACCTCTCCTGTGCGAACGTCAATAATGAAGGGGGCACCAATAAATTGCTCGCGCACGGAGTAGTTACCGTCCGGGGAACTGACCACCGGCATACCCGGCAGCTTCTCCTGCTCAGGGACTATCTGACCCGTCGAGATGTCGAAATCTCCCTCTTCAAAGGCGTCATAGAAAACGCCCTCGGCTGCACTGTAGGCGTAGGCATTATAGACAGGCTCAAAACCTCCTCGCGCCTGACTGACCTGCTGGCCGGCCTGATCAAAGACCTTAACGTTTTCGGGACCGCTCACCGTCTTTGCAATCAGGAAATTCACGCCGTTATAGAGTCGGCTCACTCGCGAAGATAGATGCGTAAACACCTGCTCAACCGAGGTATCGTCGAAGTCGATATAGGTCACCAGGCCAGAGTTATATGCCAGATAGATACGACCGTGGTTCTCGACAACCACAGAACCTGTCGGACCTGCGCCATTAGCATCATAGGTGCCGACGTCCAGCGGCTGCACGAAGCTGCCGGTCTCCAGGTCCCAGACAAGAACTTGCGGATTCTCGTACTCGAAAAAGTAGACTTTGCCATTCACTTCCCGTTTCAGCCGCCGACCGGCAATCTCGGAGTAACAGCCATCAGCGTCCCCGTCGAATTCAGAGAAACAATTTGGATTGAGGGGATAGTAATCGTCGACGTCATCGACGCCATCAGTGTCCAGATCAGTCTCCAGAGCGTCGGGGATACCATCACCATCTCTATCGCTCACATAACGCGCATCGGTGGGAAAGTCATCGTCTGAATCCATGACGCCATCGTTGTCATCATCAATGTCACGGTTATCCGCAATACTGTCTCCGTCGGAGTCGAGCTCTACGCCGAAAGTGATTTCACGCCTTTCACTGACGTTGCCAAGCGCATCTCTTGCTTCCAGAGCAATGGTGTAGAACCCCCCCGTAGTAGCGGAAAATTCGAACCGGCCGCCCTCGGAACCGTCCAGGAAAAAGACGGGGTTCTCAACAGGTGGTGGCGCTGATGCCAGTGTTTTTGTAGCCCTGACAAACTCTGCTGTATACGTCAACGGAATGCCGTTGGAGTGGGTAAATAGTCCGGATGCCAATATTTCTCTGGTTACCCCCGTCAATATCCAGCTGGCCACGGTGGCATTGAGAAATTCTTCGTCTACACCGAGCTCTCTCGACTCATCTCGTGATGCAGCCCTCGGTTCTGCGCCTACGGCCAGCAAATCGATCTCTCCAGCGTTCAAGGCCGTGTTCGGTACACGCACGCTCGCCTCAGCATCGGCGGACAGATAACCCAGCTCCGTATACGTTTCTGAAATCACATAGGTGGCATCGGCAGAAGCACCCCGCAGCAGCGCGCCGCGGCCGTCTACACTGTTGCCCAGATTAAAGACACCACGATCGAGAGCCAAAACACCGGAGAAGCCGTGAATGTCTTCCAGCGTAGGAAGGAAAACATCCTCCACAGCGAATCTGAAATCTCGCAACTGCATATCCAGTGCTGGTATTTCTCCCCCCAATGTTACGTTCAACTCTATCTGATCTGGCGCCAGCCGCAGCGGAGCGAGGTAAACATCAATAGTGCCTGACATCTCAGAGGGAGCGCGGTTGCGCGTGGCGGACAGGTCTGACAGGGACAATCTGGTCCTGGTCTGATAGTTCCCGGAACGCTCTGCCGTTGGGATTATCAGGGTACCTTGAATTTCCAGCCCAGGAGCAACACCGCACTCGGTGAAATCAAGCGACACCACACCCTTGCGCTGGGGTCGAGTGAAGCTGAATGAACCTCCGAAGTAGCAATAGTCGATCTGGGCGCCGGGAGTGTTATCCAAATACTCTGAGAGGCGAAGCGCCCGCGCCAGTGTCTTGCCCAGACCCACGGCCTGCCGGAATGCAGTATGGACCCGCGGCACCTCCGCCCTGTTCAGCGGCGCGGTACCGCGAGGGGTAGGCGCTACCGTCGGGGCCCGGGGGAGAAACGCTGCAGCCCTACTGGCCATTCCCTGTGCATTGCCGAACCGCCAGGCTTGCAGAAGCCCGCCCGCGGACCATACGACAAGACTCTCCGTACCCGTGTGGGCAACATCAACCTGGCGCGTCTGGACAGGTCGAACGAAAGGGTCATCCCCCTGCACGCCGGATATGGAATAGGCCAGAGAAACAGAAGCCAGGTCCTGGGAGATATCCACGGAGTAGAGACCGCGATCCGCGAGGTCCACGGCAGACCAGACGGCGACAAAACGTTTACCATCGAACGACAGATCCAGAAAGTCCTTCGAGGGCTGTCCCGGGATCTCCGGCTCGGCAACATCGGCCAATACCCGCGGCGTCTGCTGTGCCAACTCCTTGAGCTGACCGGTGCGCGACACCAGTTGGCCCAGTACAGCGCCATCTCCTACAAAGAATAGGTTGGTTTCCAGTTTGCCCTCTATCCAGCCCACAAGGTAGTCATCGCCATTTGAAGTGACGTCGGCATACCTGGGATTGTTCGCACCCTCATCATCGCGAATCAGCAAAGGGGCGGGAGCCAGCGGCGCGCCCGCGAGGTCCAGCGTTTGCCCGTAGAGTGGCCGCCCGCGGGAATCCAGAGTGTCGCCGTGATAATACTTGTTCCAGACGACAAAGTAGCCTGATCCATTGGTCGTTACTTCAGGCGTAAAGAGCTGACCCCGTGGCTCGAGAAAATTGTAGAGCTCACTCAGGTCATCGTGGATCACCCGAGGCTCGCTCGCACCACCCTGCTCTACCAACGCGCCCATAATGGAGTACTTCGAGTAACCGGATTCCAGCTCGCGTTCCTGCTCCCGGGCCCAGACAACGAAGCTGCGAGAGCCATCAAACACCACTGCAGGAGAGTGCGAATGACTCGGGTAGTTGCCTGATATCTGGAACGGCGAGTCATCCAGCAGTTTTCCAGTGGGAGAAATCCTCTGTCCCAGGACGGAGCTAAGCCCATTGACGACACCTCCGTAGACCAGGAGGTAGTTCGAACCGTCGAATACCAGTCGCGGGCTCAGGAACGTGCAACCGGTATTAAAGGTGTCCACCTGCTCTGCGACAATGAACTCGGCGCCGAAGGTATCGTCGCTATGGGACAGGCTGCCATAGAGGTTGGCGGAAGCGCCTCCCTCCGTGCCCCGGCAGCTTACCGTCAAGAAATCTCTGCCATCAGTTGCTACGGCCGGCCGCCCGGGTTGAGTCAGATCAGAGTTTTCGTTGAGTCCGTCCATTGCAATCTGACCCACTGACAGCGTCTCAGCCATGATCTGAGTGAGTTCTGAGTAGCGTCTGAATTGAGAGCGCTCGGCCAGGTGCAACAAACCGTAGTACTGCCCACCGACTTCGATATAGATGAACTGTGCCTGTAAAAGCTTGCCGGGAAGACTGTCGAGCGTCAGATTGTAGATCGCTTCAGTGCCAATTTTGTCACCCACAGGCGTTGCCTGTTGGGACAACAGCTGAGCGGTGCCCTCCGACCCAACATCAATGGACGGGCTTGACGTGCGTATCAGCGAAATCGATTCGAGAAAATCATCTGACCCTGATTGCGGCAACTCTACGAAGGCGATCAGCGCCTCAGGCGACGATGAGATACTGCGCTGCAAATGCGACGGATAAAACAACGACAGGCGCGCATTGAAATCCACATGGCGCTGCCAGTCGACCTGTTCCTGCTGTAGCGGCGCCATACCTTGCCGGAATACCGGTTCAAGATAGAGATCTATGTCAAAATTGGTAAACGCGCCGGGTATATTTTCCAGCCCGCAGGCCACAGTCGAACCACCACAAATATGGCCCGGCGCTCGCTTCCAGCTATCGAAGTAGTACCCTTCCCGGGGTATCGCCTCAAACGTGTCACTGAAAGCACTGCCGTCGGCGATATCGACGATACAGACCTGCCCTTCCAGGCAGTCGTTGGCGCCCGTCCGAGAGCTTATATAGCCGCCCTGTGGTACGGTTTGAATAATCTTGCAGCCAACTAGTGCAAGAAGCAGAGTCACTGCCAGGCAGCGACGCAAAAGATCCATCAAGCAAAATCTCCGAAAAATGACCCGCGCTACTCTTCTTTCCGGGCAAGACTACTACAAGATACTAGGGTCCGACAGGCACCGATCACCCACCTGTCTCCCACGCGCGGCAACGGCCTCAAGGCGATGGTGGCGCGCATTCGCAATATCGCCGAGCAGGCCGCCTGAGTCGCTAGTCCGGCGTCACATCGGCCTGGTACTGAAACACCTGTTCCAGCGGCACGCCGAAAACCGAGGCGATGCGAAAGGCGATTTCCAGTGACGGGGAGTACTTGCCCTTCTCGATCGCGGCCACGGTCTGGCGGGTGACACCAATCTTTTCCGCCAATGCCTGCTGGGTCATCTCGTTCGCATCGAAGCAGAGTCGTCGGATATCGTTACTGATCATGGCGTCTCGCCTCAGGGCTGGCTGATGCCACGACGATAGAAGTAGAGCTGGGCGCCGTAGTTCACCAGGTGGCTGATGCGGGCGGCGCGACCGAGGATCAAGTGGTCGCGCTCGTCGGCTGGAACCCCGGCCTCTCTTGCCCCCACCGCACCCAGGACCACGTGGAAGCAGATTTGAATCACCACCAGCGCAATGATGACGCCGATAGAGGCAAACAGCATTGCACCCAGTGTTCTCTCGGAGGCGTTGTCTTCATCCCACAAAAAGGGCTTCTGCATCAAAGAGGCGTAGCATGCAGTTGATGCCTGCAGTGTGATCGCCTCCACGTGCCTTCCCGTTTGTGACACATCTGTGATTTCTCCGATTAAAGATACTCTCGGAATTCGACCCCAAGGGTTGTTGCTGCGCAACATAAACGCTTGTTTCACCCTGCCGGGGGCACCACCCTACCCCGTCATTCCCGCGCAGGCGGGAATCCCGTTTAATTCCCGTTGGACTTCCGGCCACGAGCATGTGGGCTGCCGAGAATCTGGACGCCGCAGACCGATTGGCAGCGGCAAGACAAATGCAAACCTTAATCTACAGCGCGGCCAGCAGGGGATGAGTTTTTTGCGAGACCTGGATCGACAAATGCCCGAGTTCTCGCCAGTGCATTCTGCCTTATTGATTCATAAAACAGGCTGTAGTCGATGAGGTGGTAATCGCCGTTGGCGTCCTCCCCTACTTCATGAAATACCGTATCTTTCTGCGATGCTACGCGCAGTAATCCGTCGCGACATTCCGCCCAGGTAAACGTATCCAGCACCGGCGGAAGCTCTGTTAGCGTTACGTTGGCGGGACGGTTGAACAAGGTATTGAGTTTGCTGCCGCCGCGCGAAACGTAAAGCGCGCCGGGATGCTCATGCGCTGGCACTCGGCCACCGTCGCGCTGCCAGCTCAGAGGGTTATTACACAGCAAGGGCTTGCCGTCGGCGACTTCGGTGCCCTCGGGATACCAGTGGTACACGCCGGGGCGTCGCGCGCCGTTGTCCGCGTAGGTGGACCAGTGCAGTAAACAACCGGTATCTGCCGCAGAGTCGCAGGGTGGTATATGCGGCAGCACCCGGTCAAACGTGTCCAGCGGAATCCAGTATCCAAGCAGATAGGCCGCTACCAATCGATTCTGCAGCGGCGTGCCGTCGACCCGGTCGTGCAGCAGCCGTAAGGCGTGATAGCTGCCCTGACTGTGGCCGGCAATAATGAAGGGACGGTCTCCCTGTTCTGCCAGAAAAACGTCGAAGGCATGCAGAACATCAGAGTAAGCGAGGTCCAGCGCGGCTGCGCCGTCCTTCCCGTCCATTTCCAGAAAGCTGGATAGTGCCGCCTGCCGATAGTGAGGCGCATAGATATCGCAGCAGGCATTAAAAGCGCTGGCCTGCGCGCCAAGAATAATGTCGACCATCTCCCAGGCTCGGCTGGGCGTGAATAGCGGGGCGTTCCATCGTTCGCCACTGATGTAGGACGTGGGGTGTATGTAGAACACATCAGCCGCCGATTGTGAGTGCGCCGCTGCAGTGCCGGCAGGGGACAGCATGGCGCCGCTATCGCGGCCGGGCAGTGCGGCCCAGTAGCGTGGCTGGCTGTAGTCCGGTGTGGCGTCTTGTTGTTGTGCGGCAAAGCTGGTGGCAGGGTGAATGTATGACAACAGCAGTTGTTCCGACCACCTGTCGGGCACAGCCAGAGGCACTGCGGAGACGGTCAAACCGATCAGCAGAAGCAGCACGGGTGGGTTCATGTCATTGTCACGATCAATTCATTCAAAAGAAATAAAAACGTAACGAATGAGAATAACAAAGCAAAAATCACGGCAGGTTAAATATTTGTGATTTGATGCGATCAGCGGGAATGTCCCTCAGTGCCGCGTAAACGGCGGCCTGCGCAGAGGAATTCAGCTGCTCCGGGGTCCGGCATCGAACTGCGTCATCGCTGCGCCCTTACACCCAGGTCAACCCCGCACAGCGTTTGGCTCTGTACCACACTGCGAAGCGCCGCACGCGGAACCCATTGTGATCTGGGCAACAACTGCTAGGCTGTCGAATACCACACAGGAGACACCATGGCCGGCGGATTCGCCAAAGACGGCGCAGTACAGGAGCAGATCGACGCCAGCATCAACGACGAGATTGCTCGCGCGCGTAACCAGCTTCCCAAAGGCGAGAGCCTTGACGAGTGCGAAGAGTGCAGCGCCAAAATTCCTGAGGCACGACGTCAGGCGATTCCCGGCGTGCGCCTTTGTGTGAATTGCCAGTCGGTCCTGGACGAGGCCCGCGCAAACTCCAGTGGGTACAACCGCCGCGGCAGCAAGGACAGTCAGCTGCGCTAGTCCATTGAAACTGCAGTAAACAATGCCTGCGCATTGCCCCACCACAAGGCGCTTCCCGGACACAATCCGTAAATGACATTCCCCTCTATTCGAAAAATCTTTGCCACGCTCGCAAAAGCCGCAGTCGCGCTCTTCGCACTCTTCTATCTGGTTGGCGTTTACCTCAGCCTTCAGCCCCTGGACCCACTTGAACCGGCGCCACTGGACAGCGCGCCGCTCGAGACCATTGCCATATTCGGCGCCAGCGGAACCGCAGGCGATGGCATCCTGAAAGCCGCACTGGCAGACCCCGACGTGAAAAACATTCATGTCATCACCCGCCGCAGCACGCCGCGAATCGAGGCGGGAATCGCTGCGGGAAAGGTGATCATGACGCAGCACATGGACTATCTCGACTACAGCGCCCTGCAAGAGGTGCTGGCGGACGTGGACACCGTTTACTGGGCAATTGGTATCAGCGCCATGGGTGCCAATGAGGACAGCTATCGCCGCATCCATACCGGGTTCCCGGCACAGTTTCTGACTGAATGGCTCGCCGCGGGCGACGGTGAGGACAAGTCATTCCAGTTCATCAGCAGCAGCGATATTTCCGAAGACTCAGACACCATGTGGGTGCGGGAGAAAATCCGCGCTGAGAAGGTCCTCTTCGGCCTTGCCGAAGACACTTCGCTACGCGTCATCGCCTACCGCCCCGACTACATCGGACCGGCAAAAGACGAGGCCCACCTCGGGCAGAGCATTCTGTACGGATTTTTCAGGCCTGTGGGCGCTGCGGTGCGCGCTTCTGATATCGGTCGGGCGATGCTGGAAGTCACGGTTCGTGGCCAGCAGCTTGAGAATGGATCTAAACTAAACACCCGCAGCATTCACCGTTACAGTAACGCTTACCGGCAAAGAACCGGGCAGTAGGTAACAATCCCTTTTCGCCCCTCAACAAAAAGAGACTGCAGTGACCAATCCAGGACCAGACAACGGCCAGCCGCAGGAACGCCCCAGTCACACCACCGTCAGCGCGGTGGCCGATATCGAAAAGCGATTTCTGCGGCTCACGTTCTGGCAGACCATCCTGTCCGTGGCCGGCGTCTTCACGGGCGCGGTCGCATTGTACGCCGCACTCACAGAATCCCAGGCCGTGCGGGAGCAAACGGCGGCATCGGTCTGGCCTTACGTTCAGTACATGATCAACGATACAGACACTGGCGATTCCGCATCCTTCGCTCTGTCCCTTGAAAACGTCGGCGTTGGACCAGCACGCATGCAGGGCGTGCTGGTTACACTCAATGGAGAAGCCGTGCGGGACTGGCAGTCACTAACAAGCGCGTTAATAGGAAGGTCCGCTGAACTGGGCGCGGAATATGGAAAAAGCAGTATCAATCGCCGGGTGCTGGCGCCGGGAGACTCAGTAGTGGCCTTCCAGACCCAATACACTGAACTGGCCCTGAAGTTCCAGGAGGCCATCTACCAGGGCGCCCTGGGACTCACCTACTGTTACTGCTCAATCTTTGATGAATGCTGGAGCACCTCCAGCGGCAGCAAAGCAGGCGATGATCCCCTCCACGCCGTGACGCAGTGTCCTGACTATGGCGACAAGAGTTTTCTCGACTGAGCCGGCGCCCCCACGCGGCCGGGCGCTGCGGTACAGCTGTAGCCGGGGAAACGTTACTCTGACCCTGTCAATTCAAGGCGAGTAGAGCTCGGTAGCAGCAGTGCTGGGTCCGAAGTGGTCAGTTTCACGGCCACCCACTACTACTAGCCGGTTTCCCAGAGCCTCCACACTCAGGTCCCCCCGACCATGGGTCATGTGTGAAAGCATCCGCCACTGATCAGTCTCAGGATCGTACACCCAAACATCGGTAATCCCGACCCGGGTACGGAAACCACCAAATACGTAAAGCTTGCCATCGAAACTGGCAGAAGCCTGGGAGAGCAGTGGTTCGGGTTGCGATGCGCCACTCCGCCAACTGTTGGTGGTGGGGTTGAAAATCTCCAGGCTGGCGAGTGGCTCTCGCCGGTCCTCGCCGCCCACCACATAGATCTCCCGGTTGATCACTGCCGCAGCAAAGCGTCGGCGTGAAATGCTCATTGCTGGCCCCTGGCTCCAGCGGCCACTGCCCGGATCATAGACGTAAAGCTTGCTGATCCCGGGTGCGCCGCCGGAGAGCAAGCCCTCACTGCCGCCCATGACGTACAGCTTGCCGTCTACTGCGACGGCGGAAGCGCTGTAGACGGCTGACGGGAATGGGCTGAGCACCTCCCAGCGATTGCTGGCTGGGTCGTAAACTTCCACGGACGATTCACTCGCAAAGCTCGCTCCGCCGCCGATAACGTAACACTTCCCGTCGAGGGCGGTGGCGGCAGCCCAGGCTCTGGCAGTGGGCATGGGCGCGCGAAAGCGCCAGCTGCCAGTGTCCGGATCATACTCCTGAGTCGTATCCAGCGAAGAACCGGTTTCCCAACCCGCTCCGAACACATACAGCTTGCCGTCTACAGTGCACGTGGCCCGGGTCACGCTACCGAGCAACATGTCCTGCCCGGCGCTGAACACATCAGAGGGCCGGAAACGCGGCGCCAGGAGAAGTGTCAATTCCGACTCCAGCAGCGATTCAAATGCTTCATTGCCGGCGAACAGGGTGGTGAATAGCCGGCAGGGTGCGGTGGAACTTCCGCATAAATAGCCGCGATCGGCTTGCCAGCCATCGAAGGCATAGCCCGGACTTGGCTCGGTGATGAAGGTCTCGTCGAAAAGTGTATCCGCGATATCGATATCACAGGTCGCACCGGAGTCGCACTGGAAATTGCCTGACAGGGTGGTGACCCGGCCGTGCTCCGGCACAATGATGGTGAGCTTGCAGCTGGCAACAAACAAGGTGGAGAAAACAGTGAGGACGGCAGCGAGACGCAAGACTTGTCCTCCGTCAGTTACCCTAGTGATGAATCTAGATGCCGCAGGACCACCTGTCAATGTCGCGGCATCGGAAGGCGGAACTCCAGAGGCAACGGCCAGTGCGACAAGTTTAGGAAGCACAAAGCAGCTCTTCCGGGTAGCTACCACAGCCCAGTCAGAATTCTTCCCACGCCAGAGATCGCCAACCAGTCATCTCGCCGCCTGGAACCGACCGTTTGCCGGATCTCCGGCGAATGTCTGGACCCCAACATGTACTCGGCGTAAACTTGCGCCCCCTGATTTCTCCTAAACAACACCGACACAGGAGCCCGATATGATCTACCAGAGCGACCAGCTCACGATCTCCCGCCTGGACGGCGATATCGCCGAACTGCATTTCGACTTGCAGGGCGAATCCGTCAACAAATTTGACCAGGCCACGGTGGCCAGCCTGACCGCGGGCCTGGACGCCTTGGAGGCCGAAGACGGCATCAAGGGCCTGCTGGTGACTTCGGGCAAGGGCGTGTTTATCGTCGGTGCTGATATCACCGAATTCGTCAGCCTGTTCGGCGCCAGCAAGGAAGAGATCAAACCCTTCACAGGCGCCAACAACGCCAATTTCAACCGCCTCGCCGCCCTGCCCTATCCCAGTGCCGTCGCCATCAACGGCTTCGCCATGGGTGGTGGTCTGGAGCTGTGCCTGGCCTGCGATTTTCGGGTGATGAGCACCAGCGCCAAAATCGGCCTGCCGGAAACCAAGCTGGGCATTCTGCCGGGCTGGGGCGGCACTGTTCGCCTGCCGCGCATTATCGGCGTAGACGAAGCCGTCATGTGGATGGCCACCGGCGCTGACAAGCGCGCTGACGCTGCACTCACAGCGGGTGCAGTGGACGCTGTTGCCGGAGACGAGCAACTTCGCGACGTCACGCTTAGCACACTGCACAACGCTGTCGCAGGCAAGCTTGACTACGCAGAGCGCCGTGCGCGCAAGCACGGCCCCCTGCCGCTGAACGACACCGAAGCCATGATGTCTTTCTTTACCATCAAATCCATGGTGGGCCAGCAGGCGGGCAAGAACTACCCGGCCCCGATCAAGGTCGTGGATGTGATTGAAGCCGCCCGCAGCATGGGCCTGGAAGATGCCCTCGACGTGGAAGCCGAGGCTTTCGCCGAGCTGGCGACGACGCCGGTGGCGGCAGCCCTGGTCGGTGTGTTCCTCAACGATCAGTTGCTGGGCAAGAAAGCCAGGGACTGGGAAAAGCAGGCCGACAAGCCGATCGAGCAGGCCGCCGTACTGGGTGCCGGCATCATGGGTGGCGGTATCGCCTACCAGAGCGCCCTGAAAGGCACCCCTATCAAAATGAAAGACATCAACCAGGCGGGTCTGGACCTGGGCCTGGGTGAAGCCAACAAGCTGCTGGCCAAGCGCGTCTCCCGTGGCCGTATGACCGCCGACCAGATGGGCGCCACCCTCAACAGCATCGACCCCACCCTGACCTACGCCGGCTTCGATGAAGTCGATATCGTGGTGGAAGCCGTGGTGGAGAATGAAAAGGTCAAGGGCATTGTCCTGGCGGAAACCGAGGACCACATCAGCAGTGATGCGATCCTCGCGTCCAATACCTCGACCATTTCCATCACCCGGCTGGCTGAACACCTGAAACGGCCGGAAAACTTCTGCGGCATGCACTTCTTCAATCCGGTGCACGCCATGCCGCTGGTGGAAGTGATTCGCGGCGCGAAAACCTCTGACCGCGCCATTGCCCGCACCGTGGCCTATGCCAACAAGATGGGCAAGAAGGCGGTGGTGGTCAACGACTGCCCGGGCTTCCTGGTCAATCGTGTGCTGTTCCCCTACTTTGGCGGCTTCAACATGCTGCTGCGCGACGGTGCCGACTTCCAGGCTGTGGACAAGGTAATGGAGCGCTGGGGCTGGCCGATGGGTCCCGCCTACCTCATGGACGTCGTCGGTATCGACACCGGCGTGCACGCCGCCAATGTCATGGCCGAGGGCTTCCCGGATCGCATGCAGCCAGACTTCAAGAGCGCCACCGAGGTGATGTTCGAGCTGGAGCGCTTTGGCCAGAAGAACAGCAAGGGCTTTTACGAATACGTCGAAGACAAGCGCGGCAAGCCGCAGAAGACCGTCAATGAAGACGTCTACGGCATGATCGCCGACGTGGTCGGCGAACGCGTTGAGTTCGAACGCGAGGACATCATCGCGCGCATGATGCTGCCCATGGCCATCGAGATGGCGCGCTGTGTCGAGGAGGGCATTGTCGGGACAGCGGCAGAAGCGGACCTGGCGCTGCTTTACGGCGTTGGCTTCCCGCCCTTCCGCGGCGGCATCTTCCGCTGGATGGACACGGTGGGTTTGGCACACATCAAGGAGGCCTCCGACAAGTTTGCCCATCTCGGCAAGGCCTACGAGCTGACCGACCGCATGAACGAAATGCTCGCCAACGGCGAGACCTACTACTGAGTTACGGGCGCAGAGAGAACAGGAGAACGACTGTGAGTTTGAATCCAAGAGATGCAGTGATTGTCGACTACGCCCGCTCCGCCATGGGGCGATCCAAGAACGGCTGTTTCCGCCACGTGCGTGCTGACGACCTGTCCGCCGCTGTGATCAAGGGCCTGCTGGCGCGCAACGAGGCGCTGGACCCGGCGGAAATCGATGACCTGATCTGGGGCTGCGTCATTCAGCGCGGCGAGCAGGGCATGAACATGGCGCGCATGGTGGTGCTCAATGCTGAATTGCCACACAGCATTCCCGCGCAAACCGTGAACCGCCTGTGCGGCTCCAGCATGAGTGCGCTGCACACTGCCGCGGCCAACGTTATGGCCGGCGTCGGCGACGTCTACCTGGTGGGCGGCGTAGAACACCTGGGTCACCTGCCGATGATGGACGCGGCCAATGTCGACCCCAATCCGCGCATGGGCCGCTCGGTGGCCAAGGCCGCGGGCATGATGGGTATGACCGCTGAGTACCTGGCAATGATGCACAGCATCAGCCGCGAGGATCAGGACAAGTTCGGTATGCGCTCACACCAGCTGGCCCACAAGGCCACCGTGGACGGCAAGTTCGCCCGGGAGATCATTCCCATCGACGGCCATGATGACAGCGGCGCTCTGGTGTCTGTCACCACCGACGAAACCATCCGCCCGGACACCAGCCTGGAAGGCCTGGCCCAGCTCAAACCCTCCTTCAACCCGCAGGGCGGCACGGTCACGCCGGGGCAGTCTTCGCAGATCTCCGATGGCGCCTCCGCCATGCTGGTCATGTCTGCGGAAAAGGCAGCGGCACTGGGCCTTACGCCCATTGCGCGAGTCAACGCCATGACCCTGGCCGGGGTCGATCCGTCCATCATGGGTTACGGCCCCGTGCCTTCTACCAAGAAGGCGTTGAAAAAGCTGGGGCTGACCATGAACGATATCGACATGGTTGAGCTCAACGAGGCCTTCGCTGCACAGGCACTGCCGGTGCTGAAGGATCTGGAGTTGCTGGACAAGATGGAAGACAAGGTGAATGTGCACGGTGGCGCCATCGCCCTGGGTCATCCCTTCGGCTGCTCCGGCACGCGCATCACCGGCTCACTGCTGAACGTGATGGAGGACCGGGATCTCACTATGGGAATTTCCACCATGTGCATCGGCCTTGGCCAGGGCATTACCACGGTGGTAGAGCGTGTCTGACGGACAGTAGCTGAGTGGCCGCCGCCGAGTGGCGGCGGCCGTTTACACTGAATCGCAGCGACAGTTAAGCGCCACGGCAGGCTTCAAGGTCGCGGTTCAACCTCAGCCTTCAGCCTCACTCTTCAATGGCAAAGGTCAGGCCCGCATTGGCCTGCAGGCGGTCGATCAGCGGCGCACCCAGCGCCGCCGCCGGTGTCCAGATGCCACCACCGCCCAGGTCCGGGTGCAACAGCAATACCACTGCACTCTCGGCAATCATCTTGCTGGTAGAGCCGTAGCCCGGGTCCTTGTCACCCTTGACCGACACACTCACTGCATCGCCGTTGTTGCTGCCGACAAATAGCACATCGTAGAAGCCATTTTCACGCTCCTCTTTGGACGGGCCCTCTCCCGGTTTGATCGGGTTGTCGGCCATGGACTTGTCTTCCGCCACGGCTTTGGCCACGGTTTCACCCTGCTCACCGGGGCCAGTCAGCAGCATTTCGTCGTAAACAAAGTCCTCGCCGTAGGCGTGACCCAGCAGCGCGTTGCTGCGGTGGATATTCTTGGTATTGATGGTGGCCATGATGAACGGGGCCGACCAGCTATCCAGGTCTTCCTCAAAGATCGGCGCCATACCGTGGGGCTGCTCCGGCCCCTTGAAGCCCTCTGTCAGCGCAAAGGGGTTCATCAGCACGGAGACCAGCTCGGGCTTTTCCGCTGCCGCAGCCATGGTGGCCTTGAAGCTCGCCAGGGTGCCACCGGAGAAGGTGCCCTGCATGGCCCGCACGCGACCTTTAACACGACTCACCGGGCCACCCAGCTTTTGTTTTGCGGTTTCCTGCAGGAAGAAGACACCGAGATCAAAGGGAATGGAGTCGAAGCCACAGGAGAACACGATGCGCGCGCCGCTGGCCTTCGCGGTATCGCCGTGGGCAGCGATCATGTCGTGCATCCAACCGGGCTCGCCGCACAGGTCCACATAGTCGGTGCCAGCTTCGGCACAGGTGCGCACCAGGTCTGAGCCGTACATCTGGTAAGGACCTACCGTGGTAATCACCACTTTCGTACGAGCGACCATCGCGTCAACAGAGGCCGCGTCAGCGGCGTCAGCAACCACCAGCGGTATTTCAACAGGGATACCCATTTCATCGCGGACCTGCTCGAGCTTCTCCTGGCTGCGCCCTGCCATCGCCCAGCTGATATCGCCGCCAACACCGTACTGTTCATTCAGGTACTCGCACACCAACCGGCCGGTATAGCCGGTAGCGCCGTAGACAATAATTCCAAATTCTCTTGCTTCAGCCACCTGGTAGTTCTCCATTTATTGAGTGGGGAAAGTCTAGTTCACAGCACGGCTCAGCGTGCGAAAGGCAGGTCCGGAACGACATCACCGGCCAGCAGCGGGCTTTGCTCCGCGCGCTCGAAGGCCGCATCCACCGCCTGCCAGCGTGCTTTGACGCTGGGCCGGTAATTCGGGTGAGTGAAAATATACAGCTCACCGTCGCGCATGGCTTCGACCACGCGCTGGGCCACCACCGTGGCGTCCATGCCCGTGGTCACCACGGATTCGATCGCCCCGCCCATATCACCACCGGCGGCATCGCCCCCGGCTTCTGTGCCACCTTCACCACCTTTACCACCATAGTCGGCCTGTTTATTGCGGCCTGATTCGTGGATGCGGGTTTTCACAAAGCCCGGGCACAGGACGGAAGCCTTGATGTTGTCCGCCGCCAGTTCCGGCTGCCAGCACTCGGTCATGGCGACCACGGCGGCCTTGGTGGCGGTGTAAGGCCCGGCCAGCGGCAGCGGTCCGAAACCCGCCATGGAGGCGACATTGATCACCCAGCCGCCCTCGCCGTGGGACTTGATCAGGGGGACCATGGCCTGGGCCCCGAAGGCAACGCCCAT
This sequence comes from Cellvibrionales bacterium, assembly GCA_043513815.1. Taxonomy (GTDB): domain Bacteria; phylum Pseudomonadota; class Gammaproteobacteria; order Pseudomonadales; family Halieaceae; genus JANQIO01. Next base: position 1,797,378 of record CP121313.1, on the reverse strand, counting down.
CAGGTTTACATCCACGACCCAACGCCACTCTTTCTCGTCGGCACCCTCGACGCCGCCAGCGGTGCCGCCCACCCCGGCATTGTTGATCAGCATATGCACCTTGCCGAAGCGTTCGACGGCCTGTTGCGCAACGTCGCGCCACTGTTCCATATCCACAACATCGAGGCGAACGGCCAGCACCGGGATGTTGAGATCACGCAGGATTTGCTCTGCGATATTTAGTTGTTCGACGTTGATATCAGCCAGCACCACATTCATGCCATGGCCACCCAATACACGGGCGAGCCCCAGCCCGATACCTTCTGCGCCGCCGCTGATAACTACCGTCTTGCCGTCGAATTCCGTCATTGATGGGTGTCCCTGAGCAATTCCTGCATCGCCGACTCACTGACCGGTGACGCCGTAAAATGTGTTGTACGGCAGTCGGGCGGGGCCCGGTTCTATGCCGCGGGGCATTGTGCCGCTACCGGCAGGCAAGCGCCAGACAAAACCGGTAATCAGCCCCGGGCCGCTGGCTCGGTAGCCTGTGCGGCGAGAACGAAACGGTCGTAGAAGGCACCAAATTGATCAAAGGTAAAGGCCCGGGCCCGGGTACTGACGCCTGCCTTGCCACCGATAATGTCAAAGGCGTGATAACAGCCCGCGAATTCCTCGTAAACCACCTCTACCCCTGCGTTGCGCAGGGCTTGTACATAGGCGCCGGTCTCCTGGTAGAAAGGCTCCAGTGTGCCCACAAAGGTAATGGTCGGCGGCAGGCCGGCACAGTCCTCGCAGCGAAACGGGGCTGCGTAGGCCGGGATGGCGTCGTCTGCCGCCTTCAAGCCGGCGAGATAGGCACCCCAGCCGATGCTGTTCATGCGCGTATCCCAGATCGGTGATTCGATGTCGCGTTCCGGGTCATCGGGCTGGCTGTCATCGATCATTGGATAGATGGGCATCTGGAAGGCGATGTCTGCGTCGCCAGTATCCCGGGCTTTCAGGGACACCGCCGCTGCCAGTCCGCCGCCGGCACTGTGCCCCGCCACCACAAAGCGCTCGGCGCTGATCCCCAGGCTCTCGGCATTGGCCTTCGCCCACAGCAGGGTGTCGTAACAGTCATCGAAGCCAGCCGGATAGGGCTCAGTGAAGGACTTGCGGTAGTCCGGCGCGATCACCACGCAGGGCCGTGCCCGCAGGTAAGCCTCGATAATCTCCGTCGCCTGTTCGGGATTGCCCATGATGTAGCCGCCACCGTGCAGGTACAGCAAGGCAGGCAAGGCCCCTTCGGCATCCTCTGGGCGATACACCACGACTCGCAGCTGTGCCTTGCCGTCGCTGCTGGGGATGAAGTGTTCCTCCTGGTGAAAGCCCGCAATCGGTTTGCGCCTGCGGAATACCCGCCCCATCCAGTTCAGGAAGCGCACGAACCAGCGGTATTTCAACAGGGCGGGAAACAACATGGCCACGCCATAGCTGGACTGCAGGTCCGGGTGCAGCATGTCTTTGGTCACTTTCATTCCGGGCGCTCCTGGCGGTTCATAATTTTTCGGCGCGCAATCAACAGATCTTCGCCTGGGGCCCAAAGCATTACACCCAGGGGCCCAGTTTGGCCAGTGGTACGCGCCACAGTTTGAGCGGTCGACCGCCCTGTCGCCGGGATAGCTTTTGTCCTACCCTGCTCAAACGTCAATAAAAAGAGCGTATCCAAATGGCAAAAATCGAACTCAAGCCCCTGGCGACCATGACGGCGCAGCTGGGCGAGCAGATCGACCTGGGCGCCGGACCCAAAGGGCACCGGGTGGTGATCGACGTTCCCGCTGTCAAATTTGAGGCGGAGGATTTTACGGCGCAGCTCGCGACAGCCGACGCCGCCGACTGGGCCACTCTCAGCGAGGACGGCACCCTGGCCGCGCTGGATGTGCGCGCCACACTGAAAACCGACGACGGCGCGCTGATCTACGTGGAGTACGGCGGTCGCATGGACATGAACACCGGCTTTCTCGCGACCGCTCCCACCTTTCAAACTTCAGCCGAGCGCTACTTGTGGTTGAACAGGGTGCAGGCGGTGGCCGCGGGGGAAATCAACCCGGACACCGGCGAACTGGTCTATACAATGTTCGAGGCGAAGCCCGTCGCCGACTGAGGGTTTAGAACTGCGTGTCAGCGATGGTGGTGCGGTGTAGCAGCCGGTCGTAACCGTCGTAGCCACCGGTGGCGGAGTGCAGCAGCGAGCGGTTGTCCCACATCACCAGCATGTCCTTTTGCCAGGGATGGGAATAGACATAGGGCTCGCTGATCTGGTGGGTGTAGAACTCGATCAGCAAGGCATCGCTCTCAGCTTTATCCATGCCGGCGAAGCGCTGGATATAGGCCGGCGAGGAAAACAGCGCTTTCTTGCCGGTTTCAGGGTGGATTCTTACAAAGGGGTGCTCACAGGTCTCCCGGGCGCGCTCGCTGGGAATAATCTTCATGCTGCGGCCACTGCCCTGGTCGTTCTCGCCATACAGGCCGTCCGGTGCGTAACCCAGCTCCGCAGAGTGGATCGCCGTCAGCGCATCAGCCTTGTCGCGCAAAGAGTCCGGCAGGCCCTCGTAGGCCGCCACCTGGTCGGCAAACAGGGTGTTGCCGCCCACCGGTGGAATGGTAATGCCGTATAGCACGGTGCCGGCGGGCGGTGTCTCCAGGAAGCTCCAGTCGGAATGAAAGATCTCAGCGAAAATCGGCGTCGTTTCATCGGCGTTGCGCTGCACGGCGGCAATATTTTCATTGTCGTCGATGTGCCCGAAAAACGGGTCTTCACCGATATCCCCGAAGTAACGCGTGAAGCGCACCAGCTCATCGTTGGCCAGCGGCTGGTCGGGAAACACCAGCACCTTGTGTTCCAGCCACTGGGCGCGAAGCTCGGCGACCGTGTCTGCTGACAGCGCCTGGCCAAGGTCGATGCCGGTGACCACAGCCCCGCAAGCCGCGGCAGTGGGTTCAATGTGCATGTTCGAGTCCTGTTTCTGGTGTTGATGCTGCGCCCAAAAAGCGTCATTGCCGATACTGTACTACTTTGGAACCCACAGCACACAATCCACAGAGGTATCAAAATCATGGCGACTTACCCCCGTACGTTCTCTCACATCGGCATCTCCGTTCCCGATGTCAGCAAGGCTGTCGAGTTTTACTCAAACGTGATGGGCTGGTACCTCATTATGGAACCTACCGTTATCGAAGAAGAGGCAGAGACCCCCATCGGCCAGATGTGTATCGACGTGTTCGGCAGCGGTTGGGGCAGCTTCAAGATCGCCCACATGTCGACCGGCGACCGCATCGGCGTTGAGATGTTCGAGTTCACCAATAACGAGAGCCCGAAAGACTTCGAGTACTGGAAAACCAGCACCTTTCATTTCTGCGTTCAGGATCCGGATATCGAGGGGTTGGTGGAAAAAATCGTCGAGCACGGCGGCAAGCAGCGCATGCCCATCCGCGAGTACTACCCAGGGGAGAAACCCTATCGCATGTGCTACGTGGAAGACCCTTTCGGTTTGATCTTCGAGGTCTACTCACACAGCTATGAGCTGACCTACTCCGCTGGCGCCTATTGAGGACGCTGACAGTGAAGAAGATGACAGCGCTGGCCCGAAGCCAGCACTGTCCGGCGTCCACTACTCGTAGCGCAGGGAACTAATAGGGCTGGCGGTGGCGATCTTCACCGCGTGCACCGAAACGATCAGCCAGGCGGTCACCAGTCCCATTATGGCCGCCAGCCCGATAATCAGCGGCAGCATGGTGATGCGCTCGTCAAAGAAGTTCAGGTACAGGCCGGAGGCTGCGTAGGCCAGCGGCATGGCTGCCAGCAGCGACCACAGTACCGGAATCGAGAACTGCCACACCAGCAACCTGACGATCTGGTCAACCCGGGCACCCAGCACCTTGCGGATACCGATTTCCCGGGTACGCCGTTCCGCCATGAACGCGGCCAGACCGAACAGGCCAATCAGCGCCAGCGACAGCGCCACCGCGGCGAAACCCGCCAGCACATTGTTCATGGTCCTGAATATGCTGTAGACGTCATCGAACACGTCGTCGAGAAAGCGCTGTTGAATGGGGTAATCAGGAATCACTTCTTCCCACACACGCTCGACGTCGCGCAGGGTCTGCACCAGATCGTCGCCCTTCACCCTGACGGCAGCGGCGCGCACCCAGGCCGACTCCTCCATCAGGAACATCATCGGCTTGATCTTATTGTGCAAGCCCAGGAAGTTCTGGTCCGGCAGCAGCCCAACAATGTTGTACTGGACCGGCGTTCTACCCTCTTCCCGCGACTCCTCGCCCAGGGTCTGAAAGTAGCTCTCGCCAACCGCTGTTTCCGGTCTTTCGAAACCGAGACTGCGAGCGGCGAGTTCGTTGATCAGGACATTGACGACCTCGCCGTCCTCCTCGAGGAAATCACCGGCGATATCTCGGGTCAGGGTACGACCCTGCAGCAGCGGAATGTCGAAGGTTTCCAGGAAACCATCACTGACGCGTACCTGGTTCATGGTGAACTCTGATGCTTCATCTCCTTCGATGAGAGATACCGTCAACGAGCTGTTGCTCTGGTCGAAGGGCACCTGGCTGGTGTAGACGACATTCTCCACCCCCGGCAGCGCCATGAGCTGACGGCGCAGGGTATCGTGACGCTTGACGATATCGTCCACCCCGGCACGCTCCAGCACCACAATATTGTCCTTGGGGAAAATGTCTGCGGACTTCTCAACCTGCTGATTCTGGAAGTACATGACCAGCACGCAGGCCAGCATGAACACCGAAATAGTGAACTGCAGACCGATCATCAGGCTGCGAAACAGACCGCCGCGATTGCCCTTCAAAAGGCTGTTCTGCAAGCTGTCGATGGGCTTGGCGCGCGTGATCATATAAGCCGGGTATGCACCGGCGGCCATCCCTACGAACAACGTGGTAAACAACAGGAACGGCGCCAGGCTGAGATACTCGAGACTCACGGACTTCGAAGACCACTGGTTGAAAGCCGGCACCAGCAGCTCCAGGCAGGCGAGCGCCAACAACATCGACAGCGTGGCAATGGTCAAGCTCTCGATCATGAACTGCGCCAATAGCTGACCCTGGCCAGCGCCGAAGGTCTTGCGCAGACCCACTTCCCGAGCACGCCCGAGACTCTGGGCGGTGGCAAGATTGGTGTAATTGACGCAGGCCACGATCAGCACCAGCAGGCCCAGCAGCTGGATAGTGGTGATGGCGGGAATACCAATGGCGTCCCAGATCATGGTGTTGGCTTCCACCAGCGGGCGCACGCGCACGTGGGGGATAAATTCCCTGATGCCCTCCGGCGCATGGCGCTGGAACACCGCATTCACCTGGTCGCTGAGCCATTGCTGGCTCTTGCCCTCGGTCATGAGCACATAGGTCATGTCGCCCATGGACAGGTTGCCCCAGTCCTCGTCGAACTCGAAGTCGTTGATCATACCCAGCGTGTCGAGCTGCACGAACATTCGCGCGTCGCGCTGCTGGATAAGGCTGGAATTGAAGTGACTGTCCGAGGGGATGTCGTTGATCACGGCTTTCACCACCAGGTCGTGCTCATGGTCCAGGGTCAGCACTTCCCCGACCACATCGCTACGGCCAAAGTACTTCTGGGCGGTGGACTCGCTGAGGATCACACCCCTAGGGTCAGAGATGGCGCTGCCATCACCGTACAGGTAGTCAAAATCAAACAGCTCGGCGAAGGCCGGGTCGGCGAAGGTGACCGTGTGGTAATAGCTGTCGTTGCTGTCGCCCAAGGTGACCAGGAATTCCCGGGTTACCGTGCGCGCCACAGTGTTGGCATCGCCAAGCTCAGCGTCGAGCAAGGGTCCCAGCGCCGTATATGCGCTGTTGGTTTCCAGCACACCAATTTCGGCACCGTCCTTGAACACGCTGCCCATGGTATAGATCTGGTCGCGCTGGCTGAACATGCTGTCATGATCGCGCTCGTAGGTGGCCAGCACCATACCGAACAGGAATACCGCCAGGCCTATTGCGAGGCCGGCGACGTTAATAAACGCATAGAGGCGATTCTTCGCCATATTGCGCAGGGCAAGCTTGATGTAGTTTGCGTACATGATCGTGTCCCTTTATCCAGGCTGGCTTCAGGCGGCCCGCAGGCTCTGGGTGACGACGTGACCGTCAAATAGATTAATGCTGCGGCGCGCATAGTCGGCGTGTGCAGCCGAGTGGGTGACCATAACGATGGTGGTGCCCTCGTCGTTGAGGCCCTGCAGCATTTCCATCACTTCCTGGCCGTGCACGCTGTCCAGGTTGCCGGTGGGTTCGTCGGCGAGGATCAGCGACTGGTGGCCCACCACCGCGCGAGCAACGGCGACGCGCTGCTGCTGGCCGCCTGAGAGCTGGCTGGGCCGGTGTTTGGCGCGGTGGGCTATGCCAACCTTGTCCATCACCTCTGCGGTGCGCTGCTTGCGCTCCTTGGCGCCGATGTCGTGATAGAGCAGCGCCAACTCGATATTCTCCTGCACGCTCAACTCGTCAATCAGGTTAAAGTTCTGGAAGATGAAGCCGATGTTCTGCTTGCGGATTTCGCTGAGCTTGCTTTCACCGTAGCCGGCCACGTCTTCACCCATGAAAAAGTACTCGCCCTCACTGGGGCGGTCCAGCATGCCAATCACGTTCAGCAGGGTGGACTTGCCACAGCCGGAAGGACCCATGATGGCGACGAACTCGCCCTGGTCGATGCCGACGTTGACGGCGTTCAGCGCCACTGTTTCCACTTCATCGGTGCGGTAGATTTTCGACAGGTTATTCAGGCTAAGCATGGTATGTCCTCTCCAGGTCGGTATCAGGAATCGTCAGATTTGTTCAGTACCAGCAGGTCCATGTCACGGAAGCCGCTGTATGGGGATGTAATGACTTGCTCGCCGGCTTCCAGGCCGTCCAGCACTTCAATGTATTCGGTGTTGCGTCGACCCAACCGGACTTCGCGCCTGACCGCGCTGCTGCCGTCAGGGGTGACCACGAAAATCCACTTCCCTCCCGTGTCCTGGAAGAAAGAGCCGTTGGGGATCAGCAGCGCTTCGCTGGCGTCACCCAGGGTCAGCTTGGCCTGGATGGTCTGGCCGCGGCGCAGATCGCGTGGAGCGTCGCCGACAAACTGCATGTCGATTTCGAACTGGCCGTCCTCGACGTTGGGATAGATTTTCGACAACCGCAGCTGCTGCGCGCGGCCGTTGTGCTCGAAGGTCACCGTCTGGCCGATATCGGTGCGGCTCAGGTAGAACTCGTCGATATTGGCGACCAGCTTGAAGTCGTCGGCGTTGTCCACCTGGCCGATGCGGTCGCCACGGGTGACATTCTGGCCCACCTCCAGATCGAAGCCCGACAGCTTGCCGCTGACCGGCGCTCGCACCTGCAGCTCTGCGAGGCTGTCGCGGGCAAAGCGCAGGTTCTCTTCCATCATCACGTTCTTTTCCCGGATGAACTCTAGCTGGGTGACCATGAGTCGTTCATCAGAGGCCTGACTCTCCAGAGTGACGGCCCGGCGGGCTTTGTTGTACTCGAGTTCATCGATCAGATCGTCGTAGTTACCCTGGGCGGCCAGGCCCTTGGCGAGCAGCTTGTCCTGGCGGGCAATTTCCCGGGTCAGGCGGCGGATCTCATAGTCCACGTCCACCAGCGTGCGCTTGTGCGACAGGCGGTTCTGCTCCAGGCGCAGTTCCTGGTCACGCATGCTGTTGAGCTGTTCCATGACACGGGACTCGGTGCTCATCACACTGAGCTGCAGGTCAGAGTTGGACAAGCGCACAATCTCCTGCCCCGCTTCAACCGCAGCGCCGTCCTCGGCCAGGACTTGCTCGACCCGCCCGCCCTGCACCGCGTCCAGAAACACAGTCTTCAACGGTGCGACCCTGGCGCGTACCGGGATGGTGTCTTCAAAGATGCCGGAGACCACCGGGGACAGCAGGATGCGATTGTCTGCCAGCGTCAGGCTGCGCCCATTATTGGCGGCTACCAGGTACCAGGCTGTTCCTAGCACAACCACCGCGGCGGCCGCGGCCACCATCCAGCGCGCTGGAAAGCGCTTCTTCTCGATGATCCGGTCCATGGCAGCCCCTGGTGTGCCCAGGGTGCGTTCAGTCCCTGAGGATTTCTCCATCGTGCTGATGGTGCCCATGTCTGCTCTCTCAGCGTGTTTGCTCATACTCTGAACACTGCAACCGCCGGGCCAACTTTATATCTCATTGATTTTTAACGATAAGTTAGATTTTCCACGGGGTCCGTGCTGGTCTGTAGTGTACGAATCCGGACAGTCACTGTACGATTACGAACACCTGGAGGCGCCCTTGGCCGAAACTCAGCACAAGATTCTTATCGTCGATGACGATGAAGACATCCTCACCGCCGGCAAATTGCTGCTGAAGCGTGAGTTCGGCTATGTACAGGGCTGCAGCGATCCCAACGAGATTCCCACCCTGCTGGCCGCCCACCGCTTCGATGCCATCCTGCTGGACATGAACTTCTCTCCGGGCGAAAGCAGTGGCAAACAGGGCTTCCTCTGGCTGCACCGTATTCTCGAACTGGATCCCGACGCCGTCGTTGTGATGATTACCGCTCACGGCAGCATGGACCTGGCAGTGGAAGCCATGAAGTACGGCGCCACCGATTTCGTCGCCAAGCCCTGGCAGAACGAGAAAGTGGTGGCCACCCTGTCGGCGGCAGTTCAACTGCGCGCCAGCCGCGCAGAGACCGAATCCCTGAAACGTCGCAACCAGGCCCTGGCCACGGTCAGCGCCAGCAGCGAGCAGACCCTGATGGGCAGCTCGCCGGCCATTCGCGAGGTGCTGTCGCTGATCGAGCGCTCCGCACCCACCGACGCCAACATCCTCATCATGGGCGAGAACGGCACCGGCAAGGAACTGGCCGCGCAGTTGTGCCACCAGCGCAGTCAGCGCGCCGACAGCGTCTTCATGTCAGTGGACCTGGGCGCCGTGTCGGAAACGCTGTTTGAGTCGGAGCTGTTCGGCCACCGCAAGGGTGCCTTTACCGGCGCCAATGAGGACCGGGTCGGACGCCTGGAAGCGGCCAACGGCGGCACCCTGTTCCTGGACGAGATCGGCAATATCCCGCTGCACCTGCAGGCCAAACTGCTGACGGTGCTGGAGCAGCGTGCTGTCACGCCGGTGGGTCGCAACGAGGCCATCCCTATCGACGTTCGGGTGATCTCCGCCACCAACGTGCCACGCACTGAGCTGGCGGACGAAGGGCGCTTTCGCCAGGATTTACTGTTCCGCCTGAATACGGTGGAACTGACCCTGCCGCCGCTGCGGGAACGGCGCGAGGACATCGCGGAAATTGCCACGCACTATGCGAAGCTCTACGCCCGCAAGTACCACAAGCCCGAACTGTCCTTTTCAGCCGACGCGCTGGAGGCAATGCAGGCCTATGACTGGCCGGGCAATGTGCGCGCCCTGCGCCATGCGGTGGAAAGAGCCGTCATTCTCGCCGAGAACGGCGCCTATGAGGCGGGTGACCTGCAGCTTGGAAACGCGGATTCTGAGTCGCCGAAGGCCGGGCAAGCCGCTCCCGGGCATGACGTCGATGACCTCAATCTGGAGCGCATGGAGAAGCGCACTATTGAAGCGGCGCTCAAGCAACACCGCTACAACATCAGTCACGCCGCAAAAGAACTGGGGCTTACCCGCGCCGCGCTGTACCGGCGGATGGAGAAACATGGGCTTTAGAAATTTCTCTGTTCTGCTGGGTCTACGGGTGTTCCTGCTGGTGCTGACGCTCACCCTGCTGGTCTACCTGGTGCTGGAGCCGGGCTACCCGGTATTGCGGCTGTTGCTGGCGGGGATCGCCGCCCTGCAACTGGCCGAGATTGTCGGTTATATCCGGCGCACCAATCGCGAACTGACGCGCTTTCTCGACGCTATTCGCTATGCGGATTTCAGCCAGCGTTTTGAAATGCAGCAGGTGGGTGCGGGATTCGATGAACTGGGCGAGGTGTTCACCGGCATCGTCAGCCGCTTCCAGGCCCTGCGCAACCAGCAGGAAGAGACCCTGCGCCATCTGAAAGCGCTGATGGAGCATGTGCCGGTACCCCTGCTGTCGGTCTACCACGACGGCAAGCTGGAGCTGCACAATAACGCCGCCCGTCGCCTGTTCGGTAGCACCCGGGTCGAACGCCTCGACGACATGAAGGCCTTCGGTGAAGACTTTCATCGCCACCTCAAGGCGGTCGCGCCAGGCGAGCGGCGCCTGGCGGTGTTCCAGTCCGACGGCCTGGAGCAGCGCTTTACTATCTCTGCTACCGAAATCGCCATAGCCGGTGAAGTGGAGCGCCTGGTGAGCCTGCAGAATATCCAGAGCGAACTGGATGGCGTGCAACTGCAGGCCTGGCAGGACCTGGTGCGGGTATTGACCCACGAGATCATGAACAGCATCACGCCGGTGGCCTCGCTGGCCAAGACAGCCACCGACCTGGTCGACGATGCCACCGCCAAGGCGACAGGCCACCCCGAACTCATCGAGGAGTTGGGCGACGTCAAGAGCGCAGTGGAAACCGTGGCCCGCCGCTCGGACGGACTGATGCATTTTGTGCAGAGCTATCGCCAGCTCACCCGCCTGCCACCGCCCGAGCGGCAGTCTCTGCGGGTGAGCGAAGTGCTGGACAATGCCGCCCAACTGGTCGCAACTGACTGGGAGGAAAAAGGCATCGCCCTGGACGTCGACGCGATGCCGGCCACGCTGTCCCTGGATGCCGACCCGGAAATGCTGGAACAGGTATTGCTCAATCTGCTCAAAAATGCCGAGCAGGCGCTGCAAGGCAAAACCTCACCACGGGTGCAACTTAAGGGCTACCTGAATCGCAATGGCCACGTGAACCTGGAAGTGGCGGACAACGGGCCCGGCATCGAGCCGGAAGTGGCAGCCAAGATTTTTGTCCCCTTCTTCACCACCAAGCGTGAGGGTTCCGGTGTGGGCCTGGCGCTGACCCGCCAGGTCATGCTGGCCCACGGTGGCACGGTGATACTGGGCAGCAGCGAGTCCGGCGGCGCCAGGTTTACCCTGACGTTCTAAGCCATTGCGTTGAGCGCTAGTCCGCCAGGCGCTGCCTCAGCAAATCGTGGAAATGCCGTATCTTGGTCTCCCCATAGTTGCCGAAGATCACTTCCTTGAGCTGCTTCAGCCCCTTCTGCACATGGGGCAGGTTCAGCGTGTCCTGGTTGAAGACCTTGGCCAGACTGCCAATTTCCGGTGCATCCAGGTAATCATCATCCAGGTCCAGGAAGGTGAGCCTGGCGGGCGGCGGGCGCGGCTGGTCCCTCGGGGCCGGCAGCATGAACATCACCTCGTGCAGGCACTGCTCGGGGTTGTCGCCGTCGGGCCGAAAGCGGTAGAAGATGGGGCTGAAGTCGCCCCAGGGGTGCAGGTTGGGGAACAGCGTCAGGTAGATCGGGTCGATCAACTCGGCGTCTGACACATCGTCCATGTCATCGCCGAGAATCTCTCGCATCTGTTCGCGTACTGTCGCGGCTGCCGCCGCGCGCTTCTCCGCAAAATCACCCACCACGTCGGGTGTCGCCTCGTCTTCAACCCCGTCGGGTAGGCGTCCGCCCACCCAGTCGCAGAGGTGGATGTCGGCGTGGAACCGGTCGCCCTCCAGGTGATGGGCATGGTCGTCGTAGATGCCGCAACGACCGTCAGGCATGGTCACCCGAATCCGGCCTTCCTCGATACGTTCGTAGGTGGCACCGCTCAATTCATGGCGCTGTTTCGAAAAAGTGCGCCGGTCGCAGTAGGGGTGGGACTGGTAGTACTCATTGACGTGAGGGCTGATGGTCATGCTGGGCGACATGGCCCGGGAGTAGTTGCCGAACACGTCGTACTTGGTATTGGCATCGCCCAGGGTCGGCAGCAATGTCGGGTGGGTGGCCACACAGTGATAGGCCTCCATGAAGGCCTCCTGGGCCACCTTCCAGTTGCAGTCCAGCCGCTTGATGATATGCGCCGCCTTGTAGCGTCGCTCGAAAGGGACGTGTGGGAACTGGGATGACAAATCGCCGAGGAAGCTCTCCAACGGCTCACAGTCCAGGTCCGGATTAATGAACACAAACCCACCCCAGCGGCCCACTGGCAGCGAACGCAGGGAGTGGCTGTTTTTGTCTACGGTGGGAAAGTCCCAGTGACAGGGCACTTCCTTGAGGCTGCCGTCCAGATGCCAGGCCCAGCCATGGAAGGGACAGCGGAATTCATACAAACCCTGCTCCGACTCGTGCAGCAAGGCGCGACCGCGGTGCAGGCAGGCATTGGGGTAGGCGCGGAATACGTCCTCTTCGGTGCGCACCACGATGAACGACAAATTGGCAATGTCGTAAACAAAGCTGTCACCGACGTTGGGGATATCGTCCTCGTGACAGGCCATCTGCCACACGCGCTTCCAGAGCTTTTCAACTTCCAGGTCGTGAAATTCGCGGCTGTAGTAGGCCTTGGCATCGACCACTGTGGGACCCGGTGGCATGGGGGAATCGGCTTTGTGAACGTCGCGTACGGGGTGGGAATCACTGGCCAGCAGGTCAGTGTAATCAACGCCCGCAGAGCGCGCGGTACCGGTGACGGTTTCTACCATGTCACCCTCCTGTTGTTGAAAGTAGAAGTTGTTATGAGCTCAGGAGTGGTAATGGTAGGAATTTGCGGGCGCGGCCAGGATGACCGAGATCAATTTCACGGCGGAGAACCGCTCTATTCCCCGCCGCTTGACAAGTGCTTGCTGCGCCGTCAGCCACAGAGGCGACTGTCAGCCGGCTCTTCAGGTTCAGGCGCCCTCAAACCAGCAGGTAGGACAGCCCCACCAGCATCGGCGCCACAATCATTGTGCGCATCACAAACAGCAGCGCCAGGTCACGCAGACGCAAACCCAGGCTGGAGCGCAGTAGCATCACGCCCATATCCGCGAGGTAGATCAACTGGGAGATAGACAAGCCGGCCAGCACAAAGCGCATCTGCTCACTCTCGACCCGGGTGGCCAATACCGCGGGCGTAAACTGGTCGAGAAAGCCAATAACAAAACCCGGTGCCACAGCGGCGGCCTCCGGCAGGGACAGCGCCTCCAGCGCCAGCCGTATCGGGTACGCCAACACACCCAGTACCGGGGTGTGAAATGCCAGAATCGCGGCTGACACTGAAATCAAGAGCCCGGGGCCCAGCACATTGAATAGTGTGACCCAGTAGTTTTTCCACGCCCTGTCCAGTATCACCCGCGGTGAATCCGCCGCCGCTGCCCTGGCGGTTGCCTGTTCGAGGCTCCAGGCAAAGGCGGAAACACCAGCCGGCAATTCCTCGTGTACCTGACGGCCGGCGGGGCCGTAGTAGGTCTCCTCTATGCGCACCAGCGGCGGGATGCGTACCATCACCGCAGCACACACCAGGCACACTGCCACCACCGACAGGTACCAGCTAAAGAACAGGTGGGCGATACCCGCGGTCTGCGCCACCACCAGTGAAAACGGCAACGACACGATGGAGAAATTGGTGGCAATCGATACCGCCTCACGGCGGCTGTAATAGCCAGACTCATACTGGGAAATGGTCAACACGACCCCCACGGAGGACGCTGACACAATCGAAGAAGTGGCGTCGACCGCGGCGCGGCCGGGCAAAGTAAACAGGAATTCGAACGGTCTTCTGACCAGGGCGCCGACAAATTCCAGCAGCCCGTATTCGGTGAGCAGCGGCATCAGCATATAGGCCACAAACAGCACCGTAACCAGCACAACACCAATCATCGGGTAGAGCAGCGGGCCGGTATCTTCTGCCAGCACAAACTCCGGTCCTACCCCGACCAGCAGCATCACTCCCAGTAATGCTGAGAGCGCCCGCCACAGGAACCAGGGAAACTTAACCTGGAACATAGCGTGCAGGGTTGGCCAACGCTGCTCCCAGTCGGGTTTTGCCAGCAGGCAGTAACCGCTGCCGAGGGCCGAAATGACTACCAGCGTAGCAACGGCTTCCAGCTCGATGCCGCGCAGCAAAAGTTCACACAGGTCGATGATGAAATCGAGACCAATGCTGGTCTTGCCGCCAAAACTGAGCGGCACCAGAAACAGCAGAATACCCAGGCTGGATGGCAGGAGCAAGCGGAGCAGCCCACGGGTGTTTTTCATCTACCGGTACCGAAGCTGCTCGGAAGCACCTGTCGAGCAGCGTCAGTCAGAATGATCGAGGCTGAGAATGCTGTGCAGTAACACGCTGGCACCCCGCGCCATGTCTTCTGCCGAGGTGAACTCTTTCGGTGAGTGACTGACGCCCCCGACGCTGGGCACAAAAATCATGCCAGTGGGAGTGATCGTGGCCAGGTCCTGGGCGTCGTGGCCGGCCCCGGAGGGCATGCGCTGGTAGCTGTAGCCGAGCTGCTCGGCGGCGCCGGCAATCACGTCGCGCAGGCCGCTGTCAGTGGGCGCCGGCGGTGAGGCGGTGTCGATCTCGGTAAACGTTATGGTGGTGCCATATTCATTGGCAATTGATGCAGCGGCGCGCTGTATTGCATCAAACACCTTCTGCATTTTGTCAGCGTCCAGGTCGCGAACTTCCAGGCTCATGACCACCTTGCCGGGAATCACATTGGGCGCCCCCGGGAACGCTTCAATCCTTCCGACGGTGGCGACCTGCCGCCCTTCCATATCACTGGCAATCAGACTGACTGCCTGCACCAGTTCTGCGGCTGTGACCAGGGCGTCAGTGCGCCGGTTCATGGGTGTGGTTCCGCCGTGATTGGCGACACCGGTCACCGTTATATCCCACCAGCGGATGCCGACGATGCCTTCCACCACGCCAATCTGTATCTCGTCCTCATGCAGAAAAGCTCCCTGCTCGATATGCAGCTCCAGGAAGGCCTTGAGGGTGGACGGATCCCGGGCGGCCTCGGCGATGCGATCCGGGTCACCGCCCACCCGGGCAATGCCGTCGCGAATGCTCAAGCCACTGTTGGACTGGGTCGCCATGGCCGACTCCGTCAGCTTGCCAATGAAGGCGCGGCTGCCGGTCAGCCCGCCCTCCTCATCGGTAAAACTCACCACTTCTAGAGGATGGCGTGTAGTGATGCCCTGTTCATTCATCAATTCGATAACTTCCAAAGCGCCGACCACACCCACCTGGCCGTCGTAGTTGCCGCCACCGGGCACCGAGTCGATGTGGGAACCGAACAGGATGCTGGGCAAACTGTTATCGCTGCCCGCGCGACGACCGATGATATTGCCGGCCGCATCTACCTGCACGGTGAGCCCCAGCTCTAGCATTTGCTCCTTCAACCACTGGCGAGCCTCAATATCAGCATCGCTGTAGGCCACCCGACTGACACCGCCCTCAGGATTGAATCCGAATTTGGCCAGGGCATCGATGCGCGCCTGCATCCGCGCCGGGTCGGCACGCACAGCCTCGTCGCCAGAGGCCAGCGTTGCGCAGGAAAAGGCCAGTAAAACTGCTGCCGTCAGTATTCTCATGGCGCTTTGTACACCACGCCGTCCTTCATGACGAAGTGAACAGATTCGGTGACCGTGATGTCATCCAGAGGGTTGCCGGGCACTGCCACCAGGTCCGCCAGTGAGCCCGCGGCAATGACGCCCAGGTCGTCCTGCTTGAGCAGGGTCGCGGCGTTGATGGTCGCCGCCTGCAGGGCCTGCATTTCCGTCATGCCGTAGCGCACCATGACCTCGAACTGGCCGGCGTTGAGGCCGTGTGGGTAAATAGCGGCGTCACTGCCGAACACCATTTTTACACCGGCTTTTACCGCAGCGCGGAAGCTCTCCCGCTGCACTTCGGCGATCTCTGCATCCTTGGCGAGGTTTTCCTCGGGGATGCCGTTGGCGCGACCCACCGATTGAGTGTAGTCGGTGTTGTAGATATCCATGGAGAACACCGTGCCGCGCTTCTTCGCCATGCGAATCGCCTCGGCGTCGAGGATACTGGCGTGCTCGACGCTATCGACGCCGGCTTCGATGGCCGTTTTGATGCCGTCGGTGCCGTGGGCGTGGGCCGCCACCACCAGGTCGCGGCGGTGGCCTTCTTCAACGATCGCTGTCATTTCCTCCAGTGAGTACTGCTGGGCACCTACCGTGGTACCGCGGGAGAATACGCCGCCGGTCGCGCAGAACTTGATGGTATCGGCCCCCAGCTTGATGACCTCGCGGACCTTGGCGCGGGCCGCCCAGGGACCATCGGCGACCCCTTCGCTCTTCACCTTCAGCTCCGGCGGGAAATAGTTGTTGTCGCAGTGACCGCCGGTAATGGACAGCGCGGGGCCGCTGGCCCAGATGCGCGGGCCCTCGATATCGCCGGCATCAATGCCATTGCGCACCTCGATCACCGAAACGCCGCTGGAGCCCAGGTCGCGCACACTGGTGAAACCCGCCATCAGGTTGAGCCGGGCATTGCGCACTGCATTCACGGTGCGGCGCGGCACCGACTGCAGGCGCGCCTCCAGGAAAGGAATGTTCTTGGGTGCAGAGGACAGGTGCACATGCATGTCCATGAAACCAGGCAACAGTGTGGCATCCCCCAGGTCAATGACCTCTGCGCCCTCGGGGATCACCAGGCTGCCCTGGGTACCTACTTCGACCACCCGGTTGCCGGACACTCGCAGCGCGGGAGATTCCACCAGCCGACCGCGCTCGGTATCGATCATGCGCGCTGCTGTAATGATGGTGTCAGCCACGGCGCTGTGGGCCAGGCAGCCGGACAAAAAGACGACGAGTGCACGGATTATCTGCACGAAAAACTCCTTGTTATAGAAAACAGTAGCCAGTTTGGCAGCGCACAGCTTACCCCAATCACCGGCGAACGTGGCCACCGCAGCAGCTGCGACAGTACCGGGCACCTGAGCATCACGGGTGCTCCTTCACTGAAACGCCGTGACCCGGCCTCGGTGGCAGCTAAAAGCCACAAACTGCACGTCCTCAGGGGGGCAAAAAGTAGACTGGCATATTCTCTAGACAGCACGTAAGCTATACGCCGTAACGCATTGATCAAAAACAATAATTACCAAAAAGACCGCGTTTCAGACCGGAGCGCCACAGGCGCCCAACGAGAGTGAATCATGTCATCGAGCGGTACCCGCACCCGTCTTGACCGGCGGCTGGCGAGTCGTTGTGATGGGACGGCGCAGTGAACGGCACCCCTAACAGGGAGGTTCACGCCCGGCCTACCGATACCATTCCGGCTGATGTCGCGGCCAGGATGAAGGCGTGGTATATCCTCGTGCGGCAGATGTTACCCGGGCCCGGCGCCGGGATTGTGGTCACCCTGGATGACGGCCAGATTGGCCAGATCTTCGTATCCGCCAACCTCACCGATAAAGACAAACCGGCACTGGCACGAGCCGTGTCAGCCGTTGCCCGGGCGGATGGTCCCATCGTCGAGGGCGGTGTCTTCGCCGTTCCCCTGCGCCGTGCCGGTGAGGTCTATGCGGCGCTGGCCATCCAGCTCGACGTAAAGGAAGGCCAGCAGCGCAGCATTCTGCGCCTGCTAACCTGGGCGGAGCGCTGGCAGCGACTGCTGCTGACCGCCGGCGCAAAAGGCCACGAGGACGGCCCTCTGCCCGGTTCCGGCGCACCAGCCTCGCTTGAACTGCTGGACGCAGTATTGACCACCGAACCGCTGCAGGCCGCCCTCATCTGTCTGGCAGATCAACTCACAGAACAGCTGGACTGCGAACGGGTGTCCGTCGGCCTGCGATCGAAAGGCAGTATTCGACTCGAAGCGCTGTCCCATGGCATGCACTTCGACCGGCGGTCGAAACTGGCCACCGCCCTGGCCGACGCCATGAACGCTATCGCGGACGGCGCCCTGTTCTGGCCTGAACAGGACAATCCGGCCCTGGCACCGCTCGCCGAGGCAGGCAACGAGCGCGCCATTTGTGCAATCGCGCTGGGACCGGACTGCGCGGTCGTCTGCGAGCGGTCCCAGGCCCACCCGTTTGAGCCGGCAGACATTGCCGATGTCATTGCACTGGCCCCGATGATCGGAGCCGCCCTGAACCTGAAGGGCAGACAGCAAGGCCTGGTACCCCGCCGCGCCCTGGAGGCTACCGGGGGGCTGTTTCAGCGACTGACAGGCCCGGGGCACCACGCCGCCAAAGGCGCTGCCGCCATCATCGGGCTGATCCTGCTGGCCCTGGTGTTGGTGCCCGGCACCTTTCGGGTGCATGCCGAAGCGACAATCGAAGGCCGAGTGCAGCGCGCTGTGGTCGCCCCCTTTGACGGATTTATCGCCGAAGCCAACCGCCGCGCGGGCGACACCGTGGAAGCCGGCGAAGTGATCGCTCGACTGGAAGATCGGGAATTGAAGCTGGAAATGCGCAAGTCGGCCAGTGAAGAGGAAAAACTCGACAAGGAATATCGTCGAGCGCTAGCGGCGGAGGATCGCTCGGAAGGGCGCATCGTTCAGGCCCGGCTGGCCCAGGTGCAGGCACAGACCCGGTTGTTGCGAGAGAAGCTGGACCGGGTACAGCTCAGCGCGCCGGTGGCCGGCATTGTGATTTCCGGCGATTTAAGCCGGTCTCTGGGCGCCCCGGTGGAGCGCGGCGATGTGTTGTTTGAAGTCGCCCCGCTGGATGAATACCGCCTGATCCTGCACGTGGACGAAAGCAGCGTGGCCCATGTCGCCGCCGGCCAGACCGGCACCCTGAGCCTGACTGCCCTGCCCGGCAACACCTACCGCTTCACTGTTGAGCAGGTGTCGCCGGTTTTCACGGAACGCGACGGTCAGGTCAGCTACCGCACCGAGGGCCGCATTGAGGGTGAAGTGCCTGTACTGCGTCCCGGCATGGAGGGGGTTGGCAAGATCGATATCGAGCGCCGCAGCTATGGCTACATTCTGTTCCACCGACTGCTGGAATGGCTCCAGCTTAAGCTCTGGCTATGGCTGCCCTAGACCCCGACAACACACCGGCACAGCTGGAGCAGGCCTGGCTGCAGGTGGCGAATCTCAAGCCCAGGCTGGCACCCCAGGTGGAGCTGCAACAGCACAGCTATCGCGGCGAGGACTGGCTGGTACTGAGCGACCGCATGAGCGGCGCCCACTTCCGTTGCGCGCTGGAAATCGAACCCTTTCTGCGCCTGCTGGATGGCCAGCGCAGTGTGGGCCAGGCAGCGGAGGCCAGTCTTGAGTTGCACGACCAGGACCAGATCGAAATCATTGAGCTGCTGGCCGCGCTGGACGCCTCGCAGCTACTGATCGACCTGACTCCCAGGGACAGCAGCGCCATCTACGACCAGCAGCAGCGTTTGCGGCGCAAGCGCTGGCTGCAGCGTCTGGCCACTCCGCTGGCGATTCAGGTACCGCTGCTGGATCCCGATCACTTCCTGGAGCGCTGGTCAGAACGCCTGCGCTGGCTGCTAACGCCGACCATGTTCTGGGCCTGGCTGGCGCTGGTTAGCCTCTGCGGCCTGATGGCCCTGGACGCTCGCAGTGCGCTGGCGCTGCACTGGGAATCGCGCTTTCTCGACCCCGGCAACCTGTTGCTACTGTGGTTGATGTATCCCTTGGTGAAGGGTTTACACGAACTCGGCCACGGCATCACTACCCGTGCCTGGGGCGGAGAGGTGCATGAGCTGGGCGTCATGTTGCTGGTCTTCACGCCGGTACCCTACGTGGACGCTTCCTCCAGCACCGCCTTTACCTCGCGGACCCGCCGCATGGTCGTGGCCGCCGCGGGCATCATGGTGGAGCTGTTGCTGGCTGCGGTGGCCTTCCTGGTCTGGAACAGCGTCGAGCCGGGAATCCTGCGGGATGCCTGCTTCAACATCATGGTCATTGGCGGGCTGTCGACGCTGCTGTTTAACGGTAATCCGCTGCTGCGCTTTGACGGCTACTACGTGTTCACCGACTGGCTGGAGATCCCCAACCTGCGCAGCCGCGCCAGCGAATACTTCGGCCACCTGTTGAAAAAACAGGTCTTCCGCCTGCAATCCGAGGCGCCTGCCACCGGCGGCCCGGCCGAGCGCCGCTGGCTGCTGTCCTACGCGATATTGTCTGGCATCTACCGGCTGGTGATTGGCTTTACCATCGCCCTGTTCATTGCCGGCCGCTACTTCGTGATCGGTGCACTGCTGGCCGTCTGGCTGCTGATCAACATGATCTTGCTGCCCCTGGGCAAGGGCATCCATGCCCTGTGGGTGCAGGCCGGAGCAGAGTCGCGCCGACCCCAGGCGGCAGGCATATGCGGCGCGGCGCTGCTGGCCGTACTGCTGCTGCTGTTTGTAGTGCCCGTCGGCACCAGCACCCGTGCCGAAGGTATTCTCAACATGGCGGAAAACACCGAGCTGCGAGTGGAGGCCGAGGGCTTTGTTGTGGCCGTGCTCAAGCAGGACGGCGACACCGTTCGCGAAGGCGACACCCTGCTGCTGCTGGAAAATGCAGAGCTGCAAACCGAGGTGGATGTGCTGGCTGCCAAACTGCAGCAACTGCGGGTGCGCTACAACATTGCGCTGGGTGAAGAGCCTGTTGAACAGGAGATCCTCAAGCAGGAGATCGCCGCGGTCGAAGAAGAACTTCTCGAAGCTCGCGAAGAGTTCGCCAGCCTCACCATTGTCAGTCCTGCCGATGGTGTCTTCGCCCTCCCAGGCGACAGTGACCTGCCCGGCCGTTTCCTGCGCCAGGGTGATTTGCTGGGGCATGTGCTTGATGGCAAGGCACCCACCGTGCAGGTAGTACTGCGCGAATCGGCTGTGGACCGGGTTGTTCGCCGCACCCGCAATATCGAGGTGCGGCTGGTCTCGCGCCCCGGCCAGACCCTGCGCGGAGATGCCCTGAGGAACACACCCAAGGCAACCCGCCAGCTGCCCAGCGCCCTGCTGGGCTCTCGGGAAGGGGGCGACATCACCGTGGATGCCCGCGACCAGGCCGGCCTGAGGGCGACACAGCCGGTGTTTCAACTGGAGATTGCCCTGGCTGAACCGGACACCGGACCCTACCTGGGCCAGCGCGCCTTTGTGCGCTTTGAACACGTGCGAGAGCCCATCGGAAGGCTATGGATACGCGAAATTCGGCAATTGTTGCTGAAAAGGCTGGGAATATGACGACTCAATGCAAATTCGATCACATTTCGGAGACCATTTTTTGTATATTCGTTAGTGGTTTCTTACCTTATACAACAAGAAATAAAAGACCGCGGTACCGTCTGCGGGGGTTGATCAACATGCAATGGCTACCGAGACAGCCTGGCCTTGGCCTCGCGCTCGCGCTGCTGGCTGGAAGCGCCGCGGCGGGCGCTCGCGCGGACGCGCTTCCGGCCCTGGATTGTGTGATCAACCCGCACAAGGTTTTTGACATCGGCAGCCAGGTACGAGGTGTGCTGGAAACCGTGCACCTGGACCGCGGCGAATACGTCGAGCAGGGCCAGGTGGTAGCCGAGCTGGACGCCCGCGTCGAGCGTGCTGCCATGGCGGTGGCCAAGGCCCGGGCGGAAATCAGCTCCGAAAAGCTGCTCAGCAAGCTCAACCTGGAGTTCGACTCGCGCCGCAAGGAACGCATCTCCAATCTCTATGCCAACAACTCGGTGTCCATCCAGAACAAGGAAGACGCCGAGCTCGCTGCCGAACTCTCCGAGCAGCGGCTGCAGGAAGCCGCCGAGCGGGAACGCATTCGCGAACTTGAACTGTGGCGCAGCAAGGAATTGCTCGAGCAGAAAGTCATTCGCTCGCCCGGCAGCGGCTTCGTCCTCAAGAAGTTCAAGTCCGCTGGTGAATACGTTGAAGACCAGCCCATTGTTCGCATCGCCCAGCTCGACACGCTCAATGTGGAAGTCATCGCTCCCATGGATCTGTTCGGCAAGATTCGGATGGGCATGACGGCGCAGGTGTACCCCGAAGGCTTTGAAGGTGAACCGCGTACCGCCCAGGTCGATATCGTCGACCCCATGGGCGATGTGGCCAGCGGCACCTTCGGCGCGCGCCTGATCCTGCCCAATGAAGACTATGCCGTCCCTGCTGGCGTCAAGTGCCAGCTTCAATTTGATGCCGTACCGCAGCATGCCGATGCTGACGTCGGCGCCAGCCTGCGCGCTGCGAAAGAGGGACGCGACCAGGCAAGCAATACAGAGGATCGCGGCAAGTGGGCCGTGATCAACCCGGATACCGAGGAGCCGCCCAATGGCTCCAAAGAACCGGTGACCAGGCAGTAGTGGGTCGAGATGACACGCCCAACCCGGAAACGGCCCTTTGGCCTGGAGCGCATGGAACCGCGCATCCTGCTGTCGGCCGACGCCCTGGGTGGAGCCATCGATGCGGACTCGCTGGGCGGCGACCACACTGACCCCATAGCTGACGGCACCGCAGAGCGTCTCGACGCCCTCCTCGCCTCACTTCCCAAACAGCGCGACAACGACAACACTGACTCAGTCAATCTCGACGACCTGTCCGACTTTGCGCCTGGCAATGCAGACTCACGTCTCGAGCTGGTTTTTGTTGATGATTCGATAGACGACTACGAGTCACTGCTGGCAGGCCTGGCGGCTGACCGCGACGGCAGCGAGTTCCAGGTGCATGTACTGGACGCCACCCGAGACGGTATCGAGCAGATCAGTGACGTGCTGGCCGAGCAAACCGGTGTCGACGCCATCCATGTACTGAGCCACGGTAACGAACGCGGCCTGCAGCTGGGCGCGAGTTGGCTGGATAGCGACAGCCTGGCCGGCTACCGCGACAGCATCAGTGGCTGGGGTAACGCCCTGGACCAGGACGCCGACATACTGCTGTATGGCTGCAATCTGGCTGGAAGTGACCAGGGTATCGCCCTGCTCGATTCACTGGCGGAGTTCACCGACGCCGATGTCGCCGCCAGTGATGACCTGACCGGCAGCCAGCAATACGGTGGTGACTGGGACCTTGAATACCAGCGCGGCGCGATCGAAACAAAGCTGTCGAGCGCTGAATTGATGACTGGCTGGTCTGGCACACTGGCTGTTATCGCCGCAGATGACTTTGAGACAGGCGACTATACGGGTGGAACAGGCTGGACAGGCGACTGGGTAGAGGATGACCAGGGGGGCGCAGCCTCAGGCGATTTCCGGATAGTAGATGTAACGGTCCCCAATCCGCTTGACCCCTCGACCCCGGCGGACACTACCCCGAAAGCCCTGCTGATACAGGGCCTGCAGATTGAGAGCATTCAACGGCAGGTGGATCTTTCGGGAGAGAGCAACGCTTACCTGAACTTCCAGTACCTGCGCGAGTTTGATGGCACCGGCGACACCGTCGAGGTCCAGCTGTCTACCGATGGTGGATCCACCTGGACAGTCGAGCACACTTTCCTGCCGGCGCTGGATAGCGGCTGGAGTGCACTCAGCCTTGATATTTCAGCACATATCGACAACGACACGATTATTCGTTTTCAGCCTGATGGCCTTTCGGCCGTCGCTGACTTCATGCTGGTCGACAATGTCGAGATTACCAATACCCCGCCAAATAGCGCTCCTACCGCCACAGGCGCACCGGCTGATGTCAGTGTCACAGAAGCTACAGCCAGCGATTTCGATCTGTCCGCTGTCACTTTCGCAGATGCCGACGGTGACAGTCTGACGATTAGCCTGGACGCAACGGCAGGCACCTTTGCCGCTTCAACCGGTGGCGGCGTGACCGTCGGTGGCAGCGGTTCCAGCACACTGACTCTGGCCGGCACCGCAGCGGACATCAACACCTTCCTGGATACCACCAGCAATATCCAGTACACCGGTGCGACCGGCGTCAGCGGTACCGACGCTGCCACCTACACCCTCAATGCCAACGACGGCACGGTGAACCCGCAGGTTGGCAGTGGCACTATCGACATTACGGCCGTCAACGATCCACCGACCGCCACCGGCGTGCCTGCTGATGTCATCGTTATCGAAGACACCCTGAGCGATTTTGATCTGTCTGGTGTCACCTTTGCTGACGTCGACGGTGACAGCCTGACGGTTAACCTGGACGCCACGGCGGGTATCTTTACCGCCGCAACCGGTGGCGGCGTGACCGTCGGTGGCAGCGGTTCCAGCACACTGACCCTGGCCGGCACCGCAGCGGACATCAACACCTTCCTGGATACCACTAGCAACATCCAGTACACCGGGGCGAGCAACGCCAATGGCCTAGATGCTGCCACCTACACTCTGAACGCCAACGACGGCACTGTGAACCCGCAGGTCGGCAGTGGCACCATCGACATCACGGCCGTCAATGATCCTCCGACCGCCACCGGCGTGCCTGCTGATGTCATCGTTATCGAAGACACCCTGAGCGATTTTGATCTGTCTGGTGTCACCTTTGCTGACGTCGACGGTGACAGCCTGACGGTTAACCTGGACGCCACGGCGGGTATCTTTACCGCCGCAACCGGTGGCGGCGTGACCGTCGGTGGCAGCGGTTCCAGCACACTGACCCTGGCCGGCACCGCAGCGGACATCAACACCTTCCTGGATACCACTAGCAACATCCAGTACACCGGGGCGAGCAACGCCAATGGCCTAGATGCTGCCACCTACACTCTGAACGCCAACGACGGCACAGTGAACCCGCAGGTCGGCAGTGGCACCATCGACATCACGGCAGTCAATGACGCGCCAACACTTACCGCCACGCCCACCAATGCTGCGTTTACTGGTTCAGGCGGAGATGTAAATCCGTTTTCAGGTGCAGCGGTTTCTACTATCGAGGCGGGCCAGAATATTGTCGGCCTTTCGATTGAGATTACCGGAATAACGCCACCGAATGGCACCAGTGAAATAGTAACCGCAGACGGGGTCTCGATAACACTCAGCTCTACTCTGCTGGGCTCCCAAGGCCCTACCACAAATTTTGACGATGTAAGCGTCTCACGCAGCGGTAATGTCTTTACGCTTGCTTTCACTGACGCCGCCGGTGTCAGTACTACCGACATAGAGTCCCTGATCGACAACCTGTCTTACCGCAACGAGGACGCAGCACCGGGTGGCGGCGGAAGAAGTGTCGAAGTTACGGAAATTGTCGACAGCGGAGGCGGCAGCACGAACACCACAACATTGACGGGCATTGAGTCGACATTGAGCCTGAACCAGGCACCTACAGCTACCGGCGTGCCCGCTGATGTCGTCGTCACCGAGGACACGCTGAGCGACTTTGATCTGTCTGGCGTCACCTTCGCTGACGCTGACGGTAGTAACCTGACGGTTACCCTGGATGCCACCGCGGGCATCTTCACCGCTGTGTCAGGTGGCAGCGTAACCGTCGGTGGCAGCGGGTCTGGCACACTGACACTGGCTGGCACGATCGGGGACATCAACACCTTCCTGGATACCACCAGCAACATCCAGTACACCGGCGCGAGCAACGCCAACGGACTCGATGCTGCCACCTATACCCTCAACGCCAACGACGGTGCCGTGGATGCCCAGGTCGGCAATGGCACCATCGACATCACGGCCGTCAACGATCCACCAACCGCCACCGGCGTACCCGCCGATGTCGTCGTTGCCGAGGACACACCCAGTGACTTCGATCTATCGGGTGTTACCTTTTCGGAGGTCGATGGTGACAGCCTGACGATTACCCTGGACGCCACGGCGGGAACGTTTGCCGCTTCAACCGGTGGCGGCGTGACCGTTGGCGGCAGCGGCTCCGGCACACTTACCCTGGCCGGCACCGCAGCGGACATCAACACCTTCCTGGATACCACCAGCAATATTCAGTACACCGGTGCGGCCAACGTCAACGGCACCGACGCTGCTACGTACACGCTCAATGCCAACGACGGCACGGTGAACCCGCAGGTTGGCAGCGGCACCATCGACATCACGGCGGTCAACGATCCACCGACCGCCACTGGCGTCCCAGCCGATGTCATCGTTATCGAGGACACACTGAGCGATTTTGATTTGTCCGGCGTCACGTTTGCTGACATCGACGGTGACAGCCTGACCATTACCCTGGACGCTACAGCGGGTATCTTTACCGCGTCAACCAGTGGCGGCGTGACGGTCGGCGGCAGTGGCTCCAGCACACTGACCCTGGCCGGCACCGCAGCGGACATCAACACTTTCCTCGATACCACCAGCAACATCCGGTACACCGGAGCGGCCGACGCCAGCGGCACCGATGCTGCCACCTACACCCTCAATGCCAACGACGGCACGGTGAACCCGCAGGTCGGCAGTGGCACCATCGATATCACCGCAGTCAATGACGAGCCCACAATGAGCGCCAGCGACGCCAACCCACTGTTTGTGGGCGGCGGAAGCTCGGTTGATGTGTTCAATTCTGTGTCCATCGATACCGTGGAGCCAGGCCAGACGGTGTCGGGATTCACCCTGGTTATCGATGGCATCGATCCGCCCGGTGCACTCGATGCCGATGCAGAGCGCATCCTTTTTGACGGTGCCGAAATTCTGCTCAATACCGCCAACCTCGGTTCGCAGGGCGCCGTGGGCGATTTTGCTGACCTGACGGTCACCCAGAGCGGCGCCAATCAATTCACGCTGGCCTTCAGTGGTGGCACCGCAGTACCTGGAGATTTGGAAACTGACATCGACACACTGCGTTACCGCAACGATGACAACATCCCCAGCGGTGGCGACCGCCAGTTCGAGATTACCCAGCTGGTCGACAGCGGCGGTGGCAGCGATACCGCCAACCTCACCGGCGTGACAGCTACTGCGCGCCTGGACGACCTGCCGGTGCTGAGCGGCGCAGGTGGCACGCTGGCATATACCGAAGGCGACGGCGCACAAATCATCGACGGCAGCCTCACCCTGCTCGACCCCGACGACTCGCAGATGGACGGTGCCACTATCACCATCAGCGGCGGCTATGTAATGGGCGAAGATGTCCTGTCGTTTACACCGGTGGGGGCTATAACCGGCAGCTTCGACAGCGCCACCGGCGTCCTGACACTGAGTGGGAGCGAAGCCAAGGCGGACTATGTCACCGCGCTGGAGTCAGTCACCTACACCAACACCAACCTGCAGAATCCTGACGAAGGGCCTCGCACCATTACCTGGGTGGTTAACAACAATGGCGGTGTGAGCAGCTCCGCGCCGATTACCAGCGATATCACCGTTGCCGGTGCTAACGATGCACCCTCCGTGCTAGGTGCCGGCGGCACCTTGAATTACATGGAAGGCAGTGGACCACAGATCATCGATGGTGCACTCGGCGTCACGGACGTTGACGATATCAATATTGAATCGGCCACGGTCAGCATCAGCGACGGGTTTATCCTGCTAGAAGACGTACTCGCGTTCGCCGACACAGTAAACATAACGGGCACTTACAACGCACTAACGGGCGAATTGAGCCTTGCTGGCACAGACACCCTGGCCAACTACCGCGCGGCCCTGGAATCTATTACCTACGAGAACACCAATATTCTGCTGCCCAACACTGGGGATCGCGAGATCACCTGGTTAGTGAACGACGGCGACGGCAATTCAATGGCCGTGACCAGCACCATCGAGATCAACGGCGTCAATGACGCACCCACCGTCGATCTCAACGGTGCCGGCGCCGGCAACGACTACGGCTTCACCTTCAACGAGGGTGACCCCGCCACAGTCATTGTCGCTGCCGATGTGGCTGTGGATGACGTAGATGACAGCAGCCTGGTCAGCCTCTCCCTGGACGTGGCCGGTATTGTTGATGGCGCTGACGAGGAGTTGACCATTGGCGACTTCACCTTTGCGCTAGACGCCGATGCCAATAATACAACCGTCGATATTGATGGCGACGCGTATACCGTTGCCTACACAGCAGCTACCGGCATTGCGACGATAGACCTGAATAGCGGTGAGATGACCCTGGCCCAGGCCGAGGCCGCCTTGCTTGACACCAGTTACCAGCACAAAGATACAGGCAATCCCACAGCCGGCGCGCGCACCATCGAGGTGACGGTCAATGATGGTGACACCGACAGCGTGGTGGCAACGACCACGATCACTGTGAACCCCATCAATGACGATCCCGATGCCGCCGACGATACTTACAGTGTCGATGAAGACGGTGCGTTGACGACGACACTGGCCAATGGCGTCCTGGACAACGACAGCGACATTGATCTCGACACGCTGACCGTTACCACTGCCCCGATCAGCGGTCCCAGCAATGGGGCGCTGACGCTCAATACCGACGGCACGTTTACCTACACCCCGGATGCCGACTTTAACGGCACCGACAGCTTTGTCTATGAAGTGACTGATGGCAATGGTGGCTCCGCCCAGGCGACCGCTACGATTACCGTTAATCCGATCAATGATGATCCCACCGCGGCGGCGGACACCTACTCCGTTGATGAAGACGGCACGCTGACGACGACCCTGGCCAATGGTGTGCTCGACAACGACAGCGACATTGACCTCGACACACTGACCGTTACCACCGCCCCGATCAGCGGTCCCAGCAATGGGGCGCTGACGCTCAATACCGACGGCACGTTTACCTACACCCCGGATGCCGACTTCAACGGCACCGACAGCTTTGTCTACGAAGTCACTGACGGCAACGGCGGCAGCGCACAGGCGACCGCTACGATTACTGTCAATCCGATCAATGATGATCCCGATGCCGCCGACGATACTTACAGCGTCGATGAAGACGGCACGCTGACGACGACCCTGGCCAATGGTGTGCTCGACAACGACAGCGACATTGACCTCGACACACTGACCGTTACCACTGCCCCGATCAGCGGTCCGAGCAATGGCGCCCTGACCCTCAATACCGACGGCACGTTTACCTACACCCCGGATGCCGACTTTAACGGCACCGACAGCTTTGTCTATGAAGTGACTGATGGCAATGGTGGCTCCGCCCAGGCGACCGCTACGATTACCGTTAATCCGATCAATGATGATCCCACCGCGGCGGCGGACACCTACTCCGTCGATGAAGACGGCACGCTGACGACCACGCTGGCCAATGGTGTGCTCGACAACGACAGCGACATTGATCTCGACACGCTGACCGTCACCACCGCCCCGATCAGCGGTCCCAGCAATGGTGCGCTGACCCTCAATACCGACGGCACGTTCACCTACACTCCAGATGCCGACTTCAACGGCACCGACAGCTTTGTCTACGAAGTCACCGACGGCAACGGCGGCTCCGCCCAGGCGACCGCTACGATTACCGTTAATCCGATCAATGATGATCCCACCGCGGCGGCGGACACCTACTCCGTTGATGAAGACGGCACGCTGACGACGACCCTGGCCAATGGTGTGCTCGACAACGACAGCGACATTGACCTCGACACACTGACCGTTACCACCGCCCCGATCAGCGGTCCCAGCAATGGGGCGCTGACGCTCAATACCGACGGCACGTTTACCTACACCCCGGATGCCGACTTTAACGGCACCGACAGCTTTGTCTACGAAGTCACTGACGGCAACGGCGGCAGCGCACAGGCGACCGCTACGATTACTGTCAATCCGATCAATGACCCCATTGACGCGATAGATGACCCCACCGCACTGGATGGCATTCAGGATATTGAGTCCGCTGTCCTGAATGCTGCGTTGCTAGCCAATGATATCGATCCGGACAGTGGAGACACCCGCACCATTACTGCGATCGAAGGCGTCACCCTGACCGGCGGAGCACAGACTATTGCCGTGACCAATGGCACCGTAGATATTGACGCCTCTGACAACATTACCTTTACCCCCGGCGCCGGCTACATCGGCCCGGTGAGCTTTAGCTATACCGTTGAAGACGCTGCCGGAGCGGCTGACACGGCCACCGCGTCCGGCACCATTGCGGTATCAGTAAGCCCGCCGGATGCAGTCGACGACCCGGGCGCCCTCGACGGGCCCGAAGACTCAATATCTGGAGTATTGAACGGCGTCCTGCTGGGTAATGACACGGACCCCGACACCGGTGACACGCGCACTATTACCGCTATCGACGGTGTAGCGCTCACAGGCGGCAGTCAGTCTATCGCGGTGGCCAATGGCACCGTATTTGTCGACGCCGCAGACAACATAAGCTTTTTACCGGCCGCCAATTATTTTGGCGCTGTGGCATTTGACTACACCATCGAAGACAGCGGTGGACTGACAGACACGGCCACCGCCAGCGGCACCATCAGCAATGTCAATGATGCGCCCACCGGTGGTATCAGTATTACTGGCACCGCCGCGGAAGACGAAACTCTGAGCATTGACCTGTCCGCCCTAGCAGATGCAGACGGCCCCGGTGCGCCGAGCTTTGAATGGTTCCGCGACGGGGTGTCGGTAAGCAACGGCGCCACCTACCTGCTCGGAGAAGACGATGTAGGCGCTTCAATTACGGCGCAGGTCAGCTACGTCGATGGCGGCGGCACCACCGAAACCGTCACCAGTGGGGCCATCGGCCCGGTCGCAAATACCAATGATGCACCCACGGGTAGCGTCTTTGTAAGCGGCATTGCCCAGGAAGACGCCACCCTCACTGCCGATACCAGCGCGTTGGCTGATGACGACGGCCTCGGCACATTCAGTTTCCAGTGGCTGCGTGACGGAGCCCCGATCAGCGGAGCGACCGGTGATACCTATACCGCCGGACAAAATGATGTGGGTGCGCTAATCAGCGTTGAGGTCAGTTATACCGATGCGGGTGGTATCGACGAACAGGTTACCGCCGCTGCAGCGGCGCCCATTGCCAACGTCAACGATGCACCGGTCGGCCAGGCGATCCTCTCGGGCGACGCCCTGGAAGGGGAAACACTGTCTGTTGACGCCTCATCGCTCGCAGATGAAGACGGCCTCGGCACCCTGAACTATCAGTGGCTCAGAAACGGTACGCCGGTTGCCGGTGCCAGCGGTAGCAGCTACCTGCTGGGCGCTGACGATGTTGGTGCGGTGATCTCTGCATCAGTGAGCTACACCGACAATCAGGGCACCGCGGAGATCGTGGCCAGCAACAGTTCAACAGCGATTGCCGGTGTTCCTGCCCCGGAGCCAGCGCCTGAACCCGAGCCTGCGCCTGAACCAGCACCTGCACCTGCACCGGAGCCAGCGCCTGCACCGGAGCCAGCGCCTGCACCGGAGCCAGCGCCTGCACCGGAGCCAGCACCCGAACCTGAACCGGAGCCCGTGAACGAACCCGGCACCACCACAGCGATTCCCACCGATCCAAATAATGGCTCAGGTGGCGTGGCGGATCCAGTAGTCACTCCGCCAGTTACTGAAACGCCTCAGGAAGACGTTGGTGTATCGGACCCCACACCCGAACCGCAGCCTGAACCCGAACCAGAACCTGAACCCGCAACAGAAGAGACCGCAGCAGATGCCGGCGACGGCGAAGCCGAGAGCAGTGGCGACGGTGACCTTGCACTGGATTCTCGGCTGATAGCACAGGGACAGAACACGTTTGCCTCCGGCTTCTCAAGCTCCGGCACGACTGCCGACATCGGCTCCGTGGTGCTGGATGTGGCACTGGACGATGGCCAGGTGGTGCAGGTTACCTTGATCGATGACAGCCGCGACGACCTGCGTGAGCAATCGGTCACCGAGGTAGACACGCAGATTCTGGCCTTCGAGCGACTGCGGGACCTGTCCGGCTCCCTCGGCAATATTGATGCCTTTATCAGTGACAGCGGCTTTGTCGACGGCATCGACCAGCTCCGTGATGACGTCAACGAAGAAGCTCGCCTGCAGAAACTGGTGGTGGGCAGCGGCTTCGCCATATCCGGCAGCCTTTCTGTCGGCTACGTCATCTGGGCCGCGCGCAGCGGCATTCTGTTGAGCAGCCTGCTGTCCTCCATGCCGGCCTGGCGCTTCATCGATCCGTTCCCGGTGCTGTCTACCGGCAACCTGCTGACTGATGAAGATGAGAACGAAGAGTCTCTCGCATCGATTGCAGGCGGCGAAGAAACCGCCGAAGAGACTGCCGACGAGGAGGCCGAGAATGCTTAGCCGCCTGACAGCCAACTGGAGCACCACCACTCGTATCGCCATGGGTCAGGCCAGCATCCTGACTACCCTGGTGCTGATTGCCTCCTTCCTTGAAATTATTCCGGACCGCAATGAAGCGGTGCTACAGGGACGTGCCGCCATGGCGGAAGTCGCGGCCCTGAATACGTCTATTCTGGTAACACGCTCAGACCTGCGCCGCATCGATGCCAACCTGCAATTGCTGACCAGTCGTCACGACGATCTGGTGAGCGCAGCCGTGGTGCAGTCTGATGGCAAAGTCGTGTCACTCACAGGCGATCACCAGCTCTCCTCTGCCAGTGAGGACGCGCAAAAAGTTCCAGGGCGTATCATCGTGCCGATCTGGTCTGGTGAAAAACAGTGGGGCAGCGTCGAGCTGCAGTTCACGCCACTGCTGCCCCAGGGCTGGATGCACATGCTCTACCACCCGCTGACCCACCAGGTCGCCTTCTTTACCCTCATGGCCTTCCTGTTGTTCTACTGGTACCTGGGCCGGATGCTGAAAATGCTGGATCCCTCCCAGGCCATCCCCGACCGGGTACGGACAGCGCTGGATACCATGGCTGAAGGTCTGTTGGTGCTGGACGGCAAGCAGAACATCGTGCTGTCCAACAGCTCCTTCGCTGAGACCATGAAACAACCTGCGGACAAGCTGATTGGTCGCAACGTCAGCAAGTTCGACTGGCAGTTTGCGGAAGAGTCGGGATTTGACGCGAAACACACGCCCTGGGACAAGGCACTGGAGACCTCCACGCCGCTGGTAGGCGAGCGCGTCCAGTTGCGCGACGACGACGGGGTGCTGCGAACCTTCATGACCAACTCGTCGCCAATCATGGCAGGCCCCCACTCCACCGTGGGTGTATTGGTCAGCTTTGATGACATCAGCGAGCTCATGGAAAAGGAAGTCGAGCTGCTCAAGTCCAAGGAAGAGGCCGAGGTCGCCAACCGCGCCAAGAGTGACTTCCTGGCCAATATGAGCCACGAAATCCGCACCCCGATGAACGCCATCATGGGCTTTACCGAGGTCCTCAAGCGCGGCTATGGCAAGCAGAGCGCTAATCCGGAAAAGCACCTGGATACGATCTCCCGCAGCAGTGCCCATCTGCTGGGCCTGATCAACGATATCCTCGACCTGTCCAAGGTTGAGGCCGGACAGATGGATATCGAAAGTGTGGCCTGTGCGCCCCATCGCATCATCATGGATGTGATCGAGATCATCCGTGTGAAGGCTGACGAAAAAGGCCTTTGGGTGAAGTTCGAGCCCGAGGGCCCGCTGCCGGCGGAAATCATGTCCGACCCGGCCAAGATCAGGCAGATCCTCACCAACCTGCTGGGCAATGCCATCAAGTTTACCGAGTCCGGCGGCGTCACCGTGCGCACGCGCATCGACAAGGCGGGCAAGGACCACATACTCACCATGGAAGTGGCTGACACCGGCATCGGTATGAGCCCGGAGCAGGTCAGCCGCGTATTCGAAGCCTTCAGCCAGGCCGACAGTTCCATCACGCGGCGCTTCGGTGGCACCGGCCTGGGCCTGACTATCAGTAAAAGTTTCGCCCAGGGCATGGGCGGCGATATCGTCGCCTCCAGCGTGCAAGGGGAAGGCAGCAGCTTTACCGCCACCGTTAACCTGGGCCGGCTGGAGGGCGCCGAATGGCTGCAGCCGGAAGCGCTGTTAGCCGAAGAGCAGGCGGACAGCGCAATCGAATCTGCCCAGTGGCGGCTGCCCTACTCCCGCATACTGGTGGTGGACGACGGCGCCGAGAACCGCGAGCTGCTGCAGGTGGTACTGGAAGACCAGGGCCTGGAAGTTGTCACAGCGGAAAACGGCCAGGAAGCACTGGATCTGGTGGAAAGCGCAGACCTTACCCTTATGGATGTACAGATGCCCGTGATGGACGGCTTCACTTCGGTAGGGTTGATGCGCGAGCGCGGAATCGGAAAAACCGTTATTGCGCTGACGGCTGATGCGATGGAAGGGGCAGAACAGAAATGCCTGGATGCCGGCTACAGCCGCTACCTGACCAAGCCGGTAAATATCGACAAGCTGCTGAGCGTGCTGGCCGAGGAACTGGGTGGTACGCGAGAAGAGCCCAGTGTTGATGAGACAGCTACCGCGCCTGAACCGGTATCTGAACAAACACCTCCGAAGGTGCCTACAATTGAGCCCCTGGTGGCGAAAACCAACACTGCCTCTCCGGCGCCAAATGTTGAGCCAGAGGCTGCAGTCACGAAAGCAAACAGCAGCCCAGCGTCAGAAGACAACATCCCCGCGCCTGTTGCTCCGGCGCCAGCCACAACAGCTCCCGCAGAGGCACCGGCACGGGCTGCCACAGCCTCGGCTGCCGCAGCATCGGCTGCCGCAGGCCCACCGATCTACTGCACGCTGCCGGTCACCAATGAAAAGCTAAAAAACATCGCCCAGAGTTTTCTCGATGGTCTCGGCGCCCAGCTGGAAGCCATGCGCCAGGCTGAAGCCGCGGCGGATCTGGAGCAGCTCGCCGCGCTGGCCCACAAGCTTAAGGGCACAGCCGGATCCGTGGGGTTCCCGGCGATGACCGAACCCGCCGGTGCACTGCAGGACGCAGCCCAGGCCGGCAAGGCCGAAGCCTGCGGACCGCAGATTAGCGCGCTGGAGTCGCTACAACAGCGTTTCCGCCTGGAAGATAACGGCGAGGAAGGTGAATTCTCTGCGGGCCCGGCAACAGAGACCGCCGCCGCGGAGACACTGCCCGACAGCATCTCCTCAGTGTTGGCAGGCCGGGGCGAGCGCTTCGACAGCATTATTGTCGGTTTTGCCGACAAACTGGGTGGCCAGATCGATGCTATGGACCAGCGACTGTCCGACGGTGATTTCGATGAACTCGCCAAACTCGCCCACTGGCTCAAGGGTTCAGCGGGTAGCGTAGGTTTTAACGGCTTCACAGAACCGGCAGCAATACTGGAACAAGCGGCCAAGAAAGGGGACACTGCGCTGGCAGCTGAGCGCATTACCCTGGTCAGGGCGATGAGCAAGCGGATAGTTGTACCACAGCTAGCAACGGCAGCAGACGAAGGTATCAACCAGAGGCAGGCCGAGCCATGAGCGAGCACAGGGACAATACCGCGCCAGTGGCACAGCCCGCGGCGGCGCCACAACAGGCGCAGAACGAATTCCGAGACGACATCATCATGATGGTGGACGACGAGCCACTGATGCTCGGCGTTCTTGAAATCTACTTGCAGGAACAGGGTTACCAGCACCTCATCCCTCTCAATGATTCCACCCAGGCCATCGACACCATCCTGCGCGAGCGCCCGGATTGCGTGTTCCTGGACCTCAATATGCCGGAAGTCGACGGCTTCGAGATCCTTGAGAAGATCCGCTCAACACCGGAAATCCAGCATCTGGCAGCCATTGTGCTGACCTCGGACACCGACCCGGAAACCAAGCTGAAGGCCCTGGAACTGGGCGCTACCGACTTCCTGGAAAAGCCCATCGACTCCAGTGAACTGGTACTGCGGCTGCGCAACACCCTGCGCGCCAAGGCCTATCAGGACCAGCTCACCTACTACGACGGCCTGACCCGACTGCCCAACCGCACGTTTTTCCTCGAGCGGCTGGACGCCAGCATCGAACACTGCAAGCAACGCCATTCCGACCTGGCTTTGATGATGGTCTCTATTGACCGCTTCCAGTCGGTCAATGACAGCCTCGGGCCGATGGCCGGCGACGATGTGCTGAAGAACATCGCCGGTCGCTTGCGCAAAATCATTAATGACGGCGGCGCAGATGCCCACAAAAGCCAGGACTACGGCGAGCGCATCCTGGCACGCATGGGTGGCGACGAGTTCGCTATTGCCCTGCCGGGCCGAATGAGCAAGTCGGATGTCGTGGACATGGCCGATGAAGTCCGCGATGCCGTGCGCAAGCCTTTCGAATACCGCGGCAAGCAGGTGTTCCTGACAGCCAGCCTTGGCATGGCGCGCTACCCACACGATGCTGGCGAGACCGGCCAGCTATTCAAGAGCGCCGGGGCGGCCAAGGAACTGGCCAAAAAGTCCGGCGGCAACTGCCTGGAACTGTACTCCAAGGAAATCACCGCCAAGGCGGACGCCCGTCGCAGCCTGGAAGCAGAGCTACACCAGGCAATCGACGGCGACCAACTGACCCTGTATTACCAGCCGCAAATCAACGTTGCTACTGGCAAGATGATTGGCATGGAAGCGCTGGTGCGCTGGCACCACCCCACCCGCGGCGTGGTCATGCCCGACACATTCATCCCGCTGGCCGAAGAAAACGACCTGATCCTCGCTATTGATGGCTGGGTACTGCAGGAGGCCTGCCGGAAAACCCGGGCCATGCAGTCCGCAGGCTTCCGTGAACTGAACATCTCCGTCAATGTGTCCGCCCGCCAGTTCGCCAACCCGGACCTGGCCTGGTCGGTGGCCAACGCCTGCTCTCAGGCGGGCCTGGCGCCGCGCTTGCTGACCCTGGAACTGACCGAGAGCCTGGTGATGGAAGACAAGGAGAGCGCCGCCAAGATGCTACGCCAGCTCAAGGACATAGGCGTCACTGTATCAATCGACGACTTTGGCACCGGTTACTCGGCGCTGGCCTATCTGAAACGCTTCCCCATCGATGAACTGAAAATTGACCGCTCGTTTATCGTCGAGATTCCTGAGAACAAGGATGATGCCGCCATCGTGCAGGCGGTGATCGCGATGGCGCGTTCGCTGGATTTGAAAGTGGTGGCCGAAGGCACCGAAACCCGGGAACAGCTCGAATTCCTCAAAGCCAATGACTGCCACGCGGCACAGGGCCATGTAATTGCCCAGGCAATGCCGGAACGTGAATTCATTGCCTTTGCCATGACCAATCTGGGCCCCGGAAAGCGGGACTCCATCGGGACAGGCCGACCACCGGATCGGGCTGACGCTCCGCAGCGCGAGCCGCTGCCACACCGGGAAGCCATTTCTCGCCCCGAAGCTACATCACTACGACCACGAGAAGAGCACAAGGAATGAAGGGAGGCGATAAGTTGCCTGGAGACGGCGCCTCCAGCGCCGAATACGGAGCAGACCACGAGGACTTTCATAACGACATCATCATGATGGTCGACGATGAGCCGTTGATGCTCGGTATTCTTGAGGTCTATCTGGTGCAGGCGGGCTACCGTAATTTCATAGCGCTGGACGATTCAACCAAAGCCATAGATCTCATCAAGGAAGAAAAGCCCGACTGCCTGTTCCTGGACATCCACATGCCCGAGGTCAATGGCTTTGAAATTCTCGAAGCCGTTCGCGCCGATCCGGCCACCCGCCAGCTTTCGGTGATTGTGCTGACCTCTGATACTGACCCCGCCACCAAGCTGAAGGCACTGGAAATGGGTGTTACGGATTTTCTCGAAAAACCCGTCGATTCCAGCGAGCTGGTACTGCGCCTGCGCAATGCGCTGATCGCCAAGGCCTACCGGGACCAGCTCACCTATTACGATGGCCTGACGCGGCTACCAAATCGCGTGCTGTTCCAGCAGCGCCTTGAAGCGGGCGTCATCAGCGCCCAGCGCAACAATCATGGGCTGGCACTGATGATCGTGTCGGTTGACCGATTCCAGAACGTCAATGACAGTCTGGGGCCGATGGCGGGTGATTCAGTGCTGATCCAGATTTCACAGCGCCTGGGAGAACTCGCCCGCGACGCCGGCTACGACCAGCGCAAAGGGCAGGAGGGAACCTCCCGCTGCCTGGGACGACTGGGGGGCGACGAATTTGCCATTTCCCTTCCCGGATTGACCAGCGAAGAGCAGATCGCCGAGATCGGCGACCAGATCAGCCAGGTAATGAAGAAGCCTTTCGAGGTACAGGGCGAAGAGGTGGTGCTGACCGTCAGCCTTGGTATCTCCCGCTTCCCGGAAGACAGCTTCGAGGCCGGCCAGCTGCTGAAGCACGCCGGCGCCGCCAAGGAAGCGGCCAAGAAAGAGGGCCGCAATACCCTGCAGTACTACACCTCCGAATTCACCGAGCGCGCCAATGAACGTCGCACCATGGAAGCGGACCTGCACAAGGCACTGGCCGGCCACCAGCTACGCCTGCACTACCAGCCCCAGCTCAACGCCGACAGCGGCAGGGTCAGCGGTATGGAATCACTGGTGCGCTGGCGTCACCCCAAGCGCGGCCTGGTGCAGCCGGACCAGTTTATTCCCCTTGCCGAAGAGAATGACCTGATCATTGCCATCGACGCCTGGGTGATCGAGGAAGCCTGCCGGCAGACCCGCGCCTGGCACATGGCCGGCTATGAAGGTTTACAGGTGTCGGTGAACGTATCGGCGCGCCAGTTCAAACAGCCGGACCTTGCCCGCCAGATCGCCGCGGCCTGCCAGCGCGCTGAGCTGGAGCCTTCCTTCCTGACGGTCGAACTGACCGAGAGTCTGGTAATGGGTAACCTGGACAAGACCGCCAAGCTGCTGCACGATCTGAAGGACATTGGCGTCACCGTGTCGGTGGATGATTTTGGCACCGGCTACTCGTCGCTTGCCTACCTCAAGCGCTTCCCTATCGACGAGCTGAAGATCGATCGTTCGTTTGTGCGCGGTGTGCCGGAAGACCACGAAGATTCCGCCATCGTCAGGGCCATTGTTGCCATGGCGCGATCCCTGGACCTGGAGATTGTTGCCGAGGGCGTCGAGACCAGTTCACAGCTTGAATTTCTCAAGGGCCTGGAATGCGATCGGGTACAGGGCCTGCTGATGGCAGCGCCACTGCGGGACTCGGAATTCGTCAGCTTTCTCGCCAAGAACTGGAACCAGGTTGAGCAATCCGGGTAGTCTTGGCGTCACAACTCTCGCCGGAGCATCCCGTGGACAACAATAACAAGCCCCCTTTCAGCCAGCGCGCGCTGGCGGCCATCGAGCGAACCGGCAACAGGCTGCCGGACCCCGCCATGCTGTTCATCGGCCTGCTGGTAATCGTCTGGCTGGTCTCCTGGCTGCTGTCCTACGTCGAGTTTTCCGCCATTGACCCTCGTAGCGGCGAGCCAGTAAGGATTGTCAATCAGCTCTCCGGGGAGTCTTTCACCGCGTTCATGGCGACAATGGTGAGGAACTTTGCGCACTTTCACCCGATTGGCGTGGTGCTGGTGGCCATGTTGGGCATCGGTGTGGCGGAACACACCGGGTTCATCAACAGCGCCCTGCGTGCCATGCTCAGGGTGACAGCCCGCTGGCTGCTGACGCCCATGATCATACTGGTAGGCATTGTCAGCCACACGGCGGCAGATGCCGGCTATGTGCTGGTGATTCCTCTGGGCGGGGTTATCTTCTTTGCCGCCGGGCGCCACCCGCTGGCCGGTATCGCGGCAGCGTTTGCCGGCGTGTCAGGGGGCTTTTCTGCCAACTTCATTCCCGCCGCCATCGACCCCATGCTGCAGGGTATTACCCAGTCCGGCGCGCAGATTCTCGACGCCGACCTGACGCTGAACCCACTCAACAACTACTTCTTCACAGCGACGTCGTCCTTGTTGATCATCAGCCTGGGCTGGCTGGTAACGGACAAGTTTGTTGAGCCTCGGCTCAGTGACCATGCGCTGGATGAGGACATCGAAGATGTGCCCAGCATGGAGCTTCTCAGTGCTCACGAGTCACGCGGCCTTAGGTATGCCCTGTGGTCCATGCTCGGCGGCATCCTGCTGCTGGTGATCAGCGCCCGGTCGGGGGATTCGTCCTGGCGCGGGCCGAACGGCTCCCTGACTGAGCTGGGCGCGCCGCTGATGGCCTCGATCGTGCCGCTGATCTTTCTGCTGTTTGTACTGCCAGGCATTGTCTACGGCATTGGTGCCGGCACCGTGCAGAGCTCCCGAGACGTGATCGCCGGTATGACGAAGTCCATGGAAAGCATGGCCTATTACCTGGTCATCATGTTTTTTATTGCCCAGTTCATCTACGCCTTCGGCCAGTCCAACCTGGGCGTACTGATGGCGCTGGAAGGGGCTGCCGGTCTCAAGGCGCTGGGGTTGTCCTCCGGCCTGACCATCGCCGGCATCGTGGTACTGACCGGCCTGTTAAACCTGTTTATCGGTTCGGCGTCGGCCAAATGGGCGCTGCTGGCACCCATTTTTGTGCCCATGCTGATGGAGTTGGGTATCTCACCAGACCTAACCCAGGCCGCCTATCGCGTCGGTGATTCAACTACCAACATCATCACGCCGCTGATGCCCTACTTCCCGCTGGTGGTGGTGTACTGCCAACGCTACATCAAGGCGACCGGCATCGGCACGGTAACGGCGATGATGCTGCCCTACTCAATCACGTTTATCACCACCTGGACTGTCTTCCTGCTGCTGTACTGGGCC
This sequence comes from Cellvibrionales bacterium, assembly GCA_043513815.1. Classification (GTDB taxonomy): domain Bacteria; phylum Pseudomonadota; class Gammaproteobacteria; order Pseudomonadales; family Halieaceae; genus JANQIO01. The sequence goes on along the minus strand of CP121313.1, from coordinate 1,757,161 downwards.
GTGGGTATTCCCCTGGGCCTGCAGTCGAACTACAGCTACTGATGAGAATTCGTGACTACCAGCCCGACGACGAACCGGCGGTGCTGGCACTCAACGCCGCATCCGTCGCCGTCCTGAGTCCCATGGACGGCAACAGGTTTCAGCGCCTTCGCAGCAAGGCGGCGCGAATGCGTGTGGCCGAGCGCAAGGGCGAGGTCGTAGGCTTTCTGATGGGATTCTGCGGAGGCAGTGACTACGACAGCCCAAACTACCAATGGTTTAACGACAACTACAGCGAGTTTTTCTATGTAGACCGCGTGGTCGTGGACAGCGCAGCACGCGGACTGGGCGTGGCTTCATCAATCTATGCTGAGTGCATTACCTGGGCGCGCGCCGAGGGACTGACATCACTGGTCGCGGAAATTGACATCGAACCGCCGAATGCCGAGTCCTTGAAGTTTCATAAAAAGTACGGGTTTGAAGAAGTGGACAGGCTTGTCCTCTCCCCGGAGAAAGTAGTGTCCCTGCAACGGTTGCGATTGCAGCCGACTCCCGGCTAATCGGCTCGCTTGGAGTGCGAGACCAGTTCCTCGACCAGCTCCGCCACCTCCGGGAAGAAGTCGCCGTCGCGGAATGAAAGTGGCCGGCTGGCCTCGCCCTTCTCCCGCACTTCTTGCAGGTGCAACTGGATGCGATAGATGGGCCCGGCGATCTTGTGCGACAACACCAGCCCCACCAGGATCAACGCGCCAAATACGACACCGGCGACCAACATGAAGGTGGTGTTGAGCACCTCGCGCTGCTGGTTAACGAACTCGAAATAGATATGGTCCGACGCCAGCCCAAGCTGCTGGCCCTCAGTTATCAGCCGTTGAAAATAGAGGTGGTTGGTGGCGTACAAGACAAAAATGCCAAACAGCGCAAAGATGATAATGTACATCATGAACCTGATCTGGAATCCCGGCATTACCAGGAAGTTGGTGCGCTTGTAGCGCTGTGATGCCGCGCTCGCTGATAGATCCCCGCTCATAACACAGTCCTCACTTTGTTGCGCAACCGGGCAGCCTGCTGGCCTAGTCCCCGGCTACGGTGTCGGCGGTACTTGCTGCGGTCACACCACAGCTAGTGCGCACGGTTTTCATTAGTTCCATAGTAGCACCCGAGAACTGCGGCCCCAGGATTATTTCAGGCTGCGCCGGATCGTAGTGTGAACTCAGGCTTTGCACCACCTGATTGCGCATCCAAGGATTGCCGCTGCTGCCGGCCGCCAGCGCATCGTTACGGCTCGCCAACTGTCCGTCGCGCAGTCGCAACACGCTGCTCACCGAACCCATCTGGGTGCGATCACCCAACACCCCTGCAAAACCAATGCGGTCCAGTTGCTTCGGGGGAAGCGCATTGGTGATACCCAGGCCGCCGAATGCGTGGCTGCTGCGCAATTTCAGGAAGGCATAGTTGAAACGCCAGGCCTCGGGAGATGGCAAGTCGCGCCATTCTTGCGGATAGGCCATGCACACTACGGAGTAGAGCTTCTGTGCGGGGGTACCCAGCAGGGTCACGAACACAACATCGGTACTCTCATTGCCTTCGCGATCTACCAGGCAATTCGCCGCCGTGAGCAGCAGGCCATCGCGTCCCAGCAGCGTGGCGGAACAGCTTTCTGTGGCACCACCGGCGTTCACAAACAGCAGCTTGCCCACCGCGGCATCACCCAGTCGGCGTGGCGGGTTGTGCTCGAATACGGCTGGGTCAAGCGCAATGGGCAGAGATCCGGGCACCGGCGGTGCCACCCTTGGCGGCAACGTCAGCGCATCCGGCCGGCGGTCCAGCCAGTCGAGGCTGGTCCTCAGTACCTGTTGCTCGTCAAAGTGAACCATCACCGGCTGTGCCAGGGTTACAGCGGATAGCATGCAACCGAGCACCAGCATCGCGAACGAGTTGTATCGCACTCCCATCAAAATCCTGTAGCGCTTTCACCACCCACGGCAGCGGTTGCGCTTTATAATGGTTGTTGGATACGAATATACCGCAGGTCATACCCAACCGTCAGTGAACCGGAGCACAACTATCACATGAACTATCGCAGACTGGGCCGCGCCGGCCTCAAGCTATCCGAGCTTTCCTTTGGCTCCTGGGTGACCTTCAACAAGCAGGTGGACGCCGGACTCGCAGAGCGTATGTTCGGTACCTGCTTCGATGCGGGAATCAACTTCTTCGACAACGCCGAGGGCTACGAGCGCGGCCAGTCGGAGATCGTCATGGGCAAGGCGCTCAAAGCCCTGGGCCGGCCGCGAGACAGCTACTGTGTTTCCTCCAAAGTGTTTTTCGGTGCCCACGAAAACCCGGCGCCCACCCAACTGGGACTGAGCCGCAAGCACGTGACAGAGGCCTGCCACCAGGCGCTGCAACGCCTGCAGGTAGACTACCTGGATCTGTACTTCTGTCACCGCGCCGATCCGGACACCCCCATAGGGGAGACTGTCTGGGCTATGCACAACCTGATCACCCAGGGCAAGGTGCTGTATTGGGGCACCTCGGAATGGTCCGCTCAAGAGATCGCCGACGCCTGTGAATTTGCCGACGCCAACCACCTGACGCCACCGAGCATGGAGCAACCGCAGTACAACCTGCTGGACCGGGAGCGCTTCGAAATAGAATACGCTCCCATTTTCGAAAAATACGGCATCGGCACCACCACCTGGTCGCCGCTGGCGTCCGGCGCGCTGACGGGCAAGTACCTGGACGGCATACCAGCGGAGTCCCGAGCGGCACTACCCGGTTACGAATGGCTGCGTAAACACATGGTAGAGAGCGACCGCGGCCAGGAGCGCATGGAGCGTGTACGCAAGCTGCAACCCATCGCCGAGGAGTTGGGTACCAGCCTGTCGAAGCTGGCCATTGCCTGGTGCCTGCTCAATCCCAATGTGTCCACGGTGATACTGGGAGCTTCCAGGGTCGAACAACTGGAGGAAAACCTTGCAGCACTTGAGGTGCTGCCGCTACTGAGCGACGAGGTGCAGGCAAGACTCGCCGCTGCCTGATGAACAAGCGCAATAACCCACTCGACCGCTTTGCCGCCGACCTGCCCCCGGGGCGGCTGGGCTGGATCGGCGTGCGCCCGGCGCGGCGCCAGGCGTTGATCGAACTTGAAAGCGTCGAGGCTATCGCCGGTCTTGGCCTGGCTGGCGACCACCGGGTAGACAAGACCCCTGGGTCCGCACGCCAGGTCACGCTGATCTCACGGGAATTTATCGCCCAGGTCGAACACTTTACCGGGCTCGAACAGATTCAGCCCGGCACCTTGCGCCGCAACCTGGTGGTCTCTGGCATCAACCTCAATGCTCTGCGCAGACAACGCTTTCGCATTGGCGGCGCCATGTTTGAAGCCACCGCCCTGTGTCATCCCTGTTCACGCATGGAGCAGGCACTGGGCCGCGGCGGAGTCGCCGCCATGATCGGCCACGGCGGCCTGTGTGCGAAGATCATTGAGTCCGGCACGCTCACACTTGGGGACACATTGCAGGTCATACCCCAGGCAGCCGAGCCCGCCACTGGTACCCGTCAACAGGGACTATTCTGAACACGCGATCAAGGAGGCCGTCCGCATGAGCTTCAATATGCCCCCTGAATGGGCGAAGCACGACCGCTGCTGGATGGCCTGGCCCTGTCGCCGGGAAATGTGGTCCGATATGGCGGCGACACAACGCGCCTACGGCGCTGTCGCCCACGCTATTCGCGACGCCGAACCCGTCACCATGCTGGTGCCGCCAGGGGAACTTGAACATGCCCACAGTATTCTCGGCAGTGATATAGAACTGTTCGAGGTGCCCATGGATGATTCCTGGGCAAGAGACAGCGGCCCCAACTTCGTGGTGAATGATGCCGGCGTTCTGGCAGGCGTGTGCTTCGGTTTCAATGCCTGGGGTGAGAAGTACGATCCCTACGACCAGGACGCACTGATGGCGGAGCGCATTCTCGCCCACGCCGGGGTGCCGGCCATCAGCTCCGAATTGATAGCCGAAGGCGGCGGCCTGTGCGTGGACGGGCAAGGCAGCCTGTTGACCACGGACACCTGCTTCCCCAACGCCAATCGCAATCCCGAATGGAGTCGCGAGCAGATTGAGGACGAGTTGAAACTCAAGCTGGGAGTGGAAAAAGTGCTGTGGCTGCCCGGCGATCCGCTGGACCTTGAGACCGATGGCCACATCGACGGTCTGGCGGCCTTCTGCGCGCCGGGTACGGTCATACTCGAAAGCGCCAGCGAGGCTGAGCGTGCGCCCTACTTTACGGAACTGCGAACGGCGCTGGAGAATCTGACCGACGCCCGTGGCCGGTCACTGAAGATCGTCGAACTGCCCGAGGCGGACTGGAACATAGCGACCAATGACCGCTTCTGCCTGTCCTACGTGAATTTTTATATCGCCAATGGCGCGGTGATTGCGCCCAGCTATGGCGTGCCCACCGATGGCTTTGCCCGGGAACGCCTGCAGGATTGCTTCCCGGACCGGGAAATCGTCATGGTACCGGTCGCCGCCATCGCCGAGGGTGGCGGCGGCATCCACTGCATCACCCAGCAGCAGCCGGCGGTGTAGGCGCGGTTTTTCTCGCGTACCAGGGTAGGCGCGGTCTTTCCAGGCAAGGGGACAGACCTCGCACGGGGTCTGTACCCGCCGCTTTCGCGGGAATGACGAGAAGTGTGCTGGCATGACGAGTAGTGTGCGGGCATAGCGGCGTGCCTACAGCAATGACGAGTAGTGCTGCAAATACCCAATAACTAGCCGCTCGCCACCGCCCGCTCAGCCCCCGCGCGGTACACCAGCTGGGGCTCGTCAAGGTCGACCTTTGGCAACAGCTCGCGCTCCTGGTAGTAGTCGGGAACGTTCTTCCAGGGATCCTGCGTGCCCTGTTTGGGCATCAGGTGCAGGCTGCGCTGCAGGTAACCGGGGTTGAAGACATCCTCGGTAATCCAGGGCAGCAGTTCCATGTCACGCTCGCTCTCCATCAAGGTCGGCGTGACACTGGTGGCACCCCGCGTTTCCATATTGTTGAGCAGCCGGCACACCAGGTCGCACAGCAGGTCGACACGCAGCGTCCAGCTCGAACGCAGGTAGCCGAACATGGAGGCCATATTGGGAATGCCCGAACTCATAACGCCACGGTAGCTGACGGTGTCGGCAAAGTTTACGGGCTCTCCGTCCAGCTCAAAGGCGATGTCACCCATAACGCTGAGGTTGAATCCGGTGGCGGTGATAATAATGTCTGCCTCCAGCAATTCTCCCGACTTTGTCAGAATGCCCTGCTCGGTAAAGCGATCAATGTGGTCAGTCACCACAGACACCTTGCCGGACTTGATGGCGTCGAACAGGTCTCCGTCGGGCACATAGGCAATGCGCTGCTGCCAGGGCCGGTAGCTGGGCGTGAAATGACTCATGTCGAAGTCTTCACCCAGTTTTTCTCGAATCACCCGGAACAGCTCGTCTTTCACCATCTCCGGGTGCTCCTCGGAGGCGTACTGGATGTCCTTGGCGATCTTGAGAATGTCGCGACGCACGATATCGTGCACCGTGGCCTCGTCCACTTCCAACTCGCGCAGGCGGTCGGCCAGCTCGTTGCTGTTTTCACCCGTCCAGAAGTAGGTCGGCGAACGCTGCAGCATGGTGATGTGCTCGCAGTCGTCAGCCATGTTCGGCACCAGGGTGGCCGCCGTGGCGCCGGAACCAATCACCACCACCCGCTTGCCCTGGTAGTCCAGGTCTTCCGGCCAGGTCTGGGGGTGCACGATGGGACCCTTGAAGTCATCCATACCCTCCCACTCAGGCGTGTAGCCCTGCTCATGGCGGTAATAGCCCTGGCACATCCACAGGAAACTGGCGGTGTAGTGCGCAAGCTCGCCGGTGTCCTTGCGGCGCGCCTCCACCGTCCATTGCTGGTCGTCACTGGACCAGGAGGCCGTCAGTACCTGGTGGCTGTAGCGGATATGTTGGTCTAGATGGTCCTCCTCAATCGCTTCACCCAGATAGTCGAGGATGGCCTGCCCTTCGGCGATCGGTTTGCCCGACCAGGGCTTGAAGCCGTAGCCGAAGGTATACAGATCGCTGTCCGAGCGAATACCAGGATAGGTGTGCTGCCGCCAGGTGCCACCGAAGGCCTCTTTGTTCTCCAGCATCACAAAGCGCTTGTCAGGGCACTTTTCCTGCAGGTGGTGGGCGGCGCCGATGCCGGAAATTCCGGCACCGACGATTAGCACATCAAAGTGCTCCGGTGCTTCAGTTTGCAGGGACGTGACTGTGGTCATGGGCTTCACCTCGCAGGGTGGTTCTGGCTTATAGACCAACCATAGCGCCCGCCAGCTGCGATAAACATTGCCGCTCGGGCCTATTTATTGATATTTTGGGCCATTATTGCCCAGGATGCGTTATGTCTGACAAGTCCGTGATCATCGCCAGCGGCAACCTGGCGGGAAACCGGCGTATTATCGCCGGCGCCCTCGCCCAGCTTGGCTTTCTCAATGCCGACCCGGACACAGCGCGGCGCATCTTCACCAACGCCGGGCTACCGACGCGCGCCCTGGAAGAACCCGACTTCCCGATTTCTCTGCAGCAGGAGCTGGAAATCTGCGCCGCCCTGGTGCAGCGCTTACCGGCTGACACGTCTCCCATTCGACTGCTATTCGAGGCCAGGCAATGGATGGGCATCGAGAACCTCGGCGTCATCGGTATGGCCATGAAGCATGCGGCGACGGCGGTCGAAGCGCTCAAGGTCTGCCTGGCCTACCCCGAACTGACCATGGGCCACAGTCGCATGGTGGTGCGGCAGCAGGAGGCACTGTCGCTGTTTATCTTCCAGATGGACAGGCCCACGCTCCGCGACGCCGAAGAAAGCGTCATCGACAGCCTGGTGGAATACTGTGTGGTGCTGGATCTGAGCACCTCGCTGCGCAATATTGAAGACATCGCTATCTCAGGCCAGCCCCCATCCTGGGTGAGCCTGCCATTTGCGCAGCCGGCTGACTGGCATAGGGTGGCCGATACACTGGCCTTCCCGGTGTACTTTTCCGCCGACGAAGCCTGCATTGCCTACCCACAGGCCATTGACGATGAACCCCTGCCCAACGCCAACCCACTGCTGTTCAAGATGTATGCATCCCTGGCGGACAAGATGGCGCAGATGCTGGCCGAGGACGCCGGCATTGAAGAGCGGGTCATGCGCTGGCTCTGGGCCTACACGCCACCGCTGCGGCGGCCGGAAATTGCTGACCTGCTGGCCATGTCAGAACGCAACCTGACCCGCCAGCTCGGCAGGGCCGGCACTTCCTACTCCAGGCTACTGGCCCGCGTTCAATCCGAGCGCGCGAGCAACTTCCTGCGCAACCGGGAGCTGTCCATAGCGGAGATCGCCTATCGACTGGGCTACTCCGAGCCCGCCGCCTTTACCCGCGCTTTTACCCAGTGGACCGGTGAGTCGCCGCTACGCTGGCGCCAGAACCGTCACACCACATAGACCTCGCCCCCGGCGCGTACGGTCAGGTCGCTGATCACCACACCCCAGGGCTGGTCGATGGCATAAAGAATCTGGTCACAGAGCAGCTCCGGGGCCAGCATGAAATACTCGATGCTGTCCGGGCTGGTCCAGCCCTCCTCGCCACTGCCCTCCAACAGGGCGCCGAAACGTTCGCCAAAGGCCTCAGCGTTGGCGCCGACGATGCCGGCGCCCGCATCCATATTGACCACGGCACTGCCAATGCCGGTCAACGGGATGCCGGTGGGACGAATGGTCGTTACCTTGATGCGCCCCTGGGATTCCTGGCGCAGTGCATCCGACAGGAAGTTGACCGCAGCCTTGGTTGCTCCGTAGACCGCCGCACCCTTGAGCGGAAAGTTCGAATAAATTGACGACAGGTTGACCACATGGCCACGACCCTGGGCCATCATCTGGTCGTGCACTGCCACGGTGCCATTGAGCACGCCCTTGATATTGATGTCGATGCAGCGGTGCCAGACGTCCAGCGCCTCGCCGTGGTCGGCATAGTAAGCCAGCGGCATGATACCGGCATTATTGATGAGTATGTCGACGGCGCCGTAGCCATCCACGGCGGCGGCCACCAGTCGCACCAGGTCATCAGCGACGGTCACATCGCCAACCTGGCCCATGGCCACACCGCCCTCGGCTGTAATGGCGGCCAGGGTCTCGGCCAGCGCCGCCTCATCAATATCGCAGGCCACAATACGCGCTCCACGCGCCGCCGCTTTACTCGCCACCAGTCGGCCAAAACCGCCACCGGCGCCGGTAATCATCACCACTCTTTCTTGCAGATGACTCATCGAGTTTTCCTCCCAGGTTGGTAGCACCACTCTACACAGGGTGGCCGCGTGCGCCTACCGGTCACGCAGCACCTGTGGCCACTGTGCTAATCTACAGGCATCCCGCAGATCAAAATAAGTAGTAGAAAAAGGAGTCCAGCATGCACGACCTCATCATTCGCGGCGGCACCGTGGTAGACGGCAGCGGCGCAGAACCGTTTATCGCCGATGTGGCGATTGACGGCAACACCATTACCGCCATAGGCCACGACCTGCCCGCCGGGCGCGAGGAAATCGACGCCACCGGCAAGGTAGTGGCTCCGGGCTTTGTAGACATTCACACCCACTACGACGGCCAGGCCACCTGGGATGCGGAAATGGCGCCCTCTTCCTGGCACGGTGTGACCACCGTCGTGATGGGCAACTGCGGGGTTGGCTTTGCCCCGGCCAAGCCCGACAAGCACGACTGGCTTATCGGCCTGATGGAAGGCGTGGAAGATATTCCAGGCAGCGCCCTGGCCGAGGGCATCCGCTGGGAGTGGGAAACCTTCCCGCAATACATGGATGCGCTGGAAAACCTGCCGCGCACCGTGGACGTGGGCACCCATGTGCCCCATGGCGCCGTACGCGCCTACGTCATGGGCGAGCGCGAGGAGCGCAAGGAAGATCCCACCGAAACCGACATCGCGGCCATGTCCCAGATTGTCGAAGAAGGCCTCAAGGCCGGTGCTCTGGGTTTTTCCACCTCGCGTACCATTCTCCACAAGTCCGTCGACGGCGAATTGGTTCCCGGCACGACCGCCACCAAGGAAGAACTGATTGGTATCGGCCGCGCCATGGGCCGCAGCCAGTTCGGTGTGTTCGAAATGGCCAGCGATCTCAACCGGGAGTGGAAGGAGTTTGAGTGGATGGGCGACCTCAGCCGGGAGACCGGCCTGCCGGTGACCTTTGCTGCCTTGCAGTCGCCGCTCAAGCAGTTGCCGCTGGAAGAGCAGATCGCCGAAATGCGCGAACAGAACGCCAACGGTGCCAATATCGTTGCCCAGATCGCGCTGCGCGGCAACGGCATCCTGATGGGCTGGCAGGCCACCTTCCACCCGTTCTCATTCAAGCCTTCCTGGCTGGCCATCCAGGACCTGCCCTGGGAAGAGCAGCTGGAGAAATTGAAGGATCCTGACTTCAAGGCCCGGATGGTGGCCGAGGAAAGCGAATACCCTGACAGCGACATCCGCTTCCTGGCAGAGATTGCCACCACCGCCTGGCCCATGCTGTACGAGATGGGCGATGGCTTCAATTACGAGCCCACGGCTGAAGAAACCCTGGAAGCCGGGGCGGCGCGCAAGAACATTAGCGGTGCCGAGTACGCCTACGAAGTGTTGATGCGTGACGAAGGCACGGGTTTCATCTACTTCCCGGTCCTCAATTACAAGGACGGCAATCTCGATTTCCTCGAAGACCTGCAGCGCTCCGATGACTGCGTGAACTCACTGTCAGACGGCGGCGCCCACTGCGGCACCATCTGTGACGCGGCCTCACCGACCTTCATGCTGGAGTACTGGGTTCGCGATCGTCACAAGGGCAACCTGACCCTGGCCCAGGCCATCAAGCGCCAGTGCCGGGATACTGCTGTCCTGTATGGGCTGGAAGATCGCGGCCTGCTGGCAGCAGGCTACCTGGCGGATATCAATGTGATCGATATGGACAAGCTCAAGCTGGGCAAGCCCTGGCTGGCCTTCGACCTGCCCGCCGGCGGCAAGCGCCTGCTGCAGAAAGCCGACGGCTATAACGTCACTATCAAGTCTGGCCAGGTCACGTTCCGCAATGGCGAAATGCAGGGCCCAACTCCAGGCGGCGTGATTCGCGGCCCGCAGTCGGCACCCCAGGCGCAGGCTGTCGCGGGCTCGAACTGACGTCGGCCAGCGCTATTCGTAGGACAGCGCCGTGGCCTTGCCGGAGAAGATGCGATACACGAACACCGTGTAGGCGGCGATCAGCGGCAGAGTCACGGCAACACCCCAGAAAATGAACCACAGGGAGCTGGTCGCGGCGGCGGCCTCCCACAGGGTCATGCGGCCAATGATGATGTCCGGGTAGATGCTGTAGGCCAGCCCAATGGCGGCCATCAGGCAGATGACCACCAGCGCGGCGTATACCAGCCAGCCGTATCCCGCTTCCAGCAGGTCCACCCGCCGCAGCAGCCAACCGATACCGATGTAGGCCAGCAGGCAGATGACCGGGATCGGCAGCAGGCCGATGGCATTGGGCAAGGTAAACCAGCGGCTCGCGATTTCTGCACTGACCAACGGCGTGGCAATTGAGACCAGCAGCAGGGCAAATCCCATGGGTAGTAGTGCCCGCTGGCTCCAGCTGGCGGCCTTCTGGAACAGTGCACCCTCGCTTTTGATCAACAGCCAGGCACCCCCGAGCATGACGTAAAGGGCCGGTAGAGACAGTCCGATCAGGGCGGCGAAGGCCAGACTGGTCGGCGTGGATTCCAGCCCGGTGATATAGGAACCCAGCATCCAGCCCTGGGCCATGGACGCCACCAGTGAGCCCGCAAAGAAGGCGGTGTTCCACAATCCCTTGCGCTGATCACCGGCCTTGACCCGAAAGTCAAAGGCCACGCCGCGCAGGATCAGGCCAAACAGCATTACGGTCACGGGCAGGTACAGTGAGGTGAGCACGATGCCGTGAGCCTGGGGAAACGCCACCAACAGCACACCAACACCCAACACCAGCCAGGTTTCATTGGCATCCCAGAACGGACCGATACTGGCCACCATGATGTCTTTTTCGCGCTCAGTGGCCAGCGGCAGCAGGATGCCGATGCCGAGATCGAAGCCATCCAGGATCACGTAGAGCAGCAGTGACAGCCCCATGGCCGCCACGAAAAACAGCGGCAAAAACTCACCCATCAGGTCATCCCCTGTACAGTGCCATTGGTATAGCCCGGCTCCAGGGCCTGGGAGCGCGCCGGCTTGGTCGCCATAAGACGCAGCGCCTGCACGTAGGACACCAGCAGAAAGACATAGAGCCCAACGTAGCCAAACAGCGTGCCGCCCACGGTGGCCGTGGCGTGATCTGCGACCACGTCAGCCGTCTGCAACAGCCCGTCGACGATCCAGGGCTGGCGGCCAATTTCGGTGACATACCAGCCCGCCAGGGTCGCCACCCAGCCTGAAAACGTCATCAACGACAACGCCCGCAGCAATACCGGTCCCGGCTCCCGCCTGCGCAGGTAGCTCAAGGCGCCCCACCAGGACACCAGCAGCATCAAACCGCCGGTGGCCAGCATCACCCGGAAAGACCAGAACACTGGCGCCACTGGCGGGTGCGCACCAGCAAACGCATCAAGGCCCAGCACCTCGCCGTTCAAGTCGTGGGTCAGCACCAGGCTGGCGGCGTAGGGAATCTTGATCGCCAGACGCGTCTCACGCGCCGCTTCATCGGGAAAGCCGAACAGCGTGAATGCCGCGCCACGCTGGGTCTCCCAGATACCCTCCATGGCGGCAATCTTGGCGGGCTGGTGTTCGAGCGTATTGAGGCCGTGCAGGTCTCCCGCCAGAATCTGCAAGGGAATGGCGATCGCCGCCAGCAGCACGCCGGTTTTCAGGACCCGGCCGGTGGCCGGCCCCGCGACACCACGCCGCAGCCGCCAGGCAGATACGCCGGCGATCAGGAATGCCGCGGTGAGGACGCTGGCCAGCATCACGTGGACAAAGCGGTAGGGAAACGAGGGATTGAAAATGATCTGCGCCCAGCTGTCGGCAAAGAACTGGCCATTTTCCAGCGTAAAACCCGCCGGGGTCTGCATCCAGGAATTCAGCGCCAGAATCCAGAACGCGGACAAGGTCGTGCCGAACGCCACCAGGAAGGTCGCGATCAGGTGCACCCGGTTGGAGACCCGCTGTTTGCCGAACAGCATAATGCCGAGGAAGGAGGCCTCCAGAAAGAAAGCCGTCAACACCTCGTAGCCCAACAGGGGGCCGGCGATATTGCCGGCTTGCTCCATAAAGCCCGGCCAGTTGGTGCCGAACTGGAAACTCATGGTAATGCCAGACACGACCCCCAGCGCAAAGGTGAGTGCGAACACTTTCACCCAGAAGTTATAGGCGTACTCCCAGGCCTGGTCGCCGGTGACCGTATAGCGCAGTCTGAAATAGAGCAGAATCCAGGCCAGCCCGATGGTGATGGTCGGAAAAAGGATGTGAAAGCTGATGTTGGCAGCGAACTGAATACGCGCCAGGACAAACGGATCCAACGCCATAGGTGTTCCTCTTTGTACACCAGTATATACGTGGGTTTGACAGCCGAATACGCAACCCGCGCCATGATATTTCCGCATAAGCAATATGAACGTGATTCATTCAATGGCATCGATTGCATTCCTGCGGGCAATGGCCTCGGCCTGGAGTAGACGTTGCTCAGTGACTGGAGTGCTCTTGGGCGGGCCCGATTCGACGAAACCTTATCTTGACTGAGGTCATGTTAAGGTTACACTTGATGTGTAATATTATGTTTACACTTACTGAGGGAGGATTCCATGCGAGTCCTGCTGGTTCATCTGAACTACCGGACCGTTGGCGGTGAAGCACTGCTGAGGGAGCTCATTTCATGAACGCACCGCTCCCGTCCGACGTGTCAGCTACACCGGCACGAATCGGGCCCAACAGCGTCCTGCAGCTAGTGCCGCTGCTGGACGAAAGGCTGGGTACCGGACCCAGGGAAATGCTGATGGCGCAATCCGGCATGTCCGAACTGCCGGCAGATGAAGGGCTGATGGAGGAAGGCCCGGCGGCGGCGCTGCACCAGGCGGTGCGTGCGGTCTATCCGGAGCTGGCGACCGACCTGACCCACCGCGCCGGCCTGCGCACCGCCGACTTCATTATCAGCCACCGCATCCCGCCGGTAGTAATGCATCTGCTACAGCACTCACCGCCGTGGCTGAGCGCACCACTGCTGGCCAAAACCATCGACAAACACGCCTGGACCTTTGCCGGTTCCGGGCGCTTCCGCGTGGCCAGCAAAAGCCCGTTGGTGTTTGAGCTGTTCGACAACCCCGTGGTGCGCGGAGAAAAGGCCCAGGCACCGATCTGCCACTGGCACGCCGCGGTGTTCCAGCAGCTATTCACCAAACTGGTGGACAGGGACCTCCGTTGCCGGGAGACCGCCTGTTGCGCGAATGGCAGCGATTGCTGCCGCTTCGAGCTGGAGTAACCCGACTAAAGTCGAGTGCCGGTGGGTTTGGCGCTATGCTACGCCCACCATGGACCTCACCTACACCTTATCCATCGCCGCCACCCTGGCTTTTTCCATTACCGGCGTACTTGCCGCGCGCATCCAGCAGCTCGACATTATTGGCGTGACGGTGGTAGGCGTTGTTACCGCCGTGGGTGGCGGCACCCTGCGCGACATTATTCTTGATGTGCCTGTGTTCTGGATCGTCGACGGCCGCTACCTGGTGGCGGCCGCACTGGCGGCTGTGCTGACCTTTGCTTTCAACGACCTCATTCACCGCGGCTATCGCTGGTTCCTGTACATGGACGCCCTGGGCGTTGCCCTGTTTGCCGCTCTCGCGGTCATGAAAACCCTGGCACTGGGCCTGGGCAGCACACACGCGGTAGTGATGGGCGTGATTACCGGCATCGGTGGCGGCATCATTCGCGATGTCTTGCTGGACCGCCCCACTCTGATCGTATCGAGAGAGCTCTATGCCACGCCGATTTGCCTGGGGGTTGCCTTGCAGCTGGCGCTGCTGAAGCTGGGGCTACTGAATGGCCAGCAGGCGGTAATCGCCGGAGTGGCGGCCATCTTCAGCTTTCGCGCCGCCGCCATCTATTTCCAGTGGCAGATGCCCGACATACTGACAATCAGCAATCGGCCGGCGGCAAGCAGCAACAGCGAAGATTAGGGCTCAAAAATCTGTAAGGGGAGCTGGCAGGCTCGCTGGCTGTGGCAACTGACAGAAGGCGGCGCCGACTGTATTGCCTGCACAGAACCCGAACGTAATCTACTGCGGCTGCGGCGCCAAGCAGATACCGATTTTGCAGAGGGTGCAAAAACTGCTAATGCGGGGCCAACCAAATCCGTCCGTGTTCTGGGCCAGTTTCTGCTGACAAGCTAAACGGCACCGCGCGCTGCCCAGGTGTACACAGGGTTACTTGCCACCGCCACCCTTGCCGCCTTTACCACCGCCGCCTTTACCACCGCCGCCTTTACCACCGCCGCCTTTACCGCCGCCGCCTTTACCACCACCGCCTTTACCGCCGCCGCCTTTACCGCCGCCACCTTTGCCACCGCCGCCCTTACCGCCGCCACCTTTGCCGGCGCCATCATCGCCGCCGTCAGCACCGCCACCTCCGCGGCAGTTGGCGGGGCGATACTTGTCCAGCAGATTGCCGCCGGTGCAGTCCCAGACGATGCGCAGGTTGACCTCTTCGGGCTCGAACCAGAGTTCGTTGTTTTCGCCCAGCGCCGGTACACCGCCGTCACCGTAGGTGCTGTCAAACACCAGTTTAATGGTGCCGGGTACTGGCTCATCATCGATATAAAACTTGTCAAGATAGTCGCCGGCTGCCGCCAGCTCCGGGTCAAGCCCAACATCATTGTTGGACTCCGGCAGGGCACCTGTCAGCAGATGATACTCGATGACCCGCAGCTTCATCTCGGCCACCCGGTTGATGTCGCCGGTCAACTTGGCGCGCACCATGTAATCGGTGAAAGCCGGCAAGGCCACCATCAACAGCATGCTGAGGATGGCCATGGCTACCAGCAGCTCGATCAGCGTCAGGCCGGCCTGGTGGCAATACCCTTTGGTTTGCTTTGGTTTCACGCCTGCTCCGCCCTCAGTCCTGCTTGTCCTGACGGGTCCTGAACCAGCCCAGCTCGGCCACCAGTTGCTGGCGCCGCTCATCGGTCAGTTCGCCATCCAGCAAGTCCTGTATTCGCGCCACGCGCGCCTGATAGGTCTCGAGCACCTCATTAACGGCCTCAGCTACCTCTGCAAACTGGTCCCCGTCGCGCAGAGTGAGGCGCTGGGCCAGGTCACCCTCACGCATAAAACCCAGGGTGCGCTCGATGGCATACACGGGCCCGGCAATATGGAAACTGATTCGCTTCGACACGATGTACACCACAACGACGGCCACCACCTCCATTACCGCCACTGACAGGGTAAATACATTGAAAATGCCACTGGGACTGCCAAAGAAGTAGTCCAGCAAGGTGGCACTAATAATGATCAGATTGAGTGTGATCAGGGTGATCAGCAGCGTCGAGAGAATCAGTCGGTGCTGAAACTCGTTCTTGATCATGGTTTTGTTGCGTTGCTCATTCATATGCAAACCTTTCGCGTCAGTCACCAGGGGAAGCGCGTCGTCTACAGACACAGTATTGGCGTCGGCCGCACGCGCGGGTGCTGAGCCGTGGCCAATTCCTTTCGGGTGGTCTGGTCGTGAGTCACTCGTCATGTCCGCTCCCGGTATAGTTTCTGCCGACCTATCTCTGTAGGCCTACTAAATCAGGGGTAGCGGTAGACACCAAGCAGGATTGTCCATTGTGTGAACCAGTCGCACAAGGATCCTGGATAAAGCGTAACGCGGTGTGAGGTGGGTCTACTTTTTTGCCAGCAGCCTGCTACGGTATTTGCTGCGCGCCAGTTGTTGCATGTCTTCCACCTTGTCGCTTTCGTCCATGATTTCGCGACCGAGCAGTGTTTCCAGCGCATCTTCCAGAGTGACAATACCCGCAGTCTGGCCGTAGACATCTTCGACCAGGAACAGGTGCTCGCGGCGCTTGATGAACAGGTCCATCAGAAACAGCACAGGCAGCTCGCCGGAGACACGGAATATCGGTATGGCGAACTCCTCAAGCTTGCGCTCGCCCTGCCCTTCCAGCTCTGCCTCGAAAATCCGCGGTCGCAGTACCAGCCCGGTGACGGCATCCATGTTGCCCTCAAAGATGGGGATACGGGTAAAGGGAAGGTCTTCCATCGCTGACAGCGCCTGCTTCAGCGTCAGCGTCGCCTCCAGCGCGGCGACCACGGTGCGCGGCGTAAGAATGTCTTCGGTGCGGGTGTCCCGCAACTGCAGGATATTCTCCAGCAGTTCGCTTTCCTGGTGCCCCAATGCCCCTTCACGCTTGCCGAGCCGGGCAAGTGCAGCAAACTCGTCGCGACTGATGGCGCTGGCATCGGCGTTGGAGAACGCCCGCGTCAACTGGGCCGACAGCCACACCAGCGGATACAACAGCTTGACCAACACCCCTATGACCACCGCCGCCGGCAGGGCAAGCTGTTTCCAGAAAGTCGCTCCCAGAGTCTTGGGAATGATTTCTGAGAGGTAGAGAATGGCCAGGGTCAGCAGGAAAGCCACCAGGGTCTCGTAGCGCACCCCGAACACCCGCACTGCCTGGGCACCTACCCCGGCCGCACCCATGGTGTGGGCAAAGGTATTGAGGATCAGGATGGCGGAGATGGAGTGGTCAAGGTCTTCCTTGACGCGCTTTAGCGCCTGGGCGCGGCGCGGCTTCTCCTCGAGCTGGCTCTCGATAAAAGCCGGGGTCACTGACAGCAACACGGCCTCGAGAATCGAACAAAGAAAGGAAATGCCTATCGCGATAACCAGGTAGGTAATCAGCAGCGTCATGGGGAAATGCCATCCGGGCCGGTTGCACAAGAGCAGCATTGTAACGAAATCCCGGGGCTCGAGGTGCACGAACTCGCGCGCGTCCGATATTACTGACCCGCAAGAGGTAAGACGCCGCCTGCGAGCCCCCGCAGAAGGCGGATTGCGCCGCGCCGCTCTATACTAAGGCCAAATAACGACAACAGGGCGACCCTATGAGCCGCATGCCGATCACCGACGCGATGTTCCTTATCAACGAAACCCGGCGCACGCCGATGCACGTGGGAGGCCTGCACCTGTTCGATCTGCCCGAGGGCGTTGATGACATCGAGTTCCTGGCGGAGCTGGGCGACATTCTCAGCTACGACGGCGACCTGCGGCACCCCTTCGGCGAACGCCTGAAGATGGGGCCGCTGGGCGCATTCGGGCCCATCTCCTGGGAGCAGGACCGTCAGCTCGACATGGACTACCACATTCGCCACTCGGCGCTGCCGGCGCCGGGGCGCTACCGGGAACTGTTTTCGCTGGTGTCGCGCCTGCACAGCACCCTGCTGGACCGCTCACGTCCGCTCTGGGAACTGCACCTGATCGAAGGGCTGCAAAACCGGCAGTTCGCCATGTACATGAAGACCCATCACTGCGCGATCGACGGTGCCGGCTCCATGCACCTGCTCAACAGCATGTATTCGCCCAACCAGAAAGCGCGCATCCAGTACTCGCCATTTTCACAGGAGGCCTACGAGGCCTACAAAGAAGCCCTGATGCAGTCGCGGCCACGTCGGGTGCGCCCCAATGAGAAAGAGGTCAAGGCGGTGCTGGAACTGCTGCGCGAGCAGCTCGGCGGCGCAGTGCACATCGGCAAGGCCCTGCGTGACTACGCCGCCGTCTGGCTGGGCCGCAACACAAAGCTCGCTGCGCCCGTGTACAAGAGCCCGCGCACACCGCTGAGCCAGCGCATCACTGGCGCCCGCCGCTTCGTGGCCCAGTCCTGGGATTTCCAGCGTGTGCGCAGCATGAGCAAAGCCTACAACGGCACCTTGAACGACGGCGTGCTGGCCATGGTGGGTGGCGCCCTGCGCCGTTACCTGGTCGATCAGGGCGCGCTACCGAAAGAATCACTAACGGCCATGGCGCCCATCTCACTGCGGGATGCCGACGACACAGACTCCGCCAATGCGGTGGCCTTTATCACCGCCAACCTGGGTACCGCTGAGAAAGATCCGGCGCATCGAATGCGTGTGATCCAGGAGTCCATGCAGGCCGGCAAGCAGCAACTGGCTGGCATGAGCCGCCGGGAAGTGGAGATCTACACTGCACTTACCCAGCTGCCCACCATACTGACCTTCCTGACGGGCAACAGCGACCGGTTCCCGGCTTTCAGCACGGTGGTATCCAACGTGCCCGGGCCACGCCAGCAAATGTACTGGAACGGCGCCAGGCTGGCGGGCCTGTACCCGGTATCGATTCCGTTCGACGGCTTCGCCGCCAACTTCACCGTGGTCTCCCACGACAAGAATCTGGACTTCGGTATCGTCGCCTGCCGCCACACCTTGCCCCAGGTACAGCGCATGATCGACTACCTGGAAGAGTCGCTGGTGGAACTCGAAGAAGGCGCTGGACTGCGCAGCAAACCATCAAAACGCCGCGCCACGGCCAGGAAGCGTCCGGCGGCGAAGAAGAAGCCAGCGGCAAGGAAGACGGTCGGCAGGAAAGCGCCGGCGAAGAAGGCCGCCAGCAAGAAAGCCACGGTGAAAAAGCGCCCTGCGACCAAAAAGAAGGCAGCGACGCGAAAGGCCAGCACACAAAAAACGGCAACAGCAAAGAAAGCGCCGCGCAAAACCGCCCCACGCAAGAAGGCCGTTCCCAAGTCTGCGGGAACAGCCAAAAACTAGAGCTTCAGAATATGGAGGCTGGAGTCGGAAGCGACTGGGCCGGCAACCCGGACGGCGTTCAACGCCGGTTCGCCCGCAGTCTGGTTCAGGCGCTAAGACAGCGTAGATTGCGAAATGGAGGCTGGAGTCGGAAGCGACTGGGCCGGCAACCCGGACGGCGTTCAACGCCGGTTCGCCCACAGTCTGGTTCAGGCGCTATGAAAGCGTGATTTCGAAATGGAGGCTGGAGTCGGAAGCGACTGGGCCGGCAACCCGGACGGCGTTCAACGCCGGTTCGCCCGCAGTCTGGTTCAGGCGCTATGAAAGCGTAGATTGCGAAATGGAGGCTGGAGTCGGAATCGAACCGGCGTTGACGGATTTGCAATCCGCTGCATAACCACTCTGCCATCCAGCCTTGAACAGCAGGCGTCGGCGGGGTCCCGCCGACAGGGGCGCAATTATACAGAAACCGACCCGACCCGCAACGCAACATCAGGCATGGGGACCGGCTACTTTTGCGGTCAAAAGCGTGGGCTGTCCCCGATTATTGTTTCCCCGATTATTGGGGCTCTTTAGGGAGGGTGGTGGTGGCCTGCTGCTGTCGCTTCAGGATCACGTTCCAGGCGGCACGCAGGTAGATCACCATGCTCCACAAGGTGAGAATGGCGGCCACGTAGAGCACTATCAGGGCCGCGCCCAGCACCCACATATCCGAGTCCTCCGGGAGCGCCAGCAGGGCCACGATGGCAATCATCTGGAAAGTGGTTTTCACCTTGCCGATGTAGCTCACCGCTACACTGGTGGCCTCACCCAGCTCAGCCATCCACTCGCGCAATGCCGAGATGACGATCTCACGGCCAATGATGACGCAGGCGGCCAGCGTGAACAAAATGCTCGCATGCTGTTCCACCAGCAGCACCAGGGCCACCGCCACCATCAGCTTGTCGGCTACCGGGTCCAGGAAGGCGCCAAACTCGGTCATCTGCGCCAGCCGGCGCGCCAGGTAGCCGTCGAACCAGTCGGTGATGGCCGCCAGGCCAAAGATGCCCGCCGCCACCAGCTTGTGGTTCTCGAAGGGCCAGTAAAATACCAGCACCAGGACCGGGATCAGGATGATCCGGCTGACGGTCAGGGAATTCGGGATGTTGATGGCCATAGGGCGTTTTTGATTCTCAGTTGCTGTGCAGCTGTTCGTAGATGTCGCGGGCTATTTTTTCATTAATACCGGTAACTTTCATCAGCTCTTCCATACTGGCGCGCTGAATGCCCTTAAGCCCCCCAAAATGGCGCAACAGATCGCGGCGGCGCTTGGCGCCCACGCCGGGAATCTCGTCCAGCACCGAACCCTTGCGCTTCTTGTCGCGCCGGGCCCGATGGCCGGTGATGGCGAAGCGGTGGGCCTCATCGCGGATATGCTGGATCAGGTGTAGCCCGGGGTTGTCGCCATTGAGCTGTATCTCCCGCCCACTGTCACCCATCACCAGGGTCTCGAAGCCAGCCTTGCGGGTGGTGCCTTTGGCAACGCCGATGACGGTAACATCGTTGACCTGCAGGTCTTCCATCACCCCCAGGGCCTGGGCCACCTGGCCCTTGCCGCCGTCGATAAACAGGATATCGGGCAAGGTGCCCTCCCCGGCCTTGAGGCGCTTGTAGCGACGCTCCAGGGCCTGCTGCATGGCGGCGTAGTCATCCCCGGCGGTAATGTCTTCGATATTGAACTTGCGGTAATCGGACTTGCGTGGCCCGCCCTGGTCAAACACCACACAGGACGCCACCGTCGCCTCGCCGCTGGAATGGCTGATATCAAAGCACTCCAGGCGCTCGGGCAGCTCCGGCAGCTTGAGGCTGTCCTGCAGGGCCTGGAAGCGATCCAGCGAAGTCTGCCGGGCGGCGAGCTGGGACTGCAGGTTCTGGCTGGCGGTCTGGATAGCGAGCTGCAGCCACTTGGCGCGGGCCTCCCGCACCCGCACCTTGAGACTGACCTGGCGCTGGGCACGTTCGCTGAGCACCAGCTCCAGTGCCTCCCGGTCCTCGGGGTCGTGGCTGAGGATCAACTCCCGGGGAATCTCCCGGCCACCGGCCAGGTAGTACTGGGCCAGGAAGGCGTTGATGACCCCGGCCTCATCTTCGACCAGCTTCAATGGAGGGAAATAACTCTTGCTGCCCAAGACCCGTCCGGCGCGTACGAACAGGACCTGCACACAGGCCTTGCCGGCCTCAACACAGGCGGCGACGATGTCCAGGTCGCCGGAGACACCTTCTATGCCCTGGCTGGCCTGCACCTGCTGCAGCTGGCGCAGCTGGTCCCGGTAGACCGCAGCGCGCTCGAACTTGAGGTCGGCGGAGGCGGCCTCCATCTGGTCGGCCAGGTCTTTCATCAGCTCGCGGGAGCTGCCATTCAGGAATAGCACCGTATGCTCCACTTGCTGGGCATAGTCTTCCTCGCTGACCAGGTCGACGCAGGGCGCTGTGCAGCGACCAATCTGGTGTTGCAGGCAGGGACGGGAACGATTGCGGTAATAGCTGTCCTCACACTGGCGCACCTGGAACACCTTCTGCAGGAAGGTCAGGCTGCGGCGCACCGCGCCGGCACTGGGATAGGGCCCGAAGTAGTGACCCTTGCCGCGCTTGGCCCCGCGATGCAGTGCCAGCCGCGGGAAGTCGCCATCGGACAGATAGATATAGGGATAGGATTTGTCGTCACGCAGCAGGATGTTGTAGACCGGCTGGTGTTTCTTGATGAGGTTGTGTTCCAGCAACAGCGCGTCAATCTCGCTGTCGAGCACCGTGACCTGGATATCGGCAATGCGTGAAACCATGGCCATGGTCTTGGCTTCCAGGCCACTGGCCCGGAAATAGCTCGACACCCGGTTCCTGAGGTTTTTGGCCTTGCCCACATACAGCAGGCCGCCCTCGGCGTCGTACATCTGGTACACACCGGGTCGCTGGCTGAGGGTCGGCAGAAAGGCCTTGTGGTCGAAGGGCTCGCGGGCGCTCATTGCTCAAAGATACCGTAACGACGGGGCTCGGTTTCCAACAGGATACCGAAGCGTGACGCCACAGTGTCAGTGATTTCCCGGGCCAGGGCGGTGATTTCCCGGGCCGGGCGCTGTTCCGGATTGATGATCACCAGGGCATGCTCGGCGTGCACCCGCACCGGGCCGTTAAGCTGCTTGAATCCACACTGTTCGATCAGCCAGGCGGCGGGCAGTTTGTGACCGGCGGGGTCGTCGTAATGCGGCATGTCCGGATAGCGCTCGGCAAGCGCTTCGAACTGTTCGTCATCCAGCACCGGGTTCTTGAAGAAGCTACCGACATTGGGCAGCGTCTGGGGATCAGGCAGGCGCGAGCTGCGAATATCAACCACCGCCTCAAACACCTGTTGCGCCGACGGCTTGCTGATCTCGTGGAGGTCCAGGTAGCTGGCCAGGCTTGGGTAATGGGTGACCGGACTCTCGGTTTTAGGCAGCAGGAAAGTCACGGATTCGATCAGGGCCGCATCGCGCAGCCCCTGCTTGAAGACACTGTCGCGATAGCCGAAAGCGCAGTCGTCCCGGGACAGCGAGTGGTGTTCGCCCTGGGGCAGCAGGCGACACTGCACGGTCTCGATGAAGTGGCCCACCTCAACCCCGTAGGCGCCGATGTTCTGGATGGGTGCGGCGCCAACTGAACCGGGAATCAGCGCCAGGTTTTCAAGCCCGTAGTAGCCGCGCTCCAGGCACCAGCGCACAAACATGTGCCAGTTCTCGCCGGCAGCCACCTGGATGCGAGCCTGGCTGACGTCCTCCTCCAGCACGCTAATCCCCTTGCATCGCATTGCCAGCACCAGGCCCGGCAGCAGGTCGCCCAGCACCACGTTGCTGCCTTCTCCCAACACGGTGATCGGCCAGCGGTTGGCCCGGGCATGGGCCAGCAGGCCCTCGAGCTGGGAAGCCATCTTCACCTCGGCGAAGTGTTCGGCCATAGCCGGCACACGCAGGGTATTCAGCGCCAGCAGATCAACGTGATCCCGGGTCATGACGCGCGCAGCGCCTCCAGCAAGCCGGCACTGGCCGCCTCCACCAGATCCAGCACCTCCTCGAAACCGCCATCACCACCGTAGTAGGGATCCGGCACTTCTCGGGTGGACGCGGCCGGGTGGTAGTCGAGAAACAGTGAAAGTGTGCCTGTGTAGTCCTCCGGGCGCAGGGCCTCAAGATGGGAAAGATTGCTGCGGTCCATGGCCAGAATGACATCAAAGCGCTGGAAGTCAGCGACCTCGAACTGACGCGCCCGCAGCGGCGCCAGGTCATAGCCGCGCTGCCGTGCTGTCGCGGTGGCCCTGGCATCGGGCGGCTCACCCACATGCCAGGCGCCTGTTCCACAGGAATCCACGGCAATGCTGTCAGCCAGCCCCGCCGCGTCCACCTGGGCGGCGAAAATACCGTGAGCAGTAGGAGATCGGCAGATATTGCCAAGACAGACAAACAACACCGAAGCCATCAAGCGCCCCCGTCAACCAGTGCCCGCACCGCCTCCAGGTCGGCAGCAGTGTCGACCCCGGGTGGGACTGCAGCCAGCGCATCGGCGACATGGATGCGCGCGCCGTTGGCCAGCGCCCGCAGCTGCTCGAGAGATTCGTACTGCTCCAGTGCCGCGGGCGGCCAGCCCACAAACTCCCGGAGCAACGACACGCGGTAGGCATAAATGCCCAGGTGACGGCGGGCATTGGCGGGCACCGCCCCGCTACTGCTGCCTGCCGAGAAGCCATCGCGATCCCAGGGAATAGGTGCACGGCTGAAATACAGGGCCAGGCCGTTGTCATCAGCCACCAGCTTGACGACGTTAGGGTTGATAAAGTCATCCATGCTGTCGATCGGTTCGCACAGGGTGGCAATCCCGGCCTGCGGATGCGCTGCGAGGTTGTCGGCCACCTGGTCAATGACAGCCGCCGGAATCAGCGGTTCGTCGCCCTGGACATTCACGACACGGGCGTCGGCATCCAGCCCCAGCAGGCGCACCACTTCCTCGATTCGGTCTGTACCGGACGGGTGCTCCGGCGAGGTCATCACCGGCTCGCCGCCAAAAGCTTCGACGGCCTGGACAATTCTTTCATCGTCGGTGGCCACTACCACGCGCTCGGCCTGGCTCTCGCAGGCCCGCTCATAGACATGCTGCACCATGGGCTTGCCGGCTATGTCCACCAGCGCCTTGCCGGGCAGGCGGGTGGAGGCATAGCGCGCGGGAATGACGACCGTGTAGGCCATCAGGCCTCCGGCTCGGCGGGCTTGCGGGTGGTGATGCTCAAGTGAATAAAACCCATCTGACCGGCGGCATCCATGGCCCGTACCACTGACTCGTGGGGTGTCTGGGCATCGGCGGTGATGACCATGGGCAGTGACGTATCGCCGTCGGAGATTCGGCGGATCGCCTTCTTGAGGGTCTCGATATCCTCGTCTACCAGCTGCCGGGCGTTGATGGTGTACTCGCCGGCTTCATTGACGAGGATCTCGATCTGGTCCTGCACATCGGCACTGGCTTCGCCTGCGGCCTCTGGCAGGTCAATGCTGAGATGGGTCTCTTTGGTAAACGTGGTTGAGACCATGAAGAAAATCAGCAGCAGGAACACCACATCGATCAGCGGTGTCAGGTTGACGCTGACTTCCTCGACTTTCTGACGACGGAATTTCAACTGGGTCAGTCCCCGAAACCGCCGGATTTGCCGTCAGTGTGCAGGGCGTCCACCAGCTTGATGGTTTCCTGCTCCAGGGTGACGACGATGGCATCGATGCGGCCGACGAAGTAGCGATGCATGATCAACGCGGGAATCGCCACCGCCAGGCCCGCCGCGGTAGTAACCAACGCCTCGGAGATACCCCCGGCCAGCACCGAGGCATTGCCGGTGCCCTGGGCCATGATTTCGGTAAAGACCTTGATCATGCCCACCACGGTGCCCAGCAGGCCCAGCAGCGGGGTCACCGCAGCAATGGTACCCAGGGTATTGAGGTAGCGCTCAAGATCGTGAACCACGTGACTGGCGGCTTCTTCGATACTGCTCTTCATGGCCTCACGCCCGAGGTGGGCATTGCCCAGGCCGGCGGCGAGAATGGTGCCCAGCGGCGAAGAGGCACGCAGGGTGCGCAGCTTCTGGGCGTCCATTTCGTTGTTCTTGAGCTGGGTCCAGACTCGCGCCAGCAGGTGCGGCGGCGCGATCTTTTCCGCATTGAGATGCAGCAGGCGCTCGGCGCAAATTCCTACAGCGACTACAGAACAGAGCAGTATCGGCAGCATTAACCACCCGCCTGCCGTTACTATTTCCAGCACCTGACGTTACCTCGCACGGTCATTCAACTTGAGCGCCATTATACGCAGCGGAACAGGCAGGGGAAGCTGGCGCAGCCCAGTAAAACCGGCGTTTGTGACGCCAGCCCAATACCTGTGGCCGCGGACCCTCAAACAGGCGCACCTGGACCGCGCCCTGCTCCGCGGTATCACAGACTGGCAGGCCGAAGGCGACCAGTCGGCGTTGCACTTCGGCGTGTGGGTGGCCAAAACGGTTGCGATAACCGCGGCTCAGCAACACCAGGTCGGGACTGACCGCATTCAGCAACGCGCTGCTGCTGGAGGAACGGCTACCGTGATGGGGCAGGAGTAGCAGGTCTGCCGCCAGCGCCGGTCGATCGCGGCGCAGCAACTGGTGCTCCACCGGGGATTCGATATCACCGGGCAACAGCATCCCAAAACCCCGGAAATCCAGCCGCAGCACACAGGAACGGTTGTTGCCTTCGCCGCCCGGGGCCTGCGGCCAGAGCACAGAGATCGTCAGTTCACCGAAACGCCGCACCTGCCCTGCCAGGCAGCGGTGTTGCCGGGGCAGGCTCACCGGCAGCGCTTCCCCTACCCAGGTCTCCGCAATCCGATAGCGACTATGCAAGGCGCCGGCGCCGCTGGCATGGTCGTTATCGCCGTGACTGAGGATTAGCAGGTCGATCTGGTCGACGCCCTCGCGCTCGAGAAAGGGAATGATGACCGCGGTTGCCATATTGGGGCCAACGGGGTCTCCGGCGCCGGTATCGTAGACCAGCGTAAAGTCTCCTTGCCGCGCCACCAGTGCCAGGCCCTGCCCGACATCCAGCAACCACAAATCCAGTCCCTCTCGAGCACTGCTCGGCAGGCGTGGGAAAAGCGCCAACACCAGCCAGGCTACCGCCAGCCAGCGCAACGGCAGGGCCCGGTGGGCCAGCACCAGTAGCAGTGCCATCGCCAGGCCCACCAGGGCCAATGGTTCGGGACGTAGCCTGAGCCACAATGGCAGCCCGGTCGACAGGGCAGCATCCAATGCAAAAAAGCCGGCCACCGGCAGACTCGCCAGCCGCCATACCGGGGCGGCAATATCCAGCGGAGCCAGCATTGCCCCCAGCAACGACACCGGTGCCAGCCAGACACTTAACACGGGTACGGCAACCAGGTTGGCCAGGGGCGCTATCCAGCCCAGGCCACCAAACCAGGCGCTGGCCAGCAGTCCCATGGACGGCGCCAATACCAGTTGCAGCGCCAGCACCAGGCGCCAGCCCGTGAGCTGGGGCTGCATGTGTCGCAGGTAGAAAATCAGCGCCACCGCCGCGAAAGACAACCAGAATCCAGCACCGTGCGTGGCTAGCGGGTCCAGCAGGGAAACGACCAGCAGCGCCGCTCCCAGACTCTGGGTCGGCGCCACCTTACGCCCGGCCAGTGCCACCAGTTGTACGCTGGCCAACATTACCAGCGCGCGCTGGGTGGGCAGGGCAAAGCCGGCCAGCGCGCTGTAGGCCAGGGCCAGCATGGCCGCCAGGCCGTGGCCCCAGCGCCGGCTCCATAGCCTTCCCAGCAGAAAGCCAACGCCCGCTACCAGGCCGACGTGCAGACCGGATATCACCACCAGGTGGTTGAGTCCGTAGCGCTGGAACTGCTGCCAGCGTGGATGACTGATGCCGCTGCGATCACCGTTGCCCAGCGCCAGCAGCACTCCCCGCAGATCGCTGTCGGCAACACTCGTTGCCAGGCTGTCGGCCACGGCCTGGCGCCAGTACTGCCAGGGCGCGGCACCGCCAGGCAGCGCAAACAGCGGCCTGTCGCGCACATAGCCGGTGGCTGCAAAGCGATGCCGGGCCAGCCAGGCCTCGTAGTTGAAGCTGCCCGGGTTGGCCAGGCCCCGGGGGCGTTTGAGACGCAACTCCCCCTGCCATTGCTGGCCGGCGCGCAGGGCCTGGCGACCGTAATAGGACAACAGGACCCGACCCACGGAGTGCTCGCAGGTCGGCCGCTCCTCCGGGCAGTGCAACAGGAAAACCTCGGCGGCAAAGCGTTGTCGTGGCCGCCCCCGCACGCTGCGCTGCTGCGGTGGCTCCAGCACCCGGAAACGGGCCAGCAGCGGTCTGGCCTCCAGGGCGGAGGGCAACTGCGCAGCCACCAGACTGTGGCCCCAGGCACTGCCGTAGCCAAGGCCGGCAAGAAAACAGGACAGGGCTGTGGCAGCCGCGGCGGGGCCAGCGGGCAGCAAAAAGCGTAGCAACAGGCACAGCGCGGCGGCTGCGCCTGGTAGAAGCGGGTCGGGAAGCTGCGGCAACCAGCCGCTCAGCAACACGCCCGCGGCAATTACAATCGTCCCTGACTGCATTAGAATGTGCCGCCCCGTCCCCTTAAGGCACGGGGATAGACGGCTTCAGTCAACCACAGGACCAGGACCGCCGCCAGAACCGCTCATGCATAAAAGAACACTAAAGCGCTTGATGCCCACGCCGAAGCACCTCCGGGAGATCAGGTCGCTGAACATCCTCGGTGACTGGCTATACCAGCCCAATCTCTGGCACATCAACCGGGGCTCGGTGTCGCGGGCGTTTTTTGTGGGGCTGTTCCTCGCCTTTATGCCGATACCCATCCAGATGTTCGTTGCGGCGTTCCTGGCGGTACGCGTGCGCTGCAACCTGCCCATTGCCGTGGGCCTGTGCTGGATCAGCAACCCGCTCACCATCCCACCGCTGTTTTATTTTGCCTACCGGGTTGGCGCGGTAGTCATGGGCAGGCGGCCGCAAACCCTCGACTTCCAGCTGACCTGGGAATGGCTGTCCACCAGCCTGGTGGCGGTTTGGCAACCTTTCCTGCTGGGCTGCCTGCTGTGCGGGTTCTTCTTTGGCAGCCTGGGTTTCTTTACCGTCCAGTTGCTCTGGCGCTGGCAAGCGGTGCAACGCTGGGAAGCCCGGCGCCTGCGGCGCCGACTGGCGATTGAAAAAGCTACTCGTGACGTAGAGCGTCGGCAGGCGGCAATCGCGCAGCACGACGAGCCGGATACAGCGCCGCCAGAAAACACAGGATCACCGCCACCCCGTTGATCAGCAGCAGATCCTCCAGGCGCAGGTCAGAGGGCAGGTAACCGATCGGGTAGACATCGGTATCGAGAAAGCGGATTCCCAGCCAGCGCTCCAGCCCCGCTACCAGGTCAGTGACAGCCAGGCTGGCCGCCACACCGACCGCACTGCCCAGCACGGTGCCCGCCAGGGCGATCAGCAAGCCCTGACGCAGGAAAATGCCGCTAATATCGCCGGGCCTCGCACCCTGGGCACGGAGGATGGCAATATCAGCGCGCTTGTCCACGACCACCAGCACCAGGGATGACACCACGTTGAAGGCGGCAATGGCGATAATCGAGAACAACAACAGAATCACCAGGTCCCGGGACATCTGGATCGCCGCGTACAGATTGCCGTGTGTCTGGGTCCAGTCGGTGGCGTAAAATCCCGGCGGCAGGACGTTGACCAGTTCCCAGCCCATGCGCGGCGCCGCAAAAACATCCTCGACCGCGACCCGGAACCCATCCACTCTGTCTACGCTACCAGCCAGTTCAGCTGCCTGCGCCAGGTGCACCACCGCCAGCGCTTCGTCCAGTTCGGTGCCGCTGGTGACGGTGGCGCTGAGTCGGAATGACGCAAAATCGGCGGCCTGGCCCGGCTCCCGGGGCACAATCAGGGTAACGGTATCGCCGGGCTCCACGGCCAGGCGCCGAGCCAGCGCCGCGCCCAGCAGCAGCGCCTGGGAATCGTCGGCGAAAGCCGCCAGCTCAGCTGCGGACAGTGCCTGCCGCAATCCCGGCAGGGCCTGCTGGCGCTCAAGATCAATGCCCTGTATCAACGCGGTCTCGATGGCGAGGTCGCGCACCAGCATGCCCTGTACTTCCACAAAGGGCGCCGATGCGCGTATACCCGGTACGGCATCAATCTGCTCGGCAAAGCGCTGCCAGTCCTCTACCGGCGCCCAGGATTTGATGGTCAGTTGCGGCACCAGCGCCAGGATATTGTCGCGCATCTCACGGTCGAAGCCGTTCATCACCGACAGCACCAGTATCAGCAGGGCAATAGCCAGCACCATGCCCAGTACCGACAGCATGGAGAGAAAGCTGGACAGATAGCCGCCACGCCAGCTCAGCGTGTAACGCGCCGCCATGCGCATTTTTTCAGCCCGGCGCATCGCCCTGCCCCGCGATCGCCAGGCGGCCCTGCCGCAGCTCATAGACACGGTCCATGTGGGCAGCGATACCTGCATCGTGGGTCACTACCACGAAACTGGCCGTGGTCTGCTGCTTGAGCCGATCGATCAACTCCAAGACCTGGGCGGCGGAGCCCGGGTCAAGGTTCCCGGTCGGCTCGTCCATCAATACACAAGCCGGTTCCATCACCAGTGCCCGGGCGATAGCGACGCGCTGGCGTTCGCCCCCGGACAGCTGCCCGGGGCGATGGGACAGGCGCTGACTGAGCCCGACCTCGGCCAATAGTTCCGCCGCCCGCGACTCTGCCTTCTTGCGGCCTGCACCGCTGATCATCAGAGGCATGGCGACGTTTTCGCAGGCGCTGAATTCCGGCAGCAGGTGATGAAACTGGTACACAAACCCGAGCTCGCGATTGCGCAAACTGCAGCGCTGGGCCTCATCGATGGCGGCCAGGTCCTGACCCAACATCAGCACCCGGCCGGCGCTGGGCAGGTCCAGTCCCCCCAGCAGATTGAGCAGGGTCGACTTGCCGCTACCGGAAGCACCGATAATGGCCACCTTGGCAGAGGCCGGCAGGCTGAACTCAACGTCCTTGAGCACCTCCACCTCCAGCGCACCGTCGCGGTAGGTGCGGCACAGGCCAAGGCACTCAAGTACCGATGACTCACTCATAGCGCAGTACCTCGGCAGGAGCCACCCGCGCTGCACGCCAGGCCGGGAACAGGGTTGCGACCAGGCTCAGTAGCAGCGCCAGCAGGCACACAGTAGCCACATCGCGCCATTCCAGGCGCGA
This sequence comes from Cellvibrionales bacterium, assembly GCA_043513815.1. GTDB lineage: Bacteria > Pseudomonadota > Gammaproteobacteria > Pseudomonadales > Halieaceae > JANQIO01. The sequence continues at coordinate 1,727,096 of CP121313.1, read as the reverse complement.
CGGCAGGTCGGATATGAAGTACACGTCCGGGTTGAAGAGCTTGGCGCCGGACAAGGCCTCCAGGAAAAGGGTGACCTCAGAGATATTCAGGGCCAACAGCACCCCCGCCAGGCTGCCCGCGGCAATGCCTATGCCCGCCAGCAGCAAGCCCTGGGACATGAAGATGGCCATGATGGAACCGGCTCGGGCCCCCATGGTGCGCAGAACCGCGATATCAGGTCGCTTGTCAGTCACTGCCATCGTCAAGGTGGAGACAATGTTGAACGCGGCCACGGCCACAACACTAAGCAGCAGGACTGTCATCATGGTTTTTTCCATCTTTATGGCCGCAAACAGATTACCCTGGCTCTGGGACCAGTCGCGCGCGAGCAGGCCTTCTTCAAGTTCAGTATTGAGCGCCGCTGCCACGGTCGGCGCCTGGTAAAGGTCGGCCAGCTCTACCCGCAGGCCCTGCACCGCATCTCCCAGTCCCAGCAGCCGCTGGCCGCTCGGCAGACTGATATAGGCCTGGACACTATCGAGCTGGGCCCCGATTTCGAAAATGCCCACCACGTGCAGTCGCTTGCTGCGCGGGAAGCTGCCCAGCGGTGTGATGGTCAGTCGCGGCACGGTCAGTTCAATGGTGTCACCGACGCCCACCCCGAGACTCCGGGCCAGCAGCACACCCAGCACTACGCCATAGCGTTGCTGGCTGAGATCATCAAAACTGCCGGCGCGCATATAGGTCGCGACATTGGACACGCCCTGTTCAGCCTCAGGGTCGACGGCTGTGAGCTGCACGCCCCGCACAGCGCGATCGCTGGCCAACAAAGCTTTACCGCGAATATAGGGCGCCACCGCTACCACCTCGGGTCGTTCGCCGATGCGCTCAGCCAGACCCGCCCAGTCCTGCAATGGCTGGCTGGATTCCACCTGTACGTGGGGCACCAGCGAGAGGATACGGTCGCGTAGTTCACCGGCAAAACCGTTCATCACGGACAGCACGGTAATCAGGCTGGCGACCCCGAGGGCCATGCCCACCAGCGACACCATGCTGACGATACCGACAAAGCGATTACCGCCGCGGCTGAAGATGTAACGAATGCCGATATGCAGGGGCAGCCGATCACGAATGGACAGGGGTCACTCCCGGGTCAAATATGCGCGGGCACCATAGTAAACGGCGCTGAGGGTGTGGTGCTAGCGGCGAGCTGAATCGTCGTCCGCGTTGTAGAACTGGTCAGAGGAATCCGCCGTCTCATCAAACAGGCCCGCAGCGATGCCGGCCTGGTTGCGGGTTTCTTCCTCGCAGACCTGGGGGTTACCGCCACAGATCTCGCAGGCCTGGTCGAGTCCCAGAGCACCAATGCCACCGCAGGAACCCTTGATGGGCTTGTTGGAGAAGATCACGCCCACCGCCATACCGGCGATGACGAGTCCGAAAACCAGTGCTGCTAAAACGAAAGTTGCCATAGTCGAATTGTACTGGAATCAGCCGGGTTATTCGATGTTCCGCAACAGCGGATCCATCGCGGGTGTGCTGCTGGCCATGAAGCCGTCACCGTCGCGACTGATAAGATAGACCGCGAGTTCTTCGCTTAGTGCCGTAGCCAGCGCACGCTCCGTGCCAAGGACGGTAAGCGCAGTGGCCCAGGCATCGGCCATGGCGGCACTTTCATGAATCACGGTCACCGACACCAGGTCGTGGCGCACCGGGGCGCCAGTGCGTGGATCGATAGTATGGGAATAGCGTACACCTTCGACTTCAAAGAAATTGCGATAGTCGCCTGATGTGGCCACCGCTGCCTCGTGCAGGGTGACGGCCACCTGGGCGGCGCGCTCACCGGACAGGGGCCGCTCGACGGCGATGCGCCAGGGCTCGTTGCGCGGGTTGAGGCCGGCCACACGAATCTCGCCGCCGATCTCCACCAGGTAGCGGCTGATGCCCTGCTGCTCCAGCCAGCCCGCCACCCGGTCTACACCGTGGCCCTTGGCAATGGAGGAAAAGTCCACCGACATGGTTGCCGGTTTGCGCAGTGCCGGTCGCGCGCGGTCGAACTCCAGCCGCTGCTGCCCCACCCTGGCCAGGGCTTCGGCAATGGCCTCGTCTGTGGGAACCGTGTCCGTTGTGTTCAGCCCGGCACCAGCCGCACCAAAGCCCCACAGGTCTACCAGTGGCGCCACGGTGACATCGTAGGCGCCCAGGCTGGCATCGCTGACGGCGCGCGCCATTTCGAAGACGTCGGCAAATTCGCGACTGACGGGGAACCACTGGTCCACCGGAGCTGCATTAAAGGCGGAAATCTCGGAATCCTCACGCCAGGTCGACATGCTGGCATTGACCGCCTCCAACACCGCCTCGACGCCGACGTGCACAGCCTCCGGTGTGGGCTGGTCGCGACCTGACATCCAGGTGATGTTGTAGCGCGTGCCCATGGTGGCGCCGGTAAGGCGCAAGGTGTCCGGCGGCGGCTCGGCACAGGCGGACAACAGCACAAGTGCTGCCCCCAGAAACAGAGAAGCCGGCGACCAGCGCCGGCTTCCATACGTAGAGTCCGCAGACATCATCCGCCGAAGTCGTCGAGCATGATGTTCTCAGGTTCCACACCCAGTTCGGTGAGCATGGAAATCACCGCCGCGTTCATCATGGGCGGACCACACATGTAGAACTCGCAGTCTTCCGGCGCCGGGTGATCCTTCAGGTACTGCTCGTACAACACGTTGTGGATGAAGCCGGTCAGGCCGTCCCAGTTGTCTTCCGGCTGCGGGTCCGACAGGGCCACGTGCCAGTTGAAGTTCGGGTTCTCGGCCTGCAGCTGGTCATATTCGTCGTCGTAGAACATTTCGCGCAGGGAACGGGCACCGTACCAGAAGCTGATCTTGCGCTTGCTGTTCAGTCGCTTGAGCTGGTCGAACAGGTGTGAACGCATCGGCGCCATGCCGGCACCACCGCCGATAAAGACCATCTCGGCATCGGTGTCCTTGGCAAAGAACTCACCGAAGGGCCCGTACACCTTTACCTTGTCACCGGGCTTCAGGTTGAAGACCCAGGAGGACATTATGCCGGGCGGGATGCCTTCGCTGCCGGGCGGCGGCGTCGCCACGCGGATATTGAACTTCACCAGGCCCTTCTCTTCCGGGTAGTTGGCCATGGAGTAGGCCCTGATGGTGGTTTCCTTGCACACGCTTTCCTGCTTGAAGAAGCCGAAGCGCTCCCAGTCGCCGCGGTACTCTTCCTCGATATCGAAGTCAGAGTACTTGACGTGGTGCGGCGGACACTCGAGCTGCACATAGCCGCCGGCGCGAAAATCGACGTTTTCACCTTCGGGCAGCTTCAAAGTCAGTTCCTTGATGAAGGTGGCCACATTGGGGTTGGAGACCACCTCGCATTCCCACTGCTTGACGCCAAACACTTCTTCCGGGACGTGAATCTTCATGTCCTGCTTTACCGGGGTCTGGCAGGAAAGACGCCAACCTTCGCCCGCCTCGCGACGAGAGAAGTGGGCGGCCTCGGTGGGCAGCATGGCGCCGCCTCCCTCATCGACGATGCACTTGCACTGGGCACAGGTCCCGCCGCCGCCGCAGGCGGAGGCCAGGAACACGTCGTTGGACGACAGGGTCTGCAGCAGCTTGCCGCCCGCGGGTACCTGTATCTCTTTCTCGTCGTTGATCAGGATCGTCACATCACCCGTGGCGACCAGTCGAGAACGTGCCGCCAGGATCAGCGCCACCAGCGCCAGCACAACGGCGGTAAACATTACGACACCAAAAACAATGGTTTCCATAAAACAGCGTCTCGCTTACAGGTCAATTCCGCCGAAGGACATGAAGCCCAACGACATCAGTCCCACGATGATGAAGGTTATCCCGAGCCCCTGCAGGCCCTGTGGAACATCTGAATACTTTAGTTTCTCGCGAATTCCGGCCAGCGCGGTGATCGCCAGTGCGAAGCCAACGCCGGAACCGGCACCGTAGACCACGCTTTCGGGGAAGTTGTAGTCGCGCTCAACCATGAACAGGGAGGAGCCGAGAATCGCGCAATTCACGGTGATCAGCGGCAGGAAAACGCCCAGAGCGTTGTAGAGCGTCGGCACATACTTGTCGAGGAACATCTCGAGAATCTGTACGATCGCCGCAATCACGCCGATGTAGCTCAACAGGCCCAGGAAGCTCAGGTCCACGTCAGGAAAGCCCGCCCAGGACAACGCACCATCGGCCAGCAGATAGTTGTAGATCAGGTTGTTGACCGGCACGGTGATGGTCAGCACCACTACCACCGCAATGCCCAGGCCAATCGCCGCCTGGATCTTCTTCGACACGGCGATGAAGGTACACATGCCGAGGAAGTAGGCCAGCGCCATGTTCTCAATGAACACGGCACGAACGAACATGCTCAGGTAATACTCCATTTACGCGCCCTCCCTCGCAACCATGTGCGGCGCCAACTTGAATTCCGGCTCCTCCACTTGATCAGTCTTCCAGGCGCGCAGCCCCCAGATCAGCAGACCGATAATAAAGAAGGCACTGGGCGCGAGCAGCAACAGGCCATTGGGGTTGTACCAACCACCGTTAGTCACCACTGGCAGTATTTCCACACCGAACAGCGTGCCGGCACCGAACAGCTCGCGTATGAAGCCCACAGTCAGCAGCACCAAGCTGTACCCCAGGCCGTTGCCAATACCGTCGACAAAGCTTTCGAAGGGCGGATTCTTCATGGCGAAGGCCTCTGCGCGGCCCATCACGATGCAGTTGGTGATAATCAGACCGACGAAGACGGACAGCTGCTTGCTGATCTCGTAGGCCACTGCCTTCAACACCTGGTCCACCACAATCACCAGCGAGGCGATGATGATCATTTGCACGATAATACGAATGTTGTTCGGGATGGCCTTGCGGATCGCCGAGATAAACAGGTTGGAAAACGCCACCACCGTGGTCAGGGCGATGCACATGACCAGGCTGACACTCATCGACGATGTCACCGCCAGCGCCGAGCAGATACCGAGGATTTGCAGCCCGATGGGGTTGTTGTTGAATAACGGGTCGGTCAGGGTTTTCTTGAGTTCAGACATGTCAGGCCTCCCTCGCCTTCATTGTGGACAGGAACGGGCCGTAGCCCTGCTCGCCCAACCAGAACTGCACAAGATTATTGACGCCGCGCGAGGTCAGGGTGGCGCCGCTGAGGCCATCCACCTTATAGGCGGCCATGGCGCTCTCTCTATCAACGGAGCCTTTCACTACCTGAATAGCCACTTCACCGTCACGGAAAGCGATTTTGCCGGGCCACAGGGACTTCCAGCGCGGATTATCCACCTCGCCGCCCAGTCCGGGCGTTTCCTTGTGCTCGTAAAAGCCGATGCCGGCCACCGTCTTGAAATCGCTCTCCAGCGCCAGGAAGCCGTACATCTGGCCCCACAGGCCAGCGCCGCGCACCGGTAAGATGATTGTCTCCGGCTGATCGGGGTCACCGACGATATACACCAGGCCAACGTTCTCACGGCGGCCGATATTGGCCCTGTCCTGGTCGGAGGCCAGGTCTGTGGACAGCGAAGGATCCTTGGCCGCCTGCACCTGGTTGAAGGATTGCGGGTCCACCGCGTCGGTAAATTCACCGGTCTGAAGGTTCACAGCGCGAGGGGTGATGTTGGCGAACTGCTCGGAGACCGGCAGACCGTCTTGCAGCAGGCCGGCCGCCGCGAGAATGTTGCGTTGTCGGTCTTCCTGAACGTTGGCGGTCTGGGACGGCTTGAGGATCACTGCCGCTGCCGATACCAGCACCGAACAGACAATGCATAACGCCAGTGCGACCTTGATGGTTCCGCCGACAGTATCTTTGTTAGACACGGGCAAGCCTCCGTTTGATATTCGACTGCACCACAAAGTGATCAATCAGCGGGGCGAAGAGGTTGGCGAATAGGATCGCCAGCATGATGCCTTCCGGGAAGGCTGGATTGACCACCCGGATCAGGACCGTCATGACACCGATCAACACGCCGAACCAGATCTTGCCGATATTGGTCATGGCAGCCGAGACCGGGTCGGTGGCCATGAAGATCATGCCAAAGGCGAAGCCACCCACGGTCAGGTGCCAGTACCAGGGCATGGCAAAGGCCGGGTTGGAGTCGCTGCCGATCACGTTGAACAGCGTTGACAGGGCAAACATGCCGATAAACACGCCCAGCACGATGCGCCAGGCCGCCACGCGGGTATAGAGCATCAGCACACCGCCCAGCAGTATGGCCAGGGTCGAGGTTTCACCGATCGAACCGTGGATATTGCCGAGGAAGGTATCCATCCAGCTCATTTGTGCCTGCACCGCAGCCATACCTTCGGAAGCTACGAGGGACAGCGCCGTGGCGCCCGTGTAGCCGTCAACAGCGGTCCACACCGTGTCACCGGAAATTTGAGCCGGGTAGGCAAAGTACAGGAACGCGCGGCCGGTCAGTGCCGGATTGAGAAAGTTCTTGCCGGTTCCACCAAATACTTCCTTGCCGATCACTACGCCAAAGCTGATGCCCATGGCCACCTGCCACAGAGGCAGGTCCGGCGGGCAGATCAACGCGAACAGTACCGAAGTGACAAAGAAGCCTTCGTTGATTTCGTGTCCGCGCTTGACGGCAAACAGCATTTCCCAGCTGATACCTACAATGAAGGTGACCGCGTAAATCGGCAGGAAATAGATTGCGCCGAAGATGAAGCAATCCAGCAGGCTGCCGGGATCCGTGGCGCCAAACAGGTTGATCAGCGGAGCGTGCCAGTCATTGATGGTGCCAGCCCCGGCATCGACGAGGGTATTGGCCTGGAAACCGAGGTTGTACATGCCGTAGAACATCGCCGGGAACGTCGCGATCCAGACCGTGATCATGATGCGCTTCAGATCGATACCGTCGCGAACATGGGCGGTCGTGCGCGTGGTGGACGACGGGGAATACAGGAACGTATCGAAGACTTCGTAGAGGGCGTAGTACTTTTCGAACTTGCCGCCTTCCTGGAAGTGATGCTCGATACTGTCGAAAAACTTCCGCATGAGACCTAACCCTCCTTCTCTATGCGCGTGAGATTGTCGCGAAGAATGGGACCGTATTCATACTTTCCCGGGCACACATAGGTGCACAGGGCGAGGTCTTCTTCTTCCAGCTCCAGGCAACCCAGGGCCTGGGCCATTTCGGTGTCACCAACAATCAGTGCGCGCAGCAGCTGAGTCGGCAGTACATCGAGGGGCATTACATCTTCGTAGGAGCCCACCGGTACCATGGCGCGTTCACTGCCGTTGGTGTTCGTGGTCATGTCCAGCAGCTTGCCTGGCATGAACTTGCTCAAGTATATCGACAGGTTGGAGTGCTTGTTGGCGCCCGGCGACAGCCAGCCGAGCAGCTCCCGCTCAGTACCTTCACGCAGCACGCTGACCTGGTTGTGGTAGCGACCCAGATAGGAGGTACCCGACTGCACCCGGCGACCGCCCAGCACTGAGCCGGAAATAATGCGGTTGTTACCCTCGGCGAGCTCGCCGGCGCACAGCGCCTCGAGGTCGGCACCGACGCGAGTACGCAGCAGGCGTGGTTCGCGTACCTGGGGGCCTCCCAGGGCGATGACGCGGTCGGTGTAAAGGCGGCCATCGAGGAACAACCGACCGATAGCGATAACGTCCTGGTAGCCTACGGTCCACACGATCTTGTCCGGGCCTACCGGATCCAGGTGGTGGATATGGGTGCCCGCCAGTCCGGCCGGATGGGGTCCTGCAAAAGTTTCAACGCGAATGTTATCCGCAGTACCGCCGGGCAGCTCTGCGCCGGGCGCAGTGCACAGGTAAACCTTGCCGGTGGTCAGGCGGGCCAGCAGATCCTGACCCAGGGCAAATGCGTCGCCCTGCTCGGCAATGCTGACGGCGGGGTCCGCCGTCAGTGGCTGGGTATCGATAGCCGTGATGAATATGGCGGCCGGCTCACTGTCCACGGCGGGTACCCGGCTGAACGGACGGGTGCGCAGGCAGGTCCACTGGCCAGACTGCTGCAGCTGCTCGCGAATGCTGCTGGCCTCGAGGCCGCGTGCCTCGTCCGTACTGTAGGCAGCAAACTGTTCGGCGTCTTCGACACCGTCTGCCACATCGATCACAACCGACTGCAGGACTCGACGCGCGCCGCGATTGATCGCGGATACCGTGCCGCCCGCCGGCGCCGTGTAACGCACACCTTCGGTCTTCTTGTCGGTGAACAGGAGCTGGCCCAGTTTGACCGGGTCACCCACTTTCACTTCCATGGTCGGCTTCATGCCGACATAGTCGAAACCAACGACTGCCACAGAGCGCACTGAAGAGGCAGGCTTCGCCCCGTCAATCTCCTGCGACGGCCTGCCGGAAATAGGAATTTCCAGCCCCCGCTTGAGCTTTATCATTCGTTTAAGCCTGATTGTATATGTAGCTGTTGTACTTGCTTGAAAAGCCGGCCCTACCGCTTCCCCGAGGGCCGCGCGCATTATACGGAATACCAGCACTGACCGCTATGGCCAGTGGGCATTAGCCGCTGATTTGTCTCAGTTTTTTGACGCCTGCACGGTCACGCATCCGAAGCGCTCAAAAATGGGGGTAGGCCACGTTTTTCGCGTTTTCCAGGGGAAGCCGGCAGCAATTGACTTGATTCCAGCCCGCTGCAATCAAGTCAACTGCTCCCGGACATCACTCCTCAGACTTTGGCTGGGTATACCGCGTAGTGAACGTCCGCCATCTGCTCGAGAATGCGGTGCACCTGGCAGCTGTAGCCAAATTCGTTGTCGTACCAGAAGTACAGGGTGGCATGGGCGCCATTGACGATGGTGGCCTCGGCGTCAAACACACAGGCGTGACGTGAACCCACGAAATCGGTGGAGACCACCTCGGGCGAGTCGGAGTAATCGATCTGCTTGTGCAGGGGCGAATGCAGCGCCATGTGCCGCACGTATTCGTTGACCTCTTCCACACTGGACTCGCGACCCAGCGTCAGGTTGAGAATCGCCATCGATACATTGGGGGTCGGCACGCGGATCGCATTGCCCGTGAGCTTGCCCTGCAGCTGAGGCAGCACCTTGCCAACGGCAGTGGCGGCACCGGTTTCCGTGAGCACCATGTTCAGCGCAGCACTGCGACCGCGGCGATTGGCCTTGTGGTAGTTGTCGATCAGGTTCTGGTCGTTGGTGTACGCGTGTACGGTTTCCACGTGACCGTGCAGGATGCCGAACTCGTCATCCAGCGCCTTGAGCGGCGGCGCAATCGCGTTGGTGGTGCAGGAAGCCGCGGAAATGATCTGGTCATCCGCGGTGATCTGGTCATTGTTGATGCCGTAGACGATATTTTTCATGTCGCCCTTGCCCGGCGCCGTCAGGATCACCTTGGCGACACCCCTGGCCTTGAGGTGCAGCGACAGGCCATCAACGTCGCGCCACATACCGGTATTGTCGATGACAATGGCGTCGTTGATACCGTACTCGGTATAGTCAATCTGGTCCGGGGAGTCGGCGTAGATCACCTTGATCTCGTTGCCGTTTGCAACGATGGAGCTGTGCTCTTCGTCGACGCGAATCGTACCGTTGAAAGGGCCGTGCACCGAATCGCGCTGCAACAGCGTGGCGCGTTTGATCAGGTCGTTTGCGGCCTTGCCCTTGCGCACCACCACGGCGCGCAGGCGCAGGGTGTCTCCACCATCCGCTTTTTCAACCAGCAGCCGAGCCATCAGGCGGCCGATACGGCCAAAGCCGTACAGCACCACGTCGCGCGGCTCGTCGATCGGCTTGGCATTGCTGCCGATCAGGTCAGCGACCTGCTGCTTGACGTACTTTTTCACCGACAGGCCCAGTTGCTTGCCCTCAGCCTCATAGCCCACCGCGATGCGGCCCACGTCGATATGCGCTGTGCCCAGGTCCAGGCTTGCCAGCGCCTTGATGACCGGGTAGGTCTCCTTTTCGGAGAGCTCATTGCGCTCGACCTGCCGCACATAGCGATGGTCCTGCATGATATCGAGGACCGAGCGATTCACCAGCGAACGTCCGTAGATATAGGTTTTTACGGAGTTTTCCCGGGACAGCTTGCCGACCAGGGGTATCATGGCTTCAGCCATTGCTTCGCGCTCTTTCCAGTCCTTGAAATAGTCGTCGGGACGGGGCCGCGTGCGTTCGGTAATCATGCTGATCCTTGGAGTCGTTGAGGGGGGTCCGGAACGGGCGCGTATTATCGTCGCAGAAGGGGTCCAGTTCAAGCCGTTAGGCGGCAGGAAATACCATTATCAGGCGCGCTTCACGCACCCCGCTGAAGGCCAGGTTTTTGCCGCGCTGGACGACCTCCGGGCACCCCCTGCCCGGGACTATTCATTGCCCTGCTGAAGCCCCTGCCGGAGATTCCAGGGCCGCTCCCGCAGTGACTGGATGGGTGACTGGATTAGTGACTGGTTTGGTCGCCAGATATCGCTCGCAACTGGTGGAGTCCCGGCAAGGTAGCTACAATAGCGCCCCTTTTTGTTTCCAAGCCTGTATTTCTGAATGTTTCGCGATCTCCTGGACTCCCTGCCCTGGCCACCGGCGCCCGCCTCTCGCACAGCGATAGGTCCCACCCCGGGCAGCGCGCCGGCGCGGCTGATCGCTGAGCTGGCCGAACGCAGCCATTTCCAGCTGGTCATTACGCCGGATACCCAGAGTGCCAACAACCTGGTGCGTGAGCTGGGCTTCTACCAGCGCGACCTGGAGGCACGCGACCAGGGACTGGACATTCTGCTGTTCCCCGACTGGGAAACCCTGCCATACGACAATTTCTCGCCGCACCAGGACATTGTCTCGGAGCGCCTGCATGCGCTCTACCATCTTCCCAACCTGCAACGCGGGCTGCTGGTAGTACCCGTCTCTACCCTGATGCACCGCCTGCCGCCGCGGGAATATGTGAGCGGCAACAGCCTGGTGCTGTCTGTCGGCCAGGAACTGGATGCGATGGACTTCAGGCGCAACCTCGAGCGCAACGGCTATCGCAGTGTCGACACGGTCTACGAACACGGCGAATTTGCCCAGCGCGGCTCGTTGCTGGACATTTTCCCGATGGGCGCCAAAGTGCCCTACCGGATTGACCTGCTGGATGACCAGGTGGAAACCCTGCGCACCTTCGACCCGGAAACCCAGCGCACCATCGACAAGGTTGAGGACATCCAGCTGCTGCCGGCCCGGGAATTCGCGCTCAGCCGCGAGGCGGTGCTGCGCTTCCAGCAGAACTGGTACGCCAGCTTCGAGGTGGACCACGATGCCTGCCCCATGTACTCGGAGATCAGTGCCGGGCGCGCCCCCGGAGGCTGTGAATACTACCTGCCCCTGTTCTTCGACCACTGCGACAGCCTGCTGGATTACCTGCCGGAGGACACCACCGTGGTGGCCCTGGGCGACCACCACAGCGCCGCCGGCCTGTTCTGGTCGGAAGTGGAAGACCGCTTTGAGGAATTCGGGATCGACCCCCGGCGGCCTCTGCTGCCGCCGCGCAAGGGTTTCATCCCCACCGAGGAGCTGTACCAAGACCTCAAGCGCTACGGGGTGCTGGAGCTGCGAACGGACCCCAAAGCGCCGGTGCACCACGAACTTGACCTGCAGTTCCCGCCAGACCTGTCGCCGGCCAACTACCAGGATTCGCCACTGGACCATCTGCGCCAGTTCATCACCGGGCACGCCGCACCGGTGCTGCTGTGTGCCGAATCTGCCGGGCGCCGGGAAATCCTGCTGGAATCATTGGCGCGACACGAGCTGGCGCCGGTGGCAGCGGACAGCTGGGACGAATTTATTGCCAGCGGAGCCACCCTCGGCATCACCACAGCCCCCATTGATCGCGGCCTGTACCGCGGGCCCGGCCATCCCACGCTGGTGTGCGAGTCCCAGCTGTTTGGCAATCGGGTGGCCCAGCGCCGGCGGCGTGAAGACAGCGCCACGGTCGCCGCCAACACCTTCAAGAATATCAACGAGCTGCGCCCTGGCGTACCGGTTGTGCATATCGAGCACGGAGTGGGCCGCTATACGGGCCTTGAGGCGCTGGATGTAGACGACCAGCTCACGGACTTTATTACGCTGGAGTATGCGGGTGGTGACAAACTCTACGTCCCGGTAGCTGCCCTGCACCTGATCAGCCGCTACACCGGCGCTGACCCGGACCTGGCGCCCCTGCACCGACTGGGCAGCGACCAGTGGGAGAAGGCCCGGCGCAGGGCCCGGGAAAAGGTCAACGATGTCGCCGCCGAGCTGCTGGAAATCTATGCCCGCCGCGAAGCGCGGGAGGGCTTCGCCTTCCCGGGACCAGACGCCGACTATGAGAAATTCAGCAGTGAATTCCCGTTTGAGGAAACCCCCGATCAGGCCGATGCCATCCACGCCGTGGAGGCCGACATGGCCGGCGGCGGCGTCATGGACCGGCTGGTATGCGGAGACGTGGGCTTCGGCAAGACCGAGGTCGCCATGCGCGCTGCTTTCCTGGCCACCCGCTCCGGCAAGCAGGTCGCGGTGCTGGTACCGACCACGCTGCTGGCCCAGCAGCATTACAACTCCTTCTCTGACCGCTTTGCCGACTGGCCGGTGCAGGTGGAGATGATTTCCCGCTTTCGCAGCGGTCGAGAGCAGAGCGACGTGATCAAGCGGGTCCAGGAGGGCAAGGTGGACATTCTCATCGGCACGCACAAGCTGCTGCAAAGCGATGTGAAGTACGCCGACCTGGGCCTGCTGATCATCGACGAGGAGCATCGCTTCGGGGTCAAGCAGAAAGACACCATCAAGGCCCTGCGTGCCGAGGTGGACATCCTCACGCTGACGGCCACGCCGATCCCGCGCACGCTCAATATGGCGCTGGGCGGTATGCGCGACCTGTCCATCATTGCCACGCCACCGGCCAAGCGGCTGTCGATCAAGACCTTCGTGCGCGAGCACAACATCGCGCTGGTAAAAGAGTCCATCCTGCGGGAAACCCTGCGCGGCGGCCAGGTCTACTACCTCCACAACGAGGTTAAGACCATTGAAGAGACCGCCCGCAAACTGCGGGAACTGCTGCCTGAGCTGCGGGTCGGCGTGGCCCATGGCCAGATGCGCGAGCAGCAGCTTGAGCAGGTCATGCGTGCCTTTTACCATCAGGAACACCACATCCTGGTGTGCTCGACCATCATCGAAACCGGCATCGACGTGCCCAGCGCCAACACCATCATCATCGACCGGGCCGACAAATTCGGGCTGGCTCAACTCCACCAGCTGCGGGGCCGGGTGGGCCGGTCACACCATCAGGCCTATGCCTACCTGCTGTGCCCTCCCGCCTCCGCAATCACCAGCGATGCGGAGAAGCGCCTGGAGGCCATTGAGGCGGCCGGCGAACTGGGTGCCGGCTACATGTTGGCCACCCACGACCTGGAAATTCGCGGCGCCGGGGAACTGCTGGGCGACGAGCAGTCGGGGCAGATACACAGCGTTGGCTTCTCGCTATACATGCGCATGCTCGAGCGCGCGGTGAAAGCCCTCCAGCGCGGCGAGATTCCCGACGCCGACAGCGACATCGACACTCGCGCCGAGGTCAACCTGCGCCTGCCGGCCCTGATTCCCGAAGACTACCTGCCGGACATCAATACCCGGCTGGTGCTGTACAAGCGCATTGCCGGGGCCGAGACCGAATCCGAGCTCAGGGACCTGCAGGTCGAAATGATCGACCGCTTTGGCCTGTTGCCCACCCCGACCCGAAACCTGTTCAAAATTACGCAAATAAAACTGTTGGCGGATAGCCTGGGAATTCAGAAAATTGACGCTGGAGACCGGGGCGGCCACATCGACTTCAATGATAAGACTCATGTGAACCCGCTGGCCCTGGTACAACTGGTACAGACGCAGTCCGATCAGTACCGCCTGGCAAAAGGCAACCGGTTGCGCTTTGACATCGAGCTAGAGAATATCGAGGAGCGGTTTTCATTCGTCAGCGACCTGCTGCAGCATTTGACAGAACAGACCACCGAGGCCGCCGCTTGAGGTTGTTCGCTGGCCTGGTGCTGTCTTTGCTGGCGTTCACCGCCAGCGGCCAGGACGCAGATGTCGAGCCTGCCGACAACTGGTACCGGATTGAACTGCTGATCTTCGCCAACCGCGATCCGGAGACCGCCCTGGCGGAGCGCTGGCCCCTGCTGCCACAGCTCAGCTACCCCGTTGAATGGCAACGGCTGGAGAGCGGCGATCCGCGCCAACCGGCCGACCGGCCATTCGAACTGCTGACAGTGGAAAACAGCACACCGGCGCCGATAATCGACCTGTACTGGGACCGCAGCATCGATGAGCTGTGGCTTGAATATCGGCAGAAACAACTACGCCAGCAGCCCGCGCTGGCACTGGAGCCGCTGGTACAGATGGAAACCGAACTGGATGTTCCGCGCCAGCGAGTGCTGCTACCCGCCGACGCGCGAGAACTGAATTCCCAGCGGCGGCGCATAGACAATAGTGCCGGGCTCGAAGTGCTGGTGCACCAGACCTGGTTACAGCGAATCCCGTCTAGGGAGGTCGCGCTGCCGCTGATCTTCGACGGGCCGGTACAGTTTGGCGACTATCCGGAATTGCAGGGCAGTGTGCTGTTCTACAGCGGACGCTACCTGCATATTGCCACCGACCTGTGGCTCAACACCGGCGGTCGCTACCTCGATGAGAATGCGACCAGCGCCGGCTGGAGCATGCCGCGCCCGCCGCTGCCGGTGGATCAATCTGAACCGCCCCTGCTGCCCTTCAAGGTCAGCGTCGGCGAGGACTGGTTCGACGAGCTGGCAGTGTGGCGCCGCTTTGAGGACCCGGGCACAATCGAAGATACCGCGCAGGCCGAGGCAGGCGCTGACACCGCCCCCCTCGACGGCCCGTATGCCGACGCGGCTGGCACTTTGCAGACTGACGGCCCCGAGGGAATCAGCGCGATCATGCCAGCCGCCTCGCCAGAGCAGCCTGCACTGGAAAGCGCAGAGCCTGTGCCGGATGATGAGCCTGCAGATCTGGCGACAGAGGAGCCCACCCACCCGCCTGCGACCGAGGCCGAGATGGCCGCCTTCCTGGCCCGGGAGGCTCACAACTACGACTTCCGGCACGCCGTGCGAATCGTCCAACAGCGGCGCATGCGCAGCGGCGAGTTGCACTACATCGACCATCCGCTGGTGGGTATTGTTGTGAAGATCAGCCGGCACGAGTTCCTGCCCTTTACCGACCTGGACGAGTTCGAGGCAAACTAGCCGCGCCATTCTACCGGCCGCCTGGCCATTCGACCGGCCGCGGCGCCTCCGGGGACTAGCGGCCCTGCTCCAGCAACAGCCGCAGCAGCTGTGCCACCTCCGCAGCCCCCTTTTCCAGCGCTTCACCCATGGCCTCCAGGGTGATGGGGGCATCGCTGAGGCCGGCGGCGGCATTGACCACAATACACAGGCTGGCGTAGGGCAGGCCCAACTCGCGGGCCAGGGCGGCCTCGGGCATACCTGTCATACCCACCACGTCACAGCCGTCACGGGCCAGGCGACGAATTTCTGCCGCGGTTTCCAGCCGCGGCCCCTGGGTCGCTGCGTAGGTCGCGGCGCTGCTGGCCGCCAGCCCCAGACGTTCGGCGCAGCTCAACAGGCGCCGGCGCAGACCGGCATCATAGGGCTCTGTAAACTCGATATGCTCCAGCTGGGACAGCGTCCCGGTGGCCGGTTCGCTGCATCCGTCGTCGTCATAAAAGCTGTGCTTGCGGCCCCAGGTGTAATCCACCAGCTGATCGGGAACCACCAGCGCGCCCGTTGGCATGTCCGGATTGATGGCCCCCACCGCGTTGATCGCCAGCACTGCGTCGGCGCCGGATTCCCGCAGGGCCCAGAGATTGGCGCGGTAATTGATGCGATGCGGGGCAATGCGGTGCGGCACCCCATGGCGAGCCAGGAACAGGCAGCGCGCACCCGCCAGCCGGCCTTCCTGCACCGGGCCAGAGGGCGTCCCGAAAGGTGTGCTGACCGCATGCTGGGTCTCTGTCTCGAAACCGGCCAGTGTCTGCAGACCGGTGCCACCGATTACCGCGAGACAAACCGGAACTGGTTCACTCATTTGCGAGCTCTCTTATACAAAATTTTCATCTGCGACCGACTGCTAATAGCCATTGCCGCTTAAAACCGATGCCAGCACCCTCAGCACGAACGCCTCCTGTTTTTAAGCCATTGAATTTCCATGAGAGTTTTCCAGCCTAGATCGATAAACACTTTGAAAACAGGGTTTTTAGTCGATTTGCGCATAATGGACAGGCGGGGGCAGTTTGATATGTTTGCTCGTGCGAACACCACATGGGAGAGATCGCATCATGAAACTGCTCGGCCCCGCTGTAGGGGCCTGGTACAAGGATCTTCAATCCGGCGCCACCTTCGAGGTCGTCGCCTGGGATCCCGAGGCACTCACTGTTGAAACCCAGCACATCGATGGGGAAGTCAGCGAGTACGACCTGGATTCCTGGCGGCAACTCCTGCTTGTCAGCGTGGAGGAACCGGAAGACTGGCGCAACCCCTATGAACTCGACGGGGAAGACTTCACCGACCCCGACCTGCCCTTCCATCCGGAAGACTGGTCCGGCCCGCTGAACAATATCGAGCCTGAGTTCATGAACGGAGTCGAGGACTTCTAGGTACCGGCCACCGCGCTACCTACCGAACTACCGGGGCCCCCTCCGGTCATGGAGTCCTATTTTCCGCCGTCCCCGGCAACAGCAAGACTGCAAACACCCACACCCTGATCACCCACACCCTGATCACCCACGCCCTGATCACCCGCACCGGGCCGCCTACCCAGGCGTCTTCTGGGCCCCGTGAATGGCGCCTTGCCATGACGCTGTTACTGTATATAATCACAGCCACTGTATAGATAAACAGCCCGCGGCTCGCGCGCGCTGGCACATCTTGGAGGTGTGACGTGGAAAAACTGACCCAGCGCCAGGAACAGGTACTCTCGGTGGTACGAAAGTACATCGATGACACCGGTTATCCGCCCACCCGCGCGGACATCGCGCGGGAACTGGGTTTCAAGTCCGCCAATGCCGCCGAGGAGCATCTCAAGGCACTGGCGCGCAAGGGCGCCATCGAGATGGTCGCCGGCGCCTCACGAGGTATTCGCCTGCCCGAATCCGAGGGTATTCCCATTGTCGGCCGGGTAGCCGCCGGTAATCCGGTTCTAGCCCAGGAGCACATCGAAGACCACTGCGCCATGCCGGCCTCCTTTTTCAAGCCTGCCGCCGACTACTTCCTGCGTGTGCAGGGCGACAGCATGATCGAGATTGGCATCTTCGACGAGGATCTGCTGGCCGTGCACCGCACCCAGGATGTACACGATGGCGATATTGTCGTGGCACGCATCGACGACGAGGTGACAGTAAAGCGCCTGAAGCGCGGCAAAAACCCGCAATTCCTTGAATTACTTCCAGAAAATCAGGATTACCAGCCCATCAAGGTAGACCTTGGATCGCAGGAATTCGCGATCGAGGGCATCAGCGTCGGCGTGCTGCGGCGAAACTAGTCAGGGATTTCCGCACCCCGGGGAACGTTGATACCTCAACGCCGGAGGCCGGGCTACTGAAGCTGAGCTCCGGCTAGAAGGAACGTCTGCATAACCGGGTAATGCAGCGACGCCTCGAGTCTTTGCAACGCGGTCAATTTCGGCGGTCGGTACTTTCAGAGGTGTGCTTCGTAGCGAGCTGCCGATGCGGAGGTGGCTACCGACACGGTCGCCAGCGGCGTCCGGCTTTCCCGGAATTGCACTGCTGTCGAGGGCTTCTGGGGTTTCGCGCGGTTGATCCTGCGCGCCCTGAAGGTGCCGGCAACCGCCTCCGCACCGTCAGCTCCCGTATCACGGTGAAACGTTAGCAGTGTGCTGGATAACACGCCGATCTAAGCACCGATCTATGCATCGATCTATGCATCGATCTATGTGCGCGCCATAGCAGGTCTTCGCGAATAATTCGAGAGGCTTGTTGTTCCGGAGGACCCTTGTCGGGCCCTGTCGTGAATCAAGGAGTGAGGCAGAAAGGCAGGGGTCTGCCAGCCCGCCTAGTGCAGCACGCGGGGCTGCTGCTCGACGGTCTCCTCAGTCACTTCGATTTCGCCCTGGTCGGCCATCTCCGCCGCCGCCTGGATACCGGCCTGGATCATCGCCCGGGCCACTTCCAGAGTGCCGTCCATCAGGTATACCCGGGACTCTTCAGAGAACTGGATAACCACCAGCGGCTCGCCATCGTCTTCGGAGCGCTGCAGAACAATATCACCGTTGGGCATTTCTACGATTTCAAGTAGGGAAGAAGAGGACACTAAATACCTCGTTTTGGGTGGGTCCACAGATAGTCTAACAACTACCACTCGTCGAGACCATGACTCATCCGATCGATCAAATCAGCCAGCAAATCGTGCCACTGGCGCAGCCCTTCCTGGCTCCAGGGTTGTTCCGCCACGGCCAGCAGGTTGGCAGAGGCCGCGCTGCTGCGGGTCGGCTGCGGCGGGGCCTGTAGCGCCGCCAGCCAACCTTCGCGCTCAAGCTGCGCCAGCTCCACCAGTTCACCACGGCGTGGCTCAGGGAGGTCGTAACGCTGCTCCAGCTCGGCGATGGCCAGCGGTGGTTCGGTCGGGAGATCGTTGATTTCCGCCAGCTCCAGCAGGAACCAGCCGTAGGCTTCCAGCAGGTGCCGGCGCACCGCGAGGCCCACGGCCTCCAGCACGCGGGCCGCCGGCAGCTCTTCACGAGCCAGTTCGGCGTCCAGCATGCGAATCAGGATGATGGCGTGATAGAGCTTCTGGTTGGCGAGACTGCGGGCGCTACTCACGGGTTCAGGACCCGTCGTTGCCTGCGGATTTCTTGCTGGGAGCTTTCTTCCTGGCAGCCTTCTTTTTGGGTGCTTTCTTTTTCGCGGCCTTCTTTTTGGGTGCCGGGACTTCGGCATTCCACTTGCCGCCGTCGTAGAAGGCCCGCCAGCCTGTCGCTTTGCCGTCGACCTCAGTCATCAGGTACTGCTCCTTGGTCTTGCGGCTGTAGCGGATCTGGGTGCGGTTGCCCGCATTGTCCTCTACCGGCCCGGAGAACAGGAAAGCGTACTTGGGATCGATCTCGTCCTTGTGGGGCAGCAACTCGTCCAGGAACGGCGCCCGGGTCTCGCGATTGCGCGGAAACTGGCTGGCCGCCAGGAACAGGCCGGCGGCGCCGTCGCGCAGCACGTAGGTGTCCTCGACTTTTTCGCAGGTCAGCTCCGGCATGGGCACCGGGTCCATCTTAGGCGGCGCCGGTTCACCATTGCGCAACAGCTTGCGGGTGTTCTTGCAGTCGTCGCTGGTGCAGCCGAAGTACTTGCCGAAGCGACCGGTCTTGAGCTGCATATCGGCGCCACACTTGTCGCATTCGATCACGGGGCCGTCGTAGCCCTTGATGCGGAAACTGCCCTGCTCCACTTCGAAACCGTCGCAGTCCGGATTGTTACCACAGACGTGCAGCTTGCGCTTCTCGTCGATCAGGTAGCTGTCCATGGCGGTGTTGCACTTCGGGCAGCGGTGGCGTTCCCGCAGCTGACGGGATTCGGCTTCCTCGTCGGCGTCTTCGCTGATGGCCTCGTCACCGGGTACCAGATTGATGGTGTGCTTGCAGCGTTCCTTCGGCGGCAGGGCATAACCGGAACAGCCCAGGAACACCCCTGTGCTGGCGGTGCGCACCTGCATCTGGCGGCCGCATTTCTCACAGGGGATATCGGTCATGGTCGGCTCGTTGCGACGCATGCCGTTTTCATCCCGCTCCGCCTGGGCCAGCTTGCCACTGAAGTCAGCGTAAAAATCGTCCAGCAGCTGGTGCCAGGGCAGATTGCCCTCCGCCACCTCGTCCAGGTGCTCTTCCATACCGGCGGTGAAGCCATAGTCCAGCAGGTTGGGGAAGCTCTCCTGCAGACGCTCGGTGACGATATCGCCCATCTTTTCGGCGTAGAAGCGCTTGTTCTCCAGGCGCACATAGCCGCGGTCCTGGATGGTGGAAATGATCGACGCGTAGGTGGAAGGACGGCCGATGCCGCGCTTCTCCAGCTCCCGCACCAGGCTGGCCTCACCGTAGCGTGGTGGCGGCTTGGTGAAGTGCTGGCTGGGGTCGAGCTTGACCAGGTCCAGGCTGTCGCCTTCTTTCAGGTCAGGCAGCTCCACATCCTCTCCGCGCTTCCCAGCCACCGGCTGTACCGCCGTGAAACCGTCAAACTGCAGGATGCGGCCCTTGGCCGTCATCTCGTAGTCACCGGCTGCCACGGTGACGGTGCTGGACAGGTAGCGGGCCGGTGTCATCTGGCAGGCCACAAACTGGCGCCAGATCATTTCGTACAGGCGCTCGGCGTCTCGCTCCATGCCCTGCAGGGATGACTGCTTGACGTTCACATCAGACGGGCGAATGGCCTCGTGGGCCTCCTGGGCGCCGTCCTTGGAGCTGTAGCGGTTGGGCTGCTCGGGCAGGTAGTCGCCCTTGAAATTGCTGCTGATGTAATCGCGGCAGGCCGCCACCGCGTCCTGGCTCAGGTTGGTCGAATCGGTCCGCATGTAGGTGATGTAGCCGGCCTCGTAAAGGCGCTGCGCCATGGTCATGGTTTTCTTGACGCTGAAGCCCAGCCGGGTACTGGCAGCCTGCTGCAGGGTGGAGGTGATGTAAGGTGCCGGCGGCCTGGAACTGGTGGGCTTGTCCTGGCGCGCGGCGACGCGGTAGCCGGCACCTTCCAGCGCGGCCACGGCAGCCATAGTGCCGGCTTCGTTGTTGGGCCGGAACTTCTCGCCCTGGTGGCGTACCACCTGAAAGCGAACCTCATGGACCTTGCTGCCCTTTAGGTCGGCATGCAACTCCCAGAACTCCTCCGGAATGAAGGCGTGTATTTCACGCTCCCGCTCCACCAGCAGCTTCACTGCCACTGACTGCACCCGGCCGGCGGACAGGCCGCGGGCAATTTTGGCCCACAGCAACGGCGACACCATGTAGCCGACCACTCGGTCCAGGAATCGGCGCGCCTGCTGGGCGTTGACGCGGTCGGTGTCGACATCGCCAGGCTCTTCAAAAGCGGCCTTGATGGCGCGCTTGGTAATCTCGTTGAACACTACCCGCTTGTAGCGCTCAGCGTCGCCACCGATGGCCTCCTGCAGGTGCCAGGCAATGGCCTCTCCTTCGCGGTCGAGGTCAGTGGCGAGGTAGATGGTGTCGGCGTCCTTGGCCAGCCGCTTGAGTTCGTCGACCACCTTTTCCTTGCCAGGCAGGATTTCGTAGTGAGCCTGCCAGTCCTGCTCGGGATTGATGCCCATGCGGCGGACCAGTTGCTCTCTATTCTTCTTCGCCCGGTGTGCCGCCTTCTCTTCCGGATCCAGCTTGCGGGTGATGGCGGCCTGGCGGGCCCGCTCTTTTGGGTCCACGGGCTTGCTGCTGCCCGCTGTGGGCAGATCGCGAATATGACCGACGCTGGACTTCACCACGTAGTCCGAGCCCAGGTACTTGTTGATCGTCTTGGCCTTGGCGGGTGATTCGACGATGACCAGTGATTTACCCATACATTCCTTGCATCAGGTGAGCCGATGATTCAGCCGGCGGCGAAAAGCCGACATATATAAGTCCTCAACCCAGCGCGGTCAAGGACAACCCCGTGCATTACCAACTTCGTCCCAGTAATCCTCTCAGTACCCGGGCGATGGTTTCTACGTCTTCCCGGGTACCGCGTTCGTCCCAGTTCACGCCGACACCTTCACGGTCCTCTCGAACCGTCAAAACCCCGCCAGGCAAGGGCTCCAGGGCCGCCAGCCGCTCAGCCGGCCAGCCCCCCGTGGTGGCCTGCCAGCCTGTCTCGGCAGGGGCCAGGATGGCAGGTGCGGCGCTGCTGTCACCCCGCTGGCGGCGACATCCATAAAAAACCTGCTGGCCACCGTCCTGGGCCTTTTCCAGTTTCACATAGAGCCCGGCGCTGGCAGCCGTCTGGCGCAGGTCGGCCAGCTGACGCTGCCGGCGGCTCGGCATCATGGTGATCAGCGGTGACAGGGCGATAAATATGATCAGCAGTATCAGCAAGTAGGACATTGACGCAGAACAGGGTTTCCCATTTCCGTACTATGCTATAACGAAAACCTGATGAACCGTCCTACACCTGTTGAAGCAAATGGAGCAAACCATGCCCGGCTCTGCCTACAAGACCCTGTTGATGGCCGTCGACCTGAGCGACGAATCTGCCGACGTCGCCAAACGCGCCGCCGCCCTGGCCTCGGCCAACGACGCCACACTACACGTAATCCACGTTATCGAGCCTCTTAGCTTTGCTTACGGCGGCGACATCCCGATGGATTTTTCCGGCATTCAGGAAGAGATTCATCAGCAGGCCAAGCAGCAGCTCGCCAGCTTTGCCAGCGACTGCAATATCCCCGAGGAGCGGCAGCACATTGTGCTGGGCCGGCCGGAGGTGGAAATCCACAGCAAAGCGGAAGAAGTCGGCGCTGACCTAATCGTCGTGGGCAGCCATGGCCGCTACGGCCTGGCCCTGCTGATGGGGTCCACCGCCAATGGCGTGTTGCACGGCGCCACCTGTGACGTGCTGGCGGTGAGGGTCGGTATCAAGGAGTAGCTGACAGCAGGCGAGCGAGATCGTCAGCAGTGAACGGCCAGTCTAGTTCATCGCCAGTCGCCGGTCTGGCTACCACCGGAATTCGCTCCCCGTAACGCGCAAATAGCGCATCTGACTCGGCGACATCATCCACCGCCACCAACAGACCGCGCTCCACCAAGGGCATCAGCAACGCCTCCGCCTGTTCGCACAGGTGACAGGCGCTGGTGCTGTAGAGCACCAGGTCGGGCTGCCCCACTGCCGTTGGCTCTTTAGTCATGCCCGGGAGCCTTCATTGGAATCTTTCTCGTCAGCGTCACCAGGTGTTGATTTTCCCGCCGCGCCCGCAGTAAACTCTGAAGTTCAATAATTTATACTAATAAAAACCCGCCGGCAAAATCGTCGCTCGCCGGTGAGCTCAGGAACATACGCATATGGCTCTGTTTTCACAACCCACGGCTCGCGCTCTCGCCATCCTTGACCTGCTGATGGCCAATCCCAACCAGGCCTTCGGACTGACCGAAATGACGCGCCGCCTTAATCTGAACAAGGCCACCTGTCACGCCATTCTCACCACCATGGCCACCTACGGGTTTCTGGTACAGCACCCAAAAACCAAGGCCTACCGGCTCGGCCCCAGCATCATCGCCGCCGGCAACGCCGCCTTCGTGCAGTTCCCGGTGCTCGAGTACGCCCGCCCCGCGCTGGAATCCCTGGAGCAGGACCTCGACGTCGGCTTCGCCGTCACCGGCCGCTCCAAGTCCCACGTGGTACTGCTGGCCCTCTATGGCAAGGCCAGCCACCTGATCAACAATTTCCAGCTCGGCCTGCGGCTACCGAACATTGCCCCCATCGGCGCCTGCTTCACGGCCTGGTCGCCCGCCAAGCACTTGCAGGCATGGCTGGACGCGGCCCACGAGGCCTACGGCGGCTACGACGAAAAACTTGACCAGCGCCTGCGCATGTCGGTGATCGGCATCCGCGCCCGCGGCTATGAAGTGGTGCTGCGAACCCGCGCCGAGACCGCCCTGCATGAGGGCCTCAAGCAGATCGAGGACAACTGGAACCTCTCGGACCTGGAAGAAATCACCGCCAACTACCAGCGCGCCCTGTGCGACGAACAGGTCCACCTTGACCGCATCGACCCCCGTGCCCGCTACGAAGTGAGCACCATCAACGTGCCCGTGTTCGCCCAGCGCCAGCTCCCCGCCCTGTGCTTCGCGGCGGGCTCCTTCGAGAAACCGGTGACCGGCGCCGAGATCGAGCACATAGCCGAACGCATGCGCACCGCCGCCAACGAGGTGGCCGAAGTGGCCAAGCAGCACGCCCCCCACGAGGACGACCACTGAGCGAATGGGCGGCTTCTTTGACCAGGTTCTGACGGTTTACGGACGCAAACCGGCGCTGGAAGTGCTGCAGGACGCAAGCCTCACCTGCCACCGCCTGCACCTGGCCGACAGCAACAAACCGGCCGCCATTCTCGACGAAATGTGCGCCCTCGCCGAGCAGCGCGGTGTCGAAATCCTGTTCCACGGCAAACGCGAACTGTCGCGCATCTCCCGCAAGGGCAGCCAGGACCAGGGCGTCGCTGTGGACGTCCACTGCCCGGCCTTCTCTTCCCTGGACGATTTCCTCACCAATGACAGCGGCTCCTCCCAGCGCCTGCTGGCTGCCGACGGCATCACCAACCCGCAGAACGTGGGCATGCTGGTCCGCTCCGCCGTCGCCGGCGGCATAGACGGCATCCTCTGGCCCCGCGAAGGCAATGCCGCCCTGGGTCCGCTCGCGGTCAAGGCCAGCGCCGGGACCCTCTTCAAGGCCCCCCTGGTGCGCTGCCGTGACCTCGCCGATGCCCTCAAAGCCTGCCAGCAACAGGGCTTCCGCGTCTGCGTACTGGACGGCAACGCCACTGAATCCCTGTTCGACGGCAGCCCTGGCGAGCGGGTGATCTACGTTCTCGGCAACGAAACCGACGGCCCCTCCAGAGCGGTCCTGGACCTCGCCGACGAACAGCGCCGCATCCCCATGCAAAACGGCGTGGAGTCCCTCAACGTTGCCGTCACCGCCGCACTGATTGCCTACCTCGGCCACCGCTAGGGTTTCGACACCTCTGACAGCGCGACGGGTTTCCTCCGTTCGAGATGGGTGCCACACGAGGAGCACCGATACTGAGGCCGTGGCCAGCACGGTCGCTAGCCGATTTGGGGGTTCACGGAAACTCAGGTGCCATCGAGGGCTTCCGGGGTTTCGCGCGGTTTATCCGGCGCGCCCTGACTGTGCTGGCCACGGCCTCAGCACCGGTGCTCCACAGCAGTGGCACTTCGCATCAGGTGGTGGCTGTAGTGGGTTAAATCAATCGGTGCCACGCCTTGAAAGATGGGCGCACCTCAGCGATGGCAGTCTGTGACTCTACTCGCGACGGTGCCGGCAGCAGCTTCTATTGTGCGACATCGGCACGAAGCGCAGTTCCAGAACTACTAAAGTCTCGAGTGAACAGACTGCAAAGACTGGTGCCGTCGGAATTCACTTCGATAGGAGAGGTGACGGTGCTGACGGGATGGCCAGCACAGTCAGGGCGCGCCGGATCAGCCACTCGAAACCCCGGAAGCCCTCGACAGCAGCCCAATTCCGACAACGCCAGACGCGACTAGCGACCGTGCTGGCCGCCCCGTCAGTACCGGCGCCTCACTACGAAGCACCTTCCCTTGAACGCCCACAGCCATAAATGAACGCTCCGCAAAGACTGGTGCCGTCGGAATTCACGTCGATAGGAGAGGCGACGGTGCTGACGGGGTGGCCGGCACAGTCAGGGCGCGCCGGATAAACCGCGCGAAACCCCGGAAGCCCTCGACAGCAGCCCAATTCCGACAACACCAGACGCGACTAGCGACCGTGCCGGCCGCCCCGTCAGTACCGGCGCCTCGCTTCGAAGCACCTTCCCTTGAACGCCCACAGCCATAAATGAACGCCAAGCAAAGACTGGTGCCGTCGGAATTCACTTCGATAGGAGAGGTGACGGTGCTGACGGGGTGGCCGGCACAGTCAGGGCGCGCCGGATAAACCGCGCGAAACCCCGGAAGCCCTCGACAGCAGCCCAATTCCGACAACGCCAGACGCGACTAGCGACCGTGCTGGCCGCCCCGTCAGTACCGGCGCCTCACTACGAAGCACCTTCCCTTGAACGCCCACAGCCATAAATGAACGCTCCGCAAAGACTGGTGCCGTCGGAATTCACGTCGATAGGAGAGGCGACGGTGCTGACGGGGTGGCCGGCACAGTCAGGGCGCGCCGGATAAACCGCGCGAAACCCCGGAAGCCCTCGACAGCAGCCCAATTCCGACAACACCAGACGCGACTAGCGACCGTGCCGGCCGCCCCGTCGGTACCGGCACCTCGCTTCGAAGCTCAGACCGCTATTTGGAGAGGAAAGACATGCCTTCTTCGAGGCCTTTCAGAGTGAGCGGATACATGTGGCCGTCAACCAGCTGGCGAGTCATGGAGACCGACTGGGTGTATTCCCATTCGTCCTCCGGTACCGGGTTCAGCCAGATGACCTTGTCGTAGACATCCGTAAGCCGCCGCATCCAGAGCTCACCGGGCTCCTCGTTCCAGTGCTCCACACTACCGCCCGGCTGGGCGATTTCGTAGGGCGACATCGAGGCGTCGCCCACAAATATCACCTTATAGTCGTGGCTGTACTTGTGCAGTACATCCAGCATCGAGAAGCGCTCCGTGTGACGGCGGATATTGTTCTTCCAGACCGACTCGTAGATGAAGTTGTGGAAGTAGAAGTATTCCAGGTGCTTGAATTCCGTGCGTGAGGCCGAGAACAGTTCCTCGCAGACCCGGATGTGATCGTCCATCGATCCGCCGACATCGAGGAACAGCAGCACCTTCACCGCGTTGTGCCGCTCAGGCACCATTTTGATGTCCAGCAGGCCCGCGTTGCGGGCCGTGGAGCTGATGGTGTCGTCCAGGTCCAGCTCTTCCGTAGCGCCCGTGCGCGCAAACTTGCGCAGCCGGCGCAGGGCCACCTTGATGTTGCGAGTACCCAGTTCCACCGAGTCGTCCAGGTTGGCGAAGTCGCGCTTCTCCCAGACCTTGACGGCTTTCTTGTTCTTGCCGTTGGAGCCGACCCGGATGCCCTCAGGGTGGTAGCCCTCCTGGCCGAAGGGTGAGGTACCGCCGGTGCCAACCCATTTGTTATTCTTCATGAACTCACTGCGCAACCAGTCGTCTGGAATCAAAGCCTCAATGATGTCATCGAGTGCTTCGAGCTCCTTGAAGTGCAGGCCGAAGGCGCGGTCGAAGCGGTCGAAATACTTCTCGTCCTTGACCATGCAGGTGCGGGAGAAATAGTAGAAGTCGTCCATGTCGGCGAAAGCCACGCGCTGCTTGAGACCCTCAAGCAAAACCAGCAGCTCGGTGGTGGTGACGGGTACGCCGGCGTCACGCAGGCCGTGGAAAAAATTGATCAGCATGGCGTCAGGGACCCTACTGGTTCATTTCCCGGCGGTGCATGAAGGCCAGCCGCTCCAGCAGATGAACGTCCTGCTCGTTCTTGAGCAGGGCGCCGTACAGCGGCGGGATGGCCTTGCTGGGGTCGCGTTCCTTGAGAATCTCGTCCGGGATGCTGTCCGCCATCAGCAGCTTGAGCCAATCGATCAGCTCGGAGGTCGAGGGCTTCTTCTTGAGCCCGGGAATGCTGCGTACGTCGAAAAACACTTCCATGGCTTCCTGGACCAGGTCCTGGGCGATGTTGGGATAGTGCACGTCGACGATCTCGCGCATGGTGTCGCGGTCAGGGAAATTGATGAAGTGGAAAAAGCAGCGGCGCAGGAAGGCGTCGGGCAGTTCCTTCTCGTTGTTGCTGGTGATAATGATGACGGGACGGTGCTTCGCCTTGATCGTCTCCCCGGTCTCGTAGACAAAAAACTCCATACGATCGAGTTCGACCAGCAGGTCATTGGGAAACTCGATGTCTGCCTTGTCGACCTCATCGATCAACAGCACCGCCTGCTCCTCAGACTCAAAAGCCTCCCAGAGTTTGCCGCGCTTGATGTAGTTGGCAATATCGTGAACCCGGTCGTCGCCCAGCTGTGAATCGCGCAAGCGCGATACCGCGTCATACTCGTAAAGTCCCTGCTGGGCTTTGGTGGTCGACTTGATGTGCCACTGAATCAGCTTCATACCCAGTGCATCTGCCACCTCTTCCGCCAACATGGTCTTGCCGGTGCCGGGCTCGCCCTTGATCAGCAGCGGGCGCTGCAGTTCCACTGCGGCGTTGACCGCCATGCGCAGGTCTTCGGTTGCGACGTATCGCTCGGTCCCTTCAAACTTCATCTGGTGTTTTTCCTCTCAAAATTGGACGTGCCAGCCTACCCACTGGTACGAGTGGAATCAAGAAACGGCTTGGTTTGCCGGACTGGCGCTACTCACCCGCAGGAGCGGCGGGCTCCTTGCGCAGCAGGCGCAGGGCTACCCAGCCCAGCAGGCACAGCGCCAGAGCCATGGACAGGGCGATGGTCAGCGAACGCAGCGGGCGGGCTGCGGCTTCAGTGCCGCTGACCAGTAGTTCGAAAAACGTCACGAAGATGGCCGGGGCCCAGGTGCTTGCGTCCGCGGCCGGGTGGGCCGGGGTCAAGGCCGCGGTGCCGAGAATCAGCGCCAGCGCCAGGCGCACGCCATGAGAGAGCCGGGGGCCCACCCAGACATAAAGAATCAGCAGCGCGGCCAGTGAGGCCCCGGCGTAGGCCAGCCAGGCGGTCTGGTAATTTTCAGGTGACAGCATCTACTCTACCCACTGAATGATATGTTCATCGTAACCGTCGGGATGAATAAATTCATCCGACACCGCCCGCCCGCGAATGCTGATGCCCGCCTCGTGCACCGACTCCGTTCGGCCGCTGACCAGGGGATGCCAGTCATAAAGCGGTTTGCCCTCCGCCAGCAGGCGGTAGGCGCAGCTGGCGGGCAGCCAGTGAAGCGCGGCCACATCGTGGCGCTTGAGGTCGATACAGTTGGACATCAGCTCACTGCGGCGGGGGTAATCGCTGCATCGACAGCTCTCCTCCTTCAGGTAACGACAGCGCACACCGGTATAAAACACTTCGCCGCTGTCGGCATCTTCCAGTTTGTGCAGGCAGCAGCGGGCGCAGCCGTCGCACAGCGATTCCCACTCTGCATCGCTCATTTCCGCCAGGGTTTTCTGTTCCCAGAATCGCTGCATACAAGGCTTCTGCACCGCCGCCCTCAGGCGCCGCGGCGCAGTTCCTCCGCGGTGGGGGGCATTTGCAGGTAGTAGCCCTTGTCTGCGATCTGCGCCACCACCTGGTCGGCGTCGGCACGGGCCAGTTTGCGACTGCCGTCCAGCTTCAGCAGCATGATCGACTCCGGCTCACCAAAGCGTTGCAGCAGCTCGTCGGGCACCCGCGCCAGGCCTTCGGCCTTGCTGACATAAAGATACATCTGTTCCTTGCGGGGGCTGCGGTACACCTGGCACAACATCACTCAGGCCTCCACGCCGACCAGCGCAAGCAGCGGTATCACCAGCGCCTGCTCGCGCCAGCCGTACCACCGCGAGGGCCACTCCACGCTGTCGCCATTGGCCAGGCGCACCATCAGCTCGTAGTCTTTGGCAGGCAGCAGGACTTCGGGCTCAACCTCCCATTCCCGGGCCAGCTCTGCGGCCGCTTGCTTGAGTTTCTTGAGCTGTTCGCGCTGGCTGCTATCCAGGGGCTTGCCCAGCGGCGCTGGCAGTTCCTCTTTCTCCAGACAACAGGCTTCATCGGTCAGCTCCAGTAATGCCTCACCCTGTTTACGCACCACCGCCTGGGGCATATCCGGAACACTGCGCAACTGCTCGGTGCTGGTCGGCATCCGCTGGGCCAGGGACAGACAGACCTTGTCAGCGAGTATCCAGCTTTTCGGCTTGTCGAGTCGGCGCGCGCGCTCGTCGCGCCAGTCGCACACCATGACCAGGGCCGCAAGCTGGCGCGGCTGCAGTTTCCAGGCGGACTTGACCCGGGTATGGGAAGGCGCCGGCGGGGACGCCGCCTCGGTCGCAGCCATGGCACCGTCTTCCAGTACCCAGGCGGTACGCCCGCTGGCATCCAGAAGTTCGCGCAGGTGGCGGTAAACCGGCAGCAGAGGGATCACGTCGGCGGCAGCATAGTCGAGTTGGGAATCAGTGAGCGGCCGTTTCAACCAGTCCGAACGGGTTTCGCCCTTGGCCAGCTCCAGGCCGCTGACACGCTCTACCAGGGCCTGGTAGCCAAGGCTGAAGCCCAGGCGGGCAAAGGCCGCGGCCCGCTGGGTATCAAACAGCGGCAAGGGTTGGGTGCCCAGGTAAACCTGGAACACTTCCAGGTCCTCACTGGCGGAGTGAAGCACTTTGACGATGTCGGGGTTGTCAAACAGCGCCCGCAGCGGGTCAACTTCGTCTACCGCCAGCGGGTCGATCAGCCAGGCCTTGTCGGGCTCGCCGGGAAAGCAGAGCTGTATCAGCGCCGGCTGGGGATAGTAAGTATCGCGGCGCATGAACTCGGTGTCGACGATGACAGCGTCATCGCCGGCAAACCGCTCAATCAGGGCGGCCAGGGCGGCACTGTCTGTAATCAGTTCGTAATTCATCCTATTCCATCAATTTACGGCCGCTGAAGGCATGGGCCAGGGTGCTGCCGTCGACGTACTCCAATTCCCCGCCCAGGGGTACACCGTGGGCAATGCGGCTAATCCGAATCCCCTCCCCTCGGACCAGCTCGGAGAGATAGTAGGCTGTCGCCTCGCCTTCGACCGTGGGGTTGGTCGCAAGGATCAGCTCGGTAACGCCGTCCTGCTCGATGCGCTGCTGCAGGATATCGAGGCCGATATCCTCGGGGCCGATACCATCAATGGGCGACAGGTGGCCCATCAATACAAAATACTGGCCCCGGAAGCTGCCGCTTTGCTCCACGGCCACCACGTCGGCAGGGGATTCCACGACACAGATAGTAGCGCCGTCACGCCGGGTATCCGAGCACAGGCTACACAGCTCCTGCTCGGTAAAGTTGCGGCATCGGGGGCAGTGGCTGACGCCTTCCATGGCTTCGGAGAGGACTCTTGAAAGATGTACACCACCTTCCCGGTCGCGCTCCAGAAGCTGCAGGGCCATACGCTGGGCGGTTTTGCGGCCTACTCCGGGCAGGCAGCGAAGGCCTTCTACCAGCTGCTCAATCAGTGGACTGAAACTCACAGGCTACTCCGGGGCTCAGAACGGCATCTTGAATCCGGGCGGCAGCATGCCCCCCAGCATGTCCTGGTTGCTGGCTTCGACTTTCTTCACCGCGTCGTTCACCGCCGCCGCCAGCAGGTCCTCGAGCATCGCCTTGTCCTCGCTGAGCACGCTGTCATCCACGTGCACGCGGCGGACGTCATGACTCCCGGTCATCACCACGGTCACCAGCCCGGCGCCAGCCTGTCCCTCGAACTCGGTGTTGGCGGCCGCTTCCCTGGCCTCCTGCATTTTCTGCTGCATTTCCTGAGCTTGCTTCATCAGGTCGTTAAGACTGCCTTTCACGATTCACCTCAGTGCTTGATCGGTGTCACCGAGTCCCGGTCGATGCTGCCTTCAAAACGCTCCAGCAGCAATTTGACCCCGGGGTCGGATTCAATGGATTCCAGTGCCTTGGCCTGGCGCTCTTCCAGCAGGCGCTGGGCGCGCTGGGCCGGCGTTTCATAGCGGGGCGAGCCGGGCTCGATCTCGACGCGATACTCCCTGCCGAAGTACTTGCCCAGTGCGACGGCAATACGTTGGCCCTGGGCCTCGTTGTAGAGTGAGGCATTGCCCTCATCGAGAATAAACCAGGCCCGATCGCCGTCGACCTGCCTCAGTTCGCAGTGGGAAGCCACATTATAAACAAGACCGGTCAACTCCAGGCGATCCAGCAGGTCCGGCCAGCGGGCGGGCTCCAGCGACACGCGCTCTTCAGTCGGCTCCGCGGCTTCAGCTGTGGCCACAACCGGCTCAGCGGCCCGGTCATGCCCGGTACCGGGAGCATTCTCGATTTTCGCAACCTCAGGCTCCGGTGCTGCGGCAGCCGGCTCAGGTGCGGCCGGCTCAGGCGCGGTCCGCTGCGGTGGGGCCGGAGTGTGCGCGACCGACTCAGAAGGTGCTGACAGAGTTTCGGCCGCCTGCGGCGCCACGGACGCACGTGCGGCCGGCTCAGGTGCGGCCGGCTCAGGTGCGGCCGGCTCAGGTGCGGCCGGCTCAGGTGCGGCCGGCTCAGGCGCGGCCGGCCTAGGCGCGGCCGGCCTAGGCTTTTTTGCTGCAGCGGCCACCTCGGGGCCGCGCTCTTCGATATCGTCGGCTCCGACGCTGTCGTCGACCAACGCCGCCGGACGGAATGCCACCATCCGCAGCAGCGCCATTTCCATGCCGCTGCGAGAATCCGGCGCCAGCGCCAGGTCGCGCTTGCCCGTCACCGCAAACTGATAATAAAGCTGCACATCCTCAGCGGTGAGCTGGCTGGCATATTGCTGTACCTGCTCGGCGTCACCGAGGCTGTTGTCCACGGCATCCGGAACCGCCTGGGCAACAGCGACCCGGTGCAACAGGGACGCCAACTCATCCAGGGTGCCGGCAAAATCCGGAGCATGCTCTGACATGGCCTCTACGGCGTCCAACGCAGCGGCGGCATCCTGGCCGGCCACGGCGTCCAGCAGCCTATAGACAAAGCTGAGGTCCACCGTCCCCAACATGGCGCGGACCTCGGCCTCAGCGAGCTTGCCGTTGCCAAAGGCCACGGCCTGGTCGGTCAGGCTCAGGGCGTCGCGCATGCTGCCCTCGGCCGCGCGGGCCAGCAACCACAGGGCGGGCTCCTCAAAGCTGATCATCTCCTGCTCGAGCACGCTCTTGAGGTGGCCGACAATGAGCTCCGGTGACATATTCTTGAGATTGAACTGCAGGCACCGGGACAGCACCGTGGCAGGCAGTTTCTGTGGGTCGGTCGTGGCCAGCAGAAACACCACATGGGGGGGCGGCTCTTCCAGGGTTTTCAGCAGCGCGTTGAAACTGCTGGTGGACAGCATGTGCACCTCGTCAATCAGGTACACCTTATAGCGGCAGCGGGTGGGCGCATACTGCACGTTTTCCAGCAGTTCGCGGGTATCTTCCACCTTGGTGCGGGAGGCGGCGTCAACCTCGATCAGGTCAACGCTGCGGCCCTCGGCAATTTCCAGGCAGGAGCCACAGCTACCACAGGGCTCGGAGCTGACACCCACCTCGCAGTTGAGGCACTTGGCGAGAATACGCGCCACGGTGGTCTTGCCCACGCCACGGGTACCGGTGAACAGGTAGGCGTGGTGGAGTCGATCGTGATCCAGGGCATTGATCAGCGCCTGCAACACATGCTCCTGCCCCACCATTTCGCGGAAAACCCGTGGGCGCCATTTCCTGGCCAGAACCTGATGCGACATAGAGCCTAAACGTATGAATTCAGAAGCCGCCAAGGATACACCAATGGCCCCCACCCTCACACCAAACCGCTGCTCCCTGCAGACTCTTCTCCTGACGAGCCCACAGAGCGGAGCCTCGACCTAATGCGTTGACTGGGCCGGAAGGATCGAGCTTCGAAGCGAGGCGGCGGCGTTGGCGCCCTGGCCAGCACGGTCGCTAGCCGCTTCGGGGAACCGGGGATTGCACCGTTGTCGAGGGCTTCTGTGGATTCGAGCGGCGTATCCGGCGCGCCCTGATGGTGCTGGCAAGGGCACCAACTCCGCCGCCTCGCAGATCGCAGTGCAGCCGGGATTGCCTGGCGATCGGGGCAAAAAACAACACTAGATTCCCTTTCAGCCAGCTACTCCAGAACGTCGGAGCACCAAAAAGCGCACAGAACCCTACCCCACTGAACGCAGAGTCACATTCTGATAAGCCAGGTTTGATGCACCAGGTACCCGCGGTGTCGGGGCCAGGGCCATTGCCAGCACCATCAGGGCGCGCCAGACCCACCAAAAGAAACCACAGAAGCCCTCGACAACGGTGCAATCCCAGGATCCCCAAAGCGGCACCCAAGCCACGCCGAACCGGGTCCTCTCCAACCAGATCGAATGTGCTGCGTACGAGCGGTGTCGGGGCCAGGGCCATTGCCAGCACCATCAGGGCGCGCCAGACCCACCAAAAGAAACCGCAGAAGCCCTCGACAACGGTGCAATCCCCGGAACCCCGGAGCGGCTAGCGACAGTGCAGGCAAGGGCCCTGGCCCCGACACCGCACTACGAAGCACCAATCGCCCACACCAGGAATAGCACCCCCAGCGCAGCGTGCCGCCGCAGGCGGTTCCCGAAAAGAGACAGCGTGCCGCCGCAAGGCGGTTCGCGAAAAGAAACAGCGTGCCGCCGTAGGCGGTTCGCGAAAAAAAATGGAAGAGGCGACCCAAGCAGCCACACCTCGGCACACGAGTCGATAGTTACCGTTGCTCCCTTCCGGGCCTGGCGGGATTCACCATCTATCGTTGCGAGGGGACCGCAAGGGTCGCCATAAAATGGCGGAGAGGGAGGGATTCGAACCCTCGATACCGCCACCTCTCCGGTTTGTTGCAAGACCCACCATCGGGGCCCCAGCGACAAGGGCGCGAATCATACCACAACACTTGCAAGTTTCCAGCGCGCAAAGGGCCATCTCAACTGGCGTAGCGGGCAATGCGGCTGTCGTGGCCAGCCATCCTGTGGCGACGTGAGCAGGCGTTTAATAGCGACCATCAAGCCAGCCTGCCGATAACAGCGAAGGTGGCGATATTACGGAGAGTGAGAGCATGGAAATGATCAATTATTGCCAGGAGCCAGAAGTCCTGAGCTACAAGCAGCAGCTGGTGGCCGCAGTGGCCCGTGGCGACGAGTTGGCCGCCGAGGAAATCCGTATGCTGCTGAAGATCAATAAGCCCGAGTTATGGGGCAAGCTGAAGAAGCCGCCGGCCTGAGGCTAGTATCTGCGACTACTGCCGCATACTGCGCAGCCGGGGGGCCCGTCCAGGCTTGCTGCTGCGCCAGGGGCTGATATCCAACCCGCCCCGACGGGTGTACAGGGCCTGGATGCTGAAGTCATTGAGGCCCGCGTCGCGCAGGTCCCGGAACATGCGCTCCACGCACTGCTCGTGGAATTCCTGGTGGTGCCTGAAGCTGGCGATATAGCCGAGCAAACCGGCCGCCTCTACCCGCTGGCCTTCACAGCTTAAAATCACCGTGGCCCAGTCCGGCTGTGCCGTGACCGGGCACAGTGATCTCAGGCTGTGGCTGAAAAGCTGCTGGCTTTCACCGGGCGCTGGCGCAACACTCAACTGGTCGGCAGTGGGCGCAGCGGCAATCGAGCCCGGCGCAATTTCGTCGACACATTCCCCGGGCAGCTGTGCCGGCGCCAGCGCAAGGTCATCCACCGCCAACAATGCCACCTCGACATCGCCGCCGGCCACCTCAGACAGGTCTTTTACCAGGGTTTCCGCCAGCACTTCTTCTCGCTCAAACGGCTCCTGGTTCAGAGAGTTCAGGTAAAGCTTGAAGGATTTGGACTCCACCAGGTTCTCGGTGGTGGCCGGAATGGCGAACCTCGCCACAGCGCTGCGCGGTGCTCCGTTCGGGGCCAGCCACGACACTTCCCAACCGTGCCAGATGTCCTCGCCATAAAACGGCAAGGCCTGTGGCAGGCCCAGCTCCTCCCGGGCCAGGCGCCGGGGAATCGGGCAGAGGATCTCCGGCGCGTAGCGCGTTGGCGCCGGACTGTTCTGCCCCAACAGCACTACTGACGCAGCCTCTTGCCGCTGTTCAGCAGGTGCAGGCAATAGACAAAAGCTGCCACCGTGAACAGGGCCAGCATGCTGAAGGCAAAACCCACATCTACGTCAGACACACCCAGCACCCCGTAGCGGAAACCGTTGACCACGTACACCAGCGGGTTCAGTCGCGACACGTTCTCCCAGAACTCGGGCAACAGGTCCATCGAGTAGAACACGCCGCCCAGGTAGGTCAGCGGCGTCAGCACAAAGGTGGGAATGATGGAGATGTCGTCGAAGTTATTGGCGAAGACGGCGTTGATGAAACCGAACAACGCGAACAGCACCGAGGTGAACAGAACGATGGCCACCGTCATCGGCAGGTTGTGGATCGGCAGGTCCGAGAAGAACAGCGACAGGCAGGTCACAATCAACGCCACTGCCAGGCCGCGGCTGACACCGCCGGTAATGTAACCTGTCAGGATGATCCAGTTGGGGACCGGCGAAACCAGCAGCTCTTCCACACTGTGATTGAACTTGGCACCAAAGAAAGACGACACCACGTTGGAATAGGAGTTGGTGACCACCGCCATCATGATCAGGCCGGGCACCACGAACTGCATGTAGCTGAAACCGCCCATCTCGCCGATGCGGGAGCCGATCAGCGCGCCGAAGATAACAAAGTACAGCGTCATGGTAATGGCCGGCGGCAACAAAGTCTGGGGCCAGATACGCAGGTAGCGTCGCACCTCTTTCACCAGGATGGTCTGGAAGGCAATCCACTTTTCGTAGTTATTCATGCTGTGGTCTGCTCCTTCTCCAGGAGGCTGACAAACATTTCTTCCAGCCGGTTGGACTTGTTGCGCATGCTGGCGATGTCGATACCCTGCTGGCTGAGGGCAGCGAACAGCGCGTTCACGTCCTGATCCTGGTCCTTGACGACCTCCAGGGTGTGGGCATCAACTCGTTTGCAGGGGAAGCCGGGGATTTCTACATCACCAGTGATCTCCTGGCGGGTGTCGAGGATAAACATTTCTGTATGAAGCTGGCGCAGCAGTTCCCGCATGCCGGAATGGTGCACAATGCTGCCTTCGTCGATGATGGCGATGTTGCGGCACAGGCTCTCCGCCTCTTCCAGGTAGTGGGTGGTGAGGATAATGGTGGTGCCGGCGGCATTGAGCTCCTTGAGGAACTCCCACATGGAGCGGCGCATCTCGATGTCCACCCCGGCGGTGGGCTCATCGAGGATCAGCAGCCGGGGTTCGTGCACCAGGGCACGAGCTATCATCAGGCGGCGCTTCATGCCTCCGGACAACTCCCGGGCGCGGTCGTCGCGCTTTTCCCACAGGCCCAGCTTGCGCAGGTACTTCTCGGCGCGCTCCTTCGCCAGCGCCGCCGGCAGACCGTAGTAGCCGCCCTGGGTAACCACGATGTGCTCTACCTTCTCGAACAGGTTGAAGTTGAACTCCTGGGGAACAATGCCGATATGCTTTTTCGCCCCCGGAAAGTCATCATCGGTATCAATGCCGAATACTTCGATCTTGCCGCCACTCTTGTTGATCAGCGAAAACAGGATGCCGATGGTAGTGGATTTGCCGGCGCCGTTGGGGCCCAGCAGGGCAAAAAAATCGCCCTCCTGCACATCGAGGCTGATGCCGCGCAGGGCATGTACGTTGTTGCTGTAGACCTTGCTCAGGTCGCGAATGGACAGCGCTGCCGTCATAGAAAGCGGTTTCCGTAGTAGTTATGAATGTGTAGTGGTTATGGATGTGTAGTGGTTATGAGTGTAGTGATGGGTGTAGTTGTGGTCGGGAAAGGCCGGTATTGTATATCTCAAGTACGTACGGGTGCGACTTAAGGATGAATGACAGCGAATATCGCGACTTCTGCCTGGAACTGGCAGCAAATTTTGCCGACAGGCTGCGCCGGGAGGCCGACAAGACCTCGCCGGAGGACCCCTTGCGCAAGCTGGCGGAAGGCTTTACGGCACTGGCCCGGGGCGAATCGATTTACGAGGACGGGCCGGGCCACATCACCACCCTTTTTACCCATGCCCCGGAATTCGCCCCGCTGCTGCCCCGCGACCTGCTGTGGTTTATCGGCGGCGACTGCCTGCATTTCATGCCCGACGAAGAGCTCGCAAAGTACCAGGCCCTGGAGGATATGCGAGCCGCGGCAGCCGCCAGCGGCGAGTCTTTTGACTACCGGGCCGAGCGGGCCAAGCTGTTGAATTTGCAATAGAATGCTCCGGCATTGAATTCCGGGCCCAAAGCTTGACGTTTGCCATACGGGGCCATAGAATGCGCGCCTCTTTGACAGGGAGATGCCGGTTTATGTCCCCTGCCAGAGCGACGAAGACACGGGTTTATGAAGACTTTTTCCAGAAGAAAGTTCTCTGAAAACCCTGTAAAATGTCCCCTTCGTCTAGTGGCCTAGGACACTGCCCTTTCACGGCAGGAACAGGGGTTCGAACCCCCTAGGGGACGCCATTGCGGGAATAGCTCAGCTGGTAGAGCGCAACCTTGCCAAGGTTGAGGTCGCGAGTTCGAACCTCGTTTCCCGCTCCAAATTCCGAAAAGGGAGTCCGACAGGGTTCCCTTTTTTTTGCTCGGCATTTACCGCAGCGGCCGCTGGCCGTATCGTTTCCCCCCTGCGCGGCCCGGGCTAATCGATAAGGCATTCCCGTGTTTCAGCCGCCAAACAGCACCAGTGCCCCCCATGCACCTGGCCGGTTGTACGGTTCCGGCATGGATAGCATATCCACCTGCGCCTGTCGCAGGGCCTCAGCTTCGTCCATACCGCTGCTGAGATAGTCGTAGAACAGCAATACGCCCCGACCCATACTCCTGTCGTCCACGCTCCACAGTGTGCCCACGACGTTCCGGAATCCCGCGTGCGTGAATGCACGGCTCAGTGTTCTGTATTCCTGCCCATCAGCGCCACGGGCGGTTTCACAGGCCGAGAGCACGGCGAGACGCTTGTCAGTCCCATCAAGCGCCAACACATCCGGTATCGTGAGTCGGTCACCGCCCCCCAGCACCAGGTAGCTCCCGGTGGGCTGGCTCGCGTCGAGCACGCCGTGGGTGGCCAGATGGAGTATGTTCATTGACGGTAAGGAGGCGTCCAACGCCGATTTGGTTGCCTCCTCCGCCAGCAGGACCTGGCTCTCGGATACCACCCCAGCAACGTCCCGCACCTCATTGCGGGCATAGGGCAGGGAACCATCGGGGTCACCCACCAGCAAAGCCGCAGTGTTTCCGGGGGGGAGTGTTCTTGCCCGGTTCACAATATCCAGTTGGTAGGCTGAGTTGATAACGCTGAATCCGTGATCCTCAACCGCATACCTGGCCGGGCTGGCGTCTTTCAGTAGCGCCGGGAATGGCACGTAAGCCAGGGGCCCGGCGGGCACGACGAAAAAGTGGTTCACGTCTGCTGCCACCGGGATCACCGGTGCCAACAACCACTGGTAGAGCTGCTGAAGCGCGTCTGTCAGCTCGGCAGATTCCAAATGAGCCGCGCCAGAGGCTATGGCGCTGGCCTGCCCTTCCATCAACTGCGCAGTTGTTCGCGCGGTCTCGAAAAGCGCTTTACGCGATACCCTCACCGTACGGAGCACATCTGCACCTGTCGCACGGGACACCTTGATGATCAGCTTGTCCTCAAGCGGGAGAAACTGCAGGATTGCCTGGTCGCCGCCTATGCCCCGGCGAATGCTGCTCAACTCGGTGGCCTCTACGTGTAAGAGTTCTCGAAGACTGGGCTCCAGTTGTGAAATGAAGCGATTGAGGGCCGCCTGACGCTTTCTTTCCTGCGCCTGGTCTCCGTCACCTTTGGCCGCCGGGCCGGAAAGTGTCTTGAACCGCGCAGCAGCTTCGCTGGCCTTGCTGCCCTTCGGCAACGAAGCGACCAGCTCAGCATCCAGGACCTTCTCATCACTAGCAAATACCTGGTCAATCACCTTCGCTCCACGGCCCTCAGCGAGGAGAAGATCTTCCAGGGAGTCAAAGTGGACGCTGATAGCGCCTTGTCGGTTACCCACAAAGACTGTGCCAGAGGGATCAACCGCCAGGCTGGTGACACCGCGTGTCGCTTGGT
The DNA here is from genome assembly GCA_043513815.1 of Cellvibrionales bacterium. Taxonomy (GTDB): domain Bacteria; phylum Pseudomonadota; class Gammaproteobacteria; order Pseudomonadales; family Halieaceae; genus JANQIO01. Next base: position 1,687,715 of record CP121313.1, on the reverse strand, counting down.
TCGAGCCGTCACCAAAGCCCGGCAGCAGACGGTTGATGCTGTCAAAGATCCACATCTCTCCATCGAGCTTGCCCACCACCCCGCTTTCCGTGGGGAATAGCCAAAGCCGCTCGCCAAATCTCGCCGGCGACCCGCTGGTCGTCACCAGCGTGTTGCGCTGGTCGATCTTGAGTTCGACCATCGATCCAAAGACCGCAGAATCAAAACCTACGCCCAGGTTCTGATTGGAATCTTTGTACATAAGCAACGGAAAGTTGAGTGTGGTTACCCAACTCTGCTCATCGTCTATAGGCGTGAGCCCTGTGACGTACCAGGACGAGCCAGGCATTGCTCCCGAGAACACCTGATCCAGATCGACTGCCTTGAAAGCCCCATCCTTCTTGAGAGTATACAAACCGCCATGCAGCTTTTTACCCCCGACGCGTCTGTGGCTTTCATCAGAAGCCACGACCAGCAGGGTGTCTTCGGGACCAACAAAGACCCCGCCGAGTTTGTCGGAGCTGACCGGGAACGCGTCAGGATTGTTAATCGCGTCCAGTGTGCGCGTGTCCTGCCTCTCGCGATCATGGATATAAAGTACGCTATCTCGGGTCACCCAGAGCCTGCCTTCATGATGGGCCATGCCGGTCACACGCCCTTCATTCGTCCAGTTGGACGGGAACTCCGGCTGGTGATCGGCATATTCGAAAAGTTGTTCAGCATCGCTTTCGGGTGTCTGCAGGAAGTACAGAGCCGAAGGGGTGCTGAAGTAGACACCGCCGTCCGCTGTGACCATGTGACCCGCTCGGCCCGAATAAATACTCCTCTGGCTTTGCGGCTGGACGCCATCGGATACCACTGACAGCCCGCGAGCACCGGCCGCGAGCATCAGACCCCAGGACTCCACATAAAGAAACTGCGAAACACCGCCGGGAAAGCGCGCCTGAACGCGCGAATCACAGCATTCGAGCTGCATATTGGACGTCAGGATATTGAGCTGGTCAGCGTTCTCGCCGATGACAGTCAACGGCCTGCCGGCCTGATGGGGCCTCAAATCCAGAAACTCGGTATGCGTGCCGCGGTAAAAGCCAACGCCGGTATCGGTGATAATGGCCGTCATGGGCTCGTCGAGGTCGGGGGAATAGACTCTCTGTAACGATCTAGCTCGGGTGCCACCCGGCAATGCACTGTATCCGGCAATAGGTGCGAATCCTTCTGCACCTGCCTCTGTGAGGCGACCGGCCAACACCTGGCGCCTGGTGAGCAACACCAGTTCACCACGTCCGCCATTGACCGCCACCGCCATATCCAGCACAGCGTCGCCGGCATCGAACGCCTCCAGGCGGCCCGCTGCCCACAGCTTCACCTCGTCGTCGTGCAGAAAGAGAGCCCTGGTGTTTTTGAGGATTTGCTCGCCCTCATGACGTCCCGGTATCAGGACCTTACTGGCTCCCGCCACCGACGCCAGCTCCGGCAGCAGCACTGCGTCAGATGACACATCAGGAATGCGATAAACCGCATCCCGGGTCATAGCCAGTACGCCATTCCCGAATCGCGCTAGTGCGGTGACATACTGGCTGCCGCCGCCAATTTTGATCCAGCGTGCCGTGGATGGAGTAGATGCATCGAGAACGACAAGGCCGCCCTGGGTGCCAACCCACAGCCGATTATCCACACCTCGCGCCAAACTGGTGACGCGGCCACGGGAAGCCTGACTCGGTTTCGGCGCTATGACATTTCGCCACGCCTGAGACCCGGCATCCAGAGCGAGGTGCTGCCAGCCACTCTCGCGCCAGAGGCTCAGACCCGCCTCAGAACCTACAACAACCTCTTCTGACGGATACGGACTATTGATTTGGGCACTGACTTTCGGCGCAGCGCCAAGGCCTGAAACAAAACTATCCCAGCGTGATGGTTCGCCCAGGCGCGAGCCTGACAACCACCGCTCCGCCTCGAGAACGGGTGCGTCCGTAGCACGGAGCTCGACGAAGTACTGGCTAGCGTCGCCAACATCGAGGTAACGGCTGTACCAGTCCATAGCCTTGTAGAACCAGAACAGATCCTTCCGTGGCACACCCGTAGCGTGCCTGCGCAACATCAAGGATTTCCACATGACCAGCGACCGGCCCACGCCATAGACGAGGGCCTCGGACGGATCATCCTGTAGAGTACCGTCGTTGATAAGACTCGTGAGCTGTTGCAGCGCCTGCCAGGGAGCTCTGGCATGGATATAGCCAGCTTCAGCCAGACGCTGAAGAACTGACAGGTAGTCAGACCAGTCCTGATCACTCGCTGCTGCCACATCATCGCCAAAACGTAGCCGTGCGCGTTCGAGATCAGAAATAAGCAGATTCCAGTCCGTACTGCCGAACGATTCGAGAGAAGGAAACCTGTTAAAGCGGCTTTCGGACAGCCGGAGTGCTTTCTTAACACCGCGGGTCTCGCGATCAAATATGGGGAAAGCCTCGCTCGCCGTTGCGGGCTTGCCGTCAATGGTCCACGCAGTGAGATCTTCTGACATGGTCAGTACAAGCGATTCCCCGCTCTTGTACACGACGTCGAGTGATGCAGGCCGGCCGCTTTCGTAAAATTCTATCTGCAACTGCCGGTCCTCTAACCTCAGAAACTCTATCTTGCCTTCAGCGTATCGATAGGAGATTAGAGGGCGACCATTCAGCAATACCTTACTGAGGCGCGTCCCACCACCCCACTCAAGCCTGAGTTGTGTTGCTCCCTGCTTTAAAGCCACGACGCGAGCAGTCCTCAAGTCGTCACTACGTTCAAATACCTCGCCGTCACCGAATGCAATACGTGCTGTTGCAGTGACGGCATTCCCGGGCGCATCGAGCAGGACCACACGACTAGACCCTGACTTGTGTGCTTCGCCCAGGGCAGCCTCATACCAATCGATGTAGCGGAGCGAATTCCCTATCCTGAAATCACCCCGGTAATTGGAGAGCGCGCTTTCAGCGTCGCCGAAAGCCGACAAGGCATCGTTGTAGTAGCTATCAGACACCACCAGCGACCGACGAGAGGCCTGTTCGTAGGCCCACACTACAGCCACAGGGCTGCCGCCCCACCTGGCGTGTACCTCCATGTAGTTTTCATAAGCTACCGGATCACCGGGGCGACGTTGCAAGTGGCGATAGAGATAGGCGAACGCGAGCTGAGGGTCCAGCTTCACCAGCGCAAGCCCTATGTGCCCCCGCTCGAAATTTCCACCGTCACGCATGAGTTCGGCAAGTTCCGTCAGCGCTGCCTGCTGCATGGCTTTTCCAGGCGACGAGGTATCGGGAAGCGACCTTGCATAGCGGGATTCAAGGATCTTGTCTCGACCCAGCAGGTAGGCTCCCGCCTGGTCCTCTGCGGTGTGTCGGTTGAACTCATCCAGAACCGACGCGCCATTGGCGAGCGCCGACTCCAACGCCCAGCAGTGCTCCCACCAGGCCTGGGTAAACGCGTAAGACTCCGGGTCCTCCCGCGTTTCTTCCAGAAAGAGACGGGTTTCCTCAAGCTGACGCTCCCAGTTGTCTTCAAAGCTGCGAATCCATTTCACTCGCGCAGCGGCCCAGACGGGGTCGGCGTCCTTGATTGACGCCCAGTAGGCCGACACCGAAGGGCTTCCTTCCCGGATCAATTCAAGGTGAGCTTCACGGAGCGCCATGTTTCTCGTATCTCGCGCGATAAGCTGCTCAATCAGATCGGCACGTTCGGATAGCCCCATTCCGGATTGGTCGATGGCGGCCAGAAGCTCCTTGGTGTCCGAGGGCAGTCCACGGCGCTCATAAACCTCTCGAGCAACTTCAAGAAGATCACTGCGCGCAAATCGGTTTGTCGGCTCAATCAGTGAGCGAGTTGAAACCAGAGGAGCGATTGACTCCGGAAACTCCTCAGCGAGCGACCTCAGCTGCCTCAGGTTTCTTTCCTTTTCGAAATAGGTGGCAAGTAATACAACGTAGCGGGAATTCACTCGCGGCACAGTCAACCTGAGACGATCAAGCTCGCGTTTCGCTTCACTAGTCCGCTCAAAGCGCAGAAGCGCGTCAGCGTAGTCAAGCCCGGAATCAAACGACCCGTGCAGATCTTCATAGGATACAACTGACCTGAGTTCTACTTCCTCCGGGCGGCGCTCGGCCCTCGCCAGACGAGCAAGCTCCTTCTGCGCAAGGGGTGACGAGCGGCCTGCTTCAGCTAGGACCCCTGCCGCGGAGCCGAGATCACCACTCGTCCGATAGCTGAGCGCCTTTAGGGAGTCGTGGCTTGAAGTCGGCACCGCGAGCGCTAGACGAACCTCCGAGATCCGTCGATCGAGCTCTTCACCAATCACCTCCGGTGTTCCCGCGTATCCGCCCCGCAGCGGGGCTCGCATATAGACGTACACTGATGGCCAATCGACGAAAGGCATCGCGCCGAAAACCCAGCTGGCAATCTTGTCAGCCCTGGGATTCCAGTAGGTTTGCTCGTGGAGAACGGCGCTGACCTGCATTGCGGTAATGTCCGCTGGATGCGAGTCGAGCCAGCTGAAAACAATCGACTTCCTCCCTGCCAGAGTAATGAATTCCATGGCCAAAGGGTCTGCCGCTTTCATTTCAAGCAGAGACACAGCCGCGGGATCACAGCCCTGGCAACGATCTGCAATTGCCTGTATTTGCGGCCCCAGTTCGCGCCGGTTGGATTCGAGTACCTGATTGACGAACAGGAAATAGCCAGGAAACTGCTGGAGGCCGACTTCTGAGTATCCCAGCATCGCCTCCAGCGAGAACTCTGAAACAAACTCGCTCACGCGCCACAGCGCATAGGGGTCCCGCCGGAAGTAGGGATGATCTGGGGGGAAGGCGGACTGGAGGCCGACAACATCGTAGGCCTCAATAAATGCCTCGATTTCCGTGAGCGACTTTACTGCCTCATCAACGTCAGTCGAGCTCCCGGAATTGCCATTCAGTGCATGCGCTTCTCGAGCCCGGAAAAGGACGAGATATGCCAGCGGGTGGAGGTCACTGTCCGTGACGTGCTCTACAATGTCGCGCTTCAGCTCATCAAAGGCCTCTGCCTGATAGAGCTCAAGCCAGCGCTGATAATCGCGATCCCGGTAGTCAAATGCTGAGGCATTTACCGCAGCAAGAAGCAATACCGCTACTATCCCGCAAAACCATTTTTTTCGACCCACCGCCAACTACCCTCCTTCTATTCATCTGGGCTATAGCTTGACGCCGCTATCTCTCGGCACCGAAGAGCTGCCCTACCGTTGTATCGTCGGAGGCCGTTTCATACTGCACGGTCTGTGACACGCCCTTTGCGGCCTGCACCTGGTCTGCGACTGCCGCTCTCAGGCCCTCCATGAATACAGAGACGGACACGTCTGACTGATTTTGCACGGAATCAGCCAGATTTTGCGTAAAGAAACTGACGCCGCGTGTATCATCGGTCCACGCCAATTCCGTCTCATCGGCTGCAGCGAGAAAGTGCACGCTCGGGACATCAACGCGCGCGATCGTCTCATCTTGAAACGTGGAGTCGTCGAGTCGAGATGACGCTGATGGCACAGTGGCAAACCTGAAAGCACTCTTGGCGGTCAAGCTCTTTGCAGTTGCGCCACGTAGCGCGGTACCGCTATGACAGGAATCGATGATCAGCGACACAACCTCCGCGACGCCAGAATTCGCGAGGATGTTAATCTCATCGTCAATCAGCAGACTGTCATACAACACGAGGGCGTCGTCGTAGCCATCGAGCTCAGCCTCATTCAGAACACTATCCAGGCGTGTCCCGTGACCGGAGTAATAAATCAGCAATTGTTCGAGCGGCTCATCGCCGCTCTGGAGCCAGTCTACGAGTTCGAGCAAATTTGTACGCGTCAAATATTCGTTTTGTATGCTAACTATTTCATTAGCCTGCCAACCGAAAGAAGTTTTGAGCGTTCGTCGCATTAACTCAGCATCCGCCTCCACTGCAGGAAGGTCCGAGGAGTGTCCTGGGTAGTCATTGATTGTTAATAGCAACGCCACGCGAGATGTTATGTGCGGAAGTATCAGCTTCCGATGGATTGAGGCAAGGAGAACATAATCTCCCTCGCTGTCCGCTCTTTGCCCTGCGATTATCCTGAATACGCCTGAATTTTTCGCTTCATATTCAACGTGGGAGTTCAGATCAACAGTGCTTCTATCGTCATTTTCGGTAACGAGCTTGCCACCCTCATCGAACAGCCGAAGCACTGGATCAATCTCTCCGTCAACGGACTCCATGTCTATTGCGATCCGATCACCAGCTGCTAGCTCTACCTCATAGCTGTGTGGCTGCAAACATCCATCGAACGCAAACCGCCAAAAACCATTCTCAATCCTTGTGTCCAGTACTAATTCAGCCTTGTTGGACGCCACACCATTACAATTTTCACCACTCTCATCTGCAATAGCAGTGTTAGCAAGTGCGGCAGATACCGCACTTGCTAACAAACCAAAAAGTAGCCTGGTAAAAAAGGCGGCCAAAGCTGCTCCTTAGTATCTAGCGCACCGCTCCATGCATCGATAGTAGTTTTGTTCACAACGGCGGTCCTTCTCGCCATAGTAAGGACAATGCTTGACCGCCTCGCAAGACTTAATGCAATAGCTTTTAGCACTACCTTTACTACCGTCGCTGCCGCTCTCCAGATACTTGTCTAGAGCATTATTGGCTTGCTGAAGGCGTTTCGAGGCATCGACCAGATCCTCCTGTGCCTGCAACTGCGCCTCAAAGATTTCCGCAATCTTGGCTGAGTCAACATCTACACTCTCTGCCTGAACTGAACCGCTTGAACAGACTATGACTATAATAATTGAATAAAGTATCCGAAAAATATTCATCCTTTATCTCCATATTGGGCACATCTTGGTAGAAGTACATCCCGCATCAAGCAGAATGCCTCCGGTGCTAGGCCCGTCAGCACCGAATACACATGTAGGCGGATAGAGCTATATCAGAAAAGCTGAAACTGTGCTGTAAACGGAATAAGAAACGCATCCTACCGGCACTGTGACCTACGTCTACAGCTCTTCTGAGCGTTAAGCCCTCGTAACCAAATCACATTTTTCAAAGACGTGATCGTATAGGGCAAGGACTGAACCACCGAAAAATGATTCACCCTTCCCGAACATCCATAGATCCTATCTCCAATCGAATGTTCTTTCGTTCTCAGGCTTCGTTTTTGACATCAGTCTTCAATTACCTTACCCAAAATAAGAACCTGACCGACGGCCATATCCATAGTGTCGCAGGCGTCCCCTTTAGCAACCAGAGAGCTAAGGAAGCCCAGTTCGTATCCTTTAAGAGCTTTGCGCTCATGCCTAAAAACGCTATCGCCCAAATGCTCTATTTCGCCAACGGCCTGCTCCGAGTGACACTCAAGCCAACGCAAGGCAAGGCCTGAACCAATAGCTTCAGCCACATCGGAGAGCTCTAGTAAATCGTCAAGGGTGATTTGCGAATCACAAAGAACCACATCCAGAGCATCACCTGGCAACACCGACGCAAATTGTGCATCCCCTACTCGGGCCAAAATGCGTATGAACTGAGCACGAAGCATCTGCCGAAAAATCATATCTGCTGGTAGTCGAGTGAACGGGCATGTAATTGGCTCTGCTGGTGCAGAGAAAATGGCGCCTGCGGCGCCTTTACTGCCTGTCATGTAGTCTACGTCGGTGATCAACGACAGGCGGCCATCCAGCGTCGGTTCTTCACCACCAAAGGGTGGAAATATCAGGATCACTGCGACTACGGCTGCAACTGCGCCGATAGCGGGCTGCACCAACCACCTGGTGGCCGCCTTATAGAGCCGTTGCGAAATACTGGCACCAGTCAGATCGGGCTTGGGCGTCAACAAGGCCTGCTCACGGGCCCGCACAAGACTCACCCACAGCTCGTACGCTTCCGGCGACCGGTTGATACGATCGAGCAACGCTTGCTTGCGCGGCGTGAGGGCAGCTGTGCGCAAAAGCTCACTCAGTTCTTCCGCGGTTAGCTCTTCGTCTCCACTGACATGCGTCGCCAACAGCAGGTCAATGAGCGCTGATTCGGAAATTTTGTCAGTGCTCATCATTCAGTCCCAGGTCAGTGAGAAGCTTCGCGACCCTGGCATTTAGGGTGTGGTAGTCGCGGACCGCCTTGCCGTACTTCAGCCCAACGGCGGAGGCCGCAGCGGTCATGGTGAACCCGGACTGATGCACCAGCTTGGTGAAAGTGATCGTTTCCGGTGCGACCTTCAGGTCTTGCAGCCCCTGCTTCAGGCGCTGGACGGTCGTCTCACTCAAGTTTGTGGGTGCTTCAGACTCTGGCTCCAGCCCGAAGTAAGCTGCCACGAGTGACCTCAGCGATAACATTTCGAGACCGTGATGGTCATCGCCTGCAGGACCCTCCCATTCGAGCACCTCGTCGCTGACGGATACCCGTTCGTGACCGCAGGAAGGGTCTCTTGCCTTGATCCGTCGCGCTATCTCTTCAAGCTCCAGGGACGGATTCTCCACCGGCACTTCGTTGCGGAGCGCGAGGTGTATCTGTTGGACCGCCTTTTTCTGGCAGCACAGCAGCGTATAAACACGAGGCCACAGACCACCGAGCTTCTGACACCATTGCGGCGGCCGGCAGCGCCCAAACACACTGGGTTTATTGGCGTAATCACCGAGTAAATTCTTGAATACGGTAATGGCGAAGGCGCGCGGCTCGTCGTACTGGTCGAAAAGCCCAAGCTTTGCCCAGCCGTCGGCACTCATGGCGTCGAGCGCGAAATTCATTGCCGCATCGGCGAGGTTCTGGTCAAAAAAACGGCGCCAGGCAATCGTTTCAAAGGTTTTGATCAGCGCGGGGCGTGGTTTCTCATCTGATAGGAGATTCTGCTCTGTGAAAAGCAGTAATGCCCATTTGTCCGAAGAATTCACTGCTGCCGATTTCCATCCGTTGGATAGACCACATTCGCCGGACTCTACTCTTTGCAGAAGACTCAGCGACCCTGAAAACGCTAACCAAAGTTTTTCAAATGTGCAAGTGACGTGACGCGGTCGGTCCATATTTTGACGCGGTGCTGATTTGGTAATGAGCCTAAAAATAGGAGGGGCTCACAAGCCCCATCCTTCGTGCGCTCGTGCCAGGGCTTCCCTGTCAATTCCCCCGTAAAATTCTGGGATTTCGACGAAAGCTCTGCAGATACAAGTTGTTTGGATAGCTGTAGTTCGGCTGGCTACCGTAGGTGCGGCCGGTCCGCCCACTGTAGGTACTGTACGAGGAGTTGTAGGAGCTGTAACGACTGCTGCCATAGCCCGAGTAGGTAGAGGAGTCCAGCTTACGACGCTTCTTGTCGTAATATGCTTCCTCGTAGTCCTTCCTTGCCAGGCAGGCCTCATCAAGGCCCTTCTTGTGGTCGTAGCAGTAGTCGAAATTGTCGGCGAAACTCGGGGTCGCCAACACCGTGAAACCCAAAGCCGCTATTGCGATGACGTTCTTCATGAGATGCTCTCCTGGTTGTAGTCGTTTGTCCCATCAACTACAGACGGCCAATCAGGGTGTTTTTTCAGTACTTATAGAACTCTTTTTGAAGCCACGCGCCCGAGCTCCAAAGGCAGATTAGACAACGAATGTTCTACCCGTGATCACCCTGACGCGAGACGCCATGGCGCTTGGCTGGGATGCAAGGAAGCACCCCAATCAAATTATTGTTCAATCCATGGATACCAGCCAGCGGTGCTAGTCGCATTTGCGACACGAGCAGCCGACTCGCCTTCATGCAGCGCTTCCGCCTTGAAGACCTGAACCAATTGATCAAACGCAGCCCTGGTTTCCTGGTCTGGAAACTCCTGTGTGTCTATCCTGGACTCACTTAGCACGACGGAACCGAACTTTTGTGGATTCTCGACAGAGCTATAAGTGAGCTCATGCTCCCGGGCAAAGTCAAAAAACCCCTGGTAGCTTGCATAGCCATCTTCCAGAAGCGCGAAGTGCGAGACGATCGTATTCATTCGCCAGTCTGGATCGCCCCTGCCTTCCGGGTCACCGCTCTCCCAGCGGGACGTCGCGTATGCTTTCACCAACGGATCCATTGCTGACTGCTCGACATGTTGTGGGTACCATTCGAAAAATGATCGAAGCGCCCGCTTCGAATTGGCGACACGATCTTTGTACATGGAGAAGTGTCGGGGATTCCTCCCAGTTTCGCTAATATGGGCCAGGCTGGATGGGCTAAGAATCTCAAGCCAGGCACTGAGGTTCTCAAAGCGTCGCTGCTCTTCAAGCACTGGAATAAGTGCATTCACACGCAGATGTAGCTTCCGCAGGAAATCGCCGTAGGCAGCCGGCATCCTGGCAAGCTTCTCTTCATCGACCTTGTTGGCTCGCATTCCCCACTGCTTGAGTGCCAGATCAGGAAATCGTATGTCAATATGATAGCTGTTGAATATCTCTACCCACTCGGCATTAGCCTTGGCAAAGTCGGCAATGGCCTGTTCCTGCTCGGTTTTTTCTATGGTGTTTTCTGGAGACCGTTTTGCGCCTTTCTCTGAATCGCATCCTGTGAGGCCAGCGACAAAGGAAAGACAGATCAGAGCAGCGTGCCAACCAGACCAATACGCGCTTAAATCTGCTATGGATATGCGTTTCATGAACGTTCCTTGTTTATAATGGATTGCTGGCCTCTTAAGCCCACGCCGCTTGATCGAGCTCAACGCGTATCTACCGTTCTAGCTGCACCTGATTTTGATAATCGAGTCTTCCGTCGGCACTGGAAACCGCTTTCCCGTGAAATTGCCACCTTTCTTGGAGACAAATGGCTCATCGTGATAGAGCTCTTTTCTCTGCTCCAAGTTAATCTGGCTCATCAGATAGGATGTACCGGTAAACTCTAGTGCGTCTGACGCCATTTGCTCTCGCGTTCCGGCGCTATCTAACCGAACAGTATGATCATCAAGCTGGCCCAGTTTGTTGGTGTATTTGAACTTTAACTGTATAGGAACCCTGCAGGGGTTCAGGAAATCGAGGGAGCCAAAGGTGTCCCGGCTCATGTTTTTGCTGACAAATAGGTCGCTCGCGCCGCCTTCAATAATCGCGCGAATTGCGAAATAGCGCTCCCGATTGATTCGCGTGACGACATTTTGCACGTCGGCGTTGGGTCTTTTCAAATTCGTGATATTTCCTGGAAACCTGTTCTCCATTTCCGCCCAGGACTTGTCATCATCCATGCTCATGTCGCGGGTACCCGACGTAACGGCAAGGACAAAGTCATGCTCAGGATACTGGCCACTGGGAAGCTTGCCCATAAAGGCACTGCCAGAAATACCTCCAATGCTATCGCAGGTCGATACGTACAAACCTCTATTGTAAAATTGAATCTGGCAGCTACCTTCACGCCATAGCATTCGTTTCAAATACCCCCTCTTGGGATTTTGGGGGTAGCCCCAAACGTAACCCGATATGTTCATCAGCCGTCGTGGACTTGCCACAAGACTTTCGTCAGCGGCGAAGTAGTAATTTCGAAAGCCGTAGGGCATTGTCACGTTGTCTTGCCAATGTGTTCTGTCAAACTCGACAATCGCGAGATCCTGCGATGCCGCCTCAATGCTAAGCGGCTGTGAATTATCTACAGCATGCTTATACGCCTTGAGAAGGTAGATCTTTTTGGCGAACAAATTCTGTGGCTTGAAGCCGTACGTAGCAGAAGGCTGGAAAACGACCTGGAATGGCCAGATTTTTTCAGATTCCTCGTACACACAGTGTCCTGATGTCACGACGAAACGCTCACTAATTGGCGTTGCGGTACAAACAGAGCCGCTGTTTGGCTTATTCCTATCGAAATACATGCGCAGCCTGCCATGTAGGTACCCCGCTTTGTTATTGAGTTGCTCAGTAGTATTTACATGCTGAAGAGAATTATCTCCATAAATACCCTTTGAGCCAGAACGTGACGAAGGGTCCTCGACGATACCCTGGTATGCCAGGTGACCCTCCACACTCGATGTAAGGGGCGCCGGCGCAACCGTCTTTTCCTGCAGATTCTGTATTTCCGCCTCGATGTCAGTTTTTATCTTTCCGTAAATCGCCTGGTGAGCTGCATTTGCGTTCGCTATCGCTGCATTAAGGAGAAACTGGACATGGTCCAGAGCAGTTCTTCCATCAGGTCCTTCTTCAAGCAAAAGAGCGCCCATTCCCTGAACAAATTCCGTGGTCGCCTGAGCGAGGCCTTCGGAGTCACCTGCCAGCTTTACAGACTCCATACTCAAATAAAGCGGATTCTGCCCGTCTTTACAATTCACGTAGAAAGCAATCTGTGAATAACTCAGCGCTGCGAAGACCGGGTCGCCGACTCTTTGCTTGACGCCGTCGACTGATCTCTTGTACCGGGAATAGCTTCCCTGACTGGCGGCGGTGCAAATGCTGTTTTTGAAAGACTGACTCAGAGCTGCGTTGATGGCTTCTCGCTTCTGGCTGATGCAAATGCCTCTGGCCATTTCGTTCGCCGTCGCTGAAGAAATAAGCGATTCCTGACTGCCAAAACCGCTTTCACAAAGCTCGAAGCTGGATTGGAGGCGGGGCTGTTCGACGCTGGTAGCTGTTGCGTGGCACATCGCAGTTGCTAGCCCCACCATTATCCCAATAATTCTCATACCAATATCCTTGTCTCTGTACTCATCAAGATATCCAGACCCAGTCGGGACAATGGGTGTTGAGCACTGTTGCTTTCCAAGGACGTCGGTATAGCAAAACATGCTCCTTTGATCCACCTTCAGGCCATGCCCCTCGCAGTGTGGGGCAGCACGTCGCAAAAGCCGGGGAAGGTCAGTAGAAAAGCGAGAGCCGGAGAGGCCTACAATAGATGGAGGCGGGCTAGGTCCCGCCTCCTAGATCGCTTTTATAGACCTGCTACCAATTCCAACCTAAATTGCTTGGGCTGAGCTGTGACTGGTAGTCATAGCCAGGACGGGAGTAACTTTTCGAGCCATTGATTACCGGCCCGTTCGATGGCGACATCAGTGCCCGGTAGTCGTAGCCAGGAAGTGAGTAGCTCTGCGACCCATTGATTACTGGCCCGTTGGATCGCGACATCCCCGCCAGAAAGTCGTAGCCGGGGCGGGTGTAGTACACCGGCTGACGGCTCCGCTGTTTGTTGGTGCTGTGAGCTTCCTGGGCTTCCTCTCGGTCGGCGCCGAGGGTATCCGCAGACGCAAGGGTGACCGATACGGAAAGAGCGATAGTTGCGATGATGATTACTTGCTTCATGAGACGTCCTCCTGATTGTGGTTACGAGTCCTGCGAATTGAGGACGGACGCGGCTATGGTTTTTTCAACCACTGAGATTATTTTTTGTGCGCACTGATCCATTTGGGACGCCATTGCGGGAATAGCTCAGCTGGTAGAGCGCAACCTTGCCAAGGTTGAGGTCGCGAGTTCGAACCTCGTTTCCCGCTCCAAATTCCAAAAAAAAGGGAGTCCGACAGGGCTCCCTTTTTTTTTGCTCGGCGTTTACTCCAGCGGCCGTTGGCCGCTTCGTTTCCCGGCCTGAGCGGCCCTCTCAAAATTCCAAAAAAAAAGGGAGTCCTGTCGGACTCCCTTTTTTTGCTCGGCGTTTACTCCAGCGGCCGTTGGCCGCTTCATTTCTCAGTCTTAGCGGCCCTCTCCAAATTCCTAAAAAAGCGGAGTCCGGCAGGGATCCCTTTCTTTGTGTCTAAAAAGGGCAAATGGGGGTAGAACCCTTTTCCACGTCATTGCCGCGAAGGTGTTCTGACTGCCTTCGCGGGAATGACAGGGAAGGTGTTCTGACCGCTTTCGCGGGAATGACGGCACTACGGGATTGGCGGGGATATAGCGTCGTGTGTTTCGCAGCCTCACCGCTGCGTTATTGCGACTGGTTTTCCTGGCGCCTGCGGATTCGTTCCTGAATCTGGTCGAGCTTGTCCCGGTGACGGCGCCGGTCCCAGCGGTGGGCAACCACCACCAGTACCAGACCAATCCCTACACCAATGAAGACACCCGTTTCCCCTGTCACCGAGTGCTCTCCAGTGCCTCACTGGCGAGGCGTTCGAGGATGGGGTCGGCGGGGTCGGAGGTGTGGGTCGAGCCCACCACAATGCCGTTGGCGTCGATGAATATCGTGGTCGGGGTACCGCGTACACCGTACATCTCTGCCACCTCGTCGCCTTCCAGCAGGGTCGTGAAACGCAGGCCCCGGGAATCTAGAACCGCTTGCGGTTCGGTGCCCTCGTCTTCCCGAAAGCTGATGCCAACCAGCACCAGTCCCTGGTCGGCGTATTCGTCCGCCAGCGCCTGCAGGCCGGGCTGAACTTTCTTGCAGTAGGGGCACCAGGTAGCCCAGAAATGCACCACTAGCGCCTGGCCACGAAAATCCTTGAGGCTGACCAGCGTGCCGCCGTTGTCGGGCAGGACGAAGTGAGGCGCCTTCTTGCCCGTGGGGGCGTCCGCCAGCGCAGCGCAAGAAATACACGCCGCCAACAGTGCAGAAATGAAGTTGCGAAAAGAAAACATGCCGAAGCCCTGTCCCTGAATATCAGCTTTACAGACCCCGGGAGCGGGCCCGAGTTCCGAACTCAGAAGCCGTCTCCAGTGAGAGAAGCGATGCGCGCCTGCTCCGTTTCTACGAAACGCATCCACTGCCGGGCCCATTTTTCGCTGCTATCGTACTCGGCGGCCTCGACAAAAGCGATACGGGCCGCCTCCAGGTCATCACCCCGGGCCAGGGCCATTCCAACCAGCAGCCAGGCGTCACCGGGCTCATCCAGGTCCTCCATGGCCAGGGCCTTGCGCGCGGTCTGCTCTGCCTCACGCCACTGGTAAAGATCCATATACAGGCGCGCAACACGCAGGAACAGCTTGCCTTCCTGCTCCTTCTCTGCCGCCGCCAGCAGGGGCGGAATAGCCCTGGCCTCTTCTCCTGCCAGATACCAGGCCTGTGAAGTCAGCTCCAGGTTCTGGCGAGTATCTGGCACGCGCCCGGCCGAAATTTCCCGATCCAGCAGCTCGGCTGCCTTGAGGGGCACCCCCTGGGCCATAAACAGGTTCGCCAGGGTGACGAAATGGAAGCTCTTGTTGATGCGTTTGTCGTCTTCCAGGGCCTCGATCAGGGCCAACTGTTTCTCGGGCTCCCCAAGCTGACCGTTCAGTGCCGCCAGGGTAAGGACGTAGCGCTCCCTGGGGTATATCTCCACGATTCGATAGAGAATCGCGCGCATCTCCTCGTAGCGCTCCATGGCGTGATAAACCGAGGACAGCATCACCATCCAGTTTTCCCGGGGCGATGCTCCGGTGGCCTCCTGCATCGCCAGTGCAGCCTTCAGGGGTTCCACCGCATCAGCCCAGCGTTCCTGCCCGACGTAGGCCTGGGCCAGCAAAATCTGGCTAAGGGGCTGCGGTGCTTCTATCTCTGCTTCAAGCAGACGCTTGGCGTAGCCCTCCGCCGCGGGGTAGTCGCCGATGGACAAGGACACCTGGGCCGCGGAATTCAGCAGGCCGCGTATCTGGGAGTTGGGCAGGCCCTCCTGCTCCAGCGCGCGACTGAAGTGATCCAGTGCTTTCTCGCTGTCGCCCTGCTGGTAGTAGACAAAACCGTACATATTGAGCATGTGGGCGGTTTCGTAGCCACTCAGCTTTTTGCGCTCACCCATTTCATCCAGCGCCGCCAGCGCCTCATCCCATTGCTCGGCCTCCATGAAGATCTGTACTTCGTTGAGCGTGTCGTAGGTTTTCTTGCTCATGCCCACCACCACGTCCTTGGCGAAGGGTGAGGCCGTCGCCAGCAGCAGGATGACCATCAGCAGGAGGCGCTTCACTGGACTTCCTCCTCCTGGTAATAAAACATGTTGAGCACGCCCTGCACTTCCACCGCCGTACCGTCGATCACGCGCGGCTTATACTTGAAGCGCTTCGCGGCCTCGATGGAAGGACGGTAAAACACCGAGTGGGTGCAGCGCTCCTCGACCACCTCCACGTCTTTGGTGGTGCCAGCGGTGGTCACCGTATATTCCACCAGGCACTCACCGAATATGCCCTGCACCGCGGCGCGCTGCGGATAGATGGGCGCGACCTTCACGATGGGCAGGTAGTCCCCCTCCCCTGCGCCGAAGCCGATGCTGCCACCCTGAAGATTCAAGCCGACATCCGACGGCAGTGCCGATACCGCCAGTTGTGTGCTGGAAGCGTCCATGGACTCTTGAGGCATGGGCGGCACATCAGGTGTTTCCTGTAGCTGCGGCTTGGGTGGCGTGCGGTCCTTGCGGTCCACGCTCTCTTCCCGTTTTACGCGCACAAATTCGAGTACGTGGGCGCGATCCGACTCGTCCAGTCGCAGGTCCGAGGTGCGAATCAGGTAGTCCATGAACCAGCCCAGAGCCAGGGCGCAAGCGGCTCCCGCCAGCATGGCGGCCAGCACGTTCAGCCAATGACGCAGACCACGCGGCGTGGACAGGGCGCGATCGATGGCATCAATGCTGCTGGGCTCTAACACGGTCAGGGCTCGCTGGCGGCAATCGCCACGTCAGTGACACCGGCGCGGGTGGCGGCATCCAGCACTTTCACCAGCACTTCATTGGTCGACAGCCTGTCAGCCTGCACCACCACCGAGCCACGCGGGTTTTCCGCGTGCAGCCGTTCGATGATGGTCCGCAGCCCGCGCACATCGACATCGCGTCGATCAATCCAGACGCGGTCCTCCGCGTCGATAGCAATCAGGATACTGGCCTTGTCCTGCAGCCCCGCGGTGAAGGCCAGCGGTCGGCTCACCTCGGTGCCGGCCTCCTTGATGAAGGTCGCCGTGACAATGAAGAAAATCAGCATGATGAACACCACGTCCAGCATCGGCGTGATATCGATGCTTGATTCGTCGCTGTCCCTGCGTATCAGTCGTCTAAGCACCGGGACTCTCCATTATGTATGAGAAGCGCGCTTCCAGCCGGTCGCGCTCGGCGATGGCCCGGCGCTCGGCAAATTTGCCAATCAGCAAACCGAAAATCGCCACCACCATACCGGCCAGGGTCGACACGGTGGCTTTTGATACCCCCGAGGCCATGGAGCGAGGGTTGTTGGAACCGGTGGTCGCCAGCGCATCAAAAATTTCCAGCATGCCCGCCACCGTGCCCAGCAAGCCCAGCAGCGGGCAGATCTTGATAATGGTGCCGATCATCGAATAATGCTTGTTGAGCTCGGCGCTGATGCGATGCCGCAAGTGGTCGCGGTACTGACGGGCAAACCAGGACGTTTTGTCGGTGCGGGCATTCCAGAGTTGCACCGCGTTGCGGGCATGCTGCGGATAGACGAAGTACAGAAAGTACAGGCGCTCACACAACAGCGTCCACAGCACAAAAGCCATCAGCAGGATCAGGGCGAGAATATTCCCGCCCAGGGACAGCAGGTCGCCGAGCCAGGGCAGGTAGGCGTCAATCAACGCCATCATGCTACTGGTCTCGCTCCGCGCGCTCCGCCACCACCGCGACGGCCTCATGCTGGAGGATGTCGGTGATCGTCTGGGCCCTCCCCTGCACCACGTTGTGTAACAGCAACGTCGGGATTGCCACCGTCAGCCCCAGTACCGTGGTAATGAGTGCCTGGGAAATACCGCCGGCCATCAGCCTTGGGTCACCGGCACCAAACAGGGTGATCGCCTGGAAAGTGATGATCATCCCCGTGACCGTGCCCAGCAGGCCCATCAGGGGCGCCACCGCGGCAATGATTTTCAGCAGCGGCAGATGGCGATTGATACGCGGCACCTCACGCAACACCGACTCACCCATCTTCAACTCCAGGGCCTCCACGTCGAGCTGACGGTCCTCCCGGTAGGCCTTGAGAATACGGCCCAGGGCATTGTCGTCCCGGGGGTTTTCAAGATCCTTCAATTGCCCGCGGATACGGCGCGACTCCATCCAAAGGGACGCAAAGCGCCACAGCGCCAGCAGCACCCCGCAGATACCGATACTGATAATGATGTAGCCAATGATGCCACCCTGGCCGATGCGCTCACGCAGGTTAGGCGCCTGGGTGAGGATGGTCAGCAACTGGCCGCGTACCGGGTCAATGGCAAATGGGAAGTATCCGGTCTCCCCGGCGGCGAAGGCGCGGGGGCCCTGCAGGAACCGGCTGTCTGGCTGGCGAGAAAACTCAAGCAGACGTCCGGTCTCAGGGATGTACTGCAGAAACTTGCCATCGGCGACCACATTGAACAGCCCCACCCGGGTCACCGGCCGCTGCTGTTCGACCCCTTCGGCGGTCACTACCGGGAGCGTGCTGGTGACAATGCGGCCCGACTCGACCATTTCGCGCTGCAGCTCGAACCAGAGCTGCTCGATCTCCCGCAAAGCCGGCAGGCGGTTGGCCTTGCCCATGCGACCGGAAAAATCGACCAGGAAGTCGTTGCGATCACTGAACTCAAGCTGGGTCAGTGACACATGGAACTGGGCCTGGGCATCGCTGGAGACCTGCTGCAGCACGCCAAACAGCTCCTTCAGGGAACCCATGCGCTCCTTGAGGCGCTCTTCCAGCTCGCCGATCTGGGCTTCGTTCTGCTCGAACATCGCCTCGCGTGTCTTGCTGATCGCCTCCTGGCGCTGCTCTTCGGCAATGATGTCCTTGAGCATTTGCTGGCGCTGGTTGCGTTCCCGGCGGAAGTCCTGCAGACGCTGCTCATTACTGCGGCTCTCGGCCAGCCGGCCGCTGCGTACCGCTTCCAGCAGGCCGTCCAGGCTGACCGGGTTGTCGGCCTTTTCCTCTACCGCTGCCGTTTCTTCTGCAGCGGTGTTATCGGTCGCCTCATCCTGGGCCGCCACCGGAAGAGCCAGGCAGGCCAGCATCAGGCCGGCAGCCAGCACTCGCTCCCACAGGCTGTCTTGCTTGTTCATCGCCGCACCTCCATTGCCGGGTCTATCGCCACCGAGATCAGCTCCGGGGCGACCTCCTGACGCGCCACCTTCAGACCCTGGTCCACATAGCGGCGCCAGCGCCCGGAAGAGAGCGGCACCCAGGTCTTGTTGGCCTGGTCCCAGAAGCCAATATCATCGCCGCCCACCAGCCGGTACATCAGTGCTACCCGGCCGACGCGCAGGAAGTCGGCATCAAAACTGGCGGTATCCAGGTCCAACTTGCCGCGATAGGCCTCGATGGTACGGCCGTAGTCATTTTCTATCTGGTAGGCCTCCATGACCCGGCGAGTTTTCTCCGCCACCGTGACGTCGGCCCTGGGCAACAGGGAACGCAGTTCTTCAACCCGGCTCTGTCGCTCTTCAAGCAGGAAGGGCACGTCGAATCCGACGAACTGCTCGAGGCCGTCGATCATGCGTGACATCAATGGCAGGATCTGTCGCTCGACGGTGGCCACGTCGGCGATGGAGGTCTGCAGGATGTTGATTTCCTCAGCCTGGTTGTTGAGCTGCCGCTGCAACATGCTGTTGTAGAGCTTGAGGCCGTCCACCAGTTTCAGGTGGGCGTAGTACTCATCCACCAGGTCACGGGACTGCGCGTGCAGTTTGTCGACTTGCTGTTGCACTGCACGCCCGTCTGCCGTGCGTTCGACACCCTGTTGTTCGATGTCACTGATGGCATTGGAAGTATTCGTGGAAGAGCTGTCCTGGGATTGGGCCGGGCTAGCTGTCAGGCAGACCAGGATGAGAAGAGTGCGCCAGGTTCGCGACATACGATGCCCCCTGCTTGGCGGCGGCGCCGATCTTCACCGAGCCGCACTTTATTGGTTGTGACCAAAGCATACGCAGGTATGGGCGCCGACCTCCTTGATGCAAGTCAAGGGTGCAGCCGAGCAGCTGGGAGAGGCGAGCCAAACGCGGCTCGCCTCGAGGGCTACTTAACACGCAAAGGGTATTGCCGAAGGGCAGGAGAAAACCGCGGTCGCAGCCGCGGCTTCAGTGATCAGGCGAGAAATTCTGACCGAGTGCTGGGGTTGGCCTTGAACACGCCGCCCAGGGAGGTGGTCTGGGTGCGGGAGTTGGAGTCCATGACACCGCGCGCCTTTACACAGTAATGAGTGGCGTCAATCGTCACGGCAACATTCTCGGTCTCCAGCAGCGTTTGCAGAGCAACCAGCACTTGCTGGGTCAGGCGCTCCTGCACCTGCGGACGCTGGGCAAAAAAGCGCACGATCCGGTTGATCTTGGACAGCCCGATAATCTTGTCGCCAGGAATGTAGGCAACCCGGGCCACGCCGTCGATCGTCACGAAGTGATGCTCGCAGGTGCTGACGAGGGAAATGTCGTCCACCTTGACCATTTCCTCCACGCCCATCTTGTTGTCGATAACGGAAATCTTCGGAAAGTGGTTGTAGTCCAGGCCGGAGAAAATCTCGTCCAGATACATCTTGGCAATACGATGGGGAGTCTCCTGCAGGCTGTCATCACGCAAATCCAGACCCAGCGTCTCCGCCACATCGGTGAACGATTCGCGCAGTCGCTGGTACTTCTCGTCCCGCGACAGGCCGTTGTAGACCATCGGCGTTTCCAGGCCTCGTTCTACAAGTGCTTCACGCACCCGTCGTGCTTCGGCGCTGATGGCAAGTTCGACATTGGCGCCGTCGAGACTAGCTTCGTTTTTGGCAATAGCTTCCATGTGCTTGTCCTGTTTGCAAAGCTCTGGGGGGATGTACGCGCCCCTGTGGGCCTTGGATTGCCAGGGTCGGCACCTGAACCGGGGTGCATTTTGTCATGCAGATGACACCAAAAACCGGCATATTGGGCATATTTAGACGTCGGGAGAGACCATGTCAGACCGTGATTCCAAGCTACCCCCCATCGACAGACGCCGTGTTCTCAAGGGTCTGGCGGCCGGCAGCCTGCTGCCACTGCTGGCTGGCAATCTGCTGGGCTGCTCTGACAGCGACGATACTTTCGTCGCAGACCCCGGCGTCGCCGCCAGTTTCCTGCACGGCGTGGCTTCCGGCGACGCACTCGATAACTCGGTCATAATCTGGACAAGGGCGACGCCGGTGTCCGCCGGACTGGTGCGGATCCGCTGGGAAGTCGCCACTGACGAAGCCTTTGACAACGTTGTCGCCAGCGGCGAGGGCACCACCAACGCCGATGTGGACTACACCGCCAAAGTCGATGTAACCGGGCTCGACGCTGGCGCCACCTATTACTATCGCTTCCTGGTCCAGGATGTGGCGTCCCCGGTAGGACGCACGCGCACCCTGCCCATCGGCGCGGTCGCCGCGACCAGCCTTGCGGTGGTGTCCTGCTCCAACTACCCCGCCGGCTATTTCAATGTGTACCGTGAAATCGCCAACCGCGACGTCGACGCCGTGCTGCACCTGGGGGACTATATCTACGAATACGGCGTAGACGGCTATGCCAGCGATCGCGCCGAGGAATTCGGCCGCGTGTCGGCGCCGGAAAACGAAATTCTCAGCCTGTCGGACTATCGCACTCGCTACGGCCAGTATCGCAGCGACGAAGATCTCCAGGCCTGTCACGCCGCGCATCCCTTCTACGTGGTCTGGGACGATCACGAAATCGCCAACGACGCCTGGCGCCAGGGCGCAGAAAACCACCAACCTGATACCGAGGGCGATTACGATGCCCGCGTCGCGGTTGCCCTGCAGGCCTGGTACGAGTGGTCTCCCATTCGCCCACCGTCTTCCAACCGGGAGGTGATATACCGCCAGTTCCGCTTCGGCGACCTGGTCGACCTGCTGATGCTGGACACCCGGCTGGTCGGCCGCGACTTGCAACTGAGCTATGCGGACTTCACCACAGGCGACACCCTGGATGTGGCAGGCGCCCGGGCCGCCATCAATGACCCCAACCGCCAGCTGCTGGGGGAAGACCAGAGCGCCTGGCTCAAGGATCGCCTGACCAACAGCACAGCGACCTGGCAGGTGCTGGGCCAGCAAGTGCTGGTGGGGCGCTACAATCTGCCGGCGCCAATCCTGCTGGCGCTGGATCCCAGTAACCTGGATGAAGACGCCCTGTCACAGGGGGTCGCCGCCGTCCTGGCCTCAGTGGCCGCCAAGAACACGCCTGAGGACCAGCGCACACCGGAACAGCAGGCGCTGCTGGATTCGGCGGTTCCCTACAACCTGGACGCCTGGGACGGCTACGGCTTCAATCGCGA
Source organism: Cellvibrionales bacterium (assembly GCA_043513815.1). Lineage (GTDB taxonomy): Bacteria > Pseudomonadota > Gammaproteobacteria > Pseudomonadales > Halieaceae > JANQIO01. The sequence goes on along the minus strand of CP121313.1, from coordinate 1,665,668 downwards.
GGATATCCTCACCCATGCCGCTGCCGTGGACGCCAGGCTAGTGACCCTGGCCGGTGACACCCACAATGCCTGGGCGACGCAGTTGACCGATAGCCAGGGCAACCCGGTGGGCGTGGAGTTCGCCACCGCCAGCGTGACGTCGCCAGGACTGGAAGGCGTACTGGGGGCGGATGCAGCCGCACTCTTCGAAGGCCCCATCGTGACCCTGGTCGATGACCTGCAGTACGCCAACCTCAGTGATCGCGGCTGGATGGAAGTCACCTTTACTGAAGGTGCGGCCAGCGCTGACTGGCGCTTCGTATCGAATGTCGACAGTACCACCTACACGCTGATGGACAACCGCGCCACCAGCCTGAGCGTAAGTGCCGACGACCTGCTGCTGGGCTAGCCCGCAAATTGCACCCGCTGCCTGATAGCTCGCCCAGGGTTCGTGCGCCCTGGGCGTGCTCGGGACGGGAGGGAGCATGCGCGTCCAGGGCGTGCGAGAACCCCCGAGATACAGGCAAGCGGCATCGGTAGCAAAATGCACCGACGGACAGTGGATTGACCGTCACCCTGTTACAAAAGCCTGCGCTACCGATGGGTCAGCGTACGGGTGTAATAGGCGGGCTAGTCGCTCTTCTCCAGCTTGATGGATGCCGAGTTGATGCAGTAGCGCAGCCCGGTTTCATCCTGGGGGCCGTCTTCAAACACGTGGCCCAGATGGGCGCCACACTTGTCACACATCACCTCGGTGCGAATCATGCCATGCGAGGTGTCCCGCTCCTCGCGGATCTTCTCGCCCTCTGCGGGCTTGAAAAAGCTGGGCCAGCCGCAGCCCGAGTCGTACTTGCTGTCCGACAGGAACAGGGTTTCCCCGCAGCAGCGGCACTGGTAGGCGCCCACGTCTTTGGTGTTCCAGTACTCACCGCTAAAGGCACGCTCAGTGCCCTTCTCTCGGGTAATGTGGTATTCCTCTGGCGTGAGCTTGTCGCGCCAGTACTCGTTGTCTTCTAGATCTTTGCTCATGTGCTGTACACTCCTCGCTCAACAATGAAAAATTACCAATGAAAAAAGCTTAGTCACCAAGCGCCCCACAGACCATGGCCGACCTGCACATTGACGACTTCTATCGCGACTGCGCGCTGATCTTCCTGCGCCTGTACTCGACGTTCCCACGTAAAACCGTGCTCTACGTGGACGACATCTGTGGCCCGGATACCCCCGATGAGTTCGGGCTTCATTCCGAGCGCCACCAGGCCTGCTTCAGCGCAATGGCCTGGATGGGCGAAGCGGGCTACCTGACGTTTACCGAGACCATTCGCGAGGAAGCCCTCGACCAGGCCGTGCTGACCCAGCGCGGCTTCCTGCTGCTGGCATCCCGCTCGGAGCTGGAACTGGGCATTCCCGACGATGAAATCGACGATGGCCTGCCGCCTTCAGTCATGGAACGCTCCCAGACCAACATCACCCAGGTACGTCGCGCCCTGCGCGAGGGCTCCTCCATCATCATCCAGCAGGTGATGCACTACCTGCTGGACAAATAGCGGCCAGACAACCCTACTCCAGCCCGATCGGTGAACCCGGCGGCGGCTTCGGTGCCTTCCGGTCCTCCGGTGGCGGCGCTTCCATGGCCTGTTCGATCAACTGCTTCGCTGCCAGGTAATGCGCTCGCCGGTTGAGATCCGAACCGCGGTACTGCGCCAGCGGCAGGAGTTCCTGCAGGGCCCAACTGGCCTGGGCGCGCACGTGCATAGTGGCGTCCGGGTCCCGGGACAGCGACAGCAAGCCTGCCAGCACCTGCTCATTGACCGCGCGCTCAAGCGCAGTGAGCTCGCTCTCGGGCGGCTTGAGCCAGGTGCGCGCCAACAAGGGTTCGAGCACCTCCATAAAGCCCGGCGCCGCCTGTTCTGACATCCGGTTCATGCGGGCGGCCCGCTGCGGATTCAAGAGCACCTCCAGCGTTAATTGTGCCGAGGCCTCGGCCGCTGCAATGGGGTCAAACACCGAGCCGGTGCTGCGATCAAACAGCTCTCGGGTGGCGGCAAAACCCGGCGGCCGGGGTGGAATCTGGCGCACCAGCTCCGGGCTCAGCGCCAGGAAATCCACGGACAGCGTATCCAACAACAGTTCCAGCGCGCGCTGCTGCTGATCTGCCGGCACCGGCTCGGTGGGCATCAGGCCGTCACCTCGCAGTGCGTAGTTGAAGTACTGGCCTCCGAGGTACTTGCCCACCGCCCGCACCTGGTAGCGGTGCAGCAGATACATGGGCACCAGCGCTTCCTCGATCTGGGCCCACGGGCGTCCTTCCCGGATGACGGCATCGGAAAAGCGATCCAGCACCGCACGTCGGACTGCGGCCAGATTGTCCAGCTCATCCATGGCATTGGCACCGTTGTCCCACAGGCTGCCATAGGGGTGCGCCGAACCGACGCTGCGTGCATCGGCATCGGCCACGTTGTGCAGGCCCAAATCCAGCGTCGCGGCGAGAATCGCCGCGCGACCGGCCTGTGAATCTTCACCGGCCGGGAAATCCTGGTAGCCATACAGCACTACGCGTTTGTCCCATTCGCCGATACCGACATCGTAGGCGTCGCTGATATCGACCTCTCCGTTGGCGTCCAGTTTCAGCAGCGGGTGCGGGTAATCCATGACCGAGGCGCGATCATTCACACTGGCCGCGAAGTTGTGGGCGATGCCCAGGGTGTGACCCACCTCGTGGGCAGAGAGCTGGCGCAAGCGCGCCAGGGCAAAAGCTTCAACCTCAGCACTGCGGTCGTCATTACCGTAGGGCTGCAGCAGGCCTTCCCCCAGCAGGTAATCCTGGCGTACCCGCAGGGATCCGAGCGTGACGTGGCCCTTGATGATTTCCCCGCTGCGCGGATCACGCACCGAGGCACCATAGGACCAGCCGCGGGTTGCGCGATGCACCCATTGAATGATGTTGTAGCGCACGTCCATGGGGTCCGCGCCTTCCGGCAGCACTTCAACCCGGAATGCATCCTGGTAACCCGCCGCCTCGAAGGCCTGGTTCCACCAGCGCGCGCCTTCCAGCAGCGCAGATCGCACCGGCTCGGGCGCACCGCGATCCAGGTAGTAGACTATGGGTTCCACCGGCTCGCTCATGGCGGCGGCGGGATCTTTTTTCGCCAACCGATGGCGCGGCAGCCAGGCCCGCTGCAGTGGCTCGTGGATCGGCGTGGCGTAGTCGGCAAACTGGCCGAAGAAGGCGGGGTCAAAATAGCCCGAGCGCGGCTCGTAGGGGACCGGCGTATAGCCGTCGTCCGGCAGGCGCACCAGCGAGTGACGAATATGCACCGACAGCTGGGTCGGGTCCGGCACCACGGTCGGCAGGAACTGGCCAGTGGGCTTGCCGGTCAGGGTGACGATCGCCTCGACTTCGGTGTTGTCCGGAAAGGCTTTGGTATTCGCCAGGTAAATACTGGACAGGTCCGGCGCCGCCTTGTAGTCGCCCTCCTCCCGCGCCTTGAGCCGATCAGCGACGCCGTGGGCATCGCGCAGGAAAAAGGCCGTGGCATCTACCAGCACGCGACCGTCTTCGGCCTCGGCGGCGATATCAAAACCGCCCAGCACCGAAAAGGCAAAGGACTGCTGTACCGCGGCGCGCTCGTCGAGGTCATCGGACTCCGCCCGGTAAGCGAGGTTATCCTGCGCCAGCAGCACCCGCGGACCGACCCGCTGGAAACGGGCGACCCGTGTGTCACCCAGTTGGCCGCGGTCCAGGCCCAGGTCGTTGGAACCCACGCCGCGCGCCAGCCAGGAGACGTACAGGAAAGGCTTATCGAAATCGTCAATTTCCAGATACAGCTTGCCGTCGCCGGCATGCCAGTACAGGTTGTAGAAGCCCTCGCGCTGCTCAGCGGCAGCGACAATGCCTACAAAGCTCTGGTCCTTGCCGGCGCCGTCCGGTTCCTGTGTACAGGCACCCAGCAGCACTCCTATGGCGATCAGCGCCAGTATCCTTGTTACGGTTTGCACGGTATCCCTCCCGGTCATCAGTTTTCGAGGCCCGGCAGCGTCGCCACCGGGTAGAGAATGGCATCATGGTAGCCGGTTACCACCTTGCGGTAACCAGAGAATTGGGCATCCAGAGCCGGATCATTGGTGTCGACCAGCAGCGGCTCCCCTTCCAGACCCTTGATCTTGCCTTTGCCCGCCACGATGGTGATGTTGTCCAGGCCGACGGCGCGCAGCACCGCGGGGCTGAACTGCTGGTTGCCGCGACCGAACACGTGTCCCTGGCCGCCGATCGCCGTAACAATGATCTCGGCCGGTTTCTGTTCCTGCTCCAGCAACGCCAGCAGCTCGGCTTCGCCGGCATCATTGAGCAACACTTTACCGTCGCAAATCGCATCCACCCCCAGCAGCGTATTGGGTAGTCCCAGCTCGGCCATGATCGCCGCAGTGGTACTGCCCGGGCCGATCAAATAAATACGTCCCGGCAGCAGAGACTCGACGATATCAGCAGCGATGTCTTCGGCCACCAGCTCTCCGGACTCTACCCCGGCCACCTTGGTGCGCTGCAGGAAGTGGCCCTCCTCCGGGGTCAGGAGCTCACCGTAGAAGCGGGTCTTGACCACCCCTTTCCGAAAGGCGTCTTCATCGATGTCCCGTACTTCCCGCAGCTCCACATTGACCAGCCCCGCCGCCGCCAGGCGCTTGAGCAATTCGCCCGCCGCCTCCGGTGACACGGCGTACACCGCCGAGTGCATCTTCACGCCGCTGGGAATGCCCAGCGCCGCCACCTGGTCGCCGACCGCGTCGAGAATATCCCGGGCTGTGCCGTCGCCGCCGGCGAATACCAGAATGTCGGGCTGTTCGGCGGCAATGGACTTCGCGGCGCGGGCCGTATCGGCAGCCGTAGTGAGATCACTGTCAGGTTTGCCGCAGGCATGCCAGGCCAGATCCAGCCCGACCAGGGCGTCGCTGCCCATGGCGCCTTCCCAGCAAACGACCTCGACCTCATCGGCGGTCAGGTTCACCAGCGCCCGGTGGGCGCGTTCAACGGCGCGTGGCCGGGCACCCCGTCGCAGGGCCTCGTCACGAATCTCCGCTCCATCACTGCCCTTGAGGCCGACGGGGCCGCCGATACCTGCGAAGGGGTTTACCAGCAAGCCGATTTTCAACATGGCCGGTCCCGGCCTTCAGGCGATCGGTTCATAATCAAGCAGCGCCTCACACAGAGCGCGCGCCTCAGTAGTGAGTGCATTGAGGTTGGTCACTTCCAGCGCGCCCAGTTCCCGCCGGGTGCGGTAGTTCTTGCGCAGCTGATCAAAGCCGTCGGGCAGTGCACCGCGCAGCAGGGTATCGTCTTCGCGCAGGTCATAGACCTGTTTGACCAGCCAGTTGATCAGTTCCAACCCGACCAGCGCCGGTGGCACAGTCACGGGCACCACCGGCAGACCTGCCGCCGCCGGCGTATGCTCCAGCGACAGCGCGCTACACAGGGCCCTGGCGAGCATGGTGGTGGCTCGCAGTTTGCCGTCAGCGCTGTAGCCGGCAATATGGGCACTGCCATAGCGGCAATGCGCCAGCAGCTGTTCATCGACCCTCGGCTCGCCTTCCCACACATCCAGTACCAGGCGGATGTCCGGGCGTTGTTCGGCCAGGGCCAGCAATGCGCCGGTCGCAATCAATTCCCCGCGGCCAGCATTGATCAACAGCGCCTGATCGGGCAATGACGCCAGCTGTCCCACCGCCAGCATATGCTCACTGGGCCAGGGTGCTTCACGGGTCAGGGCCGCGTGCAGACAGATCACCGGGCAGGACAGCAGGCCGTCAAGGTCGGTCAGCGCCTCCAGGCCCTCCAGCCAGGGATCGTAGGCGACACAGCGAATACCCAGCCGGGCCAGGCGCTGATGCAGTCTCTTGCCAATATGTCCGTAACCGACAATGCCCAGTGGCTCCCCGCCCAGCAGACGGGCGAAACGGTCCGGGTGCAGGCACAGGGCACTGAGCACATAGTCGACCACGGAGTCCGCATTCGAACCCGGGGCATAATGGAAGGCGATATCGCGAGCGGCAAGGGCGGCGCGATCGACGTGGTCGATGCCGCTGGTAGCGGTACCCACAAAGCCCAGTGCTGAGCCCTCCAGCAGGGCATCATCCACCCGGGTGACTGAACGCACCAGCAGTGCGTCTGCCCCCGCCAGGTCGGCGGCCACCAGGGTGCGCCCATCAAAACGTTCCACCTCGCCGAGGTCGGCGAGCATCTCCACCCCCGTGATGTTGCGATCGACCAGCAATTTCATGACGCCGCCCCCAGCCGCTGAAGCCGGCCGATGACGGCGCCGCTGAGTGCTATCTCGTTGAGGTAGTCCCCGGTGCGTTCGATATGCCCGGGATCGAGAACAAACGGCTCTGGCAGCTCGACATCGGGCACGGCGCAGTCCAGGCGCGCCAGCTCACGGGACAGCAGCGCCTGGTCCCAGTGCGCCTCCAGCGCCTGGCTGATGCGCGCCGCGCCGCGAAGTCCGAGACCGTCCAGTGCATCGCGATGGGTTTCCAGGGTTTCAAGATCGCCGAAGGCGTCGATCAGCTTCGCCCCGGATTTGGCGCCGATGGACGGTACCCCCGGAATATCGTCAATCGCGTCGCCGACCAGTCCCTGGTAGTCCGGGAACTGCGCGGGGCCGACGCCAAACCGCTCACGGAAGCCCGCCGCATCCAGGTAGGTGCCAGCGGCAAAATCCCAGAGCCTGTCGTTCTCCGTCTGCAGCAACTGGCCCAGATCCTTGTCGCGGGTCACCACAGTGACCGGCCGTCCCGCATCGCGACCCAGCACCGACAGCGTGGCGATATAGTCATCGGCCTCGAAACGCTCCCCGCCCAGACAGGGAATCCCCAGGGCCTCGGTGACCTCGCGGCAGGCCTGTAGCTGATAGGCCAGCGCTTCATCGGGCAGTTCACGGCTGGCCTTGTAATCCGGGTACAGTTCGTTGCGGAAACAGCTGCCCAGGCTTTGATCAAAGGCAGCGGCCAGCACGGTATCCCCGGGCAACTGTTCCAGCAGTTCCACCAGGAAGCTGGTGTAGCCGTACACCGCGTTCAGTGGATAACCCTCAGGGCTGTGCCAGCGCTCGGGCAGCGAAAAATAGGCCCGGAAAATATAGATGCTGGCGTCCACCAGCAGCACCGGTGCGGTCACGGCCCGATAGCCTCATCAATGGGAAGCCGAAACTGGCCCGGCGTGGGAGCTGCAATGCCCCGAAAGTGGCGCGCCAGCGCAGCGCGAAATTCTGCAGCACGAGCGGGCAGCGGCTGCCTGCAGAAACGCCGCGCCTGGTCGCGCACCGCAAACGCAAAGGTGTCACCCTCGCCTGCCGGCGCATCCAGGTTATCGACACTGACCTGGAACGGAACGCCCGCTGCCAGGGCCAGGTGCCATTCCACTGCCTGGGGCCGCACCTCCACCAACTCGAAAGCACGCTGCTGTTCCAGGTTGCGACCATCCGGCGCATACCAGTAGCCGTAGTCCTCCAACTGCCGCCGGCCGTCCCCGGCGATACACCAGTGCGCCACCTCGTGCAGGGCACTGGCGGCAAAGTCCTCGCGGTAATAGATGACCGCGTCGCCGTCACCGCCGGGGCGGTAAAGGGGCTCGGCCGCGCCGCCCTGCAGCCGGGTGCGGTAATCGTCGTAGAAACAGTCCGCGAAGGCCTGTTCAATGCGGCAGGCCTGATTCACGATTTACGGATCAGGTAGTGAAACTCGTCGCCCTCTTCCCGCTCCTCGACCAGCTCGTGGCCCAGAAAGGTGCAAAAGCGCGGAATATCACGCTGGGTAGAGGGGTCGGTCGCCTGCACCGCCAACAGCTCGCCCACCTGCATGTCACGCACCGCCTTGTGCAGCAGCATCACGGGCTCCGGGCAGTAGAGCCCGCGGGCGTCCAGCTGGTGTTCAGCTTCAGGATTGCCTGCCGCGCTCACAGGCTCAACTCCGCCAGCCGTTCGCGATCGCACAGGTCGTACTGTTCGCTGTCCAGGTCGTAGACCAGTGCCAGTTCACCACCGTCTAGCTGGCGCCGCAGGTCCGCAGTCTTTTCTTCCAGACTGCGTTCCCGCAGGCCATAGTCGGTGCCGTCGCGGCTGGCGTACTCCTCCAGCAACGCCGAGAGCGTTTCCGGGTCGAGTCGGTTGACAGGAATCTGTACAAGCTGGGCCATGGGCTGTCTAATCTCCGCGAGCCCGCTAATATACGTGCTGACCCGCCAATTGTGGAGTACACGCTGTGCAGAGCACTTTCATTATTACCTTTATCGGCGACGACCGGCCCGGCCTGGTAGAAGCCCTGTCCCGGGTGGTGGCCGACCACGGCGGCAACTGGCTGGAGAGCCGCCTGTCGCAGCTGGCGGGCAAGTTTGCGGGCCTGATCAGCGTTTCCCTGCCCAGCGAATCCGGCGAAGCCCTGCAGGCCGCCCTGGATGCATTGCACGCCGAGGGCATGAGCGTCCGCGTCACACCCTGTGATCCCGAGGTTGCCCAGGAGGACCACCAGCGCATTGTCACCCTGACAGTGCTGGGCCCGGATCGCCAGGGAGTGGTGCGGGAAATCTCCGCTGCGCTGAGCAAACGCAATATCAATGTGGTGGACATGGAAAGCTTCGTCAGCCCGGCGCCGATGAGTTCGGAAATGCTGTTTCAAGCCCAGGTCGAGGCGGTGCTGCCGGCTGACTGCGAACTGGAAGAACTGGAAGAGACCCTCGACCAGATCGCCGACGAAATGCATATGGATATTACTCTGGAGGCGCCCGCTTCCTGAGCAGCGCCTTCACGCCCACCTTCACGCCCACCACAAGGCCCACGCACAGGGCCGCCAGCACCATGGTGGTGAGCACACCCAGGAAACAGTAGAACAGCAGCCAGGCCATTTCCTCGGCGGGCACGTCAAAGCGCTCGATCGCCGCCCACACAAAAACCACTGTTGCCAGCACCGCCAGAAAGATGGTGCGGCGCCCACGATGTTGTTTGCCAAACATCATTTCAGTGGCACGCTGCCCGGGATGGAGGGCGTGGGGGACACAACATCTGCGTTCTGGCCGCGGTGGCGCAACAGATGGTCCATCAGGACGATGGCCAGCATGGCCTCGGCAATCGGCGTGGCGCGGATGCCCACACAGGGGTCGTGACGGCCGGTGGTAATAACCTCCACCGCCTTGCCGTCCACATCAATGCTGTCACCCGGCAGGCGAATGCTTGAGGTGGGCTTGAGCGCCATACTCACGGTGATGTCCTGGCCTGAGGAAATACCGCCCAGCACGCCACCGGCATTGTTGGTGCGAAACCCGCCGGGGGTCAGCTCGTCCCGGTGCTCGCTGCCCAGGGCCTCCACTGCCTCAAAGCCGGCGCCAATCTCCACACCCTTGACCGCGTTGATGCTCATCATGGCGTGGGCGATGTCTGCATCCAGCCGGTCGAAGATCGGCTCACCCAGCCCCGGCATCACACCTTCGGCCACCACGTTGATACGGGCGCCGATGGAGTCGCCGGATTTGTTCAGGGCCGCCATGTACTCTTCCATCTCAGGCACTTTGGCCGGGTCCGGGCAGAAGAACGGGTTCTGTTCAACCTGCTCCCAGTCCAATGTCTCCGCCTTGATGGGACCCAACTGTGCCAGGTAGCCGCGTATGGTGATGCCCTGGGTGGCCAGGTACTTTTTGGCAATGGCGCCGGCGGCAACCCGCATGGCGGTCTCCCGCGCCGAGGAGCGGCCACCGCCGCGATAGTCGCGGCCGCCGTATTTTTGCTGGTAGGTGTAATCCGCGTGCATCGGGCGGAAGCGGTCGGCAATTTTCGAGTAGTCCTTGGAACGCTGGTCTTCGTTCTCGATCAGCAAGCCGATGGCCGTGCCAGTGGTTTTGCCTTCAAACACGCCAGACAGGATTTTCACCGTGTCCGATTCCCGGCGCTGGGTGGTAAAGCGGGACTGGCCGGGTTTGCGCCGATCCAGGTCGCCCTGCATATCTTCCTCAGACAGAGCCAACCCGGGCGGACAGCCATCGACAATGCAGCCAATGGCCAGCCCATGGCTTTCGCCAAAACTGGTGACGGTGAAGAGCTTGCCTATGCTGTTGCCTGACATGGGGGTCCCGGGCTTTAAAAAAGCGCGATTATAGCGGCTTTCTCTACCGGTTTGGGCCAGCCGTTCTCACACTGAAGATCGGCGCGGCGGATTTTCGGCCAGTTCCCGGCCAGACAGCACAAACACGCCGTGGCCGCCGCGCTCCAGCTCAATCCAGGTGAACGGCGTGGTGGGAAACGCGTCCTGCAGCGCCACCCAGCTATTGCCCACCTCACCGATCAGCAGGCCGTCGGGAGCAAGAAAGTGCACCGCGGTCTCGAGAATGCGGCGGGTGATGTCCAGACCATCCTCACCGGAGCCCAGGGCCAGGGCCGGCTCGTGGCGATACTCCGGGGGCATGCTGGCCAGGTCGCTCTGGTCCACATAGGGCGGGTTGGTGACGATCAGGTCGTACTGGCGGCCGCGCAACGCCTCGAACAGGTCCGACTGCATAATCTCTACCCGGCTGCCGAGTTCCAGCAGATCGCGGTTTTCCCGCGCCAGCGCCAGGGCCGCCTCGTCGATATCCGCCAGGTCTACCTGCGCCTCCGGGTTCCATGCCGCCACCGCCAGCCCGATGCAGCCACTGCCGCAACACAGGTCCAGCACCCGCCGGATCGGCGGGCCTGCATACCAGGGCGCGAAGTCCCGCTCTATCAGTTCGGCAATCGGCGAGCGGGGAATCAATGCGCGGCCATCAATCTTGAATTCAAGACCGGCAAACCAGGTGCGACCGGTGAGGTAAGGTACCGGCACCCGCTCGTCTACCCGGCGCCGCACGTTGCGGATAAGCAGCTCTTTCTCGCTATCGGACATGCGGCAATCCAGCACCGACGGATCGCTCTCCATCGGTAGCTGCAGGCTGCCCAGCACCAGGTGCAGGGCCTCGTCCCAGGCATTGTCGGTGCCGTGACCGAAATACAGCTCTGCCTCGTTAAAGCAGGCTTCCGCCCAGCGCAGCCCGTCGCCCACGGTGTCCAGCTCGGCCTTGATCTGTTGCTCAAGCTCCATGACGCCCAGTGTAACCCCGCAATTGCTAGGCCGACAGCCGGTTGCTAGTATCCCCTGCTCAGTGGCGGGACGAGACCCGGGCATGGAAGACGCATTCAAGACTATTATCGAAGGCTGTGGCGAGGACCTGTCGCGCCCCGGTCTGGTCGACACGCCCAGCCGTGCCGCCAAGGCTTTCCAGTTCCTGACCCAGGGCTATGCCCAGGACGTGGACGAAGTTGTCAACAACGCCCTGTTCCCCTCGGATTCCAGTGAGATGGTCATCGTTCAGGACATTGAGCTTTACTCGCTCTGTGAACACCACGTGCTGCCCTTCATCGGCAAGTGCCATGCCGCCTATGTGCCCACGGGCAAGGTGCTGGGGCTGTCGAAGGTAGCCCGCATCGTCGATCTCTTCGCCCGGCGCCTGCAGATTCAGGAGCAGCTCACCACCCAGATCGCCGAAACCATCATGGAAGTCACGCAAGCGGAAGGCGTGGGTGTCATTATCGAAGCCAAGCACATGTGCATGATGATGCGCGGCGTGCAGAAGCAGAACTCGGTCATGAAAACCTCGGCCATGCTGGGCAGCTTCCGCGACAATCCCTCCACCCGCACCGAGTTCCTTTCCCTCGTCAACCTGCAGCACCGCTAGCCGGCTCCCTCGCCAGCCCTGAATGTGGCTAGCTGAGCCGCATGCCGGAGACAGACCCCGCACGTGGTCTATCCCCTGCTGCTGATTGTGAATCTGTCGCGTGATCGTTCTCCGAATTACGCGCCCGACCTACGAAGCGCGACCCGCCGGTTTGAGCCAGGACCTTGGCTAATCCGGCTCCTCAACGTCGACGATGTGGCGGAGTCGGTCCAGGTGGATGAAGTGGCGCCGGTTGGCGCGGTCCACCGCGTAGAGAACCAGTGACCAGGTGGTGTCGCCGTCCTGCACGCGCCAGACGCCGTAGCGCTGGCGGTCGTCGTGGCCGTAGAGGATGCGCTGTTCGAACTGGCGGTTGGCCCATTGCACGCTGGCGCCGCAGGCCCGCCCTTCGCACTCGAACAGCTTTACTGCATCGTCCGGCAACTGTTCCACGTACCAGTCGAAGCCCTCCTGCGCCGTGAAGCCTTCCGCCATCTGCCAGGTCACCCGGGTCAGTTCACCGCGGATGACATCACTTTTGGCAAGCCGCCAGCGGCTGTGAATCTTCTGGAAGGCGCCCAGGCCCAACTGGTAGTCCACCACTTCCGGGCCACGTTCCTCGTACACCTTGGCATAGCGCCAGCGCACGTCGAGGGGCTGCGCCGCAAGCGTTAGCGGCAGCAGGGCCGCCAGCAGGCAGAGAAACCTCATGGGTGTGTTGCTCCGTTCAGGTCGCAGAAAAATGCCTGCAGTTCGGTGGCCGCCGTGTCGACGGCGTCTTCCATATGGCAATGGTGCCCTCCCGGTATGATTCCCACCCGGATGTGTCCGGGCAGCTCCGGGGTTTCAAAGCGTTCGCGCATCCCGGACTCCGCCAATAGTAGCAGCCCGGGCATCGAAAGCCCGGCCAGCACCGCCTCGACATGGGCGCGGGTCAGTTTCATGGCGGAGGCGCCCTGCAGGCGCGCGTCGTGAGACCAGCACCAGCCGTTCTCCACGGGTCGCAGGTTACGCTCGGCGATCAGCCGCGCCGCTGCGGGAGACAGTCCCTTGCGTTCCCGGACGGCAACTGCGTCCTCGATGCGCCGGAAGGTGCGCCCGGGTCGGTCCAGCAGGTTCTGCTTGTCGGACAGGAATTCTGCCAGCTGACCCGGGGTCTCGGCAGGGTCAGCCAGTGGCGGCACGATGCCATCCAGCCAGGCCACCCGCTCGATGCGCTCCGGCCGGGCTGCGGCGTACAGCGTCGAGATCATGGCGCCGCGAGAGTGTCCCAGCAGTGAGAAGCGTTGCCAGCCAAGCTGATCCACCACCGCCTCGATATCCGGCAGGTCGCTCCAGGCATTGTATTCGCCGTCGGCGGCACGGTGATCGCTCTGGCCGTGTCCGGCCAGGTCCAGGGCCACGACATGCAGCGGGGCGCCCAGCGCCATGAGCTGTTCGACCAGCGGCTGGAAGCTGGCGGCATTGTCCAGCCAGCCGTGCAGCGCCAGTATCGGTGTGGCGTGCACATCACCCCACTCCAGGGCAGCCAGCCTGCGGCCAAAGACCTCGAAGAAACGTTCCCGCATGCGTTATTGCTGGATAAATTCAGGTGGGAAAGCGTGCCAGGCCTGGGTCGCCATGCCCTGTCCGGCCACATCCATATCCAGCGCGACGATGCCCGCCGGCGGGTAACCCATCAGGCGATAATCACGCGGGTCGCCGGTGGTAAACCAGCCTACCAGTTCCGCCACCAGCGGCAGGTGGCTCACCAGCACCACCGACTCGCCGCCGCAGTCACCAATAGCGTCGGCTACCGACTGGTGGGTGGTGGGCGGCAGCAGGCTCAACTCCTCGCGATTCTCGACCGCGCCGGCCGCCAGCAATATCCGGTCCCGGGTCTGGCGGGTGCGCAGCTTGGGGCTGCAGAGTAGAAAATCAAAACCCTCCGCCGCCAGCAGACGGCCGGCGTCGTCGGCATTCTGTATACCGTGCTCGGTCAGCGCGCGCTCGCCGCCACCGCGCGGTGGCGCCGCATCACCGTGTCTCACCACATACACCCGCATCAGTGTCCGGCCCCCAGCGAAAACTCCACGTCCTGGGGCTGATCGGCCAGCATCATCTCGCCGATCACCTCGTCGATGCTGCGACGTTCGTAGAGAATCGCGTACAGGCCGCTGACCAGCGGCATGTATATGTCGCGACGATCCGCCTCGTCCTTGAGGAGCTTGAGGGTGTTTACGCCTTCCGCGACCTGGCCCAGGTCGGCAAGAATGTCGTCCAGGGCCTTGCCCTCACCCAGGGCGTAACCGACCCGGTAGTTGCGACTGAGCGGCGAGGAGCAGGTGACAATGAGGTCACCGACACCGGCCAGCCCGAGAAAGGTCAGCGGGTCGGCGCCCAGGCTGACGGCAAAGCGTGACATTTCCGCCAGGCTGCGGGTCAACAGCATGCCGATGGTATTTTCACCCACGCCCAGGGCCTCGCCCATGCCCGCCATGATCGCGTAGACGTTCTTAAGCGCTCCGCCCAGTTCGACCCCGTACATATCGCTGCTGGAATAGACCCGGAACGTCCGACTCTGCAGGAGATCCTGGATCGTGTCACACAGGGAAGAATGGCTGCTGGCGATCACCGAGCCGGTGATGTGTCCGGCGGCGATCTCCCGGGCCAGATTGGGGCCACTGAGCACGCCGATGGGGTTATCGGGCAACTCCTCTGCCAGCACCTGGCTCATCAGCTTGAAACCGTCGGCTTCAATGCCCTTGGTGGTGCTGATTACCAGCGTGGCGGGATTGATGCAGCCGGCGAGATCCCGGGCGACACTGCGGCTGGACTTGCTGGGTACCGCCATGAATACGATGTCCACACCGGAGACAGCGGCGGCCAGGTCGGTGGTAGCCTTGAGTTCGGGCTCGAGCTTGTAGCCGGGCAGGTAGGTGGGGTTTTCCTGGTTTTCGTTGAGAATCTCGGCGCGTTCGTCACTGCGCATCCACAGTGTGGTGGTATGCCCGTTGGCGGCAATGATATTGCCAATGACCGTGCCAAAACTGCCGCCGCCGAGTACCGCAACGCAATGTGTTGCCGGCATAAACTGCCCCATCTACCTCAAGAGCATGTCAGTGTAGCAGCATCCCGGCGCGATAATCCCGCGCCGGGATGCAGCAGGGGCTATCAGCCCGCCAGTTCCAGCAGCAGCTTGTTGAGCCGGGAGACGTAGGCGGCGGGATCTTCCAGGGTGCCGCCCTCGGCCAGGCTGGCCTGGTCGAAGATGACGCTGGCGAGGTCGGCGAAGCGGTCTTCGTCAGACTCGGCGTCAAGCTTCTCCAGCAGCGGGTGCAGGGGGTTCACTTCGAGAATCGGCTTGGAGGCGGGCACTTCCTGGCCAGCGGCTTCCAGCATGCGACGCATCTGCGCACCCATGTCGTAGTCACCCACCACCAGGCAGGCCGGTGAATCCGTCAAACGTGACGTGGCGCGGACTTCCTGCACCTGTTCGGCCAGTGCCGCCTGCAGGCGCTCTACCAGGGCTTCGCTTTCCTGCTTGAGTTTCTCCTGGGCTTCTTTGTCTTCTTCACCCAGGTCCAGCTCACCGCGTGCCACGTCCTGGAAGGACTTGCCGTCGAATTCCTGCATCTGGTTCATGAACCAGTCGTCGATGCGGTCGGACAGCAGCAGCACTTCGATGCCCTTCTTGCGGAACACCTCCAGGTGCGGGCTGGACTTCGCCGTCTTGAAGTTCTCGGCAACCACGTAGTAGATCTTGTCCTGGCCTTCCTGCATGCGCGCCACGTAGTCGGCAAGGCCCTGGTCCTGGGCCTCGCTGTCAGTGTGGGTGGTGGCAAAACGCATCAGCCCGGCGATCTTCTCGCGGTTGTTGAAGTCTTCAGCGGGGCCTTCCTTCAATACTTCACCGAACTGGTCCCAGAAAGTCTGGTACTGCTCGGGCTCTTTCTTGGCCATTTTCTCCAGCATGTCCAGCACGCGCTTGGTCAGCGCCGAGCGCATGGCGTCGACCTGGGGGTCCTGCTGGAGAATCTCGCGGGAGACGTTCAGCGACAGGTCATTGGAGTCCACCACACCTTTCACGAAACGCAGGTACATGGGCAGGAACTGTTCGGCGTCATCCATGATGAAGGTGCGCTGCACGTACAGCTTCAAACCGCGCGCCATTTCGCGATTGTAGAGATCGAAGGGGGCCCGGGCCGGGATGTACAGCAGGCTGGTGTACTCCAGCTTGCCTTCGACACGGTTGTGCGACCAGGTCATGGGGTCTTCGAAGTCATGGGAGACGTGCTTGTAGAACTCCTTGTACTCCTCATCACTGACCTCGCTGCGCGAGCGAGTCCACAAGGCAGTAGCCTCGTTGATGGCTTCGAATTCCGCAGCGGTGTCTTCTGCCTGCTCTTCCTCGCCCTCTTCGCTGGCCGGTGCCACCGGCTTCTCCATCATCACCGGCACGGAGATATGGTCGGAGTACTTCTTGATGACGCTGCGTACCCGGAAGTCGTCAGCAAACTCAGCGCAGTCAGCTTTCAGATGCAGGATGATGGTGGTGCCGCGATCGGCTTTTTCAACATCCTCAACGGAGAACTCGGCTTCGCCGCTGGACTCCCAGTGCACGCCGGCGCTGGCGGGGTCGCCGGCCTTGCGGCTCAGCACTTCGACGCGCTCGGCGACGATAAAGCTGGAATAAAAGCCCACGCCAAACTGGCCGATAAGCTGGGAGTCTTTCTTCTGGTCGCCGCTGAGCTGTTCCAGGAAAGCCGCCGTGCCGGACTTGGCGATGGTCCCGAGGTGTTCGATCACTTCCTCGCGGTTCATGCCGATACCGTTGTCGCTGATGGTGACGGTTTTCGCGTCCTTGTCGACCAGCACCTGGATGGCGAACTCGCCGTCGCCTTCCAGCAGCGCTTCGTTGTTGAGGGACTCGAAGCGCAGCTTGTCGATGGCGTCGCTGGCGTTACTGATCAGCTCCCGCAGGAACACCTCCTGGTTGCTGTACAGGGAGTGAATCATCAGGTGTAGCAATTGCTTGGCTTCGGTCTGGAAGCCGAGGGTTTCCTTGTGGGCGTCTGCGGTCATGCCGTGTCTCCTGTGGCGGAACTGTCAATATCTCCGGCATATGGGGTCGCCCGGCCGGTTTTCAAGGGCCTTCGCCAGAAGTTGGCGCCCTCTCGCAGCACCTGTTCTACAATGCCGGTTGTGCATAGCGAGACAAGGATCCGGGCATGACCTGGCTGCTGCTGTTCGCAGGACTGACCATTCTGGTGGTATCCGGCGGTTTACTGGTAGACGGCGCGTCCAATATGGCGCTGCGACTGCGGGTGCCGCCTGCGGTTATCGGCCTCACGCTGGTGGCATTCGGTACCAGCCTGCCGGAACTGGCGGTCAACATATCTGCCACCAGCAGCGGCTCGCCGGAGCTGTCGCTGGGCAACATCTTCGGCTCCAATATTGCCAACCTCGGGCTGGTGCTGGGAGCGGCAATCGCCATTCGCGCCTGCCGCGTGGAAGGCCAGATCATGCGCCGCGAGATTCCCCTGCTGCTGTTGATCACAGCCATCGCGCTGGTGGTGTCCCTGGACGGCGTGCTGCGCAGCGTACCGCCCCAGCTTGACCGCGGCGATGCGATCGTTCTGCTGCTGCTGTTCCTGATGTTCATCTATATCAACCTCTCCGACATTCTTACCGGGCGCAGCGAAGATCCGCTGCTGGAACAAGCCACCGGCCGCGTTAGCACCACGGTGCAGACGCGGCACTACCTGTTCGTGGTGATCGGCATTCCCGGCCTGTGGCTGGGTGGTGACCTGACGGTGGTCAATGCGGAGAAGATCGCGCTCGGTTTCGGGCTCTCCAAGACGCTGATCGGCCTCAGCGTAGTGGCCATCGGCACCAGCCTGCCCGAGCTGGTGACTTCCATTACCGCGGCACTGCGGGGCGAATCCGACCTGGCCATCGGCAACGTGATCGGCTCCAACCTGGTCAACACGCTGTTCATTCTGCCCATCAGCGCCATGATCATGCCGCTGCCCATCGGACCCGGCGCGCTGATCGACATCTGGACCTGCCTGCTGTTCACAGTTGTCATGGGTATTTTCGCGTTCTCTGCCCGCCAGCGCCTGAGCCGGGTGGAAGGCTGGTTCCTGCTGATCAGCTATGGGCTCTACATCTACTGGCGCTACAACGCCTTCTGAGTGAGTGCTGATGGAGTATCTGCTGGTCTGCACCGTGGCCTGTCTGGCCTCCGGCCTGACCCTGTTCTCGGGCTTTGGGCTGGGCACGCTGCTGATGCCGGTGGTAGCGCTGTTCTTCCCGCTGGAGGTGGCGGTGGCCATCACCGCCGTGGTGCACCTGGCCAATAACCTGTTCAAGCTGGGCCTGGTGGGGCGCGAGGCCAACCCGGCGGTACTGCTGCGCTTCGGCCTGCCGGCGGTGCTGGCGGCCTTTATGGGAGCAATACTCCTCAACAGCCTGAGTGATGCCGCCCCATTGCTCGAATACCAGGCGTTCGGACAGCACCTGACCATCTGGCCCATCAAGCTGGTGGTGGGCGGGCTGATCATCGGCTTTGTGGCCCTGGAACTGTGGCCGCGCTTCGCTGCGCTGGCCATCGACCCGAAGTACCTGCCCTTCGGCGGCCTGCTGAGCGGCTTCTTTGGCGGCCTTTCGGGCCACCAGGGGGCGTTTCGCAGTATGTTCCTCATCAAAGCCGGACTGACCAAGGAAAGCTTTGTGGCCACCGGCGTGGTGATAGCGGTGCTGGTGGACTGCGCCCGCCTGGGCCTTTATGGCCTGCACCTGGGTACCCAGTCCGGCATCGACTGGGCACTGGTGGCGGCGGCCAGCGCTTCTGCCTTCCTGGGCGCCTACCTGGGCCGAAAATGGCTGGCAAAGATCACTCTGCAAACCGTACGCTACATCGTGTCTGTCCTGCTGCTGGCGGTGGGGCTTGGCCTGGTGACGGGCCTGATGTAACTCGGTTGAGGGAACAGGAATGTACGCGGTGATATTTCGCGCCCGGGTGGGCGACCAGGACGAGGCCTACGCTGAGATGGCCGACAAGATGCGCGAGTTGGCGTTTGAGCGCTACGGCTGCCGGGACTTTATCGCTGTCACCGAGGGCGATACCGAAATTGCCATTTCCTACTGGGATGACGAGGATTCGATCCGCCGCTGGAAAAATGACCCGGAGCACAGTGAAGGCCAGCAGCTGGGGCGCGACGGCTGGTACCGGGGCTACACGGTGCAGGTGGTGGAGATTCGCCGGGAGTACCGCTTCGGCGAGCCAGCCTGAGCCATTTTCGTCAGGCCCGCTCGTCCTTGGGGGACTCCATGACCACGTGAGTGGTAATGGTGCTGACCTGGGGCAGCGTGCCGAGCACGTCAGTATGAAAGGTCTTGTAGGCGGCCAGGTCAGTGGTTTCCACCCGCAGCAGGTACTCGAAAGCGCCGGTGATATTGTGGCACTCGCGCACTTCCGGCGATTTCACAATGGAGCGCTCGAAAGCGTGCTGCGATTCGGCCGTGTGATTGGACAGGCCCACGGCGATGTAGGCGGTAAACCCCAGGCCCAGCGCCACCGGATCCAGCACCGCGCGGTAACCGGTGATCACACCACTGCGCTCCAGTTCCTGCACCCGCCGCAGGCAGGCCGAGGGCGACAGACCCACACGCTCGGCCAGTTCGGCATTGGTGATGCGGCCGTCAGCTTGCAACTCACGCAATATTTTGCCGTTTATTTTGTCTATGGTGGCCATATATTGCGTATTGAACGGATTATTGCGCAACAAAGCAAGCCAATTCGGTGAGATTTGTCGGATACTGTTGGCATGGATATCGAGCTACTGACAGGTCTGGCGGCCTTTTCCTTCGCCTCCTCCATCACCCCGGGACCCAACAACCTGATGTTGATGGCCAGCGGTGCCAACTACGGCTTTCGCCGCACGGTGCCGCACCTGCTGGGCGTGGGTTTGGGGTTTGTGTTCATGGTGTTGATGGTCGGCATTGGGCTGGTAGGCGTGTTTAACGCCATCCCGGCCAGCTACACCGTTCTGAAGATTGTCAGCGTGCTGTATCTGTTTTATCTCGCCGCCCGGATCGCCACCGCCGCTGCACCCACTGACAGTGAGCGCAGCGAGGGCAAGCCCTTTACTTTCCTGCAGGCGGCGGCGTTCCAGTGGGTCAACCCCAAGGCCTGGACCATGGCGCTCACCGCGGTGGCGATTTACGCGCCCAGCCAGAGCTTGCTGGCGGTAGGTCTGGTGGCACTGGTCTTCGGCATTATCAACCTGCCCTGCGTGAGTGCCTGGACAGTGCTGGGAGAAAAGCTGCGCGGCGTGTTGAGCAGCCCCGGGCGCCTGCGGATATTCAACGTCATCATGGCGTTGCTGCTGGTGGGGTCTCTCTATCCGGTGCTTGTCAGTACCTGATCGACACCCGCGCCAGAAGGCCATTCAGGCGGCGGCTTCCTCAACAGTCCTGAAGAGAACATCCGCGCGGGTTGTTACATGTTCCCTGTTCGTTGCGCAGAGCCTGCCGCTGCCAGATCAATCCCATCGATTGGAATCTACCGCCTCATCAGAAGGGGTTTAACGTATAGCCCTGTTGCTGCAGCAGGGCGTGGGACGTCATGGCGGACAGGGACATTCTTACACCGGGCAGCAGGTCCTCCACGCCGACATCATAAAAACCGGCGGTCTGGCCACAGAGATGAATTTCTACGCCATGGGCTATGAGCTGCGAAATTAGCACGCCGCTGGGGTTCGGCTCGCCGCGGGCACTGGCGTGCAGCAGGTCCCGGTGGGCCGGGCCGTGCACAATGACGGCAAGGTGAATGTTCTCTGCCGGCACGCCGGCTTTCACATGCATGTTGATGAAACGGGCCGCAGTTTCCAGTGTGCGATTGGGCTTGTCGCCCTCACCGGCCTTGCGGGAATCAAACGCCACCTTGAATACCGTGTCAGCGGGTACTGGCATGGCGCCCGGCACGGCCGCCACCGGCCCGTAGTCCTTGATGGCCGGCCCGGTAGTAAAAGCGCTGATGTCAGCAGTCGCCGACAGAGAGACCAGCAGAGCAACAGACAGCAGCAAAAAACGCAGGACAGGCATTACAGAATTCCTTGTGGGCAAAAATGATGCGGGGATTGTACCCCGCCAGGCTGGAATGACGACGCCGGGGCCGCCGGCTCAGAACGGCAGGGCGAAACCGGCGTAGGCGGTAATGACCCTGCCTCTGGCATCCAGCTCGATCACACAGCGGTGCAGAGTGAGCGTATACAGGCTGTCGACCACAAGCCGGGTGCCCTGCTCTGAGCCCACCATGCTGAAGCGCAGAAAGTCCCCGGTGTTGAGCTGGCTCAGCACACTGCTGTCAGATACGCCGGCGCCGAAGTTCGCGCACAGGAATTTGACTTCCTTGCGGGCTTCATTGAAATAAAAGACACCGGCGGCCAAACCCGACAGCAATGCCACGCTGATCAGAGTCCTCACAATACGGATTCCTCAGGCTGGGGATACATTGGCATTGAGCCGGAAGATATTGTCCGGGTCGTAGCGGCGCTTCACCCGGACCATGCGGGCGAAATTGCCCTGGTAGTTGCGGTCCCACTCACTGGCGTTGTCGTCGCTTGCCTCCACGCTGTAGAAGCCGCGGGTGTGCGGTTCGAGCTTGCGCCAGTAGGACTTGATCCACTGCTTGTGGGCGTCACCGGGCTGGTCGGGTTTCCAGCCGATGGTGGTCATCATGTTGAACTCGGCGTAGCGATGGGGGAAGGCCGTGGCACTGGTGGGCACGCGACCAATGGCGCCGCCCGACTGCTGGAAAATCATCTGGGTGGAACGCCCGGCGCCGGGCTCCATGCCGTCGACAATGGCATCAATCAGTGCGGGCTGCAGCTCGGAGATAAAACCGCCCTTCAGATAGGAGGCCGTCGAACGCGGCGCGTCCCAGTCGCTGCTGCGCTGTATGACCTCGTAGTCAGTCATGGCCAGCGTTTCCCTGATGGGTTTGCCCAGCTTGGCATACTGCTCGAGCAGCTTGCGCCCCTCGGACTCCTTGCCGCAGTAGACATTCTGGAAAAAGATGAAGCCCTGGTCATTGCCGGGCGGAAAGCCGAACACCAGATCGACCTGCAGTTCGTCCGGTGCATTGGGCGCAAACTCGGCGTAGAAACTGAGCGCGTCCTTGAGCCGACTGTAGGGATAGATGAAATTGCCCATCAGCACTTCGCGCTTCATGGGGTGCAACTGGAACTCGAAGCCGGTCACCACCCCGAAGTTGCTGCCGCCACCGCGCACGCCCCAATAAAGGTCCTGGTACTCATCCGCACTGGCGCGGCGAACCTTTCCGTCGGCACTGACCACTTCCACTGCCTTGATGTTGTCCAGCGTCAGGCCGAACTTGCGGCCCAGGCGGCCAAACCCGCCCCCGGTGGCGAGCCCGCCCACGCCAGTATGCGACACCGTACCCGCCGTGGTGACCAGCCCGTGGGCCAGCGCCTCGTGATCTATGGCCCCCAGCAGACTGCCGCCGGAAACATAGGCGACCCGCTGTGCGGGATCTACCCGCACGTGGCGGAAACGGGACAGGTCGATCTGCAGGCCACCGTTGACCGTGCCCTTGCCAGACGCACTGTGACCGCCACACTTGATGGCAGTGGCCAGGCGCTGGTCCTGGGCGAACTGGACGGCGCGCATAACGTCTGCCACACCCGAGGGCTGCACGATCAGTGCCGGGTGTTTATCGACTATGGGGTTCAGCACCTGACGGGCCTCGTCGTAGGCCGCATTGCCCGGCAACAGCAGCGGGCCACGCAGGCCGGCGGCCAGGTCGTCGATGCTACTGGCGGGGATATTGAGCTCTTTGCCGTCGATGCGGGTGGCGTGAACCTCGGCGCCGGCCGCCCGCAGCCAGGGTGACAGTGCCAGTGCACCACCGGCCAGCAGTGTGGCCTGGCAGAATTTGCGTCGTTGCATGCTCAACCCCTTGTTTTAGTTGTAGTTGTAGCTGTAGTTCTTGTTATTGGCTTGAGACAGTGTAGACCTGCTCGGAAAGACTTCCAATGGCAGCGCCCTGGCTCAGGCGGCGAGCAATAACACCACCCCGGCGAGTATCACCAGGGTGACGGCCCAGACCAGCAGATACAGCGTGGAGGACTGTCGCGCCAGGCGCCGCTCGGAGCCCGTGCGCGGACGAATCCCCCGAAACAGGAAGACCAGCTTGGCCGCCAGGTTCACAGACACGACATTGACGACCAGCAACAGCGCCGCCATACCCGCCAGCTCGGTATGCCCGGCTCCGAGCATAATACCGACGGCGGCGGTGGGCGGCAGCAGGGCGACCGCCACCATCACGCCCACAAGGACGCTGGACAGTCCCGTGGTCAACGACAGCGCCGCGGCCGCGCCGGATGCCAGCGCCAGCACAATGGATTCAATGCCCCCCACCGTGCGCGCCATCAGTTGTTCGCTGATGGGCTCTACCGGCAATAACAGGCCCAATACCAGGGAGATGGCCAGGGCCAGGCTGAGGCCCGCTGCGCTGGTAGACAGGGCCTGGCGAATCAGCTGACTGTCGCCCAATGCGGAGCCCAGACCCAAAGCCAGGTTGGGCCCCAGCAGGGGTGCGATCACCATGGCGCCGATCACCACCGCCACACTGTTTTCCAGCAGGCCGATGGCGGCCACCAGCGTGGACAGAGCCACCAGCACCAGGTAATTGCTGTTGAGTCGCGCGCTCTTCTCGGCCTGGTCGAATAACGCCTCGCGAGTAGCCACCGCCTTGTCTTCCTCGCGCCGCTCTTCATCGGACGACTTCGGCAGGTGCGACTCCACCGGCAGAACGATGACGACTTCCTCGGGGCTTGAAGAGAGCAGGTGCTGCAGGCTGTCCATCACGCCTTGCAGCTTCTCGTCGGACACCATCAGCTCGATGAGATGCATGCCCTCGTGCACCTCCGCCTCTTCCGACAGCAGGCGCACACCGTGAGTCTCGGCAATGGCGGACACGGTGGGCGCATTGGCGGAGCTGGAAAAAATCTTGACCAGTTTCATGTCAGGCAGGTTAACCCAGTGCCGAGCCGATGCGAAACGTTCCGCCTGTTAGTCCGGTGACCAGGGTGAGCAGATTTCAACAAGGCAACCGTCCGGGTTGCGAGTGAATAAACAGATAGCAGGAAGTAATCGCACAACGACTACACCGCCGAAGGCAGGCTAAAAGAATCGACTCGGCGGCGAAAACCGCGCCCTTAGCGCAGGAAGCGCAGCCAACGCCAGAGGCTGAACACATCGGCCAGCGCGGCGGCCACATAGGTGAGGGCGCAGGCCTTGAGGATGCGCCGCACCACCGGTATGTCCTGCTCAGGTATGTAACCCTCTTCCAGTATGGGCAGTGCCTTGTTGAAGCTGGCGTCGTACTCCTCGGGCAGAATGGCCACATACATGGCCACTGACGCCAGCATGGTCGCGACGCCGACCAGGCCCAACAACACCATCAGGGTGGGGCTTTTCGCCAGTGCGGCAATCACGGGAATGGACACAACCACCAGCATGCCCACGCGACGAATCTGGATGGCGCGGCCCAGATAGCGTTCGCGCAGCTGGCTGACAGCCTCCTTGCGACAGAACTGGATGGCATGCCCTACCTCGTGAGCGGCCACCGCCACCGCGGTAAGGGACTTGCCGTCGTAGTGATCAGGGCTCAGGGACACCACCTTGTCATCCGGGGAATAGAAATCCTGGCCGGGCTCGCCCTTCAGCACCGTGACTCCATCCAGCTGAAAGCGCTCAACCAGGTGTTCGGCCAACTCCGCGCCGGTGCCGGGCATGCCATCGACGTGAGTGGAGTAGCGATGCAGCACGTAGCGCACCCACAGTGAGGGGCCGTAGATGGCCAGGGCTGCCAGTAGCGCCAGTATCAGGTAGATCATGCTCGAGGATTGCCCTGCGACGCGTTAGAGAAGAGCTGGAGACTATATCCAAATATCGTTGTCAGCGGTAAGTGCGCCACCGGCCTCGCCGGTGTTCACCACGCCGCGTGGCTCCACTAACATGACCTTGCACTCCGCTTCCGCCACTGGTCGGTGTTCAACACCTTTGGGTACCACGTACATCTCGCCGGCCGAGAGCTCCACACTACCATCCCGGAACTGCAGCTCCAGCGTTCCCTCCAGCACGATAAACACCTCGTCGGTAGCCGGGTGATCGTGCCAGACGAATTCGCCCTGCACCTTCACCAGCTTGAACTGGTAGTCGTTCATCTCCGCAATGACCCGGGGCGACCAGTGTTCACTGAACTTTGAGAACTTGTCTGCAAGATTGATTGCCTGGCGGGACATCAGTGCTCTCCACTGCCGCGCGGCGTTTCGAGCTGCCGCTGAATCAGCTGTACATTCTCGGCGTTGCGGCCGTAATCGACGGCGGTGGTTCGCAGTGAAGATCGGCTGTTGATCGTTACCAGCACCTGACCCGGTGATTCTTCCACCAGGGAAACGGTAATGGTCTCGCCAAAGCTCTTCCAGCTCACGCCCGTCTTGGCCACAATCTGATCCGCAGGGGACGCAATGATCTTCGCCTTGTGCAGGCTCAGTAGAGCGGCCTCCACCCGCGGCGCTATCTCATCTACAGAGCCGTGCAGGGTAACGGTGCGGGACTGATCGACAGCGGCTGAATCTGTGTCTATCCCCCTGGCCTGCGCGCGCTTGTCAGCAAAAAAGGCGAACAGCGCTATTGCGCTGCCAAACACGAGACCCTGCACAAGACCGCCCAGTGCAGCAGTCGACAAATTGACACCCGTCAACGCGTCAAAAATCCCCATCAACGCACCGAATATGACGCCGGCGCTGAGCAAGATGTTCAGGTATTTTTTCATTCGCTACACCAATATGGATGCCCTGTTGCTGACAGCTCTCTAAAAGGCTTAAGGCAACCAATAATCCTATTGAGGCCTGAGACGTTCAATAATCTCTGCGCTCACCCAGTAGATATCCACATTGTCATTGTCGTCATCCATGCCCCGATTAAACAGAATGTATTTGCCGTCGGGGGTGACCGTGGCATAGGCGTCCCAACGTTCCGAGTTGACCGCTTCGCCCATATTGATCGCCGCGCCCCATGAGCCGTCCTGCTGTCGGAAGCTGATGTAGAGATCTGAGCCTCCGTATCCGCCCTCACGCTCGCTGTCCCAGATCAGGTAACTCTCGTCGGGCGCGATAAAGGGATGAGCTGTCCACTTTCCCGTGTTGACAACCGGGCCCATTTTTTCGGGCGGCTGGCGTACGCCGTCCTTGAGCGTTGACAGGCGGATGACGTCATCGCTCTTGTAGTCGTCAAAAACATAGGTGCCAAGGGCAGACGCCGACAGGCGCATAATTCCCCAGTCGTCCCGCTCGAACATTGGCCCGAGGCTCTTGCGTTCAGACCAGCCATCACCGATACGATCCCTGTACCCTTCCGCCATATGCATGCGCTCTCCGTCGGGGGCAAACGACACCTCACCGTCACGAGTGAATGCGATGTATTGCTGCCAGATGTTGTTTTCCTGCCGGAAGCCAATCACCGTGGGACGCGTGTATTTTCCTCCACGGGTCGTGAAATAGAATTCCTGCATGCCGGGCGCAAACACACCCTCCAGCTCCCAGCCGTCTGTGGAAATAATGCCAGGCGCAAAGGGCTCCGCCACCAGGCCGGGCGGTGTCTGGCCAAGATAGGGCCCTGTGAGCACTGGAAACTCATCCTGACTAAAACTGCCCGCACTCAGAGCCAGGGTAAAGAGAAGCGCGGTCGAGCAAAGACTGCTCGCTCTGTGGCCTTTAGCTTTTAGCATCAACAAAACGCAAATATCCCGATGACAGTGGTGGCAAGATCATTTTTACGGATCGCGCTACGCCGACTCCAGCACTATAGAGAGACCCGCTGTGCAACTGCCTGCCGTTCCAATTGCCTCGACAATAAGCTATGAGCACCGTCCCACCAATATAGCCGTTTTTGAAAATCTTCAAACGCCTGGCCCGCTTAGCCTTCGGTATCGCAGGCGGCAGAATACCGTTGTACCGCAATAGAACAGGACCATCTTACCTCGCCAGCAAACAGCGCTGGCGTGAAGACGACTTCGTGAGCATGCTGACTGGAGCCCAGGACGTGAACTCCGCCAGACAGTACTTCGCTGGTGATATCAGCGGACAACCCATCGCACCCCTGCCCCACCTGGGCGATGTTGTACTTAGACGTCAACATGGCCTCAAGGCCTGGTCGGTATGCCATATGGCACGCGGTGGCCTGCTCGAGAAACTCTGTCGCAGGGGTCCTGTCGGGTATATCAGGAACCAGGGTATAAACGAGCCCCGCGGTAAAGAGAACGAGCAAGATGTACTGGAGTCGACGGATCATAAGTAAGGAAGACAGCGGACTTTGATCAGAGCCTAAAGGCCGACTTCGCTGGGCGCAATATTGACTGCCTACTCATCTACCACGCTGAACACAGCGCTGGCGCGGGCAATACGCTTTGAACCGACCAGAAAGTAGCCATTGGCAAAGGCCATCTTCCTGCCGACCTTCTGGACGTCGGTTTCGATTTCAATCCAGTCGCCCAGCCGCGCCGCACCGGCATAGTCCACCGACAAATTGGCTGTGACCAGCGGCCTGGGCTTGTCCTGGGACAGCATGGCGCTATAGCCCAATGCCACATCAGCGAGGCTGCTCAGCACGCCACCGTGCACCTTGCCACGAGCGTTGCAGTGCTTCTCTGCCGCGAAGAAACCGATGACCAGCGCCTTGTCGGTCTGCTTGTTGTAAAGCGGCCCCAACAAGTCGAGGAATGGGCTAGTGCGAAACAGCGGCTCGAAGCCTTCGGGTACGGCAGCCGAATCGTTTTTAGTCGGAGACCCACTGGTCAACTGTCCGGTGTCAGCTCCCTCAGGGTCAGAATCATTATGCTGTTGGCTCGTATCGATTGGAGCGGAACCCGGGTCTTCCTGCTCCTCGGGGGGATCAGGTTGCTGGCAGCCGTCT
The DNA here is from genome assembly GCA_043513815.1 of Cellvibrionales bacterium. Taxonomy (GTDB): domain Bacteria; phylum Pseudomonadota; class Gammaproteobacteria; order Pseudomonadales; family Halieaceae; genus JANQIO01. The sequence goes on along the minus strand of CP121313.1, from coordinate 1,637,998 downwards.
TCAGTCGAATAACGTGCTTCCCACACCTCTGCGAAGCTTTCATAGCGTGAGATTACCGGCTCACCACCCGGCGGCGTAACGCGGGTCACCCATGCGCCGTCTTGCATGTAGAGATAGAAGGCGTCTTCCACTCTGTCGAAATCCGTCCCTTCATGAAGGACGCCGACGTAGAGGTCCCGATCAGAAAACAGGTTCCGATTGCCCGCATAGAAACCGCGCGACCGGAAGAATTCCCTGGCCTGGTCGAGATTACTGACTTGATCCAACTGTTGAGACACGTAGCGACTCAGCCTGATTTTTTGCTACTTCATATCACGATAGACTGAATTTTGCATTGTTTACGGCTTGTTATGCGGCATGCGACTCATACTGGCCAGCTGCGGTGCACTATCGAGAACTTTGCCCCCTTTAGCCCGACAAAAGCTGCCTATTGCTCCAGCCCAAAAAATCGCACGGCATTATTGTAGTAAATGTTCTGGATATCCTTCTGTGATAAAAAGTCCAGGGTTTCCAGATAGTTGATGGATAGATCAATCGCCTGCGGCCAACCCATTTGGTCACTGCCGAACATGACGCGGTCGAGCAGACCAGCTTGCTTGGCATTCTCCAGGAATTCCCGTGCGTATCTTTGCGTATTTGGCGTCACCCATAGTAATACACCGATATCGGCATACAGCTGTGGGTAGTACTCCATCAACCTCAAGGTATGCTCATGCCATGCTTCACCCGCATGCATAATGTAGAGACGCAAATTCGGATGCTTAACCAGTACATCCTCGATCAGATAGGGATCACCCAGTGAGAGTCTTGCCCTGGGTGACCAGGAGTAGGTGCCACCCGGCCCGCCTCCTCCGGTGTGAACAGCAACGGGAATGTCATATCGCTCACAGATTTGAAGATAGGGGGCCCAGACAGGATCACTTAGCGTGGTTCCGGAATAGTAGGCGCCTATTTCTCCGAACACCTGAACTTTCCCCTCCTTTACCATTTTCTCGAACCCGGCGGGTGAAAGGTCATAGTCTTCGGGACTGTTCATATAAAGCGCTGGTATTACACGACCGTCTTCATCCCATTTTGCCCAGGCCTCAATGCTCTGCGGTGGCCCACTGACGACGGCCTTGACGATATTGTGCTGTTTGAACTGAGCCAGCGTTTCTTCAAAGTGTTGCCGTTGATCCGCCGAACCTATGAGACCGCGAGGACCGACCTCGCCGTAGTGTCCGCTATCGAGCGCTTTATCATATGAATGTATATGCACATCGATGATGGGCTGACGACCCTGCGCTGCGATGGGCTGACATACCACGCAAAATACAACTGCCAAAAGCCTCATAATCATGCTGATCTCCAGCTTGGTGAATATCGATCCATCATATTGGCTGGCTCATGGCCCTGCATGTTTAGCGAGCAGCCTGGAAGGAAACGGTAGGCGGGGCCCACAGGAGAAGCAACAGTATCTGCCGGCTAATCGATAGACCGTCCGTGGTTAGTCAAGACGCTCCCTGTTATAGAACTCCACGCAGTCGATAATTTCAACCGCGGCGTCCACATCGGAAGCAAATGTGCGACGCCGAACCTTTTCGTTTTTGCAGGTTTGGAAGAACCAAATAACTTGGACTCAGCCCTCTACCACACGCACTTTAGACCTTTAAAGGGCTCTGACCCGCTTAACTAGAGCGAATCGATGTAGATCTCCTTGGCAAACAACATGCTCCGGTCTTCGTCTACCTTGAACCACCTATCGAGCACATTGACGTCGGGGCTCACCACTTCATCAAAAACCAGGGTTTCATTGGACCAAACCTGAATGTTCTCACTCAGATCGAAATGGTCGGTTGAGATCAGCAAAGTGACCGCAGAGACATTCTGTGAGCTGAGATGTACTGCATTTCCGATCTTTCTGGCAACTACGACGCTTTCGCTGTCGCCCCCTTTCGTGCCATGCAGAATGAGCCAATGAATACGAGCAAATTCGCCCCCCTCATCAATCTGCCAGTACAGGGAATCCGGGTAGGGGTTTCGAGTATTGTTGGCGACAAAGCTCTCGTAGTCTATTTTCCTGGCACCCAGCCACGGCATGCCAAAGTGATCGCCACGCTCAGCGTAATAAGTAATATTGCCCCCGCTACTGTTCACGGCATCAAACAGGCCTTCTACAGAATCTGCAGGAAACAGATGATCATCTTTGGTGTTCACCGCAAAAATCGGCTTGTTGATGAAATTGCCCGGGAACGTTGTTCCGTAGACTCTGTGCTTGGGACGTAATACGTGGGGAGAGCCGACTAATGCTATGAAACCTGCGAATGGTGTCGGGTAGTGTGAGGCGAAGTAGTACGCTCCGCCGGCGCCATCGGAAAGGCCATGCAAAAAGACCCGGTTGTCATCTATGTTGTAGCGCTGCTTAACGATCTTTATGATCTGTGCAATGTTTTTGGTCTGGTTTTCATACCACCACTTGGCAGAGGGCCAGCCACTCGGATAGACCGAAATCGCTCCGTCTATTCTCAGCTTCTCCAGCCGATTCATTTTCCTTGTGGATATGCGATTGGCTGACATCCCTACTCCCCCGTGAAGATAGATATGTAAATCCATCTTTCGACCAGGGTCGTAGTTTTCCGGTACATCGACCACGTAATGAAATGTGTGCTCGATGCCCTCCAGCTCGTGAGAACCCCGATATGTACCTTTGGTCACATCGGCAGAATAGTTTTTCTCGGCGCGGAATCTCGTCCAGACGTTGCCAGTACAACTCTTCTGAACTTGAAACCGCCTCCTCCAGAACACTGCAGACACCGGAGGCAATATCCAGAGAGAGAAAGGCAACCAGGAACCCGAAAACGCGGAGATATGATTTCGCTGGCATCAAGGGACCAGACTCCTTGATCGTTGATCGACTGGTAAGTGGCGCCCCAATAGGGTTTCCGCAAAAAACCTCATCCTTACCCCATTTACCCCCGGGCCATGGGCTCAGAGAAACCTGAATGCCATGGTTTTTTTTAGCGCTACAAAGCATGCAGCCACCAGTAAGCCACTACAGCCATAAAGCCTGCAACCCCTACAATTTGCGGGCGCCAGGATGCCGACTTCAGTGACCAGATCGAACAGACAAGACCCAGCGACCCAATCGGAATGAAAATGTTTACTCCGAAAATTAGCCAAGATTCACAATCATAGCCATAGGGCCTGCCGTAGCAGGCCGCTGAACTTGCCCAGATTGGCACCAGTAGTAGCAATACGGATAGCAGCAACTCGGTCCAGGCCAGTATTTTCAGCATGCAGGTACGCCTTAGCCAAGCACAGGCTCTTGGAACCTGTTGGATTCGAACAAGCGGACGTCGCACTTGGAAGAGTCTGACTCGTAGCTCAAGGTTAGCCACCACCTAGTCCGCAATGAAGGCAATCTCGCCGTCAATAATTACAGCATAGACGTCTGAGACGGCAGAAATGTCTTCCAGCGGATTTCGGCGAAGCAGCACGATATCAGCCTGAAAACCACTTTTAAGCTGTCCAGCTTGATCGTGGCGCTGAAAATAGCGCGCGGGCTCGAGAGTAGCGGCTTGCAGTGCGGTCAGCGGGCTTAGCCCAGCCTGCACCAACAGCTCGAGCTCCCGGTGTAACCCATAGCCTGGAATGACGCCCTCACAGGCGGCATCAGAACCTGCGAGCATTCGCACTCCTTCCTGATCAGCCCGCCTCACGAGGCGATGTATGTACCCATTCCAGTTTTGAACCTCCCGCAGCGCTTCGGGCGTGCGCTCAGCGAGGACCTGTCCTCGTTCTTCGACGGATTGAAGGACAGCGTCGGGCAATGATAATCGGCGCGCATCTGTGACGAAATCTGCCGTAGCGCCTATCTCAAGCGCTTCCTGCACCACTAGCGTGGGTGTTAGCCAGGCATCCCGGTTGCGGAAAGCATCCCAGACCTCGGGGCAAGACGCCCGGTGTCTTCGGGCCCACGCCCTGTCTTGGGCATTCCAGTCATCGGAAACGTAGAGTTGTTCGAGTTCAGGCTGCGTTTCCGCAAAGCATAGAAGCAGGTGCGCTCTCACATGTTCTACCGATCGCTGCCCCAGCTCTAGAGCCTCCAGAATCGTTAGCGTCTCCTCGGAAACGTGGCCGGCGAAATTCAGCTCAGCTTCGCTGGCTGCTGCTGCAAGCGCTGACAAAGCAGCCGGCGGGATGTCCTCGTACACTTTGATGAAATCAGACCCGGCTGCTGCGACGGTAGCCACAGCGGACCGGGCTTCTTCCGGAATTGTCGCCCTCAGTGAAGCTGGAGCGCCCGTACCGCTAAGCACGGGCCCCGCAAGCACGATCTCCGGACCAACAAGCTCACCTGACCGGATGGCATTGCGCCATGATTTGAGTGTATTTATCTCGATTGAGCCGCAACCATCGGAGGCCTTTTCGAGACCGCCCCCCATGTCTCGCACGCCCACAACACCGTTCATCACGAACAGGGGGAAGAAACCCGGGTCGGAGACATGAACATGCATATCCCAAAGCCCTGGTATCGCCCAGAGGCGCTCACCTGACACCACCCGCTGCGCCGCATCAGCGTCCGGACCGACGTAGACAATGTCTCCATCGTGCACGCTAATGCTAAGGTTTGGCGCGATGGCCCCACTCTCAACATCGACAACAGAAATATTGTGAATAGCGAGATCCGGCGGATCACCAACGCTGCAGGCCGTAGCAGACAAAGCCAGACCAAACAGGAAGCTATTTCTCAGGCGCACAACGGCTCAGAGCGCTATGGTGATTCATTGGCTATTCCGCAGTGGAAACATTCCCCGTTATAGAACGCCACGTAGTCGTTTATTTCAACCGCGGCTTTCACCCATCAAGCAAGGAAACAGCGGCGCACCAGGTCGAACTCCGGGCAGTCGATAAACGACTCCATGAATTGCCCTGACTACGCCTGTCTCGCCTATGAAGTGGCGCTTGTAAGGCAACTAATGCCTCGCTCACCCGAAAACCGGCCGTGTAGGGCAGGCCTTCCGTTTACAGCAACTTGTGATGAAGTCCTTTTTCTGGAAATACTCCGCAATCCAGAAGTTCCGACAGGAATTACTGCTTCAAAACGGTTTCCAACCAGTCGAGAAACCTGGCTGCACCTCTGGTTTCAAAACTGTTCTTATTGGGTACGTAATAGCACAAGCCTGAATTGACCGGTCGAGTTTCAAATTGTTGCAGAAGGTTTGATTGCAGAAGCCGTGTAGTGAGTGTTGTGGAACAGAACACCAGTCCATTTTCTGCCATAGCCTGCTGGATTCCGAAAAGCTCCTGATCATGCTTCTTGAGCTTGATATTAGCCCCCTCCAGTCCATTGGCTTCCAGCCAGGCGGCCAGAGGAGGATCCGGCAATGATGTATTCTTCCACGCCGTTGTAAAAAGGGTAACAGGTTGATCTGACCAGGAAGGAGGCGTCATTCCATAGGCACCAAATACATTGAATGACTCATATCGAATGACATCAGAATCCTCAGCGACAGCGACATCACCGAACCGAATCGGAATAATGTATGACTGGCTGTCGACCGACTCGCCGGTCGATATTTCTATAGAAATATCGGGGTTGGCTTGTTCAAATTCATGCTGGGAAGGAATTAGCACCATAGCGGCAAATGAAGACGTCGTCGTCACCCTCACGGCACTGCCAGCCTGCATCACCTCTTCCAAAGCACTGTCAATCTTGCGAAACCCGTCCGAGGTGGCCTTGGCTAATCTTTCACCTGTTCCGGTGAGAGCGATCCGCCTTCCCTGTCGGTGAAACAGATTTACGTTCAACCGACTTTCCAGGTTTTTAATGTGATGTGAGATGGCTGTCGGCGTGAGCGACAGCTCTTCTGCAGCCAACTTAAAACTGCCCTGGCGGGCAGCCGACTCAAAGGCTTTCAACGCCTGTAACGATACCTGCAAACCCAACCTCCAAATCAGCAACTGGCTCATTGAGAGTATAGATGATTTTAACTCATCTAAAGATGCAACTTTCTCGTTTGTACGAATCTCCAGGCGCTCACAAAATGGTCCCTGCCATCAATCAACTGAGGTGATTAACATGGGCACGTTACTGCACGTCGATTCCAGCGTTAGAGCTGCCAGGAACCCAAACCCGGATCACGATTCCATATCGAAGAATATCGCTCGGCGATTCATTGATACATGGAGAAAGAACCGTCCCGAAGATGAGTATATCTATCGTGACGTCGGAGTAAATCCACCTGACTTCATCACACAGGATTGGGTTGGTGCGGTGTTTACCCCAGAGCAAGACAGGACCCCGGCACAGAAAGAGGGGCTGGCACTATCAGATAAACTGATAGCCGAAGTGTCAGCAGCCGATGTGATTCTGATTTCCTCGCCCATGTATAACTACGGTATGCCGGCTCAGCTAAAAGCGTGGTTTGATCAAATCGTACGCATAGACAAAACGTTTGATTTTGATCTCGCTCGAGGGGACTTCCCATTGCAGCCCCTTCTCTCAGGCAAGACATTGATCATTGTGACGTCCAGCGGAGAGTTTGGTTTTGGAAAAGGAGGAATAAGAGAAGATTCCGGTCACCTTGCACCGCACCTGAGGACACTGAGTAAATATTTAGGGGCGGGTGCTATCTATGAGATTGCCGCCGAATACCAGGAATTCGGCGACGAGAGACACCGCATGTCAGTCGCCAGCGCAAAAGATCAGGCCGAACGTATCGCAGCAGAACTTGGTATGTCAGCCCCGGCTCCGTCGTCAATGCATGAGATCGCCCATGCGTGACCAGCAAATGGGTCCAGGGTAGGGTTTCCTAAAAAAACCTCACTCTGGCCCCAGTCACTAGAGTCGGGCTTGCGCCACAGTCGCTTGTTAAGTGCGCGAGCGAACATACATAACCAATCCATAGATGAGCACCGCTCCCAGAACGCCAACCATGCGGCACATCCACTTAACACCGCGATCATCCGTTTGTCGTTCGTAGTAACCAGTCAAGCAACCCAGAATTAGCACGGGAATGCTGAGTAATAGTAGTGGAACCAGCACGATGCCGCTGCTGCCGTCGTAGTCCATTGCCCGTACGGCAAACCGCGTGATCGGTTCTTTTTGGTCGGGCGGGGTATCACCATAAATCGACGCGAAGATGCTGATATGGCCCCAGCACAAGATCAACAGGGCGATAGGGAAGATTAGGCCAAGCCAAGCGTGGTTCATGCGCATTTAACGCTTCAAGCTGGGGCCGCCGTGAAGCGGTCCCGGCGCGAAGCGCCCCTGCAGCCTTGAATGGTTAACTGGCCTACTGCCTAATGTATCCGGCCGCAAATGTAGCGTCCTCTTCTGAGTATTGAAGCTTGTATGTGGCTGACGCCCGAGGGCCTTTCGTGCGCCGCACATCGAAAATTAGAGATAGCCCATCGAGATTTTCGCAGCTTCGAAGAATATTGAAGGTCCATGTAGCATTTTGGGTTTTGGCTTCGCCGTCTCCAGTGTACTCATAGCCTTGGCGGGATAAATTTTGATCGCGGCCGGCTGAATCTAAGATGCGCATCGTGACCCACGAGTCGTGGGGCGTCTGAACAAGGACAATTGAGCGATCATCATCAATGAAGCCTCCAGGAATAACTGGAGGAAGTGGGATGACTGGTGATATCGCAAAAGACTGAAGCTCATCTGGACAATTAATATCGACAGCATAGTTGTCTCCCCAGCTTTCAGACTCAACAAGCACAGGTTTCAAATGTACATTACGCGATACTACGGTAGCAGCGCAGGCGGATAGAAACACCGCTAAGCAGAGACCTGCACAAGTTGCGATATTCATAAGGCCATTTAACGCCGCCAAAACCGGCGCGCGGCAAGCGCGTCCGGCGCCGGAGGCGCATAGTTGTTGGCCTTGTTAGGCTTCACGATCTGCCCCCCTGCGTTGAACGAAAAAGAATAAAACGCTTCCAAGATACCCGCCTACAGTAACCCCAATCATCAGATAGTTAAGCATCTCGGATGCCCAAGGAGGGTTGGTTCCGAACCAAGGGACGTCAATGACACCGGCAGATCGCTGTTCGACGATAAACATGTGCAATTCCACGAAGTCCTTCCGCAGAAATACGATACGTGTAAGGAATAAGCCACAAGTAAGGCTGTAGAGCGCAACAACTATGCCAGCGAGAACTGTCGTCAGTTTAGATGCTGCGAAGTAGCTGACAACAATGAAACCGGAGAGAACGCTGATATATCCAAGCAGTTGCGAGTCGAGTAGCGCGACATAGTTTAGGAAAACCTCAATGAGCTCAGCTTCTGACATCGTTAGCTACCCCCTTGGTCATGCTCTCGCAACGGACGCCTAACGCCGCAAGCTGGGGCGCCCGACCTGGAGCGCAGCGGAAGGTTGGGTGTCCCAGCGGAGCGCCAGCCTTGCCTTGTTATGAAGACTATCGAACAAGAACTGATCTCTTCGGATTAGCTGGATCATAGTAGACAAATACTCGGGTTCCTTTGGGATACCGACCGGCAATTTTGACTATATCCTCACGGTATGCAGACTGTAGATTCCCTTCAAGAGAGTACCGCGCCCCGTAGTAAGAATCTTCGCCTACTTCGTAGCTATATCTTAACCTGAGCTCCCAGGTGATTGATCCTACACTCGTGCCTTTGCCGCGAGTGGCGAGGGCAATCTCAGACTCCTCGATATGCCCCGATGTATATGGCCAGGCATCATCTTCTCCGTAACTACGTAGGTCGGCTAGCCAAACGGAACCAACGATGCCGCAACTCACTAAGAGGAGCGCAAGAGTTCTGCTGCGTTTGTCGAGGAAATATTTCCTACGACGTTCCTCGATGTCAGTCTTCATAACGCCCGCAGCAAGGGCGTAGCGAAGCGGAGTCCCGCTGCCTGCGCTTGTTATGCATTCACCACTTCCTTCCTGCGGCCAACGTACACATTTTCCTTTCGCACTTGAACTTTATCGGTTTCGAACAGTTTACTTCGTATTGCGCCCATGAACTGCGATAAGTGATGTGTAGTGTTTCCGGATCAATCGCGCATGTTTCGATGTTAGGAATCTGCGATTGGAGAAGCATCTTTTTTGCTTCGTCTACGGATAGATTTTCGGTATCCACCCAGAAATCGTCAGAAATCGAAGGCATCCACACCATTAGTTCGAAGTCTTTCGCCTCTTCCGAGTTAGCAGTTAGATGAATGTTATAGGGGTCCAAAAGAACGCAGCCAGAAACGCCCAGCACTGCTAGCGGAACTAGCTTCTTAAGACTAGTCAAAGTAGCTGCGTAGGAATGCATAACGCCGCAAGCTGGGGCGCCCGAACTGGAGCGCAGCGTAAGGTTGGGTGTCCCAGCGAAGCGACAGCCTTGCTTTGTTAGGCGGCGATTCATCAGCTATTTCTACTTTTTCGTAAACCATTGATAGGCCGTTGATGATCCTGCCCTGGTGATAATGTAACCTTGTGCCAAACAAGATGGTCCTATTAGGTCGTTTCCATCCACCGAGCACCATCTTGAAAGTCGTTACACCAGCCTCCGTGCTCTCCAGAAGCAGCAGATCTTTCTTTTGCTCAATGCCCAGCCCAATGAAGTAGTCTTCACATTCTTCCGTCTTGCAGATCTTGAATGAGTCTGGGGTAATCACTAGAAACTCAAATCCCTTGTCGAACTCGGTTGCGCGGAGTAGCTTCCAGGTGCCTAGGTAATCCTCGACCTCTAAGGGGTCAACAGGTGGGTCACCATAGGCGTACGTACCTACGATGATAGAGGCAAGAACTACAATTACCTTCAGATTCACCATACTCGACACATCGCTACGAGCCGCCTAACGCATCGCATCAGCGGCCAACAAACGGCGTAGCTGTTTGTTGGTCCGACTGCATGCACTTGTTATGTGTTTTATGCACGTGGATCAGCCGCCTCTGAGTGCAGGGACTCACCGGGAGTGAAATGAATAAACTTACATCCGTTTGGTGCTCCAGGCTTGTGCCAGATTCCAGTTGGAACTACAAAAGAAGATCCTGAATTGACGACGTGTTTCGAGGGAGCTTCTCCGTCTAATAAAACAATTTCGAACTGTCCTTCCAAAATGTAGAAAAATTCATCTGTATCCGGATGCATTTCCCATACTGGCGATACACCCGTAATGTCACATGAACCAATATGTGAGTCATTGAACTTTAGGAGATTAAGAAAAGTGCCGGCAGGATGCTTCGATAACTCATCGTTTATATCTATCACTTCCATCTATGCCTCCTAAGTTTGGTCAAAACACATAACGCTTCAATAACCGGCGTGCTGTAGGCACGTCCCCCGCCGAAGGCGCGTAGTTGATTGACTTGTTAAGTGCCAACTACAAAGACTCTATTACAAAATTCATGCGACAACCCTGTTCTGCGTTGCCGACATCAAATTTGTAAGACAAAAGTGACCTGCTTGCCTCGGCGACAAGAAAGAAGCATCGGTCGTGGTTGTGCTCGATTCTGTAAACACTCGCACTCCCTTTTGCGCTAAGGGAATAGTAGACCTGGATCTCGCAACCTTTCGCATTCGCTCGCTGCTCTCTCGTACCCAATTCGTGGAATTTAGGGCTTGTTCTCGCCATCAATCGTTCATTGCAGCTGTCAGCGACCGCAATTGGAGCGAGCGCATTAAATAGTGGAGGCAGTAGACTTCGGAACACGGCACTTAATAGCATAATAAATAGACATGGTTCATTTTGACGCCGCCCACTATGTAATTCGACTTCGCTCCATTGTTTTCAAAAACCTCATAAGAAACAAGCTTTTAGATGGCCTAAGCCAAAAGTGCTAGTGACAAAGCGAGCTTGGCGCGTCACATTCTGGTTTTTTGACGACTCAAATTCCTGTGCGAAATTCCCAGAAAAACTATATTTTTCATAGACTTGGAGGGCCCACCAGCTGCGCGTGATGGTGGGTGTCCAATGAAAAAGGGGATGTATTTTGGGGGTCTTGAGCGGGCGGGTATAAAAAAAGGGCGCCGGAGGCGCCCTTTTCTGGGCTCCCGCTTTCGCGGCGGCCCGCGAAGGGGAGCGACGGCGTGACGGCAATTACCAGCCGGTGATTTCCTTCATGGCTGAGCCGATGTCGGCCAGGGAGCGGACGGTTTTAACGCCTGCGTCTTCCAGGGCGGCGAACTTTTCGTCAGCTGTGCCCTTGCCGCCGGAGATGATGGCGCCGGCGTGGCCCATGCGCTTGCCCTTCGGTGCGGTAACACCGGCGATGTAGCTGACCACGGGCTTGGTGACGTTGGCCTTGATGTAGGCGGCGGCCTCTTCTTCTGCGGTGCCGCCGATTTCACCGATCATCACGATGGCTTCGGTGGCCGGGTCCTTTTCGAACAGCTCAAGAATGTCGATGAAGTTGGAGCCGGGAATGGGGTCACCGCCGATGCCCACACAGGTGGACTGGCCGAAGCCGGCGTCGGTGGTCTGCTTGACCGCTTCGTAGGTCAGGGTGCCGGAGCGGCTGACGATGCCGACCTTGCCGGGCAGGTGAATGCTGCCGGGCATGATGCCGATCTTGCACTCACCCGGGGTGATCACGCCGGGGCAGTTCGGGCCGATCAGGCGCACGCCCAGTTCGTCGCACTTCACCTTGGCTTCGAGCATGTCCAGGGTAGGAATGCCCTCGGTGATGCAGACGATCAGCTTAACGCCGCCGTTGGCAGCTTCGAGGATGGAGTCCTTGCAGAACGGTGCCGGTACGTAGATGACAGATGCATCGGCGCCGGTGGCGGCGACGGCTTCGGCCACGGTGTTGAACACTGGCAGGCCCAGGTGTTCCTGGCCGCCCTTGCCCGGGGTTACGCCGCCGACCATTTGCGTGCCGTAATCGATGGCCTGCTCTGAGTGGAAGGTACCCTGTGAGCCGGTGAAGCCCTGGCAGATAACCCTGGTGTCTTTATTGATCAGAACGCTCATGCGGCACCTCCGGCTGCTTCTACGGCTTTTTTCGCAGCGTCGGTCAAACCTTCCGCAGCAATAATGTTGAAATCGCTCTCGGCGAGCAGCTTGCGGCCCAGTTCGGCGTTGTTGCCTTCCAGACGTACGACAACCGGTACCTGTACACCCACCTCTTCTACCGCACCAATAATGCCCTCGGCAATCAGGTCGCAACGAACAATACCGCCGAAGATGTTCACCAGCACGCCTTTCACCTGATCATCGGAGAGAATGATCTTGAAGGCTTCGGTAACACGCTCTTTGGTGGCACCGCCGCCCACGTCCAGGAAGTTGGCCGGGAAGCCACCGTGCAGAGAGACGATGTCCATGGTACCCATGGCCAGGCCTGCACCGTTTACCATGCAACCGATGTTGCCGGTCAGAGCCACGTAGTTCAGATCCCACTCGGCCGCGTGGGCCTCGCGCTCATCTTCCTGGCTGGGGTCGTGCATTTCACGCACCGCGCTCTGGCGGTACAGGGCGTTGCCGTCGACGCCGACCTTGGCGTCCAGGCAGTGCAGGTTACCTTCGTCGGTAATTACCAGCGGGTTTACTTCGATCAGCGCCAGGTCCTTGTCTTCGAACAGCTTCGCCAGACCCAGGAAAATTTTGACGAACTCCTTTATCTGGTTCCCCTGCAGGCCCAGGCGGAAGGCCAGGTCGCGGCCCTGGTAAGGCTGAGCGCCCACCAGCGGGTCGACGGTGGCCTTGAGGATCTTGTCAGGGGTTTCCTCGGCGACTTTTTCGATCTCAACACCGCCTTCGGTAGAGGCCATGAACACGATGCGACGGGTGGAACGATCCACCACGGCGCCCAGGTACATTTCCTCGGCGATGTCGGTGCAGGCTTCCACGAGGATCTTGCTGACCGGCTGACCGTTCTCGTCGGTCTGGTAGGTCACCAGATTCTTGCCGAGCCACTGCTCAGCAAAATCGCGGCACTCCTGCGGGCTTTTGACCAGCTTTACGCCTCCGGCCTTGCCGCGGCCGCCGGCGTGGACCTGGGCTTTGACCACCCACATATCGCCGCCAATCATGTCAGCGGCCTTGACCGCCTCTGCGGCGGTGTCGACGGCGTGCCCTTTGGAAACCGGCAGACCGTATTCAGCAAACAGCTGTTTGCCCTGATACTCGTGAAGATTCATCGTTGTATCGTTCCGTTATCTTGTAAATCGTGCAGTGAGGTCTGGCGAATCCGTCGCGGCGCTAGCCGCGCGTCGCCCCCAATATTATTGTGTTGGGAGCAGTGCGAACCCTGGTCCGCACTGTGAAATCGGCGCTCATTCTCCCCAAATCACGCCTTGCCATCAACCGGACGGCTAGCGCTTCTTCCGGTTGGCAATATGAATCGCATGCCCATCCACGGCCAGCGCTGCCTCGTGTACGGCCTCCGACAGAGTTGGGTGGCCAAACACGGTGAGCTGAATATCCTCGGCGCTGGAACCGAACTCCATGGCAATCACAATCTGCTGCACCAGGTCTGCCGCAGACGGGCCCACCACGTGGCAGCCCAGGATGCGGTCGGTCTCGGTACAGGCCAGCATTTTCACCATCCCGTCGCTGTCGTTGGCGGCCAGGGCGCGGCCGCTGGCGGCGAAGGGGAAGGTGCCGGACTTGTACTCAATGCCGTCGGCCTTCAGCTCCTGCTCGGTCTTGCCCACGGAGGCGATCTCCGGGTGGGTGTAGATCACGTTGGGAATGGTGTCGTAGTTCATCTGCGCGTGCTTGCCGGCGATGCGCTCGGCTACCATGACGCCCTCTTCCGAGCCTTTATGCGCCAGCATCGGGCCGCGGACGATATCGCCCACCGCGTAGATATGCGGCGCTTCAGTCTCACAGAAATCGTTCACAAAAATGAAGCCGCGCTCATCCATATTCACGCCGCAATCGGCGGACAGCACACTTTCCGTTTGCGGCCGGCGGCCGACGCAGACAATCAGCTTGTCGAATTTCTCGGTGGTCTCACCATCGGAGTTGGTGTAAGTCACCTCCACCTTTTTGCTCTTCACCTCGGCATTGGTGACGCGGCATCCCATGCGGATGTCCAGGCCCTGCTTCTTGAAGATCTTGGCGGCTTCCTTGGCAATCTGGTGGTCCATCATCGGCAGGAACTCTTCCAGCGCTTCCAGCACTACCACGTCAGAACCACAGCGGTTCCACACACTGCCCAGCTCCAGGCCGATCACGCCGGCGCCAATCACGCCCAGCCGCTTGGGGGCTTCTTCAAACACCAGCGCGCCGGTGGAATCCACAATGTACTCGTGGTCGCAGGGCGCCGGTGGAATCTCGATCGGCAGTGAGCCGGTGGCGATGATGATATTGCCGGCATCCAGCACTTCCGTGCTGCCGTCGGGCTTTGTCAGTTCCACCTGGTGGTTGGCGAGCACTTTGCCCAGTCCGGTCAGCGGGGTAACGCCATTGGCCTTGAACAGGCCTGCGATACCGCCGGTGAGCTGGTCGACGATCTTCTGCTTGCGTGCCTGCATGGCGGGTATATCCAGCTCGGCACCCTTTACCTTAATGCCGTGCACACCCAGCTCTTCGGCCGCTTCGTGATACTTGTAGGAGCTGTCCAGCAATGCCTTGGACGGAATGCAGCCGACGTTGAGACAGGTACCACCCAGCTTGACCTTGCCGTCGTCGTGGGCGTCCTTCTCGATGCAGGCGGTCTTGAGCCCCAGCTGGGCGGCGCGAATTGCCGCCACGTAGCCGGCGGGCCCGGAACCGATCACTACAACATCATATTTCTCAGACATACATCTCTACCTATAACGAATCTGTGTGAATGGGCTGTTGGGCAATCCGCCTTGCATCAAAGCTGCAGCAGGATCCGCGCCGGGTCTTCCAGCAGGTCCTTGATAGCCACCAGGAACTGCACCGCATCCTTGCCGTCAATCAGGCGGTGGTCGTAAGACAGCGCCAGGTACATCATCGGCTGCACTACCACTTCACCGTTCACCGCCATGGGCCGCTCCTGGATCTTGTGCATACCCAGAATGCCGGTCTGCGGCGGGTTGAGAATCGGGGTAGACATCAGCGAACCGAACACGCCGCCATTGGTGATGGTGAAGGTGCCGCCGGTCATTTCCTCAATAGTGAGTTTGCCGTCTTTGGCGCGAACGCCAAAGTCGCGAATCTGCGCTTCCACATCGGCAATGCTCATGAAGTCAGCGTCTTTCAGTACCGGCACCACCAGGCCATTCGGGGTGGACACGGCCACGCCGATATCCTGGTAGCCGTGGTAGACGATATCGTCACCGTCGACAGAGGCATTCACTGCCGGGAAGCGCTTGAGCGCCTCGCAGGCTGCCTTGACGAAAAAGCCCATGAAGCCCAGCCGGGTGCCGTTGTGGGTTTTCTCAAAGCTTTCCTTGTACTTGCTGCGCAGGGCCATCACTGGCGCCATGTTCACCTCGTTGAAGGTGGTCAACATGGCCGTGTCCTGGCTCACGCTTACCAGACGCTCGGCAATACGCTTGCGCATGCGCGTCATGGGCACGCGGCGCTCTACCCGCTCGCTGGTGGGGCCGTCTACGGCAGGAGCCGGGGCTGCCGCCGCCGGGGCCGGCGCGGGTGCCGGCGCTGGCTCGGACTTCAGGTGCTTGAGAATGTCCTCTTTCAGGATGCGGCCGTCCTTGCCGGTGCCGGTCACCTGGGTCAGATCTATACCCTTCTCGTCCGCCAGGCGCCGCGCTGCGGGGCCAACCTGGCTGTCATCAGCCTGGATCGCGGGCTCCGGCGCGGGTGCTTCCGCGGGCGCAGGTGCGGGGGCCGGCGCATCAGCGACAGCACCTTCCTCCAGTGTTCCCAGCAATTCATTGCTGAGCACGGTATCGCCCTCCTGCTTGGCGATGCTGGCGAGCTTGCCGTCCACCGGTGCGACCACTTCCATCACGACCTTGTCGGTCTCGATTTCCACGATCAGCTCGTCGCGTTTTACCGCGTCTCCGGGCTGCTTGTGCCAGGTAGCTACTTCTCCGTCAGCGACCGACTCCGGGAACGCCGGGGCCTTGATTTCAATTGCCATGTCCCTATTCCTGTTCTTCCAAGGCTTCGTTGATGAATTGTTCCTGCTGCTGCAGGTGCAGGCTCATGTAGCCTGCCGCCGGGGCAGCCGAGGCTTCGCGGCCCGCGTAGCGCAGGTAAACTTGTGTTTTGTGGCGGTAGATGATGCGGCGCATGTGGTGCTGGCTCGAGTACCAGGCACCCTGGTTCATGGGCTCTTCCTGGCACCAGACCGCGTCTTCCAGATGGGGGTATTTTTCCAACTCGGCAAACAGCTCCGGTTCCGGGAACGGGTAAAGCTGCTCCAGGCGGATGATGGCCACCTCTTCAAGACCGCGCTCGCGGCGGGCATTCCGCAGGTCGTAGTAGACCTTGCCGGAACACAGCACCAGGCGTTTCACGGCGGCCGGGTCAATATCGTCAGTTTCGCCCAGCACCGGCTGGAAACCGCTGCCGGCCATTTCCTCCAGTGAAGACGTGGCCTGCTTGTGTCGCAGCAGGCTCTTGGGCGACATCACCACCAGCGGGCGGCGCAGGGGCCTGATCGCCTGGCGGCGCAGCAGATGGAAAATCTGTGCCGGTGTGGTGGGCACAATTACCTGAATGTTGTGCTCGGCGCACAGTTGCAGGAAACGTTCCATACGGGCGGAGGAGTGTTCAGGCCCCTGCCCTTCGTATCCATGAGGCAGCAGCATGGTCAGCCCACACAGCCGCGCCCATTTGTGCTCGCCGCTGGTGATGAACTGATCGATCACCACCTGGGCGCCGTTGGCAAAATCGCCAAACTGGGCTTCCCAGATCACCAGCCCCGTCGGTGAGGTCGTGGCGTAACCGTATTCGAAGGCCAGTACCGCCTCTTCGGAAAGCAGCGAATCATACAGGTCAAACACCGCCTGGTCTTCGCTGATGTTCTGCAGCGGAATATAAATGCTGCCGTCTTTCTGGTTGTGCAGCACCGCGTGGCGGTGGCTGAAGGTACCGCGGCCCACGTCCTGGCCGGTAATGCGCACCGGGTAGCCCGCTTCCAGCAGCGAGGCATAGGCCAGGGTTTCTGCAAAACCCCAGTTCACCGCCAGCGCGCCACCGGCCATCTTGCGGCGGTCTTCCAGGATCTTTTTCACCTGGCGATTAAGGGGCACACCTTCCGGCGACTGGTTGATTTGCGACGCCAGGGCCTGCATGTGGTGCAGGTCCATGGTGGTGTCGCTACCAATATTGAAGTCATGGCCCAGGTAGGGAGTCCAGTCGACGAACAGCTCCTTGTTGGGCTCGCTCACCAGGCTGGAGACCAGCGGCTCTCCACGGTCCAGGGATTCGCGGAAGCCGTCCACCAGGTTCTGGTCTTCTTCCTGGGTGATCACACCCAGCTCCACCAGGTGCTTCGCATACAGGTCGCGGGTGGTCGGGTGATTCTTGATGGCGGCGTACATCAGCGGCTGGGTAATGGAGGGGTCATCCGCCTCGTTGTGCCCACGGCGCCGGTAGCAGACCAGGTCCACCACCACGTCCTTCTTGAATTCGTTGCGGTAATCCACTGCCATCTGCGTCACGAACAGCACCGCTTCCGGGTCGTCCGCGTTCACGTGGAAGATCGGCGCCTGCACCATCTTGGCCACATCGGTGCAGTACTCGGTGGAGCGCGCGTCAGACTGCCGGCTGGTGGTAAAGCCAATCTGGTTGTTGAGGACGATGTGGATGGTGCCGCCGGTGCGGTAGCCGCGGGTCTGCGACATCTGGAAGGTTTCCATCACCACGCCCTGGCCGGCAAAGGCCGCGTCGCCATGCACCACAATCGGCAATACGGTAGAGCCAAAGGGATCGAGGCGGCGGTCCTGGCGGGCGCGTACCGAGCCCTCCACCACCGGTGAATTAATCTCCAGGTGCGAGGGATTGAAGGCCAGCGCCAGGTGGCACTCGCCGCCCGGGGTCATCACGTTGGAAGAGAAGCCCTGGTGGTACTTCACGTCGCCGGAGGTATCGACGATGGCCTTGCCCTCGAATTCCTCGAACAGGTCAGAGGGCTTCTTGCCGAATACATTGATCAGCACGTTGAGGCGGCCGCGGTGGGCCATGCCGATTACCACTTCCTTGGCGCCGTAGCCGCCGGCCCGCTGGATCATCTCGTAGAGCATGGGGATCATGCTCTCCCCGCCCTCCAGGCCAAATCGCTTGGTGCCCGGATACTTCGAGCCCAGCGACTTTTCCAGGCCCTCGGCCTTGATCAGCCGACGCAGCAGGGTTTTCTGGACCTCTGCGCCGAAATCCGGTGCCGAACGCACGGCTTCCATGCGGCCCATCACCCAGTGACGCTCCTCGGAGTTCACGATATGCATAAACTCGGCGCCCACGTGCTCGCAATAGGTTTTCTCCAGCGCGGCGTGGATCTCGCCCAGGGTGGCGTCGGCCTTGCCAATATGAAGACTGCCGGTCTGGAAAACCGTGTCGAAATCGGCCTGGGACAGCTCGTGGAAAGACAGCTCCAGGTCGGGTACTTTCTGGCGCTCGGCAATGCCGAGCGGGTCCAGGCTGGCCTTCTGGTGGCCGCGCTGGCGATAGGCGGAAATCAGCTGGATGACGCGAACCTGCTTGCGTTCGTACTCGGTGGCCTGGCTGTCGGCCTGCACCGTCGCCTCGGTGCGCACCCGCATCTTGCTGATCTGCGCAAAGCGGTCGCGCACCGTCGAGTGCGGGATGTCCTGCAGGTTGCCGTCGACCCGCGGCAGGGTATCGAAGTAACTGCGCCATTCCTCCGGAACCGCATTGGGATCCATCAGGTAGGCTTCATACAGGTCTTCTACATACGTGGCGTTGCCGCCGTAGATGTGGGAGGTGCGCCAGAGCGCCTCCATCTGACTTTCTTGCATGCGCGCTCGAGTCCGAAACGTGGGCTGGTTTTAAGCGCGCATATTGTCGCACACAACACGGCGCATCCCCAGTAGCTATCGGCGTTCCGGGGATTTTATTGAGTGGTTTTTTTGTTCCGGTGTCATCCCCGCACAGGCGGGAGGCCATTCCTGCCAGTCTCATCCCGCGCAGGCTGCTTGTCGTCATCCCCGCGCAGGCTGCTTGTCGTCATCCCCGCGCAGGCTGCTTGTCGTCATCCCCGCGCAGGCTGCTTGTCGTCATCCCCGCGCAGGCGGGGATCCATTCCTGACGGAATGGTGGATTCCCGCCTGCGCGGGAATGACGCGGGAATGACGCGGGAAAGACGCGGGAAAGAGCGCGGCAATGACGGGCAAAAAAAACCCCGGCAATGGCCGAGGTCTTTCGATCGGTGCGCGGGGTCAGGCGCCGCGCTGCAGCAACATCGTGCGGATATGGCCAATGGCGCGGGTCGGGTTGAGACCCTTCGGGCAGACGTTGACGCAATTCTGGATGTTGTGGCAGCGGAATACGCTGAAGGGGTCATCCAGGTTGGCCAGGCGCTCCTCGGTGGCGTCGTCGCGGGAGTCGGCCAGGAAGCGGTAGGCCTGCAGCAGTCCTGCCGGGCCGATAAAGCGGTCCGGGTTCCACCAGAAGGAGGGGCAGCTGGTGGAGCAGCAGGCACACAGAATGCACTCGTACAGGCCATCCAGCTTGGCGCGCTCTTCCGGAGTCTGCAGGCGCTCGATGGCCGGCGCCGGCGTGCTGTTCTGCAGGTAGGGCTGAATCTTCTCGTACTGCTGGTAGAACAGGCTCATGTCCACCACCAGGTCGCGCACCACCGGCAGGCCCGGCAATGGCCGCAGCACCAGCTTGTTGTTCTTGATCGCCTCAGACAGCGGCGTAATACAGGCCAGGCCGTTCTTGCCGTTGATGTTCATGCCGTCGGACCCACACACGCCCTCGCGGCAGGAGCGGCGGTAGGCGATGGAGGGATTGTCGGCTTTCAGCAGCTCGAGGACGTCCAGCACCATCATATCCTTGCCGCCGGTATCGACTTCGAGATCCTGCATGTAGGGCTCTTTGTCGGTTTCCGGGTTGTAGCGATAGATACTGACTTGCAACATGTCGGAAGTTCCTCGTAATCAGTAGGTACGGATTTTCGGCTCGAAGCCATCCATGGTTTTCGGGGTAAAGTTCACCGAGCGCTTGGTCAGGCGCTTCTCGGTGGGCAGGTACAGCGAGTGGCACAGCCAGTTCTCGTCGTCCCGGTCCGGCAGGTCTTCCCGGGCGTGGGCGCCGCGGCTCTCGGTGCGCTGCTCTGCAGAAATCGCAGTCGCTTCTGCGGTTTCCAGCAGGTTCTGCAGCTCCAGCAGCTCGATACGCGCCGTGTTGAAGGCCTGGCTCTTGTCTTCCAGGTGGGCGTTCTCAATACGTGGGCGCAGCTCCTCAAGCTTCTTGACGCCTTCGGCCATGAAGTCGCCTTTACGGAACACGCCGAAGTGGTTCTGCATGATGGTCTGCAGCTCCTTGCGCAGGTCGGCTACTTTCTCACCTTCGGTAGAGGCGTTGACCTTGTTGAGGCGCTGCATGGCTTCCTCGATATCGCTGTCGCGGGGCTCGCGCAGCTCGATACCGGTGCGCAGGGCGTCCTCGATGAACAGACCAGAGGCTCGCCCAAATACCACCAGGTCCAGCAGCGAATTGCCACCCAGGCGGTTGGCGCCGTGCACCGATACACAGGCTGCTTCGCCACAGGCGTAGAAGCCCGGGATCACCTGGTCGTTGCCGTCGGCGTCGACGGTCAGGGCCTGGCCGTGAATATTGGTCGGCGTGCCGCCCATCATGTAGTGACAGGTCGGTACCACCGGGATCGGCTCTTTCACCGGGTCGGCGTGGGCGAAGGTGCGCGACAGCTCGAGAATGCCCGGCAGGCGGGATTCCAGCACGTCTTCGCCGAGGTGGTCCAGTTTCAGGAACACGTGGTCGCCCTCTGGGCCGCAGCCGCGGCCTTCGAGGATTTCCAGCACCATGGAACGGGCCACCACGTCGCGGCCGGCGAGGTCCTTGGCGTTGGGGGCGTAGCGCTCCATGAAGCGCTCGCCGTCCTTGTTGATCAGGTAACCGCCCTCACCGCGGCAACCTTCGGTCACCAGGGTGCCGGCGCCGTAGATGCCGGTGGGGTGGAACTGCCACATTTCCATGTCCTGCAGGGGGAAACCCGCGCGCATGGCCATGCCGATACCGTCACCGGTATTGATATGGGCGTTGGTGGTCGAGGCGTATATCCGGCCCGCACCGCCGGTGGCGAAAACCGTGGCCTTGGACTTCACGAACACGGTCTCGCCGCTCTCGATGTCGATGGCGATAACGCCGACCACCGCGCCGTCCTGGTTTTTTACCAGGTCGACGGCAAACCACTCGTTGAAGAACTGCGTGTTGTTCTTGACGTTGTTCTGGTAGAGCGTGTGCAGCAAGGCGTGCCCGGTGCGGTCTGCCGCCGCGCAGGTGCGCGCTGCCTGGCCGCCCTCACCGAAATTCTTTGACTGTCCACCAAAGGGCCGCTGGTAGATACGGCCCTCTTCGGTCCGCGAGAACGGCAGGCCCATGTGTTCCAGCTCGAAAATGGCCTCAGGGCCCACCGAGCACATGTATTCAATGGCGTCCTGGTCACCGATGTAGTCGGAGCCCTTGACGGTGTCGTACATGTGCCAGCGCCAGTCGTCGTCGGGGTCAGAGCTGGCAATCGCGCAGGTGATGCCGCCCTGGGCCGATACCGTGTGGGACCGGGTCGGGAAGACCTTGCTGATCACCGCGGTCTTGTAGCCGGACTGAGCGAGCTGCAGCGCGGCACGCATCCCGGCACCGCCGCCGCCAACAATCACGCCGTCAAATGAAATGGTACGAATGGAAGCCATGTTTCAGGTGTCTCCGGGTGCTTTCGCCTTATAAAGGCGCGTTACTAAAAATGTATCGAGTCCGTTGCCGACAAACAATTGACCGGGCGCCTGCCCTGGCCCGGCCAGCAGCCCTAGCCCATCCAGATAATCTGGATGCCCCACACCATGTAGGTGAACAGGGTGACACCGCAGATCGCGCTGGCAATGCCGCGAATCACGTTGCCGTTGGCACCGACCATGCGGATTGTCAGGTAGTCGGTCAGCACGCACCACAGGCCAATCCAGGCGTGCAGGCCGATGGAGAGCATGGCCGCCACGCTGAACACCTGCATCGAGGTGTGGCTGAAGAAAGCCTGCCACTGGGCATGTGTCATGTCCGGGTTCAGGCCGATATAGGAGCCCACGCAGATGAAGTACAGCAGCAGGATGGTGCCGCTGATGCGCTGTACCAGCCAGTCGTAGAGGCCGGAGCGGCCCAGGTTCGTTACAGCAGTTACCATATCCACACCCCCGCCAGGGCAATAAGAATGACAGATAGCACGATGATGATGCGCGAGCCCAACACCCCGCCTTCCAGGGTTTCGCCGTAGCCGAAGTCACCCACCAGGTGCTTCACGCCGGCCAGGCCGTGGTAGATGCTGACCGAGAGAATGCCCCAGATGACCAGCTTGGCCAGCGGTGCAGTCAGCAGCGCCTTCACGTCGGCAAAGCCCTCGGGCCCGGACAGGCTCATATCCAGCAGATAGAGCATGATGCCAACGGAAACAAAATTGATAACCCCGGAAATGCGGGTAAGGATGGACGTGATCGCAGTGATCGGGAGCTTGATGGTGCTCAGGTCCAGGTTAACAGGTCTAGTGTCATTCACGATTATTGATACCAGTCAGTGGCCCCGTAAGGGGTATCGTTGCTTGGGTGCGCCCGGCCTTTATTGACGATACTGGTTGTTAGTACCGCTCACACGCCGGTTTTGCCAGGACGTGCTGCTCTTGGTGGCGGAGACCTGGGCGCGGGAGCGCGGTTTTGAGCGTCCCGAAAAACCGCGGGGAGTATAGGCTTTTGGCAATTCAAATACAACGAGACGCCCCGGCGCTGCTGGCTTGGGAGGCCCTGCATCCAATTGACAATCTCGACCGAAACTCTATAGTTGAGCACCCCGCCCAAGCACGTAAACAGGACCCTTCATGAGCGACAAGAAAGCAACCCTAACCATTGATGGTGTGGACGAGGCGGTCGAACTGCCTATCTACTCCGGCAGCATCGGCCCGGATGTGGTCGACGTGGGCGGGCTTACCGGCAAGGGTATGTTCACCTACGATCCGGGGTTCGTCTCCACCGCTGCCTGTGAGTCGCAAATCACCTATATCGATGGCGGCCAGGGCGTACTGCTGCACCGCGGCTACCCTATTGACCAGCTTGCTGACCACTCTGACTACCTGGAAACCTGTTACCTGCTGCTGTACGGCGAATTGCCCAATGCCGAGCAGAAGAGCACCTTTGAAAACACCGTGCGCTACCACACCATGGTGCACGACCAGCTCACCTACTTCTACCGGGGCTTCCGCCGGGACGCACACCCGATGGCGATTCTCTGTGGCGTCGTGGGTGCCCTGTCTGCCTTCTACCACGACTCCACCGACATCAGCGACGAGAAACACCGCGAAGTCGCGGCATTTCGCCTGATTGCGAAAATGCCCACGCTCGCCGCCATGAGCTACAAATTCTCCATCGGCCAGCCCTTCATGTATCCCGACAACAACATGGGCTACGCGGAAAACTTCCTGCATATGATGTTCGGCAACCCCTGCGAGCCCAGCAATGTGAGCCCGGTTCTGGCGCGCGCCATGGACCGTATCTTCCTCCTGCACGCCGACCACGAGCAGAACGCATCTACCTCAACTGTGCGCCTGGCAGGCTCCTCCGGTGCCAACCCGTTTGCCTGTATTGCCGCCGGCATTGCCGCCCTGTGGGGCCCTTCCCACGGAGGCGCCAACGAGGCCGTGCTGGATATGCTGCAGGAAATCGGCGACGTGAGCCGCATCGACGAGTTCGTGGCCCGCGCCAAGGACAAGAACGACCCGTTCCGCCTGATGGGCTTCGGCCACCGGGTCTATAAGAACTTCGACCCCCGTGCCACCGTGCTCAAGCAGAGCTGTGACGAGGTGCTGGCCGAGCTGGGCATCGAGAACGACCCGCTGCTGGAAATCGCCAAGCGCCTCGAGCAGATTGCCCTGGAAGACGACTACTTCATCGACAAGAAGCTCTACCCCAACGTGGACTTCTACTCCGGCATCATTCTCAAGGCCATCGGTATTCCCACCAGCATGTTTACGGTGATCTTTGCCATCGGCCGCACCGTGGGCTGGATTGCCCACTGGAACGAGATGATCAGCGGCAGCTACCGCATCGGTCGCCCGCGCCAGCTCTACACCGGACACACGCAGCGCGACTACCTGCCTGTCGACAAGCGCTGATGACCGCCTGCGTCATCAGCGGGACGGGGCTTTACACCCCGTCCCTGTCTATCAGCAATGAAGAGCTGGTCGAGTCCTTCAACCAGTTTGTCGACAACTACAACCGCGAGCACGCCGACGCCATCAGCGCCGGCGAGCTGGCACCGCTTGAGCATTCCTCCTCCGAGTTCATCGAAAAGGCCTCGGGCATCAAGGCCCGCTACGTGATCGACAAGGACGGCGTACTGGACCCCGAGCGCATGGCGCCACGCATTGCCGACCGGCCCAACGAGGAGCCGTCCCTTCAGTGTGAGATCGGCGTCATTGCCGCCCGGGATGCGCTGGAACGGGCCGGCAAGACCGCAGCCGACATCGACGCGGTGATCGTCGCCTGTTCCAACCTGCAGCGCGCCTACCCCGCTATCGCGGTGGAACTGCAGGACGCACTGGGCATCGACGGCTGGGGCTATGACATGAACGTGGCCTGCTCGTCTGCCACCTTCGGCATCCAGGCCGCCCGCGACAGCATTGTCAACGGCAGCGCCGGTTGTGTGCTGGTGGTCAACCCGGAAATCTGCTCGGGCCACCTCAACTTCCGCGACCGCGACGCCCACTTCATCTTCGGCGACGTGTGCACGGCGGTGGTAGTGGAACGCAAGGACACGGCGACCTCTGACGACCAGTTCGAGATCCTGGGAACCCGGCTGAAGACCAAATTCTCCAACAACATCCGCAACAACTTCGGCTTCCTGAACCGCGGCGACGAAAGCGGTGTTGGCAAGCCCGACAAGCTGTTCCGCCAGAACGGCCGCAAGGTGTTCAAGGAAGTGTGCCCGATGGTGGCTGAGCTTATTCTGGCACACCTGGACAGCCTGTCACTGGGCAGCACCGACCTCAAGCGCATGTGGCTGCACCAGGCCAACCTCAACATGAACCAGCTGATCAGCCGGCGGGTGTTGGGTCGCGAGGCCAGCGATGAGGAAGCGCCGACCATTCTCGACGAGTACGCCAATACCAGTTCGGCGGGTTCGGTGATTGCTTTTCACAAGCACCACGGGGATTTTGCCGCCGGTGACACCGGGGTACTGTGCTCTTTCGGTGCCGGTTACAGCATCGGCAGTGTGGTGCTGCGCAAGCTCTGAGGACCAGCCGGCCAGCAGGTCGGCTATCTCATCTGTCAGGCGGCCAACGGGCCGGCTCTCTTATCTTCTAGGCGGCCAACAAGCCGCCTAGCACCTCCACGACGCTCTCACACTGCTCCGCCGTGCCCACGGTAATGCGCAGGAAATCGCGAATGCGCGGCTTGTCGAAATGCCGCACGACAATGCCCGCCTGGCGCAGGCCCTGCTGTAGCGCTTTGGCGTCCCCATCCGCCGGGCGCGCGAACACGAAGTTGGCGCTGGAGGGCAGCACCTCAAAACCCAGCGCCTCAAGCCCCGCCGTGAGCTGTTCGCGATGGGTGATGATTTCCTCACAGCGGGCATCAAACCAGGCCCGGTCGTCCAGCGCGGCGGTGGCGCCGGCCTGGGCCAGGCTGTCCAGCGGGTAGGAGTTGAAGCTGTTCTTGACCCGCTGCAGGCCCTCGATCAGTTCCGGGTCGCCAAAGGCGGCACCCACCCGCAGGCCAGCCAGGGCGCGGGATTTGGACAGGGTCTGGACAACCAGCAGGTTGGGGTAGCGATCTATCAGGCTGACCGCCGACTCGGCGCCGAAGTCCACATAGGCCTCATCTATGACGACCACGGTGTCGGTGTTGTCCTGGAGCAGGGCCTCGATCTCGGCCAGCGGCAGGGCAATGCCGGTGGGGGCGTTGGGGTTGGCGAAGATGATGCCGCCATTGGCCTGGCGGTAGTCTGCCAGGTTGATTTCAAAGCCGTCGGTGAGCGACACGGTCTTTTCCTCAAGACCGAAAAAGGCGCTGTAGACCGGGTAGAAGCTGTAGGTGATATCCGGGTACAGAATTGGCGCGTCGGGCTTGAACAAGGCCCGGAAGGTGTGCGCCAACACCTCGTCTGAGCCGTTCCCCGGAAACACCTGCTCGGGCCGTATGCCCAGGGCGCGGGCGTAGGCCTCCCTGAGGGCTGTGCTTTCCGGGTCGCAGTACAGGCGCAGGCTGTCGTCGGCCGCGGCGTGAATAGCCGCAATCACTTTCGGCGAGGGCCCAAAGGGCATCTCGTTGGTGTTGAGCTTGACCAGGTCACGCTCGCGCGGCTGCTCGCCGGGCACGTAGGGTGACAGGCCTGCCACCATGGGATTCCAGAATCGGGACATCGGGTTCTCCTTGAAGGGCTACAGTGTACTGACCGCAACGGGTAGAGGCGACCGTGACCTGCCGCAATACTTTATGCCTGCCCTGGTTCTATACTTGAGGGCAGCTGGGAGGGAGACATCACATGGCAGTAGGCAATTCACTGGGTCGTTTGCTCGGCAATTCCCCGTTCAGCCCCTTGCAGGAGCACATGCGCGAGTCTGAGGCCGCGGTGGCCACCCTGCCCACGCTGCTGGCTGCGGCCCAGGCCGGCGACTGGCAGCAGGCCAAGGTGCTAGGCAAAACGCTGGCGGGGCACGCCACGGCAGCCGACCGCCTCAAGCTGGAGCTGCGCATGCAGCTCCGCAAGAGCCTGTTCATGCCGGTATCGCGCAGTGATCTTCTGGAGCTGCTGACTTCACAGGACCTGGTGGCTGACGATGCGGAAGCCTTCTCGAGCCTGCTGCTGAGCCGCAAGATCCAGGTGCCGGAGAAAGCCTTTTCCGCGTTTGCCGCCTACCTGGTCGCCAGCGCCGCCACCTGCACCCTGGCGCTGGAAGCCATCAATGAACTGGACGATGTGTTTGAGGTGGGCTTCGGCAAGCACGAAATCGACAGGGTCTACACCCGACTCAAGGCGATCGCCCAGCAGGAACAGGCGGCGCGCAAACTGGAAGCGAAACTGCGCGCCAGACTTTTTGCCCTGGAGAAGTCGCTGGACCCGCTGGACGCGATGTTCCTTTACCAGCTGGTGGACAAACTGGACGCCATCGCCCGCGGCGCCGAACGCATTGGAAACCGGTTGTTGATACTGATCAGCGTCTGAATCGCAGCTGGCGGCATTGCCGCCCCACCTACCGTCATTCCCGCCTCACCTACCGGCATTACCGCCTCACTGTTCGTCATTCCCGCGAAAGCGGGAATCCAGAGACCGAGGGCTGGATTCCCGCTTTCGCGGGAATGACTGACAGTGAGGCGGGAGTGACGGAGGGTGCCGCTGCCGTTATTCCGGCAGTGACCGATTCGGCAGCAGGTCCCTCACCGCATCGCGGCCGGCGTGGCGTACGTCTACGCCCTCCACCATGTAGATCACATACTCGGCAATATTGCGGGCGTGGTCGCCGATGCGTTCGAAAGAGCGCAGGGCCCACATGGCGGTAACACAGGCCTCGACGTGGTCCGGGTCCTCACGCATTGCCGCTGTCAGTGCCGCCATGGCGCCGGCCACATTGGCATCGATTTCCTCATCTCCCCGGGCCACCGCCAGGGCGGCCTGAGTATCGCGACGGGCAAAGGCATCCAGCGCCGCGTGCAACATCTCGATCACAATGGCAGCAATTTTCCGGGTCCAGGGACGAGCCGGGTCTTCTTCCGTCTGCTCGCTTAAGGCAATCGCCTGCCGCGCAATGCGGCTGCTCTCATCGCCGATGCGCTCCAGGTCGATAATCACCTTGCTGATAGCCAGCACCAGGCGCAGGTCACTGGCAGCGGGCTGGCGCCTGGCGAGAATACGGAAGCACTCGTTATCGATCTCGACTTCCCGGGCGTTGATCGCCTGGTCCAGCTCCATCAGCGACTGGGCCTCACCGCTGTCCAGCTCCAGCAGCGTGGACAGGGCCGCCAGCACCTGCTTTTCCACGAGTCCGCCCATTTCCAGCATGTGGGCAGTGGCGGTCTCCAGCTCCTGGTTGAACTGACCGGAGATATGCTGGCGGTGTGAGTCCTGCTCGGCCATAAACCTTATCCATAACGACCCGTGATGTAGTCTTCCGTCTGCCGCTGCCTCGGGTTGGTAAACAGTCGGTCGGTGCTGTCGTACTCCACCAGCCGGCCCATATTCATGAACGCGGTCATGTCTGATACCCGCGCGGCCTGCTGCATGTTGTGCGTGACAATCACGATAGTGTATTTAGATTTCAATTCGTAGATCAGTTCTTCAATTTTCAAAGTGGAAATCGGGTCCAGTGAGGAGGCCGGCTCGTCCAGCAGCACCATCTCGGGCTCCACCGCAATGGTGCGGGCAATCACCAGACGCTGCTGCTGACCGCCGGACAGGCCCAGGGCATTGTCTTCCAGCCGGTCCTTCACCTCATCCCACAGGGCCGCAGAGCGCAGGGATTTCTCGACTATTTCATCGAGGGAACGACGCCGGTTGACCCCCTGGATGCGCAGGCCGTAGGCAACATTTTCATAGACGGACTTGGGGAAGGGATTGGGCTTCTGGAACACCATGCCCACCCGGCGCCGCAGCTGCGAGACATCCACAGTGGGCAGGTAGATATTGGTGTCCTCCAGCATGACGCGGCCGTTGACCACGCAGCCATCGACCAGGTCGTTCATGCGATTGAAACAGCGCAGCAGACTCGACTTGCCACAGCCGCTGGGCCCAATAAACGCCGTCACATGACGCCGGGGTATATTCAAATCGATGTCACGCAGTGCCGGCTTGCCGCTGTAACTGAGGTTCAGCCGCTCCACCGACAGCGCCACGTCCGCCTCACTGACAGCACCCATTGGTCGACGGTTGAGGGCGTCGAGATCGAATCCACGGGTGGCCACAGAGCCTTCCGGTTTGTCCTGCTCGTTCATGACGGTCATCGCTCCTTGCGCATTACCTTACACCGACCCATCCAGGGCGGCGTAGCGCTCTCGCAGCCGATTCCTGAGTGCCACCGCCGCCAGGTTCAACAGCGCGATAATCAGCACAAGCAACAGTGCCGTAGCATATACCAGCGGCCGAGCCGCTTCGACGTTGGGGCTCTGGAAGCCTACGTCGTAAATATGGAAGCCCAGGTGCATGAACTTCTGGTCCAGGTGCAGGAAGGGAAAGTTGCCGTCCAGCGGCAGGGTGGGCGCCAGCTTGACCACACCCACCAGCATCAGCGGGGCGACTTCACCCGCGGCCCGAGCCACGGCGAGAATCACGCCGGTCATCATCGCCGGGCTCGCCATTGGCAATACCACGCGCCACAGCGTTTCCGCCCGGGTTGCGCCCAGCGCAAGGCTGCCCTCGCGAATCGACTGGGGAATACGCGCCAGCCCCTCCTCGGTGGCGACGATTACCACCGGCAGGGTCAGCAGGGCCAGGGTCAGCGAGGCCCACATGAGTCCTGGCGTACCGTAGGTGGGACTGGGCAGTGCCTCGGGGAAGAGCAGCTGGTCGAGCTCGCCACCCACCCCGTAAACGAAAAAGCCCAGGCCGAAGATACCGTAGACGATGGAAGGTACGCCGGCGAGGTTGTTGACGGCGGCCCGGAACACCCGGGTAATGGGCCCCTGCCCTGCCACCTCGTGCAGGAACACGGCCGCCAGCACGCCGAAGGGTGTGACCATGATGGACATCAACAGCACCATCAGCACGGTACCGAAAATCGCCGGGTAAACACCGCCCTCGGTGTTAGCCTCGCGGGGCTCATCCGACAGAAACTCCCACAGCCGCACACGGTAATAATTGAGCTGTGCCGGCAGACCCATGTCATTGGGCTGTATGGCCCGCACCACACTGCCCAGTGGCAGCGTCACCTCGCGACCGTCGGCCAACAGCACCTGGTAGTCGTAGCGTTCACGTTGTTCGTACAGGGCCAACAGGCGCTGGCGCGCAACGTCATAGTCGGTCTCCAGGGCGAGACGCTCGGCAGCGATCGCCGCGGGCACGGGCTCACTGGCCAGCACCAGACGTCGCTCGCGGAGGCGCAGGCGTTCCATGGCGAAGTTGATGCGGCCGACTTCCTGTCGCTCCAGATCGCGAATCTCAGCCCGCAATACGCGGTTCTGCCGCACCAGCGACTGGAAGCGTGACCAGGTGGCCTGCGGATCCATCGCAGTGCTCTCCAGTAACTGGCCGCGATCTTCAATGCGCAGCAGGCGGCCGTAGAGGTTGCCCCACTCCAGGCGTTCTACTCGCATCACACCCGCAGGCCGATTGACCTTGCGAATCGTCGAATCCAGCAGCCAGGCAAAGTCGGTGTCCAGGAAATCGCGATTGCCGCGCTTGATCAACCAGCGCGTCTCCCACTTGCCGTTAACGCCGGATACCCCGGCGGCGCGCAACTGCTCGCCGCTCACACGCTCGCGGGAGACCCGTTCGCCCAGCACCGTGTAGGACTCGCCGTCGCGATTCACGCTGAACTCCAGCAGCTCCCGTGGCCAGAAGTGCCCGAGCCCGTGCCAGGCCAGCAGCCACATCAGGCCAAACACCGCCAGCAGGGCAAAGCTGACGGCACCGGCGTTGAACCAGACCATGGGTTCGCCGCTGCGAATCCAGTGTCTGAGACCCCGGCGACGGCGCAGGTACAGGCGCTTGCGATCGGCGTTCATCCCAATGCTCCATAGCGAGCCCGCAGGCGCTGGCGCACCACCTCAGCGGCGCTGTTCACACCGAAGGTGAAGACAAACAGCACGAAGGCCGCCAGGAAAAGGATGCGGTAGTGGGTGCTGTCCACTCCCGCCTCCGGCACCTCCACGGCGATGTTGGCCGCCAGGGTCCGCATTCCCTCGAACATGTTGAAGTCCATGATCGGCGTATTGCCGGTGGCCATCAGTACGATCATGGTTTCACCCACCGCACGACCGAAACCGATCATCAAGGCGGAGAAAACACCGGGGCTCGCGGTGGGCAGCACCACGCCGGTAAGGGTTTGCCAGGGGGTTGCCCCCAGCGCAAGGCTACCCTGGCTCAAGTGTCGGGGCACTGAGTAGATCGCATCTTCGGCAATGGTAAAAATGGTGGGAATCACAGCAAAGCCCATGGCGATGCCCACCACCATGGCATTGCGCTGGTCGTAGGCCAGCCCCAGCTCGGTGCTGACCCAGGTACGGGCATCGCCGCCGAAGAACAGCTGTTCAACCGGCCCGCCAAGCATCACTGCCAGCCAGACCAGCCCGCACAGGACTGGCAGCAATACGATCACATGCCAGCCGTCCGGCAGCAGGCCACGCCAGCGCAGTGGCAGGCGGGACCACAACAGCGCAAATAACAGTACGCCGAGCGGCAGCAGCACAATCATGCTGAGCACCCTGGTCAGGTGATCTTCCACCAATGGCGCCAGCCACAGTCCCGCCAGGAAGCCGAGGATGACAGTGGGCATGGCCTCCATCAATTCCACCAGCGGCTTGATACGGCGTCGCAGCATCGGCGCCATGAAGAAGGCAGTATAAATTGCACCGCACAGGGCCACAGGTGTAGCGAACAGCATGGCATAGAACGCGGCCTTGAGGGTGCCAAAGGCCAGCGGCGTAATGCTGTACTTGGCCTCGTAATCGTTGCTTGATGCAGAGGACTGGTACACCCAGCCAGGCTTGTCATAGCTCTCGTACCATACCTGGCGCCACAGGGATGACATGGACACTTCCGGGTGCGGGTTGACCAGCAACCAGCGCTGAATCAGGCTTTGCCCCTGCGCCGACAGCAAGCGGTCCGCCCGCGGCGAAAGGGCGAGTACATCCCCTGTTTCCAGTGCCAGCGGAGCCCGCAGGGCACGCTCGCCGGCAGTGGCGTGAAACCACTGCAATTCACCCTCGCCATGGGCAATAAAACCCCGGCGCCGGAATTCAGGCAGCAGCCGATCGAAAACCACGCCGGACGTGTCGAAGCTGCGCACCCGGGTAAGCCGCCCGGATTCGTCGCGGCCAGTGACCAGGTAGCGGTGCAGGCCGCCCGCCGAGGAGGACACGATCAGCGAGAGCTCGCCCTGCAGCAGGGTGCTGGCAGTCAGTTCGACGCCATCTTTGAACAGCAGGCCTTCCGAGACCAGCATCGGCTCTCCTGTCAGGCGCCAGAGCCGGTAGTGGCCGGCATCGGTCAGCAGCACCAGCCAGCGGCCGCGGTCCAACAGATGCAGACTGGCGGCGAGCGGCTGCGCCCCCAGTGCCAGTGCGGTGTCGCGTCCCGTCGAGACGGCCACGGCACCGGCCTGGTCTGTGGCCTGTCGCCACAGGGCCAGCTCGCCGTCGGCGAACTGTACCGCCAGCAGTTGATCCGCGTTACCCAGGGCCAGTTGATGCACTGGCTGGGGAGCAGGAGGCACCGCAACATGGCCCCGGGGGTAGTTGAGCACGGGTGTTACCCGCCGCTGTCCGTCGCCGACGCCATAACTGTAACTGGTTCGCACAACGCGTACGCTGCCGTCTTCGTAACCCAGCGCCAGAGCGCCGCCCCCGCCCCGTGCAGACGCGGAAATCTGTTGCACGCTGTCGCCAATCTGCAGGCGCTTGACCACGGTACCGTCTGCCAGATGCACAAAGCGGGCACTGCCATCGCGGGCCACGCTGAAAGCCAGCACGCCGTATTCTTCCGCCTCCAGCCAGCCGGTATCCGCGGGCTGGACCAGTTCCACTGGCGTTTGCAGCGCCATGGTGGCAGGACGCAACAGCGGCGCAATTTCGTAGATCAGGAATACAAACAACATCAGGATGGTGAACAGCACCACGCCGCCACCGGTACTGATCGCCACGGTGGCGCACTGGTCCTTGAAGCGTCGCCACCTGGGCCACCACTGCGGACTGCGGGACCGGCTCACGGTAACAGAGCCTCGCGGGCGCGCGCTGCCAGCGCCGCCGGCAACGGAATATAGCCGTCCTTGACCACCGCCTCCTGGCCCTGCCGTGACAGCACCAGGGTCAGGAATTCCCGCTCCAGTGGCGGCAGCGGATGCCCGGGTACCTTGTTGACATAGATGAACATGAAGCGCGACAGCGGATAGTCGCCATTGGTGGCGGTGGTGGTATTGGCCGTCACAAAGGGCTGGCCGTCCCCGCGCGCCAGTGGCACGGCCTTGACGCTGGCGGTGCGGTAACCGAGGGCCGAGTAACCTACGCCGTTGACGGCGGTGGAGATAGCCTGCACCACAGAGGCGGAGCCGGGCTGCTCGTTCACACGGCTGTCAAAATCCCCGTTACACAGCGCCTCGCGCTTGAAGAAGCCGTAGGTTCCCGACACCGAGTTGCGGCCGAACAGTTGGATGGTGCGTTGCGACCAGAAGCCTTTCAAGCCCAGTTCACCCCAGCGCCGAACACTGTTACGGCGGCCACAGCGGCGGGTCGCGGAAAACATCGCATCGACTTGCGGCAGGGTCAGGCCGCTGACAGGGTTGTCCTTGTGGACATAAATCGCCACCGCATCAATCGCCACCGGAATTGCCGTGGGCAGGTAGCCGAAACGATTCTCGAAGGCCTCGCGCTCGCCGTCCTTCATGGCGCGGCTCATGGGACCCAGGCTGGCAGTACCCTCGGTCAACGCCGGTGGCGCCGTGGAGGAGCCGGCGGCCTGTACCTGCGCATGTACGTTGGGGTAGTAACGCTTGAAGGACTGGGCCCACAGGGTCATCAGGTTGGCCAAGGTATCCGAACCTGCGCTGGACAGGTTGCCCGCCACCCCGCTGGCGGGCACGTAATCCGGCAGGTCTGGGTCCACTGCAGCCGGTGCGGCCAGGGGCCGCAACAGTAACGCCAGCAGCAGCAGGCGCCCGAGGACAAACGCCGGTGCCGCGCCCGGGGCGCGACGGCGCGGATACTCCCGTGGACTCATTGTTCTAGCCCGCATATTGCACCCGTTGCCTGAAAGCTCGCGCAGGGCTCATGCGCCCCGGGACGGGCTCGGGACCGGAGGCGTAGCGGTAGCTACACCGCCGGGAGCATGCAGGTCCAGGGCGAGCGAGAACCAGCGCGGTACCGGCAAGCGGTATTGTTAGCAAACTGTAGAGCAGTGGATTGACCGTCATCCTTTCACAAAAGCCTGAGCAACCATTTGGCCAGCGTACTGGTGCAATATGCGGGCTAGTTCACTGTCAGCCTTGTGACACTGAATCCGCGTTGCGGCTTGCTGCGGCCTCGGCCGGCTCTGCGGCGGGCTGATCCTCAGCAGTCTGCTCCCCGGCAGTCTGCTGCCCGGCCGTCGCCGCCAGCGGGAAGACGCAGCGAAACGTACTGCCCACACCCATTTCGCTGTCAATTTCCAGGTGGGCGCCATGCCCCGCCAGAACATGTTTGACGATGGCCAGGCCGAGACCGGTACCACCGGTGCCCTGGGAGCGGCTTTTGTCCACCCGGTAGAAGCGCTCGGTCAAGCGCGGCAGATGCACCGCGTCGATGCCGGGCCCGAGGTCTGTTACCGCCAGGCAACAGCCGTCCGCGTGCTCTGACCAGGCCATGGTGACATCACCGTCGCTGTACTTGAGTGCATTGATCAGCAAATTCGATACCGCACTGTACAGGTGCTTGTAGTTACCCTTGATAGTGCGCTCGGTGCGGATCTCCGTGTTGATGACCCGCTGCGGGTAGGCGCCCAGCGCAAACTCGCGCACTTCGTGGATAAGCTCTGGCATTTCCAGGGGCCGGTGTTCCTCGCGACCCTCGGTGGACTCGATCTGTGACAGCCACAGCAGATCGCGCAGCAGAGTCTCCATGCGCTCGGCCTGCTGTTGCATCTGCTGCATGGGCTGCTGCAGTGTGCCCTCGCGGCCAAGCTCGGTATCCATGAGCGTCAACAGATAGCCGGAGATCACCGTCAGCGGCGTGCGCAGCTCATGTGAAACATTGGCGACAAAGTCGCGACGCATTTTTTCCAGCTGCTTTTCGCGCGTCACGTCACGGCAGAACATCAGCCGGCTGCCGCGGCCGAAGGCAGTGATTTCTACCTGTAGCTGCAGATTGGCGTCCAGCGGGCTCTCGATCAGCAGCGGCTCCTGGTAATCACCGCTCGAGAAGTAGGCACTGAAATTTGGCACCCGCAGCAGGTTGACGATGGCTTGGCCGCGATCCCGCGGATATTGGAGGCCCAGCAATTCCTGCGCGGCTTCGTTGCTCCACTCGATATTGGCGGAGGGGTCGATCAGCACGGCGGCATCCTTCAACGCTGCCAGGGAATTGCGCAGGTAGCTGACCGCTGTTTGCAGGCGGTCGCGCTCTTCCCGGTCATGCCGCTGCAGTCGGTAGATACTGTCGAAAAACTCGCCCCACAGACCACGCGCCTCAGGGGGTTCTATGTCGGGCCGGCGCATCCAGTCGGACGCCCGGCGCAGTTGATTGAGCCAGTAACCCACCAGCAGCGTGGCGGACACGGCCAGGGCTTCAACCCCATAGCCGACAGCGGCCCCGAGACCGACGACTACCATAAAATAGAGTGCGACCTTGCGAAATTCTTTCCACCAGCTGGTGGTGGCCACTACAAGGCGACTCCACGCGCCGAAAAGCGGTAGCCGGTGCCGCGTACAGTCTGGATCAGTCGACTGTAGTCATGGTTTGCGGTTTGCAGGGATTTACGTAGCCGGCGGATGTGCACATCGACTGTGCGCTCTTCCACGTAAACGTTGGCGCCCCACACCTGGTCCAGTAGCTGGTTGCGGGTGTAGGCACGCTCCGGATGGGACATGAAAAACTGCAGCAGACGGAACTCCGTGGGGCCGACGTCGATCATGTCGCCGGCGAGGAAAATGCGCTTTGAATCACTGTCCAGGGTCAACTCAGCGACCTGCAGGGTGGACTCCTCGACCCCGCCGCTGCTGCGCCGCATCAGGGCACGGATGCGGGCTATCAACTCCCGCGGCGCGAAGGGTTTGGTGATGTAGTCATCTGCACCCACATCCAGCCCCTGGATCACGTTGTCTTCCGTGGTCTTGGCGGTGAGCATGATGACCGGGATGTCCTTGGTGGCATCGTTGCGCTTCAGGCGTCGCAGCAGCTCCAGGCCGCTGCCACCGGGCAACATCCAGTCCAGCAGCACGATATCCGGGCGCTCGTCGACAATCACCTGATAGGCAGACTGGATATTGTCTGCCTCGAGGCAGTTGAACTCAGCGATCTCCAGGGCCATGCGCAGCATGTCGCGGATCGCAAACTCATCGTCAACGATGAGTACCGTGCGGTCAGTCATATGACAGTTTTCCCATTGGGCAACAGTGACACGGTATTAAAAGTCGGAATTATTACCTCATTATGACAGCGGCCGCCTACCACGGCCACCAGCCGCTGTCCTTGAGCTCTTCTTCACAGCTTCGAAGCTGGGTGGTATAGCGCGAAGACTGCCGTGAAACCTTCTTGGAAACATCCTTGAGCCACTGCTTGTTCTTGAAGCTGCGCTTGTTAAAACCGCCGTGACCCTCGTGGTAGGCCAGGTACAGATGGTAGGGGTCGTCTTTCTTGATACCGCTGCGGCGGTAGCTCTGGTGGTTGTACCAGCCGATGAAATCGATGGAATCGCCAAAATCGTCGCGGTCGGCGCCGTAGTTACCGGCGTCGCGCTGGTAGATGTCCCAGGTTTCTTCAAGCGCCTGGGTGTAGCCGTAGGAGTTTGAGGGCCGCGGGCCCGGTATGACCCAGAGAATTTTCTTGCGGGGCGGCTTGGCCTTGGCCCGGAAGCGGGACTCCTGGTGCATGATCGCCATCATCACCGGGATGGGACTGCCCCAGCGCTGGTACGAGTCGTCGGCGTCGTCGTACCAGCCCTTCTTCTCGCGAAAAATGGCGCAAACATTGTTCACATCCGAGGGTGGCGAGGTGGTGCATCCACCCAGTGCCACGGCTGCCAGCAACAGCAGCGCCAACAGCGAGCCCGGCCTGCCGCTACCCGGCGATGCCGACCTGCGGCACGCGCTCATGGGGCCGCTCCGTGCTGCTTGAGCAACGCGACAAACGCGTCCTCATCGATCACCTCGACACCCAGTTCCTGCGCCCTGGTCAGCTTGGAACCGGCGCCGGGGCCTGCCACCACACAGCTGGTCTTCTTTGACACACTGCCCGCCACCTTGGCGCCGAGCTGCTGCAGGGCCTGTTTGGCGCCATCGCGACTGGTGACTTCCAGCGTGCCGGTCACCACCCAGGTTTGCCCGGCCAGCGGCAGCTCTCCGGCATCGGCGACCTGGACCTTCTCCCATTCCACCCCGGCCTTTTGCAGTGCCCCGATTACGGTGAGGTTTTGCTCGGCATCGAGAAACTGGCGAATATGATCGGCAACGATGGGGCCGACATCCTCCACTTCCAGCAGTTTTTCCTCGCTGGCCTTGATGATGGGCGGCAGGTCTCCGAAATGGTTGGCCAGATTGCGGGCGGTGGCCTCGCCGACTTCGCGGATGCCCAACGCGAAAATGAAGCGCGCGAGACTGGTTTTCTTGCTGGCATTCAGCGCGTCAACCAGGTTGCTGGCGGACTTCTCGGCCATGCGCTCCAGGCCCGCCAGCTGTTCCACCTTCAGCGCATAAAGGTCGGCGGCGTTTTCCACCAGGCCCTCGTCCACCAGTTGCTCGACCAGCTTGTCACCCAGACCGTCGATATCCATGGCGCGACGGGAAGCGAAGTGTTTGAGGGACTGCTTGCGCTGGGCCTGACAGACCAGACCGCCGGAGCAGCGCACCACCGCCTCACCCTCGATCTGTTCCACCGGGGAATCACACACCGGACAGTGGGCCGGGAACTCAATATCCTTTGCGCCCCTGGGCCGCTCGCTCTCGATGACGGATACCACCTGCGGGATCACGTCACCGGCCCGGCGCACAATCACTGTGTCGCCCTTCTTCACCCCCAGGCGTTCAATTTCGTCACGGTTGTGCAGGGTTGCATTACTGACGGTGACGCCGCCGACAAACACCGGCTCCAGTCGCGCCACCGGGGTGATGGCGCCGGTGCGGCCCACCTGGAATTCCACGTCCAGCAGGCGGGTGCTCTCTTCCTGGGCCGGGAACTTGCGGGCAATAGCCCAGCGCGGCGCCCGGGACACAAAGCCCAGGTCACGCTGCAGGGCGATGTCGTTGACCTTGAAGACAATGCCGTCGATGTCGTAGGCCAGCGCGTCGCGCTTGCTGGCCAGTCGTTCGTAGTAGGCATTGCAGCCCGCCACACCTTCGACCACGTCGGACTCACTGTTGATACGCAGGCCCCACTGCTGCAGCTGGATGAGGATATCGGATTGCCGGTCGGGCCATTCGACCCCGCTGGGTACACCGTCGACCACGCCCACGCTGTAGCAGCACATCTGCAGCGGCCGCGCCGCGGCAATCTTCGGGTCTAGCTGGCGCAGGGTGCCGGCGGCGGCGTTGCGCGGGTTGACGAAGGGCTTGCCGCCCGCCGCCCGGGCCTGTTCGTTCATGGCCTCGAAACCCTCGCGGGGCAGGTAGACTTCACCGCGCACTTCCAGTAACGCCGGGTGGCCCTCTCCCATCAGCTTCAGCGGTATGGACTGCACGGTGCGGATATTGTGGGTAATGTCTTCACCGGTGCGGCCGTCACCCCGGGTCGCGCCCCGCTCCAGTACCCCATCGCGATACAGCAGGCTGACAGCGATACCGTCCAGCTTGGGCTCACAGGCATATTCGATCTCTGCCTCGCGATCCAGACGCTGTTTGAGGCGGCGATCAAAGTCGAGTATCTCCTCGGCATTGAAAGCGTTGTCCAGGGACAACATCGGCAGTTCGTGCTGCACCTGCCGGAACTCGGTGAGGGGCTCGGCGCCGACCCGGCGGGACGGGGAATCTTCGGTGACCAGCTCCGGATGTGCCTCTTCCAGCGCCTGCAGTTCGCGCATCAGCCGATCGTAGGTGGCATCCGGGATACTGGGCTCGTCCAGCACATAGTAGCGATAGTTGTGTTCGCGGAGCTGGGAGCGCAGGGACGCTATCTCATCGGCGGCTGCGGATGACCCGGGTGAAGTCATAAGCTCTAACGTCCTGCCTGGGCCAGCAGCTTGCGTTCGAGATCACGAATACGCTGGCGCATGTGCTCCAGCGTCTGGCGGGTGGTCGCGCTGCGGCTCTCGTCCAACACGTCGCCACCGAGGTTTTCCGCTACACCGCGAGCAGTCTCCAGCATTTGTTCGAAGGCGGCCATCATGTCGCGGGGGCCGGGCAAGGTGAGGAAGAAAATCAGCCCGGTGGTGGAAAAGTCCGCCATCCGATCAATGTCGAACACGCCCGGCTGCAGCATATTGGCCACGCTGAACTGAATGGCTCCGCGCCCGGCGGAAGCCTCATGGCGATGGAAGAAATCCATATCGCCGAAGCGCAGGTTGTAGGCCAGCAATACCTGCAGGATATCTTCACCGTTGAAGCCGGCCTCATCCCTGGCCACCACGTGCAGCATCAGGACTTCTGTGGGTGCGTCTGCGGCAGGCGACCCTGCGGCAGGCGATCCTGCGGCAGGCGACCCTGCGGCGGGCCCATCTTCATCGGCTGTGATGCCATCGAGTAGATCCAGGTTTTCGCCGGCCGCCCGGTCGGCTCCCGCCGACAGCTCATCGGCGGGCGGCCGCTCAGGGGCTGCCTGTACGGGCACTGGCGCTGGATCAAACAGGGGGTCAGGATCCTCCGCAGGCTCTGTGAGCAGCGGTGGGTCGCCCTGCTGCGTGGCAGTGGGCGCACTCTTGTAAAGGTCCTCCTCGAAAGCCTCTGCGGCGGAGGAATCGTCTACATCCGGGGCAGGGTCAGAATCAAGACCAGGCACACCGTCCAAACTGTCATCACTGGAGGGTGCTGGGTCGCCGGGCTTGCGGGGTTTGACCCGGGCGCCACCGTTAGGCAGTTCGTGGCTCACGCCGACATCATCTTCGGGGCCATCGGGCACTCGACTCAGTGAGACCCGAATGCGTTTGGGATCGCGCATGCGGCGGTAGCCATCCAGCAGCACCGCCACAATCAGCAGTACCCCGATGATGATCATCCAGTCGCGCACGCTCAGTTCCATAGCCCCCAGTCTATCCCGCGCTTACCTTGTCATACCTCAACACAACGGGCCCTTGTCGATGCCCCTGGGCACGCTCGCAGCCATCATCAGGAGGCGGCCAGTTCCGCGGCCTCTTCCACATCCACGGTCACCAGGCGCGAAACACCGGGCTCCTGCATGGTAACGCCCATCAATTGATCGGCCATTTCCATGGTGATCTTGTTGTGGGTGATGAAAATGAACTGAACCTTGTCAGACATTTCCTTGACCATGCGCGCATAGCGGCCGGTGTTGGCGTCGTCCAGCGGCGCGTCCACCTCGTCCAGCATGCAGAACGGAGCCGGGTTGAGTCGGAAGATTGAGAATACCAGGGCAATGGCCGTCAGCGCCTTCTCACCACCGGACAACAGATGGATGGTGGCATTCTTCTTGCCCGGCGGGCGCGCCATGATGGTAATACCGGTATCCAGCAGATCCTCGCCGGTCATCTCCAGGTAGGCCGAGCCACCGCCGAATACCCGCGGGAACAGCTCCTGCAGGCTGGCGTTGACCTGGTCGAAAGTTTCGCGGAAACGGTTGCGGGTTTCCTTGTCGATCTTGCGGATGGCGGATTCCAGGGTCTGCAGGGCCTGCTCGAGGTCCTCATTCTGGGCATCCAGGTAGTTCTTGCGCTCGGACTGCTGGCTGTACTCGTCGATGGCCGCCAGGTTGATCGGGCCCAGTCGGGCAATGCGATTGCCCACCTGTTCCAGGCGGCGCTGCCAGTCGGACTCGTTGGCCTCTTCCGGCAGGGTCTCCAAAACGGTTTCGGCTTTCTGCTCGGTCTCGGCCAGCGCTTTTTCCAGCGTTTCGCGCTGCACTTGCAGGGTCTGGTTCTCCAGCCGCTTCTGTTCGAGCTGGCTGCGCACGTTGGCGCTGCGCTGCTCGATCTGGGCGCGCAGACCCTCTGCCTCACGCAGTTCGCCGTCAATGCGAGCCACGGTGTCACGGGCGTCGCCCAGCTCGGTTTCCACACCCAGTCGCTTCTCGAGCTGCGACTCCAGCTCCTGCTTGAGACCGTCCAGCGGCTGATCGTTGCTGGCGATGCTTTCCTCCAGCGACTGCTTGCGCTCCACCAGCTGCTTCACCTGCACCGTGGTGCGCTCGATGGACTGGTTCATGGACTGTAGCTGGGCCTGCAGCGACTGGTGCTGCATGGCGGTCTGGTGGGCGGCGTCCTTGTCATGGCGGGCCGCCTGGCGGGCCTGGTCGAGGCGGGTGCGGGTATCGTCCCGGCGCGACAGAAGCTCCTCGCGCTGTTTTGAATCCTGCTCCATGCGCTCAATGGCAGCGGACAGCAGTTGGCGCGCTTCGGCCATGCTGTCCTGCTCGGTCTGGAACTGGGTGCGGGCTTCATCGATCTCGCGGTTGATACCTTCACGACGCTTGCTGATCTGTTCGATCTTGGCCTGCTCGGCACTGAGTGCCGCCGCCAGGTCGGCATGCTCGCGAGACACAGACTGCACCTGGCCCTGGGCCTCGTGGCGCTGCTGTTCCAGATTCTTGAGCTGGGTATCGATATCGGCCAGCTCGGACTGCAGTTCGCGGCAGCGCGCCTCACCGGCGCTGATCGCGGCCGTCAGGGACTCGAGCTCCTGCTGGCGGGCAATCACGCCGGACTCTTCCTCGGTGCGGTTGCTGACCCGCACCCAGTCGGGACCGACCCAGACACCCTCGCGGGTAATCAGCGACTGGTGCGGTGCCAGGCTGGCGCGTCGGGTGAGCGCGCCGGCCAGGCTGTCGGCCAGCAGCACTGCTCCCAGTTGACCGGACAGGTGGGCGGCGCCACTGACCTGGGAGGCCAGGCTGCCGTCGGCACCGGCTGCCGGCATTGCACTGTCCAGCAACATGACCTGGCCACGCGGCGCCTGGGACAGGGCCTCGGCGAACGCGTCAATGCTATCGACACAGACCGCCTGCAGGCTGTCACCCAGCACGGTTTCCACCGCTTGCTGCCATTCCGGGGCGACCTGTATCTGTTGCAGCAGGCGCGGCCGGTCGGCGATATGTTGTTCGCCGAGCCAGGATTCCACC
Source organism: Cellvibrionales bacterium (assembly GCA_043513815.1). GTDB lineage: Bacteria > Pseudomonadota > Gammaproteobacteria > Pseudomonadales > Halieaceae > JANQIO01. The sequence continues at coordinate 1,595,874 of CP121313.1, read as the reverse complement.
GCTTCCCCCGCGCCCGACGCCGCCTGCTGCAGGGCATCCAGCGAAGCGTGACGGCCGCGCTGGCCCTGCAGTTCGCCGCGGGCGCTGTCGAGGGACTCAGACAGGAAATTCCTGCGGTCGCGGGCGGTGTTGACCTGGGCCAGCAGGTCTTCACTGTGCTTTTCGGCGGCGCGGATGGCCAGTTCCTTCGCGGCGATCTGTTCACCCAGCTGCTCGCAGCTTTCATCGGCGGGGCCGGCGCTCAAGCCGGACTTTTCCGTGTCCAGTGCCGCAATGCGCTCCTGGATACGGGTCAGGGCCTGTTCCAGGTGCTGGAGCCGGGATTGCTGTACTTCCGCCTGCTGGCGTGGTTCCGCTGCCTGCTGGTTGAAGTCATCCCATTCCTGCTGCCAGGCCTGCATGTGCTCTTCGGCGTCGATCAGGGCCTGGGCCGAAGCGGCTTCCGCCGCCTGCAACTCTTCCAGTGTCGGGGTCACGGCGGTCAGCTCTTCCTGCCACTGGGACTGCTTGTTGCGATCCTCTTCCAGGTGACGCTCGGCTTGCTCGAAGCTCTCCGCGGTCTGTCGCAGGTCATCGGCCAGCTGGCGTGAACGCTCCTGCTGGTGCTTGATGGTCTGCTCGATGCGGGCGACTTCCGAGCCGATGCTGTAGTAGCGGGCCTGGACTTCGTTAAAGGTGTCGTTGGCCTCGGTATGCTGGACCCGCATATCCTCGATGCCGGCGTCCACCTGACGGTGCTCGGCGATCACGGCTTCCAGTTTCACATCCAGCTCGCCGATATCGTGTTTGGAGGTGCTTATTTTGTCGTCCAGGCTCTTCCACTGCAGGGACTGCAGCTGGGCCTTGAGTTCGCGCTCCTCGGCCTTGAACTCGCTGTACTTTGATCATGCCCTGCTCGATAATAGCGTAGCTGCGCGGGCCCAGCCCGGTACCGAGGAAAACATCGGTGATATCACGGCGCCGGCACTTGCTGCCGTTGAGGAAATATTCGCTCTGCCCTTCCCGGGTCACCTGCCGGCGCACGGAGATCTCGGCATAGCTGGCGTACTCGCCGCCGACGCCGCCGTCGTGATTGTCGAAGATCAGTTCGATAGAGGCCTGGCCCACCGGCTGGCGATTGACCGAGCCGTTGAAGATCACATCGGTCATGTGCTCGCCGCGCAGGTTCTTCGCCGAGCTCTCGCCCATCACCCAGCGAACCGCGTCGATCACGTTGGATTTGCCGCAACCATTGGGCCCGACCACCGCGCTCATATTGCTCGGAAACTGCACATGGGTCGGGTCGACAAAGGATTTGAAGCCCGCCAGCTTGATTGATTTTAATCTCATGAGACTTTTGGCAACACTCGCAAGTCTATGTTTTTATTGGCTTTCATTGACTATCATTGTTTTTTGAGCGCTCAATTTACAGCCTGTAAACCGGCTGTTTCGAGGCTTTTCCTGCGTTGAAAAAGGCAAGATATTGCCCCGCCAACCCCCTATATGATGTGGCTAGTGTACTCGCTCGACACAAGACTTGGGAGGCCATAGGGGAAGTTTATGGCGATTTTTTTGCTGTTTTTACCCTGAAATCGCGGATCAAATTCACGAATCCCCGACTGGCCTGAGCACCAGGGTATGTACCTGCTCACCGGCAACCGGCGGCAGGTCAGAGGCGCTGGCCTGGAAGGTCGCGTGTTGCTCGCCAGGCTGGCCGCTGGGGGAGATTCTCGCCACCACCTCCACGCGCTCGAGCTCGGAAATCTTCTGTCCCGCCATGGAGCTGGCGTCGTCGAGACGCAGGGTCAGGGGCAGCTGACCAGCGGTCAGGCGCTTCACGGCTACCGGCATGCGGGTGTCCAGCGCCGGGTTGCGGGCAAACACAAACACCGTGTCGCCGGGCGCCGCGTTCATGCCCTGGGCCAGTTCCAGCCGCAGGGTCACACCTGCCCCGATAGCTGCCGCCGGGGCGGTTCCCGCGTGAGGCGATGCCGGGTCAGTGGCGGCGATGGCGGCACCGCCAGCCTGCTCCCGCGCCCGGGCAATCACGCCGCGTATCATCTGCGCCGACTCGGACTCCGGGTTTTCCATCACCAGCAGGCGCTCCCAGTAACTGATTGCCGCCTGGAACTCCCCGGCCTCGAAGGACGCCATGCCCAGCAGGCCCAGGGCCGTGCGCTGGTGGGGGTTGACGCTCAATGCCCGCTCGGCCAGCAACTGGTCCTCCGGGGTCAGCTTGCGCCCTTCCGCCAGAAAGCCAGCCTGGGCGGCCAGGGCCGCGGCCATGGCGTCGTTGGGCGCCCTTTGCGCCAGCCCGGCATAGAGAGTGCGAGCGCGTCGATAATCGCCCTCGTTCATATAGAACCGACCCAGCATGCCCTGGTAGTAAAGGTTGTCCGGCCGAGCAGCGGCGCGATCCTCCACCTGCAGCATCAGGCGGCGGTATTCGGCCTCCGTGGTCTGCTCATTGACCGCGTCGAGCTGTCGCTTCAGCGCCACGTCAGGTCCGGCGCCGAGCTGCCAGTAAATGGCCGCCGAAAGGCCTACCAATATTGTCAGCAGCACGGCCATAGGCAACGAGTGAGATCGGGCGGACCCCGCCGGCTCTCCGGCTTCGCCACCGGCTTCTTCCAGCATCCGCCACTGGGCGTCCTGCAGCAGGTCCTCAGCCAGCTCAGTATCGGTCGAGCCGGGCCGACCAATGCCGGAATCCCGGGGTTCTGCCGTGGTCTCCAGTTCAGAGCGGCGCTGCAGAAACCAGTCACGGTTGGAGCTACGGGTATCGATCCGCCGCGCCCGCAGGAACAGGCCTGGCAGCAGCACAAACAGGGACGCCAGCGCCACCAACAGCAGCGCGCCCCACCAGATTTCAGTCACACTTGCTCCTCGTCGTCTGCCAGCAGGGCATCCAGCCTGGCCTGTTCTTCCGCGCTCAGTGCGGCACTGGAGGCTGCCGCGCGGCCGCGCATGCTGGAACGCAGCACCAGCAGGGCCAGCACCAGCAGAATGGCCGGCGCCGCCCACAGCACCAGGGTTACGTTGTTGACGCGGGGGCGGTAAAGGACGAATTCGCCATAGCGATCAACCATGTATGCAACAATTTCATCGTTGCTGCGGCCGTCGTGCAACTGCGCGTGCAGCTGCTTGCGCAGGTCGGCGGCGATGGGCGCATTGCTGTCGGCAATATTCTGGTTCTGGCACTTGGGGCAGCGCAGCTCGTCCGCCAGGGTCGCAAAACGCTCGCGCAGGCTTTCATCTTCGAACTCGTAAGTCTCGATCACCGCCAGCGCAGTGCCCGACAAGGCCAGGCCCGCGACCAGCAGCAGCGCGCGAATCATGAGGAACCCCCGCTGCGCTGTTCACGTCGCAGTTGGTCGACAATGGGCTTGAGGGTTTCGGTCCACACGGTTTCATCCACAACGCCCACATGGCGGTAGCGAATGACACCGGCGGCATCGACCACATAGGTCTCCGGTGCGCCGTAGACGCCCAGGTCCAGACCCAGGCTGCCCTCGGCGTCGACGATGCTCAGGCGGTACGGGTCACCCAGCTCGTCCAGCCAGCGCAGGGCCTCGGCGTCATCGTCCTTGTAGTTGATGCCATAGATGGGCATGCCGGTTTTGGCCAGCTCGGTCAGGAAGGGATGCTCCACCCGACAGGACACACACCAGGTGGCCCAGACATTGAACAGCGCGACTTCACCGGTCACCGCCGCCTGGTCCACTACCCGCTGCTGGCCCAGGGCCGGCAGGGAGAAGCTCGGGAGCGGCTTGTCGATCAGCGCCGACGGCAGGGCCTGGGGGTCGAGCCGCAGCCCTATCATCAGGAAGCCGCTCAACACCAGGAACAGCCCCAGCGGCAGAAATAACCTAAGCCGCTTCAAGGCCACCTCCCGCCGACGCCGTCGCCCGCTGCCGGGCGCGGCGGTAGCGCCGATCGGCCAGTGTCAGGAAGCCGCCGAAGCCCATAAAGATGGCCCCCGCCCAGATCCAACGCACAAAAGGCTTGTAGTGCAGGCGAATGGCCCAGGCCTCGCCGCCCTCCAGCGGTTCGCCCATGGCGATAAACAGATCGCGGAAAGTACCGGCATCGATGGCCGCTTCGGTCATCACCTGGCCCGAGGCCAGGTAGCGCCGCTTCTGGGGCTGCAGCACCGCCACGGTGCGGCCGTTGCGAGTCACGGTAAAGTTGGCGCCGTCGGCCACGTAGTTGGGGCCCTGCACGGGCTCCAGGCTGTTAAAGGTAAAGCGGTAGCCCGCCACCTCTTCCACGTCGCCGGGGCGCATCTTGAGATCGCGCTCCACCGCGTACTGGCTCACCAGCACCACGCCCACCACCGTGATGGCGAAGCCCAGGTGGGCTGCCTGCATCCCCCAGTAGCTGGCGGGAATGCTCCGCACACGGCTGCTGCGCAGGCGCAGGACCAGGTCGCGCAACATGGCCAGCGCCAGCCAGCCGGCCAGCACCACCGCCAGCATCACCCACAGGTTGTATTCGCCACCATAGATGAACGGAAACAACAGGCCGATGACCAGCGCTGCAATGGCCGGCGCCGCCAGCTCCTGCAGCCAGCGCTTGCTGGTGTCGCGCTTCCAGCGCGAGGTCGGGCCGATGCCCATGAACGGAATCATCAGTGCCATCAGCGGCAGGAATACCGCGTTGAAGTAAGGCGGACCCACCGAGTACTTGCCCAGTTGCAGGGCATCGGTAATCAAGGGGAACAGGGTGCCGAACAGCACGGTCAGGGTGCTGACCAGGAACACCACATTGTTGAGCAGCAGCAGGCTTTCGCGGCTGACCCACTCAAAACCGATGCGGCTCTGCACTGCCGGCGCCCGGAAGGCATAAAGGGTCAGCGAGCCGCCGACGACAATGCCGAGAAAAGCCAGAATGAATACCCCGCGAGCCGGGTCGGCGGCAAAGGCATGTACCGAGGTCAGCACGCCCGAGCGCACCAGGAAGGTACCCAGCAGGCTCAAGGAAAAAGCGAAGATCGCCAGCAGCACCGTCCAGCTGCGAAACAGCCCGCGCTTTTCGGTCACCGCCAGGGAGTGTATCAACGCGGTACCGACCAGCCAGGGCATGAAGGATGCGTTCTCGACCGGGTCCCAGAACCACCAGCCGCCCCAGCCCAGTTCATAATAGGCCCACCAGCTACCAAGCATGATACCCAGGCTCAGGAAGGCCCAGGCGGCGTTGGTCCAGGGCCGCGACCAGCGCGCCCAGCTGGCGTCCAGTCGGCCGCCGATCAGCGCGGCAATGGCAAAGGCGAAGGCGACGGAAAAACCCACATAGCCCATGTACAGCAGCGGCGGGTGGATGATCATGCCCGGATCCTGCAACAGTGGGTTGAGGTCGGCGCCATCCAGGGGTACACCGGGCAGGGTGCGCTCGAAGGGGTTGGAGGTCAGCAGCGAGAACAGCAGGAAACCCACCGCCACAAAACCCAGCACCGCCAGTACCCGCGACAGCAGCACCAGCGGCAGGGCGGTGCTGAACACAGCGACAGCGGCAGTCCAGGCCGACAGGAACAGAATCCACAACACCATCGAGCCCTCGTGGTTGCCCCAGGTAGCGGCGAACTTGAGCACCGTGGGCATCAGGCTGTTGGAGTTGTTGGCCACCAGGGCCACCGAGAAGTCATCGGCAGTGAAGGACCAGGCCAGGCAGCCAAACGCGATGGCAACAAACACAAACTGACCGATGGCCAGCGACGGCGCCATGGCCATGGCGCGCGCGTCGCCGCGGAAGCTGCCCAGCATGGGCACCAGACTCAGCAACAACGCCAGGCCCAGCGACAGTATCAGGGCGAAGTGCCCGAACTCGGGGATCATGTATCAGTCGCCTCGTCGTGGGCCCGGGAGAGGGCTTCTGCCACCTCGGGCGGCATATAATTTTCATCGTGCTTGGCCAGCACCTCGGTGGCCTGCAGCACGCCGTTTTCATCCAGCACACCCGCGGCGACCACCCCCTCTCCCTCGGAGAACAGGTCAGGCAGAATACCGGTATACACGGCGGTGACGGTTGCCTGGTAGTCGGTCACATCAAATTCGATGCGCAGGGACTGGGGGTCGCGGCGCACGCTGCCCTCCACTACCATGCCGCCCAGGCGAATAGGCTGCCCAACCGGGGCCAGCCCGGCGGCGATTTCCGCCGGCGGAAAGAACAGGTTGATGTTGCCGCGCAGGCCGTAGCTGACCAGCCCCACCGCCAGGGTGGAAAACACCACGATAAAACCGACCAGCATAAGGCGCTGCTTACGAACCGGGTGCATTGTTGACCTCCTCAATCCTGACGCTGGGGGCGGCTTGCGGCTCGGGTGCCTCATCCACGCGCAGCTCAGAAATAAACCGTCGGGCCGAGCGCGCCGGTAAAACCAGCAGCCCCACACAAATGAGCACACTCACCATTGCGACGGTCCAGACGTAGACGCCGTGACCCTCCATGGCCAGCGCCGCCTGCAGTGATTCAAAATACAAAGTTAGTGACTCCCCGCCAGTGCGCGCACCCAGGACGTGGCGGCGCCGCGGCGCAACAATTCGCTGCGCATGTTCAACAACAGTGCGCAGGTGAACAGGCAGTAGAAAGCCAGAATCATCAGCAGCAAGGGCTGCAGCATGGAGCTGTGCATGGCGCTCTCTTCAGTGAATTTGATGGTGGCTGGCTGGTGCAGGCTGTACCACCAGTCTACAGACTTGTAGATGATGGGAATGTTCACCATGCCCACCAGACTTAGCACCGCGCAAGCCTTGCCGGCGGCCTCCTTGTTCTCATAGGCCTGGTACAGGACGATCACACCGAGATACAGGAAGAACAGAATCAGCATCGATGTGATGCGCGCGTCCCAGACCCAGTAGGTGCCCCAGGTGGGCTTGCCCCAGATCGCCCCGGACAGCAGGCTCAGGAAAGTGAGCGCCGCGCCCACGGGGGCGGCACACTTCATGGCGACTTCGGCCATCTTCATGCGCCAGATCAGGCTTACCGCACCGGCGATAGCCATCACGTAATAGCCGGCCAGCGCCACCACGGACGCGGGTACGTGGAAATAAATGATGCGAAAACTGTTGCCCTGCTTGAAATCCATGGGGGCATACAACAGGCCCCACACCGCGCCCACCGCCAGCATGGCAACGGTCAGGGGTAACAGGATGACCAGGATGCGCCCGGAAATACGATACATCCAGGGGGGCGATCCAAGCTTGTGAAACCACGTCCACATCGGGGGTATTACCTCAAAATCAGGGGCCAGATTATAACGATCTTCGCGCTTCGATTCCTAACCTGCATCAACAGATATACGGAGTCCTGCGCTGATGGCGAAGGGCGCCAGTGCCACCGCCAGTGACAGCATGCCGCCCAGTAACAGCAACTGTGGCGTGGGATCGATGCCGTCGGCGGCAAAGCGCACGGCACCGGCGGCAAAGATCAAAACGGGTATATAAAGCGGCACGATAATCAGCGAGATCAGCATGCCGCCGCGCTTGAGGCTGACCGTCAGTGCAGCGCCGATGCTCCCGACCAGGCTCAATACCGCAGTGCCCAGCCCCATGCTCAGCACCAGCGCCGGCAGCGCCTCGGTCGGTAGCTGCAGCATGATCGCGAACAGCGGCGACAACAGGGTCAGCGGCAGCCCCGTAACCAGCCAGTGGGCGGTGGTATAGGTCAACGAGGCCAGGTACAGCGGCTGGGGCGACAGCAACAGTTGTTCAAGGGAGCCATCTTCATAGTCCTGGCGAAACAGGCCTTCCGCGGCCATCAGCGAGGCCAGCAGCGCCACGATCCACAGGATGCCAGGCGCGAACTCCGCCAGCTGGGCCGGGTCCGGGCCTATGCCCAGCGGGAACAAGGTGACTACCAGCAGGAAGAACAGCAGGGGGTTGATGGTATCGACAGGACGACGGTAGGCCAGCAGCAGCTGACGCCTCAGGGAGGCACGCAGAAAAGCCGCCAACGGGGGCTGTGGAGCACTCATGCGTCACCTCCCAGCACCAGGCGGCGCAGCGGAATGTCCAGCGGCAGGTCCTGGTGGGAGGTCAGCAGCACCGCGCCGCCACGCTGCACCTGCCGGGCCATGGTGTCGGCCAGCGCTGCGACCCCGGCCCGGTCAATCGCGGTAAAGGGTTCATCCAGCATCCACAGGGTGCGGGGGGCCTGCTGTTCGAAAGACAGGTAAAGCCGCGCCAGGTTGACCCGGCGCTGTTGGCCGGCGGACAGGTTCTGGCACAACAGGTCTGCGCGCCCGGCCAGACCCACTCGCTCCAGGGCACTGTCGATATGGGCCGGGTCCCAGCCCTGGCTGCGGCAGGCCCAGGCCAGGTTTTCCCGCGGTGTCAGCAGCTGCTTGATGCCGGCCCGGTGGCCGAGATATAGCAGCTCGTCGCAGTGCCTTTGCAGGCTGCCGGTCAAACCCAGGCGCGACAGCCCCGCCAGGCTGCGCAGCAGGGTGGTCTTGCCGCTGCCATTGGGGCCTTCGATCAACACCAGGTCACCACCGCCGACATCCAGGTCCAGGCCCTCCAGCAGGGGCTTGCCGCCCCGCTCCAGGCCCAGACCGCGCACGGTGACCAGTGCAGCGATGCCGGCTGAGCTGTTGGTGTCGCCCACTAGAGGTTTACGACCTTGATGCCCTGGGCGTCGCCCATATGCAGATCGCGGTCGACGCTGAGCGAACTGAAGTCGAACAGCTCGGTATCGGCCAGCTGGGAAGGCGCCACGTTGCGGATGGCGCGGAAAATGGTCTCGGTACGCCCGGGGTACTGACGCTCCCAGTCCTGCAGCATGGTCTTCACCTGCACCCGCTGCAGGTTTTCCTGGGACCCACACAGGTTGCAGGGAATGATTGGGAACTGCTTGTAGTCGGCGTAGGCCGCCAGGTCCTTCTCCTTGCAGTAGGACAGGGGCCGGATGACCACGTTGTTGCCGTCGTCACTGAGCAGCTTGGGCGGCATAGCTTTCATCTTGCCGCCAAAGAACATGTTCAGAAACAGGGTCTCGACGATGTCATCGCGGTGGTGGCCCAGGGCGATCTTGGTGGCGCCGATCTCTTCGGCAAAGCCATACAGGCTGCCACGGCGCAGCCGTGAACACAGCCCGCAGGTGGTTTTCCCCTCGGGGATCACCTCTTTGACGATGCTGTAGGTGTCCTTCTCGAGGACGTAATAGGGAACACCCGCGCGATCGAGGTAGCCGGGCAGCACGTCCTCGGGAAAGCCGGGCTGTTTCTGGTCAAGGTTTACGGCGATCAATTCGAAGCTCACCGGGGCCGAACTCTGCAGGGCCATCAGGACGTCAAGCATGGCGTAGGAGTCCTTGCCGCCGGAGACGCACACCATGACTCGATCGCCGTCTTCGATCATGTTGTAGTCGGCAATCGCCGTGCCCACGTTGCGACGCAGCCGCTTCTGCAGCTTGTTGAATTCCGTGCGCTCTTTTTTGGACAGCTCTTTCACGCCTGGTTCCGGCTCTTTAACAACCTCTATCGGCGGCGAATTCTACGCGAGTTTGCTGCCAAAATCTCCCGGCGGCGGCGATCAGGTAGCTTTTTGGGGGGCTGGTGTCTAGAATGTGCGCCCCGAAAACGAAACCGGTTTGCCACCGCATCTGCAACCGCGTTTACCCACCGTATGTGCGAGGAATACTGTCGATGAAAGCTCCCGTTCGAGTCACCGTAACCGGCGCCGCCGGCCAGATTGGTTATGCCCTGTTGTTCCGCATTGCCTCCGGCAACATGCTCGGCGAAGACCAACCGGTCATCCTGCAGCTGCTCGACATTACGCCGGCGATGGAGGCCCTCGAGGGGGTGCGCATGGAACTCGATGATTGCGCCTTCCCGCTGCTGACTGACATTGTCTGTACCGACGACCCCAACGTGGCCTTCAAGGATACCGACTATGCGCTGCTGGTCGGTGCCCGCCCCCGCGGTCCGGGAATGGAGCGCAAGGACCTGCTCGAAGCCAATGCGGCCATCTTCTCCACCCAGGGCAAGGCCATCAACGACAACGCCAGCAAGGACATCAAGGTGCTGGTAGTAGGCAACCCGGCCAACACCAACGCCCTGATCGCCCAGCGCAATGCGCCGGACATCAACCCGCGCCAGTTCACCGCCATGACCCGCCTGGACCACAACCGCGCCATGACCCAGATTGCGCAGAAGACCGGCAAGACGGTCAATGACGTGAAAGACATGACCATCTGGGGCAACCACTCCGCCACCCAGTACCCGGACCTGTTCAACGCCAAGGTGGACGGCACCGCTGCCATCGAGCTGATCGACCAGGACTGGTACGAAGGCGAATTCATCCCGGTGGTACAGCAGCGTGGCGCCGCCATCATCAAGGCCCGCGGCGCATCGTCAGCTGCCTCCGCCGCCAATGCTGCCATCGACCACATGCGCTCCTGGGCGCTGGGCACCGACAGCGACAGCTGGGTCTCCATGGGTGTTTACTCGGACGGTTCCTACGGCATCACCGAAGGCCTGATCTACTCCTTCCCCTGCCGCTGCAGCGGCGGCGACTGGGAGATCGTGCAGGGCGCTGAAGTCTCTGATTTCAGCCGCGAGCGGATGACCGCCACAGAAACCGAACTGACGGAAGAGCGGGACGCCGTTCAGCACCTGCTGCCTTGAGCGCAGAGCCCACCAACCGCAGCTACCATCACGGAAACCTGCGCAACGAGCTGCTGGATACCGCCGAGGCGCAACTGGCCGACACGGGCATGGAGGAACTGAGCCTCCGTGCCCTGGCGCGCACCATCGGTGTATCCCAGACCGCACCCTACCGGCACTTCAAGGACAAGAATGAACTGCTGGCAGCACTGGCCACCCGCGGCTACCGCGTACTGCTGGAGCGCCTGCAGGCGGCGGGCCTGGAGGCAGGCGATGACCCGGACGGGGAGATGCAGGCCTTTGCCCACGCCTACGTGGGCTACGCCATGGAGCACCCGGACCTGTTCAAGCTGATGTTCGGCCCGACCCTGCAGCCCCAGGCCAGCTACCCGGAGCTGCTACAGGCCAGCCGCGACACCTACGAACTGGTGCGCTCCATCATCCGCAGCGGCATCGAGAAAGGCATCTTCCGCGACGAGGACGACCACTACCTGGCCAACGCCGGCTGGTCGGGCATCCACGGCCTCGCCACCCTCAAAGTCGACATGCCCCAACTGTTCGAACGCCACGTCGACCTCGCGCGCCAGATCGACCTCGAAGTCCGCATCTTCCTGACCGGGATCCACGCCCACTAGTTGTCGAATTCTCTTATTCGAGATTGGCTTCGTAGGTCGGCCGCGATCTGGGGGGTATGCACCTTCCCGGACGCGCTAAAAGCGTGACGTCCCTGTCTCGCTCGGCTGCGGCCATCCATGGCCGCAGACGGTCCGGGAAGGTGCATACCCCCCAGCTCACGCCCTGGTTCAGTGCCAAGCGGCAACATAAGAATTTCCAATCTCGGAACCTCGCCTAACTCCAGAGTAGCGCCATCGACTCGAGCGATCGTAGGCGACGATAAAAGACTGCGTGTTTTTTTTATTCCCAGCCTACGGTTCATAGCCTCAGGGTTGGAACCCGTCATGATCGAGGGCGTGAGCTATGCCTGGCCCCTCCACGGACCGTCAACGGCCATGGATGGCCGTTGCCGAGCGAGACAGGGACGTCATGCTTTTAGCGTGTCCGGGGAGGGGCCAGGCATAGCTTGCGCCCGCCCTACGAAGAAAGAGCAACTAATCCCAGGCTGGATCTAGAGTTCGCGCAAAACAAGGAGCGGTGGGCTGGAGACCACCCTCCGGCAGTTCCAGACGCCGAGGGCGCCGATCATCAGTACGGCGGCAATCGGTCCCAGCAGCCAGATCTCCGGGTGGGGGCTGTAGCTCATGTCCAGGGCGAAAGTCTGGAGGACGAAGACCGCAATTTCCGCGGCGATGGTCGCCAGCAGGCCGGCAAAGAAACCCAGCGTGGCGAATTCGATAACCACGCCGCCGAGGATCAGGCCGCGACGGGCACCCAGTGCTCGCAGGATAGCGCCCTCGTAGAGACGGGTGTCCACCGTTGACTGCACACCGGCGATCAGCACCAGGGCGCCGGCGATGAGAATAACGCCCAGCACCAGCTCGATGGCCGCCGATACCTGGCTGATGATGCCGCGTACCTGCTCGATCACCACGTCCATCTCGATCACCGTGACCGTTGGATACTGGCGGATAAAGGTGTTGAGGAACTGCTTGTCCGCCTTCTCGAGGTGGAAGCTGGTCATGAATGTGGCCGGGTAACCGCGCAGCACCGCCGGCGGGAATACCATGAAGAAGTTGGGCCGCATGCTCTCCCAGTCGAGGCGGCGGATACTGCCCACCGTGACGTCCAGGGGCTGGGAGCCGACCAGGTAGCGCACCTTGTCGCCCACCTCCAGTTCCAGACTCTCGGCCATACCCTCTTCAACCGACACCAGGGCCTCCTGGGTATCCGGGTTCCACCATTCACCGGCGATGATCTCGTTATCGGTGGGAATCTCCCGCGCCCAGGTGAGGTTGGTCTCGCGTTCCCGGCGGCCGGCTTCCGGGTCTTCGCTGCGCCCCAGTTCTTCGCCGTTCACCTCAACGATGCGACCGCGCACCATGGGATAAAGCGGTTCTGACAGGTCCGCCGCCTGCGCCAGGCTGTCGCGTACCGCGTTGACTTGGTCAGGGGCAATGTTCAGCAGGAAGTGGTTGGGGGTGCCCTCGGGCAACTGCATTTGCCACTCTTCCAGCAGCGAGGTGCGCACCAGCACCAGGATCAGCAGCAGCATGATGGCCAGGGAAAAAATCACCACCTGCAGGGTATTGGCCGAGCCGTTGCGCTGCAGGCTGGCCAGTGCCAGCCGCCAGATACTGCCGGCGCGCATACCGGCCAGCCGGCCGCCGCGCAGTAGCAGGTAGGCGACCCCTGCCGCCAGACTGGCTGACGCCACAAGCCCCGCCAGCACCGCCAGCGTCAGCGCCCAGTCACCGGAGTACCAGAGCATCAGCAGCAACACCGCACCCAGGCCCACACCGTTGTCGATGGCGCTGCGACTGACCGCATTGGGAAGATCCCGGCGCAGCACTTTCAGGGGAGAGGCAGCACCCAGCCGACTGAGGGGCGGCCAGGCAAAAGCCAGCAGGCAAACCACTGCTGTGGCGCCACCGACGATGTAGGGGCGCGCTCCTGCCGGCCCGGGCTGTACCGGCAGCGCTTCTGCAAAAACGGTAAAGAACAGCGCCTGCAAACCCCAGCCCAGGGCAGAGCCGATCAGCGTAGCCACCGCACCCAGCAACAGCAGGCTAAGTCCGTACATGCGGTTGATCTTGCCGCTCACCGTGCCGAGACTTTTCATGATGGCCACATAGTCGTAGTGGCGTTCACTGAATCGGCGCGCAGCCAACGCGATCGCAACGCCTGCCAGCACCACACCCAGGCTGCCTGCCAGCAACAGGAAAGACTCCGCGCGGTCGAGGGCGCTGCCCACACCCCGCTGGTTGCTGTCGATGTCCTGTATTTCCTGGCTCGAGGTCAGCTGCGGCTCCAGCCACTGCACATAGTCATCGAGTGCCGCCTCATCACCCGCCAGCAGCAGGCGATAGCGCACGCGGCTGCCGGGCTGCACTACGTTGGTGGCCGGAATATCGTCGATATGCATCAGCAACCGCGGCCCGTAGCCAAGAAAGCCTGTGGCCCGGTCGGGCTCGTTGCGCAGTGCCGCGGCCACCTCAAGGGTGGCGTCACCGACATAGACTTCATCACCCACCTCGACACCCAGCAGAGCAAACAGGCGGGAATCAAGCCATACCTGGCCCGGGGGCGGCCCCTGGGTGCGCAGTTCCGGCGTGCCGAAGGGGTCGGCACTCATGGTCAGTTCACCGCGCAGGGGGTACTCGCTGCTGGCGGCCTTGACCGCGGCCAGCGCCGTGTCGTCTTCGCCGGCATAAACCATGGAGGGAAACGTCAGTGCGCGGCCGGTGACCAGACCGCGAGCGGCGGCCTCTGTCTCCCATTCCGCGGGTTGATCGCGGGATCCGCGCACAACGCGATCGGCTGCCAGGAAGCGGTGACTTTCCTGCTCCAGGCTGCTTTGCAGCCGGGTGGTGAACGCGCTGATGCCGGAAACAATGGCAACGGCAACCACCAGCGCTGCCAACAGAACGCCAAGCTCTCCGCCGCGCCAGTCGCGCAGCAGCATTCTCAGCGCAGTCATTTAGTCGTCCGCCATGAAAGGGCCATCAAACGCCTCGCAGATGCGGCGCGCCGCCCTGGTTGTCACGCGAGACGTGACCGCTCTCCTCGCCCACCAGGGCGCCGCCGTGCAGGCGCAGGCGGCGGTCACAGCGATCCGCCAGGCGCTGCTCATGGGTCACCAGCACCAGGGTAGTGCCCTGCTCGCGATTGATCTCGAACAACAGGTCGATGACATAGGCGCCGGTGGCGGTATCGAGATTACCGGTGGGCTCGTCGGCAAACAGGATGGCCGGCTCGGCCGCAAAGGCCCGGGCAATCGCCACCCGCTGTTGTTCACCGCCGGAGAGCTGGTTGGGGTAGTGGTCGGTGCGTTCCGCCAGGCCCACCCGCTCCAGGAAGCTGCGCGCAGAGGTCCTGGCATTGGCCACACCGTGCAGTTCCAGCGGCAGCATTACGTTTTCCAACGCTGTGAGACTGGGCAGCAGCTGGAATGACTGGAACACGAAGCCGACTTTCTCGGCGCGCACCAGCGCGCGCTGGTCTTCATCGAGGCCCGCCAGCGACACGCCGTCGATCCACACATCGCCTTCGCTGGCCACATCCAGGCCAGCCAGCAGACCCAGCAGGGTGGATTTGCCCGAACCGGAGGCGCCGATAATCGCCACTGATTCTCGCGCCTTGATTTCGATGTCGATCCCTTTCAGTATCTCCAGCTCGCCCTCAGCCAGGGGGACCCGTTTGCGGAGATTTTCTGTTCTGATCATGTTGTCCAACTACCTCAAAGAGTACTTTGAAGAGTACTTCGAAAAGTACCTCAAAAAATCCGTGCACTGCGCACTTGCGTGTATCGGCGTTCTACTGCTGATTATAGGTACCGCGCAGGCCGCTGGATCACAGGGCAAAACCGTACTGGTGATGGGCGATAGTATCAGCGCCGCCTACGGCATGTCCCTCGACGAGGGATGGGTTGCCCTGCTGGCGGGACGGCTGGCAGACAGTCACCCGAACTACAGCGTCGTCAATGCCAGCATCAGCGGCGAAACCAGCGCCGGGGCCGCTGCGCGGCTGCCCGGGCTGCTGGAAGAACACCAACCCACCGTGGTCATTATCGAGCTGGGCGGCAACGATGGGCTGCGCGGCTATCCAGTGGCGCGGCTGCGCGAGAACCTCGCCGACATGGCCCGGCAGTCACAGGCCGCCGGCGCCGGTGTGCTGATCCTGGCGATGGAAATACCACCCAACTATGGCAGCCGCTACACGAAGTCGTTCCGCGAGAGCTTCACGCGGGTGGCCGCGGATACCGACAGCGCGATGAGCCCCTTCATGCTGGACGGCGTCGCCACCGACCCGTCACTGATGCAGGACGACGGCATTCACCCGACGGTGGAGGCCCAGTCACTGCTGCTGGACAACGTCTGGCCGCAGCTGGAACCGCTGCTCTAGCAACCATTGTGCATGGACGCCGGTGCCAGGGATCAGCGCGGCGAGCGTCCGTAGCGACCCCTAGCGAAGGCTGATCTTGTTTTCCATCTGGTAGGGGCTGAGACTGACGATTTTCCAGGCGCCCTCGACCTTGTAAACCAGGTAGATGGACACCGTCTCGTAGACAATATCACCCTCGGCATTGACCCCATGGCCCACGTTGCTGGCCAATACCTGGGTCGGCGACAACACCCATAGTTGCTTTTCATGCCATTGCAGCCGCTGCACGCCCTTGCTTTCCAACTGGGCCACAAAACCGGCGAAGTTCCTGCCCGCCACCTCAGCCGACTCGACAACTCGTGGCGACCGGTTAGGTGGCGCCTGCATCAGGGGTGCGTTTAGGTACTGCGCTATCTCCCGTTGGAAGACGGCATCCGCCTCCGGCTTTCCAAATCTGCGGTTGTAAGTCTCAATATATTTGTCAAAGAACTGCGCCACCTCCGCTTCGACAGGCCTGGAGTCCTGGGCAGCACAACCCGTGCCAGAGATCAGCAACAGAAGCATGGTGAAAAATTGGATCAATCTGCGAGTAAGCATTGTTGGTTCCTGATTTGAGTTTGAATAGAAATGTGTCATCTGATCGCCATGGCAGCGCCTGCCTCTGGCGCCTCCAGGGTCAAAGGAGGGGCCGCTGCCACGTCGTCGTAGCGCCGACCAAGGTACACCGCCACAGCCGCCCAGAGACCGGCCACGGCGCTACCGACCAGGGCCATTACCGGCAGTGCCAGACCCAGGCCTTCGCTGAGCAGGGCGAATATTGACCCGCTGGCAGCATCACCGCCGCGGTAAACCACCACGTCCAGCACCTGCTTGGCCTTGAAGCGCTGGTCGGCGGTGACCTCGGTAAACAGCATCTCCCGGGCAGGCCGGGTGACGGCGTAATTTCCCACCCGCCGTACCACGTCCACTGCCAGTAGCACCACAACGAACGGCGCTACGGCAATGGCCGCCATACCCACCAGCAGGATCAGCGGGACGCAGGCCAGCGTCAGCACCATCCCGGCGCGGTTTACCAGCCGACCTGTCACCAGCAGAGCACAGACGAAGGTCAGCGTATTCACCAGCCAGCTCACGCTGCTGAGAATCTGGGTACGCTCTACTCGCGTGAAGTCAGCTAACAGATTTTTCTGGATGAAATAGACGAAGGAGCCCACGAAAACGTACAGCAAGATGAACAGGCCAATAGCGCGCAGGTACGGGTTGTTCGCGGCATCGCGAAAGCCGCTCCACCAACGCAGGTCGATGTGCCTGGCGGACGCTTGATCACGCGGAGGTCTCCTGGTGAGACTAGCTGGCCGCATGCGCTGCAGCAGCCACATCAAGGGTACGACCATGAGCACCCCCAGCGCCGCTATCAGCATCAGACGATCCAGCCCGAGATAGGCAGCAAAGAGTGCTGGAATCGCAGGGCCGGCGATGGCGCCGGCACTGGCACCTGAGGCGATGACAGCGAACAGACGTCGGCCCTGGTCTGCATCGAAGCTGTCGCTCATCAGTGACCAGAAGACCGACATGTTGAAGAGACTGAAAGCGGCAACCCAGAGATAGAAGCCCTTGTCCAGAAGCACGGTATCCGCCACCAGCGGTGTCGCCAACCAGAAGCCGAGAAAGCTCAGTGCAAACAGGCTGTAGACACCGGGCACCACCCGTCGCAACGACCATCGCGACACGGCGGCACTGTAAAGACCCACCAACACAATGCTGAGGACCAATTGCAAATTCCACAGCAAGCTGACTTCCGCATCACTCCAGTCACTGGCCATGGCGTCGCGCACCGGGCGCAACACCAGGTAGGCAGCCATCAGCACAAACGCCATCAGGAATGCGAGCAAGGTGGCACTGCGCTCTTCGGGGCGAACGAGCATCAGCCGTTCCAGCCAGTGGCGACTGCCAGTCACTGCGCGACCTGCGGAGCGAGAAACTGATCCAGAATACCCACCAGCTCATCTCGGGTCAGCGCATAGGGTTGGTCCTGGTTGAGCTCTACCGCTTTCTTCAGCGTACTGCGCAGCGTCATGGTGGCTTCCCGCTGGTTCGGAGTGACCATGTAGCGCAGCTTTGGCTTATCGGCGGTCAGGAAATCAAAGACTGCTTCAGCCACCGGAGCCGGGTCCGCGTGATGGGACCGGTCTACCTGCGTAAATCCGGCCATGCGGGCGATTTCCCCTTGGTATCGGGAACCGCCGGGCTTGTCCTGCTCCTGCGCCATTCGGGTCTTCATGTTGCCCATGATGTCGGAGCTGAAGTTACCCGGCTCAACAATGCTTACCGCTACATCAAACTTCTGCATCTCCTTCGACAGCGCCTCGGTGAACGAGGCCATCGCCGCTTTGGTCATGCTGTAGGGTCCGAACAGACGGGTGGAGTAAGCGCCGGCTATGGAGCCTGTGGTGGTTATTCGCCCCTGGCTTTCGATGATCAGCGGCGCGAAGGCACGGGTCACCCGGTAAGGTCCGAAAACGTTCACGTCAAAGATGAACTGCATGTCGGCTTCGCTGATCTCGATCATTGGGTCGAACAGGAACACGCCGGCATTATTGACCAGACCGTAGAGTCCACGGCCCGATTCACGGATGGTGCTGACCGCCGCGTCGATGTCGTTGTGGTCGGTCACATCCAGCCGTATTCCCTGGATGTTCTCCAGGCCACTGAGCGTCGCAATGTCTTCGGCCTTACGGGCGCCGGCGTACACAAAGAAGCCTCGGTCCGCCAGGGTCAGCGCGATGCGCTTGCCAATACCGGAGCTGGCGCCGGTCACCAGCACCGCTTTGGCATTGCCGCTGCCCGCCGCTGCGGCGGCGTGCAGGGCGGTAGTGCTGGTTGTCATCAGCAACAGGATAAGAAGTAATCTGGCCATCGTGGGCTCCTGATTTGAACAGAGGTGCTCACGGTAATGGGCCCAGCGGTAACGGCGATCCATTAATCGACTGCCCCCGGGCATTGATCGACGAACACCGCAATCACACCGCGGGGGCCACTGGTCGACCGAATTCAGGGCTTCATCGACGCAGGGACCCATCAGGTCGACAGTGCATCGACCTGCCCGGTGGCATCACTTAAGCTAGGGCTTCGTTAAAATCGGGATCGGCCGTGAGCAATTGGAAACCCGGTACAGCCTCGTTACTGGCGCTGTTCTGGGCGGTAGTAGCCGTCATTAACCTGGGGCCGGAATGGCACAAGTACTCTTCACTCCGTGAGGCGCTGGAAGTGGTGGGGCTAACCACCGTGCTGCAGATGCTGGTGGCACTGGTCGCCCTGCGGCTGTTGGTCCCGCGCTGGCTGGACCGGGGATCTGTGGCAGGGTTTCTCGGGCTGTTCCTGCTGGCGCTGGTGGCCGCCGCACAAGTCAATATTCTGGTCAGCTACCTGTACCTGGAGAGCGCTTACCCCACCACTTACGGCGCTTTCTACCAACGCCACCTGGCCGACGTTGGCCTGCTGCAACGGCTGGGGTTCTCCTATCTCAGCAAGTACATCCTGCTGTCCAAGCTGCCGCTGCTGGCCTTTCCCGCCGCCGTATTGATTGCGGCGAACTATTACCGGCAGCAGCGTGCGGTGCTTTCACTGAAAGAGAGACAGCAGGCCGCCGAGCTGGAAGCGCTGAAAAACCAGCTGAACCCACACTTCATCTTCAACACCCTGAACAACATATACGCATTGGCGCTGCAACGCTCAGAGCAGACAGCCGAGGCAGTCGCCCGACTGTCGAGCATCCTCGACTATGTGCTGCACCGGGGCAATGAGCCGCTGGTGTCGCTGCGAGATGAGGTGGCCATGATCGAAGCCTATATCGCGCTGGAGAAACTGCGTTTCGGTGACCGCCTGCAGGTAGAGTTCAGAAAGGTGACCTCCCTTGATCGACAGGTACCTCCCCTGCTGTTTCTCACCCTGCTTGAGAACGCTTTCAAGCACGGCGTGGCAAAGTCGCTGAGGCCAGAGCAAGTCTCGATCTCGCTGCTAGAGAACGAGAACCAGCTGCGGTTCGAAGTGCGCAACACCATTCCGCCGGGTACCACCGACGCCGTGGAGCGCGAGAATGCCATCGGCCTTCGTAACCTGCGACGCCAGCTGGCACTACAATGTCCTGGTGCTCACCAGATCACCGTGAACCGAACCGACACCCAGTACACCGCCCAACTGGTCCTGGATCAACCATGCAAAAACGCTATTCCTGCATCGTCGTTGACGATGAATTCCTTGGCCGGGAGCTGATTGCCTCGCACCTTGCCCACCTGCCCCAGTTCGAACTGGTGGCATCCTGCTGCAGTGCCATCGAGGCTAGCCAGGTTCTTGAGGAGCGCGCGGTTGACCTGATGTTCCTGGACATCGAGATGCCGGTAATGAAGGGCACCGATTTCCACAACAGCCTGAGTGACGCACCCGCGGTCATCTTCACCACGGCGTATCGGGACTACGCGGTGGAGGGCTTTGAGCTGGAGGCAGTGGACTACCTGCTCAAGCCTATCGTCTTCTCGCGCTTCTTCAAGGCGGTGCAACGGTTTCTCTCCTCCCGGGGTCACCCGGACGCTGCCGGATCGTCAGCACCACTGGAGCCGCCAACCCAGGACCTGTTCGTACGCGTGAACAGGAAGAACGTGCGACTGCAGCGACAGGACATTCTGTATGTGCGCGGCTTGAAGGATTATCTGGAGGTGCACACCCAGGCTCAGCGCTATGTCGTAAAGAGTACGTTGAGCGGATTTGCCCGGCAGCTAGGCCCGAGCTTTCTGCGCATTCATCGCTCCTATCTGGTCAACCGGGCCCACATCAGCGCAGTCACCCGCCAGGATATTGAGATTGGCGACCTGGAACTGCCGATCAGCGATGCCTACCGAGACGCCGTGCTGACCAGCCTGGGGACACAGTAGCCAGTCAGGCGATATCGATCTGGCCCCGCAAAAAGGTCAGCGCATGACCGTGCAGCAGCACCCGGTCGCCCTGTAGTTCACAGAGCAGGTCGCCGGTGCGCTTTGACAGCTGGCGCGCCGTGAGCGTGGTCTTGCTGAGCTTCTCCGACCACAGGGGAACCAGGGCACAGTGGGCCGAGCCGGTGACCGGGTCTTCATCTACCCCGACCTGGGGGCCGAAGAAACGCGACACGAAATCCACCTCATCCCCGGGCGCGGTAACAATCACCGGCAGATCCGAGGCCACCGTCAGGGCCCTGAAGTCGGGAGCAAGGGCACGTACCTGGTCTTCACTGTCGAACAGGTAAACCCAGAAGGGCGCCGCGTAGGCCGCACTCGGCACGCCGTTGAGCGCCTCGCCGATAGCCGGGTGTATATCGGTTTCATGGATGGCGTAGGCAGGCAGGTCGATGCAGATTCCACGCTCGTCCTGCGACACCATCAGGTCGCCTGAATACCGGGTACTGAAGCGAATGCTGTCGGCGTCGTGGTTGAGCTCGTTGAACAATATATGAGCGGTGGCCAGGGTGGCGTGACCGCACAGCTCCACTTCCACCGTAGGAGTAAACCAGCGCAGCTCGAAGCCGTCTTCCTGTGGCAGGTAAAAGGCGGTCTCAGACAAGTTGTTCTCGGCGGCAATCGCCTGCAAGGTTTCGTCGGGCAGCCATTCTGTGAGCGGCACTACCGCGGCGGGGTTGCCGGCGAAGGGTTTGCTGCTGAATGCGCTTACCTGGTACTGGTCAAATTTCACGGCCGTGCTCCCCGGTCTATAAATCAGTGGACAGTTTACTTAATTCTTCGCTGAATTAAGTAAACTGTCCCCTGATTCATTATCCATCCGGACCGGGCAGCCATGGTCAGAGAACAGACAGCCCTGCAGAAAAAGTTTTACGACGTCATCTTCGGCACGTCCCGGGGATTGGGGCGCAACTTCGACATCGCCCTGATCCTGCTGATTCTCAGCAGCGTGATGATCGTGGTGCTGGACTCTATCCCGGAGTACCACCAGCGCTACGGCGACTGGTTCCTGCACGTCGAGTGGGGCTTTACGGCCATTTTTACCGTCGAGTACGGGGTACGGTTGTGGTGCTCGCCCAACCGCAAGCGCTACGCTCTGAGCGCATTTGGCATTGTCGACCTGCTGGCGATTCTGCCCACCTACCTGGCCATACTGATCCCCGGCGCCAACTCGCTGCTGGTGGTACGGCTGATTCGCATCCTCCGTATCTTCCGGGTGCTGCGACTGCTGCAGTTCCTGAACGAAGCCAACGTACTGGCCCGCAGCCTGAGCAATTCGCGCCGCAAGATCTTCGTGTTCTTCTCGCTGATGCTGGTGCTGATGACGGTATTTGGCTGCTTCATGTACGTGATCGAGGGGCCGCTGAACGGCTTCGGCACCATTCCAGAGAGCATTTACTGGGCGATTGTCACCATTACCACGGTGGGCTACGGCGATGTGGTGCCGCATACCGCGCTCGGCCGCAGCGTTGCCGCTATCGGTATGTTGATCGGCTACGCGATTATTGCTGTGCCAACCGGTATAATCACCGCTGAGCTGGCCCAGGAGATCGGGCGGGAGAAATCCCGCAAAAACTGCCGCAATTGTGAACGCAGTGGACACGACGTGGATGCCCGTTACTGTAAATACTGCGGCGACCGTTTCCCGGAAGAGGAGATGAGCTAGGCCGCCACCGAGGTTAAAGTGAACGCGCCAGCATTACCCCTACCGATCTACGACTACCGCAAGTACTGGGCCGAGTGCTTCGGGGTTGCACCCTTCCTGCCCATGAGTCGCGCGGAAATGGATGCCCTTGGCTGGGATTCCTGCGACATCATCATCGTCACCGGCGATGCCTACGTGGACCACCCCAGCTTTGGCATGGCGGTGATCGGGCGGGTGCTGGAGGCCCAGGGCTTCCGGGTAGGTATCATCGCGCAGCCGGACTGGGACAGCGCCGAGCCCTACAAGATTCTCGGCAAGCCCAACCTGTTTTTCGGCATCGCCGCCGGCAACATGGACTCCATGATCAACCGCTACACGGCGGACCGAAAGCGCCGCAATGACGACGCCTACACCCCCGGCAACGTCGGCAACAAACGGCCGGACCGGGCGGTGATCGTCTACAGCCAGCGGGTGCGCGAGGCCTACAAGGATGTGCCGTTGGTAATCGGTTCTATCGAGGCGAGCCTGCGGCGCATTGCCCACTACGATTACTGGAGCGACAAGATTCGCCGCTCCATATTGCTCGACAGCCGCGCCGACATCCTGCTGTACGGCAACGCCGAGCGCGCCATTGTCGACCTGTCGCACCGCCTGGCCGCCGGCGAACCCATCCACCAGATTCGCGACCTGCGCGGCACGGCCTTCGTACGCAAGCGCGTGCCGGATGACTGGCAGGTGATCGACTCCAGCGATGTCGACCCGGTGGGCCCGGTGGAAGCGCATCCGGATCCCTACGCCATGGAGTCACCGGCCACCTGCGACACGGCCAAAGAGAAGAGCGAGGAAGAAACAGCGCCGGAGCCCATCAAGCTGGTGCCGCGGCAGTCCAGCCTCAAGCGCAATGGCAAAACCGTCATCCGCATTCCCGCCTACGAACAGGTGAAGGACGACCCGGTGCTGTATGCCCATGCCTCCCGGGTGCTGCACAAGGAAACCAATCCCTACAATGCCAGCCCGCTGGTGCAGGCCCACGGCGACCGCGAGGTGTGGCTTAACGCCCCGCCGATCCCGCTGACCACACCGGAAATGGACTGGGTCTTCGAGCAGCCCTACCAGCGCGTCGCCCACCCCAGCTACGGTGACGCCAAGATTCCAGCCTGGGAGATGATTCGCTTCTCGGTCAATATCATGCGCGGCTGCTTCGGCGGCTGCACCTTCTGTTCCATCACCGAGCACGAGGGCCGCATCATCCAGAACCGCTCACAGGAGTCGATCCTGCGGGAAGTGGAGGAGATCCGCGACAAGACGCCCGGCTTCACTGGCGTTATCAGCGACCTGGGCGGGCCCACCGCCAACATGTGGCGCCTCGCTTGCAAGTCGAAAGAGATCGAAGCCGCCTGCCGCAAACTGTCCTGCGTCTACCCCGGCATCTGCAAGAACCTCAATACCGACCAGATGCCGCTGGTGGAACTGTACCGGGCCGCCCGCGAGCTGCCGGGCATCAAGAAAGTGCTGATCGCCTCTGGCCTGCGCTACGACATCGCGGTGAAAACCCCGGCCTACGTAAAGGAACTGGTGACTCACCACGTGGGTGGCTACCTGAAAATTGCCCCCGAGCATACCGAGGAAGGCCCGCTGTCGAAGATGATGAAACCGGGCATTGGCACCTATGACGCTTTCAAGGCCATGTTCGACAAATACTCCAAGGAAGCGGGCAAGGAACAATACCTGATTCCCTATTTCATCGCTGCCCATCCGGGCACCAGCGACAAGGATATGATGAACCTGGCACTGTGGTTGAAGAGCAACGGCTTTCGGGCCGACCAGGTGCAAACCTTCTACCCCTCCCCGATGGCGTCGGCCACCGCCATGTACCACTCCGGCCATGATCCGCTGTCACGGGTGCGCCGCAAAGATGATGTGATGCCCACCGTGAAGGGCATGCGTCAGCGACGCCTGCACAAGGCCTTCCTGCGCTACCACGACCCGGACAACTGGCCGATGCTGCGCAAGGCACTCAAGCAGATGGGCCTGGCCAAACTGATCGGTTACGGCCAGCACCAGTTGATTCCGCCAAGGCAGCCCGGGCCCAACGCCCAGCAGCGCAAGTCGGGTCGCCCGTTCAAGACCCAGCACACGGGCTTGCCCAAAAACCCGTCCCGCCGACGGCGCTGAGGAGCGCGAGAACCCCGCCCACAGTGCCGACCACCTGTAGGCGGGACAGTGACTGTCTCACTCCGGCGCTGGACTGGATTCACCAAATGATGTATTTTTAACCTTATTGCATCATTAGACGAACCTATGCACGCCGCCGAACACGCCATCGAAGATCAGGCCCTGGTCACCCGCGCCGCGCTCAACGCCGCGACCGAGTTGGGCCTGAGCAAACGCGCCCTCGCTGACATCCTGGGTGTTTCGCCCTCCAAACTGGACCGGGCGCGGGCGGAGCGCGCCAGCTTCAGCGGCAAGGACTACGAGCTGGCGCTACTGCTGATCCGCATTTACCGAGCCCTCTACGCAATCCTCGGTGGCAACCGGGAGCAGATGCAGCACTGGCTGAACACACCCAACCGGCACCTGCAGGACACCGCCCCTCTGGAGCAACTGGGCAGGCTGGAGGGTGTGGTGATGGTCATGCGGTATCTGGACGCCATGCGTGGACGCATCTGAGCTCCGCACGTTGGCACGCTGCCAGCGCTCGGATGCCTGGCGGGTGGTGGAAACCCAGGAAATTGCCGCCACCGCCGCGCTGACCGGGAACAGTGCCGAGCAATCGCGGCTGGAAGAACTGCTTGAAGACGCCAAGCCGGCACTGGCCGAAGACCTGAACGGCCTCTCCTACCTGCTGTTCACTCCCTTCCGGTACCCACCCCTGCGCTACGGTTCACGCTTTGGCAGCGAGTTTGAACGGGGCATCCTCTACGGCGCCCTGGCGCTGGAAACCGCCCTGGCGGAATCTGCCGTCTACCTGTGGCTGTTCCGGGCGGGACCCATGCACCTGGGGCCTCTCGAAGTCATTTGCGACCAACGCTCGAGCTACCGCGTGCCGGTGCTCGCCGAGCACGGGCTGGATATACGAGACGAGGCGTTCGACGACGCGCGTCCGGGCCTGACCCGCCGCGACAACTGGGCTCAACCGCAGCAGTTTGGCGCCAGCGCCCGGGAGGCCGGTGTGCAGGCCATCTGGTACCCCTCCTGCCGCTACGCCGGCACCAATGTGGCTGTGCTGGACCCGCGAGCACTGGCAGAAAAGCGAGAGTCAGACGTGCAGGCCTGGCACCTGGTGCTGGACAGCGAGCGCTGCTGGTTCGGCGCCCAGCCCCGCAGCGAAAGCTACGAATTCAGCTACGCAGCGTTTGCCGACAACGGCGCTATTCCACACCCGGCCCTCTAGCCCGCATATTGCACCAGTACGCTGGCCAAATGCTTGCCTAGCCCGGCGGGCTCAGGCCAGCCTGGTGCCGTTGGGCACCTCGCGTTCGGGGACGGCCAGCACCACGGCGCCGTCCTCACGGTGGAAGCCCGTCACCAGGCATTCGGACATGATCGGGCCGATCTGCTTGGGCGGAAAGTTCACCACCGCCACCACCTGCCTGCCCAGCAGCGCTTCCGCGTCGTAAAGGTCTGTGATCTGGGCACTGGACTTGCGCTGCCCGACCTCGGGGCCAAAGTCTACACGCAGCTTCCAGGCGGGCTTGCGTGCCTCGGGGAAGGGCTCTACCTCCACCACCGTGCCGACGCACAATTGCACCCGCTGAAACTCTTCCCAACTCAGATCGAACATGGCATTGCTCCTGTTCAAGACGGCCTAGAGTGTATAAGAATTTCTGCCTCTGTCCTTGAAATGGCCGGACCTGGCCCCACATCTCCAACAGCGGATGCTCGACGAGGTCCGCCAACTGATATTGCTTTATACAAAGGATATTGAGAGGACAACATGATGAGAACTTCACTGGATCTTTCCCCCCTGTACCGTTCCGCTATCGGCTTTGACCGCATGGCGCGCCTGCTGGACACCGCTGCCACCGACAACAAGCCCAGCTACCCGCCCTACAACGTGGAACTGGTTGAGGAAAACCGCTACCGCATCAGCATGGCCGTCGCTGGCTTCAGCCAGGATGACCTGGAAATCACCAGCGAGCAGAGCACGCTGACGGTAAGCGGCAAGCAGGCCGAAGACGGCGAACGCCAGTACCTGTACCAGGGCATCGCCGGGCGCAACTTTGAGCGCAAATTCCAGCTCGACGAGCACGTACACGTGATCGACGCCCGTCTGGAAAACGGTTTGCTGCACATCGAACTGGAGCGCGAGCTGCCCGAGACGATGAAGCCCCGCAAGATCGCCATTAGCGACAACAATCGCGGCAGCCTGCTCGAGCAGGACGCAGCCTGATCAAAAAAGGGCGGCTCCGGCCGCCCTTTCTCCCCCGGCCGAATCAGCTATAGTTGTCTCCGCGGAACAAAGTCCACGGAGCAGGTAGCATGATTCGGCTTTTCTTTTTTCTTCTGGCGCTGACAGCGCTGCCCTGCGCAGTCGCTGACGTCAACGTCGGCAAGCCCCTCTCGCCCCTGGCTATCGACAAGCCGGGCGAACTACTCTACGACGGTGAGGATTTCAGCTACCGCGACTGGGCGCTGTCGACCACCGGGGTGGGCAAGCCGCACATTCTGCAATACCTGGCGGCTACCACCACAGCGCGCGACCAGACCCAGGATTTCACCGACGCCCTGGAGGAAACCTTCCCCGCGGGGACACTCCATGTGACTACCGTGCTGAACCTGGACCAGGCCGTTTGGGGTACATCGGGCTTTGTTAAGAGAAGTGTCCGCTCCAACAAGAAAAAGTACCCTCAATCCACCATCGTGCTGGACGAGGACGGCATCGGCCAGGCCACCTGGGCGCTGTCGCCCAAGGACGCTGCCGTGGTAATCATGGATGCCGGCGGCACCGTCATGTACTTCCAAGAGGGCATGATGGACGACGCCGATATTGCCACCACCCTCGAGCTTCTGAAACAACAGATTAACTAGGCGCCCTTCGGTTTGCTGGCCGCCACACTCTGCAGGTCCGCCGCCGTGCGCACCCAGTAGCTGCCACCGGTGCTGGCCTCATACTCCGCCCCGGCGGCCCGCGCCGTTTCAATGTCTGAGTAGGCCCCCAGCAATAGCACGTACCACACCTCACCCTCGCGCTCGGTAGGCACCACCTCCAGGCCGTCGTAGGGGAGCCGGTCGGCCGTCTCCTGCGCCTGGGCCCGCTCGCGGTAGGCACCGACCTGGACAATGAAAGCCCCTGTGGGACCGGCTACAGCCACTGCACTCGGCGCGGGCTGCTCGACCACACGCGCTGGCGCAGCCTCTGGCGCCGCCGGGGTGATCGTGGATTCCCTGGCAGTTTCTGCCACCGAAGGAGGTTCAGCCGCCTGAGGCGCTGGAGTGTCCAAAGATTGCATGCGCCGTGGTGCTGTTACGGGGCTGGCGAGCGGCCGGGCGGCCGCCCGGGGCTGTGGCTGCGCAGGCCGACAATCCCACAGGCCGTTGTTCTCAGTGCAACTCCAGCCAGTGCCCGCCAGGGCAATGACCAAAAGGACAGATGGGGGCACCTGGGCCTCCGCGGCAGAAAAACCACATGCTAGAGCAGATTGAGCCGCGCCTCAAAGGCATCTGGCGCAGCTCCGCCTTCAACAATTGTCTGGACGGCCAGCGACGGGCCCCGCGAAGGCGGGGCTCCGGAGAGATCAGTGGGCCTACAGCAGCTTCAGCCAGGCGGCAAACGCCTTGCCCTCATCGCTGCCAGGGGCGATAGACGCCTGGCCGGAACCCGTGTGCTGAATCGCCCCGGCCACCTTGTTCACAATGTACTGAACCCCACACTCCGGACCGTTGCACTCGACAATCATCTTGAAATTGTCGGTATTGGCAGTCACGTAATTAGGGTTGCTGCTAGGCAGCAGAACATTGTCAGACAGCAAGTCACCGGAGCCACCGGGCGCGTGGCAGGCACTGCTGGCACAGCCCTCCGCCTCCAGGATGGGAGCGATGGAGGCCTCGTAGACCGTCTCCGCAAGTGCAGTGTCGTTGTCATCGGCAAACATCGCCAGCGCTGCGTCCTGCACATTTCCGGCGCTGGCAACAGCGATGGAGACGTCGACAAGGTCGGCGCTCTTGGAGGCGGTCACCTGATTCGCCGGGTCTTCGTAGATATAGTTGACCCGCACCAGATCGGCGTAGCTGACCTGACCGGAACTATCGGTATCGTTGACCATGGCCACCGCCACAGCGTCCAGCGTTGCCAGCACTTCCGCATCGGTCATGAAGTCCAGGTGATCCACCACTACCTGGTACGCCGTCTCTGTCAGCGAGCTCAGCGCATACAGTTTGGCGCCAAAGGCCTGGCCGGTGAGGATCCCGTGGATGGGTGCCTGCACGGGGGTCGGGCCGTCCACCACCTTGTCGCCATTGACGTCGTATTCATTACCCCCGGACACGGTGAACAGATACAGGGTGGCGGGTGTCAGCGTGACCGGCGACGGAAAGGCAGCGAGACCATAATTGCCCAGCTTTTGCGCGTCGGTGTAGCCATCGTAGGCCTGCTGGCCCACCCGGGCGATAACGCCCGCTTCGCCATCTGTAGTACCCTCGCCGGCAACGTTGCCGGTGCGCAGATCGCTGATCTCAATGGTCGCGTCGCCTACCGGGCCCTGCAGCACCACCTGCTCGCAGGCTGCCAGTCCCAGGCATAGCACCGCTGCCATCAGTTTCGATGTACTCATTATTAATCCCCTGTTCCTGTTGTTTTAGTTTTCTTCCCTGGGCACCTGCTTCCAATACGCAGCGCCATAGCAACTGGTGTAACCCCATGGTCGCGATAAGAATATAGGTTGTTGATCTTCATGCAAATCGCAATTTTGCTGCAGACGTGACCTTTCCTTCCAGGATGAGAAACCAATCACAACTGCTACACTTCAGCTTTGTGCTCAACAGGTGCCAGGGCAACCAAGATCATGAGTGAAACCAGTAACGAACCCAGGCCTGACCTGACAGAAATCTTGTCGTCAGATCTGCAGGCCTTTGTCGACGACATCCTGCACCAGGAAGGTGGTATCGATCACTTCCGCGAACTGCTCTCCGAGGAACAGCTGGCTACCCTGGAGAATCGCCGCAAGCTGGACCTCGTGACCCGCGCCGGCGTGTCGTTTACCCGCGAGCGAGACATCGCCAATATTCTGGAGATTACGCTCAACACCGCCCGCAAGCTGACCAATTCGGACGGCGGCTCCATCTACATGCTGCATGAAGAGTTCGCCAACGACCCGATCGACCCGGCCCGGGTGGCGCACCGCGAACTGCGTTTTGTGGCGCTGCAGAATGAAACCATGAACACCTTCCTCAAGGGTAACGACATCGACATGATGCCGCCGGTGCCACTGGAGGTGGACGGCGAGCCCAATGATGCAAACGTATCGGCTTACTGCGCCAACAACCGGGAGCTTTTGAACTTTGCCGACGTCTACGATGTTGAGGGGTTCTCTTTCGACGGAACTCGTGCCTACGACGAGGCCAACGGCTACCGCTCCCAGTCTATGCTGGTGATCCCGCTGGAAGATCACGAAAGCAACATGATCGGCATACTGCAGCTTATCAATCGTCGCGGTGAAGCGAGCGCGATCATCCCCTTCAGCCAGGAAGACATCGAGTTGGTGCAGTCCATTTCGTTCCCGGCGGCCGCCTCGATCACCACCCAGCGGCTGATTGATGAACAGGCCGTATTGTTCAACTCGTTTGTCACCGTGCTGGCCGAGGGCCTGGGCGAGAAATCGCCCCACACCTACAACCACATCCGCCGCGTGGCCGCCCTGGGCGAAGCCATTTCTGAATCCCTCAGCAACTGGCAAGAAGGCATGTATGCCGGGGTGCGCTTCGACACCGACGACATGGCGGAAATGCGTCTGGCCGGCTGGCTCCACGATATCGGCAAGATCACCACCCCGGAGCACATCGTCTCCAAACAGGTGAAACTGCAGTTTGTAATGGACCGCTTCGAACTGATTGCCGACCGCTTCAGCTCACGCATCAAGGACGCCCGTATCGAGGCGCTGGAACAGCAGCTCAAGGCTGTGAGGGAAGGCGCCGATAACAATGCACTGGAGCTGATCGAGCAGCAGTTCCAGGCCGAAAAAACTACCCTGTCGAAAAAGCTGATGGCACTGTTTGCAGCCAATCGCGGCGGCGAGTTCGTCAGTGATGAGACCGTGGCCTTGATCGAGGAACTGGCCGCCGTACCCGTGGACCGGCACTTCAAGGCCAACGTGGTCATGGACCACGGCTATCCGCTGGTTGAGTCGGTGGAAGAAACCAGTAAGCCCGGCCGCCTGATCGACGACTGGGAAAAGGAAAATCTGCTGATCAACCGGGGCACCCTCAACCAGACCGAGCGCGACGCCATCAACCTGCACGCCGACCGTTCCTGGCGCTGGCTCATGGCACTGCCCTTCCCGCGCAAACAGAAACGGCTGCCGCTTTACGCCGGCGCCCACCACGAACACCTCAACGGCACCGGCTACCCCAACGGCATCGAAGGCAAGGACATGCCGATACAATCGCGCATCCTGGCAATCGCCGACATCTACGAGGCGCTGGTCGCGCCAGACCGCCCCTACAAGGGCCCCATGAAACTGTCTGTCGCCCTGGGCATCCTCGGCAACATGGTGAAACAGGGCAAACTGGACGGCGAACTGATGCGCATCTTCCTGCGCTCCGGCGACTACCTGAAGTACGCCAGGGAGTTTCTGGAACCAGAACAGATCGACGAAGTCGATATCGACCGCTGGTTAGAGGACTACTACGTCGAGCCGGTACCACCCAAGGCCCATTAACGCTCTAGCAGCAGCTCTAACCTGCGGCTCTTTGCGATGTGCCGAGCGTCAGTGCCGGGACCGGTATCAGCACATTCAGGGCGCGCTTTGGTGATTGGGCTGTTTCGGGGCTTTCTGCGAGGACTGTCCGAATCCCGATTTTTGCGCAGCAAAAATGGTTGAGTTCCGCAGCAGCCGAAACAGCCCAATCACCAGCGCCCGTGCTGATACCGGTCCCGGCACTGACGCGTCGCTACGAAGCTCCTGCATGAATAACCTGCACTCCAAACAAGCAGGGGTCTCAGGCAGCAACACCCATCAACAGGTCGGCCAGTCGCGCACGATGCCAGGCGCCGTCGCCCCACAGCACCGCATTGTGGTTCTGGCGCTTGAAGAACAGGTGCACGTAGCACTCCCAGGTGAAACCGATGCCGCCGTGGAACTGCACGGCGCGGCCCGAGACAAAGATCGCCATGTCGCTGGCCGAGGACTTGGCCATGTGGGCGTACTTTCTGGCTTTCTCCGGTTCGTGGTCCAGAGCGCAGGCGGCGTTGTAGACCAGCGAACGGGACTGGTCGATATCGACCATGGCGTTGACCAGCGGGTGCTTCACTGCCTGGAAGAAACCGATTTCGCGCTCGAACTGCTTGCGGGTGCGGGCGTACTCGGCGGTGGTTTGTAGCTCCCACTCGCCAGCACCGACCATATCGGCCGACACCATGGTCCAGATGGCGGGCATGGCCTTATCGAGGGCCGCGAGGGCGTCATTGCTGACCTCGACGGCCTCGGCGCCGTCAAAACTGACGCGGGCCTGGTCACGGGTCAGGTCGACGATGGCGTCGGACTGCAGGCTGACGCCCTCGGCATCGCTGGCCACCCAGTACAAGCCCAGGCCAGAACCGTGTTTGGCTTTCACCAGAAACTGGTTCACTTTCTGGGCATCCTGCACATAGGCGGCGGTGCCGGTGAGTTTGCCGTCGGCAAAGGTCACGTCGGTGTCAGCGTCTTCCCAGCTGCCCTGGGCATTGACCAGGGCGGGGCTGGCAGCGGTACCACCGACGATGGCTTCCAGCGCAGCATTGGCAGCCACGGTATCGCAGGCGGCCAACAGGTAGGTGGTATTGATCGTCGGCAACAGCGGCGACGGGAAAGCGGCGCGGCCGGCCTCTTCACACAGTGCCGCCACGGCCACTGCGCTCATGCCCAGGCCGCCGGCACTTTCCGGCACTGCCAGCATGGTCCAGCCCAGCTCGACCATCTGTTGCCACAGTTCGGGCTTCCATTTTACGGCCAGGTCGCGGTGGGGATCGGAGTCGTCAGCGACCAGCGCATGCAGCTGGTCCACCGGCAGGTTGTCTGCAAAAAATTTACGCGCGGAATCACGCAGCATGGTTTCTTCTTCGCCAAAGCCGAAGTTTTGCGGTTGTGACATATCGGTACCCTTCGCTTACTTGGACTTGGGCAGGTCGAGGACCCGCTCGCCGAGAATATTGCGCTGCACTTCACTGGTGCCAGCGGCGATGGTAAAGCCATAGGAGTTCATGTGACCCAGGGGCCAGCGGGCATTGGCCGGCGCATTGTCGTCTGCGATGTACAGGGAGCTGGCGGGGCCTTCGATCTCCGTGGCCAGCTGTGCCATGTCCTGCATGATCTCGCTCTGGCGCAGCTTGTGTTGCAGCGGAATGCGCATGGGATGGTCGATCAGGCCCTGCACCCGCGAGCGGCGTCGGCACTGCTTGAAGCCCTCCTCACGAATCATTTCCTGCATGATGCGGTCGCGGATGACCGGGTCGTCGGCGGCGGTCTTGCCGTTACGGGCGCTGGATTTGGCCAGGTCTACCAGGCTCATGGCGCCGAAGCTGGTCTGCTCCTCGCCCTCACGCTGCTGCACCCGGCCACCGGCGGACGGGGTCACCAGCTGGGCGGCGTTGCGTTCGTGGGCCAGGGTGGTCATGGCGACCTGCCAGCCCTTGCCAACCGCATCAAGCCGATAGCTGTCGTCCACTTCCAGGTTCTCAAAAATCACCTCGTTGAAGCCGGTTTCTCCCGTTATCTTGATCAGCGGCTTGACGGTTACGCCCTTACCGAGCGCGGCCCGAATCGGCACAACGAAGTAGGACAAGCCGTCATATTTATGCGACTTGTCGGTACGCAGCAGGATTATCATCCACTCCGCGAAGTGCGCCAGGGAGGTCCACACCTTGTGGCCGTTGATAATCCACTTGTCGCCCTGCTGCTCGGCAAAGGTCTGCACACTGGCCAGGTCGGAGCCGGAGCCGGGTTCACTGAAGCCCTGGCACCAGATTTCCTCACCGGAAAACAGTTTTGGCAGTAGCTCGGCGCTCTTGCCCTCCTGGGCGTGATAGAACACGGTCGGCGCCGCCATACCGAGACCGATGACATTGGGAAAGAACGGCGTCTTGGCCCCCTGCATCTCCGCGTTGGCGACCCGCTGACAGTCATTGCGGCCGCCGCCGCCGACTTCCTCGGGGTAGTCGCAACCCACCAGCCCGGCATCATAGGCCTTCTTCTGCCAGTCCTGCAGGTAGTGCAGCTGGTCGGTGGTCATGATTTCCAGGGGGGAAAGCGGCAGGCGAATATCGGTCTCGGGGGGCGCATTGTCTGCCAGCCAGTCGCGACAGTACTGCCGGAACTCGGCCTGTTCGGGGGTATCCTTGGTTTCGGATTCAGCCATTTGCGGGTCTCCAGTTCTTCAGCAAACGACAGATAATAGTGGCCTGCCCCGCGCGGAGCAAACAGCTGTTCAGGCTCAGTTCATTGTCTCGGGCTGGCGGGCAGTGTTATCTGCCCGCCGCGGGTGTTTGAAGAGATAAGAAGAGGTATGACGTTCAATTGACGCCGTGGGCTGTTGCCACCATACCGTGCTCCAGGTAGCAGCGCAGCGCAGCGGCACCTTCCCTTGCGGCGACTTCCGGGGACATGGCACTGTCTTCCAGCGCTACCTGGATGCTGGCGAAACCCATGGCGACTGCCACGCGAGATTTGCTCACCAGCTCTTCCGTGCACTGCACATGATTCAGCTCCGCCCAGAGTCGGCCGAAGGTGCGGGCGACTGTCCAGTCATGTTCCTGCTGGACTTTCTGCAGTGGCGTCATGGCCTGCATGCCGTGCAGCAATTCAACGCCGCCGGGGAAGTCCCGGGTCACCCGGTAGACGCCGAGTATCAGTTCATTGAGGCCTTCCAGCAGGGCATAGGCCCCCTGGCCCTCCAGACGGTCCTGGTACCAGCGTTCGAATACCGCCTTGCGGGCATTCAGCAGGCGCGAACCCAGTGCATTGAGTACGGCATATTTGTTGGGGAAATAGCGGTACAGCGCAGGCACCGTGACACCCGCCCGTTCGGCAATGATGTTGGTAGAGATGCGCTCAAGGCCCACCTCGTACAACAGTTCACCTGTGGCGCTGAGTATCGCCTCGTAGGTCTTGATTGCGCGCTGCTGCTGCGGCCGGTTTTTCTCTACCAGTTCCACGTTGCGCTCACTGATCGTTGCTGTTTGCATACGTCATCTCCTTGGCGGTTCATTCTAGTGAGCACTCGCGAAGATTAGCGTGAATGGATTCACACTTTGTGGGGCGCTGGCGGTACCATCCCGGAACCCGCTCACAGATCAGGCAATGAGGAGCGCAAACTGTGAACTGCTTCCGCTCGGCATTCTGGCTAACTGCGCTGTTGCTGCTGCCGAACGCGTTACACGCGTTTGAGCGAACCGAGCAACGGGCACCCTGCAGCCACTACACAGCCAAGCGCCAGCCGCTGTTCGGTGATCTGCATGTGCACACCAGCTACTCCTTCGACTCCTATATCTCCAGCCAGCGCAACGATCCCTGGGCGGCCTACCGCTTCGCCAGAGGCGCGGCTATTACCCTGTCGGACGCAGACGCGAAACAGACCGTCGTGGCCCGGCTGCGGCGGCCGCTGGATTTCACGGCGGTCACCGATCATGCCGAGTTTCTCGGGCCCATCAATATCTGTACCCAGGACAGCGGCAAGGCGGCGTACTATTTCCCCTACTGCGCCCTGACCCGCAGCGAGTGGTTTATCGCCCAGTTCCTGGCGCTGGATTACTGGCAGCGACTGGGTGTGACCGGCGGCACGCCGGGTGCTGATCGCGACGAGTCTTTTGTCTGCACCCTTGAGGATTGCGACGCCGCTCACCGGGAGGCCTGGGGGCGCATACAGCAGGCCGCAGAGGACCACTACGACCGCAGCGACGAATGCAGCTTCACGACGTTTATCGGCTACGAGTACACCGATGCGCCCAACTACAACAACCTGCATCGCAATGTGATCTTCCGCAACGCGCAGGTCACCGACACAGCCATCTCCACCTACGACACCGGCACCCGCAACTTCCAGGCCCTGTGGCAACAGCTCCGCGAACAGTGCACTGACACTGACAGCGGCTGCGACGTGATGGCCATTCCCCACAATCCGAACCTGAGCGGCGGCCTGATGTTCCCGGACCCGGCCAACGCCGCTGAGGCCGAGGACCGGCGCTTCTTCGAGCCGCTGGTCGAACTGGTGCAACACAAGGCCGCCTCCGAGTGTCGCTTCGACCGACTGGCGGGGCTGGGCGTGGATACCGAGGATGAGCTGTGCGATTTTGAGCAGGTGGTAGCCGACAACCTGTCGATGCTGGGTACGGTCTACGGTGAAGTGCGCACCGAAGAGGCCGCACCCGTGCCTGTCGACCAGTTCGCCCGCCGCAACATGGTGCGCAACGTGCTCAAGGATGGCCTGGCCCTGGGCCGGGACAGTGGCATCAATCCCTTCATGCTGGGCTTTATCGGCTCCACCGATACCCACTCTGCCACCCCCGGCGGCGTCGAGGAAGACAACTACACCGGACACCTGGGGCGGCGCGATGCCGGCTATCGCAACCTGCAAGACCATTTCTTTGACAATCCCGGCGGGCTTGCCGTGGTGTGGGCCGAGGAGAACAGTCGCGACGCCATCTTCGAGGCCATGCGCCGCCGCGAGACCTATGCCACCAGCGGCACCCGGCCCATCCTGCGATTCTTTGCCGGCGCTGAACTGCCGGCCGGGCTGTGCGAATCGGGGGACATGATTGAACAGGCCTATGCCCACGGCGTTCCCATGGGTGGCGTCATAAATGCCACTGACAAGGCGCCGCGTTTTCTGGTGAGTGCCGCCAAGGACGCCGGCAGTCCGGGATTGCCCGGCACGGACCTGCAGCGCTTGCAGGTCATCAAGGGCTGGGTCGATGCCGGCGGCAATACCCATGAGACGGTTTATGACGTGGCGGGCTCAGCAAATAGCAGCGCCGGGGTGGATAAACAGAGCTGCGCAGTGACCGGTAGCGGCCATGCCAACCTGTGTGCCGTCTGGCTGGATCCGGATTTCAACCCCGGGGAAGATGCCTTCTATTACGTGCGCGCGCTCGAAAACCCAAGCTGCCGCTGGAGCACGCGCCAATGCATAGCCGCCGGAGTGAATCCGTTTGCCGCCAACTGCGTCACCCAGGCGGAGACCATGAACGCGGTGCTGGACGATGCCGGCGCCATCGGTGAGGTGTATGACCGTTGCTGCCTGGACCCGACAGAACAGCCGTTCTACTCCCCGGTCATTCAGGAACGCGCCTGGTCCTCACCCATCTGGTATCGCGCCGCGCACTCTTCAGGCGAAGAATGACCAGCCGGTAATAACCGCCAGCGCTATCGGGATGAGATAGCGCGCCGCCACATGCATTCGCTCTGACAGGGTGTCATCCACCCGGTCCATCACATACGTCACCGCCACCGCTAACGCCAGCGCTGAAAACACCAGCACCGACGCGCCAATCATGAACATGTCGAGCCGGGTCAGGTAGGCAATGGGAGGCAGCACCGATGACATGGCAAAGCGATAGGCAATAAGGGTCAACATGGACGTGGCCGCCAGGCCGATACGCGACGGCACGTGCTCGCGGGGAATCCAGAACACGATCCAGGCCATCAGCACCACCAGGAACAGCGGCACCAGCTGCTGCCAGGTATAGAAGCCAGTCAGCCGCTCCGCCTGCAGATTGATCAACAGGCGGGCGTGCTTGCGCTGGGTAGAGGCTACAACATCAGCTCGTTGCTCCACCCCCAGCATGGTCACCGTGAAATTGGCCACGGAAAGCTCGGGCGCCAGGGCGATGCGCTCAGGGTCGTAGACAAAGTTGATCTCCTGGTCGCTGTAGACAGAGAGAATGTCGAACCCAAGCCGTTGGGTATCAAAGGGAAAGTCGGTCAGGTCGGCGTTAAAACTGAACTCGCCGAAGCCCCGCATCACAATACTCACCGTGCCGTCGGAGGCCACCAGCGGTCGAACCTCGCGAATATTCTGCACTGCCCGCCGGTTCATGACCTGCAGCTCCGGCCACCAGACATCGCCAATAGTGACCGTACAGGGCGTCTCGGCGGCATGGGCCAAACGCGGGTCGGTCCATTCAATGCGAATAAACACGTCACTGGAGAAGCTCTGCTGCGCATCGTTGATGGTGACGATGTCATTGACATAGGTATGGACATAGACGTCCGTGGGCCCGGCGTCCCGGTCGGGTCGGGTGAGCAGGTCCTCCCTCTCCAGCGTGCAGTTTGCAGCCATGGACGGGCTGCACAACACCAGCAGCATGATGGCGATGAGTCGCATTGTCTTCTCCCTGTGGTGACCAATTCATTATCGCATCTGGACGGCCCCACCGAACCCCATTATTCTCACCGCTCCCTAACGACCACCCAGGAACTCGCATGGCAAAGCGCCGCACCGAGCACCGCTTCCACGGCGTGACAATGCTCACCTCCTCTCACAAGGATATTCGCCGCATCAAGCGCAGCGACGCGCAACCCTCGATCCACGGCAACAAGCTGTGGAAGTCGAGCTTTCTGATGATCGACTACCTCAAGAAGAATCCGCCGGAGCACTGCCGCACGGTTATGGACGCCGGCTGTGGCTGGGGCATGGGCGGCATTTTCTGCGCAAAGCGTTTCAATGCCGATGTGATCTCGGTCGACGCCGATGAGGACGTGTTCCCGTATCTGCACGCCAACGCCGCCGCCAATGGTGTGGAAGTCACCACCCGGCAGGCAAAATTCCAGAAGATCACCACCAAACAGCTCAAGAACATCGACCTGCTTATCGCCGCCGACATCTGCTTCTGGGACGAATTGGTAGACCCGGTCTACAACCTGGTGAAGCGCGCGGTGAAGGCCGGCGTCAAAAAGATCGTCATTGCCGACCCGGAGCGCTCACCGTTCTTCGAAGTCGCCCACCGCTGCGAAGACAAGTTCTGCGCCGAGCTGCTGGAGTGGCGCACCAAAAAGCCGGTCGAGGCCAGCGGTGCGCTGTTGGTACTCGAGAATGCTTGATACCGTCAGCGGCAGAGCACGACGCCGTTTCCGGGCGAAGCTCAGCCTGTGTGATGCGTCCGCGGTTCGCTGGCGGTAGCCGCGCGGCGGCGGCTGCGCAACTCGACGGTTTTTGCTGCGCAAAAACTCGGACTCGGACAGTGCTCGCCTTTTTTCCGCCGCGCGGCTACCACCAAAGCGCTCCCTACGCTCCCGATCACACAGGCTGAGCTCCGCCCGGAAACTCATATCGGCGCGAACCCAGCAATTGAGACATATTTAGGCAATGGCCACCGCCCGCTCAACATTGATCGCCGCGATGCTGGTGTCGTTCCTGGGCACCGCGGGCATTGCACTGCCCTACCCGGTGCTGTCACCGCTGTTCCTCGATCCCGCCTACGCCAGTGGCCTGACCAGCTACCTGGGGCTGCCACCGAAGATCCTGCTGGGCATTCTGCTGGCGCTTTATCCGCTGGGACTGATCATCGGCAGCTCTGTCATTGGCGCCCTGTCCGACGTGTACGGCCGCAAGCCGGTGCTGATCATTACCCTACTGGGAGCCGTCGCCGGCTACGGCCTGACGGGTTACGCCGCCGGCATCGAGAGTTACCCGCTGTTTGCGATGGCTCGATTCCTGGTGGGAATTTGCGAAGGCAATATTGCGGTGTCCCGCGCAATCGCCCTGGAACTGCATCCGGAGATCAACCGCACTCGCGCCGTGTCCCTGATGTACGCCGTGAACTACGCGGGCTGGCTGATCGGACCGCTGGCCGGTGGCTACCTGATGGTGCTGGGCGTCGCCAACGTGTTTTACATCGCCGCTGGCGTCACCCTGCTGGCAATCGTGGTGGTGCAGCTGGCGATTGCGCCGCCCACCCAGCTGACCCGGGAAAACAGCCTGTGGGCCGCCATGCGGCGCGAGAACTCCCTGGGACTGCTGCGGGTTCAGGCCATGAGGCCGCTATTGATTTACCACTTCCTGTTCACCCTCGGACTCAATGCATTCTACGAGTTTTACCCGCTGTGGCTGGTTGAGCGCTTCAGCTTTGGCAGTATCCAGATCGGCTGGGGCACCGTGGCCATTACCCTGGCCATGATTCTGTCCAGCATTTACCTGGTGTCCCTGGCCGAAAATCGCTTCGGCTCCATGGGTACGGTAAGGCGCGCGAGCCTGGCACTGGCTTTCATCCTGCTGCTGCTCCCGCTGTCGAATTACACCGCTCTCTATGCGGTGTTTGTGGCCTGCGGCGCCACCATCGCGCTGGCCAACGGCGTATTTCCGGCCTACATGGCCAACCGCTTCGAGTCCCACGGACTCGGGCGCGTGCAGGGTCTGCTGACCACCAATTTCTGCATCGCCAACGTGATCACTGCGCTGGTCGGTAGCGTAATCGCCCTGGCGGGCACCGGCTGGGCCCTGGCCAGCGGCGGCCTGCTGGTGCTGTGCGCCTCTCTGTGGCTGTGGAACTGGCAGGAGCCGGCGCCGGCTCGAATGTAGCACCGGGCGATTGGCAGCCCTCAGGGCACGCGGTACTCGCGTACCAGACCCACTGTTTCCACCATCTCCCCTGCTTCCAACCGCGGTCGGAAACGGCCATCGCGCAACAGGCGTGTCAGGCGGATCGACTGGGCATCGCGCTCCGGGTCCAGGGGCTCAGTTTCTACCTGGCGCGGGCGGCCGCGCTCATCAACGTTGAAACGTGCCAGCACGGCGACACTGCTGCCTTCATCCAGCGGGGACGGCGGCACAAACATGATGTTGCCGGCGGGCAGCTCAACCGGGGCGCCGTACCATTCACGCTGCAGGTCCAAGCGGCCCAGCTGCTCTAGCTGCTGCCAGCTTTCCCGGTAGTGGGGGGCCGCACGCCGGCTGCTGCCATACCACTGGTACCAGTCACCGAGAGTTCGGTTGGCACGGGCCTGTTCAAGGGTTTCACCGGCTGCGTCCAACAGTTCCAGCAGCAGTTCCAGGCGCGACCGGCCGCGAGCAAACGCGGCGTCCTGCAGGGCCTGAGCCTGGGCGCGATCAATATCCAATGCCGCATCGTTGCGGGCTGCAGCGCCACCCAGCATCATCTCCGTTTCCCGGTCGATACCAAAATCCGTCGTGCCAACCACGTAAAGCAGTTCAATCTGGGCATAGGTGAGTCGGGCGAGGTCGGCAAGCTCCAGCGACAGTATGGCTTCCTCGCTGGTGAGCCGATCGAGCTCGCGCCACAGCGACAGCAATGGTCTCGGCTCCTCCCCGTCCGGCTCTCGCAGCCACTGCAGCCGGCGCCACTCCAGCCAGTCCAGTGTTGCCGCTACCAGCGCCGGGTCGCCGGGCGGGTACTGGCGCCGGGCAAGAAAGTACTGGTAGGAGCGGATTTCATCGGCCGCCTCAAAATCCCCCAGCCGCAGATAGATGTCCAACTGACGTGCCAGTGCCGGCAATTGCAGCGGGCTGTAGAGGCCTTCATTGACGCGGATCAGGTGCACCGCGCGGCGCCAGTGAGCCAGCGCCGTAGGAAAATCTCCGCGGCTGACGAAGTAGTTGGCCGCATCCTGCAGTGTCTCAGCTATGCCCTGCCCGTAGGGACCATTGCTGTATTCCGCCGCGCGGATACGCTGTTCCCAGGCGTCCGTTTCCGGCGCGCTCTGGCGTGGCGGCAGTGGCTCGACCACAGGGACGTAGGGTGCGTGAAAACGCACGCCAAAAGGCGCCGGCAATGAATCGGGGTCTCGGCCGGCGACGTCCGCAGACACCAGCAGCAAGGCCAGCAGGCAGCAGTGGCACAGGTGAAATCCGGGGAGCATTCTCATGGTGCGCATTATACCGGTGGGTGCCACCGGTGCCGCACCGCTTGCCAAACCACTGCGAAACTGACTATAAGAGCCCTTGGCTCCAGAGGTTAGCTCCATGAAACAGCTCGGCATACTCGACAGCGCCTTCATCAATTTGGAACAGGGCAATACCCCTCAACATGTGGGCGGCCTGGGTATCTACGACCCATCGACGGCCCCGGGCGGCTTTGTGCGCTTTAAACAGGTGATTGCAAACTTTGAGGCGCGCCTCAATCGCCAGCCTCTGTTCCGCACCCGCCTGGTGGAAGTCCCGGCCGGGCTGGATCGGCCCTACTGGGTAAAAGACGCCAATTTTGACGTCGAGTTCCATCTTCGCCACATCGCCCTGCCCCAGCCAGGCGACTGGCGCCAGCTCTGCATTCAGGTGGCACGCCTGCACGCCCGCCCGCTGGATATGTCTCGACCGCTGTGGGAATGCTACGTTATCGAGGGCCTGGACAACATCGAGGACCTGCCTGCCGGCAGCTTCGCGGTGTACACCAAGATGCACCACTCCATGGTCGACGGCGCCGGCGGTGCCGCCTTCATGGCCGCGCTGCACGACCTGGAGCCAGATCCCCAGGAGAAGGACAGCAGCGAGGACCAGCCGCTACTGGTCGACCGCGATCCGTCCAATGCAGAGTTGCTGGGCCGGGCCGCCGTCAACAACGTCAAAAACAGTATTGGCATGACCCGCGGCGCCCTCACCCTGGGCAAGGACCTGGGTGAGTTTGCCCTGAAAATTGCCCGCAAGCAGATTCCCATGCCGGACGTGCAGTCACCGCGCACCCGCTTTAACGGGCCGGTGGGACCCTACCGAATTTTTGAGGCCACCAGCTTCGAAATGGCCGACTTCAAACGGGTCAAGGATGCCACCGGGGTCAAGCTCAACGATGTGGCGCTGGCGGTAGTCGCCGGCGCCCTGTCGCGCTATCTGGCGGCCAAGGACGAGACGCCGGAGGGCGCGCTGGCGGCGACCCTGCCGGTAAACCTGCGCACCCGGCGCACTATGACGGACGACAACAACCAGGTGGGCTCCATTTTTGCTTCGCTGCACACGGACATCAGCGACCCGCTGGAGCGACTCAAGGCTATTCATATCAGTACCACCGAGGGCAAGGAGTTCGGCGAGGCCAGCCCACTGCTGGATACCATCAAGGCCGCCGGTGTACTCAACCCTGCCATCACCCGTGCGGCAGCCACGATCTGGTCACAACGACACATGTCGCGCCTGTCACCGCTGAATGTCTCCACCGTGATCACCAATGTGCCCGGCCCCAACTTCGACCTCTACTGCGCGGGTGCGCGCATGGTCCAGTACCATGGCCTGGGTCTGTTGACCCCCGGAGTCGGCCTGTTCCATACGGTTTTCACCCAGTCTCACCGGGTGAACTTTTCAGTACTGGGGGACCGGGAAATCATGCCGGACCCGGAGTTCTACATAGAATGCCTGCGGGAATCCTGGGACGAACTGTTGAAGGCCGCCAGCGCCGTCGGCAAGCCGGCGGCGAAAGCGCCTGCAAAAAAGGCCAGTGGAGGCAAGGCCAGGACGAAAAAGACTGCGGCGAAAAAGGCTCCAGCCAGGAAAGCGGCCAGCAAGCCACCTGCGAAGAAAGCTGCCGTCAAAAAGCCTGCAGGCAAAAAGCCGGGCGCAACAAAGGCCGCGGCGAAGAAGGCTACCGGGAAAAAGACTGCCGGGAAGAAAGCCACCCGCAAGAAAGCCACCCGCAAAAAAGCGCCAGCGAAAAAGGCCGCCTCCGGCAAGGCCCCATCCCTGCGCGCCACCGGCACCGCACAACCGGCCGGTGACCGCGCCCCGACGCCCGTCCGGCCCAAGCTGCGCGTCGTCGGCAGTTAACCTGTGGGCACCCGGCCAGGGGCGCCCGGCCAGGGGCGCCCGGCTAGGGGCGCCCGGCTAGGGGTCGGTACGCAAGGCTTCCTTAAGGATCAGGTCCCGCCGACCGATAATGGCCTCGATCTGCTTCGGGTGTAACCAGCCTGACAACTCAGCCTTGAGCGTCTCCTCATCCAGCGCTTCCAGCTTGCGCGCGGTCAAGTCGGACACCCTCAGGTCGACCTTGCGGTACTGTTTGGGACGGCGTTCGGTGCTGCGGAAAGCCAGTGAATGGTCTATGAAACGCAGCATGAAGTCTTTCTTGGTCCACATGATGTTGGTGAGGTTCCGGTCCTCGTTGTAGACCAGCACATCAAAGATGAAGCGCAGGCGGTACTGTTCATCCCTGGCACAGTGGCCCTGGAAAGGCACATCCATCTCGACCCGGTCACGCTCGTTGATGGCATCGGGAATCCAGGCCCCGACGCTGCCCTCCTGGCCGTCTACCTCGCGAATCACTGAAACCGGCACCATCTGCAGGTCGATCATGCGGTCCAGCCGGTAGGCAGCCGGGTCATACTGGTAGCGGTCAGAGTCGTTGTACTTGCGCTGGAAACGCTTGCGGGTTTCCAGGCCGGGATCCGTGTCCTCGTGCTTGAACACCGCG
The DNA here is from genome assembly GCA_043513815.1 of Cellvibrionales bacterium. Classification (GTDB taxonomy): domain Bacteria; phylum Pseudomonadota; class Gammaproteobacteria; order Pseudomonadales; family Halieaceae; genus JANQIO01. Next base: position 1,552,132 of record CP121313.1, on the reverse strand, counting down.
TAGTCTTCCACTGCACCCCGCCGCAGGGTAAGGCGTTTGGGATTGGTTACCCCGGTGCCAACATCCACGATCTCGACGATCTCCCCCTCGCGCAGCAGGGCCTCGAGCTCCTCGTCACTCTGTTTCCACAGCTCCTGGCTGATGCTGCGGTCGAACACCAGCGGCTCGGCGCGGGTCTCACCGCCCGCGTAATGCAGCCAGGACTCCCCACCCTCGACGACCAGCGCCGTCGGCACGCCCCGGTAAACCGATTTGAGCATGCCGGTGTCGAGCCGCAGCACCTGTCCCTCCAGGCGCGAAATGGCGCCCCGCGGGTTGGGGGTATGGCCAATCACCAGCTGACGGGTTCCGGTGCGCTTGAGAATACGCTCGGTATTGAAGGATTCCGCATAGGGATGGCAGTAGGCGCTGCCCCGGTACCAGACCGGGCTGTCCGGGGTGAACAGAAAGGCGTCCTCCAGTTCCATAAACGCGAGAAAATCTTCAAACCAGTCCGGCCGCGCCTCGGGGTCTTCGGCCAGCACAGCCTCGGCTTTGGCGTTGAGATGAGCGCGGCGGTTCCAAAAATCCACGTGGCGAGCCAGCTGGCCCGAGGCACGCAGCTTCTCAGTGAGCGTCATGTATGCCAGCAGGTCATCGCGGTTGTCCTCATTGATCTCCGCCAGCGGGGTTTCCGCAATCGCTGAGCTGGCGCCGCCGTGCATGTACAGGCGGTCATTGACACGAATCGCCAGCGGCAGGGTTTTCAGCCAGCCGCCCAGGGCGCCGTCCGGGGCATAGGCTTTCTGCAGGCCCACAAAGCCTGGCGGGTAGTTGTCCTCAAAGGCCGCCCGGGCGGCGGACGCCTCCATCGCCGGCTGTTCCGCCAGCCAGCCCTGGAACAGGGCCTCCCGTTCGGCGGGGGTTTCATCACCGGCAAAGGCCGCGAACTCCGGACGACTCACGTAGCGCAGGTCACCGGTCATCACCATGACCTCGTGGTTGCCCAGCACCACATGCACTGCACCCCCGGCGGCAGCGGCCTGCCCCTCCAGCTTCATGAGCAGCTCCACCACTTCGCGAGAGCCGGCGCCGCGGTCGACCAGGTCGCCGAGGCTCACCAGGTGAGTGTCGCCACCGCTCCAGTCGCCGCGGGCATCAATCACGCCCACATCGCGCAGCAGCGTGGTGAACTCGTCAATGGCGCCGTGCACATCAGCAAAGGCCACCACACGGGCGTCGGTATCGGTTTCAAGGGGGCCCGCCGCCAGCGGGGTCGCGACTGCCAGCAGGCAGATGAGGAAGAAGAAGCGCATAACCAGTCCCTGGGTTGTTGCCACCAGTATAGGAGGGGACGGGCAAAAAAAAACCCGCCTTGCGGCGGGTTTGAAACGGTACTTTTTGGACCTGGATGTCGTCTCTCGGAGATGTGGGACTCAGCTTGCGCTTTGGTAGTCGTCCCAGGCGATCCAACCGAGTAGAGCGAAATACAGTCCAAACGTTGCAGTAATAAACATTTGGGTATTCCTTTCGATGACCAGACGATGTGATTCTGGGGGCGCGGCTGATATAGTTCCAATGTATTAGTGGAATGAAAGCCATTCCTTTTATTTATATCTGCAATGGAGCCTTTACCTGGTGGAAACCCGCGACCTGGCGCGCATCGACCTCAACCTGCTAATTGCTCTGCAGGTTCTGTTGGAAGAGCGCAATGTGTCCCGTGCTGCGGAGCGCCTGTTCATTACCCAGCCCGCCATGAGCAAGACCCTGTCGCGGCTACGGGAGGTTTTTGAAGACCCCCTGTTTACCCGTTCCTCCCACGGCATGCGGCCGACACCGCGCGCCCTGGACCTGGCCGCCGAGCTGGAAACCGTGTTGCAGGGCATCCAGCAGCTGTTGGTGGGCCATGATTTTGACCCCGGCGCCTATCGTGGCGAGATCACCATCGCAATTTCCGAGTACATCGGCGTCTGGCTGCTGCCGCCACTGATCAACCGGCTGGCTTTCCTGGCGCCACGACTCACGGTGCGGACCATCACCCGGGTCGAGCACCAACTGGACCAGCTCGCCCTCGGCGAGCTGGACCTGGTCGTGCATATCAAACACGCCTATTACGGCGACCAGTTCATCTGCGCTGAAATGGGCGGCGCCAAGCCGGTAATCCTGGCCCGCGAGGCGCACCCGCTGACCGGGCTGCCGCCGAGCTGGGAAAATATCCTGCGCTACCCGATCATGCGCCTGTATATGGCCGACATGGAGGAACTGGAATTCATCCAGACCAGCGACAGCATCACCCGGCGGCTGGAAACCGTGGAAGAACTGTCCGGGGGCTTTGAAACCTCACACCTGATGACCGCCATCGAGGTGCTGCGCAATACCGACCACCTGATGCCGGCGCCGCCCTTCCTGATGGGCAATCCGACCCTGGCCTACAAGATCCAGGCCCTGCAATTGCCTGCCGACGTGGACTACTCCATTGAGTACATGCTGGTACGCCACCGCCGCACCGAGAACTCGGCGCTGCACAACTGGCTCTGGCAGCAGGTGCTGGAGGTACGTGACGAACTCAGAGAAAAGCTAGCGTCATCAGCGCCACCAGGGTCCCGGTAAAAATCACCACGAAGTAGTAGGACAGGCCCAGCACGATTCCCTTGAATGCCGCCGCCCGCTTCGAGCCGCCGTAGGCGCCCTTGAGAGCAACGGGCAGGTAGATCATCAGCGCCAGGGTCACGATGCCGCCGTAGTCGCCCGGCAGTACCAGGTTGACCGGCCACAGCAGCAAAAACGCCAGGAAGGCCACCGTATGGTAGTGCACCGAGAACACCAGATGCTGCAGATAATGATGTGGCGAGCGGAGATAGCATAGCCACAACATCAGCGCGAACAGCGGAAGCAGGAAAAACATCATCTGCGGCAGGCGCCGCGTCAGGCCTTCCTCAAACGCTTCCGGGTCACCCTGCAGCTTTTCCGCATTGCTGATAGTGCGCTCCGCTACATCCCGCCACCACTTCGGCAGGGACTCAATCTCGTCCGTCAGGCCCTCGGCCTCGACGTAATCCCTGACAGAGAGCAGTTCCTGCTCGCCCGCCTCATTGGTGCGCGGAATGTATAGCCCCTTTTCGAGTTCACTCACGGCTTGCGGGTCCACACCGACAGTCCTTACGGTCGGGGGCTCACTGACGGACAGGCTCAGGAACACCAGAAAGCTCACCACCAGGTACAGTCGCACCGGCGGCAGGTAGCGAGCCCGGCGGCCACCGATATAGTCGGCGGTGATGCGACCGGGGTGCCGTACCAGGGTCTTGAGCGTCTTCCACAGGCGCGAATCGAGGTCGGTGATATCTTCCAGTGCCTCACCCGCAATATCCGTCAGGCGCAGGTCACGGTCGCGTTGGCCGCAGGCTCCGCAAAAATCCCCGGCCAGCGGTGCGCCGCAGTTGCGGCAGCTTCGACCCTGGGCAGGCAGCTTGTCAGTCACAGTTTCCATGCCATGGCATAATACGCCGCCGTTGCGGCCCGGCGAAAGACCGTGCCGCACCAGACCCAATCCTGACAACCGGCCGTATGCACCGACAATGAGCAAAAACAACCGCCGCGACATCCCCCGCTTCCAGCATCCGATCATGGAGACCCACTGCCACCTGGATTACCTGGAGGCGGCAGAACTCGACGACACGCTGGCCCGCTCACGGGAAGTGGGTATCGAGCGCATCGTCACCATCGCCGTCTCGCCGGACAACCTGAATACTGTGGACAGCCTGGCCCGGGAGAAAGACGCAGTGTGGGGCACCCAGGGTATCCACCCCCACGAGGCCGAGAAATACACATCGGCGGTCGGTGACATCATCCGTGAGCGCATGAGCAGCCCTCACATTGTGGCCGTGGGCGAGATCGGCCTGGATTACTACTACGACCACGCCGACCGCAGTGTGCAATGCCAGGTATTCGAGGCCCAGCTGCAGATTGCTGCGGATACCGACATGCCCATCGTCGTGCACACCCGCGAGGCGGACGAAGACACCCGCGCCATTCTGGCGAACTTTTCCGACAAGCTGTCTCGCAAGGGAGTGATCCACAGCTTTACCTCCGGCCTGCCACTGGCGGAGTATTGCCTGGACGAGGGGTTCTGCCTTGGATTCAACGGCATTGCCACCTTTAACAGCGCCGATAATGTCCGCGAGGTGGTTGCGGCCACGCCGCTGGACCAGCTGCTGCTGGAAACCGACGCCCCCTATCTGACCCCGGTGCCCTATCGCGGCAAGCCCAACGCGCCTTTCTACCTGCCGTTTGTCGCTGAACGCGTCGCTCAGGTGAAGGGCTACGAAGTGGAACACCTGCTGGCACAGGCCTGGCAGAACAGCCTGCAACTGTTCTTCGAGGAAAACGCCGCTACGGCTTAATCGCGCACTGACACCGTGCTAGACTCCGCGACCATTTAACGGGTGCAGTAACAATCTGTGGATTACATAGTTGGACAACGCTGGGTCAGCCACGCTGACGCCCAGTTGGGACTTGGCATTATTGCCGAACTGGATGGCCGTCGGGTCACCGTCAGTTTCCCCGCCGTAGGGGAAGAGCGCACCTACGCCAGTGAAAACGCACCGCTGACGCGGCTGCGCTTCAAGGCCGGTGATCACGTCACCACCCTCGATGATGTCGAACTGGTGGTGAGCGATGTGGAAGAAGTCCAGGGCATCCTGTTCTACACCGGCCTTGATCACCACGACGCCGAAGTCACCATCAGCGAGCTGGAGCTGGACTGCTTTGTCCAGCTCACCACGCCGCAGCAGCGCCTGCTCAACGGCCATTTTGATCGCAACAGCGACTTCGCCCTGCGGGTGGCCACGCTTGAGCAGCTGGATCGCCTGCAGCAGTCGCCGGCCCGCGGCCTGATCGGTTCTCGCACCAGCCTGCTGCCCCACCAGGTGTATATTGCCGCCGAAGTCGGCCGCCGCCACGCACCACGGGTGCTGCTGGCAGACGAGGTCGGGCTGGGCAAGACCATTGAAGCCGGCATGATTATCCAGCAGCAGCTGCTCACGGGCCGCGCATCCCGGGTACTCATCATTGTGCCGGAAACTTTGCTGCACCAGTGGCTGGTGGAAATGCTGCGCCGCTTCAACCTGCATTTCGCCCTGTTCGATGCCGAACGCATCCAGGCCATGAAAGAGCTGGACGAAGACAACCCGTTCGCCGATGAGATGGACGCGGGCAACCCCTTCGAGGCCGAACAGCTGGTACTGACCAGCCTGTCGCTGTTTGAAGACGACCCGGCCCTGGCCCAACAGGCCATCGACGCGGGCTGGGACCTGGCGGTCCTGGACGAAGCCCACCACCTGCACTGGACACCGGAAGAAGCCGGCGACGACTACCGCTTTATCGAGGCGCTGTCAGCGCAGACCGCGGGCCTGTTACTGCTGACCGCCACCCCCGAACAGGTGGGCCAGGCCAGTCACTTTGCCCGCCTGCGCCTGCTGGACCCGGACCGCTTCCACGACCTCGAGCAGTTCATTGCCGAAGAGCAGGGCTACCGTGCCCTCAACGAAGAACTGGAAAAACTGGAAGCCGCCGGCGACAACGAGCAGGCCATTGCCGAACTGCTGGACCGGCACGGCACCGGCCGGGTGTTGTTCCGCAACTCGCGGGCGAGCATCACCGGTTTCCCCGAACGCAAACTGCATGCCTATCCCCTGCCCGCCCCTGCCACCGACGGCGGCGGCGATGACCCGGTTTTGGCGGCGTTGTACCCGGACACCCTGAGTGAAGACGAGTCATGGGTCAGCGACGACCCGCGGGTGGGCTGGCTGGAACAAAAGCTCAAGGAGCTGCGCCCGGAAAAGGTGCTGGTGATCTGTGCCCACGCCGCCACCGCCATCGCCCTGGAACACTACCTGCACCTGCGCGCCGGAATTCGCAGTGCCGCCTTCTACGAGGGCCTGACCATTCTCGAGCGGGACCGCGCGGCCGCCTACTTTGCCGACACCGAGGGCGGCGCCCAGACCCTGGTCTGCTCGGAGATCGGCTCGGAAGGCCGCAACTTCCAGTTTGCCCATCACCTGGTGCTGTTCGACCTGCCGCTGAACCCGGATCTGCTGGAGCAGCGCATCGGTCGCCTCGACCGTATTGGCCAGACCGAGCAGGTCGACATTCACGTGCCCTACCTGCAGGGCACGGCCCAGGAAACCCTGCTGCGCTGGTACCACGAGGGCCTCAATCAGTTCGAGGAGAGCTGCTCGGCGGGCTTCGCCATTTTCCAGCAGTTTGAAGACCGACTGCGCGCCCAGCTGCTGGCCCCGGACGACGGCCTCGAAGCACTGATCGCCGACAGCGCCGCGTTCACCGCCCAAACCCGCGCCGAGCTGCGCGAAGGCCGCGACCGACTGCTGGAGCGCAATTCCTGCAAGCCTGAGGTGGCCGCGGCCATGATCGCTGACATCGAGGCGGCCGAGGCCAGCGATGACCTTGCCGACTACCTGGAAATGCTGTGCGAAAGCTACGGCGTTGACCATGAGTACCATTCCGAAAACGCGGTCATTCTGCGACCCACCGACCACATGCTCACCGGCCACTTTCCCGGTCTGCAGGAAGACGGCACCACGCTGACGTTCAGTCGCGAGCAGGCTCTGGCGCGGGAAGATATGGCCTTCCTGACCTGGGAACATCCGATCATGGTGGAAGCCATGGACATGGTGGCCTCCACGGAACTGGGCAACGCGGCGATCGCCACCCTGTCACTGAAAGGCATACCCGCGGGCACTTTGCTGCTGGAGTGCATCTACTGCATCAACTGTGTTGCACCGAAGTACCTGCAGGTCGAGCGCTTCCTGCCCCTGTCGCCGATCCGCCTGCTGGTGGACAGCCGCGGCAAGGACCTGGCGGAAATCATGCCCCACGAGCGCCTCAACGAGCTGTGTGAAAAGGTCAAAAAGCCGGTGGCCCTGCAGATTATCAAGCAGGTACACAGCCAGGCCGAGGAGAAGATGCAGCGCGCCGGCAGCCTCGCGGACGCTCGCCGGGTGGAAGTCCTGGCGGAGGCTGAGGCCCGCATGCGCAAGGAGCTGGGCGCAGAACAGTCGCGCCTGGAAGCCCTGCGCGCTATCAACCCGGCGATTCGCCAGTCGGAGATCGACCACATCAGCCACCGCATCGAGGAATGCGCGGCGCACATCACCCATGCAAGCCTACAGCTTCAGGGCCTGCGGCTGATCGTTTCCGTCTGAAGCTTTGTGCTCCGTAGTGCGGGCGCGAACTGGGTCGACCCCGAAATCAGGTGTGGCACCAGCGATGCGCCAGAATGGGGGACTGACCCCGCACGGGGTCTGTCCCCTATTATTCGCTCGATAGCAGCCATAGCCAATCGATCAAGATAGAAACGACGCACTGATATCGCATCGAGGCGGGGTCCCGGGTACTGCACTGGCGGCCTGCGGCATCCGAAACCCCAGAAACCCCAGAAACCCCAGAAACCCAGCCAAGCATGAATAGTCGTACTTCCCCTGCTGGCGAGCGCGGCTACCATTAGAACAACGTCAAACGGGGGATTCGAAATGACCGATCAACGGGCAACGCTCAACAAAGCGCATATGGGTATCAGTGAGGGGCTGCCGCTGGAGGCCAGTGGCGGGGATATCGAGGCGCTGCGCAAAGACGTGCAGCGGCTGATGGATATGGAGGCGATCCGCCAGCTCAAGTATGCCTATTTCCGCTGTATTGATACCGCCAACCTGGAAGAACTCGCCACCCTGTTCCACGACGATGTGCTGGTGCACTTCAAGGGCGGCAACTACGAGTGGAAACTCACCGGCAAGGACGAGTATGTCAGCAATGTGGGCCAGGCCTTCAACAGCCGCGCCGTGGGTCATCACAATGGCCACCACCCGGAGATCCAGGTACTGAGCGACACGGAAGCCACAGGCATCTGGTACCTGGCGGACAATATGTGGGTGCTGGACCACAGCTTCTTTACCACCGGAACCGCCCTGTACTGGGATCGCTACGAAAAAGTGGACGGCCGCTGGCTGATTCGCGAAACCCGCTATGAGCGCGTCTACGAATTGAGCAGCCAGCTGGAGGCGATTCCCGCGTTCAGCAGCCACTACCTCGGAGGCGTCTGAACAAGGTTTACGGGCGACAGGTGTTCACGTGGCCCCGGCAAAGACCTAGACTGCAGGTGACGCACTGCCGCGAGGCGACACCATGAGCGAAGAGCGCTCCCTGCTGGAGCAACTCACCCGACTGACTGGCCAGGTCGCTGGCCAGACCCTGGACGTGGCGCGCTCCACCGCCGCCATGACCCTGATGTTCGGGGAGAACTGGCTTCAATCCACGGTGCTGAAAACCCTGGAACCCGAGCGCCTGGATGCCATGGCCGACGCTGGCCGTTTCCTGCGCGACGCCCGCGAGACCGCTGGCATGAGCCTGCGCGAGCTGACCGTGGCCATGGGCGTCAAGGACGACAACCTGCTGGAGGACATCGAGAGCGGCGAGCGCATCATGCCGCTGGAGCTGGCCTTTCGCTCGGCCTCGCTGATTGCCCGCCACGACCCTATCCCCTTCCTGGTCAAATTCATGCGCACCTACAACCCGGCACTGGGTGACACCCTGGAGCAATGGGGCGTGATGGTGCTGCCGGTGCAGTTCGAGCGCGAACGGCGCTGGATCAACCTGTACCGTAAACACGACGAGCTGCGCTCGCTGACCGACGACGAATACGACCGGCTGGTGCAGTACGTCGATTCCGCGACCACGCTGGTGCTGGACGTCATGCAGAAGGAGAAGGCCGCCAACCAGGTCGAGCCGGCGCCGCGCAAACGCAAGCGCCCCAAAGTCGCCGTGGAGGCGGTGACCAGGCCCAGGCCGGCGCCGAAAAAAACAGCAGCCAAAGCCAAAAAGAAAACGCCGGCGAAGAAAAAACCCGCGCCAAAGCGCAGCAGTGGAAAGACGACTGGAGCCTCCGCAAAGCCGGCGGCGCGGGCAAAGCCCAAAGGAGACAAAACTCCCAAGCGCTGAGCGGCGGTGCTATAGTTTGTCGCTTATGGTGAAAAAGCTGCCCACGAAAGCCGACCTCCGCTCCGCGCTGGAACAGGAAACTCGCCGCTACCTCAACCAGGGTGGCAAGGTCGAGGAAGTCCCGGCGGGCGCCACCGGCAACGATCCTGACAAGCCGCAGACCTTCCAGGCCAGCCGGCTGTTTTCCGAGCCACGCAGCACTCGCACCTTCGTGCCGGATGTGGTGGCGGCTATTGAATCCCGTCGCTCACAGCTCAAGCGCGGTCGCCAAAGTGTCCCCAAACGCTCCCGTCTGAAACGCCCTCGACGCAAAACCATCTACGATGACTTCGGCGAACCGATTCGCAAGGTCTGGGTCGACGACTGAGGCCACCCTCCGCGTGGAGACCGGAAGAGCCGAGCACCGCAGCGCCCGGCAATCTACAGCAGGGCGAGCCTGCGGGTGATTAGCGACGCTGCCTGCGACGCTCCACCGGCTGGCGCGATGACTGCAGCCGCAGCAGCGTGAAGCCGGCACCGCACAGCAGCAACCCGGCACCAACAGCACCAACCAGCGGCCACTGGCTGGCCGTTGCCGGCAGCATGGGGGCGGCGACCAGTGGGATGGCGTCTTCGATGTCCGGACCGTCCTCGTCCTCGTGCACCACGGCCCAACGATCGGGCGGCAGGTAGACATTGAGGCGGGTACCGCGGGTCAGGTCGCGGGCCCGGTAGCTTCGCCCACCGATGTTGGCGCGCCAGGAGGTGCCCACGTTCTGTGAGTAAATGCCGCCCGAGCTGCCGTCACGGTTCAGCACCTTGAAGGTAATGGTGTTACTGCGTACGCGCTGCACTTCCACAGAAATACGCGCAAACATGGCGTTGTTCTTCATCATCACCGCGTTGCAGGCGTCATCGATACTCGGGTACTGGTCGGTGACGACTCGTGACCACTGAATATCATCGCAGGTCAGGTCATCCTGGGCATAGGCCCCGGGTCCGGTAACAAGCCCCAGCATGGCTGCGAGCAACACTAGTCTGTTCAAGCTCATCTTAAAGCTCCTTGTCAAAGTTCGCCCGTGTAGGCGGTTACGGTGTAATTGTCGAGACGTGCCCGGACGATGTAACGCTGTGGTGCAGAACCGACAAAGTAAAAGGGGTAGCAGGTGACCAGGGTGATCGTGTGATCATTGGTGGGATCGAGCACTTCGACATCCAGGGGGTCGACGATTCGAATATCGTCCACCACGTAGTGTTGCTGGCCAGCGGCGGTGCGCAGCAGCACGCTGGCGCCGACCTCAGTGTCTTTCAGGGCCCGAAAGTAACCGTCACGGTGGCCGGCTATACCTGAATTGCCCGTCTCACCGGGCAGTGCCGTGCCGGCAATCCAGGCCGGCCCCCGCACCATGTCGCCCTCAAACACGGGCACCTGAAGCCCCACGGAAGGCATCTCCAGTATCGCCAACACGGGCTGAGGTGTGCTCGCCTTCCAGGCCGCTATGCGTGAATCCGACCAGAGACTTTGATCCGGCGAGCCGGTCGTCAGCGTAGAAGCGAGCTCTGGGACCGCCGCAGAGCCATTGAACCCAGCGCGACCCGCATGGATCGGGGCCTGTACTAGCGGATCCGCTTGCGAACTGACACCCGCTTCGGCCGCCGAACTGGTGGGTTCGGCCCAGGCCGCCTGGGCGTTGGCGAGGCCCGCGCTGCGCTGTAATTCACCAGCCGCGGAATGAGCCAGAAAGGCGCCACTAAAAATCAGCCCAGCAATCCAGCAACCGGCTTCCAGACAGCGGCTACAGCTTGAGAAACGAAAACTGTTTTTATGCTTCAGCAAGATTTGGAAACCGTCGAACTTCACTTAAGTGTAGGTGAAAAAAAAACCATCTGCGAAACATCCAACTACTCGAATTTCCCGTATTGTTTACCATGAAACCCAATCTTAGCCTGTTCGAAAGAGTCGTGCGGCCGCTATTGGGCTGCGTACTGGCGTCCATCGCACTGACCCAGCCGGAAATCGGCCTGCTGGAACTCATTGTCCTCGTGATCGCCACCTTCCTGATCCTTAATGGCGTATTGGCCCGCTGTTACCTGTGGGGCTGGCTGGGCATCAACACCGCACAGAACGATATTGAACTGTGCAGCCGCGGCCTGCGTAACAGAGAGTGACAATCAACACTGCATGACCGAGGCAGAAGACCATCCGGTTTTCTGCTGCTCATGAGTACACCCATCATTCGCAAGCAACAACCAGGTAACAACCCTGTATTGGAGATCATGATGACCACCCTGCGCGCTCTCATTGCAACGCTGGCTCTCGGCTTTTCTGTCGAATCGCTGGCCAGCTGCCCTGACATTCTCAACCACGACATGCAGAAGCTGCGGTCGAAGGACTCCGTCAACCTGTGCCAGGCCTACGAAGGCAAGCCGGTACTGGTCATCAACACCGCCAGCCACTGTGGCTTCACGCCCCAGTTCAAGGGCCTTGAAGCACTCTACGAAGAATACGGTGACAAGGGCCTGGCCGTTGCCGGCTTTCCGTCAGACTCATTCAACCAGGAAGCTGACAGCGCCGAAAAGACGGCCGAAATTTGCTATATCAACTACGGCGTTACTTTTGACATGTACTCGGAAATTCCGGTCAAGGGCAGTGAAGCACACCCCCTGTTTGCCGAACTGGCAGCCGCCAAGGGCGCACCGCGCTGGAATTTCACCAAGTACCTGATTGATCGTGACGGCAACGTGGTCGCCAAGTGGGACAGCCGCACCACGCCGGAAGACCCGGAGCTGCGCCAGGCCATCGAGAACGCTCTCGCCGCCCAGTAGGGCCTGATCGCAACAAAACCGGCAGGCGCTTGTGCCGAACATTGTTCTCGGCGGTGAAGACATCGCCGCCATGGAGGATCGGTACCGGGTGTTCTTCGTGAACGCCCTGTCCGGTTTCAAGCCCGCCAACCTGGTAGGCACCCGCAGCCTCGACGGCCACGACAACCTCGCCATTTTCACGTCGGTCGTCCATGTCGGCGCCAACCCGCCGCTACTGGGGCTGATCAGCAGGCCCGATACCGTTACCCGGGATACGCTGGAGAACATTCGCAGCAGCGGCGAGTACACCATCAACCACGTACACAGCGGCATTGCAGCCGCCGCCCACCAGACCAGTGCGCGCTACGATGCCGACGTCTCCGAGTTCGGGGCCACCGGGCTGACGCCCCGCTACGGCCAGCGGCTAGCCGCCCCCTATGTGGCGGAAAGTCACCTCAGCATCGGTCTACAGCACCGCCAGACCCTGGATATCGAGCTCAACGGAACCCATCTGGTTATTGGTGAGATAGTCGAGGTGACACTCGACAGTGACGCCATCGGCGAGGACGGCTGGATCGACCTGCAGACACTGGACAGCGTCTCCGCGGCCGGGCTTGACGCCTATTATGCCCCGCGCCGGCTGGCCCGCTTCAACTACGCCAAGCCAGACCGACCGCTCAAGGAGCGAGATTAGCCGCCCGGTCCCGTCGAGCGCCGAATCTATCAGAGGGGAGATAGGGCCGCTAAATCCCAAACCGCTCCTTGAGATGGGCAAAGAACTCGGGGCCATTGGCCTCCTCGTCGGCATCGATACGACGGGCGATATCGCTGTCCGCCATCATCGCCTGCCATTCGGCGAGGCCGTCGATCTGGGCGACGATGTCCCAGCCGATTTTCTCGCTGCCCAGGGAGACCACCTTGAGGACATAACGCACATAGATATCCGCCATGGTGAGCTCACTGCCGAGCAGGTAGGGCTCAAAGCGGCACAGGGCATTCATGGCCTTGATGCCGCGCTCTACCACCTCGCGAATTTCCTGCTTGAGGCTGTCCGGGGCCTCCGATCCGGTAAAGGCAAAGGGAATGGTGCGGCGGCAGGGCAGCTCGAGATACAGCTCGGCCACTTTCATTAGTTGACGCACCCTGCCCCGCTGCAGCGGGTCAACCGGGTAAAGGGGGTTGGCGTCGGGATAGGCGTCTTCCAGGTAGTCACAGCAGACGCTGGATTCACTGAGATGGCCGCCGTTCTCAGTGGTCATGGAGGGAATCTTGCCCATCGGGCTGACGGCCAGATAGGCGTCATTACCGCCATACTGCAGGTCTTCCTGGAAGGCCAGGCCCTTGTGCATCAGCACGTGTTTAACAATGTTGTAGTAATTGCTGTAGGCAAACCCGTGCAGCGTAATCATGGCATCTTTCCATAAAAATCCGGTAGAGAACCTAGTATAGTTTCGGAGCGCAGATGAACACACCCGCTAACATCGATACTTTGTACTACGACGGCAACTGCCCGCTGTGTATGCGGGAAGTGCGGCTGCTGGCGCGCATTGCCGACCCCGGCCTGGCGCTGGTGGACCTGCACGAGGTGCCAGACCAGCCTGGCCAGCCCACCCGGTTGGAGAAGCTGTCCAACCTGCACCTGCGGACCGCCGCCGGGGACTGGCAGGTAGGCGTGGATGCGACCGTCAGCGCCTGGTCCCATACCCGCTGGGGTTGGCTTTTTGCTGTGCTGCGCTGGCCGCTGATAGGCCGATTCGCGGACTGGGTCTATCGTTACTGGGCGCGCAAGCGGTACCAGCGCCTCTACGGCTGTGGAGATTGCGCGGAACAATGATTGACCTCGAAACACTTCTGGACAACCACCCCAACATGGTAGCGCTTACCGGCGCCGGCATATCGGCGGCGTCCGGCATCCCCACCTACCGCAACGATGCCGGCGACTGGCAGCGCAGCGAACCCATCCAGCACCGGGACTTCGTCGAGAAAGAAGAAGCCCGCCGACGCTACTGGGCCCGCAGCATGGCGGGCTGGCCTTTTGTTGAGGAGTCCAAACCCAATCGAGCCCACCACGCTCTGGCGCGTCTTGAACAGGCCGGTCACGTGGGCCTGTTGGCTACCCAGAATGTCGACGGACTGCACCAGCGCGCCGGCCACCAGTCGGTCATCGACCTGCACGGACGCATAGACCAGGTGCGCTGCCTGAACTGCGAACAGCGCATCCACCGCAGCGCCCTCCAGGAACGCCTGAAGACCCTGAACCCGGCCTGGGGACTGACAGTGACGGCGCTGCGGCCAGATGGTGACGCGGAAGTGGACAATGAGGTGGTGGAGACCATCACCGTGCCCGACTGTGAGACCTGCGGCGGCACGCTGATGCCCGATGTCGTATTCTTTGGCGGCACCGTACCCCGGGACCGGGTCGATGCAACCCGGCAGGCGCTGGAAGCCAGCGACGGCCTGCTGGTGGCCGGTTCATCCCTGCAAGTGTATTCCGGCTACCGGTTCTGCCGGCTGGCTCAGCAGCTGGGCAAGCCCATTACCATTATCAATCGCGGCAGGACCCGCGCTGATGATATGGCTACCCTGAAAATCGAGGAAGACGCCGGAGAGGTACTGGATCACCTCGCCAACAGGGCGCTGAGGGCCTGATCCAGCGCGCGGAACCCAAACTCGAAGCCCGCCGCTGTCAGCCGCTCAGGCACCACGCGCTGGCCGGTTAGCAACAACTCATCCGCCAGTTCACCCATTGCCGCGCGCATCACGAATGCGGGCACCGGCACGCCGATAAAAGTTTGCCGGTGTGTCGCCAGCGCCTCGCTGAAGCCCCGGTTGGTAACAGGCTCCGGCGCGGTAAGATTGAAAGCGCCGGCCAGGTCGGCATCCAGCAGGAAAGCGATGGCGCGAATCACGTCCTGGCGGTGAACCCAGCTCAGCCACTGGCGACCGGAGCCCAGCCAGGTCTTCACGCCCATTTGCACCGACTTGTCGAGCTGCGCAAAGGCGCCGCCGCCCCGGTCCAGCACCACGCCCAGCCGTACGATACAAACCCGCGTGCCCAACGCCTCAAAGCGCCCAGCGGCGGCTTCCCAGGCCGTACAGAGCTGGTGTGAAAAACTGTCTTCCGTTGCCGCCTCTTCATTGAGCGGGGCATCGCCCTGGGGGCCGTAATAACCAATGGCAGAGGCACTAACCAGTGCTGCCGGAGGCTCGTCGAGGCGTTCGGCCAGCGCCAGTAGCCGCTCGGTGGTGCCCACCCGGCTATCGATCAGGGCGCGCTTGCGGGACGCCGTCCAGCGGCCTTCGGCGATACTCTCACCGGCCAGGTTGACGAAGGCGTCGTAGTAGGTGGCGGCAGATAAATCGTCGAGGCGGGTGACATAGCGCAGGCCTGCGTCGTCTTCGTAAGCCGGTGAACGGGTATACACCGTCACCGTATCGCCGCGATCCAGGAGGTGCTGGACCAGTGCCTGGCCGATAAAGCCGGTGCCGCCAGTAATCAGGACATTCATACTTGTTAAATACGGCCGGCCTGAGGTCGGGGATCAGTGATCGAATCGGCCGCGGAATCCGTAACAGGTACAAGCAAAAACGACAGGTTAAGCGCTGTGACAACCCTAAACGAAACCATACAGATCGACCGCCCCGCCCGGGAGGTGTTCCAGTACGTTTCGGACTTTGCCACCTGCAAGGAGTGGGATGCGACTGCCATTGAGACCGAGCGGCTGGACGAGCAGCCGGTGGGCCTGGGCACCCGCTACAAGGTTGTGTGCGAAGCACCGGTGGGCAAGCTGCCGCTGGAGTACGAGATCGTCGAGTACCAGCCCGATCACAAGGTGGTGCTGATCGGCCGCGGCCGCTTCTTCGAGGTAGAGGACACCATCCTGGTGACACCCACCGATAGTGGTTGTGAACTCGACTACACCGCGGTATTCACCTGGAAACCCTGGCTGGAGCGCTTTGCCGCCGGCATGGAACCCGGCCTCAAGCGCATGGGCTATGCCTCGGTGCAAAAGGGAATGAAGGCCGCACTGGAAGATGACTTTCCGGCTCCCGACATCTCCAGCGAGAACGCACGCGCAGACCGCTTCCTGCCCACCGCACTGATGCGCTTCACCAAACGCGGCTACCGGCGCGGCGCCAAAAAGCTATTCAATCCGATGTCGCGCTACATGGCTGACAAACATGTCGTACTGACCGGCGCCACCGCGGGCCTGGGCAAGGCCAGCGCTGAGTTCCTCGCCTATCGCGGCGCGAAACTGACCCTGGTGGTGCGCAATCGCAAGAAGGGCCAGGCACTGGTCAAGGACCTCAAGGCCCGCACCGGCAACAAGAACATTGCCCTGGAGATCGGCGACCTGAGCCTCATGGCCGACGTTGACAAGGTAGTGGGTAGCCTCACGAAAAAGGGCGACCCCATAGACGTGCTGATTAACAATGCCGGCGCCCTGTTCAACCCGCGCCAGGAAACCAGCGAAGGCCTGGAGCAAAGCTTTGCCCTGCTGCTGCTAAGCCCCTACCGGCTTACCGAGGCACTCAAACCACTATTGAAGAAAGCGGCGGATGCCCACGGCGAGGCGCGCGTGATCAACGTGGTCTCCGGCGGCATGTACAGCCAGAAACTGCGGGTCTGGGACCTGCAGAACGAGCAGGACAAGTACTCGGGTTCGACAGCCTACGCGCGCTGCAAGCGCGCCCTGATGATCAAGACCGAGCAGTGGGCTGCGGACTGGGCCGACGAGGGTATCGTGGTCAACGCCATGCACCCGGGCTGGGCCGACACCCCCGGGGTGGAAAGCGCCCTCCCCGAGTTTCACAAGTTAACCCGGCTGGTGCTGCGCACACCGGAAGAAGGCGCCGACACCATCAACTGGCTGGCAGTGGCCAGCGAAGCGGGCCAGGTCAGCGGCCAGTTGTTCCTGGATCGAGAGCCGCGCACCACCCATCTCACCGACTCCACCCGCGAGTCCGCCGAGTCCCGCGAACAACTGCGAGAAATCCTCGACAACTGGGACACCCCCCCGGCGACCAACAAGGCCGCCTGACCGCACGCAACTGAGCACCGGGGCACAAGACGTCACAAGCACACCACGTGCCGGCGTTGCCCCGGCGCTTTCGCGGGAATGACAGTGAGTCAGGCCTTGCTGGAGCAAGCTCCCCCGCAGACCGACCACAACCACCCCCCCCACCACCCCTGTGGTAGCCTTTGGGGCTGATTTACCAGAGGGAAACTCCCATGAGCGACGCCATTAATCCCGCCAGCATAGACATCGGCGGACCGGTACTCGATGATCTGAAACAGCGCCTTGGCACTACCCGTTGGCCGGAGAAAGAGGTGGTGGACGACTGGAGCCAGGGGATGCCGCTGGCCTATGCACAGGAGCTCGCCCAGTACTGGGAATACCAGTACGACTGGAAGCGCTGGGAGGTCAAACTCAACCACTGGAACCCATGCTCCACCGTGATCGACGGCCTGGAAATATTCTTCCTGCACGTACAAAGCCCCCACCCGGAAGCCCTGCCCATGATCATGACCCACGGCTGGCCCGGGTCCATCGTGGAGTTTCACAAGGTGATTGAGCCCCTCACCCGGCCCGACGATGCTGCCAACGCTTTCCACCTGGTCATTCCCTGTCTGCCGGGCTATGGCTTCTCCGGCAAACCCACCGCACCTGGCACCAGCGCTGAAGCCATCGGCAGGCTGTGGGGCAAGCTAATGGCAAGGCTGGGGTACGACCGCTACGTCGCCCAGGGCGGCGACTGGGGCGCGCTGGTAACCCAGTGTATGGGCACCAGCGAGACCGAGCACTGCGCCGGCATTCACATCAATATGCCCATTTGCCCCCCCGGCGAAGAGGACCTCGCCGACCTGACAGAATTCGAGCAGGACGCGCTGGCCGGCATGGACCACTACAGCCAGTGGGACTCGGGCTACTCCAAGCAGCAGAGCACCCGACCCCAGACCCTCGGCTACGGTCTCGCCGACTCACCGGTGGGGCAGATGGCCTGGATTGTCGAGAAATTCTGGAGTTGGACCGACTGTGACGGCCACCCGGAGAATGTGCTCAGCAAGGACGAGTTACTGGACAACGTGATGATGTACTGGGTGACCAACTCCGCCGCCTCATCGGCCCGGCTGTACTGGGAGAGCTTCAACAAACCCAACCTGGAGCCTATCGATATGCCGGTGGGCGCGTCGATTTTCCCCAAGGAGATCTTCCGCTGCTCACGGCGCTGGGCCGAGCGGCGCTACAGCAACATCATCCACTGGAACCAGCTTGACAAGGGCGGCCACTTCGCTGCCTTCGAGCAACCCGGGGTTTTTGTTGAAGAATTGCGCACCTGCTTTGCACAGCTGCGTTGATCCGGGGTCTGACACTACACAAACCGTAGTTTCCAAATTGCCATGAGCCACTATATCTCCTAGAGTAAATAAGGCTGCGAGCTTCCCCGACCAGAATTGAGCGGACAGGGAATAGTGCAAGAAGGCAGGCGGAGCGACTGATCGGTACAGATTGGCGGTGCCGCGGTAATTGCCTGAAACATAGGGACAAATATCCGCACAGTGGATTGTGCGGCGCTGACTTATTGGGTTAGGGGTGCAAGCCAGCCATGCCAACATTGAGTGAACTCGCCAAGCAGGAGTTCGTCAAGGATGTGGTCGCCATGGGAATTTTCGGCATCGTGGCGGCCGCTATATTCCTGGGCATCCAGGGTTTCTATACCGATTCCGAGCGCGAGCAGATGGAGCGCGAGGCTGCCTTCAGCCTCGAGATTCAGTTCATGACCGGCGGCGGCAATCGCATCAAGGACAACTTCGCCCACTATGTGGCAGAGGTGTCAGAGGTGGTCATTCAGGGCATGCCACCGGATCGGGAAACGCGCAAGATCATGCTGGGTTCCGCCTCCATCATTCGCACGGAAGTCGCGATTCTCTCCCAGTACGATACCAACCTTAAAGTCCGCGGCGACGTGCTGATCAATCGCATGGACGAGCTGAGCCAGAATATCTTCACCTATTCCCGCGGTGAACAGCGCATGTACCAGGAACAGCTGCTGGAGCTCAAGGAGCACTACCAGAACTTCATACTGAAGCTCAATTCCGTCGCCAAGAAACATCTCACCGTGTCGCACGGACAGTATAATTAGCGCCAGGCCCACGCTGGATCTACGCCAACCATGACCGATACCGTTTTCAATCCCTTCGAGTCCGAAGAGATCACACCGCCGTTTTCTGAACACTGGAAAGCCAAGCGCCGGCTGGCACAGGCCATTCGCGAACTGAGCGACGTACTGGTGACCTCTACCCCGTCGATCGAGGATATGAACGATATCGCCGAGCGACTGGAGCTGCAGGCCCGGCAGTTTTCCAAATCCCCCCGCCTGTACGGCCAAATGGCCTTCCAGGCGGATGGAAACCACGGCACCCGTGGCGAGGTAAACCACGAGCTCAATGCTCTGGCCGGCTGGAGCAACCCGCTTTCACCGGGACTCAATATGTGGATCGAGGGTAAAAAGGCCTACGGCACGGTGACCTGCGGCTGGGCCTACGAGGGCCCACCCGGGCACATCCACGGCGGCTTCGTCGCCGCCATCTTCGACCAGTTCATGGGCATGGCACAGATGATGGGCAAGCAGCCCGGCATGACCGGCCGCCTGACCACACGCTATCACCGACCCACCCCGCTCAACGTCGAGCTGAGGCTGGAGGCCTGGCTGGAAAGCGTGGAAGGCCGCAAGACCCAGATGCACGCCGAGATGCGCAACGGTGACGACGTCACCGCTACCTGCGAGGCGCTGTTCATTCGCCCGAAGGGTGGCCTTGGCCTCAAGGAGATGGACAGCTCCGCCGACCAGAACACCCGTTGAAGCGGGCGCGTCGGTTGCAGCGGCCCGGGTTACTCACTGGATTCGTCAGTGGCTTCACGCGTCTTCGCCAGACCTGCGACCGGCTCTACGGGTAAACCTGCTGGTAGATCGACAGGCCACGCCAGCGTGGCCTGCTTGGCCATCAATTGACGCTGATGCGTCGCGTGGTGGGCGCCGGCTCCGCCCGTTTGGGTGCTTTCAGGGTCAGCACGCCGTCCTTGAAGTCGGCACTGATGTCTTCCTCGTGCACCTCGCCGCCGAGATTGAAGCTGCGCATCAGCTTGCCGTAGCGACGCTCCTGGCGGATCAACTTACCGTCCTTCTCTTCCTTGTCTTCCTGCTTGGTCTCGGCTTCCAGCGTGAGCACGCCGTCGGCCAGGGTCAGGTGGATATCGTCCTTGGCCACGCCCGGCAGTTCGGCGGTAATTTCGAAATGGTCGTCCTTGTCCTTGATGTCGACGCGAGGTGCGAAAAACGCACTGGTGGCTTCACCTTCGCGGCGCAGCGGGGCCCAGAAATCATCCATGAAGCGGTCTGAGTCGAAAAAATTTCCTCTTGGAATTAGCGACATGATTGCCTCCTCTCTTGGCAGTTACCGGTTCAAAAAAATCACCGGCCTCTACTAAAAATATGGGCCTTTCCGGCGGCAAAACAATGGTGCGACCAGCACAATCGCCAACGGACTTGACCTGCATCAAACGCTGGCCGCTCGCCCTTCGGGCTTTACATTTCTTTGCCTGCCAGGCGCACAACTTAACGGACAAAGCTGCTTCAATAGCTCCATCGGTTCACGGCAATACAGCAGAGGAAAACACTATGAAACACGCAGTTCTGGCCCTCATCCTGGCCATGTCCAGCGTCACCGCGCTGGCCCAGGAGGAAAGCCGCGGCGGCATGCAAAGGGGCCCCCACGGCGACCTGGAGCAGCGTCTGGAGCGCATGCGCAGTCACCTTGGCCTGAGCGATGAGCAGGTGACGCACATGCGGGAAATTCGCGCGAGCGATGCCACCCGCGAGGAAAAACGCGAGCAGATGCGTGGTGTACTCAGCGAAGAACAACGGGACATGATGCGACAGCACCGGGCGCAGCATGGTGGCAAGCGTCACGGCCCGCACGACAGCAAAAGCACCGGTGCTGACGAGCAATACAACTAGACGCCGGCCAGCGCCGGCGGCTGCCGGCCCGACATCGGGCCTTAGGGGTCGGGGCAACCCAGCGGCGGCCCCGCCTCTGTGGCAGGTTCGATCATCAGGTAGCTCGCCGTCGTCTCACCAATATTGACCGCCTCATGCCAGGTGATGCCCTCCGGGTTCGCAAAGCTGATACCAGTGGGCACATCCTGCACCCGGGTACCTTCGGCATTGGTGATTTTCATGCGTCCACCCTCCAGCACATAGCCGACATGGGGCGGGTGAAAGTGCCGCTCGTGGCCCACACCCGGCGGAAACGTGCAGCGCAGAACACGGACGCGCTCATCGCGGTGCATACACTCACAGACGGCCTCCCCCTCCCAGCCGGCAGCCAGCGGGTCAGGAAGCTGTTCGGCAATCGCAAATGCAGGCAGCAGTAGGGCAGCCCCGAGGGCCAGGCGAAGAAGTCCAGGCATGGATGATCCTTTCAGCAGTTAAACATGCGCAGGATTTTAACATCCAGAAAGCGGGGTAAAGTGCCACCACCAGAAACCGCGCGGAATCCCCGCACACCTGCCGCTACGCCCCTCATGCCCTTTATGTCCCCCATGCCCTTCATGTCCCTCATGCCCTTCATGTCCCTCATGCCCTTGCTGTCACTCACACACCAGATTGCCCGCATACACTTCGTCAACGTCATTCCCGCGAACGCGGGAATCCAGAGATCGAGGGCTGGATTCCCGCGTTCGCGGGAATGACGGGGATGTGTTGCGGTATCAGGCGCGTTGCTTGGTGCGTGCCGTGGGCAGGGCTTCCAGTGGGTTTTCCGGCCAGGGGTGTTTGGGGTAGCGGCCCTGCATTTCCTTGCGCACTTCCGTATAGCCGTTGCGCCAGAAGCTGGCCAGGTCCTGGGTGACCTGCAGCGGCCGGCCAGCCGGCGACAGCAGGTGAATCAGCACCGGTATACCGAGAATTTCCGGCGTTTCCTCACAGCCAAACATCTCCTGTAGCTTGACCGCCAGCACCGGTGGCTCCTGGGTATAGTCCACCTTTACCTCAGAGCCCGAGGGTACCTTGAGCTTGAGCGGCGCCAGGTTTTCCAGCTCCTTGGGCAGCGGCCAGGGAATCATTGCCGTGAGGATGCTGCGCAGGTCGAGCTTCTGAAAATCAGACAACTTCTTCACGGCGCCGAGGTACGGCAACAACCATTCCTCCAGCCTGCCCATCAAGGCCTCGTTGGAGACATCCGGCCAGGGCTCACCCACTTCACAGTGCAATAGCCCCACCCGTGCGCGCCATTGCTCCAGTTCTTCAGTCCAGGGCAATATGTTTAAACCCCGCGTCCACATCAGTTCCTGCAGCGCCTGCTGATGGGCACGGCTGGGAATTTCTGTCAGTGGTTCCCGGGCCATGACCAGCGCGCCAATTCGACGCTGGCGCTCGGCCACAAAGCGCTCGTTGCGATCGTCCCACTCGACCCGATCGGCAGTTTCAATACAATTCGACAGCAGCCCCATGAACAGGCCCTTGTTGAGCGGTGCGGCCAGCCAGACCCGATCCTGGGCGGCACCAATCTGGCCTCCCAGTTCCGCCACCGCCAGCCATTCCTGGTTGCACAGGGGGTCGGCAGGATCCAGCGCCGCTGCACGGCCGTTGGCCAGCTGGTAAATATGACCACTCTCGCCACGACGCCGGGCTATGCGGTCGGGGTAGGCCTCAGCGATCAGGGCGCCGATGTTGGCGACATTCTCTCGGCCCGTGGGTAGCCCGCGACACATCACCTTGTAGTAGGTCATCTGGCGCTGGGCGCGCACTTTCCAGTGGCGCTGTTCCTGGGGGCACTCTTCCTTGTCCTGCACCATCAGCACCCGGCGCTCGATATCAGAACCGATATCGGGGAACGGATCGCGCTCGCTCATGATGGCCGCCAGGGCGCAGGCCTCTTCTCGCAGCCCCCACTTGCAGCCGCGAATCATCATATGCGCCACCCGTGGGTGAACCGGCAGGCGCGCCATCTGTTCGCCAGTGCGGGTGACAACCCAGGCGCCGCCGGAGCCTTTTGAAATAGCATCAAAACCCTGCAACAACTCCAGCGCCTGGGCCCAGGCCCCCGCCGGTGGCTTGTCGAGCCAGGCCAGGCTGTAAACATCGTCAATGCCCCACACCATCAATTGCAGCGCCATCTGGCTGAGGTCCGCCTGGAGAATTTCCGGTGGCGCCTGCAGCACCAGTTCCCGTTGCTGGGGCTCGCTCCACAGTCGGTAACACTTGCCCGGCGACATGCGCCCGGCGCGGCCCGCCCGCTGGGCGGAAGACGCCTTGCTGATTCGCCGGGTATACAGGCGGGACATGCCGGTCACAGGGTCGTACTGGGGCGCACGCTCCAGACCCGAATCGATCACCACCTTGATGCCGTCAATGGTCAGTGACGATTCCGCCACATTGGTCGACAACACCACCTTGCGGTCGCCCAGGGGCGCAGGCTCAATGGCCAGTTGCTGGTTGTAGAGTGCCTGGCTGCCGGCCAGCGGACGTACAGTGACGCCCGGCATTTCCGGCAAGGCGGCTTCCACCACGCGGATTTCGCGTTCGCCGGGCAGGAACACCAGTACGCTGCCGCTGCGGGGATCACCCAGCACCCGCTGGATGGTATCCACTACCGGGCCGATGATAGAGGCGCCGGGTTTGCGCGGCGCACCGTAGTGCACTTCGACCGGGTGCTGACGGCCTTTCGAACGCACTACCGGCGCCTTGAGCATTTCGTCGACGGGCACGCCGTCGAGCGTCGCTGACATCACCAGGATGCGCAGCGGGTCGTCCGGGTCGCGGAATAATTCTCGGGCCTGCAGCAGCAGTGCCAGCCCCACATCGGTATGCAGGTGGCGCTCGTGGAATTCATCGAAAACCACCATGGCCACACCCGGCAGTGCAGGATCTTCCTGCAACATACGGGTGAGGATGCCTTCGGTAATGACTTCTATGTGAGTATTGGCACTGACCTTGGTGCCCTGGCGGATGCGGTAGCCGACGGTTTCGCCGACGTCTTCTCCCAGCAGCTGCGACATACGCTGGGCCGCGGTGCGCGCCGCCAGTCTACGTGGCTCCAACACCAGAATTTTGCGGTACTCAAGCCAGGGGGCGGTCAGCAGGTGCAGCGGTACGATGGTCGTTTTACCGGCGCCCGGCGGGGCTTCCAGCACGACATCAAGATGGTCCTCGAACACCGCGGACAACTGCGGCAGGACTTCGCTAATGGGCAGGTCGGTTTCCATAGCGGACAAACCTACCCCAATGGCAAGGCCCGGTCACTGCAATAGTGCGCATTTGAGAACCTATTAACAGAACCATGCAGGTGCGTGTCGCAACTCCGCTGCTACACTGGCCTATGCCGCTTTATGACAGGAACATGACAATGAGCAATTATGAAACTATTACTTCCTTTTGTGACACCTGGGCCAGCCGTGACATCGACGCCCTTATGGACTTTTTCGCAGAGGATGCCGTCTACCACAACATCCCCATGGACCCGCCCAACGTCGGCAAGGAGCAGATTCGCGGGGTAATCGAGATGTTCATGAAGGACCCCGACGCGGTCACCTTCGCCATTCACCACCAGGCCGAAAGCCCGGAGGGCGTGGTATTGAACGAGCGCACCGATACCTTTCACATCGGTGACCACCAGATCGCCCTGCGGGTCATGGGCACCTTCGAGCTGGCCGACGGCAAGATTACCGCCTGGCGTGACTACTTCGATATGAATCAGTACCTGAGCCAGCTGCCGCAGTCGGGTTAGGCGGGCATTCCCCTGAGTTGCTGTCAGCACGGCGCTGATTGTTACAGGCCACCTGCGGCGCCCCACAGGGCACCGTCCCGGACAGACGGCCCGCTTTCCTTCAGGCGCTGGGGATGCCGGGATAACTCCGCGCTGCCGATGTCGACCCATGCGGCGGCAGGAAACCGGCGGGGCCGGCACGATGTCTGGCAGCCAGTGAGACAGGCTACCAGCAGCTGCGTATCATCTCGCGAAGACTACGGAGCCTGACATGAGCAACAACCTGTTTACCTCGACTCTCGCCTCCAGCCTGCGCGGCTGGCAGGGCATTGTGGCGCGCACCGACGCCGAGCAACCCGGCGAGCTGCTGACCCTGTATGAGTTCGAGAACTGCCCTTACTGCCGCATTGTGCGCGAGGTGCTGACCGAGCTGGATATCGACGCCCTGATCTTCCCCTGTCCCAAGGGGGGCGAGCGCTACCGGGACGCGGTGTTAGCCCGCGGCGGCAAGGCCCAGTTTCCCTACCTGGTCGACCCCAATACCGGTGCCGAGATGTACAACTCCATGGAGATTGTGCGCTACCTGTACCAGCAATACGGTGGTGGCGATGTGCCCCTGAAATGGCGGGTAGCGACCCTCCAGAAGGTCTCCTCAAGCCTCGCCTCCGTGGCACGCATTACCCGCGGCACCTATGCCGTGCCGTCAACGCCTCCGGTGGAGCCGCTGGAGCTGTACAGCTTCGAAGGCAGCCCGTTTGCCCGCCCGGTGCGCGAGACCCTGTGCCAGATGGAGATTCCCTACATACTTAGAAGCTGCGGCCGCAGTGAACCCGGCGAGTGGCTACCCCCCAGACTGCGAGAGCGCCTGGGCCTGGAGCCCGGCAGCAAGCTGCACAACCGCACCGCACTGCTGGAAAAGGAAGGCAAGCAGGGCATCCCCTACCTGGTGGACCCCAACACCGGTGAGGCCCTGTTTGAGTCCGAAGCCATCGTTGCGTACCTGCAGGACACTTACGCGCGCTGAGCAGCACCAGGCGCGGTAAAGGCCAGGCCTCGCTCATCCTGCTTCGACTTTAGCCAGTCGCCATTGGTCATTAACCCGTAGCGGTTAACCGTTTGCCGTCTGCCGTTCGCCAACGGAAGATGGCCCTCCGCCTATCGCCCTACGCGGGCCGCCGCTTTCGCGAGAATGACTATGAACAAAGCCTAGATGACGGGCGAGCGGCGAAGGCAGCGGAGGACGGTCCGCTAGTCACAGTGTGACTTCAAAAACAGCTTGAAGCGCTCACAGCTACCCCCTGCCTCATGACTTGAAATCTCCCGCTGCAGTGAACCCAGCGCCGAGTCCAGACCCTGTCCCGAGTACCTGGCCTCGCAGCGCTGCCTGACCGCGGCCACCTGCTCTTCTCCCACGCTGCAGTCCTTCTCGGACAGCGCGCTGCATCCGTTCAGGCATACCAGCAGGCCAAGCAATACCCGCATCACATCTCACTCATGCCGTAAATGAAGTAGTCGTACCAGGCGTTGCCTTTCATACTCTGCACACCCACACCCTGCCGGGTCCCGGTGGGATAGTGGCGCGGCCGAATAAAGCTCTGCTGGATTACCGCCAGCTGGTCATCCTGGTTGGACATCATGCTGCCGGTGACGGCCTGCATCACGTGCTTGCCCAGAGTCAGCGCGGCTGCCGAGGCCGGAGATGCCGAAGAACCGGCAATGGTCATGATGGAGCCGACAATGGAATCCACTTTGTCGTCTGTGAGATGTTCTCGCACTACCGACCCCATCTCACGAATATCCCGGTCCTTCTCCAGCGCAAACATGGTCCAGTTCATCATCATTGGAATATAGTCCCGCTGGAACAGGATCACCCCCGTGTCGCCCCAGCGGATGGTATGCCCGTCTTCAATACCGTCCACCTCGATGCCTTCCCACATGCCGACTACCGCATCGGCCGCGGACTTCACCGTTTCGCGCTGCTCTTCCAGCGGCTTGTCGGCAAAATCGTCTGCCACCGGCAACTGGATTTTTTCATCCGAGGCAAAAGACCAGAACTTCACCTCCGCGTTGCCGATCCATTCCCGGTTGGACACGATCTGCATCTTCTCAATACCCAGTGCAAAGAAACCTGCCATCAGCTCACCCTCCTGCGGCACCGCCGCAATTCATAGTTACTGAAGTGTGGCCCAAATAAAAAAGCCCGCCAGTAATCTGACGGGCTAGGCGAAAGGCTTAGCGGTACGGCCTTACTGCTTCTGCTTGGGAACGAAGTCGATCTCGAGGGTGTAACCCATGGCTGCGGCGTAGTCTTCTATTGTTGATAGCCTGGGGGAGCTTGTGGAGTTCGCACTCTCGAGGCGAGAGATATTGCTCTTTTTGGTATCGAGACGTTCAGCCAATTGCTCCTGGGTCAGGCCTGCCTCCCGCCGCAGCGCAACCAGCTGGCGCCGCAACTGGTACGCGGGTGACAGACGCTCGTGCTCCTCGGACACACCGGGCCGTAGCAGCGCTTTGCGCTTGAAACCTTTGAGGCTTGTCCTGGCCATCAACTCAACTCCTTCATGCGCTTTCGTGCTGTATGCAACGCCGCCGCTGGTGTGCGCTGCGTTTTCTTGATGAAGGCATGGAGAATAACGACTTCTCGGCGGCCATGTGTGCAAAACAGTGCACGCGCTATGCCTTCACGCCCTCTGGCCCTGATCTCAAACAGCCCGCTTCCCAGCGGCGCAGTGTGCGGCTTGCCAAGGCCCGGACCAAATTCCTCGATCATCTCCAGGATGTGCAGCAGATTCGCCAATATCCCCGGGGGGAGGACCAGGGCCTCCTGCTCCGCTTTGGTATTGATGAACGTGACCTTCCAGCGCATCAACCAAAGTTATCAAATATGTTAACTCCGCCGGGACCACTTTCACAACAGAAACAACCAAAAAGCAGGGGCGGACCACGTTCACCTGCGCAACTGATAACAATGCGCCACAGAACAACAAGGGCGGGGACATCATCGGGTGTGGCGGACAGGCCCTGATTGAGGCCAGATGAGGTCAGATGAGGTCAGATGAGGTCAGATGAGGTCAGATGAGGTCAGATAAGGATGACATTACCAGCGCGTGCAAACAGGAAAGGGGCAGAACAAGGGTTCTGCCCCAGGAGAGGAGGAACTACCGCGCCCGCATCGCCGCGGCTGTTTTGGCCTTGCGAACCAGCTGGATGAACTCCGTGCGGTAGCCGTAGCGGTCTTCACCCTTGGTTTGCTGGGCCAGTTCGATGATGTCGTCGTAGCTGAAGTCACCGGTGTACTTGCCACCCTTGAGCAGCTGTGCGAACCCGGCCACCGCCGTGGCAAAGCCGGTATCGCCCTCAAGCGTTCCCACGTCCTGGATGGTGACGGGGCGCTCGATCAGCTTCGAGGTGTCTTCATCGGGCAGCTTGTAACGAATCTTCAGGTGGGCGTATTCGCCGCGCAGCCCGCCCCGCTCCAGCTTCGGTGCATAGCGGCTGTCATCGATCATGCGCGCGTCGCTGCTGACCGGCGTGAACTCGTAGATGGCGGTAACCGTGTGGCCGGCGCCGATGTCGCCGGCATCCACAGCGTCGTTATTGAAGTCCTCGCGGTTCAGGTGCCGTGTCTCGTACCCAATCAGGCGGTACTCGGCCACCGTCGCCGGATTGAACTCCACCTGCAGCTTCACGTCCTTGGCAATGGGGAACAGCGTGGAGCTGGCCTCGTCCACCAGCACTTTCTGGGCTTCGCTAAGGGTGTCGATATAGGCCGCTACGCCGTTGCCGTTCTGGGCCAGGGTTTGCATGCGTTCATCCTGGTAATTCCCTTGCCCGAACCCCAGCACCGACAGGAAGATACCTTTCTCGCGCTTGCGTTCGACAAAGCCTTCCAGCTCGCGGTTATTGCTGATGCCGACATTGAAATCTCCGTCGGTGGCCAGGATCACCCGGTTGATCGCACCCTCATCGAACTGACTCTCGGCCAGTTCGTAAGCCAGGCGCAGGCCCTGGGCGCCGGCGGTGGAACCGCCCGCCGACAGCTTGCGCATGGCGTCGAGAATTTTCTGCTTGTCCTTCACGGGCGTGGGCTCCAGCACGGTACCCGCGGCACCGGCATAGACGGCGATGGCCACCGTGTCGTCCGGGTTCAGTGTCGACAGCAGCATCTCCATGGACTGCTTCACCAGCGGCAGCTTGTCGGGGCTGTTCATCGAGCCCGACACATCCAGCAGAAACACCAGGTTGGAGCGCGGCTTGTCAGCCGGGGCAATGTCATAGCCCTTAATGCCAATGTGCATCAGCTTGCGACCGTCCGCCCAGGGGGAGTCCACCACCGCCACGTTGGCAGCAAACGGCTCGGCCTTGCTCTCGGGCAGGTAGTAGCTGTAGTCGAAGTAGTTGATCATCTCCTCGGCCCGCACCGCATCCGGCTGCGGCAGCACACCAGAATTGAGCATGCGGCGTACGAAGCTGTAGCTGGCGGTATCGACATCCGCAGAGAAGGTGGAGACTGGCTCTTCGCTGACCAGCTTTACCGGGTTTTCCTCAAACTCGGCGAACTGGTCGCGGCCGACCTCCTGGAAGCCGGGCTGGGGGGCAATCTCTCCGGCAAGCGCGTCAAACGCAATGACGCTGCTCGACGCTGCCCGTTCTGCCCGAACGGCGACCTTGCCGGAGGCGCCCTGCTGCCTGGCCATTTCACTCTCTGCCAGGGGGCGGGCTTTCATGGCATCGCGTCGCTGACCACTGGCGTCAGCGTCAGCGGGTTCACTCGCGATAATTTCCTCAATAGTGGGCGGGGCTGCAGGCTGATTGCTGCGCACCCCGGCGATATCCAGCGCTTGCTGCCGCTCTTCTTCGGCCGCCTTTTTCGGGGGAACGGTGAGCTTTCTTACGTCAGGCGCGTCCCGCAAGCGCCCCTGCTCGGCGAGTTCAGCCGTGCTGTATGCTGCGAGATCGTCTTCGCCCTGAGGCAACGCGGCTCCCTCCCCGGGCAGCAGGTCCACACCGGGCAAATCAATGGTGAGCTCACGGCCCACCTGGTTCTGCAGGACCAGGCCCACAGCCACCGCCATTACCGCGGCCGTGGCCACGCCGGAATACATCAGTTTCGGGTTGAATGTTGTCATGGTGCTCTCCTTTTCGGCACGTTGTCCGAGAATGAGACGCAGCCAGCCCAGCCATCCTTGGGTGGATTTTGCTTTTTCTTTGCCTTGACCTTTTTCTTCAATAGATTCAGCAGCTTGCGAATGCTCAGCTTCGAAGGCCTGGCGCGCCATGGCAATGGCCCGACGCTTCGCCGCGGGGTCTGGCGGCGGCACATCGCCGCTCAGCGCCTCGCGAATCTTGTTGTCAGTGTCGTCGTCGTTCATAGCTCAATACCTCCCTCGTCCAATGCGAGGCGGTAGCGTTTCCTGAATTCATGGAGCCGCCAGGACACGGTGCTCTCTTTCACCTCAAGCACGGCGGCGGCCTCCCCGTGGGTCAGCCCTTCGGCATGCACCAGCAGCAGCGTTTCCCGGATGCCCTCTGGCAAGTCCTGCAGGCGCTCGAGCATTTGACGCAGAAACACGTGCTGTTCCACATCCACAGACTCTCCCGCGCCCTGCTCCGCTATTCGTTCCAAGGCGGGCTCCAGTTCCTCACCCACATGGCGGCCCTGGGCCCGGGCCCAGTCTTTGGCACAGTTCACCACCACCCGGTAGAGCCAGGTGGTGAAGGCCGACTCAAATCGATAAGACGACAGCGCCCCGGCCAGCTTGATGCAGGCCTGCTGGGTAATGTCTTCCGCATCCGCCGGGTGGCCGCTCCACTTGTAGGCAAAGCGGTACAGGGTGTCGTAATGCGCCTCGAGCAAAGCCTCGAAAGCGTCGGCATCTCCTGCCTGGGCGGCGCGAATCAGCGCGTCGTCGTGGGTCAACAGAGCTCCTCTCTGGTGATAAGACGCAGCCTAAGGCAAATTCCTTGGTGGTGGCAGTGACGATTTTTGTGGCGCAAGATCAATCCAATGATTTTGAGCACATCGGAATTCGTTGAGCAGCTTGCAGCCGGTGACAGGTTTGCAGAGCGTCTATATCGTGAGGAAAAAGTGTTCGTAATGGGAAGCGAGCATGACCTTGGCAAACTTACTGAAAATTAATCCCGCTTGAATTACCAGCGCGGAACAACTCTCCAGGTAGCTATGGACTAAGCCAACTACTGGCTCAAGCTGTCGCTACCTTAGCTGCCCACGAATCAATTTAAGCGCCGTGGCATAAAGCAGCCGGCTGCGCGTCTCACCGATGCGCGCCGCGTAGTCATCAATTTCCCGCAATGCATAAGTGGGAATACTCAGGTTGACCCGCTCCTTACTGGTGTTGAGTCGGGCGGGATTGATATCCACCAGCACCCATTGGCCGTGCTGATAGGAGTCCTGACGGGCCAGCTGATCCAGTGGCGTAGGATGAGGGATCTCCATGTCCTCCCCCTCGAAGTAGACCTCTGCCGCTTCCTGAACGGCCGCCGGGAAATGCTCCCAGTCATCCGCCGCTACGATGCAACCGGGAAAATCCGGAATCTCCCCGCCAATGGCCACGTCTTTGTCGCCGGGTTCCAGTCCGTGTACGAATACGGGATACAGTGCCATGCCTATCTCTTCCGCTCTCATTTACCAGCACCAGCCTGCCTGCCGGTAGATGCTCCGCACTGTCCCAATGGGTAGATCCTTCCTGGGATGCGGAACGACCACTGGATGCGGTTTTTCAGGGTGCCGAAACTTCTGGTGACTGCCCTTCCCACCGCAGTAGACCCAGCCCTCGGCCAGCAGGCGCTTGATAATGGTGCTGCTTTCCATGCAGATAATATACACACGGCATACACATGGAAAGATGCCTGCATGACTACCGACCCGGTCAAAATCCGCTGCTTTTTTGAAGTAGAGGGAAAAGGGGCTACTCGACGCGCAACCAACAACTCGTCATCCCCCGAAACGCCGGAATCCCCGCCATCTCAAAGCCCTTGTCACTCAGGGCCAGGTGGGGAAAACGCTGCAACAGCCGCAGAATGGCTTCCCCACCTTCCAGGCGCGCCAGCGAGGCGCCCAGGCAGTGATGGCGGCCACCGCCGAAGGCCTGGTGGGGAATGGGCTTACGCTCGATATCGAAGCTGTCGGGGTTCTCATACACCGCCGGGTCGCGATTGGCAGAGGCCAGTGAGACATTCAGTGACTCTCCCCGACGGATCGGGCAGCCGGCAATCTCGATCTCGTCGTGGCTGATGCGCCCGGAGTTGGTCACCGGCGAGTCGTAGCGCAGCACCTCTTCCACCGCAGCGCCCAACAACTCGGGATTGGCGAGCAACTTCTCACGCTGCTGCGGGTGCTCAAGAAACGCCTTCACCCCATTGCCGATCATGTCGGTGGTGGTGACATTGCCCGCCACCAGCAGCAGGTTGCACTGGTTGACGATGTCCCTGTCGCTCAGGCGCTGGCCGTCGCTCTCTGCCGCCAGCATCTGAGAGATCAGGTCCGGCCCCGGTCGGGCGCGGCGCTCTTCGATCTGCTCGAGGAAGAAGGCAACCAGCTTCTCCCGCGCTGCCACGCTATTGGCAAGATCTTCCTCGGTGGGCGCCGGATTGAAACTGGACCGCACCACCGTATCCGACCATGTCTTGAAATCCCCGTGCCGCTCGGCAGGAATCCCCATCATTTGGGCAATGACCACCGTGGGCACCGGGCCCGCATAGTCGGCGATCAGGTCGAACTCCGGTCCCTCGATGGCATCGAGGTGCGCATCGATCACTTCAACAATGCGATCGTGCCAGGCGCGCACCGCCTTCGGGGTGAAGATGTCATTGACCAGGTTGCGCAGACGTTTGTGCTCGGGCTCATCTGCCAGCAGCATGCTGACTTCCTCACCGTCCTCCAGGCCCTGCAGCAGAAAACGGGCGAAGCTGTCTTCCCGGGACTTGTGCGGGTCTGAGAAGTAATCGGGACTCCGCAGGATGCGCTTCACCTCCGCGTAATCGCAGAAAAACCAGCGGTTGAGCTCGGTATCGTGGTGGACTGGCTCGCGCTGGCGCAGATCTGTTAAAACCGGGTAGGGATCAGCCCGGAAAGTGGCATCAAGCGGGGTGAGCGCGAGCCCGGTGGGCAGCGGTTTGTCAGCCATGCGCTTCTCTTAAGTCCGGTAATATCTCGACAATACCAAATTCCGCCCTGAAGGCGAGTCAAACTACCGCACTACTGCCTGGCTGACCTCCTTCCCGAGCGACGCTATTTGAAGTCAGGGTTCTTCCAGCCCTCCGGGGCGCGCAGTGCTTCTGGCGGCATCAACCGCGAGACGTGGTCCAGCACGGCCTGAACTTCATTGCCTTGCATGTTGTGGACCTGCGCGACCATGTCGGCGTCGGCATTGCCACGCTTGCCGCCACGAATCCATTCAAACTGCCGCAGCAGGTACTTGTAATGCTGCGCCTGCAGCCGGGGAACCTGCTGCTCATCACTGCCCTCGCCGTTGGCACCGTGGCACTCGGCGCATTTCTCTGCGTACAGTTGCTCGCCCACCGGCAGGCCGGCCCCCACGCCCTTGCCGTTGTCGACACTCACCGGCAGTGTTGAGATGTACTCGGCCACATCCGCCACCGCCTGCTCGCCGCCAATGACCTCGGTGGCCGCGTAGGGTGCCATGAGCACGGATTCCCGGGCACCGGTGCGGTAATCTGCCAGCTGCTTGATGATCACCGTGCGGTGCTGCCCCGCGATCTGTGGCGTGCTGCCCGTTGTACTGCCAAAGCCCTCCGCCTTGTGGCAGGCGGCACATTCAGCGTAAATCTTCAGCCCGTTGGCCACATTGGGCTGCAAGGCCATGGCTTTGTCGTACTGTGCGCTGGCCCGGGCCAGCAGCTCCTCCTGTGCCACCACCGAGACCTTGTCCACCGGTGCCTCCTCAGGAATGCCCAGCAGCTCGAAGCAGAAACGCAGATAGCGCTCCGCCTCGGTTGTCATGTTGCTGCGATACAGGGAGGTGGCAAAATCACGCTGCCTTTTGCAGGACACCAGGGACTGGCGCAATCTGTGGTGGGGGTTGGTGCGCAGCGCCTCATCCACCCGTTCCAGGTCATCGGTGAATGTTGAAGCCAGGGCGGGGTTGCCGGCTGCCAGCAGCACGGCGCAGACAAAAGCAGAAACAGTGCGACGGATCATAGCTTCTCTTTTCCAGGAATTATTGTTTCCTGAAGCCTAGATCAGCCTGCCACAACCCGCCAGCGAAGAGAGAGAGGAGCGGTGTGCGGCACTTCTCAGCATGCCATCGCCTGCTGTTCATGCGCCGGTTCACCTGCGCAAGCACCACTGCCACCCTGCCGCCACTCCCGTTACACTAGCGCCCAGACATTGCGCTCGAAGGAAACGGCGATGCAAGACGAATACATAGGCCTGACAGCCGTACTGCTTATTTTCGGGGTGATACCGGTGATGGTAGGCCTGGTGCTGTACAAGCTGCGCGCCCGCCAGATGGAAACCCTGGTAAAGCTGACCGAAAACGGCGCCAGCATTGACCAGGACACCATCCGCCTGATGAGCGGCGCCGGCAACTACAAGACCGACTACAAATGGGGCCTGCTCTGGCTGGCGCTGGGCATTCCCGTCACCGCCGGGCTATGGGTAACCAGCAGCTTCGCTGAGGCCGTGTGGGGGCTGCTACCGGTGGGATTTGGTATCGCCTTCCTGATCGCTGGCAAGATGCGTCTGCGAGAACCCACAGACGCCTAGCCGGCGCCCGGCCAGCACCTGCCGGCCAAAGCCGATCATCAGGCCCGCCCCGCCCACCATTGGGCAATGGCAATCGGAAATGCCGCCTCGGTGTTTTTCAAAAGCTCACTGGCATCCTCAGGCAGCGGTGGATTCTCGGTCGCTGGCAACTCACAGGCACCCCGCACCGGGTCCAGGTATTCAAGCTCAATCCCTGCAATCACCGCCGCGAAATCATGCCCCTCATGGTAGTCAGAGGCCTGGTGCACATAAAAAGCCCACTTGTCCTCAAAAGACAGCAGGCAGTAATAGTGCAGCGGCTTCTGCCCCTTGAAGTACTCATAGCGCAGCACCCCCTCCTCTTGCTCGAAGGTCTGGGTGACCATGTCGGCCATGATCGCTTCCCACTCAGGCTCCTTGCCGGGTTGAATCTGGATATGCGCAAGTATCGTGGCCATGGCGTCTCTCCCGTCAGCCCGCGGTGGTGGTTTTTGTCTTGGAAATAGTCAGCTTGAGCTCTTTGGTACCCAGCATAATGCCGGGCTGGTGCTCGAAAGTATTCCCGGGCGCGAACTCAATAGACTCCAGCCGATCCAGCAACCGATTCCAGGCAATCGTCTGCTCCAGCCGCGAAATCCCCGCCCCCGGACACACCCGCGGACCCGCCGAGAACGCTAGGTGGCGACTGGCCGCCTTGCGATCCAGCTGCAACTCCCGCGGGCACTCGAACTCGTGCTCATCAATATTGGCCGCCCCCCATCGCAGGTGCAGCGTGGAGCCCGCCGGCACCTCCACCCCCTGGAACACCTCGTCCTGCCCGGTAGTGCGGGTAGACAGCCCCTGGGTGGGCGAGCGCAGCCGCATGCCCTCCTCGATAAAGGTGCGAATCAAGGAGCGGTCGGCCTTGAGCGCTTCAAACAGGCCCGGCCGCTCACAGATCAACTGGGCCTGCTGCTCAATGGCGTACTGCGTGGTTTCCAGGCCACCGATCACCATGGCATAGACAATGCCGTTGATCTCCATATCTGTCAGCGGCCGATCCAGCGCCTCATAGTGCACCTGGCACAGGAAACTGATCATGTCATCAGCAGGCTCCGCCCGCTTGCGCTGCACCTGCTCCTGCACGTACTCCTTGAAGCCATTCAACTGCTCGAACTGGGCAGAAAGCTGCGCTTCCGTCATCTTGTTGAGATGCCCCTCCCCATACACATAGGGCATCACCTGGGCTTCACCCCAGGCCGCAAGCTGGGGAATATCGGCTTGAGGAAACCCCAACACCTCCGCCAGCACCCGCTGCGGCAGGGGCCGGGCAAAGGCCTGGATAAAGTCGATTTCACCTGAGGCAGGAAACGCATCGATCAACGCATCCGCATGCGCCGTAATCATCGATGTATGCCGACCAGCCCCCGGCCCCACCCACGGATCCGTCAGCTCCTTGCGATGAGCCCGCCACAACTCCACCGTCGGCCGCAGCGTGAGCATCGACACCATCATCACGTTGATGTAGTCCATGTCTTCCACCGGCTGATCAGACGCCGCAATCTGCTCCAGCATCAAGGTTGAGATCGGTGGAAACCGCAGGGGATCCTTGACCACGCGGTCAATGTCTTCATAGCGGGTGAGTACGAAGGCATCGGTGTTGGGGAAGAAGCCCTCGCCGGGAAGGCGTAAGACAGGCGCTTCGCGGTGGAGGATGGCGTAGGCTTCGTACCAGTGTTCCTGGGCGCCATTGGTGAACAGATCGACGTCCTGGGGATTTACTGGGCAGTCTATATGGCGCGGAGGCTGGTTAGGGGGATCGTCCAACTACTTCTCCAAAGCGGGAAGAAAGTACAGTATTGGTTGCTTCAAGCAGTACACGCTCACCGTAGCTTGCATTGCCCATTTCGCAATTAATTATCTCAGCGCTAGATTGAGAATACGATGGGTTCAGAGGAACACCCAAGCTCG
This sequence comes from Cellvibrionales bacterium, assembly GCA_043513815.1. GTDB lineage: Bacteria > Pseudomonadota > Gammaproteobacteria > Pseudomonadales > Halieaceae > JANQIO01. The sequence goes on along the minus strand of CP121313.1, from coordinate 1,515,914 downwards.
CATATACTGGATGACCATGGATAGCGTAACCAAAGTAGTATGCCTAGTCTTAATGGATGACAGTGGCGCCGTTTTGGCTACCCAGCGGCCGCCCGGCAAACGTCTTGCAGAACACTGGGAATTTCCCGGAGGGAAGATCGAGAGCGGAGAAACTGACGAGGAAGCGATTCGCCGCGAGATTCGTGAAGAACTAGCCATTGAGCTAGGCGATCTACAACAACTTCCTTCTGAAACACATACATACGAGTTTGGCTCTATTGAGCTTATTCCCTTTCTCAGCCAATGTAGCACCCGGCCAGAGCTGATGCTCTCCGAACATATTGCGCAGAAATGGCTCCATGCGGATGAATACAGCTCACTGCTCTGGGCGCCAGCAGACATACCAATTCTCGAACAACTAGCTCAACGGATTGAAAAGCGATGAGCCGGCTGAAACCTGGTTTATATGAGCGACTCTTAGACGCAGAAATTCAAGATGACTTAGCAACCAGCCCAGAAATTCTGGCGGCGTTCGAACAAATAGAGGCCTCATCTGAACACAACCTATACGCCCAGTTGATTGCTCATATTTTGAGCAAAGCACTTAAAGGCCGCGACGGCGATCAGAATCTAAGCCTCGTCAACCAGATAATCGAACTGATCGCGGCAAGCGACGGGACAGATTTTTTCCTCAGGAAGAAGCTGATTCCTTCAGAACGTTCTCTCCTTAAATCAATAGGCGAATTACACCCTTCTCGCCCAGAGACCCCGCTATCCACGAGTTTACTTTTAACAGGACAAAACGCCGACCCACCACTAGAACATGAACTTCGTGCTGAAATGTTCACAGCAGATGCTCTAGAAATTCTCGTTTCGTTTATCAAATGGTCAGGGCTTCGACTTCTTCGCCCAGGATTGGAGAGGATGGAGGCTGAAGGGCTACCAGTACGAATAATCTCTACAAGCTATATGGGGGCTAGCGACCCTTCTGCATTGGAATGGCTTGCTGAGAGAAAGAACGTGCAAGTGCGAATCTCTTACGACACTAGCCGCACTCGACTGCACGCCAAGGCGTACCATTTTATTCGGGAGTCAGGTTACTCCACTGCGTACATTGGCTCGGCCAATATGTCTCACTCTGCGATGACGCAAGGGCTCGAGTGGACAATAAAAGCCTCAAATCAAGATATGCCGCATGTACTAGAGAGATTCAGCGCAGAGTTTGAAACGTATTGGGAGAATCGGGAGTTCGAGCCTTACACCGTGAACGACTTCCAGAAATTTCGGCGCGCGATAAATGCCCACACCAGCTCACAAAGAGAGACCAGGTTCTTCTCAGACATAGCTCCCCATCCCTATCAAGAGCGAATTCTCGAAGCACTAGAAGCAGCAAGGGAAGGAGGGAGCCATAGAAACCTAATTGTTGCGGCTACAGGGACCGGGAAGACCGTCATATCAGCATTTGACTACAAGCGATTCTCAAAGCCTACATCCACTCATCCCAACCTCCTGTTCGTAGCGCATAGACGGGAAATTATTGAACAAGCCTTGGATTGTTTCAGAGGTGTCCTTCGCGATCAGAACTTTGGGGACATACTGGCAGGCGGATCTAGACCCAACGAATTCAAACATGTTTTCGCCACCATACAGACTATCAATTCCCAGAAGCTCTGGACCCAGGTCGAAATAGGTCACTTTGATTTCATCATTATCGATGAAGCACATCACGGTGCAGCCAGCAGCTATAGGCCCGTTATAGACGAGTTTGAACCAGAAGTTTTACTTGGCTTAACTGCGACCCCGGAGAGAATGGACGGAAGCTCGATACTGCCTGACTTTGACGACAGATTCGCTGCAGAAATCAGGCTTCCAGAAGCACTAGAGGAAAAGCTACTTTGCCCCTTCCACTATTTTGGCGTCACGGACAGCGTTGATCTTTCTTCGGATGATCTCTGGAAGAACGGCAAATACGACAGGAAAGCTCTTGAGTCGGTGCTGACGGGTGACGATATTCGCGCAAAGCAGCGAGTGGATACCGTTCTTGCTGCTATTCATCGCTATCAACCTGAAACAGAAGGTACGCGTGCAGTTGGTTTTTGTGCCGGTATCGAGCACGCAAAGTATATGCGTGACGCATTTCAACGCGTTGGGTTAAAGGCTCAGACAATCGTCGGAGACACTGCCCAGGTTGAGCGAGCCCAAATACTTCAGGACTTTCGCGCGGGCAAAATAAACTTCCTGTTTGCTGTTGATGTTCTCAGCGAAGGAATCGATATTCCTGAAATCAATATGGTCCTCTTCCTCAGGCCAACGGAGAGTCTTACAGTCTTTCTTCAGCAGTTGGGTAGGGGCCTTCGCCATGCTGACGGCAAAGACAGCCTGACAGTGCTGGATTTCGTCGGCCAGACGCATAGAAATTACAGGCTCGACCAGCGTTATACGGCTTTGCTATCTCGAAGGAGGTTGAGAATAGACAAAGAAGTTGAAGCCGATTTTCCACACCTCCCACCAGGGTGCAGTATTCAGTTAGAGCGTATCGCGAGAGAGACGGTGCTGTCTAAGATCCGTTCGGTGCTTTCAAGGCTAAACAGCTTCGTTCCGGAAGCCATACAAACATGGCATCAGGAACACGAAAAGCCGCTTAATTTCGGCAACTTCGTTGAAGAGACGGGCCTCGCCCCGACGGCACTCCTAAAGACAAAAACCTGGGCAGAGTGGAAGGCTCGCGCGCTGAATCTACCTGCACCCACTGACAAAGACATTGCTATGCTGCGAGGTTCGCTAAAGAAAATATCACTCATGACTGATCGCTCCGATCTAGAAGCCATCAGCTCAATAGCATCTGTTCAAGAGCCGGCAAGCCACTACGGCGAACTTAAAGCAACAAAATTGCACTATCTAATTTGGGGAAAGACTGGCCCCAATATCAAGGTAACATCACTCGCAGAATCGTTCAGTAAGTGGAAACGCAACGAGAACTGCGTTGCCGACGCAATAGAGATTGCAAAATGGAGGCTGACACATCAGGCATGGGTAACACACGACATTAGTTTGCCCTACCCGGCTGATCTTCGCCTGCACGCTTCATACACTTCCCAGGAGTTAAAGGCTGCTTTAGGAGTTGCCACGCTGGAGAGACCCGGATCAACCGGCGTCGGTGTGATACACATCGAACGCCTTAAGACGTACGTGCACCTAGTAACATTCAGGAAAGATGAAGCCCACTTTTCACCGACTAATCGATACGAAGACTATTTGGTCACACCTAAACGTCTTCACTGGCAGAGCCAGTCAACTGCATCTCAGGAAAGTTTAGCTGGGCAAAATTACATCCATTTCAAGGAACGCGGCTACACCATTCTATTTTTTGCTCGGGTGGACAGAACTATAGACGGGCACACTACGCCATTCACTTTCATTGGCCAAGCATGTGATCTCCTCAAATATGCGGGAGATCGACCGATTTCAATGGAGTGGGAGCTGGAGCATCCAGTGCCGGCGGAGATTTTTGAGGAAGTGAGGGCTGCATAAGCGTGATTTAATCTATTAGCGAGCATCCAGATGACCGTACCCCTGCATTTGAGCATGGCTGACTGTGGGAATCTGAGCATATCAGGCTGCCTCACTGGCGAACACCGCGGGCGGTTTCTTGCCCAGTGATCTGTGCGGCCTGACATGGCTGTAGTGATCTCGCCAGTTGTTGATCTCCTCTCTGGCGTCGTCGAGGCTGGCAAACTAGTGAAGGTCCAGGCAGTAGTCCCTGAACTTGCCACTGAAGCTTTCGACGAATGCGTTCTGTGTTGTCTTGCCTGGCTGAATGAAGTGGAGCTTGACCCCTCGGTTCTTGGCCCAGAAGAAAATCGCCTTGCTAGTGAGTTCCGGGCCATTGTCCAGAACGATGCGTGAAGGCAGTGCGCGAGTGGCAGACGGCCGGTCCAGTTCCCGCACCAGGCGCTGCCCGCCGATAGCAAAATCAACGATCTGCATGACGCACTCCAGGCTGAAATCATCGACCACATTTAACACGCGAAACCGGCGACCGTTGGCCAGCTGATCTGAGACAAAGTCGACGGACCACCGCTCGTTTACTCGGTCTGGCACGGCTAAGGGAATCAGTGGACGCTTCCGCTTCTTGGTACGAACCTGCAGCCCCTCTTCACGATAAATGCGTGCCGTTAGCTTGTGATTGCGCACCATCCCTTCAGCACGGAGCATGTCATGCAGCGTAGGGCATCCGTAACGTGGGTACTGCTCAGCCAGAGCCCTGAGTTGCTTGCGCAGGGCAGTATCGTTGTGGCCCCTGAGGGGGCGCCAGGCGGCCGATCGACTGAAACCTGCCAGGCGGCACGCCCTTCGCTCACTGACATTGCGGCTCTTGAGGTGTTCACAGCCCGTCGCCGCTGCCGGGCCGTTACCATTTTCGCTCAACAAGCTCCTTGAGGGCTGCCTTGTCGAGCTCCGCTTCGGCAAGCAGTCTCTTCAGCTTGGCGTTCTCAGACTCCAGTTCCCGCAACCGTGTAGCTTCCGACACTTCCATGCGGCTAAACTTGGACTTCCAACGATAAAGGGTGTTCTCAGCAATACCGAACTCGCGGGCCAGGTCGACCATGCTGCGTCCGGCCTCGTGCTGCTTGAGTATCGAAATGATTTGTTCTTCCGAGTAGCGTTTGTGCTTCATATCGGGATCACCTCTCGGTCAAAATAGATGGAAATCCCACATCCCGCATGGCTCGAATTACAGGGGTACGGTCAATGGGCCTCTTAGCCGAAGCTGACAACGAGCGTATATGTTTGTTTTTAATGGGGTTTGACCTAAAACGATTAACAAGGCCACCAATAATTCGTAGTCCCGCAGGGATGCACTAGCGCCTCTTTTTCGTCGGGGCTGAGCTGGTGCAAATCGTTGTCCCAAACACCCTCGATGCCCATGTGCAGTGCGTGTACTGAAAAAAGCGCATCCCACTCATGATCATTTCTAGGAATAGCCTTGAGTCCAATAAGCTGCGACAGCCAGTCATTCATGTGCAAAGTAGCAGTACTGTATCGATACTTCTCTTTCGCTATAGCGTAATAGAGAACCTTAGGATGGGTCTCTGTGACTTGTAAGCTCGGGTCATCGGCACGAAGCATCGAGAGTACTGCCATACCATTCACTGGCATCGCTCCATAGAGAGCATTTGCAGATCCGACACTGTTCCTAGAATTGGGGTATTTCTTGCGTAGCCACCTGTCCGCAGGGCGCCACCCGCCTGGTCCCGTGCTCCAACAAGTGAGCGTATCGATACCGATGCCGGCAAGACTTTGGCACTTTGATGCGAGCTCCAGTACGCCGTTTGTGCATGAGGCGGTCTTCAAGTGGATATTTCGAAGTAGCCCATCTTCATAAAACCCTAAAGCAACTCCATGACGGCCGTTTCCACCCGGATCGTAGCCGAGAAGTGTACCAGAAAAGTTAAATTTTCCGTTCAAAGCTTCAACCAGTCCTCATAAGCTGGATGCAAATAATTGATATAGCAAAGACTCAAAATCTATTCTAGCTCGAAGATCTAATGCGATTCTCGATACCCCATCGCCCCCCTCACCCGATCCTGCGCAAAGTTAAGCGCCGCCTGCCGGCAGTTACCCTCGCTCTTTGACGCTTCCAGAATGTGTTTGGTGTTGGGTATTCGGGAGACAGTTTGTCACTGGAATTCCCCAAATTATGCAAAAGGTAAGTCTGCAGATTATCTCCCTAGCCAACTTCCGTAACGTCATTAACTGCGTACTCGTTGTTCTCAAGCAATACCAAACCAAACATTTTCGTATAGCCGCGATTGGTCGCGTCCTTGCAATTGATAATCAATTGCAATTTTTCGGGTGCTTCTCCACTTCGCTGACTGTCCCACTCAAGTTGTTGTTGTGAGTCTGTATCCCAAAATTGTAGTGTAGGGCGGGTCGCGACCTGCTGGATAACTGGATCTGTGGAAAAGGTTACAGAGGTCGCTTGCTTCCCGCTGTTCTTAAGCCGTATTGCATAGTTCTTCTTATTGTGCTGAGAGCTGGTCATTCCCGCTGCCAGTATTGCCACGTCCGGCTGAGCAGACTTACGCTCCTTGGACTTCGAAATTTGCAGGGCTTGTTTGTCAGCTTCGACTTGCTCTCTCGTTGCCTTCACTAGCTCTTTGTGCTGCTCAACCGACTTTTTTAACTCCTGTGCTTGCAATTCAAGAGCGGCCGTATTTTGTTGGAGTTCTTTTTGTTGTTGTATATATCCAAGGATTAGCCAAAACAACATCAGGGGACCGAATACGCCAGCAAAGAAATCCCCGAATTCACTTAGAGGCACGATGGCCAAAGTAGGTAGACTATGCCACCGAAATACAAGTAGTACCCCAATATATATTGCAGTTACAGTGATTCCAAACTTACTCATCGCTAGTCTGAGCAGAAGAAGAGTAGCGTATAACACGAAAGAAGATGACAGAAGAGATGCCGTCCCTTCTCATACAATTTTCTCCTTCGGCCAGTTTCCAGATCATGAAATCCAACTAGGCAAGATCTGCCAGCTGCTCCAGAGAGCGGCAATGAGCCATTTTGTGAGCACCAATATCGATCAAAGCTGTAATTAGCTTTCCAGTACTTAGCTCGACATTCAATTCATACTTGTACTGGCGGAGAAGGATGTCAAAGTCCTGCAGAAGCTCGCCAAAAACTAGATCGCGTGGAAGCGGCTTGACCTTGCTATCAGCATTTGCAGCACCATCCAACGAATCGCCGCTGTTGATCGCAAGCATAATCGCTATGCGAGACTGTATGCTAAACGGAACTTCCGTCCGATTCTTTATAGTTTGAAAGGTATCACGCGCTTTCTTGCTGAAGGAGATAGTAGTCGGAATATCCATTCTCTACGCTGCCTCACAATTTTGCCGACTACGCCAAAAATAACCCTCCAGCGCACGGGTCGATCCGCTCTCGGCTTCATAAGATAATTTGTATGCATGAGAAATATGCTTGCTGAGAGACTGATAGAATGCCTCGTCAACTTCAGTGTCAGTAGATAGAATGATGACCTGGTGGCTGGCATGTGGAAAATAGTTCTCTACCAATTTCTGCCGATGCTTAGAGTCGAGTCGACCCAGAGGAGTATCAATTATTATTGGTAGCTTTCGACCACTTGTGCGTGCGAGCGCTTCAAGCATTGCAATCGCGTAGATCTGCTGCTCTCCCGCAGATAGTTCGCTCTTCTCAACCATCTTCCCATTTGCACCAAGGAGTGTGACCTGGAATGTCTCGGGATGAATCTTTGCAGAAATACTAAGGTCATCCTTACGCGCAAGACGGTGGAAACAATCAGCAAATTCCAGCTCCAAGCTCTTGATCTTTTGCTGCGCGGCAAGGAGGCCGTATGCAGACAGGGAACTTTGGGCGGCACGAGCCAACTCAACCTGCCTGGATTGAACCGCTGACTGCTGAATCTGAGAATGCAGCTCATCAAGTGTCCGTGCAATAGCTAACGCCTCCTGGATACTGGATTGGGCTTCTTTCCGTTTCAACCTTGCGCAAACTTCTAATTCGTTTATTAATGCCTGCTGAGCGCTCAAGGAATCATGTGTCTTTCTTAGCATTTGGTCGTCAGGCGCTCTTGCGATGCGCTCTCCAATTCCATCTAGCTCTGCATTGATACTGATGAGTTCGCCCTTCAATCGAGAAATCGACGGTCGAGCTGACTTCCGCGCAACCTCATAATTTGCGTCGACTCTAGCCAGAACTTTGATACCAATATCGTGAACCGGCTCAGTCGGCTGGGTGTCGGTATATTTTTCTTTTAGCAGCTTGGTGATCGATGCCTTCACAGTCTTCTCGTCGGTTTGGCTAAGCACGTTATGCAAGCGCTCTTCCAGTTCTCTTGCGAATCGCGCCAGCATCTCTTTACCGCCTCGCTCATCGCGCTGCCCAACATCTTCGCGTACCTGCTCAAGGGTTCTTTCCATAAAGCTTGAGGCAAGCGAAAGTGGGTATACGCCGCCGAAAACCTCTCGCATCTCAGCTTCAATTGCACGCCGACGTTCCACTAGGGCTCTCTGACGCGCGATTTCATCTTCCCTAGTCGCGGCGAACGCGCCACCGATTCCGAGGAAATCTCTATTTGCTATATCGTAATTCGCTCTGGCCTCTGCAAGTTCCGGCAAAGCATCGCGCAACTCTCTCTCATATTTTTCTGCCCTACTCTCTGCATCTCTAAGCTCGCCTTCCTTCTGTTCGATCTTTAACAGCAAATCATCGTTTGCAAATGACTTACTTTCCCCCCTAACGAGAACGCCCAGGTCGCTGTGCAATTTCTCAATAAGATCCAGCCCCAGAAGCCGCTTTATAGATTCCGCGAGGGCTGTACCAGCTTGATCGGCCACGAGATCGGCTATCTTTTCACCGTCAAAGAAAAAGAGATCTGAAACTCCTGTTGGAATAAGCTCGTCCAAAAATCCCTGCGCCTGCTCGTAGCTTAATCCTGTCATGACGTGTCCATCTTTAGCGATCTCTAAAGATTCGACGACCTTTTTGCCTGAATTTGTCCAGGAGCGGTGTACGCGATAATGATTTTCTGTTCCCATATGGGCATACGAAAAACTTAGCTCTATCGAGGAATGGTTCGCCTGAAGGACGCCATCACGAGAGCGGTGAACGCAGCCACTTAAAAATTCCTCGTACTTTTTCTGTGATGTCCCGGGGCCGATTGATAACCGCCCATATAACACCAAGCGGACTGCGAGCAGAGTTGTAGTTTTACCCGCGCCGTTCAAGCCACCGAAAAGAATGACAGGTCGTCTATTGCCTCTAACCATTCTCGGTGAAAGATCAAAAGTGTGCCGCCCCTGAAAGACTCTAAAATCAGTTACTGAGAGGCTTTCTATAATCATTCCGCAAGCTCCGCGTACATTTTTTCCAGCTTGTGTATTTTTTGCCGATAAACGCTTCTAGTCTCATTCTTGCCGCGCTTATCTTGAATGTCCTCGAAAGATTCCCAATCTTGATTTAGGATTTTCTTCAGCTTATCTAGCAGCCCTCTGCGGCGTGAAAAACCACTCATTGAAAGCTCCACCTCAAGCAATTTCATAATCATTTCTGAAGGAGCTCCGTGCTGTTCTTCTAGCTCCCTTAATAGGCGAGCATCTGCATCAGAGAAAACACCTGAATCATTATTGATCCAGTCAATGTGTTCAGTCGGATAGACCGATCTAAAAATCATGGGCAATGCATCAGACCAATCAGGTTCGTTCGGATCCCAAAGCCAATGCTGCCTAATGGCTTGCAGCTCATCGCGCCTAATCAGCTCTATATCGTGCCCAGCATTGCGCAATCGCTTCTCTGTCGAAAGGAGGCGCCGCAACCAACGCTTCCTGTACTTCAACCAATACGGGCCATGAATATGTTTCCTCTCCGTGGTCTCAACGGATGAATCAGAATCCTTGTTTAGATCAGAGCGAGCAAAAGTAATTTTACCGGTTCGGCGTTTATGATTGCGATAACGCGCTACGTTGCGAGACTGTGTGGTGTGCCACAAATAGTTGCGGATATCTAATAGTGGTTGCATCCAATCATCACCGGACTCAATTAGGCCATGTATTGCTTTGTCCTCCGTAACAACAGTGCACGTCCAACACCCAAACCGTGAGTTGCCACAGGACGGGGTGCTCTTGTCTATAACCAAGGGGCATTCACCCTGGTTTGAACCTCTATAAAGCTCGAATAACTCCTGGTTGCTTCCATCCCACGGGCATACAGCACTCATGAGATATTCCCACACCTCGTCTGCATGCCAGTCCTCGATTGGCATATACGTATATGCGTTAGGCAACGAGGTATGGCGACTCAGGGCGGTACCATCAATTTTGTGTTTCGCGATAACCTGGGCACGACTGGCAGATTCTTGGCTTCGAGAGCCTAGAGCAACAACGACCTCCCCAAACTCCGCGACCTTTTCCAAAATGAACTCGCTAACCGGTTCGATTTTCATCCGTTCTGTACACCAGCGGAAACGTGTCGTCGGTGCTGGATATCCACGGCCGAGCAGATTCACCCAGAATGTTCTATCCGCTGCTGGTGATACAGGGTGTGCACTAATCGGTAGGCTATCTTTCCCAGCTTCCTCGTTAATCTTGTCGAGCACCCCAGAGATCATATCCACAACCACAGGCGTTTCCACAAGCGTATCTGAAGAAACAACATATATTTGCTTAACGCGTTGGTCTGGCTTAAGGCGAGAAACCGCGAAATAGACCAGAGAAAGCACCGCTGTGGAGTCTTTCCCACCACTAAACCCGATAATCCAGGGGCGCTGATCATTAAGATATACGGATTGTATTTCAGATATTAGGTCTTTGAGCGGCCGCCCCGCGATAGATAGGTCTTCAACCATTGCGGCATGGGATTCATAAATAAAGGTATCCTTCGTCATCCAGTAAACGCCCTTTCGGCTTCCTCTTCTACATTTGACAGCGATATATCCAGCGCCTTCTTGATGTAGTTCCCAGTTAGAATCACATTGGTCCTTGCCTTGCTGATCCGGCCGTGCACCATGGCGCGGCCTTCCCAAGCGTGATTGGCACGCGCCCAGTCAATCTTCTTCAACTTCTTTAGTGAAGGTGACCAGGCTTTGGGTCTACCTGCTAGAAGATCGGCACCTACATGGCCAAGCGCCTGAAGCGCCACAGCATGCGCGTGAACATATTGCTCGCGCAACTCAGAGGGAACTGCCTTTTTCTCCCTTACGGCCAGCCAGTCCGGCATATTCTGGGCAACCTCAGACCAATAACTTGCCGCTAGCTCCATTTCCGCTTCACTTACACCGTCCTTCGTACCCTTGCGCAGCAGTGCTTTTGACGCGTTCTTAATAGAGCTGATAGTGAACAGCTTCGAACTACGATTCGAAATACTGCTCTTTTCAAGCTCAGTAAGCCGAGAGAAGATATCTACTTTCTTTACAAGGTAGCGCGCCATATCGGCTTGTTGATCGCGATGATCGTACAACGTGCTAATCGAGTCAGATGGACGCACGGCGTGTTTGTTTAGGTCAGCAAACATTTGCTGGCTGCGATCAAGCCCCTCGTCAATAAAGAACAGAACGGAAACATGGTCATGGCCAATTTCCGGGTTCTCTTTGATAGCTTCTTCTATAGCTGCCCGACGGTGTTGCCCATCATTGATCAATATTTGCGCGTCCATCGGAATGGACAAACTGCCCATATTTTGGCCCGATCCCGTATCCTCGAGAGGACGGAAACTGACCTTCCCATTTACAGAGGCTGTAAGTGACGATATGGTGTAATTTGCTGGATTATCAATAAGATATGTCGCGATATCCGGAATTCGCGCCTTGTTGAGAGTACGTTGAGCTCTTAGCTCGGCTGGAACTTCGTCTTCATCAAATATGAAGATCTTCGGTATTAGCCGCATCGGGCACATAGCAATATAGCAGGGCCTGCCTGCTTGAACGCCTCGGACAGCGGGGAAAGTGTGAATAAATTCCGAGTCAGACATCCGCATATCTCTTCTGCGCGATCATTTGGCATGGAAGTTAAATCAGCATGTCTTGGAAGTCAATATTAACTTCCATCAAAAACGAGCATGGAGAGCCAGAATGTCCCACAGGAGCTTTATAAAATCTGAATTAGTCGAAATCGGCGATACTTACAATGACGTAACCGAACGGCATCGCTTTGCGATGTGGGTGATGGCCACCTACCACTACAGCTCTGATTTTAGTGCCGGCACCTTGCAGGATGTTTATGATCGCTCTGTCGGGCTACTGGGAGAAGAGGGCAAACCTGGCGACGAAGATCTAGACGGATACTTCTTTGATAAAGAAATGAATACTCTCTATCTCTATCAATCCAAATGGCCGGATTCAGCGAAAAAGAAATCTAATAAGAAAGATGCTCAAGAAATTGCCCTGGCAGCAAATGCTCTCTTAGATGACACTCTCAATGGCAACCCGATGGGTGACTGCAGACGAGCAGCCTCCGAGGCGCTTAAAACCATCATGGACGAGAACGGAAGCATTGTATTGCGTGCTGTATCTGGTTCCAAATGGACCAAGGACTACTCTTCAGACATTGAAAAGATTCTCGATAGCCAGCTAAAAAAACGCGCTGAGGTTGAAATCATCGATTCCGAAAAGCTAATAGCTTTTATCTCGGCTAAATCGGAGGACCTGAGCGATAGAGAAGTCGAGTTTGAACTCTATCCGAAGACTACTGACGCCCAGATGCACTATCCAGCGGCTGGATCGGATGGCATAGGTGACTCCTTAGTTGCGCTCATAACAGGAGTCTCCCTAGGCATCGCGGCCAATCAATACGGCACAAGGCTTTTTGACAAGAATGTGCGCACGTTTCTAGGTAGAGGCCGTGTAAACAAGAGCATTATTGACGCTCTGGAAGAGCCTGATCAGCGAAGAAAATTTTGGTACGGGCACAACGGAATAACTATCCTATGCGATGACTATCAGTTAGCGCCAAACCAAAACAACGCAAAGTCTGTAAAAGTGAAAAATCCTCAGATCGTCAACGGCTGTCAAACCGCCTCTAGTATCGGCCATGTAATAAAGAATGGCGAAATTTGCGCAGAGGACTTCGCGATACTAGCTAGAATATTGAAACTTGAAGGAGAAACCGAGAGTAAACAAGAGGCCTCAGGATACGTAGCATTCGGTACTAACAACCAGTCGCCGATATCAGATGCCGACCTCATGTCAAACGACCCTCGGCAAATATTCTTCGAGAAAATGCTACGTTCCTACAGTAATAGCTGGTATTACGAACGAAAGACAAAAGGCTGGAAGAATCTTCCGCGAAATAGGAAGAAGACCTTCAAGTCTTCCGGACAAGCAGATCGGATAATTGCTCGCGATGCCTATCAACAAGCCTGGCGCTCCTTTACAGGTGACCCAAAGGGGGCCATTTCTGACAAGAATCACGTGTGGGACAAATCCAAGTCAGCTGCAGCTGGCGATCTGTATGGAAAAGTATTCGACAAAGAGCGTCGACCCTGCGATGTAATCCTGGTGTGCACGCTCTCTGATTGGTTCACTCAGCTATTTAAGATGAAGCAAGACGGCTCCTTGTGTCTGCAAATCAACAAATCACTTAAGGAGTATCTACCCAGAATTTCACAAGCGAGAACTCTCGTCGCTGCACACACGCTTGCACTCTTCGGTGAGCTGGTAAAAGAAGAGTACGGCGATATAACAGGTATCGATCCCGAGAAAATTGAGCACCTGTCTTCGTGTTTGGATCGCGGTAGGTACGTAGAGAAAAACTGGTCTCAAAAGAGTTGGCTACCAATAGAAAAATCAGTCAAGCTTATTTTGAAAACTTGGACCAGCTTTCTCGTTTCGGCGAAACAGACGGAAGAACATAGTGGCGAGACGCTGTACATAATTCTCAAAAAGGGGGAAGCCCTTCCCGTTCTAATAGAGACGATGGAGGGGATGATGGACGATGACGCCTTTTACTTAGATAGCGCCTTCACTGAAAAATGAGCAGCGACCTTGGCTAGCGCCAAACGAGTCGTGCAAATTCTGCAGTATTCGGGTCTATAGCAAACGGGCGTTCTATACCGCACAGGTATAGCTGACACGTTTCGGACCCGCCGAACTCAGGACCACGCAACCCGCGACCAACAATCTGCTTGTAGAGTATTGGGCTCTTTGTATCTCTAGCGAGAAAAATCTTCGACACGCCCGGAACGTCAAATCCAGTAGTGAGAATTTCACAGTTGCAGATTAGATCAACCCTCTTGTTCTTGAAGCCATCTACTATGCGCGACCGATCTTCGGCCGAAGTCTTTGCTGAAAGAACCTCCGAACGAATCCCATTTTGATTTAGATAGAAGGAGTATAGGGAGGCACTTGCTACCGAATCAGCAAACAGCAGCCCTGGCGAAACCGCGTCTTCAGATTTCATCTCCCTCGCGATTCTTTGGCTTTGCATTTTTATTGGCCCCGGCTTGATCCTTTCTATAATCAAATAGGAAAGGATCTTCCGCTCACGCAGAACCTGGATAGCGTCGTGATCTTTACCAAATGTCTTTACCGGTTCTACCAATACATCGAAGAGTTTGCGCAGCTCCTCTGTGCCTTGGAGCGGATCAGCGCCATAGGTCTCACGTACGGGGGTCGCAGAGAGACCAAGCGTTAGCGTTCGCTCCCCATACCTCTTATCAATAAGCCTCAGCAACTTTCGATAGCTATCCGCTGCTGCACGATGAGCCTCATCAATAATCACTAACGAAAGTCCTTCTAGTGCTCGGCCAAAGTCACCCTGTAATCTGGACGAAAAATATCTGACCGCGGTTTGTGGCGTGGATATAATTACATGCTTATCCCGTAACTTCTGCTCTGAAAAGATATCCGCCCTAAAGTACTCGCCTTTTTCCAGCGTTTTCGAATTTCTACCCCATGCTCTATATAGATAGAGCTCTGATTGAGAGTTCTTGGACCGCCATAGCTGATCGAAGCATTGAAATGCTTGCTCACATAATTCTTCAGTATGCGCCAGCCAGAGTCCGGTCGTATTACCTTCGTCAGCCAACCAAGCATAAGCGATCTCCGTGGCGACTCTAGTTTTGCCGCCACCGGTAGGGATAGATAATAGTTGGCGCCTGTGACGCGATGCATTCTCCAATGCAGCTTTCACAAGCTCTTGTTGATAGTCCCGTAGGTCTCCTAAATCGCTGCTGGGGCGAACAATATAGAATGGGGGTGGCTTAGCAACTTTAAGTGAACCCGCAAACGCACGAGGCAACTCCGCGACAAGACAAAACTCCTGAGCTTCCTTACTCCCAGGGACCCATTTTTCAACGAATGGAACATCAAGATAGGAAGCCACGTCCCGACGAATCTTTCCTTCCTTGAGCAGTTCGTCGCCAAGAAGGGATAGACAGATTTGGGCAATCAGATTCTTCTGTTGACTACCTGTTTTAGAAAGTAGTTCATTCTGGAAAGCCAACAACATCCCTTTAGTCGTCAAAATGCTTTCAAGAGTCTGCTCGCCACAAGCAAGAGCGAGCATGCGCGCTACTTTTCCCCTGTCCTCTGGCAATACTGAGTTGAGCATAACGATTCTTCCTAAAAATCCAGACAAATCCTGCTGCTGTCCAATCCTACATCGAATCAATCATCTCCCGGCTAGTAATGCTTGAATCAGCGGCAAACCTTTCCCTGACCGTATCGCTTTATCTCTAATCGCATCAGGCAATGCATGCAATGACACGATGCTTGCCAATTCTGGACTTGGCGTAGTTGTATGAATACCTAGAGCCTCTGCAATTTCCCCCGGAGAAATTCATTGTCATACCCATCTGGTAGATCAACGTCTTTCCGATTCTTCACACCCAGTGCATACAGAAGGAGATCACAACTGAGTTGGATGTTTTTTACATTTATTCTCCCTCTCAAAAACACTACATCTTTGAAATATCTAGAATTCAGAGAAAAATCAATGTCCCCGAGCAGCTGCCTTAGGTGAGTTTTTCTGCGCTCTTCAACGCAGAATACGTAAATTCGAGCGAATATCTCTATACCGATTGGTCTAAACAACGCGTTGAGCCTCTCCTCTCTCTGCTCAACAAATTCTCCTTTTCGAAGTGCTTCACTTACATCTTCTCTGCAACCAATCAGAAATGTGAAGAGCTCTTTAACAGCATCAAATAAACGCTTCGTTTCGTCTTCGGACGGATCTGCGCGTCTCTTTACGGACTGAATTTTCGCAACGATTCCGCATACTTTCGCAATCGTAATTAGGTTTACAAAGTAGTCATCCTTTCGTGCTACAGCTGCGGTCCTGGAAACTCCAACTGACTTTTCATATTTTTCTTCAAGCCAGTGAAATATTTTTCTTGCGACTATGTTTTCTATTTCCTCCTCATCGATAATCACCAGTTCGCCTTGACTGACTCTCTGCGCTTTTTTGTTAATGTCTGAGAACAACCTTCGTGTACGGCGCTTTCCCCGCTCACTATCAGCGTGGCTAACCAATGTAACGGCTATCTGGTCTGAGTAACTCGTATCTGATAGATAAACTTTTTTAATTGCCTCAACTCTATGCTGGCCATCTATTGCAAATATTTTCTCCTCTCCGCTCAATCGCAGTAGCCCCATCGATTTTTCAAAATACTCAGTCCTTTCTTCCAAGAAATCTACAGCACTGAGATCCAAAGATACCCAGTCAGGAACATCGTTAAATACGCCTACAATTATTGAATTGAAATACCGATCTTCTTGTCCTCTCAGGTATTTCACTATTGCTCCTACATTTGGAGTTATGCTTCGTTGTAGGTAATCATCTAGCTTATTCGACTCTCGAATATCGCCGCTCTTTATTATAAGTCTTGAGACTTCTTCCGGAGTCATTAGGACGGGGTAGTAGACCCATGTGCCGAAGACGCCTCTTAGAGCTGGGAATACGTCTCTCACTAGATCTTCCCCCAGGCGCGTTGCGTCTTCTTAATTGCAGCTGGGTAGTCGCGTGTGTTCGCCCAGGGCATGAAAAAACCATGCAACCTTTCCTCCAGTGCCTTTAGCCTTCCTGAGCTCCAATCTAACTCTTTGTAGTAAACATACGTATGTTTGTAGTAATACCTGAGGGCCTGATGGACGCGGTCGCGTTTTTGAACTTGAGAAACGCTCAAATAGTCCCTAAGCCTATCTCGTATAAGTCGTTGAGAATCATTCTCGCCAGCTATCCCGACATAAAACACAAAGCCAGGCATACCGACTATAGTTCGCCGAGGCTTTACCAAAAAGAAATAGACACCCTTAGAAGCGGCAACTGCTGCAGAAGAACTTAGATGATTTCGAAGTTGAATGTACTTTACGTGTTTCCAACCTTTGGTATGAGTGTGAAGATGACCCCCATACTGCGCCCAGTAAAGAGGGCTGATCGTGAGTTCTTGTATAGAAAGCTTTTTGTGTTCATTTTCCCCTTGTTGAATATAGGTTTCATAGTCAGGCTTTAAAAAATCAAGTATGTCCCTTGTTGTCATTATTCAGATTCCTTTCATACACCCGTCAGCAAGGTACTATAGACTTGCATTTCCGTTCTAGCAGCCGTTTTCGCAATCTGTAATCCGATTGATGACAAGCTCAACATCATATCTGTCTAGCTCCATTGCAGCAAAGCAATGCTGCGTTGGCCCCCAAAATATGTCAATTACGATCCAAGGTGGGAACCACCAGTTCTGATCTTCCCGTCTATAGGTTTTGTCTTAACAATTCAAATGTCAGTGCGACTTCCGATACCCCATAGCCCGCCTAACCCGATCCCGCGCAAAGTTAAGCGCCGCCTGCCGGCTTGAAATCCCCTCGCTCTCCGACGCTTCCAGGATGTGCCTGGTGTTGTAGGTAATCTTCTCGGTAATGGTGGTCAGGGCCTGGTACTCCCCACTGCCCTGGTACTCCACCGCGCCGCAGATCACGCCGCCGGCATTGACGATGAAGTCGGGGAGGATGACGGTGCCTTTGGCTTCGAGCGCAGTTTCCGCTTCCGGTGAGGCGGGGATGTTGGCGCCCTGGGCGACGATCTTTGTATTGAGTCGGTCGACGTTGTCCATGGTGATGACGTCGGGGCGTGCGGCGGGTACCCAGATGTCGCATTCCACGTCGATGATGTCGTCCCGGTGGATGTCCTTGCCGCCGGCATAGTCCTGCACTTTGCCGCCCTGCCCTTTGATTTTGAACAGCTCGTCGGTGCTCATGCCATTGGGGTCGACCTTGCCGCCGTGAATGTCCACGGCGCCTACCAGGGTGGCGCCCTTCTCGGCCAGGAAGCGCGCTGTGTGAATCCCCACACTGCCGTAGCCCTGGATGGCGAAGGTGGCGCCTTTCAGGTCGAGGTTGATGAACTCGGCGGCGACTTCCACGGCTTCGGCCAGGCCGTAGCCGGTGGCGCCGATGTCATCCAGCGGAATGCCGCCAATGGCCCTGGGCATGCCCACGCATCTGCCGATCACATCGTGGCACCAGGCCATGCACAACTCGTCGGTACCCATGTCGGGGCCGACGATGTAGTCCTCTATGTGTTTGATGGCGTGGGCGAAGGAGCGCACGATTTTTTCCTTTTCCTCCAGTGGCATCTTGGAATCCCCAAAGATCACTGACTTGGCGCCGCCGTGGGGCAGTGCCGCGGCGGCATTCTTGAGGGTCATGGCCCGGGCCAGGCGGAAGCATTCGTCCAGGCTCACATCGGGCGCCATACGGCAGCCGCCAATGGCGGGGCCGGAGGCCACGTTGTCGATGACCAGAATGGCCTTGAGGCCGGTGGTAGCATCGTGCATATGGATGACTTTTTCCGGGCCCCAGTCGTCGATCAGTGCAAAGGGTTCAGGCATGGCGGCGCTCCTGCTATTACAGGCCTATATGGTCCTCCCGTGCCGGGTGGGCCTCAATGACCTGTATCAACGGATAGCGGTGCTTCAGCAGCTGGGTTTGCTGAGGTTCTGGCAGCGGGCATGCCTTTCCTCCGGATCGCTCTATAATGGGCGAACTCTTTTTGCATACGGCGACATTCATGGGCGCAACGCTACTGAAGCGGCCCGAAGGGCTCTACTACCACGGCGGTGCGGTGC
Source organism: Cellvibrionales bacterium (assembly GCA_043513815.1). GTDB lineage: Bacteria > Pseudomonadota > Gammaproteobacteria > Pseudomonadales > Halieaceae > JANQIO01. Next base: position 1,497,335 of record CP121313.1, on the reverse strand, counting down.
TGTACGCGCTGCTGGGCTATGGTCTGGGGCTGGCGGGTCTGTTTGCCGCGTCTTGGTGGGTGCAAATGCTGGCCATGCTGTTGCTGGCCCATGCCATGGTGATTGCCGCCTATATGGTGCATGAGTGTGCCCACAACACGGTGTTCAGGGAGAACACCCACAATGCCCGCCTCGGCAGCGCCCTCACCTGGCTGTGTGGGGCCAGCTACGGCACCTATGAGGACATTCGTTACAAGCACTTTCGCCACCATGTCGACAATGACGATGTGGTCTGGTTTGACTACGAGGCCTTCTTCCAGCGCCACCCGCTGGTCTACCGCATCACCATGGGGCTGGAGTTCTTCTACATTCCCGCCCACGACCTGATCATGCACACCCTGCTGGTGTTCAGCGCCTTCATCATTCCCCAGCGCCGGGACCAGCGTGCCCGCAACCTGGCGGTGATTGTGGTGCGCGGCGGCCTGTTCGGGCTGTTGCTGTGGGTATCCCCCGTGGCTGCCCTGCTCTATGCCATCGCCTACATGATGATGATGACGGTGCTGCGCTTCATGGACAGCCTGCAGCACGACTACCCCTACCACCTGAATCTGTATACCGACGAGCGCTCCGAGCACAAGGGCGACCTGGCCTGGGAGCAGGAACACACCTTCAGCAATGTGATTTCCTTTCGGTATGAGCTGCCCAACTGGCTGGTGCTGAACTTCGGCTATCACAATGCCCACCACGCCCGCCCCACTGCGCCCTGGTACAAGTTGCCAGCGCTGCACCGGGAGCTGTTTGGTGAGGACCCGGCCAATGTCATTCCCCTGGGGCCGCAGCTCAGGCTGTTTCATCGGTATCGGACGTTTCGGGTGTTTCATGACGCGCCGGGGCTGCCGGACGTCAGTGGCCGTGCCTTCCTGCAGGCCGCCCGGCGGGCCCAGGTGACCGGTGGCAATGCTGCCTCCTTCCTGACCGCGTTCTAGCCCGGTGCACCGCCTCGAGGTGTTCCAGTCCCTGTGGGCGATGGAGCAGCGCCATCCGCAGTTGCCCGAACCCTCGGCGGAGGAGAATTTCGCGAAGATTGCCGGGGCCGGCTATCACGGCGCCTGCCTGGACCCGGACGTCAGCGAAATCGATGACTGCCTGGCACTCAAACCCCTGTTCGAGCAACACGGCCTGCAATGCATGGTCAATGCGTTTCCCAATACCGCCGACGAGCTGGCGCCGCTGCTGGCCATGGCCCGGGAACTGAACGCCCGCCAGGTGAATGTGATCGGCGGGGTGATGCCGCTGCATGCCGAAGACGCCGTCCCGGTGCTGCGCCAGTGGCAGCAGGAGGGTAAGGCCGCCGGCATCCCCCTCCTCTTTGAAACCCACCGCGACAGTACGCTGAATGACCTCTACTACACCCTGCAGCTGCTGGAGCTGATGCCGGAGCTGCGGCTGTGTGCCGACCTGTCGCACTTTGTGGTGGACCGGGAGTTTCGGGCGCCGCTGAGCGAACGGGATGCCGGCTATATCCAGCGCATTCTCGAACACGCGGACTCCTTCCAGGGACGCATCGCCAACCGGGAACAGGTGCAGGTACAGATCGACTTTCCCCAGCACCAGGAGTGGGTGGGCATATTCAGGGGCTGGTGGCGTGAGGGCATGCGGCTGTGGCGGGAGCGGCAATCGGCGCCTGCCACCCTGCGCTTTCTCTGTGAACTGGGGCCGCCCAGTTATGCCATTACCGATGCCAATGGCCACGAGCTGTCAGACCGCTGGCAGGAAGCGTTGACTATTCGCGGCTGGGTGGAAGAGATCTGGGGCGAGCTGGAAGGCTGACCGGCCAGATGCTGTCAGCGACCTCTCGAGAACCCGGCGAAACCAGGGTGTCTGGCCCCTTGTTCATGGTGTCTGACCCCTTGTTCAAAAGACAGTAGGCCTTCCGACCGATCCCTTAATTCGCCTAAACTGTAGCCAGTTAATCGACCGAAGGAGCTTACCGTGGAGGAACAACTGGACCTCGTACAGCAGGTGTACGAACTCGCCGTCAACTTTGCGGTAACGTATTCGTTTCAGCTGCTGGGCGCCGCGTTGGTGGTGATCGCGGGCTATATCATTGGCGGCTGGGTGTCGCGGGTGGTACTGAGAATTCAGGAACAGCGCGACGTCGATATCACCCTGCGGCATTTCATTGCCAGCGTTGCGCGCATGCTGGTGATCGGCATGTTCCTGATTATTGCGCTCAGCCAGGTCGGCATCAGCATCACGCCGCTGATTGCAGCCATCGGCGGCCTGGCAGTGGGCGCCAGCCTGGCGATACAGGGGCCTGTTTCGAACTACGGCGCCGGTCTGGTCATTATCCTCACCCGTATGTTCAAGGTGGGCGACACCATCTCTGTACTGGATTGTTCTGGCCAGGTAGAAGAAATCAGTCTGGCCACCACCATCCTGCGGGCGGAGGATGGCGAGCAGATCATCATTCCCAACAAACACATCATTGGCGAAATTCACCGCAACTCGCAGGCCTGGCGCATTGTGGAAGGCCAGGTCGGCGTTGCCTATGACAGCGAACCGGAGCAGGTGATCGACATTATCCAGGGCTGCCTGGTGGGGATTGATGGCGTCACCGCCGACCCGCCACCCCAGGTGGGTATCAACAGCTTCGGTGATTCGTCGATCGTTATGGACTACCGCGTCTGGGTAGCGACTGATCGCTATTTCGAAATCCTGCACCGCTGCAACCTGGAGGTATTCAAAGCACTCAGGGACAATGGCATCGCCATCCCTTTCCCGCAACGAGAGGTGAGGATGCTGGGTTAGGGTGCTGCCCGGAACATCGAAGCCATCACCAGAGGTACGAATCAAGGAGTCCGACCCCTTGATGGCTTGATCGCCACAGCAAATGCGGCTGGACGAGTGTGCCGGGGCAATGGTGAAAGCCTCCCAGTCCGGACAGCAGCCAGTTCGGAGAGTGACCCCAGTCACGCCGTTTATACCAGTTTGTGAACTATCTGCCGAAATTGCGTATCCTTCAGTAAATTACGGCCGCACAGGTGGAGTGACTGCCATGGGTGCCCTTCAAGACTTTCTCGACAATTTGCCGTTACCTCGCTGGGCGATTTGGGCGCTGGCAGGGCTGCTATTGGTTGCCTTCCTGATGCCTGGCAGCAACTCCTCGCGAAACGGGGATATGTTGGGCGCCAATATTCAGGCGGGCATCAAGGCGCGCGAGCACCGTGTTTTGCAATCATTGGAGAGCCTGTCTGTTTTGGACCCGCGCCTGCTTGAGTGCATCCGCGCCGCGGCGATGGATAAAGCGCGAATTCACCCGATGAATTACGGCGGTATCGATGATGCCCGTGAGCTGACAATGCTCTACTGTCCGTCGCGTGATATCAGCAGCCTCGCGGGCCTCAACGAACTCACCCGGTTGACCTATCTTGACCTCAGTAGAAACCGCATCGATTCTGTGGCACCGCTGCGCGACCACCCCAGTCTCGAACGCCTGCAGTTGGTAGGAAACCCTATCGACGACATTGAAATGGTCGGCACGTTACCGAGGCTGCAGCAGATCTACCTGCCAAACCTGCCAAAGGAGCGTTGCACGACACTGGAAGCGGCTTTCTCCGGAGTTAAAAACAACATCAATCGCACCGAATGTACCGGGAAGACCTCCAAATCCACGCAAACGGCGCAGCGGTCGAGTAGCCCAGCCAACAGGCAAAGCACTACATCCACGCGAGATACCTCCCTCTCTGATGCCGAGCATCGCGAACTGATGGAATATGAGAGAAATCTGCGCAAGCAGTAGGTGTGGTCCGACGTGGGGGCACGAGCGATACAGCGCGGGTTTCTCGCTGCTGGAAATTGTTATCGCGCTGGCGATCATCGCGCTGGTAGCGCTCGCGGCATTACCGTCCGGGGAGGGGCGGATGGACCAGGCCTACATCGTCGAATCGATGAATCTGGCGACCCCCTATAAAATGCAGGTCGCCCAGTATCAACAAGCGACCGGGGAGTTTCCCCCTGATAACAGCGCGATGGACTTGCCTATGCCCGACGAAATACAGGGCAACTATCTGGCCAGTCTCACCGTGGAAAATGGGGCGCTGCACTTGCAGTTGGGGAACAAGATACGCTCCCAGCTGCAGGGCAAAATACTGACCTTACGGCCCATCTTTGTGCCCGGCGTACAGCAGGGCGCCATCTCCTGGGTGTGCGGTCACGATGAAATTCCCGGCGCTATGATTGCTGCTGGCCCCAATCGTACCAACGTCGCTGCGGACAAGTTGCCGGTGCAATGCCGATAGGCAGCAGCACGTGCTGGTCTATAAATCGGCCAGCGCTGAATCGACCCGTTTGATTTCCTTGCGCAGCCCGACGCTGCAGTCGTACCAGCCTTTGCGACGCTCACTATTACGGCTGTCACTGGGATCATACTTGGGCAACTCTCCACAGTAACGATCCATGCGCCCCTGGAGTTCTTCACGAATGGCCTCCAGTCGGGCTATCTCTTCCGCGTTAATCGCTGCGGCGTGACGCGAACCCTCCAGCTCATCATCCGCCCAGGCGATGGCACACTTGATATCACGCAAGTCGGCGGCATCCCGTTCTATGGATTCCAGATAGGCCTGGCCATGGGATGATGAATAGGAGTTCGATGAACCGTAACGCGACTGGTATTTGGCCTGCTGCTGATCGCGCTTGATCTTGGCCTGGTTAGTCTCGTCAATACGTCTCGACAGGCGGTCACGACTGCGCATCCATTCGGTTCGTTTCGACTCGAGATTCTCCACATAACTGCTTTTACGCGTGCCGCTGGCATTCTTGCTGGCCAGCCTGACATCACCGCAGTACATGTAGTCACCGCGCTCTGAAACTGTAGACTGGGAGCCGCCGAACACCGTGTGCTCGTCAATGGTCGCGTTTTCCTGCTTTTCCTGCGGAGGAAACTGCGAGAACGTCACATTGCCCTCGTCATCAATAATCTTGTAGAGCTTCTGGGCCGCTGCGGGTGAGCAGAAGGCCACTGCCGCCAAAAAAACGACACTTATATTTATAATTGTATTCACAACCCCACCTCCGGCGTATTGCGCTGACCCGGCCTAAGATTTAAAGCATATCTTGCGGCGTTATTCCAGTTTGGTTTCGAAAACTGCGGCGTCAGGCGTAGAGCTCGAAATGCGGGCTATATCTTCAGATGTGTTATTTTGGTGGTGACGCTCAGGAATGCGCGAAATCCTTGAGGTGGCAACTATGCCAACACTACATCGTCCGCAACGCCTGCTTCCCCTGCTGCTTCTTATACTCAGCCCCCTTGCCTTGGGCCAGGAGTCTTACTGGGTAGATTCAGAAGGCAACAAGCACTATGGTGACCGGGTTGAATCCAATGAGCAGCGCTGGGATGCCGAGCGCCTGCGAGATTCGACGCCGCACCGTCCCGAAGACTATCCCCGGCAGAACTCGCCGTCGGAAGACTGCGCCGCCCAGTGGGCGGCCTACGAGCGGAGCGCTTCCTGCTTCGCAAGATGCCGCGCGCCTACGGGAAACATAGCGAACTGCGGCCACTGCCAACAGATGCCGAAACCAAACTGTAAGTAGCTACTGCGGCCGTCAGGTTTTCGGAGCAAAGGGTCAGGCACTTCGATCATTGCCTCTAACCCAGCAGATTGGGCGGTGCTTATCATCCTCCGCGTAAAGAGACGCAATCGCTCCAGGCCCTCATCTCGGGCACTGAATTACCTGCACATTTATGGCTACCGCTATTGTCCCCGCATTGTCGAAACACGTTTTCAGGACACCCTTGCCGCGACGTTTCCTTCGCATGTTCAAGGTGGGCGACACCATCTCGGTACTGGATTGTTCTGGCCAGGTAGAAGAAATCAGTCTGGCCACCACCATCCTGCGAGCGGAGGATGGCGAGCAGATTATCATTCCCAACAAACACATCATTGGCGAAATTCACCGCAACTCGCAGGCCTGGCGCATTGTGGAAGGCCAGGTCGGCGTTGCCTATGACAGCGAACCGGAGCAGGTGATCGACATTATCCAGGGCTGCTTGGTGGGGATTGATGGCGTCACCGCCGACCCGCCACCCCAGGTGGGTATCAACAGCTTCGGTGATTCGTCGATCGTTATGGACTACCGCGTCTGGGTAGCGACTGATCGCTATTTCGAAACCCTGCACCGCTGCAACCTGGAGGTATTCAAAGCACTCAGGGACAATGGCATCGCCATTCCTTTCCCGCAACGAGAGGTCAGGATGCTGGCTGAAAGGAGCTGACCGGGAGATCGAAGCTATCACCGGAGGCACGAATCAAGGAGTCCGACCCCTTGATCGCCGAGAACCCGGCGGGGCCACGGTGTCTGGCCCTTGTTCATGAGGATCAGGGCCTGGGCTTCCTCGCACGGCGTCGCGCCATCAGGGACGTCAGCAGGGGAGTATAGATCTCTGGCGGTGAGTCAAAAAACTTTGCGGGGCTCTCGCCCGTGAACCGCTTGAACTCCCGGATCAGATGCGATTGATCATAGTATTGGGCGTCGACCGCTGCGTGCGACAGGTTTGTGCCAGTATTTTCACTTTGCATGCACAGGAAATGATGAACCCGGATGGCGCGCGCGAGGAATTTGGGTGACAGACCGACGCGAGTCGCAAAGAGTCGCTCAATCGTCCTGCGATTGAATCCCAGCTGGTCGCACAGGGCCTGTATGTCGACACTGCCTTCGTGCGTTTCTAGAGCCTGAATCATCTTTGATATCCGGGGGTCGGGTGCCTCAAGCCGCCCAGCCTGTTTGCCCAGATACTCGAAACAGTGAGCTGCAATCCGGCTTCGGTCCTCGAAAGAGAAGGCGTGAACTGCGCCGGATAGTGCCTGAAAAGCCGTTTCCGCCATCGGTAATGTGGCGTCGGTGATTTCATGCATCGGCCGGTCGACAAACAGGTAGGCCGCCTCCGGCTTTATTCGAAGGGCGAAGAGGCTTGTATTTTTTGGCCATTCGACACGGAAGAGACGGCTTCGCTGGCCGGCGATGACATCGCCGGCTATCCAGCTGCCTGCGTCTTTCTGGTCAACAGGCTCCCTGAAGTAGGCATCTCCGAAATTGAAGATCAGGTCAACGACACCTTCAGGAATGAGAATATCCACCTGGGATTCGTCGAGGTCGGGTTCATAGAACCAGCAGGCATCCACATACCCGGCCAGTTCTGCGGGTGGCGGCAGTTCCTGGTAAGTCAGGTCAGTCTGTTGTCGCATTTATACAATCGCCCTTCATGAGCAGTCGATAGCATGGCCGTTCACTGGCGCTGAGTACCGCTTGAAGGTTTCAGCGTTTGCCTGACTCTTACGGCGAACCTCGAGGACTGAAACTTATGAACAGACTATTACTGCCCGTATTTCTTGCCGGCTTTTCCTGCCTCACAAACGCATCGGACCACCCGTTGGACGTGTCTCACATGCAGTCTTACTCCGCGGAGTTCAACTATTATGCCAGAGACGCAGACGGCACCCTCGAGTCTGCCGGGACCTGGAGCGATTCCGTCGTGATCGATGAAACCCGCATCCTGAGGACCGTGACGAGAAAACCGGCAGGAAGCAATGTGGATCTGGTGCGCACTGTCTCTGCCGACAAGCAATCACTGAGTCCGCTGCATTTGACCCAGCGGTTTGGGCCGGGTTTGAGCGGTGTGTATCATTCCCAGTTAAAAGAGACGCAACTCGTTCAGGTACTCATCTCAGGCACTGAAACACCGGCACGTGTAACGTCTGCGGATATGGCCCCCGGCATTGTCGAAGTCAATCTTCAGGGCATCTTCGCTGCGGCGCTTCCTTTTGATTCACAGGCGCACATTGCCGTTGAGGGCTACCGGGGCGGTGCAAATCCGGCTGCTGAAACCCAGGTCTTCGACGTTCTGGGTCAGGAGCACCTCGAACTGAACGGGGAAGAAGTAGTCACCTGGAAGGTACATCAGCCGCAAACAGACTGGACCTATTGGGTCAGGAAAGAAGCGCCCTATCTTGTCAAAGTAGCGCACCCGTCGCCGGATGGGCGCGTATTGGTGAGTCTGCTGACGAGTTTTGAGCTGAAATGACCCAGGCCTGAGTTCAGGGCGAACGGGGGCTTTTCTGACTGAGCCAGTCGCGCGGCGGCGACATCCCAGGAGTTACTGTAAACTTCTGCATCAATATGAAACGATATATGCCGAACTTTCACATCTGCCTGCTGGTTCTGGGGATGCTTGTCGCCTGTTCCAGCTCAGGTGTAGATGAGTCATCCGTGCCGGTAGCGACTCGCACCCTGACCCTGCCTGGCTCTCCCCTGTTCGAGCAATCCGGTGCTGCACCGATGATCGATTTCAGCGGCGTCCAGAAAGTCCTGGGAGGCGAACCCACACGTGTGCTGGTTTTGGGAACGGCCCATCTGGGCGGACTGCCGGAGCAGGATTTTGATCCACGGAATTTGTCGCTGCTGCTGGATCGTCTAGAAGGTTTCTCGCCCGACATCATTGCGATTGAAGCCGTCGGCGGTCGGACCTGTGACCTGATCCAACGGTACGAGGCGTTGTACCCGAGCGCGCAACAGTACTGCACGAATGTCGACGAGGCCCTCGCTGCGCTGAACATGTCACGCCCCGAGGCAGCCGCGGCACTGGAGCAAGCGCTGCTTCACTGGGGTGACTCACCCTCCCCTGCCGAAAGGCGCCGTCTGGCACTGTTGTTCCTTGGCGCTGGTGAGTACTGGTCCGCGGTACTGCAATGGTCATTGCTCGAAGAAAGCGATCGCATCCGCTCAGACGGCGTCACCAAAGCCCTCATGAACAGACTCAACAAGGCGCTCCTGTCTCGCAACGAGAATCGGCTTATCGGTGTCGAACTGGCGCAGCGCCGCGGCATCGATCAGCTGGCAGCCATGGATGATCACTCGGCTGATGTTATCCAGACGCGTGCGCCCGAGAACTTCTCAGCGACTGTTCAGGCTGCATGGGCAACGATTCACCCGCTTGCAGATACGGTGGCTGCCCAACGCCGTAAACTGGATTCGCCAGAGCAGGTCATTGAGGAATATCTCTTTATCAACTCCGAGCCCTTCCTGCGCTACTCGATCGAAGAAGATTTCGGTCAGGCTACAGCCATGCCAGACAACAATGCAGTCGCCCGGCAATATGTCGCGTGGTGGCAGGCGAGGGGCCTGAGAATGGCGGCCAACGTTATTGAGGCCGCCGGCAATCATCCGGGTGCGCGGGTACTCGTTATTGTGGGGGCATCACACAAGCCCTATTTCGAAGCGTATCTGGATCAGATGCACGACATAGAGCTGATCAGTGTCGAGCAGGTGCTTTGCGAAGACGGTCGAGGATGCTCCGGGAAGAAGTAGTCACGGCTGCTGGTTAGTTGGAGTGCAGGAAGTACAAATCATAACCTCCAGACTGCACCCGGAGATTTCCCCGTTTTTCAAAATCATCACCGGCCTGGTTCGCCGGTCGCAATTAGCTGGACACGAAAGGACCTGATTCCTTTGACATCCTTATGGCTCACCAGCGACCGCTCTGCCCAACCCTCCCCAACATCCGCGAAGCGGATGGATGATAAGGCTGATCGCTGGCGGGACGCGTTGATCATTCGCGGTTGGGGGCGGGAGATCTGGGACGAGTTGGAAGGCTGAGGGTATAGCACCCTTCAGCCGCGATTCAGGGTCGCGTTTCCGATCCAGGGCCCTGCTCAATACAGGCATTGCGGGTGACCGCCACATACACCGGCAAGCCCGCGAAGATCAGCAGCAGGGTCCAGTAGGCCGACTCCTCCCCCGCGGTCGCAATCACCCAGATGCAAATCAGGAACGCCACCATCGACACGATCGCTTCGCGCAATCGGCGCGCCGGCGTGATGCTCCCATCGTGCAGACCCAGCAGCAGGCCCGCCATCGACGAAAACGCATAGGGAATAATGATGGTCAGGGTCGAGATCAGCACCACGAAGGTATAGGCGCCGACCAGTCCGCGGGTCTGGCTCATGATGACCATGGCGCTGGCGAGCAGCCCGGCAATCACAAAGGACCAGGCCGGTGTTCCCCGCGCCGACAGGTGTTCGAACACCCGTGGAAACACCCCGTCCCGTGAAGCGGCCATGGCGGTCTGCCCCGCTGCCAGCAGCGTGACATTGAAAGAACCCATGATCGATATGATCGCCCCGATGGCCACCGCCACCCCACCCCAGCTGCCGGCCATGTGGACGCCGGCATCGGTGAGTGGCGACGCCGAGGCCGCCAGTTCATCGGCGGGAATCATGCCCATCACCGCAAAGCCCACTGACAGGTAGACCACGGCAATGGTCAGGGTGCCGATGATCAGGGCGCGGGGAACGGTCTTGTCGGGCTCGATCACATCCTCAGAGGGCACGGTGGCGGCCTCGATTCCGACAAAGGTCCAGAAGGTAATGGCAAAGGCCGAGGCGAATACGGCAACGCTACTGCCGGTGCCCGGATTCAGCGGCGGCAGGGTCTCGGCCTCGACAAACAACAGACCAACGCTGCCGATCACTACCAGGGGAATCAACTTGAGTACGGTGGTGGCCAGGCTGAAGATCCCGGACTCCTTTACACCTGCAATGTTCACCCCCACCAGCGCCCAGATCAGCACCAGGCCGGCGCCACTGCCGAGCACCGGGTTGTCGGCGATCGGCGGCACCAGGGCACCGGCGTAACCGATGAAGGCAATAGCAATGCCGGCACAGGCGGTCCACAGGGAAATCCAGAAGCCCCAGGCCACCAGAAAGCCACCAAAATCTCCGAAGGCGGTATGGGCGTGGGCATAGGGCCCGCCAGTACGGGTAACGTGGCGCGACAGGTTGGCGAACATCATCGCCACAAACAAAGCCCCCACCGCAGCTGCCGCCCAACTCAACAGCCCCAGACCACCGTAAGGCGCCACCAGCGCCGGCATGATGAAGATGGCGGAGCCAATCGCGCCCCCGACCACCAGTGCCCAGCAGCGCCAGAAGCCGAGGGACTGGCCCGTGGCGTTTGTCATGCTTCGTCCTTGGAAGAATCGATCCTATCCGACCCCGATTTCACTTAGCTCTCCAGGTTGCGCAGGAAGGTGTAATCCCTGGAAGACTCTTTTACACGATAGAGCGACGCTGGGCGCCCGCCCTGGTTGCGCTTCTCTCCGGTATCGATCAACAGGTTTGCCTGTTCTATACGCCGGCGGAAAGAGCGCTTCTGCAGGGGTTTTCCAATCAGCGCCTCATGCAAGTGCTGTAACTCCGGCAAGGTGAATGTCTCACCCAGGGCATAGGCGGGAACGATGGAATAGAGTGCCTTGTGCCGGAGACGCTCCAGCGCGCTTTCCAGCAATGACTGGTGATCGAAGGCGAGTTCCATGGCCTGGGCCTCCTCGACATCAAACCACTGGGCATCCGCGACACTGTCAACGTGCGCCTCGCAGGACTGGTGGGCCATCAGCGCCGTGTAGCAGACGGTGACCGACCAGCCGCGCTTGTCCCGGCTGGCGCTGCCCACCGAACAAAGCTGCTCCAGGTAAGGCGGATTGACGCCGGTTTTATCCTTCAGTTTCCGGTAGGCCGCCGCTTCCAGGTTGGCGTCGCTGTCGATCTGGATGAATCCCCCCGGCAGCCCCCATTTCCCAAGATCGGGGTGCGCATCGCGCTTCACGAGCAGCACTCGCAACCGCTCTGCGATGAAGGTGAACAGAACGCTATCCACTGTCACCAGCGGCCCCGGGTACGTGGCCTGGTCATAACTCTCTAAAAACTCGTTTTCATTCATAGACTTATCTATGTCGTGCTGTCAGGGACCACCTCATCCTACCGCGACCGAGAGGGGCTGCCAAACTTTTTGACTATTTGTCACTAATAACGCTTGACAGATTAAGTGACTTTTCGACACTATACTTGAAAGTGACACAAGGTCACTATCTAGGGAGAAAAGACTATGTTCTTCATCAACTACTTCAAGGCCGACGCCTCCACCTACGTGATCAAGACCATCAACGGCAAGATCCGACAGCAAGGTAGAGGACTGAGTTTTTTCTACGACGCCACCCGCACATCTATCGCTGCCCTGCCTGTCAGCGCCCAGGAGGCGCCCTTCATTTTCGCGCTGACAACGGCCGACTTCCAGGAACTGAGTGTGCAGGGCCAGGTGAATTTCCGGGTCGCAAACCCGGAACGCACCGCGGAAATGCTCAATTTCAATGTGGTGGGCAAGGCCGACAACTACGTCTCTGAGGACCCCCTGCGCTTGGAGGACAACATAGTGCGAGCGGCGCAGTCCATCATTCAGCGGAAGGTGCAGTCCACTCGCCTTAGAGAGGCCCTTCTACTGGCGCAGGATCTAACCACCTTGCTCGAAGAGCGGCTGGCCGGCGCCAGCGCACTCGAACAACTGGGGCTGGAAGTGATCGACGCGACCATAGTAGCGGTTACCCCGACCACCGAAACCTCGCGGGCGCTGGAGGCTGAAGCCAGAGAGTCGATTCTCAAGGAAGCAGACGACGCCATCTATGCCCGACGCAAGTTCGCTGTTGAGCAGGAGCGCACCATCAAGGAAGCCGAACTGCAAACAGCGCTGTCAGTCCAGCAAAAAGAGCAGGAGATCGAGGAGTCGCGTGTTGAGAACGAGCGGGCCCTGATGCTCAGCCGTGCGGAAACCGAGCGCGAGCGCATCCAGACGGAAATCGCGGCCGAGGGCGAACGGGCGGAACTGGTGGAGCTAGGCGCAGAAAATGACCGCGTAAAGGCGGACACGGAGGCCTATGCCATCGAAGCCCGCTCACGGGCCTTCCAGGTCTTGCCGGCGGAGTACATCCGCGCGATGGCGCTTGCGAAGATGAAGTCGCCGGAACTGATGGCCATGGCTTTTGAATCCCTGGCTCAGAATGCCGAGAAGATCGGCGAGCTGAACATCACCCCCGACCTTCTCGGGCAGGCGCTCGGCAAGGTCGCGAAGCGATGAAGCGCGCCGACGACGCCAGTTTCGTGGTGGTGAGCCGCAAGACGCGGCTTCAGGAGCTGGTAGAGCGTTTCAACACCTGGCCCCAGGCGAAGTTCTACCTGGAGCACAGCGATGCCGACCCGGCGGACTATCTGGCGGAACACGATCTCTATCAACAACGTTTGAAAGAGGTCGAGAGAACCCTCAAGCCGCTGGGTCGCTACCAGGTTATCGAGCGCGGATTCCTGCCCAACTACCAGTTCGGTACGATGGATGTCGTTGTCGTGATTGGCCAGGACGGGCTGGTCGCCAACACCCTGAAATATCTTGGCGGCCAACCGGTCATCGGCATCAATCCCGACCCCCATCGCTGGGACGGCAAGTTGCTACCCTTTGAGACGGCGGACTTGCAGCATGCGGTGGACGCGACCTTGAGCGGCGGCTTCAACAACAGGCACATCACCTTTGCGGAGGCGACGACCAATGACGGGCAGCGCATGCTGGCGGTCAACGATCTATTTGTCGGGCCTCGCACCCATACATCGGCTCGCTATACCCTCCACTGGAGTGGTGTCAGCGAGGCCCAGTCCTCATCGGGCATAATCGTGTCAACGGGGTTTGGGTCGACGGGTTGGTTCCAGTCGATCCTGGCCGGTGCCATCGGCGTCACCGGCGATCGGGAGCATTCGCTGCAGCCGGGTTTTCCCTGGGATGCGGATCGACTGCAATTTACCGTGCGGGAACCGTTTCCGAGTCGCACCACGGGTACCAGCCTGGTATTCGGTGCCATTCGAAAAAAGGAGCAACTGACCATCGACTCGTCGATGCCTGAGGGTGGCGTTGTATTTTCCGACGGCATCGAGAGCGACTACATTGCCTTCAACTCTGGAACCCGTGTGCAAATAGGCGTTGCACCCGAAAAGGGATTGTTGGTGGTGCCCTGAAGCGGAAGAGATCATTGAAGTTAACGGCGTCTATAGCGTAGTCCGCCAACCACCACCCCGCTTCGCCGCCTTAATCGACGAAGTGAGCCAGACAAATCTAGAACTGCAAGGCTATCGCACTCCGGTCTGCGAAGCTCAATGAAGTGTTTCAGGGGGCAGCACAACGCCTGACGGTTACACCGCCAGGCATCGCGTGAAGCTTCAGGCCAGCGTCGCCATATCAATCACGAAGCGGTATTTGACGTCGTTGTTCTCCAGCCGCTCCCAGGCCTCGTTGACCTTGTCCATGCTGACCATTTCGATATCGGCGGTGATGTTGTGCTCGGCGCAGAAGTTGAGCATTTCTTCAGTCGAGGGAATGCCGCCGATCAGGCTGCCGGCCATGACCTTGTCGCCAAAGATGAGCAGGCCCATAACCAGGGGCAGCGGAACCTGGGGGGCGCCGACATAGCACATGGTGCCCTTGCGGCTCAGCAGAGGCAGGTAGGCGTTCACGTCGTGTTCGCCAGAGATGGTATTGACGATCAGATCAAAGCTGCCTGCGGCGGCGCCCATCTGGTCTTTGTCGCTGGTGAGGACGACATCGTCGGCGCCGAGTTTCTCGGCGTCAGCGACCTTGCTAGGTGAGCCGGTGATCATGGTGGTCTGGGCGCCCATGGCCCTGGCCATTTTGATCGCCAGGTGGCCGAGGCCGCCGAGGCCTGCCACCCCTACTCGCATACCGGGGCCAGCTTTGAATCTTTTCAACGGTGTGTAGACGGTGATGCCTCCGCACAGCAGCGGTGCGGCACCGGCCGGGTCGAGGCCGTCGGGGAGTTTCACCACATAGTGTTCGTGAATGGTGTAGTGGCTGCTGTAGCCGCCCCAGGTTTTCTCGCCCGCCAGATTGGTGCTGTTGAAGGTCATGACGAAGCCCTTGTCGCAGTAGTGCTCGTCACCGTCGTTGCAGGGGTTACAGCTGCGGCAGGAATCGGCAATACAACCGATGCCCACCACATCGCCTACCGCCACCTTGCTGACATTGGCGCCGGCCTGGGTGACGCGCCCGATCATTTCGTGGCCGGGGACGACCGGGTACTGGGCCTGTCTGGATTCGTTGTTGGCCACCACCAGGTCGGTGTGGCAGATGCCGCAGAACATCATTTCTACCAGCACCTCGTCGGGGCCGGGCTCGCGGCGCTGGATGGTGAAGGGCTCCAGGCCCTGGCCTTCGGCAGTGATGGCGTAGGCTTTAACGTCCATGGTATTGCTCCTTATCGTTATTGTTGTTCAGTGTAGATGGCTTTAACCAAAAGACGAAAATGGCCTGCCGTTTAGCGCCGATACAACCTCACCAACAGCGCTATAGCCAGCAGGGCGATCAACGCAAGCCCGGTCAGTATCGGGCGTACGGAGCTTTCGACCGCCAGGTGGGTCTGAATGAAATCCGGGTACCCGTTGTTCCACAGGCCCCACTGGTAGGCGATGCGCGAAGCCAGGTAGGCGGGGCCGGTCGACAGGGCGACAATGGCGTCGCCGGTGGTCGGGTTAACCCGCACGCTGGCATTGATAGACGGGTCGTTGGCACCGTCGTGACCAAACACATAGTCACCTTCACCATTGGGCGAGTACAGCATGACCCCGGTGCCCCAGATGGCAAAACCGGTCTGGTAGCCCTGGGGCTCACGCATCAGGGCGACCCTGTCTGCGCTGAGCGGTGCATTCTCACCCATCTGCGCAAGGGCGAAGCGCACCATATCCTTGGCAGTAGTGTTAAGCGCGGTAGCGCTGTTGGCGGCATAACGATAGAGGGGTGCTGGTTCGCCGCTGCGCTCATAAGAGCCCGATATATTGTCCTGCCCGGCCAGGTAGTCATAGTTGCTGCGGGTCATGCCCAGCGGTGCAAACACTGCCTGCTGCATATACTCGGCGAAGTCCTGCCCGCTCACCTCTTCCACCAGCAGCTCCAGTATCAGGTAGCCGCCGCCGGAATAGTCCCACTCGCTACCGGGCTCGCGGCCCACGGCAATACTGACACCGGCATCGTCTGAATCGTGGGGGTTGGCGAGGGATTCCTCCAGTGTCGGCAGGGTTTCATCGGCGGTGTAGTCGCCGAAACCCAGCCCGTCAGTCAGGCCCGCAAGATGCGATAGCAGCCGGCGTACCGTTACGCCGGCGTTATCAAACTCGCCTTCCGGCAATTGCCAGCGCGTAAGGTAATTCGAGACCGGTGCGTCCAGGTCGATCTTGCCGTCCTGCACCAGCAGCATCACGCCGTAGGCCGTCGGCCACTTGCTGAGCGACGCTACGGGAAAAAGGGTGTCGCCGTCGACGGACCGGTCGCTGCCGCGGTAGTGGGCGTCATAGACCTCGCCGTTTTCAATCACGGTAAAAGCCACGCTGCCGGGGCCGGCGTTGTCGACCATGGCCACCGCGGCCTCCATGAACCCCTGGGTATCATCGGCCTCGGCCATGGGTTCCAGCCACCAGCCGTTCAAGCCGCCATAGAATGCCACGGCGGCCCAGGTCACACAGGCCAGGGTAGCGGCCACGATCACCTTGAAATATTTCATGGAAGGTCCTGAATGTTAGTCGAGTGAAGCGCGCGATTATGCACGCGGAACCGACACAGACGCTACTTGCTTATGTGGGGCGTCATGTGAGCGGCGATGGACGGCAGCTATAGCAACAAAAGCGTACCGCACGTCAGCCTGGGGCCTTTTCCAGTAACTTCTTGCCCGGCAGCAGCGACTTGAAGAATTCGCCGAAGCTCAGATGAGCCAGATCGCGCAGCTCTCCCGCATCCAGGAAGGAGCCGCCGCAATCGCGGCAGGTCTCGAAATGGATATGGGGTTGGCGGGCGTCGGAGACTGACATCATGGCACCGGCGCAGCGTGGGCAGTCGTAGTACTGCACGCCGTCCTGCCATTGACCGACAGCCTCGTCGCCGATATCCAGTGCAGCGGCGGCCTTTTTGTCGCTTAGCGCCTCGATCTCGCCGGGGTCGAACCACAGGCCCTTGCAGTGCACGCAGCGGTCTACCTCAATGCCGTCGTGCATGACCTGTTCCATATCAGTGCGGCATTTCGGGCAGCGGATGGAGCCGGACCAGAAGCCCACCGCACCGGCACCGGCCACGCCGACGGTCACACGACGTTTGGGCTTGCGTGAGCTGCCTTCCTCTTCGGGTGCCGCATGTCGGTAAAACACCAGCACCACGATCATGGCAATTACCAGCACGCTCATCATGGCGTAGGACTGCACGTAGCTGGATTGCTCGGCCACTGTGCCGTAGACCTTGGAGCCCACGGTATGGCCCAGGTTGGCAACTGACATGTAGATAGCGAACTGGGTGGCGGAGATGGGCCCGGAACAGATCGCCATGGCCAGGGCCAGGGAGGCCACCATAACGATGGGCAGCATGACCACATAAATCGACAGCATGGTACGCACATACAGGGTGTTCTCCCACAGGTGCTGGGTTTGCGACAGGGTAAAGGCATGCACACCCACCAGGCCGATGGTGATCAGCAGCATGCCCTTGGCGCCGGCGCGATCAATCAATGGGCCCAGTCCCAGGGTGAGCAAAGCGCCCACCATGCCCATCACAGCGACCAGCTGCGACCAGCCTGCCGAGGTATAGCCGAACACATTCACTGCGGCGAAGGGCATCAGCGCCTGGCCGTAGCCGTAAATCAGGCCGTCGAAAAACATCACCCCCATCACAATCAGGCTGATGCGGCTCCACAGCACCTTGTTCACATCGGACAGTACGGATTTGAAGGAGGTTTCCGCGCGGGTCACGCTGGCGGCGCTGCCGTCACTCCAGGGCAATACGCGCTCGCCCTCGCGTTCGCGGATGGCCAGCATCAGCAGTACACCGGCGACGGACACAATTGCCGCTACCGTGGCGGTAAAGGCGAGCCCCAGGGTAGCGAGCAGAATGCCGGACACTGCGGCGGTGGAGCTCCAGCCGATGGCCTTGCCGAAACTCATGAAAGCATTGAGGCGGCCCTGTTCGTTTAGCGGGGTGACATCGATGGCCATGCCGTCTACCGCCACATCCTGGGTGGCGGCGAAACAGTTGATGGCAAAACCGATGGCAGCCAGCAGGCCGATCTGGGCGGCGGGGTCATCGACCTGAGTGAGTGCCAGCAGGGCCAGGCAGAGGCCGATCTGGGCACCCAACACCCAGGGTCGACGGCGGCCCATGGGCAGGAATTCGAAACGCTCCATCAGCGGGCCTGTGACCAGCTTGAAGGCCCAGGGCAGTGCGATAACGGCGAGATATGAGCCGATCTGGGCGGCGGTGGCGCCCTCGCTGACCAGCCAGGCCGGAAGGGCGATGGACAGAAGGCCGTGGGGGATGCCCTGGGCAAAATACATGAAGGCGCCGGTGAGGTAGCGCACGCCAGGGCGGCGGGTGAGGACTAGTGATGCGAGCACGTCGGGGCGTGTCCTTGTTGTTGTTTTTTTGATGGGGTAGCCGACATTAGCATAGTCGGATATTTGGGGTTTGGGTGACTGGATTTGGGTGGTTAGGGTGGAGGTATTTGGCTCGCGGGTCCGCTTAGGCTTCTGGTTTGCGGAGCAGGTCTACGCGGATAGGCGCTGCGAACCTGGCACCATCGGGCGCCATGTGTTGGGCGAAGCGCGCTTTTACTTGCTCGTAGATGTCTGCTGACAAGTGGTGCTGAGTGTGGGTGACGCCGATGACTTTGGCTTCGAAGTCGGCGAAGTCTGCAAACTGCACCGGGGTGTTGAAGAAGAGCTGTTCGACCAGCTCCAGGATGCCGGACTCGACGACCTTGCTGATAGCGGCAAAGGCAGCTTCGCGCACGACTTGCTCGTCGTGGAACAGGCGCAGGATGTCATTGAAAGCCCCGGCGAAGACAGGCTCCGAGATATAGGCCTGGCCGCCGGGTTTGAGGACGCGAGCCACTTCCTCAAGGCTCTGGGATAACAGCTCTCCCGGCACGTGGTGCAGCGACTTGAACATGAGCACCACATCCGTGCTGTTGTCAGCTGCGGGAATGGACTGGGCGCCGGCCAGGCGAAATTCGACGTTGGGCAGGTCGGTGATGTTTAGGTTATGGCCGTGCTGGATCTCATCCACTTCCAGGGCCAGCACGGAAGCACCCGGGCTGCTCTCGGCAATGATGCGGGTCAGCTCGGCGGTGCCACAGCCCAGTTCAATGATGCGTTTATCGTCTAGCTCGAGAGTCTCACGGATGATGTCGATTTCCGGGCAGGTACGGGTGCTGGTGGGGTCTGCGATCTGCATGGGATCAAGCCTGCTTTTTGTCTGGGTGTGATTTTTACATGGATGATAACCGGTGATAAAAAAGAGGTCAGAGTCCTTTTTCCTGGAATTGCAAGACCTCGTAGACGGTGACCGGCTCGGTTTTGCCCTTTACCGTGACCCGGTCGAGCTCCCTGCAGTTCAGCTCCGGGCAGGCCGACCTGGTGAACTCGCTGATGATCACTTGCACGCCGTAGTCCTTGCAAAGCCCTTCCAGCCGCGAGGCCAGGTTGACCGCGTCACCCAGCACCGTGTAATTGAGACGTGACATCGAGCCCATGTTCCCCGCGACAACGGTGCCGCTGTTGATGCCGATACCGATGGCAATCTCCGGCATCTGCCAGTCCCGGAATTGCGCGTTGATTACTGCCAGCGCTTCCTGCATCGCCAGAGCGCAGCGCACGGCGCGCTGCGGTGCGTCGGGCAGCGCGAGGGGCGCACCGAAGATCGCCATCACCGCGTCGCCAATGTACTTGTCTACTACCCCGCCATGTTCCTCGATGATGCGGTTCATCCCGGTGAGGTAGTGGTTGAGCATCTTGATCACCTGCTGCGGCGGCATGGCCTCGCTGATAGTGGTAAAACTGCGGATGTCCGAGAACAGTATGGTGGCCTCCACCTCCTCGCCGCCCAGCTCGATATCCTTTCTCAGGAGCTCGTCGGCGATCTGCGGCGAGACGACCTTGCCTAGCAGGTTCCGCACCTGGTCCCGCTCTTTAAGACCCCTGGACATATCGTTGAAGCTGTCCGCCAGGCCTCCCAGCTCGTCCCGCCGGGGAATATCGACGCGGCTGTCGTAATCGCCGCGGGCGATGCGCCGGGCCCCGTCCGCGAGAATCGCCACCGGCCGGGTCACACTGCCGGCAAGCAGCGAGCCGCCTATTACTGACAGCGCGAGCGCCGCGCCAAAGATCAGCAACAACAGGTTGCGCAGCCGGTAGTACGAGGCCATCTCGGCTTCCAGGGAACGCTGCAGCAGGGCAATGTTGTCTTTGTCGCCCTCCTGCAGTGGCAGGGTGCGGGTAATCCACGGCTCGCCTCCCAGGGTGCGGGTTGCCTGGCTGCCGACAGCGGGCGACTGTTGTGCCAGTTTCGTCGCCTGCTCCTCGCACAGCTGTGTTCCCAACGTGCAGGCCGCAACAACCGGGGCCGATTCCCCGGCACCGAACACCAGCGTGATATCGGTGAAGTTGGTGTCCTGCTTGAGTCCCGTTACCAGTTCGTCACTGATCCGAAAACCGATGACCACCATCGCTACCGGGTCCGGCGCATACAACGGCACCACCACCAGCTGGTAGGGAATGCCGTCGACCCGCCGCATCGCTCGGGCCACGCCGTCGTCGCTGTCTAAGGCGGTGTACACCAACGACTCCACGCCGCCGGGCATGGTGTCGTTCCCGGGTCGCAGGGTGTCAGCCAGCACTGCCTCATCCAGCGATACCAGCATCATCAGGTCGGCGCCAATGCGCCGCTGGTGATTGGCGGTAGCCACCTCCAGGTCCGCGCGTTCACCGAAGCCATAAATCTGCCGGTAGGCATGATCGCTGGACAGGAAGCGAGCACGCTCCAGCAGGTTGCGGTTGCGATCTTCCAGCAGGCGACTGAAGGCCCGCGCGGTGGTGTCCAGATCGGCGTCGATTCGCTGCAGGGCATTGTCGATACTTGCGCGGTTGACCGCGTAGAACACCAACAACAGCGTTACCAGCAGCAACCCTACCAGGAAGCCGGCAACCCTGGCTCTAAAAGAACCCGTCAACAGGTGGAGGATCAGTAGCCCTCCTCAAAATCCGAGCTGCCGCGCCAGGCCTTCCAGACCCGCCGCTGCTTTATGGTGAAATCAAGCTGGGAGGGCGCATCGCCTACTACCACGCTCCGGCGCAGCGCCTCGGGTTTGCCGCGCAGGCGCGCATGCCACAGTTCCACCGTATACTCCCCCGCCGGCAGAGACGCCAGCACCGCTTCACCGTTGCTGTCGGTCACCCCAAAAAACGGGGTGTCAGAAACAAACACGTAGGCGCTCATCCAGTCGTGCACGTTGCAGCCCAGAGCCACCACGCCGGGGTTGGCGAAGGTCACCGGGGGCGCCTCGCGGTCAGCGTATAAGGGGATTTCGAAGGCGTTGCCCTCGGAGAAGGAATACACGTGGTGGCGGATATTGTCATTGTTGGGGAAGCGCACCTCCGCGCCCGCCGACACCACCGTCAATGCCGGCACAAACTCCTTGTCGACCTGGTCAATCACCGCTTCCATCACTCCCGGTTCCAGCGCCGACGCTGCCAGGGGGCGCGCGTATACCACGGCATCCGCAACCGGCTCGCCCTTGTCGCTGACCACCCTCGCGCGCAGCTCACCCGCTGTGACCGGTGCAGCCAGCAGCAACACCAGCAGTAAGCAGCAGGTCCTGTGCATTACCGTGCTACAGCGCATAGCGGTAACTGAGACCAACCGTCGTGCTGTCATAGTCCTGGCCATAATCCATCTGTATTTCCCGGTAGCCAACAGTGAAGCGCAGGCTGCTGCGACGGTCAATCAACCAGCCCAGCGACGCGCGCAGCCCGAAGCCGTCACCGTCGGCGCGCCAGCGACAGCCAAACACCTGGTCTACCGCCAGCGCCTTGAGATCGAATTGACGCCACAGCGGCGGCGCGCCAGGCCCGGCCCCGTCCCGGTAGACGCTGCCCCCAGCGGGGTTCAGATAGTCAACGCAATCACTGTCGAACTCGCCGTCAAAGTAACTCGCTGCGGCAGACAGCCGCAGCCGTGGCTGCAACAGGTAGTGCGCTGCCAGGGTCGCGCCCTGGTGGTCCGTGTCGTAGACATCGCTGTCGATCATCGGCACACCCGGCGTCCAGTCCTGGCCTTCGCGAGTGCGGTAGAACAACTTGAAACCCAGGTCCAGGCGCGGCCCCAGGCGCTTGTTGATACCCAGGTGGACATCACCGCTCCAGGACTCCCGGTCACCGTCGCGCACATCCTCGTAGTGGGCGCTGAACCCGGCAGCGAGGCGCGGCGCTCCCATACCCAGGCCAAATTTGTGCTGCAGTTCCGCACCCACACCAAGCCGGGTGCGGGTCAGGTCATCCCAGTCGTTGTAAAACTTGCGGGTGGCGTCGGCATTAAGGCGTAGACGGGTGTTGGAGTGCGCGCCGGCGTCGAACTGATAGGCGCGACCGATCCGGGCCCTGAGGGCGAGGTGTTCGTCCTCCTCGGCATACTCGTCGATGGCGAGGTTGACGTTGTCGTCGCTGCCCACCGCCAGTTCCAGTTCGGCGGACCAGTCCATCCACTCAGCCGCTACCGGGCCCGGTAACAGAGAGAGGATAAAGATGAAGTGCCGCTGTCCCATACACGCCCTGTTGAGATTGCGAAGCCGAAATGCGTACCCGGAGTATAAAGCACATCCCTCCGCCGTCAGCAGGCGTCCTGCGTCATCCAGGAAGTCAAACCTGCCCTCACCCGGGCGATAGCCATTCTTGCTATTATGGTGAGTGTCGAGACGTAATTCGCTAATAAAAACAGGATAAGTGAATGAGAGTCTTCTATACGGCAGTGGTTTTACTTGTCTTGCAAGCCTGCAAGCACCCCCTCGCCATAGAGGGCCAGGGCGATATTGTCGAGCTGAACGGCAGTGGTCGCGGTTGTACGCTGGAACAGTATCAGGCAGGGGATGCTGCCTGTGTCGACAACGCGGCCAATGGTGACTATTTCGTCAACTATAGTCCCGTTCCAAAACCAGGCTGGGTGTTCGTACGCTGGAACGGTTCCTGCGGAAACCAGTCCGTATTTCCCGACTGCCGCTTTGACCTTCCCGAGGCAGCAGTAAGCTTTTGGGACGTCAACTTTCCAGGGTTTGATACACCGCCCCTGACCGCTGTTTTCGAAGAGCCGGATTCCGACGCTGACGGCGTCATCGACCGGCTGGACGATTTCCCCCAGGATCCCGCGGCGTGGGACCGAGATACCCTGATCACAAAAATCTACGTCAGCGACGTAGGTGCGAACAGAACTGGTCCCCACATCATTTTTCGGTATGACGAGCAAGGCAATAACGGTACAGCGTTCATCACGTCCCAGCTCTCAAGACCGCAGGACATCGTGTTCCTGGAAAGCCAGGATATCGTCTTGGTGCCCAACTTGCAGACCAACAACATCAACAAGTACGACATTGACACGGGTGCCTACCTTGGCGAATTTGCCAGTGGACTCAACGGACCCACCCGGCTGGAAATTGGACCTGACGGTCTTCTGTATGCCCTGCAGTGGAATGGAGGATTCGTAAAGCGGTACCAGCAGAACGGAGACTTCGTCGACGACTTCACAGACGTGGCGATCAGCCAGGCTATTGGTATTGCCTGGGACTCAGACAACAACCTGTATGTCTCATCGTTCAATAACGGGAACAACGGTTTCGTCAGAAAATTCAATGCATCTGGCGTTCACCAGGGTCTGTTCATCAACACCAGTCTTTCCGGGCCGACCGATATCTGGTTTGACGAAGAAGGAAACATGCTGGTCAATGACTGGTCGGCCAACAAGGTGAAGAAATTTGACGCCCTGGGCTTTTTCGTCGCTGATTTCATTACCGGCATAGGCCAACCCGAAGGCGTGGACATGCTGGATGGCAACAGTTTGATTGGCGATAGTCGGGCCGGGGCCGTGAAAATGTACGACAGCGAAGGGGAGTTCCTGCGGAATATTGTATCCCCAGGCGCAGCCGGATTAACCACAACCAATGCGGTTACCGTCCGGTCATACAATGAATAAATTAAATGGCGGCCGACGCCGCTACAGCTTCTTCGGCCCTTTCCGGGCCTGATCGCGCTACTCCGTTTTGTCCCCTTCTGCCAATGCGATATAGATACGCCTCGCTTCGAGGCTCACGGTCAGCGCGTTAATATAGGCCTGCCAGTCTTAAGCTGGCCCAGTCTGGGCAGGCCTGCCAGGCCTGGGGCAATATCCCGGTATTCCCGCTACGCGGCGATGCCTGCATCTACCTTTTCCTGACTGAGGACTGAGGCGCGGCCTGTGTCGCCAGCCGCCGAAGCGCCAAGTGTGCAAGACCACTGGCAGCCATGGCCATGTGACTGGCGCGTTGGGCGCTTCGCAATGACCAGCTGCCTGACTATGCTGTGGGTATCTGGTGGTCGCGCCGGGAGCCGCAACTGCACCGCATTACCCGCGCTATGGCGCACTGCGGGCAACCCGGCTTTCCTGTATGATACGCGCCACTCTTTACGCACTACAACACACGAAGAACGCACCACCAACGGCCCGCGGGCCCAGGACTATCCATGTCATCCGAACACACGGCAAGCCGCTTTGACGAGCTGGGCTTGCCGGCCACGCTCATGCGCGCCCTGGAGGAAGTCGGCTACGAAACGCCCTCTGCCATCCAGGCCATGACTATTCCCCATCTGCTGAAAGGCCGCGACCTGCTGGGCCAGGCCCAGACCGGCACCGGCAAGACAGCGGCCTTTGCCCTGCCCCTGCTGGCGCGACTGGACCTCAAACTGAAAGCCCCCCAGGTACTGGTGCTGGCACCCACCCGCGAACTGGCTATCCAGGTGGCCGAAGCCTTCCAGCGCTATGCCGCACACCTCCAGGGTTTTCAAGTGCTGCCCATTTACGGCGGCCAGGACTACCGCACCCAATTGCGCGGTCTGCAACGCGGTCCCCAGGTGATTGTGGGCACCCCTGGACGCATCATGGACCATATGAACAAAGGCAGCCTCAAGCTCGACAGCCTGCAGTGCCTGGTGCTGGACGAAGCCGACGAAATGCTGCGCATGGGCTTTATCGATGACGTCGAGTGGATTCTGGAAAAAACCCCGGACACACGCCAGCTGGTGCTGTTCTCGGCGACCATGCCCGACGCCATCCGCCGTATTACCCGCAACTACCTGAAGGACCCGGCCGAAGTTCTCATCAAGGTCAAGCAGACCACCGCCGAGACCATTCGACAGCGAGTATGGATGGTATCCGGCCTGCACAAGCTGGACGCTTTGACCCGCATTCTTGAGGTGGAAGAGTTCGACGGCATGATCATTTTCGTGCGCACGCGAATTGCCACCACCGAGCTTGCGGAAAAGCTTAATGCCCGGGGCTATGCCGCTGCCGCCCTGAATGGCGACATTGCCCAGGCCCAGCGTGAGAAAACCGTTGATGCGCTAAAGAAAGGCCGGCTCGACATCCTGGTGGCCACCGATGTGGCCGCCCGCGGTCTCGACGTGGAGCGCATCTCCCACGTGCTCAACTACGACATTCCCTACGATGTGGAAGCCTACGTGCACCGCATCGGCCGTACCGGGCGCGCCGGCCGCGAGGGTGATGCCATCCTGTTCGCCTCCAACCGCGAGCGCCGCCTGCTGCGTGCTATTGAGAAGTCCACCGGCAAGAACATCGAGAAGATGGAAATGCCCAGCGCCGAGGATGTGTCCGATACCCGCGTCAAGCGCTTCAAGGCGCGCATCTCGGAGACGCTCGACAACACCGACGATCTCGACAAGTTCCGCGCCCTGGTAGAGCAATACCAGCACGAATACGGCGTGCCGGTGATTGAAGTGGCCGCTGCACTGGTGGCCATGGCCCAGGACAAGCAGCCGCTGTTTGCGAAAGAAAAGCTGCGCAAAACGCCGGAGCGCCGCACCGAAGAACGCGAGAAGCGTCGCCAGAAGGACAGCAACCCGGTGCCAGAAGGTTCACGCCGCCCGGCCCGCGATGAGCGCGACGTACCCCGTCCCGACAAGGACATGACCCGCTTCCGTATTGAAGTCGGTTACGACCACGGCGTGAAGCCCGGCAATATCGTTGGCGCTATCGCCAATGAAGCCGAGATCGATTCTGAGTACATTGGTCGCATCGAGATCTACGACGACCACTCTACCGTCGACCTGCCTGAAGGCATGCCCAAGGAAGTCTTCAACCACTTGAAGACGGTGTGGGTCTCTGGACAGCGGCTGCAGATATCCAAAGCCGACTCGAAGCGCGCCCAGGATCGTGACGCCCGTGCTGAAGCCGGCGACAAGGCTCCCCAGCGGCAAGCTGCGACCACAGAAAGAACGCCTCGCAAACGGCCGGTAGTGGACGGTGACAAGCCGCCACGCAAACGCACGGACGCTGAAGCGGAAAACTCCCCCCGCAAGCGGCCGGTAATCGACGGCGACAAACCGCCGCGCAAAAAGCCCGCCGCCGGCAAGAAAAAGCCCCCGGGCAAGCCGCGCGCCAAGAAGCGTCCTGCGGTGGAAGCGCGCAAGGCCGCAAAGAAGAAAAAGTAGTCTTGCCCCCGGCCGTCGCCCTCGGCGGCCGGTGATTTTTCCCCTGCAGCCTGTTTCCGTAAGACAACGTTCATTCGGCGCCCACGGCGTTCCATGGCCCCTCCTGACCCAAGACCTCACTCAGTTTGGCTACCGGGCGCTATACTCCCACATAAGAAGGGGCCAACTGCGCCCTGCCCGACGCAGCTCAAAACCACGGAGCTCTCCATGAGCAACACCCAGATAGTGCTGGACTTCATCGATGCCTGGAACCGCATGGACTGGGACGCGGTGATTGATGCCCTCAGCGACGATGTGGTCTACGACAATATTCCGATGGAGCGGCTGGAAGGCAAGGCCGCCGCCGAGGCGTTTATCCGCAACGGCATGGAGCTCATAGGTGTAGATTGGGAACTGCTCAGCATTGCCGAAAACGGCAACAAGGTGCTCACCGAGCGCGTCGACAAATTCCTGCTGCCGGGTGATTATCAACTGGTGATGCCGGTGATGGGCACGTTCGAAATCGACAATGGCAAGATCAGCGCCTGGCGCGACTACTTCGACCTGACCACTTTCACCTCGCAAATGGCTGAAGCCCAGGGCTAAACGTTAGAACCTATAATAAGGAGTCACCCACATGAAAGTTGCACTCGCCTTCGCCAGTAGTATCGCCATCGATGGCGACACTGCGCTGGACATCTGTAAGCGTGCCGAAGCCGCCGGGTTTGAATCCGTCTGGGGTGGTGAACACGTGATCCTGCCCGATTCTATTCATTCCAAGTACCCCTACACCGCCGACGGCAAGATTCCCGCCGAACCCGACACTCCCATTCCCGACCCGCTGATCTGGCTGGCCTTTGCCGCCGCTGCCGCGCCGACGCTGCGGCTGGGCACCTGCATATTGATCGTGCCCCAGCGCAACCCGCTGATTCTCGCCAAGGAACTGGCCACTCTGGATGCCCTGTCCGGCGGTCGCGTGGAACTGGGCCTGGGCGTGGGCTGGATGAAAGAGGAATTTGATGCCCTGGGTGTGGCGTGGGAGCGTCGCGGTGCTCGCAACGATGAATACATCGCCGCCATGCGCGCGCTATGGGCCGGCCCCCATGCGGAGTTTCACGGAGAGTTTGTAGACTTCGAACCCGCTACCTGTAGCCCGCGCCCGGTCAATGGTGACATCCCGGTGCTGGTAGGCGGCGACAGCGACGCAGCGGTGCGCCGGGCCGTGAACATTGCCCAGGGTTACTTCCCAGGCGAAGGGGACGCCGAGCGCCTGGCCGCCCTCATAGAGAAGGTCCGCCGGGGCTGCGAAGACGCAGGCCGTGACCCCGACAGCATCGAGATCAATGCCATGTTCGGCGCCCACATGCAGGACCCGAAGGCCGGCCTTGAGCAGATGCAGGAGCTGGGCGTGGGCCGCATCATGGTGCCCGCTTTCTTCTTCGCCGGCCCCGACGGCATGGACCGCATGCAGGCCTTCGCGGAGCAGGTCATCTAGCGCGCGCATCGCGCCGTTAAATACTGAGCGAATCGACCAGGTCCCGTTCGCGGAACGGCCGTTCGAAAGGTCGCGCCAGAAAGCCGACTGGCGAAACTTTGGGCGCGGGGCGGCCGCACAGCCGCACCGCTTCGGTCGTCAGCAGCAAGAAACGACCGAAATAGCGTTCATTCCGGTTCCCGCTGGAAAGGCAGCCTGTTAACCTGATTTCCTCATGCGGGACCCTCAAGAAATACTCCAGAACACCTTCGGCTACAGCGAGTTTCGTCCTCCCCAGGGTGAAATCATCGACACGGTCATGGCCGGTGGCGACGCCCTGGTACTGATGCCCACCGGCGGCGGCAAAAGCCTGTGCTACCAGGTACCGGCGCTGGCGCTACCGGGCTGTGCCGTTGTCATCTCACCGCTGATCGCACTGATGCAGGACCAGGTAGACGCGCTCAAGCAGCTCGGCATCAGCGCCAGCTTCCTGAATTCAACCCTGCCGCCTTTCGAAGCCGAGGCCGTCGAGCAACAGCTACTGGCCGGTGAGCTGGACCTGCTGTACATCGCCCCGGAGCGGCTCAGCCAGCCGCGCATGCTGCAGCTGCTGGACCAGGCCAGGCTGGCCCTGTTTGCCATCGACGAGGCCCATTGCGTAAGCCAGTGGGGGCATGACTTCCGCTCCGACTACCTGAAGCTGACCCTGCTGCACGAGCAGTTTCCCGACGTACCGCGCATTGCGCTGACTGCCACGGCTGATGCCCGCACCCGAGCGGAAATCGTCAAGCGCCTGGATCTGGGCGCCGCGAAGCAGTTTATCGCCGGTTTTGACCGGCCCAATATCTGTTACCGGATAGCACCCCGCCACAACCCCAAAACCCAGCTGCTGAAATTCCTCAAGGCCGAACACCCTAACGACGCCGGCATCGTCTATTGCCTGTCGCGCAACAAGACCGAGCAGACCGCCGCCTGGCTCTGCGATGAGGGCTTTACCGCCCTGCCCTACCACGCGGGCCTCAGCGCGCAATTGCGCTCGCATCACCAGTCCCGCTTCCTGAAGGAAGAGGGCGTAATTGTGGTGGCTACCATCGCCTTTGGCATGGGCATCGACAAACCCGATGTGCGCTTCGTGGCCCACCTGGACTTGCCCAAGACGGTGGAGAGCTACTACCAGGAAACCGGCCGCGCCGGCCGCGACGGCCAACCCGCCAATGCCTGGATGGTGTATGGGCTGCAGGATGTGATCAAACTACGGCAGATGATGTCGAACTCCGAAGGCAGTGAGGAGCACAAGCGCGCCGAACAGCACCGCCTCAACTCCATGCTGGGCCTGTGCGAAATCACCAGCTGCCGGCGCCAGGCACTGCTGAGCTATTTTGGCGAGGAACTGCCCGAGCCCTGCGGCAACTGCGATACCTGCCTTAACCCGGTGGAAACCTGGGACGGCACCGAGGCGGCCAGAAAGGCCCTGAGCGTGGCCTACCGCACCGGTCAGCGCTTTGGCGTCAACCACCTGATCGACGTACTGCGCGGTGCAGAAAACGACCGCATCATCCAATGGGATCATCACCTGCTGCCCACCCACGGCGTCGGCAAGGATCTGGACGGCAATCAATGGCGCTCGGTGTTCCGTCAGTTGGTGGCGCGCGGCTATTTCAGTGTGGATGTGGAAGGCTTTGGCTCATTGCGACTGGAGCCCAAGTGCCGGCCATTGCTGAAGGGCGAGGAGTCCATCGACCTGCGCCGCGAAGTGAAGCAGGCCGCGGCCAAACGGACCACCAAAACGCCACTGCCGGACGATATCGACGTCGGCCTGTGGGAAGCCCTGCGGGACTGCCGCCGCAAGCTCGCCGAGGAACAGGGCGTGCCGCCCTACGTGATTTTCCACGACGCCACGCTGCAGGAGATGTGCGCAGTACAACCCTCCACGATGGGCCAGTTCAGCGAACTGGGTGGTGTGGGGCAACGCAAGCTCGACAAGTACGGGGAGGCGTTTCTGGCGGTGATTGCGGGGCACAAGGAAGGTGTACCGCAAGAGTCACAGCAAGTGGGGGCAGAGCTGCCGCTGTAGGGGCGCGTTTGTCTGCCGTCATTCCCGCTCCACCGACCGTCATTCCCGCGAAAGCGGGAATCCAGCCACTCGATCTATCCCACAACTGGATTCCCGCTTTCGCGGGAATGACGGTGCCTGGCGGGAATGACGGTGCCTGGCGGGAATGACGGTCGGTGGGGCGGGAATGACGGTCGGTGGGGCCGGAATGACGGTCGGTGGGGCGGGGAAACAGTGTGGTGGAGCCAAGGGGTCAGAACTGATGTTCTGACCCCTGAGGTGGTTACGGCGTGAGCTTGAGGAGTCGTCCGCCCTCGTCACGTCGTTCGTCTTCCAGTACCCAGACGGCGCCATCGGGGCCTTCGGCGAGGGCGCGGATGCGTTGGCCCATGTCGTAGCGCTCAACCTCTTCGGCGCTGCCGTCCTTCTTCAGGTCAACGCGGATGATGGCGCGGGAGGCGAGGCCTGCCACCAGGGCGTCGTTGCGCCAGGCTTTGAAGAGCTTGCCGTTGTAGATGATCATGTCACCGGGCGCGATGGTCGGCTTCCACCAGATGGCGGGAGCGTCAAACTCGGGACGAGTATCGTGATCGGGCATTTCGCGCTGGTCGTAGTGGTCGCCGTTGGAGACTTCCGGATAGCCGTAGTTGGCGCCGCGTTTCACCAGATTGATCTCGTCACCGTGCAGGGGGCCCATCTCCACTTCCCAGATACGCCCATCCGGCGCCTGGGCGATGCCCAGCGGGTTCCGCACGCCCAGCGCCCAGATCTCGTCATAGACTGCCTCGTCATCGACGTTGGGATCGGTGTCGCGGTAATCCACAAAAGGATTGTCCCTGGGCACAGAGCCGTCATCGTTCAGGCGCAGGATCTTGCCAATACTGGCCTGCATATCCTGGGCCGGAGTGAACTTCTGCCGGTCACCGGAAGTGATCCACAGGTAACCGTCGGTATCGATCAGCAGGCGATGGCCGTAGTGACCTCTCCCCAGAACCTTGGGGTACTGGCGCCAGATGACTTCCAACTCCTTGAGCTGGGGGCGCCGGCCGCTGGAGTCGAGCACGCCCCGGGCCACCGCTGCACCGCGGGTGTCACCCACACCGGCTTCGGCATAGCTGAGGTAGACCATGCCGTTCTTCTTGAAGTCCGGGTGCACCAGCACGTCACCGAGGCCGCCCTGGCCGCCATAGTCTACGTCGGGAACACCACCCACAGGGGTCTTGCTGCCGTCGGCATCCACCACAAACAGGCTGCCCTTCTTCTCGGTTACCAGCAGGCGGCCATCGGGCAGGAAGTCCATCGCCCAGGGCTGGTCGAAACGGGTGATTTCCTCCACCTCAAAGGGCAGTTCAGCACGGGCTGACAGTGCCATCAGCAGCAGCGCCAGGCTGGCAAGGGTCCGGTAGATCATTGCATGTGTTCCTGTGTTCGTAAGAGTCGGTAAGTATAAAACGTTTCGTGAGTTTACGCGCCTGGCGGGCGACCGGACGTCACTGGGGCGCGACAGTCTGACCATACCGGGGACGGTCCAGGACAAAACCAGCGGGCTTTCCGCCTGCTCATCCATCCGCCAGTGGCTCGCGCATGTGCACTGGTGTATAAGAGCGTCATGCCCATCCTGCCCCGCGTCAGACTGCCCGCTCGACACTGCGCCGCCTGTATTGCCCTGCTGCTCATGCCGGTACTGTCCAGCGGTGCCCCGGCCTCATCAACGCTGGACAAGCTGCTGGAAGAGGAAAACCTGCCCGGCATCGCGCTGGTGGTGCTGCACGGTGATGTGTTCGAAGCCGGCGCGGAGGGCCTGGCCGATCTGAAAACCACCAGGCTGATGGCCTCGGATACAAAAGTGCACGTGGGATCCGTGACCAAGACCGTGCTGGCCCTGGGCGTACTGCGCATGGTGGAAGAAGGATTGCTGAGTCTCGACACCAACGTCGAACAACTGCTGCCGATGCTGAACTGGCAGAACCCCTGGCAGAATGTGGCGCCCATTCGGGTTCAACACCTGCTGGAACACACCGCGGGGCTCGACAATATCCGCATGTGGCAGTTTCTGAACTCGCAGGTCACGGCCGATACGCCGCTGGCCGCGGCCTTCCCTGCGGACCAGGAGCACCTGCTGGCAGTGCGCACTCGGCCGGGCGGTCAATATTCCTACTCCAATATGGGCTATACCCTGTTGGGCCTGGTGATCGAACAGGTCACCGGGCAGCGCTACGAGGACTACCTGGCGCAGTCGCTGCTGACACCCCTCGGCTTGCTCGACAGCACTTTCAAACTGGTCACACAACAAGACGATGTCCGCCTTGCCATGGGCTACCTGGACGACAGGGTTCCGCAAGCGGCGGTGCCCATGTTCCTGCGCCCGGCTGGGCAGTTCACCACTACTGCAAGGGACATGGGACGCCTGCTTGGCTTCATGCTGGGCGATGGCGACATCAACGGCGAACCCTTCATTGCCCCGGCGCTGATGGCCCGGCTCGGCAAGCCGTCTACAACCGATGCGAGCCGGGCAGGCCTGGCCATCGGCCACGGGTTGGCCCTGGCCGGCAGGGATCGCCACGGCGCAATGGGCTACTGTCATCCCGGTACAACCTTCGGGTTCCGCGCCTACCTGTGCCTGTTCCCGGAGCAAGGCAAGGCATTCTTCTACGCGATCAATGCCGACGTTGAGACTGCCAACTACGAACGCTTCGTGCAGTACTTTATCGAATACCTCGGTGTGTCCGGAAACACCGTCTCAACCGCCGAGGCGCCGGCCCAGGAACTGAGTGCCTACACCGGCCTGTACACACTTGCTCCCGCCAATATGGCACAGTTCGCCTGGCTCGACTGGATATTCAATTCAGTCTGGGTGAGCAAGGGATCGCAGGGCAGCAGCCTGGTAGTGACTTCACTTCAACAACCGGTTCGCCGCCTGTTGCCGCTGGGAGACGGCCTGTTTCGTGATGATTCACGCCGCTTTGCCTCGCATGTGTTTTTTGATGACGGCGGTACCGTGCTCAGCAACGGCCTGCTCACTTACCGCAGGGCATCGGTTGTCGCGCTGACACTTGCCTGGGCCAGCCTGGTGGCCGGGGTGCTGGGGCTGCTTTACATATTTTTGCGGGGCACCTGGCTACTGACTGCGGGCGGCACCGGGGCCGGCAACAGCCTGCTGCTACCGTGGTTCGGGCTGGTGGCCTTCGGCGTGCCGGCCTTCCTGTATTCCCGTCAGCCGTTCCTGGTCTTTGGTGAAATCACGGCAGCGAACATCACCGTTGCGGTGCTGACGGGCACGCTACCATTGCTGCTGGTCTGGGCGCTGTTCCGCTCGCTGAGAAGCCGACAATACGTCCTGCCCGACCTGCTGGCGCTGATGGCCGCCGCGCAACTGTGCCTGGTGTTGCTGTTACAGGGTGTGCTGCCGGTGGTGTTCTGGCGCTAGGCCAGAGACGCAAACAGCTCACGCCGTGCTTGTCGGCCGCCGCGCCACCGGGCGATGTCTACGGAGACTTGCCCAAAGCAACAACCTGACCCCCGTTCTCGGGTAAACTGCGCTTTTTTGCCAGGAATCCTCCACCATGCGCTACTTCCACCTGCTCCTCGTCACGCTGTTGCTCGCCGCCTGCGACTCGCCGCCCCCGACCAGCGATGGAGCAAGCGCCGACGAACGGCTGCAGGCACTGTACGAGCGGGAATGGGAGTGGCGCCAGGACCAGCAAGCGCAGGTGCGCGATGGAGACGGCGACTGGACCGATGGGGACCATCTGCCGGATGTCTCCCCCGCTGCCTACGACGCCCGCCTGGCCTACTGGGAAGAGGCGCTGGCGGAGCTGGCAGAAATCCCCCGGGATGCGCTGAGTGAGGAAGAACGGATCAATGCCGCGGTGTTCGAGCAGATCGTCAGCTCTGATGCCAGCAATGTGCGCTATCGCACCTTCGAAGCACCCCTCAATTCCGACACCTTCTTCTGGGGCGGCCTGCATCCACAGGCGTCGGGATTTGAAGACCTGGCCGCCTATGAACGCTTTATCGGCCGTCTCCGCGATATACCGCGCTTCTTTGCGCAGAATCAGGACAACATGCGTGCCGGTCTCGAACGGGGCTACACGCCGCCCGCTATTACCCTGGCGGGGCGCGATGCATCCATTGAGACCTATCTCGCTACGGGGCGTGACAATCCTTTTGCCGACACCCTCGATCACTTCCCGGCCAATATGAGTGCGTCAGAACGCGAAGCGGTGACAGCCCAGGTGCTGGCCGCCATCGATGAGGCGGTAGTGCCCGCTTACACCGAATTGCTCGCCTTTATGCGCGAGGATTACCTGCCCAATGCCCGCACCAGCATAGCCGCCCGCGACCTGCCCGATGGCGAGGCCTTCTACCAGGCGCAGATTCGGGAATACACCACGCTGGACCTCACCCCCCGGGAAATTCATGACCGGGGACTGGCCGAAGTGGCCCGCATCAAGGCCGACATGCTGGCCATCATAGACGAGGTGGAGTTCGCCGGCGGGCTGCCGGAATTCTTTGAGTTCCTGCGCACCGACCCGCAGTTCTATGCCAGTACGCCGGACGAACTGATGGGCGTGTCCTCGTACGTGGACAAGCGCATGGCAGGGCAGCTCGACAAGGTATTGGGCTTTCTGCCACGCCAGCGCCACACCATCTTGCCGGTACCCGACGCCATCGCGCCTATTTATACGGCAGGTCGCGGCGGCTACGGCCGCTGCTGGATGAACACTTACAACCTGCCAGTGCGTCCCCTGTATACGATTCCGGCCCTGACCCTGCACGAGTGCTCACCGGGACACTCCCTGCAGGGTGCGATCTCACGGGAGGCGCCGGGGGAGATTCCCGAATTCCGCGCCTACAACTATTTTTCCGGTTACGGCGAGGGCTGGGGCCTGTACACCGAGTGGCTGGGTGGCCAGTTGGGTATCTATCGCACCCCCTATGAACGCTTCGGCCAGCTCACCTACGAGATGTGGCGTGCTGCCCGCCTGGTGATCGACACCGGTGTGCACCAGTTCGGCTGGAGCCGCGATCAGGCACTGGCTTTCCTGCGAGACAACGCCGCCCTGTCAGAACACGAGATCACCACCGAGATCGACCGCTATATCTCCTGGCCCGGCCAGGCACTGGCCTACAAGCTCGGCGAAATGCTGATTCGTGAAAAGCGCGCAGAAGCGGAAGCCGCCCTTGGCACCGACTTCGACCAGCGCTACTTCCACGACAAGATTCTCGCCCTGCGCTCGGTACCTCTATGGGTACTGGAAGACGAGCTGGACGCCTGGATTGCCGCCGCTGGCCCCAATCCCTACGAAGGGATGGATCTGTAACTGTGCCGATGCCCTATCACTCAACAGTGGCAGCCGGCGTTTACTGGCGGCAGCAGCAAACGGCAATCCGGGGACGCACGCCTACACCGTGGAGTCTCATTCCCGGAGCCACACCATGAAGACCCCGGCCCGACTGAAGCCGCTACTGGAAGACGGCGTCATCGATGAGGTCTTGCGGCAGCTGATGAGTGGCAAGGAGGCCACGGTCTACGTGGTACGCCGCGGTGATGAAACGCTGTGTGCCAAGGTGTACAAGGACATCCAGAAGCGCAGCTTCAAACAGGCGGTGCAGTACCAGGAAGGACGCAAGGTGCGGAACTCGCGGCGTGGCCGGGCGATGGAGAAGCGCTCGAAGTATGGCCGCAAGCAGCAGGAAGAAGCCTGGCACAACGCCGAGGTAGACGCGTTGTACAAACTGGCCGCCGCGGATGTGCGCGTCCCCAGGCCCTACGGCTGCTTCGACGGAGTTCTGTTAATGGAACTCATTACCGAGGATGACGGAGATGTGGCCCCGCGCCTGAGCGAGGTCAGCATGGACGAAGAACAGGCCCTGGAAGATCATGCCCTGATGATGCGCTACGTGGTGCGCATGTTGTGTGCCGGCCTGGTACATGGTGATTTGTCGGAATTTAATGTACTGGTTGACGACTACGGTCCGGTGATTATCGATTTACCTCAGGCTGTTGATGCTGCAGCTAACAATCACGCATTCGCCATGCTGAGCCGTGACGTCAACAACATGACCGCCTACTACGGACAGTTCGCCCCCGACCTGCGCGGGCGCCTCTACGCCGAAGAAATCTGGGAGCTTTATGAAGCCGGTGACCTGCACCCGGAGTCACCCCTGGCCGGCGACTACGTACCCGAGGAAGACGAGGCTGACGTGGATGGCGTGCTGGAAGAAATTCGCGACGTACTGGCAGAAGAGGAAAAACGGCAACAGCGCCTGCGCGAGGCCGAAACCGGCGACAGTGAAGACGCCTGAGTAGCAATGCCCGCGCTGAATCATGACACCATGGGTACCGGTGGGTGAGTCCTGCCAGAGCACCGACTTCAACCAGCAGGCCGGTTTATACTCTGTCAGTCAATATGGCCTACGCAGCACGACCATGAGTATAGTGCGGCGATGACAAAGTTCGAATTCATTGCAGTCCTGCTGTCCATCATCTTCGGCCTTGGACTGACCAGCCTGCTCTCCGGTTTGCTGCAGGCGTTCATACGGCGAGAACTCACAGATACCCGCTTCGCGTGGTCCATCGTTGTTGGCACCCTGTTGCTGGTGGACTGGTGGATGCTGTTTCGCTGGAGCGACCACACACCCTGGCGTTTCCACGAGTTTCTATATCTGGTGGCGTGGTCGACGGTTCACTACCTGATGGCGGTATCGCTGTTCCCCTATAAATTCCTGACCGATGCCTCCGAGGAGCTACAGCGCAAGTTTCTGCTCGCTTCGGTGATCACCATGGGTTTGCTGGATGTCGGGGAGAAGATCGTTCAGGGGACCCTCTTCGAACCCTGGTACTACCTCGTCATGATTCTGTACATCATGCTGATGAGTGCCCTTCCACTGGCAATTCCCAGTGCCCGGGTGATGCGAATCTGCGGCTGGATCCTGGCTGTCAGTGTGCTGGCATGGTCCGTGAGTGTGCGGAGTTTACTGTCCAGCTAGTGCGTTTCCGGGCGGGTGCGCTGCATCATTGCCGGATGAGCCAGGTCCCGTGAGAACGCGCAGCACCTGTGCCCCAACAGCCGTACCCTACTCATACTCCGGCACCCGTCTGAGCCGCCTCGATAATGCGCCAGGCCTCCTCGGCACTGTCGCAGAACCGGAACAGCGACAAATCTCGCGGGGCGATGGTGCCCTCCTCTACCAACGCTTCGAAATTGATGATGCGCCGCCAGTAGGCCTCGCCAAACAGCAGCACAGGGAGCGGTCGGGCCTTGCGGGTCTGGATCAGTGTTAGTGTTTCAAACAGCTCGTCCAGCGTGCCAAAGCCGCCGGGAAATACCACCAACGCCCGCGCCCGCAGCAGGAAATGCAGTTTGCGGATGGCGAAATAGTGGAACTGGAAGCACAACTCCGGGCTGATGTAGTCATTGGGCCGCTGCTCGTGAGGCAGCACAATATTGAGACCGACGCTTTTGCCGCCCGCCTCAAAGGCACCGCGGTTGGCCGCCTCCATGATGCCCGGGCCGCCGCCCGTCACCACGGTCATGCCGCCGTCGGGGTCGGTTTTCGCCGCCTCGGTGATGTGCCGGGCCAGTGCCCGCGCCGCCTCGTAAAAGTGCGCCTTGTCGAGAATGCGCTGTGCCACTACACGCTCCAGGGCAAGCTCGCTGTCGTCCGGCGCTGCAGCCGCCGCCTGCTCGGCGCGCGCCAGATTTTCCTCCGCTACCGCCGGCTCCGGCACCCGGGTGCTGCCAAAGATCACCACCGTGTCGGTAATGTCGTGTTCTTCCTGCACCAGGTCCGGCTTCTCGAATTCAAGCTGCAAGCGCACCCCGCGCAGCTCATCGCGCATCAGGAAATCAATGTCGGCGTAGGCCAGGCGGTGGGACGTAATAGCGGGTTCCGGCCGGGGCGCGACCTGCTCCGCGGCTCCGGCATCTTCCCGAGCGCCGGGGAAGCCCGTGGGGGCGCGGGAATCGCTACGGCTCTCTCCGCGGTCTTTGGGTTTACCTGAGTCGCTCATAGGGTAATGGTACTCCCCCCGGCGGCGATCTCGGCCTGCCAGCCGCTGTCTTCCAGTTTGGCCAGCAGGACCGCCTTGGCTTCGGGTTCACCGTGGACCAGGTAGATGCGCGGGCGCTGCTTGAAGCGCCCGACCCATTCCAGCAACTGCGACTGGCTGGCGTGGGCCGAGAAGCCACCGAGGGTATGCACCTCAGCGCGCACGGCTATTTCTTCACCGGCCACCCGCAGGCTTCTGGCGCCGTCGACCAGGGCCCGGCCCGGTGTACCGCGGGCCTGGAAGCCGACGATCACCACGTGCGCGCCCTTGCGCCACAGGTTGTGTTTGAAGTGGTGGCGAATACGGCCGCCGGTACACATGCCGCTACCGGCGATGATGATGGCCCCGTCGCTGATGCGGTTGAGCGCCATCGACTCCGCCGTACTGCGCGAATAATGCAAATTGGGCAGAAACCGATGCAGGCTGCCGGACTGGGGCTGACGCAACATGGCCCGGTCTTCGCGGTTGAATACATCCTGGTAGCGGTGGTAGACCTCGGTGGCGGCAATCGCCATGGGGCTGTCGAGGTAGACCGAATAGTTATGCAGCATCCCCTGCTGGTAGAACTCCCCGAGGCGAAAAATGATTTCCTGGCTGCGACCCACCGCAAACGACGGAATCAACACGTTGCCCTTGCCGTGGGTGGCCCGCTCGATGATATCGGCGAACTCCTCCAGGGTCTCTTCCATGCTGCGGTGCTCGCGATCACCGTAGGTGGATTCCAGCAGCAACACGTCGGCTTCTTCCACGGTCTGCGGGTCGCGCAGCAGGGCCGCCTGACTGTTGCCAAGGTCACCGGAGAACACCAGCTTGCGGGTGTCGCCGCCGTCGTCGATGGACAGCTCCACAATCGCAGAGCCGAGAATATGCCCCGCATCCAGATAGCGCAGGGTGATCCCTTCGGCCACTTCCTGCCGTGTGTCGTAATCCACCCCCTGACAGAGCGCCAGTGCCCCCTCCGCATCATCCAGGGTAAACAAGGGTGGCCGCTCTTCCTTGCCGGAACGTCTCAGGCGCTTGTTCTCCCACTCCGCATCGCGCTCCTGGAGGGAGGCTGCGTCCCGCAGCATGATCTCGAGCAGCTCCGCCGTGGGCTGTGTCATGTACACGGGTCCCGCATACCCGGCTCCCGCCAGTACCGGCAGGCGCCCGGAGTGATCCAGGTGCGCATGGGAAATCACCACCGCATCCAGCGCCTCCACATCAAATGGAAAGGGCTCGCGGTTCGCCTCCTCCTCCTTGCGGCTGCCCTGGTACAGACCGCACTCCAGCAACACCGTGCTGCCACGAGCGCGCAACAGATAAGCCGAGCCGGTAACGCCCTCAGTCGCGCCGAGAAATTGTAGTTCTGCCATGGTTTTTCCCGTCCTAAGGCGATGTGCTAATCAGTGTAGTTCAAGACCAGACGCCCCATCGATCCAGGCCCCGAGCGCCACGGCTGATAACGGACCAGGATTCGCGGCCAGTTCACACAACTGCCGACAACTGCGCGATCAATCTTCCAGGTTACCGCTAATCAGCAGGTTGCCCCCTGAATACCCCGATCACATTGAGGTGCATGGAATGGCCGTAAGGCCAGCCCATCTACGAGGTGCAGTAAGCCACCCTCAACCGGTCCGGCCCGCGCACCAGGGCGTTCTGGGCCCAGGGTGGGTCGGTGTCGATCAGCTCCAGGGATTCGAAATGATCGAGGATAGCGTTGAAGGCAATCTTTGCTTCTACTTTCGCCAGTGCCAGACCCAGGCACAGGTGGATACCGTGGCCGAAGGCGACGTGGTTGATCTGCTCGCGGGTGATGTCGAAGCGGTCAGAGTGGGGATTGGCGGCCTCGTCGCGGTTGGCGCAGGCGACCATCAGCAGCACCAGCTGGTTCTTGCGGATGTGCTGGCCGTAGAAGGTCATGTCTTCCAGGGCGAAGCGCGGGGTGAACTGCACTGGCGCCTCGAAACGCAGCATTTCCTCGATGGCGTTGTCCATGAGGCTGCGGTCCTTGCGTAGAAGCTGCAACTGCTCAGGGTGCTTGAGCAATAACCACAGCCCGGTGCCAATCAGGCTGGTGGTGGTCAGGTGGCCGGCATTCAACAGCAGTGTGCAGGTAGACAGCAGCTCCTGCTCGGCGAGCCGGTCGCCCTCTTCCTCGGCGGCAATCAACTGGCTGATGATGCCCTCATCGGGTTGGGCGCGCTTTAGCGCGACGATATCGCGCAGGTAGTCCACCAGTTCCTCGTTGGCGACGGTGGCCTCCTCAATCAGTTCTGGCTCCCCCACCGCAGTAATTCCCAGCATCTGCTGTGCCCAGACGCGGAACTGCTCCCGGTCGGCTTCCGGCAGGCCCAGCATTTCGGCGATGACGATGGCGGGCAGCGGCCGTGCCAGGCTCGCCATAATGTCTACCTCACCTTCACCGTCCAGCTCCGACAGACACGCCTTCACGATGGCTTCGATGCGCGGCGCCAGCGTCTGTACGTAGCGGTTGGTAAAACCCTGGCTTACCAGCCGGCGCAGGCAGGTATGGTCCGGCGGATCCAGCACAATCATGGAGGGACTATCCAGCACCGGCACAGACCGACCATCGGCGGCGGCGCGCAGTACCGTGGAGAGAAAGCGGTTTTTGCGCATGTCATTACCGAAGCGCGGGTCGCGGGAAGCGGCCTGCACCGCATCAAACTGAGTGACCAGCCAGCCGCGGCTGGCGTAGGAGCGCACCACCGGCCCCAGCTTGCGCAGGTGCCGGTAGCCCGGATGCGGATTGCGCCGGGCCTCTTCGATAGTGCGGCCCATATTGCTGCCGCTGATATAGCGGTCCATCAGGCGCAGGACCACGAGGGCAGCGACGCTCGCCTTATTGAACAGCTGGTTCCTTAACGCCATAAAGGCGGCAGAGCCCTGTTTATGGGGGCCCGGCTCTCCGTACTTCGATTCGTCATACATCTTATCAAAAAGGGCTATACCCCCTTTTCTGGTCTTGCTGAGTGCGCTTGTAGTGCGCTACCCATCGGCGTACCGTTAGGCAGCGGTACCCCGAAATAACGATAACAAACGAGGTAGCTTCGCATGAAAAACTTTCTGGTGTTCCTTTATTCCCTACTCGCCTATGCCGTCGGCATGGCCGGGCTGGTGTGGTTCATTCTCTACCAGGGTGACTTCCTGTTGCCTCACACGGTCAACAGCGGCGCCTCAGTAGCGCTGGGCGCGGGACTGGCGGTCAATATCGGCCTGCTACTGATATGGGGCGTGCAGCACTCACTGATGGCGCGACCCGGCTTCAAGGCCGTGTTTACCCGAATCATTCCGGCTTCCGCCGAGCGCGCCACCTACAGCCTGGGCTCGGGTCTGTGCCTGGCGGCGATTGCCCTGTGGTGGCAGGGAACGCACACCGTCGTCTGGCACGCAGAAGGCCTGGAGATGCCGTTGCGAGTGATCTCGCTGGCGGGCTGGGGCATCACCGTGTGGGCCACCTTCCAGATCGACCACTTCGATCTGTTCGGCGTGAAAGAACCCTTCTGCAACCTTACCGGCCGCGAGTACCGGCAGCGCGACTTCGTCACGCCCTTCCTATACCGCATCGTGCGCCATCCCATTCAGACCGGCGTGCTGATTGGTACCTGGTCACAGGCGTATATGACCCAGGGCCAGCTGCTGCTCACCGTCGGCATGACCGCGTATGTTTTCATCGGTCTATACTTTGAGGAGAAAGACCTGGTGAAGCACTTCGGCAAACGTTACCTGGCCTATATGCAGCAGGTGCCCGGCGTGATTCCCAGACCCAGGAAACGGATCGCGGACGACGCCTCCGTGGGCTGACGCCGGGAACCACTGTCACCCGTCGGGTGTCTGACAAAGAACTTCACACCTTCGGAGTCTGAAGATGGCTGCGGACAAAACCCTGCGTTTCTATCTACTGGCGGTGTGCTTTGTGGCAATGGTGTGCGCCACGGTCACCACGGGCATGGCGATCTACGCGCTGGTAAAGATCACGGCACCCGAACTGACCCTCAATGCCTGGTCGTACAGCGCCCACCAGTCGCTGGAGAATTTCAGGCAATCGCAATTCAACCCCGATAACCGATCCCAGGCACAAGTGTTTGCACCCGTGTCTGGCAGTGCGCTCGCACTGCCACCCCCTGCGACACAGACAACGGGCAAGCCAACCCTGAGCGACGAACAGCTGGAATTGAAACGACAGCAAAGCTACCAACAGATACTGGCCAGTCACCAGCGCAGCGCACTGCAGGACCTGGTGCGCCTGGGGATTGTACTGCTGGTGTCGTCGGTGCTTTTCTTCACACACTGGCGTATGGCGAACAGGCTCGAAACTCCTCAGGGATGAGCTTGCACACCCAGGACGGGCGTGAGGACACAACTTCAAGGCAGGCCATCGAAGACCGCAGGGGTCACCGACCGGTAACGGTCACCGATACCGAGCCGAGCACGCCTGCCTCCATGTCGACAATATCCCCGGGCTGCAGAAAAACGCCCTCTTCCTCCGAATCAGCGACAAACTCGTCCACCAGAAATTCCTGCAGACCAGCGTCCAGCCAGGCCAGGGTGAACAACCATTTGAGACTCTTGAGCAGCAGGTAACCGGCCGAGGGTATCTGCATCAGTACGCCTCCCGGGGTGCCGGTGAGTACCGACTGACCGGCAGTGATCTCACCGTTGTCCAGCAGCGTGACCGGCTCTCCCTGGTAGCGCCACTGGTCGCTCTCTCCATTGGCCAGTGCCAGTGAGACGATCTGGTCAAGTTTCAGAATCATGTCTGTTCCGGTAGCCTGCTGCCGGGGCTCGCCATTGACAGACAGGCGCAGGGGTACACCCTTCAG
Source organism: Cellvibrionales bacterium (assembly GCA_043513815.1). Lineage (GTDB taxonomy): Bacteria > Pseudomonadota > Gammaproteobacteria > Pseudomonadales > Halieaceae > JANQIO01. The sequence continues at coordinate 1,454,533 of CP121313.1, read as the reverse complement.
GAAACTGCGCCAGTCGCGCGGCACTGCCAGCCGGTCTGCCACCGCGAAGCGCCCGGTTCCGCTCTTGGCATCACTGAAGCCAACCCCGCTTGCCATATCGGTCACACTCATCAGACGCAGTAATGCTGCTCGATCGGTGAAATCACTGCAGAGATAAAATCCCTTCAAAGCCGCATCAAAATCCGCCATCGAGGCGACGGCCCGGTCGAATACTGCGCAAATTTCAATCTCGTAATCCAGCAGCACACCCGGCCCTGTCGATACCGTGGGCTGCACCGCAGTGGCGGCGCCAAACTTGGGAAAAAGGAACACCTCGTCGCTGGCGGTCTCCTCCTGATGGTCTGCGTAGTTGGTAGCTGCCGCCACATGCACGCTGCCCAGCAAGGGGGTAATCGTCAATGCGGATGTGTTTACCTGCTGGGACGGTAGCGTGGTGGCCAATAACGCCAATTCATCAAAGCCGTGCTTTGCCACAAGCTCCAGTGGGCCGGAGAAGGCGTCCTCAAAATGCGCGGAGAGATCGACCACGTCCACGCTCTCGCCCTGCTGTTGCAGGATCAGCAAGGTGTGAAAGCCACTGCCGGTAGCGGTCTGGGACATGACCAGGGCGTTCTGTTCAGGCGCCGACCAGCCCATGGCGGGCAGCCAGGTGCCCAGGCAAAAAGCGGTCAAAAGGTAGCAGCGCAGTGAGGGCTTGGTCACGGTATGTTGGGAGGGCTTATTGGCCGCCAGCAGCGGCTACCTGATTGGACCCCGTGGCTGGTGAGAGCTTCAGGGCTTCACTGGCGTGGGAACCGATCAGATCGGCAATGCGTCCAAGCAGCGGCTGCGGCAGGTCGTGCCCCATGCCATCAATCAACTCCAGGCGTGCGCCAGCCACATGGCGCGCCGTATCGATACCGCCTTCCACTGGAACCAATAAATCATCGGTACCATGAATAACCAGCGTGGGCGCCATGATCTGCTTGAGCACCGCCACACGGTCGCCGCTGGCCAGAATGGCGGCCATCTGCCGCCGATGGCCCGGGGGGTAATAGGAGCGCTCGTAGCTGGCGGCGATTTTACGACGCAGCTCTTCGTCCGTGGGCATATAGGCTGGACTGCCGATCATGCGCCAGGTGCGCAGGGAATACTCTTCCAGCTTCTCAGCGTCGCCGCTCATGGGTCGCTTCATCAGCTGCAGTGACACTTTCGCATCAGCAGCCGGTAGCGAACGGCAGCCGCTGGTGGACATGATAGATGTGAGAGACAGCACCCGGTAGGGATACAGGCCCGCCATCAACTGCGCAATCATCCCGCCCATGGAGGCCCCCACCACGTGGGCCGCACCAATATCCAGGGCATTCAACAGACCCACGGCATCCTTGGTCATATCGTGCAGGGTGTAGGGGACTTTCAGGGGCAACTTGAAGCGCGCCGCCGCCGCCAGCTTGAGAATATTGGGAATGCCGCCACTCTCGATCTTTTCCGACAGGCCGATGTCACGGTTGTCGAAGCGGATAACCCGGTGGCCACTGCTTGCCAGTTCCCGGCAGAACTCTTCCGGCCAGGCGATCATTTGTGTGCCCAGGCCCATGATCAACAGAATGACCGGGTCTTCCGAGTCACCGAATTCGTCATAGGCCAGGCGCAGGCCGTTGGCGGTTACATATTGCTCTGACACAGAATCACCTCGATAACGTCGACCCTATTCTACAACGTCATCCCTCCGGCGTCGCCCGACCATAAAGCGTCGACTGGCTCACAATGCTGAATAACTCCTTGCAGACCATAGTATAGCTGGTGTGCTACGTTGATTCGTCTCTGTGCGATTATGCCAGGCAGAGCCAACTAACCACATGGAAGTGAGGCCTGCCCATGAGTGTGAAGCGACGTGATTTCCTGAGTTCTACCTTGAGTCTGGGTACCGGCCTGGGTTTATTGGGCGTAGCCGGCTGTTCCGACTCCGACAATACGTTCACGCCGGTCGCGCCTCCGTCCGACAACGATGGCCCCGTCACGGGAAGCACCGTAAGGATTCACTTCTCCATTCCTGAGCTGGAGCGGATCGATGGCCCCCTGCTCTTTGCGACATCGGGGAAGCGAACGCCTGTTTTCGCCCACGACGAGGTCTCGCTTGCCAGCTTCGCCGGTGATGGCGACCCCAGCCACTTTGTCGACCTGGAACCCGTATCGCAGGTCACCATCGGCTGGATTACCCATACACCCGCCAATAGCCAGGATGGAACCCATGAATGGGTACACATGCAGCTGCTGTTTCCCGGCGAAAACGCCCAGGGCTCTGCAGCCATAACCAGCGCGGCGACAACAACATTTTCCTGCGATGCTGTCACAACCATCACTTCGACCTCCAGCTATGAGGACATCGCTGTTGCGCTGGCCTTCCACCACCCGGAACTCATGTCGCTGGACACCGACGAGGCCAATACCGTGGCCTGCTTCCTGCGCTCCAGCGTAGAGTTCGAAGCGGTCGTGCAGAAGCTCCAGTCGCTGGGTCCCGCCACGGAAAATGGCGGCTGGGCGACACTGGTTCCGACGACGAATACCGACACCGGTGAAGCGTTCCTGCGGGAGGAGTCCGACGGCAACACCAGGAAAATCTACAACGTGATACCCAGCGAAGAGCTGGACGACACCCTGCGGCCCTACCTGACCCGGTCCATCAACCTGGTGAAAAACGAAGCGACGCTGCCCAACAAAAAATACCAGAGCAACACCCAGTCTGTTCAGTCAGAATCAGTCAGCCGCCGAACACGGCAACTGGCCAGCGCTGACACAGACGGCTTTCAGGTCGAATCCTCCCAACCAGAGGGGCACATCGAGCACGGTATACAGTGGATCAATTCCGATGCTTCCCTGACCACCGGACCGGACGGCGCCCAACAGCGCACGATCACGGCACAGATTCGCAACTACAGCTTCCGCTGGTTCTCAGTCTACGCCGCGTTTCTCGATGCGGAAGGCAACCTGCTTACCCGATCAAGATTTCTCGCCAGGGAGACGGTGGACTCGCTCTTTTCCCTGATCGATGCAACTGGCGCGATTCAAGACGAGCTGGACAGACTCGGCATGCAATCCTACGTCGAGCTGCAAAGACCGGTGGTGGTATACCAGACCATGATGGGGGCGGAGCCCAATATCCTTGGCATCCCAGTCGCCGGACTGGCGGCTGCCACAGAACTCCAGGCGACGCTGCCTGAAGAGGCTGTTGCGGTCAGGTTTTACTACGGCAGCATGGGCCTGGCGTCGCAGACACAGGACTATGGCGGCTTTAGTGCGCAACCCCTTGGCGTCATCATGACATCCATTATGCAAGGCGTGGTTCCCGGTGTTTTGCTCTCTATGCAGCTTCAATCTGCGAAATCAGATTCCCTGATGAAGGTTTTCAAAGTACCGCTGGCGCTTGGGCTGGTGAAGTTTATCGGGGCGCTGGGAGGAGCCAGCACCAACGCCATCGATGCATGGGTAAACCCCAGCAATGCCGAAGACGACTGGAAAGAGTCTGGCGATCTGCTGGTCGAATCTTTGATCAACGGGTTTACCAGCTTTGCCTCGGCGATAGGCAACGCCCTGATCAGCTTCGTGATTGCTGGAGTAGGGTCAGAAATCGACGCGCTGTCAGAGTGGTTTGCAACAGAAGTGACCGAAGACGAGGCAATCGACGCCGTGCCAGGCCTTGGTATGGCGACCAAAATAGTGGGCATCACGAGCACGCTCGCGGTCATGGCCCAATCAGCCGCGCAGGTGGCGAACAACCCCCCAATATCCGTTACCGATGTATCCATCAACCAGCGGGTGCGGGTGAAGATCAACCATGATCTGGACGATTTCCAGTTCCCGGCAACAGCAACACACTATGAAGTGACGTTGACCCTGGCGGGGGGAAAAACCCAGTCCAGTGGACTCATTGCCATCCCGGACGATCTGTCGTCTGGAACCATTGAACACAGCTTCACGGGTGAAAAAGGCAACGGTGTGCCCAGCGGCGGGACCATGACGGTCAGCGTTGCGTTCTACTCTGGCGACGACACGTATGTAGTCGGCAAGGGTGACGCGGGCAGTTACAGGATTACGCCGGAACTGGTGAATTCAGAACTCAGGATGCCGCTCAATGACTCGCGCCAGCCGCTGCCACTGCCTGCCCTGCCGGATGACGTGGCAGACAAACTGATTGCTCTCGGCGAGGTCACCTACGGGGACACCCCCGCGCTTGTGCAGGCCCTAACAGATGTATTGGGCACCGATGACGCCAGCACTTATCGCAAACATATCGCCCTCAAGGCCATTCAAAAGACGATTCCGAACAAGCTTCAGGAAAACGGCACGCTCACGGTCGAATGCACGATTGAGGAGTTTGAGGCTCGACTGAACGCCGACACCCGTTTTAATCACGACAAGAAGCTCATTCTGCAATCAGGTCAGCGCGCCTGGCAGGACAGCGCAGCACCCACCACAACACTGACCGGACTGAGTGTTGATAATGCGGACGGCGATATGTCTGCCATCGTAGGGTCGACACTGCTGCAGAGAAACGGCCAGTTCGCCTATGGGTGGCGTTCTGCAGCAGCCTCGCTGCAGGAATGTGGTACCAGCATCGGCAGCCAGCAGCTGTATGCGATACAGACCGTCTCGCTGACCGACAACCCCCAGTCAGGATGGAATCGGGCACTGTTCAATGGTGTCGACTGCGGACAGCAGTCCATATCTGCAGTGGCGTTCGACATGCTCGGCTCCACATCGGGAATCGGCAACCATTTTGCGGTAAGCGAAAGCACCCAGGCGGACGGAACCCTCGCCTACTTTGTGCACCGGGTCAGTGCAGCCGCGGATACACCGATCGAGCTGTCCAACAGCCCGATCGTCGGTCGCTTCTCCTTGCCTCCTACCGCACTGAGCGTCCATCCGGCGGGCTACCTTCTCTCTGTAAATTCCAGCTTTCACAAACTGGAGGTGCTCCCTCTACCGACCGATCTCTCAGTGAGCTTCACTGAGGACTCTGCGCCTCGCGCAACTCCGTTTGGTGGCCAGGGCTCGGTACCTGGATTGATGAACGGGCCCAGCATCGTGCGCGCGTCGTTGCGCGGTGAAATCTATGTTCTGGAAAGCAGCAGTAAGCGCATTCAGGCATTCACCGTCACCGGACAGCCGCGCATACCCGGGAAATGGAGCACCAGTTCCATAGGACTTGAGGATGCCGACTCGCTGACCGTACTGGATCTGGGTGTGGATGCGACGGACTATCTCTATGTGCTGGGCTACACCGGCCAGGGTATTGGTCCCGACGACTATGTGCTGGACGTTTACAGCAATGCCGGTAAGCGGCTGTTCAGGGAGTCCGGTGTTGCCGCGGCACGCATGAGCGTCGACCTCTGGCGCAACGTCTACACCGTCAATTATGAGCGCCTGCTGCTGGCCGATGGCCGAGCCGAGCCCTCTGTCAGCCTGTGGATACCGGTGACCAACGAATAGGAAAAGAGCATGATTCGAAACTACACCCTCGCTGCGGTCTGCGCCGTAGCAGTGCTTTCCTGTTCGGATAGCGACGACACCTTTCGTATCCCGGATAGCCAGCCCAATCCGCAGACCAGCGATGCGCCGGCCAACTTCGGGGACACTGCCCTTCCAGGCCACCAGCTCGAATCTATGCTATCGGAGCAAACACCGCTCGAATACCACCAGGTGGCAGTACTGGACGCCGATGAGACCAGCGAGAGTGATTCCGGGGCCACCGGCTACGACGATGTCTGGTATGAGTACAATAGCGAGCGCGAAGTCCAGTTCTGTGTTGAAGGCAACAACGATCCCGGACATTACCTGGAAGTGCTGAGTGCAGAAGGCCAGGTCCTTGCCAATGTAGGCAATGGAGAATGCTCGGCGCTGCTGCTGGAACCGGGCCGCTACCTCAAGCGCGTTTATCTGGGCGAAAAAAGCGAGGGACTGATATTCGTAGGAGCGAGTTTTGCCTCGAGTCGCCGTGTACAATCCGCCGCTAGCGCAGGCACGCGCCAACCATTTACTACACCTCCTGAAGGCAGCGCCTTATCCAGCGCCATTAGCGCAGCCAATGTTTACAGCGAAGTGTCAGAGACCCAGATTCAGCTGCGTCGACTGTTGAACCTCAACGACAGCAGCGCCATACAGACCATGAACGTCTCCACCCGCTCCTGTGTCCGTTGTAACCTCAAGGGCATCATTATCAGCTCAAAAAATCTGGATGGCATTGACCTGGAACTGGCCAATCTCAAGGATGCGCAGTTCAATCTGGTATCAATGAAAAATGCCAGATTCGACGGTGCGCAGACCGATAGCGCGATGTTTACCGACGTAGACCTGACCGGCGCTTCAATGCGTGGTGTGCAATTGACCAACACCACTATGACCCGCGCAAACCTGTCAGGCGTCGACTTTGGAACCTACCCCGGGCAAACCGGCACCTTCGTGTCAGCCAGTTCGATAGGCGGCGCCAATCGCGGCAGCAAAGGCGGATACATAACAATATCCGCCATTACCGACAATCTGCAGATTCAATCCAAACTGTGGGATGGCAACGATGGCATCAGCTGGGAGGATGGATTCCACTCTGTGGGGGGAATGCCCGTGCCTCCGGTATCAGCGCCGGCGATGTCCAACGACGGCGTTGTTGGGGGCATTCGTGTCGGGTATCTGGGCAACGACAACACTATACGACACAACTGGAGACTAGTCGGGAGTTCCTGGAACGACTGGTCTTCTACCTATCCGCCTGGAAGTAACTCCTATCTATCCGGCCCGGTTCTTAGTCAGGCGCTGCGCAGCACAACCGATGGCGCATCTCGTGGCTACTACATACTGGCGCTGAGTCAAGCGCAAGGTGGCGAACCGGAAATCGGTATGCACTCTTACTTCTACTGCGACAATGAGTGGATACAGCGGCCAAGCGATACCGGCAACGCTACCTGCAAAACCCTGTTTGAGGACAACAACTGCGAATTCGGCTGGTACTGTATTCTCGGCGCTCCCGATGTGGGTGTCGATTCTGCTCCTGCCGTAAGCTACCTCGGGAATTTGGACCTGCTGGTCACCGTGGTCGGCACGGACGGCAAGCTGTACGAGCGTGGCTTCGGCAAGAACAATTCCACCGGACAAACCTGGACGGCGGTCAACATGCCCAATGAGGGCAATCTGACGATCGTTTCAGCGCCGGATGCAGGCTACGCCGGCAAGGACAGCAACCATGTACTGCTGGTGACATCTGACACTGGCACACTGTGGATGGGTACCCGCCTGTCCGATGAGGCAACGTACACCTGGGACTCTGTTTTTGACAGCAATGACGGCGAAGTGCTGTATGGCCCGAGCGTAGACAACTACGGCCGTAGTGATCGCGTGTACTTTACAGCTATTGTGCGCGATTCGAGCTCTGCAGTAGGTGGCAGCCTGTTAGGCGATAGCTTCTACTACGAGGATGTCAGCAGGAACCCTTCGTGCTGCGAAAAATGGGGCTACCCCGGTGGCAGTGCCACCGACCTGCAGGCATCGTTGGCAGGCAGCGCGTTTACCGACAGCCAACTCGCCCTCACGCTGGTTGATGTTAACGCCAGCGGCATCACATTCACCGATATGGATATGACGTCCATAGACCTGGCCAACGCGGACTTGTCCGGCCTTGCTCTTTCAGGCAGCAGCTTTGCGGGCATGGACCTGCAGACCGTGACCCTGTCGGGCGCGGACCTCAGCGGGGCCGACCTTAGCAACACCCGTCTGGATGGCCTTCAGCTCGGCGTCGAGAACGGCGTTTCCGGTTGTCAGCAGCAAGATGGCAGCTATCTGGAAAACCCCAGCGTTACCTGCCTGGCTCAAGCAAACCTGACCGGAGCGAGCCTGCACGGCACGCTATTCTATGGCGCCGACCTGACAGCAGTGACGTTTGATGTATTGCCTGACATCGACCTGTTGCAGGCTCCGTTTGGCGGTGCACTGCCAGCGAATTACTGTGGCGACGAAGACCCCTACGCAAACAACGACGGCTCCGACCCTCAATCACGCATACCTGAATCAATGGTGGGCAATAGGACTTCTCTCAAGGGCGCGCACTTTACCCCCAGCCAGTTCGCACCGCGGTTGTGGCGCTCGCTTGACCTCACCGGAGCGACTATCTCCGGGCTGGATTCAGCCATTTTGAGCCAGGTGAACTATTCCGATGCTGTCATGGACTACATCAAGTTTGTAGCGCCCGACGGAACCCGGCTCGATGTCAGCAACGCCGGTTTCCAACGCGCAAGCCTGCAGGGGGCAAATGTGGCTGGGATGGATTTCGCTGGCAGTTGCATAAGAGAAGCCAGGCTACGGGGTATACAGGCCAGTCGCACAGTATTCGACAACGCCGACCTTAGCCAGGTAGACGCCCGCTACGACGGAGAGCAACGGGCAATTTTCGACCGGGTCTCCATGCTTGAAACCAAATTGACCGGGGGTGACTTTACGGGGGCATCATTCGGCAACGCCGACTTGCGCGACCTTGATGCCTCAGGCGTTACCACCTTCACCGCCGCACAGTTCGACAACGCAATACTAAGAGGTGCAAACCTGTCCGCTGCCCTGTTCGATGGCACAAGCAGCCTGCCGGCCGCCAGCCTGAAATCCGCTTACCTTGAAAATGCCAACCTGAATAACGCCGTATTCAAGGGCGCGCAACTTCAGTCCGCTGTCATTTACGGCCCGAGCGTCAGCCTCAGCGGCACCAACTTTACCGAAGCAAACCTGACAGGCGCTTACCTGCGCGCCATCACCACCTCACAGCTAACGCTGCAGGGGGCAATACTCGACGGGGCGGTACTGGTCAACGCACAGCTCATTGACGCAAGACTCGGCCAGGCAACCACAGACTCAACACCCATATCTTCGTCGCTGGTGGGCGCCCAGCTCGACGGGGCGGACCTCTCCGGCGCGACGCTGACCAATGCAGACCTGAGTAATGCCACCGTGTGCTTTACGCCACCGTCAAACCAGGCCGACCCTGAGTGCCCACCGTTCATGCAGTTATCCGAGCCTTACTGGAATGACGCTACGCAAGCAGTAGACACCCGGGAAGCCTTTATACAGCTTAGTAGCGGGACCAACGTAGGCAGCACCGCATTGACCAACGCGACCTGCCCCAGTGGCGACAGCGCCGACCAGAACGGCTGCGATGGACGCTGGACAGCCAGCGACACCAGCAGCGAATAGACGCGCCTACCAGGGTGCGCGGCACAGGCTCCCATCTAAGTATGCCGCTATCGTGCTGGCCGTCACTCCCCTGGCCAACCGGACGGGGCCACAGGCCCCAGCCGGCCCTCCGCCTGCTGCAGTAGTGTCTCCGAGTCATAGACCACACCGCCCTTCACCACCGTGTGTACGCTGCGGGTGTGGCGAATATCCTCCAGCGGGTTGCCCTTGATCACCATCAGGTCGGCGAGCTTGCCGACATCGATGGTGCCGCGACTGGAAGCCAGGTTCATGGCCTGAGCGCCATTTATGGTGGCAATTCTCAGCACATCAGCATTGCTGATACCGGTGTTCGCGATCACCTGCAGTTCCCGGTGCACGAAAAAACCATTGATGTACGGGCCCAGCGAGGAATCCAGCGTGAGCGGACGGTCTGTGCCCAATGTCACTCGCCCGCCGCGGTCGTGATAACGCTTGAGCAGCAGGCCGTTGACGCGGAAAACGTCGTCGATCACTTCGACAATATCGCTGTAGGGCAAATCCGCAAAGAAAGAGGCGGTGTGAGGCGTCAGGTATTTCGATTCGTCGCGCCAGTAGTCGTAGGCGTCAGCATCACTGCCTGACCAGGCGCCATAAGTGCCCAGTGTGGCATCCAGGTACACGCCATGACGGATGTACTTGTCCATGATGGCGTCGACGCGGGGGTCTTCCAAATCCAGTTCGGCCAACCCGTAATAGGCGTGCCGGTCATCCGGCAGCATGGCGCCACCCAGGAAGTGTTCAACGCGGTCGATACCCATGTCGATGGCATCGTCGGAGTTCACCCGGTCGTCCCAGCCGGAATTGAGGTGCGCGGTCACGGTCAGGTCGTGGGCGTGTGCCCGCTCGATGAGGTAACCGAGGTGCGTCTTGCTGATGGCCTTGGCCTTGAAGCCAGCCACCCCTTTCGCCGCCCAGGTGTCGACGATGTTGTAGATATCTTCCCGGGTGTACTCCGGGTTCCAGGAAGGGTTGGCTTTGCCGAAATAGGGCCCGGTATTGAGAATGCGCGGCCCGATGGCCTCACCGCGATTGATGCGGTGCTTCAGCTCCAGTGCCACTTCCGGGTTTATCTCGCCACCGGTAAAGGTGGTGGTGACCCCGTTAGCCAGAAACAACAGTGGCGTGGCACCGGTATCAAACTCCACCTGTCCCTTGTAGGCGATGCGGTAGTGGGCGTGCAGGTCAATAAGGCCGGGCAGCACATAGTCGTCTTTTGCAAGGACCACAGTAGGCACGTCGCCTGCGGGCTTGCCGAGTGAATGGATCTTGCCGGCCACAACATTGATGCCGGGATTGGGTACCGCGACGCCCGCCTCCACATCGACAAGCCACCCCCCGGTGACCGCAAGTGTCTGTGCAGCCGCCGCCCGGGCGAACAGAACCACCATCGCCACCAACGCCAGGCGTCGTCCATTCTTCAAAAATCTCATATCACTCCTCACCTATCCCACCCCCACCAAATTGGGGACAGACCACGTTTTTGACCGGCAAAGTGCTCCAGTCAAAGTAAGCGTGTCAGTTTTAGCACGCTCACCCACCATTTTCAGTCAAAAACTGGGCCGTCCCCATTTCGTTTGTATACCTATCATTTTCAGTCATAAACGTGGTCTGTCTCCATTTCCTTTTCTCTGGTTCACGGCTGCTTTCTTGCGAGCGTGGATGAAGGGTGTGAAAAGGGCGGCTTCTATGGCAAATTAGTTTCATAAATGGTAGCTGCGTGCTCCTTCAGGCGCCTATAACAATAAATGGACCGGCGGAGCATCCGCCAGGCTGACAAGAGAAACACCGACCGATGAAACTGCCTGAACGAAGCAAAATTTATCAATGCCACCACTTCGACAGCACCCGCTGGAATCACTACACCCCGCGCGAAGACGACATCATCGTTGCCACCTCTTATAAGGCCGGTACCACCTGGACTCAGGCCATCATCGCCAACATGCTGTTCCCGGACGGCGAGTTTCCTGCACCCCCCTCCATCCTTTCACCCTGGCTGGATATGCGGGTGGTCCCGCTGGAGCTGTTCCTGGGCGGCCTGGAGATGCAGCAGAACCGACGCTTTATCAAGACTCACCTGCCACTGGATGGCATGCGCTACGAGCCCCAGGTGAAGTACGTCTACGTCTCCCGTGATGGGCGCGACGTCTTCATGTCCCTATGGAATCACTACTCCAACATGAAGCCCGAGAAGCTCGACCACATGAACGAGATTCCAGGGCTGGTGGGCGACAGCTTTCCTAAACCACCGGAGGACATACACGAGTTCTGGAGCACCTGGGCTACCCAGAGCTGGTTCGACAATGAGGTGGGTGGCTGGCCCTACTGGTCGCACCTGTCCAACGTGCAAAGCTGGTGGGACTATCGCCACCTGCCGAATATTGAGTTCTTCCACTATAACGACCTGCTCAACGACACCGAGGCCGAGATCAAGCGACTGGCCGACTACCTGGCCATCGACGTGCCGGATGAAAAATGGCCGCAAATCATCGACGCCATCAGTCTCGACAGTATGCGGGCACGCGGTCCCGACTATGTTCCGGACGGCGGCGTGTTCTGGAAGGGTGGCACAGACACCTTTCTCAACAAGGGCACCAACGGTCGCTGGCGCGGTGTGCTGACAGACGAAGAGCTGGCTCAGTACGATGACCTCTGCGAACAGGCCCTCACACCAGACTGCCGGGCCTGGCTGGAGCACGGCCGCACCGCCCGCGAATAAAGCATTTGGGCAAAGCCCTTTTGCCCGCACAATAAAATAGGGATAGACCACGTCTTTGACTGGAAAAGTGGGCGGGTAGAAGCGCGCTACCGACCCCTGGCACCCACGCATATCAATTTCAGTCAGAAACGTGGTCTGACCCCTTTTTGGGGGTTTGGTGGTATCTTTTCGGGCTCTGAATTTGGAAGCTTTCACTATGCCGCTTGATCTCGACTTTGTTCGTTCCCAGTTTCCCCAGTGCAACGACTACCCGGGAGTCGTGTTCTGCAGTAATGCGGGCGGCAGCTTTGTTGCCGCGCCCGTTATCGAATTGCTCAACCAGTACAACACCCACACCCGGGTGCAGCCCTACTCCGCCTTCACTCCTTCGCGGGAGGCGGGTGATGCCATGGACCGCGCCAAAGCCGGCTGGGCCGAGGCGCTGAATATCGATGTAAAGGAACTGACCCTGGGCCCCTCTACCTCGGCCAACAGCTATGTTATGGCCCAGGCCCTGGGTGCCAGCTGGGGCCCCGGTGATGAGATCGTGATCTGCCAGCAGGATCACGAGGCCAATATTGGCGCCTGGGAACGCAAGGCCGAGGAACAGGGCGCGACCCTCCGCGTCTGGGCTATCGACCCGGCCACCGGCCTGCTGGACCCGGAAGACCTCTACCAGTTGCTGAACCAGAACACCCGCTGGGTGTTCTTCACTCAGGCCTCCAACCTCATGGGGACGGTGAACCCGGTGGCCGACATCGCCCGCGAAGTACACGCCCGCAGCCCGGCCAGGGTCTGTGTGGATGCCGTATCCTATGCGCCACACCACATCCCCGATGTGAAAGCATTGGGCGTGGATATGTACCTGTTCAGCCTCTACAAGGTGTACGGACCACACCAGGGCGTTCTGTATGTAGATGCGGCAGTCTCCGAGGAACTGGCCGGCCAGGGCCACTTCTTCAATCGGGCCGACCCGAGCAAGCGCTTCAACCCGACCGGACCCCAGCACGGCCAGGTTGCCGCCTGCCAGGGCGTGCTGGACTACCTCCATGCACTGCACACCCATCACGGCGGCAGCGACGATGACGATGCACTGACCCGCGGTGATGCCGTGCACGAGCTGATCGTTGGACAGGAACGCCTGTTGGCCGAGCCGCTGCTCGACTACCTCGATAACTCCGGCAAGGTACAGCTACTCGGCAAACGGCACTGCCGCGACGGCGACCGCGCGCCAACCGTGGCCTTCAAGCCGCATCGGGGAAGCTCGGCCGAGCTGGCCGCGGCCCTGCAGGCGCAGGGTATTGGCACCGAAAGCGGTGACTTCTATGCGCCGCGGGCGCTGGAGGCGATGGGCATCGACCCGGCCGACGGCGTGGTGCGTATTTCTCTGTTGCACTACAACAAGCTTGATGAGTTGGAGCGGATTCTCACTGCGCTGGACCAGGCGCTGTAAAAACCGCACAGTGACCTCCCGGCCAGGCAGGCGCCAAGCGCCGAGGCCTGGCGAGATTCCTTCCTGAGTGCTAGCCCTCTGCTCCCTGCGCTATGGGCACGTGTCCACACTGCGGCGCGTCAACGATCCAGTAGCGCAACTGCTCCGAGCCAACTGCGGTAGACAGCGTATCCAGCAGCGGCTTGAGAGACTGAGGCTCGAATACCACCTCAAAGCGCGTAAAGGCCCGACAGCCTTCGACCTGCTCACGCAGGTTGAAGTGGCTGTGCTCGGCACTGAAACCCATGGCCTGGCTGAGCGTGAATCCGCTGATGGCACTCAGCGACATGAGGGCGTCGATGATATCTTCGCGCCGCGAATCCGGCGCCACCAGTACAAATACCTGCGAATCATTCATCGTAAGCGTTCCGTGTATTGATAGAGGACAGGCAGCAGATACAGTGTGGTGAGCGTCGAGGTCAGCAGACCGCCGATGACGACAATCGCCAGCGGCCGTTGCACCTCGGCGCCGGGACCGGTGGCAAACACCAGCGGGGCCAGACCAAACATCGCCGTGGTGGCCGTCATCAGGATCGGCCGCAGGCGCTTGACCGCACCGTCCAGTACCCGATCTGCTGCCCCGACGGCGGCACTGCGCATTTGCTCAAAGTAACTGAGCATCACCACACCGTTCAGTACCGCGACCCCCAGCAGGGCGATCAGCCCAACTGACGCGGGTACCGACAGGTACTCCCCGCTGGCAAACAGTGCGATCACGCCACCCATCAGGGCGAAGGGGATATTGCCCAGAATCAGCCCCGCGAGTGTGAGAGAGCGGAAAGTGGTGAACAGGATAATCAGTATCAGCAACAGGGCGGCCGGTATCAGCAACAGCAAGTCCCTGGTGGCGCGCTGCTGGTTCTCGAACTCACCGCCAAATTGCACCAGGTAGCCCGGCGGCAGCGGTACACGTTCCTGCAGGGTTGCGGCGAGTTCTTCCACGAAGCCCACTACATCGCGTCCCTCCACATTGACCGTCACCGCGCCAAAGCGGTTGCCCTGCTGGCGCTCAATGCGCAGTGGACCCTCCAGGTACTCGAGAACGGCGACATCAGCCAGGCTTGCTGCGCTGCCATCCGGCAGCACCACCGCAGTCTGGCCAAGCGCCACCGCGCTTCCCGGCCGCGACAGTTCCGTCGGGCCGGTGACCAGCACCACCGGCGTGCGCCGCCTGCCCTCGATGATCTCTGACACAGCGAGACCGTCCAGCTGGGTCTTGAGCCAATCTGACAGCGCCTCGGTGGTCAGGCCGTTGGCGGCGGCGATTTCACTGCGCGCACGTACTGCCAGGAACAGGCTGCCCTCGGTGACCGCGGCGCGCACATCCACCGCGCCCTCCACATCGCGAACGGCGGTGGCAGCGCTTTGTACCAGTCGCGCCAGTTCATCCAGGTCCTCACCGAAGATCTTGATCGATACATCCCCGGTACTGCCGGTAAGCATTTCCGAGATGCGCATCTGTATCGGTTGGGTAAAGCCAAAGCTGATACCGGGGAAGCCCAGCAGCACTTCCCGGATTCGGCCTTCAATCGCCTGCTTGTCCGCCGCCTGCCACTGTTCCTCCGGCGCCAGCTCCATGAACACATCGGTTTCGTTGAGGCCCATGGGGTCGAGGCCGAGTTCATCGGAGCCGGTGCGCGCGACGATCTGGCGTATCTCGGGCACCGCTTCCAGTAACGCCAGCTCAACCTCCCGGTCCAGCGCCACCGATGCCGCCAGGGAAATACTGGGGGATTTCTCCAGCTGCACAATAATGTCGCCCTCGTCCATGACCGGCATGAAGGTCTTGCCGGTAAAGGCAAACAGCACAGCACTCAGCAGCAGCAAGCCGCCCAGCGCCGCGATCAGCACTGCGGGGCCTTGCAGCACCCTGGCCAGGCTGGCGCGGTAAAGCGCCTGCAGTCGTTGCATGAAGCGCGGCAACCCGGCGGCCTTTGTGCTGAGCAGCAGCGAGGCCAGCACCGGGATGACCGTCAGCGCCATCAGCAGTGCCGCCAGCATGGCGAAAACAATGGTCAGCGCCACCGGTGAGAACAGCTTCCCCTCCAGCCCCTTGAGCATCAGCAACGGCGAGAAAACAATCAGCACGATCAGCGTGCCGGACACTACCGGTACGGCCACTTCCTTGCAGGCCCGATAAATGACATGCAGTCGTGGCAGACGCGCACCCTCATCGAGCCGCGATACCGCGTTTTCGACCACGACCACCGATGAGTCGACAATCATGCCAATGGCAATTACCAGCCCACCCAGGCTCATCAGGTTGGCGGACAGGCCGAACACGCTCATCAGCAGAAAGGTGGCCAGCGCCGCCAGCGGTAGCGACAGGGATACCACCAGCGCCGCACGCAGGTTACCCATGAACAGCGCCAGCAGGCCGACAACCAGTATCACGGCCTGGACCAGGGCTGAGGATATGGTGCCTATGGCGGTATCGATCAGGCCAGCGCGATCATAGAATACATTGAGCCGGGTGCCTGGCGGCATGCTGTTCTCCAACTCGGCCAGCCTCGCTTTCACGCCGTCGACAACAGCTCCTGTATTGCTGTTCTTGAGGGCGATCACCAGCGCCTCGGCGGTCTCTTCGCCGTCAGCGGTCACGGCGCCGTAACGCGCCAGGTGGCCGATTCCGGTCTCCGCTATGTCGCCCAGCCGATAGGACTCGCCGCGATTACTGGTGACGACAATGTCGTCCATATCCGCCGGCGCAACCAGGCGCCCCTCGGTCCGCACCACCAGCACATCGTTACCCTGGGTGATGCGCCCGACACCCACGTTACGGTTGTTGGCAACAATCGCTTCCCGCACATCCACCAAGGTAAGACCCAGCTGTGCCAGCCGTGCTGGATCAAGACCAATGCTGTAAGTGCGGGCATAACCGCCCAGAATGTTCACGTCGGCGACGCCGGGCACCGTGCGCAATGCGGGCCTGACCTCCCAGTCCAGCAGCTGCCGACGCTGCATAAGGTCCAGGTTCGGATTTTCCAGCGTGAACATGAACATCTCCGACAGCGGCGTGCTCATCGGGGCGACGCCGCCTGACACGGTGGCAGGCAACTGGTCGCGAACACTGGTCAGGCGCTCGTTGACCTGCTGGCGGGCCCAGTAGATGTCGGTGCCGGACTGGAAATCCAGGGTGATGTCGGTGATCGCGTATTTGGTGGTAGAGCGCAACACGGCCTGGCGGGGAATACCCAGCAACTCCGTTTCAATTGGCCGTGTTACCCGACGCTCTATCTCTTCCGCGGTCATACCGGGCGCTTTCAGGATGATCTTCACCTGGGTCGGTGAGATATCCGGGAACGCGTCGATGGGAATCTGTATCCAGGCGCGGATACCCGCGACCAGCAGGCACAAGGTCAACACACCGACAAACAGCCGCTGGGTCAGGGCGAAGCGAATCAGCGCCGCCAGCACTATTCGCCCCCCAGACCCAGCAGGATGCCCTGCACAGCGCTGACCGACCGTGACAGCACATCCTGATCCGCCAGTGCTTCATCCGACCCGATAGCATAGCCCTGGGGCGTATCGGCGATCAGCACCACCCGGTGCGCGTGCAGTAAGTCGCCGCTGCGAACCAGCACATGCGGCTCACCCTGCCACTGGAACAGGGCGTCCCGCGGGATCACCAGCGCCGCCGCGTAATAAAGTGGTATGGCAGACACCAGCGTACCGAGACGCTGCGGGCAGCCCTCCCGGGTCGGTTCGCTCCACGCCGAAACAAAGAAATTGCGGGCAACACCATCAATCCTGTCTACCGCAAGGCGGCAGCCCGGCAGAGAAAGTCCAGCGAGCTCCGCGGACCGCTGCGACGGCACCTCGACGTGCAGGCGCAGCGTGCCGGGGGCGACCACGGAAAAGGCTGTCTCGCCTATGCTGATGCTGTCCAGACGCGAGTCAAATACCACGCTGCCAGCACGGGGTGACGCGAGCATCACACCCTGATGGCTGATGCCGTCGCTGGGCAGCAGGTCGTAAAAGTGCTGCATATGCTCGTGTTGTAGCTGCAGCGCGAAGTAGCGCGCCTGGATATCAGCCCATTGTTCAGCCGCCAGCACGTTGTCTTGATACAGGCGCTGGTTGCGCTGATAACGCTGCCGCGCGATCTCAAGCTGCGCTGTCAGTGCCCGGTATTCCGACAGCCAGTGTTCGACATCGGGGCCCTCCAGCCACACCACCGGGTCACCGGCGGCGACCTGGTCTCCGGGTGACAGTGTGAACGCGGCACGGCTGGCCGTCATGGGAAGCGCCACGCTAAACGCCTCCCCGGCGCGGGCGCGCATCTCACCGCGCAACGGGGGCCCCGGCACTGTCTCCACAGACAATACTTTGGAAAACTCGATATCCAGCGCGCCGAGAGACGCCAATGGCACCTTCTCATTCGCACTGCAGGGCATGACAAGCGAGAGCAGTAATAGCGGGATCGTGAATTTCATAGCGCCCACCCCGCGGCCTGGCGCAAGCGGGCCCTGTTGCGCCCCGCCAGCGCGGCTGTGACCGCAAGTTCGGCCTGCGTGTTGGCCACATCCAGCAGGCGCTGCAGCAGGATTTCCCCATCGATCTCATTGCTTGCTCGCAGTGCCAGAATATGTGTCTCTATGCGTTCGCCCACCGCCACGGCCTCGGTAAGCAATGCCTGCCGATGTTCGAGACGTTGCGCCTCCACTCGCGCCGCGTCCCACTGCTGTTTCAGCTTGAGCCACAGCTCGTCACGGGCCAGTAGATAGGCCCGCTGCGCAGAACGCGTCTGGCTGCTGTTGGCGGTGGTTTGCGTACCCAGGAAATTCAGTGGCATCTCTATTTGCAATCCGTATTGGTCTTCGTTGAGTTGAGGGCCATCGAAGTCGCGCGCGATAAAGGCGAGATTCCAGCTCGCTGTATCCGGCGCCGACAGCGCCAGCAGGGCTGCCTCCTGCTCGCGTTCACGCTCCAGACGACGCATGGCAGGATGCGAGGCATACTCCAGCGTCGGCGGGACAGGCGCCTGCCCCGAAAGGTCTGATGGAATGTCGGGCAAGCCTGTCAGCGCTGCAAAGTCGGCGCGCGACCGTTCGGCGTCTGCTCGACGCGCGTCCAGCTCCAGCGCAGCGCCCAGCCGTTCGCGCTCCACTATCAAACTGGCATAAACGGGCAAGGCCCCGCTTTTGGCGAGTTGTGAAGAGCGATCGGCCAGCGCAGCCAGCATCTTGAGCTTGTCGCGCGCCGCCTCCAGGCGCACGACCGCGAGACGTGTTGCCCAGGCGCGCTCGCGCACATAGCCGGAATACACCCAGCGCCGGTATTCGGTACCGGCGGTTTCAAATTGGATGGAGACACGGGTCAGCCTTTTATCCAGCTGCCTCCGGTTGCGGGACTTGATAGGCAGATTGAAGATGACCTCCGTCTCGTCGGTACCCAGGGATTCCTGGCTGTCGATATAGCTGGCTGTCAGGGACGGGGTGGCAGACAACCAGCGACTGGCCGCTGGCTGGTCGGCGTCCTGCTCGAAATGCGCCCGCTCCAGCGCGCCGGCGAGGGCATCGCGCAGGGTGCTCGCTGCCGAGTGTTGTGCACAGCCAGCCAGCAGCAGGACAAGCAGCAGCTGGCGTAGCACAGTAGTGCGCGGTTCCCTTATCATAATGGCGTCCAGTGAAAGTACAGGCAGCCTAACGACACCGCCCCGTCGCCGCATGCGGCATATGCCTACTTTGGCCGCTCACAGGCCGATGGGACATATGTTCGATATTCCCGTAACCTATTGGTTTTAAAGAGATAAAATGAAAGACCTGCTGATCGCCCTGCTGCTGGGTACCATCACCCTGCTGAAACTGATCGACGTACTCCATGACACGGACCTGGCGCTGCCGGCCTCGCACCTGGCGCAGGAGTGGGTACTGTTGCTGCTCTCTCTGGGGGGCTGTATCTACCTGATCGTGGACATGCAGCGCAGAACCCGGCAGCACCGGGCGCTGGCCACCTCTCTCACGCTGAGCGAGGAGCGGCTGCGCAGCCTTGGCGACGAAATGCGGGAAGCCCGACGCCGGCACGGGGCGGCCATGCGACAGCAATTCGAGGACTGGCGGCTGTCGGGCAGCGAACAGGAGGTGGCACTGCTGTTGCTCAAGGGTTTGTCACTCAAGGAGATCGCGGCCATCCGCGAAACGCGTGAAAAGACTGTCCGCCAGCAGGCGTCCAGCATCTATGCGAAATCCGGCCTCGAGGGCAGGCACGCACTGGCGGCCTGGTTCCTGGAAGATGTACTGTTCCCCGGCCAGCCGGCTGCGCAATCCTAGCATCCACCCGGCGCGCAGTGTTGTCGCCAGTCACCAGGCGAGCGGTCAAGCAGCGCAGCAGATTCTCGTAGCCCAAGCGTGGGCGATCTATCAGAACCATCATGAGGGACAAACAACATGATCGACTTCGACAACAAGGCCGTGTTCAAACTGAAGCAGGACGACGACTTCAGTGACAAGGTGCAGGAACTGCTGCTGGACGGCGAAGACATCGTCGATGCCTTCAAGAGCATGCGCGACGGCGTGGTGTTTACCGACAAACGCATCATCGTGGTCAACGTGCAGGGCGTGACCGGCAGCAAGAAAGACTTCACGTCCCTGCCCTACAGCAAGATCATCGCCTGGTCGGTGGAAACCTCTGGCACGCTGGACATCGATTCCGAGCTGCAGCTGTATTTCTCCGCCGTCGGCAAGGTGAAGTTTGAATTCAGCGGCAAGACCAATATGGTGGCCATCTCGAAGGTGATTGGCGCACACGCGCTGTAAAAGGGGATCTGTCCCCCTGTTAGTTGGGCGGGATCAGGCGGTAGCTATCGTTCTCACTGATTACATGGCCGCCGGTGTAGCCGGCGAAGTGTGTGCCGATAATGAGTGTGGGCGTGTCGGCGTGCTCTGCGAATACCCGGTGGCGTGTCGCCTCGGCCTCACCGGGGTTGGAGTCGGCGGAGCTCTGCCAGTGCACGCGCGCCATCTGGCAGGGGTGGTGTACGAAGTCACCTGTGATCAGCGCCTGGGCTCCACCTGAGCGGATACGCACGCTGACATGGCCCGGGGTATGGCCCGAAGTCGGCACCAGGTCTACTTCCTCACAGACTTTGTGATCGGTCGCTACCAGGTCCACCAGGCCGGCATCAAAAACCGGCAGCACCGAGTCGGCCATGATGGTCTGCTGAAAGGCCTCGTCATCCTGGCGCCAGTGTTCAAACTCGTCCTGCGCCAGCAGGTAACGCGCATTGGGGAAGGTCGGCACCCAGCGGTCTTCCACCCGCATGGTGTTCCAGCCGACGTGATCCACATGCAGATGGGTGCATAACACCACGTCCACCTGCTGCCGATCGAAACCGGCCTCGGCCAGGTCGTCGAGAAAATCCGTTTGCAGCTGGTGCCAGGCCTTGTAGGGCATGCGCTCCTTGTCATTGCCCACGCAGGTATCCACCACGATGGTCAGTGACGGGGTTTCCACCACCAGGGCGTGAATACTGAACCGCAGTTGGCCCGCGGCGTCGGCAAACTCCGGCACCAGCCAGGGAATCTCCTGCACCGCCTCGGGCTTCGCATCGGGCAGGATCCACTCGCCGCCACCGGTGGTCTCCATTTCGACAATCTTGGTAACGGTGACATCGCCGATTTTCCAGCGCTGGTTCATGCCGGCACCTCTTCCAGGCGCACAGAGCGCGACACCCCGGTGCGCAGTAGCAGGTACAGCATCAGGCCCAGGGGGCCCGCCATCATGGTGGCGAACAGGAACGGCAGCGTCAGCCAATGGTTGATGCGCTGGCGCCTTGCGTCGCGCACGATCCAGGCGCCGATAAAGAGATCAAACACGAGGTAGTGAATCCATCCGGCGATCACCGCCCAGGGGCTCTGGAACATCTTCATCAACGACTCCAGGTCGCCAAAGCCCGCCCCCTCCGCCGGCGGCGGACCAAAGAAAAGCGCCCAGGTATAAAGCGGGCCCAGCAACAGCGGAATCCAGATGGCATGAATTGAGAACTGGGTAATCTTGTGATGCGGCAATACCGCGAGCAGCAGCCAGGCCGGCAGCACGGCAATATTCAGAATGGAGTAAATCTGGTCGGGGCTCATGTGTCTTCCGCCTTTTTGATCTCACCTGATCGTATCAACTGCTCTCGATTCAAGCACCTGGAAATGGAAGAGCAGTCGCCACGAAACAGGAAACACTTACTGAAGCTGAGGCAAAAGGTGTAAGCGGTGGCGTTGCACCGTTAATCGGACTTGTCGCTGCAGGAATAGGGCACTTCACGGCTCGCAGTCTAATCACGGGAATTGCAGCCAGATACGGCCTCGCTTATGCCGTGTACGACGTTGCTAAGTCCTACGGCGGTGGGAAAAGGTATTCGGGTAACAACGATCATCGCTGAACGGGCTTTATAGCCCTTAGTCACTCAATCTGTCTTGTACTAGGCTTAAGCTCTGGAAGAAGAGTCGACTGAGGGCTTCCTACAAATGTTTTCACCAATACGGAAACAGGTCTGCAGTCCGTGCTAGGTTCCTGGATCGGGATACTAGCAACCATAGTAATAGCATGGTTCGGCTACTACTTTGGCGTCCCGCTGTGGGTCATTCTTGTAGCAGTGGCATTAGGCACGATCATCGAATTTACCGTTCTCAAAAGGCCACCGAAAGACTAGTCGCCATTCCTCGATTATTTCCGACAGGAGACCGATGTGGACTATGAAATACTCAAGAAAATCTATGTTGGCACTGCGTCGACGACAGTGGCATTGGCGTGTCTGGCAACCTTCAGTAGCAGTGCAGATTCGCTCAAATACATATTCCTTGTTGCGCTAGTAGTCGTTCAATTCGACTTTTATCGCCGTCTGGCGCGGTTGAATGGATAGCCGAGGTCAAAACTCTTAGAACGGACTAAGCAATGGCAAGGCTGGGTCTACGCTTCCAAAGTGGTTCTAACACCTGTCAGGGAAACAACACTACCGGTGCGAAGCGCGGCAGGGTCTGGAAAGGGAGCTCCGGATTGGCGGCGGCCCTGGCCTTGAGGAAGGCCTCTGTGTCCTTCGCACCGGCGGCCAGGAAGCCGGCGATACGTACTTCGCCGCTCATGGGCTGGTCGATGGGGCTGGTCAGGGAATCCCAGTGAATCAGCACCAGACGATCCGGGGCGACGGTGTCCACGGTCTCGGCCCAGAACTGTTCGCGGTAGTCGGCGGTCTGGGAACCGATGCCGCCGACGCCGGCAAACAGCACATCGACTTCGATGCCCTCGAGCTGGCCCGGCACGAAACCGGCACTACCAATCACCAGGGCGCTGCCCTTTGGGTGCTCAATCTTGAAGACGTAGGCCTTACCCACTTTGTAGTCAAAGGCAGAGACCGGCGGCACCAGCGGCTCGGGAATCTCAGACTGGGTGAGCATGGTCTCGACCATCTCGGGATCGGAGAATTGGAAGTGCCTCGATTCAATGGGCGTGATGGTAAACGCGCCCAGCTGGAACGGCGCCCGGTCGCTGAGAATGGCGATCCGTTCCTCGGGTAATCCCCAGCCGCGACTAATATTGGCGGTGGCCTCGCTGCCGTAGACCACCGCGTCGGTACGCAGCGCCACCTCCGGCGTATCCATGGCATGGTCGTAATGGGAGTGGACGGGAATGACTGCGGCCAGCTTGTCGACTGCCATGGCGTCGAGGCCAAAGCTGATGGCCTCCATGTCAGGCTCGATCTTCCCGAAGAACACCTGAAACGGGGGCGGCCGTGAAAACCAGCCATCCAGCATGAAGGCGGTCTCGCCGTCGTCAAACAACAGGGTGCTGGTGCCGGCGTAGCGCACGACGACCGCACCTTCAGGTACGGTCTCGGCTGCAGCGACTTCCCAGGCCGGATCTACCGGTGGTGCGGGGTAGCCAAACAGATAGCCCCAGCCGGCGGCCAGCAGCAGTACCACCACTGCCAGCATCGTGGCGGACCTGGAAATAATCGGGCGTTGTGTATTCATGCATCGAGTCTAGCATGCGCACCAAGGCAAGGCGTTTTGCACAAAAACCGGGCACTTTTTCCGATCGCGACTTGCCCTGCTGCCCGCCAGGCCCCGGGATCCGTGGGCTCACACTCTGGCACGAAACTTGTAGTACTTAACCGTTACCCATAACGGAAGCGCCGCATGCCGCTGATGGACGCCCTGATGTTGTTGCTGGCCCTGCTGGCGGCCGGTGCATTGGCGGGCCTGTTTGCCGGGCTGTTTGGTGTGGGCGGCGGCTTCGTGGTGGTGCCGGCGCTGCTGCTGGTATTTTCGTCGCTGGCCCCCACGCCCCACGAGCTGCATGTGGCGATCGGCACCTCGCTGGCCACTATTATTGTTACCTCGATTCGATCGATGCAGGCGCATCATGCGCGCGGCGCTGTCGACTTTGCGATCCTGAAAGACTGGGCACCCTGGCTGACCCTGGGCGTGCTGGGTGGCATTGGCATTGCCGCCCATGCCGCAACCGGCACCCTGATGCTGCTGTTCGCCACCGGCGTGCTGCTGTACGCCTTCTACTTCCTGCGCCCGGAGTTCGTAGTCAAACGGGAAAGACACTTCACGATTCCGGTCGGCATGGGCCGCGCAGCCCTGGCCTCCGGCCTGGGCGGATTCTCCGCCCTGCTGGGCATTGGCGGCGGCACGCCCTTCGTGGTGACCATGGTGGTCTGTGGACGCACCGTGCACCAGGCGGTGGGCACGGCCGCCGGTGTGGGTTTCCTGATCGCAGTGCCCGGGGCACTCGGGTTCGCGCTATTGGGGTGGGGACAAACCGGCCTGCCCACCGGCTCGCTGGGTTACGTAAACCTGCCAGCTTTCGCGGCCATCGGCGCCATGTCGATATTTACTGCACCGCTGGGAGCAAAGCTTGCCCATGCCATGTCCGAATTTCATTTACGCCGCGCCTTTGGGGTCTACCTGCTGGTGATCTCGGCGCTCATGTACAACAAATACCTGGCGCTATGATGCGCAGCCCAACGGAGGATTCACCATGCTGACTCGACGCGGATTCATCAATGCCACGGCAGCGGCCACCACCCTGGCCCTGGCACGCCCCAGCTTCGCAGGTCTCTACGGCCCGGACCCCGGCGTGGCCAAGCTCAACGCCAACGAGAATCCCTACGGACCCAGCCCGGCGGCTTTGGAAGCCATGGCCAAAGCGACAGCCAACGGTGCCTACTACGTGGGCGGCTCTGTCGCACGCCTGCAGGACATGATTGCCGAGCGTTACCAGCTGGGGCTTCCGAACATCACCCTGAGTGCCGGATCCTCGGGTGCGCTGGCCAATCTTGCCAGGGCCAAGGCAAAGCAGGGCAAGATCCTGGGGCCGGACCTGTTCTGGGATACCACCACCCGCCTGGCGCTGCGCCAGGGTGGCGAATTGGTCCGCACACCCAAAACCGAAGACCTGAGCACCGACCTGGACGCCCTGTACGCCGCCATCACCCCGGAGGTGTCCATGGTGCAGATCTGTAACCCCAACAATCCCACCGGCATGCTACTGGACCCGGTGGCGCTGAAGGACTTCTGCATCAAGGCCAGCAAAAAGTGCACCGTGTTGATCGATGAGGCCTACAACGAGATCACCGACCTGCCTGAAGCCAACTCCATGGCTGGCCTGATCAACGAGGGCCACGATGTGGTGGTGGCCCGCACCTTCTCCAAGGTCTACGGGCTGGCCGGTATGCGGGTGGGCTATCTGCTCGCGAACGAGGAAACCACCGCCGCCATCCAGCGCTACAGCCTTGGGAACTACAACCTCAACCAGGCCGGTGTAGCTGCAGCGGTAGCGAGCTTTGATGACTGGAAGTTTGTGGACTACTCCCGCCAGCGTATACATGAGTCGCGGGAGATGATTGTGGATGCTGCATCGCGCAACGAACTAACTGCCGCCCCCTCCCAGACCAGCTTTGTGTTCGTCAACCTGGGCGATGTGAACGCAGGCCGCTTCCGCGAGGAGATGCAAAAGCGCAACGTGCTGATCCGGGGCATCTATCAGGACTACACCCACTGGTCGCGAGTCAGCGCGGGTAAACTCGAGCATGTCGCCCAGTACGTGGACGCCATGCCCGCCGCCCTGGCCGCTGCCCGCGTCTGAACGAGGAGTCGGGGGCTCTCCCCAACTTGTGTCATCCCGGCGCAGGGGGATCCTGAGTTCCCGCGCGTACGCTACTGGATTCCCGCGTGCGCGGGAATGAGGGCGGGCCGGATGCGCTCGTCCTGACCGCGTGTCTGCAACCAATTAGGTGCACCGCGACGGCGAACAATCTGGCCCGTGCGTCATATTCCCTCCCACCCCACCGGGCTTGCTTGTAGCTAACCGGGCGTGCCGCTACAGTGTCGGCCTATGACACGCACACTTGCTCTAGTACTCGCCTGCCTGCCCGCACTGTTCTGTATGGAATTATGGGCTGAATCCACACCCCGCCAGGATTACCCGCCGGAGGTCAGACCCATCGTCGAGAATCGATGCATGGTTTGCCACGGCTGCTACGACGCGCCCTGCCAGCTCAAGATGGATGACTGGATTGGCCTGCAACGCGGCGCCAGCAAGGACAAGGTCTACGACGGTACCCGCCTGCGGCCAGCCAATCTCACCCGGCTTTACGAAGACGCACTGACCACTGAGCAGTGGCGCAAGAAGGGCTTTTACCCGGTTCTGGATCGCAACGATATTACCCACAGCGTGCTCTACAAGATGCTTTCGCTGAAGGAGAAGTACCCGCTGCCCACCGAGGGTCCTCTGCCCGACAACTTCGACTTTGCCCTGGACCGCAAGCAAAGCTGCCCCAAGCCCAGTCAGTTCGGGCTCTACAACCAGAACCGCCCCTACCAGGGTATGCCCTTTGGTTTTCCGGGCATCGACCCGGACCGCATGGCAGTCATGGCAGAGTGGCTGAACCGGGGCGCGCCCGGCGTCGCCATCGACCCACGTTCTGCCGCAGAGCAGCGGGCGGTCGATGAATGGGAGGCCTTCTTCAATCAGTCCGCCAACAAGGCCAGGCTGATGAGTCGCTACATCTATGAGCACGTGTTCATCGGCAATCTGTATTTCGATGAACTCCCGGGCTCAGGCTGGTACAGGCTGGTGCGTTCGCGAACGCCGCCCGGTAAACCCATCGATATCATCGCCACGCGCCGGCCCTATGATGACCCGGGTACGAAGCCGTTCTACTATCGATTGCAGGAGCGCTATACCAGCATCCTCGCCAAGCGGCATATGCCCTACGCGCTGAACCCGGCCCGCATGGCGCGCTGGGATGCGCTGTTTCTTGAGCCGGAGTACGAGGTAGCAACTTTGCCGGGCTATCAGGGCAAGGAATCCGCGAATCCCTTCATCAGCTTTGAACAGCTGCCCGTCAACGCTCGATACCGATTCATGCTGGATGAAGCCCACTTCACCATCATGGCCTACATCAAGGGCCCGGTGTGCCGTGGCCAGGTGGCGTTGAACGTGATCGATGACCATTTCTGGGTAGCGTTTGCACGACCCAACAAGCTGGATCCAGAACAGCAGGCAGACTTCCTGGCCAGGGAAGCTCACCAGATGCGCCTGCCCCAGGCCAAGGGAAGCCTGGTGGTGACGCTGCTGCAGTGGCGCAACTACGCCAAGGCACAGAAGCAGTACCTGGCGGCGGAGGCGCGCAAGGTCGCTGAAGTCATTGACGAGAGCGGCATCCAGCTCGACATGAACCTTATCTGGAATGGCGACGAGGAGCAGAACCCCAACGCAGCGCTCACCGTGTTCCGTCATTTTGACAGCGCCACTGTGGTGCAGGGTCACGTTGGGCAATATCCCAAAACCATGTGGGTGATCGATTATTCGCTACTGGAACGCATTCACTACTTGCTGGTGGCTGGCTTTGACGTATACGGTGCCGCCGGACACCAGCTTGAGAGTCGCCTTTACATGGATTTCCTGCGTATGGAAGGCGAGCAGAACTTTCTGCTGCTGTTGCCCAAAAAGGAGCGCCGCAAATTGCGCGACTACTGGTACCGCGGTGCCAGTGATCACGTACGCAAGTATGTTCTGCCCCAGGACAATGAGCGCTACGAGCGCGATACCGCCATTCAATACCAGACTGATAACCACAAGCAGGAACTGATGGACCTGTTCCGGGCACGTATCCCGGCAGCGACCAATCCGCGCTACGCACTGGAGAACGAAAACCTGGCGACGCTGATGGCTGCATCCAACAAGGCATACAGCTACTTGCCTGAGGTCGCTTTCCTGCAGGTGCTGAATAAAGATGGCGGTAGTCGCGCCTACAGCCTGGTGCGGAATCGTGGGCTCTCCAATATTGCCCAGCTGTTTGGTGAAGAAGACCGGCTGCTGCCGGAGGAAGACACGGTGACCGTCTCGCCGGGCTTCCTGGGCTACTACCCCAACATGTTCTTCCAGGTCACGGAAGACGAGCTTCCGCGCTTTGTTGCTGTCATCCAGACACTGGCCAGCGACGAAGACTACACCGCGCTGGTAGAACGCTTCGGCGTGCGGCGCACCGCCCCCTGGTTTTGGCGTGTCAGCGACAGCTTCATTGCGGAGTACCGCCGCAACCACCCGGTGGAAGCCGGGCTATTCGACCTCAATCGATACCAGAACCGGTAGACCCGTTTATCGGCAGAACCTTTCCGCAAAGTCAGCCCCCCCTTCAGCGTCATCCCCGCGAAAGCGGGGATCCAGAGACCGAGGGCTGGATTCCCGCTTTCGCGGGAATGACGGGGAGCGGCGGGCATGACGGTGAGCGGCAGGGGTGACGGAGAGCGGCGGGGGTGACGGAGAGGACGAGAATCCCGGAATGTGCTTTGGTAAGGAAACAGAGACTAATAACTTACTGCCCGTGAACCCGCTCCAGGAAAAACCCGAACAGCACCAGTAGTTCGGGGATAGCATCGGTAAGGCGGTGGCCGCCCGCCACCACGTGTTGGGTGCAGTTCATGCTGCGGCAGAATTGCATGGACAATTCCACCGGTATCACATCATCCGACCAGCCGTGCACTACCTCGATATGGCGGGCCTGGCTGGGATAATCCTGCATGGCGTAGCCCGAGAGATAAAGGGCGGGCGCCATCAGGAACAACCCGGGCACCGGGAAGTGGGTTGATACCGCTGTCGCTACATAGCCGCCCATGCTGGAACCCACCAGGATCGGCAGTTCATCCAGGGTATCGAGATGCGCGATCAGGCGCTCTACGCGCGCTTCGGCATTGTCTGGCAGATCGGTGTAGTCGAGGCTGTCAAAGCTGAAGCCCCTGGACTGCGCCACCTCGGCGAGCTCGGTACTCTTGTTGCCCCAGGGGCCCGACTCCTTGCCGTGGGAGAAAACGATATGCATGGCAGCGGCCGCTAGCGCCTGGCAGCGGGTTTTTTCTTCGCCGGCTTTTTCGTCGTCCTGCTCGCGGGCTTTTCCGCAGCCTTGGCGGCCGACCTGCGCGCCGGCTTGTTCGCCGGCTTTTTCGCTTTGGCTTTCTTTTTTGTTTTCAGGCCAAAGGCCTTCACAATCGGTCCGCGAG
The DNA here is from genome assembly GCA_043513815.1 of Cellvibrionales bacterium. Taxonomy (GTDB): domain Bacteria; phylum Pseudomonadota; class Gammaproteobacteria; order Pseudomonadales; family Halieaceae; genus JANQIO01. Next base: position 1,425,621 of record CP121313.1, on the reverse strand, counting down.
CGGTCATGCCCGGCACCTTGCCCAACCAGTCAGACTTGCCGATGTCCAGGCCGTTGTGGCGCAGGATGTTATAGGCCGTCGCGCAGTGGAAATAGAAATTGGGCAGCGCCCAGCCGAACAGGAAATCCGCCCCGCTGAACTCCAGCACTCCCATCGGGTTCTGGGCTTCGACCTCGCGGCTGTCGCTACCGGCGTATTCGGCGGCCTTGATGCCGCGCATATAGACCAGGGTTTTCTTTATGCGATCCTGGAGCTCGGCAAAGCTTGCGTTGTCATCAGCATAAACGGGCATCTCATTGCCGGTGACCCGGCCACAGCCGCCCTTGGCGATATCGCAGGCGATCATCACCTGGGCCTTCAGGGGCAGCATATCCGGCGCCAGCCGTGCCTCCATCAATACCGCCTCGTCTATTCCGCGCGCTTTCGCGTCTTTTTGCGCCTTGCGCAGGATGGCGGAAAGGTTCTTGAGGTTGTGGGTAAAGGTGCGGGCGGACGCCTGCTGCATCAAGGCACTCATGGATAGCTCCTGGGGTATTCAAACAACCCAACTAGCATAGTCCACTCTGGCGATTCCGCAGCGCATCTGAACAAGTTTGCGCTACACTCACGCACTCAAGCAACGGCAATGCATTACACCACTAACACCATGAGCACAGCATCCTGCCACTGCGGCCAGGCACAGCCCTTCGAACACTGCTGCGGCCGATTTATTGCTGGCGATGAACGTCCGGCCACCGCTGAACAACTGATGCGTTCCCGCTACAGTGCCTTCGTGGTCGGTGACGAGCCCTACCTGCTTGCCACCTGGCACCCGGATACGCGTCCCTCCCGGGTACGGCTGGATGACAGGCAGCGCTGGCTGGGCCTGTCCATCAAGGGGGCCGAGCGCGGCGGTGCAAATGATAACGAAGGCACGGTGGAATTTGTTGCCCGCTACAAGATCGACGGCCGCGGCCACCGCCTGCATGAAACCAGCCGCTTTAAACGCATCGACGGCTGCTGGCACTACCGCGATGGCGACCATCACTGAATCGACACGGGAGAATCCATGCATCGCATCAAGGCCCTGCTGCTTACAACCGCCCTGCTCCATACCACGGCGGCGATGGCCGGCAAACCGGTCATCTATGATACCGATATGGCCATCGACGACTGGCTGGCCATGCTCTACCTGGCCAGACACCCGGACATCGATATTGTCGCGGTGACGATCTCCGCCAGCGGTGAATCCCACTGCGGTCCGGGGCTCGACAACGTGCGCAACCTGCTGCAACTGGCGGGTCACGAACTGGTGCCGGTGGCCTGCGGGGATGACCACCCGCTGGACGGGTATTTTGTATTCCCCGAGCCCTGGCAGGTGGACTCCGACACACTGTCTGGCATCGACATTGGTCGCTGGGTCGACGAGCCCGTAAAAGGCACCGCATCGAACGGTCATGCGGCGGACCTGATTCACCAGGTGCTTATCAACACCGCGGAGCCTGTCACCCTGGTGGCGGTGGGACCCCTGACCAATGTCGCCCAGTGGCTGGAGCGCTACCCCGACGACCGGGGCACAATCGGCGAGCTGGTGATGATGGGCGGTAGCTACGCAGAGCCCGGCAACATTATTGTGCCGCTATTTACCAAGGGCCACCCAAACACTGTCTCGGAGTGGAACTTCTTCGTCGACCCGCTGGCCACCAAGGAAACCCTGGAGGCGGAGGACCTGAAGCGCGTGATGGTGGGGCTGGACGTGACCAACCGCGTACGACTCACCCACGCCTTCGCTGACGATTTCAAGGCACGCACCCAGGGACCCGCCGCGGAATTCGTGGACGGGGTATTCGACAAAAACCGCTGGTTCATCGATTCCAGGGAATACTATTTCTGGGACGTCATGGCCGCGCTGGTCGCGGCCAACCCGGCGCTGTGCCAGGGCGAGGAGATCCCGCTGAGTGCCGTGGCGACACCGGCAGCGGACCCGCCCTACCTGGACACCTCAGACCTCACCATGCCGGACACCACGGCACGCGGTGAACCGCGCAGGCACCTGGATGCCGCAGTCGCCGGCCGGGTGGTGGATGCGGCGGGCGATGCGACCACAAAGGTGTGTACGCAAACCGACGCCGCAGCAGTATTCGAGGGGTTTACCGCCACCCTCACCCGCTGACGCGCGGACTTTACCTGCCGCGCCGCCGGGTCTAGTGTAGGACGCAGAACGACAATAACAGGCGGGCACCCATGACAGATTACGACAAGGCGAGTTACGACGACGTCAGCATTTATGAGCTGACGCCGGAGCGGGAGCGCGAACTGCTAGAGAAGCAGATCGAATGCGTGTTCATGTGGGCCAACCAGCACGGCCACCCCGTCGGCGTGGTCATGAACTACATCTACCACGACGGCAAAATCTGGGTGACGGCGACTGCACAGCGGGCACGCATCAAGGCCATTCGGCGTGACCCGCGGGTATCAGTCACCATTTCCAGTATGGGCACCGACATGGGGCCTGGCAAAACAGTGACCTACAAGGGCAGCGTGATCATTCACGACGACCAGGCGACCAAGGACTGGTTCTACCCGAAAATGGCGGAGTTGCTGAACGGCTACCCCGCCACCAGCATCGAGGCCGCCATCGAGATGTTGGATACACCGCTGCGCCTTATCCTGGAGCTGGTGCCGGAGAAAGCCATCAAGTTCGACGGTGACAGGGTCGCGGAAATGTCGCGCCAGGCCGCTGCAGAGTGAGCCACCCGCTGCCGCCGGAAGACACGATCACTGCCCTGGCAGGACATCGCTTCCCGGGGGGCCGCTACACCATCGCCCATTGGGAAAACGTATTGCTCACGGATTGCACCGGCGTCGATCCCTTGCCTGACGGTCGGGTGCATCCCGTTGCCCTCTTCCATGTGCCGTTTCTCGGCGGTGGTATCGGCATCGCCGACCTGTTCGCCCTGGGACAGGCCGAGTCGGACCTTTCGATCATGATCGAAAGCTACGACTGGGAATTTTTGACGCCCCTGCAGGAAGACCTGGAATACGAGATTAGCGGTGGCATTACCCTCGCAGAACGCTGCACCGGCGAAGAGGGCCGCACCTACGACCGCATCCGCTTCGAGTTTGAGCTGGCTGATGCAGGCCAGCTCGCGGCGCGCTCCGCCATTACCTGGCACTTCACAAGGAACACCCTGTGAGTACGCAGCCAGGCGACACCATTCCCCCCTGGGAGATGGCAGCGGTATCAGCGGAAAAAATGAAGACCATGGCCGCTATCCTGCGCGACCCCAATCCGCTGCACTGGGACCGGGAGGCCGTAGCGTCGCTGCCACTGGGCCTGGGCCCGCGCACCATCAACCAGGGACCTCTCGGGCTTGGCTATATCATCAATATGCTGCACGCCTGGCAGGGACCTGACTGCCTGCAACGCATCACCATGACCTTCCCGCAGGTGGTGCTGGATGGCGACTGCGTGACGGCCCGCGGCACGGTGAAGTCCGTCCACGCGGGCGTGGCGCACTGCGACGTGTGGCTGGAACACAGCGACGGAAGTCGCCTGCTGGTAGGACAGGCCCAGGTAAGGATCTAAACCAGACCAAAAAAGACGGGCGCAATCGATATGGAAAAACCCCTATGCATAATCACCGGCGTAGGCCCGGGCACCGGCAGCGCGCTGGCACGGCGCTTTGCCCGGGACTATCGGGTGGCGATGATCGCCAGAGACAGCGAACGCCTGGAAGCGCTGGCCAGCGAGGTTGCCGACACCAGCGCGTGGCCCTGCAACGTCGCCGACAGCGACGCCTTCGGCGCCACGCTGAGCGCTATCGAGGCCGAACTTGGTCCAGCCCGTGTGGTGATTCATAACGCCGTCGGCGGTGGCATGGTCGATATCATGGAGCTTGAGCCCCGGGTGCTGGAGCGCAATTTCAGGGTCAACACCCTGGCCCTGCTGCAGCTAATCCAGACCTGCGGCCCCGCCATGGTGAATGCCGGAGAGGGCGCCATCCTGGCGACCGGGAATACTGCGGCCTATCGGGGCCGGGCGGCTTTCTCAGCCTTTGCCCCGACCAAGGCTGCCCAGCGCATCCTGTTGGAGTCTGCAGCGCGTTCATTGGGCCCAGGCGGTGTGCACTGTTGCTACGTGGCCATCGATGCCGTTATCGACGTGCCCTGGACCCGCGAGTGGTACAGCGACAAACCCGATGATTTCTTCTGCCAGCCCGCAGACATCGCGAAAGAATGTTATCGCCTGGCCCACCAGCCGCGCTCGGCCTGGACCTTTGATTCAGTGATCAGGCCCTTCGGGGAAAGCTGGTAATAAGGGTCAGAGGCTTTTTCCCTGGACAACTATTCCCGTCAAAAACGGGGTCTGACCCCGTTTAGCGGGCTAGAGAAGCGCGGCGACACAGAAACCCGGCAGCAACTGGTTGGCGACCAGGCGTTCAGATTCCCCCGTCGACATACAGACACTGACCAGTAATCCAGCTCGCTGCGGGCGAGGCCATGAAGACCACAGCGGCGCCGATATCCTCTACCCTTCCCACCCGCTGGAGCGGTATGCCCATGGCCTGTTCCAGGGCGGGCAGGCTTTCCTCGGTGGTACCGGTGGATTGCAGGAAGTTCTGGGTGGGTATGGGGCCCGGGGCCACCGCGTTGACGCGAATCTTCGGCGCCAGTTCCACCGACAGGGTTTGCGTGAGGCTGTTGGCAGCCGCCTTCGCCGCCGCATAGGGCCCGTTCTTGCGCTGTGGGCCCATGGCGGTGCGCGAGGAGATATTGATAATACAGCCGCCCTCCGGGTGCATGCAGCGGGCAGCGACCGTGGCGCCGGCCCAGACGGATTTCAGGTTGAGATCCACCTGGGCATCCCAACGGTCCTCCGGTGTGCGGGTCAGGTAACGGGGCGTGGCATCTGGCAGACCGCCGGCATTGTTGACCCAGATAGTGGGTGCGGCCAGCTCGGCCACGACCCGATCGCCCAGTGCTTCCATCTGTTCAACAACCGTGACATCGGTGGGCACGGCCAGGCCGCGACGACCCAGCGCCTCAATGGCCGCCACCACCTCTGCAAGATCATCAGCATTGCGTGAGGCCACCGCCACATCGGCGCCGGCCTCGGCAAGGCACAGAGCGATACCCCGACCAATGCCCTTGCCGCCACCCGTCACAACGGCCACCTGCCCGGCGAGGGAAAATGTATCCAGTACTGCCATGGCATCTCTCCTCTATACCGGGTTAGGCACCTTTTAAAGTAGCGCGGCGACGCAGAAACCCAGCAGCACCAGGTTGGCGACCAGACCGATCAGGAAGAACCAGCTGCGCGGGCTGGGGTTCACATTGGTAGAGATGGCGTAGTACAGCACCATGTGAATGATGCGCGAGATCGCGTACACCCACACCAGGATGCCGGTCCACTGGTCATTGGCCCCCACCATAACCGCCAGCAGAATCGTGCCCAACATGGCGGGCAGATTTTCCAGTGAGTTCATCCAGGTGCGCTGGGTGCGGAACACCACCGACTCGTGACCCAGGTCTTCGTTCATCTTGCCCGGAATAGCGCCCGGCGCCTTGGCTTTCTTGCCGCTGGCAATCAGCTGCTGAATGAGGACCGTGGCAAGGATTACGGTGAGGCCGGCGAAGGCTGTAGTGTAGTCGTTGAGAAAATTCATTGTTGTTATCTCCGGAAAAGGGCTCTAGCCCCTATTTGTTATTTTTTGACGCCTGTTTTTCTTGTTGGGCGGCTAACGCGACTCGTTGCGGGTTTTACCACAGCGCGCGCATTTATAGCTGGTGACCAGTTTCCCCTGCTTCACGTCGAAGCGCTTTTCGGTCTCCACCAACCACTTGTGGTGGCCGTTACGACACAGGGTGTTGCCCTTGTGTTTCTCCTTCAGCGACTTTTTCCTGAAAGGGATCACATCGGCCATGGTTCAGGCCCTGAGGGGACAGTACAGACGTACTGGCCCCGTTCCAGGAAAACCAGAACTGCTACAAGCGGTGCAGGGCACAGATCTTGTTGCCGGAGGGGTCGCGCAGGTAGGCCAGGTACAGCTTCATGGCACCTTCGCGCGCGCCGGGCGGGTCTTCGCAGCTAGTACCGCCATTGGCAACACCAGCAGCGTGCCAGGCATCGGCCTGCTCGGGCCCGGTGACCGCAAAACCGATAGTGCTGCCGTTGCCGCCGGTAGCAGGCTGGCCATCAATGGGTGGGGTAATCGAGAAGATGCCGCTGTCGGTAAACCAGAACACCCGGCCCTTGTCATCGTAGACGCCTTCCGGGTAGCCCAGGGCGCCCAGCACCGCATCGTAGAACTTTTTGGACGCTTCCATATCGTTAGCGCCGAGCATGACGTGACTGTACATTTGCTTCTCCTGTGCATCGCGAGCAGGCTGCCCGCTCAAATAGTGGGTGCCAGAGTATACATCTCCGCTACCGCAATCCCACCCGCCGCAGGCTGCCAATCAGCAGCAGCGCACCACTGGCCGCAAGCCAGAGGGCCAAAACGGCCAGGGCGATAATCAGTGGGTGATTGAAGTCGTGGCCACCGGTGTAGTCCATGAAATGCAATTTGAGCAGAAACTCCACCCAGGCGGAACGACTATTACGATGCCCTAATACCCGACCATCGGCGGCATCGACATAAACATCGGTGTCCAGCTTGTCGCCAAAGCCAATACGCCAGGCACTGCCCTCAGAATTTATGAGCGCCGGCGGTTGCGCCAGGAACTCCACTTCGTTGATCAACCCGTCGCCACGATAGCTGGCGCGGGCGAGGCGGCTGGCGCGCTCGGCATCCACCGTGAATACTTCCCCAGTCTGCGAATCCATCAGCGATACGCCATTGGGACCTGCCACGCGGTAGACTGGTACGCCATCAACAGTCACCAAACCAAGGCTTTCGAGCGTTTCAGGGAAATCCAGTTCGTCCAGTGGCAGCGGTGCTGCTCCCACCAGAGAAAGAGGCTCAGCTACCTGCAAGGTGGCACTGCCACGGGCAATTCCTGCATCGACAAGACTGATGACAAGACCACTGAACATCCACAGCAACAGCTGCAGGAATACCAGCAGAGCAAGCCATTTGTGCAGGTAGCGCAGCGTTCTCACGAGCGACGCCTTGCAGTGACAAAGCGCAGCCATAGCAGCCAGCTCCCGGTCATACCCAGCAGCAGCGCAAGACTTGAGAAAATGCGCAGCAGGCTGTTGTTGATATCCTCGCGAGCCTCGTAATCCATGATGTGCAGCATCCACATGAAATCGAACACCCGCCAGAGCGTGTGCCGTCTGGTGACCAGCCGGCCGCTCGCTGGGTCGATATAGAAACTGCTGCCCCAGATGTCGTCAAAATCCACCCGCCACAGCGGTAGCGGAAACGGCGCAATCTCAGTGGGCGGGTCACGCTCGATCAGCGTCGTGGCACGCACCGCTGCGTCACCGGTGAAATAGCGGCGCGCGATGACTGCGGCCTCCTCTGCACCTAGACCCGGGAGCGGCTGCCCACTCTGTGCGTCCAACACCGTATTCCCCTGCTCGCCCGCCAGTAAATACACTGCACGCTGGTCGCGCAGCGCCAGGGTCAGCGCAGTGGTGTCGGGGTGTTCGGACAGTATTTCTGCCGGGGGTAGTACCTGTGCCAGTTCCGACGCCAGCGATTGCCGTACTGGTTGTACCAGCATGTTGCCGTGGATGATGTCGATGTGCACGGCCACCATGTAGAAGCCAGACAAAGACCAGACCAATAGCTGAACGCCCACGGCGAGCGCCAGCCATTTATGCAGGCGCCGGGATAGCAGCCTGGCTCTCACATCAGGTTCCCACGGCAAAAAAAGTGCAGACTACTGGCACGCTGAATATTGGGTGAAAAACCACATTTACCTCACTACATCGTCGATCATGACCGTGGTCTGACCCTGATTTTTTTGACCCTGATTTTTTGGTGCGCACTCGGCGTGCGCATCTTAATCAGCCGGGAGGGTGGGAACAAGCCTCCCTGCCCCAGCGGTTTTCGACTGGCGCTTCTCCAGCACCAGGCTGTAGATCACTGGCAGGATCAGCAGATTCAACACCAGTACTGTGAGCATGCCGCCCAACATGGGGGCGGCGATACGCTGGGTGACATCGGCACCGGTACCGCTGCTGAGCATGATAGGGAGAAGGCCGGCCATGGTCGAAACCACGGTCATGACCACGGGACGGACACGCCGACTGGCGGCCTGCACCACACATTCCTTAAGCGCGTTAATCGAATCTGGCGTTTCCCGCTTCACATCGGCGTCGATAAAGCTCAGTACCAGCACACCGATCTCCGCTGCCATGCCAGCCAGGGCGATAAGGCCGACGGCCACTGCCACCGACAGGTTGTAGCCCAGCATGTATACCAGCCACAGGCCTCCGACCATTCCAAAGGGGACCGCCGCCAACACCACCAGAGGTTCTATCAAATTGCGAAAGTGCAGGTAGAGCAGCAGTAAAATAATCGCCAGCGTTGCAGGCCCGACAATGGCCAGGCGCTGGGCAGCGCGCTGCATGTATTCGTACTGGCCAGACCAGCTCAGGCTGTAGCCAGTCGGCAGCTCTATCTGCTCTGCGACTACCTTTTTTGCGTTCTGGACATAGCCGCCGATGTCGTCACTGGCGATATCCACGTAGACCCAGGCGTTGGGCCTGGAGCCTTCGGTCTTGATCACCGGAGGGCCGCGCTCGTAGCGAACGTCAGCCACCAGGGCCAGCGGAATCTGTTGACCGGTGGGTGTGGGAATCAGGACCCGCTGCAAGCTGCCCAGGTCTTCCCGGAACGATCGCGGGTAGCGCACATTGACCGGGTATCGCTCCAGCCCTTCGACAGTCTCGGTGACATTCATACCGCCGATGGCAGTTTTGATGACATCCTGGACATCACCCACGGTGAGCCCGTAGCGTGCCGCCTGTTCGCGATTGACGTCAAAATCCAGGTAATAGCCTCCCACAGCCCTGTCACCAAAAGCTGACAGGGTGCCAGGTAGCTCCTTCATGACGGATTCAATGTTTTCGGCAATTTCCTGCAGGACACCCAGGTCTGGCCCAGTAACCTTAATACCCACCGGGGTCTTGATACCGGTGGACAGCATATCCAGCCGGGTCTTGATGGGCATGGTCCAGCTATCGGCCAGGCCAGGGAACTGGATAGCCTCGGCCATCTCGTCCATCAGCTCACGGGTGGTCTTGTCGGGGTCAGGCCAGTCGGCTTTTGGTTTAAGGCGAATGGTGGTTTCCAGCATGGACAGCGGCGCCGGGTCCGTGGCCGTCTCGGCGCGACCGGCCTTGCCGAACACGGTCTCTACCTCGGGAAAGCTCGCCAGTATACGGTCGGTCTGCTGCACCAGCTCCCGCGCCTTGGTGATGGAGACGCCGGGGAAAGTCGTGGGCATGTAGAGAATGTCCCCCTCATCAAGGGGCGGCATAAACTCGCTTCCAACGCGCAGTAGCGGCCAGGCAGTCGAGGCCAGCAGGACCAGCGCCAGCGCCAGGGTGACAGCTCGGTGGCGCATGGCCAGTGCCAGCACCGGGCGGTGAATACGGATCAAAAATCGGTTCAGCGGGTTGGCATCCGCCGGGCGAATACGCCCGCGCAGGAAGTAACCCATCAATACCGGCACCAGCGTCACCGAAAGAATCGCAGCCGCAGCCATGGCGTAGGTCTTGGTAAAGGCTAGCGGGCTGAACAGCCTGCCCTCCTGGGCCTGCATGGTGAAAATCGGCAGGAAGGAAACGGTGATGACCAACAGTGAAAAAAACAGCGCCGGCCCCACCTCGCGACTGGCCGCGAGTATTGCCTCCCAGCGCTCAGCGCTGGTGAGATCACCGCCCCTGGCGCGACTGGCGCGCTCGAGATGGGCGTGTCCGTTCTCCACCATAACAATTGCGCCGTCCACCATAGCGCCGATGGCAATAGCGATCCCGCCCAGGGACATGATATTGGCGTTCAGGCCCTGCCACTGCATCACAATAAACGCCATGAGAATACCGAGCGGCAGCGTGACGATAGCCACCAGCGCACTGCGGACGTGCAGCAGGAACAGGATCACCACCAGGCTCACAACCAGCAGCTCTTCCGCCAGAGCGGTGTTGAGACTGGCAACGGCGCGGTTGATCAGGTCGCTGCGGTCGTAGACCGCCACTACTTCTACACCGTCGGGCAGGCCATCTTGCAACTCCGCCAGTTTCTCCTTCACGCGATCAATGGTCGCCGCCGCATTCTCACCAGAGCGCATGATTACAATGCCGCCGGCCACCTCCCCCTCCCCGTTCAGCTCTGCCAGACCACGGCGCAGTTCCGGCCCTAGCTGCACATGGGCGACATCGCCAATGCGCACAGGTACTCCCTGTTCGCCAGCGGCCACCGGAATGCCCTCTATGTCCTTCACGCCGGTGATGTATCCCTGACTGCGCACCATATATTCGGTTTCTGCCAGCTCCACGAGTCGACCACCCACATCATTATTGGAACGTTGGATGGCTGTCTTTACCTGCTCGAGGGTGATGCCGTAACGCATTAGCGAATTGGGGTCGACCTCTACCTGATACTGGCGCACAAAGCCGCCGATGGAGGCGACTTCTGCGACGCCGGGTACAGTTTGCAGCGGGTAGCGCAGGTACCAGTCCTGAATAGAGCGAAGTTCGGAGAGATCGTGCCGGCCACTGCGATCCACCAGCGCGTACTGGTACACCCAACCCACGCCAGTAGCGTCTGGTCCCAGGGTGGGTGTAACCCCATCGGGCAGGCGCCCCGCCACATAGTTCAGGTATTCGAGCACCCGCGAGCGCGCCCAGTACAGATCGACGTTGTCTTCGAAAATGATGTACACAAAACTGAGCCCGAAGAAGGAGTAACCGCGCACCACCCGGGTATCCGGCACGGACAGCATGGCGGTGGTGAGCGGGTAGGTGACCTGATCCTCCACCACCTGTGGAGACTGGCCGGGAAACTCCGTGAGCACAATCACCTGCACGTCGGAGAGGTCGGGAATCGCATCCAGCGGCACAATGCGCCAGGCGTTGTATCCCACCAGGGTCAGCGCGAGCGCCGCCAGCAGGACCAGCAGCCGGTTACCCACTGCCGCACGGATAATGGCATCAATCATGGTGCGAGCCCTCGCGGTTCATCTCCTCGTGGTTCATCTTCGAGTGGTCCATACCGGAGTGATCCATACCGGAGTGATCCATAGCCGAGTGATCCATCATCGAGTGATCCTCCTGCGGCTCCGTCATGCGAGCAGTGGCGGCGCGCAGACTGGACTCGGAGTCCACCAGGAACTGTGAAGACACCACCACCCGCTCCCCGGCGGCAAGACCTGAGACGACGGAGACTTCGCCACGGGATTCAACGCCCAGGCCAACTTTTCGCGGCTCGAAATTACCGGCGGCGTTCACCACAAACACCTGGTTGTATTCGCCGCTGCGCACCACGGCTTCGGAGGGAATCACGACCTGCCCGGGCTGCTCCGCTGCAAAGATCACCACGTCTGCAAACATTTCAGGCCGTAGTAACCGATCCGGGTTGTCGAACACCAGCCGCACCCTGGTGGTACGGGTTTTTGCCTCGGCGTAGGGAAATATGTAATCCAGGCGGCCTCGAAAGGTACGACCCGGCACACTGGCCAACGTCATTTCCACCCGGTCACCCTCTGCCACCCAGGGCAGCTCGTTCTCGTAAATGTCGGCATAGACCCACACGGTCGACAGGTCGGCGATCAGGTATAGCTGAGTGGCGGGCGTAACAAACTGACCCTGGCGGGCGCCCACCTCCAGCAGGGTTCCCGCAGCCGGCGCATGAATATGCAGACCCTCCTTGATCTCTCGAGTCTGTTCGAGTTCACGAATCTGGTGGGCTGGTACGTCCAGCAGCACCAGCCGCTCCCGGGCCGAATCTACCAGTTCGCGAGCGCCATCACTGATGTCTGCAAAGGAGCTGTCCTTCAGCACCTCATTGTTCTTGAGCGCCAGCAGGTACTCCCGCTGGGTCGACACCAGTTTCGGTGAGTAGATATTCAGCAGGATGTCATCGTAGTCCACCAGCTGGCCGGTCTTGTCGATGTAGATTTCGTCTATCCAGCCTTCCACCTTGGGGTGCAGGCGCACCAGCTTCTGTTCATCGTAAGTGACCCGCCCCGGAGTGCGAATGATGCGGCTCATTGATTTACTCTCTGCTACCGCAGTGCGCAGTCCAATGTTCTGGCGAACCACCGGGTCAATCTTGACGGTACCGACCGGTCCGGACTTGTCGTCGTCACCAGCGTAGACCGGTATGTAGTCCATACCCATATGGTCTTTCGCGGGTGTGGGTGAGGTAATCGCCGGGTTCATGGGGTTGCGATAGAACAGAGGCTCGGCGGGACCACTGCTATTACCTTCAGCCAACATGGGAAGCTGTTCGCCGCCGAACAGCAGGTAGCCGGCAGCCAGCCCAAGGGCCGTGCACAGCGCGCCAATCATCAGGGATTTACTCATGGATAGTGTCCTCTCCCACTGCCGCCTGGAGGCGCGCAAGGGTCTGGTGGGCCTCGCTGTACGAGCGCCAGTACTGCAGTTCTACATTCAACAAGGTCACCTGCGAGCGCACCAGATTGAGGAAGTCCACCTCATTGACCTGGTAGCCCGCCAGCATGCTTTCCACGGTTTGCCGGGCCTGCGGAATGATTCCGTTATCGAACAGTTCCAACTGCTCGCTGGCGCGACGGTAGTCCGCCGCGGCGCTGGCTATATCCGCCATCACCCGGTTGCGCTCATCGGTGAGCGCGTACTGGCTGCGGGCCAGCTCACGCTCGCGCTGACTGACCTGGCGATCCTGCTTGCTGCCGGAGTACAGCGGCACCTGCACGCTCAACATCACCGACAGGAAATCCTGGCGGGACTGGCCAAGGTCATCCTCGTCACGATTGCCGTAACGCACGCCCACGGTGAAGTCCGGGAAGTAGTCTTTGCGTGCCAGCTCCAGCCGCGATTCCGAAGCTCGAATTGTGGCTCGCTGACCGGCGAGTGCGGGGCGCGTCTCGATCGCGCGAACATAGAGAGCTTGCCGCGGCGCCAGTGGCCGAAGCTCGCCCCGCTGCCCGGCAGGTAGCTCAACCGGTGTATCGGGCATCTCACCCATCAACAGGTTGAGGCGAATGGCGCGTTCCTCACGCATGGCCTCCACACGGATGGCCTGGTCCAGCAGACGTGACAGCTCAAGCTGGGCCAGCAGCACATCTTGCTGTAGCCCCTCTCCCACCTCGTACTTGGTGCGAGCGACGTCGACAAACTGGCGCAGCAGCGACTGGTTGCGCTCAATGGTTTCCAGCGAGCGGTCGAGGTAGTAAATCTCCCACCAGGTCACGGCAACATTCTTCTTGAGCGCCAGCTGCATTTCGTCCGCCGAGCGCAGGGCCGCCTCAGCTTCAAAACCTGCAGCCGCCTCGGCCAGACCGCGCTTTCCCGGGTACGGAAACGTCTGGCTGATGCCCACCTGAAGCTGGGTCATGGGCTCCTGGTTGCGATCGAATTCATCCCAGGGAAAGTTGGCGGCGGCAAGGCTCAGCACCGGGTCTGGCAAGGCGCCCCGTTGATAAGTCTGTTCGCTCAGCGCGCGGTACCGCTCGCGCATTTCTGCCAACCCCGGATTGTTGGCCACCGCACGTGCGCGGGCGTCCTGTAATAACAAAACGTCGGCCAGTGCCGATTGGGCTAGCAGCCAGGTAAATACAATAATGATGCTATATCGGCATGTACGGTACATGCGCTACCTCCTGAATCTAACGCGGCACACGGCCGCAGGGCGCTCCGGGCAGGGAGCCCGTCAATCGATCAGGAGGTTCGTGGTGGTCTGAGGAAAGTGTTAGGTGAACGGGAAGGTGGAGCGTATACCGAGTGCCCCTCGAAGACCCCATGGCCATTCATGCCAGACAGGGAGTGCGGCTGTGTGAGTGCGGGGCTGACGGTGCCACAGTCCATACCGCAGCTGACGCCATCCATCTGATCACAACACTCCGGGACTATGGAGACAGCATCGTGGCAGCCAGGCATCTCCATGCCGGGCATCTCCATGGCGGACATGTCATGGGTGTCCATCGAAGCTTCAGCGGAAAACGAAGCACCCATGATAGACGCGGACGCAGCAACGCCGGCTACCGGCTGAACCAGCACCAGGAAACACAGAACAGTATGAAGAATGCGTCGTTGCATACCACTGATTGTACCTAAAAATGCAACAAATTGATCACATAAGATGCCAGTGCATCGCTCGCGGGCGACTCTCTGGTCTAGGCTTCAGGAAGCCACCGCAAAGGTCTGCGGCTGGCGAGCAGATTTCAGTTAATCAAGGACGATAACGAGGTCATCATCATGAAAAAGCTTACCGGCAAAAATGGTATGCCGCTGTCACTTCTTGCAGAAAGTATGAGTGAAGTGACTGGCGGACTCGCACTTCCAGCTATCACAAACTGTTGCATTACTCCGCCAACGCCACCCGTACTTTTCAGACCGGGCCTGCTACGACGGCCATCAAGGCCTGTCACCGAGGCCATTCCAGTCGGGACCGGCGGTCGCGCCAACCGGAAATTTCGCTAGTTGAACACCCCGTCAAACGACAAGGAGACAGAACATGGAACGTTCTCAATGCACGGACACCGTCAAGCCCATCAGCATCGAGGAGTCGCGCTTCGTTGCCGGCGGCAGCACTTCTGGCAACTATGGCACTGCAACAACAACGACCAGCTCACTGAGCGAACGCAGCAACCGTAGCTCGCCAACCAGGGTGAGGGTCCATTACTTCAGGCGTCAACCGTACCTACGGGGTTACGCCGGGCCGATCATCCCACCCAGGCCGCGCTAGACATTCAACGTACATTCAATGTTGAACGGCGGTGGGCGACATCTCAGCTACCGATGTGCCCGCTGCCGAACTTTTCTTGGTAGGATTTGTTGGTGGCCCACCAACTCACGTGACCCCAGATGGCGCCTGCGCAGATCCAAATCGCCAAATTACTCAGAACGATTTTTGTTGCCCCAGAACTATAAGTCTCCTGGTCGAGCAGCATGAAGACCGTCATCAATGTGAAACACCAGGTACCGAATATCAGGACTCCGCGGACGAGTATGAAGTGCCACTTTCCTCCAGCACTCAACTCTCGCCACTTTTCCTGCTCGACTGCGTCCCATTTATTGAACATAGAACCGTATCGGTGAAGTCTCATGACCCTCTCCAAAACGAAGGTCTGGCAGCGGAGCTGCCAGACCAATTCTCGCTAGCGCTGCTTGGCTGGAATCCGCTTTTGTAACCCACCATTGGCAGCGGCCAATCCAATAGAGCGCGCTGCCCAGCCCACTCTGACAAACCCGGTAGTGGCAGCCGCAAGTCCACCAGTGACTGTTGTGGCGACACCGAATAGCGCACCGCTTGCCGCACCACTCCAGCCCCCATTGATATAACCACTGACTCCACCTCCGGCCGCACCAATAACCAGTATCAGAGGACCGATCCCTCCGTGAACCTCCGACAGTTCTGTGGCACGTAGCTGACGCACTGACGGGGATTCCATTTTCTTGACTGTCATGCTGTCCATAGCGTGTTCTCCAGTGTTCCTGTTTAGACAAAGGCATGCCGTGTTTCAAGTAACAGCAGCCACTGGTAACTATAGATTGTTACAGCGGGCGATTAGGAAGAGTCCGACATCCCTATCGGTCAAAAGTGAGCAAGCTCACTCCTCCATCACCCGCGCAAGCCGCTCCGGCTGGCGCCATACGCCGCCCAGCAGGCGCCACAAGTAGCAGACGGCCAGGGAGATGAGCATGACCACGAAGGCCGCCCACGACAGGCGCGGTCCGGCGTCGTAGACAATGATAATGAAGTACTGTGCCACTACCATCGCCCAGTGCAGGCTGATAGAGGTAATCATCAGCCAGCGGGTATCACCGGCACCGCGCAGGGCGCCGCCGGCGACCAGGATAGTGGCATCCGCCAGCACATAGAAACTCAGGCCCACCATCATGAAGCTGCCGAGTTCGACGATCTCCGTGAAATCAGCGCCGGAGAGGGCAAACACCATGATCATATCCACTCTGAACAGAATGAAGCACACAGCCAGCACACCGCCATAGGTAAACGCGATGCGGAAGCCTGCAGCAATTACCGCACTGGCCTGGCTCATATCACCGGAGCCCACGTAGCGTCCGATCAGGCTGATCACTGCAATATGCAGACCGATCATGGGCACAAAAGACATCATGTCCCAGTTGAAGACGATGGAGGCGGCGGCGCCGGCAGCGATGCCGTAGGACTGGAACATCAATATAAACAGGTTGAAGGTGGCGACGTTCATGAACATCTCGAAGCCCGAAGGCACACCGAGCCGCAGGTAGCGGCGCATGATGCCTGCATCAAAGCGGAACGACTCCATCACCCGGAAACGCAGCCGGTGTACCGGGTGAAAATAGAACAGCAGGAATACGGCCACAGTAAATCCAGTGGCGATGACCGTTCCCAGTGCCGCACCGACAATGCCCATGGTGGGCAGGCCCAGCTTGCCGAAAATAAGGGCATAGGACAGACCAATATTGAGCAGCACGCCGAGCACGTCGGCAATCATTACCACCCGGGTCTGGTTGATGCCGGCGAAGTAGGAGCCAATCACGGTCTTCATACAGTGGAACAGTGCCCCGGCCACCAGAATCTGGTAGTAGCTTCGCTCCAGTTGCAGTTGGCTTTCCGCGTGGCCGGCAACGCCGAACAGAGCCGACACGCCCACCGCCGCCAGCAGAATCAGGGGAAATGCCGCCATCGCAGCGAGCCAGCCCTGGGTGACCACTTGCGGGCACTTGTGCACGTCACCGCGGCCGTAGTACTGGGCCGACAGCGCATTGGCATAAGACAGGGTGCCGCTCACCAGCGATATCGTGAAGAATGCTGCCACACCGCCGGCCATGGCGGCCGCCATATATTCCGGCCCCAGGAATGACAGGAACAGACGGTCGCAGAACACCATCACCGCAAAGGAACCCTGCGACACCACCATCGGAAGGGCGATGCGCAGCAGTTCACGCGTGGTGCCGCGTGTAGCGACTGCCTGCGGTGCGTTCATGACCTGATCCTGTAGTGGATGCGCCGGACAAACAAACCCTTGCACGGCGTGCCAGGGAAAAAGGGCGCGTAGCATAGCACCGGGGCCATTCAGCGGATACGACACCCTGTATTCACATCGCCACTATCGCATTCAACCCAACAGCGATGAAGCCATTTTCTGCAACACGCCTGCCGCCGCAGCCTGGCTCGTCCAGCCGCTATCTCCGTTATACTCCTACCCTTCACAAGCCTGGAATTCCGCTATGCGTTACATTTTTCTGGCAATGCTGGGCATCGCCCTGACCGCCTGCACCGGCCTGCCCGATGGCGTGGAGTCGGTGGATACCGTCGATCCGGAACGTTACCTCGGCACCTGGTACGAAATCGCCAGGCTCGATCATTCCTTTGAACGCGGGCTGACGGATGTCACCGCCACCTACGGCATGCGCGAAGATGGCGGCATCAGCGTGCTGAACAAGGGCTACAACGCCGAAGATGGTGAGTGGAGCCAGGCCGAGGGCAAGGCCTACCCGCTTGAAGAAGGTGACTTCTCCCAGCTGAAAGTGTCGTTCTTTGGCCCCTTTTACGGGGGCTACAATGTCATCGCCCTGGACCCGGAATACCGATGGGCCATGGTCGTCGGCCCTAACCGAGGCTACCTGTGGATACTGGCTCGCGAACCCAACCTGCCGGAAGACGTCCTGGCGGACCTGGTGGCGAAAGCACAGGCACTTGAGTTCCCGACAGAGGAACTGATTTTCGTCGAACACGGCAGTGCGCCCGAAGAGGGCTAAACCCATGCAATTGACACCGACCGAGCAGGCCTTCGTCGACCGTCGTCGCCGGCTATTGTCGCTATGGCCTTATGCCGGCAGTGGCCTGGTGGCCGGGATGTTGGGGTTTGCCCTGTGGCTGTGGTTCTCTGCGCCGCTGATGATCAATCCCTTGGCGACGGTGGCAGCGCTCAAGAGCGGCAGCCTCGAGGAATCTACGCTCGCCGTCATCGCAGTGATGCTGCCGATCCTGCTGCTGGCAATGCTCGGTGCCTTTCTGGTGGTGGTTGGCCTGTTCTTTGCCGCTTTCCGCAACGAACGCCGCCTGCTCGAATTGCTCGACAGGCGCTGCTAGTCCGGCAGGCGCATTACCCAGCCTGCAAGCCGCCAGACTGCCAGCAGAAATACCAGCGGAATCAGCACGCTCTTCAGCAGCACCGCCCCCAGCAGTCGCAGGGTGCCGTCCACAAAATCGGAAAAACGCGACTGCAGGTCGTCAAACTGGCGCGACAGGTCGCTGCGCTTGCGCTCGCCCTCTCCGCGCACCGTGCGGTCGACTTCTTCCAGATCCCCGTAAAACGCCTGCATCACCTGGTGCTCAGGTCCGCCGGAATCCGGCAGGAATACCCGGTCTACCCAGAGGTTGGCGAGTATCACCAGCGCCAGGGAGAAGCGTACGAAGGCCAGCACCAGGAATACCTTCATCAACGCCGGAAAGCCACCGCTACGGGCGATAAACCAGGCCACCAGGGTGGCCGCTGCCAGCGCCGTTAAAGCTACCGAGAAGGTCACATCGGACACGATCAGCAGCAGCAGCTGCTGGATAACCAGGCTGGTCACCGCCAGGGTCATCACCGCGGAGAAGCGCTCGATCACGTCGTTGATCGGATCCAGCAGTTCACCGATGGAAAACGTCACCAGCCACATGTCCAGCTCGGTACCCTGCAGTGCTGAAACCAGCGCGTTAATGCCCCGGGCCGTGCCGTAGATGATGCCGGCGTCAACCAGGGACGCACTCACATAATCATGGGCCACGCGGTCCAGTCCGCCCTGCCAGGCCAGGACCAGCAACGCGATGGCCGCCAGCAGCCAGCCCCAATCTCGGGTACGCACATCAGACAAGCTCATGAAATAAAGGCGCTTTTTGTGGCTAGTCGAACTACCCATTAAACCAAAGGATTGAGGGGAACGCGCGGTAAAAAACCCAATCGAGCCTCTGGATTCGAAAACGAAGACGACACCGCCAAATTCGTACCGTGGGTGAGCTCGAATTCACTTTTTCAGGAATGCATGGGGAAACAGCCGTAGACACTGAAGCCACGCTCCAGGCTCCGCTGCTGAAAATCGTCCCGGCGTGTTGCCGGAGCAGGCCGGGCTGGGCTAACCCGCCGCCAGGCCCACCATGTTGTGCGGTGACTCGAGGCGCATGACTTTGTCGCGCACTGACAGGTTCACGCCAAAATACCGCAGTACTTCGGTACCGATCATGCCCTGTACGTCGCCGGCCTTGAGCATGGCACGCAGCTCTTCCGGCACCTGCCCGAAGCGCATTCGCTGCTGGTGCCCCCCAAGATCGACAGGCAGGCTATAGATAGGCGTGAGAAAGCTACCCAGCAGCGGGTAGAAGTCCTCATGGCGACCTTCTTGTTTGGCCCCCACCAGGGCCTCAGGCAGCAAATAGGAGATTGGCGCGCCGGTATCAAAGAACATCCGGCGTACCCGGCCGTTTACCTTCACACTGATCACCGGCAGTTCACAGGCTTCCTGGACCGGCACCATGATTTCACCGGTGGGGGCCAGGTGATGGAACTGCACCATGCGTTCTGCGGCGTAGATCGAGACATTGAACGCACGGAGCACATCAGCACCAATCATGCCTTCTATAGGAACGCCAATATGCTCCGACAGGTAGCTGGCCGTCACGCCCATGTAGCTGTGTTCCATCCGAAATACCTGGCCGCCCAGCCGCAGGGACTCATAGCCCACGCTGAACGGAGCGCCGGTATCCAGCAGAAAGGGACGGCCCTCAACATTGATAATGATGTGGCCGTGATGGAGTTGAAATAGGTAATTTGCCATGCGGATATCATCGACCAATGCCGCCGGCATAAACATGCTTATAGCCGCCTGCCTGATGGCCCTAGGCGCCAGCGGCCGCGGGAATGCCAAAGCTCCGCGGTCCGAGGGTAATCATGCGCCGGGTCAGCCGCAGGCAGACGCCGAAGTGTTCCAGCAAATCGGCCCCCAGGATGCCGTCCAGGCGGTCTCTGTGTAGCTGGGCCTCGAGACTGTCGGGCAGGATGCCGGCGTGGAACTTTCGACCGCTGCCGTCGATGGCCAGATCCAGCAGGTAACGTGGTGTACGGAAGCTCCCCACCAGCGGGTGGTAAGCCTTGCGACTGCCCAGTGATTCGCAATGGCGCAGCAGACGCTCCGGTACCAGGGAAAGTGCAGTAGAGGTGTCGATCGCCAGGCGCAACTTGCGGCCGCCGATGCCGCCGGCCTGGGCGGTGATCACCGGAGCACCCTGCACGACTTCAATCGGCAGCGTGTCCCCCTGCATTTCACAGGTCGGACACAGCCGTAGCAGGCGCTCGTCCGGGTAAAGGTGCACCGCAAAGGGCGCCAGCAGGTCCATCCCGAGCATGCCGGCCAACTGGGAACCCAGCCGCTGGCGCAGGTTGGCGACGGTAATGCCCTGGTAGCTCGGCAGAGGGTCAATATCACGACGGCCCATCAGCACCGGGGCATTACCCACGGAGCGGGTCGAGCCAGTGGATAACAGGTACTGCTTGCCAGCCACAGTTACAATGGGCTGGTCTTTCAGAAGTCGGTAGGTGTATTCGGCTACATCCATTACAGCTTGCCGGTTGGTTGCTCATATCACAGAAACTGCCCCTCAAGGGGCCCGTCCCTGTTCACAAATCTATAAGTACCAAACCGCTATTTCGGAAGCCAACGCGCGGGAAGACCGCGGTCACAAAAAACGCTCCCATCTCGAAATCTGTACATCAATTGCACAAACGTACAACCAATGCGCATTGATATGAGTACTATCATCCGCCCAGGTAGGAGCGGAAGCTGCGAATGCGTTCGCTGAATGCACCCACCGCGACGAGGGTGCCGCTGACTGTGGTCAATACCGAGAAGACAATACGCATTTCATCCTGGGCGGTGTAGGCGATAAAGCCCAGCATCACCAGCAGCGCCAGCATGATCGGTCCCTTGAATGCCAGCCACACTTTGTTTTCGTGGCCCGCGGCCTCCCGGCGGAATTCATCCCTGGGCAGTTGGCGCTCGACGAAGCGCGCAAAGGCAGCGTTGATAAAGTGGTACTGGAAATCGCGGAATGTCAGCACACCGCGCCGGTACAGGCTGATGCCAGCACTGAGATTGCGGTAGTTCACGACGTTCTCGTAATGCAGCCCTGCCAGCAACAGCTTCTCATCCTTGCTGGAGCGCTCCCAGATGCGCCGGAAACAGCTCGGGTCGGGTGCCGCACAGACGCGTCCCGGTGGGAACAGGCAATAGCTGTGCAGTGACATCAACAGGGACTCCCAGCGATGGAACAGCGGCGCCGGCAGGGTGTCGCCCACATGCTGCGAACGCAGCCAGTACTTGGGGTCGATATCACTGAGCACGATGACGCGCTTGCCGGCACTCAACTGAGCCTCCAGGAAACTCACCACCTGTACCGCCAGGCTGCGATTGTCGATCACGCTGAAGAAATCCTTGAGGATAATCATGTCGTCCGACACGGCCACGTGCTTGAGTCCAACTGATCCATTGCTCTGGGGCACTTCGAAATTCTGACCTTTGAGAATTTCGGAATCGACAAGCTGCTGGTAGGCCGTCTCCAGGTCCATACCCGCCGGCACAACCATAAGGCCACCGGCGAGTATTTCATCGTGATTGGCCTCGCGGTCGATCGCAGATTTGCGGCGCGCGAAACGCCCGCCCAGCTGGCGGTCCGCCAGAAAGCCGGTGAGCAGATACACATAAATTCCGCTGATCAGCAGGAAAAGGAAGTAAGGTATCAGGATGACCTGGGGGTATTCCGAACGCGTGTGCGGGAATACAGTGCTCATCAGGTAGTGCAGCCCGGTCGCGCGGTCGTACTCATCGATGGCCACCAGCGCAGGCTGGTCCTGCATCGTGGGGTCCTTTCCTGCCTCGTCGCCCATGGCGTGCATGATGCGTGAACGCTCGGTGAAACTTTCCAGCAGAGACCCGGTGGCACTGAAACTCGGCAGGGCCTTGACCAGGCTTTTCAACAACGCGACCTGCTCATCCACCCTGGGGCTGCGCGCACACTGCCAGTGGGGCTCGCTGTCGAGATTGATATGGACGTGGCAGTTTTTCAGAACGCTGGCGCGATCGCGCGCCACCAGCATGTAAAGGGTGAACTCGCGGTCATAGTTGTCGGGAAGGCCATACTTTTCCCGCAGTGGCGGCCAGCGGTCTACCTCCGGTTGTGGTGCCAGGCCGGCCATAGGGCTCGCCAGGCTATCAATGCCTGCCTCCGGCAGCGTCAGACTGAATACTTCGGTGCGCGGCAGGTAAACGCCCTGCCAGTTTTCCAGCAGGAAATCGCCGAGGTCGCCGGACTGATGGGTTCGCTGCGAGTAGCTTTCATATCCCTTGGACCGATCCCGCAGGCGGTCGCTGTTGGACCAGTTGGTGAACTCCACCCAGAGCTTCTCGTGCACATCGAAATTTTCGTTGTAGAGCAGAATGGTCGGGGAGACGGATAACATCAGGATGAACACGCAGGTCGCACGCCGATAGTTGACCAGATCACGCGCACGCATCCCGGCCAGCTTATGCTGGCGCGGCATGCGCTCCAGGGCCCGGCGCTTGCGCGCCTCGTTGAAGCGCAGCGCCAGGTACAGCGCTGCAGCGCACAGCAGGGATACACCCAGGTAGACACTGCCGTTATTTAAAATCAGCAGTCTCGCATAGGCCACCACCAGCAGCAGGGCAAATCCGTAGGGCAACGCCAGGCCCAGGGGCCGCAGCAGGCCCGGAAGGCCCCTGTAGAACTCCGGCTGAACCTGGCGATGCCAGAGTCCGAATATCACCGCCGGCGCCAACAGCAACCAGGGCCAGGAGTCGGTGATATCAAGGTGATAGGTCACGCCGGTGTACAGCAGCAACAGCCCAAGGTTCATACCGGTCAGGTCGACATAGACCGACGCCTTGCCATCCATCGGGTATATCCAGTCCGGCACGATGCCGGCACCGGCCTCCTCATCGCCCCGCCAGGCCTGGATCACTCGCGGTACCAGCATCGCCAGCACACCTGAACCCAGCAGAAACAGGATAATAAACAACGCGCTCAGTACCGATGCCGTCACCCCGAAGTGGAAGTTGATGACATCGACCAAAGGCTCACGGTAGTAAACCACCATGGTCCACGGGGTGTCCGCCAGGGGGCCGAATGCCGCGTGCACGCTGTCGCCCTTGTAGTTCAGGTCCAGGCCCATCTTGACCCCGGCAATCACGCCGGCCTTGAGGTCTGGGTCGTCGTCAGTGGCACGGTAGAAATTTTCCCGCAGGCTGCGCCGGTAGTCGTCGTGAAACAGCACCCGGCCAGACTGACTCTCGAACACGGCCAGGCCGAAACCAGGTGGCAGGACCACGTCTTCAAGACTTCTGAAGCGCACCACGGCTACGCGCACTCCGTCCACCTGGCGCGCGTTATGGTCCTCGTGAAGTGGCACGGAGATGGCCGTCTCCAGAGTGCTATCGACGTATGACTCTATGCGTTGCATGTAGTAGCGCTGGCCGTCCAGTGCATCAATCAGGCCAGCGTAGGGGCCTTCACCGGCGTACTTCCGCAGCCGACTGGCGTCCAGGCGCCAGGCCTCGCCGCCCAGTGCGGCCTTGAAGTAGTTGCGGCTGGACAAGTTGAAGGGCGGCGTGGGCGAGCTTGCCAGGTGGGTACGATAGGTGCCGGTCTGCTGGCCGCTTGCATCGAGCTCCAGCAGCGCCGAGATATGAGGGACGGGATCGCCACCACAGCGAACCTTGACGCTCCTGCCGATGGATTCCCGGGACTGTTCTGACTCGCAGAAATCGAGATCGAGGTCCTGAGCCATCTTCGGCTCTACCATCAGCGCCAGCTTTTCCAGCAACTCCAGTTCGAACTGTGATCGGACCCGGTCAAAAATCGACTGCTGGTCCTCGTCGAACATGGCATTCAACTGCATACTGGCGCCGATATTGCCAATCAGAATGGTGATCAGTGAAGCCATTCCCACCAGCGATATATAGGACAGGTGCAGGTCGCGTTTCAGCAGCACGCCGCGCTTTCCCAACAGCGCCAGCCGAATGAAATTCAACGACAGCAACACCACCAGAAAGGCCACCAACAGCAACGACAGGTAGTTAAGTGGCACACGGTATTTCAGGGCATTGAACCGCCCCTGGTCCACCACGCCAATGATCAACAGGTCTTCGCCTATGTCCTCCAACTCCAGCGGTTGCACAAATGCCAGGTGCTTGAAACCACCGACCTCAAAAGGCACGACTGTGGAGTGGGTGAAGGACTGCGGCGCGATATCCACCGGGTTCTTGCCCGCGTTGTCACCGGGCAGCAGCGCGGCTCGGTAACGGTCGACGCCGTGCTGCTGCTTCAGGTCGGCGATGCTGCGATAGCGCTCGAAGCCGCTGCGCATACTGAAGATGGACTGCAGGTCTTCACTGTTTGCATAGGGCTCTCCGGAGGCGGTATTGAATATAATCTCCGGCAGGGGCTCTTCGTAATACCAGTCCTCGTCGCTGCTGGCCCCTTTCGGTTCAGCACGGGCAATAATAATTGAATCGAAATAGCCCTCGGACTGCGACAGGCCTTGAATGAGATCGAAGTACAGGTCGATTTCCAGGTAGAGCGCCAGCGAGCGATCAAGGCACTCTCGCTGCTCGCCCCCGCTTCCCGGCCTGCGGGAGCGGTTGCGCGAATTGGCCTCCTCATCCAGCAACAGGTTTACGTCTACAAAAAAACTGTTGCCTATGCCGCCATCGACCAGGTAGCTATCGATCTGCTCCGCCTCGCGGGCAAAAGTATCGGGGTCCACACAGTTCTGCTGCTGCAATTCCGTGAATCGTGTGTACTTCTGGGGCGGTGACTGCACTTGCTGTTTCGAGAAGGAAGACTGTACCTGTTCAGGCATGGCGTCCTCACCGTCCATCTCCGACGCCATGTCCTCAGCCAGTACGATGTCATCTATCTCGGCGCGAATCGCAGATTCATCACGGATTAGTGGACTGTTGCCGGCCAGTCGCTTCTTGAACGACTTGAGACAGGACTCCTCGTCTTCCGCGTCCGGGCAGGGCGCTCCCTGATTGAAGCGCACCTGGGCATGCAGGGCATCGACGCTGGCGTCGATGTTTGCGGTGATCTGGTTCAGGTGATTGAAATTGCGCCGCACAAGGTGGCTGCCCTGGGCGCTGGAGCTGACGTAGTACCAGCCCAGGCCCAGTGCCAGCAACAGCAACATCACCAGCATGGCGCGACCGGGGACCAGAATCTTCAGTGGCTGCAGGTTCATGGTCCGGGCCTATAGATAACTGGAAGCCATTAGAGGCGCGCGGCCTGCACGTGCATCCAGTCGAAATTGCGGTGGCGGCCCAGGCTGATCCAGCCCTCCTCCTCCCAGAGCTTCCACCAGGTGTCGTACTCGGACCGAGCAAAACTGGCGCGGTCACGGCCCCATTTCAGGCGGTTATTGGCGGGGTCGTAATCAAGGGCGATGCCCCAACTGTGCATGGACATCTTTGTGCCGCCACGCATCTTGCGGACGTTGAGGCACCCGCCCCAACGGTCCAGCCGCAGCTCGCGAATCTGCTCGGGACTGTAGGCATCGGCCACGCGCTTCAACACGCGCAGCAGGCTATCGTGCACTTTCTCGTGACACTGGAAGCGGGTCAGCTCAGTCTCCAGCTTCCAGGCCAGGCGATGAGGATATGGCACATGCAAATAGGTCTGGTGCTTGCCGGGTTCACCGTAGAACTTCACCAGCTCCTTCTGCGGGGTCTGGATAGGCCACTTGTTGGGGTTGGCGCGACCCAGTTCTTCCGGGCGCCAGATGGTCGGCGGCTCACCGGTATCGAGCTGTTCACGCAGGGCGTCGTAGGCGAATTCGGTCTGTGGGCCCCAATACCCGTCAAAGGTGCCCGCATCGATGTCTTGGGCCGCAGCCAGCCACTGGATATAGCCGACCAGCTTGCGCTTCTTGCCCCAGTTGGCGGGCACCGCGCCACTGTGATCAAGGGCCGCGTAAGTCTTCTTGCCTGCCAGCCCATCTGCCTTGCCGCAGGGGAAACCCCGGGCATTGAGCTGCTCCTGTATGAACCGAACCCTGGCTTTACCCAGCATATCTCACCCCCATAGACATCCCTTTCGCTTATGGAGGTATAGCTAGTATTCGCTAACCCGGCAAGTAAGCTGACGTTTAGGCCAATTGGCCGAGCGAGTCGAGGACGGCTGGAACCGGCACAGCCACAGGGCTCAGGCGGCGCGCAGCGCCCGCCCGAGGGTCTGCTGTCCCAGGGCATCAGTAAAGCGCTCGCCCACCCAGGCGTCCTGGCCCTTGATCATCACCCGCGTCACTACGCCGTCAGAGCGATTGACCATCTGGGCGTGATCGAAGAGCTCGCGATGGATCAGCTGGCGGTTCGGGTCACATTCATAGGCGGCCAGCGCCTCGGGATCGATCAGCACCATGTCGGCCTGGGCACCGATTTCCAGGGTGCCGACATCCAGCCCGAAAAACTCGGCGGGTTCTGAGGTCAGCCGTTGCACCATACGTGAGACGGTGGCGAGGTCGACCTGCTGGGCCCGCTTGAGGCTACCGAGGTTACCGTCGAAGAACGCCATATTGGTGATGTGGGCGCCGGAATCGTTGAACCCTGGCAGCGCGTCCTCGTGCAGCAGCATTTCCAGGGTGCGCTCGTTGCCCACATTGGCCTGGTCCACCCAGAAGCGGAAATTCTTATCGTACTCCCGCAGCAGGTGCAGCATGAAGTCGGCGTCGTCGCCGAGCGGGCGCGGGAATTTGTCAAAGGCGTCCTTTTCCGCGTCAGAGCGCGCCTGGCTACTGTCGCCCTGCTGGTAGCGGGCCACCCGATCGAACACCTGCTGGAAGGTGTCTCCATCCCAGTCCGCCACGGGCGCCCCATCAAAGGTCAGGCGTTTGAAATCACGAATCACCAGGCTATCAGGTGCGCCCAGCTTCGCCTTGATCGTCGGCCAGTTGAAACCGCCGCGACCGTGGTACCAGTCAGCGCGGAACTCCTCCACCCAGGCCGGGTCGTTCAGCAGCGCCAGGCGGCCCTCGCGGTCGTCATACTCCCTGGCGATCAGCTTGCAGGTCGAGGGCATTTCCTCAAACAGCGGGCTGACGATGCCGTCGCTCCACACCCGGAAGTTGGTGCCCAGGGCCTGGAAGTGGATGTTGCCGTTGAAGAACTTTGAATTCATCAGCCCGGCGAAGGACAGGAAGGGGTTGCGCTTGCCGGCCAGCTCGGCGAAGTCCAGGGCCGCCAGGGCCGAGGTCTTCAGCGGCTTGCCATGCAGCCGGCCGCTGGTGAGGGCGAAGTATTTGAAGGCCAGCAACCGGTTCTCGATGATGGGCGTGGTCTGCCATACCTTGTTCTTGTCACGCACCACCTGCAGCAGTCGCTTCATCTCTTTATAGGAGGCGAACTGGGTAGGAATGCGCTGATCGGTGTTGGGGTCGTTGGAGAGATAGTGGAACGGCAGGCCGTCGGTGGAAAGGCCCATATAGCCCTCGTCCAGCGCCTTCTCCAGCAGCTCGCACATGCGGTCCAGTTCTTCCTCGGTGGGCGCCCGGCTGATACTCGGCTGCAGACCCATCACTTCCACCCGCAACATGGAGTGCGGCACGAAGGCTGCCACATTGGGCCCCAGGGGCATATCGGCAAAATGGTCCATATATTCGCCTGTGTCTTTCCAGGTCACCGCCTCGACGCACTTCGACAGCACCTTCTTGGGAATATTCTCTACCCGCGTGAAGCAGTCGACAATCGGGTCCTGGTCGCCGTCGCGCTGGGTGCCGAAACAGGTTCCCAGGCTGCAGTTTCCCACCAGTACCGTGGTCGTGCCGTGGCGTACCGCTTCCGGCAGGCCGGGCTCCAGGTCGACTTCCAGGTCGAGATGGGTATGGATATCCAGCAGACCCGGCATCAACCACTGGCCGCTGGCGTCGATCACATTCTCGGCCAGCTCCGGCGCCAGCAGGGAACCCTTCGCGACCACGCTGCCATCCTTGACGGCAATATCGATTTGCTGCGGCGCGGTCCCACGACCGTCAAATACCAGCGCGTCCTGGATCAGCGTGTCCCAGATCTTTTTAGCCATGATCTATTGCCTCTGTGCTTGTCGCTTGTCGTCAAACGGGCGCAAGCGCCCGTGCAAAATGTACCGGTTGGCTGTGCAGAAATGTTCTGCCCCTCCGGTTAGGCTGTTAGTCTACAAAAAATGGTCCGCCGTAACAGGGGAAACCCCCTGCTCGCGTGCAAAACAACAACACAGTCTATTTTTGGAGTCTCCCATGGAACTGCCCGGCATCTCTCTGCTTTCCATCACCCCGATCTACATCGCTATCCTGGGCCTGATCTTCATACCGATTACCGCACGGGTCGGTTTCTACCGAGTCGGCAACCAGGTCGATATCGGCGACGGTGGCGATGAAACGCTGCTCCGGCTGATTCGCTGCCAGGCCAATTTTGTGGAAACCACGCCGCTGGCGGTAGCCCTGCTGCTGACCATGGAACTGATGGGCGCCGGCAACGTCTGGCTACACGCCCTCGGCGCCACCCTGGTGGCTGGCCGCCTGCTGCATTACCTGGGTTTGAGCGGCATGGGGCCCTTCATGGGCCGCCCGCTGGGTATGGTGGCTACCTTCACCGTGTACCTCGTCAGCAGCGGTTGGATTCTCTACGCCCGCTTTGCCTGAGCCACCCGCCCGCGGTCTCTGATATGATGCGCAGCCGGTCCTGCCAGGGACCGGCGTTGGTTTCAGAAACAAGGACATCATGGCCGAGCTGGCTGGCTGGCAATACCCACTAATCGCGCTGCTGTTTATCTGGGGAGGCTTCGTCCGCTCCGGGTTGGGCTTCGGCGGCGCCGTGCTGACCCTGCCTTTCCTGCTGCTGATACTCGACGAGCCGCTGGTATTCCTGCCCCTCATCGGCGTACACCTGCTGATCTTTTCATCGCTGACCGTATGGCAGAGCCATCGGGCCGACCACTACGGCCACTCGCAAGCTACCACTGTAAACTGGCCCTTTGTGCGCTGGGCGCTGACGATCATGGCCATTCCCAAGGCTATTGGTGTACTGGGCGTCATTACCCTGCCAGGAGCCCTGATCAGCGGCTTCATTTTCAGTATCGTCACCCTCTACGCCATCAGCTATATCCTCAACCGGCCGATTCGCAGCAACAACAAAGCGGTGGACACCGGGCTGATTGCGTTGGGCGGCTATGTCAGCGGCACCTCCCTGATCGCCGCGCCCCTGGTGGTCCCGGTAGCTGCCAGCCGCATGCCCAAGGAGCAGCTGCGAGACACCCTGTTCGCCCTGTGGTTCATCCTGGTACTGGTCAAGCTGATCGCCTTCCTCGCCGCCGGCGTCGACATGCAGTGGATACACCACCTGTGGCTGCTGCCTTGCGCCGCGATTGGCCACGTCATCGGCCTCAGGTTTCACGACTACGCCCTGCAGCGGGATACCGCGTTGTTTTTCAGGGTGCTGGGGGCGGGATTGCTGGTCGTGAGCCTCGTCGGCCTCGGACGGCTATTCGCTGGCTGAGACGCTGTGTTGAGGCAGCGGCATTGCCTCGGCGCAATTTTGTGTGGAAGACTAGCGCACCTCTATAGATGCTGGTGACTCCCACCAGCCTGCAAGGAGTCCTCGATGCCCCCACTTTCCCAACGTCTGCTGTTGCTGACACTCTCGCTGTTTATTGGTTTCTCAACCGCCAGGGCCGATATTGATCCGGCCACTTTTCCGGCCGACATCCGCGCCCTGGAGTGGCGTGAAATCGGTCCCTACCGCGGCGGTCGTTCCGCGGCGGTGACGGGACTGTCGGCAGACCGCGAAACCTATTACATGGGTACCACCGGCGGCGGCGTCTGGAAGACAAACAACGGCGGCTCGAGCTGGGAGAACGTGTCGGACGGTTTCTTCGGCGGCTCCGTGGGCGCCGTGGCGGTGTCTGACTGGGACCCGAATGTCATCTATGTGGGACTCGGTGAAAAGACCGTGCGCGGCAACGTGTCACCGGGCAACGGCCTGTGGCGCTCCGACGATGCCGGCGAGACCTGGTCAAAACTGGGCCTGGAGGACACCCAGCATATTTCCCGCATCCGCATCCATCCAAAGGATCCGAACAGGGTCTATGCCGCTGCCATGGGCCACCTGTTTGGCGCCAATGACAACCGCGGTATCTACCGCTCAAAAGATGGCGGCGAGAATTGGGAAAAAATACTTTTTGTGGACGACGAGGTCGGCGCCGTTGACCTGGCGATGGACCCCACCAATCCGAGAATTCTTTACGCCAGCTTCTGGCGCGTGAAGCGGACGCCCTACAGCCTGGAGAGCGGCGGTCCGGGCTCAGGGCTCTACAAGAGCACCGACGGCGGCGATAGCTGGGAGCTGCTGAGTGACAATGAAGGCTTCCCGACCGGCACACTGGGCATCATTGGCATCACCGTGTCGCCCACCAACAACCAGAACCTCTACGCCATGGTCGAGGCCGAGGACGGTGGTGTGTTCCGCTCCCGGGACGGGGGCGAGACCTGGGCGCGGGTGAGCAAGGACCGCAACCTCAGGCAACGGGCGTGGTACTACACACGCATCTATGCAGACCCTGCCAGCGAGGAGTCAGTCTATGTGCTCAACGTCCGTTTCCATCACTCCAGGGACGGCGGCAAGACGTTCAGCGAGATAGCCACGCCCCACGGTGACAATCACGACCTGTGGATCGACCCGAGCGACCCCCAGCGCATGATCCAGGCCAACGACGGTGGCGGTAATGTCAGCTACGACGGCGGTGACACCTGGTCGGTGCAGAGCAACCAACCCACCGCGCAGATGTACCGGGTGTCGACAGACAACGCCTTCCCGTTCCGGTTATTGGGTGGCCAGCAGGACAACTCGGCGCTGCGGATACGATCGCAGTCGGCAATGGATGATTCGATTAGCCGCCGCGACTGGGAGCCCACCGCCGGTGGCGAGAGCGGCTATGTGGTTGCCAAACCCAACCAGCCGGATATCGTCGTGGGCGGTTCCTACGGCGGTTACCTGACCCTGGTGGACCATCGCACAGGCGCCGAGCGCGCCATCAACGTCTGGCCCGACAATCCGATGGGCTGGGGTGCAGCCGACCTGAAGTACCGTTTTCAATGGAACTTCCCGATTGCCTTTTCCGTCCACGACCCGGATGTGCTCTACGCCGCCGCCAACGTGCTGTTCAAGAGCGAAGACCTGGGTGAGACCTGGACGGCCATCAGTCCTGACCTTACGCGCAATGACAAATCCCGTATGGGGCCATCGGGCGGGCCCATCACCAAGGACAACACCGGCGTCGAGTACTACGGCACCATATTCGCGCTGGCTGAATCCCGCCATGAAGAAGGTGTGATCTGGGCCGGTTCCGACGACGGTCGTGTGCACCTCACCCGTGATGGCGGCACCCGCTGGGACGACGTCACGCCGTCCGGACTGCCCGAGTGGGCGCAGGTCAACACGCTGGAAGTCGATCCGTTCAACCCGGCCGGGGCCTATCTGGCAGCCACCCGTTACAAGTCTGACGACTTCAAGCCCTACCTCTACCACACCGACAACTGGGGCCGGAGCTGGCGCAAGATTACCCGCGGCCTGCCTGATACTCACTTCACGCGCGCGCTGCGGGCCGACCCGGACCGCAAGGGCCTGCTGTATGCGGGCACCGAGTACGGCATCTATTTCTCCCTGGACAACGGCCGCAACTGGCGGTCCCTGCAGCTCAACCTGCCGTTGGTCTCGATCACCGACCTGGCCGTCAAGCAGCGCAAGCTGGTGGCGGCAACGCAGGGAAGGGGCTACTGGATTCTCGACGACCTGGCCGTGCTGCACCAGCTTGACGATGACGCCGACGGTCCGGTGCTGTATACGCCAGAGCCGGCGTGGAGGCTAACTGCTGGCGCGGAAAGGAGTGACGCGCCAGGCAGTGCCGGCACCAA
This sequence comes from Cellvibrionales bacterium, assembly GCA_043513815.1. Classification (GTDB taxonomy): domain Bacteria; phylum Pseudomonadota; class Gammaproteobacteria; order Pseudomonadales; family Halieaceae; genus JANQIO01. The sequence continues at coordinate 1,393,548 of CP121313.1, read as the reverse complement.
CCCTTATCCGGGTGTGACGTTTTACTACCGATTGCCGGAAAAGCTGGGCAAGGACACCGAGGTGGCTTTGCAGGTACTCAACGACGACGAGGTCGTCTGGAACTGGACGCGCGAGCCGGCACCGGGAGACGCAAACGAGGAAGAGCCCGGGCGCAACGCGCCGCCCAGAACTGACATACTGGCGACCGAACCCGGTCTCAACAAGTACAGCTGGGATCTGCGCTACCCCGGCTTCGAGCGCTTCGATGACCTGATCCTCTGGATAGATGCCCGCGACGGCCCGGCAGTGCCGCCGGGGACCTACGTTGCCCGGCTGACGGTTGGCGAGGACGTCAGTGAAACCCCTTTCGAGGTAGTTGCCGACCCAAGGTCCACCATGACCCAGGCGGATTATGAGGCCCAGTTTGCGTTTGCCAGCAGCGCGGTTGAGCTGCTGTCGCGAACCCATTACGGCATCAAACGCCTGCGCTCCCTCAGGACTCAGCTCGAGAGCGCCCAGGCCAGGATGGAAGAGGATTCCGAGGCACGCGCGACCCTCACTGAAGCGATCGACAGGCTTACGGGCATTGAGGAAACGCTATACCAGACCAGGAACGAAAGCCGCCAGGACCCGCTCAACTTCCCGATCCGGCTCAACAACAAGCTGAGCTACGTCATGGTGCTGGCCGCCCGCAGTGAGGCCGCGCCGACCCGCTCAATGATCGCGGTGCGGGATGAACTCGCCGCTGCGATTGAAGCGGCGCTGGGCGAACTCGATAGCGTGATTGACAACGACATACCCGCTATCAACCGGCAGTTGAGCGAGCTGGACCTGATTGATCTTGCGGCGAGCGATTAGGGCATTGGCGGGGCGTTTCCCGGCAACACTGTCGGGGGGTGCACTGAGCAGCAAGGCTTCAGAGCATTGTTACGGCTGGCTAGAAGAAAAAAGGGCCCGGCGAGACATGCAGCCGGGCCAAGGGTAGGGATTCTGAAGATCCCACAGGAGTAACACGGTTGAGGATAGTCAGGCAGCTTCCTCGCTGTTCAGTGCTACCAGCTTCGCCACCTCTTCAAAGCTGTAGTCATCCATTGCCAGCGTCTTGAGCGTTTCGCGGGCATCGTCTGCCTGCTTGCTGGCCACTCGCTTCTGCAGCGTGGGCAGGATGCCGATGCGGCCGACCATCTGCCAGGTACCGGTGGCGCGCTTGCGCTTTCTCTGGCCCCATGACAGAGCCTCTTCGTAGGCGTAAAAAGCCTTCAGAGCCAGGCGCTCATCTTCGCTGGCGCCCTCGTGCTCTTCCGCTCGCAGGTCTACCGCGCGACGATAGGCCTGCTTTGCCAGATCATCACGGCCACGCTGGCTCGCGTTGTCTGCAAACACGTAACACAGTTCGGGCTTTTTGATTCTCAATACCAGTTCGTGCATGGCGCTACCCCCGTCAAAATGACTGTTCGCTTTCCTGAGTTGTCAGTTCGAAGTGTCCCAACAAGCTCCTGAATTCTTCAGCCACCGCATGGATGGCCTCGCGGATTCCGTGGTTGTCCTCGCTACCTTCGCCCAGGACCACCGTCTGCTGGCCGCGTTCGACCAGGGCCGCCAGCGCGGTCATCTCGAATTCCGTGAATTCCACGGTGATGTGTTCTGGTTCCAGGTCTCGTGTCTTCACTGGCCCGCTCGTTTGTTTCCTCGATGTTGCACATGGTAAGGCAGCAACGCCGCGGGCTGGATTGCCGCCGACGACAGATTGATGGCACACCGCGCCACGCTGACTTTATCTTTAATTTTCAGTCCCCTGAGGGCGGCCCCAATGAAATTTAGGGCAAAAAAAACCCGGCTCAATGAGCCGGGTATAACCTGACGCCCCGGGGGGTGGGCGCGTTCGGGGTTGGTATCAAATGTCGATACAGTTGCATATACGGCGAACTTTTTTGGGGCGGATCACCAGATGGCAAAAAAATAATAAAAAAGGGCCCGGAGGGGATCGCCGGGCCAAAGGGCCTACTCTGGGAGGTAGGGGGGAGATCACTCGATGGCGGCGATACCCTCAGCGGTGTCCTGGGTGAGCTGGATCTTTACCGCGCGCTCCATGGCGTAGGCATCAAGGTCGCCGTCGCTTGCCGTAGAACGGGTGGCGCCGTGACTGAAGCTGGCGATACGCGTCCGATCCACACCCGCTTCCTGCAGCAGCCGGGCCACGTGACTGACTCTTCCCAGTGACAGTTGCTGGTTGTAGGTCTTGTCGCCGCGGGGGTCGGCATAGCCGTCCAGGCGAATAGCAATCTGCGGGTTATTGACCAGGAAGTCGGCCAGGGCCGCCAGCCGCATTTGGCCGGTATTGGTGAGCTCTGCCTCACCGGTCTTGAACAGCATTTCCAGCTGCAACTGGTCGAGTACCAGTTGGGCATAGTGCTCATTGGAAGCCTGGGCCATTTCCAGATCGGCCTCGGTGCGCGCCAGTGACCGCTCCGAGCTGTGCAGCGCCTGGCGCGTCTCAGCCAGTGCCAGCTTGGCGCTCTCTGCTTCAGCGGCTTCGTCGAGGGTGGTGTTGATCCAGGCCGCCAGCAAGCCGCCTCCCAGCAGGCCGACAGGTCCACCCAACGCCACGCCGGCGGCGGTGGCACCGAAGAAGGTCGCGCCCTGCTTCGTCTCCAGCCACTCGTCGGCGTGGGCCGGGTGAATCGTTGCCAGCGCCAGCAGTCCGCCGAGCGCGATGCATTTGGTGTTCAGTGTCTTGTTCTTGAAGTTCATGGCTCTCTCCTTGTGGTCATGCGCCGGTGGCGCCGTTGAGAGACATTACAAGGCAGAAATCGGGCAACGCCGCCGCGGGAATCGGGCAGTGCAGGGAAACATTCGGGCAAAATGTGGCAGTGGCAGCAGGAAGAATGGCTGCCAGGACGCAACCGCGCACCTGGTGCAGCGTCCGGCGAGACAGTAACAGCTCTCACCCCCAGCGGCTTGAAACCGTCCCGCTGGCGAACTGCGACCAGGCACATACGCCTGACAGCCATTGCAGCGAGTATGGGTTGCCCAGAGGCCTTTACCAGCGGCTGAAAAAGAATCGGTGACAATGGTCACAAAAGCGGTCTGGCCACCACCACGTATCGAAGCGGTCCACCCCCGCGCAGGGCATCGAAGGGATAACAGGTCACCAGCAGCAGCCCATCACCGGCAGCCCGCAGCGGTCCGCGGCGGGTGTCGGCGATAAAACTGCTGGTGACCTGGTAGCGCCTGGCCGTGCCATCCTTGCTGTGTAATAGCAGCGGCTCGCCGGGTTTGACGTCGGCAAGTAGCGCAAAATGGGTATCGCGATGGCCACCGATAATCGACAGGCCGGGGCTCCCCGGAGCGTCCGACGCCGGATCGTGAGCGGGGCCAAAGGCCAGCGCATTACCGCGCCCCCCTGAAAGCACATAAAGGGATCGGGCGCGCGCCGGCCACTCCAGCCTGGCCACCGGCTGGGTGTCGGCCCAGGGCCAGGGCTGCGCCGGCCCGGGCTGCTCCCAGGCGCGGGCGATGAGCTGTTGGGCGAGGGCCGCCTTGAGCTGTATATAGACCCCCGTCCCCAACTGACTCATCGCCAGGACCAGGCAGGAGAACGCCAGAATGCGCATGCCAACACCAGGGCAATCACGCCCAACAGGAGATTGAAACGGGAATCTGTGGCGGTGGCGGGCCAGGCGAAGCGTTGCGCCGACTGGCCCCGGGGCCGCAAATTGGCAATGGGCTCTTTCTTCAGACTGAGCTGCGTCGGTCGAGAAGGCGTTTTCTCCACCGCAACAAAGCTGGTGTAAGGGCTCATCACCTGGTGTTCCAGGGCGATCGGCAGCACCGCGGCACGCACCGCCTGCTCCTCTCGCCCCAGGGTCTTTTCATCCAGTAGTTGTTCGATGGCAGCGCGCGCCCACAGGGTACTGATCCCGGAGGAAGCCAGGTCCAGCTCCGCAGGGGGCGGAGCCACCAGCAACGCGGTTTCCCACCCGGCACCGGCGTTCTCGCCTTTTATCCTTACCTCGCTGTTCAACAGACTGTCACGGGCCCGGGCGGTGATCAGCAAGGGCTCGCCGGGGTAGAGGTCGGGGACGGCGCGGGGGTAGGTAGCAACAGTCACCGGCCACTCCACTTCAAGATCGGACAAGGCTGTCTGGCTAAGCCGGCTGAACAGGCGCTGCATGGATTGTTGGACTTCCAGGACATTGCCGATCATTACCTGGTCACCGCGGCCGGCCTGGGCTGCCTTGCGCATGAACCAGCTGTTGGGCGCGCTGCCAATGCCCACGGTGAACAGGCGACTGCTACCCAGGCGGCGCTCGATTTCCAGGAACAGCTCGACCTCGTTGCCCACCGCGCCGTCGGTGATGAATACCACCTGACGCAACCGCTGGTCGGAGCGCTCGGTCCCGGGCAGAGCCAGCTCCAGCGCGCTGCGCATTTCGGTTCCCCCGCCGGCGTCCAGGTGGCGCACAAATTCCGAGGCCCGGGCCAGATGGTGGCGGGTAGCATCGACGGCCTCCGGAAACAGCGCCCGGGCGCGGTTGTTGAACTCGATAATATTGAAACGGTCCTCAGGCCGAAGTTGGCCGAGACCGTAGGCCAGACTGGCGCGCGCCTGCTCGATGGAGCTGCCGCCCATGGAACCAGAGGTATCGATCACGAACACCAGCTCACGGGGAATGGCCGGTACCGGCCCGGACTGCGGCGCCGCACCGTCTGGCGGCAACACCATCAGCAGGGCGTATTCATGTGCGCCCACTCGTTCGTGAAACAGCGCCGCCCGCGGTTGGCTGTCGGGCAGCGGTCGCCAGACCAGCAGGAAATCCCGGTCCATGGGGGCCGTGCCCCGGGCCAGACGCACCTGGTAGCTGGCCTGCTGCCGAGACAGGGCAATCTCGTGGTGGGGGGCCTCCACAGCGGCCAGCGGCAGGCCCATATTGATGGCAGCGGTAATGGTGATGGGCTGGATGGGATCACTGTCCGTGGCCGGCCGCGGGTGCTGGAACTGCCAGACCTCCGCTGCTGCCGGGAAGTCCGCCGGCGTATAGCGCGGTGTGACCGTGGTGGGAAAGCGCAGGCTGAACTGCCCATCCCGGTAGTGCACCCGCTCGATATAGTGCAGTTCCACGCTGACCACTTCCCCGGGGCCAATATTGGCCACCCGGTTGCTGAACAGATTGGGACGTCGCTGTTCCACCAGACTTGCCTTGCGGCCACTGGCCCTGGCCTGCTGGTAGATTTTCTTCGCCGCCTGTTTTTCACGGATTTCACCGAGGATCACCCGTTCGCCGATCACCAGCCGCAGCTTGTTGACGGCGGCCTGGTCCGGCAGGGGGAACAGATACTCCCCTTCCACCCAGTGCTCGCTGTCATTGCGAAAGGTCTGCCGCAGCGTCACGTGAGCCACCAGGCCCGTGACGCGTATGTCCAGGCCGGCCTCCAGCTGGACCGCGGGCCGGTAGCCAAACGGCCCTGCCAGTTTCAACTGCCCGGCGCCCACGGTCGCTTCGGTGTCCAGCAACGTTTTAGGGATTTCGGTGTCAATAGTGGCGCCGGCGGGGGCGGCCATCAGCCAGCCCAGCAAGAATGTCAGCACGATCGGTCGCATGGGGTTCTCCCTGTGGTTTTGCCGCTATTGGAGCAGCGAACCCGGGCCGGGGAACGAGTAGCCTGTGGCAGGCTGGCGAGGAATTGTGATGAATTGTGGCCGGCGGTTGTGGCAGGAGAGGAATTTTGGAAGTATCGCCACTGAGTCAATGAGAAAGCCTATGTCGCGCCATATCGCTATCGTCGAAGACGAACCCGCCATCGCTGCCAACTACCGCGATGCCCTCACCCGGCAAGGGTTTGCCGTGTCCTGCCACGAGAACCGGGCAAGCGCCTGGGCGGCCTTCGAGCAGCGCCTGCCCGATATGGCCATTATTGATGTCGGCCTCGATGACGAGGTCGAGGGAGGTTTTGAACTGTGCCGGGACCTGCGCGCCAAAGCCCCTGAATTGCCCATCGTATTCCTCACCGCCCGCGACACCGAACTGGACGTGATCAGCGGCCTGCGGCTGGGCGCTGACGACTACCTCACCAAGGACATCAGCCAGGCCCAGATGCTGGCGCGCATTCACGCGCTGCTGCGTCGGGTCGATGCTCTGCGCCAACCGGTGCAGGAAGACGACGTTCTGGAACGGGGCAAGCTCGCCATCAACCTGCAACGCATGACGGTGAGCTGGCTCGAACAGCCCGTTGACCTGACCGTGACCGAGTTCTGGATCGTGCACGCCCTGGCCCTGCATCCGGGTCACGTGAAGAATCGCCAGCAGTTGATGGATGCGGCGAACGTGGTACTGGATGACAACACCATCACCTCCCACATCAAGCGCATCCGCAAGAAATTCATCGCCGTTGACGACAGCTTCGCGGTCATCGAGACCGCCTACGGTATGGGGTACCGCTGGAAGGCGGCCTGAGTACCTGTGAACCTGCGCCGCCAGCTGCTGCTGGTCAGCCTGTTACTCATCGCCCTGCCCTGGGCCGGCTGCCAGTACGTCCGGGAAATGGAGGGCGCGCTGCAGAGTGGCCAGGCCCAGGCCCTGTTGGCCACTACCAGGGCGGTGGCAACGGTTGTCGCTGAGCGTCCCGGGTTGCTATACCCGAACCCCGAACGCATGAATTCCACCGAACCGACCAATGGACAGCTCTATGCAACGCTGGCAACTGGTCCGGTGATTGTCGATGGCTATGCCGACGGCTGGAACGGTCCGGAGCACCACCGCTTTGGACCGGTGGCCTATCGGGCACAGGTGCGCGGCCCCCTGCTTTACCTGCTGTTCACAGTGACCGATGACGACGTGGTCTACCACGACCCGCGCAATGTGCGCCGCGCCAGTGGAGACCGCCTGGTATTGCGTACCGGGCGCGGCACCGACTACGTGATTGCCACCGCGGCGCCGGGGGCCGTGCAGGCCCGTACCGAGCGTGAAGGGGCCGTGATGGGATTCGAGCCGCGCATCCGCGGTTTCTGGCAGGACAGTCTCGAGGGATTCAGCGTGGAGCTGGAGCTGCCGCTGTCCATGCTGGAGGACCGGCTTGGGTTTTACCTGGTGGGCAATAGCGGCACCGCCAGCACAGGCACCGGCGACACCGTCGGAACGGTGCTGCCCGGCACTCGTACGCTGCCGCCTTGGCTGGTGTATCCATCGGCGGAGCTGGCCCAGGCGCTGGCGCCGTTTGCCTATGGCGGCATCGAGTTGACCGCGGTTGACCGTTCTCACTGGGCCATGGCCGATGTCCGCAGCGAAGCCGACAGCTTGCCACGCAGTGAAACGCCCTGGCTGCTGCAAGCCCTGTACCGGGCAATCCTCAACGGCGCACCGCCGTCACAGCTTCCCGAGGCGCCCCGGATTGGCCAGGAACTTCTGAAGGAACTGGACCTGGCACTGGACGGTCAGGCGGCGGCTGCCTGGTATGCCTCACCGGCAGGCGGCGGTCGCAAACTGCTGGCTACTGCAGCACCGGTAAAGCAGGGCGATAAGGTGGTGGGTGCCGTGGTGGCGCGCCAGGGCAGCGAACCCTACCTGAGCCTGACGGACCGCGCATTCTCACGCCTGCTGTATTACAGCCTGCTGGCGATGGCACTGTCGGCCCTGGGGTTACTGGGCTATGCGAGCTGGCTGTCCTGGCGCATCCGACGGCTGTCACGGGCCAGTGCCCGCGTTATACAGGCGGACGGCCGGCTGGATGACACCGCCTTTCCAGTAAGCCGAAGCGGCGACGAAATTGGCGAGCTGTCGAGACAATATGCGGACCTGCTGGCCCGACTGCGGGACTACACTGACTACCTGCGCAGTCTGTCGCGAAAACTGTCCCACGAGCTGCGTACCCCTATCGCGGTAATCCAGTCGTCCCTGGACAACCTGGACGGTAACCCTGAGGACGGCGAGGTCTACGTGCGGCGCGCCCGTGAAGGACTGTCGCGACTGGGCAATATCCTCACCGCCATGAGTGAAGCGACTCGCCTCGAAGAGAGCGTGCACGGCAATGCGCCCGAACACTATGACCTGGCTACGCTCAGCCGCGAACTGTTCGCCGCCTACCAGGGCCTGTACGCAGAGCACACGCTGCGCTTTGACTGCGACCTAGACACCCTGCCGGCCTATGGCGTACCCGACCTGGTAGCGCAGATGCTGGACAAGCTGATGGACAATGCCGCCAGCTTTGCACCGGCTGGCGGCGTTATTCTCTTTTCTGTCGTTTCCAGGGGTGACAACGTGGAACTGGCTGTCTCCAACGAGGGCCCGCTATTGCCCGCCGCAATGCAGCACCAGTTGTTCGATTCGATGGTGTCGCTGCGGGACAAGAGCGATCGCGTACACCTGGGCCTGGGGCTGCACATCGTGCGCTTGATCGTGGATTTTCACGGCGGCAACGTCCGGGCCGAAAACCTGCCGGACGGCTCCGGCGTGGCGTTCAGGATTATCCTGCCGCTGGCGCGGGACTGGCCCCTCGCGGCTAGGGCTTGATCGCCAGTACGTCGGTACGCACGTGGGTCAGGACTTTCTCAGCGGTATTTCCCAGCAGCTGTCCCTTCACACCCGTACGGCCCACTGTTCCCATTACCAGCAGCTGGGCCTTGAGGCGCGCTGACTCACTGGTGATGACCTTTTCCACCGGGCCCTGCTTGAGCTTGATGGCACTTAGCGGCAGGTCGTGGGTCTGCGCCAGTTTCTGCACCCGCGGATGTAGCTCCTTCTTCATTTTTTTGACATGGCTGAACTCATCTACCAGGTCAAGTTCCGTCAGTACGGCGGGAATATGCAGCGCGTGGACCAGGTACAGCTCGGTATCGAGCTGTTCGGCAAAGCGTTTGGCGGTGGACACCACCAGGTCGTTGAGCTGACGCTCCAGGCGGCCGTTGCTGGACAGGTCGATGGCGGCGACGATCGGCTTGGTGGCGCGCCACTTCTTCTCCGCGGCAATCAGCACAGGCGCAGGGCACTCACGCAGCAAGTGCCAGTCCGTTGAGGTATAGAGAAAGGTCTCGGTACGGCGGCCGGTCTTGATGACCGCAGAGTATTCCTTGCGCTCGCACTGTTTGTCGATCCACTCGTGAATAGCCTTGTGCCACACCACGTTGACCGCGGTGCGCACATCGCCCTGGTGTTTCTCCACCTCGGCCTGCACCTCAGTCTTGCGCTTGTCCAGCAGCTGTTTCTTGACCTGCTGGGGGTTCACGCCGGCGCTTTTCAGCTCAGCCAGGCTTTCATAGGCGAAGCCCACCACCTGGGCGCCCCACCCCATCTTGGCGGCCAGTTGCAGGCCACGGGGAATCGCAACCTGGCGGTCTTCCGCACGGTCAGCAACGATCAGGACAATTGACATGGGATTTCCTCAAATACAGTTCAGTTCCGTCGGGAGCAGCATAGCAGACCTGCGCCGCTTGCACCGTGATCCGGGTCAGTTCGACGCTACCTGAGACTGCAGTCCCGCCCGGTAATCCGCCGGCGCCTGACCGGTCCAGCGCTTGAAAGCCCGAGAAAAGGTACTCGGCTCGGAAAAGCCTAGCAAGTACGCGATTTCAACAATGGAACGCTGGGGTTGGGCGAGGTACTTGCGTGCCAGCGACAGGCGCGCATCCTGCAACAGGTCGATGAAGCTGGTGCCCTCATCCTTGAGTTTGCGCTGCAGGGTGCGGTTGCTGACGTGCATGGCTTCGGCAATAGCTTTCTGGCTGGGCGGGCCATCCGGCAGGTGTTCGACAATCTTGCTGACGACAGCGCGTGAAGCACTGACGCGGGTGAAGGTGGCCAGGTATGTCTCGACCTGCTCATCGTTGACGCGGGCCAGTTCCAGGTTGGCGGTGGCGAGCTGCTCGTTGATATCGCTTTTGACGAAAGTAATGCGAAGCCGGGGAGTGGCAAACATGATGGGGCAGCCCAACATTGCCATGAAAACATTCGGGTCGGCGGGCGCGGGGCGGCGACACTCCGCCGCGATGGGGCTGAAATATTCCCCCAGCGTCAATCGGCACAACACCACGACAATGCCCATGGCGAAGTCCTCGCCGAACGGGTCTACATCCATATCGGCAGCGCCTTCAAATTCGCCGCCCATACCGATATCCAGATCCACCAGCTCTTCACGTTCGCTGAGCCTGAGTTCTAGACCGGTGTGCAGCAGACTGGCAAATCGCACCAGACGCTGCAGGACTTCATGGATAGTGGAGCTCGCCAGCACGGCAAGCCCGAGCCCGTGCAGAATGGCGGGCTGCAACTGCTCGGCCGCGTGCAGTCCGAAGGCCTCATCCCCGGTGGCGTCGGCAATCAGGCGCCAGAGCGTCTGCATCTTCGACATGGGTATTCGACGATCGGCATTGATGACAGAAGCGGGGTCGATCTCGGCCCGCTCGAAGAGCGGCATGGGGTCCACCCCCTGTAGCCTCAGCGCGCGGGCGATAGGCAGGATCATGGTGGCTAGGATGGAGGGTGATCTGTCCATGACGGGGCGAACTCCTGTTGTCAAAGTATAGCGCCCTGCCAACAAAAAAGTTTATCGCAATCTGGCGTCGTGGAACCGGTGGAATGTTCTCTAGAAACGGCTGCGCAGGGAGCGGGGACAGACCGCACACGCAGTCTGTCCCCGGTGAAACAGGGCGGCTACAGTGCCGGCTGGGGGACCGGCTCCGCCTCTCGGCGAATGCGCAGGCCCAGCCCCAGGATCACCAGCACAAACAGCGGCGCGAACAGGGCAACGAGGATCAGCAAGGTGCTGGCCACACCCATGCCGTCCAGTGCCCAGCCCAGCATGGGGCCCGTGACAATGAACAGGCTGCGAACGCCCAGGCTCACCAGCGAGTTCATGGTCGCGCGGAAGTCGCCGTCCACCCGTCGGTTCAACGCCTCATAAAACAGCGTCAGGCTCAGGCCCCGGCTCAACTGAATGGCGAAACCGAACAACACCCCCACCCAGCCGCCGGCCAGGGCCATACCCAGCAGGCCAACCAGCGGCAGTACCGCAGTAATCCACAACATGCGCCGCCAGCCCAGCCAGGCTTCCAGGGCGCCGGCATAGCGCGCCGCCAGGCTCACCGTCAACGCAAACACTGCCCAGATATACCCGAACAGGCTGACCGGCACGCCCTGTAACTCCCAGTACTTCTGGTAGATCCAGAATGCGTAAAGGCCCAGCAGCCCGAACGCCGCGATGGCCAGCGCAGTCCACAGCACCACCGGTTTACCAAGGACCAGCGTCCTGATGATGGCCTGGGCGTTGCCGGCATGCCCCTGGCTGAGGATCGGCCGCGGCGTTTCCACCAGCAGCAGGCCCAACAGCAACGGCACGAAGCCACAGACGGCCTGTACCTTTACGAGCGTACCCATGTCGGCAAACAGCAGCAGCAGGCTGGCACAGATACCGGCTACCCCGGAGGCGCCGGCTTCAATGGAGATCAGCCGGCTCAATGACTTGCTGGCCCCCCCGCTTCCACCACCGGCGGCGGCTTCGAGCTGGGTTTCGCTGTCGTACAACAGGGCGAGGTCAGCCCCGGAGATCAGGCTGATGCCCACCCCGAGGAAGAATTCGTAGACCAGAAAATCCGCGAAACTGTCCGACCACAGCAGCCACAGGAAGCCCACACCGTTAAGCGCGGAGCCTGCCAGAATGGCCCGGCGTCGACCCCAGACATCGGCGATGTAACCCGAGGGCACCTCGAAGACCGCCACAGTCAGGGCGAACAGGGCCTGGGTCTGCAGTACCTGTGCCATGCTCAAACCGTAGCCCTGCACGAGGGGCACAAACACGGGTATCACCACCATGAAGCTGTGGAAAAAGCCCATGAGGTAAATAGCGACAATGTTGACTCTCAGTGACCGTTTCACGGCTACCACCTTTATTATTCCAGTGGCCTGGAACCCGGTGGTCGGAGGGATTTTTTATGGGGTCTTCCGAGGAAGAAAAAAAAAGGCCTCCGAGTCGCGGGTTCTCGGAGGCCTTTTTTGGATATCTTCAGCTAATCAGATAAACGTTTGCTTCCTTGAACCATTGCCCACGCAGTCAATCGCACAGGGCATGGCGACCACCGGTACCGACAGGCACAGGTCGAACGCCACCGCCGGCTTATGCAGGCTGCGTACGGACAGGGTCTGTGTCTGGCAACGGGTCATTGGAGGTCCGTTTTCATTAAACTGGTCGAAGGCCTATAGTCCTCCCATGGGCGCCCGAGTTCAACACCTCGCACGCGCCGATGTGGAATAAGACCAAACTAATAAAAAGGAAACGGCACCCACGTGCACATACTGGTCACCGGCGGCACCGGCTTCATTGGCTACCATACGGCGCGCGCATTGATCGCCGCGGGCCACCAGGTACGCTTGCTGGTGCGGGACAAGGACAAACTGCGGCGACTCTACGGCAGCGATATTACCGACTACGTGCTAGGCGACGTCACCGATGCCGACTCCGTCAACAAGGCACTGGCGGGCTGCGACGGCGTGGTCCACAGCGCGGCGCTGGTATCCATTGATCGCAAGGATGCCAACGCGGTCATGGCCACCAATGTCGGTGGTACCGAGCGGGTGATCGGCGGTGCGGCAAAGCGTGGACTCGACACCATTGTTCACGTGTCCAGCGTGACGGCCTTGTACAACCCGCGCGCCGCCTACCTGAACGAGTATTCCCCCCCGGGCTCCGCCGCCAACGCCTACGGTCGCTCCAAGGTGGCCTGCGAGGAATACGTACGCGGCCTGCAGAGCGAGGGCGCGCCGATTCATATCACCTACCCCGCCAGTGTCATTGGCCCCGAGGACCCGGGATTTACCGACCCGCACCAGGGTTTGAAGGCCTACCTTGCGGCCGCAGCGCCGGTGTTACCCAGCGGCAACCAGTGGGTAGATGTTCGCGATGTGGCACTGGCCCATTGCCGCCTGTTTGAACGCGATCTGCCCCCCGGCCGCTATCCGCTGGGCGGGCACTTCCTGACCTGGAGTGAACTGGTAGATACGCTCTCTGCACTCACGGGCCGGCGCATTCGCAAGATACCGGTACCCGGCGGCGTCATGCTGGGAGCCGGGCGCCTGGTGGACTGGTTTAACCGCCTGCGCGGCAAGCCGCTGGATATTCCGGTGACCCACGAAGCCATGGTGTACGCCACCAACTGGGTAAAGATGGACAACAGCAAGGGCGCGGCCGAGCTTGGTGTCCAGTTCCGGCCACTGGAAGACACCCTCAGGGACGCCATTCGCTCGCTTGTTGAAGATGGCCATATCGAACGCAGTCAGGCCGGCTTACTGGGCGATGCCTGAGCTGGAACTGGGCATAACGCCCTGGCGCATGGAGCTCGATGCGAGGGAATTGAGCGCCCAGGCGGTGCAGGCCGAGGCCTGGGGCTACCGCTCGTTTTTCCTGCCTGAATCCCACTTCGTTAAAAACGCCGCCATACCGGATCCGCTGCTGTTGCTGGCGACGGTAGCGGCACAAACGCAGTCGCTGAAACTGGGCACCACCTCCTGGCTGCTGCCCATCCGTCAGCCCCTGCTGGCAGCAGAGCAGGCCGCCAGCCTGGACCATTTGTGCGGCGGTCGACTGGTACTGGGGCTGGGGCGAGGCTACCAGCGTGGCATGCTGGAGGCCTTTGGCGTAAACAGTGCTGACAAGCGCGACCGCTTTGATGCAGTGCTGGCGGCGATGCGGGCCGCCTGGGGCGGCGAGCCAGTTGAAGGGCAGCTCGTCTATCCCCGGCCACTACAGACACCTCACCCGCCATTGTGGGTCGCGGCGTTCGGACCCAAAGCCATCGGCCAGGCCGGCCGGCTTGGGCTGCCCTATTTCGCCTCACCGGTTGAAAGCCTGGCTGAGCTGGTCCGCAACTTCGCCCTTCATGAGGAGGCGCTGGCGCAACACGGCAACGGCAGCGACATTGTGCGCCCTCTTATGAGAACGGTGTTTATTGCCGAAGACCCGGCGCGGGTAGCCAGCGTGCGGGAGAAGCTGGCAGCGCTGCCGGCGCCACCGTTTCGGAAAGTCCCCCAGCCGGAACCGGAGGAATGGTGCCTGCTGGGAAACGCCCGCCAGGTAGCGGAGCAAATCGCCCGCTATCGAGATGCGCTCAATATGAGTCACCTGGTCGCCGTACGGCCCCGCGTCTCCGGCGTCGACCCTGGCTGGCTGATGGACTCCTTTGCGGCGCTGGCGGAACTGCGCCGGGAGCGATAAAGCTGGCGTGCATTCCGCCCCTTGGAAACACGCAGAAGTCCATTTCGTCATTCCCGCGAAACGCCCACTTGGTCATTCCCGCTTTCGCGGGAATGACGGTGGGTGGCCGTCCAGCTCTACTCGGTGGTCGCACCCGTCAGGCGTTGGCTGGGCGAGAGGCCTTACTCGGTAGTCGCACCCTTCAGAAGTTTGCTCGGCGGAAGGACCTACTTAGAGGGCGCGTCCTTCAGCGGCTTGATAGACAGCCTGCGAACGTTTTCTGGTGAGGGGTCAAGCTTGCGCTCGGAGAATACCGCGTTGCGCGCCAGCGGCAACCACTGCTCGATCGAGCGGATAAGCAGAGGCTTGCCCTGCAGCACCAGCTGACGGCGGACCAGGGCTGTTTGCAGGGAAATGTCACCCAACCAGATCTCGGTCAAAGCCCGCAGGCTTGCCTCGATGGCCAGGTCGACCTCGTCCCTCGGTGGTTCGGTGTCCAGCTTCAGCTCGCGATCGCCGGGGCGGCCCTCACAGGCGTCGACGGACAGCCACCAGCGGTTGGGGGCCGGGAGGTCTGTGACAACGACCTCCAAGATGGCGCCGGTTTCCGGCAGGAGTTCAGGTTTGATGCGGCGACGAATATCCCACATCAGCAGGTCCACATCGAGATCCGTATCTGGCAGGTCACCGCGGCCCCAGCGCATGCCCCAGATGGCAAACTGCCGCACCAGCGGCGCCAGGTCTTCGCCGGCGGGCGTCAAGTGATAGTCGTGATCCGCTTTCTCGACCAGCCCGTTGCTTTCAAGCTCCTTGAGACGCTTGTTGAGCATGGTCGGCGAAATCCCGCTGATGGCGCGCTGGAATTCGCTGAAGCGCGTACTGCCGTACAGCAGTTCTCGTACGATCAGCAGCGTCCATTTTTCCCCGAGCAGCTCGGCGGCCTTGGCCACGGGGCAAAACTGTCCGTACTCCATTGGGGGTATCCAGGGCGACGGCTTTAGTAAAAGCCTATCGTGTTACTACGGATTTTGCACCCCCACTTACCCTGCCCCTCAGCAGATCTGCAAGCCGCCCCTGGCGTTTGCTATAAACCACCATAAAACCAATAACTTACGATGATCGCGGCAACGATACCGGCGGCGTCAGCAGTGAGCCCACAGGCCAGGGCATGGCGTGCATGGCGAATGCCTGCAGCCCCGAAATATACGGCCAATACATAAAACGTAGTTTCTGTTGATCCCTGCAACGTGGCCGCCAGCCGGCCCTGGAAGGAATCGACGCCAAACTGGTTCATGGTGTCGATCATCATCGCCCGGGCACCACTGCCAGACAGGGGCTTCATCAATGCGGTGGGCATGGCGTCCACCCAGCGCAGGTCAGCACCGGTTCCCGCCAGCAGGACGCGCAGTGCCTCCAGCATGAGGTCCAGGGCGCCGCTGGCCCGGAACACGCCGACGGCCACCAGCATGGCCAGCAGGAAGGGAATGATCTCGATGGCGGTGGTAAAGCCGCCTTTGGCCCCCTCCACGAAGGTGTCGTAGACGTTGATGCCCCGGCGATGGGCCGCCAGTAAAAACAGCATGATCAGGCCGAGAATCATGATATTCGCCAGCAGGCTGGACTGCCGCGCCAGAGCCTCGGTACTGAGGGTGGCAAACCACCCCACCAGGGCCAGCAGCAGGGCAAAAGCGCCGCCCAGCCAGGCCAGCACCACCGTGTCGGTCAGCTTCAGGCGCTGCACCCAGGCCGTGACCAGCAGACCCGCCAGGGTCGAGCAACTGGTGGCAATAAGAATAGGAATGAAGACCGAAGCCGGGTCCGGCGAGCCCAGCTGCGCCCGGTACAACAGAATAGTCACGGGAAACAGGGTGACCGATGAGGTATTAAGTACCAGGAACAGAATCTGCGCGTTACTGGCAGTTGCCGGCGTCGGGTTCAGCGACTGCAGGTCTTTCATGGCGCGAATGCCCAGCGGCGTGGCGGCGTTATCCAGTCCCAGCACGTTGGCACTGAGATTGAGCGTCATGGAAGAAATGGCCGGATGGCCCGCCGGTACGCCCGGCATCAACCGTGTAAACAGCGGCGACATAAGGCGGCCCAGGCGATCCACCAGTCCGCTGGCTTCGCCCAGCGCCACCACGCCCAGCCAGAAGGCCAGCAGGCCTACCAGGCCGATGGCCAGCTCCACCGTCAGCCCCGCCATATCGAACATCGCGGTGACCATGCGCTGGAATACCTCGGCATCGCCATTGAACCACCACTGAAACAGGCCGGCGAGGAAGGCCACCAGGAAGAATCCCAGCCAGATCCGGTGCAACATTAGTGCCGGGTCCTGGCGGGCGGCTCGCCGCAAATGTCGGGTATGACGCGCGCAGTCACTCGGCGGCCGCGGCGCTGGACAGGAAGTCCAGTATCTCTGCCGCAGTCTCCAAAGGACGCTCGAACGGCAGCAGGTGGCCGCCACTGCACACCCGCAGGTCGGCCTGTGGCTGGGCCTGCTGCCAGAGCGCAAAAGCCTCCGGCGACAGAGTGTCAGAAGTTTCCCCGCGCAGGCCCAGCACGGGCAGGGTGATGTCTGCCAGCACCTCCCAGACCTGCGGTGAAGAGCGGTAGGCTGCCGCCTCCCATTCACGAGCATAAGCGAGCTGGTATTCCCCCTCCTCGTTGAGCCGGGTGCCAGCCAGCACATAGTCCCACAGCACCTGGTCGCTAAAGTCAGAGAAAGCGCGCTTGCCGCGATGGAAGTCGAAGGCCTCTTCGCGGCTGGCGAAGCGGTTGGGCCGGGTCAGGGTCTTGCGAATCATGGGCGCCTCGTCGAGCACCTCATCAGGAAGATGGGCCCGGGCGGCGATGGTGTCTGGGGTCAGGAAGACCGGGTCGATCAGCAGCAGCCCGCGGAATAGTTCCGGCCGCCGGGAGGCAGCCTTGGCCGCCACCACAGCACCCATGGAGTGACCCATCATCCACACCGGGCCAGGCTGGGAGGTCTCCAGGGTTTCCAGCAAGTCATCGGCAAAGCGCCACCAGTCGAGGCGTGCAGGTGGCGCTTCAGGGCTCCACAGAGGCCGTTGGTGAAAACCCGTGACGCGGCATTGCTTCAACAACTCGTCGATGAACTGCCGGTAGCTGCCCACCGGATAGCCATTGGCATGGGCAAAGACCAGCGGCTCCCCCTGCCCACCGAAATCTTCGAGGCGTTGTTGCATCAGCGTTTGATCAGGCTGGACTGTCTATTTTCGCTGCCGCCTCGCAAACGAAATAGAACAGGCAGTCAGAGGCGGCGATATCGGGCCGGGTCGTCGCCATGAACAGCCGCATGGTCTGACGCGGGTAGAGTCGACCCTCATCCACCCGAAAAAACTCTTCCACCGCATGGGCCTGGTAATCGCTGCCGATCTGCAGGTGATCAAGCCCCTGGCAGTCGAGCCAACCCAACTGGTCACTGGCGTTGACGGGGGCGAAGTTGAAGCGCTCAATATCCTGGCGTACCACGATGTCGCGGTCGTGCAGGGGCCGATCTGAGTAATCAATCCGGCTGTGGGCAGCAAGCTCCAGCCGCAGCGGGTGACGCAATAGCACCAGCTCTTCGGTCGGCTGAAACAGGTCTTCATCCATGAAAAAGCGCTCGACGCCCTTGCTGGCCGCTATATCGGCGGCCGCATCCTGGCTGCCACCGGCCTCCACGGTAATGACCGGGCAGCCGAGGTCCTGCTCCATCAGGGACCCCAGGCGCAGGTCCGTGATAATAAGCCGGTTCACCCAGCGGCTGGCCAGCGCCCGGCGCTGTTCACAGTCACCGATGCTGATTGAGAAAGCATCGCTGGAGCCCGAGGTATTGTGCAGGTCCACCACCGCCTCCGGCTGCTGCTCCCTGATGGTGCGCAAAATGCTCTGGGCCAGCTGCCCTTGACGATCCTTGTAGGGTGGGTTGAAACAGCGATTCAGGTCGCGGGTGCCCGGCAACTGGCGGTGGAAGAACAACGGCTCAGCCAGGGCCGCCTCCACAGCGCCCAGAATGATGACCACGTTGACCTCCGGCTTGCGACCCTCCTGAAGCCAGCGGTGCACCGCTTCCAGGCCGGAGGGTTCATTGCCGTGGGACAGGGTTACCAGTACCCGGGTGCGACTGGTATCCGCTCCGGTCAGGTGAATGGCAGACGGCCCCGGCAGGGCCTGCAGGAATTCGTTGACCCGCCCGGGAATCTGCTCGGGACGGGGGTCGCGGATCGGGTTCAGCACCAGCGCGCCACCGGCTTGCTCTCAGTAATGTTGGCCACGTAGTCGGCCAGCATGCTTCGGCAGGCGTCGCCCACATCCATGGTCTTGCGATATTTTTCGAAGCTGCTGAGCTGCCAGCTGGCGCCGTTCTGGCCAGTGTCGAAGCGCTCTTCGATAACGTGCCAGAGCCGGTCCACGTCGGCACTATCCAGCTCCAACTGATCCAGTCCCTGGCGGGCGCGGGGCAGAAATTCCTCTATCAGCTCGCGGATTGGCCTTTCCTCCAGGCCACCGCGGTGCTTGCGGGGCCAGATCAGCTGCGCATCCAAACCGTCCTGGGCGGCGCGGTAGAAATTGTATTCTGCAAACTTGAACGGCAGCCGAGCGGCATAATGGTCCATGGAATCCCCAATACCCAGCGACCAGCCAATGCAGAGCGCGGCGTTGGCCAGCATGTCCAGAACCGTTGGGCCCGCCGGCAGGAAGCGGAACTCAATGCGCAAGTGCCCGCCGCCCAGGTGACTGTATACCGCTCGGTTCCAGGGCCAGATGGTGCCGTGGTGCAGGCACAGCTCCGGCAGCCTGGGCGGCGAGGAGATCTCTTCGGGGTCAGTCAGCACCGGGATCAACGGCTGGTACAGGGCGACATTTTCCGCAAACAGTTCCCACGCGGTGCTGCGCAGCCAGCCGTGCCCGAAGCTGACCCGGGCCGGCTGGCGCCAGTGCGGGTTGCCGCGCTCGCGCAGATCGATGCTCTGCTTGAACAGGGCGATGCGCGACTCCTGCCACAGCCGGCAACCGGCAATTAATGGCGAATTGGCCGACAGCGCCAGGGCCAGCGGTGTAGTGAGCTGGGCAGAATTGAAATAGGTGGCAAAGCGGTCTGCGGGAATCTGCAGGTGCACCTGGAAAGACGTATTGGCACCTTCCACGGTAACGCCCTCGCCGTGCAGCGACAGGTGATCTTCACCGGCTATATCAATGTGGAAGCCACCCTTGCGAACCTTGGTGAGGCCGTTGTTGAGGGCGTGGTAACGCGGCGCGTCGGTCATGTAATCAAGGCTTAAATGCTTGTCCTGCAGGGTGGGCAGGATGCCGATCGGAATGACCTGGGAGTCGATACTCTGGGCGTGGCCCTGCAGCATGTTCAGACAGCTGCGCAGTTCGTCTTCCATCGCCGCAAAAGGACTGCCCCGGGCGGGCACCGGGCTCATATTGAATTCGAGGTTGTACTTGTTGAGCTCCTGGGTGAGCTGGTCGTTGTTGGCCATGCTCAGCAGTTGTTCATTGATGGCCGCCGGCCGAAACATATTGTCGGCCAGGTAGACCTCCAGCTCCGCACCGAAGGTAGGCTCCCAGCGATTGAACTGCGGCTCAGTTATCACGTCACGCAGGACGGCGAGCTGATTTTCCAGCCGGATGCTGAATTCGCGGTATTCGGCCGGCGAGAATTCTTCCTTGTAAATCGCCTCGCCCATGGTCTCCCCTTTGTCGATGGCCCCGGTGCTGTGCGGAGCATGCTGCGAGTGTAAAACAGCGGGCCGCTGCTTGCTCCATGATTATGCCAAGAAATGTTGGCTCCGGCTCGGCATCGTGCTTATACTGTATATATGTCCAGTATAGCGCGCATACCTCCGCCCCGTCGGTCGGCCGACAGCCCTGAACGGCCGCAGGTGCAGTTGCCGCCGCCGAGTGGCGCCCGCAAGGGCCGGGGCGCGGTCAGCAACCGTGACAGCCGCTACCTGCCTGCGCAGGTCGAGCGCGAGCCGGACGCGGAAACATCATCATTGGCAACGTCATCTCTGGCAACAGAATGCCGTCCGGAAACCGCAAAAACCATCATCGCCTGCAACCGGTCGCCGGACGTGCCATTCGACCAGTCAATCAATCCTTACCGCGGCTGCGAGCACGGCTGCATCTACTGCTATGCCAGGCCCTCGCACGCGTGGTTGGATCTCTCCCCGGGCCTGGATTTTGAGACGCGGCTGACCTACAAGACCAATGCTGCCGCAAAACTTGAGGAAGAACTGCGCGCGCCCGGTTACCAGTGCCGGCCCATCACCATCGGCGCCAACACCGACCCCTATCAGCCAATGGAGCAGCGCCACCGACTGACCCGACAGCTGCTGGAAGTTGCGCATCGCTTCCGACAGCCGGTCAGCATCATCACCAAGGGCCAGGGTATCCTGCGCGACATCGACCTGCTGGCCGATATGGCTGCCAATGGCCTCGCCAGCGTCGCGGTCAGCGTGACCACCCTGGACCGGGATCTCAAGCGCACACTGGAACCACGCACGGCAGAAGGCAGCGCAAGGCTGAAAGTCGTCCAGTCACTGTCGCAGGCAGGCATTCCGGTCAGCGTGCTGGTGGCGCCGGTAATCCCCGCCCTCAACGACAGTGAACTGGAAACCATCGTCAGCCGCTCGGCCGAGGCCGGTGCGACCAGTGCCGCCTATATCCTGCTGCGGCTGCCTCTGGAAATTCGCGAGCTATTCGAAGAGTGGCTGCACACCCACTACCCGCTGCGCGCCGAGCATGTCATGAGCCTGATACGCCAGTGCCGCGGCGGCCGCAACAACGACCCCCGCTTTGGCCACCGCATGCGCGGCACGGGAGAGTTCGCAGACCTGTTGTCGCAGCGTTTCGATATCGCCTGCCGCCGCCACGGCCTGAACCACCGGGATGAACGCCAGGCCCTGGACTGCTCACAGTTCAGCGCACCCCCCGCCGCCGGGGACCAGCTTTCGCTGCTGTAACGTCGCACCGCTTTGCCTGTCGAGGCGCTATGCTTCGGAAACAGTTGATCGGAGCGCGGCGATGATTTTCCTGTTTGAAGTACATATCCAGCCCGGCTACACGGCGGAGCAATATGCCCAGGCCTGGATACGAGCCAGCGAGCACTTGCAGGCCGCACCCGGCGCGCGCGGCACGCGACTACACCGCAAGATCGATGACGACAATGTGCTGCTGGCCATCGCCAGCTGGGACAGCAAGGCCAGCCGCGACGCCATGGAATCACGCACCCCCGAAGCCGCCCGACGCATCATTGCCGAGCAGGCAGAATTCGTACGCGTCGAAGTCATCGGCGAGTTCGCAGACCCCGAATGGCAGGTGCTACCCGGCTAGGACAAGGATCACCCTTTTGCGAGAGTCTGTGGCTTGGACCTTGCCAGCGATCGCCATCCAGGGCCCCCGGAGTCAGGTCCTTCCGGGCCGATAGGCATGGCGAACTGGCGCTACTGGTCTATGGTATCGTTAGCCGCTTTCGCAGTTGATCGCACATCAAGAACAGGGAGAACGCCATGAAAACACGTGCCGCTGTCGCCTTTGGCGCAGGCAAGCCGCTGGAGATCGCTGAGGTTGACCTGGAGGGACCCAGGGCGGGTGAAGTGCTGGTGGAAGTCATGGCCACCGGCATCTGTCACACCGACGCCTTTACCCTGTCCGGGGAGGATCCCGAAGGCGCGTTCCCTGCTATTCTTGGCCATGAAGGTGCGGGCATCGTCCGCGAGGTAGGTGCTGGCGTCACCTCGGTAAAACCGGGTGATCACGTCATTCCGCTATACACCCCGGAGTGTCGCGAATGCAATTTCTGCCTGCACCCCAAGACCAACCTGTGCCAGGCGGTGCGGGAAACCCAGGGCAAGGGTGTCATGCCCGATGGCTCCAGCCGCTTCTCGCTGGACGGTGAGCCGCTGCTGCACTATATGGGCTGCTCCACCTTTTCAAACTTTACCGTGCTGCCGGAAATCGCGGTCGCCAAGGTGCGCGAGGACGCGCCCTTCGACAAGATCTGTTACATCGGCTGTGGTGTAACCACCGGTGTCGGAGCCGTGGTCTACAAAGCAAAGGTAGAGCCCGGCGCCAATGTGGTGGTATTCGGCCTCGGCGGCATCGGCCTCAATGTTATTCAGGGCGCCCGTATGGTCGGCGCCGGCAAGATCATTGGTGTAGACCTCAACCCCGCCAAAGTAGAGCTGGCGAAGAAATTTGGCATGACCGACTTCATCAACCCCAAAGAAGTCGATGACGTGGTCGCAGCAATACTCGACCTGACCGGAGGTGGCGCCGACTACAGCTTTGAATGCATTGGTAACGTCAATGTCATGCGCCAGGCCCTGGAATGTTGTCACAAGGGCTGGGGGCAGAGTTGCATCATCGGAGTAGCCGGCGCTGGCCAGGAAATTTCCACGCGGCCTTTCCAACTGGTCACCGGGCGATCCTGGCGAGGCACTGCGTTTGGCGGTGCCCGGGGTCGCACCGATGTGCCGCGCATTGTCGACTGGTATATGGAAGGCAAGATCAATATCGACGATCTGATCACCCACACCATGCCGCTGGACGACATCAACAACGCTTTCGACCTGATGCACGCCGGTGAAAGCATCCGTAGCGTGGTGGAATTCTAGATGGAGAAAATCTCTGACGTGCTGTGCTGCTGGGGACAACAGCAGCGCTACAGCCATCGATCGGACGTGCTGAACTGCGATATGCACTTTTCCGTGTTCGTGCCGCCCCAGGCCCGTGAACGCAAGGTGCCGGTGCTGTACTGGCTGTCGGGCCTGACCTGCACCGATGAGAATTTCGTGATCAAGGCCGGCGCCCAGCGCTACGCCTCGGAGCACGGCATTGCCATTGTCGCACCGGACACCAGCCCGCGGGGCGAACAGGTGCCCGACGACCCGGAGGAGGCCTATGACTTTGGCAAGGGTGCGGGCTTCTACCTCAACGCCACCCAGTCGCCCTGGTCTGCCCACTACCACATGTATGACTACATCGTGTCCGAGCTGCCGGCGCTGATGCGCGAGGGCTTCGACCTCGACCACGACAACATGTCGATTTTTGGCCACTCAATGGGTGGCCATGGTGCGCTAACCATTGCCCTGAAAAACCCCGGCATGTACCGCTCGGTGTCGGCCTTCTCCCCGATTGTGTCGCCGAGTACGGTGCCCTGGGGCGAGAAAGCCTTTTCAAACTACCTGGGGGATGACCGCGACGCCTGGGAAGCCCACGACACCTGCGCATTGATTCGCGCGGGCGCCGGGCACTTGCCCACCCTGGTGGACCAGGGAACAGCTGATAACTTCCTCGAAGAACAGCTGCAGACCAGCCTGCTGGAGAAAGCCTGCGAGGAGGCCGACTTCCCGGCCACCATCCGCTACCAGCCGGGCTACGATCACAGCTACTTTTTCATCGCCAGCTTCATTGGGGCCCACATCGCTTTCCACAGCCAGGCACTGGGCAATTTCAATCGGATGTAGCGCAGCCTGAGACTCGCCGCAAGGCTCTGCATCTTTTGCAGGACGGTGGGAGGTTTTGAGCAGTCATAGACCGAATCCTGATGTCACGCTACCCAGCAGTGTGGAATTCTGGACTGCGTGCGTTGAGGAAATTCTGCATCCGCGACCGCCGATTCGCGTGCACCCCGCTGGGCACCCGGTAGAGGCTGGGGCAATTTCAGTGCAAGTTACTGTCTCCAATAGGAAAAACTACTACGGAATCCATAGTCCCCGAGTGTGTTGCAGGTCACAGGTTGGGATTTTGCCGCACCAATTTTGGCCCCTCCGGGGGCATAATACGTTACCCCCAATTGGAGCGAACGCCATATGGACCTGAAAAAACTCGAAGACTTTCTCGCTCGCGAGAACCAGCGCTTTGTCTGCTACGCCGCGGCCACTACCGACGTGGATGCAGAAAAATTCAGCGCGCAAATCGAACACCAGGTGGGCCTGTCCCTGACCGGCGATGACCAGGCTGTTCTCGAGGAACAGGGCGGCCACATCGCCCAGCTGGTGGCGTTTTACACTGAATTTCCAAGCCTGCGCCTTTACTGCGACACCAATTCCAGCTCCTCGGCGTTCTATCTGGCGCGACCGCGCAAGTGGAGCCAGCTGAAGCAGGAGTTCATGGGCTGGGTTCGCATGCTGCACGACGAAGACACCCACGGCGCTCTCCCCCAATGGCTCAGCTCAACCCTGGTATTTGGCGAAATTCCTGAATCCAGCAATTATCTGCTGATGCCCAGCGAAGGTGACGAGGCCGGCAAGGTGTTCAAGTTCGAACACTCGAATTTTGGCTTCACCGAGCAGGCCGCTGACTTCGCCAAATTCCTGGAGAAGCTGACCACGCCCAACCAGGCGCTGTTTGAGGAAATCCGTCGCTACACGCAATACTCTGATGGCGAGACCGCCACCAAGTGGCTGGTGCAGGACTACGCATACGGCGCCTGAGGCGCCAGCGACAGGCTGACGTCCGGCGCTAGCCGATCTTGGGGTAAAAGAGGCGCCGCCAGCTGCTGCTGCGGAAGGGGCGCCAGTCACCATCGGGCTGGGCCAGCCGCTCTGCCATCAGAAACCACACCATCGGATTGATGGTCAGCCCGCAGTGGCTACCCCACACCTGGATATTCTGCACCTGCGGGTGCCGCCCTTCCTGAATGCAGGTCTGCCAGTTGGTGACGCCGTCACCCTTGGAATAGACCGCCGTTGTCGGCAGCGGCGGCGGCTCGGTGAGCGTGTGCTGGGCGATGGTAATGTCTTCGTCCGGATTCAGGGCCGAGAACAGTCGCCGGGGATAGCTGCCCGAATCCCGACCCTCGCCGAAGGGGCTGCCCAGGGTAATGACCTGGCGCACACTACCCGGCAGCTCCTTGGCCAGTTCGCGAGCATAGATACCGCCCAGGCTGTGGCCAATCAGCGTTACCTTGCCGCCAAGCTCGCCGGCCAGGTCGTGAATGTAATCCAGCGCCCGTTCCAGCAGGTCGCCACGCGGGCCGAGGTTGCGGCCCTGGGCCCATCCGACGCTGTGGTAGCCGAGCCTGTTCAGGTACTTGCGTAGCGGCGCGTTATAACCGTCATCGCCAAGAAAGCCTGGCAGCAGCACCACACCGTGGCCGTCGCCACGGGGCATTCGGTCGAGAAACCGGCGGGTGTACACCAGGCTGGTAAATTCTGCGAAAGCGCGATGGGCTTCCGTAGCCGCCAGGCCGAAAGACGGCGGCGGGATCATATGTGTGTCAGCGTGCGCGCCCATACGTAGCTCCTAATACTTTTTTCTTATTGTTCTGGTCTGTCTCGCCCGCGCTCACCTCTCATGCGTCTTTTCGACGCGCTGTCGCTGTGCGGGCGGTGGATGTTCGCCGGGCGGCACTGGCGGCCCTGGTTGTTTTACCGGCGCTGGTTTTGCTGGCCTTTGCCCCGGCCTTGCTCTTGCTGCTGGCTTTCGCCTTTGCTCTGGCAGCGGGCCTGGTGCCGGCTTTCTTGCCAGACTGCCTGGCGGCCTTTGCATTCTTCTCGGCGCGGGCCATGATCTTGTCGGTAGCGCGCTTGAGATCGTTGAAACTGTCGAGCAGGCACTGCCGATAGAACTCCGGGTCCGGCATGATCTGCCGGCAGCTGGTGGCGGAGATGGCAAAATCCCCGCAGTAGCTGGTTATAGCGTGAAACAGGCCCATGCCGTCGAGAATCGGGCCGGTCCCATAATTGGCGACCATGCGCGCCCCGGTATTGTAGAGCGGAATCTGCGGGCCGGGTACGTTGGTAATTACGCAGTTGTAGACCGGTGATACCCGGTTAAGAAGCCCCCAACGGCTGGCCAGGCGCGCGGCCTGGGCGGTCAGGGTGCTGGGGATGAACTGGGTGTAGTCGGTCATGGACTTGGCACCCACTGCATTGGACAGCTCCTTGGCCTCAGCAGTGCCGGCGTGCACCGCCTTGAGACGCTCCACGCTGTCTTCGATATCGCTGCGCACCTGCACGGTCATGGCCGAGACGATATTACCGCCGGTACCCTTCTCACGCGTGTCGCGCACGTTGATGGGCGCCATGGCAGCCAGGCTCTCCGGCGGCAGCTCGTCCTTGGACTGCAGGTACTTGCGCAGGGCGCCACCGACGATAGTGATGGCGACATCATTCACCGTCGCTCCGGGCACGGCATTCTTGATTCCCTTGATCTCATCGAGTGGGAAATGCACGGCATTGAACACCCGGTGGGGTGAAACTTTGTCGTTAAAGCGAGTGCGTGGAATGGTCCCTACCCGGTGCAGCTCGCCTTTGCGCAGGCGGCTGTAGGCCTGGGCAAAGCCGGGAACGGTGTTGCGCGCCACGGAAATAAAACGAAACGGCTGTTTAACCGCATTGATCTGTGCACGCACCAGCAGCTCGGCGGTGGTCGGTTCGTTCTCGACCGGCACCGCGTAGGGTTCCGCGTCCAGGTGCGCATCGGGAGACAGGTCGTGCAGGGCGGCTGTAATCTCG
This sequence comes from Cellvibrionales bacterium, assembly GCA_043513815.1. GTDB lineage: Bacteria > Pseudomonadota > Gammaproteobacteria > Pseudomonadales > Halieaceae > JANQIO01. The sequence continues at coordinate 1,366,923 of CP121313.1, read as the reverse complement.
GTACCGGAGGCGCCGTCCACTGCGGCGTGATGCATCTTGGTAAAGATCGCGAAACTGCCTTTGGGCAGGTGCTCTATATTGTCCAGCCCCTCGATCACGTACAGTTCCCAGAGCGGACGCCGGCGGTCCAGGGGGCGCGCGTGGATGCGCGATACCAGAATGCAAAGCTGGCGCCAGTCGCCGGGCTTGGGCAGGGCCAGGTGGCGAATATGGAATTCCGGGTCGAAACTGCCGTCTGCCATCCAGTAGGGATGGTCCAGACCCAGCGGTACAGTAACCAGGCGCTGGGACATGGTCGGCAGCCGCTTTATACGGCGGGTGGTATTGTCGATGATCTGCTTGAAGCGCACCGCGCCGCCCGGCGCCGTGGACGGATCATAAATCGCCAGCCCGGAGATATGCATGGGCGCATTAGGCGTCTCAAGGTAGAGAAAGGAAGCATCCAGTCCAGTCAGTTGCCGCATGGATTTGAACCTGCAGTATGTGCCGCCAGCATAGCACTTCTGCCCGGCACCGGAAACGCAGGGCGTCCCGGGTACCGGTAAAGAACCCGATCAGCGGGCGATGGGGTGAATATTTGACCGCTCTTCGTTACCGACGGTATCGGCCACTTCCTGCACAGGTATGTCAGAGCGCAGCCACCCGGCCATGTTGTCCTCCGCCAGGGAGGCCAGCATGGCGATGTGGGCATCGTCTTCGTTGAGGGCGGGAATGTACTCAAACCGCTCACCGCCTGCCTCCAGAAACACATCCCTGTACTGCAGGGCGATCTCCTCGAGCGTCTCCAGGCAGTCGGCAGAAAAGCCCGGACAGATGACCTGCACTGATTTCGCGCCCTCTTCGACCATGGCTTCGAGGGTTTCGTCAGTGTAGGGCTGCAGCCATTCCTCGCGGCCAAAACGGGACTGGAACACCATCTGATACTGGTCTTCCTGCAGGGAAAGGGCCTCGGCCAGCAGGCGGGTGGTCTTGTGACACTCGCAGAAATAGGGGTCGCCGTTGTCGAAGTAGCGCTTGGGAATGCCGTGGAAGGACATCAGGAGTTTTTCGGCTCTCCCGTGCTCGTCCCAATGACGGCGCACCGAGGCCGCCAGCGCTTCGATATAACCGGGACGGTCGTGGTAGTGCGAGATAAAGCGGAAATCCGGTAGCCAGCGACGCTGCTGGAAATCCTCGGCCACAGCATCAAAGGTAGAGGCCACTGTGGTAGCCGAGTACTGCGGATAGAGCGGCAGCACAACAATTTTGCGGGCGCCCTGGCGCTTGAGCGAGGCAATGCCGTCAGGAATGGAGGGATTGCCATAGCGGAAACCGAAATCCACCACCACCTGGTCCCCAAGGCGGGCCTTGAGTCGGTCGCGAATCAGGTCGGTCTGGCGTCGGGTATGCACAAACAGCGGCGAACCCTCGTCAGACCAGACTTCGGAATAGGCTTCTGCCGACTTCTTTGGGCGAATGTTGAGAATAATCAGGTTGAGAATTGGCCACCACAGCAGGCGTGGCAGGTCCACGACCCGTCGGTCGGACAGGAACTGCTTGAGATAGGGCTTCAGCGCCGCCGCAGTGGGTGCAGCCGGCGTCCCCAGATTGGTGACCAGCACGCCGATTCTGGCGGCTTGCTGGTGATTGAATATCGGTGTGTCGACCGGTTCCATGGACTACATCTGTTCAGGTTAATTGCCCATTATACGCGTTAGATAGCCCAGCAGGATGACATTCAATTCATCTGCGGCTTCCAGCGGCATCATGTGGCCCGCGCCGGGGATCATCTGCACGTCCTCCAGGTGCGGGAAAATGGCCCGCATCAGGGCAATCGGATCCTCGCCATGGAAGCCCTCCAGGTCTACGTCACGCTCACTGCCGACGAACCAGGCCTGCACATCGCTGGTCACCCCCTCGTAGGGTTTGCGCTGCCGCCACTTGATATCCATGGAACGGTACCAGTTGAGGCCACCGGTGAAGCCAGAGCGGCTGTACTCGGCCACAAACATCTCCAGCTCCGCCTCGCTGAGCCAGGGCCAGGGCAGCGGCGGGGGCTCTGGCATGGCGTCGATGTAGCTGGCGTCCGGCGGATGCTCGAACACCACAAAATAGTTGGCCTGCCCGCTCAGCAGCCACATCACCTTGCGCAGGAACTCCCGGGGTGCAGCGTCAAGGTCGCGATCGGCGCGGTCCGGCACCCTGAAGTACTCGATATGCAGGAAGTGCCGTTCGCCCATCTCCCGATAACCCACCAGCGGCGGCTGGTCCGGGTCGTGGGGTGCGGCCGGGTTTTCCAGGCAGATAATGGCGCGCACCCGCTGTGGATGGCGCAGGGCGAAATCCTGTATCGCAAAGGCCCCGAAATCGATCCCCACCAGCACCGCCTGTTCAATCCCACAGTGGTCCAGCAGCGCCAGCAGGTCGGCGGTAATGTCATCCACGCCATAGGCCTCAGGCTGGGCCGGCGCACCGGCGCGCCCCATGCCGCGCATGGACGGAGCGATCACCCGATAACCGGCCCGGGCCAGGGCCGGTATCTGCCGATGCCAGCTGAACCACAGCATGGGAAAACCGTGGCACAACACCACCGGCGGGCCGTCAGCGGGCCCCTGCTCCACGTAGTGTGCGGCTATGCCGTTGAGGTGCAGGTGATGGTGGGTCCAGTCGTAGCCTGTCATCCGCGGTTTTCCGTTGCTGCCAGAGCCGACTATTCTACGCTAGTGTCCTGTCCCATTAATTCGCATCATTTCAGCGTGCCGCCCAAGGTCTCTGGCAAGTGGTTCGGCACCCCGACGCGCCTCGCGGGCAATGGCCTTGGTGCCAAGAGGTGCAACGCGGCTGTGAAGCTTTCTGTAGACTCTGAAATCATGCGAATTAATGGGACGGGACACTAGACAAAGACCAACCAACGGAGAGCGGCATGGGTAGTATAAAAATCGACACCGTTTACGGGTACGGCGCGGAAATGGCCTCAACAGAAGCGCTGGGAAAGCGCGCCCGGGAACTGGAAGAACTGGGCTTTGACGGGCTGATGGTGGCCGAGATTGACCACGACCCCTTCCAACCCCTGGTAATTGCCGCGCACCACACATCGCAGATCGAACTGCGCACCGCCATTGCCGTAGCGCTGGCGCGCAGCCCCATGACCATGGCCAACAGCGCCCACGACGTAAATGCCTGGTCCGGGGGCCGCTTCAGCCTGGGCATCGGCAGCCAGATCAAGCCACACATTACCCGGCGATTTTCCATGCCCTGGCACGGACCCGCCAAACAAATGCGTGAGTACATCGAGTCACTGCGGGCGATCTGGGACTGCTGGTATGACGGCAAACCGCTGGACTACCGGGGCGAGTGCTACCAGCACACACTGATGACGCCTGAGTTCACGCCCACCAACACCGAGCACGGCCGGCCACCCATCCTGATGGCAGCGGTAGGCCCGCTGATGCTGAAAACCGCCTGCGCCGTGGCCGACGGCCTGATCGTGCACAGCTTCTGCACCGAGCGCCATTTCAAGAACGTGATGTTGCCGCTGCTGGAAACGGAACTGGCCGCCAATGGGCGCAGCCTGGAAGACTTCATCATCCAGTTCCCGGTATTCACCGCCACCGGCACCACCGAAGAGGAACTGGAAAAGGCCAGGCGCGCCATCAAGTATCGCATTGGCTTTTATGGCTCTACGCCTGCTTACAAGACGGTGCTGGACACACACGACTGGGGTGACTTGCAGCCCATCCTCAATCGCATGACCAAGGACGGCCAGTGGGATGCGCTGCCCGACCAGATCAGCGATGAAATGCTGGAGACCTTCGCCGCCGTAGGTGAGCCGGTAGCGGCCGCGCAAATTCTCGCCGACCGATTCGGCGGCGTCATCGACCGCACCCTGCTGGAGGCAAAATACTCCCCGGAGATTCTCGACCAACAGATCAGGATACTGCAGGCGGCCGCCTGATCGCCGCTATCTCAATTCCAGCGCGTGTTGGCCTATAACCCTAGTCCCTCCCCGCTGCTCCAGCCCGGAATCACCCGAGTCGAGCCGGTTCTGCTGATTTAGGGTCACCGGCAGCCTGCGCAGAGATTGACCACCCCAGCGGTGCTGGGCCAGCTCTTCGAGCAGGTCGTCGACCTCTACTACGTCCACGGCGCTGATAAAGGCCTGCACGCCCTGCCCGCCACCGGCATTGCGCTTCCACTCCTCGAAGCTCGCCGAGACCAGCCGGTGATCCCTGTCGAAGTTGAGCAGCATGAAATCGCCGCTGGCGTTGGCGCGACCCCAGTCCACATTAAGAGCGTCAGCACCGGTAAAGCCCAGCCCGAAGCCGACCTTGTACTCGTCGATATCCCAGAATTCCCAGGCCATTACGTAGCCGCTGCCGTCGCGGGACATGCGCAGCGGCGGGCCAAAGCGCGCCATGACATCCGCGACAGTCCAGCCCTGCGCCGGGTCGGGCACTTCGGACTCGGCAATCGGCACGCCCAGCTCATACTCGCGCCACTGCACGCAGCCGGTCAGCAGGACCAGGCACAAAACTGCGAAGATGCGCAGGGTGTCAGTCACTGTCGCGGGCCCGCACCTTGGTCGCGTAATCGCTCAGCAGGTCGTTTTCGTCAAAGAAGAAGATCGCGCGGTCGTAGTGGGTCTTTATCTCAATGTTGTTGTAGACAAGCAGCAACAGGCCATCGCCTTCGGCGTCCTCGAACAGGTAGTAAAGCACCGTCTCATCTTCCAGGGCGATCACCTGCGACGGCGGGCCGAGGAGTGCCAGTACGTCGCCGCGGGTGCTGCGGCCCTTTTCGAGGCGGGCTACCACCTCGTCCTGCCAGGCCACCTCGATGCCCCGCTGGTTGCTGAACTGGACACAGCCGGACAGGACAAGGCTTCCCAGGGCCAATAGCAGGACACGCGATTTCATCAACATCATTTCAGTCTCGGAGAGTAGAATGGCTTCCAATGTCTATACGCAGAAAATCCTGGGACAGGCCACGAGCGAGCAGGGGCCGGGCGCCAGCGGTATCGAGCGGATACTGACGGCACCCGGGGCACATCGCTTTCTGCGTCCACGAATTTCGCCGCCTCACAGGGCGTACATTGCCAGTTTCAGTCAAGTCGCCATAATATGCCCCGCGGCCGTCCGAGCTGGCTGCCGGATAACTGACTGAGGAGACACTATGCAACTGCGCACGCGCATCGACGGCGGCGGCACCCCGCGTCCGGACCGCTGGGGAATCGACAGCGAATACGGCCGCCTGCAAGACCTGCTGGTGGGGCCCATCGACAACTATCACTGGACGCCGGGCAACGCCGTGGCCCAGCGCAGCGAGCGCACGGGCATGAAATTCGATGCCGAGGTGGCCAGGCAGCAGTATGGAGAAATGATCGCCGCCTATGAACAGGCCGGCGTCAATGTGCATATTCTCCCGCCGGAGGACGGCCTGCCCTACCAGGTCTACGCTCGCGACTCGAGCGTGATGACGCCCTGGGGTGCCATCATCATGCAGCTGCAAAAAGACTACCGGCGCGGTGAGTACGCCTCCGTACTGCGCTTCTACCTGGAGCAGGACATCCCCATTTACGACATGGTGAGCGCCGGCAACGTGGAGGGTGGCGACTTCATGGTGCTGAAGCCAGGCGTCGCCATCTGCGGCTTTTCCGGCGAGCGCAGCATCGAGCCCGCAGTGGACCAGATCAAAGGCTGGTTTGAGGCCGAGGGCTGGGAGTTCATGAGCTATGCCTTCGACTCCCACTTCCTGCACCTGGATGTACAGATGGGCATGATTGCCGAAGACCTGGCTGTGGTCTGCGTTGAGGCCGTGGAGCCCGGGCTGGTCGACTGGCTGCAGGCAAAAGGCATACGCATTATCGACATCAGCTATGGCGACACCATGAACATGGGCACCAATATTGTCGCGCTGGGCGATGAGCGGGTGCTGATTCCCGCCGCCGGCAAAACCCTGATCGAGAAGTGCCGGGCTGAAGGCCTGGAAGTCTATGACCCGGACGTGACCATGATTGCTGCGGGCGGCGGCTCGGTGCACTGTATGTGCCAGCCCTTGAAACGGGACTCTGTGGAGTAAGCGATGAACCATTCTGAACTACGCATCAACGGCGAACGCCTGTGGGGCAGCCTGATGGAAATGGCCGAGATCGGCGCCACCCCCCGCGGTGGCTGCAATCGCCAGGCCCTCACCGACGAGGACAGGCAGGGCCGCGACCTGTTTGTCAGTTGGTGCGAGGCCGTCGGTTGTACGGTCAGCTTTGACGCGATGGGCAACATCTTCGCGCGCCGGGAAGGCAGCGATCCACAGGCGCCGCCGGTTATTACCGGCAGTCACCTGGACACCCAGCCCACCGGCGGCAAGTTCGACGGGGTCTACGGCGTACTGGCCGGCCTGGAAGTGCTGCGCACCCTGGAGGAACAGGGCATCAGCACCAGCGCACCCCTGGAAGTGGTGGTCTGGACCAACGAGGAAGGCGCCCGCTTTGCCCCGGCCATGGTGGGCTCGGGCGTGTGGTCCGGCGAGATGGCCATGGAGGACGTCTACGCCATCGAGGACAAATCCGGCAAGCGTTTTGGCGACGAACTGGAGCGCATTGGCTACAAGGGCGAGATGCCGGCTAACCCAAAGCCCATCAGGGCGGCTTTTGAAGCACATATTGAGCAGGGCCCCATCCTTGAAGCCGAAGAGCTGCAGATCGGTGTTCTCACGGGCGTGCAGGGCAGTCGCTGGTACGACCTGATCATCACCGGCCAGCCGGTGCACGCCGGCCCCACCCCTATGGAAGTGCGGCGAGACCCGTTCATGGCGGCGCTGCCGATACTTCAGTTCTGTTATGACCTGGCCGCAAAACACGCGCCCTGGGGCCGCGCCACCTTCGGCGACATCAAGGCTGAGCCGGGATCACGCAACACCGTGCCCGAGCGACTGCTGGTCAACGTGGACTTGCGCCATCCGGATCCGGAGATTCTCGACAGCATGGATCGGGAATTCCGCGACTTCGTCGCGCAGGCCTGTGCGGAGAAAAATGTTGAGGGGCGCGTGGAAGAACTCTGGCACATGCCCGTCACCCAGTTTGACCCGGACTGCGTGGAGGCCGTGCGCAGCGCCACGGCGGAGCTGGGCTATAGCAATCTGGAGATGGTATCCGGTGCCGGCCACGATTCCCTGTACGTGGCCAAGGTGGCGCCCACCAGTATGATCTTCGTGCCCTGCAAGGATGGCATCTCCCACAACGAAGCTGAGGACGCCAAGCCCGACGACCTCGAAGCGGGCTGCAACGTACTGCTGCACGCTATGTTGAAAATGGCGGGCTAAGCTACCGGCCGCCGGGCTTGCTGCGAAGAATCAGCCGTCGCCAGGGGCGGCTGTTACTCAGAAGCGAGGTGTGTAGCCTGGGCCAGCTCGCCGCTGGCTGGCTGCCCGCGCTTGCGGACCAGTAGCTTGACCAATTCGGCGTAGCGCGGTGCATAGGGGCCCCACTGCGGGCAGGCGCTGGCGAACACCACCAGACCGACCGAGGCGCCGGCCAGCATTTCCGCAGTGATCATACCGGTCGTATAAAGGCCTATCGCGCCAAACAATACCGCCAGGCAGAAACCGCGCAGACAAATAGCCTGGGTCACCCGCCATTCGGCACGCTCAATAAGCTCCAGTTCCTGTTCGTCAAAGTCCATCTTCACCGTCCGTGTTCGCTCGAGTCTTGGGTTTGACGTAGCCGATCTTGTTATAGCGCCTGTCATCCGTTTCCCTGGCGCGGCATAAGTATAGACCTGCGATCAATGCGTTGAGCAAAGGCGACCGATACAAACGCCAGATTGTTGCCCTTGGGACTCACTTATCTGTGAAACATGGCTTTCCAGTGCAAAAAACCTGCTTTCGCGGCGGCGAGATGCTGACGGATTTGATGAAAAAGGTATGCTTGCACCATTCTGAAATGGAGGATCAAACGACGATGGAACGTCTGCATAAACCCCAACACCGCTCGCTGCGGAATCTCGTGCGCCTTGGCCTGTTCTTGCTCGCGCTGCTCTCCCCCCTCACCACGGCAGCCCAGCCCCCGCTTGAGCTTTACTACCGGCTGCCCGAGCTCTCCGACCCCATCCTGTCACCGGATGGTGAGCACTTCGCCGTGGAAATGAGTTTCCAGGGGACGCGAGTGCTGGTGGTAAGGGATATCTATGGCAAACAGGCGCCGGCGATCCTGAAGCCCGGCGATCTGAAGCTACACGGATACGAGTGGGTCTCCAATGACCGGCTGATATTGCACGTGCGGGCAACCGGAGAAGTGGGCAAGTTCCTGTTCAACTACACCAGATTGTTGAGCATCGACAAAACCGGCAAGGACGTGGTCTCGTTCTGGATGCGACCCAATGAGGACAACTCTTTCGCCGTCGCACCTCGCGTGGTCTCGCGTCTGCCCGATGACCCAGACCATGTGCTGGCCGTGTTGAACGATGAGTACGGCCGCTATGGCTTCCCGGAGGTTTCCCTGGTCAATATCCGTACTGGCAAGTACAAGCTCGCGCAGCGCAATGTCCGCGACATCATCGGTTGGTTGGCTGACGACCAGGGGCGCCTGCGCGTTGGCTTCGCCGTCAACAGCAGGGGCAGGGGGAGACGCGGTACGGAAGGCAGTATCTACCATCGCGCCTCGGAGGAAGCCGACTGGGAGCTGGTGCAGAAGGCGGGTGTATTTGACGGGGAAATGATGCGCCCGGTCGGTTTCGACCCCGATGACGATATGGTGCTGCTGGTTTCCAGCAGTGACATGGAAGACACGGACCTGATGAATGACGACGCCGCTGTCTATCGATACGACCTGCGAACGGGTGAATTTGCGGGGGAATACACCAACCCAGAGTTGCAGGCTATTGCCACTATGGTGCGCGAGCAGACCGGCGTCGCCCGCGCCTATATCACCTCCCGCGACGACAGTGACAAACGCATGATCATTGCGACCTACAGCGATGTCAGTCCGCCGATGTACTACCTGTATGAACGCGACCAGAACCGGCTGTCGCCACTGGGCGGGCACTACCCGAAGCTGGCAGACACCCAGCTCGCCCCCATGCAGCGGGTGAAGTACCAGGCGAGAGACGGGCGAGAGATCCCGGGCTTCCTGACCCTGCCAGTGTCTAGCGAGGGCACACCACCGCTGGTGGTCTATCCGCATGGAGGCCCGTGGGCCAGGGACTACTGGGGCTTCGACAATTACGTGCAAATGCTTGCCAGCCGCGGCTACGCAGTGTTCCAACCGCAGTTCCGCGGTTCCACGGGATTCGGAACGGAGCACCTGGAGGCCGGCTATGGGGAATGGGGCCTGGCCATCCAGGACGATATCACCGATGGTGTGAAATGGCTGATTGCTGAAGGCAAGGTCGACCCCGAGAGAATCTGCATCTACGGCGCCAGTTTCGGAGGCTACGCCGCGGCGATGGGCGCCGTGAAAACGCCGGACCTTTATCAATGCGCGATTACCGTGAACGGCGTGCTGGACCTCAAGAAACTGGTGAAATCTGCGCGCTATATGGCGATGGGCAGAGCGAATCTGGAGATGTGGAACGACCCCGACAATGTCGAGGATGCGTCGCCTTATCATCTCTATAAAAACATCAAGGCGCCGATGTTGATCATTGCCAGCGACAAGGACACAGTCGTGCCCTGGGTGGACCACTCAAAGCGTTTCTACAAGCGCGTTAGAAAGCTGGACGTGGATTCAGACCTGGTGGTGCTAAAAGGCGGTGAACACTGGCGTACCAATGAAGCCCACGAACAACAGAAAATGGAAGCGATCATCTCCTTTCTCGATCGCCACATCGGCAACTAGCCCGCATAGTGCACCAGTTGCCTGATAGCTCGCGCAGGGCTCGTGCGCCCTGGGCGGGCTCGGGACCGGAGGCGTAGCCGCAGCTACGCCGCAGGGAGCATGCACGTTCAGGGCGTGCGAGAACCAGCGAGGTACAGGCAAGCGGCATGGGTAGCAAAAAGTACCGAGCACAGAATTGTGCTGTTAGCCTGCCATAAAAGCCCGAGCAAGCATTTGGCCAGCGAACTGGTGCACTATGCGGGCTAGCGCGGCAAGATTTTCCGGAAGGTCAGGTTGACTCGCGGCCCACAGGGCCGAGCCTGCCTGGCCATGCCGTGGTGCCAGTTTTTCTGTGTCTCTCCCGCCATCAGCAACAGGCTGCCGTGGGCGAGCGGCAGCTTCACCGATTCTACTGCACGGTCATGACGGTGTTTAAAACGCAGCGGACGCTGCTCGCCGAGACTTAGCGAGGCGATCACCGGCGCCGGCCCCAGTTCGGGTTCGTCGTCGGCATGCATTCCCATGCTGTCGCGGTGATCGCGGTAATAGTTCAGCAGCACGCTGTTGAAAGCGTGTCCGCAGGCCGCCTCCACCTGAGCCCTGATCGATGCCAGCAGCGGCGTCCAGGATAATGGTGCCAGCGACAACCCGGAGTACCGGTAATGCGCATCCTCATCACCGTACCAGGCGTGCAGGCGCGGCTGCATGACAGTTTTGCCAAACAGCGTGATGGGATCCTGGCGCCAGGGGGTGTCCTGAATCAATGCGGCCAGGCATTCATCGGCGCTGGGTGACAGGCTCAGCGACGGTGTGTAAGTTACCTGCGCATCGGGCATTGCCACAGGCTCGATGTGGTCGCCCGGAAACAGGGATAACGAGGTATCATCCATGCCCTCAGTATATCCGGACGGAGCCGACATGATTGACTTGCGCAGTGACACCGTTACCCGCCCCACTCCCGCCATGCAGGAGGCCATGCAGGCCGCGAGGCTGGGGGACGACGTGTACGGCGAAGACCCCACAGTCAATGCGCTGGAAGACTATGCGGCGCAGATTACCGGCAAGGAGGCCGCCGTATTTGCGCCCTCGGGTACCCAGACCAACCTGATCGCCCTGCTGGCACACTGCCAGAGGGGTCACGAATACATCGTCGGGTTCACCGCACACACTTACAAATACGAAGGCGGCGGCGCGGCGGTGCTGGGCGGCATACAGCCCTGCCCTATTCCCTTCAACGACGACGGCGAACTGCCGCTGGACGCAGTGGAAGCGGCCATAAAACCCGATGACTCCCACTTTGCTATCACCCGCCTGTTGTGCCTGGAAAACACCACCGGCGGCAAGGTACTGTCACTGGACTACATGGCCCGGGCCGGTGAGCTGGCACAGCGTCACGGACTGCGCCGTCATCTGGATGGCGCCCGGGTCTGCAATGCCGCCGTGGCGCTGGGGTGTTCGCTAAAAGACATTGCCCAACACTTCGACACTGTTTCCATGTGCCTGTCGAAAGGCCTCGCCGCACCGGTGGGTTCGGTGCTGGTAGGCGATGCGGAGACCATTGCCAGTGCCCGGCGCTGGCGCAAGATGGTGGGCGGCGGCATGCGCCAGGCGGGCGTGATTGCCGCCGCGGGCCTGTATGCGCTGGAGAATAATATTGCGCGCATGGCAGAGGATCACGCCAGAGCCCGCCGGGTGGCCGAGGCGCTGGCGGACCTGCCCTGGTGGGCGCTGGACCACGAGCCACAAACCAACATGTTGTTTCTCGATGCGGGCATCGACATGGCACCCTTGATCGAACATCTGGCCCGCTACGGAGTGACGGTGAATGGACATCGTTGGGTGTTCCACCAGGATGTCTCAGACCAGGGTGTGGATACCCTGATTGAAGCCTGCAGGGAATTCCAGGCTGGCTAGGGAAGCAACTCGCTGGACGAGCGGCTGATTCCGACACCGGAAGAACGTTCCTGCCTGTGCCTCAGTTGCTGTCCCGGCTAAAGTCCTGACCAAAATCCCAACCACAGGTCTCAGCTACTGCCCCACCTGAGACCGCGGCAACTGCCCCAACCATCGCCTCAAAGATCTCACCGACTAAAGCCTCAACCAGAAGGCGCCCTACTCGCCAAGTAGCCCGGCCAGCTCCGCGCGCTTGTCAGCGTTGAAATCCAGTGCTTCTTCGAGAAAACCGGTAATGCCGCCGTGACGCTCATGCATCAGGGCCAGCGCGCCGCCCAGGTAGTCACGCTCTACCTGCATCAGCTTGCGCAGGGCTTCACCATTGATTTCCATTCCCGGTATGGGTGCTTCCGTCACGCCATCCACCAGACCGTCCACGTAGTTGGCAGTAATGTGGTTGGTGGCCAGGTAATCGTGCATGACGGTCTCTTCATCAGCGCCCAGGGCAAACAGGGTCATGGCGGCGGCAAAGCCGACCCGGTCCTTACCCGCTGAGCAATGAAAAACGAGCGGATAGCGATGCTCCTCCAGCAGCAGGTGCAGGAAGTCGCGGAACACCGGGCTGAACATCTCCACAAACTGGCGGTTCGCCATGCGCAGAAACTCCACTGCATCGTCGGGGCCCATCTCACCGCGCTCCAGGCTGCGGCGCAGCGTGACCACGTCGGCTGCCTCGGCGCTCACGGGCAGCCACAGTTGCTCGACCTCGGGGTTATCGACCCGGTCGAGGATCTCTGCCCGCTCCTCTTCGCGGCGCAGGTCAACGACCGTGCGCAGGCGAATCTCGTCCAGCAGCTGCTGGTCGGTGTCGGTGAGGCGGCCGAGATGATCGGAACGAAAGAGTTTGCCGGCGCGCAGGGTGCGCCCCTCAGCCAACGGGTAGCCGCCCATATCACGGAAGTTATGCGCGCCTTCGAAATCGAGTTTGGTGGGGAGGTGTTTCATGTGATCAGGTTAGCCGGTGCGTGTGAGTAAAAAAAGAAAGTATCGCTGGTGAACAGTCGGAACGCCCTGACGCCCGTCATTCCCGCGAAAGCGGCGGCCCGCGCAGGGGGATCCAGCCACTCGACCTATCCAGTCACTGGATTCCCGCTTTCGCGGGAATGACGGAGGCGCGGGAATGACGGAGGCGCGGGAATGACGGCACCGTGACGGGAATGACAGTGTCTTGCCTAAATGGCGGTGTAGTAACGGAATGACGGTGTTGTGCTGAAATGACGGTGCTGTGCCGAAGTAGCCTCGTTGTGTGGGAATAACGGTGCGGCATGGGAATGCCGGTGGGTTGGGCAAAGTCCCAACCCACCGGTCCTCCGGCTATCAGGCCGCTGCAGCCGGGTCCGCCTGCTCGGGTGCCGGGGCGCCGTTGACGCCGGGCCAGCGGGAGCCGGAGATCGTATCGGCGAAGGGCAGGAAGCCATCCGGGTCCAGCGGGCCCGCCAGGCTGATCTGGCGGTCCAGGAAGATGGGCCACCACAGGTGGGCAGAAATCTGTTCGCGCATGGGCAGCTTGCTGGCCAGGGGATCCCAGGGGCTGTCGCGCAGGGTCAGCTTGCCGTTGACCTTTTCCCGGTGGGCCGTGCCGTACTTGCTCATCACATGCACCACATGGGGTGGGAAGTCATAACCGGTGGCAGGGCCACCCACGCTGACCGCGCGGGACACCTTGATCCACCACTCGTTCTGCACCCACTCATCCTGCGGGTCGGCTTCACCGGTGGACTCACCCTCGAACTCGACAAAGGTGTAGCCCTGGTGGGTACAACGCGCCGACACCTTGTTCATCATGCGGTAGTAGTCTGTCTGGCAGGGGTACTTGGGCTGACCGTTCATTTCCTGGGAAATGAAAATCGCCGATTCCTGGTCGATACCGTAGCCCAGCGTGTACTCGCCGGCGGTACCGTTGTAGTCGGCGTCCACCGTAGTAACGATGCCAAACTCGGGCACGTCGGGGACCGGGAAGTTGTAGATGGTCAGGTTCACATGCGGGTTGGCACCGGGCTCTATCCCCGGCGGCAGCAGGGCCGCGATCTTGGCCGGATCTGTGCGATAGACAATCTTCAGCATCGGCCAGTTAATAATATCGCCGGTGGGTCCCTGGGGTGCATTGCTCATGGGCTTCTCCTGGTTTTTTATAATGGGGTCAGACCCCATTTATGGCTGTTTTTGTTGTGTGAACGCGTGACCGCAATCTTATTCGGTCAAACACGGGGGCTGTCCCCCATCTTTCAGGGGTAGAACTGGCGGACCCATTTGCGGAACAGGACGAGGGTCTTGTCGCCTTTGCAGAACACCGGCTTTTCCCGGTAGATCTTGTGTTCCCAGATGGGGTAGTCGTCCATGATGCCGCTCTTGATGCCTTCCATGACGTCATCGCCGGCCAGGTCAACGATCTCCTTGCGCACGGTGAGGGTCCAGCGCATATGGGTCTCGTTGGGTTTGGTCGGCTGGGCAGTCGAATACACCAGCATTTCGGCGCCAGGCGCGTAGTGGGTGCGCACGATGGCCAGGCCGGGGTTGTGGACAATCGCCGTCAGCGTATTGGCAGGGTTGCGGTCGGTGGCCTCGGCCTCAGCCACCAGGGTCAGCACCCGGCCGTCCTCAGCCACGGTGATTTCGTTAGGCGGCGTGTTTTGCTGGCGGTGCACATACTGGAAGTGCTCCGGGTCGCAAACGTTCTCGGCAATGTTCTGCACGTGATTGGGAATGGTGAACTCCCAGTACTGGGGTTCGCTCCATTCGTCGTCGGAAAGCTCCGGTACTTCAGGCACATCCCAGGCCGGCGCTTCGCCCTCCGGGTGGAACCAGACCATGATGTCGCCGTTGGTCTCGCTCACCGGCCAGCTGCGCAGCTTGGCGCGGGTCGGAATTTCCTCGCAATAGGGGATCTCGGTGCAGTTGCCGTCCTGGCCGAACTTCCAGCCGTGGAACGGGCAGCGCAGGTCTTCGCCAATTACCCGGCCACCGTGACCCAGGTGGGCACCCAGGTGCGGGCAGAAGGCATCCAGCACCGCGGCTTCGCCGCTGCGCGTGCGGTATAGCACCAGCTCACGGTCAAAGGCATAGATCGCCTTGACCTCGCCAGAGCCCAGGTTCCGCGCCCGCTCAACAGAATACCAGCCTATAGGAAACGGCAGCTGTGGTGAGGCCTTCGACTCACAGTCGCCCAGGCCCTCAGTATTGATCGGTTCATGAACGCTATTCATGCGTCTCTCTCCCCTCGAGTAATTTTGTAGTCGCCGCTACTGAAAGCGGCTCGGGTCCGGGCCAATGCGGTCAGCGACCGGCTGCAGTGCACTGGCATCAAGACCGTAAAAATTCACCGCATTGCGACCCAGAATCGCAGCGACATCGTCTGCCGGGAAACCGCTAAAGACCTCGTCAAGGATTTCGCCAGTCTTGGGCCACGTGCCCTCCGGGTGCGGGAAGTCGCTGCCCCACATCATCCTGTCGACACCCACTTGCTCGCGCACCTCCACGTCGGCCCGGGGAATGCAGGAAGCGCCCACACCGATGTTGCGGCGGAAGTAGTCACTGGGCTTCATGGACAGGTGACTGCGGAAGTCACCGAGCTTGGCTGAGTGGTGCACGTCGGTGTAGTTGTGGTCCAGCATGCGCAGCCAGCTGGGTAACATCCAGGTGGTGCCACCCTCGGTAATCACGGTTTTGAGCTTTGGGAATTTCTCGAACACGCCGCCCCAGATCATGAAAGTCAGTGGCCGGTACAGCCACCACATTACCTCTGATACGTAGATGCCCATCGCGCCGGGCATTTCATCGGCAGACTCGTCGGGCCAGCCTGCGCCGAAGTAATCTGCCATGGGACCTGGACCTGAGTGGAAGTGGACAATAATGCCCAGGTCCTCACAGGCCTCCCAGAAGGGGTCATACTTGGTGTGGTGATAGCCGGGAAAATCATTGGTCATGGACGGAATCATTACCGCCCGGAAACCCTGCTCGGCACACCAGCGCACCTTCTCGACCGCCTCGTTCACATCCCACAGCAGCGGAATGAGGGCCACGCCAATGTGTCGGTCCGGATTGTTGGCGCACAGTTCCGACAGCCAGCGATTATGGGCCATGGCACCCGCCCACTGCAGCTCGGGCACGATGTCCTTGGTGGGCATGGACAACCCGGCACCGAAAGGCGGGGTATTGGTCTCGGTGATGCCGTCGACGAAAATCACCTCAGCGGCGATGCCATCGCGGTCGAGCATTTTGACGCGCTCGTTGTAATCCCAGGCGCCGGTCAGTTCCTGCTCAATCCCCTGGCGCCACTCGTCGTTTATTTCCTTGATGAGAAAGCTGCTCTCGGCTTTCTGGGTCATCTCGATCTGGATCGGCACCGCCATATCCATCATCTCGTGGTATTTCTCTTCGATGTAGGGCTTGTAGTCCCAGATGGGCAGGCCGGCATGGCAATCGGAGGAAACAACAATCAGGCGTTCGGACATGGGTACCTCGTGCGGGGTCTGGCCCGTCTTTGTTTGTTAGCTGAAAAAGGAGACCGACCCGCCCCTCTCCCTTGGAAAAGTGGGTCAATTTCCAACTAAATCAAGATTCACACTTGAGCAATCTTGCACAGTTGTATACTTTTATAATCTATCGTGATCGAGGATGCAACAGTTAGCAACATGGATGCCATCGACAATATCGAAGCACCGCTGGGTCGGCGCGAGAAACGCAAGCTGGAGATTCGCGAGCGCATCGAGCAGGCCGCCTACAGCCTGTTCAAGCGCCACGGGATCGATGCGGTCAGTATCGAACAAATCTGCTCGGTCGCCGACGTCGCCAGGCGCACCTTCTACGGCCACTACCCCAACAAGCAGGCACTGCTGCACTCCCTGAGCCAGAGCCGGGTGTGGTTCACAGCGGATGACATGATGGCGACGCTGATGGAACAGCACAGCGATACCGTGTCGCGGCTGGCGGCCATGATCAGCTATATGGAAGACAACCTTGCAGGCTATGGGGACGTTGACCGGGCACTGATTCTGATCGCCCCGGGCTCACTGGACGAAGAAAACCATCTGCGGGAAGTCAGTGACTCCCTGCGAGACTACCTGGCGGAACTGTTTCGCCTGGGCCAGACGGCGGGCGACACCAGCACCCGCTTCAGCGCCGAACTGCTGGCCGATACGGTAATGGGCACCACCAATACTCTGATTGTGAACTGGGCAGTCAACCCCGACTACCCGATCACCGAAAAGCTCGAAGAGGCCAGGCGCCTCTTCGAATCTCTGGTTACCCTGGAATAACGGGGATCAATCCCGCGGCGGCAGGCCGTGCAGCATGGTCAGGAACTCCAGCTTCGTGCCCGCCCGACGGTGCTCTGACAACGCCTGGTAATCCGGGTCCTTGTACCAGGCCTCGGCCTTCTCCGCCGAGGGAAACTTGAACAGCACCATGCGACCGGTCCGCGGCGCGCCGCCTTCAAAGGTCACGGTGTTGTCGTCAAAGGTAAAGAATTCGCCGTCATAGCGCTTCAGAATCGGGAAGAATCCTTTCTCGTACTGGCGGTAGGCGTCGGCGTCGTGCACCTGGAAATTGGCGACGACATAGGCGGGTACATCAGCCATGGGGTGTTCTCCTTGGAACAATAAACGTGTCTACGAGGCCGGCAAGACTTCAGGGCATGCCGGGGCTCATCGCATTATTGTGCCACGGCCCGCAAGCTGCCGGGGCCTTGGGAAAAATCGGAAGTAAAACGGCGCCCACGGGGGCGCCGTGACAAGCCGATCTCAAGCAGACTTCTTGGGTACCGCTTTGGGTCGAGATTTCTTCGGCGCTGCCTTACGCTTGGCTGCTGCCTTTTTCTTGGCTGGAGCCTTCCGCTTGGCAGCGGCCTTCTTCGGGGCGGCCTTCCGCTTGGCCGGAGCCTTCTTCTTGGCCGGAGCCTTCTTCTTGGCCGGAGCCTTCTTCTTGGCCGGTGCCTTCTTCTTGGCGGCTGCCTTCTTCTTGGCCGGTGCTTTCTTCGGGGCGGCCTTCCGCTTGGCAGCAGGCTTCTTCTTGGCCTTTTTGGCGCGGCGCTTGGCCTGCTGCTCGGCAGCCTTCTCTACCATGGTCGCGGCACGCTCAGCAGCTTTTGCCTTGCGCTCCTCGAGAATAGCGTCAGTCTTCAGCGGAACCAGTCTTTCAACCGCATCGGATACTGCCCTGGCGATTTCTGACGCAGTCTCCGCCATATGCTTCGCCTGCTTGACGAGCTGGTCAACCTGTTTGCGATTTTCCGTGGAGGGGCGCTTGCGCAAAGAATCACGCGCCTTCTTCAATCGCTTGTTGGCCTGGGTTTGCTTCTTGCGTGCTGATTGCAATTCACGCTTGCCCTGGCGTACTGCTTTCTCTGCTTCGGCCAGCAGACGGTTGCGCATTTTTTCCACTTCCTTATTTGCGCGCTCCGCCATCTTGATGGCTTCAGCCAGTTCTTTCTCCAACATGTGTTTGCACTCCGTGGTAGAAAAGGTACCGCAAGAACAGTTTAAACCTATTGAGAAAAATGCAAACCTTAATGAAGACCTATTTTTTACGGCTTATCGCGACGCAATAATGTCCACCAGGCGATCGATTTCACGAAGATCTCCGGTCACTGGTGACAGCATTGCTTCCTCGCAGCCAGCCGCTTCGAGATTATCCAGCGCTTCTTTCACGGCATCGGTATTGCTGCGGTGCACGTTGCCTGCCATCCAGTTGGCAATGTCTTCTCCGGCGATCAGCAGGTAGTTGTAAACGTAGTCATACAATATTTGCTGCCCGTCATCGGCCAGACAAAACCAGAAACCACCCATTTTATAGGGCGAACTGTCGCGGCCTGCGTCCTGCCAGGCACTGTCTGCCATACCCAGCGTGTTGGCAATATCTTCCCGCTCACCATTGCCGGAGAAAGCAAAAACACCGTCAGCCCAGCGCGCACTGCGTGCCATGCCCTTGGGCCCCATGGCACCTGTATATAGGCGCGGCCCTTCAGGTCGAGTTGGTTCAGGGCCTACCGGATCGCAGCCTGCTATTGGAGGCTCCTGCGACCAGACGCTGCGCATGGTGGCCACCTGCTCGTCCATGCGCGCGTGCCTGCCAGCATAGCTTGCGCCCACCGCCTGGTAGTCCTGCTCACGGCCACCGTAACCCACCGTGACCGTCAGACGCCCACCGCTCAGCACATCAAGACTGGCAATTTCCTTGGCGGCGCGTACCGCGTTGTGCATCGGCAGCACATAAAGTGTGGTGTTGATCTCGACGCGTTCGGTGATGGCGGCGGCGCTGGCCAGAAGAATACGCATATCGAAGGTAGGGCCGATAATGCGCTCGCCGCAGGACAGGCTATAAAAAGGGCCTTCATCAATGTGACGAAACCAGCGGTGGTAGTCTTCGCGAGTCATGCCCCGTTTCATGTAGGGCAGGCAGAGTCCGTACTTCATGGCAGCGCTCCGTAAATAGAAGCGTCAGTGTAGTAACTCCCGCGCGCCGGCATAAGCACGCGGTAGCCGGGGCGGTTTAAAACTTCAGGCAGATTTTACCAAAGTGGCCGTGGGACTCCTGCACCCGGAAGGCATCGGCAATATCTTCCAGGGCAAAGCTGTGGCTGACAACCGGCTCGATGCCGTTGGTTTCTATCGCCTGAACCATATCCCGCTGTTCGCTGCGCGAACCCACCGTAATACCATTGATGACCGCGTTCTTCTGGAACAGCTCGGCGGAGGGTACTTCGCCACTAATGCCAGTAAGCACACCGATCATGGAAATGTGGCCACCAAAGGCCGCGGCGCGCACTGACTGTGCG
The DNA here is from genome assembly GCA_043513815.1 of Cellvibrionales bacterium. Lineage (GTDB taxonomy): Bacteria > Pseudomonadota > Gammaproteobacteria > Pseudomonadales > Halieaceae > JANQIO01. Next base: position 1,347,412 of record CP121313.1, on the reverse strand, counting down.
AGGGTACCTGAGCCGCCCACCTCCACTACCACGTCGGCGCCCTGGCCACCGGTCAGCTCCAGAACTTTATCGCCCCAGGCCTCGTCGGTCTTGTAGTTCACCAGTATGTCGGCCCCCAGTGCCTGCAAACGTGCCAGCTTCTCGTCAGTTGAGGAGGTGGCGATGACGCGGCAACCGCAGGCCTTGGCAAACTGCAGCGCAAACACCGACACCCCGCCGCTACCCTGCACCAACACGGTATCGCCGGGCTTGATTTGCGCTTCGACCATCAGAGCGCGCCAGGCCGTAAGTGCAGCACAGGGCAACGTGGCGGCCTGTTCAAAGCTGTAGCCCGCCGGTATGCCCGTGAAGCAGCGTGCCGGTCGCGTCACCGTTTCGGCGGCAAAGCCGTCGGCCATGTCGCCCGGCACCTCGGACATCCACTCTATACGCGGATCGCCGCTTTCCCAGTTCGGGAAGAACACACTCATAACATGGTCACCTTCGGCGAACTCGGTGACGCCCTCCCCCACTGCCTCGACCACACCGGCACCGTCGGACATGGGGATACGCTTGTCCTCGGTAGGGATCAGTCCCACCACCACAGCGTAGTCGTGAAAGTTCAACGAGCTGGCATGGTTGCGTACGCGGATTTCACCGGGGCCCGGGTCGCGGGCCTCGATATCGGCGACCACCAGATTGTCGAGGCCACCGGGCTGGTTGAGGTGTATAGCTTTCACGGGGGTGTTCCTTTTCTTATTGGTCTGTAGAAATCAGCACTACTTGAACTTGTACTTCACCGGCATGGACTTCAGCCCGCCAACAAAAATGGCATGAATCCAGGTCGGGTCACCGTCCAGCTCGATATAGTCCAGGCGCGGCAGCAGCTCGCGGTAGAAACGCGCGACTTCCAGGGTCGCCAGATGTTGTCCCAGGCACATGTGGGAACCGTAGCCAAAGGCCAGGTGCAGTTTCGGGTCGCGGGTGATGTCCAGCTCGTTGGGATTGCCGAACTGGGCCGGGTCACGGTTGGCCGCCGGGAACCACAACGCAATGTTGTCCCCGGACTTTATCTGCTTGCCGCCCAGTTCAATGTCTTCAGTGGCGGTACGCACCATATGACGCACTGGCGACACCCAGCGCATCAGCTCCTTGGCTGCGGTGTCGTCAAGCTCGGGGTTGTCGCGCCATTTTTCCATTTGCGAGGGATGATCCAGCAATGCCTTCATACCGGCACCGAGTACCGCGCTAGTGGTGTCGTGCCCGGCGCTGGCCGCAATGATGAAGTAGCTCAGCTGGTCCAGCGGCTCCATGGGCTTGCCATCGACTTCGGCATTGGCCAGCACCGTGGCCAGGTCGTCCTGGGGGTTCTGCTTGCGGTCCTTGATAACGTCGTCGAAGTAGGCACCGAACTCCATGATGGTCTCGGCATTGACCTGCTCCAGGTTCGGGTCCCGGGCCAGGTCAGGGTCCTGGCCGCCGAAGATTTCCTGGGTGAGCTTGAGCATGGTGGCCTCGCTCTCACGGGGCAGGCCGAGGATCGACATGATGATGCGCAGCGGGTACAGCAGGGTGATGTCCTTGACGAAATCACACTCGCCGCCCATCTCCTGCATCTTGTCGACATATTCGCTGCACAGCGACTTCACCTCAGCGTCCAGCTTCTGGATGGAGCGCGGCAGGAACCATTCGCGGGTGACCTTGCGCAGCTTCAGGTGCTTGGGTCGATCCATGTGGATCAGGGTTTCCAGACCGTTACGGGTGCCGAACTTCTCCAGCAGCATTTCTTCAAACTCGATCGGAATCAGCACCGTGCGCGGCGCGCTGAGGAAGCGGTCGTTATTGCTGCCCACAAATTTGATGTCGTCGTATTTTGTCAGCGACCAGAACGGGTTGTAGTCGGGGTGCTCAACCCAGGACACCGGGTCGTGTTCACGCATGTAGTCGAAAATGCCGTGCATGGTGGACTCGTGGCCCATCAACTCGGCATTCAGGACATCGGCGGGCTGGTAGCTGGTGGCTGCCGCCTGGCTTGCAGTACTCATGGTGGACTCCAGTTAAATCAATTTCTGTAAAACGGTTTGAACGTCTTCGGTGCTCATCATATACGGCACCGGGTAGCCATCGGCCTCCGCCAGCGCCGCTTCGGCAATCTCGTCAAAGTGGGCAGGCTCCAGCTTGTGAACTTGTTCGGGAATGCCCAGCTTGCGGTTCATCGCCTGAATGGAAGTGACAAATTCCTCTGCGCCATTGAAACCCACCAAAGCCCCCAGTTCTGACAGGCGCACCCCCGCTGTGGACAGGCTAAGCCGCAGAACATGTGGCATGACCATGGCGTTGGCGATGCCGTGTGGCACGCCGTAGCGGGCACCGAGCTGGTGGGCAATGGCATGGATATTGCCGACATTGACCTGGTTGATCGCCTGACCCGCCATATAAGCCGCCTGGGCCATGGCATCGCGGGCGTTGATATCACTGCCGTCCTCATGGGCCTGGGGCAGGTATTTGTAGATGAGCTTCGTTGCGACTGCGGCCTTCTCGCGAGCGTCGCCGCGGGTCCAGGCACTGATATAGGCTTCCACCGCATGGGTGAGTGCGTCCATGCCTGTGGCAGCGGTAATGGCTTTGGGCATGCCCGTCATCAGGGTAGGGTCCAGGCAAACGGCCAGCGGCAGCAAATGCTTACCAGAGATGATTCCTTTCTCATGAGTGTCGTCGTCGGAGATGACGGCGCCCATGGTGGCCTCAGAGCCCGTGCCCGAGGTGGTGGGAATGGCAAACAGCGGCGGGATCTCGTCCCCGGCCTTGCCGAAGCCCACGTACTCGGAGGGATCATCGGGGTGGGTCACGGCAACGCCGATGATCTTGGCAGCATCGATAGACGAGCCACCGCCGATGGCCAGCAGGCCATCGCAGTTATTCTGCACGTAGCTGTTCATGCCCGCCTCCACCACGGCGTAGGTGGGGTCTGGTGTGACGCCGTCGAAAATGGCGTACTGCACGCCGGTATCTGCCAAGCCCGCCAGCGCTTGTTCAACAACGCCAAGCTTTACCAGCATCGCATCGGTAACGACCAGCAGCTTGCTGACGCCCCTGTGTTCAATATGGCGGCACAGGCTACGGGCACTGCCCTCGCCGGCGAATGCCATATAGGACACGCTCGGCGAAAAGTTCACCATAAAACGGGCAAAGTGGATAAACGCTTTGTGCTTGAGGGTACGGAGATCCAACGGCTTGTCCTTCTTGCGTTCGAGAAGGCCGTATTATGTGCAAGGGATGGACCGGGGCTCACCCCCTGAATTTGGTCAATTCAGGCCAATGAGACCCGTGTCACTTATTCTGCCATCGGGCGATGGTGTGGGTCGGCAACGATCGCCTGCACCGAGTCGTGCAGGTAACGGCAGGCATCATCCAAAGGCATGGCCTTGACCGTGTCGCTGTATTGCTCGCTGCCGATCGGGCAGGCGAGCCGCTTGCTTGCGAGAATGTCCATGAAACGCGGCCAGTCCACCGCGCCCTCCCCCGGCCGCAGCCGACCGCCCATGGTTTCCGCGAACGGGTCGGCCCAGGGTTCCACCGCCGCGTCGTTCGATTGCACAAAGTAGATCCACTCGCCCGGCACCTCGGCCAGCAGCTCATACTCAAAGCCGGCGCGGGCAAAGTGCCAGCTATCGATCACCAGGCCCAGGTTGGGTTCATTCACCTGTTCCCGCAGCGCCAGGGCCGCAGCCAGGCTGGATACGGCGGTGAACGGCAGGAACTCGAGTGCGACCCGGCGCGGCGCCAGCGCCTGGCAGTGTGCCTTGAGCGTGGCTGCTGCATCATCGTGCAAGGCCGGCACCAGCGATGCAGCCAGCACCACCTCAGGGTCAAACACCGCGGCGAAGTGCTGTACGACCTTCAGTTCTTCGTCGATGGCGGCAGCGTCGCCGCCCGCCCAGGCATGCAGCAGTTCCAGCACACTGACCCGAAGTCCGTGCTCGTCAAGCATGGACTGCACCGCTTCCAGGCTGCCCAGCTCTTCGCCCGCATGAGCGAGGGATAACAGCCAGGCGGCGAACTCGGTAAAGCCAGCCGCTGCACTTGCCCTCGCGACAGATTCAAAAGGGTGTCCGTCGGGCAGCGTCGCCAGGCAGGCCAGGTGGGTACGTGTCAGCATGGAAGTCTCCTTCGCCCCAGTATAGACGCGCCCCACTCGATCAGAAGGCGGTTTTGTTTTAGATTGTGCGGCGTCGAACAAGGAGCAAAGCATGCACCCCTACGAATTTCTGCAGCGCTACGGACCGACCGCCCTGATTCTGGAAGTGCCCGGCGAACCCGGTGAAACCTTTGCAGCCGAGCTGGCCAAGGGTGGTTTTGATCTGGTCCTGCCCAGCCCGGAACCCGAAACACTCGAGCCACTGGCAGCGAGACTGCGTGATCACGAGGGTGTCAGTGTGGACCTGCTGCCCGGCGACGTCGACGACCCGCACTTTCCGGAAGCGCTCTACCCCGCCTGCGAGGGCCGCGATATTGGCCTGATCATCTGCGGCATCGAAGCCGGACACCCTCGTATGGCCGGTTCACTGCTGAGCTCACTCACCCGCGTATTCATGCCGCGCCTGCGGGCGCGCGTCCATGCCGGCGTGATCGTAGTCGACATGACCGGCGCCACCCGCCGGCTCGGTGACACACTTGCCCACGAACTGAAGCCAGAAGGCATCGATGTGATGACCGTATTCACTGGCGCGCACAGCGATGAACCCGCTGCACTGGTGAAGCGGGCGCTGGCACGCATGGGCGAGGAACAGCATGTGGTGCTTGAACCGGCGGCGAAAGTCCAATGAGATGCCAGCGGCCAGAGCCGCAACTTCGTTAGTCCGGCTTTTTGGGTTCTACCCCGCAAGGCTCAGACCCGTATCCCCTTAGTTGGATAGAACCCCAACAGCGCCAGGCACCGGCCTGTGCCCTGTTGCTCAATACCCTCAACCTAAAGCCATCGACCTACCGCATAGAGAAACAACCCCCGGGGCAGTGCCGTCTTCAGGCGTGGGCACGTGGCGACCTGATGATGTCTGGACTATCATGGGCGCAAGCGAGCAGGACATAGAACATGAAAAAGAGCAGCCTGGCGTTATCGGTCGCCCTGGCAAGCTGCACCCGGGTCATGGCCATCGATCTGGACTCACCCGTTTCGGCTCCGGTTACCTTCGCCTCAGAAACGGTGGCTCCCGTTGGTGGTGCAATGACAACGGTCTCGGAGACCATCACCGGGGCGGTGGGTTTTGGCATAACCGAGGACACGAGCCGGTTTCTGCGCTGGGATTTCCCCGGCGCAAGGCTTCTTGCGCTGCCAGATATCAGCCTGCCCGGCCAGTCGGGCAGCAAAGTTGTCTATGTGGGCGGCGGCATCGACAAGGACTACGTGATCTTTGAAGTCAGCGCCGATACAGGCACCAGTATTTCTCCCACGGATATCGCAACCTTTTCCTTCGGCCTCGCATCACCCAACCTGGCGCTCGAGGGCGTGCCGGTGGTCGCTACGTTCGGCAACTACTTCACCGCGCCGGGCGCCCTGAACCAGAACCCTGCCGACCGGCTGGCCAGCAGCAGCGGCGCCCTGTTTGCATTCCTGCCCGGCACCGCCGCGGCCACGGTGCTTGGCACCACTCCGCTGGAAATCGATTTCACTACCTCGGACACGCTGTTTACCGGCGGTGCTTCCCGAACAGCTATAGGCAGCTTTTATGCAGCGGAGATACCCGGCGACCAGTTTGTGCTGGACGGGGTCACCGATATCACGGTGGCCGCTTCCCGCACCGCCGCATCACAGCTCCGGGTGTCAGGTGACTTCTCTGCGACCGCCAACCTCATCACCGGGGGCTATATTCCTAACAGCGTGTACCTGTCCAACGATGGCTGTGTCACCAGCATTCTGGATGCAGACAGCCTGACCGCAGAGGAAGCGATTCTGGTACTGGGCAATACCTCCTTCGGCACCATAGGCTCAACGCCCACCTTTTCCTCAGGGCCAGACATCTGTATGGAAGTGAACGGCGCCGCCGTAATACCGGAGAGCACCTACACCGCGAGCTACGAGCCGGAATCAGCATCCAGTTTCAACGTGCCTGCCGCGACTTTCCCGCTGGGCTCACTGAAGAAGAACAGCGCCAGCGCCACCAGCAACCTGGTACTGACACCTATGGGATTGGGCGGCGTTTACGATAACTTTGTCCGCGTTACCAACACCTCCAACGTTGGCGGGCCAGTGTTTTTCCGGCTGATCAATGACCTCGGCGAAAGCGGACCCAGCGTGTTCCTGGCCGACGTAATCGGCGGTGCCGACTCCACCCTTGCACCCGGCGCATCTACGCCAGACATTACCGTCGAGCAGCTTTACAATGCCTCCATCGCCGCAGACCCGAGCTGGTCCGTGGCGGGAATACCCTTTAACAAACTCCGACTTATCACCTCCGGCGATTTTTCATCGATCGCCGTCACCATGATCACCCTCTCCCGGGACGAGACTCTGATAGATACCTTTTAGTGGATTCCAGGGGCAGCCTGAATCAAGGAGCCAAGATCAAGGGATCAAGGGGTGATCAAGCGGTCTGACTCCTTGATCTCGAATTTTTTCTTAAGGAAAAAATGGCCGCAAGCATCAACCGCATTACCGTCATTCCCGAGAAAGCGGCGCCTGTGCAGTGGAGTTCAGCCTGGCAGCAAATGCCTAACTTCGGACCCTCGTCATTCCCGCGAAAGCGGCGGCCCGCGCAGGGGAATCCAGTCTGTCAGCAAACGCCTGAAGGCTGCCAACTGTCAAAACACACAAAACCGTCATTCCCGCGCACGCGGCGGCCGGCGTAGGGGAATCCAGTCACTGGATAATGCTATCCCAAAGATCTTCCCAGTCAGGATTCAGCTGCTCCACCAGTTCCAGCTTCCATGCCCGCCGCCACTTCTCTAAATGCTTCTCCCTGAGAATCGCCCGCTCCATGTCATCATAAAGCTCGAAGTAAACCAGGCGTTTTACGTTGTACTCACTCGTGAAACCATGCGCCCCACCAGATCGATGCTGCCATATCCGCCGAACAAGATTGCCGGAGACACCAATGTCCAGAGTCCCGTTGCGCTTGCTGGTAAGGATGTAGACTGCGGGTTGTTTGGGCACCCAGGGCTTCCCTGCACAGAGACGCTTTGGAAAGTACTGGACTCCCCTACGCGGGCCGCCGCGTGCGCGGGAATGACGGTAGGGCAGTTTAGAGCGGAAGTGGTGAAAGTCCGTTAAGAGTCGAACTCAAACATTGCACTCAGGGTGTACGACAGTACATCGCCTGGAGTAACTCGTCGGGGTAGTCGATCCAGTCCACCTGCTTGATGATCTTGCCATCGTCGTTCCAGGTGAGCCAGATGGCGAAGCGCATCGGCTCATCTTCCGCGTAGGTGAAGCCCTGGTAATTGAATGGCGTGAAATAGCCTGTCCCGATGGTGAGATTGCCCTGCACGACAAGATCTTCCAGCACCAGGGTTTCGGGGTGGTCGGGGTGCTTGCTGAAGGAGGGATCGGGCCAGTGGTAGAAGGCCTTGAATTCTTCGCGGGATATCAGGGCCATGTTGGCGAGCGGGTCTTCAAACACGAGGTCGGGTGAGTACTGGTCGACAAAGCCCTTCCAGTCGTCGCGGGCGGCGTAGCGTGCGAAGTAGTCTTCTGCCCAGTTGCGGACTTTTACATCGCGGAGCGGTTGGGCGGTGGCGGAGAGGCTTATGGCTATCCAGGACAACAGGGTAAAGACGTGAATGTAAGTCCGCATTCTTTGCTCCGGAATTATGCGCTTAGGCAGTGGATCTGGTGACGCTAGCGTAGCATGGACTGAACCCCCCTACGCGGGCTGCCGCTTTCGCGGGGATGACGACCTGAACGTGGATGACGCCCTGAGCGGGAATGACGCTCAGTGGTTGGGTTAGAGAATGTCTACCGGGACTGACTAAGCGGGCCCGAGAATGAGAGCGCCGGTGGGTACGCCCACGCCGCTGGAGACCAGCACGTGCTCTACGGATTTGGACGGCTGGTTACAGGACTCGCCGCGCACCAGTCGGGTGGCTTCGGCGATGTTGTTCATGCCGTGGATGTAGGCCTCGGACAGCAGCCCGCCGTGGGTGTTGTTGGGCAAGCGGCCGTCGATGTCCAGCGCGCCTTCGCGCACTAGGTGCACACCCTCTCCCTGCTCGGCAAAGCCAAAGCTCTCGAGCTGCATGATGATCTCGGAGGTGAAGGCATCGTAGAGACAGGCGGCGTCGATGTCGTCCGGGCCCAGTTCGGCCATGTCGTAGACGCGACGGGCGGCCATTTCCATTTCCGGGAGTGAGAGCAGCTCACTCCGGTAGTAGCTGGTCATCTGCTCCTGGCCCCGGGTGGAAGCCTGGGTGACGCCGCGCACCACCGCCGGTTTATGGCGCAGGTCCTTTGCGCGTTCTGCGCTGGTGACAAGAATGGCGCAGCCGCCGTCAGTCTCCTGGCAAAAGTCGTACAGGCACAGGGGGTCGGCAATCATTTTCGAGCCCAGGTAGTCTTCCATGGTCAGCGGCTTGCCGTAGCCGAACGCGCGCGGGTTGTTCAGCGCGTAGTTGCGCTGGGAGATGGCCAGGCGCCCCAGGTCTTCCCGGGTCACTCCGTAGGTGTGCATGTACTTGTTGGCGATCAGCGCTATCCAGGAGCCGGGCGTCAACATGCCGTAAGCCATGTACCAGGACCAGTGAATCAGGTCGCTGGAAATAATGTTCCCCGACACGCCCTGACCCATGCGCTGGCCGGAGCGGCCGTTCATCGCGCGCCAGCACACCACGGTGCTGGCCTGGCCGGTGGCCACGGCCATCACCGCCTGCAGGATGGTGCCAACGGCAGCGCCGCCACCGTAATTGATGCGACTGAAAAACGACAGGTCGCCGGCACCCACCGCGCGGGCCACTTCGATCTCGTCTGTGGAATCGAGGGTGTAACTGACCAGGCCATCGATCTCGGAGGGATCGACACCGGCGTCATCGCAGGCCGCCTTGATGCACTGGGCCGCCAGTGACAGCTCGGAAACGCCGGAGTTCTTGGAAAAATCTGTCAGGCCAATACCGGCGATAGCCGCTTTGTTCTTGAGACTCATGCGTCACCCTCCGCCGGCACAAATACCGGCAGCTTGAAGCCGTCCGGGTCTTCCTGGATTTTCATGGTCACCGCCATATCGAAACTGACATCCTCGGGCTTACAGTCCACCAGCTGTGACGTCAGCCGGGTGCCCTCCTCCAGGTCCACCAGCACGATGATTAGCGGGTACTGATAGCCGGGGAACTGCGGGTGACGCAGCACGGTGAAGGAGCACACGCTGCCCTTGCCGCTGGCTTCCACCGTGTCCCATTCCAGGGAACGGCATTCGCCGCACATGGGACTGGGCGGATGGCGCAGTGTCTGGCACTGGCTGCAACGCTGTATGCCCAGCTTGTCGTCGGCGGCCATCTCCCACCACCAGGCATTGTCGTGCCCCAGGGGCGGCTTGATTCTTGATGCGTCCATTCAGGCCTCCAGGGCGTGAAAACCAAGCTGGTCGTCGGTGGCCAGCAGCCTGCCGAGTTTCTCGAGCTGTGAACCGGCGCTGCCCAGTGAGAAGCTGATTTGCTTGGCCAGCAGGAAGAAGCGGTGAATCGGGTAGTCGAGATCGGCGCCGATGCCGCCGTGCAAATGCTGAGCACTGCAAACTACCCGGTGCGCCGCCTCACAGGCCCACCACTTGGCGGCGCGGACTTCGGCACGGGCGTCCAGTCCCTCGCTCAAACGCCACAGGGCCAGCCAGTAGGTTGAGCGAATTGCTTCCACATCGATATAGCTGTCGGCCATGCGCATGGCCAGGGCCTGGAAGCTACCCAGGGGCCGGCCAAACTGTTCGCGCTCACTGAGGTAGGCGGCGGTGCGCTTCATGGCCTCTTCGGTCACTCCCACCTGCATGGCACAGTGGGCGACATCGGCGCGCTGTTCCAGCCAGCCGACAATCTCGCCGCCTTTACCGGGCTCACCCACCACGTGGTCTGCATCAAGCTGCACATTGTCCAGTGTCAGGTGCGCGGCGCGCTCGCCGGACAAGCCGATTTCCACGGGCGTCACGATCACACCGGCTCTGTCGGTGGGCACCAGGAACAGTGTCTTGCTGCCGTCGGCATCCACTGCCGGCACCAGGATGGCGTCGGCGGTTGCGCCGTCGGGCACCATACTGCGCGCCCCATTCAGCACCCAGTTGTTGCCCTCTTTGGTCAAGCCAACGGGAACTCGTAGCGCGGGGTTCATATTCATTTCGGCTATCGCGGCACTCAGGCGCGCCTCGCCGGTGGCGACCCGAGATAGCCAGTCGTTGCGCAGGCTGTCGGCGGCGAATTCGGCCAGCGGCAGTGCGCCCAGCACCAGGGTAGAGAACATGGGCACCGGTGCAACTCGGCGGCCTTGCTCTTCCAGCACCAGGCACAACTCCATCAGACCCAGCCCGCTACCGCCCGCTTCTTCCGGCAAGGCGATACCGAGAAGCCCCTGCTCGGCCAGGACTTGCCACAGGGCATCATCGTAGGTGGCGTCACCCCGGGAAAATTGCTGCATGGCCGCGTCGGTGGCATGGTCGCCAAAAATCTGTGCCGCCAGGTCGCGGATGGCATTCTGTTCGTCGCTGAAACTGAAATCCATGGTTTTTACCTTTGTTGTCGCTGCTCCCGCACTACCGGTGCATGGCAACAAGATTGCTGGTGTACTTGAGTTTGTCGGCCGGCGGGTGTTCCAGGAACAGCGCGCGGTAGAACATGGTGGACAGCAGTTCCGCCAGTTGCTCGGTGGACAGTTTCGCCGCCCGCAGGGTCTCGCTTTCGTTGATGAAGTATTCCCGCAGCAAACCCTCGCCAATGCCAGCCAGGGCGTAAACGGTAAACAACGCCTGGTGGCGCTTGAAGCGCACGCCGGGGAACATCTTGGGCAGCAGTTTTACCAGCCACATGAGCTGTTCGCGGTAGGAATCGCGCAACAAGGCTGAGAACGCGGGCTCGTCGTCTGCCATCTGCAACAGGCAGCGCATCACTCCGGGCCTGCGTGCATAGCTGGTCACCACCAGAAGGTTGTGGGCGTAGATGCGGCCGTACCAGTCGCCTCGCTCCACGCCTCGTTCAATGTCGTCCACCTCGCGAGCCGGATTGATAAAGTCTTCCAATACTTCAATGGTCAGCGATTTGAGGTCGCTGAAATAGTGGTAGAACAGCCCCTGCGCCACCCCCGCTTCGCGGGTCACATCGGCAATGCGCATGCGGTGGTAGCCGTCGCGCTCCAGCACCGTGAGCGCCGCGGCCTTGAGCCGCGCCCGGGCGCGCTCGCCCTTGGCGCTGCGGGCGAGCTTGTTGCTGGCTGCTGTTGCTGCTGACGTCATGGGGCATCAAATTAGTTGAATTTGAATTCAAAATCAATAATATGATCAGCACTGAGGAGGCACACCCATGTTCATCGACTACACCGACAGCCAGAAAGCCCTGCGCAAAGAGCTACGTGAGTACTTCACTGACCTGGTGAAACCGGAGTACCGGGAAGAGCTGCGCAGCGCAGAAGGCGGCGAAGTATACAAGTGTCTGGTGCGCCAGCAGGGCAAGGACGGCATGCTGGCCCTGGGCTGGCCCAAGGAATACGGCGGCCGCGGGCTGTCCGAGAGTGAACAGCTGATCCGTTATGAGGAGGCGCTGTTGGCCGGCGCCCCTACCCCTTTCGTTACCCTGAACACTGTCGGCCCGGCATTGATGGACCACGGCACCGAGGAGCAGAAGCAGCGCTTCCTGCCGGGCATCGCTGCCGGCGAGTCTCATTTCGCCATCGGCTATACGGAGCCGGCTGCAGGTACCGACCTGGCCTCTCTGAAAACCGCTGCAGTCAGGCAGGACGACCACTACCTGGTGAACGGCAGCAAGGTCTACACCAGCGCCGCGGAAGCCGCCGACTATGTGTTCCTGGCAGCACGCACCGACACCGAGGCACCCAAGCACAAGGGCATTTCCATCCTCATGGTCGATACCAGCGACCCGGGGTTCTCCTACGGGCCTATTCATACGGTGGGCGGGGTGCGCACCAACGTATCCTATTACACGGACATCAAGGTGCCGCTGGACATGATCATCGGTGAGGAAAATCAGGGCTGGCGCCTGATCACCTCACAGCTCAACCACGAGCGGGTGGGCCTGGCCGCGTTTGGCATCAATGGCTGGAAGCTGTTCAAGGGTGTACTGGAATGGGCCCGCGAGGAACGTGCCGGCGGCAAGCGGGTCATCGATGACCCCATGGCCCAGCGTAACCTGGCGGAGGTTTATGCCTATCTGGAGGCCATGCGCATGATGAACGCGCGCATGGCCTGGCGACTGGAGAACAACCCGGTGGATGCGGTGTTCCCGTCGGCCATGAAGGTCTACAGCACGGAAGTGATGCTGGAGGTCTGCAAGCTGATGATGGAAGTGGTGGGCCCCCACAGTCTGATTGCGTCGGAGAGCGAGGGCACTATCCTGCACGGTGACCTTGAGCACGAACACCGTCGGGCGTTGATCAATACCTTTGGTGGTGGCGTGGTTGAAGTCCTGCGGGGGCTGGTGGCGACGCATGGGCTTGGCATGCCTCATCACCGCTGAGGTCTGTAAAGGCCAGCCGCTTTTCTGAGTGGTCGCCGCCTGAGCAATACTCCTGCCCGAACAAGCCACGAAAGACATTCCTGCCACAGCAAAGAGGGGCCGCGACCCCCTTCTCCGCGCATGGACAGGACAGTGCAAAAACTGTCTTCTTTGAAATCGCTGCGTAGGTCGGGCACGCACTGGGTGGCAGAAGGTTTTTGGGGATTGGCTTTTGGAGAGGAAGCTGGAGCCGGGATAATTGCGGGGACGGGCCGATAGTTGCCTGGCCGGCGGCTCAATCGCAGGGGCGACCCGCTACTGTTCGCGTCGCAGGCGTGACTGGGGAGGGATCAGCAAAAAACTGATCCCTCCGTTTAGATGCCGGCGGCGGTGTAGACGGCGTCGGCGGCGCTTACGGCGCCGTTTATGTCGAGGCCCTGGGCTACCAGGGCGTGTTGCAGGGCACTCAGGCACAGGCGGACGTTGGTGGGGTTGCTGGCGTAGCCCATCAGGCCGATGCGCCACACCTTGCCGGCGAGTCCGCCGAGGCCAGCACCAATTTCCAGGTTGTAGTCATGCAGAAGCGTGCTGCGCACTGCGGCTTCGTCCACGCCCTCGGGTACGCTCACGAGGTTGAGCTGTGGCAAGCGGTCCTCTTCCTTTACCACGAGTGACAGGCCGACGGCTTCGAGGCCGGCTTTCAGTGCTTCGTGGTTGAGGCGATGACGCGCGAAGGAGGCTTCCAGTCCCTCCTCCTTCAAAATGGTGAGGGCCTCGTGCAGGCCGTACAGGGCATTGATGGGCGCGGTGTGGTGGTAGGCGCGTTTTCCGGAGCGGCCATCGGCGCCGCCATCACCCCAATAGCCCATCACCAGGTTCAGATCCAGGAACCAGCTCTGCACCGGGTGCGTGCGATTGCGAATTATCTCTGCGGCGCGATCAGAAATCGTCAGCGGCGACAGGCCCGGCGTGCACGACAGGCATTTCTGGCTGCCGGAATAGACGGCGTCGGCACCCCAGGCGTCCACTGCAACCTCGATGCCGCCCAGACCGGTCACGGTATCCATGATGGAGAGCATGCCGGCCTCGCTGGCCATTTTGCACAGGGCTTCGGCGTCACTGCGCACGCCGGTGGAGGTTTCAGCGTGAACAAAGGCCAGCACTCTGGCATCGGGGTGGGCGGCAATCGCCGCGCGCACCTTGTCCAGGTCGATGGCGGTACCCCAGTCATCCTCCACCATGACGGCTTCGCCGCCCAGACGGGTGACGTTTTCCTTCATGCGACCGCCGAACACGCCGTTCTGGCAAATAATGGCCTTGTCACCGGGCTCCATGAGGTTGACGAAACAGGTCTCCATGCCCGCCGAGCCGGGGGCAGACACCGGCAGCGTCAGCGCATTGCTGGTCTGGAAGGCGTACTGCAGCAGCGCCTTCAACTCTTCCATCAGCTCGATGAAAACCGGATCCAGGTGGCCGATGGTTGGCCGCGCCATGGCGGTGGAAATACGTGGATTGACGTCCGAAGGGCCGGGGCCCATCAGCGTGCGACGGGGAGGATGAAAACTCATTGGGGGGTCTCGCTATTCGCAGATAAAAACGGGGATTTCGCGATCGGTTCGGGCCTGGTAGTCGGCGTAGTCCGGGTAGTGTTCGACACAGGTGGGCCAGACACTGGCCTTCTCTTCGCCGTAGACCTGTCGGGCCGTCAGCTTTCTGGTCTCGCCGTTGACCAGCACCTCCACCTCGGGGTGCGCCACCAGGTTGTAATACCAGGCCGGGTGCTTTGGCGCCCCGCCCAGTGAAGCGACGATGATGATGCCGTCCTTCCAGGGAACGTGCATCACCGGCGTCCAGCGCTGCTTGCCGCTTTTCGCGCCGGTCATCTTGACCAGGACGATCGGGCGACCGAAGGCATTTTTCCACAAACGGCCACCGCTGGCGCGGTACACCAATACATTAAGCTTCGCAAAAACCCGGATGAAGGCTTTGACGAAACGGTACTCCGAAGGAGTCATGGGCGCCTGGGCCATTGTACTTCTCCATTTTGGCGGGCCGTTATTCCAGCCGCCGACTGTCACCGATATTTGGAATTCTCGGCGAGAGAATGTGCGCTCAACAGGATTATCCGATCAGAGTCATAGCGATGGCTATGGCCGCAGGAGGAAGATTTCGCTGAGCGTGCAAGATCCGGCTAGAAATCAGACAGGCATTCTAAACGATATAACACGCTTCTGTGCGCTTTGCGCATTGAATCCGTGAGAGTACTGGCGGTTGGCAGGCGCATCACGCGGTGCGGACCGGCATCCAGCCGCCCCCAGGCAGAGACCGTCCTCGCGGCGCCTCGCGCGCGACAAGCGGGTATGCTCGATGGTTTGCCGCTGCAGTGAATAGTGCGAAGATGAGGACATCGGCCACACCGCCTTTGGCGTCGCCCTTGCGGTGACCTCGGTTCTTTCTTGAGTTTCCCGGCACAGTCGGGGAATATGGCGCCCCATGTTTGAGCAACTCCTGACAGCGAGCCTGTTCCTGGTGCTGATTTATGGCCTGGTCTTCACTCGCATCGCCGCTGCCTGGGTGTTCTCTCTCACCATGCTGGCCTGTTACCTGATGGGCCTGGTCAGCACCGAAGAGGTCTTGCGTCGCGCCGCCAACCCCGGCCTGATCACACTGATACTCCTGCTGCTGGTATCGGTCGGGGTGGAAAAGATCACCTGGCTCAAGGACATGTCCGGCAAGCTGATCGATGCGGGTTACAAAAAGAGCCTGCTACGGCTCGGGGTTGTGACCGCCCTGTCCTCGGCGATTATCAACAATACCGCCGTGGTGGCGACATTGGCCGCCACCGTGCGCAACAACGGCCACCATCCGGCGTCGAAACTGCTGATCCCGCTGTCCTATATGGCCATTCTCGGCGGCACCATGACGCTGATAGGTACCTCCACCAACCTTATCGTGTCGAGCTTCCTCGAAGACGCCACCGGCCAGGGCCTGGCGTTTTTTGACTTCTTCATCGTTGGTGCCAGCGCCGCCTTTCTGGGCCTGGTGATTATCGTGGTGACCAGCAAGAAGGCCCTGCCCGCCTACGCCGCCGAAGAAGTGACGGTGGCGGAGTACCTGATCGAGACGGAGGTAGCCGCCGATTCACCGCTGGTGGGCAAGTCCGTAATCGACAATCGCCTGCGCGACCTGCAAACCCTGTTCCTCGTGGAGATCGTGCGCGCCGAGAACCTGATCAGCCCGGTGAGCCCCTCGGAAGTGATCGAGCCCGGCGACAAGCTGATTTTCTCCGGTGACATCCACCAACTGCAGGTACTGGATGAATTCAAGGGACTCAACATGTTCGCGGTAGAGGAAGGCCTGCTACAACAGAACCTCACCGAAGTCATTGTCATGCCCAACGCCAACGTTGAGGGCCGGAGCCTCAAGGACGCCGGGTTCCGCTCCCTGTTCGACGCGGCTGTGGTGGGCATGCACCGCGGCGGTAAACGCCTGTCTGGCAAGCTCGGCGAAATTGTCCTGCAGGCCGGCGATCGCCTGATGCTGGCCACCGGGCCGGACTTCTCCGAGCGTCGCAACGTGAGCAAGAACTTCTTCGTGGTGCAAGACGACATCAACGCCGGCAGCATCAGCCAGCGCGAGAACCTGTTCATCAGTGGCGGCCTGTTCGCAGTGATTGCCATGGCGTCCCTGAACATCCTGCCCTTGCTCAAGGGCCTGTTGTTGCTGCTGGTGGGCATGCTGCTGATGGGTACAGTCAGTGCCGATGAACTCAAGCGGCGCTTTCCCTTTTCCCTGTGGCTGGTGATTGCCTCGGCGCTGATCTGGGCGCAGGTGCTCAACGACTCCGGGCTGGTGAACCTGCTGACCGATGGCTTCCATACCTATCTTGCCGACATCGGGCCCTACGGCGCGATGATCGGCATATTCCTGATGACCCTGGCCCTGACCGAAATCATGACCAACAATGCCGCGGCTGCCCTGTCGTTCCCGCTGGCCTTCGGTCTGGCCCAGAGCTATGGCCTGGACGTGATGCCCTTTGTGATGGCGGTCGCTTTCGGCGCCAGCGCCAGTTTTCTTACGCCCTACGGCTACACCACCAACCTGATGGTGCAAAACCTCGCGGGGTATGAGTTCCGGGACTACGTAAGAGCCGGGCTGCCGGTATCGATCGTCTACAGCATCACGGTGCTGTATCTGATTCCCATCGTGTTTCCGTTCACCGGCTAGCCGTGCACCTGTTCGCACTGAGCCTGCCTGGTAGCCACTGACCTGCCCGTGACTGCAAGGATGTGTATCAATCCCGTCACATCACTGACTATCAAACCGGTGTCGCCATGTTCAACAGGCTGAAAGTCCGCATCTTGCGCTGGTTTTATCGCGTCCTGAACCGCAGGGCCTGGAAAGACGTCGACCTGTCCGCGGTTGATGTTCGCGACCTGACAGTTGCCGACCGCATCCCGGCGCGGGAATACAGAGCCGGCACAGAGCGCCTCGTGATCTACTACCACGGCGGCGGCTGGACCATTGGCGACCTGGAAACCCACGACCCCTTCTGCCGGCGCCTGGCGCTGGATGCCGAGGCTACCGTGGTGGCCATCGATTACCGACTGGGCCCGGAGCATCGCTTTCCGGCCGCCGCGGAAGACTGCATCGCCGCCACACGCTGGATACTGGAACACCGCGCCAGCTTCCCCGGCAGCGATGCGCTGTTCGTGGCCGGAGACAGCGCCGGTGGCAACCTCGCGGCGGTGGTCAGCAACGCCCTCGCAACAGAGCGAGCGGGCGCCATCCGCGGCCAGTTGCTGATCTACCCCGCCGTGCGGCACTGCACGCCGCCGACAGCCTCCATGATGGAGAATGCCCGCGGGCATGTACTCACCTACGAGCTTATGCGCTGGTTCTGGCGCAACTACCTGGGCGAGGCGCGGGAGACGGCGGACGGCGACATCGATCCCCGTGCCACACCGCTGCTACACCCGCTGCCCGCAGACCTGCCGCCGGCCCTGGTCATTACCGCGGGCCTGGACCCCCTCAGGGACGAGGGCGCGGAGTATGCTCAGAAACTGTCAGACCACGGCGTCAATTGCGTGCATGAACTGTTCATTACCGAAGAGCATGGCTTCGCCTGCTCAGATGGACCCACTGCCGGGCAGCAGCGCTCCATGCAACTGATGTGTGGCTGGATGGCCGCCCAGGAAGGCTAGTCGCTGATGGGCCAGCGCGAATCGCCCAGGTAGAATTCAAAGCGGTCTTTCACGTCCGATTCAGTGAGCCCAAAGCTCGCCAGGTCGTAGACATGCTTGCCGTGTTTGCCCTTGGGATTGGCATCCACGTAACCCTGTATGGCGTCGCGGGCATCGGTACCCAATTCAAAACCAAAGGCGTCATAAATGCGCTCCACCACGGCCATGGGCGAGCCGGCGATTTCCGCCTGGGAACAGTCAACAAAGCGCTCCGCCGGATGGCGGCTGCGGGCGTCCAGCCCCCGCTCCAGGGACAGCGCGTACCATTCCATCACCGCGCGACCGATCTCAACCTGCTGCAAATGGCTGGTATCACCGGCGTACATTCTCATGACCTCGCGGTTCATGCTGTTGATGGAGGCCACCACCGGCAACGGCTGGCGATGACACCAGACAAACTGTGCGTCGGGAAACACCTCAAAAATGGTATCGATGGCCCACATATGGGCCGGCGCCTTCAGCACCCAGCGATGCCCGGGGTTGCGCCAGTTCAGCAACTGCAGCAGGCGCTTCTGGTAGGCGTACAGCGGCTTGAGATCCTGCGCCAGAAACCAGCTGCGATAGGGCTCGAGCATGATCTCAAAGCCCAACTGTACGCCGCTGAAAGCGTAGCTGTGAATCATGCAGCACTCTTCCGGCGTATCGGCATCCACGTAGTGAATCTTGCGGAACTCCGGGTCCTGGCCGTCCTCCAGGGCTTTTACCAGATAGCTGTAGCGCGGGTCGGCCTGGCCAGGCTGGGTGTCGGGCCAGGGGTCGGGAAACTGCACTTCCCACTGCAACAGGCCGCGGTTCTCCGGCGCCTGGCTCAGCAGATTGATAAGCGCCGAGGTGCCCGAACGCGGCAGCCCGGTAACAAACACCGGTGCCGTAACCGCCTGCTCGGATACCGCCGGGATATCCCGAAAGGCGCGCTCACAGCGCAGCCGGACGCTCAGCAGGTTGATCAGGCGTTCATGGCAGCGCTGGCGCCCGGCAGGATCCACCAGATTGCGCTCGTAGGTTTCGCACAGGGCTTCCAGGCCCGGTCGCACCGGCAAGTCGCCAAAATCGCTGAGCCCGGTGGCTTCCATAGCCGCCTCGATCAGAGCTTCGGGGTGAAAATGCAGTTCGCCCACGTGATCTCCTCTTTTTCATCAGTGTAGCAATCGGCCTGCAAAAGCGGCTACGGGCACCGGTCCGACTCAGTCAACTATGTGAACCAACGCCCTCCGCCCCCGCCTGCGCCTTGCCCCATCGCGCTAAAGCGCCGTTAATTAGCGCATGAACCCGGTGCAGGAGAGACCATGAGCGCGCTACCCCAGGAAGAGTTTGAAGCCCAGGTGTATGCCTACGTCGGGCGCGAGGTCTGCCCTCGCCAGCCGGCAAAGGACGCTGTGAACGCTGCCATGATCCGTCACTGGGCTGAAGCCATGGGTGATGCCAACCCGGCCTACCAAGACACAGACTGGGCCGCGAGCAGCCGCCGCGGCCAGGTGATCGCTCCGCCGGCCATGATGTATGTCTGGAACCAGGAGGGCATCAAGGTGGCCACCGAGGGGCGCCCTTCGGACCCCCAGAGCGACCTCGTGGAGCTGTTCAATACCCATGGCTATATCGGCACCCTGGGCACCAACGTCGTCCAGGAGTACATGAAGGAGGTTTGCCCCGGCGACACCGTCCACATGGGCATGGTGATCGACAGTATCTCCGAGCGCAAAGCCACCGGCCGCGGCGAGGGCTATTTCTTTGAAACCCTCGCCACCTTTACCGACCAGCGTGGTGACGTGATCGGCACCCAACGCTTTCGGGTGCTGAAGTTCATGCCGCCGGAGGGCAGCGCCGCAGCTGCCATGGCTTTCGACCCGCCGGACCCGGGTGAACTGTTGCCGGCGCCCGCCCCGCGCAAAGACACCCTGGGCTGCGCCGATATCGCCGTGGGCGATACGCTGCCGCCCCTGCAGGTTCCTGTCAGCACCGGGCTAATTGTCGGCGCCGCCCTCGCCACCCGCGATTTCGAGAAAGTGCACCACGACAAGGCGGTGGCCCAGTCCACCGGACTGCCGGACGTGTTCATGAACATTCTTACCAGCCAGGGCCTGATGACCCGTTTTGTCACCGACTGGAGCGGCCCTGAAGCTGTGGTCAAGGCCTTGTCCATCAAGCTCGGGGCACCGAACCTGCCGGGCATGGTGATGACCATCGTTGGCGAGGTGAGTGCGATACACTCGGACAACAACACCGTGGAGGTGCAGGTGAAAGGCGACAACAATGCCTGGGGCAACCATATGAGCGGCACCGTGACCCTGGAATTACCCGGCGGCGGTACCTGACCCATGAGTGACTTCCGAGTCGTGGTCATCGGCGCCGGTATGGCCGGCCTGCTGGCCGGCATCAAGCTCAAGTCCGAGGGCGTGGATTTCACCATCTACGAAAAAGCCGACCGCATCGGCGGCACCTGGCGCGAGAACACCTACCCTGGGCTGACCTGTGATGTGCCCTCACACCATTACACCTACAGCTTTGAGCGCAATCCCGACTGGACCCGGCACTTGCCGCCGGGGCCGGAGATCCAGGCCTACTTCGAGCGCACCTGTGACAAGTACGGGGTGCGGCCACACATCCGTTTCAACACACCGATCACTCGCGCCGTCTGGGAAGACGGCGGCTGGTCACTGACCCTGGCCAGCGGAGAAACCGATCGCGCCACTGTGGTGATTGCCGCCACCGGCGTGCTGCACCATCCGAGCATTCCGGCGATTCCGGGTATGGAGAGCTTTGCCGGAGCGCTGTTTCACACCGCCCGCTGGGACCACTCGGTGCCGCTGGACGGCCGCGTCGGCGTGATTGGCATGGGCTCCACCGGTGTGCAGATTATTTCCGCGCTGGCGGGGGTGTCCGATCAGGTCAGCCACTTTGTGCGCACCAGCCAATGGATCATGCCGACGCAGAACGGCTACTACAGCGAGGAACAGCGCGCCGCCTTTCGGGCCGACCCCGCTGAGCTGGAGCGCTACATGGATGTGGTGACCTACCACCAGAATGTCGAGAACTACACCCTGGGCATAACCCAGCCCGACTCACCGGGTGCCCAGTTTTTTCGCCAGGCCTGCTTCGACAACCTTGAAAGCATTGAAGATGAAACACTGAAAGAGGCGCTGCGACCAGACCACGAACCCATGTGCAAGCGGCTAATCTTCTCGCCGGATTACTATCAGAAAATCCAGCACCCCCAGGCCCGATTGGTACGTGCTGACATAGACTGCATCGAGCCCGCCGGCATTCGCACCGTCGACGGAGAGCTGCACGAACTGGACTTGATCGCACTGGCCACCGGCTTCAGGGCGGATCAGTTCATGCGGCCCATGGAAATCATCGGCGCCGGCGGGCGCAACCTCGAGGATCTGTGGGGACGACGGCCGGTGGCCTACCTGGCCGTGTCCATGCCGGACTTCCCCAATTTCTTTATGCTCAACGGACCCAATGGCCCGGTGGGCAACTATTCGCTGATCGACATTGCCGAGCACCAGTGGGGCTATATCGCCCAGCTCATGGAGCGGGTTCGCGATAGCGACGCAGCGCTGTGCGCCAGCCGCAAGGCCATGGAAGAATTTGACGCGGAGCGCGTCGAGGCGGCGAAGCAGACCATCTGGTACACCGGTGGCTGCCAGAGCTGGTACCTGGACGCGGAGGGCGTACCCGCCAGCTGGCCCTGGAACTACTCGCGCTTTGTGGAAGAAATGAAAACGCCGAAGTGGGACCACTTCGGCGTTTAGCGCACCGGGGACAGTTTACTTAATGGCTCTCCAGTGTCGTGCTGGCAGAAGGTGGAGTTGCCATTAAGTAAACTGTCCCCGGATTTACCGGATTTAGATTACGACCCGACTACACCGCCATCCCTGCGGGTCAGGACGATAGTGCAATCACGGGGAACCGTCACACCGTCGGTGGCCGCAGGGAAGTTGGTAGCAGTGGGATCACCGTTGCCGGGATGCTGGCAGTTGATAAACAGCGTACGGCGGTTCGGAGTGAAGGCAACACCGGTGATTTCGTCGCCGTTAACACCCATGAACAGGCGGCGAATTTCCTTGGTGTTGGGGTCGGCAATCAACAGCTGGTCCTGCAGGCCGTCCTTCTGGCCACCATCCGTTTCGATGAAGACGCGACCTTCGAAGTCCACGTACAGGCCGTCCGGGTCAGAGAAGGACTCTTCCGTACCGTGGGTGTCCTCGGCGATCAGGAAAATTTCCCAACCGAAGTCAGTACCGGAAGGCGTGTCGTCCGTAAAGCGGATGATGTGGCCATCGGCATTCGGCACCAGAGGGTTTGCTGCATTGGCTTCCTCGCGCCGGCTATTGTTGGTGAGAGTGACGTAGCAGGTACCATTAGTCGCCGACGTGGTCGCCGTCCATTCGGGACGATCCATCGGGGTAGCGCCCACGGCGTCAGACGCCAGGCGAGTGTTGACCAGCAGTTCACCCATGTCGCTGTAAAGGGAAGCCAGTGTCGGGTTGTTGAGGCTCAGCTCAATCCAGGTACCCACACCGCCTTCACTGAACTGCGCGACGTACAGGGTGCCTTCATCCAGCGGGCTCACGCCGGCCGCCAGCATTTCCTGGTAGGGCTCGGCAGACACGTACTTGTAGAGGTAGTCAAAGCGCTCATCGTCGCCCATGTAGAACGCGATGCGGCCATCATCACCCACTGTCCATGCCGCGCCTTCATGCTTGAAGCGGCCCATGGCGGTACGCTTGATAGGCGCATTGTTGGCATCCTGGGGGTCGATTTCGACCATCCAGCCAAAGCGATTCTCTTCGTTGGTGTAATCCGGGTCAGACAGATCGAAGCGCTTGTCCCACCTCCACCACTGATAGTTGCCGAACGTACCGCCTTCCGCAAAGCCGAAGCGTTCCTGCAGCGGTGTCGCCACCCAGGTGCTCTCTTCGTTGTTGGCACCGAAGTAGGCGTTGAAGTTTTCCTCACAGGTCAGGTAGGTACCCCAAGGCGTGGTGCCATTGCCGCAGTTGTTGACAGTACCTAGCGGGATGTTTCCGGCCGGGGTCTGCAGCAGCGGGTGACCGGCCGCCGGGCCGGAAAACTCGACCGGAGTGTTGACGTGTATGCGGCGGGCGAACTGGCTGTCCTCAGTTTGCCAAACACCGTCCTTGAGTGCGATCTGGATGACAGACACGCCGTGTGCGTGCTGGGATATGCGCACTTCCTCCAGTGATTCCGGCGCTGCCTTGCCGAGCACCTGGAAGTTGTTGCCAAACTCGTGGTTGATGCACAGCAGGCCGCGGGTGTTGACCTTGAACCAGCGGCGCAGGAAATCATTGATAGGCGGCACCTCGGGGTCGGCGACCAGGTCTTCCGCCAGCGGGAAGAACCACATGCCGTCGTGGCCGATACCCACCTGGTTGGCTTGCTCGCGCGCAGTGTTCGCCTGTTCCCTGTAGGCCGGGCCGCTGGGCTCGATGGGGTCGCCCCAGGGAATCAGCGTTTGCATGTTGTAGTCCGGAGACACCAGCGGTTGCTTGCCGTCGCCGGCCGCGGCGTCCGCCAGGGACACCGGGGTAAAATTCATCAGGCTGCTGGTCTGCGCCTGTGCCGTGGTAGCAATACCACTGGCTGCGAAGAAACCTGTAGCCGCCGATGCCAGACTGCCTTTCAGTACGGCCCGACGCTCCATTTCAGCGCGCAGGATGTCGTAAAACGGACGGTTATCTGTGGGGTTCGACCCCTGGTTTTCGGCGTCATCGTCGATCAGTGCGTCGATAACGTCCTTATCTACAGCTTTGTTCATTACACGAGCCTCGTTGCATGTAAGTCCGCCCCTGGGTGGCGGGCGTCCCGAAATTCGGTTGGGCCTTGCGCCCAACTCTCCTAACTCCACACGCGAACTTATAGAGGTAATGCGACAGGCCGTTGACGCCCGTGTAACGATTTCATGAGAGAAAGATGACAGCCAGGTATCAGCGGCGTGACAGCCCGGAGAATCGGCAATCGACCCATTGCCAGACACTTCAGCGCCCTGACCGTAGAACGGCGATGACAGACACTCGTCGAGACCATGACTATTCAGACACAGGTTTCCCTGAACCTGACTGACTCCAGCCCAGCTAGAAGTGGAGGGCAGCGGGGAAAAGATTCAGTGAGTTACGGTAGTGTGATGTGACAGACACTTGCGAATGATTCTGCCACCAGCCCAGAAATTTACCGGCACCGGGGCGTTGCCAGAAGGAGGAAAGGTGGCACTGCTGCTCAGCCTGCGCTCGTCAGGCTGCGGGTTCCTGCCCCTGCTCTTCCGGAAGATGCACCTCCATTCCTTCCATCTCCCAGGTGACCAGCACCTGGCAACCAAGCCGGGAGTTATCCTTCCGACCTTTCGCCGTCTTCAACATCTCCAGTTCCTGGGGTCCCTGTGCGGGCAACTTCGACAGGAACGGATCGTCGATATAGCAGTGACAGGTCGCACAGGAAGCGATCCCGCCGCACATACCCTCGACACCGGGCACCAGGTTCATGGTGGCACCTTCCATCAGGTTCATCTGTTCTTCCAGCTCCACCTCGTGGCGGGTGCCGTCGGCTTCGACGTAGATGATGTTGGGCATCGTAACTCCTCGTGTATCCATAAAACCGCAAATTCTCGGCGACGGGGAGCCGCGGTGCAAGCCTGCAATAAGGTCATTTCGGGCCGTCTGCTAGAGGCCCAGATAGGCCTCCAACGTCGACTTCAACAGCTCTGCCTCGGCGCGGCTGGTCAGGCGCTCACCCATCGGCAAGCGGCCGGCATCCCGGCCGATGGCGTCTAGCTGGTAATACACCGTCGTTTTGTTCCCGCTCCTGCTACTGGAGGTTCTGTTGATCTCGAAACGCGAGAAGTCTGCGCGCGCCAGCCGCCGGGTCTGCATCGGGTAGCCGAACAGGAAGCGTCTACAGCGCACCCCCTCTTCGGTGACCCCCACCAACAGTGACCTGGCCAGGTACCAGACGCCGTAGCCGAGGATCAGGGTGCCGACAATAAAGAACACCACGGGAATAACAATGCCGGCATCCTTTGCATAGCCCACACCGATGCCGCTGCCGGCGAACAGCGAGCCAAACAGTATTGCCGCTATGCCCTGGCCCGGGCGCTGCAGCGGCGGGAAGTAGGCCTCGATGCCGCCCGGTACGGGGCTAATCTCGGCGATGGATTCCAGCCCCTCCATGGCGAGGTCTTCGGTCGCGGCGTGAGTCTCGGTGCCCTGTTCGAGGCTGGAGCGCTGGCTGGTGGCGAATACCGGAATCTCGTAGCTGCGAGAAAAGTCCGGGCCGTCCAGCTCACAGGCAATGCTCAGCCGCCACAGGTAGTAGGTACCGCTGCGATCCATGTCCGTGGCGGGTTGATCGTCGGGAACATTGAAGCGAAAGAATAGCTGGGTGCCGGTGCCGGAGCGCTCGGCGTGGCAGACGCCGTCGGTTTGCCAGTGTACGGACTCGCTCCGCTTGCGGTCCTTGCCGGAGCCACTGACAGAACTCCTCATACAGGCCAGCTTCACATCGAAGCGCTGCTGGGTGGAAAACGCGATGCGAGTATCCACCCAGCCACCGACGTGGCCCCCAATGCTGCCAGGAAAGGGGTCCAGCACCAGCGGCGCCGGACCGAACTTGCGCCAGGCCATGAATGCCCAGACCACTGATACCATCAACCCAACGCCCACCAGTGGGAACAGCAATGCCACCAGTATTACCGGCTCATCCTCCATTCGCCCCCAGAACTCATCGGCCTTCAGGAACAGCGGCAGGGTAAGCCCGTTCCAGATCAGGGCAAATGCCAGCAGTACCCAATGCCCGTAGCGCGCACCGGACAGTATGTGATTATCTCGCCAGCTCTTGTTTTCCAGCCAGGGTTCGTTATTTACCACAAGGACATCCCCCGCGGATGCAAATACCGACGACAGTTTACTCAATTAGCGTGTGTTGCGATGAATTCTGATCCAATCGGCAGTTTCTGAGGCCGGTCGTTGCTGATTTGAGGAGTTCAGCGGTAGTCTGGTTCGGTTTCGGCACTTCAGGGCGCCGGACCTGCTGATAACACGATAAGGACGAGAGCATGGCATTTCACGGGAAAGTGGCCGTCGTGACCGGCGGTGGCAGCGGCATGGGCCGCGAGGCTGCGCTGCAACTCGCGCGCAACGGCGCAAAAGTGGCCGTTGTCGATATGAACGAAGCAGGCATGGAAGAGACCTGCTCGCAGCAGGCGGGCATTACCGCCTATCGCTGCGATGTAAGCAGCCTCGACGCAGTGCAGGCTCTGGTGGCCAAAATCGAGTCAGAGCTGGGCCCCATTGACCGCCTGACCCACTGCGCCGCCATCATGCCGGCGCGCCCGCTGGCTGAATCCAATGCCAACGACATCAATTCCATGATGGCCATCAACTACGGCGGCACCGTGAACATGGTGCAGACCATTATGCCCGGCATGATGGAGCGCAAGCGTGGCGACATCATCATGTTCGGCTCCATGGCCGGCGACATTCCCGCCCTCACCCTCGGCGCCTATTGCGCCACCAAGGCGGCCACCAACAGCTATGCGGAAATCCTCTATCAGGAGAATCGCGACAGCCCGCTGCGCTTCCTGCTGGTGTGCCCGCCCATGGTCAACACACCGCTGATCGACCAGGCGGCTGAACACGGCCCAACCAGTCTCCTGAAAGCGCGCGACGACGGCAAAATGGCGACGCCTGAGTTCATCATCAATGCGGTAGAAACAGCAATCGAGAAAGGCCAGTGGGTAGTGCGGCCTGGCCAGGCGGCGTTCCTCACCCGCTGGCGGCGCTGGTTCCCGGGTTTGCTGTGGAAGGCCATTCACGCAGCACCGTAGCCCGGTTGACCCTCCCGATCAGGCCAGCCCGGGCCTCACAGCCAGGGCTTCGGAAACAGCGCCGGCGTGCGCTCGCAGTAAGCCCGGTAGTCCGGATCCTCACCCCAGCGCTTACTGCCGCTGGCCTCCAGCATATTCACGCCACTGACGCGGGTCAGTAACAGGTAGACAAAGAGCGGTGAAATCAAAGTCAGGTGTTGCCAACCCGCCAACAGCGGGAAAGCCATTATCGCAATACCCGTCCACAGCAGAATTTCACCAAAGTAGTTGGGGTGGCGGGAGTAACGCCACAGGCCATGGTTGATGAACTTTTCCCGGTTGGCGGGATCGGCGCGAAAGCGGCTCTTCTGATGATCGGCCACCACCTCCATAGCAAAACCCAGCAGCCAGGCCACCAGGCCCACTGCTGTGAGCACATTCACGGACGCCGACCCCTCAGACAGGATAGCGGCCAGGCCCGCGGCGAAGGTCATGTAGACCCAAAGGCCCTGCAACGTCCACGCCAGCAGGAAGCGAAGAGCGTGCGGTTTGATGTGCCGGAAGCGGCTGTCCTCCCCCGCCCGGCGAATGCGCAGGAACAGAAAACTGCCGAGCCGACACGCCCATAGAATAACCAGACCGCCAATAAGCATGCGCGACAGATCCTCTGGTCTCGCCATCAGCAGCGCCAACAACGCCAACAGGATGTAGGTGAGACTGCCGACAAGGTCGTAGAAGCGTTCACTTTGCAAAAGGTAGGCAGGTATAAACGCCAGCCATTGAATGACGAAAGCCAACAGGCCACAAAGAGCGAAGGCGGGAAATTCGCCCACGCGGACGCCTGAGCTGCCCCCTGCCGCAGCCATACCTGCGGCCACCAGCACCGCTACCAGGATAGCGATCAAAGCTTTCACGCGGCTAGTGCTTCACCTTGTAGCCGGCCGCCACGCGGTCCCAGGTGGCCGGCGTCACTCCGCGCTCGCGCAGTTTGAACTTCTGCACCTTGTTGGTCGGTGTGTAAGGCAACTTGCCGACGTACTCCAGGTAACGGGGTACAAAATAGTGAGGAGCGTTCTCGGCAATGAAACTGCAGAGGTGCTCGGGCTTCACCTCTTCGCCAGGTTTGAGCACCACGTCGAGCTTGAGTTCATCCTCACTGTCGATTTCGGCAGCGGGAATACCAAAGGCTGCGACATCCTGTACCAGCGGGTGGCGTCGCACCACGCTCTCGACCTCCAGACTGGAAATATTGCGACCGGCGAAGCGCACCACGTCTTTCTTGCGATCAACAAAGTACAGGGCTCCGCTGTCCGGGTCCCGACGGGCCATGTCGCCGGTCAGGAAATACTCGCCGCGAAAAGCCCCGGCGGTGGCATCCGGATTTTCGAAATAGCCGTTGAACAGCACGTGGGGCGCCAGCGGCTTGATACACATTTCCCCTGCTTCACCGTCAGCCACCTCACGACCATCGTCATCGCACAGCCTGAGATCCAGATCCGCCGGCGGATAGCCCAGGGAGTGCGGCGGCAGCTCAACGCTGGCAGCCAGCTGATTGGCAATCAGCTGGCACTCGCTCATGCCTAATCCGGCGGTCAGAATCTTGAGGCCAAAGCGCTCCTCGAAGGGTGCACGAAGGTCGGGCGGGAACGGCACGATCATTGCCTTGCTGAGCGTGGTCGCCGCGTCGTCATCGCGCTCTGACTGGTTCCAGAGAAAGACACTCATCGCGCCTATGAGGAATGTCTGGGTCGCCTGGAACTTCGCGATCCGCTCCCAGAACTCGGTCACCGAGAAGCGCGCCTCGATCACACAGGGAATGCCTTCGAGCAAGGATCGGTAAACTGAGGTAATCCAGGCGCCGGTATTGAACAGCGGCAAGGCGCAATAGATGATGTCACCCGCGCTGGAGTCAAACATGGGGCTCGCGCCCTGATCGATGGCGCGGATCCAGCCGTTGTAGTTCTGCATTACGCCCTTGGACTTGCCGGTGGTCCCGGACGTCCAGAGAATCGCGCAGGTGTCGCCGTAGTCCTGCGCGACCGATGCCTCGAGGGGCACGCTCTGCAGCAGGTCGGCATAGCGCAGCCAGCCCGGGGGGTTGTCGTCGCCCACGCAGACCGGCGTGCCGTACTGGGTGAAGTTGTCGAGTTCTTCAAGCCGCGCCACCCGCTCCGGATCAGCCAGCAATAGCTGGCAACGCGAGCGCTCCAGGGTGTCGCGCAGCCACTCGCCGCGGTAGTCGGTGCTGATCGGCACCCAGATGGCACCCAGCTTGTTGGCCGCCAGGGTCAACAGCACAAAGGCCGGACAATTGCCCAGGTAGAGACCGATACGATCATCCTGCTTCACGCCCAACGCACGCAGGCCGCCAGCAAGGCGATCGGTCAGCGCATCCGCCTCGGCGAAGCTAATGGACTGGTGGTCGTCGACCAGGAAAGCTGTGCCACCGTTGCCTTGTGCCTGGCGGCGAAGGATGGACGGGAAAGTGCGACCCGCAGTGTCACTCAGGTCAAGGCGATTCATGGAAACCCGGAAACAGCTTGCCGACCTCTACACCAGCACCCTGTCTGTTCATGGGGAGGGCAGCGGAGTTGAGTAAAAGGCTTCTCCAATTACCACCAGCGCCAGAGCGGGTTCTCGCCCTGGTCGCAGTCGCTGGCAATAGTGGACTGCATGCCCTCAACGTCGTTGGCAGCCAGCTGCTCACCAAAAACGTCACGGCCATTCTGGAAGCTGGTCTGGTCCAGCTGGTCTTCGAACAGCGTCTCGGCCACCACCTTGTTCCAGGACAGCCACATGGCGTTGCGATCCACGTCATCAATCGGGTATTCCCCGAGACCCTTCTGGATGTAGCCATGGCAGAACGACGCCAGATGACTACCGGTGTCCGTGGCCGGGCTGCTGGCGCAGCCAGTCAGCGCGGCGGTCGCGGTCAGCAGGACAATGGAAACGGTACGGCGCATGGGCTTACTCCCAATCTGGTTATGCCCCCATTCTAGAGAAAAATCGCGCCAATGGAACCGCCCCCCCAAATTGGGGACAGACCACGTTTTCGACCGTTTTTGTGTCAACCCTCTGAAGCCCGTTCAAAACACATGGGCGCCGGCCATTTTTGCTACTCTTAACGCAGATGAACGAGGCGCTCCAGAATATTCTCATGGCGACGGCGGATGCGCTGTACGCAGTAATCCCGCGCGCCCGACCCAAAATCGAAGTGCTGCGACACTGCAAGTTGGTGTCCCATCGCGGCGAGCACAACAACCACCTGGTCTATGAAAACACCCTGCCCGCCTTTGGCAAGGCGCGAGAAGCCGGCGTGTGGGGTATTGAGTTTGATATCCGCTGGACGGCGGACCTGGTGCCCGTGGTCATTCACGATGCCGATGCCCGCCGGGTGTTTGGGGCTGATATCGTCATCGCAGAGCTCGACTTCGAAGCGCTGAGGCAGCGCCTGCCCATGGTGCCGAGCCTGGCGGAAGTGGTCGCCGAATTCGGCAGCAATACGCACCTGATGATCGAGATCAAGGACGACCTCTACCCCGAACCCCAGCGACAGCGACAGCGGACTAATCTGCAGCAGGTGCTGGCGCCATTGCGACCACAGCAGGACTATCACTTCCTGGCCCTGCAACCGGCCCTGTTCGAGCACGCGAGCTTTGCACCCGCCGCCTGCTGCCTGCCGGTGGCGGAAACCAACGTCGCCCAACTCAGCAAACTGGCGCTGGCGCGCGGCTATGGCGGACTGACCGGCCACTACCTGCTACTGAGCGAGCGCTACCGGCAGCGCCACACGCTCGCAGGCCAGCGCCTTGGCACCGGCCACATCGGCTCACGCAGCACGCTCTACCGCGAGCTGAACCGCGGCGTGGAATGGATATTCAGCAACGACGCCGTGGCAATGCAGCGACTGGTGGACTCTCTGCTGCAGGGCGGAGTTGGCGACTGAGGCGGGCGCTCTGCTGCTGAACCCGGCAAGCTACATGCCATACGGTTCCCCGTGATACGAAAGGGACAGGTATCGCGACCAGCAGGCCAAGGCCCTGTTGAGCGCGCTGCGCGGTCTGGCACCCCGGCGGGTAAATAGACAGCTCACGCGATCTTATTCACAATAGCTGCACTGGTGAAAATCCCTCCCTGAAAGGCTGCTGCTAACAGTGAACGAACCCATTATCGTGGCCGACGTCGGCGGCACCAACGGACGCTTCGGCATAGCGCATTTCAGCGGCGACAAGATCGAACTCGAGCGTACGATGAAGTACAGCAACGAGCACCTGACGGGCTTTGCCGAGCTGCTGTCGCTCTATCTTGATGAGCTGGGTGAAGAGGCGCCGAAGCAGGCCTGCTTCGCCACAGCCGGCCCCAACAACGGCCGGCAGGGACTGCTGACCAACCTGGGCTGGGAGCTCGACGCCGCCGCTCTCGAGGAGCGCTTCGGGCTCGACGACATCCTGTTCGTCAACGACTTCAAGGCGCTGGCGCGCATGGCGCCGGAACTGCCCGAGAAAGACACCGTGCTGGTCAAGGAAGGTCATGGTGAAGCCGGCGCACCGGTATCCGTGATCGGCCCCGGGACCGGCCTGGGCGTTGCCCTGGTGCTCAATGAGCCCGACGGCCTTATCACAGTGGGCACCGAGGGCGGGCACATGGCCTTCGCGCCGGGCAATGAACTCGAGATCGCCCTGTGGCAATACCTGCATCGCGAGCACCCCCATGTGTACGCAGAGCTGATGCTGTCGGGTAACGGCCTGTGTCGTATCCACGACTTCCTGGTGGCTGAGCACGGCGAAGGCAGTGCGGGTATCAGCGCCGCAGAGATCACCGACGCGGCACTGGCGGGCGACAATGGCTGCGTACGCAGCGTGCAGTTATTTTTGTCGATACTGGGAAGCGTGGCGGGCGACGTCGCGCTGTGTCACGGCGCCCTGGGTGGCATGTACCTCGGCGGCGGCATCGTGCGCCGGGTGATTCCGCTGCTGGAGACCAGCGACTTCGCAGAACGCTTTGTCGCCAAGGGCCCGATGCACGACTATATGTGCGACATTCCGGTACGTCTGATTACCGCGGAGCGAGTCGCGCGGCGCGGTGCCGCCAGACTGTTCCAGTTGCATCGCCAGCGTGCCGGCGGCTGACACCGGCTCTAGCCGCCCTGGCAAAGGTGAACAGAGCCTGGGGGTGGGCTCCTCTTGGTATTTTCAGGGATCGAAGCCGGCTTCGAAGACCGAGGCGCCCAACAGGGAGCCGGAGTTGTTGGCACGGAAGGCGGCGAAAAGGTTGCGGCCAAGGGTGAATTCCTCGGGCGGCGCCTCTGCCAACTCACGCGCTTCCCATTCCGCCGCATCCACGGCAACAGTCAGGGTGCCGCTCTCGGCATCGAGGGACACGATATCGCCGTCGCGCAGCTTGCCGATAGGCCCACCCTGGGCCGCCTCCGGTGACAGGTGAATGGCCGCCGGCACCTTGCCGGAGGCGCCGGACATGCGCCCGTCGGTGACCAGTGCCACCTGGTGGCCGCGATCCTGCAGCACCCCCAGGAACGGGGTCATCTTGTGCAATTCCGGCATGCCGTTGGCAGCGGGGCCCTGGAAGCGAACCACGGCGACCAGGTCGCCGTCCAGCTCGCCGGCCTCGAAAGCATCTTTCAATTCGTGCTGGCTGTGGAACACCCGACAGGGTGCGGTCACCTGACGGTGCTCTTCAGCCACGGCAGACACCTTGATCACGCACTCACCGAGGTTTCCGGTCAACCGCTTCAGCCCGCCTTCCGGAGCAAAAGGCTTGTCGACGCCGGTCAGTACCGTGGTATCACCTGAAGCTTCAACCGCACTGGCCCAGACGACGCCGTTGTCGCCTTCCGGCTCCGGCACCGCACGCCAGGCCTCCAGGCCATCACCCAGCAGGTTGACCACGTTTTCGTTGAGCAGGCCGCCGCTGGACAGTTCGCGTACCAGGAAGGCCATGCCGCCGGCGGCCTGGAAGTGGTTGATGTCTGCCGAGCCATTGGGGTAAATGCGCGCCAGCAGCGGCACGGCCGCGGACAGCTCATCAATATCCGTGAGATTGAGTTCGATACCTGCGGACCGGGCAATCGCCACCATATGCAGCATATGATTGGTGGAGCCACCGGTGGCCAGCAGCGCCACCAGCGCGTTGACGATGGATTCCTCGCAAACCACTGCGGACAGCGGCCGGTAGCTGCCAGAATCGTAAGTCGCCTCCACCAGAGTCTGCACGGTGCGGCGGGTCAGCGCGTCACGCAGCGGATCCTCCGGGTGCAGAAACGAAGATCCCGGCAGCTGCACACCGAGCATTTCCATCAATACCTGGTTACTGTTGGCGGTGCCGTAGAAAGTGCAGGTGCCCGGGGAATGGTAGCTCGCGGATTCAACCGCCAGCAGCTCTTCCTGTGAGGCTTTACCCTCGGCGTGGCGCTGGCGCACCGCGGCCTTCTCCTTGTTGGGAATACCCGAGGCCATAGGGCCGGATCCAATAAAGGCAATGGGCAGGTGACCAAACTGCAGGGCGCCGATCATCATGCCAGGTACGATCTTGTCGCAGATGCCCAGGCACAGGGCGGCGTCGAACAGGTTGTGGCTCAAGCCGACGGCGGTGGCCATGGCCACCACGTCACGGCTGAACAGGGAAAGGTCCATGCCCGGCTGACCCTGGGTCACGCCATCGCACATGGCAGGCACGCCCGAGGCGACCTGAGCGGTGCCGCCAAAGTCGCGGGCGATGCTCTTGATCAGGTCCGGGTAAGTGGCCAGTGGCTGGTGGGCCGACAGCATGTCGTTATAGGCGTTGATGATGCCGATGTTGGATGCCTTCATACCGGCGATCAGGGCCTTCTCCTCCTCGCCGCAGGCGGCATAGCCGTGGGCTAGGTTGCCGCAGGACAGGCGTTTCTTGGGCGGCAGCTCGTCCATGGTCTGCTGGCAGCGGTCCAGGTAGCGGCCGCGTCGGCCCTGGCTGCGTTGCTTGATGGCTTCTGTGACTTTCTCGACAACGGGATTCATGGCGGGCTCGCATTAAAGCCCCTCTCAGGGGGCATAGAAAACTTCAAGAGGACTGTCTTCCCGATGGAAGACGGAACGGATGGGGAGCTCAAAGGCATCATCACCGGCCAGTGCGGTTTCCAGCACCTGCCATTTGGCATCACCGGTGATATGCAGGTAGAGCTGGCGGGCACGTAGCAGTGCGGCCAGCGACAGGGTCATACGATCGTGGGGAGCTGCCGGTGGGCACAGTGCCAGGCACAGGGCGTCACTGTCGGGATCCAGCGCCTGGGCCAGGTTGTCGGCCGCCGGGAAGAAAGACGCCGTGTGACCGTCCTCACCCATGCCCAGCACCGCCACATCGATAGCCTCGGCAAACGCTGCCAGCTTGTTCGCCACCTCGGCAACGGCTGCGAAAGCATCATCCCCGGCGATTTTCATGCTCACCAGTTCTGCCTTCGCCGCGTGGTTCTGCAGCAGGTGTTCGCGAATCAGCCGCGCATTGGAGTCGACGTGATCCTCGGGCACCCAGCGCTCATCGACCTGGGTGACCAGCACACGGCTCCAGTCGAGCTCGCAGTGCGACAGCGCTTCGAACAGTGGCTTGGGTGTGGAACCACCGGACACCGCCAGGGTGGCAACATCACGCAGGGCGAGCGCTCCTTCCAGCGCCGAAGCAATGCACTCCGACAGCGTCTCAGCGAGGCGCGGGTTGCTCTCGAACTGAAAGATATCGACAGCCATCAGTCCTCGTACCAACTGCGACCGTCACGGGCGACCATGCCAATGGCCTCGGACGGCCCCCAGCTACCGGCGCTGTAGTTCCTGGGCTTAACACCTAAACGGCCCCAGGCGGCGTGAATCTGGTCCACCCATTCCCAGGCGGCCTCCACCTCGTCGCCGCGCACAAACAGGGTCGGGTTCTCGCGAATCACATCCAACAGCAGCCGCTGATAGGCGTCGGGGGCCGCGCGTTCGTTCTGTTCGGGGAAGGTGAGGTCGAGGGATACCTGCTGTAGCGGCAGTCTCATCTCCAGACCCGCCTGCTTGTTCATCAGCTCGAGACTGATGATCTCGTCAGGCTGCAGCCTGATGACCATGCGGTTGGTACTGCCGGACTGCAGCAGTGGCCCAAAAATGCTGTGGGGCACCTGCTTGAACTCCACCACGATCTCGGCCACGCGCTTCTGCAGGCGCTTTCCGGTTCGCAGGTAGAAGGGCACACCCGCCCAGCGCCAGTTGTCGATCTCGGCCTTTACCGCCACGAAGGTTTCGGTGGAGGAGGTCTTCCCGGCACCCTCTTCTTCCATGTAGCCGACCACTGTTTCGCCCTGTACGGCGCCGGCGGTGTACTGGCCGATCACGGTGTTCTCACGCACCACGGCGTCTTCCATGGGGCGCAGGCAGGAGAGGACTTTGACTTTCTCGTTGCGCACGTCTTCGGCGGTCAGGTGCGCAGGGGGCTCCATGGCCGCCAGTGACAGCAACTGCAACAGGTGGTTCTGCAGCATGTCGCGCATGGCGCCAGCCTCGT
The DNA here is from genome assembly GCA_043513815.1 of Cellvibrionales bacterium. GTDB lineage: Bacteria > Pseudomonadota > Gammaproteobacteria > Pseudomonadales > Halieaceae > JANQIO01. Next base: position 1,312,210 of record CP121313.1, on the reverse strand, counting down.
CGTAGAAACTCCAACGACCGGACACACCAATATTTTCGGCCACGGTAATCTGTACGTTGTCTACGTAACGATTGTTCCACAGGGGCTCGATCACGGAATTGGCAAAGCGCAGCGCCAGCAGGTTCTGCACCGTCTCCTTACCCAGGTAGTGGTCGATCCGGTAGACCTGCTCCTCGGTGAAGATCGAGGTCAGCTCGCGGTTGATGTCGCGGAAAGATTCCAGATCAGAGCCCAGAGGCTTCTCCACCACAATGCGGGTCGAGGGTCGCACCAACTCGGCACCGTCCAGGGCCCTGCATACCGGCGCAAAAATGTGCGGCGGCGTCGCCAGGTAAACCACCAGGCCGCGCTCGCTGTCGCCGAAATGCTCCTGCAGGCCGGACAACTCCTCTGCGGAGGTGGCATCGGCGGAATAGTAGTGCAGATGCTCAATAAACTGAGACCACTCATCAGGGGCCGCTGGACCACCCGGGTTGTAGTCATCAAACCACTGCTTGACCAGTGCGAGGAATTCCTCGCGCCCGGGCGACTTGCGTGCCAACGCAACGATGCGCACCTGGTCGCAGAGCGCATCACCCCGCCAGAGAGCGAAAAGCGCGGGATAGAGCTTGCGCAGTGCAAGGTCCCCCTCGCCACCAACGATCAGCAGGTCACAGTTGGCAGAGCTCAAGTTTTCCATTAACCCGTGTTCCTCATGCCGGCGGCCACACCAGCGATTGTCACCATGATGGCCTGCACGGTTTCTGGCGAGGTGATCTCGCTGCCCTGTTCGCGCGCGCGCTTCAGGAGTTCCGCCTGCAGGTAGTTGAGTGGATCAGTGTAGATGTTGCGGAGCTGGATGGACTCCGACAGCCAGCCCTGGTCTTCCAGCAGCGCCTGCTTGTCCAGCAGCTCAAGCAAAGCCGCCCGGTCGGCGCGCATTTGGGTGCGCAGGCCCTCACCGATCGGCTTGAGCTCGGGCTCCACCAGCAGTTGGTCGTAATAGGCGGAGAGACTGGCGTCGGCCTTGGCAAACACCATTTCCAGCATCGATAGCCGGGTCGCAAAGAAAGGCCACTGGCTGGCCATCTCCAGCAGGCAGTCACGCTCACCGTCTGCCACAGCGCGGGCCAGCGACTCCCCCGCCCCCAGCCAGGCCGGCAACATGAGTCGGTTCTGGGCCCAGGCAAATATCCAGGGAATAGCGCGCAGGCTTTCGATGCCCGCCGCGGCCATGGAACAGGATCAACTCAACGCCATGCTCATCGGCTTGTGCCAGCAGCGCTTCCTGGGCACGGTACTGGGCCCAGCCGGCGGCCATCATGCCGGCATCTTTTGCCGAGTCGGAGTAGCCGATCATCACCATCTGCTGGCCTGCCGCATAGTTGCGGTACCAGGGCTGGTCAAGCAGGGCCTGCATCGCGCTGGCCGCGTGCTCGAGGTCGTCGAGGGTTTCGAACAGTGGTGAGATCGGAATATTGTGCTGGCAGCCCTGCTCTTTCAGCAGCAGCAGTACCGCAAGTACATCCGAGGGCTGCCTGGCCATGGAAATCACATAAGCACCCAGCGCATCCGCGGGCTGCTGCGCGACAACCTTGCAGGTGGCCAGCACTTCATTGGTGTCTGGTTCGCCCTGCCATCCCCAGGGCAGCAAAGGCCGGCGGTTGTCGAGTTCCCGCAGCAGGAAGTCCTGGCGGGCCTGCTCGTCCCAGTCGGCATAATCGCCTACGCCCAGCCAACGGGTCATATCGGACAGCGCTGCCTCGTGCCGCTCGCTGTGCTGGCGGATATCCAGCCGCAGAAGGTGCACACCAAAACAGTGCACGCGCCGGATCAGGTCCAACAGTGCGCCATTGGCGATGACGTCCATGCCGCAGTCGAGCATGGACTGGTAACAGAGCGTCAGCGGCTCGGCGAGTTGCGCAAGGTCGGTGAAAATGCCCTCTTCGGATACCGGCTCATGTTCAAGCTGTGCTTCCAGCACCTGCTTGGTATGGCGCAACATGGCGCGCAGCTCACGGAGGACCTCACGGTAGGGTTCGCGGGCGTTACCACTGGCCTCGGCCAACGCCGTGTTGCAGTGTGTCATCGACAGCTCATCGATCAGTACGCCAATATCGCCGAGGTAGAGGTCAGCAGCCTTCCAGCGCGCCAACAGCAGCACCTCGCGGGTGACGTCGGCGGTCACAAAGGGATTGCCGTCGCGATCACCGCCCATCCAGGACAGGAACGATACCGGTGCGGCATCGATGGGCAGGCCATCGGCGCCCGCACTCTTCAATGCAGCATTGAGCCGGCGCAGAAACTGTGGCACCGCCGCCCACAGGGAATCCTCCACCACCGCAAAGCCCCAGCGTGCCTCGTCTACCGGGGTCGGCTTTTCACTGCGGAAATCGGTGCCGTACCAGATCTGGGCAATCAGCTCGCGCAGCCTGAATACCACCTGGGCGCGTTCGCGCTCGGTGTGTCCTGACAGCTCCAGCTCCGCCAGGCAGGCGGCAATTTCGCCGTGCTTGTGGATCAGGGTGCGGCGGGTGATTTCCGTGGGGTGCGCAGTCAACACCAGCTCCATGCGCAGGCGTTCCACCGCTTTGTTGATGGCCTCCCTGCCGAGCCCACCGACCGTGAGCTCCTCCAGGGTTTGCGCCAGGGTTTGGGTGGCAGAGAACTGGGCGTCCATCTCTCGCGAAACGGTGTGCTGCTGGTCGGCTATGTTGGCAAGGTTCAGGAACTGGCTGAAGGCGCGAGCGACCGGCACCAGCTGCGCCTCGTCGAGGCCACGGAGCAACGCCAGCAGCGCTTCACGGGCCGAGTCATCGCCGTCCCGGGCAGCTTTGGAAAGCGTGCGAATCTGCTCTACCAGCGCCAGGCAGTCATCACCCTCGGCGCTGGCCACCATCTCCCCCAGCATACGGCCAAGGAAGCTGACATTGCTGCGCAGCGAGGAGTAGTCCGAGGGCTCTGACACGGTCATTTCTTACCAGCTCCGTACCCGGTCCAGCAGGTCACATACGCGGCTGGAATAACCCCATTCGTTGTCATACCAGTTGAGTACACGCAGGTAGTTGCCGCCGGTCACGCCGGTAAAGCCGGCGTCGTAAATCGAGGAATGCGAATTGCCGATAATGTCGGAAGACACAATCGGCCTCTCGGTATATTGAAGAATCCCCTTGAGAGGGCCCTCCGCCGCGGTGCGTACCGCGTCATTGACCGCCTCTACCTCGACCGATTTATCCAGTTTCACAAACAGGTCTACCACCGAGCCGTCCGGCACTGGCACCCGCGCGGCGATACCGTGCAGCTTGCCCGCCAACTCCGGCAGCACCACACCCACCGCCTTGGCGGCGCCGGTGGACGTGGGGATGATGTTTTCAGCCGCCGCCCGACTGCGGCGCCAGTCGGAATGCGGTACGTCAGCCAGGCGCTGGTCGTTGGTATAGGCATGCACGGTGTTGATCACGCCTTCGACGATACCGAAATTGTCGTTCAGTACCCGGGCCATGGGCGCCAGGCAGTTGGTGGTACAGCTAGCGTTGGAAATGATGCGATGCTCGGCCTTGAGGCCATCGTCATTGACGCCCAGTACCACGGTGTAATCGATGTCATCCTTGGCGGGTACTGTCAGGAGGACGCGGCCGGCACCGGCCTCCAGGTGCTTCTCAAGGCTGGCCCGGTCGCGGAATACACCGGTTGCTTCCACCACGGCGTCAATGCCGAGCTCCTTCCAGGGCAGGGCCGCAGGGTCGCGTTCGCTGACCAGCTTCGTCTTGCCCTTGGGGGTGACAAAATGCCCGTCCTCCAGCTTCAGGTCCTTGCCGAAGGGCCCCATGATGGTGTCGTAGTTGAGCAGGTAACGCAGGGCGTCGGGATCAAACAGATCGTTGATCGCCACCACGTCAATGCCCTCGACGTCTTCGAGAATCCGGAATACCGAGCGACCGATACGACCAAAACCATTAATTGCAACTTTCATCAGGCTGCCTCCTCCGCACCGTCGAACTGGCCGTAGAGCCTCGCTACATCGAGCAGCCGGGCTGCGTGGCCGAGGTTCTCATACCAGCTCAGGGTCTTGATGATGCTATCGCCGGCCTTGATAGTGCCCTTGGTGTCAAACAGCAGCGACAGGGAGCTGCCGATCACGTCGGAAGAGACAATCGGGTCCTCGACGACGCCGACCACTCCCGGGTGATCGGCCACCGCTGCACGCATGGTGTCATTGACCGCCTCGGCGGTAATCGAGGTATCGGCGAATACCAGGTTCACATCTGCCAGGCAGCCCTCGTGAATGGGCACGTTGAGCGCCGACGTCAGCACTTTGCCGTCGAACTCCGGGAGTATATGGCTCAGCCAGTTGCCCGCTTCATGGGTGTTGGGAATGATGTTTTCTGCCGCCGAGCGGCTGCGCCTAAAATCGCTACCGGCGTAGTCCTGCAGGGCCTGGTCACTGGTGTAAGCATGCACCGTGGTGAGGTTGGCGCAAACGATCTCGTATTGCGCCGAGAGAATCTTCAGTAACAGGCACAGGGCGGTAGTGGTGCCCGAGCCTGCCGAGATCATCCGGTCGGAGGCCGAGACTGCCCCGTCGTTGACCCCGGGAATGACAATCTGGTCGATCTCATCGATCGGCAGCGTGCGTAGCAGGACACGATTGGCGCCATTGCGCAGGTGATCTTCCATGGCGGCCGCCTCGCGGTATTTGCCGGTGGCATCCACCACCATGTCCACTCCCAGCACGTCCCAGGGCATTTCCCGGGGAGTATCAATGGCCAACAGTCTGGTGCTGAAGGACGGGTTGCGGAGGAAATTGCCGTCCAACTGGTAGCGGTCGCCGTCCGCGACCTCCGACTGCAGCAGGTAGTGGAGAATCTTGGGGTCGCCAATATCGGCGATGGCGACGATCTCTATGTCATCGCTGTGGCTCGCCAGGTCATAGAGCTGGCGTCCGGTCTGGCCAAAACCCATCAGGCCCAGCCGCAGGGGTTGCTTTTTGCTCACCTTGATACTCCTTACCTTGCCAGGTTGTCGTTCGGCACGGCCTTCAGCGGGCCTCGCCCATTCAGTCTGCCAGTGCCTGTTGCGCCAGCACCTTGATCATTTCCCATTGGCCGTCACGTACCAGGTCCGGGGCGACCATCCAGGAGCCTCCGCAGCACACCACGTTGGGTAGTGCGAGGAAGCTGCGAAAGTTATCCGGGTTAAGCCCCCCGGTGGGACAGAAGGCGATATCCGGGAATGGCCCGGCCAACGCCTTCAGCAGAGCCAGCCCTCCGACCGGCACTGCGGGAAACAGCTTGAAACAGTCTAGACCGTAATCCTTGCCGAGCATGATGTCGGACGGGCTCGCCACGCCAGGCACCAGGTCCACCCCCGCCTCGCTGACCGCATCCATCAGGCGCGCAGTGATGCCGGGGCTCACATGAAAGCTGCAGCCTGCATCAATCGCTCGTTGCAGTTCGTCTGGGTTAGTGACAGTACCGGAACCGACGCTGATAGCGGGCACCGCCTCGCGAACTGCTGCAATGGACTCCAGGGCGGCCTCGGTGCGCAGGGTAATCTCGATCGCGCGCATGCCACCTTCCAGCAGCGCAGTGGCCAGTTGCACGGTGCTGTCGACATCGACTGCCGTCACTACAGGCAGCACGCGGAAGGTCTTGAGCTGTTCGCGCATTGTCATTCTCTTCGTGTAATTTTATTACAATAGTTACACATTAGACCAAGAGCGCTCATCCCGCAAGCTGCTGGCGGGAAAATACTGCGACACCCCCAGACACATCAATAATTCGTTAAAACCTTATTTAAAAAGCGCTTTTTGGTGCAATCAGGCACAAAAATGGCGCATGCGATCAAAATATTCTTGCGGACAAAATGTAATTAAACTACATTTCTAGCATTATCAGCACTGGAGCATGCTCATGGAACTGCTCGCGAATCTCAGGGACAGCACCGCTCGGCGCTCCCGCGCCGCCGGCAAGCTGGCGGCCTGGGTCCTGCGCGACCCGGGGGCCGTGCTGGGCATGAGCACTGCCGCCCTGGCAGCCGAAGTTGGCGTCAGCGAGCCCACGGTAAATCGCTTCTGTACCGGGCTGGGACTGAAAGGCTTTCCGGACTTCAAGCTGCAGCTGGCCGCGGAGCTGGCACGCCAGCAGCCACGAGTAGCACCGGATATCGAGGCGGGGGATTCTTCAAGCCAGGTCATCGCCAAGCTGTTTGAGGCAACCCGAGCGAGTCTGGACCGGGTGCAGGCGGGCCTGGACGACAGTGCGGTGGAAGCGGCAGTGCGCATTCTTGACGGCAGCCGCAGCATCTCTCTTTGCGGCCTGGGTGCGTCAGCTTCGGTCGCACTGGACGCACAGCACAAGCTGATGCGATTTGGCATTCCGACGACCGCCTACACCGACGTTATCAATCAGAGGGTACTGACCACCAATATCGGTAGCGACGACTGCCTGATCTGCATATCCTGGACCGGGCGCACTCGCGCCATGGCAGACTTGGCCGAGTTGGCGTCCAAAGCCGGCGCCTCAGTGATCGGCATAACTACTCCCGGCTCTCCGGTAGCCGCCCACTGCGCACCTGTTTTGGCCGTAGCTGGCGGCGAAGACACGGAGTTATTTACCCCGATGACCTCTCGCCTGGCCCAACTGGTGGTGGTTGATGTGCTCAGCACCCGCTGGGCCCTGCTACGCGGCGAGGACTACCTCGATCACCTGGCGCAGATGAAGCAGGTACTGACGGACACGCGGTACCCGCCGGGCTTACCTTGAGCGGTATTGACTGGTACGGTCTAATGGTACCGCTAATAGACGAACGGCAACCCTGACCGGGCGACCGGGAACCCGACATGGCCGACCCTGAAAACAAAACGGTGCTGGTGTTTGGCGCCAGTGGCTACATTGGTTCCAACCTGGTCCCCTACCTGGTGGAGCACGGCTATACCGTGCGCGCGGCGGCCCGCAACCGCAAGGTGATTAAGGGTCGCCAGTGGGAAGGGGTTGAATGCATAGCCGCCGATGCGCTGGAGCCCGCCTCCCTGTCCGCCGCGCTGGCGGGCATCGACACCGCCTACTACCTGGTCCACTCCATGGCCGCCGGGAGCGATTTTGGCCGACTGGACCTGGAGGCTGCGACTAACTTCCGCGACGCCGCCGCTGCGGCCGGGGTTCGCCGCATCGTATACCTGGGCGGACTGATTCCCGACGACCCGGAATCACAGCACCTGCAATCCCGCGAGGAAACCGGTGAATGCCTGCGCGCCGGCCCGGTACCGGTGACGGAAATTCGCGCCGGCATGATCATCGGCCCCGGTTCCGCCGCCTTCGAGGTGATGCGTGACCTGGTCAACTATCTGCCGGTGATGATCACGCCGCGCTGGGTGCAGTCACTGTCGCCCCCTATCGCCCTCTCAGACCTGCTGGTTTACATGGAAAAGCTGGCAGTTATAGAAGAAGCGGCGGGCGGCATCTATGACGCCGGCGGCCCGGACCTGCTGACCTACCGGGAAATCATGGACACCCTGGCCGAGCGCCTGCAGAAGCGCCCGTTGATTATCTCCGTGCCGGTGCTCACCCCGCGACTGTCGTCCTACTGGTTGCGCTTCGTTACTGCGGTCCCCGTGAACGTCGCGCGGGCGCTGATTGATGGGCTCAAGCACGACGTCAAGGCAAACACCGCGCCGATCCGCGCCCTGGTACCCCGGGAACTGCTGCCCCTGGAACAGCAGATAGAGGCGGCGCTGAAGGCCGAGCGCGAGCAGAACGTGCCCGCCCACTGGGTGGAGGGATCGATGCGCTGCCGCAACTTCGAACCGCGCTATGCGTATTATGCCAAGCAGGCGTCGGGCTATTGCGACAGCGACGCCAGCGCCGATCAACTCTGGGCCGAGGTGTGCAGGGTGGGCCACCGTGGCGACTTTTTTTCCCTCAATGCCCTCTGGTGGCTTCGGCGCCTGGGCGACTGGCTGATCGGTGGCCCCAGCTTTCGCCGTCACCGGCGCCACGCCACTGAACTGCGCTACGGCGACGTGATCGATGCCTGGCGCGTTATCGGCTACGACCCACCCCACAAGCTCACCCTGTTGATGGAAATGAAGACACCCGGGGGCGGCGTGCTGGAATTCGAGATTCAGGATGAAGGTGAGTACCGACGGGTGAAAGCCACTGCCTACTTCCACCCGGCCGGCGTCTGGGGCCTGCTGTACTGGTACCCGCTGATCCCCGCCCACCTGTGGATTTTCAAGGGTATGACCCGCGAGATCTGCCGACGGGCCACCGCCAGACGTGAGGTCGACGCAAGCCACGCCAGCCCCGGCTAGCAGGCCGCCCGGAGACGACTATAACCCGACACTTCTCAGGGTCTTATAGTTGACCAAAATACTCGGGTATGACATAGTCTTGCTTCTGCAATCGAACCCTCGCCCAGGCGACTTTCCACTATGCGACTGACTACCAAGGGGCGTTACGCGGTAACGTCCATCCTTGACCTCGCCCTGCATCAGGACGGCGGCCCCATTCCCCTGGCGGGCATCTCCGAGCGCCAGGATATTTCACTGTCCTACCTGGAACAGTTGTTCGCCCAACTGCGCCGACGCGGCCTTGTACAGAGCGTGCGCGGCCCCGGCGGTGGCTACCACCTGGGCAAGGACGCCACGGCCATCAGCGTGGCGGAGGTGATCGAAGCGGTCAATGAGACCACCGATGCCACCCGCTGCCAGGGCGCCGGCGACTGCCAGAAGGGCGAAACCTGCCTGACCCACCACCTGTGGATGGACCTCAGCGACCAGATTCGTGCCTTCCTGGGCGACATCACCCTGGCTGACCTGGTGACCCGGCAGGAAATCCGTTCCATCTCCAGCCAGCAGCAGCAGCGCGGCGACGTGGGCGAAATAGACGAGCTGGCCGAAATCCCGGTCAGTAATGTATAGCTTTAAAGGCAGGCGACGCCGGGCACTTCGAACCGGCCCTGTGACATCACCGTAAGGTAAGACATGAGCCAAGAACACATCGACAAGGCAATCAAGCGCGAGTACTCGGCGGGCTTTACCACCATGATCGAGTCGGAAACCTTTCCGCCCGGTCTCAACGAAGACGTCGTGCGCGCCCTTTCCGCCAAGAAGAACGAGCCGGAGTGGATGCTGGAGTGGCGTCTCGAGGCCTTTCGTGTCTGGCAGGAAATGGCCGACCCCACCTGGGCCCATGTGGATTACCCGCAGGTGGACTTCAACTCGATTTCCTATTACTCCTCTCCCAAGAGCATGGAGGAGAAGCGCCCCAAGAGCCTTGACGAGGTCGACCCGGAGCTGCTGGAAACCTACGAGAAGCTGGGCATTCCACTGCACGAACAGGCAGCGCTTGCGGGCGTCGCCGTAGACGTGGTGTTCGACTCAGTATCGGTCACCACCACCTTCCGCGAAAAGCTGGGCGAGGCTGGCGTGCTGTTCTGCTCGATTTCCGAGGCGATTCAGGAATACCCCGACCTGGTGCGCAAATACCTGGGTACCGTGGTACCCCGCAAGGATAACTTTTATGCCGCCCTTAACAGCGCGGTATTTTCCGACGGCTCCTTTGTCTACATTCCCAAGGGCGTACGCTGCCCCATGGAGCTGTCCACGTACTTCCGAATCAACGAGGCCAATACCGGCCAGTTCGAACGCACCCTGGTGGTAGCCGATGAGGGCAGCCACGTGAGCTACCTGGAAGGCTGCACCGCCCCCATGCGCGATGAAAACCAGCTGCACGCCGCGGTGGTGGAACTGGTGGCACTGGACGACGCCGAGATCAAGTACTCCACAGTACAGAACTGGTACCCGGGGGACGAAAACGGCAAGGGTGGCATCTACAACTTTGTCACCAAGCGCGGCCTGGCCCACACCAATGCCAAGATTTCCTGGACCCAGGTGGAGACCGGTTCGGCCATCACCTGGAAGTACCCAAGCTGCATCCTGCGCGGTGACAACAGCGTCGGCGAGTTCTACTCGGTGGCCCTGACCAACAATCGGCAGCAGGCGGATACCGGCACCAAGATGATTCACCTCGGCAAGAATACGAAGTCGACGATCATCTCCAAGGGCATCTCCGCGGGCAAATCCAGCAATGCCTATCGTGGCCTCGTGCGCATGGGGCCGCGCGCGGAAGGTGCGCGCAACTACACCCAGTGTGATTCGCTGCTGATCGGCGACACCTGTGCGGCCCACACCTTCCCCTATATTGAAAGCAAGAATCCCTCCGCCGTCGTAGAGCACGAGGCCACCACCTCCAAGGTCAGCGATGACCAGCTCTACCTGTGCCTGCAGCGCGGGCTGGATGCGGAAAAGGCGGTCTCGATGATCGTCAACGGCTTCTGCAAGGAAGTCTTCAAAGAGCTGCCCATGGAATTCGCCGTGGAGGCAGGCAAGCTACTCGAGGTGAGCCTTGAAGGCTCGGTCGGTTGAATCGTAAGAGAGCACACACGCAATGTTGAAGATTGAAGACCTGCACGCGCAGGTAGAAGGCAAGGACATCCTCAAGGGCCTGAGCCTGGAGGTAAACCCCGGTGAAGTGCACGCCATCATGGGCCCCAACGGCTCCGGCAAGAGCACTCTGGGCCACGTACTGGCCGGACGCCCGGGCTACCAGGCCACCGCCGGCAGCGTCAGTTTTGAAGGCAGCGACCTGCTGGAGCTGGAGACTGAAGAGCGTGCCCACGCCGGCATCTTCCTGGCGTTCCAGTACCCGGTAGAAATTCCCGGTGTCAGCAACATGGAATTCCTGAAAGCGGCCGTGGACAGCACCCGCGAGAGCCGGGGTCTGGAGGCGCTGGATACGGTGAGCTTCATGAAGATGGCGCGCGAGGCCAGCAAGGCCGTCGACCTCGACGTTGAGTTCCTGAAGCGCGGCGTCAATGAAGGCTTCTCCGGCGGCGAAAAAAAGCGCAACGAACTGCTGCAGATGCTGCTGCTGGAACCGAAGCTGTGCATCATGGACGAAACCGATTCCGGCCTGGACATCGATGCGCTGCAGGTCGTGGCCAAGGGCGTGAACACCATGCGCACTCCTGAGCGCTCCTTTGTACTGGTGACCCACTACCAGCGACTGCTGAACTTCATCGAACCCGACTATGTTCACGTTTTGTCCGGTGGCCGCATCGTACGCTCCGGCGACAAGTCCCTGGCCCTGGAGCTGGAGGACAAGGGATACGGCTGGCTCGAGGACGTCGCCTGATGAGCGATTTTATCCAGGGTCTGCTGGTAGACAGCGAGGCGCCCGCCTGGCTGGCAAATCGACGCGACGCCGGGGCCGCCCGCTGGCGCGAGACGCAAAAGCCAACGCGCAAGACCGAGGCCTGGAAATACACCAGCCTGCACCCGCTGGAGCGCGAGTTTTCCGCACCCGCGGCCGCACCCGCGACCACCCCTGCCCTGCCAGACTTCGGCGGCGGCCGACTGCTGTTTATTGATGGCCAGTTACAGGACGACCTGGGCTCGTTGTCATTGCCCGACGGCGTCAGCCTGGTGCGTTTCGCCGACGCCAGTCCCGAGCAGGCGCAGCAAATTGCTGAACGACTCGGCACAGTGGTAGACGCCGACAAGCACCTGTTTGCCAATCTCAATGACGCCAACCTGAGCGACGGGCTGTTTCTGCAGGTGGCCGACAACGCCCAACTCGAAGCGCCCCTGCACCTGGTCTACCAGACCAGCGAGCGCGAGCCCGCCTTCACCGTGAGCCAGCGCCTGCTGGTGGTGCTGGGCGACAACGCCGGGGCGAACGTGATCGAGCACTTCCTGGGCAATAGCCCAGCGGCGTTCACCAACGGCATTACCGAACTGGTGCTGGGGGCCGGCAGCCGCCTGCGGCACAGTCGCCTGCACGTTGAAAGCGGCGGAGCGATGCATATTGGCGGAGTACACGCCACACTCGCACGCGACAGTCACCTGGACAGCTTTCACCTTGCACTGGGCAGTGAACTCAAGCGCATAGATATCGTCGTCAATCACGACGGCCCCGGTGCCCACTGCGATCTCAACGGCATTTACCTGCTGCAGGGCACCGAGCATGTGGACTACCACACCTGCATCGAACACGCGGTGCCCCATTGCACTACCGATGAAGTATTCCGCGGCATCATGGCAGACAGTTCCAGCGCTGTGTTCAACGGCCGCATTCATATTCATCCGGACGCCCAGAAAACCCTGGCCCAGCTGTCCAACAAGAACCTGCTGACCAGCGCCGATGCAGAGATCAACACCAAGCCGGAGCTGGAAATCTACGCTGACGACGTACAGTGTGCCCACGGCGCCACGGTCGCGCAGCTCGACGAGGGCATGCTGCATTACCTGCGCACCCGCGGGGTGGATCGGGCCGAGGCGGAAGTGATGCTGAGCTACGGATTTATCAACGAACTGGTCGACGCGCTGGACAGCGAAGCCCTGCGCGATTACCTGCACCCGCTGCTGGCGGAGCGCCTGACCCGTGACAGCCGCCTGACGAGGCACCTGGTATGACCGCCGCCAACCCGGCCACCTATTTTGATGCCGCTGCTGTGCGCGAGGATTTCCCGATCCTCAAGCAGGAAGTAAACGGTCATCCGCTGGTGTACCTGGACAATGCCGCCACCACCCAGAAACCTGAAATGGTCATTGAGGCGATTGCCAACTACTACCGGTGCGACAACGCCAATGTGCACCGCGGCGCCCACGCACTCAGTGATCGTGCGACGCGCGCTTTCGAAGCGGCTCGCGAGAACGTGGCGCGCTTCCTCAACAGCCCCGGCTCACAACAGGTGATCTGGGTACGCGGCGTTACCGAGGCGGTGAACCTGGTGGCCAATAGCTGGGGGCGCAGTAACCTCGGTCCTGGAGATCGCGTGCTGCTGCCCTATCTCGAGCACCACAGCGACATCGTGCCCTGGCAGATGATCTGTGCCGCAATGGGCGCCACGGTCGAACCGATCCCGGTGCTGGACAGTGGCGATATCAACCTGGACGCACTGGATGGCATGCTGGATGAAAGCGTCAAGATGGTGGCCCTCAACCACGTCTCTAATGCTATCGGCACCGTGAACCCGGTAAAGGAAATTATCGCCAAAGCCCACGCGGTGGGCGCCAAGGTACTAATAGACGGAGCGCAAGCGGTGGCTCACTGGCCCGTCGATGTGCAGGCGCTGGACTGTGATTTTTACGCCTTCTCGGGCCACAAGCTGTTTGGCCCCACCGGCATCGGCGTACTGTGGGGTCGCGAGGAACTGCTGGACGCCATGCCGCCGTTCCTGGGTGGTGGTGAGATGATCGAGACGGTGTCCTTCGCAGGCACCACCTTCAACACCCTGCCCTTTAAATTTGAAGCGGGCACCCCCAATATTGCGGGTGTGATCGGCCTGGCTGCGGCCATTGACTACCTGGGTGGCATCGATCGTGAAGCAGCCGCGGCACACGAACTGGCGCTGCTGGACTACACCCTGGAGCTGGCGGCAGAGATTCCGGCCATTCATCGTGTCGGTGAGCCGCGCAGTGCCGCCGGTATTTTCAGTTTCCTGCTGGACGGCTGCCACCCGTCGGACCTGGGCATGTTGCTGGACCAGCAGGGCATCGCGGTGCGAACCGGTCACCACTGTGCGCAGCCCTTGATGGAACGCTACGGTGTGCCGGGTACGGCGCGCGCCAGTTATTCAATTTACAATACCCGCGAGGATGTGGATGCACTCTTCGCGGGGATACGCAAGGCACAGGCGCTGTTTTCATGAGCGTTCGGCAGGGATACGGTGCGAAGAACGTACCGCCTCTCTCGCGGACACGCCGTGAATACATCCCTGTAGGCTCGGGCCTGCCATCCGTGGCAGGCACGGTGCACGAGAGAGGCGGTACGTCCTCCGCACTCAGGTCCTGTGCTTGCTCAATGGAGGTATAAGATGAGCGTAGAAACATTTGATGTCAGCACTGACGTGATCAGTGTCACCCCGGAGGCAGCCAAGCACCTGAAGAGCACGGCTGCGTCGAAAGGGGCCAGCGCGATGCGCATCAGCGTCAAGGAAAGTGGCTGCACTGGCTATATGTACGTGATGGAAGAAGTCGACAGCGGCGAAGACAGTGATGTGACCGTTGACCTGGACAATGGCCTGCATGTGTTCGTCGATTCAGGGTCACTGGGCGTGCTGCGCGGCACTGAGCTCGACTATGTGCGCGAGGGCATCAACCGCACCCTGAAGTTCAACAACCCCAACGTCACTGCCGCCTGCGGCTGCGGCGAAAGCTTCTCCATCGAATAATCGGGGACACACCACGCATTCAAGCACAAAATGCCTCTGTTGAAACGCCCGGCACGTTTGTGCGGCAATGGATCACTATGGGTAGACCACTTTTCTGTTCAAAAACGTGGCCTGCCCCAGTTAAGGGAAGTTTATGAGCGCGCAGGAACGCACGATTCTTACTACCACGCGGGACTGCCCGGCGCGGTTGGTGCCGGTGGGCGACAAGCTGGTGATTCCGGCGCATACCTTTGTCACCTTGACCCAGGCGCTGGGTGGTAATTACACGCTCACCTACAACGGCAACATGGTGCGGGTGGACGGAACCGAAGCGGATGCGCTCGGCCTGGAGCCGCTCAAGCTTGAGTTTGATGCGCCCGCTGACGACCAGATTAGCGAAGCCCAGGTTTGGGAAGCACTGCACACTGTGTTTGATCCGGAAATTCCTGTCGATCTGGTCAACCTTGGGCTGATCTATCGCCTGGAGATCGACCAGTCCAGCGGCCGAGTAGAGATCGACATGACCCTGACTGCGCCCGGCTGTGGCATGGGACCGGTGTTGGTGGGCGATGTCGAGCATCGCGTGGCCATGGTGCCCAATGTGAAGGAAGTATCGGTAGAAATGGTCTTCGACCCGCCCTGGCAGCGGGAAATGATGTCGGAGGAAGCGCAGCTTGAAACCGGCCTGTTCTTCTGACGTCACCGCTTCTGATACGCTTGTTTCCAGTACAGAAACCGTCCACTGAGCGGGCAGAAACATGAGCAGCAACAACCCTTTCGGCCATTCCATCAGCAGCGACGATATCGTCGACACCCTCGGCTTTTTCGATAGCTGGGAAGACCGCTACAAGTACATCATCGACCTGGGCAAGGAACTGCCGCCGATGGACGATAGCCTGCACACTGAAGACCGGCTGGTGCGAGGCTGCCAGAGCCAGGTGTGGATCGACACCGCCATCACCGAAGGCAAGTTACAGATTGAAGTCGACAGCGATGCCTTTATTGTCAAAGGCCTGCTGGGCGTAGTGCTCGCCGCCTACAACAACAAGTCACCGGAAGACGTGCTGGCCTTCGATATCGATGCCTACTTCGATCAACTCGAACTGATGAATCACCTCTCCCCCACCCGGGGCAATGGCCTGAAGGCCATGGTGGCGCGAATCCGCGCCATTGCCGAATCGGCCTGACGCCTGCGCATGGACTGGAAGATCTTCGCCACGGTGTTCGCCGCGGTTTTCATCGCCGAACTCGGCGACAAGACCCAACTCGCAACCATGCTGTTTGCCGCCGACCGCGAGGTCAGCAAGTGGACAGTGTTTTTGGCGGCGTCCGCGGCGCTGGTGCTGGCCTCGGCTATCGGCGTGCTGGCAGGCGCGCTGCTGTCCAACTACATCAACGAAAAGCTGCTGCACTACATTGCCGGCACCGGCTTCGTTGTCATTGGTATCTTGACGCTGTACCGAGCCTGACGGTACCGCACATAAAAAACCCGGCCAGCGGCCGGGTTTGTTTTTCAATCCAGAGCAGCAAACGTCGCCAAAGCCCTTGTCGCGGCCTTACTTCTTCCTGGACTTTTTGCTCTTGCCGGACTTTTTGCTCTTGTCAGACTTTTTACTCTTCTCGGACTTTTTGCTCTTGTCGGATTTCTTGCTCTTGTCAGACTTTTTACTCTTGCCGGACTTCTTGCTCTTGTCCGATTTTTTGCTCTTCTTGCTTTTCTTCGACTTCTTGCTCTTTTCCGACTTGTCGCTCCTGCGCTCTCTCAGGCAGTACTCGCCTTCACCGCTGAAAGCTTCGCCGTCGGCCAGCAGCCCCGTTATCGCTACCGTGCTCTCGTCAATCGGGTTCCACAACGCCGGAATGTCGCGATACTTGCATACCAGGTCGATATAGCCGTCAGGGCCGCCTGCTGGGTAAGTGACGAAGTCGCCGCTGGCATCGGCAAAGCCGCAGTGCGGCAGACCGTTTCCGCGGGTCTTAACCGGCATGCCGCCCAGCGCCAGGGAGGCGGGGTCGACGGCGGACACGTCAAAAGTTTCGCTACCGAGGATCGCGGCACGGATGTAGCCTCTGCCGTTGAGATCGAAACAGCCGGGATCTCTGCGGGGGTTCACTTCAATCGCTACCACCACCTCTTCCGGTGGCGGCTCGCAGGACTGGTTGGACGCCAGGTCGGTAAACTGGTTGGTGCTGCTGCCCGACACGAAGCCAATCGAGGCCAGCTCACCGGTCGTGGTATTCACAGTGAAAAATTCCCCGGTGCTGGCGCGAGTGGCATACAGCACGCCATTTTCGCCAAACGCCAACTGCAGGGTGCCGTCTTCCAATGGACCGGTGGCAATGGTGCTCCATGCGAGACCGTTATTGAGATCTATGCTGAAGAACTCCACACCCAGCGGGTCGAGGCGATCGTTCAAGTCGTCTACCTCAGCAGACCCGTACAGGATGCCGTCGCAGTCTATCGCTATATCGCCGAAGCGATAGGCGAGGCCGCGACCCAAGGGCGTTGTGCTTGAGGAACGCAGACTGCCCGACCCATCAAACTCAACCGCCACCAACTGATCGCCATTATTGCCGATGTAGTAGTGCCGCCCCTCATAAAAGGCCCCGCTCTCAGCGGAGAGTCGCAGTACACCGGACACTGTCAAAGCGCCATCTTCAACAAATCCCAGCGAGGTCGAGCGCGCATCACCCTCCGTGTTGGTGAGATAGATTCGGTCATTGGCATAATCGTAGGACGCACCGTTGTACTGATTCTGGCCATCCGGCGAGGGCGGCCCGTCAAATACCAGTGTGGCTGTAGGAGGACTTGCAAGGTCGATGGCGTAGACATCGCCGGTACTGATGGTCTCTTCCGGACCACGCTCGGTGCCAAAGACGATGGGCTGTGCGGTCAGCGTCGCAGAAAATATCGCCGTACCGAGTGCTGAGAGCAGAGCTGAAAAAAATGGAATACCACCGCGTGACTGTCTGCGGGCGTCGCTCATGGGTAATGTCTCCGCTTTCCCTTGTCAGAGAGAGTCGGTCTGGAATAATTCTGATAGGACCGACTCCGGGTTTGTGCGGCCCGGCTGTCTGCGGTGAGACCCGTGACTTTGCGACACCGGCTCGCGCCGGCTGTGCCCTTACTTGCCTGAATAATAGCCAAACAGCGGCTAAAAGCGAGTAAATAGCCGATAAGATAGTCGTTACATGCGTTTTCAAGCGGCCTGCGGATTTGCCAGCGAGCAGGCCTGCTTTGCGGATTCGCAGGCCTTCAGTTCAACAGCCGGGGACTCACGGCGTCGCTTGCCTGTGCGCAAAAAAAAACCCGGCCGAAGCCGGGCTTTGTGGTGTCTACTGTGGCTTAGAAAGCCAGATCACAATCCGGAACGAGATCGTCGGCAATTTCACGCTCGATATTCAGACGCGCCGGGAAGAAGTAACCGCCAAAGCGGAACTCGAGCTCCATGACATAAAACTGGCGCTCACCCTCGTCGACGATGGCCGCTATCGGATACCAGTAGCGCTGGATATCTTCACCGATAAACCGTTCGATGAGCAGGCGATCAGTTTCCACCTCCCAGCCAAAAGGTCGCGACTGGCGAACAATCTCCGGATCGCCGCCCTCTGATCCCGGGCAATCCTGCTCGCGGTAAAACAGGTTGAGACCAACCCTGGGGTCGGCTGAGTCGAACTGCCAGCCGAACCGAGCGTTGGGAATCCGCTCACCGTTGTCATCCAGCGACGCTGGCAACCAGGTATTGATGTCACCGTTCCAGTACAGGCCCGGGGCAGAGTTCACCAGATATTCCTCGGTGAAGCTGAAGCTTTCGTTGGCCTTTACAAAAACGGTATAGGTGGCAAAACGCTCGACCGCGGTATCCACTTCCACAAAGGCGCCGTACTCAATACCGTTGTTGTCTACCAGCGTGATTGTTTCCGTAGTGCCATCACCGTAGTCGATCACCAGGCGGTCATCGACGATGGACCAACTGGCAGTTTCCCCTGAAATTACGCCTGTAACAGACCCAGCCGCGCTACCGGTAAAGCTCATCACTTCGCCGAAGAGCGAACGCGGAAAATCGAAATTATCAAAGAAACGGTTGATACCCGGGTCGTAGACATAGAGACCGCCCCAGGCGCCTTCCACACAGACGGAGCCGTCCGAAGCGGCGCAGTCGCTGCCGAAGGGTATCGGCGTGATCTTGTTGTCGGGCCGCAGGTTGTCGGTAGAGTTTTCAATTTCAATAATCGGATCCAGCTGCACAAACACGCCGGGATTGGTGGCGAACAGCTCTACCGGATCGAAGTCGATCTGGCGACGGTTCTCCGCGGCCACAACATCGACCAGGGCGCCGTCGTTCACCCGCGTATACGCCGCCTCAATGGTACTCACGACACCGCTGATGAACACGGGCTCACCACGCGCCGAGAACTCCGCCTCCAGCACTGTGCGCTGCCCAGGCGTCGCTGACGTATCGCCGAGGTCACTGAACCCGGCAAACTCTGTCAACGGGGCGTCGTATACGATGACCAGGCGACCACCCTCAATACTCCAGGTGAAGCCCTGGATGACCGGGAGTCCTTCGGAGCCGGTCAGAGTCAGCGTGGCACCCGTGTTGTCAGTTTTATCAAACTCCAGGATTGAGCCTTCCCGCGCCAGGAAGCCCGGATTGGCGGTAGGAATGGCGAAGTACCGGGCCGGCACGTCGTCCTCGGTAAAACCGACCACCAGGTCGCTGTCTGACAGAATTTCGGCCAGGGACGCCTCGATATCCGCCGGCTCAGCGGTGGCAACGAAGTCCTGAACGGCGGTTTCGTCAGATGCAAAGTCGAGCACACTGTCAAAGCCCGCCGGGAGTGCGTAGCTGGGGTCATCAACCAGCAACTTGATCACTGCTGCCAGTTGGAACAGCTCGGTGGCGTCAACAGCGGTTTCAGCAGCCTGCAGCTCTTCAAGAGTAGTGGGCTCGACACCGCCGTTGGCCTCTACCGCCAGCACAAAGGAGGCGGTGGTGACGTTGGTGACGTTCTGCGGCTCATCGCTCAGCACACGCTCAAAGCTGCCTGCGAAGTTCACAAACTCGATGGGAGCACCGGTAGCCGGGCTGATACCGCTAGCCTCGACCTTGACCAGGTCGCCCACCGAAGCGGTGGCGATTTCGAGGGCATAGGCTCCCAGTGCGTCGGCTGTCGTGGTGTAAGTAACACCGTCGATAGTGACACTGACGGTGGCATTGGGGATCGGTAGATCTGTCACCAGACCGGTGATGGTCTTGGTGAATTTGCCGCAGTTATCCGGCGCCTTGCGCACTCGTTTCTGGTCGCTCAGCCCGTCAGCACTGACCAACACTTCACAGGGCACCGGCGCGTCGGTCGCCAGAGGTACTTTGAAATTGAATTTTTCCTTGACCAGTTCAACAACTGCGAGTTCGGTGCCGAGGGCTGCATCGGTCACCACCAGCGTGGTGGGGCCGTCCAGTTCATCAAACTCACCTTTGATCCTGAGTCGATTTTCATCGGCCTGGTATTTGACGCTGTCGAGTTCCAGTTCAGGCGTGTCACCCCCCTTCCGGCTTTTTTTGCTCTTCTTACTTTTCTTACTCTTATCGCTCTTGTCGCTTTTCTTGCTCTTTTTGCTCTTCTTGCTTTTATCGCTCTTGCTGCTCTTCTTCGACTTGTCGTCTTTCGATTCGTAGCGGTCTCCGCGATCATGGTCCGCGTAAGCCTGCACGCCAGGCAACGCAAATATGATTGCAAGACACAACACACCCCACCATTTGCGAGTATTCACAAACTGTCTCCCTGTTCGCTTTTTACTGGACTGGCGCAACTTTCCAGCGCCAGGCTCGTGAATCAGTATAGAGAGCGACAGCGGTTTGCCAATCACCCAAACGGCCTAAGCCGCTGATGTTGTTCAGTTTTTGAACAGCTATAAAACCAGGCTTATTATAATGATGACTAGCTTTCCAGCCCCGCCGGGTGGGTTCAGAAAATCGCGCGAAGAATCACAACGACAAGGCTTGAGAGAATCGCCGCCGCGGGCAGGGTTATGACCCAGGCTGCCCCGATGGGCTTCATGAGTTCCCAGTTGGTGGAGCGGTTGGCCAGGCCAATACCCAGCACGGCGCCCACCAGGATATGGGTGCTGGATACTGGAATGCCAAAGGCCGAAGCCAGCAAAACCACAGCCGCTGCCGACAGCTCGGCGGAAAACCCGGAGGCCGGATGCATTTTGGTCAAGTTGGTACCGACTGTCTGGATGACTTCCTTGCCGATAAACCACAAGCCAGCAATCAGGGCGATACCGAATGCCAGCATCGCGGCGGGCGGCACCGGGGCCGTGGCATTGATGTCACCCGATCGCAGTACGTCCAGAACGGCCGCGAACGGTCCTATGGCATTGGCGATGTCATTGCTGCCATGACTGAAAGCGAATCCCGCTGCGGTAAACACCTGCATCCAGCTGAACAG
This sequence comes from Cellvibrionales bacterium, assembly GCA_043513815.1. Classification (GTDB taxonomy): domain Bacteria; phylum Pseudomonadota; class Gammaproteobacteria; order Pseudomonadales; family Halieaceae; genus JANQIO01. The sequence continues at coordinate 1,291,561 of CP121313.1, read as the reverse complement.
GAGAAAAGTGGACTGGTCCAGGGAACTACTCCGCTGGGTGCGCGCCAGGATATATAGCGCCATCCACACCGCTGACGCCACCATCATCATGATCAGCAGGTTCTGCAGATCCGACAACCCGAGCTGCATGTTCTTGAGGCCTTTGTAGAGCAGCATGGCAGTGATAACTGTAGAGGCCATGGCGGCAATCATCGGTACCAGAAATACCAGCGCACGGTGCGCGTCTATGTTTTCCCGCTGGCGTTCGATGGCGCATAGATCTCGATAATAATCCGACTCAAACTCATAGGTGGGGTGGGGTCGTTCAATCTGAAAGTGGGCGGCGTCGCGGGCCATATCGCTGGTAAATGCAATGCGCTCTACCTCCGTCAGCCGCTCAAAAACCGTTTTGTGGTGCGCCTTGAGTTTTTCGGTTTCCTCATCGAGAACGGCAAGCTGTTGCTTGGCCTCGTCGTTGTATCCCAATACATGTTTCTTGATCGCGGTGTACAACCCGTAGGACACCATGCCGCCCAGCACCGGCGACAGAATCCAGGAGGCGACGATGGCGCCAATTTTGCTCCATTGAACCAGACCGAAGGCATCGCTCATGCCGCTGACGATGGCACCCAGGGTGATGGAAGAACCGACGATGCCGCCAATGATGGAATGGGTAGTGGATACCGGCCAGCCGCGCCGCGTGGCTACAAGCAGCCACAGCGCAGCCGCCAGCAGCGCTGACATCATGATATAGACGAAATCCATGGCGTCGAAGCTGGCGCTGGCGGTGAGCTGGTTGAGATCAACAATGCCCTTGCGAATCGTATCGGTGACCGCGCCGCCGGCAATCATCGCCCCACTGACTTCGAAGATGGCCGCCACAATCAGCGCCTGCTTGATGGTCAGGGTGCCGGCACCAACGCTGGTTCCGAAGGAATTGGCGACATCATTGCCGCCAATATTAAAGGCCATGAACAGGCCAAAGGCGGTGGCCAGCACGAACAGGGTAACGTTGCTGAAATTAACGTAGTTCAGGCCCCAGGCCGCAAATGACACCACGGTGACAGCCAGCAACACAAAGAAGAATACGCTGAGTTTGTCGCTGAACATCGGAATTTCCTGGCCGCTCCACGCCGATCGGCGTTCCTGATGGTGTAGGTCCGCATGGTGGGCGAGAAATATGACAGTACTGTTAAGCCGCGGGGAGCATCCACGCTTTACCTTTCTTTACGCTGGCCGGTCAGCCGATGGACTGGCGCCGCGTTCTAGAGAGTGCAAGGGGCAAAAACCCCTACACAGGAGACAGTATATGAAGACCATTATTACAGCCACCATTGCCAGCACGCTTGCCATCGCCTGCCTGGCCGCAGACAACGCTAGTGCCGCCGGCATCAACAAACGCCAGGCGGCGCAGCGGGAATCAATTCGTAACGGTATCGCCGACGGCAGCCTGACCCGACCCGAAGCCTATCGCCTGGGCAAATCGCAGGTCCGCATGGAGCGCAAGGAACAACAGTTCCGCTCGGACGGCGAATTCACTCGCCGGGAACGCGTCAACCTGCAGACCACGGCTGACAGGAACCGCGCCCGCATTTATCGCCAGCGCCACGACGAGCAGGTGCGTGATACTGAATAGTGACTGAACTGGCGTGATACTCCCTCGCCGATGGCATAGCCCCAAAAGGCTAGTAAGACCGCGGCATACCCAGTTCGTGGGTGGCCACGTGGGACAGAATCAGGTTGGTCGACACCGGGGCTACCTGGTAGAGCCGGGTCTCGCGGAACTTGCGTTCGATGTCGTACTCCTCGGCGAAGCCGAAGCCGCCGAAGGTCTGGATGCAGGTATCCCCTGCCGCCCAGGCGGCCTCGGAGGCCAGCAGCTTGGCCATATTGGCCTGCGCGCCGCAGTCCTCATTCGCGTCGAAACGCCGCGCCGCTTCCTGGACAATCGCCGCGGCGGCCTCGGTTTGCACATGGGCCCGGGCGATGGGGAACTGCACGCCCTGGTTCTCGCCAATAGCGCGGCCGAACACCTCTCGCTCGCCGGCGTAGGCGGCGGCGCGATCCACAAAGTAACGCGCATCGCCGATACACTCGGCCGCAATCAGGATACGCTCGGCGTTCATGCCATCCAGAATATAGCGAAAGCCCTTGCCCTCTTCGCCGACCAGGTTTTCCGCCGGCACGCGCAGGTCGTCAAAAAACAGCTCGGTGGTGGCGTGGTTCATCATAGTGCGTATGGGCTTGATGGTGAGCCCGTTGCCCACGGCCTCGCGCAGATCGACCAGCAGCACCGACATGCCGTCACTGGGTTTGGGGCCCGCATCACGGGCCGCTGTGCGCACCAGCAGGACCATCAGGTCGGAATGCTCGGTGCGGGATATCCACACCTTGGACCCGTTGACCACGTAATCATTGCCGTCCCGCACGGCGCGGGTCTGGATGCGCGTGGTGTCTGTACCACTGCCGGGCTCGGTCACCCCGAAGGCCTGTAGCCGCAGGTCACCGGCGGCGACGGCAGGCAGGTAACGCTGCTTCTGGGCATCGCTACCGTGGCGCAGCAGGGTGCCCATGGTATACATCTGCGCGTGACAGGCGCCGCCATTGCAGCCTGCCCGCTGCACTTCCTCAAGAATGGCGCAGGCCGCGGCCAGCGGCAGTCCGGCGCCGCCGTAGTGTTCAGGAATAAGGACCGACAGGTAGCCAGCGTCCGTCAGCGCCTTTACAAAGGCCGTCGGGTAGCCGCGTTCCCGATCCAGTTCCCGCCAGTATTCCCCGGGAAAATCGGCACAGAGCTGGGCCACGGCTGCGCGAATATCCGCATAGTCACCCGTAAACGCCGAAGGCGATCTCAAGGGGCGGCTTCTCGCGCTTTTTCTTCGGCCACCAGGCGGCGGACATCCGCCAGCAATTGCTTGGCATCAAACACAATGCCGTCCTTGATGGTGTAGCGAATGCCACCGGCACGCTCCATCTCATTGGTCTCGCGATTGAGGCGCCAGTGGCCGGTGCCGTACAACACCTTGAAGTTGGCCACCGGGTTGTCGTCAACGATGACCAGGTCGGCTTTCTTGCCCACCTGGATGCTGCCAATCTCGCTATCCATGCCGATCAGCTCGGCGCCGTTGAGTGTGGCCGACTGCAACACCTCCAGCGGGTGGAAGCCGGCTTCCTGCAGCAGTTCCAACTCGCGGATATAACCGAAACCATAGATCTTGAAGATATAGCCCGCGTCCGACCCGGCGGTCACCCGGCCACCGGCGTTTTTGTAATCATTGATGAAATGCATCCAGCGCTGGTAGTTGCGCTTCCAGGCTATTTCATCCGCTGTGGTCCAGTCGAAAAAGTAGGACCCGTGTACCTCGGGGTCAGGTTGGAAGGCCCGCATCATGTAGGGCATGGTGTAGTCGTCGTGCCACTCGGCCAGGCGTGCCCGCATCAGGTCACGACTGGCCTCGTAGATCGTGAACGTGGGGTCGATGGTGAAGTCCAGCGCCACCAGTTCCGCGATAGTGTTGTTCCAGGTCTCCGAGCCCGGCGCCGCGGCCTGCAGCCAGAGCCTGCCCGCCTCACCGAAGCGGTCCTGCTCATCGTTGTAGTTGTAGTCCAGCGGGTAATCCTGGATACGCTTGTCTTCAAACATCGCCTCGGGCAGCCCGTACCAGTGCTCCATGCTGCCCAGCCCCATGCGCGCCGAGTCCAACACATTGGTGCGAACCACGGAGATTTGCGCATGGTGCATGGTGGTGCGCATGCCCAGCTTGTTGGCTTCATCAATGGCCGCTTCCAGCAGCTCCGGGGCGGCACCGATGAACTTCACGCCGTCGGCCCCCTTCTTGCGGACCGCGCGCACCCACTTGCGGGCGGCGGCGGGATTGGCGTGTTGCTGCGGGAACATTGCAAAGGCCACAATCCGCGGCGCGGCGATTTCACCCGCCTCGCTCAGTTCCTTGTGCTTCACGGTCCAGTTGAGACCCATCACCGAACCCACGTCGCGCACGGTGGTAACACCGTGGGCCAGGTACAGCTTGCCCACATATTCGGGATCGGTGAGGGACCCGGCATAGGCGTGGTTGGGCGTGCCGAAGTGGGTGTGTGAATCGATCATACCGGGAATGACGTACTTGCCACTGGCATCGATCACCCGCGTGCCAGCATCTTCAGTCGCGTCAGCGGTGTGGCTGCCGCTGCGGATTGCGGTAATGCGGTCACCCTCAATAGTAATTGTGACTGGCCCCTGGGTGGGTGCGCCGGCGCCGTCAATTACGAAGGCGTTGCGAATCTCCAGGGTATTGTAGGGTCCTGCACTCTCGTCGCCTCGTGGCGGCGCGATGCGCGCCGGTGCTACCCCGCGCTCCAGGGCAGCGGTGATACCCTCCTCACCGGGGTCTGCGTCAGCCATCAGTGGTCCGGATAGCAGCGCCAGAGTGCCGGCGGCAAGCACGTGTGCTGGTCGCCCGTTGAGCAGTGCCGCAAGGTTTACTATCGGGAGCCTGGCCATGGAAATTCCTTGTCGTCTTGTTTTCAGTGACAGCGAGTATAGCAAGCTGGCCGTGCCGTTCTCTCTGTACGCATCGCGGGCGAGTTGCTAGGCTTCGCCCCTCAATAACAAGAAGAGCTGCCCATGTCGCAGGATCCTGCCAGCCCCGCACAAAACCCCTATGCATCACGCAAGAGCGCCTACTACGCCCTGGGCGTGCTGACGGTGGTGTACAGCTTCAATTTTATCGACAGGCAGCTACTGGCGATCCTGCAGGAGGCCATCAAGGAAGAACTGGAGCTATCCGACAGCCAACTGGGCCTGCTCACCGGCTTTGCCTTTGCCGCTTTTTACGTGACTGCCGGCATTCCTATTGCCCGCTGGGCTGACCGCGGCAACCGCCGCAATATTGTAGCCCTGTCCCTGTTTATCTGGAGTTTCATGACCGCCCTTTCCGGCCTCGTGCAAAACTACCTGCAGCTGCTACTGGCTCGGATCGGTGTCGGTATTGGCGAAGCTGGCGGCAGCCCACCCTCGCACTCCATCATCTCCGATATATTCCCGCCGGAACGCCGTGCCAGTGCAATAGGGTTCTATTCCACGGGTGTGAATATCGGCATCCTGTTCGGCTTCCTGGCGGGTGGCTGGCTCAATGAATTCTTTGGCTGGCGCGTCGCCTTCATGGTGGTCGGCATTCCGGGCATCCTGCTGGCGGCGGTGGTGCGCTTTACCATGGCAGAACCCATTCGCGGGCTGTCAGAAAATCGTGTCGCCTCCGAGGAGAGCGTGCCCTTTGGGGAAGTACTGCGAACCCTCTGGAGCCGACGCTCGTTTCGACACCTGGCCATGGGCGCCGGGCTCAATGCCTTTTGCGGCTATAGTGCCGCCAACTGGACCGCCTCCTTCATGATCCGCACCCACGAGATGGGCACCGGCGAGCTGGGCACCTGGCTGTCACTGATCCTCGGCGGTGGCGGTGCCATCGGCGTATTTGGCGGCGGGCTGCTGGCGGACTACCTGGCCCCGCGTGACAAGCGCTGGTACGCCTGGCTGCCGGTCATCACCGGCCTGATCAGCATCCCCTTCATGGCGGGTATCTATCTGGCCAGCAATCCCTATATGGCTCTGAGCCTGGCGATACTTCCGGGGATCGTCAGCAATGTTTATCTGGGCAATACCATTGCCACCACCCACGGCCTGGTGGGCCTGCGTATGCGTGCCATGGCCTCGGCCATCCTGTTCCTGATACTCAACATCATTGGTCTGGGCATGGGCCCCTGGACCATCGGCGTGGTGAGCGACATGCTCGCCCCCAGCCTGGGCCGCGAATCGCTGCGTTACGCCATGCTCTACATCCTGCCGGTGGTGATGTTCTGGTCGGTGTGCCACTTCTATCTGGCGTCCCGCACTTTGCGAGAAGACCTGGCGGCCGCGCCGGAGTAAACCACTGGCACGGGCGACGCTCCATTACCGCGGCGGCAGCGTATAATCTGCTGTCACCGCGGTAACCTGGATTCAGAACATGCAGCTCCCCTTCGACAATAGCTATGCACGCCTCCCCGAGCGCTTTTTCTCGCGCCTGGCGCCGGAGCCTGTCAGCGCGCCGGGGCCCATTCGCGTCAACCGGGCGCTGGCCCGGTTCCTGGGCATAGACCCCGACTGGCTGGCATCTGAGGAGGGCACCGAGGTGATAGCGGGCAACCGGGTTCCGGAGGGGGCCGACCCGATAGCCACGGTCTACGCCGGGCACCAGTTCGGAAACTGGAATCCGCAGCTGGGAGACGGCCGCGCCTTGCTGCTGGGGGAAGTCCTGGGCGAAGACGGCAAGCGCTACGATATCCAGCTCAAGGGCTCCGGGCGCACGCCCTATTCCCGCATGGGTGACGGCCGCGCCCCCCTGGGGCCGGTCATCCGGGAATACATCGTCAGCGAAGCCATGTACGCGCTGGGCATTCCCACCACCCGCAGCCTGGCGGCTGTCACTACCGGCGACCGTGTATTCCGGGACAGCGCCCTGCCCGGCGGGGTTCTGGCCCGGGTGGCCAGCAGTCATATCCGCTTTGGTACCTTCCAGTTCTTCGCCTCGCGCCAGGACAACGAGGGTCTGCAACTGCTGGTCGACCACAGCCTTGAGCGCCACTACCCGGAATCTGCCGACAGCGACAATCGCGCCCTGGCGCTGCTGCAGCATGTGGTGGCACGGCAGGCTGCCCTGGTGGCGCGCTGGCAGCTGGTGGGCTTTATCCACGGCGTTATGAATACCGACAATATGCTGATCAGCGGCGAGACCATCGACTACGGGCCCTGCGCCTTCATGGACGATTTCAATGCCGAGACCGTGTTCAGTTCCATCGACCACGGCGGCCGCTATGCCTACCAGAACCAGCCCGGCATTGCCCATTGGAACCTGGCCTGCTTTGCCCAGACCCTGCTGCCGCTGCTGGACAGCGATGAAGACACCGCGGTGGAACTGGCCCAAACCACCATCGACCGCTTTCCCGACCTGTTCCTGGACGCCCACCAGGCGGGCATGGGCCAGAAACTGGGCCTGACCCTGAAGGATGACGAAGACGAGTCCCTGGTGCAGGACCTGCTCAGTGTAATGAGTGAGACAGCCGCCGATTTCACCCTCACCTTCCGCGCGCTGACCGACCGTGTCGGTGGTGACCCGAATGCTGCCAGTGTCGCGGAGATGTTCCAGCTACCGGAACAGTTCAAGCCCTGGCTGGAGCGCTGGGAAGCCCGCGCCGCCCGGGAAAACGAATTCCCGGGCAACCGTCGCGAGGTGATGCAGCGTGCCAACCCGGTGTTCATTCCCCGTAACCACCTGGTGGAAGAAGCGATCCGCGCGGCCGAAGACGAGGGCGACTTCAGCGTATTCGAAAAGCTGGTAGAACGATTGGCCAGCCCTTTCGAGTTTGATACCGCCGACGCGCGCTACGCCCTGCCGCCGCGGCCCGAGGAAATGGTCCGGCAGACTTTCTGCGGCACTTAGCCGCCGGATCTGCAAGAGCGACCGGTCATTCCCGTGAGGTAGATGATCAGGCTGGCTCCGACCGTCATTCCCATGAGATCGACGGTGCGTATCCCGACATTGCCACGGAATCGACGGTGCGGATCCCGACATTGCCACGGAATCGACGGTGCGGGGCGCGACATCACACCGTCATTCCTGCAGGTTCGACTGTCCGCGTCGCAACATCCACCGTCATTCCCGCGAAAGCGGGAATCCAGTGGGCCTGGCGTAGCTGGATTCCCGCTTTCGCGGGAATGACGGCGGAGTTTTCACGACGATAGCGGGTATATGCTTGCGACGACGAAGCGTTTTCGCGACGCGCTCCGGAAAGTCCTTGCAAGGCAATGCCAGGTACTGCACTACCGGGGCACTACAATTCTTGCCAATAGAATGCGACCATCGCTCCAGCCATTCCCCGGCTTCCAGCTAAAGGAGAACAACACGTGAGCCTGTTCCTGAATATCCTGTGGGTGCTGTTTGGCGGCTTTTTCATGGGCCTGGCCTGGTTTTTGTACGGCATCCTTGCCGCCATTACCATCGTTGGCCTGCCCTGGGCCCGGGCCTGCTTCAACATCGGCTGGTTCGTGATCTGGCCCTTCGGGCGAGAGGCGGTCAACCGCAAGCGGGTGACCGGCGAAGAGGACATCGGCACCGGCGCCCTGGGCCTGCTGGGCAACATCATCTGGTTTATCTTTGCCGGCTTCTGGCTGGCCATCGGCCACTTAATGCTGGCTATCGCCTACTTCGTGACCATCATAGGCATTCCCTTCGGCTACCAGCACATCAAGTTCATCGAGATCTCGATGCTGCCCATCGGCAAGGCCATCGTCGAGATCGACTAGGCTGATGTCCCACTCAATCATGCAGCTCGACAATGGCGGAGATCTCGACGGGGATATTTCGCGGCAATGAGCCCATGCCCACGGCGGCGCGGGCTCCCAGCCCGCTGTCGCCGAAGGCCAGCAGGAACAGTTCGGAAAAGCCGTTGATGACCTCCGGTTGGTCGCCAAAGCCATCGACGGCGTTGACCATGCCGTCAATGCGCAACACCTGCTTGACCTTCGACAACTCGCCAACGGCTGACTTGATGGTCGACAACATGCACAGCCCAACCCGCTGCGCCGAGTCGTAACCCTCTTCTGCGCTCAGTTCCTTGCCGACCTTGCCGCGGGTGAAGTCGGGGCGACACTCGCCGTGCCCTGACAGGTACAGCGTGTTGCCGCTGCGCCGCCAGGTGACGTAGGCGGCTACCGGGGTAGCCGGCGGTGGCAACGTATAGCCGGCGGCGGCCAGCTTCGCTTCAGGGGTCGAGTCTGCACTCACCAGGGCAGAAAAGGTCAGCAGCAGGGCGGCGATCGGTAATTTCATGCAATGTCTCCATGGATTTAACGTACTCCCACTATAGCAGCGACCTGTTTGAGCCGAGAATTTCACCATTTTCAAGGTGGTAATCGCCCGTTTTTACGCCTATCGTTTTTGTCAGCCGCGAAAAGCCGTGTAAACGGCACCTATAAAAAGATAGAGGTAGTGATGTTCAAGACCAGACTCTCAATCGCAATTGCAGCCGCTGTCGCTGCGACCGCCACGCCCACCTTCGCTCAGCCCATGCTTGAAGAGGTGATTGTTACCGCGCAAAAGCGCGAACAGAGCTTGCAGGATGTGCCGGTGGCCGTGACCGCCTTCACCGGGGAACGACTACAGGAAAGCGGCGTACGCGACTTCTTCGAAGTCTCGAATATCGACCCGGCGCTGATTGTCGGCAAGAGCCAGACCTCCACGACCTCGACTTTCAGTATTCGCGGCGTTTTCACCAGCTCCCAGAACTTCGGACTGGAATCCTCCGTGGGGCTGTACGTGGACGGTGTCTACCGGGCGCGCCAGAGTGCCATGATCAACAACCTGGTGGACGTGCAGTCGGTAGAAGTACTGCGCGGCCCGCAGGGCACACTGTTCGGCCGCAACACGCCGGCAGGTGCGATTACCATGACCAGCGTACGCCCCGACTTCGAAGGCACGGGCTTCCTGGAAGCGACCGGCGGTGACTACGACCTAATGCAGGTGAACGGCGCCAAGAGCCTGACCCTGGCGGAAGACAAGCTGGCCATCCGCGCCACCGGCTTCTATCAGGAGCGCGACGGCTTTGTCGACGCAGTCAACATGGGCGACGAAGTGCTGGAAGACAGAGACCGCTGGGGTGTGCGCCTGCAGGCCCTGTGGCTGCCAAATGACGATGTATCGGTTCACCTGATCGTCGATCGCTCGGAAATCGACGAGGTCTGCTGCGCAGTGGGCAACTGGGTCAATAACTTCACGGCCCAGCAGTTACCCCCAGGCTCTGACCCGGTATTCGGCTCAGACACCGTGGTGCAGAACGACATTGGCGGCACCGTCATCGACCAGGATGATTTTTTTGACTATGAAGTGGCCACCAGCTTTCTGCCCCAGTCCGAGAATACGGACGAGGGCATTTCCCTGCAGGTGGACTGGACGCTGGACTGGTTCGACCTGACCAGTATCACCGCCTACCGCGAGTTTGACTCCTACGACAACATCGATGCAGATTTCTACGATATCGATGCCCTGCAGCGCATCAACGATGCGGACCAGCAGCAGTTCTCCCAGGAAATACGCATAACCAACGTCGGTGAAAAGCTGACCTACGTGGCCGGACTGTTCTACTTCTCCCAGGACCTCGACTCAGAGACCCGCACTATCGTAGGTGAAGATACAGGTCCGCTGGTGGGTGTACCCTCGTTCCTGTTCCCGGATGGCGGCTTTGCCCTGGATATCGCCGAGCAGGAACACGAGGCCTACGCCGTGTTCGGGCAGATTGACTACAACCTGACGGACACCCTTGTGTTTACCGGCGGCCTGCGCTGGACCAAGGAAGACAAGGATATGAGCAACACCTTCAGCGAGGTCAATCCCGGCCTCGGCTTTGCCTTCTTCCCGCCGCTGGCACCTCGCGACAACGTCGATGAAAACATTGACGACGACCAGGTCACGGGCACCGCCAAGCTGAGCTGGTTCGCCACCAACGACATCATGTTCTACGCCTCCTACGGCACTGGCTACAAGGCCGGCGGCATCAACACTGACCGTATCGACACGGCCCTGAACGTAAATTTTGATGCTGAAGAATCCGAGGCCTACGAACTGGGCATGAAGGCCGACTTCCCGGACCAGGCCCTGCGCATCAACGTCGCACTGCACAAGACCGACACTGACGATCTGCAGACCATCTCCTTCCAGAGCGTGGGCTTTGCCCTGCAAAATGCGGGTACCGCGGAAACCTGGGGCGGTGAACTGGACCTGCTGTGGCAGCCGTTCAACTACACCACTTTTACCCTGGCCTATGCCTATAACAACGCCGAGTACGAGGATTTCGAACAGGGCAGCTGCTGGGTGGGCACACCTTTCCATACCCAGCAACCGGACCCGCGCGAGAACGGCGACGGCTCCTGTGACCGCTCTGGTGGCGACCTCGCCGGCAACCCGGAGAACGTTGTGGTGACCTCACTGCGCCAGGACTTCCTGCTTGGCAGCAATATCACCGCCTACCTGTACGGCGAATACATCTGGACTGACGAGCGCATGACCGACGTCAACAACGACCCACTGAAGCTGGCGGATGATTACAACATCATCAACCTGCGCGCCGGCCTGGTATTCGAGAACTGGGATGCGGAAATCGTGGCCTGGGGCCGCAACATCGGTGACGAGGACTACACCAACACCATCGCCGACGGTGTCGCCCAGGACGGACGCATGATTGCCTACTACAACGAGCCCTCTACCTGGGGCGTTACCCTGCGCAAGAACTTCAACTAGGGCTTTGCGTAACCCGGAGGGCTACTCATGAAGACACTGCTGACAATGGCGGGCCTTGCCGCCCTGGTGCTCTCTGCCGCAGTCGCGGCGGAGACCATTCACCCGGCCAAGATCAGTCAGGCCGAAGCCGCCGGCGCCATCTTCAAGCGCCCCGACATGATTGCCACCACCCATGCGGATGGTCACAGGACCGAGGATGTCACCTCTCTGCTGAGCTCCGACGGGCGCTTTGCCTCCGGCATGTACAAGTCCGGCAAGACCCGGGCTGAAATTACCGAGCCCTATGGCGTCGACGAGTTCATGTATTTTCTCGAGGGCAGCGTAAAGCTGGTATCCAGTGACGGCACCGTCACAGAGGTGTCGGCCGGAGAAGCGGTCACCGTGCCTAAAGAGTGGACTGGCACCTGGATCACAGACGGCTACACCAAGTTCTGGGTCATCTATTCCGAAGACGGCTCCGCCCTGGAGTAAGCAACCCGGGAGCCTTTCAGGCTAATCCAGGTGCTGCTCCACATACTCCATTTCAGCGAGGCAGCCGTCGGCGACCTGGCTGTGGATGAACTTCTCGACCTGCCCCCCGATCAGAGGCACTTTTGCCTTCGCCTTGTGTTCAATGACATAGCAGCAGCCATCGTCCGTAGGATATAACTCGAAGGTCGCCTTGACTGTTACCGGCTGGCCCACCACCTCGAAGGTATATTCGCCTTTAAAGGCGTCCGGGCCATCGGCTTGCCAGGTTTCCCTCATGCGGATCGTTTGCACCGGGTCGAACACCCTGGCCAGCACCCTTGGCAGATCTCTCTCGACGGTCCGGTCCAGATTGATGACCGTGGCATCGCCATTCACATCCACTTCGCAGCTCGCCTCCAGTTCCCCTAGCGCCAGGCAGCGAGACACCAGGAAGTCGGGGTCAGTCAGCAACTCGAAGACGCTCTGCGCATCCTGGGCATACTCGTAGTGCATCGACATTGGATACCCTCCATGGATTGGACAAATAGCAGTATAGTCGCCCTTGCGGCCTTCTCCGCGTCGCCATGGCGATATTCGAAGGCAGGTGCAAGCCGTCGGACTGACTAACCGCTGCGCCAGCTTCTGCTGTGACCGCTCACGGAAACGGCTCAACTCTGGCGCGAAAAAAAAAGCGCCCGGCTCTCGCCGGGCGCCATGCTTGCAGCAGTATTCTCTTTTTTTGTTGTTATGTAGCCAACTCAGGAAGCGGGCCGCCAGCCGCCATGGAAGCCAATCGGGATGCGGTGCTCCAACTGCGCCTTTGCCAGCGGTCCTGCGCTCACATTCTGCGCATCAAGTATCGCCAGGCTGCTCTTGCCCGCATTGAGATCCGTGGCAACCGTCAGCAGGTAGCCCTCGTTCTCGGCGGCCTGCGCCGAACGCGGCACGAAAATCGCCTCTGAAATAAAGTTGCTGCGGCGCTCGCCGAAGCTGTAGCTGGCGCTGGCGCCAGAGTCGTGATCCACGCACACCACCTTGTTGTACATCTCGCCGTCGTCATTGTCGGCGGACGTGTGGTAGCCATACCGGTAATCCAGCATCGCCCGTCGCGGGTCGACGATGGGGAACTCTGCGCGCTCGTCACCAAGCTGTCGGTGCACGACTTTTGCCGAGGGGTTGTTGAGATCAATGATCCAGCGGGTCAGCACCGCGTCGTTGTCCGGCATCATGCTGCCGTCCGGGCGCGGGAACAGTGGTGCGTAGGCGAACTGGCAGGCGTCGACGGTGATCACACCGTCGCGGTCATAACCGTTCATGAAGTGGAAGACAAATACCGGGTCACATTCAACCCAGCGGATTTCCGCCGGGCTGCCGTGGCGCGGGAGCACGCCGATGGTAGCGCCCTGGTCCGGCTCCCAGGCAAAGGGCATCTTGCCTTCCATGGCCCGCTCCAGCGTGCCTATCAGAGGGAAGATGGGGAACAGGATGTAGTTCTCGGTCACGACAAAGTCGTGCACCATCGCCGGGTAGGGCGTGTCGATCTTGTGTGATTCAGTCAGCACGCCGTCGGCGCTGACCTTGTGCAGGGCCACATCGGCGGCAAACGGTCCCGATGCCATGTAGGCGAAGAAAAGCATTTCCCCGGTCAACGGGTCGAGCTTCGGATGGGCGGTCATGGCAGTGTGCAGCTTGCCGCCGTAGTTGTAGGAGCCCAGGGACTCCAGCGTCACCGGATCGACTTCGAAGGGCGGGTGCCCCTCTTCCATCACCAGGAACTTGCCGCCGTGCCAGACACAGGCAGTATTCGCGAGACCGTCCTTGTCGTTAAAAACAAAGTCCTCGAAGCCCTGTTCGCTATTAAACGGGTTCATCGGGTCCACCATCGCTTTCTGGTGTTCCTGCTCAAGCTTGAACTTGGCGGTACGTATCCAGCGATTGCGGTAGCTCACCTTGCCGTCTTCGATGTGGAAGGCGTGGGTCATGCCGTCACCGGCAAACAGGTGGTAGTCACCCCGTGGCGGGAACTGCTGGTTGGGACCGTTGCGGTAAAAGCTGCCGTTCAGGTCTCGGGGCACTTCGCCCTCGATCTTGAGTTCGGCGAGGTCGTATTCCTGGTCAATGGGCGCAAAGGCACCTTGCAGAAAGCGGTTGTCGGGCATTGCCTCGGTCATGGCGGTCTCTCCTCTTCTTATTGTTTACTATGGCAACATAGCAGCGCTTTTTGAAGTTTACAATATAAACATACACCCTTTTATGGGCTAGACTCGGCGTCTATGAAGAGTTGTTTGCCATGGCTGAACTGAAAGCCGCCTATCATCACGGTGATCTGCGCACTGCCTTGATCGAGGCGGCGCTGGAGATTATTGATGAGTTCGGACCCCAGGGGCTGACCATTCGCAAGGTGGCCCACCGCGCCGGTGTTTCCCATGCCGCGCCCTACCGCCACTTCCCGGACAAGGACGACCTCATTCTGGCGGTGGTGGAGCGGGGCTTCGAACTGCTGGATGAAGAAATGGACCGGGCTCGCACCGCCGCCGGCAGCGACCCGCTGGCGCAGTTTGCCGCCAGCGGCGAGGCCTACCTGAACTTTGCGCTGGGTTACCCGGCCTACTACCGGGTGATGTTCAGCGGCGACCTGCTGGCCAGCAAGGGCAACGAGGCGCTCAGGCATACCAGCGCCGCATCGTTCGTGCGCATGATCGATGACCTGCGCATGGCACAGGACATGGGTTTGGTTCGCCAGGGTGATCCCACGCTGCAGGCCATCTCGATTGTTTCCACCGTTCACGGCTTTGTCAGTCTCGCCAACGACAATCGCCTTCACCATCTGTACGGCGAGAAGTACACAGACCAACAGGTACGAGACTTTGTTATTACCGCAATCTTCGAGGGTCTGGGTGTGAGCTGAACCGGACCGTCTCCAAAAGAACATAAAAACAGCGCCGCGCTCCCGTAGCAGTGGCGAGGAGGAAAACATGAAAACCATCAAGACCCTGCCGGGGGCATTTTCCCTGGCGCTGATCGCTACCGGAGTGCAGGCACAGCTACCGGGCGATTCTGACGAAACAGCGATGCTGGAAGAAGTGATCGTCACCGCCAACCGCCGCGAGCAGAACCTGCAGGAGGTAGCCGTATCCGTCGCTGCATTTACCAGCGAATTCTTCAGGGACTCCGGCACCTACAACCTGAAACAGCTCGAACAGTACACACCCAGCCTGCGGATCGCTGCCGTGCAGGACAGCCGTTCCACCTCGATCCGCATTCGCGGCATCGGCTCCATTGGCACCAATGCCGGTATCGACCCCAGCGTGGGCATGTTTATCGACGGCGTCTACCAGGGTCGCGCCGGCATGAGTGTGACCGATTTCATGGACATTGAACGCGTGGAAGTGCTGCGCGGTCCGCAGGGTACGCTGTACGGCAAGAACACCGCCGCCGGCGCCATGAATATCTATTCCAAGGCGCCGTCAGAAGTGTTCGAGGCTGAATTCGAGGGCGTGGTGGGCAACTACGATGCCTTCGAGTTGCGCGGCATGGTCAACACGCCTCTGGGCAGCAGCGGCCACGCCATGCGCCTGTCCGCCTACAACGTCGATCGTGACGGCTTCGACGACAATGAGTACCTGGGGGACGAGACCAACAATGCCGACCGCTGGGGTGTGAGGTCGCGGACGCTGTTCAACCTGGGTGACGCCGGTGATTTGATGCTGAGCATCGACTACGCTGAGGAAAACAGCGACTGCTGCGCTCCGGACGTTATCGACTACATCGGCGGCGGTTCCGCCCTGGGTCTGCCCTTCGATCTGATCGCCGACACCACCGGCGAGCCTCTACCTGACCCAGACCCGAAAGACCGCAACGTGTTCTTCAACCAGCCCTGGACCAACCAGGTCGAGGTGGGCGGGGTCGCTGCAGAGTGGGACATAGAGCTGGACAACGAGTACAGCCTCACCTGGCTTAACGCCTGGCGCAGCTACGAAAACACATCGGTCTGGGATGGTGACTTCTCACAATACGAAGCGGTGGCGGGCTCCACCGAAGTCGACATGGACCAGTACTCCAGCGAATTCCGCATTACCTCGCCGGACTGGGAGAGCTGGGACTATGTGGCAGGGCTTTATTTCTTCTACTCCGACATGGACACCCTGGGCGAGACCGGCATGCTGGAGCTGCTGGGGCCGCTGTTCGGCTTTGGCCTGATCTTTCCCGAAGGATCGGTGAACTACGACAGTAACACCCACAAAACCACCAGCTACGCCGCCTTTGGCCAGGCCAACTGGGACTTCGCCGAGGACTGGCGGCTGACCCTGGGGGGCCGCGGCACCTACGAGGAGAAGGAGCGTTCGGGTAGCCAGACCACCGTGCCCGAAACCCTTTTCGACGCCCCGCCGATCGCCGGGCCCAACCTCGAAGTCGATGAGCAGCGTGATGCGAGCGACTTCTCCGCCACGGTTGCCCTCAGCTATTTCCCGGCCGTCGACCTGATGCTGTACGCCAGCTTCGCCCAGGGCTTCAAGTCCGGCGGCTTCAACCAGCTCCGCACCGCGGTGGGCCTGTCAGGCGAATTCGACGACGAGCGCTCGCGCAACTACGAGCTGGGCTGGAAAGGCACCTGGCTGGAGCGCCGCCTGCAGGTCAACGGCACAGTGTTCTATATCGACTACGACGACTTCCAGGCCCAGGGCTTTGACGGCACCAATATCACGGTGCGCAACGCCGGCTCCCTGGAGAGCAGCGGTGTGGAACTGGATATCGTCTACCTGCCCAGCAACAACGTGACGCTGGGCACGGCCGTCGGCTACAACGATGCCGAATACCAGGATTTCCCTACCGGTGAGTGCACGGCGGCGCAGGTATTCGCCATCACTGGCGGCAGCCCATTCGTGCAGCCGGACTGCGTGCAGGACTTGAGCGGCGAGGCTCTCGACAATGCGCCGGAGTGGACGGTATCCAGCTTCATGCAGATTCAGGATGACATTCCCGGCACGCGCATGGGCTGGCTGGCGCGACTGGAGTACAACTACACCGACGAGTTCTACATGGCCCAGGATCTCGACGAAAACCTGCTCAACGACGAAGCTCATATCGTCAATCTGCGGATCGGCCTGCACGGTGACGACCGGCGCTGGGAGCTGACCGCCTGGAGTCGCAACCTGCTGGACGAGGAGTACTACGCCATCGGCTTCGACATTCCGGTGCTTAGCGGCTACGCGGCCATCAACGCGCCGCCCCGTACCTACGGCCTGACCTTCAACTACCGGCTGGATTGATAATGGCTGGGCGCACGGGCCTACGGCACTGGTGGTATCAATGGGGACCCCAGGCCTGGATCGACATGTGGATGTCAAAGTCCATACTACTGGCCCGATCCATGCCGCTGGTAACCCACACATTGCTGCCCATACTGCGCCTGTCCGGCGACCCGGCTGAGATTGACGCCGGCTACCGGGCTATCAAGGCCCGGCGGGAGGCCTGCAAGTGGTCGGACTCGCCGCGGCAGAAATGGCGCAAACGCTACGGCAACTTTGTGCGGGAAGCGGAGTGGGCACTGCTGGAACTGCGCAAGCACTATTCCCAGGCCCAGTACGAAGAGATTGTGATTGGCACCTGCGTATCCACCGCAGAAGAAACCACCGCGGACTTCATTGCCATGATGAATACCATGTCGGAGAAGAATCGCCACAAGCAGGGCCAGCGCAAGCAACCCGGGGCTGTGCAGAAATTCATTTTTGACACGTTTAACCCGGCAGGCTTCCTCACCGGGCCTGCCGAAATGCGCGACATGGATATGGATGCCGGCACCATGACCATGTATATACCCGACTGCGCATGGCACCGCTGCGCCTCGGCGGACTCCCTGCCCGTGCCGGGAGAACTCCCGGCGGAAGGCTGCCAGATGATCTGCAAAGGACCTTTTGAAGCGCTGTTCAGCAGCCCGGAAAACGGCCTGCGCATGGAATTCGAACCTCACTTGCCGAACACTGACTGTACCGTGCGCCTGCGCTGGAAGTAGGCTTCCCGCAGCCGGTCTATACTGTGGAGCCCCACCGGCCCAGGAGTTTACCCATGTCACGCCTGCCCTCGCTGCCCGACCAGCCGCACCTGATGGATGTCTTCAAACGCTTCCCCCGCGGCGTAGAGCCGCTGCTGGCGTTTCACGACCAGGTACTGCGCGGGGAATCGGAGCTGAGCGCCGGAGAGCGGGAACTGATCGCCGCGTTTACCTCCGGCATCAATGCCTGCAATTTCTGTCATGGTTCGCACCGGATGATCGCCGAGGTGCACGGTATCGACCCGGATGTGTTCGAACACCTGGTCAATGAACCCGAGAAGGCAGGGTTGCCCGCCAGATGGCTGCCGCTGCTGGCCTACCTGCGTAAGCTGACCCTGTCTCCATCGCGCCTCACAGACGACGACGCCCGTGAAGTACTGGACGCGGGCTGGAGCGAAGACGCCTTCTACAACGCCATTCTGGTCTGCGCATGCTTCAACATGATGAATCGCATTGTCGAAGGGACCGGGGTGATCCCTACCGACACAGGCGCCGCCAATGCCCGCGAGCGTCACGAGACCCTGAAGGACAGCGCGACACCCTACCAGGACTTTGGCAAAATGCTGGCTGGATAGCTTTCAACACTCAACCATAAGAACGGCGCCACTCCGACATGGGCGCCTGCCATCACAGGACCCTTGATGATCAGCATGATTGGACTGGTTGGCGGCCTGCTGCTGCTGACTCTGCTGGCCCTGCGGGGCTGGAACCTGTTTATCGCCGCCCCGTTTTGCGCCCTGATTGTGGGCCTGACCGGTGGCGTACCAATCTTTCCGACCGACGGGGGCACCGCCTTCGTTACGACCTACATGGACGGCTTTGCCAGCTTCGTGGCGGCCTGGTTCCTGATGTTCCTGCTGGGCAGCCTGTTCGGCAAATTCATGGAAGATACCGGCTCCGCCGACAGCCTGGCGCGCTGGATTGTCGAGCGCCTGGGCATGAAACACGCCGTGGCTGCGGTAGTGATCGCCTGCGCTATTCTCACCTATGGCGGTGTCAGCGTATTTATCGTCGCCTTTTCCGTTTATCCCATGGCGTTAAGCCTGTTCAAGGACGCCAATCTGCCGCGCCGCTTCATTCCCGGGGCCCTGGCCTTCGGCTCCGTGACCTTCACCATGACCAGCGCCGGCAGCCCGGAAATCCAGAACTGGATACCCATCAAGTTTCTCGGCACCACACCCTATGCCGCCTGGGAAGTCAGCCTGATCGTCGCTGTGTTCATGGCCAGTGCCGGTTTCTGGTGGCTCAACCGGATGATCGGCAAAGCCGTGGCCAACGGCGAGCACTTTGAAGTGCGCCCCGGCGACCCGGAGATTCCTGAGCGGGACTACCCTCACCCTGTCACTGGCCTGCTCCCGCTGCTGGTGGTGCTACTGGTGTCGTTCTTCTTTCACGAGTCCTATGCCCAGTACGCACTGATTCTTGCCCTGGGGGGCGGCTGCCTGGCGATCATGGCGATCAACTGGAAGCACTTTCACAATATGGACCGCGCCATTGGCGAAGGTACTACCGGCGCACTGATTGCCATTGGCAATACCTCCGCGGTGGTGGGTTTCGGCACCGTTGCCAAAGCCAGCCCGGCCTTTGCGGTGGCGGTGGGGGCCATGACCGGCATTCCTGGTAGCGAACTGATTGGCGCGGCTATTGCCGTCACGGTGATTGCTGGCCTTACCGGCTCCGCCTCCGGGGGCTTGTCGATTGCCCTGCCGGTGCTGGCGCCCTACTACCAGGAAACCGACGTCAACATGGAGCAACTACACCGGATAAGCTCTATTGCCTCCGGCGCCCTGGATTCCCTGCCCCACAATGGCTACGTGGTAACCACCATCCGCGCCATCTGCCGCGAGACCCACCACAGCGCCTACGGCCCGGTGGCCGCCCTTACCGTGGTCATTCCCATGATTGGCCTGGTTATGGCCGTGGCCTTGATGCACTGGATCTGAGTGTTCGCCTGACACCGCTTTTGAGACACACATCGTCCGAGCACTCAATCCGGGTGCCGTATACTGCTGGCTTAGTACCTGACCTGCACCCCCGGCATGAAACTGAGCGACACATTCCAGGCGCTTTTGCGCTGCCCGGTCACCGGAAGTGAACTGACTCGCTCCGGGGACGAACTGCATTCGACGGACGGCGAGCAGGTTTACCCGCTGATCGACGGTATACCCTGGTTATTGCCTCACCCTCGCAACTCCCTGCTGGACTGGGGCGCCAAGCTCAATCATTTCCGGCAGGTACTGGCCACTGAGGCCGACGCCCTGGAGCGCGAACTGAAAAGCGCAGCCGCGGTGAGCCAGCCTCGGCTCGCCCGCCTGCGCGACGCCAAGCGGGCCTTCCTGACCAATGTGACCGAACTGGTTTCACCCATCGCGAGCGCCCGGGTGGCGGAGAAGTCGCTGTACGACGTGCTACGTGATCGCGCCCCATCGACCCAGAACCTGCTGAGCTACGAAGCCAACCTGTACCGCGACTGGATCTGGGGTGACGCAGAAAATCTACGCAATTGCGAACTGGTGCTGGATTTGTTGGGCGACAACCGGCCGGAGAGACTGCTGGTGTTGGGCGCCGGCAGTGCCCGCCTCGCACACGACCTGAATGCCGCGCTGCAACCGGCACTGACGGTGGCCACCGATATCAACCCTCTGCTGCTGCTGGCGGCGGACAGAATTTTTTCCGGACAGGATTTCACCCTGCACGAATTCCCCGCCCAGCCGCGCGGTGCCGACAACATCGTCGTCGAGCAGGCTTTCCAGGGCCTGGCAGAGTGGCCGGCCAATCTCCAGCTGACTTTCGCCGACGTGGCCCGAAATGCCTTCATGCCCGGCGCTTTTGATCTGGTGGTAACACCCTGGCTGATCGACATACAGCCCCATGAATTAAGCCGTTTCCTCACCGACCTCAACCAATACCTGCCGCTGGGTGGAAGCTGGGTGAACTTCGGCAGCCTGGTGTTCAACCAGCGGCGCGATGCCTATTGCTACACGGTAGAAGAAGTCAGTGGCATCGCCGCGGACTGCGGTTTCGCCATGGGAGAGGCCACAGAAACCGAGATGCCCTATCTGCAGTCACCCCACAACGCCGGCTATCGCATGGAACGGGTATGGTCCTGGTGCGCCGAAAAAACCGCCGACGTGCCGGCCCGCGATGACGCGCAACTACTGCCCGGCTGGGTGCTGGACACCGCTCGGCCTATTCCCAGGGTACGCTACTTTGATGACTTCGCCCGTCAACATCGCATTCACAGCGAACTGGCGGCGGAAGTGGATGGCAAGACCTCGATAGAGGCGATCGCCGCCCGCCTCGCCAGGCAAAACCGAATGGACCGTGCCGAAGCGGAGGCACTGGTGAAAAACTTCTTCCTCGACATCTACCGGCAGAACAACCCGGGGGCCTGAGGCTAGCCCGCCTCACTTACCGATTATCTAGTGCCGCCGCAGCGAGGCAGGCTAGAATTTCAGTATGAACTGGGTAACGCCGTACACCGTGTCGCCGTTGTCAGGCGCCAGCGGTGCGTCCTTGAGGAATTCGCCCTTGTTCAGGTAGGCAGCACCGAACATCAGCGTGAGCTGGCCAGGCAACAGCTCCCAGTCCACCCGGGCATCGAACTGGTGGCCAATAAAATCGCCCGAACGCCCGGAGCGGTCCCTGATGCCGGAACCGACAAAGAAGTCGCGTTTCTCTGCCAGCCAGGCGGGCCGGTAACTGGTTTCGAATTTCAGGGAAGGCGCCAGCTGCATTTTCAATCCGACGGCCGGCGACGAAATATTCGAAAAGAAAAAAGGACCATACAAGCCCAGCAAGCCGAAATCACGACGACGGGCGGCGAACAATGTGTCAAAGCGCTCCAGCTTGTCGTCGGTCGGGTCACTGTCACCACTGGCGTAGTTGTACTTGGCGTAGAGCCTGAGATGGGCCGGCCCATCGAACACGTGACTGACCTCCAAGTGCAACAGCCAGGCTTCCTGATCAAGCTTGTCGGTGTCCTCGGGCAGGATGGTGCCCCGCGCGCTGCCCCACTGCCAGGCGGCCTCGATTTCCCATTGCCAGGGGCCGCGTTCGTCATAGAACCTGCCGCCCAGCGTCAGGTGGTCGCGCTCACGGACCGGCACAGAGGGTCTGCCATCTTCCTTGAAGCCAACAAGGTAGAGGTCGGCCAGGCGTTCATCGTCTACCGCCAGTCTGGCCGCTTCTATGCCCCACAACACCCGGTCGCGGGTCGACTGGTCGTTTTCTATTTCATTGTCACGCAACGCGTCGCGATCGGTGACGTCGGGCAGGCGCTCCATGGGCAGCGTATAGAAAGCCTGCACCCGGCTGCCGCCGGCGCCCTGCCAGGCGAGTCTTACCCCAGCGAAGCCATTGATGGTATTGCGATAGCCGTTGCGGGCGACAATACGGCTGGCGCCCATGTTGAGCGTCATGCGCCCGGCGTAGAGCGCCAGTTCATCGCCGGCCACAAAAACGTCCTTGTCGCGAAGCCCTACATAGGCCTGCAGGAATTCACCGGCGTTGACATCATCAGTACCCACCGGCGTACGGTCGTCATGCCACCAGGCTCGACTGTCCTGCAACTCTGCACCCACAAACCAGTGCTCACCTTTCGCCTCGGCCGCCAGCAACAGCCGTGAACTGGTCATCTGGTCAAAGCCGGGATCGACCGCGCGAAAGGTATTGTCCATGACTTCGACCCGGTAGCGCTGCTGGCCAGACAGGCTCAGCCACTCAGGCACGTTCTGGTTTTGGAGGCGCCAGGGTTCGGCTGCGACCGGCGAGGCCAGCAGCACCAGCAGGGAAAGCAGCGGTGGCGTGATTGTCGTTTTCAGAATAGTGCTAGGCCAGTCGCAGTTGCGACGCCGGTTCGCCGCCGTGGTCATTCACATATTCCTGGTATTTCTGCTGTGCCCGGTCACCAAACAGGACCTGGCAAGCTTCCATCAGGCCACGGGCGTGGATGATGTCGTCGTGCCGCACCACCAGGGAAATCTTTGAGCGACGACGCAGGAAGTCCTCAAGCTTGACGACCATTTCGCTTTCGGCGGCTTCTTCGATTTCGCAGCGCAGGTACTCGGTGTGCTCAATGAACAGCTCGGCCTGGTCCGGATCCTGGCGAATGGCCTCCAGCATGTCGATGGCCTTGTCGCCGTAGCGACGCCACAGCCGCGCTGACAGGGGTTCGATAGACGTGGTCGGCGTAAGACTGTCGAGGTTCATCATGTGGGCCTGGTAGAAAAACTCGTCGCGGATCACCTGGTCTGGCTCGCCGTACCACTTGCGCCGAAAGTCGGGGATTTCGACGCCAAAGTCGCGAACAGCCTGGGCGACCTCATCACCCACATTGAGGCAGTCGGTGAGCTTGCCGCCATAGATGCTGAGATGACAGCTCTCGGCATCGGCCTCGATCTGGTGCTTGCGCGATAGCTGCACCCATTCGACCCCCTCGCAGTCTTCGGTGCTGCGCTGGGTGGCCAACGGCCGCACGTGGCAACGCTCGGCGATGATATCTTCTTCTCGCAGCGGTTTGGGCAACTTCAGGAGGCTGGAAACGTTCTCCAGCACGAAACGCCGGTCGCCATCGGTGACACCTTCCTTCGGGTCGTCGACGCGCGTATCCGTGGTACCCACACAGGTGCGCTCACCCATGGGAATCACGAAGAACAGGCGGCCGTCGCTGGCGAAGAAGGTCAGCACCCGATGATGCGACGTAACCCTGTCCACGATCAGGTGAATACCCTTTGAAAACACGTGCTGGTATTCGGTCTGCTCGCCGCTCAGCCGATTGTGGCTGTCCACCCAGGGACCGCAGGCATTGATGAGCGCTTTGGCGCGTATCGTGAATTCATCACCGCCTTCCACGTCCCGGGCCTTGAGCTGCCAGAGCCCATCGCGGCGCTCGGCACCCTGGGATTCAACGTAGTTTGCCGCGATACAGCCGTAGTTCATGCTGGAGCGGATAAAATTGAAAACAAAACGGGCGTCGTTGTCGTGCAGATAGCAGTCGGAATATTCGAAGCCACCGGCGGCGCCCTCGGTGTTAATAGCAGCGTCGCGCAGGGCCAGCTGCTTGCGGGTCAGGAAACGCGGCGGGCGAGTACCAAACAGGCCGATGAACCAGTAGAGAATGGTACCCAGGAACACCAGAGAAGGATGAAAGCGGAAGCCCTTCTGGATGGTGGTGAGAAATCGAATCTCACGCACCGTGGACGGATATTCACGCATCAACTGGTTGCGGCACTTGCACAGTTTGCGTACCAGCATGAACTCGTAGCTCTCCAGGTATTTGATGCCGCCCCAGGCCAGGTTGGAGGAGTGAGAGCTCACCTCGCCAGCAAAGTCGCCACGGTCAATCAGCGCTACCTTGACGCCACGGGCCGCCAGCGAGGCCGCCGACACGGCACCGTTGATACCGCCACCGACGATCAGCACGTCGAAGGTTCGATTCTTGAGCTTTTCAATGTTGGCACTGCGTAGCGACATTTTTCCCCCTTGTTACAAGGTTACCGGGACGAGGTAGCGAATACAAAACCGTCACCCCGCCTCACGTCCGACAGCCGTGGTGCAAGCTCACCCGGTGACCGCCGAGCAGGGTGGTCTGCCCCGCGCGATCTCAAGCGGGGCACGGTTGGCTCCCTCCGGCGGAGGGAGTATCCTCACAGGCGGCCACAGGGGGACCAATGAAACTATCTGCATTCGGGGAAAAATTTTCCGGAAAATCCGGCATCGTCGAACTGATGGAAGACCTTGGCGAGGCACTGCACAGCAATCCTGACGCGATCTTCATGGGCGGCGGCAATCCCAGTCGGCTGGTGGATGTAGAGGCCCTCTTCCAGCAGCGCCTGGAAGCGCTGATGCAGGACCCGAGGCAGCGGCACGCGCTGTTCGGCATCTACCAGTCGCCCCAGGGCGACATGGATTTTCGTGAGCAGGTCGCGAAGTTCCTCAACAACCAGTACGGCTGGGACCTGAGTGCCCGCAATGTCGCCGTGTCCAACGGCAGCCAGTCAGCGTTTTTCGTTATCTACAACATGTTTGCCGGCCACATGCCCGATGGCAGCCAGCGCACTATCCACCTGCCGCTGACGCCTGAGTACCTGGGCTATGCGGATGTAGGCCTCAGTGAGCATTTCTTCAGTGCAACGCGACCCAGCATTGATATTCTCGATGACCATATCTTCAAGTACCGGGTGGACTTCTCCGAGCTGGACCCGGATGAATCCGTCGGCGCCCTGTGTGTGTCGCGCCCCACCAACCCCTCGGGCAACGTACTGACCGATGGGGAGCTCCAGCACCTGGACCAGATCGCCCGCCAACGCGATATCCCGCTGATTATCGATGGCGCCTACGGCCTGCCGTTTCCCAACATCTGTTTTGTCGAGGCCACTCCCATGTGGAACGACAACATCATTCTGGCGCTGAGCCTGTCGAAGCTCGGCCTGCCCGGCGTGCGTACCGGAATCCTGGTGGCCAGAGAGGACATTATCAACGCCTACACCAATGCCAACACCATCGTCAGCCTGGCCTGCGGCAACCTGGGCCCGGCGATTGCCCGCGAGTGGTTTCGCAGCGGTGAGATCATTGAGCTGACCGAAAAGCATGTAACGCCCTTCTACCGGGAGCGCTCCCAGCAGACGGTCAACTGGTTCCGCGAGGCGCTGGGTGACCTGCCCTTCCATATCCACAAGCCGGAGGGGGCGATCTTTCTGTGGCTGTGGTTCGAGGGCCTGCCGATCTCCAGCCAGGCACTTTACGAACGCCTCAAGGCCCGCGGCGTGCTGGTGGCACCGGGGCAGGATTTCTTCATCGGCATAGACGCCGAAGACTGGCCCCACCGCAACGAGTGCATCCGCGTGTCCTACGCCCAGGATGCGGAAATGGTGCAGGCCGGCGTCAAAATCATCGCCGAAGAAGTGGCGCGGGCTTATGCTGAAGAGTGAATAAGCACCTCTGATCCCTGTAGGGCGGGCGCGAACTGAGTATACCCCCCACGGACCCGCTGAAAGCATGACGTCCATGTCTCGCTCGGCAACGGCCGTCCTGGCCGTTGACGGTCCGTGGAGGGGTATACTCAGCTCCCGCCCTCGATCATCACGAGATTCAGGTGCTCAAGACTCGGTCATCCCCGCAATAGTCGGCTCACGCCTGACCGTCATCCCGCAATAGTCGGCTCACACCTGACCGTCATTCCCGCGAAAGCGGGAATCACGGGGATTGGTGCGTTGGTCTCTTGCCACTCGCTTCTTACTACCCGCTTCTCACCCCTCGCCTCTTGTTACCCTTTTCTTGCTACCCACTTCTTGCTGCTCACTACAGGCCAGCGCTCAGGCTCACTGCCAGCTCAAAGCGCATAAAAAAACCCCGGCCAGTTACCCGGCCGGGGTTTGATCGTGCAGTTGATGCTTTACAGGTTGGGAAGCAGCGGCAGCCCTCGGCCAGGTGTCCAGGGAACTCCGGCTTTTTCCAGCTCTTCCTGCAGCGCGTTGAACTGGCCGTTGACCAGGTCTTCCAGCTCGCGATACACCTCGGCGTATTCATCCTCGGCGATCTTCAGGCTGGCACGGGTGGACTGGTTGGGGCCATAGACCTCGGCACTGGAAGTACCCGCTGCAAACTGCAGGCGGGAGAGCACCGATACCGGACCGGGGTCGCCAAACTCTTCGCGCTGGGCGTTCTGGGTCAGGCGATCACGCAGGCGCTTGGCCTGGCGCTCGATGCCCTGGGCGCGCTCGTACAGCGACAGGTCGGCGCGGGACTCCATCAGCTTCTCCTTGACGGCGCCAGTGGACACCACCAGGTTGTCGATGGTCTTGATGGAACCACGCACTGCGCGCTCCAGCTCATCAACATGCAACGCGAATTCCACGCGTTCCTGCTGGCTGCCGTTTTCCAGGGTCGGTGTGCGGATCGACTCGACCTCGAAGGTTTGCGACTCGCCCAGGGTTTCCAGCTTGCCGTCGACACGGGTCGACAGTGAGACGGTGTAAGTACCCGGTGCAGCCATTACGCCCACCGGTGTGCGCCACTGCTGGCCGCGCTTGGAGGGATCGATCCAGGGGCGGTTCAGCGGGTAACGCAGGTCCCAGGCCACCCGATGGAAGCCGGCTTTGGCGGGGCCTTCCACCTGGCGCACCACGTTGCCGGCGCTGTCACGTACGGTCAGCACCACAGCCGGGGAGTCTTCCAGGTTCTCTGCTTCAATCGCAGACCAGCCGGGGAACGGCGTGTCATCGCCTTCCTTTTCCAGCGGCTTTTCGCGCTCGCGGCGCTGGTCCTTCAGGCTGCTGATTTCTTCCGGCAGATAGTAGGTGAAGATCGCGCCAAAATCCGGGTTGTCGGCGGTGTAGAACGCCTCACCCAGGGAGGACTTGCAGCCGGCATCGCCGCAACCCAGGCGACGGGTCGGCACGTACCACGGCGCCTTGCGCACCGGGAACAACAACATGTCGTTCTTGAGCTGGTCTTCAGTAATATCACGCAGCGGGCTGTAGTCATCGAAGATGAAGATGCCGCGGCCAAAAGTCGCGCCCACCACGTCGTTTTCGCGACGCTGAATCACCACGTCACGGAAGGGGATGTTCGGCACGTTGCCTTCCAGCTTCACCCAGCGGTCGCCGCCGTCGATGGTGAAGAACAGGCCAAATTCGGTGCCCAGGAACAGCAGCTCCGGCTTGACGTGATCCTGCGCGATACGCCAGGTAACGTGGCGCTCCGGCAGGTCGCCGACAATGCTCTTCCAGCTCTTGCCACGGTTCTCACTTCTGAACACGTAGGGCTTGAAGTCACCGGCCTTGTGGTTGTCTACCACCACATACACCGTATCCGGATCGTGCAGGTCGGCGCGAATGTCATTCACAAAGAAGTAGCGCGGCACACCGGGCAGCTTGTCGATACGACGCCAGTTTTCACCGCCGTCTTCACTGACCTGGATCAGGCCGTCGTCGGTGCCCGCGTACAGCAGACCCTCCACCAGCGGGGATTCCGACAGGGAGGTGATGGTGGAGAACCTGGACATGGCGTACAGGTCCCAGGGGGAGTCAAAGCTCCACTGGCGGCCCATCATCGGTTCCTTGAGGCGATCGATGTCGCGGGTCAGGTCACCGGATACCGGGGTCCAGGAGTCACCCCGGTCGTCGCTTCGCCAGACGCGCTGGCTCGCGAAGTACAGGCGCTTTGAATCGAAGGGGCTGATAAGGATAGGAGAATCCCAGTTGAAACGCTCCGCCTCCTCACCCTTGCGCGGCTGCGGCTGGATGTAAACGCTCTCGCCGGTGGCGCGGTCAAAGCGCGTGAGGTTTCCTTCCTGCCACTCCGCGTAAATGATGTTGGGATTGTCCGGGTCCGCGAAGGACTGGTGGCCGTCGGCCCACAGCGTGACGAACCAGTCGGAGTTGTGGATGCCAGAGTGGTCCAGGGTGCGCGAGGGCACGCCCAGGGAGTTGTTGTCCTGGGTACCGCCGTAGACGTTGTAGAAGGGTTCGTCGTAATCCACCGTCACCTTGTAGAACTGGGTGAGCGGCAGGTTGGCGACAAACTTCGAGGTCTCGCCCTTGTCGAAGCTCTCGTAGACACCGCCGTCGGTACCGATCAGCAGGTAGTTCGGGTCTTTCGGGTCGAAGGCCACGGCGTGGTGGTCGGAATGGCGCGCAGACGTTGGCAGCTGTTCGATAGTCTTGCCGCCGTCCGCCGTGGTGTGCAGGCGTACGTCTGCCTGGTACACGCGGTCAAACTCGTGAGGGCTGGCAAACAGCTCCTGGTAGTAGTGTGGGCCGGTGCCGCTGGAAAGGTAGTCGTTGCGCTTCTCCCAGCTCTCACCGCCGTCCTCTGACCGCCAGAAACCGCCGGTGCGGCGCTCCAGTTCGATGGTGGCATACAGCACATCGGGGTTAATCGGTGAAACCGCAATACCGGTTTTGCCCTTGGCGCCCTTGGGCAGGCCCTCGGTCAACTCACGCCAGCTCTTGCCGCCGTCAGTAGACTTGTAAATACCCGTTTCCGGGCCGCCGTCCATCAACGCGGCAACCGTACGCAGGCGCTGCCACTTCACCGCATACAGGGTATCCGGGTCGCGGGGGTCCATGTGCACTTCGCTGACACCGGTGTACTCGCCACCGCTGAGAATGTTCTCCCAGGTTTCGCCACCGTCGGTGGTCTTGAACAGGCCGCGGTCACCGCCGCCGGACCACAGGGGGCCCTGGGCTGCGACGAAGACAGTGTTGGAATCTTCCGGGTGCACCCGGATCATGCCGATATGCTCGGACTCCTTGAGGCCCAGGTTTTCCCAGGTCTTGCCGCCGTCGCGGCTGCGATAGACGCCATCGCCGAAGCCCACGTGGCGGCCGGAGACATTTTCACCGGTTCCCACCCACACCGTGTTCGGGTCGCTGGGGTCCAGGGTAATGGCGCCGATGGAGTAGGAGCCCTCGTTGTCGAAGATCGTCTCCCAGGTGGTGCCGGCGTTGGTGGTTTTCCAGATATTGCCGCTACCCACCGCCACGTACCAGACGCTGCGGTTATCAGGGTGAATAACGAGGTCGGCAATACGGCCGGAGGTGACAGCCGGGCCTATGTTGCGCAGCTCCAGGCCTTTGAAGGTGGCGGCATTGAGGCCGGGTTGGGGGGGTTCATCCTGTGCCTGGGCCGGTAGGCCGGCAAAAGAACAAACGAGGGCCATGCTGAGTATGGCCTGCCAGAGGCGACGTCCAGTACGCATTATTATCTCCATCAAGCGTCCGCGGGACCGCGGCGAAAGCGCACAGTATAGGTGAAAGTGTTTACGACACTAAAGACCTACATCGCGATTGGCACTATATCTACCCTACAAATGCAGGAGGGTCAGGGAGACTCCACCGGGCCCGAAGTCCCGCTGAAATCAAGATTTCGGGCGGCAGCAATGGAGCTGGGGTCCAGAGCATAAGCTTGCTGGAAAGCCCGCCGTGCCTGCTCTTCACGGCCAGTTTCCGCCAGGGCGATACCCAGGTTGTTCAAAAGGTCACTCCTGGGTTCGCCGTTGGCGAGCGCATCGCTGTAGATAACAACTGCCAGCTCGAAGTCGCCCTGGTGCAGTGCGATATCGCCCAGCAACTGCTTGGACCTTGAGCCGTTGGGGTCGAGTTGCAGCGCTTTCATGGCGTGCTCATGGGCCTGTGGGTACAGTCCGCGCTGTGTGTAGTCTGCCGCCAGGTGAAAATGCGCGCGCCAGGTCGATCCATGCACCTGCAGTACACGGGTGAACAGGCTATGGCGATTCTCCCAGTAACTCACCTGCCAGAAACTCAATACGCTGAAGAGCGCGATCAACAGGGTGGACACGGTCGCAAACCAGCGCAGCGAAGCGCTGCCCCGTCGCGGCGCTACGGCCACCAGGGACAAGAGGATGCCGACGGAAGGCAGGTACATGTAGCGATCGGCGTGGGCCTGGGCGCCGACCTGTACAAGCCCGATAACAGGCACCAGGGTACCCAGGTACCAGCACAGACCGGCGGCCACCAATGGTCTTTTCCGGTAAAGCCTGACACTTGCCGCCAGCCAGCCGGCCAGTAGCAACGCAGGCCACCAGATTACCCCCAGTGAAGAGGGCTGCGGCAACGGGTAAAAAGCCGCCAGCCCCAGCGGTAGCAGGGATTGCCGCAGGTACGTGAGATAGCTCAATGCGCCGTTGAGCAGCCTGTCTTGCACGCCCAGCACCTCGACGCTGGTGACCGAGCCACCGCCCCGCTGTGCGCCAATAGTGACCACACAGGAGGCCAGCGCCACCAGCAAGAAAGGCAGCTTTTCCGCCACCAGGCGGCGCCAGTTCAGGTCTGTCGCCAGCGCCGGCAAAGCGGGTGGTTGATGCCGGTAGTAGAAATAGTCGAGCACCAGCAGCACACAGGGAAAGGTGACGGCCATCGGCTTGGACAGCAGCGCTGCGATGAACAGTAAAAAGCAAACCAGATAACGCGTCGGCCGCGGCCGGGCTCGATAGCTGTCGTAGGCCAGCAGGCCCGCCAGGTAGAAAAACGCGCACAGCAAATCCTTTCTCTCCGCCAGCCAGGCCACGGATTCGATATGCAGGGGATGCACCAGGAACAGGATGGAGCAAAAGGCTGCCCCCAGCATATGGCCGCTCAGTCGTCGCAACAGCAGGAACACCAGCAGGCTGTTAAGCCAGTGAAGCAGGACATTGTGCAGGTGCGCGAAGCCAAGATGTGAACCGAACAGCTCGGCATCCAGCATGTGGGAGAGCCAGGCGAACGGGTGCCAGTTCGACAGGGTTAGTGTGGTAAATGCCCAGCGAATGCCCTCGACCGTGAGCCCTTCCTGTACATAGCGGTTGTTAACAACGTAGTGATCGTCATCGAAGAACACGATGCCGAAGCCAAAAGTCTGCGCGAATACGGCGGCCCCCAGTGCCAGTTGCACCAGGGCCAGGAGCAGCACATCTCGGCGCTGGCTGCTCAGCAGACGAGGCGAGGTTGAAGCATTCATCAGTCGATCTTGTTCGCGGCGGTTGTCAGTCGGCACCAGGCACTACGCTTGCTGCCAGTGTAACCCAGTGTTCATGTTCACCGTTAAACTGAGAGCTGGACAACAGCGTGGAAAGAAATATCAAAGGCGGCAAAACACCCTCGAATCACCCAGTCTGCGTCTTTAAATACCGATTGCCGTATTGATGTACCTAGGTGAAAACCGCCCGGGCAGCTAATATAGAACGCATGGGCATGCTGGACCGAGACAACGACCCGATCAGCGGCGACGCGCTGCATCAACACATCGACAAGGCTCTGGCCCTGTCGCGGCCTGGCTCCATGTTCTACCTGGCCTACCCCCTGATCCGGCGCCTGCTGCGGGCGGAAATCATCAACCCCCGCAACCTGCCCGACGAGCCCTGCCTGTTTATCGGCAACCACTCATTGTTTGCCACCGACGGCATGATATTCGCGCCCCTGATGTGGCATGAGCACGGCCGCTTCCTGCGTGGCCTGGGCGACAAGGCCCTGTGGAATCGCTACTCGGAGGACTTCTTATTGAGCCAGGGCGCCGTGATTGGCGACCCCAAGGTGTGCAGCGCGCTGATGGAGGCCGGCCACGACCTGATGGTATTCCCCGGTGGCGCCCATGAAGCCACCAAGACCCAGGCGGAACGCTACACGCTGCAATGGAAGGATCGCGCCGGCTTCGTGCGCATGGCCGCCCAGCACGGCTATACCATTGTGCCCTGTGCCCACGTGGGACCGGATGAGTTCTACGAACACTGGGTAGAAGGCAGGGACCTGCCGGACACCCGGCTGGGCGAATGGCTGGCGCGGGCCGGCATTCTCACCGAGGATACCCGCCCCGACCTGTTGCCACCGCTGCCGCTGGGTGCCCTGGGTACACCCTTCCCGAAACCGCAGCGTTGCTTTATCCAGCTTGGGGAGCCAGTCAACCTGGCCCGCTATCGTGGCAAGCAACCGGCGAAGAAAACCCTCATGGGCATTCGCGACGAAGTGGCGGGACAGATCGAGGCGATGCTGCCTGAACTGTTTGCCCTGCGCGATGAGGCCCGCAACAGCCAGGGCTGGTTGCGGCGCCTGTTAACCACCGAACTACTAAACAACACACGGGAGAGCGCTGAATGAGCAACCCGTTCACCACCGACCTGGACCAGGTTGCTGCCAACCACGTGCCGCTGACGCCGGTGGGATTTCTGCCCCATACAGCGGCGATCTTCC
This sequence comes from Cellvibrionales bacterium, assembly GCA_043513815.1. GTDB lineage: Bacteria > Pseudomonadota > Gammaproteobacteria > Pseudomonadales > Halieaceae > JANQIO01. The sequence continues at coordinate 1,259,066 of CP121313.1, read as the reverse complement.
CGGACCGCACGGCGGTGGTTCACGGTGACCTGAACTACAGCTACCGGGAGCTGCTGACACGCTGCGAGGCCCTGGCCCGCGCGCTGACTGCTCGCGGTATTGGCCCGGGCAGCACCGTCTCGGTTATTGCGCCCAATATTCCCGCACATCTGGAAGCCCATTTTGGCGTGCCCATGACTGGCGCGGTGCTCAACAGCATCAATATTCGGCTGGACGCCGCCACCATCGGCTTCATCCTCGATCACGGCGAATGCGACGTGTTGCTGGTGGACGCACAGTTTGCCGAAGTGGCCAGCGAGGCGCTGGCGGTCTCAGAGCGCAATCCGCTGGTGATTGACCTGGATGACAGCCTGGGCCCGCAGGGTGTATCGATTGGCGCTCTCGATTATGAAAGTCTGCTAGCCGAGGCAGACCCCGCAACAGAGATTCCGCCGCTCACCGACGAGTGGCAGTCGATGGCACTCAACTACACCTCGGGCACCACCGGCAATCCCAAGGGCGTGGTTTATCACCACCGCGGCGCCTACCTGAACGCCATCGGCAACAGCTTTGCCTGGGGAATGACCCCGGGGCCGATCTACCTGTGGACCCTGCCCATGTTTCACTGCAACGGCTGGTGCTTCCCCTGGACCATCACCCTGCAGGGGGGCACTCACGTCTGCCTGCGCGATGTGGCGGCGCAGCCGATCATTGAATCCCTGGCCACCAATGGCGTGACACATATGTGCGGGGCGCCCATTGTGCTGTCCATGCTGGCCTCGGCACCCGATGACCTGAAAGCGAAGATCCCCCCGGGCCTTAAGATCATGACCGCTGGCGCCGCACCCCCGGCGGCGGTGATTGCCGGCGTTGAAAGCCTGGGCGCAGAAATCACCCATACCTACGGCCTCACCGAGGTGTACGGCCCCTGTGTTTACTGCGCCTGGCACGAAGAATGGAACGGCAGGCCACTGGCCGACCGCGCCGCCCTCAAGGCGCGCCAGGGCGTACCCTACCCGGTACTGGCGGGCCTGGACGTGATCGACCCGGACTCCATGCAGCCGGTGCCCGCCGACGGCGAGACCATCGGCGAGGTGATGTTCCGCGGCAACGTTGTGATGAAGGGCTACCTGAAAAACCCGGGCGCCACCCGTGAATCACTGGCGGGTGGCTGGTTTCACTCCGGCGACCTGGCGGTCAAGCACCCGGACAACTACATCGAGATCAAGGACCGCTCCAAGGACATCATTATCTCGGGCGGCGAGAACATCTCCTCCATTGAAGTTGAAGGCGCGCTCTATAAACACCCTGCCGTCATGGCCGCCGCTGTGGTGGCCAGGCCCGATGCCAAGTGGGGCGAAACCCCCTGCGCCTTCATCGAACTGAAAGCCGGCGCCGAAGCCCCCGGCGACGAAGACCTTACCGCCTTCTGCCGTGAACACCTGGCGGGCTTCAAGCTGCCCAAGACCTTCGTCTACGGCGAGCTACCAAAAACCTCCACTGGCAAGATCCAGAAGTTCCTGTTGCGGGAACGGGCCAGGGCACTCTAGCCACTCGGAATCAGGTAACAGGCAGGCATGGCAAAAGACTTGAGTTTTAGACCGTACAATTCGGAAGACCACGATCGCTGCTTCGCCCTCTTCGACGCCAACTGCCCCGAGTTTTTCGCGCCCAATGAACGCGCCGACTACCAGCAGTTTCTCACCGAGCACGCAGCAAACTACGAAGTCTGCGAGCTCGACGGCGACATAGCCGGTGGCTTCGGCTTTTTGGTCGAACCGGACGGCACCGCCTCTCTCCGATGGATACTCATAGACCCTGGGCTACAGGGCCAGGGAGCCGGCACAGCGATGATGGAGCGACTGCACAGTCATGCAAGCGAACACGGCGTGGAGTCCATCAACATAGGCGCCAGCCACAAGTCCGCGCCCTTCTTCGCGCGCTTTGGCGCGACAGTAGTGAAAGAGATTGAAAACGGCTGGGGGCCCCACATGCACCGGGTGGATATGACGCTGTCGGTTTGATTGCTTTCGAACTCTTCCCCGTCATTACATGCGACAGCGGCGGCCCGCACAGGCGACCCAGAAAGCGCGCCCAGGCATCCTTTTCTATATGCCCGTGAGCCAGCCCGACCAATCCAGACACCGTTTTTCATGGGACCCCCCGGAGCCAAAGCCCCATGCCAAACGGTATCCTACTGATATTATTAAATTAAATTGATACCGACGGTCTTCCTTGAGCGGCCACAACGGAGTGAACACCGCTACTCGCGGCGCGCTTTGCGCCTACAACTTTTGGCTTAACCCATCTAACAGCTTGTTTCAATTTGGATTGCTGAGAAAAATGAGACGCATGAAATCAACATACAGAGCCCGGGTGTTATGTGTTCGGGTACACATACTTAAATGGTATGTTTCCCAATGAAAAGAGTCGAAGCACATACACATTCTTACCATAAAGGTGATTGGCCTTTTGACTTCGATGACAATGTTGGAGCAGTCACAACTAAATTTGTAATGAACAAGGAGCACCCAATTGTAGAGGTACTACATTGGGCAGATGGCGATTGGCAATTTATGTGCAATACAACAGAAAAGGCCGAGGATGGAGTGATTGTATGTATGGGATGCTTGTTCGAAATATTTCCTTGGATTTCTATGTTCAAAGATTTGCAACCAGGTTTTATTGCATACTTAGAACAAGCTGAAAATAAATGGATTATCGAACCTTTAGACTAAAACATAGCAAACCAACCCAGCTCGCTACTGCCGCAAAAAGCGCGGCTTCCGCTGGACCCACTACGCTCCGCTTCGTGGGCCGCTGGTTCGAGCGTTAAATAGTGCTGGAGCGAATGATGAAGAAAGCTCTCGTTTTCATACTATTTACCGGCTGGTTAGCCCCGCTGTGGGTGCATGCGTTGCTTATGAGACATTGGCGGGAATTCCATTTAGCCCCAGGCCTGGCTGGCGGCGAATTAGCTCACTCCTTTCCCTGCTACCAGGCAGCCCAACAACTTTTACTATTGGGTGGTTCATGGCTCAGCCTTGTTGTCCTTGTTTTTGCATACCGGGCTTTGTTTGATACCTCCACCAATGGCGCTAGTTAATGAGTCAAGGCTGCAAGGACGCTTCGCGCCGGGACGCACTACCGTACAACCCAGCTTGAAGCGTTCTAGGACCCAATCATGATTTCCGGGATCAATCACATCACCTTCGCGGTTTCGGATCTCGACCGATCGCTTGATTTCTATTGCGACGTGCTTGGCTGTGAGCAAGTTCATTCCTGGGAGAGTGGTGCCTATCTGAGGGCTGGCACATTCTGGCTTTGCCTGTCTTTAGACCCGAGCGTGACCGGAAACTCCGACTACACCCACATTGCCTTTGACGTTCCACCAGAAGAATTTGAAAAGCTTTCTACCCGTATTCTCAAGTCTGGCGTCCAGCCCTGGAAGGAAAATCGAAGCGAGGGCCAGTCACTCTATTTCTGCTGCCCGGACGGGCACCGGCTAGAAATTCATGTTGGCGACTTAAATTCCCGCTTGCGTGCTATCGCCGAGGATACAGGGGAGCGTTGTGGTTAGGCCCAATAACACGGGCCAGGGCTGCGAGGGGTAATTGGGGTCAGAGTCAGATTTGTTTGACGTATCGCCAAAGGTGGCGTTTTCCAGCGGTGATGAACTGTTACTCTGACCTCATGATTCCTTGAGGGCTGCAACTAGAGGTTAGATATGCCGCCACCGACGAGGTGTTTCCTCTACACTTTTCTGGCACTTTCAGCCCTGCGCCTCGATGCCGCTGAACCTGTGCCTTTTGAATCGGACGGTTGCAGCGCCTTCCCAGACGGCACGCTGGAGCAGCGACAGCTCTGGCTTTCCTGTTGTACGGCACATGATTACGCGTACTGGATGGGCGGCACCTACGATGAACGCGAGGAAGCTGACCTTGAGCTGGAGAGATGCGTCGCGTCTGTTGGAGAGCCGGAAATAGCCGTCTTGATGCTGGCTGGCGTTCGCGTTGGCGGCACACCGTATTTACCCACCCGGTTTCGCTGGGGATACGCCTGGCCTTATCTGAGAGGCTACAAACCCATCACAGCTGAAGAACGCAAAGCGCTGAAGGCAATATCACGCGGCCTCCAACGAGCAACGACGAATAACCTGGACGCAAATCCACAGCCGTAACCAGACATGCCGCATTCCACTGCGAGGGTGGCAATATCCGCGGTATTAACGGCTGACCGGATCGAGACGACAGCAGGCTCGCTGGCCTCCTCCAAAGACGGAAATGACAGCACGAGAGCGAAAGCCCGGGATCGAATAGCCAGTTGAAGTACGGTACCCGTGACTGGCAGGTTAGCCAGTTCATACCAGCCCGCTTAAATTCCCGCGTCGCATTGTTGAAGGGGCGCTGCCCGCTCTAGGCTGGGTGTATGCAATACGATAAAGAAATCGACTGGCTGGTAGCCGGCAGTGGCGCCGCGGGCATGACCGGTGCCGTGGTGGCCCATGAACTGGGTGGTGAGGTACTGGTGGTGGAGAAGGAGCCGATGTTTGGCGGCACCACCTGCAAGTCCGGCGGCGTGGCGTGGATTCCGGGCAACAGTCGCCAGGCGGAACATGGGGTGTCTGACAGTGTGGAAGAAGGCTTCACCTACCTGAAGGGGCTGATCGGAGACAGCGTCAGTGAGCCGCGTCTGCGGGCCTACGCCGAGCGCGCCGGCGAGATGCTGGACTTCATGATGAACCACAGCCATGTGGAGTTCACCCCCCTGCCCACTTACATGGACTATTACGAGGAAGTGGCAGGCTACAAGCCCGGCGGCCGCTCCATGGACCCCGGTATCATTCACCTGCGCGCGCTGGGACCAGAGGGTCGCACCATCCGCGATGACCACTACGGCCTGCTGCCCTTCAACGTGACGGTGCCGGAAGGCCGTCGGATTGGTGAGTTGGATTTCGGCGGTTACCTGTTGGGCGCCTGGCTGGGTTTGCGTTATCTACTGGATATACCCGCCCGCCTGAAAGGCAAGACCGACCAGCGGCTGACACTGGGCCCGGCGCTGGTTTCCAAACTGCGATTGAGCCTAAAGGAGCGCGGCGTTCCCCTGTGGCTCAACGCGCCGGTGCGCGAGCTGCTCACCGAGGGCGGGCGCGTGGTTGGCGCCCGCGTTGAGCTCGACGGCAAACCGCTGGCAATCGGCGTACGGCGTGGTGTGCTGCTCGCCACCGGCGGGTTTTCCCGCAACGCGGAACTGCGCCAGCAATACCAGCCTTCTCCTGTTGGGTCCTCCTGGACCGCCTCTGCACCCGGGGCAACCGGGGACGGCATCCAGATGGGATCGAAGCTCGGCGCGGCGCTGGATTTCATGGGCAGCGCCTGGTGGTCGCCGACAGTGGTACTGCCGGGCGGTGACGTGCGCCTGGCGCTGATTGCCGGCAAGGCCTATCCCGGTTCCATCATGGTCAATCGGGCCGGCAAGCGGTTTACCAACGAGGCCGCTCCCTACGAGGACGTGGTCAAGGACCAGCTGGCCAGCGAGGCCCGCGGCGAGAGCGCGGCGCCCGCCTACCTGGTGTTTGATGCCACCTTCCGACAGAAGTATCCCGCCGCCAATATTGGCCCGGGCAAGCTGGAATCTGACGCGCGCCTGCCAAAAACGTTTTTCGACAGCGGGCTCTTTACCCGGGCCGCTACGCTCGAGGAACTGGCGGCCAAAACCGGCATCGACAGCGCTGGCCTGGTCGAGACTGTGGCGCGCTTCAATGACAACGCCCGGCGTGGGGAAGACCCGGACTTTGGCCGCGGCGCTACCGTGCACGACCGCTATTACGCCGACCCCAAGGTACAACCCAACCCCTGCCTGGGGCCGGTGGAAGCAGCCCCCTACTACGCGCTGCGCGTCGAGGCGGGCGACCTCGACACCAAGGGCGGCCTGCAGTGCGATGAGTATGGTCGCGTACTGTCGACAGCGGGTGCACCGATCGCCGGGCTGTATGCCGCCGGCAACACCAGTGCGGCGGTGATGGGCGACACCTACCCCGGCGCGGGTGCCACCATTGGTTCGGCGATGACCTTTGCCTACCTGGCAGCGCGGCACGCATTTGGCCAGGAACAGACTGGAGGGCAAGACAATGACTGACTTCCGCTATCTGGAAAAGGGTCTCTATGCCCGTGGCTGGCATATTGTGCTGTTCTCGCAGGAACTCGCGGTAGGTGACGTCAAACCGCTCAGCTACTTCGAGCAGGACATGGTGATATTCCGCGGTGAATCCGGCGCGGTAGCCGTGCTTGACGCCTACTGCCCGCACCTGGGGGCCCATCTCGCCAGCGACGGCGGGCGGCCCTGTGGCGATACTATCGCCTGTCCGTTCCACGGCTGGCGCTTTGATGGCAGCGGCACCTGCGTGGAGATTCCCTATGCCAACAAAATTCCCGACAAGGCCGTCAACGCGCTCAAGTCCTGGCCGGTGCTGGAAAAGAACGGGTTTATCGCAGTCTGGTATGACCCGGAGGACAATCCACCGGAGGACTACCTGCCCACCATTGAGCAATGGGGGCCTGACGGTTGGGGCGACTGGAACTTCCATCGCTCAAGGATCAAGGCGAAGCCCTGCGACGTTATTGAAAACGTGGTGGACGTGGCCCACTTTGCCCACGTACACGGCGGCGAAGTCCAGTCCTTCGAGAACCGCTTTGGCGAGCGTACGGTTACTCAGATCTCCCGGGTACAGCGCTCGGCCAACGCCGGCATGATTGTGCCCGAGGGCCTGCCCTTTGACCTGGAGGCGCTGCAGGCCGAGGCGTCGGAGGAACCGGCGGACGCCTGGGGCGACGCCACCTACCACGGCCCATCGATCATGTATTACTACACGGAGTCCCGCGGCAAGGATTTCAGCTTTGTCAGCTGGTGGGTGAATTACCATACGCCCATCAACGACGAGGAACTGGACCTGTGCAGTGCGGTGATTGTTGCCGGGCTGGATGGGTCAGCGCTGCCGCAGGAGTTCGTGGACATGTACCCGACCATGGCCCATGCGGCCTTTGGGCAGGACGTGGTGATCTGGCGGGACAAGACTTATCGCGCAGACCCAATTCTTTGTGATGGGGACGGGCCGATTAACAAGTTGCGGCGTTGGTATGATCAGTTTTATCGGCCGGTTGGGCCCTAGCCTGGACGCAGACGCCTTCCAAGACCCCAGCGAATCCGTCGAGCCTCCTGTGCCGCTGTATTCTCTACAGAGAAAGTGACCAGGTATTAGCGAAGTTTCATTTAGCAATTTTCCGCCAGCTGCCTACACTAGGCAAGCCGCTGCTGCGTGCGACAGGGAAGAACCAAAACAAGAGGGAACAGTATGCGATTTCCAGGACTCGTGAGTGGAGTGCTTGTGGCACTCCTGGCGACAGGTTGTAAACTGCAGATCAACGTGCCCGTAGAAGGCGGCGCAGTGACCACTGCCTCCGGCAACTACAGCTGCGGCGCAGGCCAGCAATGCGTCATCGACGTTACCGAAACCAGCTTCGACGAGAGTTTTCAGGCCGCGCCAGCTGACGGCTATAGCTTCGCGGGCTGGAAGAGGGCCCCAGGACACTTCTGCGGCAACACGGACACCGACTGCAATCTCCAGACCACGGCGTTTGGCGACAACTCCCTTCTGTTGTCCTTTCTAACGGGATCGAACGCAAACCAGGTCTTTTTCCTGGAGCCAGTATTTACGGTGGACAATTCAGCACCGTCTGCCGAGTTGCAGCAATCGACACTCGATCCATTCGAGTTTGGGACAATCACGTTTCAAAATCTGCCGGCGGACGCCGGTGTAATTATTCTGGCATCCACGGGCAGAACAGAGGTTGAAGTGCTTCCCGTGTGGATTAACGAAACCACTGCCGAGTTTTCCCTGTCTGGAGTCCTTGGCCCTGGCCTGATGCTGGAAGCCTCACGTGCACTCCTAACGGTGGAGGTTGAGGACGGCGAAAACAGGCTGAAGCTGCTCGCCGGCGAGGTGTCTATCGCGGCACCACTACCGCTCCCCGAAGACTGGGCACCGGGAACAGCTTCTATTCTGCTTCTGGAAATGGTCAAGGAAAATACCCTGCGCGCGGGGGATCTGTGGCTGTCGCTGGCGGATTCGCTGGACTCGGACCTCGGGTTCGATTTCTCGACAAACGAAGCGGATCTCGAAGCACTGACGGCATCCCTGCTGGTATTGCAGCAGCAAATCTATGATGCGGCCAGCGGCAACAGCGTTACGCTGAGCGAAGAGTCCGATCTTACCCTCGATGATATTGCGCTAATGGATCTCTGGAGCTACGGATATCTGACGGAACGCCTCGGCAGCCCCCTGCAGTTGATTGCCGAACCCAGCGCGGCCGCCGTTAGTTCGGTGAAGCTCTTGCCGGATGCCAGGCCCCAGTCCGGCCGCCGGAGGTTTGGGCAACAAGCCGACCAGGGCATGAAGAGCGCGAACTTCGAGTCACTGGAGCAGATGCTGCAAGACCTCGGACCAACAGCTAAAAAAGCCGCCGAAGAGCTCACTACAACCCTGCGCAACGAACCCAAGCGCCTTGGCCAATCTGTCGCCATCGCTGCCGTAGGCATCGGCCTGGTCGCGTCAGTCCCGTTGATTACCACCGCCGGGGTCGCCGCTGTTGCCCTGGTGTCCTCCAGCATGGTCTCCAATGCGATTGCCACTACTATCGAAGCCGGTGTGGAATTGATCAGCACGGGAGAGGTGGAAGCAGAAACATGGCGCGAGAGCGCGGAGTCTTTCGTGGGTTTCTATGCCGACCTGAATATTCCTGGAAAGGTATTGGACCTTCGGCGGCAACTGGGCAGTAGCGCTGTAAATATCCTTACGGGGGCAGCCAGCGCTTTAGAGTCCGCCGACAAGATTTACACCAATCAGATCAAGCCACGCATCGAAGAGGGCAGTTTGCCGCCTGATGGCCTGGTGGGAAGCGGATGCCGCCTATCCACCGAGCCGACCTTTCAGATCGGCAGGGGTACAGGTACAGATACTGGCAACCTGTGTAACGGGCAGCGCAATGGCATCTGGACCAGCCGCTTTGCCGGCAATAGGTATTTCACATGGACCTGGGTTTCGGGCGTACTGCAGGGCCCGTACCAGGAAGTCTATAGCTGTGTTATGTCCGTCTACGACGATGAAGGCAATATCACTGGCACCAGCCCCACAAGCTGCAGAGTCACGGGGCAGTATGTCAATGGGAGTCCCGACGGGCTTTTTACCCACTACCAGAACGGGGCGGTAACAACAGTTTGCACTTTCCGTGCGGGAGTGAGTCTGGGCTGCAGTTAGTCACAACAGGAATCGGGGGCAGAATATTTTTTTAGCGAGTTACTCCGACACCAATTTCGTGGCGTGGAATCACTATCGAGTGGCTGGATTCCCCTGCGCGGACCGCCGTTTTCGCGGGAATGACGATGCGCGGGCCGGCGCTTTCGCAGGAATGGCAACGAGTGAGACGCCGGTTGTCGGGGATGATTGCAGGTGTCAGGTTTGCAGGAGGTGGGCGGTGGCTTCCAGGTCGGTGTGTTTTTCATCGACGAACTTGAACTTGTTCCAACCGACGCGAATGATGTCGTTGTTCACCAACAGGCGCGGCTCTGAGAGCTGCTGCTCATTGACGAAGGTACCGTTGGTGCTGCCCAGGTCAGTCAGTTTTACTTCCATCAGGTCCTCCATGTATTCGCTCCTGGTGATGCTCAGTTCCGCGTGTTTGGAGCTGATGGTGGCATCGTCGATCTGCACGTCGCAGTCGGGGTGGCGGCCGACGGTAAGTGTGGGCTTCTCCAGTTCGATCTTGTTGACGACCACGTCGTCTACCAGTTGGGCCAGGAACGGCATGTTGTTCTCCTCTTGAGTCGTTTATTCAATCTGTTAATCGGGCCATGACCAGGGAAGCATTGTCACTGGTCTCCCGGTCCACACACAGGTCGAGCAAGCGGGTGACCGTTTCCTCGAGGCCGAGATTCTCTTCCAGCACCGCGCAAATATCGGCTTCTTCCAGCACCTGAAAAAAACCGTCCGAACACAGCAGGTAGGCATCGCCGCTGGCGACCTCGACACTAACGCGGTCCAGGTCGGCCGTGCCGTCCACGCCCAGGGCGCGGGTCAATACGTTGCTGTAGGGATGTGATTCCAACTGGCTGGCGGCCAGCGCATTTTCCCGGACCATTTGCTGGGCCAGGTTGTGATCTTCGGTGAGCTGTTCCAACGCTCCATCGCGGTAGCGGTAGCAACGAGAGTCGCCGATGTGCACCAGCGACAGGTGACCGCCCTTAAGCAACGCTGCCGTCAGAGTGGTGCCCATCTTGGCGTGCTGGGGTTCCTTGTCGCGACGTTCAACAATCTCGCTGTTGGCCTGCTGCGCAGATCGCAGCAAGCCCTCTTCAAGCTCCAGCATACCCGCCGGCGGCGCCTTGTTCAGCGGTTCCAGCAAGGCCTGTTCCAGGGACTGGATGGCGAGCTGGCTGGCAATATCGCCGCCTTTGTAGCCACCCATACCGTCAGCCACCGCCACCAACGCCGAACAGGCATCAGCGTGCCGGTGGCAGGCAATACTGTCCTGGTTGGAAGAGCGCTGGCCAATGCGGGACGAACCAAAGCAGTCGATATGCATGGTCAGGCGCTCAGCTTGAAGTCGCGCTGCAGACGTTTGCGGATCTCGGCGGCCATTTCGCCGGCATCCTTGTAGCGCTTGTCCGGGTCGCGGTGCATGGCGCGGTTGATGATGCGCACCGCGCTATGCGGCAGGTCGGCCCGCAGGCTACGGGCGCTCTTGTACTTGGAGTGCACGATCTGGTAGGCGACGTTGGCGACGTTGTCGCCATTGAAGGGCACATGCCCGGTGAGCAGCTGGTAGAAGCTTACCCCCAGGCTGTAGATGTCGGTGGCACCGGTGGCCTTTTCTCCCTGCAGCAATTCCGGCGACAGGTAAATCGGGCTGCCGAGTATCTCGCCGGTCTGGGTGTTGGAGTTGTCGGTCATGCGGGCGATGCCAAAGTCGGTCACCTTGAGTTGCTCGGTGTCCGGGTTGTAGATCAGATTGCCGGGCTTTATGTCACGGTGCACCACGCGCTGCTGGTGGGCATAGTGCAGCGCATCGGCCACCTCGGCGACAATCTGGTACACCGTCGCCACCGGCAGCAACTGGCTGGGCTGGGTGTAGCGGTTGAGCGGTTCGCCCTCGGCGTAGTCCATGGCGATATAGGACAGGTCATCCTCTTCACCCACGTCGTACACGGTGACGATGTTGGGGTGGTTGAGCCGCCCTGCCGCTTCGGCCTCGCGATAGAAGCGGGCTTTCAGGTCATCGACCACCGCTTCGTCGAATTCCGCGTAGGTCAGCGTCTTGATCGCCACCCGGCGGCCGATCTTCGGGTCGCGGCCCAGGTACACCACACCCATGGCGCCGCGGCCAATCTCGCGCTCCAGCTCGTAGCGCCCAAGGCTCGGCAAGCTCACCAGCGGAGATCCCATGGCGATGGTCTGGGCCAGGTTGCCGCCGGAGATGCGCTGGGGCTCGTGAATCTCTTCGAGATGGCCCAGACGCGCCGGCACATCCCGGTAGTTCCTGCGCCGCTGGCTTAGCAGACGGAACGTCTTGATGGCTCCGGCATACTGTCGCTTGGACTCCTGCTTCAGTGCCAGCGCGTAGTAGGTCTCCAGCACCGGCTCAGTGGTCTGGCAGTAGGTCAATACATCGAGGGATTCCTCGAGCCGGTCCTGCTTGAGGAATTCTCGCGCCAGGGCGCTGTGCGCTCGCGTTGACTGTCGCTCCAGAGCGTCCCAGCGGCGGCGCTGGGCACTCCACAAAGCCATGGTGATATAGCTGCTCATCAATCCCACCAGCAGGTATTCAACCGGCAGCCAGGCCAGCGCCACTACCTGCAGGCTGACATGCAGCGCGACCAGCCCTGCCAGTGTAAACAGCGCCAGCAGGGCTGCTACCACCGGCTGCAGTTTTGGCTGTAGCAGCACCGCATAAAGCACTACCAGTGACAGGGCCACGCGCTCGTCCCAGTACTGGTACCAGCCGTTAAGCTCAGGTGGCTCGCCGTTCAACAGCGAAGAGAGGTAGGGAGAAATCGGCGAAGCTGTAGCCAGGTCGGCCTGTACCAGCAGTGCCAGCGAGCGCAGGCTATCCGTCAGCCAACCGATATCGGGCAGGCCGCGGTACCCGACACTGACGACAACCGTCACCAGCACCAGCGCGGTTTTCCAGCTGATCAGCCGCCACAGGACGGCGCCCATCCGCTCCACGATCGTGATTCCCCAGAGTCTTCGGAATCACTATAACGCCGGGGCCAGCGCTAGCGCCGACGGCAGCCCGAAACTGTGACTATGAGCGCAAAATGCCACCCCGTTTCCGGCAATGGGCTACGCCTGAACGCAAGGATGCTGCGGCCCCGGCAAGCAAGCCTACACGCCTCACCCCCGCCAGGGCACGTTGCTGTAGCGTCGCCCGTTCAGAATCTCGCCGATCCTGCCATTGCGGACAAATCCCTGGTAGGTGATCAGGCAGGCTAGCAGCGTTCCCGAGCACACCACCAGGAACTTGATTTCTGCGGGCACCGCCCAGGCATGCAGCGGCAGGGCCAGCAGCAGCATGGGCACTGAGTGGAAGATGAAAATCCAGTAGGCACTGTCAGAAAAATACCGAATCCAGGGATTGAAAGCCTGGCAGTGTCGACTGAAGAGACCGACAAAGGCGAGCATGAAGTATCCGATAGAGAACCCGGTCAGCAACGACAACAGTGTATGCAATACCGCGTAGACCCCGGTGCCCGGCGTGCCTTTGGAGAGAATCGTTCCCAGGGAGGCGACAAAGAGCACCGTGGCGATGCCCATATATCGCTTCCAACGCTGCCCCAGAGTGGTCAGGTCCCCCTTCCGCCAGTAGAGCAACCAGCCCATCAGGAAACACAGCCCGAAATAAACATACACGCTGGGGGATGGCACAAAGCTCAGTTTGCCGCTGATTCTGCCAGACCAGTTGAGCGCACCCAGGGCCGCGAGTGCCAGGCAGAACGGTACGAACACCGCAAAGGCGTCGATTGGCCTGGCTGTGAACAAGGCCTGAATGCCGCGCTGCCGCGTCTCAGACAGCCGCTGCCAGAGCTGCCAGAGCAGCCACACGCCACCCAGGTGGCCAATCAGGTAATAGAGAAACCACAGGTTGTGGGTGTTGTTCCAGAGAATGGCTGGGTGCTCGATGAGTGACACATCGAAGCCGAACTCGCCGGTGGCGCTGATATGAGCAGCGACAATACGCAGCAAGGTCATCACCAGCGCCAGTGGTGGCAGAAATATCAGAAACGGAATCACTATGCGCTGCCAGCGGTTCCTGAACATGGCAGCGGCGCCGCGCTTATCCAACAGCAGCGCAGTGAAAAAACCGGACAACAGGAAGAACACCGGCATGCGAAAGGTGTTGATGAAATACAGCAGCACGTCCATGGACAGGGAGCGGGCGGTGTCCCAGTAATAGTCCACGATGGGCATGCTGAGGTAGAGCTGGGCGGTGTGGAGCACCACGCCCAGGCTCATCATCAGGGAGCGCAGAAAGTCCAGGCCGTGCAGGCGCTGGACCGCACTGGCGCTGGTGTTCGGTGACACGCCGGTTTAGCGGGCGACCACCTGGTCTGCCTGCAGCAGTTTTTGCAGGGCAACTACTGTTGCCTCAACACCCAGGGTGACCGACTCCTCGGGCTCGATCTTGAAGATCGGCGAGTGGTGGGTCGGTACCGGCGGGCCACCTTTGGCGGCGGCGTCAAAGGCCTTTTGCGGCGTGCCGCCGACGGCGAAGTAGACACTGGGAATATAGGGATCGGAGGTAAAGAAGCCGAAGTCTTCCGCGCCCATGCCCTGGCGCTTGGCTTCATGGAAAATATCTTCGCCCAGCACCGACTGCCACTGACTGCGCAGCTCCGTCAGCAGCGTCATGTCGTTGATGGTGGGCGGTACGCCCTCACCAGACACCACAACTTCGGGCAGTTTATCTTCCGGCAGGCCCGCCACCCGGCCCATGTTCTCGGCCACGCGCTTGATGCCGTCGAGCAGCACTTCGCGAGCTTCCGGGCTTTCGCTGCGCACCGTGAGCTGCAGGTGGGCGCGATCAGAAATAATGTTGTGCTTGGTGCCAGAGTGGAAGGAACCCACCGTGATCACGCCGGGTTCGCGGGGCGGCAGGCTGCGGCTGACCACTGTCTGCAGGCCCAGCACGATCTGCGAACCCAGCACGACGGGATCGATACCGCCGTGGGGGCTGGCACCATGAGCGCCGACGCCGTGAATGGTGATGTCCACGGTATCGGAGCCGGAGTACGGTGCCGGGCTGGCCACCAGCTTGCCGGTGGGCACCGCCGAGGTGACGTGGAAGGCCAGCGCGTAGTCGGGCTTGCCGAAACGCTTCCAGAGCTTGTCTTCCATCATGTTGCGAGCACCGCCCACCCGCTCCTCAGCGGGCTGACCGATCAACATCAGGGTGCCTGACCAGGTGTCGCGGTTCTGCGCCATGTAACGGGCCGTACCTACCAGGCTGGTGATATGCACATCGTGGCCACAGGCCTGCATCACAAACACCTCGTTGCCGTCCCAGTCCACCTGCCTGGCGCGACTGGCATAGGGCAGGCCGGATTTTTCCTCCACCGGCAGGCCGTCCATATCGGCGCGCATCATTACCATCGGGCCGGGGCCGTTTTCCATCAACGCAACAACGCCGGTGCCGCCCACGCCCTCGGTGACCTCAAAGCCGGCCTCCCGCAGCTCGCTGGCCAGCCGCGCAGCGGTCTTGTTTTCCATATAGGAGAGTTCGGGATTACTGTGGAAATGCTTGAACAGCGCCTCCAGGTGACGGTCGTAGTCTTTCTGAACAGCCCGGTCCAGGTCATCCGCCTGCACCGGCAGTGCGGCCAGCAGCCCGATCAGCAGGGCGCGAGTAAGGTGTTTCATTGGGTTTCCCCTGATTATGTGAAGAGTGGTTACCAGAAATAAGTCCAACGCAGGAAGATACGGCTTCCACCCCCGGTGGTAAAGCCGTTACCCACATCGATACGCCCGTACTCATCTCCCCGTTCACCGTGGGTCAGCGTGAGACCCGCCTCCAGGCGGGCCTGGTCACCGGGTTCGTAGGCAATGTTGGTTTGCAGCAATCCGGAGCCATCCTCCAGATTGGCCAGCCAGGTCAGGTTTTGCACCAACAGGGGGTGCCACTGGTAGGAACCGCCCACAGCGCCGTAATCCTTCATCAGTGTGAACAGCTCACCGCGCTGCAGTCGCTCCACCAGCGCCGGCGGCAACCGCGCCAGGTCCACCGGTTTGTTGCTGCGGCCAAAACCGTTGCGGAAATACTCGGCGAACAGGTAGGTGGTGCGCTCAAGCAGACTGAAGCTGTAGTCGATGTTGACCACGCCGGACCAGACCGTGTCATTCTCATCGTCCAGCCGCGTCACCATCCAGTCGGTCTGCAGCAGGGCGCCGCCCAGCGGCTGGCGGAAACTGATAGCGCCGACGTCATCGCCAAAGTGTCGCACCAGCGCCAGGTCAATTTCACTGTTGCCCAGAAATCGGTGCCAACGGCCGCCATAGGAATTCTCCTCGCTGTCGCGTCCGCCCTGCCCGTCGCGCCGGAAGACGCCCAGCAGCTGCAGATCGCCCTGCTCCAGTCGGCGGTCAAACTTCACCAGGTCCTGCCCGGGCTTGTAGTCCCGGTCCACGGTCGTGGGGGCAAACGGTGCAAACAGGTCCAGGGGGTTGAACACCTTGCCGCTGCCCCAGCTTACCGCCTCGCGCCCCAGCGTCAGGTTCCAGCGTTCGGCGCTGTAACGCAGGGCCAGGCGGTCAAAGCGGTGGTAAACCCGGTGGCGATCGCCCCGCTCCAGAGTCCAGGTCAGTTCCAGGGCCCGGCGGTCATCGTCAGTCGGCGTCTGGTCTATAGCGCCGCGGTTATTCTCACTGAACTCAAAGGCGTCACCGGCCAGGCCGATGGTGCTGTGGTCGACAATCGCTTCCCAGCTGTCGAACTGCTTGCGGAACAGCAATCTCAGGTCGAGGTTGCCATCTACGGCCGGGTTGCCGGTGGTCTCACCCTGTAGATCGCTGCCCGGGAGATCATTGACCGTGCCAAAGGCCTTGAGCCGAACATCAAAACTGTCCGCACTGGCCTGACCCGCCAGCAGAACAAGCCAGAGGCAAAGCGGCGCGCGTATGGTCAGGCCTCCGCCGCGTCGCGCTGGTCCGACACGATCAGGCCGTCCTGCAGGCCAACACGGCGGCGGGCAAAGGCCATCACAGCGGGGTCGTGTGTTGCCGTGATGATGGTCATGCCACGCTGCTGGTTGATATCAGCCAGCAGCTGCAGCAGCTCTGCCGTGGTCTGGGAATCCAGGTTGGCACTGGGTTCGTCTGCCAGCAGCAGTACCGGCTTGCTGACAATCGCGCGAGCCACCGCCACCCGCTGCTGTTGGCCGCCGGACAGTTCGCCGGGGCGGCGGTCTGCCAGCTCGCCGATGCCCAGGGAGTCGAGCATGGCCATGGCATCGTTATGGCG
Source organism: Cellvibrionales bacterium (assembly GCA_043513815.1). Taxonomy (GTDB): domain Bacteria; phylum Pseudomonadota; class Gammaproteobacteria; order Pseudomonadales; family Halieaceae; genus JANQIO01. The sequence continues at coordinate 1,242,519 of CP121313.1, read as the reverse complement.
TTGGGCGGCGGGAATACCCTGCAGGTGCATGATGAACTCGACATTCTCTCGCGCCGACAGGACCGGAATCAGGTTGTAGGACTGGAACACGAAACCCACCCGGCGCAGGCGCAGTTCGGCCAGCTCAGACGGCGACAGTGTCGCGAGGTCCACCCCGCCCACGGTCACACTGCCAGCGGTGGCGCGATCAAGCCCGCCGATACAGTTGAGCAGCGTGGACTTGCCAGACCCGGAGGGGCCGGCCAGGCTCACAAAGTCACCACGCTCCACTTCCAGATCCACGCCGGCCAGCGCGTGCACCGGCACTCCGTCATCGTGGTAGGTGCGCTCCAGCCCACGGCACTGCACAACATAATCCGGCTCGCTCATCTTTATCGCCTCATGGCATCCAGCGGTTCCACGCGCACCGCCCGCCAGGCGGGAAAAGCACTGGCGAGCAGGCCGAACAAAAGGCTCAGGCCCAATACCCGCATAATGTCGTAGGGCAACAGCACCGGCACCAGTACGCTGCCCATGTAGTAGCTTTCAATGCCCGCCGTCCACTGGCTCAGGTCGATGCCGCCCGCCAGGGCGCGCACCGCCAGCATGCCCACCCCAATGCCCAGCGTCACTCCCAGCGACACAATCATCAGCGACTCCATCACCACCTGCAGCAGCAGCACTCCCGGCTGCATACCAATGGCGCGAAGCATACCCAGTTCGCGGTTACGCTCCATGACCGCAGTGACCAGGGTATTGACCAGGCCAAAGGCCAGCGCCGCCATCATGATGGAAAACCAGATCAGCATGGCGGTGTCGACAAAGCGAAACATGCTGGCCGCCATCGGTTCCAGCTCATCCCAGGTGCTCGCCTGCTGGCCGGCGAACCGGCGCTGGAGAATCTCCCTGGCGGCGCTACGCTGGTCGTTCTCTGCCAGCCGTATCGACAGTTCAGTCACCGCGTCGGAATCGAGCAGCGATTGCAGTACTTCACGGCCGGTGAACACGAAGACTTTCTCCAGACTCGCGCTGCTGGCGCGATAAACTCCGGCGATCCGGTAACCCGCCTCGCGATTGCGACCGTCGCTACCCTGGGTCATCAAGACGATGCGTCGCCCTACCCGGGTTTCAAGCTGCTCGGCCAGTGCTGCGCCAATCAGCACGCGGCGATCCGCCGGCGATGACAGGTAATCGCCTTCCACCGCCGCGTCGGCGAGAAAGGAGATCTCAAGTTCCTGTGCCGGGTCCACGCCAACCAGTTGCACGCCGCGGGTATCGCGTTCGGACAGGATCACCCCTGGCACCCGCACCCGACTTGCCCAGGCCTCAAGGCCCGGAACTGCAGGCCGGTAACCAGCGGGCAGTCGAAAGCCGCGCTCGATGGAGGGATCATCCAGATAGCCGGGCGCCAGCACCTTCACATGCCCTGTCAGGTTGGCCACTACCGTACCCAGCATCTGCGCCTGCCAGCCGCGCAACAGGCTGTTGGCCAGCAGCACAAAGGCCACGGCAAGTACGATGGCCCCCAGCAGCATCGCGTTGCGACGGCGGTGTCGCCACAGGTTGCGCCAGCCAAGCTGCGCCAGCACCGTGATGGGCACGCTAGTCCGCACGCAGGGCCTCCACCGGGTCCAGTCTGCGCAGGCGCAGGGCCGGTAACAACGCCGAGATCTGGCAACCCACCACAAACACCAGCGGAATGACGCCCATCTGAACCAGCGATATGTCGGCCTTAAGGTGGCTGGGGAAGGCAAACCCACCCATCAGGTCTTCCATGCCGGCCATGGGAATACCCACCTGCGACAACCAGGCCAGCATGGGTATGGCTAGCAGGCAGGCAATGGCGCTACCCAGTGCCGCCAGCCACAGGGCTTCCAGCTGTAGCATGCCGATCAGGCGCCAGGGGCGCATACCAATGGCCAGCAACATGCCGAATTCACGGGTGCGCTCAAACACGGTCATGATGAAGGTGTTGACGATAGAGAACAGCACAACCAGGGTGAGGATGCCGTAGAACAAGCGGTTGCTGGCACGGTCCAGGGCTATAGCCTGGACCACGTCAGGCATGAGCTGCTGCCAGCGGCGAAATGCAAGCTCGGGCGGCAGCAGCGCCTCAACGCTTGCCGCCACCTTGTCCAGCCTGGACAGGTCATCCACAACCAGCGCGAGCTGGTGCACCTGGTCCTCGAGATAGAACGCCTGCTGAAAGGCTTTCAGTGGTACCTGTACCAGGCCCCGGTCGAGTTCAGCCTGGCCAGTCTCGAAGATGCCCACCACCGTCACTGCCAGTGCGGCGACACCGCCCTCGGGACCGGTACCCAGCACCACCAGTTCGTCACCGGTCTGCGCCCCCAGGTTGCGGGCCAAAGTGCTGCCGATGTAGGCCTCTTCGCCGGAGGTCAGGTAGCGACCTGCCACCAGCGATGTGGGCAGTGTCGAAATGGCCTGCTCGGCCGCCGGCACTACCCCCATGACCTGGGCACCAAAACTGCGCTCATCAAGTGACAACAGCGCAAACGCCTGCCCCCGCGGCGCCACTCCTGCCACTCCCGGCAGGGAAGCCACCTGCTCCGTCAGGCCCGCGGCATTGCTGATTCGGTAACGCAGACGCGGGTCATCGAGAAAATCCCCATGCTGGACCTGCGCGTGGCCGGTAAATAGTTCGGTGGCGGCATCGATCATGCCGGTGTAGCTGCCCAGCTGCAGGCTGCGACTGAACATCAACAGCAGGCAGGCGAAGGCGATACTGCCGGCGGTGAACAAGGTGCGGCGCCGGTTGCGCCACAGGTTGCGCCAGGCAATCACCCGCCGGCTCCGCTGCGCAGGGTGTAAACGGTAAACAGGCCATCGCGCAATTCCACGTCAAACTGCACCTCGTCGTAGTTCACCTCGGTCCAGTGGTCGGGCTCGTCCAGCTTGACCATGCGCATGCGGGTGGCGAATAGCCGGCCACCCATCTCGCCAATCTCCATCGCTTCGAGACGTTTGAGGGGCAGGTCATCCTGGTCGTGAAAGGTGTGGGAAAGCAGCACATAGTCGTCGCGCAGCACCAGCACCTCTCGCCCCCACACCACCGGGGCATCGTCGTGGGGCACTGCCTCGATGGTATACACGGTGTGTCCGTCTACCTGCTCGGCGTCCAACAGGGTGAGCCGGTAGTCGTGCAGCAATGAGTCAGTGCGGGACAGGTCGTTGTAGGAGAAATCAGAACCCGCCCAGCTCTGGGACATCAGACTGTAGGGCAGTCGAATCACCCGGTTCAGGCGCGGCGTAAAAGTCCACATCTTCTCGTCATCCTTGAGTGTGGCATTGCCGGCGTCCTTGGCGGGCGCGGTGAAGCGAATCAGGGCGTCTTCACGACCCCGGGTCCAGGCCACCAGGCTGGAGTTACGCTGCCACTCCGGCCGGTGAATCTGCATGCTCATTTCCGCGTAGGAGGTGGTACCGCGGGTAAGATCGATCGCGCCTTCCACCAGCGCTCTCGCCTCCTGTGCAAAAGCGGGAAGCGGGAGCAGAATTAGCAGGCAACACAGAGTCGAGATTCGAGCCATAACGCGGGACATGGTAAGCAGCCCTGGCCCCGGTCGCATTGACGCAGGACAAGCTGCGCCGCTCAAAGCTCCAGCTCGTCGAATTCACCCAGGTTGGCGAGAAAGCGATGCAGGCTGGCAGCGACTGCCGAGCTGTCAGTGGCCTCTGCCAGCTGGCGCACGCTGTCGGTAATCGCCAGCCACCAGCGAATATGTTCGGCGCTGAGCTGGGCGGCCACCGGGATCAGGTCGTGGATAGTGGTCAGGTTGCGCTGCGCCACCTTTTTGATGCGCGCCATGGCGTCAACGTCGAGGCGGTGGTCGGCGAGCTTCATGATCATCTGGGCCACCAGCTTGGAATCTTCTTCGATCGCCCGTGAAGAGGCCGGCTCAGCGGTATCGCCCAGCAGGCCGATATCCAGATAGCTGAGGATTTCCCGCAGGGCACCGCGCAGGCTCAGGCGCAGGTCCTCCTTGCGCTCGCGCTCACGGCGGGCCTGAATCCAGGAAAACAGCCCAATCAGGAAGAAGCCTTCCAGGCAGAAGCCGATCAGCTCCGGCACAAGGTTATCGTAGACTCTGTTCTCGTTCCCCGGCTGCAGGAAGAGCACCAGGAAATAGATGCCGGCAAAGCCGAACACCAGCATCGGCGCAACGAGTGCAAAGCGGCTCACGGCGCGCCCTCAGCGTCGTCGCTGTCAGGAATGTCAGCGGGCACCGCCAGGGCGCGAATGACGGCGGCTATTTTGTCGGCCTCCCGGGTGGTCAGGTCCAGGGGCACGTTTTGTATGTAGACCACCAGGTCTTCACGGATCGGCACCGGGAAAAGCTGGTGGGGGTTACGGGGCGGATTCAGCGCCAGCTCCTCACGGGCCCGCTTGTGACCCTCGGGTTCGCTGTCCAGCTGTTCACGCAGGGCCTTTTGTTCGGTCTCGGTCGGCGCGAAGCTCTTGGGGTCATCCGTCCAGGCGATGAAATCGCGCAGGGCATCGCCGAACCGGGACTTGTATACGTCCATGCTTTCCGGGCGAATGCTGGAGCCTTCCAGCTTGTGGAAACGCGCGCTAAGCTCGTCAAGATCCAGCAGCCGAAGGTCCTGGCGCTCGTGAGATTTCAGCTCCACCATCAGCTGTTCTGCCGCCAGCTTGCGTGCTCGCAGAGTGGCGGGCTTGATCAGCCCCGACACCACCGACTGGCGCATAAACTTGCTGAAACCGGCCTCGGAATAGTCCTTTGCCATCGCTCCCCTCCTCAAGCCGCAAGCATAGCACCAAGAGCCTTCAGCGGTTTACCACAAAGAGCCCTCAGCGGTTCGCCATAAAGAGCCCTCAGCGGTTCGCCATAAAGAGCCCTCAGCGGTTTACCACAAAGAGCCCTCAGCGGCTCATCGCATCCACATATCGGCGGGTCAGGTCCGGATGATCCGTAAACACACCATCCACCTCCATAGTGCGGACAAAACGGTCCAGCAATGCCCGGTAGCTGTTGACGCCGCGCGGCAAGGCGTCGGCGCGGAAGGTGAATGGGTGCACAACGAGGCCGGACTCCTGGGCGGCGACCACGAACTCAGGGCGGTCGGTCAGAAAACCAATCCAGGGCCCGACACCCTGGGCGTAGGTGGCAATGTCGTTGGCACGCTCAGCGGTCAGCGCCTTGTCTTCGATCAACTGCACCAGCCGTATCTCGGTATGGTCGTTAAGAAAGCGCAAGGTGCCCGCATCAAAGCACTGCAGGAACACCTTGTCATCGGCCCCCCGGTAGCCGTAGGCATAGAGAATCTGCAGCACTGAGGCCGGAAAGCTGCGACCCGCCGCCGCGTGGAACTCAGGATCCTTCAGCTCCACGTAGATGCCCACATCACCCCCAGTGCTCTGGTTGAGGCCCTGGATCAACTCGATTTGCTCCGCCAGCGTGGGTACCCGAAGAACATGCACCCCGGCAGGGAAGCGTCCTTCGAACTGCGGCAACCCATTGCTGGTGCGCTCCCCGACGCGCAAACGTCGAATCTCCTCCAGTGTGAAATCGATAGCGTAAAACTTGCCGTCGGCGCGGGCGCGATCCGGGAATTGTTCTGCAACATTGGTGGTCGCGTCCAGGGTCAGGTCGTGCAGCACGATCGGCACATCGTCTTTGGTGAGCACCACGTCCTGCTCGATATAGTCTGCGCCCTGGGCGTAGGCCATGGCCACCGCCGGCAGGGTGTGCTCCGGCAAATAGCCACTGGCGCCCCGGTGGGCAATGACCAGTGGTGGGGCGGCTAGCGCGTTGCCAACGCTCACTGCCAGTACCAGCGCTGCTAGAATTCTCAACATACAAGCTCCTCCTGATCGTGCAGGATAATAGTCCATTGGCGAGACATTTCACTTACTCCCTGCCAGGTGGACCCGGGTTTGTGTTACTAATCCGTCGAATTCCGGAGATTATCCATGTCATTGCCCCCTGACATCGCCATTATCGACACCATGCTCGGCATTCCCAGTGCCGAACGCGATCACTGGTACGACTACATGAAACCGCTGTTGCTGGACGCGGAGAGTCGCGAAATGTTCAGCATGCCAGCCCAGTACATGTTCAATGTGCCGGACCTGAAAGACGTCGAGGACGGCCTCGCCTACACTCTGGAGCAGATGGATCGGTTCGGCATAGACAAGGCCATGATCGGAATCAGCGGTGACCCCGAGCGCATTCACGAGCGCGCGCTGCGGGAGCACCCGGACCGATTCTGCGCCAGCTACGAAGCCAACCCCAACCTGGGCATGGAAGAAGTGCGCAAGATACGCGCGCTGAAGGACAGTTTCGATATCAAGGCCATCACCGGGTTCCCTTCAGGACTTGTGCCCCAGGTACCGATCAACGACAAACGCTGGTACCCGATTTATGCCGCCTGCGTCGACCTCGACCTGCCGGTGTGTCTGTGCGTCGGCGTGCCGGGACCGCGGCTGCCCATGGAGCCCCAGAAGGTCGAGCACCTGGATGAGGTGTGCTGGTTTTTCCCGGAGCTGACAGTAGTCATGCGCCACGGCGGTGAGCCCTGGGCCGACCTGGCCTGCAAGCTGATGCTGAAATACCCGAACCTTTACTATTCCACCAGCGCTTTTGCACCAAAGTATTACCCTCAGGCCATCATCGACTACGCTAATACACGGGGCGCCGACAAGATCATCTATGCCGGCTACTATCCCATGGGCCTGTCCCTGGAGCGCATTTTTCGTGACCTCCCAGGGGTGGGATTCAAGGATTCGGTATGGCCCAAATTCCTGCGCGACAACGCGCAGCGTGTATTCAAACTCTGACCGGGAGACAGCCGACATGCTGACCATTCACCACTTGCGGATTGGCCGATCAATCTTCACCGTCTGGCTGCTGGAAGAGCTCGGGCTGGACTACGAGCTGGTTGAATACCACCGCAACCCGGACACCATGCGGGCACCGCCGGAGCTCAAGCAGGTGCACCCTCTGGGCAAGTCGCCTGTCATCGAGGACGATGGCATTGTGCTGTCAGAGTCCGGTGCGATTACCGCCTACCTGTTGCACAAGTACGACAGTGACAGTGGTTTCGGACCGGATGACGGCGAGGCCGCGTGGGCGGAGTATACCCAGTGGCTGCACTACCCGGAGGGTTCGGTTTTTGTGCCACTGCTGCTGAAGCTGCTGTCCATGCGCGCCGGCGGCGAACAGCCCCTGCTGAACGGCTTCGCGGACCCGGAGGTGAAACTGCATTTCGACCATATAGCGAAACAGCTCGGCGACAACCCGTTCATTCTGGGCGACCGGATCACCGGGGCCGACTTCGGCGTCACCTATATGGTGTCCATGGCCCAACGGCTGGGATTGCTGGACCCCTACCCGACGCTGGCCGCCTACCTCGAACGGAACAGTGCCCGGCCGGCGTTCCTGCGCGCCGTCGAGCGCGCCGTTGAGTAGCGGTCCGGGCGAACTCAGCTGCGCTACAATGGCTGGAATCCCAAGGAGGAATCAGCCATGAAAGCCATCATCATTCACGGCCAGGAACAGCAGCTGGAGACCACTGAGCTGGGGCGCGAGGACGACATCAAGGCGCTGATCGCCCAGGACAGCGTGATATTCGATGAGATCGACGAGCACAACGTCGTCTATTTTGACGAGGACTGCTTTATCCGCGGCACCGATGGGCGTTTCCAGATCGATGCCCTGGCACCCATATCCGGTGTCGGCGTAGTGATCGGCCGCACGGATGGCAACCTGACAGACAGCAGCCTCGATCAGGAGGCGCTGCAGGGACGCATCAAGTTCCTCTGAGGGAAACGGCTTAGGGGTCGACGTTTACCGCGGCGATGCGGTCGCTGTCGACCGGCAGCCCAAGATTGTTCTGCTCGAGGATACGGTCGGCGCGGTAACTGGAACGCACCAGCGGGCCAGAGGCCACTTCCGTAAAGCCCAGCTCAAGACCCTGCTCCCGGTACCAGGCAAACTTCTCTGGTGTGACCCATTCCTCCACCGGCAGGTGGTTGGGCGTCGGGCGCAGGTACTGGCCCAGGGTAAGAATATCCACCTGATGGGCGCGCAGGTCGCGCATGGCCTGCAGCACTTCTTCTTCGCTCTCGCCCAGGCCCAGCATGAGGCTGGACTTGGTCAGCACCTCCGGATTGCTGCGTTTGCCGTGGGCCAACACGTCCAGGGTCTGCTGGTAGCCCGCTCGCGGGTCGCGCACTCGGTGGGTAAGGCGTTCCACGGTTTCAAGATTCTGGGCGAACACCTGCAGGCCTGAGTTGACCACGGTATCCACCGCACTCTCGCTGCCGGAGAAATCCGGCGTCAGGGCCTCGACCGCCGTGCTCGGATTGCGCTCACGGATGGCTCTGACGCAGGCCGCGTAATGCGCCGCGCCGCCGTCATCCAGGTCATCCCGGTCCACAGAGGTCAGCACCACATAGCGCAGGTTCATCAACTCCACCGAGCGTGCCGCATTGGCGGGTTCTTCCGCGTCCAGCCAACCCCTGGGGTTGCCGGTGTCGACCGCACAGAACCGGCAGGCGCGGGTGCAGACCGCGCCCATCAGCATGATGGTGGCGGTACCGTTACTCCAGCACTCACCGATGTTGGGGCAGTGGCTTTCCTCACAGACTGTGGCCAGGCGGTGGGTATGCACAGTATCCATGACCGCACCGAACTTCTCGCTGCGCTCCAGGCGCATACGCAGCCATGGCGGCTTGCGCTGGCTGGCGATTCTCGCGGTTGGCATTGGTCTTGACGCCATCCTTGATGGCGGAAAAGCCCTGTTCGGTCGCAAATTTCGTACCGCTACCGGGCCGCTGGCTGGCTGTTTTGCTCATGTTGCGCATTATGCCTAAACTGCCGGGACATTGCCCAGATTCCCGCCTGGAAAACCCCCATGTCACTGGAAGTCATTCCGCTAGATAACGTTGGCGTCGAAGTTCGCGGCTTTGACATCGCAGCGCCCTACGATGAAGACACGGCGGCGACGCTGGTCGCGCTGTTCGACGAACACGGCATCCTGCTGTTTCGCGGCCAGACCGTGAACCCGGAGCGCCAGATCGCCTTCAGCCGCCTGTTTGGCGACCTCGAGTGTCACCCCATTGAGGAGACCCGCTCCCAGGACTACCCGGAGCTGTTCACCCTGGCCAGCAGCCCGCAACACGAGCAGTACCTGACCGCCTACTACGACGGTGAGCCTCGGGTCAGCCGGCTGGACTGGCACATGGACCTGCACTACACCGGCAGGCCTAACCGGGGTGCGGTGCTCACTGCAGTGGTGTGTGCCGAGGAAGACGGGCTGACCGGCTTTGGCGACCTCGCCAAAGCCCATGACGCGCTGGATGCGGACACCCAGAAGCTGCTGGCGCAGCTTGAGGTCACCTACGCCTTCAGCATGCAGCGCCGTCATATGCGCTACGTCAACCTGGAAGGCTACGAACCGGGCCCCCACAGCCCGCGCAAGCCGTCCGATATCAACTACCCCAACTTTCCCGAGGTGGCCTACCCGGCGGTCGTCACACACCCGGTGACCGGCCGCAAGGTGCTGGAGATCTGCGAACAGTTCCTGGAGCGCATCGTCGCGCCCCACCAGGCAGGACTGTCCAATGACGAGGCCATCGAGCTGCTGGAGCGCCTGGTGGAACACAGCCGGCAGCCGAAATTTCACTATTTCCATCGCTGGGAGCCCGGCGACATGGTGCTGTGGGACAACTGGCGCGCGATGCACTGCGCCACCGGCACCCGGCCCGGCATTGAACGGGTGATACATCGCACCACCATCACCGGTGACGTTGCGCTCGGGCGCGTCGTCGATGCCTAGCTGATGCGCAGCCTGCTCGCCATGCTGCTGGTGCTGGGCGTGTCGGAGGTCAGGGGCGACCCGGCGATCCTGACAGACACCGAGGCTTACCCCATGGACCAGACCCATCACGTCATCGACTATATCGAGTTCAAGGTTACCGATATGCAGGCCGCCAAGGGCTTCTACAGCCAGGCCTTTGACTGGCGGTTCACCGACTACGGACCGGACTACGCCGGCATTCAGAAACCCGGCGGCAAGGGCGAAGTGGGCGGACTGCTACTGGCGGACAGCGTTGATGGCGGCGGCCCGCTGGTCATTCTCTATTCGAAGGATCTCGAGGCCACGCTGCAGCGCGTTGTCGATGCCGGCGGGAAGATCGTGGTGGAACCCTTCGAATTTCCGGGCGGCCGACGTTTCCAGTTTTCCGACCCCAGTGGCAACGAACTGGCCGTCTGGACTGACCAGTAGGTCGCCACAATGTCGAGCGACGGCGTTAGTCGACGTCAGCTACTCACCGGGCTGGCCGGCCTGGCGCTCCCCATCACCGTGACAGGCAAAGAGGACCCCACCATGTATGGACTGATCGGCAAAATGATTGCAGTTGACGGCAAACGCGAGGAACTGGCGAAAATTCTGCTGGAGGGGATCGTCGGCATGCCCGGCTGTCTCAGCTACGTGGTGGCGCTGGATAGCGAACAGGCTGACGCGCTGTGGATTACCGAGGTCTGGGAAAGCCCGGAGCTGCACCAGGCCTCCCTGCAACTGGAATCGGTAAAGACCGCCATCGCCGCCGGCCGGCCTTTGATTGCGGGCTTTGGCGAACGCTTTGAAACGCAGCCCCTCGGCGGCCAGGGTATTACCTAGCGATTGAGCCGCAGCGCACTGACCCGGGCGGCAAAGCTGGTATGCTTCGGGGCTGCCGAACGTTATCCAGTTCACTCTTACTCAATAATCTCTTACCCGATGAAAAAGGAAGAAGCCGTGTTGAAGTCCCGGACCCTATCCGCCGCGCTTTGCGCTGGCCTGCTGTGCGCCGCATCGCTGCCTGCCGCTGCTGACAAGTACGACCGCCAGGCGGAGAAACTCACCCAGAAATACCTGATCGCCGATGGCCACATAGACGTGCCGATTCGCATCCACTACAACTGGCAGGATGTCACCGAGGCCACCGACCAGGGTCAGTTCGACTACCCCCGGGCGAAAAAGGGCGGGCTCAACCTGCCCTTCATGTCGATCTACACACCGGCTTCCAGCGAGTACGACGACAGCGCCTACGCCATGGCCAACAACCTGATCGACCACGTCGAGGCCATTGTGGCGCGCGCGCCGGACAAGTTTGCCATCGCCAGCTCCACTGCCGACGTGGAGCAGCAGTTCAAGGACGGCAAGATTTCCCTGGCGCTGGGCATGGAAAACGGCGCACCCATCGCCGGCAGCCTGGAGAATCTGCGGCACTTCCACGAGCGTGGCATCCGCTACGTCACGCTGGCGCACTCCGACTCCAACCACATCAGTGATTCGTCCTACGACACGGTGCGGCTGTGGCAGGGCCTGAGCCCCTTTGGTGTGGAGGTGGTGGCCGAGATGAACAAGCTGGGCATCATGGTGGACATCTCACACCTGTCGGACAAAGCCGCCTACGAGGTGCTGGAAGTGTCCAAAGCGCCGGTCATCGCCTCCCACTCTTCCGCCCGCCATTTTGTGACCAACCAGCCGGTGTTCGAGCGCAACATGGACGATGAGCTGATCAAGGGGTTGGCGGACAATGGCGGCGTCATCATGATCAATTTCGGCTCTACCTTCCTGACGACCGAGGCCAACGCCTACCGCAACCAGTCGCGGGCGGCCATGTCGGCCTACGGCAAACGGCACGGCCTTAAGCGCGGCGACCCGGCCATGAAGCAATTCGTCGAGGACTACCAGAGCAAATACCCCTTCCCCTTTGCCACGGTGTCAGACGTAGCCGACCACATTGACCACGTGGTCAAGCTGGCGGGTATCGATTACGTCGGCATCGGCTCCGATTACGACGGAGTGGGCGACACCCTGCCGGTGGGCCTCAAGGATGTATCCACCTATCCCAACCTGGTCGCGGAGCTGCTGCGCCGGGACTACAGCGAGAGCGATATCGAGAAGCTGCTGGGCGGTAACCTGATGCGGGTTTGGCAAGCGGTGGAAAAAGCAGCCCGCTAACGCTCGACGCTGGCGGCGGTCATCGTCATTCCGGTTTTCGCGGGCAAAAAAAAGCCGGCGCTAGCGCCGGCTTTAGAAAGGACCTTCTATTCGCTTAGTTGGCAGCGACAGCCTCGCGGCGCAGGAACTGCTCGCGCTCTTCGTTGAAGTCTTCAGCGACCGTCACCAGGCGATCCACGAAGTAGTTGTGGACGAAGGTGTCGGGCTTTACACACTCCATGTAAGCCTCGCCGGCCTCCACGTACTCTGTGACCGCTTCGCGGGCTTCCATCATTTCCTCAAAGCTCGCCTCGAGACCGTTAGGGACCTGAGGCTGCTCCGGCCAGCCAGCGCCGTCGCAGGCGCCAAACGCAGAGCCGGAAAAGAGGGCTACTACCAGTGCAATCGTGTTTTTCATGTTCATCTCCCTGTGGGCCAAATCGGACCCAAAAATGTGTCAAAAGCTAACTATGGATGCGTCGTTAGCGAGCTAAGTTACGCTCGGTAACAACACTTACGAAGTATCACACCATTCGGACCTCAATGGGCAGGGAATATGATGAACTTTTTGTGTAACTAATTGTATTTATTAGATTTTGTGACGCAGGTCCGCGCTTTTTTGGTGCCTGGGCGCACCTAAAAGGGGCATCGGGGATTTGTTACCTATCGGAACATATGCAAAAGCTGGACAGGCCGGATCGGGGCCTTCCGGCCCCCGGGAAGACGAAACGGAAATCAGGCGACTTCGAAATACTGCACGCTGAACAGGGAGGCGTCATCCACCCAGACATCGCGCACACTAAAGCCCGCTTCGGCGGCCAGCGCAGCAAAGCCGTCCAGCGTGTACTTGTGGGAATACTCGGTGTGGATGCGCTCCCCGGCGGCAAAATCCAGCACCGCGCCGTCACAGGACACCTGCTGGGCTATGCGGCTTTCCAGGTAGATCTCAACGCGCTGGGCCGGAACGTTATAGAAGGCGATGTGCTCGAACTGCTCGGGGTCGAAATTCGCATCCAGAAGACGGTTGGCGTGATGCAGGATATTGCGATTGAAGGCCGCGGTGACGCCCTCACTGTCATCGTAGGCGGCGTTGAGCACATCGCTGTCCTTGTGCAGATCAACGCCGATCAGCAGCCCGCCACCGTTCCCCACCAACTGCGCCGCCCGGGCCAGGAATTCCCGGGCCGCCGGGGGCTCAAAATTGCCGATCGTCGAACCGGGGTAAAACAGCACCCTGCGGCCACTGGCAGGCGGAAGATCAAAGTCGGCACTGAAATCCGCCACCACCGGGCGCACCTCCAGGCCGGGAAAGTCATCCCGCAGGCGCTGCGCCGCATCCAGCAGAAAGTCGCGGGAAATATCCAGCGGCAGGTAGGCAGAGGGTTGCAGGGCGTCCAGCAGGTAGCGAACTTTCTCGCAGTTGCCGGCCCCCGGTTCCACCAGTTCGCAGCCGGCGCCGACGCTGGCGGCTATGGCCGCGCCTTCACGGGTGAGGATGCCGATCTCGGTGCGGGTCGGGTAGTACTCCTCCAACTCACAGATCTGCGCAAACAGCTCCGAGCCCCGCTCGTCGTAGAAAAATTTCGGATTGATCGACCGCGGTGGCTCCCGCAGCCCGTCGAGAAGCTCTTCACGCTGGGCGGCGTGGACGTCGGTCAGCGGATAATCGTCTAAAGCCATTTGGCGAGCCTTATACCAGTGAACTGCCAGCGATCCGGCGGGTAAAAGAAATTTCGATAGCTTGTGCGCATCTGGCTGCGGCTGGTCACGCAGGAACCACCGCGCAGCACCAACTGATTGGCCATGAATTTGCCGTTGTACTCCCCCACCGCGCCAGACACCGGCTGGAAGCCCGGATAGGGGCTGTAGGCGCTGCTGGTCCACTCCCACAGGCCGCCGTGCAGCTGACGGTCACTGGCGCTGGTTGTAGCATCCGGGTGCAGGCGCCCGGATTCCACAAACTGGCCGTCTAGCCCGGAGCCAGTGGCGATGGCCTCCCATTCAAATTCCGTGGGCAGGCGGTGGCCGGCCCAGCGAGCGTAGGCATCCGCTTCGTAGCCGCTAACGTGGGACACCGGGCGCGCAGCATCCAGCGGTGCCAGTCCGTAGAGGGTATATTCCTGCCACTGCTCGCCGTCCCGGCGCCAGTACAGCGGTGCATTCCAGCGCCGCTCGCCCACCGTGCTCCAGCCATCGGACAGCCACAGCTCTGGCCGCTGATAGCCGCCGTCTTCGACAAACGCAAGGAATTCCCCGTTGGTCACCAGCCGGTCCGCCAGGGCAAAAGGCGTCAACAGAACCGCATGGGCGGGCTGCTCATTGTCAAAGCAGAATCCCGCACCGCTATGCCCTACTTCGACCTGTCCGCCTGGATGTTCGACCCAGCCCAGTGTCCGATCAGACTGCGCGTCCAGCTGACCGTCGCTGTAGGCGGGGTAAAGCGGGTTGCGGGACAGGCTGTACTTGATATCGGTAAAGAACAGCTCTTGATGCTGCTGCTCGTGGTGGGTACCCAGTTCCACCAGCCGGGTGATGGTGTCCAGCTCCGCATGGCCGGAGGCCAGCAGATCGCCTATCCAGGTATCGACGTGTTCACGATAGGCCAGCACATCCTCCAACACCGGCCGCGACAGCAGGCCGCGCTCGGGCCGCGGGTGCTGATCACCAATGCCGTTGTAGTAGGAGTTGAACAGCACCTCGTAGGCCGGGTGGAAGGGCCGATAGTCCTCGGCGTAGGGCTTGAGGATAAAGGTCTCGAAGAACCAGGTGGTGTGGCCCAGGTGCCACTTGGGCGGACTGGCGTCGGCCATGCCCTGCAGGCAGAGGTCTTCCGGTTCCAGCGGTTCACAAAACCGCTCGGAGTCCGTGCGCACGCGAGTAAAACGTTCGGCGAGGTTCATGCTTTTGCAGCTACCAGATGCGGGGGCAGGATCGCCCGTTCCAACCATTCAAACAAAAATTCGGCCAGTATGGCCAGTAGCGCCGCCGGAATAGCCCCTTGCATGATCAGGGAATGATCATTCAGGTTGAGTCCGGTGACGATGGGCTCACCCAGGCCGCCGGCGCCCACGAAGGCGGCCAGCGTGGCTGTGCCGATACTGATAATGGCCGCAGTCTTTACACCGGCCAGTATCATCGGCATTGCCAACGGTATTTCCACGTGACGCAGGCGCTGGACGGTTGTGAGCCCCATGCCCTCGGCGACATCGCGCAGCAGCGGGTCTATGGAGCGGATGCCCGCCAGGGTGTTGCGAATAATCGGCAGCAGAGAATACAAAAACAGCGCCAGCACGGCCGGCACCTGACCGAGGCCCAGCACCGGCACCAGGATCGCCAGCAGCGCCAGCGATGGCACGGTCTGCATCAGGCCCGCCACGTATACGGCCCAGGAAGCCGCACGGGGATACTGGCTCAGGCAAATGGCCAGCGGCAGAGCCAGGGCGCAGGCAAACAGCAGGGCCAGGCCGGTCAATTTGAGGTGCCGGGCCGTGTTGCGCAGGATCTGGCTGGCGGTACTGGCTTCACCGGAGTCTGCGCGACCCAGATAGTTCGCCACCACCGCGCGAGGCGATACGCCTGTTTCACTGGCCGCTGCATTCAGGGATTGTATCTGGCTCTCATCCAGGCTGCCCACCAGCCGGCTCAAGCGCGCGCGGGCCGCGCCCGGCAGGTCCCGCCGCCCCAGCAGCAGGGCGTCATAGCGTGGAAAAAACTGCCGGTCGTCTTCCAGCAGCAGAAGATCATAGAGCTTGAGGTCGCCATCGGTGGTGTAAGCATCCGTCGCCGCGAGCTGGCCGCTGGCTATCGCCCGGTAGGCCAGTGCATGTTCAAGGCCTGTGACTTCATGGGGCAGGCCATAGTGCTGCTGCAACTGCCGCCAGCCATCCGCGCGATTCAGAAACTCCAGCGAGAAGCCCAGCTGCAAATCCGGATGATCGGCCAGATCGCTGATGGCCGTGATGCCGCGGCTCTCCGCCAGCGCCCTGTTGATGGCGATGGCGTAACTGTTGTTGAAGCCGAGCTCAGCGACAATTTCCAGGTCGCGCTCTGCCAGTGCCGCCGCCAGCGCGATGGGATCCGCATTCGGTTGTTGCAGGATGGTCTGGGCGAGCGTGCCGGTGTACTCCGGGTACACATCGATTTCACCCGCCAGTAGCGCCTCCCATAGCACCATGGTGCCGCCGAGGCCCTGCTTGCGTTCCACCGTGAAGCCCTCCAGCTCGAGATTCTGGGCAGCGATCTCCGCCAGCACATGGCTCTCGGTAAACGTCTTGGAGCCCACGGTAAGGGTATCGGCAGCGGCGGGTGCCGATAGCATGAGCCCCGACAATATGCCCGACAACATGCCCGACAACACCAGCAGCGGCAGCAACAGGGCCCTCATGCGCGCTCCCCCAGTAACTTGAGCAGAATGCGTTCGGGCTCGTCTCCCGGATGGCGCGACACCAGTTCTTCCACCGCCGCATTCTCCAGCAGGCGGCCCTGTTCGAGCACCACTATCTGATTCGCAAGCTTCATGGCTTCACGCATGTCGTGGGTCACCAACAGAATGCAGCGCGGCTCTTCCTGCTGCAGCGCCAGCAACTGTTCATGCACGTCGAGCCGGGTCAGGGGGTCCAGGGCAGCGAAGGGTTCATCGAGTAACAGCAGGCCAGGCTCCAGCATCATCGCCCTGGCCAGGCCCGCTCGCTGCTGTTGCCCTCCGCTGAGTTTATGCGGATAGCGATCCAGCAGCGCCCGCTCCAGGTGCACCAGATCCAGCAGCCGTCCAAGTCGCGCTTCAAGGCGTTGGGCGTCCCAGTTTTCCAGTCGCGCCGGCAGGGTGATGTTGTCCCTGATTGTCAGGTGCGGGAACAGGCCGATGCCCTGGACCGCATAACCAATGCTGCGTCGCAGAGCTGGCAGGCAGTCGTAGTCAATCGGCTGCCCCATGACTTCCACACGGCCCCGGGTGGGCCGCACCAGTCCGTTGATCGAACGCAACAGTGTCGATTTCCCACTGCCACTGCGCCCGATGACAGCGGTGACAGACTCGTGGGGGAAGCTGACGGTGATGTCGGAGAGGACCTGAGTCCCGGCGAATTCCTTGCCGAGCTGGTGAAGGGCGACAGCGGTCAACGACCGCCGTCCCTGGGCAAATCCATGCTGGCCTCGCAGGCTTGATTTCAATGCAGTGTAAGCAGGCAAGGCAAAAAAACAACCGCTCTGGCTGTCACAAAATGTTCACCACTGCGTATTTTTGCTGCAACAGCTCAGCGGCATCCTGCTCGCCAAACAGTGACGGAGTGCGGACGCGATGTCTAAGCCAAAGACTTATGCCAGTGAATACGAAAAACAACGGATGCGGGCCGAGATCGACTCACAGGTCGAAGAGTTCCTGCGCCGTGGCGGCAAGATAGACGTCTTGAACAGCGGCCTGACAGGCGGCGACAGTGTCGGCAGCGTCTGGCATCAGCAGGACGAAATGTCGAACCTGGTCTAGGCCCGGGCAGGGCCCAGACATGACAGGCAAGCCGAAAGCACAATGAGGCAGACTGAATGCTGAATGTCGAGCAGTTCCTCGAACAGCGCTATCCAGACTTCGTCAACGCCCATACGAAGACCGCCAGTACTCTCTCTCACTTTCTCCGCTTTCTTTTCTACGAATCACGCTTCCAGCAGTTCGAACGCGACTACCCCCACCTCGAAGGCTTTGACTTCGTAGAAGCCGTTTTACGCTATTTCGATTTCACCCTGCGTTTACGGGAAACCGAGCGCTGTCGCATTCCCGCTACCGGCCCGGTCGTGATTGTTGCCAACCACCCTATCGGCTCCCTGGATGGCCTCGCTCTACTGCAACTGGTGCGGGAGGTTCGGCCGGACGTCAAGGTCGTGGCCAATGACCTGCTGGGGGCCATCAAGCCGCTACAGCCGGTGATGCTGCCGGTCAACAATATGGGCGGCAACACGCCCAGGGCGAACCTGGCCGCTATCAAGCAACACCTCGGGGAAGACGGGGCGCTGATCATCTTCCCGGCGGGCGAGGTATCTCGCCTGGGTGCCAAAGGCATCAAGGACGGAAAGTGGCAGTCAGGCTTTGTCAGGATCGCCAGTTGCGCCCAGGCGCCGATACTGCCGATCTTCGTTGCCGGGCGAAACAGCCTGTTCTTCTACAGCCTTTCATTTCTTGCCAGGCCCCTGTCCACAGTCTGGCTGGTGCGGGAAATGTTCAAGCAGAGCCACAACACCGTGGACACCCGGGTCGGCAACCCGATTCCCTACCAGATCTACTCGCGGGTTGACGGTGGGGCGAAGCACCTTGCCGCCCTGTTCCGCAAGCATGTCTACCGTCTAGCCCGCGGCCGCCGCGGCATATTCCTGACCACGGAAACGGTAGCCGCGCCAGAGAACCGGCTGCTGCTGAAACGCGAGCTGGAGCAGTGTGAACGGCTGGGCGCCACCCCGGACGGCAAGCAGATCTACCTGTACCAGCAGCAGACCTCCGATTGCCTGATGCGCGAGATCGGCCGCCTGCGGGAGCTGACCTTTCGCTCCGTGGGTGAGGGCTCGGGATTACCGCGCGACATTGATCGTTTTGACCGCGACTACTACCAGCTGCTGCTGTGGGATCCGGAGCAGCTCGAAATTGCCGGTGCCTACCGGTTTGGCGACAGTGGTGAGCTGGTCGCGCGCAAAGGTCGGGAGGCGCTCTACACGCACAGCCTGTTTACCTTCGGTGAAGGCATGCAGCCAGTCCTGCAACGGGGCCTGGAACTGGGCCGCAGCTTTGTGCAACCGCGCTACCAGAATCGCCAAAGTCTCGATTACCTGTGGTGTGGCATTGGCGCCTTCCTGCGCCACTACCCGAACTATCGCTACCTGTATGGGCCCGTCTCAATCAGCCGCTTCTACAGTGACGCCGCCATTGCCCGCATCGTGTACTACTACTCCTGTCACTACGGCGCTGACGAGCTCGACATCGCCGGGCGCAACCCCTACCTGGTGCAGCCCGAATATCAGCAGCAGTTGATCGAGGAGTTTTCCGGCACTGACCGTGATGCCGATTTCAAGGCGCTGCGCCGCTACCTGGCTGAGCAGGGAATGCCGGTTCCCACACTGTTCAAGCACTATTCAGAAGTGGCCGAGCCGGAGGGCGTGCGCTTTGCCGCCTTCAATATCGACCCGGATTTTGGAGACTGCATCGACGGCTTTCTTGTTGTCGACCTACAGCAATTGAAACCGCGCAAAAGAAAGCGGTACCTGGGAATGGATGTGACTATAGAGGAAGACTGCTGATGGAAGCCCTGTCCTTTGAAGGTGAAATTCACTGCAAGACACTGTGGATTTCCGACGTACACCTCGGTAGCGCCAACTGCAAAGCAGAGCACCTGATCGAACTACTGGACCGGGTGCGCTGCCGGCGCCTGTACCTTGTGGGCGACATCGTTGATATGTGGGCAATGTCACGGCGGATGTTCTGGCCAGAGTCGCACAATCTGGTGCTGCGCAAACTGCTCAACAAGTCCAAGGCCGGCGTGGAGATCATCTACATCCCGGGCAACCACGACGCCAACTTCCGCGAGTTTTGCGGCAGTGAATTCGGCCACGTGGCGATCAGGCGCAGGCACGTCCATGTGACCCCGGACGGTCGCCGCCTGCTGGTGACCCACGGCGACGAGCTGGACCACGCCGTGCGCTTCAGTCGCATCAATCGCTTTATCGGCGATTGGGCCTACGACAACATGATGATAGTCAATCGCTGGGTCAACGCGATCCGT
The DNA here is from genome assembly GCA_043513815.1 of Cellvibrionales bacterium. Lineage (GTDB taxonomy): Bacteria > Pseudomonadota > Gammaproteobacteria > Pseudomonadales > Halieaceae > JANQIO01. The sequence continues at coordinate 1,222,804 of CP121313.1, read as the reverse complement.
GACCGCCTGGGCCTGCCCTACTGGTCCCTGTCCGGCTGGGTGAAAGCCAACGTCTCACAGGCCGAATCCGCCATCCATGCCTACCAGGCTGCAGCGGTCAACATGGTGCGGGAAAAAGGTTACGACGGCATCATCTGCGGACACCTGCACCACCCGGTGATCCAGCAGTACGAGGACATTCTCTACTGCAATGACGGTGACTGGGTGGAGAACTGTACCGCGCTTCTGGAGGATGAGGCCGGGCAGCTCAAGCTATTGCGGGGTATCAGCAGCCAGGAGGAACGGTCCGACGTATTGTTCGTGGCCGCCTAGCTGTCAACTCTCACAGATACCCGGAATTCTCGGTGGTAGCTTGTGCGCGCTACGGGTTTTCCCGAACAGCGGCTAGAAGCGGTTGCTCAGCCACAGTGCCTGATAGGGCTCCAGGGCTATCACGCCCTTCTGGTCGTGATAGTCCACCCCGCTCACCAGGTCTTTCCATAGCTCGGTGCCGGTCAGGTTGATTTCAGACAGATTTACCGACTGGATTTCGTCGGTCACATTGTAGACGCAGAAAATGCTCTGGCTGCGGTCCACGCTCTGGCGCCAGAACGCAAAAATCTGGGTGCCAAGGTGCATGGTGAACTGGGTTGCGTTGGGGTGAAACGCCGCTTGCGCGCTGCGCAAGCCGATAAGCCGGGTCAGCCGCTCAAAGACGCGACCGTGGTGGCGAGTCTTGTCCTCCATAGCTGAGCGCAGTTCCTCCACGTCCCAGATGTGCCGGTTGATGGTGCGGGCCCGGCCGGTGTTTTCCACCCGGGTGTAATCGTTCTCTGTGCCCACCAGGCTGTGGATATACAGGGCCGGAATTCCCTCCAGCGCGAGCATGATGGCGTGGGCACACACGAAGCGGTCTTCCTGGTATTGGTCCCGGCCGCCGTCGATGGTTCCCTGCAGCGCGTCGTACAGGGCGACGTTGATTTCATAGGGCTTATCCGTCCCTTCCCGGGAACGGCGCATGGTTACCCTGCCGCCAGCGTCGCGCATGCAGTCCAGCATACGGTCGATATCCTGCTGTTCCAGCAGCCCGTCCAGCGGCCGCAGGCCGATGCCGTCATGGGAGGCGATGAAGTTGAGGTATGAGGTGCCCGCCTGGGCCGGCGGCATGCTCATCATCCAGGTTTTGAGATGGCGGCAGTCGCCCTCCACCAGGGTGTATACCAGCAGCGGCGGCAGGGAAAAGTTGTAGATCAGGTGCGCTTCATTGGCGTTGCCGAAATAGGTGAGATTTTCCCGATTGGGCACATTGGTCTCGGTGATCACCAGCGCCCGCTCGGTGTGATGCTCGATCAATGTGCGGTAGAGCTTTATCACTTCATGGGTCTGCGGCAGGTGCACGCAGGAGGTTCCCGGCTCCTTCCACAGGAATGCCACGGCGTCCATGCGAAACAATTCGACACCGTGGTCCAGGTAGTGGCGAATAATATTGGCAAATTCCACCAGCACCCGCGGGTTGGCAAAATTGAGGTCAACCTGGTCTGCGCTGAAAGTGCACCACACGTGCCGGGTGCCGTCAGCTGTTTCCACCTCGGTAAGCAGCGGTGAATTGCGCGGCCGAACCACGGCGCTGAAATCACCCTCCGGGTCGGCCTCTACAAAGTAGTCCTTGCCGGGGTCCACCCGCTTCTTGAAATTATCGAACCAGCCGCTGCGCGCCGATGCGTGGTTCAGCACCAGGTCGGACATCAGCCGGAAGTCACCGGCAATGGCGCGAATATCCTCCCACCTACCGATCGCGGGATTGACCTCCATGTAGTCCATGACCGCAAAGCCGTCATCAGAGCTGAACGGAAAAAAGGGCAGGATATGCACCCCGGTTATGGTGTTGCCCAGATAGTCGCGCAAGAATCTGTGCAGGGTCCGCAGCGGCGCCTCGTCACCGTCCACCACGCTGTCGCCATAGGTGATGAGAATATTGTCAGACTGATCCCAGTGATTGACGTGGGGTCGCGGCGCCTCGCAGCGTTCCTCCAGCCCCATGGTCTGCATGAGCTCGTCGGCGAGTTCGCTGTGATCGGCGGCGCCATAGATGACCTCCAGATGCGTCTGGAGACGGAATTTCAGGCCGGCGACGGCGTCAGCGGGGGGCGGCGTATTCACGGTAATCCTCCTCTACCGCGTTGCGGAATTGCGCCAGCACATCCGGCAGGGCGCTGGTCACCCGGTTCCAGCCCGGGATAAACGGTTTCTGCATGGGGTTGGCCAGAAAGTGGTCCCCGGCTTTCATGAGGTTCTGGGCAAACAGCTCCACGGCCTCTTCCTCGCGGTGGCGCTGGTAGTCGAGGCCATTGATGGCCGCATCGTTCTGGTAGGTGTCGATGAAATCCAGCGCGACACGATAGTAGGTTGCCTTGATAGTGCGGAACTTCTCGGTGGAAAACACTTCTCCCTTGGTCGCGAGCTTGCGAAACATCGCCTTGGCGATGTCAGTGCTCATTTTCGACAGGCCGCGGGAGGGATCCTCGCCAGAGAGCTCCTGGTGCTTGTGGTCATAAACCTCGGCAATATCCACCTGGCAGATGCGATTGGTGGCGTAGTTGCGGTTCATCTCCGACAGCACGCCCACCTCCAGGCCCCAGTCACTGGGAATCAGCAGGTCGTTGATCACGTAGGAGCGCAGGGAAAACTCTCCGGCCAACGGGTAGCGAAAGCTGTCCATGTAGTTGAGGAATTCGCTGTAGCCACACACTTTGGTCAGGGAACGCAGCAGCGGCGTGACAAACAAACGGCTGACGCGCCCGCCCATGCTGTCGGTGGCTACCCTGGCGTAATAACCTTTGCAGAATGCGTAGCTGAAATTGGGATTGGCCACCGGGTAGATGAGCCGCGCCAGCAACTCACGCTGGTAAGTAACAATGTCGCAGTCATGTAGGGCCACGGATTGGGCGCGACCGGTTGCCAGCACGTAGCCCAGCATGTACCAGACGTTGCGCCCCTTGCCCATCTCAGTCGGCGCCAGGCCCTGCTCCTTGAGCTTCGCGTCGATCGCCATCAGCCGCGGCCCGTCATTCCAGAGCACACGGTGGTGCTGGGGCAGCCGGGAGAAATATTCCACCGCCTCCAGATAGTCGTCCTTGTCGGCGCAATCCAGGCCGATCACGATTTCATCCAGATACGGGACCTTGCACAACTCATCGACGATGTTCGAGAGGGCCGGACCGGCCAGCTCCGAGTGCAGGCAGGGCAGCACCAGGGACATGGGTCTTGCGCTACGGAACTGCAGCAGCTCGCGCTCCAGGTCCTCCACCGGCCGGTGCGTCAGGTTGTGCAGGGTGGTGACCAGTCCGTTCTGGTGAAAATCTCCCATGGAGTCTCCCGTGCGCGACGCGCTAATCAGTAAATTCTTCCAGCAGGGGCAGCATTGCCTCCTGCCAGCCAAGCGGCCCGGGGTGGCTGCTGCGAATAACGCGAGCCGGCTCCTGGGGGTCGAGGCTGTCCGAGCGTGCTGACTTGATGATAACCGCAATATCCGCCACCGCCAGCATCGACTGGTCATTAGGGCTATCTCCCAGGGCAATCACGGTAGCCGTAGCGACATAGCGCTGCCGCAACCGAGTCAGTGCGATGCCTTTGTCGGTGGGCCCAGCCACGGTGAGAAAACGTCCGCCTTGCTGAGCCACAAGATCCTCCTCGGCCAGGCAGGCGTGAAACTGCTCTAGGCGGGCCCCCGTATCCTCCCAGCGCAGCGGCTCGCTGAAATCCCTGGTTGCAGCCAGTGCCGCGGCCTCCAGCGACAGGCCTGTACTCTCGGCGATCTCCGCCACACTCATATCTGCAAAACCGGTGAAGGCAAATTCGTGCTCCGCCCGCAGCCGGCGCAGCACCGCCAGCACCGCTGACCGGGGCGGCACCAGGGCATCAGGCTGGGTCTCCCCGGGCGTGTAAATCGCCGCACCATTTTCACAAATGAAGGGCGCTTCAATATCGAGGGCATCCTGCAGGGCAACCATCTCCGGACGCGTCTTGCTGGAGCAGAGCACCAGTGGCACCCGGCGTTGGCGTATCAGTTCCAGGGCGTCGCGGGCCGGGGCAAAGCTGTAACTGTGGTGGTCCAACAGGGTGCCGTCCAGGTCGGTCACTACCAGAAGCTGGCTCATGCCTGTTGATCCCGGCAGCGAGCACCGCTAATGCTGTGATCCTCGGCTACTTCCAGCAGGTAGTCTGCCCGATCCGGCATCTCCTCCAGGCAGTGACGGGTCACGCGCTCGTAGTGCTCGACAAAGTGCTTGATCTCGGCGGCATTCATTACCCCGCTACCGCTGCGGCGACCGGCGAGTTTTGTCTCCTGCAGCGTACGCCATTCCAGCACCCGCTCCAGCGAGGGAGCCTTGAGCATGGCCAGGCAATGCAGCCTGCTGAACAGCACCCCGTAGGGTCCCGCGAGCTGGCCGTTGACGAAGCGACGCCAGCGCCCGTCGGGATCCTCGTTGGTCTCGAGTTCATTGATGGGGGCTTCGAGCGCTGCGTCTGGCTCGGGTGCTGCGCCGACACACCACCCTTCCAGCAGCACAATATCTGGCGGGGCGGCCTGCCGCCAGGCGGACGCGGGCAGCCGGTCGTCTATCGCCTTGTCGAATACTGGTACCTGCACGGAGCGGCCGCCGACCACCGCATCCAGCGTGCTCGCCAGCAAAGCCACCTCATGAGTCCCCGGCACACCGCGAGTCACCAACAGCGGGTGGACATCCCGAGCCAGCTGTTCGCGCGCCGAGCGCTCGAGATAGAAATCATCCAGTGACAGGATCACTGACCGCAGACCCTGCGCTGCCAGCATCAGGGAAAGGGCCGAGCAGGCCGTTGTCTTGCCGGTTCCCTGAGCACCGTTGACGCCCACCAACAGCGGTGTGCCAAGCGCGGACTGCCGCTGCACCAGCCAGTCTGCCAGCGGCGAGAACCAGCGTTGCGCCATCGCCGGATAGCTGGCTGGCAGCGCTTCAGCCGTCGCCAGTTCGGTTAGTTGTTCACCCAGCGACATGCCGGTGGGATATCCATCAACGTCTTCCCCATTGGGATAACAAGTTTTGTGCCAACGCCCTGTCGCGGGCTTCAAGGCTCACTGCGCCCATACTTTTTGCACCAAAACAGCGCGCCCCGGACCGCCCTGCCACGGGCTGGTGCGCACTGCCGAAATGATCACTCTTGCGCCGCGCCACGTATACAGGCTCAAGTTTCGCACACCCGACACAAGGATAAACGTGAAAACAAAGTACTCGCTGACCATCTTACTGTGGGCCGCGCTGAGCCTGATGGCAGGCTGCAGCAGCGTCACCGTGGAGGACTACCGCGACGCCAGTCCCCGCTTCATCCCCAGCGAATTCTTCAATGGGCGGCTCACTGCGCACGGTGTAGTCATGGACGGCGGTGGCCAGGTGACGCGACACTTCAATGCCGACATCCTGGCCTACTGGGTGGATGGTGTCGGCACTCTGGAAGAGGACTTTGTGTTCGACGACGGTGAACAGCAGCGCCGGGTCTGGACCCTGGAGCCCGACGGCAGCGGCGGCTACATCGGCCGCGCCGGCGATGTGGTCGGTGACGGCACCCTGAGCTTTGCCGGTAACGCGGTATTTCTCGACTACGTGTTGCGGGTACCCTACCGTGGCGACACTATCGACCTGCGAGTGGACGATCGAATGTACCTGGTAGACCCAAACGTATTAATCAATGAATCGAAGCTGTCGAAGTTCGGCTTCGGTGTGGGCCGTATCCTGCTGACCATTGTGCGGCACCCCGAAAGCGAAGGGGGCGCCTGAGCGATGGAGACCAGGAAAACACCCGAGATCAAGGGCCCCTGGGACCTGGCCACCGCCGGCGACTATCTGGTGAATTCAACTTACCCCCTGCGCCTGGCCTGTGTCGGCCGCGACGGCTTCCCGCGAGTGGTGTCGCTCTGGTACCAGTACCTCCAGGGCAGCTTTCTGTGCGTCACGCACCGCGAATCCAAGCTGACGACCCTGCTGCGCAACAATCACAAGGTCGGCTTCGAAGTCTCCCCCAATGAACCGCCCTATCACGGCGTTCGTGGCCAGGGTCTGGTGAGCCTGCATGAAGACGGCGGCGAAAGCGTGCTACGCCAGAACATTGAGAATTACCTGGGTAGCACCGACTCACAGCTGGCAAACTGGCTGCTATCGCGGGCGCACGAGGAGTTGCTGGTGCGGGTGGACATCACCCGCATGTTCAGCTGGGACTACCGCGAACGGATGGCAGATGCGAGCTGACAGTCAGGTCGGGCCGCGTAGGTCGGGCCGCGCAGGTCGGGCCGCGTAGGTCGGGCCGCGCAGGTCGGGCCGCGCAGGTCAGGCCAGGTCGGCCTCCAGCGCCAGCGTCTGCGGCGGCGGCAATCGAGTGGCGTCCGCCCCCGAAAAAGGCGCGCGCATCACTTGCTGGTATTGCTCCCGCAACCGCTCACCCGCCGTCTTCAAAACACCGAGGTCCTCCGGCCAGAGGGGCGGCATGACCGTGACCTGAATCGTCGCCGGACGCACCAGCAGCTTACCCTTGGGTAATGCGTCGGACACGTTGTGCAACACCACCGGGATGATTGGCACCCCCAGCTTGCGGGCCATAAAGAAGGCACCTTGCTTGAATTCCAGCAGTTCCCCGGTGGCGCTGCGAGTACCCTCCGGCGCAATGACCAGGCTCTTGCCGTTGGCCAGTGCCTCACGGGCCTGGGTGAAGCAGAGACTCTGGTCGGCCCGGTCGCGGTCCACAAAGATCGTGCCATGGGCGCGCAGCAGGGGTCCGAGAATGCGATTGCTGGCCACCTCCTGCTTACAGAAGCCAACGAAGTCGTGGCGCACCAGGTGGGCCATCACCACCGTGTCCAGGTAGCTCTGGTGGTTGAACGTGAAAATCGCCGGTCGCACGCTGTCCAGGTGCTCCAGTCCCGCAATCTCGAATTCGAGCCCTGCCACCGCCACGCCGACATCTCCCAACCAGCTGGTCATGCGGTTCGCCGCCTTGTTGGGCGAGCGGGACAGCAACCAGGAGGCGGCACCGGCGGCCGCGGTGGTCACCAGCGTATTGGCCGTCAGCGCTGTGCGCAGGACGCTTTCCAGATTGGGCTTGCCGCGACTGGAGAAGTCCAGCACCGTCCAGTTCCGCTCCAGTGCCTCGCGGCGCAGGATCAGTGATGGGTTGGTAGCCACCGGGTGGCCGACCTTCTTGAGCAAAGGCAAGTCGTCGCGGCTGTCTGAATAGAACCAGGCATCTGCCGCCGACGCCCCCAGTTTGCGAAGATAGCGCCGGGCAGCAATGACTTTGCCCTCGCCGTGACACAGGCCTCCTTCCACTTCACCGGTAATCCGCCCCTTATTCACCTTCAGGCGGGTGGAATACACAGCATCAGCATTCAATGCCCGCGCCACCGGCGCCGCCTGGTATTCAGTGGCCGCGGTGATCAGCACCACCTTGTGACCCAGCTCCTTGTGGTGGCGCACAATCTGGCGTGCCTCGCGATAGAGGCTCGCCTGCACGGTACGATCGAAGGCCGCTTCGCCCAGATCCTTCAGGAAACTCTCCTCGACCCCGGCCATGCCCCGAATCAGTTGGCGGTAACTGGCGGTGTACTGGCGGCCACGGCGATCGGCACTGGCGAGCAGCTCCCAGGCCAGCTGGCGACCCCCGGCGTGACCCTGCCCCTGGTTGCGACGCCGCACCCACTCCAGAGCCAGGGCAATCGCGGTGTAGCCGAGCAGCACGGTTCGGTCCATGTCGAAAAAAGCGACCACCTGGCCGTCCGCCTGCTGGCCTGCCAGCCGTTCGCAATGCTTCAGAACCACAGGATCTACCGCCACTTTTGCCTCCCGCCGCGATTTTGCGGCATTTAACAACCCCGTTTGGAGCTTGATCGCAGAAGATGCTGCAAAACACACGCCAATGCACGAAATATCAACGAACTGTCGCTAAAATCTCTTACATGGACGTGAACGGGAGGTTTCACGTTCGTGAAACGGCTAAATCGGGGAGATAAAGGGTGCACTGGCGAGCGCCAATGCACCGTGATCGAGCTAACGGGGATTAGTGAAGCTCTGGCTTGTTGACCGCATTGCCCGTGGGCACCGGCGCAGACTGCCGCCAGGGTTTGCCGTCGCACTGCGGACGGTTGGGGCAATGGGCCGTGCAGCCGCGGCACGGCAAGGGCTGCTGCTCAGCCTTCGACACTGTGTTCCTCCAGCACCGCCTGCAGCGCTTTTTCCATCAACCAGCGGGCCTGGTTGGTGTAGGCGTAGACACAGGTATGGGTCGCCGCATCAGACCAGCTATCCACCGCACACTGGCTGGAGTACTGCTCAAATGCCGACAGCGACTGGATCAGCTCGGACAGGTGCTGGGAGCAGCCGCAGGCCAGTGCAGACTTGACCTTGCGCAACTTGAGCAGCTCCTCTTCCTGGAACAGGCGCGTCCGCGGCTGCGCGAGATCGCCAGCATCGCTGACACCGCGCTCAACTTCGAGGGTTCCCTGCAGGCGCTTCATGTGTGCGGCAAAGGTTTCGGTATCCAGGGGCAGCTTGGCTGTGTTGATGCCTTCGGCGTTGAGCTGCGACAGCAAACGCTGGCTGCTGAACTGGTAGAACACCAGCGCCGAGCGTGCTCGCACGCGTTCGCGCAGGGCCTGGAAGGCCTGCACCTGCTCAACGTTCAGCGCGCTGCAGTCGGCCACCAGCAGGTCGACGGCGTCGAGATCGCCGGGCAACTCGCTCTCGACGCTCTCGATGGTGCCGCGATAAAGTCGGGAATCCAGGCTGGTAAGGCAGCCCGGGTGCTGGTCCAGCCAGCCACATAGCACGGTGCCCACAAACAGCACCCGCGGTTTGCTTTCGCTTTTGGCAGCGTGACTGCCATTGCCGCCCTGCTCCATCATGGCTTCCAGGGTTTTGCGCTCCATGGATGCAATCTCGCCGATACGAAAGCCCTGCTCGACCAGCTTCGTCACAATCTGCAGATGCTCGAGATCGGTCTGGGTGTACAGGCGGCGGCCGTTGTCAGCTTTCTGCGATGCGCCAAGGCCATAGCGACGCTCCCAGATACGCAGGGTTTCCGGGCGCACGCGGGTCAGCCGCGCAACGGTTCCAATTCCATATAAAGGCCGTGATTCAAGTGCTGTGGCAGGCATGTTCACCCTCCAGGTTGTTATGTTCACCTATTGTTACGGAACCAGGGGCTATTTGGGCCACTGTTTAGGCTTTGTTAGGCCAGATAACTGAACAATAGCTATTCAATCACACTCCAAGGGGAATTTGCTGCGTACATTCAGGACCAATGTTGTACAGGACATCATGAGATGAATGCGTCGATGATTAACGACACCAGTATGGATACCGACTTCTATTTGGAGGCCAGCAGCCATTATCCGCTGCTGACTGCAGAGCAGGAGCGTCAGATTGATTTGCGCAAATGGGCAGCGGCGCGCCGCTGCGCACGGATGCTGCTGCGGGATGAGCGCGGCCGCGAACTCATCAACGAATTGTGCCGCGCCTGTCTGACCTCGCCACCGGAAGTGGACCAGTTCGACCCGCGCTCGCTGTATTTTACCCTGCGCAAGGATATCGTGGACCTGCTGCCTGGGAGCAAGGGCGAGGACACACTGAAAAAATTCCTCAAACAGCTCGGATCAGGGCGTGCATCGGAGCAGAAGCTGCTGGCGCTCATGGCCAAGATGACCTGGCCCACCACCCTGGTGACGGGCCTGGCTATCATCCACCTGCGCCGCCAGGGCATGCCGCTGCCCGACCTGATGGCGGATGCCATGTGCATCTGGCAGCCGGCATGGTCACGGCGCTACCTGCCGGTGGGGTCAGTGAGCCCGGACCGGAGGCTGAACCGCGCGTTGAACCAGTACGTGCAGGCGCGTGACAGGCTGGTCATGCACAATCTGCGACTGGTGCACAAGCTCGCCTGGGATCACCCCGGCCGCAACATCCCCCAGCGCGACCTCGTACAGGACGGCATCATCGGCCTGATCCGCGCCGCGGAGAAATTCGACGTGGGCCGCGGGTTCCGCTTTACCACCTATGCCTACCCATGGATCAACCAGCACCTGCAGCGCGCCACCGAGAACAAGGGCAGCCTCATCACCTACCCGGCCCATGTGGTTCAGGAGATCAACCAACTGCATCGCGCCCGTATGGCCCACGTGGAGCAGACAGGCCACGATCCCGGCATCGACGTGCTGGCCCGGGAAACCGGCTTCGACCCGGAAAAGGTCAACCGCCTGCGCCGGCTCAGCAACATCACCGTGTCGATTGACCACCCGGAAGCTGACGACAACGACCTGCGCCACGCTTCGAGTATTCCGGATCCGGACTCGGAACGCGCCGTGGAAGATACCGAACGCAACAGCGTCGCCAGACTGCTGTGGCAGCACATCGACAAACTCGAAGAGCGCGAGCAGGCAGTCATCACTGGCCGCTGGGGTCTGGATGGCCGCCCCCAGCGTACCTTCGCCCAGCTCGCCGATCAGCTGCACGTAAGCCGGGAATGGGTGCGCCAGCTTGAGAAATCCGCCCTCAAGAAACTGGGGGACGAAGCCCGCCTCAACGAGGCCTTCGAGGAAATGCGCGCCTGACTGCTGGCCGGCCCCGGGGAGTACCCCGCCCCGGGGCCAGCGCCTGTTTTTGCGCACCTGTCGAGAGTTCCGTCAGCACCTGTGAACCAGGCCTCACAGTTCCTCCTGACCAAGTGTCATTTTGGAAATGAAGTGGTAGTCTGATTGCACTGCAAGTTACCGACACGGATGTGCCGAACCCATGACCTCGCTCCTCGTCGAGTTGAAGCGTCGCAACGTCTACAAGGTAGCCTTCGCCTACCTCATCCTTGGCTGGGTAATCCTGCAGATTACGGACGTGGTGGCCCCTGCACTGCGCCTGCCGGACTGGACCATGAGTCTGGTGACCTATCTTGGCCTGATCGGCTTTCCCTTTGCCCTGCTGTTTACCTGGGCCTTTGAACTGACACCCGAAGGGCTCAGGCGCTCAACCGAGGTGGATCCTTCCCGCTCCATCACCGGAAAAACCGGACAAACCCTGAACGGCATTATCATCACCATGCTGGTGCTGGCGGTAGCGCTGTTGCTGGCCGATAGATTTATGGTCGACGGCAAGCCTGCTGCAAACAGCATCACTGCCGGCAAAGCGTTCGACCAGCCCAAGCGGATGCAAGCCGACGCAGCTACCGCGAGCGACAAACCTCGAAGTATCGCCGTGCTGCCTTTCGTCAACATGAGCAATGACCCTGACCAGGAATACTTTGCCGACGGCATCTCCGAAGAGCTCCTCAATGTGCTGGCCAAGATCTCGGAGCTGCAGGTGGCCGCGCGCACTTCATCCTTTGCCTTCAAGGGCCAGAACCAGGACATCACCGACATCGGCAAGGAGCTGAAAGTAGAGACGGTGCTGGAGGGCTCGGTGCGCAAGGCCGGCCAGCGCGTGCGCATCACCGCACAGCTTATCAACGTGGATGACGGCTACCATCTGTGGTCCGAAGTCTACGACCGCGAGCTTACCGACATCTTTGCCATCCAGGATGAAATTTCAGTGGCGATCGTCGATGCACTCAAGGTCCACCTGACGGATGCGGAAGTCGCTCGCAACACAACGAGCCGGCAGGTCGACCTGGACGCCTACAACACGGTTCTGTTGGCGCGCCACAATCTGCGGCAAAGGAACAAGGAAACTTTGGAGCGAGCCGCGTTCCTGTTCCAGAAGGCTATTGATATTGACCCCACCTATGCCGATGCCTGGGCAGGCAAAGCCTCCGCTGCTGCCCTGTTGTCCGAAGAGCACTACGGCGAGACTCCGCCCCTGGAATCCGCGCGTGAGGCCCAGCAGCTGATCGATATGGCGCTGCGGCTCGATGCCGACAATGCCGACGCCCTGGCCACACAGGCGCTGCTTGACCTGAACACCAAAGACGCAGACGTTGCGCTGGCCAGCCTCAACAAGGCCATTGCGGCAAACCCTTCCTCGGGCATCATGTATAGCTGGCGTGCCGACGCCCTGGATCGGCTTGGCGACTACCCGGCTGCCAATAGAAGCATGAACAAGGCCTACCGGATGGACCCCCTGCACGCGACCATTCGTCGCAACCGGGCCCTTATGTACGCAGTCGACCAGCAACCCGAAGCCGCACGGGAAATTCTGATACCGGGGGAGCGGGACTATTTCGAGATCAGCGCGCTTATTGCCAGGTCTCAAGGCCAACTCGCAGAAGGCGAGCAAATCATCAGCGCGGGCATCGGCTCCGTGTCAGGTGGCGAGCAGACATCACTCAAGAGCGCTCGGAACTACTACCGCTACTTCTGGCTGGGCGACATCGCCGGCGCACAGGAGGGCGCACCGGAAAACGTGGCGCTTACCATTGATGCTTATACCAACCCCGCCCGCGCGCTGACGACCATCGAGTCGCTAACCGCCGACGCTTATGGCGACGAGGCGTTCCATGCCCACCTGATCGCGCTGGCCTACCTGGGGAGGCATGCTGATGTGATCAGCACTTTTGAGGACCGCTATGGGAAACCCACCCGCGTGGAGGGCAGCTTGTGGACACCCCTCAGCAGACTGGAATGGCTGATAGAGTACGCCAGCGCATTGAAGGCGACCGGACAAGTAGAGCCGGCCGATCAACTCATCCTGGCGCTGCAGCAATATGTCGCCCAGTCTGAGAACGGTTCGCCGATCGTCAACCTGATGGTTCGCAAGGCCCGCATCGCGCTGCTGGTGAATGACGCATCTGCTGCCATTGCGGCGCTCAAGACCGGCCTGCAGCACCACAGCCTCACCACTGACGTGTTCGCCGGACCCTTTTTTGAGGACCTGCGTGACAACCCTGAATTCCTCGCCATCCGGGAATCCTGGCTACAGCACGTCAACCGCGAACGCGCCAGGCTCGACCGGCCACCGCTGGAGCTGGCGGCCCTGTGAACCGCCTTCTCAAGGAACTCCAGCGACGCAACGTCTACCGGGTAGCCCTGGCCTATATCGTCGTGGGTTGGGTGGTATTGCAGGTAGCGGAATTCCTCTCGCCACTGTTGCAGCTACCGGACTGGACCGTGTCACTGGCGCTTTATCTCGGACTGCTGGGCTTCCCCTTTGCACTGATATTCGCCTGGGCCTTTGAAATGACGCCCGAGGGCCTGCGCCTGACAGAAAAGGTCGCCCCCGAGGAATCCATTACCGACGAGACCGGCAAGTCGCTCAATCGCACCATCATAACCATGATGGCCGTGGCCATTGTGCTGTTGTTGGGCGAACGTTTTTACAGCTCATCGCTAACAACGGATGCAGGCGCAGCCCAGCAGGCGACAGCCAGCAAGCGCGACACCGGCAGCGGCAGCTCTATCGCCGTGCTGCCTTTCGTGAACATGAGCAAGGACCCGGACCAGGAGTATTTCTCCGACGGCATTTCCGAAGAGCTGCTCAACGGACTGGCCAAGATTCAGGAACTGCGGGTAGCAGCGCGCACCTCGTCTTTCGCGTTCAAGGGCCAGAACGCAGACATTACCGACATCGGGCGTGAATTGAATGTCGACACAGTGCTGGAGGGCTCCGTGCGCAAGTCCGGCAACCGGTTGCGCATTACCGCCCAGCTCATCAACGTGGAAGACGGCTACCATCTCTGGTCGGAAACCTACGACCGGGAGCTGACCGATATCTTCACCATCCAGGACGAAATCTCCCGGGCTATTGTCGACGCCCTGATGGTTCATCTGACGGATGAACAGCTAGCGGCCGTGGCGCCAACTCAGGCCGCAAAGCCCGCCAACGTAGAGGCCTATAACTTTTATCTGCTGGCCAAGCACAACCTGCGGCTGCGCAACGAAACCGCGCTCAAGCTGGCCATCCGCCAGTACCAGCGGGCGCTGGACAGTGACCCGGGATATGCCGAGGCCTACGCCGGACAAGCCCTGGCGACACACTTGCTCTCCACACGTGGCTACGGCGACGTACCAATCAAGATCGCCAACCGCGAGGCCCAGGCACTGCTGGACCGCGCTTTCGCACTGGATCCGGACCTGCCGGAAGCACACGCTACCCAGGGCCTGCTGCTGACAGACCAGCTCGATTACGATGGCGCCGAACGGAGCTTCCGCCGGGCAATCGCGGGCAACCCCAGCGAAGGCATTGTCTACAGCTGGTTGCACACCGTGGTCGGCGGCAAGGGCGACTACAACGAATCCATACGCATACTGGAGCAGGCTTTCGCAATAGACCCACTGCATCCGGCCATCCGCAACAATATGGCCAATGAGGTGGCCCGGGCCGGCAACGACGCCAAAGCCCGAGAAATGATGACGCCCGGAACGGCCGCAGCCTATATGGTCGACGCCTTTATCGAACTGGACAACGGCAATTGGGCCAACATGCGCGAGAGCATGGAACAGGCTTTGACGGTATCGGAGCGCGGCGGGATAACTCGCAGCAGCACGGTTATCGGCCTGTTCAGCTTTTACGTATTGGGGGATAGCGGCGCAGAAGCCGCCGCCATACCGCAACACATAAGACTGGCGCAAAAGGCGCTGCGTGACCCGTCGCGAGGCCAGGAATATCTTTCCGAGATCCCGCCGGAGGAACAGGACGACTGGTACACTTACACCATGGCCTGGCTACATCTTTTGCAGGGAGAAAATGCCCAGGCCCTGCATTCCCTGCAGCGCTCCTTCGATCCGAGTCAGCCCATCTACGGAGGCGCCGGAAGCTCATTCGCACCCATAGACTTCGCCAGCATGTACGCCCTGACCCTGATGAAGCTGGGCCGCGAAGAGGAAGGCAGGGAGCTGGCTGAGCGCGCGCTGGATTTCGTTGCGCTTGCCAAGCGTAACGGCGAGCCGCCTGGAGCGCTCAGCCGCTATGAGGCAGAAGCCAACGCCGTTATAGGGAACGAGGAGGCCGTGATAGGCGCCCTCAAGGAAGGCTGGTCAAACTACTATCTCAGCTGGGTCGACTTTGAGTCGCCCATGCTGCTGCCGCTGGCAGATAACCCGGAAATAGCAGAGATACGCGAGGCGGTGCTTGCCCACGTCAACGCAGAGCGACAGAAACTGGGCTGGGAGCCGCTGCTGGTAGCGCGTCTCTAGACTTTTACCAGGCACAGTAATCAGTTCTTCTCAAATACCAGCACAAAACGATCCGTCTTGCCCCGAATGGACGCGTCAAACACCAGCGTGCTGTGATTATCCCCAGGATTTCGCAACGCCTCGCTGAATCCCACCAACCTGAAGCCCTGACTGCTGAGACGCTTGATTGCGTAGGCTTCATCGATGCGGTGCAGGCTTTTGGTGGCGGCCGCCGCCGTGCCTGCCGGGGCGGCGTGGTCGACAATCAGAAAGCGCCCGCCCGGCTTGAGCGCTGCGCGAATCTGAGCGATGAAATCGACGTCATCGATTTGCGGCCAGCCGTTCTCGGCGTCATCGTAGAACAGGTCGTGGTAGGACATGATGATCAGTGCCGCATCCAGGCCGGTGCCCAGCTTCAGGTCATCGGCTTCGCTGGTCAGGCGCGTGATATTGCCGGGGTCGCGCCCATCAAAACGCGCTGCCAAAGCTTTGCCAACAAACTGCGCATAGGCGTCATTGTTTTGCAGGATCACTTCCCCGCTCTCGCCCACCACGCCGGCCAGCAGTTCGCTGTAGTAGCCGCTGCCGCCAAACACATCCGCTACCCGATCCCCTTCTTCCAGTTCCAGCAGCGGGATGACCACGTCGGGACGGCTGCGGGTATCGCGCTCGATATCGGCGGGCAACCGTCCTGGGCTATTGATGGCCTGTTCAACAGTGCCGGCGAAAGACTGTAGCGCACTGCAAGCGACGATGGCTGCCAGCACCGGTAGGGAAAATTTCATGGAACTCTCCTGTTTTTGCCCAGTCTACTGGGCGGATTGCTATACAGCATAGGGCATTTCGGCAAGATGCAGGCCTGAAACGATACACTGCGCCCGGGTCTGGGCTCAGCCCCCACAAGCCGCATCGCGTAAAATGTCCAAGCGGCCGAAGGCAATCTACCCAGAAAAAGGACCGGGCAGGAAACAAGACATGAAGATCAATGCAGATTTCGATCAGCGAGTGGTGGTGCACAGCACGGAGCTGGAATGGCTGGCTTCGCCCATGGCCGGAGTGGATCGCCGACCGCTGGACCGTGTGGGTGAAGAGGTAGCACGCGCTACATCCATCGTGCGCTATGCCCCGGGCAGTCACTTCTCGCCCCATGTGCATACCGGCGGCGAGGAGTTTTTGGTGCTGGAGGGCGTATTCCAGGATGAACACGGCGATGCGCCGGCGGGTTCCTATATCCGCAATCCACCCCAGTCCAGCCACACCCCCGGCTCGGAGCCGGGCTGCGTCATCTTCGTCAAACTCTGGCAGTTTGACCCGCAAGACGTCACCCATGTGCGCCTGCGCACCGACCACATGCCGGCGGTGCCGCACCGGGATCTGCCGGGTATTTCGGTGACCCCGCTGTATCAGGACGAGCTGGAGAATGTCTCGATGCAGGACTGGGAGCCGGGCGCGAAACTGGACCTCGTGGTTCCAGGCGGTGCCGAACTGTTGGTGCTGGAAGGGTCGCTTACCGAGCAACACGATGAGCTCAACCAGTTCAGCTGGCTGCGGGTGCCCGCAGGAGGCCGCATCCAGGCCAGCGCCGGAGACCGCGGTGCACGCATCTGGCTCAAGACCGGCCATCTGGTCGACGTCGACCGCCAGGTCGAACTCGTCAGCAACGCGTGAGCAAAACGGCCACACGACCGAACGGCCGGCGCGCACGGTTTGGAAAGAATCTGTAGCCGTTGCCAAGTAGCGGTGCCGGCTCCAGAATAGCGGCTCCCAGATTCCTGCTGGAGACACCTGTGCAGACCACCGATTTTTCCGATATCACCTACGATCTCGACAATGAAGGCATTGTCACCGTTACGCTAAACACCCCGCAACGCAAGAACGCGATCAGCGGCTTGACCGCGCTGGAGCTGAAGTGGGCGGCACGCCATTTAAAGGAAGACGACAGCGCCCACGCCATGATTATCACCGGCGCGCCTGACCCGGACAGCGGCCCGGAGCGCCAGGCTTTCTCCAGCGGCGGCTACTTTGTGCCGGATATCTACGAAAACCTGCCGGCGGAAATTCTCGAGCAGATCGACTTCAACGATATCGCCATGAAGGGCACGGTGCTGGAATTTTTTGGCTGCGACAAGCCGGTGATGGCGGCCGTTAACGGGCTGGCGATTGGCGGCGGTCTTACCCTGCCGTTAGCGGTGGCTGATCAGGTCTATGTGTCGGAACACGCCTGGGGAAAACTGCCTTTCGCCAGCCTGGGCATTGCCGCCGAGCTGGGCTCTACCCATACGCTACCCCGCCTGCTGGGACTGCAGAAGGCCAAGGAGCTGTTGTTCTTCCCCGAGAAGCTCGGCGCCCAGGCACTGCTGGAGCTGGGCTTTGCCAACAAGGTGCTGCCTCACGACGAACTGTTGACCTACACGCGCGAGCAAACCCTGAAGCTCATCCCACCCCGCGGTGCCGGCGCTTCGATCCGCGCCATGAAGCGTGTCGTCCACGCCCAGAAAGTCGATGATCTTGCCCGCGCCATGGATCTCGAGAACGAGGCGCTCAATCAGTTGATGAAGTCCGAGGATTTCGCGGAGGGGCTGACGGCTCGCATCGAGAAGCGTGACCCGGTTTTCAAGGGCCGCTAGCGGGGCACGCGGGCAGCCGTTGGCGAGTCGCGCATGGGTAGATGGCCACCGAAGCGCGCATAATAGCGTTTAATCCAGAACGGTGAAGCCAGGGTGGTGTAAACAATCACCAGCACGACCCCGGCGTATACGGCAGGATCGAATACGCCAGTCACACGTCCCAGCTCTGCGAAGATCAGCCCCACCTCCCCCCGCGGCACCATGGCCATACCGATAGCAATTCGCATGGGCACCGATTCCTTGATTAACCAGGGTCCTGCCAGCTTGCCGAGAATCGCCAATACCGTCATGAAGATGGAAAATACCCAGATGAACGGGCTGGTCCAGTCAATGGCGCGCAGGTCCATGGACAACCCAACCATCACAAAGAAGATGGGTGTAAAAAGATGGATAATGGGTTGCATCTCCACCTGAATCTTGCGAGAAAATTCGGCATCGACTCTTAGTGCCGCGCCAAATGGCAGGAAGAAACGCCGGGACAAAGCGATGCCCGCCACAAAGCCCCCGAGCAGGTGGGGTGCACCCAGGTTCTGGGCCAGCGCGGCAAACAGCAGCACCATGGACACCAGCACAACGGGGATAATACCTGGCAGCCGACTGGCATCGTGATAGCGCTGGATCAAGGGGGACAGGGCCTTGGCGAGTACCGGTGCGACAATGAAAAACAACGCCACATACAGCACGATATTGCCGGTGTTCAACAGGCTGATGCTGCCGCTGGTCGTGAACTCGTACAACACCGCCAGCAGGAATACGCCCAGCAGGTCGTCGATCACCGCCGCGCCCAGCACAATCTGGCCCTCGTATTCCTTGTGCCTGCCCAGGTCCGAGAGCACGCGAATGGTGATGCCGATACTGGTAGCCGTCAGCGTCCCACCTATAAACAGGGACACCATGAGCGATAAATCAAAGAGATAATACGAAGCTACCGTGCCCAGGGAGAACGGCAGCACAAAACCCGCGATCGCCACCACCACCGCCCGGGGGCCGGCCTGCTTGAGACGCTCCATGTCGGTGTCCAGTCCCACCTCGAACAGCAACAGGATAATGCCGATCTCTGCCAGGAACTTGAGCACCTCGTTGGGGGACACCCAGCCCAGCAGGCTCGGGCCGAGAATGATACCGGCGGCCAGCTCGCCGATCAGGGGTGGCGCACCCAGCTTCTGTGCCGCCTCGGCAAACACCCGCGAGGCCAGCAAGACCGCGGCGATCTGGATCAGCAACATGTGAGTGTCAGGGGCTTCCACAGATCTGCTCCATAGACAGAAACAGACTGAATTATAGGCCGGGGCAGCCGGCAAACACCCGGCTCAGATCAATGGGCCGCCTAGTAGCGGACCATGCGGTAGTACACCAGCAACAGCCCTGCGGTCAGCAGGGCAATGGCGGTGATGATCCAGGTACCTTCCCCGTCGCCGATCAGCGGTGACATCAGCGCCGGCCCCAGGCCGCCACCAATAAGTGCCGTCATCCCGTTGTAGAAACCCATTGCAGGCGCAAACTGGTCCATAGGCAGGATGCGCTGCACCAGCGCAAATTCGCTGGCGGTAAACGCCGAAAACAGGAATACCGCCGCCGTCATGCAGGTAATCACCACCGGCAGGCTGTCGGTATTCAGCGCGACGTATATGACGACCCCGGCACTGCCGAAACCCAGACCCGCCAGCAGGGCGCGAATATTGAAACGGTCGCCCAGCGTCGACCAGAGCGCCACACCCACCAGAGAGAACGCATATGGCGCGGTCACCAGCCAGGTGATCTCTTCGTAGGGAATGCCGCGCTTGCCGGTAAAGTAGGTCGGCAGCCAGCTGGTAACGCCAATCGACATCAGGTTGTTACAGATACCGATCAGGAAGAACAACAGAAAGCGCGGCGTGGTAAACAGGCTGCGCAGCAATTGACCGCTCACCTCCTCCGCCGCTTCCCGTTCGCGGGCGGCCGCCACCAATCGGGCTTCCTCTGCGCTGACATCCGGGTGCTGTTGCGGCGAGTCATGCACAAAAAGGTAGACCAGCGGCAGGCTCACCAGGGCGCCGGCCGCAGCCAGCAGCAGGAAGCCGGCGCGCCAGCCAAATTGGCCCATCAGCGGCACCAGTAACATGGGCGCCAGCAGTACGGCCAGGAAAATACCCGCCACGATGATGCTATTGGCCCGGGCCCGCTCTTCCAGAGGAAACCAGGTCTTGGTCAGGGTAGTCATCATCGGCACGTGAACACCTTCGCTGAACCCCAACAGCACACGACTGGCCAGCAGCAGCATGACCCACTGGCTGACCCAGGCGCCCATCGCAGTGAATACCGACCACAGGCAAACGATCACCAGCAGGCTGCGGCGAGGGCCAAAGCGCGCCGCAATCGGTGATAGCAGAATATTGGCCAGCCCGTAAGCGCCATAGAACAGACCCATCAGCAGCGAGCCATAGGTTTGCGTCTGTGCCGCGCTCCAGCCGTATTCCACCGCCATCAGCGGCAGTGCAAAGGTGATATTGATGCGGTCCAGGAAGCCCACGAAAAACGTCACCATCAACACCAGCGCCAACTGCCAGCGGCGCTGATTGAGAACGTGGCTCATGGGCGGGCCGCCGCTATGCGGCGGGCTCTTGCTCCGGCGGGTTTGGTTCCGGGTTGTAGAGGCGATTCACATACTCCCCCAGCAGCATTTCGCGGCTGTCCGCGGGCAGCTGGTTGAGGATGTTATTGATCTCCACCATGCTTTCGGGCAGCTCTGTGCCGTCGCCGAGAATATCGCCCAACTGGTCCATGACTTCAGGACCTGAATTGACGATGAAATCATGCAGCTCCTGTGGCAGTACAAAGCGTTCCTGACCGAGCTGCGCATCCCGCACGGACTTCGCGACCTCGGCGAGATTCGGTGCAGAACTCGTCCACCGCGTGGGCGTTGTGGTAGCCCACCGACAGGTGCATGTTTTCGCTGGAGTTGGCAAAGCCGAACTGGGGCTGGATGTACCAGCCGCGTTTGCGCATCTCGTCGGCCAGCGGGAAAATATCGAAGTCCAGTGCGCGCAGGGCCAGCATGTTGATCTTCGCCTGGCCCATTACCTCCATGCCTTCAATCGCGTTCACCGTCTCGACAATTTTTTGCGAGGCTTTCTGGCTCTCATCGACCAGCCGCAGGTAGCCGTCCCTGCCCAGGTAGTTGAGAATTGCCCAACAGGCTGCCACCGGCCCGCCGCTCTTGGTGGACGTTACCCCCGGGTTGATGACCGCGTAGCCTGTCCAGTTGGCGTAGGAGAAGATCTGGTAGCGGCGGATAGCACGGTCCTTGTACAGGATGCAGCTGGCGCCCTTGGCCGCATAGCCCCACTTGTGGAAGTCCATGGACAGCTGGGTAACGCCAGGCACCGACAAGTCAAACTCGGGAATGTCATAGCCCAGCTGCCTGGCGAAAGGCAGGTACATGCCGCCCACACAGCAGTCCACATGCAGGCGCAGATCATGGCGCAGGGCAATCTCGCCCAGTTCGGCAATGGGATCGATAGCGCCGTGAGCGTAGGACGGCGCCGAGCCGACCATCAGGATGGTGTTGGGCGTTATCGCCGCTTCCATCTTTTCAGGAATGGCGCAAAAGTCGTCATCAACATCTACCAGCACCGCCTTCAGGTCAAAGTACTGGCAGGCCTTGTGGAAGGCCGGGTGCGTCGTGGTGGGCATGAGGATTTCCGGTTCGGTGATCTCCGGCTTGATGTCGCGATAGTAGTCACGGGTGGTCTTGAGCGACAGCAGAATGCTCTCGGTACCCCCGGACGTAAACGTGCCAGTGGCATCGTCGCCGCCGTTGAGCAGGTCCACGGCCATGCCGATCACGTCCTTCTCAAGCTGCATACAGCTTGGAAATGAGGTAGGGTCCAACCCGTTCTCGGTCATATACAGATTGAAAGCGTCCTTCAGCAGCTGCTTGGCCTCCTCACCGGCATCGTAGATATAGGCGAATACTCGCCCCTCTTGCCAGGGTACGTCGTTGCCTTTGAAGGAATCGAGTTCATGGAGAATGTCGTCAGGGCGTTTGCCGGTGGCAGGGAACTTCATGCTTGCTCCGTCAGGAAGAAAAGGCTATCTTCCCAATATTGTACATTTGTACAATTTTTGCAAGCCTTGTGTACCACATGATGCCCGAGACGCACACGCACCGGGCTGAGACAAGGGTATTCATACGAGTATGCCAGCTTCAGCCAAAATGGATCGCAAACGCCGCAGTAAAGGCGAGCAGACGCGCGAGGTCATTCTCGACGGTGCCCTGCGGGTGCTGGCCCGCGATGGGCTGCGCGGCGTTACCCACCGGGCGGTGGCCGCGGAAGCCGGCGTGCAACTGTCGCTGACCACCTACTACTTCAAGGACATCGATGCCCTGATCGAGCAAGCCTTCGAACTGTTCTGCCAGCGCGCCAGACCCAACAACGAACATATCTGGGCCACCCTGTTCGACTACATGGACAGGTATACGCGGACGGAGCTGCGCAAGACGGCAGTACGCGAGAAAATCTGCACGGATCTCGCCGAGATGGCCACCGACATCCTGCTGCAAGGCGTGCACGAATCACCGGAAGGCCTGGCGGTTGAGCAGGTCTTTCTGTCCAGCGTCCCGCAGGCATCCAACCTCCGCGAAATGGCTGCCGACCATCGACAGAGCCTGTTAGATCCGCTGGTCAGGCTGTGCAGCCTTACCAACAAGAAAGACCCGGAGATCGACGCAGCCCTGCTGCTCGACACCATGACACGGCTGGAATACGACGCCCTTCTGCTGGCGCCGGAGGACATCGACCGCGATCACATTGCACGCCTGCTGCGCCGCCAGATTGGCTGGGCCCTGGGCCTCAAACGCGCCTGAGATGGAACCCTACGCCTCACTGTCCGCCGCACTGGACACCGCGCGGACTGCCCATCCCGGCCTGCTGATAGACGCCAATCGCCTGCACGCCAACCTCACGCAACTCAAGTCGCTGCAGCTGCCACAGGCACTGCGCCTGGTGGTGAAGTCACTCCCCAGCCTGTCGCTGCTGGATACCTGCATGGCAGCGCTGGGCAGCCGACGCCTGATGAGCTTCCACGCCCCTTTCCTGGCGCAGCTCCTCAGGCACTACCAGGACGTGGATATACTGCTGGGCAAGCCCCTGCCGGCCGCCGCCGTGGAAAACCTGCTCAATGAGTTCAGGGGCCAGCCGGCGCGCATTGAGCAGGTGCAGTGGCTGGTGGACAGCGAGCAGCGGTTGGAGCAGTACCAGGCGCTCGCCGACAGGCTGGGGCTCACACTGCGGATTGCCGTGGAAATCAACGTCGGCTTGCGGCGCGGTGGCCTGGACCAGCCAGCGCAGCTTGCCACCCTGGCCCGCGCTATCGAAGACTCACCGCGACTGCGGTTCACCGGCCTGATGGGCTATGACGCCCATGCGGCAAAGGCACCCGTTGGACCGGAAAAGGCGCTGGCCGCTGCCAACCGCCGCTACCGGGCCTTCGTCGCCGCCTGCAATTGCGCGCCGGAAAGCCTGACACTGAACGGCGCCGGCAGCCCCACCCATGTATTGCACCAGCAGGACAGCCCGCTCAACGATGTCAGCCTGGGTTCGGTTCTACTGAAACCCACCGACTTCGACCTGCCGCAGCTGGCCGGCTATATGCCTGCCTGCTGGATTGCGACGCCGGTGCTGAAGCGCCGCTCTGGAGTCTCGGTGCCCTTCCTGTCGGCCTGGTCCGAGTTCAGCGCTCGCCTGCCGTGGCAGCGCCGCGACAGCCTGTTTCTCTATGGCGGCCGTTGGATGGCCAGGCCAGACTGGCCGCGGGGCATGAAAAATCATCGCCTCTACGGCCTCAGCTCCAACCAGCAACTGATGACCATTCCCGCCGACAGTGAGATAGCCGTGGATGACTGGGCCTTCTTCCGACCCACCCAGTCCGAGGCGGTACTGCTGCAATTCGGCGACCTGATGGTGGTCCGCAACGGCATGCTGCGCGAGCGCTGGCCGGTGCTGCAAAACTGATGCTGGTTGTGCTGCGCCGCGCCATGCTGGCCCTGCTACTGCTGGTGGCTCTGCTGTCGGCGATGATCTGGTGGGCGCTGCGCGCCTCGCTTGCGGTGGAGTCCGGCACCGTCGATGTACCCGGGCTGACGGCGCCGGTCGCCCTGCACTATGACACCTGGCAGCGACCCTACGTACAGGCCAACACCCTGGCCGATGCCCTTACTGCTGAGGGATGGCTGCACGCCAGCCACCGGCTCTGGCAAATGGAACTGTACCGGCGTGCCGGCCGCGGCCGCATGGCGGAACTGCTGGGGCCCGACCTGATCGCGGCCGACGAACAGCTATGGCGCTACGGCGTACCCAACCTGGCAAGCCGACTGGAAAGCAATGCCAGCGAAGAGCTGCTTAATCTCGTGGACGCCTATTTAGGCGGTATCAATGCGGTGATTGAGGCCTTGTCTGTGCCACCGCCGGAGTTCCTGTTTCTGCTGCATGGACCAGCTCACTGGAGTCGCGCCGACGTGTTTGCCGTCGGCGCACTGATGGCCTTCCAGTCTTCCAACAATGCGAGACAGGAACTGCTGCGCCTGGCCATTACCGACCGCGTGGGGCGTGCACGCGCCGGCGTGTTTTTTGAAGACCTGAGCGAGCGCGAGGATTTCCCCTTCGTCCTGGCAGGGGAAGACTCCCGGGGCGCCACACCAGCAGCAACAAAACCGGCAGTCCGCGGCGACTGGATGCGTGCCCTGGCCGCTATGGAAGCAACCGACCCCCGCCACCAGCCGCTGATGCCCCGCCTTGCCTTTGGCAGCAACGGCTGGGTGGTTTCACCTGATAACAGCGCGAACGGACACGCCTTGTTTGCCTTTGACTCGCACGATGCCCTCGGCCTGCCCAACCTGTTTTACGAGGTGCACCTGTTTTTTGGCCAGGGGCGGCGCCTGGGGGGCTGGTCGGCGCCGGGGCTACCAGGCGTTATCAACGGCTTCAACGAGTCTATTGCCTGGGGCTTTACCAATATCGGCGACAGCCAGGACCTGTTCATGGAGCGCAGGGCCGAGGGGCAGCCCGGAATTTTCCTGGAGGGAGGTGCGACTTACGCCGCAGGCACTAGCACCATTACGCTACCGGTGCGGGATGCACCCGACCATCAGTTCGACATCGTCACCACCCGCAACGGGCCGCTGATTCACGATGATCCGCCACTGGCGCTGCGCTGGACAGTACAGGATATCGGCGAGTTGAGCCTGGACGGCCTGCTGGCCTTAAACCTGGCCACTGACTGGAACAGTTTCAACGCCGCGCTGGATCAACACGCAGGCCCGATACTCAATGCCACCTATGCGGATACCGACGGCAATATCGGATTTCGCACCGCCGGCCTGCTGCCCAGGCGCGCCAGAGGTGAAGGGCTTACCCCGCTAGCGGCAGAGCCCGGCAACCGTTGGCGCGGCATTGTCAGCGCTGCGGATATGCCGCGACTGCAAAATCCGGCAGCAGGCTACATTGCCGCCGCCAATGCGCGGGTGCAGCCGGCGGGCAGCTACCCGCTGGTCTCCGCCGACAATGCGGCTCCCTATCGTATTGCCCGCCTGCAGTCGGTGCTGGGACAGGACCGGCAGTTTTCTGCCAACGACATGCAGGCCCTGCAGATGGACTGGCACGACAGCCAGGCCAGCCTGGTACTGCCCGGCATGCTGGTCGCGATCGCCGACCGCGACGATCTCGCGCCGGCCCGAAGCCTGCTGGAGGCATGGCTGGCCGATCCCGTCGCAGCCGCCGACAGTGCCGCTGCGCTGCTTTTCCAGGCCTGGTACCTGGAACTGGCAGACGCACTGTTCCGGCCAGTGCTGGGGGAGGCGCTCTATCGACGCCTGCTGGGTGAGAATTACCGGGTGAACTTTGCGCTGGATACCCTGCTGCTAACAGACCGCCACGGCGACTGGTGGCCGGCAGCTAAGCCCGTAGTGCTGGCGACCAGTCTGGCGGTCACCCTCCAGCGCCTGGAAGCCGCCTTGGGCCCCATGGCAGGCTGGCGCCTCGATGCCAGACAATCCGTGGGATTGCGTCACGAGCTGAGCAAGGCGGTACCGGAACTAGCGCCGCTGCTGGCGGTGGCAGCGCAACCCTGGGGCGGCAGTCCGGCCTCCGTGGGCCGCGCCAACTATAGCTACCGGCGCCCGTTCCAGGTGGTCCATGGCGCCACCGTGAGAGCTGTGGGTGTACTGGGACCCGTTCCCGCGTTTGCGTCGGTGATCCCCGGTGGCCAATCCGGCCATCCACTGAGCCCACACTACGCGGACCAGTTTCCCCTCTGGCGCGAAGGCGAATTGCTGCCCTCGGCCGCAAAACCGCCGACAAAAGGGGTCCTGGTGAGGCTCTTGCCATATCGGGAGGCAAAGCCGTAAGGTATTGATATAGCGGTGATTTTCCCGCTCACGGGCAATTTTCCGAGACCGGTTTCACGGTTTTGTGAATTTATTATGACAAAAACATGAATTTTCTTGTGATTCAGCAGCTTGCGGCGTTATAGTCCTTGCAAGTCCTGCTGAACCGGGTCTTGCAACATTTTGGTCATCTGGCGGTAACAATCAGAGCGCACGGCGCCGACCCTCCTCCAGAGACCTGGGCAAGGCATCACCTACTAAAAGCATGGCAGGCGACGGGACCGCGCCGACCAGCGGTAACCCCTGTACTCGTTGTGATAACGAATTGGGAGAGATGTATGAAAAACACCAGCCTGGTCCTCGCGGCCATTCTCACTACCCCCCTGCTCGCCCTGCCGGTGAGCGTGACCGCCGAAACCGTTCGCGACTGTGTTGTTGAAGGCACGGTCAAGCGCCAGAACGACAGCAGCGATAAAGTCTATGTGGCATTCCACTCGGCCAAACCCGCCGAGAAGGGCGCATCCTGCCGGATGAACCGCCGGGAGAAGTTCCAGTTCAAGGCACCCAACGCCTCTGAGCTAAAGGAAGCTGAACCCGGTACCAAGGTTCGCTACCGTTATACGGAAGACTCTGTAGACGGCGCCACCTGGAAGCGACAGAAACAGTCCAGCTAACACTGCACGACTGCAAAGACGGCTACTGCCGGGCCGCCCAGCACGGGCGGCCCTGTTATTTCCCGGACATCCGCTTGCCGGCAATGGCTTGCCGCACCTGAGCGTCTGGGTGGGTGTTGCGCAGTGACACGACGCCCCTCTCCAACTCGATACCCAGTTCGGCGAACTGCTCCTCAAATGGCGGAAGCGCCCGACTCGCGCCTACCTGGTCGAACAGTGGTACAAACAGCAGCTGGCCGGTCAGACGATCAAGCTCCACGGCTATATCCCGCGCTGAAAGGGCGCTGTTGGCACAGCAGCGATTAAGCGCCGCCAGGGCTGTATCCAGGCTCTGCCTGCCAGCGCTGCGCCGGCGCAATTCGGTGTCGGCACGGAACCAGTACCAGGCACCGCTCCAGTACACTCGCATGAAGCTGCGGTTCTCCCGCATGGACGGGCTGAGCTCGGCCAGGCTAAGGTCGGGCCGGCGGTTGGTTCGCCCGCGGATAAATCCATCGTGGAGTCGCTGCCACATTTCCCGTTCGTCGAATATCCCATGCCGCGCCTGCAGCAGGTTCTGGTAGTAGCTGGCGAAGCCCTCACTGAACCACATGTCGCCCCACCCCCGGTAGGGAATCAGCAGGTGGCTGAATTCATGGTACGCCGTCCAGTTGCGGCTCAGCCGCTCCCGACTGGCGCGCGGGTCGATGTAGAAGCTGACCACGTCCGGATCTCCGCGATTGACCTGGGCCCAGGGTACCGGGTCACTGCCACGGGTTTTGAAGGGGCTGACCTTTACCTGCCAGCGATCACGGGGCCAGCGACCAAGAACTTGCGCCAGGGCGTCGGCGGTATCGCGAATCCAGCCCACCACTTCGTCGCGCTGAGACCGGGGCAACTTGTCACTCAGCAGGATTTCAAGGCGCTGGTCGCCGCGTTCATAGTTGTGTCGCTCGGCCAGCAGGGGCGGAGCAGCGATCAGTAAAAGCAGCAGCAGGCCGACACGACGCATATACCTTGGACCCGCAATATCCGGCGAGGTTCGCGCAGCATCCGTTTGCCGTCGCCAGCTCATCATAGGCTCAATCCCAGCGCGAACAGTCCGTGCGCCGGCAGCACCCCCAGCACAAGCCGGGTGCGAAACACCAGGTACCAGCCCCGTGGGTCGCCTTGCCGGCGCTCATAGGCCAGCAGTAGTACCTGGCCGACAGCCAGCAACAGACAGGCCAACAGGGCAGAACCCAACAGCCCGGCGACGGCGGCGAATAGCGCCACCACATTGCTCACCACCAACCGCAGATACTTGCGTGGAGGCTGCACCGTGACCGCATAACCCCACAGCGTGCCGCCCAGAAAAGCGAGAATCACCGTGCCATAGACTACAAAAATGTTGCTGGCCAGCGCCTGTCCGGCCATGTTGGGCCACCACAGCCAGAGTGACGCAGCATAGAAAGGCAGCAGACCGCTGTAGCCTAGTGTGTACATCACTGTTCTGGTGTGCATTGCCGACCTCTATATCCCCGTGCTGCCGGAGTCATCAGCGCCGGGGCCTGCGAAGGCAGACCGGAACCTTGAACTGGGCAGGCCTACCACCCGTATGGGTTTAACTACGGGAAGGCATGTAGCGTGGATTGCGACGGGAGGCCCTTGAACAGGCGGTGTATAGCTAGCGGATGGTGTTTGGCGTTGGCCCTGGTGGCCGGTTGCGATGGCGGCTCCGGCCTGCCGGTAGACAACTATCTAACGCGCCTGGGCAGGAGCCTGGATCGCAGCATTGAACCTGCGGAACAGCGGCTGCCTCCGCTGCCCCGCCCCCGGGAACTGCAACTCGCTCTGCAACCAGGTTCTATCGACCTGCTGGATCTTCTCTCACTGCGCGGCTGTGAGCTCAACATCACCATTGGCAAATCCAACAGCAGCCTTGGCAAGCTGGCATCCGACTCCCAACGCCTGTTACTCGAACTGGAGTTTCTTGCCCTGGCACCCAACTGCATCACCTCGCTGGACCCGCAAGACGACGGCGCGCTTGTCGCTACACTGGAAGCGGCGATGGCCAGCAAGCGACAGCAACTGCCCGCCCGTATCTGGAATGCCACCCTGGGCGGACCGGAGTTCAGCACCTTCTGGAAACGCCCGCCCCGCCTCGCCGACTACCCGGCCAATACCGGGAGCCAGGTGCCCACCGCGCTGTCTCGCCTTGCCGAGCTGAGCGATCAGTGGCTGCAGGGCGACTACCGGGCCGGCAGCGAGGAGCTGGAAAATCTTCTGGGTGAGGTCAGACGCGGTGACGGCGGCGCCCTGCTGGCGTCACTGGAACTGCAGCGCGGGGGGCTGGCAGCGGCCGCGCCGGCACTGGAAGAGCGACGCCAGACAGCGCCCATCTGCTTTGGCAACACAGCCAGCCCCGCCGGTCGTGTGGTCGACAACGTGGTGCGCCAGTTCTTTGTTGGCGAAGTACAACCCTGGTCCGTGGCGCTGGCCCGCCGCCGTGCTGAGCTGATGCCGCCGGTACTGGCGCTGGAATCCAGCCTGGTAGCGGTGATGCCCGCCGCTTACCACAACTGGTCACAGCAGCGGGACCAGTTGCTGACAAGCGCCACGAAGGCACCGCGAGAACATGCAAGCCGTCTTGCCGACCTGCTGGAAACCTGCGGCCTGCGTCCCGGCGTGGACCCTGCCAAACCCGGCTGAGGGGCGGTACACTGCAGGCTTGGGCAGGAGTAAATGGATGAGTTTGAAAGTCGCAGTCTGGGGAACGGGCAATGTGGGCCGGCCGGCCATACGCGCAGTACAGTCACACAGTGAACTGGAGCTTGCCGCTGTCATCGTCGCCGCCCCGGAAAAAGTAGGCCAGGATGCCGGCGTCCTGGCCGGCATCGACCCGATCGGGATCAATGCAACAGACGACTGGCAGGCGGTACTGGCCAGCAAGCCCGACGCCCTGGTCTATGCCGCCAATGCCGACATTCGCCCGGACGAAGCCCAGCGTGACCTACTGGCCTGCCTGAGCGCCGGCGTCAACGTAGTGGCTACGGGGTTCTACGCCTTCCTGCATCCCGGATCCAGCCCCGGCGAGG
Source organism: Cellvibrionales bacterium (assembly GCA_043513815.1). GTDB lineage: Bacteria > Pseudomonadota > Gammaproteobacteria > Pseudomonadales > Halieaceae > JANQIO01. The sequence continues at coordinate 1,192,991 of CP121313.1, read as the reverse complement.
TATTGGCCCCGGTGGAAGCCGCCTGCCGTGAAGGTGGCAGTTCATTGTTTGTATCCGGCATTGATCCCGGCTGGGCCATGGACATGCTGCCGGCGGTATTGAGCGGTGCCGTAGCGGAGATTCGAGAAATTCGCGCCCGCGAAATCTTCAACTATGCGCTATACGACCAACCGCAGGTGGTACGGGAAGTCATCGGCTTTGGCGCCAGCATGGACAACTTGCCCATCATGCTCCACGACTTTGCCATCGAATTGGTCTGGGGGCCCATGCTGCGCCTGGTGGGCGATGCGCTGGATGCACCGGTTGAACGGGTGGAGGTCAGCGTCGAGCGCCGCCCCCTGGAGCGAGATGTCGAGGTACCCGGCATGGGCCTGTTCGAAGCCGGCACCCAGGGGGCCTTCCGTTTCGAGGCGCGGGGCATCAGCGATGGGCTGCCGCGCTACGTCGTCGAGCACGTCACCCGGATCGACGACAACTGCGCCACCGACTGGCCCTATCCGCCGGAGGGCCGCGGCTGCCACCAGGTCATCGTTACCGGCACACCCACACTAACCGTCAGCCTCCACGCTGAGGATGCCTGCGAGCCCGGCGCTGCTGGCGGCGGCAACGCCACGGCGGCCAGCTGGGTGGTGAATGCGATTCCCGGCGTCTGTGCTGCCGAACCCGGTATTGCCACCGTGCTCGACCTGCCGCGAATTACCGGCGCTGCGCAATTGGTGGTGTAACGAGCCCGCATATTGCACCAGTACGCTGGCCAAATGCTTGTTCCCGCTTTACAGGGCAGGCTAACGGCCAGTCCTGTGCTCGGTACAGATTGCAACCAATGTCGCTTGCCTGTATTTCGCTGGTTCTCGCACGCCCTGCGCGAGCTATCAGGCAACTGCCGCAATAGGCGGGCTAGCCACCCGGCATAGGAACCGGCTCACCCAGTTCGTAGGCAGAGACGTCCATGGACAGGATCTCGGCGCTGCCCATGGCGGCCCCGAAGGTCGCCATATGCGGTGTGGTGAAGTGTTTGTTGAGATCTTCAGCGCTCTCCCACAGCTCGGTGATGCGCACCAGAGTGGGGTCACTGATATCCGTGGAGAAGGCGTAGCGGTGACAGCCCGGCTCCTTGCGACTTTCCGTCTCCATCACAGCGATGGCATCCCGCAAAGCGTCTACCGCCCCCGCCCCTACCCGAACCTCGGCAATTACCACGATCATTGCGTGTCTCCCTGATCAACGTCGTTATCAAATGCTGTTATCGAATGTTGTTGTCGAATACCGTCCTGCAGCGCGCTAGCCGCCAACTCCCACCAATGCGACGGCTAGGCCACGTCGAACACCACCTTGATAGCGCCGGCGGAACGATCGCGAGCGGTGGCAAAGGCCTCGTCCACCGCGTCCAGCGGGAATCGATGGGTCACCAGCGCCGCGGCGATCCCCGGGCGTCCGTGCAGTAACTTGCCCGCCTCCTCAAAGTTGCGCTGCGGGCTTTTGCAGACATAGGTATTGGCGGGAAGCAGTTCGATTTCCTTGAGGCAGAACAGCCCGTCCAGGGGGGTGGGCTCCCAGAAACTGCCCACCAGGCCGATGCGGCCCATGGGGCGCAGACGTTGGACGGCTTCCTTCAGGCTGCCCTCGGTGCCCACGGCATCAATCACCACATCGTAGCCGTCGTGCACCTCCAGTGCAGCGCCGAGGGTTTCGGCAGCGGACTGCTGATGCGGATAGCGCGCAGCCACGTCGCAGGCCAGGCCACGCCCATTCAGGCCGGCCACCACGGCCAGGCCGACCGGACCGCCGCCGATGACGAGGATTTTTTCACCTTCCCGCACCCGCGCCCGGTCGAGGCCGTGCAGGGCTACGGCCAGCGGTTCCACCAGGGACGCGAGCCGCACATCGAGTCCGGTGGGCAGCGCTACCAGGTTGTTGGCGGGTGCCAGCACCTGTTCCGCCATACCGCCGTCGCGCGCCAGGCCCAGTAATTTGAAGCCCTCGGCGCAGTGGCTGTTGTAGCCTTCGCCGCAGGCCGGGCACTGACCACAGCCCAGAGTGGGTTCTACCGCTACCGCAGTGCCGTCCGGTGTGAAGCCCGCGAATTCGTGGCCCGGGATACGCGCGTCCAGCAGCCCAAGATCCAGCATGTGCAGATCTGAGCCACAAATAGAGGAGGCAACGATATTGACCAGCACGCCCTCGCCCGCCGGCGCGGGCGCATCAACGAGGTCGGGCTTGCCGTCGGCAACGCGAATCGCTTTCATGAAGTGACTGCTATTGCAGTGGACTTGAGGGGTTCATGGACACCAACATACGGCAGCCCATAGGGTAATACAACGGAATCGGCTCCAGGGCCGCAGGCCGTTATTGAAGGGATAAAAACAGCACCGACCGGACGGCCGGTGCTGGTGTATCGAGCCCTGTCGGGAGGCTACTTGCGCGCTTCGGCGTGCAGCGCTTCGAAATTGGCCCAGTAGTCTTTCTCGGCCGCGGCAATGACTTTGAGGGCTTCTTCGCGGTCGTAGACAAAGTCCACCTTGATGTTGAGGTCCTTGCCGGGCTCCATCTTGTAGGTGGTGAAATAATGCTGCAGCCGCTCGATCTTGATCGGCGGCAGGTCGCTGATGTCGCGAACATCACCCCAGATATTGTCGTTTTCCAGCACCGCGATGATCTTGTCGTCGGCCTCGCCGCCGTCAATCATCTGGATGCCGCCCACCACGCGGGCGTTGAGCAGAATGTCACCGCGGGTAATATGGCGCTCGGAATAAACGCAGATATCCAGCGGGTCCTGGTCGGCGACATCGACATCCGGGCAGCGACTGGCCACTTCCTTGTCACAGTAAGTGCGTGGAATGAACCCATACAGAGCCGGCGGACTGGAGGTAGTGCGCTGGGGACGGTCGACCATCATGAAGCCGGAATTCTTGTCCAGCTCGTATTTGACGGTGTCGGCAGGGGTCATTTCGACAAAGACCTGTACCACGTCTTCGGGGGCATCGTCGCGGCGGGCACGTAGACCGTGCCAGGGGTGACGGCGCCAACGGTTGAAGTTGCGATCGCTATACATACTCACTCCATAGGAAAATTCAGGCGCGCGCATTGTAAGGGAATCGGCGTCGAAAATCTCGCACAGGCCGCCGGGGTGGGCGTAAATAGTGCGCAGTGAGCGCTGGCTGGGGCGCGGCCCTAGTCGAAGGTCCGCGAAGCGACGTAACCGACGCCCATAATTACCACCACGGCGAGAAACAGGTTTTCCAGCAGGGTGTTGCCCAGCGACAGCTTGTAGTCCCGCAACTCAGCGGCAATGCCTTCCCACTCTTCGTCGAACACCGGCTCGGCCACTGGATGCGCGCCGTCGTGCAGGACTGCCCTGGCATCATCCAGATGGCGGTCAAAGACGACGTAGAGGTGGCAGGGGATGGCGCCGGGATGAGCCACTTCCTCAAGATGTACCGGAATACCGCTGGCCTTCAACAGGGCAGCTTTCTCCAGCAACATAATGCGGTCGGTAGACTCAAGGAGCAGCTTCACAGCGCCTCTCCGGCAAATCGTTGAAGCCATACGTTAGCGCAAAAGCTGGTCGATTTCACTGGCGAGGTCGAGGTCGCGTCGGGTCAGGCCACCGGCATCATGGGTAGTAAGCCGGATATGCACACGGTTGTAGACGTTGGACCATTCCGGGTGATGATTGGCCCGCTCCGCCAGCAGCGCCACTGAACTCATGAACCCGAAGGCGGCCACGAAGTCGTCAAAGCTGAAGCTGCGCTCGATGCCATCGCCCTCGCGTTGCCACTCGGGCAGGCCCGCGAGCCCTGCGGCCAGTTCCTGCTCGCCTAGCGTCTCCATGGTGCACCCTCCTTTCCTCTGCTACATTCGCAAAGGATAACAATAAAGGAGGACATCCACTTGGACCTCGACGCCCCGCGCCAACTGGCCGTGAACTACGCGCGCTTCATCGACGACCGCAGCTTCGATCGACTGGCCGAAATCATGACCGAGGATGTACAGGTGTCCTCGCCGTTATTCCAGTGTGACGATCTGGCCCAGTTCGCCGAGCAACTGGAACTGCTGCACAACTTCCGCGTCACCATGCACATGGTCGGCAACGTGTTCGGGGAGTGGTCGGAGGGCAGCTACCGTGGCGAAGCCTACTGTATCGCCGCCCATATCTACGAGCACGAGGGCCGGGAGTGGAAGTGGGAAGTGGGCATCCGCTACGAAGACCGCATCATCCTGCGCGACCGTCAGGCGCTATTCACCCATCGACATCTGAACGTGTTATGGAATCAGGACCAGCCGCTGGTAGTGGCGGGTGGCCTGTACCCCGGCACTGAGGGCTAGCTGAAAAACAGCCCCGACAGATAGAGAAACGACAGCACCGCGTCCACGGCAATCCCGGGTGCGCTGCTCTTGAGTCCGGTCTTGTCGACTGCCATGGAGTAGAAGCGCGCCAGCAGGCCGAAGAACCAGGCCACGCCGAGGGCCATGTAGACCACTGGCTCGTGCATCAACAGGGCCGCCAGTGCTACGCCCAGGTTGAGGCCGCCGAAGACCGTCCGCACTTCTGACACGGCCATGGGGCTGTTCATGGCAATCTGCAGCTGCTCGGTGAAGGCCCGCGGTTTAAAGAAACCCACCATTCCAATCATTAGCTGCAGCAGAGCCCCCACCCGGGGCAACCAGTCTAGGAGCGCATCCATTGTTTTCTTATCCTTGTGCCAGGTCGTTGTTCGAGATCACAGGTAAAGCAACGTTCCGCAGACTAACAATAAATACATCAAAACAGGAAGGCGCCCATGCTGCTCAAAGACAAGGTAGTGATCGTTTCAGGTATCGGACCCGGATTGGGCAGCGAGCTGGCCATGGAAGCTGCCCTGCAGGGGGCCAGCCTGGTGATCGCCGCGCGTACTCCCGAGAAGCTGGATGGCTCGGAGCAGGAAATTCGCGCGGCCGGTCTCGATAATCCGGTACTGAAGGTGCCCACCGATATCAGCAAGCCCGAGCAGTGCCAGGCGCTGGTGGATGCGACGCTCGCCGAGTTCGGTCGCATCGACGCGCTCATCAACTCCGCCTACAACCCTGGCAGCTTCGAACCGATTGAACAGGCCAACTTTGACGGCTGGCGCGACGCCCTGGACGTCAACCTGTTCGGCACCCTGCAGCTGACCCTGGCCGTCGTGCCCACCATGAAACAGCAGGGCGGCGGCTCCATCGTGATGATTAACACCATGGTGACACGCAAACCCCTGGCCACCCAGGGGGGCTATGCCGCATCCAAGGCCGCCCTGGCCAGTGCCACGGCCCACCTGGCAACAGAACTGGGGCAGCACCACATTCGCGTAAATTCCACCTTCATGGGCTGGATGTGGGGCCCGCCGGTAGAGTTCTATATCAACATGCTCGGAGAAGGCCATCCGGATGGCGCCGCCGGCGCCCGGGCCGACGTGGAGAAGCACATCCCGCTGGGTACAATCCCCGATGACGGAGACTGTGCCAAAGTGGCGATCTTCCTCGCATCTGACTATTCCTGCGCCATGACCGGCGCCCAGTTGGACGTCAACGGCGGTGAATATATGCCGCACTGATGCAACTGCGGCAAGCAACGCACGAAACCAGTAATTGGTAGCTTCCACTAGGCATCCCTGCCTGCGTTGTCTACCATAAGGGAACGTCGTGCCAAAAATGGTCACGGCGGGTGGTGGCCCTAACAGCAAAAACAATAACTCTCTGTGCCGGCCGGGTAACTCTCTCCTCGAGAGCACCAATAACTATAAAACGTACAAAGAGGATTCCACATGTCTGTTCAAATCAGAATGCTCACTGGTGTTCCCACGTTTTTAATCGCGCTGGCTCTTGCCACAACGGCCCCCATGGTGGCCGCCCAGGCTTTTCTGGAAGAAGTCATTGTCACCGCCCAGAAGCGAGCAGAGAGCCTGCAGGACGTGCCGATCTCCGTATCCGCCGTGCAGGGCGACAAAATCCAGGACGCCGGGATACCCAACATGGCCGCGCTGGCTGATTTTGTGCCCAACCTGTTTATCTCCGATGCACCGGTCAGCACCAACATCTATATGCGCGGCATGGGCTCCAGCAACAATCAGGCCTTCGAACAATCGGTGGGTATGTACATCGACGGCATCTATATGGGTCGCGGGCGCCAGTACCGAGCGCCGTTCATGGACGTCGAACGGGTAGAAGTGTTACGTGGCCCCCAGGGCACGCTGTTCGGCCGCAATACGGTGGCCGGTGCGGTCAGCATCCTCACCGCCAACCCCGACCTGGATGAAGAATTTAACGGCAGAATTGACCTGTCTGCGGAAACCAACGACGGCTATATCGCAGATGGCATGATTTCCGGCGCAGTCGGAGACAACTTCGCCATGCGCCTGGCGGGTCGCTATCGGGAGACCGAGGGTTACGTCGACAATAAGTTCCTGAACGGCGATGAGCCGGAAATCGAGGAATGGAACTACCGTTTCACTGGCGTCTGGTCGCCCAACGAACAACTGGACGTGAACTTCAAGTGGGGCCAGTCCAACCTGGACCGCACCGGGGTAGCCTCCGGGGTTACCTATTACCCGGACGCGGCTGAGCGGGACGCGCTCTACCCGAATCGGGATGAGTTCGCGCAGATTGCGTATGCGCTGACGGATATTTTCTATCCGGGTGTTGGTATTTCCGCCGGCAATGATTTTGAAATTTTCAAGGACAACAACCTCGGTCCCGCCGGGGGTGCCGCTGGCGTTGCAGTCGGCCAGTATGAAGAATCCAGTGACCAGGACACCGACAATGGCGTGTTGACCATCAACTACTACATGGACGACTACACCATCACTGCCATCACCGGCTACTCCGCTTACGAGTATACCGACGGCTGTGACTGCGACTGGCTGCCGCTGCAGTTCATCGGTCGCGATGATGACCAGGAGTTTGACCAGTGGAGCCAGGAAATCCGGATTGCGTCACCGACCGGCGAATTCTTCGAATTCCTGGCCGGCGCCTACTACGAAGAGAACTCCGTAAAGTTTGATCGCCGGGTCACCATCGACACCAACATGGGCGGACTGGTGGAACAGGTGCTGGGCGTTAATAGCCTCTTCAACTTCCTGACCAGCGGTTTGTACACGGCCGACCAGCTGGCACGTAACCACAACTTCCAGCTGGACACAGACTCCTGGGCACTGTTTGGCCAGGGCACCTTCAACCTGCGCGAAGACCTGCGCCTGACCCTGGGTCTGCGCTATGCGGATGAAACCAAGGAAGTTCGCAGCAGACAGTTTATCAGCGACGACCTGACCGGCATCGACCAGCGAACCGACAACTTCTTCGCGTACCTGATCGAAGCGCAGAGTTTCAACACCTACCTCTACGACTACAACGAGGACCGCGACACGGACGATCTGCTGCCCTCTGCCAACCTGCAGTGGGATATAACTGACGACAGCATGTTGTATATGTCCTACTCAGAAGGCTTCAAGTCCGGTGGCTTCACGGCTGCTGATGACGGCGAGCCCGGCGGCGTTATCCCCTCGACCTGGCCCTGCGCGCCAGGTCAGCTTCCGGAGGACTGCTACGACATCACCCAGCCCAACGATGAGTTCGAGTTCGACGACGAAAGTGTGGTGGCCTACGAAATCGGCGGCAAGCACCGCCTGTTCGGCGGTTCCATGACCTTAAACTGGGCTGCCTTCTACACCGAGTACGACGATCTGCAGACCTCGATCTTCCAGGGCGTATCCTTTGCAGTGACCAACGCGGCACAGGCAGAAATCTCCGGCCTGGAGTTCGACATGCTGTGGCAGGCCACCGAGGAGCTGCGGATTGGACTGAGCGGCGCTTACCTGGATGCGGAGTACAACGACTACGCCACAGCGCCGTGCACCGCCCAGCAACTGGATGCAGACCCGCTGTGCGGCACCGGCCAGCCCGGCGCTTCCATCAACGACCTGTCCGGCGAAACCACCACCTTCGCGCCGGAGTACACCGCGTCAGTGACCTTCGACTACAACCACGTGTTCAACAACGGCATGCAGTTCTTCGCCAGCGGTGAAGCCAACTACTCGGACGAGTTCGAAACCCAGGGCGACCTGGACCCCCTCGACCGGGCCGATGAATACACCAAAGTGAATTTGCGCTTCGGACTGCGCAGCGCCCAGGACACCTGGGAACTGATGGTCTATGGCCGCAACATCACCGACGAGGAGGCGCAGGTCTACAGCTTCGACGTTCCGGTACTGGTGGGTTCCCACGCCGCCATGATGGACGAAGGTGAGGTCTACGGCGCCCGGGTGCGCTACAGCTTCTAAACTGCCCCTACGTCCAAAACCACAAAACCCGCATCGGTCAACGATGCGGGTTTTTTTTGGACGCGACATTAGCCTAAAGGTGCAGTCGTGGAAGATTGGGACAGGCCAATTCCTGGCACTTCACTGGCGTTGGCATGGGCGGGCCAAGCCCTCTTTCGACCATCACTGCGGTTCGCACCACAGGCGCTATAGCCATAAGGCTCCTGACCCCGAAGGTTCGGCACTACATAGACGAACGAAAAACTGCTACCTGGAAAAGACGTCCCCACCGAACCGTTCGCGAACCACGAAGTCTTCGACCGGCTTGCGTTTAAGCTTTGTTAGCTGCTTGACGGGCTTGCCCAGGGGTACGAGGGTCGCCACCGCCCACTGTTCGGGGATGTCCAGCAGCGCCTTGACCTGGTCTTCAACCACCAGGCTCAATGTGGTGAAGGTGCCGCCGTAGCCACGGGCTCGGGCGCCCAGCAGGATATTCCACACCAGCGGGTAGATGCTGGCACCGATGGCCATGCCTATGCGGTCGAGGTCCTTATCCATCGCGGCCAGGGCACCGAGATCAGCGCACACGACCAGCAGCACCGGAGAGTTACGCAGGTGTTCGGTCAACGCCGGCGCGGCTTCGGTGGCGGCGATCTGCTCGTCGCTCAGTGCGGTGGGTGTGATCACATTAAACGGGGTTTCCCCCGCCATCACCTGGGCGGTGTACTGTTTGGCTGGCGACACAGTCATGTCGGCCAGGGCGTGCTTGGTATCGGAATCCCTGACCACAATAATGCGGCCCGCCTGGCGATTGCCGCCGCTGGGAGCAAAGCGCGCTGACTCGATCAACTCGTAGAGCACCTCATCGGGCAAGGGGTCATCGGTATATTCACGCGCCGCAAAGGTGGTTCGCATTACATCAAACAGGTCCATAGCAGCCTCACAAAACAGGAAAATGGGGGACAGACCACCATTATGAGCGGAAAGGTAATTTGGGGTCAGGTAATTTGGGGTCAGAGTGTAATTTGTGTAATTTGGGGTCAGAGTAAAAGGGCTTAAGCCCTTTTACTCTGACCCCAAATTACCATTTTCCTAACTCTGCTCGAGGCGAACGAAGTCTTCCTTGTAGCGCACCCCGCAGTCGGGGCAGGTGAAGTCCTCCGGGAGGTTCTCGAACAGCGTGGCAGGGGGATAGCCCTCGTGCTCGTCTCCCTGGGATTCATCGTAGCGGTACTGACAACCCGGGCACTCGTATACCGCCATCAGGCGGCCACCGCTGTGGGTACCTGGCCGCCGCCAAAGCGCGCGTAGATTTGATCGCGCTTGTCCGGGTCGATGTTGACCTTGCTGAGGTCACCATTGATGTGCGGCAGGGACAGCACGCGCTTGTCCATCACCTTGAACCAGAGCCAGGGCATGTAGGCGATCATGTACATCCCGTAGTAGCCGTTGGGCAGTTCAGGGATATCGTCGAAATTGCGCAGGCTCTGGTAGCGTCGCGTCGGGTTGGCGTGATGATCTGAATGCCGCTCCAGGTGAAACAGCACAATATTGCTGAAAATGTAATTCGCATTCCAGCTGTGATGCGGTTGGCAGCGCTCGTAGCGGCCATTCTCATCCCGGGCCCTCAAAAGACCGTAGTGCTCGATGTAGTTGGCCGAGGTGAGCTGGAACCAGGCCCACACGTTGTGCACCGCCAGGAAGGGAATCATGATCCAGCCGAAGGCGGAAATCAGCCCCAGCTGCAGCACGGCACTGATGGCGAAAGACTGCAGGATGTCGTTCTTCCAGTGCCAGACCGACTTGCCCTGCCGCTCGAGCCGGACCTTCTCCTGGTTCCAGCCGCGCCGGAAGGCGCCGGGGATCTCCCGCAGGGCGAACTTGTAAATGGACTCCCCCATGCGCGAACTGGCAGGGTCCTCAGGCGTCGCGACCTCCGTGTGGTGGCCGCGATTGTGCTCGATGCAAAAATGGCCGTACGCCGGCACCGCCAGCACAATCTTGGCCAGCCAGCGCTCCAGCGCGGTTTTCTTGTGACCCATCTCGTGGGCGGTATTGATACCGAGACCCGAATAACTGCCCGCGGTGATAGCGGTGGCCAGCAGCGCCCAGACCGAAAGATCATGGGTGCCGACAAACCAGGCGATGGCGATCAGCACCACAAAGTGCATGGGCACGGTGATATAGGTAAGCACCCGGTAGTAGCGGTCTTCTTCCAACTGGGGAACGATTTCTTCCGGGGGATTGTTCTCATCACTGCCGATGCCCCAATCGAGGAACGGAATGACGACGTAGGAGAAAAACAACGGAATCCCCAGGGCCCACTCACTGCCGGTAGCAAAGTAAGCCAGGATGCCCAGCATCGGGAAGATCGGCATGAATACCGAGCTCAACCAGAGGTAACGTTTGCTGTCAGTGTAGCTGATCAGTCCCTTCTCGGGATGCTGCAGAGTGTAAGTGGTCATTGCGGGCTCCTGCCGTCGAGTGCGATGTTTTTATGCTAGGAAGAATAGCTTAGGTCGATCATGTCCAGCAGTGAATTGCTTGAAATGACAATCTACTGGTCATTAAGTGACATAAAAGCCCCGGTACGTCATACTCATGCCATGGAGCTTCCATTACTGGTCTCCGCCGCCTACGCCCTGCTCTACCTGCGCATAAGCCGCCAGCCGGCAGATCAGGTATTGCGAGGCACCGGCCTTGGCGAGACCGATCTGATGCAGCGGGAATACGTGGACCTGGCACCCATGGCGCGATTGCTGCGCAATATCGATGCCGCTAGCACCGAACCCGCCTGGGCCGCCAGGGTGGGCCTGCAGCTCAACATCGGTACGCACGGCCCGCTGGGCTTCGCCGCTCTCAGTGCACCGACGCTGGGCGCCGCGCTGCAGGTCATGGCCGAATACCACGCCGTGCGCATCACCACGCTGCAGGCGCAGCTCGAGACCCGGGGCCGCCAGGCCGTTTTCAGTATGGCGGACCGCACCGGCGACGCGCTCTTTCATCGCCTGACCACGGAGTCGACCCTGCGCGTACTGGAAGCCCTGGTGGAAACCATCGTCGGGCACCCGGTGGGCGACTATGTCAGCCTGCGCTTTCCCTGGCCGGCACCAGGCTACGCGGCAGCCCTGGAACAGGTCTACGGGGCCCGCTGTGAATTCGGCGCCAGTGAAGTCGCGCTGGTGCTTCCCGCCAGCTGGACCCACCTGCCCTCACCGCTGCACGACGAGAGCAGCTACCGGACCAATGTCGCCAAGTGTCGGCAGGTGATCAATCGCCTCAGCCCGGGCACCAACACGGCTCAACAGGTACGCGGCATTCTCACCGGCCACTTCGATCAGGTGCGGGCCGGTGCCAGCAACCCACCACCCGGCCTGGACACCCTGGCCGCAGAACTGCATACCACACCTCGCACCCTGATCCGTAGACTGAAGCGGCAGCACACCACGTACCGGTCGCTGCTGGAAGATGCACAGCTGAATTGCGCCGACGCCCTTCTGCAACAGGCAGCACTGAGCGTGGCGGATGTGTCAGACAGGCTGGGCTATAGCGACCCTGCCAATTTCGGACGGGCTTTCAGGAAGTTGACGGGTGTGAGTCCAGCCGCCTGGCGACGGGGACTAAGAGCTAACGCTCGGCGGTAGGCCTACTGGCCCTGGGCCTTGTACTCACGGATTTCCTCGTTGAAGGCGGCGGCCACCGCCTCCATGTCATCTACCGCCTCATTGTGAAGGTCGATACGCGCCATTTGCTGTTCCGGCGTTTCCTCTGCGGCTACTGCGGCGCCTTCCTCGTTGAGGCAGTCGAGGTAGGCTTCAGTTTCTTCTACATAGACCTTAACGGCCTTCTGGCCTGCGACCATGGTTTCCAGGTCCGAGGAGCTGCCATCGGGTAACTGCGGTGCCGTAGGTCGATCGCATTCTGCCAATGCTGTATGGGTGGCCAGCAGAAAAAAGAACGCAGTAATAAGCTTCATAGTGAAATCCCCAGTGTTTTTATTGGTATCAATTATTGCTGTCAGCAGACTGCTGAAAACTCTAGCACCTACGCCCCGGGCTTGCCAAATCCCCCGCTGGCCGGGCGCCATTCGCCGAATGGGCGAGATCGGGCAGCTAGAGGTTTACCCAGCTGTTCAGGGAACGCAGCTGGAATTCGGTGCCGTTGAAATCAAGCACAATGGACGTTTCGAGAATCTCCACCAGCCGCAGGCCGGGCTTGACCTGCTGCCCCTCTCGACGCTGTTCGCCATTGAGCACCACGCTGCGCTCAGCGGGGCTGGAAGACCAGTTGTGCCGGGAATAAAAAATGCTGGGAATCTGGTCTTTCTGCGATTGTCGCAGGTCGGAAATGAACGGTGCTGCGTGCTGAACCACCGGGTCGCTGGGACGGGGGCCGGCATCCAGCGCTGCCGCGGCCGCCAAGGCCAGGGCATCGACATCGTAGGCCGGCTCACTGCCGGCAGGCTCACTGTTGGCAGGCTCGCTCCGCGTCGACGGGCGGGCTGGTTCAGGCCGCGGCTGCGCGCGAGTGGGCGTTGTTGCCCGGGCGGCTTTCGACAGCTCCGCCATACGAGCCATCCGCTCCATCTGCGCCGTGGCATCGGACGGCACGGGCGACCAATCAACCGGGACCGCTGTCTGCTCTGACGGCGGGGCCGGCGCCACCAGCTCATCAGGGTTAACGCCGGCCGCCTGCATCTGTGAATACAGTGCCGCTACATCATCAGAAAACCCGGGCGCCGGGCGCGCCGCGCCACCATCGTTTTCAGCCAGCCTGGCGCTGGCCTGTTCCGGTGTCGCGGCATCGGGCGCAACGGGTCTTGACGTTAAGGGTGGCACGGCAACCTCCGGCGCCAGATCCACTGGTGCAGCAGGGGAGCGAACACCCTCAGGGCTATCGTCTGACCCAACCCCACCGCCCCACCAGGCCAGCCCAGCAATCAGCGCAAACAGCAGGGTCAAACCGGGCCAGGCCAGGCGCTGCCAGAGCGGTCGCGGGTGATCTGCGCGCCCGTGCACTGATCCCAGGCCCGGTGCCTGGCCGTCGCCGTCACGATCGGATTCGGAGCGATTGAGCGCGTCAAGTATCAGCGACATCAGCGTTCACCCATCTGGGCGAGCCCACTGCTGCGCTGCAGCGACAATTCCTCGCCGCGCACGGCGTTAAGCTTCAGCAGCGTCTTCAGACCGACCACGCCGTCATCGCGCAGCTTGAACTGCCGCTGGAACAACCGCACGCGGGCCTCCAGGGCTGCATTGAATTCTTCTCCCGTCAGCGGCTGGGACTGGCCATCGAGGCTGGCAAAGGCCTGCGCCAACCACGCCACCATGGGGCCGACGTCGCCGCGCCCGACCGGGCCGGCGTAGACTCCCGGCGGCTGCCACAGCAGCTCAAAGTCCCCGCGCCACTGGGGTCCCAATATCGACAGCGGTACCCGCTGCTGGCCCGCGGGGGAGCGCAGTATCCCATAGTCACCCTCTACGGCCACCAGCACCGCGTAGTACACAAACCGGGCCGGTGACACCAGGGTCAATACCGCCGGGCGATCAAACTCCAGCAGCTCAGCCCAGCTCGCGGCCTCCAGGGATTCGCAACGCCAACCTTGCTCAGCCAGCGCCGGACAGAGACCATCCACGCCGGGCTCCAGGCCCAGATGGCGGGCGAGTTCGTCCATCGCGGCCTCGCGGGTTTTCAGCAAGCCAGGAATGGCGGTACTGCCGGGGTCAGGTGCAGGCGCAACGCCCACACCCACGGCTGGAGCCGCCGGCGCGGCAGCCACGGCCGGAGCAGAACCGGCCGACGACCAATCCCCCAGCAGATACCAGGAGGGAATAGCCGCCAGCACCAGAAATGCTGCCACCGCCAGTGCCCAACGCCAGCCGCCCCGGCCCTGCACCGGCTCATCGCCCATCACTTCCCTGAGCGCCTGGCGTAGCATCTTCATGCTGACCTGCGATTCGTTTTGCCCGTAGCTACCGAGCAACACCCGGTCGCAGACCACATTGATCAGCCGGGGAATGCCGCGGGTAGCGCGATAGATAGAGTTCACCACCCGGGCCGGGAACAACACCTGATTGGCGGGCAACCCCGCCACCTGCAGGCGGTGACGGATGTAGGCATCCGTTTCTTCAAGGTTCAGGGGCTTGAGGTTATAGCGCGCGGTAATGCGCTGGCTCAACTGCCGCAGCTCCGGCTTGGCCAGCATGGCGGTCAGCTCGGGCTGACCGACCAGGATAATCTGCAGGAGCTTTCGGGTATTGGTTTCCAGGTTGGTGAGCAGGCGGATCTGCTCCAGCACCTCGAACTGCAGATGCTGGGCTTCATCGATCAGCAGCACCGTGTTGCGGCCCCGACGGTGGTTCTCCAGCAGGAAGGCATGCAGCCGGTCAGTCAGGTCCTTGAGGGTGGCGCCACGCTCATTCTCAATGCCCAGTTCATCACAGGCGGTAGCCAGCAGCTCATCGGCGTTGAGCGCCGGGTTGAGGATAATGGCGATATCGGTATTTTCCGGGAGCTGTTCCAGCAGACAACGATTGATCGTGGTCTTGCCGGTGCCAACCTCCCCGGTCAGCAGGATGAACCCGCCGCCCGCACCCACGCCATAGAGAAGGTGCGCCAAAGCGTCGCGGTGGCGCGCGCTCATGAACAGGTACCGGGGGTTAACGGCAATGGAGAAGGGTTCTTCCTTCAGGCCGAAATAGCGGTAGTACATGCTGCCCTGGGTGTGGTGCGAAGGGCGCCTATTATGCCCCAGTGCCCGGAGTGTGATCTACCGCGGGCGGGCGTGATAAACACTCCTTAACGTTTGGACTATAGTAGGCATATTGCAAAGGAGGCAGTGGTTATGAGCAAGGCAGTAAAGATCGGTCTGGGCGCAGTAGTCGCACTCGTGGCTGTGGTGGCCATCGTCATGGTGCTGGTACTGCAGAACCTGGACGCCATCATCAAGAAAGTCATCGAGGATGTGGGTAGCGACGTAGTAGGCACCTCGGTGCGCGTATCAGAGGTGAAGTTCACCCTCACCGATGGCCGCGGCGAGATCCATGGCCTGCAGATTGCCAACCCTCCCGGCTTCAACACCCCCAATGCCTTCGAGATGGACCAGGTGGCCGTGCAAGTCAGGCCCGCTTCCCTGACCGGGCCGGTCATTGTGATCGACGAAGTGCGGGTCGACGGTGCGCGCCTGACAGCGGAGCAGAAAGGCCCCACCACCAACCTGCAGACCCTGCTGGACGGCATGAAGCCCGCCGATAACGCAGCGCCGGCAGAGCCCAGCGGTGACCCGGCGGATGTGCGCCTGGCGCTGAAACAGTTTGCCTTCGTCAACAGCAGCGCCGCCGTCGAGACCGCCCAGTACGGTGGCAAAACCCTGAAGATGCCGGGTATACGGCTAGCGGATATTGGCGACGAACAAACCGGCCTGACACCCGAGCAGCTTGCCTCACGGATGCTGCGCACGGTCATCAAGCAGGCACAAAAAGCCGTGCAGGACTACCTCGAGGAGCTGGTCAAGGACGCCGCCAAGGAGGAGGTAAACAAGAAGCTGGACGAGAAAATCGGCGCTGAGAACCGCGAGAAACTGGAGGGCCTCAAGGGGCTGCTAAAGGACAAGTAAACGCTACCGATCAGGGGACGCTTTACTCAACGGCTGAGGAGCGCCTGCCGTCGCAGGCATCCAAAGGCTAATCAGTAAACTGTCCCCGCAATACCTAGTCTGCAATCCGCTGGTAGAGCAGCTTCTCCTCGCGCAAGCCCTCGCTGTCGCGCATCAGCAGATAGGCCTCGATGGTGTCCGGGCCGAGCCGATAAAAGCTTATACCTGAAAAATGCAGGGCGTCGGGTTCCACCGCCACCAGTTTGAAATGGACATATTCGGGCTTGTCTTCCCAGGCCGTGAAGTCATTGGAGAAGTGTTTTACCTTCAGGCCAAGCCGCCCGTCGGTGACAGCAATTTCCATCAGCTCATAGAACTGCACGCCGTCATCACCCAACAGCTTGAACGTCCCCAGCATGCTGCCCGCCGAGGGCTCGCTCCAGTACTCCTCGAAGCGCTGGCCAAAGGCCGTGCCCTCCCAGCGACCCGCCAGCCAGGCTGCGTCCTTCGCCGTTGCCGCCGGTGCTGATTCTCCCTCGGCCAGTTGGAAAGTGTGTGCGGTACGGGGCTCCTTGGCGACTGCCGTGGCAGCCAGAATCAGGCCCATGCAGACCACCGCCAATGCTCTTTTGGCTATGTTCATGCTCGCCTCCTCGGAGGTCTCGTTTTTACTGACTATAGCTCAAGTGCTGAGATCTGGAGTTTGGGGAGACGTTTGAACCAATGGCGGACAGACGAGGGGCTCGGCTGGAACAACGGGGCATTTGAGTCAACTGTCCCCGGAATAACGTCCCCCGAATAACAGGCTTGGGCGGCCCCGCGGGATCAAACCGCCTTCGGCGCTTCAATCCACTGTTCTCCAAACAAAAAACCCCCGTCCATTCGGACGAGGGTTTTATGTTTGGTGGAGCCAGGCGGGATCGAACCGCCGACCTCTTGCATGCCATGCAAGCGCTCTCCCAGCTGAGCTATGGCCCCGAATCGGGCGCTGTCGGCCATTGGGTCAGGCCGAAGCAGGCTGCGCATTCTAGTGACGGGCCGGTACCCTGTCAACTCGCCTCAGAGCCCCATAATCCCTCGACGCACTCGAAGATCAGGCCGGTCTCGATATGGGCCACTTCCGGGCGGGTGGTGAGCGAGCTCATGGCCAGCGTGCGCAGCTCTTCCGAGTCCCGCACCCCCACATGAATCAGGAAGTCGTCTTCCCCCGCCATATGGTACAGCCGCATGACCTCAGGCATGGCCAGCACAGCGTCGCGGAACACGGCCACATCGTCTGCCGTATGCTGCTTGAGACGCACCGAGATCAGCGCCTGCAGGCCGATGCCCAGGGCCCGTGGATTCACCTCGGCCCGGTATCCCCGCAACACCCCCGCGCGCTCGAGTTGCCGGGTGCGTACCAGGGTGGTGGAAGGGGCCAGGCCCACTCTTGCGGCCAGCTCCTTGTTGCTGAGCCGAGCATTATTCTGCAACTGCTTCACTATGCCGAAGTCTATTTCGTCCAATTCCATGAAACGCCTCTAAATAAAATATTATTCGGTGTTGAGCTTAGCAGTGAAATTAAGTGCAAAATATGGCCATATTCGGCCATCTAATTCGGGTAGCAAGCGTCTGTCCGCACCCGGGGAGTCTCCCATGAAGCACGACAATCCCATCGAAGCCCTGGCTACCCTGCGCCACGAGTTCGGCGAGCACGGCGGGGTCAACATGTCCGTCGAGGCCAGTTCCACCTTCACGGTCATCGACCCGGCGACCATGCCCGACATCTTCGCCGGCCGCAAAGGGCCCGACAGCGGCGGCTGCTACCTGTACGGTCGGCACTTCAATCCCACTGTGTACCAACTCGGGCGACAGCTCGCCGCGCTGGAGGGCACCGAGGCTGCCTACTGCACCGCCAGTGGCATGGGCGCCATTTCGGCGGTGATCATGGCCCTTTGCAATGCCGGCGATCACATTGTGGCGGGCAATGCGATCTACGGCGGCACCTGGGCTCTGCTCAATGACTTCATGCCCGCCAAGACCGGCGTGACCACCCGCTTTGTCGATGTCACGGACCCCGCTGCCGTGCGCTGCGCCATCACCGACAAAACGCGGCTGATCTATGTGGAAAGCGTGTCCAACCCGACCCTGCGGGTCGCGGACATTCCCCGGCTGGCCGACATTGCCCGCGAGGCCGGCATCCCGCTGGTAGTGGACAACACGTTTTCACCGCTGGTGCTGAGCCCCGCCCGGCTGGGCGCGGACATCGTGGTCCACAGTCTCACCAAATTCATCGGCGGCGCCTCGGACCTGATCGGCGGCGCAGTGTGTGCCAGCGAAGACTTTATCGGCCAACTGATGGACCTGCATACCGGTCCGTTGATGGTGCTGGGCCCCACCATGGACCCGCATGTCGCGGCCAACGTGTCGCTGCGCATTCCTCACCTTCCCCTGCGTATGGCCGCCCACGGCGAGCGCAGCCTGGCGCTGGCCGAACGGGTAGCCGCCGCTGGCATTCCGGTGTCCTATCCGGGGCTGTCGTCACATCCCGATCACGCGCTGATGGAGAGTATCCGCGAAGCGGACTTCGGCTACGGTGGCCTGATGACTCTGGACGCGGGCAGCGAGCAGCGCGCCATGGCCCTGATGGACTGCCTGCAAAACGAAGAAAAGTTCGGTTACGTGGCAGTGAGCCTGGGCTACTTCGACACCCTGATGTCCTGCTCGGCCTCTTCCACTTCCAGCGAAATGACCGAAGACGCCCTGCAACAAGCGGCCATCAGTCCCGGGCTGGTGCGTATGGCGGTGGGGTATACCGGCAGCCTGGAGCAACGCTGGCGCCAGCTCGAACGAGCCCTGGCCAGCGTCGGCATGCTGGAATGTGCCGGGGCGGACCGGGCATCGATGAGCGTCGGCTAGCGCAGGCTGTCCACGTAGGCCGCGTGGCGAGCCATTTGCCCGGCCTGCACCTGGTCGACGATGGGCGCGAGGCGTTCAAGCCCACCGTCGGCAAAACCACTGACGTTATAGAGCATAACGGTCCTGCTGCCCTTGTCAGCGGCCTCAAAGAGAACGGTCATGGTGCCATGCAGGCCCATACCCTGTAGCGGCCCAAGGCCGCCCGCGAAGCGCAACTCGCGGCCCGGTCTCGCGTAGACCAGCGACAGGTGCACCACAAAGCCGCCATCATCGAGGCGCTCAAGAAAAGCGCCGCCGGGTGAGACGTCCAGG
Source organism: Cellvibrionales bacterium (assembly GCA_043513815.1). GTDB lineage: Bacteria > Pseudomonadota > Gammaproteobacteria > Pseudomonadales > Halieaceae > JANQIO01. Next base: position 1,173,917 of record CP121313.1, on the reverse strand, counting down.
CTGAGATTCTCGGAATTGCCGGTGTAGCTGTGATCGGGATCCCACCACTGCTCGATGGCCAGAAACGCATCGAAGGCCTGGGCCGGTGTCCCGCGGGTCAGCGTCTCGACCCGCAGACTGAAGCCGTTGGCGCCGGCGGCGACCACTTCCGCCTGTGCCGCCAGCGGGCACAGCACCCACAGCAGCAGCAAAAACAGTCTATTCATGGTCGGGCCCCTGCCTAATCGGCCGCGGCCGGGATGTCCCGGTAGGCTTTCTCGAAGCGCTTCATGGCTTTCTTGGACACGCCCCCCAGCACTTCGATGGCATGGCGAATGCGGGCCCGGGTCATGTCGGGCCCCAGCAGCACCATGGCATCGAATACGGAAAAAGACGCGGTAGAGCCGCTCACTGCAATAAAGAACGGCGCCAGGAAATCCTTCATCTTGACCTCGATGCCGTCCGCCACCGCCTTCATGTCGGCAAAGACATTGTCCCGCTCCCAGTGCCGCTGGGCCTCCAGCCGCCACAGGGCAAACTGCAGGGCCTGCAGCAGTTCTTCACCCTCCAGCTTCAGGTCGCTGAAGTCATCCTCACCCAGCGGCAGGGTACCGGAGACGAGAAAACCCGCCAGCGGCGCCAGGTCACTGAACACCTCCATGCGCTGTTTCGCGTGGGGCAGCACCGCCATCAGGTTTTTGCGATTCAGGGCCCAGTGTTGGAGGCGATTGGCCAGGGCCTCGTCGTTCAGCTCCTCCCGAATCCATGTGCCGTTCAGCCAGCTCAGCTTCTCCACATCGAACACCGGGCCGCCCAGGGATACCCGCTGGATGTCGAACTCCGCCATCATGTCGGCCAGGGTGAACTTCTCGCGCTCATCGGGCATCGACCAACCCATGCGCCCCAGATAGTTGAGCAGCGCCTCAGGCAGGTAGCCCATACGCTCGTAGTAGAGAATACTGGTGGGGTTCTTACGCTTGGACAGCTTGGACTTGTCCGGGTTGCGCAGCAGCGGCATGTGGCACAGCACCGGCATATCCCAGCCCAAGTACTCGTAAAGCAGCTTGTGCTTGGGTGCTGAGCTGATCCACTCTTCGCCGCGAATCACGTGGGTGATGCCCATCAGGTGGTCGTCCACCACGTTGGCCAGGTGGTAGGTAGGCATGCCGTCGGATTTCAGCAGAATCTGCGCATCCACCATGCTCCAGTCCAGCTCGATCGTGCCGCGCAGGAGGTCGTCGACCGCACAGGCGCCGTCCTCGTCCGGCACCATCATGCGAATCACCCAGGACTCACCAGCGGCTTCCCGACGCTGCTGCTCCTCTTCCGGCAGGATCAGGTCAGCGGGCTTGAGCGCCGTGGCGGTGCCCGCTCCGCGGCGGGCCTCACGCAGCTCGTTCAGCTCTTCCGGTGTGCGGTAACAGCGAAAGGCCTTGCCCTCGGCCACCAGCCGCTCGGCGTACTCGGCATAGAGGTGCATGCGTTCACTCTGCCGATAAGGGCCGAATTCACCGCCCACATCCGGACCCTCGTCCCAGTCCAGCCCAAGCCAGCGCAGGGCGTCGAGAATAGCCTGCTCGGATTCCGGGGTGCTGCGGGCAGTGTCGGTATCCTCGATACGCAGCAGAAACTTGCCGCCGTGGGCGCGGGCAAAGCACAGGTTGAACAGGGCAATATAGGCGGTGCCGACGTGAGGATCGCCAGTGGGGGATGGCGCGATGCGGGTGCGTACAGTCATGGTGGGCTCGGGCTAAAAGCCGCGATTATACGGAACGCACTGTTCCGGTTCCACGCAAGTGCACAGAGGCTGCCGTTCGGCGCCACTGTCGCGCTATAATTCCGCCCTCAAAACCGACTTCAACTCGTTTTCCAACCCATGGACCACCGTTTCTGCATAGCGCCGATGATGGACTGGTCGGATCGGCACTGTCGCTACTTCTGGCGACTGCTGACCCGGCGCGCCGTGCTGTACACAGAAATGGTCACCACCGGCGCCCTGCTGCACGGCGACCGGGAGCGGTTCCTGCACTTCAATCCCCGGGAGCACCCGGTGGCACTGCAGCTCGGTGGCAGCAACGCTGTGGAACTGGCCGAGTGCGCGCGCTTTGCCGAGGCCGAAGGCTACGACGAGGTCAATCTCAACTGCGGCTGCCCGTCGGACCGGGTCCAGTCGGGTATGTTCGGCGCCTGCCTGATGGCACAGCCAGACCTTGTGGCAAAAGGCGTCGCCGGCATGCGCTCGGCCTGCACAATCCCGGTCACGGTGAAACACCGCATCGGTATCGACGACATGGAGGACTACGCCGGCCTGCTGGGCTTTGTGGAGACCCTCGCCGAGGCCGGCTGTAAAACGTTTATCGTGCACGCCCGCAAAGCCTGGCTGCAGGGCCTGAGCCCGAAGGAAAACCGCGAAATCCCGCCGCTGAACTACGACCACGTATACAGACTCAAGCAGGAACGCCCGGAGCTGGAGATCATCATAAACGGCGGCATCACCACGCTGGCCCAGTGCGAAGCGCACCTGGCGCAAGTGGACGGCGTGATGCTGGGCCGGGAGGCCTACCACAACCCGTTCATGCTGGCGCAGGTCGACCGGGTGCTGTTCGATGATCCGGCAACACCGCCGACCCGTGGCAATGTGGTCGCCGCCCTGCTGCCCTACGTGGCTGAAGAACTCGCCCGTGGCACCTCGCTGCACCATATGACCCGGCACATCCTCGGCCTGTACCAGGGCGTGCCCGGTGCGCGCCGTTTTCGCCGTCACCTGAGTGAACATGCTTTCAAAACCGACGCAGGGATCGCCGTGCTGGAAGACGCCGTCGCCCTGGTCAACGAACCCCCGGAGACCCTTGCCGTATGACCAGCAAGCTCGAACAACTCAAGACCATGACCACGGTGGTGGCTGATACCGGCGACTTTGAAGCCATCAAACGCTTCCACCCGCAAGACGCCACCACCAACCCGTCGCTGCTGCTGAAGGCCGCCGCCCTGCCCCACACCCAGGACCTGATTCGCGACGCAAAGGCCTGGGCCAACGCCCAGGGTGGCAGCGATACCGAGCAGCTTGCCAACTGCGGGGACAAGCTCGCCGTCGCGATCGGCTGCGAAATTCTCAATATCATTCCGGGCCGGGTTTCCACCGAGGTGGACGCGCGCCTGTCCTTTGACACCCAGGGCACAATCGAGCGCGCCCGCAAGCTGATCGGCCTGTACGAGGCCGCCGGGATCGGCCCCGAGCGCATCCTCATCAAGACCGCCTCCACCTGGGAGGGCATTCGCGCCGCAGAGCAGCTCGAGCGCGAGGGCATCAACTGCAACCTGACGCTGCTGTTCAGTTTCGAGCAGGCGGCGGCCTGTGCGGATGCCGGAGTCTATTTGATCTCGCCCTTTGTCGGTCGCATTCTCGACTGGTACAAGGCCAATACCGACAGAATCATCGAGACCGCTGATGACGATCCCGGGGTGCAGTCCGTTACCCGCATCTACAACTACTACAAGCAGCACGGCTACCAGACGGTGGTGATGGGTGCGAGTTTCCGCAACACCGGGGAGATCGAGGCGCTGGCGGGCTGTGATCGCCTGACCATCAGTCCTCAGCTACTGGAGGAACTCGCCGCCGACGAAGGCAAGCTGCCGCGCCGACTCAAGCCCGGCGGCGCAGGGAGCGGCGAAGATCGGATAGAATTACCGGAAGGCGACTTCCGCTACGCGCTGAACGCCGACGCCATGGCGACCGAAAAGCTCGCCGAGGGCATCCGCAATTTTGTTGCTGACCAGCTCAAACTGGAACAGCTCCTTACCCACTTCAACGGCTGACACCATGATCCAGTCCCTGCTATCCCTGTTTTCCAAGCCTGACGAAGCCGACCAGGCCGAGCAACGCCACCAGCTTGACCTGGCAGCGGCCGCCCTGCTGATTGAAATGACCCGCGCCGACTACACGGTGGGCTCGGAAGAACAGCAGGCCCTGAAAGACATCCTCGGAGAGGCCCTGGACCTGGGTGAAACCGAGCTTGCCGAGCTGCTTGAGCTAGCCGGCCAACGCGCCGACCGCGCCACTTCGCTGTACGAATTCACGCGCCTGATCAATGATCACTACAGCGCTGAAGAGAAGCTCACCCTGATCGAGTGCATGTGGCGAGTCGCCTACGCAGACGGTGACCTGGACAAGTACGAAGAGCGCCTGATCCGCCAGGTATCAGACCTGATTCATGTGCCCCACAAGTCATTTATCAACGCCAAGCTGACAGCATCGAAATCTGTAAGTGCGGCCGGCTAGGTGCGGCCAGCCAGGTGCGGCCGGCAAGGTGCGGCCGGCCAGGTGCGGCCGGCTAGCCGGGCTTCTGCTCCAGGGCAGTCATCAGGTCCTGGAATCGTTCGCGGTTTTCATCGCTCAGGTCCATCAGCACCCGGTGGGCCTCGATGACCTTTTCGCGCACCACCTCGGGCTCATCGTTGACCGCCGGTATTTCACAAATACCGACGCCGTTGATCACGCTTTCTTCACGGATATCGAACAACTTGCCAAAGGCCATGCTCTGTAGCAGCCGGTTGATACCGTTGCGGCAGGAATAGATCACCGGTCGCAATCCGAATTGCTTGCGCACCCGCAGCGCCAGCTTCGCCAGCAGTCCCAGGGTGGTACTGTCTATACCCTCGGCCTCGCACAGATCCACCACAACACTTTCGAAGCCCGGGTCGGCGTACATGTTTTCCAGGTAGTCGTCGATGGAACTGCACAGATTGACCCGGACATCGCCCACCAGCTTGAGGGCGTAGGCACCGTGGTGCTGCGCTGCCAGGATTCTCCCCTCGGTCATGCTTCCCTCACGAGGACTTACGCTCCAGGTAAAGTGCCGCGATATCGTCGGGAATGGTATCGATCTGGTCCAGCCCCAGCCGGTGCGACACTTGCATGGGCGTTTGAAAGCCGCCAGAGAATGCCTCGAGGAAGAATTTTTCCTTGTCGACCAGGTTGTCCGGCGGCAGGATTTCCAGGATGCCATCGGTGAACAGGGCCAGCATGAATTCTTCCGGCAGCTCGATGGTGTGCTCTTCGTATTCGGCATCTTCCATGATGCCCACGGCGGTGCCGGCACCGTGCAAAAACTTCGCACCACCGTCACTGACCAGCACCGGCAGTGGCAGGTGGCCGGCAATGCTGTAGCGCAGCAGGCTGGTGTCCAGGTCTATCACCCCCATCACCACCGTGGCGAACTTGCCAATGCCCAGCTCCAGCAGGTCGCGGTTGGCTCGGGTGAGCATTTCCACCGGATTCATGATGGTGTAGTCGTCCAGGTGAATATAGTCGGAGCGCTTGCGGGCCAGCAGGTTTTTCAGCAGCACCGTCACGAAGGCCGACGAGGAACCATGGCCGGACACATCCGATATCACAAAGACCGCATGCGCCTCACCGACCCGGAAGTAATCGGTGTAGTCCCCGCTGAGGTACAGGGACGGGATCACAGAGTGACTGAAACGATAGCCGTCGATCACGACGGGCGATTGTGGCAGCATGCGCATCTGCACATGGCGCCCCGCCTGCTGGTCCTGCTCCAACACCTGCACGGTGCCGCGCAGTTCGGCATTGGTGCCTTCCAGCTCCGCACGGTAGGCGGCGTTCTCCCGGCGCAGCCGGCTCTCCCCAGCACAGCGCGCTACCGACGACAGCAAAGCGCCCCAGTCATCGATGGGTTTGTGGAAAAAATCGCGGAAGCCAAGACGCAGGGCGGTCATTATATCGACCACCTGCTCGTGGGAAGACAGCATGATCGCAGACACTTCCTGCTGGCGCTCGCTGAGCACCTCAAATACGCCCTCCCAGGAAATATCCGGCAGGTCGAGATCGCACAGCACAACATCGACATCGTCATCGATGTCGCCGTCCAGGGACGGATCAACCTGTTGTGAGATTTCGACGTAGTAACCCTGCGCCACGAGCCGGTCGGCGATAGCGTTGGCGGTCTGGGCATCTTTCTCAAGCAGCAAAATCTTGCCGCTCTGCTCAGCCATAGGCTTACTACGTTCTATTGCGTGGCAGCACACTACTCCGCAGGTATAGGGGCTGCAAGTCAGGTGCAGTGATTCTGCCAAGAATTTCACAAACTGGCGTTGTCACTCTTCCCAGTCGAACTCCTCATCAAAGTCGGAGAAAGAGTCCTCAACCACACCGCCTTTGACAAAATACTCGCGCTGCTGAAGATAGGCGTCGCGAATGAAAATATAGCGATCGCCCGTTATCAGGTCTTCTGCGACTGTCAATGCGGCCCGGTTGTCGATGATTTCCACCGCAAACAGCCAGTTTCGCGTTGTGTTGTCATTGATCTGCCACTGCAGCGACGCCACCGTATCGAATGCCGTGCCCGCTGCACTGCGCACAGTACGGGGCCCCAGGAACGGGACCATCAGGTAGGGACCACGGGCCACGCCCCAGGTTGCCAGGGTATGCCCGAAGTCGGTGCGGTAGGGGGCAATGCCCATCTCCGAGGCAACGTCCACAAAGCCGAACATGCCCACGGTGGAATTGACGACAAAACGGCCGCTGTTCTGGGCGGCGCTTTTGAAACGGCCCTGCAGTACGGCATTCAGGGCACCGTTGAGGTCGTAGAGGTTGGCAAAAAAGTTGCTGACGCCGCGCTCTGCGAAGCCCGGCATGATGAATTTATAGGTCCGCGCCACCGGCGCGAGCGCCCAGCGATCGACGTTATCGTTGAACACGAACACCGCCCGGTTGATTCCCTCGAAGGGATCCGGATTGCGAGTCTGTTCTACCGTTTGCGCCGTGGCGCAACCACTCACCAGCAGAAGAATCGCCAACAGCGCGAGGCATCGGTTGTATGCGGTCATGGGTTTTTACCCAGGCTGTTGGGTAAATAGTAGGCCACAGCACCGACAACCCGCAAGGCAAGCCGCGTTCGAGCGCCGCCGGGATACGACCAGTTGGTAGTGGTAAACAGCCGGTATCAGGTTCAGGCCTTACAGCCGGCAAGGATATCCTGGTCGAGGAACTCCGTGAGCATACGGGCGCCAAAGTCGACCACCGATGTGACCGACTCAGCGTTCATCTCCTCGGCCAGCTGTTCCAGCAGCTGGCGACCCGTGCGTTCGCTGTTTGCTGCCACCAGTTCAAGCAACCGAGCGGTGGCCGCGTTGGACTCCAGGAATCTCACTTGCTCCTCACGGTTACGATAAACCACCAGGAATGTGGGCTGCGAGGGCGGTTGGTCGGGCTCGAGACCCGGGCCAATCTCGTGCACCGGGTAACGGTACTGCAGATTCATCGCCAGCGGCGAGATCACCGGGATGCCCTCGACGGGGTCAGCGCAGGGATCAACACCTTCTTCCGGGAACACCTCCGTGGACACATCAAGCGCCAGCTCCACCCACTCGTAGTGGGCCAGCTCCAGGGCAAAGGGCGGGTCGACCGGCGATGGCCGCCGGTTATTCATCAAGTAATTGAGAAACTCCTGGCTGATTTCCAGAAAATAAGGTGAGGCGCAGCGATAGTTGACGATAAAGTCGCGCACCAGACGGTGCCAGTCTTCCTCGCGGTAGAGGCTTTGCAATACCGGGAAGCCGCCACTGAGGAAACCCTCGATATTGTTGTAGATGAGATCGTTGTAGATCTTTATGCGCCGGCCCTCGATGCCTTCCGGAGCACTCACCTCGCCCGGATTGCGGACGTGGTCGGTAAAGCGCTGCTGCAGCGTCTTGAGATCGGCGACCGCGGGCTCAGGCATAACTCTGCGCCCCCATATCCGCCGCTCGCTGCAACTTACGTATCTGTTCGACCTCATCGAGCAGCTCTGCCAGCGGCGGCAGGTTGAAATCCCGCTCCAGCAGGGTCGGCAGCGCGCCGCAAAGCTCATAGGCCTCACCCAACAGTTGCCAGACGGGGTCAATCACATCGGCGCCGTGGGTATCGACCTTGAGGTCGTCTGCCTCGTCGTAGTGACCGGCCACATGAATATAGCGCGCCCGCTCCAACGGCAGCGAGCGCAGAAATGCGTGAGGGTCATAGCGATGGTTGATGCTGTTGACGTAGATGTTGTTAACGTCCAGTAGCAGGTCGCAGTCCGACTCTTCCAGCACCGCTCGGATAAATTCGCTTTCGGTCATTTCGGCTTTGGAGACTGCGTAGTAGGAGGCGTTCTCGAGTCCGATGCGCCTCCCCAGGATGTCCTGCACCTCTTTCACCCGGTCGGCCACGTGGCGCACGGCTTCCTCGGTGAAGGGTATGGGCATCAGGTCATAAAGGTGTCCGTCATCCGCACAGTAGGTGAGATGCTCGGTATAAATGGGGCAGTGGAACTCGTCCATGAATGCACCGATGGACGCCACCAGCGCCCGATCCACGGGTTCAAAACCACCGATATTGAGAGACAGTCCGTGCAGGCTGATGGCGTAGCGTTCAGCCAGCTCCCGAAACTGCCGCCCGAAGCGGCCACCGACACCGATCCAGTTCTCCGGTGCCACTTCCATGAAATCGACCTTTCCCTGCGCCATGTCTGACAGCGGGCCCAGCAGGGCCCGTCGCAGGCCGAGTCCAGCTCCCTGGAAACCCGGCGTTTCTTCTGACGGTTGTGATGACACAGTGTCAGTCAAGCTGAGCGATCAGTGCAGCCTTAGCCGCCGCACTTGCCTTCGCCACACTTGCCTTCGGCTTTCGCTTTGCCGCCGCCGCACTTGCCTTCACCGCACTTGCCTTCGGCTTTTGCCTTGCCTTCACCACACTTGCCTTCACCGCACTTGCCTTCGGCTTTTGCTTTGCCTTCGCCGCATTTGCCTTCACCGCATTTGCCTTCGGCTTTGCCCTTGCCTTCGCCACACTTGCCTTCGCCGCACTTGCCTTCGGCTTCACCTTTGCCTTCGCCACACTTGCCTTCACCACATTTGCCTTCGTGGTGGCTGAAATTGACGAGAATCGTATCCGCCGCTCAGCTGGTTGGCCGCGAAGGGGTTGGTGTCGGCAGAAACTACCGGACTAACCGCCGAGGCGAGGAACGCTGCACCCAGAGCAGCTGCGAGGGGTTTCTTTGAGTAGGCCATTATTGACTCCTGTAAATCAGTTCTTCTGACTGGTTGTTTGGGTACCGCACTATCTTCTTTGTGTAGCCACCACGGGTCCGGTCCTGTAGGGGGTCCCGCGGGAGCAGTTGCCGAAGAGAAATGATTTACATAACTCATCGTGCTAGCTCTGACACAGTATTGACCAACAAGTTTCCCCGCAGCGGTGATCCGATCGGTAATATTCCACAAAGCCTGAACAGCGGTTCCGGATTACCGACACGTGTCACAGCTCATACCACGAGATTCAGTGGGGGTTTGCGCGCTGCCATTCCTGAACCCGCGACCACTGCTCCAACAGGCGCTTGGCCGACACCGGCTGCGCCGTGCCCAGGGACTGAGCAAAGAAAGAGACACGCAGCTCCTCCAGCATCCAGCGGTATTCGAGGAGCTCCGGGTTGAGCGCCAGCCCTTCGGGCGCAGCGCCCAGGTAGTCAAACAGCGGCGCCTCCAGCTCGGCTACGGTAGCGGTGTGACCCTGGTCCTTGCCGGGCTGCGCGGCCAGCCGCTCCAGCCGGGTCTGCAGTGCCTTCATATAACGTGGGTAATGGCCAATTCTTCCCCAGGGCGTGCGATACAGAAAACCCGCCCCGAGCAATCCTTCCAGTTGGCGCTCAATATCCTCGCGCACATAGGCCAGCGCACTGTCGGTCAGCCCGGCCAGCCGCCTGCGCACCTCTACCAGGGACTCGAAGGTCGCCAGCAGCACACGCTCGTAGTCATTGCCGATGGTGATGATCTCGCCGCGGCCCGACTGCAAGCCGGCCTGGAAGGCCTGTTCGCTTCGCGGTAACACATCACCGTCCAGGAAGGCGCGGGCAAACACCGCATCCAACAGGTCATCCAGCAGACTGTCCCGCGCCAACCCAGCGCCCGCCAGCAGCAGGTTGGCCGCGTTCCCGCGTAGCAGGTTCTTGCGCAGGTAGCGTACCTGCTGGCTGCACTGCAGCTGGTACAGCCGGGTCAGCCCGCGGCGGTGGCCCACGGCGGCCTGGCCTGGGTAGTCGTGCAGGGTCACCGCCACGCTGTCACCGCGATCTTCCAGGGCCGGATAGGATTCGATTTCGATACCCGCCTGCTTCGAGCGCCAGTGCTCCGGCAGGTCGTCCAGTTCCCAGCGGGTAAGGCCGCTGGCCAGCGGCGCCTCGTCATCGGTATTTTCCAGACTTTCCCGGGTCTGCTCACGGCTGGCGTCGATCAGGCTGTCGAGCTCGCGTCCCTGCCGCAGCAGCTTGCCCTCGGCATCAACAATGCGGAAGTTCATCCGGTAATAGTCATCGAGAGAGGCGCTGTCCCAGTCGTCTGCCGCAATGCGCACGCCACTGGCAGCACGCAGCTGTGCAGCCAACGCTTCGGTCAGTGGCTGATCGGCCGGCTCCAGCGTCACCAGGGCGCGATTCCACATAGTCGGGCACCGGCACCAGCTGCTTGCGCAGCGTCTTGGGCAGTCCCTTAACCAGGGCGATGCACTTCTCGCGCAGCAGACCCGGCACCAGCCACTCGAAGCGGTTAGCGCGGCACCCGGTTCAAAAAGACCCACCGGAATGGTCACGCTGACCCCATCCTCGGGATGACCCGGCTCGAAGTGATAGCTCAGCGCCAGACTGAAGTCTTCCCATTCCAGGTGGTCGGGGAACTGGTTGCCCATTTCCTCGTCCACCGCGCGCACCAGCAGCTGCTCACGGCTTAGTCGCAGCCCAGGTTCGGCCTCGGGGTGCCTCTTGAGCCAGCCCCGCAGACGACTGGCAGTCGTGATGTTATCCGGCAGGCGCTCATCGTAGAACTGCACGATTCCCCTGCTCGTCGGCCACCAGGTCCCGGCGCCGGACCTTGGATTCCAGCTGCTCCAGTTCCTCCACCAGGGCCAGGTTGTGCTTCAGGAAAGCCAGCCGCGGCTTGATGCGCCCCTCGACCAGGCCGGCACGGATCAACAGCGCCCGCGACTCCGCCGGGTTGACCGGGCCGTAGTGAATCTTCTGTCGATCTGCGAGCACCAGCCCATACAGGCTGGTGCGTCGCATTGCCATGACCCGACCGCTGCGGGTATGCCAGTGGGGCTCGTAGTCATGATGCTTGAGCAGTGCCGGGTTGGCCTCCAGCGCCCAGGCCGGGTCCATGCGCGCCCACGCAACGGGCGAACACCTGGGACGTCTCGACGATTTCCGCGGCCAGCAACCAGGCGGGGCGCTTTTTTGACTGGCTGGAGCCTGGGAATATCTGCAGCTTGCGATTGCGACTGCCCAGGTACTCCCTGCCCTCCTGCCACTGGGCAATATTGCTGAGCAGTCCAGTCAGCAGGGCCCGGTGGATGGATTCATAGGTGGCAGCCGTGCGATTCAACTTGAGCCCCGCCTGACGGCAGGCGACCGTGAGCTGGAAGTGCACTTCGCGCCACTCCCGCATGCGCATAAAGGCCAGGAATTCCCGCTGGCACAGCTTGCGGAGCTGGTTCTGGCTCAAGGCCTGGCGCTGCTCCTCGTAGTAGTTCCACAGATTCAGCCAGGCGAGAAAATCCGAGCGTTCATCCCAGAAACGCCGATGCTTCTCGTCGGCCGCCTGTTTTTTCTCTGCCGGGCGTTCCCGCGGGTCCTGTACGCTGAGCGCACTGGCGATGACCAGCATTTCTGTCAGTGCGCCGCTCTCGGCGGCGGCCATCAGCATGCGCGCGAATCGCGGGTCCACCGGCAGCTCCGCCATGCGGTGGCCCAGGGGAGTGAGCCGGCCACTGTCATTGACCGCTGTCAGTTCCTGCAGCAACTTGTAGCCGTCCCGCACCAGGCGAGAATCCGGCGGGTTGAGAAAGGGAAAGTCCTCCACCGCCCCCAGCTTCAGTTTAAGCATGCGCAGGATGACCGCGCCCAGGTTGGTGCGCTGGATTTCCGGCTCGGTGAACTCCGGGCGGCCGAGGAAATCCTCTTCACTGTAGAGCCGCAGGCAGACACCCTCGGCCACGCGCCCGCAGCGACCCTGACGCTGGTTGGCGCTGGCCTGGGACACCGGCTCCACCGGCAGTCGCTGCAGTTTGCTGCGCACGCTGTAACGACTGATGCGGGCATACCCGCTATCGACCACATAGCGTATGCCCGGCACCGTCAGCGAAGTCTCCGCCACGTTGGTGGCCAGTACCACGCGCATGCCGGCGCGTTTGCGCGTGTCGAACACCCGCGCCTGTTCCGCCTGGGACAGCCGGGCATAAAGCGGCAGTATCTCCAGGCCCGCCAGCTGGCGACGCCTTAGCATCAATGCCAGCTCACGGATTTCCCGTTCTCCGCTCAGAAATACCAGGGTGTCACCGGCGGGGCCGTAGTCGCGCGCCAGTATGGCCTCGACGGCGTCCGCTGCACGCGTCGTGGTGTCGCCCTCCTCGTCCTCAAGATAGTGGGTCTGGATCGGGTAGCTGCGCCCACTCACCTCGATGATCGGCGCTTCGTCGAAATGCGCGGAGAAGCTGTCCACATCGATGGTCGCCGAGGTGATGATCAGCTTGAGGTCTGGTCGCTCGGGCAGCAGCCGCTTGAGATAGCCGAGCAGGAAATCAATGTTGAGGCTGCGCTCATGGGCTTCGTCGATAATCAGCGTATCGTACTGACGCAGTTTGCGATCGCGCTGGATTTCCGCCAGCAGAATGCCGTCGGTCATCAGCTTGACCCGGGTGCCCTCACCCATGGTGTCGGTTAAAACGCACCTGGTAGCCCACGGTTTCCCCCAGGGTCTCCCCCAGCTCTTCCGCAATTCGCTGGGCCACGGTGCGAGCGGCCAGGCGCCGTGGCTGGGTGTGGCCGATACGGCGCTCGCCGCGCCCCAGGGCCAGGCACAGTTTTGGGAGCTGCGTGGTCTTGCCGGAGCCGGTCTCACCGGCAACGATCACCACCTGGTGCTCGCCCAGGGCGGCTCCGATCTCCTCCAGGCGATCGGTAATCGGCAGTTCTGCCGGGTACTGGATTGTGCGGGCGGGGGCTGTCACTGATGCTGTTGTCCGGAGGGTTTACGGGGCCTGAGCGGCAGGCCAGTCAATAGTACCCGGTCAGGGTCACCGCTGGCCTGTCATTGTTGTCTAAACTAGCGGCTAGAACCCTGGGAAACTCCTGCTATGGAAAATCTGACCAATTATACGTTTGATGAACTCAGCGAAGGGCAGAGCGCCGAGTACCGCAAGACGATCACCGCGCGCGACCTCATCCTGTTTGCCGAGGTTATCGGGGGACGTCAATCCGCTGCACCTCGACCCGGCCTATGCGGCGGGCACCGATTTCGGCGAATGCATTGCCCACGGCATGCTCACAGGCGCCCTGATATCCGCTGCCCTGGCGCTGGAAATGCCCGGGCCGGGAACTGTCTACCTGGGCCAGAGCCTGCGCTTTCGTCGCCCGGTCAAGATCGGCGACGAGATTACCGTTCAGCTGGAAGTCACGGAAAAAGCGCGCGGACCGGGGCCTTGTCACCCTCAAGTGCACAGCGCTCAATCAGCAGGGCAAGGCGGTAGTTACCGGAACGGCCGAAGTTCTGGCGCCGCGTGAAAAGCTCACTCTGCCACGCCCGGAACTCCCCGCGGTGACCGTGAAGGAACCGGGCGCCGCAAACAGCCAGACCGGGTCAGACTCGCAGTAGCTCAGCCGGCCTGGGCCTTGAACTGGTCCGGCTCCATGTACTGCAGCTTCAACTGCACACAGCCGGGTTCACGCATGTCGGCGGCCAGCATCAGCACATTCACCTGCTCGTCCACCTGGGTGAGGCCGGGAATGCCGAACAGCATGCTGCGGCCGCCCTGCTCGTTGAACACCGGTATATTCCTTTCACCCTCCAGCGCTTCGCTCATGGCGCCGATCAGGCTGGCCAGTCCGGCGCGAAATTGACGGAAATTCAGGCGATCACCCGAAATTCAGAGTGATCGAGGTGCAGGTCGAAGCGCAGTTCGGTGTCATCGTCGAGTCGCACGTTGATCAGGCGCACGCGCTTGCCTTCGCTGATGTCCTTGAAGAGTCGTTTGGCGTCCGCCCGTGTGGCCTCCAGGAAGGCCTTGAGGAGAACGTTGCCAGACATGGTCATAAAACGGTCTGGCGAGAGGCTGAAGTTCTGGTATGTGCTCATCTGCGCAAGTCTAAACCCCGGCCCTTGCAATGGCCAGCGGCGTGACGTACAAGAAGTCCGTATCAAGAAAACACTATAAAAGAAACGATGTTGGCTACCTATCGACTAACAATACTGGCTGCGTGCCTGCTAGTGGGCGTATGTCTGTTCGCCTCCCCCGCGCTGCGCGCGCAGGACGAGGTGGCTGCGCACCTTGCCGAAGTACGTGCCCAGATCAATCAGCGGGAGCGGGAAGTTGCCCAGTATCGTGCCTCCATGGATCTGCTGCGTGCCAACGGCGCCAATGGCGTCGACAATCCTGCCCTGCAGGCGCTGGCGGAAGAACTGGGCCGCACCCGCGCCGAACTCAACAGCCTGGCCACTCAGGAGCAGACGCTCAGCACCCAGCTGCACCGCCAGGGCGGATCCCCTTCCACGGCCAGCGCCGAGGTAGACCGACTGACCGGCCTGCTGAATCGCTACTACACCGAAACCGAAACCGAGCAACCACCTGGTGCCGACGGGTCGACCGCGGCCGCCAGCCTGCTGGAACAGACAGAGTTCGACGGCGCCAAGGTGCTGCTGTCCGGCACCGAAGGGGTGGCCGCCATCAACCTGATCTCCGAACGGCTGGCCCGCCGCTCCGCCAGTAATTACTCGCGCCAGCGCAGCGTCGTTTTCAACGTCGAGGTTCGCAGCGACGGAAAACTGGTCAGCAAAAGCAATCACAGCCTGAGCCCGATCGGCGAGTCCCAGTACGTGGGCAAAGTCGTCATGCACAGCGGCAGCGTGAGTATCAGCGTGCGCAATGAACAATGGCGAGTGCAGCTCAATAGCCAGGGCGAGTACCTGCTCACGCTATACACGCCCACAACAGGCGAGCCACAACTGCACGTAATACCTGTGGCCGAATTGCGCGCGACCCGCTGGACTGAAACGCCCGCCTGGCTGCCACCGCTGGAGAACACCGCGTCCCGTTCATGAGTGGGAGCGGGGAGACCGACTGGCGGGGCGCCCCCGGCGCAGAGCTCGACTGGGCACAGGGGATTCCCCGATCCACGCGCTTTGACGACACCTACTTTTCCGCCGTCGACGGCATCAGCGAGAGCCGCCACGTTTTCCTGGGGGGCAATAGACTGCCAGATCGCTGGCGGGATCGCCGTCGCTTTACTATCGCCGAAACCGGTTTCGGCACCGGCCTTAACTTCCTGACCTGCTGGCAGGCCTGGCAGCAGACCCGGTCAGAACGCCCGGCGGGTGCCTGCCTGCATTACCTGTCTGTCGAAGGCTACCCGCTGAGCCCGCAGGACCTGGCCAGCGCCGCGGCCGGATGGACTGAGCTACAGACCGAGGCAAAGGCGCTGGCCGAGGCCTACCCGCCACCCCTACCCGGCCTGCACCGCCTGTGGTTTGACGATGTCTGCCTGGATCTGGTGTTCGGAGAACTGTCGCAGGCCCTGGCATCCCTCGAATCCCTGCCGGAGCTCGCCGTTGATGCCTGGTTCCTCGACGGTTTCGCGCCGGCCCGCAACCCGGGCATGTGGACTCCTCAGCTATATCGGGCCATGTCAGTTCTGGGACATCCTGGTAGCAGCTTTGCCACCTTCACCGCCGCCAGCGACGTGCGGCGAGGCCTCATGACGGCCGGATTCGCGGTAGACAAAGTAGCGGGCTTTGGCCGCAAGCGGGATATGCTGCGGGGCTCGCTGGAGACCAGGCCCCTGGCGCCAGCACCCCCTATAACACCCTGGCACCTGCCGCGACACCGCTACCCCGATGCCGCGCCGGCCGCAATCGACAGCGGACGCTCCCGCCACGGCCATGGTCATCGGTGCCGGACTGGCCGGGGTGTTTACCGCAGAGGCGCTGGCCCGGCGCGGCATCGCGGTCACCTTACTGGAAGCGGGTGAAGTCGCGGGTGCGGCCTCTGGAAACCGCCAGGGTGTTCTCTACACACGCCTGTCACACCGGGAATCGGCGTTAACCAGCTTTGCCCTCCACAGCTTCAGATTTGCCACCCGTCGCTATCGGACAATGCTGGAAGCGGGCCTCCTCCAACCCGGCCACGATGGCGAGCTCTGCGGCGCCCTGCACCTGCGCCCTGACTGGGGGCCAGACGACGTGCTGCATGGCACCGTGGACTCCCTGCCCGGACTGGTCAGCGGGCTCAGTGCCGAGGCGGCGGAACAGGTGTCTGGCATCCCCGGTTGTGACGCTGGGCTGTTCTATCCGCAAGCGGGCTGGATGCACCCCCAGGCCGTTTGCCGTGCCCTGCTGGAACAGCCGGGCATCCGCCTGGTCGAAGGCTGTGGCGAGCTGACACTGGAAGCCAGCGCATCGGCTTGGCGTGCCATCGACAGCGAGGGCAATACGCGCTGCGAAGCCCCCTGCGTGATTGTCGCCTGCGGCGTCGACAGCGCAACCACAGCCGGCGCCGACTGGCTGCGGCTACAGGCGATACGAGGACAGACCAGCCAGGTCAGCAGCGCGGGACGCCTGGCACAGTTGCGCACAGTGATCTGCCACGAGGGCTACCTGCCACCAGCCCAGGAGGGTGAACACTGCCTGGGCGCGACCTTTGATATTGATGATCCGGACTGCCGCCTGCGGGCTGACGATCACCGCGCCAACCTGGAGCAACTGGCACGGGCACTGCCCGGCCTGCGCAATGACCTGCCGCTGGCGCAGGCCGATCAACTCGAAGGCCGGGTGGGATACCGCTGTGCGACACCTGATTACCTGCCGGTCGCCGGGCCCGTGCCAGAACTGGCGGCCTTCTGCGACGACTACGCCGCACTGCGAAGCAATGCCAAACACACCATTCCGGAATCGGGCAGCTACCGGCCGGGGCTATACTTGTGTGCCGGCCATGGCTCCAGGGGGCTGACCTCTACCCCACTGTGCGCTGAACTGCTGGCTGCCCAGGTCTGTGGCGAGCCGTGGCCGCTGCCGGTGCAGCTCGCCCGGGCCGTGGCCCCCGCGCGCTTCCTGGTACGTGAACTGAAGAGAAATATGCGATGAAAGTTCTGCTGGCACTGATAATGTCCCTCGCCCTGTATTGGCCCCTCGACGGCAGCGCCCAGGGCGTACCGCAGCTCGACTACCAGATCATCGGCCAGCGACCCCACAGCACGGGAGACTTTACCCAGGGCCTGGAGATTCGCGATGGCATACTGTTTCAGGGTACCGGCCTGGTGGGACGTTCGAGGCTGCAGGCCTTCGATCTGGGCACCGGCAGATTGCTGCGGCAGCGGACTCTTCCTCCCCCCTATTTCGGCGAAGGCATCACAGTGCTGGACGAACGTGTCATGCAGCTGACCTGGCAGGCGCGCAAGGGCTTCATCTACCGGCGCGAGGACCTTGCAACGCTGGGGGAATTTTCGCTCGCCGGCGAGGGTTGGGGGCTCAGCAATGATGGACAGCGCCTGATCTACAGTGACGGCAGCGAGGTCCTGCGCTTTCTGGACCCCGACACCTGGGAGGTGACCGGCTCGGTCAGCGTGCGTCGGGGCAACTCGCCGCTGCGACAACTCAACGAACTGGAGTGGACTCCGGGCGGCCTCTGGGCCAACGTCTGGAAGCGGGATGTGCTGGTGCGTATCGACCTGGAGAGCGGCCAGGTCACCGGGGAGGTCAACCTCAGGGGCCTGCTGCCCCGCAGCCAGCGTCGGCCTGGCATGGATGTTCTCAACGGCATTGCCTATAACCCGGCCGATGACACGTTCTGGGTCACCGGCAAGAACTGGCCCTGGCTTTACCAGCTTCGAATTCTCGATCCCCGCGGGCAACAACACGCCGCTGGAGAGCAATAAGCACCCCGGGATAGGCGACAGCGCTGGGAGCACCCCGGCCAAATCCAGTACACTGCCGCTTTCCCAGCGAAACAAGAGCGGAACGACACAATGACCGATGCGGTACAATCCCACGCAGCTTTCGACCTGGTGCGCACCGAGCACATCGATTCCCTGAACCTCGAGGTTCAGCAGTTCGAGCACCGGGAGACCGGCGCCCAGCACTACCATCTCGCCGCCAACAACAGCGAGAATGTGTTTCTTGTCGCCCTGCGCACGGTACCGCAGGACTCCACCGGGGTGGCGCACATCCTTGAGCACACTGCGCTGTGCGGCAGCGAGCACTACCCGGTCAGGGATCCTTTCTTCCTGATGCTGCGGCGTTCGCTCAACACCTTCATGAATGCCTTTACCAGCAGCGACTGGACCGCCTACCCCTTCGCCAGCCAGAACCCAAAGGACTTCAACAATCTGCTGAATGTTTACCTGGACGCGGTGTTCTTCTCGCGCCTGGATCCGCTGGACTTCGCCCAGGAAGGCCACCGGATGGAGTTCGAGGAACCCAACAACCCGGACTCGGCGCTGACCTTCAAGGGCGTTGTATTCAATGAGATGAAGGGCGCCATGAGTTCGGTGACCAGTACGCTGTGGCATACCCTGTGCCACCACCTGTTTCCCAGTAATACCTACCACTACAACAGTGGTGGCGAGCCGGAAAACATTCCCGACCTCAGCTACGAACAGCTGCTGGCCTTCTACCGCTCCCACTACCACCCCAGCAACGCCATTTTTATGACCTTCGGAGACATGCCGGCACACCAGCACCAGGCGGTGTTTGAAGAGCGCGCCCTGGCGCAATTTGAACGGCTGGACAAGCGCATCGAGGTGCCGCTGGAACAGCGATTGACCGCACCGCTGCGCGTTGTGGAGCCGTACGCCTACGACGACAGCGGCGGCACTGACGCCAAGACCCACATCGTCATGGCCTGGCTACTGGGTGAGAGCACCGACCTGGAAGCCATGCTCGAGGCCCAGCTACTGACCAATGTGCTGCTGGACAACAGCGCATCACCTCTCCAGCAGGCCCTGGAAACTACCGAGCTCGGACAAGCTCCCTCGCCCCTGTGCGGCATGGAGGAATCCATGCGGGAGATGGTGTTTGTCTGCGGTATCGAAGGCAGTGAGGCCGACCGCGCCGACGCCGTCGAAACGCTGGTACTCGATGTGCTGGGCTCGGTCGCCCGCGACGGGGTGCCGCTGGCCAAACTGGAAAGCGTGCTGCACCAGCTCGAGCTACACCAACGTGAAATCAGCGGCGACAGCTATCCCTTTGGACTGCAGCTTATTCTCACCGCTCTGGGCAATGCGACTCACTACGCCGACCCTATCGCCGCACTCAATCTCGATGCGGCGCTGGACCGATTGCGGGAAAAAATCCAGGATCCGGCATTCATCAAGGGTCTCGCCCGCACACTGCTGCTGGACAACCCGCACCGGGTCACCCTGGTGATGACACCTGATACGACCCTGTCGGAGAAACGGCGTCAGCAGGAGGCAACTCGCCTGGCAGAACTGAAGGCGTCGCTGGACGAGCGGCAAAAGCAGGCCATTGTCGAGCAGGCCGCGGCACTGGCGGCGCGCCAGGCCCAGGTGGACGACGAAACCATCCTGCCCAAAGTCACGCTGGACGATGTGCCGGCGGTGAATCCCACAGCTCACGTTCACTATCCGTGAGGATTTTCCCTGCACCACCTACGCCCAGGGCACCAACGGCCTGGTCTACCAGCAGGCACTGTGCCCACTGCCCGCACCGGCGCCGGACGCCATATCGCTGCTGCCGGTGTATACCAATGTCATGACCGAGCTGGGCCTGGGCAATACCGATTACCTGGCGGTGCAGGACCGGCAGGCCGCCGTGTGCGGCAGCATCAATGCGTTTACCAGCATGCGCGGCGCTGTCAACGACGTACAGCAGGCGAACGGCTATCTGGTGCTGTCATCCAAGGCGCTGCTGCTCAATCACGCTGCCCAGGAGCAGCTGATGCGCGACACGCTGGAGCAGGTGCGTTTTGATGAGCAGGAACGCTTGCGCGAACTGATCGCCCAGCAGCGTGCGCGCCGGGAGCAGGCCGTTACCGGGAACGGCCACGGTCTGGCCATGGCTGCGGCCAGCGCCGGGATGAGTCCGGTGGCAAACCTGTCCCACCAGCTCTCCGGACTGGCCGGAATTCGCGCCAGCAAGCAGCTCGATAGCCGACTGGAGCAGGCCTCTGAACTGGCGCAGTTCGGTGAGCAACTGGGCGCGCTTCACCGTCAACTACTGGACATGTCCTGGCAATACCTGCTGGTGGCGGAAGGGGATCAGCTGGACGATGTGTCGGCGAGTTGCCAGCGCAGCTGGCAGGGTTTCGGCGGTGATTCCCCGGACACTGGCTGGACACCGGAAGCGGTGCGCGAGCAACGCCGCGAAATCTGGGTGGCCAACACCCAGGTCAACTTCTGCGCCCACGCCTACCCCACGGTCGCGGTGGGACACGATGACGCCGCCGCGCTGACGGTGCTGGGCGGTGTCCTGCGCAACGGCTTCCTGCACACTGCCATACGCGAGAAGGGCGGCGCCTACGGTGGCGGCGCTTCACAGGATTCCAACATCGGCGCGTTTCGCTTCTTCTCCTACCGGGATCCGCGATTGGGTGAGACCCTCGCGGATTTTGAAAAATCGGTGCGCTGGCTGCTGGATTCCAAGCATGAAAATGATGCGCTGGAGCAGGCAATACTCGGAGTCATTGGCAGCATCGACCGACCCAGCTCACCCGCGGGGGAGGCCAAGCAGGACTTCCACAACCGCCTGTTCGGCCGCGATCACGCTCATCGCGAAGCGTTCCGTCGTCGCATTCTGGAAGTGAGCCTGGAGGATTTGCGCCGGGTGGCCGAGACCTACCTGCGCCCGGAAGCGGCCAGCGTGGCAGTCGTCACCAGCCAGGCAGGCCTGGATGCGGCCGGTGGGCTGGTAGAAGAATTGGGCCTGCGGATAGAAGAACTCTAGAAAAAATGGGGCAGCTGGCGCTGCCCCAAAATGGCCTACAGAGAATTCTGCGGGTCAGGGGACTGTTACAGCTCGGACGGCTGGCCTTCAATGAATCGAAACGGGGCCATGTGCGCGTGCTGGCGAATGCTGTCGATTTGTTGGCGCTGCTCTGTGGTGAGAACCTGGCGTACCTCCCAGCGTAGCTGTGCACCCTCCACCGCCATGCGCGACATCAGTGTCGCCAGCTCGTCGGCAACCGTCTCCACCGTCGAGACATCAAACTGACTGTCATTCTCTACCAGGTCGCGCATCTGCTGGTGCAGCTGGGAAACACGCTCGCGGTCTTCCGCGCTGGCCAGGCGAGCCTGATTGACCAACTGGTTGATGGCCTGCTCCTGGCTGAGACTGAGGCCGATTTCATCCGCCATCACCTGCAGCAAACCCATACCCATATCGTGTGGATGGCCGCCTCTGCCAAAGGGGCTGCCCGCCTGTGCCACGGTTGCGCTCAGCAGCAGCCCAAGGGCCAGCGTGGGAATCCAGTTCTTCATAGCGTTCTCCTTGGTTTGCCTTTCACACCCGTCGGCTTTTGAGCTGTGCCGAGTGGTGCGGATACTGTGCCGCTTTCGTTCAGCGTTGAGGCCAGTCTAGGAGCGTCCCGTGTAAGTTTGGGTAGCGCCGGTGTAAAGTTGTGTTAAGAACGGCAAACCCTCGGTAAATGGCGATGACAACCACGCTGCCGTCGGGGAGACTGCAGCCATGAACCAGAAGGTACTGATCATTGACGACGACCGGGAGCTGTGCGAATTGCTCACAGACTTCCTCACGCTGGAGGGGTTTACGCCCGATTCCATCAATGACGGTGCCGATGCTATCGAGGCCTGCAAGGGCTGTGAGTACGACGCCATCGTGCTGGACGTTATGCTGCCGCGGATTCAGGGTTTTGATGTGTTGCGCAGGCTGCGCGAGTTTTCCGATACACCGGTCATCATGTTGACGGCCCGCGGTGAAGATACCGATCGCATTGTGGGGCTGGAAATGGGGGCCGACGACTACCTGCCAAAACCCTGCAACCCGCGCGAGCTGGCCGCGCGGCTGAGAGCCATCCTGCGCCGCACCGAGCGCGGCCGTGAGGAAGAGTGCAACCAGCTCAACGTGGGCGACCTGCATGTCAGCACTTCCGAGCGCCTGGTGAAGATCAACCACGAGGAGGTCAAGCTCACCACCGCGGAATTCAACGTGCTGCTGGTGCTGATGCGCCACGCCGGCGAGGTCGTCAACAAGGAACTGATCTGCCAGCAAGCCCTGGGCCGGGCGCTCACCGCCTATGATCGCAGTGTGGACGTGCACGTCAGCAACCTGCGCAAGAAGCTTCGTGACGCAGACCTGATCAAGAACGTCCGTGGCGTTGGCTACCAGCTGGTGCGCACCGACACCGTTGCCACCCACCAATGAACCTGTTTGCCAAGATCTTCCTGGGCTTCTGGCTGTCGATGGTGACCATCATTGTAAGCTGGCTGCTGGCCGGGCGGTATATTGTGCTCTACGACGAGGGCATCGCGAGCTTTACACCGGGTGCGTCAGCTCCCCGGTCTGAGGTCGAGGGGCCGCCAACGATGGCACGCAAATCCGATATGGAACGCCGTGGCTTCGAACGCATGGCGCCACCCGGCCCGGGCTTTCGCGAACTGGGACCCGGCTC
Organism: Cellvibrionales bacterium; assembly: GCA_043513815.1. Lineage (GTDB taxonomy): Bacteria > Pseudomonadota > Gammaproteobacteria > Pseudomonadales > Halieaceae > JANQIO01. The sequence goes on along the minus strand of CP121313.1, from coordinate 1,151,284 downwards.
TCACGAAATCTATCGTATTTTTTACGGCTTGCAGACCGTCGCGAGCAATGAATTGCTGGAGTGGATTCGACAGCGGGAAAACCAGGACGGCCTCGACATCCGCCTGGTAGATTCCGAGGGCAAGGATATTTTTGGTCGCAGGCTGTTGCCTGGAAGTAACGAAATCATCAGCCGGCTGGGGGGCTATCGCCGCAGGGTGCTGTATCGCGAGGATGATCGCATCCTGTTCGGGCAAGAGATGTACCGGCCGGAGTGGGGCCAGTTAAGCCTGGTCATCGTACCGAGGCCGCCTGCGTCGCCGCTGATTGCCTTCCTGACCCGTCACCTGTGGCTGCGACTGCTGATTGCGGTGCTGATCAGCGGCGCCATCAGCTATGCGGTATCGCGCTACCTGACGCGCCCGCTCAAGCACCTGCAGGTGGCCTCCAGGGACCTGGCCAGCGGCAATCTCGCGGCGCGTATCGATGTACCCAATCGAGGCGGCGACGAAACCGATGCCCTGGCCCGTGACTTCAACAGTATGGCCGCCCAATTGCAGGACAAGATTACCGCCCAGAAACGTCTGTTAAGTGATGTATCCCACGAGCTACGGTCGCCGCTGGCGCGTATGCGTGTCGCCCTGGCTCTGGCGGAGAAAGACCCCGCACGCGGAACCGAACAACTGACCCGCATTGAGCGGGAAACCGCTCTGCTGGACGACCTTATCGGCCAACTACTGTCGGCGCCGGAAACTCTCACCAGCATGGAGGACACACTGGACCTGGTCAGCCTGCTGCAGGAGGTGTGTGACGATGCCAATTTCGAATCAAAAGCAGACAACAAGAACGTGAGCTTCAGCAGCCATCTAGAGGAGGCCTTGCAGCGTAGCCACGGCGAACAGCTCAGACGCGCTTTCGAAAACGTAATTCGCAACGCGGCGCGCCATACCACGGCAGGCACTACCGTCCGTGTGGAACTCGCGCACCGGGACAATCACTTCCAGGTCACCGTAGAGGACTGTGGTCCAGGTGCACCGGAGGAGGAGCTGGAGAAGATTTTTGAGCCCTTCTACCGCCTGGACGAAGCCCGCCAGCGGGAGACAGGCGGATTCGGGCTGGGCCTGTCCATTGCCCGTCGCGCCGTGGAACAGCATGGTGGCAGGATACATGCTGAAAACCGCCAGAGCGGCGACGGCACTGAAGGCCAGGCCGGATTAAGGGTGACGATCAGCCTACCTGCAGAGTTTGAACACCCTGCAAAAATGGCCTCCGGCGTGGGTTAGCCCGGTTCAAGGTCCGGATCGAAGTCCAGCGCCAGCGCAGCGTACTCACCGCCGAAACCCCGGTAATTGAGAAAGCGCATCTGGCGCGCCTTTTCCTTGAAGTCTGGCGGTGGCGTCTTGCCAAACTTCTTGAGCCGGACTTCCGCCGCACGCTCTACCCAGTCGGTATCAACGTCTTCCAGTGCCAATTCCAGCAGCTCGCTGTCGACACCCTTCTGGCGCAGTTCCTGACGAATTCGATCCGGCCCATAACCTTTGCTGATCCGCTGGCGAATGTAGGCCTCGGTAAAACGCGGGTCGCTCTGCAGGCCTTCGGCTTCAAGATCATCAAGAACAGCGGCTATATCATTGGCAGCTTCAGACCCGAAGCGCTTGCCCAGCTTGAGGGCCAGCTCCTGCCTCAGGTGTTCCCGCCGAGCGAGCAGGTTCATGGCCTGCAGGCGAACGTCATTGATGCTGAACTCCTTCATTTGGCCTCCGTGCTGTGTGCCTGTATCACTGCATATAGTGTCTGTGCTGGTTGCTGTGCTGGTTGCTGTGCTGGTCGATGCGCTTGTCGAAGAGTTAGCCGGCTGTCTACTGCCGTTTCTGCTGTGTCTGCCCTGAATCCGGGTCCAGGCGCACCACCTGGCCTGGCCCTGGCATTAACGGCGCGCACCAACAAAAAGCGCGTACCACTGGAGGGGAACCGTGGTACGCGAAGTGGGGCCTCCTCGCCTGTGGGCAAGCGAGGAGGTGCGGTGCTCTTAGCCGCCGGCGGTTACTCTTCCGCCGCCGCTTCCATTTCCTCGGCAGGCGTTTCTGATGACTCTGCCTCCTGCTCCGCCGATTTTGGCAGGTTCAGCAGTTGATCCCGAATCTGACCCTCGATCTCGCCCGCCACCGACGGGTTGTCCTCCAGGAACTTGGCGGCATTGGCCTTACCCTGCCCGATCTTGTCGCCCTTGTAGGCATACCAGGCGCCGGATTTGTCCACCAGATTGAGCTTCACACCAAGATCAATCACCTCGGCCATACGGTAGATACCCTTGCCGTACATGATCTGGAATTCGGCCTGCTTGAAGGGTGGCGATACCTTGTTCTTCACTACCTTCACGCGGGTCTCGTTACCCACCACTTCATCACCTTCCTTGACTGCACCGATGCGGCGGATATCCAGTCGCACGGAGGAATAGAACTTGAGCGCGTTGCCACCGGTGGTGGTTTCGGGGCTGCCGAACATGACGCCGATCTTCATGCGAATCTGGTTGATGAAGATGACCATGCAGTTGGTCTGTTTGATGGTAGCAGTGAGCTTGCGCAGCGCCTGGCTCATCAGACGAGCCTGCAGGCCAACGTGGGTGTCACCCATTTCGCCTTCAATTTCGGCCTTCGGCACCAGTGCCGCCACGGAATCAACAATCACCACATCCACCGCGCCGGAACGCACCAGCATGTCAGTAATTTCCAGTGCCTGCTCACCGGTGTCCGGCTGGGACACGATCAGGTCGTCGATTTGTACGCCCAGCTTTTCGGCGTAACTCGGGTCCAGCGCGTGCTCCGCATCGATGAAGGCCGCCGTGCCGCCGACCTTCTGGGCCTCGGCAATCACCTGCAGGGTCAATGTGGTTTTACCGGATGATTCCGGACCGTAGATTTCCACGATCCGGCCCCGTGGCAGACCGCCGATGCCCAGGGCCACATCCAGCCCCAGGGAACCGGTTGAAATACTGGGAATAGCCGCGTGTTCGTTATCACCCATCCGCATGACGGTGCCTTTGCCGAACTGACGTTCGATCTGGCCGAGGGCGGCATCAAGAGCTTTTTGCTTGTTGGGATCCATGGTTTTTCACCTCTGGTCTTGTTGTGGCCGCTGCACCTGTCCAGCTTCAGGCATTTCGTTGCTTGCCTGGTGCTGACTGGCACCGCTCCCCAGAGGGCCCCGGCGCAGGCGGCTGATCGAACCGGTGGTTGGCCGTTTGGCCACAGGAATTCACCTGAACGAAGTACTGTATATGTAACCAGTGTTGCGGCGAAGGTGCAAGCCCCCGGCGGAATTTTTTTCACCCCAGCCGCTCAACGGCGGCGGGGCTAGGTCACCTTCTGGCGCTCGCGCCAGCGCGGGTCCCGATGTTCGCCGTCGGCCACCACAGCCCGCAACGCTTCCAGCGCCTGCCAGATATCGCCATAGCTGTTGTAGAGGGGCGCAAAGCCCACGCGCAGCACGTCGGGTTCGCGGAAGTCTGCCACCACGCCGCGCTCAATCCAGGCCTGCACCAGGCCATAGGCCTCAGGGTGGCTGAAAGAGAGTTGGCTGCCGCGCTCGGCGGGGTCGGCCGGGGATAACAGTCGCAGCTCGCCGGCCAGCTCGGTTTTCTGGAGCAGCTCCAGGAACAAGGTGCCCAGGGCTGCCGACTTGGCCCGCAATGCCGCCATGTCGAGGTCGGCAAACAACTCCAGGGCGGCGTCCAGGGACGCCAGGGAAAGGATAGGCGGAGTGCCGCACAGATACTGCAACATACCCGCCGCAGCGGCATATTCCGGGTCGAAGTCGAAGGGTGCCCGGTGCCCCATCCAACCGCTCAGGGGCTGCTCAATGCTGTCCTGGTGGCGGCTGGCGGCATACACCCAGGCGGGCGCGCCCGGACCTCCATTAAAAAACTTGTAACCACAGCCCACGGCAAAATCCACCTCGCAGGCGTCCAGTTCCACCGGCATGGCACCGGCGCTGTGGGCCAGGTCCCAGACCGCCAGTGCGCCCGCGGCCTGGGCCGCGTGGGTAATGTCAGCCATCGGCAGGATGCGGCCGCTGCGAAAATTCACGTGGCTCAACAACACCGCCGCGACCTGATCGTTCAGGGCGGCACTGATATCTGCCTCGGCCACCTGTACCAGCCGCAGGCGGTCCTCGCCCAGCAGTCTGGACAGGCCCTGCACCATGTACAGGTCGGTGGGGAAATTGTCCGCCGCCGACAGCACCACCGGCCGGTCCGGACGCAGCATGCTGACCACCGACAGCAGCTTGAAAAGATTCACCGAGATCGAATCGGCACAGATCACCTGGCCGGGGGCAGCACCGACCAGCGGCGCGATCTTCTCACCCACAACCTGGGGCAGGTCGATCCAGCGGTGCTGGTTCCAGCTGCCGATCAGGTCGGCGCCCCACTGCTGCTGCACGGTTTCCTGTACCCGGGCCGCCGCCGCCCGGGGCAGCGCGCCCAGACTGTTGCCGTCCAGATAGATCTTGTCCCGCGGCAGGGCAAAGGCGTCACGTAACTGGGCCAGGGGGTCGAGCCGGTCCAGTTCGTCTACTGCCTCACGGTTGATCACAACAGTGCCTCCTTCAACTCAGCGAGGAACCGCGTAAAGGCCGGCGTGCCGGGATAAAGCCAGTCAAAATGGCCGGCGGGCAGGGTGGCCAGCCGCTCGGGTTTCAGGAACGGGACTTCGAAGGGCACGATCTTGTCCTGGTTGCCATAAAGCAACACGGTGCCCGGCGGCGCCGGCTCCAGTGCCGGGTTGGCCGCGGCCCGCTGGAACTCGGAAAGCCCGTCCAGAAACTGCGCGGCGGCCTGGTTGCAGCTGTTTTCACCGCTAGCGTAGTGGCTGATGTCCGTAATCGGCGCCAGCCCGAGCACCGCCCGCGGGCTCAGCCCGGGTCCTGCCTGCTGCGCTGCCAGCAGAACCAGATGACCGCCGGCGGAATGGCCTGCCAGCGCGACGCGCTCCAGGTCCAGCGCTACCTGCTCCTGCACCGCCAGCAGGGCCAGCGCCATGAGAATATCTTCCAGCGAGCCCGGCCAGCCGCCGCCTTCATCCCCCAGCCGGCGGTATTCAATATTCCATACGGCGTAGCCTGCCTGGTTGAGGGCTGCGGCCAGGGCCCGGCTATGACCGATATCAAACTGGTTCAGCCAGCAACCGCCATGGACGAAGGCCACCACGGGCGGCGGCCGGGAAAGGTCGCCGGGCAGGCTGAGCTCAACAAACTGCGCGGCGTGCTCGCCGTAGCGCAGGGTGATGGGTTTGTCGTCCACCGGCAGCGCCAGCACGGCGGAGAATTCCACCCCGGCCTCCACCGGCGGGTAGTCTGGCGCCGCGACAGCGGCGACCGAAAGCGCCAGCAAGAGGGCCAGCATCCCGGCCTGGCTGCGTTGGGCGGTGCATCCCTGCATAGTGTCCTGCCGTGAAAAAAACGACGCCAATGATAGCATCAGCGCAGTCTTCGTTGCCGACTTTGGCGGCCCTCTGTTAACCTGCCCGCTCGATTCGCCACCGCTTGCCACCCACCCTCTTGAGCAGAAAGCCCCAGTCCGAACACACGCCGATGATGCAGCAGTACCTGGCCATCAAGGCGCAGCATCCGCACGACCTGGTGTTCTATCGCATGGGCGATTTCTATGAGCTGTTCTTCGACGACGCCAAACGCGCCGCCGAGCTGCTGGATATTACCCTCACCGCCCGCGGCAAGTCTGGCGGCGAACCCATCCCGATGGCAGGCGTGCCCTACCACGCGGCGGAAGGTTACCTGGCGCGCCTGGTGAGGGCCGGGGTATCGGTGGCGATTTGCGAGCAGGTCGGTGATCCCGCCACCAGCAAGGGACCGGTGGAGCGCCAGGTCATGCGCGTCGTCACCCCGGGGACCCTTAGCGATGAAGCCCTGCTGGAGGAAACCCGCGACAACCTGCTGATGGCCATCAGTGGCCGCACCACGGACCAGGGCGGCGAGTTCGGCCTGGCATGGCTGGAGCTGTCCGCCGGCCGCTTCCGGGTACTGGAAGTCAGCGGCGAGGAAGCCCTGCTGGGCGAGTTGCAGCGGCTAAATCCAGCGGAATTGCTGCTGCAGGACAACCTGGCGCTACCGGCACTGGCGCAGCGCCCGGGCGCCCGGCTGCAGCCCGCCTGGGAGTTTGACCCGGAGGCGGCCGAGCGCGCGCTCAACAGCCAGTTCCAGACCCACGACCTGAGCGGCTTCGGCATTGAAGGCATGCACCAGGCCATCGGCGCTGCGGGTTGCCTGCTGCAGTACGTGAAGGACACCCAGCGTTCCAACCTGCCCCACATTACCGGGCTGTCCCGGGAGCGCCGTGAAGACAGCGTGGTGCTGGACGCCGCCACCCGCCGCAACCTGGAAATCGACACCAACCTGATGGGCGGCGAAAGCAACACCCTGTACGACGTCATGAACACCGCCGTGACCGCAATGGGTGCGCGCATGCTGCGGCGCTGGCTGCACCGGCCGCTGACGGACACCGGCCTGCTGGCCGCCCGCCAGGGCGCTGTGCGCGATCTGGGCGGCAACTACCAGTTTGAAACCCTGCGCGAGCTGCTGAAACCGATCGGCGACATGGAACGCATTCTGTCGCGAGTGGCGCTGCGCTCGGCCCGGCCACGGGACCTGTCGCGGCTGTGCCAGTCGCTGGCGGCGCTGCCGGCGATTCGCAGTGAACTCAGCCGCAGCCAGGCACCGCGGCTCGACGAATTGCGCACCCAGTGCAGCGAATACCCCGATACCGTGGCGCTGCTGGAAAAGGCCGTGGTAGAGAACCCGCCGGTGGTGCTGCGTGAGGGCGGCGTGATCGCCGATGGCTACGACGCTGAACTGGACGAACTGCGCAGCATTGCCAGCGGCGCCGGCGATTACCTGCTGGACATCGAAAAGCGGGAGCGGGAGCGCAGCGGGCTCAGCACCCTGAAAGTCGGCTACAACCGGGTCCACGGCTACTACATTGAGATCAGCAAGGCCCAGTCGGCCGAGGCGCCCGATGAATACATCCGCCGCCAGACCCTGAAGAACGCCGAGCGCTACATCACCCCCGAATTGAAGGAATTTGAGGACAAGGCGCTGTCCAGCAAGAGCCGGGCACTGGCACGGGAGAAGCACCTCTACGAGGGCCTGCTGGATAAACTCAACGAGATTCTCCTACCCCTGCAGCAGACCGCCGCTGCGGTGTCGGAGCTGGACGTGCTGGCCACCTTCGCCGAGCGCGCCGAGGGCCTGAACCTGTGCCAGCCAGAGTTTGTCGAGGAGCCGACCATCGACATCACCGCCGGGCGCCACCTGGTAGTGGAACAGGTACTGGAAGATCCCTTCATTGCCAATGATTGCCTGCTCAATGACCAGCGCCGCATGCTGCTGATTACCGGCCCCAACATGGGCGGCAAATCCACCTACATGCGCCAGGCGGCGGTGATTGCCCTGCTGGCTCACGTGGGCAGCTTTGTACCCGCCGAACGGGTGCGACTGGCGCCGCTGGACCGCATTTTTACCCGCATCGGCTCATCAGATGACCTGGCCGGCGGGCGCTCCACCTTCATGGTGGAGATGGCCGAAACCGCCAACATCCTCCACCACGCCACACCGCGATCACTGGTACTGATGGACGAGGTCGGCCGCGGCACCAGCACCTTTGACGGCCTGTCGCTGGCCTGGGCAGCGGCGGTGCAGCTGGCCCAGCAGGTCAGGGCCTTTACCCTGTTCTCCACCCATTATTTCGAGCTCACAGGACTGCCCGAGCAGTGTGCCACCATGGCCAACGTGCACCTGGATGCCACCGAATACCAGGATCACGTGGTATTCATGCACAATATCCAGGAGGGACCGGCCAACCGCAGTTACGGCCTGCAGGTGGCCAAACTGGCCGGCATTCCCGCCCCGGTGCTGGAGCGGGCCCGGGACAAGCTGGCCGAACTGGAAAGCGGCAAGGTGGGCGCGTCGCCGTTGCCGACCCCGGCCCAGAACGACCTGTTCGCCGCACCGGGACCGCATCCTGTGGTGGAAGAACTGGGCGACGTGGACGTGGACAGCCTCAGCCCGCGCCAGGCGCTGGAACTGCTCTACCGGCTGCGGGAAAAGCTCGACTGAGTGGAGTACACATTGGCGAAGTGAACGGGTACACTTTTGCCTTTCCAAATAACAGTTCGGCTAAGGATCCCTCCAGATGACATTTGTAGTTGGCGAAGATTGCATCAATTGCAAACACACAGACTGCGTCGAAGTCTGTCCCGTAGACTGTTTCTACGAGGGCCCCAACTTCCTGGTCATCCACCCCGATGAATGCATCGACTGCGCCCTGTGTGAACCGGAGTGCCCGGTAGACGCGATCTTCTCGGAAGATGAGCTACCGGAAGACCAGCAGGTATTCCTGGAGCTGAATGCCGAGCTGGCAGAAACCTGGCCCAACATCACCGAGATGAAGGACGCCATGCCGGACTCCGAGGAGTGGAAGGGCAAGCCCAACAAACTGGCCCTGCTGGAGCGTTAGTCCGGGCACAGTTTCCTCAACAAGGATCAGGGGGTCAGACTCCTTGATCCGACCTCCTGAAAATCGCTGGCAGCAACTGTATGGCAACATTCACGGAGCCCGCAGTTCGCTCGATAGATCGGACATTCCCTCTATACCGGAAACGCTACTCTTCCGGGTAGCCACCAGTACCGTCCCTCAATCGCGAATTCGTCGCTCACGTCTTTCAACAATCGAAGTCGACTCCGTCCGGATCACCGAATTTCACAAGCACTAACCCGTGCCATGGCTGCCAATAGTCCCGCAGACCGGCGAAGACCTCCGCTGATGTGAAAGGTATTGCTCCAGCTTCAGGTTTTCCGCCGTCATGGCCTGCAGAAATTTGCCCCAGCTCTGTTGCAACAGAGGCGAGTGCCCTCCTCGCTAACGGTGGTATCACATCCCGCCAGTTGATGCTCAACTTCGCGACGGACGGGATTCAAGCGGTGTCCGGGATTCGGCGAGAAATCAGAAATTACACAGGAACGGGTGGTGAAAGCCGATGCTTATCTGGCAAGTCTTTGCTTTGTGCTCTGTCAGCTTCCAGACATGGCGGAAACCCAGCAGCGAACCTAAGAGATAGGTTGACCTGAGAATATGGTAATCTAAACTGACTATCGTCTTTTCTGCACCTATTGCAACATCGCAGGCTAGACACGCTCAACGCTGACATCTCCAGGGCTCCCGGCAAACATGAAAACAGATTCCAGATTTAATGATTCCCTCACGGATTGGCTCAATGCGCACTGGCAGGGCGTGGACGATGTTCAGCTTGAGGGCGGAACTGAGAGCCCCAACGGTAGTGGCTTCTCAGCGACTACCCTGATAATTCCAGTGAGTTACAGGAAATCCGGACAGCGCCTGGAGGATCACGTTGTTGTGCGCCTGGAATCCAGCGAACCGCCGATATACCCACAGCAGAGTGACCATTTCCCGATTGAGATAGAACTGCAGTACCGATCGATGGATGTACTCACCAGATACCCCGGCATCCCGGTGGCGCCGCTGATCGGGTTCGAGAGCAGCCCGGAGGTTCTCGGCACCCCGTTTTTCGCTATGGGTTTTGTCGACGGCGATGTGCCGATCGAGCAGCCCATTTATACAGCAGAAGGCTTTTACGCCAACGCCAATCCAGAACAGCGTACCGAAATGATACGCAGTGGTATCGAGGTCCTCGCAAACATTCACGCAATTGACTGGCAGAAGGCCGGTGTCGAATGGCTACTGGATGGCGAGCCTGGCCTGGATTTTCAGCTGGCGCTATGGCGTCAGTTCACCGACCAGGAACTGTCCGGCCGCTCGCACCCTGTCATTGATGCCGCATACGAGTGGCTGTTGGCAAACAAACCGGCAGACCAGCCCGCGGTTCTGAACTGGGGAGACGCCAGGCTGGGCAACATCATCTGGCAGGATTTTTTCTGCTCTTGTGTGTGCGATTTCGAAAATATTGCCATCGCCCCCGCCGCCATGGACGTTGGCTGGTGGCTTATGTTTGATCGCTATGCGCATGAAGCGCAAGGTATAGAGCGGCTCCCTGGGGAGTTAACCCGGGCAGAGCAGCGTGCCTATTACGAGCAATGCAGCGGCCGGTCGATGGTGGACTCCTACTTCTACGAGTTGTTCGCGGCTACGCGCTACGCTGCGATGGTTGTCCGGGTAATGAATCGCTGGGTAGCCAGGGGGGACCTACCTGAGGACCAGACAATCTGGCTGGAAAACCCCGTTTCCGACATGCTCGCGGCCATGCTCAAAGAACGCCCTCAATAGGTCGGAGCCCATTATGACGATGCATCCACACGACAGATTTCACCCGCCCTCCGGTGATGACCCATTCTGGACTGAAACCTGCTGGTTTACATTTACAGTGCCTGAGCACAAGCTCTCTGGTCAGCTTTACCCGTTTTTTCGGCCCAATCAGAAAGTGTGCGCCGCCGGCGCCTTCTTTTGGGATGAGCACGGCTACCAGCCCCACACCGTCCGCTTTGGCAAAAACTTCTGGCACCTCCCGATGCCCGAGCAGGATCTGACGGACATCCAGCTTGCCAACGGCATCAGCATTCGATGCCTAGAGCCGCTATCAAAATATGCTGTCCGCTACCTGGATCCGGATGCCCAGGAGGCGGAAGCAGACCTGACATTCACCGCTATCGCGCCCCCCAACTACCTCGGGGACAGCCACTACGAGCAGCCGGGACGTTTCCAGGGAACAATGCGCCTGGGCGAGCAGACATATTCTGTCGACAGCTATGGCATGCGGGACCGCTCGTGGGGGTCACGCTCCCAGTTCGGCGCCGACATTCACGGCAGCGGTGCCGTGGCCGGCGGCTACAGCTACGCTACCGCCGACAACAACAACAGCTTCCATATCATCACCATGGAATTCGTCCCTGGAGAGTGCATCGGTATTCACGGCTATTACCTGCGCGACGGTGAATACGCGCGGCTGTCAGGCGGCAGGCGAACTGTTCTGGAGCGCGACCCGGCCACCGGTGCGCCGCTGCGAGTGCTGATCGAGGCTGAAGACGAGCTGGGCCGATCTTTCAGAGCTGAGGGTCAATGCCTGAACAAGATCGCCCTGCATCTCAACCCCAACCTGTTTACCTGGAATTGCCTGACAGACTGGTCCTTTGACGGGTTGACCGGCTATGGCGAGGACCATGACAACTGGTCCGCTGCCGGCGCCCGTCATTTTTTTCGCGACCATCTGTTTGGTCAAGGCTAGGTAATACCCCGGAAGGATTGCTGGTCAGCCCAGGGGCTAGGCACCCTGCCCATTCATGTCATTCAGCGTCGCAAGCGACGACGCCAGTTGCCTGAGTTTCTGCTTCCCCAGCTTCTGAGCGTATTGACCTATGACTCGATTCGACGACTTGGCAAACTGTCGTTCCAGCTTTTTTCCCTCGGGTGTCATCTGGATCAGCTTCGCCCTTGCGTCCGTAGGATCGATGCTGCGGGTGATCAGGCCCATGCCCTCCAGCTCATGCACCAGCTTCATCATCGATTGCTTGCGAATGCCGATTACCTTCGCGAGATCCACGCTACGGGTAGTTCCGAATCTCGAGAGGTGCATGAAGATGGAACGGTGTCTGTCGCTAATGCGCATATCGGGGGAGTGGGAGGCCTGGAACTCTTCCGCCATCCTTCTCTCGAAATCCTCATAGGTGAGAATTATCAACAACCCCAATTGCTCTGTAATGTCCACCAGCTTCTATCTCACCTGTTGTTGGCAAATACGAAAATAGTCCCGGAAAGGTACTACAAACGAAGCTGATATGGGAGGCGACGCGCTCGCATCCCGGTTGGCAGCCTTGATGGCTGCTGCATGCAAACCGATATTTCCTGGTCAAAGTCGACTTTCGACAACCTCAACTTGACCACACCATAAGGTCAGTTATACTGACTAATAGGACTGACTATCAGCCTACTTGAAGCTACCGGACAGCAACTGCAGATTAGGCATAGTGATTTGCGCTGCACGGTGAGTCAGAGCTTGCAGGTAGTCAGAAAAAAATAAGAATTATCTACAAGCGAGGGTAGCGCCATGTCGCTCTCTTCAATCCATATCTCCAGAGTTCGGCGGATCTTGGCGCTCCAGCGTCTATTTCCTCATTTGGCAAGATCTTACCCAGCCTCAAGCAAGCTGGCCTCGACCCGTGAAATTGTATTTCAACCCAATCGTTTTAGCGTGACACAGCCGCTACACAGTCCTGTGAAGCAGAAGAATAACTATCAAGACCCTCGCAGCGGAGGCTCCTATGCTGACCAATCGTAAGTACCAGAATCCCACCTGCCCGACCCTTCTCGCAGTCGTCATTGCAACCACGGGAGGCCTTCAAGTGACGAGCGTGCACGCTCAGGAACAGATGGCTTTGGAGGAAATTATCGTTACCGCTCGCAGGCGTCAGGAGTCTCTACAAGAGACCCCGATCGCGGTGTCGGCTTTTTCCGGAGATGAACTGACGGATATAGGCATCAACAATCTGCAGGACTTCCGCCTGGTAGTACCCAACATGGACGTACAGAATGGCAATGGTGTGAGCGGTGCGGCGAATATTTTCATTCGAGGAGTGGGACAGCGAAATTCAGGCATAGCGATCGATTCTGGCGTGGGCATCTATCTCGATGGGATCTACCTTGCCCGCTCCGACGGCGCGCTGCTGGATTCCATTGATGTCGCCAGCGTGGAGGTGTTGCGTGGCCCCCAGGGCACTCTATTTGGGAAAAACACAACCGGGGGTGCGGTACTTTTTAATACCGTACGCCCGCAGGAGGAATTCGAGGGCAAGGTAATGGCCCGGGTCGGCAACTACGATCGCACCGATGCACAGCTTGTTCTGAACGTTCCCATTAGCGAAACACTACTCACTCGCTTCTCCGGCGGGATATCGCAGCGGGATGGCTACGTCGAGGATATCCTCACCGGAGACGAGTACACGGACGAAGACCGCGCGACTGCCTACGGACAGCTCCGCTGGCTAGCCAGCGAAGCGGTCACGGTCGATTTGAACGCGAATTACTCAGAGACCGATCAGATGGCCAGGGCCCAGCGCTGCAACACCGTCGATGGTGCGTTGGGTTGGCAATCCATACTGTTCAGCGGGCTGATTCAACCCACCTTCGGGCAATCTGCGAACGCCTTGTGCGAAGAGTCTGAAGCTCTGGATACCGACGAATTCATCACTAACCGGCCAGGCAAGTACTACGCCGAAGCCACCGGTGTCTCCGCCACCATCGACTGGCAAGTCAGCGACACGCTCAACATCAAGAGCATTACTGCCTGGCGAAATACGGAGGCTCGACTCGACCAGGATCTCGACAGTATTCGCGCGCCACTGCTGGAAAGCAGCCAAAACCTCTATAGAGAAGCCGAGGGTTCGAAGACTGATCAGTATAGCCAGGAGTTCCAGATTCTCGGGGAAGCCTGGGACGGAAAGCTTAATTGGCAGGCGGGAGCATTCTTCTTCAAGGAAGAGAGCGAGGCCAGTAGCGTAAGTTTTGTGGGCCCCTGGACGGTGGCTGACCTGGGTCCGAACGGCGTAATCATCAATCATGGCTCAGATCTTGGGGGAAACGAGGCAGAGAACACAGCCTGGGCTGTGTTCGCTCAAGCGGACTGGGCCTTCGCTGAAAACTGGGAGCTGACAGCCGGCATACGCTATACCGATGAAGAGCGTGAAGTCTCTGGCCTGTTCACCCGACCCTACATTCCTGAAACAATCACCACAGGCGGCTTCATCGTCCCCATAGAGCCGCCGAATACCTGGTTGATTGCGCAAGACAGCTTTACTTTCGACTACGAGTTCGCAGACGCTACCTTCTTCCCGCAGAATGACTCAAAAGTCTCAGACGATGATTGGACACCGACCCTGAGTCTCAAATACCTATTCCAGGGCAACGGCTTCATCAATGGTGGCAGCACCTATCTGACCTACAGTCGGGGCTTTCTTTCCGGTGGTATCGGGGATGGTCTCTTTGGGCCCGAGCCCTTCGACCCTGAAGAGGTGGATTCCTACGAATTTGGCATCAAAATGGACGCGTGGGACCGTCGCCTGCGTGTCAATACGGCCCTGTTCTACTCGGAATACAAGAATCGTCAGTTGACCACCGTCACCACCAACGCAGTGACCGGCGGAGTGCAAGCCCTGTCAATAAACGCCGAAGAGTCAACGATTTCCGGACTGGAGCTGGAAGCCACTCTGCTGGCGACCGAAAATCTGCTGCTGACCTTCAACGCCAGCTGGAACGATGACGAAATCGATGAGTTTGATGACGTGCAGATTCAGCTCAATACGGGCAATCCGGCCTGCAGGCCCGCTCTTGGTGGCGCGGTAGAAGGCTGCCCGGTGGACCGATCAGATGAAAGACTCCCAAGAATACCCGAGTCCAGCTATTACCTCGCCGTACAATACAATTGGCAAACCAACATCGGCACCTTCATCCCACGGCTCGCCTGGAGCATCATCAACGACGTAGAGCGGTGCTTCGATCGCGGTAGCTGCGAATCGGGCGAATGGTTTGTTGATGAGGCAGAAGACCTTAGCGCGCGGCTGACGTGGATTTCCAATGACGCGCATTGGCAGGTGACCGCGTACGGGACAAACCTGCAGGATAACGATGACATCATTAATGGCGGTATCGCGCTGGTCGACAACTTCGGATTCGGTGGCCAAACTTACAATCCTCCCCGCATGTACGGTGTTGAGCTGTATTTCAACTGGTAAGCGGCTTCCTGCTGATGTGGCTTAACACCTGACTCCCACGGGGCTCACCTGGCTGACAGCAGCCCTCATGCCTGGCAGGGGCCATCCTGCCAGGCAACAGTAGCGCCCTGCCAAGCGCTCTACAGATGACGGGGCAGTGACACTAGATACCACGCCGTGACGAGCATCACCTCTCAACCACAACGAGTGGAAACGCTCATGTCAGACCAGCACCTGAAAACTAATCCCGGTGGACTACTTCATTACACCGATTCAGCAGCGCTCTCTTACACAGTTCGATGAACTTCCGGTGATGAAGAGTGACAAGGTTTCCTGGGTGCATCCAACTTACAGCAGGGCGCATGGAATGAGCTTTGCGCGGTGTTCCAACAGTAAACCGAGGAGAGTTCGGCGATACCACTGAAGTCGTTCTGGCGCGCTCTTACTGTCGCAGGGTGATGCTGGAATAGGGTATCTGCGGGCGTTGGGGCAAGCGTCGACGGGGACACCGCGCGTATTCTGCAAGACTGCACCGAGAAACTCCCGAAGGCACTCCCAACAACGTTATTTTGCGATCGGCATGGCGCCCTGCTGCGATCCAGGCCTTAGCCAACCCCGTAAACGCTCATCTACTGAAGTATTCGCATAGGACAGCAGCATAAACGGCAGGACTAAAAGGCAGTTGGCGATGGTCAACAGGATTGACAAAACAATAATAGCGCTCGGATTGACGAAGCCACCGACCGGGCCCTTGGTGTCGACAAAAAACATGAGCAATACAGACATCCCCACCAAACAGACCAGTAAACAAGTCACCGCGAATACACCGCTGAATCGTAGTCGTGAATAGCGTTTCCGCGACAGCGCCGCGGTGATCACCAGGGCCAGGATCAAAAATGCCGACAGGCGCGTGAACACAGCAAAGTTCGTGCTGAAAGCGGCGGTAAACCTGCCTTCTTCAGCACCAATTGCACCGACGAATCCGGTAACAGCAAACACGCCGGCGGCTACGAAAAGCTGAAACAACCACCCTTGCGACATCAGTAGTGGTTGAATCAACAGAGCAAGCGCCAGGGCGACAGCCAGACATTCCAGGATTGTCACGATATCAAGCGTCGCGGCGATATCTGGAGTAACGGCAGAACGCAGCAGCGCTGTGACTCCGCCTATAGCCAGCAGTGGAATGAGCATGGCAAGTGCCTTCAGGTTCCAATTCTCGCGAACTGCCAGCAACGCCACCAGTATCAGTGCTGCCAGGGAATACTTGAATAGATTGCTGCCTTCTATTTGAGACCACTCCTCATTGCTGAACGAACTGGCGGCGACCGGTCCGGGCCGGTGACTCTGCTGCAGCTCACTCGCTACCACTTCTACCTGGGGAATGACAAACACCTCTTCCCCGGCGGCGTTTCTCTCTATACGGCCACCTGACCTCAGCACGGCCAGGCGCGCCAGTTTTTCGCTGACATCGATCAGGGCAGGAAACGTGTACTCGGTAAAATCAAATTTAGTGGAGCTGTCCAGTGCAGATGTAAACTTGTCCGGGACGCGGTCATAACCCTGTGCCGTCAGCAAAATACCCGCCGCGCTCGAGGGGTTGCAGTCGGAATCCTGTCCGCCGCGCATTGCTATTTCTATGGTCCTGTCGATGTCGCCTTCACCGTAAAGCAACCCCATAACCACGTAGGCACCATTCAACTTCGCATCTATATTGAACTCGCCGCCGTCGCCGCCCGCGAAAGCGCTGGCGGTAAACTGACGGTATTCAAGGTTGAGGTGGTATTTCTCGTTAATGAGCTGCCAGGTAGCTTCCCAGTTGTCGGGGTTTTCCCCATGCCACCTGATGACGTCGCGCACCGCTTCCGCATACTGGCTTCCCTCGGGAATCGCACGCAGGCCCTTCTCGACAATCCTGGCGGGATCGCTTTCAAAAAACGCTTCTGCATACATTGCACCGATGAATTGGCCTCCATAGAGGCCGTCTCCGTAATTCATGAGCCTGCCAAACTTGTCACCAAGTTCGATCGCCAGGTTCGGCATACCCGGGGCGATTAGTCCGGAGTAGTCCGCCTCGATCTGGTAGTCAATGGCATCAGCCGCCTGGTTGAACGCGGGATGGCCCGAATCCGGAGGCGCAATCCCTCGGCGCAAGTTCGTCCGACCCTCACGGTTGGCCACCCAGAGCGGGTACCGCGAGTTTGCAAAATCGATGCCGGCCTGGGTCATCGAGACATCAAAGCCATACTCTTCCAGTGTGCGCAGGAAGGTCATCTCAACGTACAGATCATCCTGATCGAATACGTTGATCATCTCGGGCTCCCACTCCGGAACTTCATCGGCGGGAATCATTTCTCCCAACCATCGAAATTCTGTTGGAAACCCCCAGGCAACACCCGCCATCTGACCGATCCATCCGGCCTCCATCTTCTGCCGATACTCGCTAACCGTAATGCGGCGCTCCGCTTCCTGAGCGTGGAGATCCAATGGTTGCACCAGGGCCACAAGACAGGTCGCGAACATAAACAATCCAGGCCTGCGGATAAGTTCAAAAATCTTTGGCAGCATCGCTTTACCTCAATTTACATTCGCCTGAGCGCTATGGTTTTTCCGCTTGCCTGTAATGCAGCTTCACTCTGCACGCGTGTACACCATTTCCAATCTCTTCCATTCCTCTCCGTTGTCGCCGGTCATATACATGACTGTTGTCCAGGTGTTTTCATCGACGGTGCGCTGAACAAACCTGACGTCAAAATAATTACCGGGAGCCCCTTGGGCCGTTTGCCCAGTGTAATTGATGACGGCACCGCCCGACTCTGCCTCGCCCTCTATGAAAGACATACCGGTACCAGAGTTGTTGAGTAGAAGACCCTGGAATTTCTTTTTCAGATTGTCATAGCCCATGATTGAAAGGGTTTTGAAGCGCATAGTCTCATGCACTACATGTTCTGACTCTTGCCTCAGGTACCTGCCGCCCAGCATTGGCGAAAGAGTCGCAAACCCCGAGCTTATGTCTGGCACCGCATCGGGGGTTTCCCACGATGTGATGGTGAAATTCCAGTCCCCAACTCGCTGTAGCAGCATCTGGTGGGGCTCTCCCGGTGTCATGTACTCCGCCCAGGTCATTCCCTGTTCCTGCTTCGGCCCGGTTTCCGGTTCCATCGCAGAGCCCTCCGCTGCAAGCTGCGAAGCGCTGGCCGACAGGGACACGAAGAGAATGATGCGGGAAAGTGGTTTACTGATTTGCATGGGTGAAGACTCCGATTAATGGGGCGGTATTCAGGATCTTGCAGCGGGGCACCCGCGACAGGCTGATGTCAGGGGCCGAAAACTGTATTAACCGGAAAGCCGACCGGCAAATATGCTGCATACAGGGTATCTCCAAAGGCACGCTGCATTTTTATTGATTTTTTCACAACTCCCATAATAGTAAGTTATACTGACTATTAGTGCAAGCGAGTACCAGACAACTGCTCAGCTTAAATTGCTGCGGACCGCACCGCGTGAACAGGCTCTATAGCTAACGATAAGAGAGACTTGAACATGTATATCGTTGAAACTTACGGCACGGCGGTATTGCTGTGCTTCGTCACCATGTTGTGTTGGGGCTCCTGGGCCAATACCCAGAAGCTCGCCACCCAGGAGTGGCGCTTCCAACTTTTCTACTGGGACTACTCCATCGGCGTGCTGCTGCTGACGCTGCTGCTGGCCTTCACACTGGGCAGTACCGGGGAGGCGGGCCGTGCCTTCGTACCGGATATCTCGCAGGCCAGTGGCAATGCCATTGCCATGGCCCTGCTGGGGGGTGCTGTCTTCAACCTGGCCAATATCCTGCTGGTGGTGGCCATCGACATTGCTGGCATGGCCGTGGCGTTTCCCGTTGGCATAGGCCTCGCACTGGTTATCGGCGTACTCGCCAACTATAGCCCCAGTCAGGTCAACAACCCGACGCTGCTGTTTGTTGGCGTGGGGCTGGTGGTCGTTGCCATTATCCTTGATGCCATCATCTATCGGCGTATTCCGGGAGAGAAGGCCGCGGCTGTCGGCAAGGGACTGACAATTTCGGTGATTGCGGGCTTTACCATGGGCTTCTTCTACCGCTTCGTCGCACAGTCGATGGCCTTCGATTTCGCTAATCCCGACCCAGGCCTGATGACACCCTACTCCGCGGGTGTAGTGTTCTCCGTGGGCCTGCTGGCCTCCAACCTGCTGTTTCTGCTGCCACTGATGTACAAGCCCGTTGTCGGAGAGCCGGTACCACCGGCGGACTACATCTCGCGCGGCAGTCCGCGCCTCCACCTGGTAGGCATGCTGGGTGGCGGGATTTGGGCCACGGGATTCTGTTTCAATATCATCGCCGCTGGCAAGGCTGGTTACGCGGTATCCTATGGGCTTGGCCAGGGCGCAACCATGGTGGCGGCGTTCTGGGGCGTATTCATCTGGAAGGAGTTTCAAGAGACACCGGCCGGTACTAACAAGCTAATCGCCGCCATGTTCGCCTGTTTTCTGCTGGGCCTAGGGATGATTATCTACTCCAACCTGCAGGGAGCAGGCTAATGGGTCGACTGGTGGTCGTCGGGTCCAGCAATACCGACATGATAATCCAGGTCCCCTGTCTGCCGCGCCCTGGCGAGACAATCCTGGGTGGCAAGTTCAGTATGGCGCCGGGTGGCAAAGGCGCCAATCAGGCCGTCGCTGCCGCGCGCGCCGGCGCCAGTGTGTGCCTCATCACCCGCCTCGGCCGGGACAGCTTCGGAGAGCAGGCCCTGGAAGGGTTTGCTATCGATGGCATCGACACTCGCTATTGCAGCGCGGACGAACGAATGCCATCTGGCGTCGCCCAGATACTGGTATCGGAATCGGGGGAGAATTGCATCGGCGTCGCCCCTGGCGCCAACGCAACGCTCACCTGCGACCATCTGGACGCCGCCGCGGAAGCATTCAATGGCGCAGAGGCC
This sequence comes from Cellvibrionales bacterium, assembly GCA_043513815.1. GTDB lineage: Bacteria > Pseudomonadota > Gammaproteobacteria > Pseudomonadales > Halieaceae > JANQIO01. Next base: position 1,131,606 of record CP121313.1, on the reverse strand, counting down.
GTGTTGCTGCAGTTGGAGACACCTCTGGACAGCGCAGAGCACGCTGCGAAAATCGGCCGAGAGGTCGGTGCGACAGTGATTCTCAATCCTGCGCCAGCCTGTGAGTTGCCGCTCAGCCTGTATCCCCTGCTGAATATGATCACGCCCAACGAAACCGAGGCAGAGCTTTTGACGGGCGTGACAGTTAATGACGACACCAGCGCCCAGAAAGCCGCCGACATACTGCACAAGCGGGGTGTACCCACGGTGCTAATTACGCGCGGCGCAAACGGTGTATACATGTCCTGTAGTGGCGGATCGGATGGGCCCGCCGGAGAGCACATACCGGCATTCATGGTCAAAGCGATAGATACCACCGCCGCGGGCGACGTCTTCAACGGCTGCCTTGCCGCCGCACTGTCCCAGGGAGATTCACTTCACACCGCCGTTCGTTTCGCGCAGGCTGCCGCGGCATTGTCAGTGCAGGTACTCGGCGCCCAAACGAGCGCACCGGATCGTGATATCGCTGAAGCCTTTCTGGAATCACAATGAAACTGTGGCAGGGTTAAAGCCCAATTCACCGGGCCAAACGCTTCAGAACCGCCACGCCGAAAAACAATGGCTGGAGCTGACCGCACCACACAAACCCGACCCAGAACCTAGCTTTCCAAGTGTTTTATCGGAATCTGAATCCAGTACTGTTGGTGCGCCTGATGACATAGAGCCCGATGGTCAATCCAACGCAGAGTTTGGGGACGTTGCCATAAGAGCCTTGGATGGAGATCCTAATGCCATCACAAGAGTGGAAGCAGCGCTTGGAAAGGATCGGGATTCACACACAAAAATACCTACAGATAATGATCGCCAATACACAATGAGCATTGACCAAGAAAATCGGATTAAGGAACTTCAATAGCAGTACTTCGAGGTTTCAACTCTTCTTTTGGAAAGTGAGAGAAAGTTAGTGCTGAAAGCTATCGCTGATAAGCAGAAGACTATCAGCGCCATGTGGGCTACCAACGTCCTAAAAGAGCGCCTCGTAAAAGCTTGCCATATCAAAGAGTTACCCCGGCATCCATGCCAATGGATGCCAGAACGCGCTCAGTAGCCGGCTAGAACGATACATCCCACTGAAGACGCACTCGGCTGTCAGATACGTCTGTAACCAGGAAATCATCGTCCAATGTCAGTTAGGAGTAGTCGAGCGTAAGCTTGTTGTTATGCCTGCTGATAAACCAGTGCGGTCCACCGCATTCGGCTCATCCACAATGGCATAACGCATGGCGAACTCGAGCGGCTTGGGAACCACCGGGAACAGGTTATGGAAGAAGTAGCCGACCTGTGCGTAACCGCCTGTCAGCTCACCCCAGTGTTGGTGGACTGATCCTTGATGGTTTTCCAGTGGTATTCCTGCTGCGCCGAGAAACCGCGGCACTTGAAAGCGAATTCCTGAACGAACTGATCGATCTGGTACCGGGATTCCTCCGCCAGAGGGGGAGCCAGGTAGCCATCAAGGCGGCCGCGCCGCTGCACGCCCATCTGGCGATCGATGGTGAATACGCGGTTGGCGATGGAGCGCATACGGCGGAAACGCCAGTAAGTGTGTCCGCTGTCAAAGGCATGTGACAAATATATGAGGGGGAGGCTAAAAAAGTGAGGTTGCAGAAATGCCTGCACTCGCCGGCGGCGGCCAACGTGAAACCTGTCTGCGCGTTTTATCTTTCCTGTAGCGGCGTCTATACTTCGCCCGCGTTCCCCCGTCTCCCTCCTATAAGGACACCTGAGTAACGACATGGATATCATCGCTACCCATGGGACCCTTCTACTGGCCCTCGCATGCATTTTCGGTTTTTTCATGGCCTGGGGGGTTGGCGCCAATGACGTTGCCAATGCCATGGGAACCTCTGTCGGCTCCGGTGCACTGACAATCAAGCAGGCGATCATTATCGCCATCATCTTCGAATTCATGGGGGCTTATCTCGCCGGCGGTGAGGTCACCAGCACTATCAGGAAGGGCATCATAGACCCGGCGGTACTGGCCGGAGGCCCCGACCTGTTGATCTACGGCATGCTGTCGGCCCTGCTGGCGGCCGGCATATGGCTGCTGGTGGCCAGCGCCATGGGCTGGCCGGTATCGACCACGCACTCAATCGTGGGCGCCATCGTCGGTTTCGCCGCAGTGGGCATCTCACCTGACGTCGTCAACTGGGGCAAGGTGGGATCCATTGTCGCCAGTTGGGTGGTATCACCGGTGATGGCGGGGACCATCTCCTTCGCACTGTTCATGAGCGTTCAGAAGCTCATTCTGGATACCGACAACCCGCTGGAACGGGCGCATCGCTATATTCCGTATTACATGTGCGCCGTGGGTTTCATGATCAGCATGGTGACCCTGCTGAAAGGCCTGAAGCACGTGGGCGTCGAGATCGACCTCGGGCTGGGTTCACAATTCGCCAATGCGCTGCCGGTGAGTCTGGTGGCTGGCATCATCGTTGCGCTGATTGGTGCTCGCCTGCTTAAAAAGGTGGAGTTCGAGCCCAATGCTGACGACCGCTTTGACAACGTGGAGCGCGTGTTTGCGATCCTGATGATCTTCACCGCCTGTGCCATGGCCTTCGCTCATGGCTCCAATGATGTGGCCAATGCAGTGGGTCCCCTGGCGGCGATCGCGAGCACCATCGCGTCAGGCGGCGATATCGCCGCAAAATCCGCCATGCCTGGCTGGGTACTGCTGCTGGGTGGCGGCGGCATTGTTGCCGGCCTGGCCACCTACGGCTTCAAGGTGATCGGCACCATCGGCCGCAAAATTACGGCACTCACGCCCAGCCGCGGCTTTGCCGCCGAGCTGGGTGCAGCGACCACCGTGGTGCTGGCTTCCGCCGGCGGCCTGCCGATATCGACAACGCACACGCTGGTGGGCGCCGTACTCGGTGTGGGCCTCGCCCGCGGCATCGCCGCCCTGAACCTGAGGGTTATTGCGGTCATTTTCGGCTCCTGGCTGATTACCCTGCCCGCCGGCGCCGGCCTGGCGATTCTGTTTTTCTTCTTCTTCAAGGGCTTTTTCGCCGCCTGATGGAAGCTCAAGGGGCCTGCTCCCTTGATCGCTGCCTCCTCGAAAAATAGTGCAGCGCCATGGGATAGGTCGCCACGCCGACCGGGAGTGCTATAAGAAGCCCTCCGGCCATTAGCACAATGACGATGTCCCAACCGATATTGGCAAACGAGGACAGGGTGGCGGTAATGCTCTCTGTCTGTTGAAAGCTATTCAACATCGCATTCACCCGGGCCCAGGAGACCGGGTGAGTGACCAGCATGTTGCCGCAGGCCAGCGCCAGCGAATACCAGATCGCCAGCACAAAAGGATTCGCCACCACCGTCCCTACCACGAACGCCGCGATCACATTGGCTCCGACAGGAGCAGCGAGAAGCAATATCAACACCGAGCGGAAGGGCGACAGGGGCATGATTCCCATGAACACACCGAGTGCACAGCCCAGCGCCAGGGAGTGGGGTGTACCACGGAGCTTGCGGAGCCGAAGCACTTGATATCGCAGGCGTCGGTAAAAGGACATGAGTGAGACAGACTCTTACGGTGCAGACAGGGTCAGCGTAACACTTCATCGGAAAAAAAAGGGCGACCATTGGCCGCCCTTTCTTCAAATACAAACGCTGGTCGCAACTGCTGGTACAAGCAGGCCTGCCGAGGCTTCAGCCAAATATCGACTCTGATGAAAGCCCCTGGGTCTCCATGATCACCCGCAGGCGCTTGAGTGCTTCGACCTGTATCTGGCGGACCCGCTCACGGGTCAGGCCGATCTCCCGGCCGACTTCTTCGAGCGTGCTGGTCTCATAGCCGCGCAGCCCGAAGCGGCGCGATACCACTTCGCACTGCTTTTCGGTGAGCTCACCCAGCCAGATGCCGATGCTGTCCTTGATGTCGCTTTCCTGCAGCAGCTGGGAGGGGTCGCTGACGTGGGTGTCGGCGATGGTGTCCAGCAGCGACTTGTCCGAGTCCGGGCCCAGCGGGGTATCCACCGAGGCTACCCGCTCGTTGAGGCCCAGCATGCGCTTCACTTCGCCTACCGGCTTGTCGAGCATGGTGGCGATTTCGTCCGCCGAGGGCTCGTGGTCCAGCTGCTGGGTCAGTTCCCGCGCCGCACGCAGGTACACGTTGAGTTCCTTCACCACGTGAATGGGCAAGCGAATGGTGCGGGTCTGGTTCATGATCGCCCGCTCTATGGTCTGGCGAATCCACCAGGTGGCATAGGTCGAGAAACGGAACCCGCGCTCCGGGTCAAACTTTTCCACCGCCCGGATCAGACCGAGGTTGCCCTCTTCGATAAGATCCAGCAGCGTCAGCCCGCGATTGATGTAGCGGCGGGCAATCTTGACCACCAGCCGCAGGTTGCTCTCAATCATGCGCTTGCGGCCGGCCTCTTCGCCCCGGCGCGCCATGCGCGAGAAATACACTTCCTCTTCCGGCGTGAGCAGCGGCGAGTAACCGATTTCGTTGAGGTAGAGCTGGGTGGCGTCCAGCGATTTGCTGAAGCCCTTGTCGTCGCCGTCGTTATAGCCCCGGCGACGGCGGGGTGCCTCGGCAGCGGCCTTGGCGCTGTCGGTGGCAGTGATCTTTGCTTTCGATGAAGTAGTACTGCTGGTGGCCTTGCCATTGCCACCGCGAGCGGCCTTGCCGACAGATTTTGTCGTGGCCTTGCCGGCTGCCTTCCCCGAACCACTGGCCTTGCTGCCGGTTGAGTTCGAGGCCCCTGCCTTGGTTTTTCCGACCGTCACCCTGGTCTCCTTAGCAGCAGTCTTCGCAGTGGTCCCCTTTGCAGGTGAGCCTCCACGCGCTGCTGTCTTCCCCTTGCTCTCGGTTTTTTTCGAGCTCCTGGCAGCTTTGCTGCCGGCCCCACTATTCTTCTTGCTACCGGTTGATCGGGATTCGACGTCCATGCCTCGCCTCTTGTCATCACCGCACCGTCGCTTGCCCCGTACCTGCCGACTGTCTCCAGCGCGGCAAATGTGATTAAGCGTTTACTTCAGCGGGTCGATTAGGTTACTCCCAATGCCCGGGGACTACAACGGCGAAAACTGAAACCTCGTTTTGCACCCGGCCCAAACGGCCATTCGTCCCGTCAGCCGCGTCGCGCCAGCAATTTCAGGGGGTCCACCGGCTTACCGTCGCGGCGAATCTCAAAGTGCAGCTTCACGGCGTTAGTCGCACTACTGCCCTTCTCTGCAATTTTCTGGCCCGCCTTGATGCGGTCGCCCTCCTTCACCAGCAGGCGCTGGTTGTGACCGTAAGCACTCAGGTAATCCTGATTGTGCTTGATGATCAGCAGCCGACCGTAGCCGACAATGCCACTGCCGGCGTAGACGACCGTGCCCGCCGCGGTGGCGAGCACCGCATCCCCGGCCTTGCCGTCAATATCAATGCCCTTGTGTACCGTCCCGGAAAACTTTCTTATCACGCTCCCGCGGGTAGGCCAGCGCCAGGCCTCGACCTTGCGGTTTGGCTCCGCGGGGCTGACAGTTTTAACGCGCGGAGATGACGCTGTCGTGACAGGGCTCGCGGGCGCCGCCTTCGGGGGTGCGATGGTGGGTGCTGATGGTGCCCTGGAGGACGCCTTGGGGGCGGTGGCGGCCACCGGGGCGCTCGTGGAGCGGGATTTGACGGCGAGCGGCTGCCCACGCAGCTTGAGCACCTGACCCGGGAAAATGGTGTAGGGTCGCGCAATACCGTTCAGTTGCGCCAACGCCCGGAAGTCCAGGCCATAGCGCCAGGCAATCGAATACAGGGTATCGCCACGTCGTACCGTGTAGCGTTCCGGCGCGGCCACGGTCTTGATCTCGCCGGAGCGGTTTTCCACCGGCGCCCGGGTCGGCTCCCCGGCACAGGCGGCGAGTAGCAGGCACAGCAGGAGAGCCCCGGGCCTGCCCATAAATCAGAGCCCGGGCCCTGGCCGGCGCCGACAGCCGGTGCCTGACTGCCGTGCCCTGCACGTTAGCCGCAGCAATACGCAAAACCGATACCCGCTGGCCGCGCAGGACATATTATTTCGCCTCGACCTCAAGCCCACCCCAGTACAGGTCTACCACCAGCACCAGCGCCAGCCCGGCAACCGCCAGGCCGAGGCACAGCAGCAGCATGGGCTCACCGGCAAAATCCCCGGGCAGCACCGGCCACTGCTGGGCGGGGCGCGGTTCACCGTCGCGACCAGTCACAAAGGACAGGGTGCGCTTCCAGGGCCACACCACCGCCAGGGAACCAAACAGGAAGCCGGTCAGGGTCGCCAGGGTAACGCCGCGAAAGTGACCCAGCAGCCAGTCCAGCAGCCGACTGAAACACATCAGCCCGCAGGCGGCACCCGCTGCAAAAACCGCGATATAAACCAGATCGAAGCTGCGGATGGCATCCAGGGTGGTGGCATACATGCCCAGCAGCAGCAGGATGAAACTGCCGGAAATACCCGGCAGGATCATCGCGCAAATCGCGATAAAGCCCGCCAGGAACACCCCGGGATAACCGGGCAAGAAGCCGGCCCGGGGCGCCAGCGCAATAGCCAGGGCAATGGCGATGCCCGCCGCCAGCGCCAGCACCCGGGCCAGCGACCAGCCCGGCACCTGTCGCAGCAGCATGGCGCCGGAGGCGAGAATAAGCCCGAAGAAAAAGCCCCACAGGGGCTGCGGATAGTGTTCCAGTAGCCAGCCCAACAGCCGCGCCAGGGTCAGGATACTGGCCGCGATACCGGTCAGCAGCCAGGCCAGGAAACTGCCGTCCACGTGGCGCCAGGCGGCACCGACTTGACCGCCCAGCACCAGCTTCAGCGCGGCCAGGTCAAAGCTGCGCAGGGCATGCAGCAGACGTGGGTAGATGCCGGTGATAAAGGCTATGGTGCCACCCGACACGCCGGGAACAATATCCGCAGCGCCCATGGCCAGGCCGCGCAGGACAATGCCGGTCGTTTTCACGCTAGCCGCACCTGCTGTGTTCTGCCACGATCGCCTAACGCACCAGCCCGGACCGCAGGGGTACGAAGCGCACCTCGTCGAAGGTCTCGGTGTCCAGGCCGGTCGCCGTGCGGGTCACCACCGTGAGGTACTGGGTGTCCACACCCACCGGAATGATCAGCCGCCCGCCCTGGCCCAATTGGTCCAGCAGATCCTGCGGTATGGTTTCCGGGGCAGCGGTGGCGACAATGCCGTCAAAGGGCGCCTCGGACGCCCAGCCCACGCCGCCGTCGGCGTGCTTGAGCTGGACATTCTTGAGGCGCAATTCGCGCAGGCGACGGCGGGCTTTTTCCTGCAGCGGTTTGATGCGTTCTACGGTGTAGACCTGGCCCACCAATTGGGCCAGTACGGCCGTCTGGTAGCCCGAGCCGGTGCCAATTTCCAGCACCCGGTTCACCGGACCCGTGGCCAGCAGCAGCTCGGTCATGCGCGCCACAATCCAGGGCTGGGACAGGGTCTGGGAATAGCCAATGGGCAGGGAACTGTCTTCGTAGGCGCGCTGCGCCAGGGCCTCGTCCACGAACATATGGCGGGGCGTACTGCGCATCACTTCGAGCACTTCGGTGCGGGTAATGCCGCGCTCGCGCAGGCGCTGCACCAGCCGCTCGCGCGTGCGCTGGGAGGTCATGCCAATGCCGCGCAGGTCAGTCGCGTTCACGTTCCATCAGTCCCTGTAGTCGTCATGCCGCCCTTGCAGCTGAACGCATCATCACAGAATGCCAGTGCCTTGTCATCCGGGTAACAGCACCACGACCGCGTGGGCGGCAATACCCTCGCGCCGGCCGATATAGCCAAGCTCTTCGGTGGTAGTGGCCTTGACGTTTACCGCCTGCACGTCGGCCTCCAGGTCAGCCGCCAGCACGGCGCGCATGGTATCGATGTGGGGCGCGAGCTTGGGCGCCTGGGCGATGATAGTGAGGTCGGCATTCCCCAGCCGGAAGCCCTGCTGCTGCGCCAGTGCGAACACGCACTTGAGCAGGATGCGACTGTCGATGTCGGCATTGTCCGGGTCGTCGTCGGGAAAGTGGCGACCGATATCGCCCAGGCCCAGGGCGCCGAGCATGGCGTCACAGAGCGCATGTATCGCCACGTCACCGTCGGAGTGCGCCTCAAGGCCATGATCGTGAGGAACCGGAACACCGCCCAGCATCACATGGTCGCCCTCGCAGAAGCGATGTACATCAAAGCCGTGTCCTATTCTCACCATGGCGTTTCTCCGTGTTATTCGGCTGACTGGCCCCGCACGATGGCGAGGTAATGCCCCGCCAGTGCCAGGTCGGCCGGGCGGGTAATCTTGATATTAGTGGCCGCCCCGGGCACCAGCCGAGGCGCATGGCCGGCGTGCTCCATGGCCGAAGCCTCATCGGTTATCGCCAGGCCCTGCTCCTGCGCGGCCTGCAGCGCCGAGCGCAGCATAGCGTAGCGAAACATCTGTGGCGTCTGCGCCAACCACAGGCCTTCGCGGTCCAGGGTGGCCACCGCGCGCTGCTCGGCATCGGCCCGCTTGACGGTGTCGGCCACCGGCAGGGCCAGCAAGCCGCCTACCGGATCGTCCCCCAGTGTTGCCAATAGCAATTCCAGCTCGGGCAGGCTGATACAGGGCCGGGCGGCATCGTGCACCAGCACCCAGTCCTCTGCGCCTGCCCTGCCCTCAAGGGCTAGAAGGCAGGCCAGCACCGAGTCGGCGCGCTGGGCGCCACCGGTCGTGGTGTCCACTCTTGCGTCTTGTGCTGCGGCCAGAGTTGGCCAGTGTTCATCACCGGTCGCCAGGGCTACCATCACCTGCTCCAGCGCCGGCAGGGCAAGCAGGGCATGCAAGGTATGTTGCAGGATTGCCGTGCCGTCCAGCGACAGGTACTGCTTGGGCAACTGTGCCGCCATCCGTGCGCCCACGCCAGCGGCGGGCACCACGCCCCAGACTCGCGTTTTAGTTTTCATCCCGGGGCCTGTTGCCGTTGTCTATCAATTCGGAGCCTTCTGCGGCACCCGGTGGGGCGCGCCTGGAGGACGAGGGCCCGCCGGTCTCCGGCGCGTCCTCCACCAACTGGTAGTAGGTTTCACCGTCGCGAATCATTCCCAGGTCGCGGCGCGCCCGCTCCTCTACGGTTTCCAGCCCCTGCTGCAGTTCGATGACTTCCTGCTCCAGTTGCCGGTTGCGGGCATCCAGCTCGGCGTTGTGCTGTTCCTGGCGTTCGATTTCCTGTTTCAGGCGGTGGAGTTCCGCCAGGCTGCCCTCGTCGGCAAACCACAGCCGATATTGGGCGGCGAGCAGCAGGATCAAGAGGCCCAGGGCCAGCCATTTCATGGCGCGCGCCGCTCTCCCACGCGGCCCGGGGTTGCCCACTCACGCTGGGTCAACACCTCAGGAGCGGAACTCATCGCGGCCACGGTAGGCCGCCATGCCCTGCAGCTCAGCCTCGATGCGCAGCAGCTGGTTGTACTTGGCCACCCGCTCGGAGCGGCTCAGGGAGCCGGTCTTGATCTGGCCGGCCCGGGTGGCCACCGCCAGGTCGGCGATGGTGGCATCCTCGGTCTCCCCCGGCTGCCGATCTGGTTGAACTTGATCAGAATCGAGTTGGCCACCCCTTCGTCGATGCCGCGCTTGAGAATCTTTGTATTGGTGACAAACAGGTCGTCACCCACCAGCTGCACCCGGTCGCCGAGCTTGTCGGTCAGCACCTTCCAGCCAGCCCAGTCGCTCTCGTCCATGCCGTCTTCAATGCTGATGATGGGGTATTTGTCAGCCAGCACGGCCAGGTAGTCGGCAAATTCACTGCTGTTGTATTGCTTGCCCTCGCCGGCCAGGTCGTACTGGTCGTTGCGGTAGAATTCGGAGGCCGCGCAGTCCAGCGCCAGGGTCACGTCGTCACCCAGGGTGTAGCCGGCCTTGCCCACCGCCTCGGCGATCACTTCCAGCGCCGCCTCGTTGGAGGGCAGATCCGGGGCGAAGCCGCCTTCGTCACCGACCGCGGTGCTGAGACCCCGGGCCGAGAGAACCTTCTTGAGATGGTGAAATATCTCGGCGCCGGTGCGCAGGGCTTCAGCGAAGCTCTCCGCACCCACCGGCTGCACCATGAATTCCTGAATATCAACGTTGTTATCGGCGTGCTCGCCACCGTTGATGATGTTCATCATAGGTACAGGCATGGTCAGGCTGTCGGTGCCATTGAGTTCGGCGATGTGCTGGTACAACGGCACGCCCTTGTCGACAGCCGCCGCTCGCGCCGCGGCCAGGGACGCCGCCAGGATGGCATTGGCGCCCAACTGTGCCTTGTTGTCGGTGCCGTCGGCGGCAATCATTGCCTCGTCCAGTCCCGCCTGATCGCGGGCGTCGTGGCCCAACAAAACATCGCGGATCGGGCCGTTGACATTGGCCACTGCGGTCAATACGCCCTTGCCCAGATAGCGACCGGCGTCGCCGTCGCGCAGCTCAAGGGCTTCCCGGGACCCGGTAGAGGCACCGGACGGTGCGCAGGCGCTGCCCACAGCGCCGGATTCAAGGACCACGTCCGCCTGCACGGTAGGGTTGCCCCGTGAATCGAGGACTTCATAGCCCCGCACGTCTGCGATAGTGCTCATGAGTGTTCTCCGTAAAAAAAGGTGTTTATTGAATATCCAGTGGCGGGAAGGCTTTGACCATCTGGTCGACCGCCTGCATCTGGGCCAGGAACGGCTCCAGTTGTTCCAGCGGCAGCGCGCTGGGGCCGTCGCAGAGCGCCTCGTCGGGGTTGGGGTGCGCTTCCAGGAACAGGCCGGCCAGCCCGACCGCAAGTCCGGCCCGGCCCAGCTCGGCGACCTGCGCGCGGCGACCACCGGAGGCGGCGCCCAGCGGGTCGCGGCACTGCAGGGCATGGGTGACGTCGAAGATCAGCGGCGCATTGCCCGCCGCCTGCTTCATGACGCTGAAGCCGAGCATGTCGACCACCAGGTTGTCGTAACCGAACTGGGTACCGCGCTCGCAGAGGATGACCCGGCGGTTGCCACACTCATTGATCTTCTCGACGATATTGCCCATCTGGCCGGGACTCAGGAACTGGGGCTTCTTGACGTTGATAATCGCGCCGGTGTTTGCCATGGCCTGGACCAGGTCAGTCTGCCGCGCCAGGAAGGCCGGCAACTGGATGACGTCACAGACCTCGGCCACCGGCTGGGCCTGGGCCGGCTCGTGCAGGTCGGTGATCAGCGGCACATCGAACTGGGCCTTGACCTCCGCCATGATGGTCATGCCCTCGTCCAGGCCCGGGCCTCGGTAGGAATGAATGGATGAGCGGTTGGCCTTGTCCCAGGACGCCTTGAACACATAGGGAATCCCGAGCTTGTCGGTGACCGCCTTGTAGTGCTCGGCGGCGCGCATGGCCAGGTCACGGGATTCCAGCACATTGATGCCGCCGAACAGGACAAAGGGCTGGTCGTTGGCGACGCGGATGCGCTCCGCAATCACTACCTCCGTATCGGTCTCGATCACGCTACTTCCTCTTCAGACCTGGATGCGCCCTGCTCGCGCGATTCATGCTGCTTGATGGCAGCGGTCACAAAACCTGAGAACAGGGGGTGGCCGCCACGCGGCCGCGAGGTGAACTCCGGGTGGAACTGGCAGGCCACAAACCAGGGGTGGTCAGGTATCTCGATCATCTCCACCAGTGAATGGTCATCGGACCAGCCGACGATGCGCATGCCCGCCTCTTCCAGTACCGGCACGTAGTTGTTGTTGACCTCGTAGCGGTGGCGATGGCGCTCCACAATGGTCTCCTGGGCGTAGAGTTCCCGCGACCGCGAGCCCTCCACCAGGTGGCAGGGCTGGCCGCCCAGGCGCATGGTACCGCCCTTGTCCGATTCCTCGGAGCGCTGCTCACGTTTGCCATCCGCCGTCTGCCATTCGGTGATCAGGGCGATGATCGGGTGCGGGGTATCGCGCTGCATTTCCGTACTGTGGGCACCTTCAAGACCCGCCACATTGCGGGCGTACTCAACCATGGCCACGTGCATACCCAGGCAGATACCCAGGTAGGGCACACCCTTCTCGCGGGCGTACTGCGCCGCCATGATCTTGCCTTCGAACCCGCGCTCACCGAAGCCCCCCGGCACCAGGATGGCATCGGCGTGCTTGAGGACGCCGATCCCCTCCTCTTCGATCTGCTCGGAGTCGATATGCTGGATGTTGACCCGTGAGCGGGTCTGGATGCCGGCATGCTTGAGTGCCTCATTAAGCGACTTGTAGGCGTCCAGCAGTTCCATGTACTTGCCGACCATGGCGACGGTAATTTCCTTGTCCGCCTCGATTTCCCCGCGCAGTACCTCGTCCCACTCGGAGAGATCGGCTTCCGGACAATCCAGCCCGAAGCGCTCGACCACGATGGAGTCCAGATCCTGGCTGTGGAGCATGGACGGAATCTCGTAGATGCTATCGGCGTCCAGCAGCGGAATGACGGCGCGCTCCTCGACGTTGGTAAATAGAGCGATCTTTTTACGGGCGCTTTCTTCCACTTCAATTTCGCACCGACACAGCAGCACATCTGGCTGCAAGCCGATGGAGCGCAATTCCTTGACCGAGTGCTGGGTGGGCTTGGTCTTGATCTCCCCGGCGGCGGCGATGTACGGCACCAGGGTCAGGTGCATCAGCATGGCGCGAGCGGCGCCCAGTTCGACCTTCAACTGGCGAGCCGCTTCCAGGAAAGGCAGGCTCTCGATGTCACCGACCGTGCCGCCGATCTCCACCACGGCGATATCGGCATCACCACCGCCCTCCAGCACCCGTCGCTTGATCTCGTCGGTGATGTGCGGGATGACCTGGATGGTCGCGCCCAGGTAGTCGCCGCGGCGTTCGTTGCGCAGCACAGTGTCGTAGACCCTGCCAGTAGTGAAGTTGTTGGCGCGGCTCATGGTGGAGCGGGTGAAGCGCTCATAGTGCCCCAGGTCGAGATCGGTCTCGGCACCGTCATGGGTGACGAATACCTCGCCGTGCTGAAACGGACTCATAGTGCCGGGATCAACATTGAGATAGGGATCGAGCTTGAGCAGAGTGACCTTGAGGCCACGGGCCTCGAGAATCGCAGCGAGGGAGGCAGCAGCGATTCCCTTGCCCAATGAGGAAACCACACCGCCGGTGATGAAAACGAAGCGCGTCATATCTTAGTTCCAGTCCTTTGCATGCCGGGGCATGCCATTGCAAAGCCCTGCACCGGGGGCAGGTGCCTGACTCTGCGTTACGTGTTTCGATGCCGGTGCTGTGGACTCACCCTGGTGCGATACTCTTTTCGGATCGCCCAATAAGCGGCCAATGGCGCGTTGCCGGCAGCACTTATGGGGGGTGAAAAAAGTGTCGCGACCGGCTTTGCACGGCCCTGCAAAAGATGGGACGTCAGGATAACAGAAAGGCCCTGACCGCTCAATCGGCGCCGCTCCCCGACGGCTGCCAGCAGACCCGGAAAGCGGGCTCGCCAACGGCCGCCTGATGACCCTCACAAATCCAGAGATCTGCCACCGCCGCCAGGCCATCGCCGTCGTACAGCAGCGGCAGGCGTTCCCGAACCCAGGGCGGCACCCCACACTCCTGCAAAAGCTGCTTGAGGGCCTGGCTGTGAGCGCGGCCACAGGGCTGGCAACGCTCGCCGCCGCTGCGCCAGCGCAGCTGCCAGCCTCCCGATGAAGGCAACCGCAGCCCGCTGTCAGCGGCTTCTACCCGCAGACAGCCGCTACCGGGTAACTGGAGGGGCTGGCCGGGCTTTAGCTCGGCCGCTGCCGGCTGGGCCTGGCTGTCGGGCACCAGGAAGACCTGCTGCCGATAACGGCGCAGGGTGACTGCACCCAGTTCCAGCGCCGGCTGGCTCTGCTCCGAGGCTTCCGCAAGCTGGCGGCTGAATTCCAGCAGCTGGGCCCGCGTTGGCGGCTCTACGCCTTCGGACTCGAGCCAGCGGCGCAGCAGGCGCGCCTGCTCGCTCGGGTACTCTGCAGCGAGCGCGGTGATATCCAGACAACGTTCTCCGTAAGCGCTGCCAGTGGCGGCCGACAGTCGGACCTGGTCGCGTTCGTTGACCACCTGTTCCGCATCGGCGAGGGCCTCCATACTGGCGATCACGCTGTGCCGATAGCCAGGCCAACGGCCGGCCAGCTGCGGCAGCAGGGCCTGGCGCAGGAAATTACGATCGGCGTCCAGCTGTTGGTTGGAGGGATCTTCGACCCATTGCAGGCCGCGCTCGCGGGCGCACTGCTCCAGCTCGGCACGCGGGTAGTCCAGCAGCGGCCGCAGCAACATTCCCTGCCCCAGGGCACGCACCGCCGGCATACCCGACAGCCCGCGGGTGCCGGCGCCGCGCATCAGTCGCAGAAAAAAAGTTTCCACCTGATCGTCACAGTGATGGGCCAGCATCAGCACATCACCTGCGCCTAGTCGCGACTCGAAAGCCCGGTAGCGCGCCTCCCGCGCTGCTGCCTCGGGACCGTCAGCGCTCGATTCAACGGCAACAGCAATGGTTTCCAGCGGCACACCCAGGGATTCACAGAGCGTCGCGCAATGCGCGGCCCAATGCGGCGAATCGGGGTGCAGCTGGTGATCGATATGCACGGCCGTCAGGCAAGGCAGCGCTCCGGCGTCGGTCTGGCGCAGTTCCGCCAGCAGGCTCAGCAGCAGGCAGGAGTCCAGGCCGCCGCTGAGGCCAAGCCACCAGCGCGGGGCGCCACACCAGGGTTGCAGTGTGGCACGCAGGGAATCAGCAGTGAGGGTCACCGGACCCGGAAGGCTCAGTTGCCGTAGGAGAGCAGGCGCTGGTAGCGGGCTTCCAGCATCTCGTCGACAGGTATCGCCTGCAGGCGGTCGATTTCCTGTACCAGGTGAGTCTGGATACGGGAGGCCATCAGCTCGATATCGCGGTGGGCGCCACCCAGCGGCTCCTCGATGGTCGCATCCACAATGCCCAGATCCTGCAGGATACTGGAGGTCACACCCATGGCCTGGGCGGCGTCCGGGGCTTTTTCCGAGGTCTTCCAGATGATATTGGCACAGCCCTCGGGGGAAATGACGAAGTAGGTGGAGTACTGCAGCATGGCAAGGTGGTCGCCGACACCGATACCCAGCGCGCCGCCGGAGCTGCCCTCGCCAATCACTATAGAGACAATGGGCGTGCTCAGCCGGGACATGACGGCGAGGTTCTGGGCAATGGCCTCCGAGATGCCACGCTCCTCGGAATCAATACCCGGATAGGCCCCCGGTGTGTCGATCAGGGTAATTACCGGCAGGCTGTAGCGCTCGGCCAGCTCCATCAGCCGCAGGGCCTTGCGATAGCCCTCCGGCTTGGGCATGCCGAAATTGCGCGCGACCTTGTCCTGCACATTGCGGCCCTTTTCCTGGCCGATGACCATGACGGGCTTGCCCTCCAGACGCGCAATGCCACCGACAATGGCCTTGTCGTCAGCGAAGTGCCGATCACCGTGCAACTCGTCGAATTCGGTGAATACCCGGGGCAGGTAATCCATGGAGTAAGGACGCTGGGGATGACGCGCCACCTTGACGATATCCCAGGAACTGAGACCAGCGTAGATTTTCTCGGTCAGCCGGGTGCTCTTCTCCCGCAACTTGGCGATTTCGTCAGCGATATTGATATCGTTGTCAGAACCGACTAGCTGCAGTTCCTCGATTTTTACCTCGAGTTCAGCAATGGGCTGTTCGAAATCCAGAAAATTCGGATTCATCGGGCGCGCGGATGCCTTTTGACAGTCAAGTCGGCAAGTGTACACGAGCCAGCGGGCATGGGGACAGACCCCCTCTACGCCACCCCCTTATCGAAAGCAGAGCTGCCTGATCTTCCTGAAGTGTGCTTCGCAGGTCGGACGCGCACTGGGTGGAGGTCTCCCCTGAGCGGGGCTCCCTTAGCGGGCCTCCCTGAGCGGGCCTCCCTGAGCGGGCCTCCCTGAGCGGACCTCCCTGAGCGGGCCTCCCTGAGCGGGCCTCCCTGAGCGGGCCTCCCTGAGCGGGCCTCCCTGAGCGGGGCTCCCTGAGCGGGGCTCCCTGAGCCGCTAAAAGCATTACAGACCTGTCGCACTCGGCAATGGCTCGAATTGGGTTTGCTCCGTAGGTCGGTCGCGAACTGGGCCTGCCCCCTCCCCCGGACACGCTAACAGCATGACATCCCTGTCTCGCTTTTAGCGTGTCCGGGGAGGTGTGCCCCCCAGTTCACGCCCGACCTACGAAGCCGGTCACTATCACAGCAGCTGCATAGACACTGGATCTACAGAGCGCTGGCGACCATCCGTCGGCGTAGCCAGGCGATCTGGGTGCCCAGGGGGAGGTCCTTGGGGCAGCTGTCTTCGCAACCGAGCAGGCTCATGCAACCGAACACACCGTTCTCGTCGCCGACCAGTTCGTAGAAGTCGGCGTCAGTGCGAGTATCGCGGGGGTCCAGGCGCAGTCGCGCCAGCTTGTTGAGGCCCACGGCGCCGACAAAGTCCTCGCGCATCTGAATAGTGCCGCAGGCGGCGATACAGCAGCCGCATTCAATGCAACGCTCCAGTTCGTAAATCTCTTCGGCGAGATCCGGGTCCATAGCCGCCTCCAGGGCGTCGATGTCCGGCTCCGTGTTTTCCGTGTGCAGCCAGGTCTGTAGCCTTTCGCTCATGGCACGCATCCATTTGCCGGTATTCACCGACAGGTCCGCGATCAACTCAAAAACCGGCAGCGGCGCCAGCGTAATAACGGCCGGCAGGTCGGCGGTGAGCGTGCGGCAGGCCAGCCCGGGCTTGCCGTTAATCAGCATGCCGCAGCTTCCGCAGATGCCCGCCCTGCACACAAAGTCGAACTGCAGACTGGGGTCCTGCTGCTC
This sequence comes from Cellvibrionales bacterium, assembly GCA_043513815.1. Lineage (GTDB taxonomy): Bacteria > Pseudomonadota > Gammaproteobacteria > Pseudomonadales > Halieaceae > JANQIO01. The sequence continues at coordinate 1,114,804 of CP121313.1, read as the reverse complement.
GCGAATCTCGTTGAGGGCAATGAACAGGGTCATGGCATCGGCTTCTTCCAGATGGTAGCTCTGGAAGGCCGGAGTGGCATCGGCATCCTGCGGGTTATAGCGCAGCACCCTGAATTCGAGCTGGCGCCGATCGCTGGCGATAATCTTGTTCACACGGTCCCCTCCCGTTCGGGGTCGTCGTCAGGCAGGCGCTGGTTGCGTTGCTGGAAACGATCCGGAAGCAAAGCCTCGAAAGGCAACAGGGCACGCTGTCGGGCAAAGCGGTTGTCGGACTGCCGGTCGACGTCGGCCACCTCCGCTTCGCGGCGCGCGGTATCCGGGTGCTCGATGTGATCCTTGGTACCGTAACCACGCCAGCCGGGAGGTAGCTCCATGCGCATCACGTCCAGACTCTCGTATTCGAGACGCGGGCCATCGGCCCCAGCAGCGGGCCACCAGGCCAGCGTACGGGAGAGCCATTGGGCGTCATCACGGCGCGGATAGTCCTCGCGGAAATGGGCGCCGCGACTCTCGGTGCGAGCCAGGGCACCACCGGCGACACACAGGGCCAGCTTGAGCATCTTCTCTACCCGATAGGCCGCAGCCAGCTCCGGATTGGCGCCGCGCACCTGGGTGCGCAGGCCGATCTGGTCACAGCGCACAAGCAGGGCACGCAAGCTGCTGACCGCCTCTTCGAGGCGCTCACCACTGCGGAATATGCCCACCTTGTCGGTCATGGTCTTCTGCATGGCTCGCAGAATGTCGAAGGGGTTCTCACTGCCGTTGCCGCTGACAATCGTCTTCAGTCGCCCGGCCACCCGGTCGCCGTGCCCACGCACCAGAGCCGTTGATGGCGCGTGGTCACTATCCGGACTGTCGCACCAGTCGGCGATATATTCACCCACCAGCATGCCGGCCACCACGGTCTCCGCCACCGAGTTCCCGCCCAGCCGGTTGAAGCCGTGCATATCCCAGCAGGCCGCCTCACCCGCTGCGAACAGGCCCTTCAGCCCTGTACTCTCCCCCCGGTAGTCCGTGCGAATGCCGCCCATGGAATAGTGCTGGGCGGGGCGCACCGGGATCAGTTCGTTGGCGGGGTCGACACCGAGAAAATACCGACAGATTTCTTTCACCTCGCGCAGGCGGCTGTCGATATGCTCGCGACCCAGCAGGCGGATATCCAGCCACAGGTGTTCCCCAAAGCGGGTGCGCGCGCCCTTGCCTTCGGCAATATGCTGCTCCATGCGGCGCGAAACCACGTCGCGGGAGGCGAGTTCGCGTTTCTCGGGCTCATAGTCGGGCATAAAGCGGTGTTCGCTGCCGTCCAGCAGCAGGCCGCCGTCGCCACGACAGCCCTCGGTGACAAGGATGCCGGCGGGGAAGATTCCGGTGGGGTGAAATTGCACCGCCTCCATATTGCCCAGCGGTGTGGCGCCGGTTTCCAGCGCAATGGCCGCACCGATGCCCTCGTTGATGACTGCGTTGGTCGAGACCCGGTAGATGCGCCCGAAGCCGCCGCTGGCGATACAGGTGGCGCGGGCCAGATAGGCGCGCAGCCGGCCGGTCACCAGGTCGCGCACTATCGCGCCGTGACAGCGGCCGTCGTCATGAATCAGCGCCAGGGCCTCACAGCGCTCGTGCACGGGAATGTCGCGGGCGATAGCCTGGTCGCTCATGGCGTAAAGCATCGAGTGGCCGGTACCGTCAGCCACGTAGCAGGTGCGCCACTTGTGGGTACCGCCAAAATCGCGGGCATCGATCATCCCGTGAGCGGTGTCTGATTCCACCAGGGTCTCGGCGTTGCCGTTGATGATGGCCCGGTGGGCGCCGCGCCGCACCCGGTTCCAGGGCACACCCCAGGCCGCCAGTTCACGAACCGCCTTGGGCGCGGTATGCACAAACATCCTGACCACATCCTGGTCGGCGCCCCAGTCGCTGCCGCGCACCGTGTCGGCAAAGTGCACGTCCTCGTTGTCGCCGCGCGCCTTGAGACTGTTGGCAAGGCTCGCCTGCATGCCGCCCTGGGCCGCCGCCGAGTGCGAGCGCTTGGGTGGCACCAGGCTCAGGACAATAGCCTCATGACCCCGACGCCGGGCGCCAATCGCCACCCGCAGGCCGGCAAGCCCACCGCCGATCACCAGCACATCGGTGTGGATGATATCCATCATTTGCCCTCCCGCTGCCAGCTGGGTATGTAGCGCTCCCCAGCCTGCACCGCCGGCTCGGCACCGATCTTGAGATAGGCACTGAAAGTGGCTGTGCCCAGCACCAGGTAAAACAGCACAATGCCCGTCACCACCCGGCGTAGCGCCACCCGACGCCGGGTCAGTCCGAACAGGTCCCACTTGATAATCAGCCGGTAAATGCCGACACCGGCATGCAGCTCCACGGCAAACATCAGCACCAGGTCCAGCAGCCAGGTGCCGCCATAGACCCGGGCGGAGGAAGCATGGGGACCGATCATTGAGGGATGCATGATCATTTCGTAGAGATGGATGGTGGCGGTGAACATGAGCACCAGTCCAGTCACCACCTGGACCAGCCACAGGCTGGTATCGGCATGCCGCAACCCGCGACTGTGCCGCCAAAAAAGGCGGTACTGCCGGTAACTGCCCGGCAATTTCCAGATAGCCACCAGCGCATGCACCAGGAAGATGAGCAGCACAGTGATGGCCACGGCGCTCACCAGGGCGGGATAAGGCCGCCCGAACAGGAACTCCCCTTCAAGCATCCGGGTCACGTTATACATGGCGTCCTTGCCCAACAGAATGCTGGACACCAGGAACATGTGTACCCACATGAACAACACCAGCACGCCACCGCTGACCCCCTGCAACAAATCCAACCAGGCGGGTGCGCGATCCGGACCAAGTGCGATGGGCTTGCCCGCAGTAGGGACTGCCTTGTAGGTCGTTTCAGACATAAAGACCAGAATAGGCGGCGAGGCCGGTCTCAACTAGCGATGAGTGACCGTTTCTTGATGCGCCTCAATCAAGGCAGCCGGTGGGCTTGGTTTGATTAGACCTGTTGATCAAATGGGCAGCATGGGCGATACCCGAGGCGCCTCTCCATTAAGAACATGACGCTTCTGCGTGCCCGCATGCGCGAAGCCTTAGGGGTCTTCCCGCGCGGCTTCGAAGCTGAAGGATCATTAACTGAGACTTGCAGGACAGGATATTCCTGCGCGGGTGGTTGATCAGCCGGGGTAGCTGAGGGTGACCTTGCCCGGCCCGCAGCAGTCCTGGAGTTGCTGAATGAGGTCGTCGGTGGGACTGACGCGCCAGCGTTCGCCCAGTGGCAGGCGAGCGCGGTTGTCGGGCTGGCAATACCAGAAGGCCACCGGGCACTGGCCGTCGGCGGCGTGCTCCAGGAGTTGGTGAATGCGATCCGCGAAGGCTTCGTCCACCCGCTCTGCGGTAACTTCGATGGTCAGCTCGGCGCGTGCCGCCTGGCGCGCCTGTTCGAGACTGCGCACGCTGTTGGCACGCATCCCCAGTGCGCCGCTGTAGTCGTCGTTGGCGACAGGACCTTCGAGTATCAGGATCGCGTCTTTCTGTAGCTGCTCGCGGTATTCGCTATAGGCCTCGCCGAACAGGGTAACCTCCATGCGTGCACTGCGGTCGTCAATGCTCAGCACCGCCATGGTGTCGCCGCGTCTGGTTTTCATGGTTCGCATGGCCACCACCAGTCCGGTGACCACCTGGTTACGGGAACCGTCAGGCCGCAGCTCGGCGATGCGGGTAGGTGCGATCTTGCGCAGCTCGGCCTCGTACTCGTCGAAGGGGTGGCCGGTAATCCACAGCCCCAGGGTCTCCTTCTCACCGGCCAGTGTCACCTTTGCCGACCAGGGTTTGGCACGCCGGTAGTTGGCATAGACATCGCCATCGGTCACGTCGGCCACCGGGCCGCCGAACATGTCGTCCATGCCTGCACTGGCGTTGGCGGCATTCTGCTGGGCGGCCTGCAAGGCGTCGTCGAGGGCTGCCCACAGCACCGCCCGATCCTCGCCCAGGGAGTCGAAGGCGCCGGAGCGGATCAGCGCTTCCACGGCGCGGCGATTGACGCGCCTGGGGTCGGTGCGGGCGCAGAAATCAAACAGATCGGTGTAAGGCCCGCCCTCCTGACGTGCTTCCATGATGCTGCCGATCGGGCCTTCACCAAGGCCCTTGATAGCACCCAGGCCGTAGATGATCTCGCCCTCGTCGTTCACCGTGAACATATAGTCACCGACGTTGACGTCCGGGTGCCGGGGCGGCAGGCCCATGGCATGGCACTCGTCGACAAAGGTCACAATCTTGTCCGTGTTCTGCAGTTCCGAGCTCATCACCGCTGCCATGAACTGGGCCGGGTAGTGGGCCTTGAGCCAGGCGGTCTGGTAGGACACCAGGGCATAGGCCGCGGAGTGGGACTTGTTGAAGCCGTAGCCGGCAAACTTCTCCACCAGATCGAAAATCTTCATGGCCAGGTCCGGATCAACGCCCTTGCGGGCAGCGCCCTCCTGGAAGACGGCGCGCTGCTTGGCCATTTCTTCGGGCTTTTTCTTGCCCATCGCCCGGCGCAACAGGTCGGCGCCGCCGAGGGTATATCCGGCCAGTTCCTGGGCAATCTGCATCACCTGCTCCTGGTAGAGGATGATGCCGTAGGTCGGCTCCAGGATCGGCTTTAACCACTCATGCTGGTACTTGATGTCCGGGTAGGAGATCGCTTCCCGGCCATGCTTGCGGTTGATGAAGTTATCGACCATGCCCGACTGCAGTGGCCCGGGACGGAACAGGGCTACCAGCGCGATAATGTCCTCGAAGCAATCGGGCTTCAGGCGGTCGATCAGGTCCTTCATGCCGCGAGATTCAAGCTGGAAGACGGCGGTGGTCTTTGCGCTCTGCAACAGCGAGAAGGTGTCTGCGTCATCCAGCGGGATGGACGACAGTTCCAGCGGAACCTCACCCATGGCCTGGCGCTGGCGGTCAATGATTTCCACCGCCCAGTCGATGATCGAGAGCGTGCGCAGGCCCAGGAAGTCCATCTTCAGCAGGCCCACGTTACGTCGTTCTTGTCGTACTGGGTCACCAGGCTGCCGCCGGTATCGTCACAGAACAGCGGCGAAAATTCGGTCAGCTCCGAGGGCGCGATCACCACGCCACCGGCGTGCTTGCCGACATTACGGGTCAGGCCCTCAAGTTGCAGCGCCATATCCCAGATTTCCTGGGCGTCGGCGTCGTCGCGCAGGAAATCTCGCAACACCTCTTCCTGCTCGCAGGCCTTCTCCAGGGTCATGCCCACTTCGAAGGGAATAAGCTTGGACAATTTGTCCGCCAGGCCGTAGCTCTTGCCCTGGACCCGCGCCACATCGCGCACCACCGCCTTGGCGGCCATGGTGCCGAAGGTGATGATCTGCGAGACCGCGTCACCGCCGTAGGTGTCAGACACGTACTTGATGACCTGGTCGCGGCGCTCCATGCAGAAGTCGACGTCGAAATCGGGCATGGACACCCGCTCCGGATTGAGGAAGCGCTCGAACAGCAGGTCGTAGGCCAGGGGGTCGAGGTCAGTGATTTCCAGCGCATAGGCTACCAGCGAGCCGGCGCCGGAACCGCGGCCGGGTCCCACCGGTATCCCCTGCTGCTTGGACCAGCGAATGAAGTCCATCACGATCAGGAAATAGCCCGGGAAGCCCATCTGGTTGATCACGTTGAGCTCGAAATCCAGGCGTTGGCGGTACAGCGTCTGGCGCTCGGAAAAATCCGCCGCTGCGGTGTCAAACAGGGCTTCCAGCCGCGCGTCCAGCCCCTCGTGGGAAAGCTGGCGGAAGTACTCTTCCATGGTCAGCCCTGCCGGCACCGGATAGTCAGGCAGGAAAGCCTTGCCCAGCTCCAGAGTGACGTTGCAGCGGCGGGCGATTTCCACGGTATTTTCAAGAGCCTCGGGGATATCGCTGAACAGCTCCTGCATTTCCTCGGGGCTTCTCAGGTATTGCTGCTCGGAGTAATTGCGCGAACGCCGGGGATCGTCGAGGGTACGCCCTTCGTGAATGCAGACCCGCACCTCGTGGGCCTCGAACTCATCCGCTGCCAGGAAGCGCACATCGTTGGTCGCCACTACCGGGCAACCGCTGGCTGCGGCCAGCTCCACCGTGGCGTGCAGGTAGGCATCCTCGTTGTCGCGCCCGGTGCGCTGCAGCTCCAGGTAAAAGCGATCCGGGTAGAGGTTCATCCAGAAAGCCAGCTGCTCCGCAGCCTGCTCGCGACGCCCAGCCACCAGCGCGTGGCCGACATCGCCCTGGCGCCCAGCCGAGAGGGCAATCAGGCCGTCACTGGCCTCGGCCAGCCAGGCGCGCTCGACCTGGGGAATCCCCAGGTGCTGCCCCTCCAGGTAGGCCCTGGAAATTAGCCGGGTAAGATTGCGGTAGCCGGTATTGTCGGCGGCCAGCAGGCTGATCAGCGTGGGCGCCTCATCGCCCTCCCGCACCAGCAGGTCGGCGCCGAATAGCGGTTTTACGCCGCTGGCCACTGCGGCCTTGTAGAACTTCACCAGGCCGTAAAAATTGCACTGGTCAGTGACCGCCACCGCGGGCATGCCCAGTTCGGCCACTCGTTCCACCAGCGGCTTGATGCGCACCAGACTGTCGATCAGGGAAAACTCGGTATGCACCCGCAGGTGAACGAATCCTGGCATGCTACTGACTGGCCTCCAGTGAAGCGAGCAGGTCGCGTACGGGACCAAAGCTGCGCCGGTGTATCGGTGTTACGCCCAGGCTCTGCAGTGCGTCCAGGTGTTGACGTGTAGGGTAGCCCTTATGCCGGGCCAGGCCGTAGCCCGGATAGGTGGCATCCAGTGCCACCAGCTCGGCATCCCGTTGCACCTTGGCCAGTATGGAGGCCGCGGCGATGGCAGGCACGCTGGCGTCGCCGCCGATCACCGGCTCCGAGGCATAGGGCCAGCGCGGCAGCCGGTTGCCATCCACCAGCACGTAGGCGGGTTCTACCGCCAGGCCCTGCACCGCGCGGTGCATGGCCAGCAAGCTGGCCTGGAGGATGTTGATCTCATCGATTTCCGCCACACTGGCGCGGCCAACCGCCCAGGCCAGCGCGGTCTCGCGAATGTCCACTGCCAGCTGCTCACGCCGGGCGGCGGTCAGCTTTTTTGAATCATCCAGTCCGGGTACCGGCCGCGCGGGATCGAGGATCACGGCCGCCGCCACTACGTCGCCGGCCAGCGGGCCACGCCCAACCTCGTCGACTCCGACCAGGCCCTCGGCTGGATAGCTACTGCTGAAAAGATCCGCGTCCAATGGCGGTAAACATCCCCTTGTCGAACACCGTACTGCGATGTCCTGCTGTTTGCAGCAGCATACCGCGGCCCCAAATTCGGGAAAAGCAGAACCCTGCACCAAGTGAAAAAACCGTTATCCAGTCGACAAACAATCGACGGGGACGATGAGAAAAATGTGCGCGCTCCCCGCGACCGAGTCCGACGCGAGCAAAAAGAGGGAACTGTCACTAGCACTTGCAACAGGTTTCGATAACGCCAGCCTTTGCATACCCTTGAATTCACCTGGCAGGTAGGACGTGAGTAGCGTGCGCTGCTCCCCCGCGCATGGGCCAGGCACGCATGGGAAAGGGCTCAGGACTATGTGGGCTGCGGCTTCAGCGCATCAACCGGTCGAAGCGATGGTGCTCAACTGGGAGCACCGCTCATTCTGTGTGCGCAAGCGTCCTTCAAAAAGAGCGGTCGCTGACGACGTTGGTCGGGCAGTTCGGTGTTAACGATCAGCGCAAAGGATGGTTGCCGAAGAACAGAGCTGTCCGTCAACATCCGAGCTGACTTCAAATTTCCAGATGCCGCGCCGTACGGATTTCACCTGGGCCCTCAGCATCAGCTGATCGCCGGGTACCACCTGGCGCTTGAAGCGCACGTTGTCTGCACCTACAAACATGTACATGGAGCCGTCTTCAGGCTTCTTGTCCATGCTCTTGAAGCCCAGTATGCCGGCCGTCTGGGCCATGGCCTCCAGGGTCAGCATGCCGGGAAACAGCGGCTTGTCGGGAAAGTGGCCCTGGAAGAGCTCCTCGTTCACCGTGATGTTTTTGTAGGCGACGATGGACTCGCCGAGGTTCAGTTCCACCACGCGATCTACCAGCAGGAACGGATAACGGTGCGGGAGATACTCCCGAATTTCCTCGATCATCATTTCGGCCACGACAGCGCCTCCTTTCCCAAGCGTGTCCAGCCGCCGCGATCCCGCAGCGGTGGCTGGTTCCCTGTTACTCTGCCACTGCCTGCTGGTTGAGCTTGTCGGTTACCTTGGCAGTGATGCTGAATCCGTTGTCCGCATGGATTACGGCGGTACGTTGGATCAGCAAGCCGATGCCCTCGCTGGCAATCAGGTCACGCAGCACAGCCTGCACCTTCGGCGTCATTTCCTGCAGCAATTCCTGGCCCAGTTGCTGTTCGGCCTGCTGCAGCTTGCGCAGCACGTGCTCGAGGTCGGCATTCTTGTTGGCCAGGCGCTTGCGAGCTGCCTGCTGCTGCTCGGCACTCATGACCGCCAGGTCATTCTGTACTTCCTTGATCAGCTCTTCGCGCTCCTGCTGAAGCTGGTCCAGCTCTTCCTTGTCGGCCTTGTAGTCTTCGGTCTCACGCAGCCCGTTCAGGCGCTGCTGCGCCTCATCAGTCTGCAGGATAGCCTGCTCCAGGTCGACCACAGCGATGCGGCCCTGGGCCGCCGCCAGAGAGGGAATCATCGCCAGGCACAGGCTGGCACATAGAATCTTAAGCGTCTTGGACACGGTTTTCTCCATTATCAAACAAAATCAAAAGCCCTGACCGAGGGTAAACTGGAACACCTCTTCCTGGTCAAAATCACCGGCGTTAAGGGGTTGTGCGATGCTGAAGGTAATCGGCCCGAAGCCGGTTATCCAGGTCGCGCCTATCCCCACCGAGTACCGCAATTCATTAGCGTCTATATCGAAGCACTGCCGCTGCGAGGGACGGCAGTTGGTGCTGAACACGTTGCCGGCGTCAATAAAGAACGCGGAGCGAATCTGCCGCTGGTCCTTGACGAACGGTAACGGGAATATTAACTCAACTCCGCCCTCAATCAGAACATTGCCGCCAAAGGGGTCACGGCGATTGGTGTTCTGCTGCTGCGCCAGTGCATTGTTGCGAGCCTCGAAACCGAACTGGTCCCTGTCGGGTCCACCCACTTCAATCGGGTTCCCGTTCTCATCAATCTCGGTAACCGGCTGGTCGATGATGTATTCGACCGCAGGTGTACTTTGCGGGCCCAGGGTATTGGGCTCATAGCCACGCACGGAACCGAAGCCACCGGAGAAGAAGTGCTGGTAGAAGGGCAGCTCACTGGTATCTCCATAGCCGTCGCCGTAACCCAGTTCGGTGCGGAACTTCAGTGTCCAGCTGTTGGTCACCGGGAAGTACAGTTCGCCGCGGTAGCTGAGCTTGTAGAACTCGAGGTCACTGCCGGGCATGGCGACTTCCAGGGAAACCGAATTGGCCATGCCGCGGGTGGCGAAGCGACCCCGGTTGAGGGTCGACTGGCTCCAGCTGGAGGTAATGGTCCAGTTGAGGTATTCGGTGCCGTTGATGTCGATAAACCCGGGCTCCAGGTCCTGCACCAGATAGTCCGGCGGAATCTGGTCCAGTGGAACCAGAACTTCCGGAGCGCTATAGCGGCCGGTAAAGTCGTCAAATGTGCTGTCGAAGAAGAAATCTACTCCACCGATCAATCGCGGGCTGGCCTGAATTTCCTGTACCGCGAAGCGGCCGACGGTAATCTCGGTATTGTTGACACCGATGCTGAAGCCCAGGCGCTCGGTCTCACGAATCGGGTAGCCAAAATTAACAGCACCCCCGTAGGTGTTGGTGGAGTAACGCGCGACGTTGATCTCATCCAGGTCGGTGGCCCGGTAGAAGACGTTGAAGCCGCGACTGACACCGTCCTCGGTAAAGTAGGGGTTGGTGTAACTGAAGTTATAAAAGTCCTGGAAGCGACTGGAATTGGCCGAAATACCCACGCGCTTGCCGGTGCCCAGGAAATTGTCCTGCTGCAGATTGAGGCCCAGAATCAAGCCGGCGTCCTGAGCGTAGCCAAAGCTGGCACCAACGGAGCCGGAAGACTGCTCTTCCACGGCAAACTCAACATCGATCAGGTCGTCATGTCCCGGTACTCCCGGAGTCTCGACGGTGGCAGAGGCAAAATAGCCCAGCCGCTGCAGGCGGATGCGCGAGGCTTCAATCGCCGAGGCTGAGGCAGGCGCACCCTCCATCTGCCGCATCTCGCGTCGCAGCACCTCATCCACAGTCTTGGTGTTACCGCTGAAGCTGATACGGCGCACATAGGTGCGCTTGCCCGGGTCCACGAAGAATTTCATGGACACGGTGTTGTCGTCCTCGCTGATCTCGGGAATACCGGTCACCTTGGCGAAGTTGTAACCCTCGTTGCCGAGGCGCTGGGTCAGGTACTCCTCAGTGCTGGTCACCAGCTGCTGCGAGTAGGTCTGGCCTTCGCGCACCAGCAGAAAACGGCGCAGATCCTCTTCCGGCAATACCAGGTCACCGGACAGGTCTACCGTCGTAACCGTGTAGACATCGCCCTCGGACAGGTTGGCAGTGATATAAACCGCGTCTTTTTCCGGGCTGACCGCCACCTGGGTAGAATCAATACTGAACTGCAAGTAGCCCCGGTCCATGTAGTAGGACGTGAGTGTTTCAAGGTCACCGCTGAGGCGCTCGCGCGAATACTTGTCATCGCTGGTGATGAAAGACAACAGGTTGGTCGCCTGCAGCTCGAACAGGTCGATAAGCTCGTCGTCGTCGAACACCTGGTTGCCGACAATATTGATGTGCTTGATCTTCGAGACTGTGCCCTCGTTCACATCGATGTTGATGGACACCCGGTTGCGGGGCTCGGGGATCACCTCGGTCTCAATACCGGCATCATAGCGGCCCTGCTGCACATACTGACGCGACAGTTCCATCTGCATGCCTTCCAGAGTCGAGCGCCGGAAGACGCCGCCCTCGGCAAGACCTGCGCCCTTGAGCCCGCTGAGCAGGTCTTCGGTCTCGATGGCCTTGTTACCGGAGATGATGATCTCGGAAATACTGGGACGTTCGGCGACGATGATCACCAACACGTTGCCGTCGCGACCAATCTGGATGTCATCGAAATTACCGGTGCCGAACAGGGCCCGCGCCGAGGCACGAATAGAGCCTTCGGTCGCTGTGTCTCCCACACCGATAGGCATGGCCGAGAACACCGAACCGGCAGAAATACGCTGCAGGCCTTCAACCCGAATGTCAGCAATGACGAAGGGTGACGCAGCCACCGGCGCGCCGGCAGCCGGCGCTCCCTGGGCCCGGACCTGTGTTGCCAGCGTGACTGACAGAAACAGTCCCGTCAGCAAACACAGCGTGAGTGTGTTACGGATGCAATGCATTATGCTTGTCTGGCTTCAACCCCGCGGACGCCTGCTCGCGTCCGTTGATGCCGGCTCGTCATTCCCTGTTTATCGTTTTTGTGGCGAACGCGTGGTTTACCGCGGTCCGCTCCAGCCCACCACCGGGCTTGCTCGCGCGCCTTCACAGGCGGCCAAAATCATTATAGAGCGCCAGTATCATCACCCCGACAATGATAAATAGCCCCGCCTGGTAGCCCAGCATCTGTACCTTTTCAGGCACCGGCCTACCTACCAGCAGCTCAATTGTGTAATACATCAGGTGGCCCCCATCCAGCACCGGGATGGGCAGCAGGTTCAAAACCCCGAGGCTCACGCTCAGCAGTGCGAGGAAGGCCACAAATGACTCCAGGCCCGACTCTGCCGAGGCGGTCGCCACTTTAGCAATGGTGATGGGACCGCTCAAGTTTTTGTGGGAAATAAGTCCCGTCAGCATTTTCTTGATGGAATTGAGCGTGAACATGACCAGCTCACCGGTGCGCTGGGCCGCCAGGCCCAGGGCGGCAATGGGCCCGTAATGGAACTCGCGAATCATGTCTTCCGGCCAGGGCTCGGAATGCGGCGCCACGCCAATCTGGCCCACGGTCTCGCCGTTGGCGAGGCTCACACTGTCCGGTACCAGGCGCGTGGTCTGCAACTCACCATCGCGCAGAAACCCAAGCTCAATAGGGGTGTCCGGCCGTGCCCGCACATGGTCGACCACCGCATCCCAGTCCGGCAGATCAACGCCGTCAGCACTGCGCAGCTGGTCACCGACCTGCAATCCAGCCCTGGCGGCCGGTGTATCGGCGACCACCTGGGCCAGGGTCCTGGAGACCGGCGGGCGAAAAATACTGATACCCAGTCCCTGCAGCAGGTTGGGTTCTTCAACACCGCTCAGCCAGGACTGCAGGTTGCCCTCGGACAGGAAGGTCATATCTGAATTGGGGTAGCGCACCGAAAAGCTGATGGAGCCAGTATCACCGATGCGGTCCAGCAGGCGGAAGTTGACCGCCTGCCAGGTGGGCGTCTGCCGGCCGTCGATGGCAACGATCTCCTGCCCTGGCTCAAGGCCCGCCACCTCGGCCACGGAGCCCTCGGCCACCTCGCCGATAATCGGTGCCACGCCGCTTTCTCCGGCCAAGAATACAAACCAGTAGGCGACTACGGCCAACAGCAGGTTGGCAATGGGGCCCGCGGAGACCACCGCCATGCGCTGCAGCACCGGCTTGCGGTTGAAGGCGAATGCCTCCTCGCCGGGTGCTACCTCGCCCTCGCGCTCATCGAGCATTTTGACGTAGCCGCCCAGTGGGATGGCGGCAATGACATACTCGGTATCCAGTTTGTCGCGCCAGCGCAGCAGTGGGGTACCAAAGCCAATGGAGAACCGCAGCACCTTCACGCCGCAGCGCCGTGCCACCCAGAAATGCCCGTACTCATGAATGGCAATGAGTATCGCCAGGGTAAATGCCGTCACAGCCAGTGTGTAAATCAGGTCCACGTCTCGTCTACCGCCTCACTACCGATTCTTGAACACTAAACATCTGCCAGGAGCTCCTGTGCCAGTTCGCGCGCCTGCTGGTCCGCCTGTTTGACCACATCCAGAGACGTGGGTTCAGCACCCGTCGCACGCGCCAGTACGTTTTCGATCAGCTCGGGAATTCCGGTAAAGCCCAGTTGCCCGTCCAGAAAGGCAGCCACCGCCACCTCATTGGCGGCATTGAGCTGTGCCATCGCGACACCGCCCTGCTGCACCGCCTGCCGGGCCAGAGCCAGGCAGGGGAAGCGCACCGAATCAGGGCGCTGGAAATCGAGCTGGCCCACGGCAATGATATCAAGCTCGGCGACGCCGGAGCCAATACGCTCCGGCCAGCCCAGGGCGTGGGCGATCGGGGTTCGCATGTCGGGATTGCCAAGCTGGGCCAGCACCGAGCCGTCAACATACTGGACCATACTGTGGATGATGCTTTGCGGGTGTACGACGATGTCAATGGCGTCGCTACCCACATCAAACAGCCAGCAGGCCTCCACCAGCTCGAGGCCCTTGTTCATCAGCGAGGCCGAATCCACCGTGATCTTGCGCCCCATGCTCCAGTTGGGGTGGGCGCAGGCCTGCTCCGGTGTGGCCGCGGCCATCTGTTCCACGCTCCACTCGCGAAACGGTCCGCCCGAGGCGGTCAGGAGAATCTTTGATACCCCGGCCATGCCCACGGTGCCGTCGCCAGCGGCGGGCAGACACTGGAACATGGCGTTGTGCTCACTGTCGATGGGCAGCAGCCGGGCGCCATGCTCCGCCACCGCCGCCATGAACAGGTGGCCAGCCATCACCAGGGCTTCCTTGTTGGCCAGCAATACGGTCTTGCCAGCACAGGCTGCCGCCAGCGTGGATTCCAGACCGGCGGCGCCAACAATGGCCGCCATGACCACATCGACCTCGGCGTGGGAGGCAACTTCCACCAGACCGGCGGAACCTGACAGCACCACCGTTTCTGATCCGGCTTTTGCCAGGCGCACGGCCAGCACTTCGGCGCTGTCCGCATCGGCCATGACGGCATAGCGCGGCGGTTGTGCCAGGCACTGCTCAAACAGGGTGTCGACCGAGCGGTTGCCCGCCAGGGCGAACAGTTCAAAGCGCTCGGGATGGCGGGCGATCACATCCAGGGTGCTGACCCCGATGGAACCGGTGCTGCCGAGCACGGTGACCTTTCTCATGCCCGCTGTCATGCCGGAACCCACCCCGCCAGAATGAGCCCAAGGGCCACCACCGGTGCCGCAGCGGTAATGCCGTCAATACGGTCCAGGAAGCCACCGTGTCCCGGCAGCAGGGTACCGCTGTCCTTCACACCGCGGTGACGCTTGACCATACTTTCCAGCAGATCGCCGACCACCGAAGCGGCGGCACCGCACACCGCGATACTGATGACACCGGCGAGGCCCACGCGCTCCAGGTCCAGCAGCGAGTGGGCCGCAACCGCCAGGCAGATGCAGGTCAGCTGGCCGCCGACAACCCCTTCCCAGGTCTTACCGGGACTGACCTCCGGCGCCAGCCGGGTTCTGCCAAACTGGCGGCCGGAAAAATAGGCACCGATGTCGGCGCCGGCCACCAGAATCACCATGGCCAGCAGCATCAGCTTGCCCTCCTCGTAGCTGAGCAGGAACACCGCCGCCAGCCACGCCGGCACCAACACCAGCAATCCCATCAGGCCCAGCATGGGGCCCGTGGCCCAAAGGGCGCCGCTCATGGGATAGGTCTTAATCCACAGCAGGGCAATGGCCCACCACAGGCAGGCCAGCCCCAGCACCGGTTGCAGGCGTTCGAGCTGCGGCGTACCCGCCAGGTCGATATACACATACAGCGCGGCCAGGCTGGCCAGGGTCAGCAGCACAAATCCAATGCGCAGCGCCAGCGCCTGGAAACCGGCCAGGCGGGTCCACTCCCAGCTGGCAATGCCCACCACCAGCGCAAATACCACGGCCAGGCCGGGCTGCGGCAGCAGTACCACCGCCGCCACCAGACTGCCAGCCAGCGCCAGGCCGGTGGCAATGCGCTGCTTGAGCTTATGGCGCATCGTTGGCTTCCCTCAGGCCGAAGCGGCGCTCACGGCCGCTGAAATCTTCCAGCGCCAGCGCCAGATCGCGGGCACCGAAGTCGGGCCACAGGGTCTCGGTGAAGTACAGCTCGCTGTAGGCAAATTGCCACAGCATGAAATTGCTTACCCGGTGATCCCCGCCGGTGCGAATACACAGGTCCGGGGCCGGCAGGTCGGTGAGACAGGTTTCGGCTTGCAGGAGCTCCGGGGTGATGGCCTCGGCCTCGATCTCGCCGGCGGCCAGGCGTTCCGCCACCCGTCGGGCGGCGCGGGTGATATCCCAGCGACCGCCGTAGTCGGCAGCAATCACCAGGGTGGTGGCGGTGTTGTCGGCCGTCATGGCTTCCGCTTCCGCCATCAGGTCCTGCAGCCGGCGGCTGAAGCGATAGCGTTCGCCGATAAACCGAATCCGAATGCCGTCCTTGTGCAGGGCCCGGGTCTCGTTACGCAGATAGCGGGTGAACAACGCCAGCAGGTATCGCACCTCGCTGCGGGGACGGCCCCAGTTTTCGCTGCTGAAGGCAAACAGGGTCAGGGCTTTGACACCCTGCTCGTTACAGGCTTCCAGTACATTGCGAATCGCTTCCATACCGGCGCGATGGCCTGCAGACCCAGGAAGGTTCCTGCGCCTGGCCCAGCGATTATTGCCGTCCATGATGATCGCAATATGCTGCGGAATCACCGTCAGATCTCTAGCAGATCGCTTTCTTTCTCTTCCAGCGCCTTCTCGATGTTGGCTATGAAGGTGTCTGTCAGCTTCTGCACTTCTTCCTGGGCGCGGCGCTCTTCGTCTTCAGAGATATCTTTCTCCTTCAGCAGTTCCTTTAGCATGGCGTTGGCATCGCGACGGGCATTGCGCACGGACACCCGCGCGGACTCTGCCTCATGGCGCGCCTGCTTGATAAAGCCCTTGCGGGTTTCCTCGGTCAGCGGCGGCATGGGAATGCGGATCACCTCGCCGGCCGTGGCCGGGTTCAGGCCCAGGTCTGATTTGAGAATGGCCTTTTCGATCGCGGGCACCACGCTTTTGTCCCAGGCCGTAACGGCCAGGGTGCGGCCGTCTTCAACGGCGATATTCGCCATCTGGTTGAGGGGCGTGTCAGCGCCATAATATTCGATGCGTATGTCATCCAGCAGGCTGGGGTGGGCACGGCCGGTGCGAATCTTGTTGAAATTGTGGCCCAGTGCGTCGAGGCTCTTGGTCATGCGCTCGCGCGCTTCATTCTTGATATCGTCAATCACTGGTTTTGCTCCCTTGTCTTTCTCTGTCCACCTCAGGGGTGAATCAGGGTGCCTTCGTCGCCGCCGCGCACAATTCGCAGCAATGCACCCTGTTGCTCCATGGCAAATACGCGCACCGGCATCTCGTGGTCGCGGCACAGGACGATGGCCGTCAGGTCCATGACCCCCAGCTCCTGGCGCAGCACCTCGTCGAAGCTGAGCTTGTCGTATTTTTCCGCATCGTCGACCTTCATTGGGTCGGCGGAGTAGACCCCGTCAACCTTGGTGGCCTTGAGCATGAGGTCTGCTTCGACCTCGATGGCCCGCAGGCAGGCCGAGGAATCGGTAGTAAAGAAGGGGTTACCGGTGCCGGCGGCAAAGATCACCACGTCACCGCTGTTCATTGCCCGCATCGCCTTGCGACTGTCGTAGTGGTCAACCACGCCGCTCATGGGAATAGCCGACATGACCTGGGTAGCGATGCTGGAGCGTTCCAGGGCGTCGCGCATGGCCAGGGCATTCATCACCGTGGCCAGCATGCCCATGTGGTCGCCGGTAACCCGGTCGAGACCCGCCGCGCTGAGGGCGGCTCCGCGAAACAGGTTACCGCCACCGATGACCAGGCCGACCTGGACGCCAATACCGACCAGCTGGCCAATTTCCAGCGCCATCATGTCGAGGATCTTCGGGTCAATGCCGAAGCTCTCAGTTCCGGTCAGCGCTTCGCCGCTGAGCTTCAGCAGGATGCGCTGGTACTTCCTGTCACCAAACTGCCTGGGCATCCGACTTCCCCTCCTGTTGTTATTCAGGGTCTGTACACCCCGTTTGAGTTAGCCCAAATAAAGAAAACGAGGCCGAAGCCCCGTTTTCCGTGCGGTGGTCAGCCGTTGAGCTGAGCCGCGACTTCGGCGGCGAAGTCCACCTCTTCTTTCTCGATGCCCTCACCCACCTCAAAGCGGGTAAAAGCAACAACTTCCGCTCCGGCAGCCGCCACCAGCTTGCCGACGGTAACGTCTGGATCCTTTACGAAGTCCTGCTCGACCAGGCTGTTCTCGGCCAGGAACTTCTTGATGCGGCCACCGATCATCTTCTCGATGATCTCCGCCGGCTTGCCGGACTCCTGGGCCTGGGCGGTGAAGATTTCCTTCTCCTTGGCCACCACTTCTTCCGGCATATCCGCGGGCTTGACCACCTGCGGATTGACTGCCGCCACATGCATGGCAACGTCACGCGCCAGCTCGGCGTCGCCGCCCTTGAGCTCGACCAGCACCGCGATTCGGTTGTTACCGTGAACATAGCTGCCCACAACGCCGTCGTCCGCGCTCAATATCTCCACCCGGCGCACACCGATATTCTCGCCGATTTTCTGGACCAGCGACTCGCGGGCTGATTCCAGCTCGCCCGCCATCAGCGCGGCAACATCTGTCACCTTGCCGTTGTGGGCCGCGTTGACGACCTGATCGACAAAGCCCAGGAAACCTTCGTCACGGGCGACGAAGTCAGTCTCACTGTTGACTTCAACCATGGTGCCAAAGCTACCGTCTTCAGCCGTGCGGATCGCCACCACGCCGTCGGCGGCGGTGCGGCCAGCCTTTTTTGCGGCCTTCATGCCGCTTGACTTGCGCAGCTCTTCAATCGCTTTTTCGATGTCGTTATCGGCTGCGACCAGCGCCTTCTTGCACTCCATCATGCCAAGGCCGGTGCGCTCACGCAGTTCCTTGACCAGTGCTGCTACAGACATTGGAATTCCTCCGTACTACCCCGGGGGGGTGTGAACAAAATTCAGAATAACCGGGGGGCGCCAGGCCGGCGCCGCCCCGACAGGACAGGCAGTTACTCGGCGGGAGCCGCTTCAGCCTTGGCGGCCTCAGCCTCAGCCGGAGCCTCAGCCGGAGCTTCGGCCTCAACTTCGGCACCCTCTACCTCGACAAATTCGTCGCGTGCCACAGCCGCCTCGCCCGCTTCCTCGCGGCCTGCCACACAGGCGTCAGCCACGGCGGTGACGTACAGCTTGATGGCGCGAATCGCGTCGTCATTGCCGGGAATCACGTAATCGATGCCGTCCGGGTTGCTATTGGTGTCGACGATGCCAATCACCGGGATACCCAGTTTGTTGGCTTCGGTGACCGCAATGCGCTCGTGGTCAACATCGACCACAAACAGGGCATCGGGCAAGCCGCCCATTTCCTTGATACCACCAATGGAACGCTCCAGCTTTTCCATCGTCCGGGAGCGCATCAACGCTTCCTTCTTGGTCAGCTTGGTAAAGGTGCCGTCTTCGGCCTGGGCTTCGAGCTCACGCAACCGCTTGATGGAGGCGCGGATGGTCTTGTAGTTGGTGAGCATGCCGCCCAGCCAGCGGTGGCTGACAAACGGCATTCCGCAGCGAACCGCATTCTCCTCGATAATCTTGCCCGCGGCGCGCTTGGTGCCCACAAACAGGACCTTGTTCTTGTTGGCCGCGAGCTGCTTGACCAGTGTCAGGGCATCGTTGAATGCCGGCACGGTATGCTCGAGGTTGATGATATGGATCTTGTTGCGGGCACCAAAGATGTACTGGTCCATTTTAGGATTCCAGTAACGGGTCTGGTGGCCGAAGTGAGCGCCTGCCTGCAGCAGGTCGCGCATACTTACCTGCGTCATTTTAATTACCTTTTAAACGGGTTAGTCCTCCACATGCCCCATGACCCAACCTGCAGCGGGCGGTTAAAAAACCGCGCCACTACGGGCACCCTGAATCATGTGACGGCATGTGTGCGTCGTTGTTTTGCCCGATCCTGGCGGAAGTGCCGTCATCGAACGGCGCGCTTTATACCATAGATCCCACCCTAAGACACTGTTTTTTAGCTGAAATTTGCCCAAGCGGCGGGGTCTCGGGTTACAATACGCCCCCTTTTGAACGAGCTCCTTTCCCGCGCCCTGCGTATACACAATGCGACGGACGGCGGAACCGGCGCTACAACACCACCCAGACGACAGCCGGGACACTCCCGGAGAGCCCATGGAAGACTATCCAGTACATCAAGATGCCATGACCGTTACGTTGAAAACAGGCGAAGAACTCGACCATATGCGCACCGCCGGACGGCTGGCGGCCCAGGTGCTGGAAATGATCGAGCCCCACGTGGTGCCCGGCGTTACCACCGGCGAGCTGGACAGTATCTGCCACGACTACATTGTCAACGACCTGGACGCGGTGCCGGCACCGCTCAACTACAACGGCTTTCCCAAGTCGATCTGCACCTCGGTCAACGAGGTGGTGTGCCACGGCATTCCCAGCGACAAAAAAACCCTCAAGACCGGTGACATCATCAATATCGATATCACCGTCATCAAGGACGGCTTCCACGGCGACACCAGCAAGATGTTTTTTGTCGGCCCGCCGGCGAGCCACGCGGAGCGCCTGGTGAAGATCACCCAGGAATGCCTCTATCGCGGTATCGATGTGGTCAAGCCGGGCGCCACCCTGGGAGACATCGGCCACGTTATCCAGCAGCACGCCGAGAAGAACTACTACTCAGTGGTGCGGGAATATTGCGGTCACGGGATCGGCCGGATTTTCCACGAGGAGCCGCAGGTACTGCACTACGGCCGCCGCGGTTCGGGCATGGTCCTCAAGGAAGGCATGACCTTCACTATCGAACCGATGCTCAACGCGGGCCGCCGGCACGTGAAGCTCAACAAGAAGGACGGCTGGACCGTGAGCACTCGCGACGGTCGCCTGTCCGCCCAGTGGGAACACACCCTCGCTGTTACCGCCACAGGCTGTGAAGTCCTGACCGCACGCCGCGAAGAAAACTTCTCATGAATGCCTGCCCCGGCGAACTCCTGGACCGGGAGGCACTGGCCACGGCCTGTGACGCTGCAGACAGCCCGGTCGCCACTGTGCGCGCCGCCGTGGAGAGCGCCAACGAGTGGCTGAACGAGGAATTTCGCAACGGACGCGATATCGGCGAGCTACTCCAACTGCGCGCCACCGCCATTGATGAGGTCATGCGTTTGCTGTGGGCACGCTTCGACTGGAGTGAGGATCGTATCGCCCTGGTGGCCGTGGGCGGCTACGGCCGCGGTGAACTGCACCCCCACTCGGATATCGACCTGCTGATCCTGGTGGACGAAGACGCCGAAGGACAGCACGCTGCCATCGAGGGATTCGTCACCCTGCTCTGGGACATCAAACTGGACATCGGCCATTCGGTACGCACCATACAGGAATGCGCCGAGGCCGCACGCCGCGACATTACCATCTGCACCACGCTGATGGAGTCTCGCCTGGTCATCGGCTCTGCAGCCCTCAGGGTACGCATGCACGATGCGGTCAGCGCCGACAACATCTGGCCCAGCGCTGAGTTTTTCCGCGCCAAATGGCAGGAGCAGAAGCAGCGTCACGCCAAGTATGCCGATACCGAGTACAAGCTGGAGCCCAACGTGAAAGGCTCTCCCGGTGGCCTGCGCGACATCCAGACCATCAGCTGGATCGCACTGCGCCACTACCGCACCGGCGACCCGGAAGCGCTCAAGGCCCTGGGCTTCCTCACCGAGGACGAGCTGCACATCCTTGAGCGCGGCCGGGACTTCCTGTGGCGAGTACGCTGGGCCCTGCACATGGTTAGCGGCCGCGAGGAAAACCGCCTGCTGTTCGACCACCAGCGCGAGCTGGCGCGATTGTTCGGCTTCGAAGACAGCGACATGCGGCTGGCCGTGGAGCAGTTCATGCAGCGCTACTACCGCGCAGCGCTGGCAATTTCACAGCTGAACGAGGTGCTGATGCAGCACTTCGACCAGGTAATTCTGCACTCTGACGCGCCCGAGCACATAATCGACCTCAACCCGCGCTTCCAGGTGCGCAACGGGTTTATCGAGGTCAAGGACGACGAGGTCTTCGACCGCACGCCCTCGGCGCTGCTGGAACTGTTCCTGCTGTGCGCCCAACACGAGGAAATTGAAGGCGTGCACGCAGCAACCATCCGCCTGACCCGCGAGCGTCGCGACCTGATCGACGATGCCTTCCGCGCAGACCCGCGCAACCGCCGGCTGTTCATGGAAATCCTGCGCTCGCCGCACAAACTGGCATTGCAGCTGCGGCGCATGAACCGCTACGGCATCCTCGGCCGCTACCTGCCTGAATTCGGCCGTATCGTCGGCCAGATGCAACACGACCTTTTTCACGTCTACACCGTGGACGCCCACACCCTGGAAGTGGTGAAAAACATGCGTCGTATGCTGTACCCGGAAAATCAGGAAAAATTCCCGGTGACCAGCCGCGTTGCCAGCCGCCTGCCGAAGCTCGAGTTGCTATACATCGCCGGGCTATACCACGACATTGCCAAGGGCCGCGGCGGCGACCACTCGGAGCTGGGTGCAGTGGACGCTCGCAGGTTCTGCGAAAAGCACGGGGTGAATGAGCGCGACACCGACCTGGTCGTGTGGCTGGTGGAAAACCACCTGCTGATGTCGGGCACCGCCCAGCGCAAGGACATTTCTGACCCTGAGGTCATCAACGAGTTCGCCACCCTGGTGGGCAGCCAGAACTACCTGGACTACCTGCTGGTGCTGACCGTGGCTGACATCAACGCCACCAACCCGACCCTGTGGAACGCCTGGCGAGGATCCCTGCTGCGACAGCTCTACACAGAAACCCGCCGGGCACTGCAGCGCGGTCTGGACAACCAGGTCGGCAAGGACGAAGCCATTGCCAACACCCAGCGCCGGGCACTGGAGCAACTGGAAGATCGCGGCTTTATCGCCGAGGAAGTCGAGAATCTCTGGTCAGAAGCGGGGGAAGAATACTTCCTGCGCGAACACGTGGACGATATCGTCTGGCACACCGAGGCCATCGCCCAGCACTACGACAAATCCACCCCCCTGGTACTGGTAAAACAGGACCACGTGCTGCAGACCGATGCCGCCACCCAGATCTTCATTCATGCCCGCACCCAGGACTACCTGTTTTCGGTGGTGACCGCCGCTCTCGAGCAGCTCAACCTCAGCGTGCACGATGCCCGGCTCTACAACTCTATCGACGGCATGGCCATGGACACCTTTTTCGTGCTGGACGAAAGTGGCGAGTCCATCGCCAATGACACCCAACGGCTGGAGCACATCGTCGAATTCCTGACCGACACGCTCACCGACCGCGACCGCTTCCCGGAAGTGGTCAACCGACGTACACCGCGCCAGGTACGCTACTTCGCCCAGCCTACCGAGACCAGCATGTACGTGGACAGCGTCAAGGACGTCACCGTACTGGAAGTCACCACGCCGGACCGTCCCGGCCTGCTGGCCCGCATCGGGCGCATTTTCTTCGAGCATGGCATCGTGCTGCAGGCCGCCAAGATCGCTACCCTTGGTGAGCGCGTTGAAGACGTGTTCTTTATCAGTGATGCCAATCACCAGCCGCTGGCAGACCCGGAACTGGTCGCCAGTATCCGCAACGCTATCTGCAAGGAACTGGACGAACAGGCAGCCGCCTGATCGGTGCGGCAATGAACCCCGAACTGGACCTGCTGCAGCCCTACCCCTTTGAGCGCCTGCGCGCCCTGTTTGCAGACCTGGAAGCACCGGCCTCGCCAGCACTCAACCTGGGGATTGGCGAACCCCAGCACGCGGCGCCGGGGTTTGTACTGGAGGTGCTGGAAAGTGCCCTGCCGGGGCTGGCACGCTACCCTGCCACCCGCGGCGTTCCCGAACTACGCAATGCCATGGCAGCCTGGCTGGCGGCGCGCTTCGGCCTGCCGGGGGTCGATCCCGAGCGGGAAATCCTGCCGGTGGTCGGTACCCGCGAGGGACTGTTTGCGATCGCCCAGGCGGTTGTCGATCGCAGCCGGTCACCGCTGGTACTGTGCCCCAATCCGTTCTACCAGATCTATGAAGGTGCCGCGCTGCTGGCGGGTGCCGAGATTCAGTTTCTGGACTGCAGGGCGGACATCGGCTTCGTCCCCGATTAC
Organism: Cellvibrionales bacterium; assembly: GCA_043513815.1. GTDB lineage: Bacteria > Pseudomonadota > Gammaproteobacteria > Pseudomonadales > Halieaceae > JANQIO01. Next base: position 1,091,617 of record CP121313.1, on the reverse strand, counting down.
ACCTCGGTTGCCGCCGAGACCTGGCAGCGCTGCCAGCTGCTCTACCTGTGCAATCCGGGCAATCCCAGCGGCGCGATCACACCATTGGCTACCCTCAAGCGGCTGGTTGAGCTGGCCCGGGAGCACGACTTCGTGATCGTCAGTGACGAGTGCTATTCGGAAATCTACGACGACGAAAATACTCCGCCGCCCGGATTGCTACAGGCTTGTGTTCAGATCGGCGCGCCGGGCTACGACCAGTGCCTGGTATTTCACAGCCTGTCCAAGCGCTCCAACCTGCCCGGCCTGCGTTCCGGCTTCGTGGCCGGTGATGAGAAGCTGATCACCAACTTCCTGCGCTACCGCACCTACCATGGCTGCGCCATGCCCCTGCACCACCAGCAGGCCAGTGTGGCCGCCTGGTCGGACGAACAGCATGTGCGCGATAACCGCGCCCTGTACCGACAAAAATTCGATGCGGTCTGCGCAAGCCTTTCCGGCGTGCTGGAGATTGAACGACCGCCGGCCGGTTTCTACCTGTGGCCGCAAACGCCGATCGCGGACACTGAACTGGCGCGACGTCTGTACGCAGAACACCACGTCACCGTGCTGCCCGGGCGCTTTCTCGGCCGCGAAACCGCGACCGGCAATCCCGGCGAGAACCGCGTGCGCATGGCGCTGGTGCCACCGCTGGAGGACTGTCAGCGGGCTGCCGACTGTCTGCGCAAGACCCTGTCATGCTGAAGCAGGAACGAGTCGCCTTCATACTCGAGCGCCTGCAGGCACTGTATCCGGTGCCACCGGTACCGCTGGATCACAGTGACCCCTTCACCCTGCTGGTGGCCGTACTGTTGAGTGCCCAGTGCACCGATGAGCGGGTCAACCAGGTGACCCCGGCACTGTTTGCCGCGGCCGACAATCCCCGCGACATGGCCCGGCTCAGCGCCGAGCAGATTCGCGAGATCATCCGCCCCTGCGGCCTGTCGCCGCAGAAATCCAAAGCCATCAAGCGACTCAGTGAGATCCTGCTGGAAGAGCATGCCGGAGAGGTGCCGGCAGACATGGAGGCGCTGGAACGACTCCCAGGGGTGGGCCACAAGACCGCCAGCGTGGTGATGTCGCAGGCATTTGGGGTGCCCGCATTCCCTGTTGACACCCATATTCACCGGCTCGCCCAGCGCTGGGGGCTGACCAGTGGCAAGAACGTCGCCCAGACCGAAAAGGATTTGAAAAGGCTGTTTCCGGAGCAATGCTGGAACGATCTTCATCTGCAGATCATTTTCTACGGCCGGGAATTCTGCACTGCCCGCGGCTGTGACGGCACGGTTTGCGATATCTGCCGAACCTGCTACCCGAATCGCAAGCGGCCGAAGAAAACCCGCAAGGCCTGACCGGGGGTCAGCGCTGCCCGGGCCGGGGCACCGCAAACACCTGGGCTTCACCGCGGCCACGCGGGTCCGCTGCGGCATCCACCCGCCCGGCATGGTCCACCGTGATTAGCTGCACATCCCCCAGCGGGCCCCAGCTATTGGGCTCCAGGCGATAGCCCATGGCCGCCAGCTGCGCGCGCACCTGGGCGTCAATCTGCCGGCCGGGATCGTGGCGAATCTTGCGCGCCGCCGGTAGCTGGTGGTGAAAACGGGTAGCACTGACGGCGGCCAGAGCGTTCATGTCGAAGTCCAGCACGTTCAGCAGGACCTGCATGACCGAGGTAAAGATGGTGCTGCCGCCAGGGGTACCAACCACAGCTGTCACCTCGCCCTCACGCAGCAACAGCGTGGGTGACATCGATGACAGCATGCGCTTGCCCGAGGCAATGGCATTCATGTCCCGGCCCACCACGCCAAAGGCATTGGGCACACCGGGCTTGGCGCTGAAATCATTCATCTGGTTGTTAAGCAGGAAACCCGCACCCTCGACAACGACGCCACTGCCGAACTCCCAGTTCTGGGTATAGGTCAGCGCCACGGCATTGCCTTCGGCATCCAGCACTGAGAAATGGGTGGTCTGGGCGCTCTCGTAGCGCGGGACGGAACCCTCCTCGGCGCTTTGGTCCAGTTTTCCCAGGCCGGGTTTCACACCAGTAGAAATAGCCTCGGCGTTGACGCCGGCGGCCCGCCGCTGGAGGTAATCGGGCGCCATCAACGCCGCCACCGGCACCGGGGCGAAGTCGGGATCCCCCAGGTATTCAGCGCGATCGGCGAACGCGCGCTTCTCCAGCTCGGCCAACAGGTGAATATAGGTGGCGGAATTGTGGCTGACCCCGTTGAACAGCTCGCTGGCGGTATCGTGCATGCCCAGCAATTGCATCAGTGCCACGCCGCCCGAGCTTGGTGGTGCTGCCGCGACCACCTGGTGACCGCGCCAGGGGGCTACCAGCGGCGCACGCCAGGGTGCGGTGTACTCGGCCAGGTCGCGGGCACTGACCAGGCCGCCGCTGCGCTGCATCTGCGCGACAATCAGCCCGGCCACCTCGCCCCGGTAGAAGTCTTCCGGGTCGGCGGCCAGACGCCGCAGGGTCGCTGCCAGCTCGGGTTGCCGGAAGCGGGTGCCGGCGTTCATGTCACCAAAAAACTCTACAAAATTGGTGTCTTCACCGAAGTGCGCCACGGCGTCATTCTTCATCGCGGCAAGACTCGGGTGCACCTCGAAGCCCTGCTCCGCCAGGGTGATCGCCGGCGCCAGCAGTCGGGCCCAGGGCAGGCGAGCATAGCGTTCATGGGCCTGCTGCATGCCGCGCACGGTACCGGGCACGCCGATGGCCTTGCCTCCCACCAGGGAACTGCGGTGCATAACTTTGCCGGCCGCATCCAGATACATGTCGCGCTGGGCCGTCAGCGGCGCACGCTCCCGGAAATCCAGGTAGACGGGCTCACCGTTCACCAGGGCCACCATGAAACCACCGCCACCGATGTTGCCCGCTTCCGGGAAAGTCACCGCCAGCGTGAATACGGCGGCAATGGCGGCATCAACCGCGTTACCGCCGGCTTCGAGCACCTCGCGGCTGGCTGCCGCCGCATAGCGGTCGGGCATGGCCACCGCTGCGTAGTGAGTGTCTACCCGGGTCGGCGCAGCCCCGGCCAGGGGTGCCAGCCACAGCAGCGACAATGTGACTGCAAGAAATCTGCGTAAAACTGGCATATTCAGTGAAACCCCGGTGAAAACACGTAGCAACGATTATGCACGGAACAGGCACATTTGCTATTCTGCCGCCCGTTTCGGAGGGCAGACCACTTGATCACACTGTACGGCATTCCCAACTGCGACACGGTCCGCAAGGCGCGCCGCTGGCTGGACAAGCATCTTATCGACTACCAGTTTCACGATTTTCGAGAGCAGGGGCTCACGAAGGACACGGTATCCCACTGGCTGGATGAGCTGGGCTGGGAAGCTGTCGTCAATCGCCGCAGCACCACCTGGAAGCAACTGACGTCCGCGGAACGCGAGGCCATGGACCGCGACGCGGCATTGCGCTGTATTCTCGAGCATCCCACCCTGGTGAAGCGACCGGTGCTGGATACCGGCCACGATCGCCATCTGGGCTTCTCCGAGGCGCGCTACCAGGAGATTTTCAAGCAGCACACCCTGTAAGCCGTCAGCGTTAGCATCAGACAAAGCACACTACGAGCAAATCTATGAGCGCATCTATCTATGCACTGGGCGTCGGCATCGGCACCCGCAATGCCCACGGCGACTGGCTGGAAGTCTACTTCCCGGCGCCAATGATGGATCCAGACGGCGAGCTGGCGGCTGGACTGATCAGTGGCGGCTATACACGACAGACCGTTCACGAGCTGGATGCCGCGGGTCTTGCCGAGCTCGGCAAGCTGTGCGCTACCGCCGGCTCTCCGGAACTGTGGTCTACCTGCGAGGCAATGGCGGACTCGGACCGACCCGCGGTACTGGTGCTATTAAAGGAGGACAGCGCTCCAGCCAGCGTACCCGAGGCCTACCTCAAACTGCAGATGATCTCCCACCGACTGGTCAGGCCGCGGCAAACCAATCTCGACGGCGTATTTGCCGTGCTGCCCAATGTGGCCTGGACCAGCGAAGGCGCCATCGACCTGGCCGAGCTGCCGGCACGGCAGCTCGCTGCCCGGACGCGTGGCCGTGAACTGGAGGTGAGCTGCGTAGACAAGTTCCCGAAAATGACCAACTACGTGGTGCCCAGCGGTGTGCGAATTGCCCATACCGCCCGGGTGCGTCTGGGCGCCTACCTCGGCGAGGGCACCACCGTGATGCATGAAGGCTTTGTGAACTTCAATGCCGGGGCAGAGGGACCCAGCATGATCGAGGGCCGTATCTCCGCGGGCATCTTTGTGGGCGCCGGTTCGGATATCGGCGGCGGCGCCTCCATCATGGGTACGCTGTCCGGAGGTGGCGATATTGTTATTTCCCTGGGCCGCGATTGCCTGCTGGGCGCCAACGCCGGGCTCGGTATCCCACTGGGCGACCGCTGCACGGTCGAGGCGGGGCTTTATGTCACCGCCGGCACCAAGGTCACCGTGCTGGACGCCGACGGCCAGGAAGTGTCGACGATCAAGGCCCGGGAACTGTCGGGCCAGTCAGACCTCCTGTTCCGCCGCAATTCGCAGACCGGCCGGGTAGAATGTCTGGCCAACAAGTCTGCCATCGCGCTCAATGAAGAACTCCATGCCCACAACTGAGCGCCCCGCGCTGCAACTGTGCCAGCAGCTGATCAGCCGACCCTCTGTCACCCCTGAGGATGCCGGCTGCCAACAACTGCTGGCCGAGCGCCTGGCGGCAATGGGCTTCCACTGCGAACACCTGCGCTTCGGCGAGGTGGACAATCTGTGGGCGGTGCGCGGCAGCGACGGCCCGCTGTTTGTTTTCGCCGGCCACACCGACGTGGTGCCCACGGGACCGGAAGCGGCGTGGCGCACACCCCCCTTTGAACCGAGCCTGGTCGATGGCGTGCTGACAGGACGTGGCGCCGCCGACATGAAGGCCAGCCTGGCGGCCATGGTAGTGGCGGTGGAGCAGCTCCTCGAGTCCGCTGAACACAGCGGCCGCATCGGCTTCCTGCTGACCAGTGACGAGGAAGGGCCCGCCATCGACGGTACCGTGAAAGTCGTGGACTGGCTGCAGAACCGTGGCGAGCAGATCGACTACTGCCTGGTGGGTGAACCCTCCAGCGAGTCGGTGCTGGGCGATACCATCAAGAACGGGCGGCGCGGCAGTCTTAACGGCACCCTGGTGGTGCGCGGCAAGCAGGGCCATATTGCCTATCCGCAGCTGGCGGACAACCCCATCCACCGGGCCATGCCGGCGCTGGCGGAGCTGGCCGCCCAGACCTGGGACCAGGGCAACGACCACTTCCCGCCCACCTCTTTCCAGGTGTCCAACATCAGCGGCGGCACAGGCGCCACCAATGTGATTCCCGGCACGGTGGAGGTGCGCTTCAATTTTCGCTACTGCACGGAAACCACTGACCAGAAGCTGCGCGCCCGCACCGAGGCGATCCTCATCGAACACGGGCTGGACTATACGCTGGAGTGGACCCTGTCGGGAAAACCCTTCCTGACGCCCGAGGGCCAGCTGGTAGACGCCGCGACGGCCGCAATCTCTGAAGAGCTGGGTATCGACACCCTGCTATCCACCGCTGGCGGCACTTCCGACGGCCGGTTTATTGCCCCCACCGGGGCTGAGGTGCTGGAGCTGGGGCCGGTCAATGCCACCATTCACCAGGTCAACGAGAGTTTAGCGGCGGCTGATGTGGACGCGCTGGCGCGAGTCTACCGGCGCATTCTCGAACACCTGCTGGTCCGCTAGCCAGGTGCCAGGCGCAGGCTAGTCCAGCTTTGCCAGTGCCCGCGCCACCCCTTTGCGGGCACTGTCCCGGTTGCCGTCGCCGGGCACCAGTACCACCGGACCCGATTCCAGGCCCGCCAGGCTGGCGGCAACCACCGCAGGCGCGTCCATCCATTCCTCTTCCGGCACATTCTGCCGATCAAAGCCGTCCATTGCGTCGCGGTCATGGAATTCGCTGAAGGTATACCCCGGGCACAGGCTCTGCACACGAATGCCGGTGTCAGCCACTTCTTTCTGTAGCGACTCAGAAAAACTATTGAGGAAGCTCTTGCTGGCGGCATACACCGCGGCCATCGGCACCGGCCCGAAGGACGCCAGCGAGGAGACGTTGATCACTGCGCCGCCCCCCAGCTCACGCATGAAAGGCAGTGCGGCACGGGTGAGCGCCAGGGTCGCGGTGATATGGACATCCACCATCGCCTGCTGTGCATCCATATCCAGACTGTCAAACGGCCCCAGGGTCGAGAAGCCGGCGTTGTTGACCAGGTAGTCCACCGGGCCCTTCTGCCGCAGGGCTTCGATCACCCGGGTACGGCCTTCACGGGTACCCAGGTCTGCCGCCACCGTGTGCACTTCTACTCGCCCCGCCAGCTCATTGGCCAGAGCCTGCAGTCGGTCGAGCCGACGTCCGGTGGCGATGATCACCTCGCAGCGATCGGCCAGCTGGCGGCAGAATTCGGCGCCGATACCCGCCGATGCGCCGCTTACCAGCGCCGTGGTCTTGTGTGTCATGACGTCTTCCCTGGCTTGCGGATGACCCGCCTTTGCAGTGCGTTGTTCATAGCTGGACAGGCGTCTGATCGCGCCGACTGAGCATGGCGACAATGCCCTGGTCACCGACCAGGTGGCCGGCGCCCACCACCACGAAGTAGGTGCCGCCGCGGGCCTGCATATCGAGAATTTTTGCGGTCATGGCCCGGTTGCGGTCATCAAACATGCGCCGGTGCAGGTCGCGGAATTCCGGGTATTTCTCAAGCTCGTCCTCGATCACCAACCGCGCCAGCCCCTTGCTGTCGCCCCGTTTCCAGTAGTCCACCAGTTGACCCATGAGGGATTCGAGGTCGTCGAGCTGCACCAGGGTCTGTTGCACCAGCAGCTCCGGCTGCGGAGTATCCAGCACCACATCGAGCTGCTGATCCACTGTTTCCAGATCGATAATCGGCTTGTTGCCGCGCGCCCGGTCCAGGAAAAAGCGGTCGACCCCCTGCTCCGGGTTGAGACCCAGCTTCATCATTTCCACGGTGGAGAGCGTAGTGACGACCAGACCGGGTTTGAGGCTCTGCATCAGCGCCGGGGGCAAACCGCTGCTCTGGAGGCGACTGGACAGCGCAGCCCAGGTGGCCGGACTGAGCTCACCGGCCAGCGTCTGGCCCTCGGGATAGCGGCCGCGCAGCAGCATCTGCTGCTGTATTTCCAGGGCGCGGGCACCGCTCACATCGAGCTCCACCACCAGCGCATCTGCGCTTTCGAAGGCGGCCATGATCTCGCCGCGTAGCGGGTAGAGCTCAGGGGATGCCAGGTGCATGGAACCCAGCAGGTAGATAGTGGCTCCCGGCGTGTCCACACGCCAGAACAGGAGCCGTTCGCCCGCCGCTTGGGTAAACTGTGCCAGCGACAGCAAGGTGGCAGCCACCAGCGACCTCATCAGCAGGCCGAACAGGGGTGTTCCACGCATGGGGAAATCCTCGAACCAGGGATGGTGCACTATATCACCGGCGCTCACTGGCAATCATCACCCGGAGCCCGGCTGAGAACCAACAACCACAAGAACGGAGAAAGACCATGGCTAGTAAAACAGGCACCGCACTGATTACCGGGGCTACCGCAGGCCTGGGCAAGGAGTTTGCCCGCCAGCTCGCAGCCGCGGGCCATGACCTGGTGCTGGTGGCCCGCAGCCAGGAGGCGCTGGCCACCACCGCGGACGGCGTCGCCGCCGAGTTCGGCGTCCAGGCCCAGTGGATTGCCGCTGACCTGTCAGACCCCGCCGCTCCACGCGCGCTGTATGAGGAAACCCGCTCCCGCGGCCTGGAGATCGACTACCTGGTCAACAATGCCGGCGTCGCCGGACCCAATCTGCTGGAGGAATCCGACTGGTCAAAACAGCACGCTTTCTACCAGCTGATGATGCTGTCCATTGCTGAGCTCTGCCACCTGTTCATTCCTCCGATGCAGGCGCGCGGCCACGGGCGAGTGATCAACGTGGCTTCCATGGCCGGACGCATTCCGCGCGGCGGCGGCTGCAATTACGGTCCATCCAAGGCCTGGGTGATTGCAATGTCCGAGGAGCTGGCGCTCACAGTGGGCAAGGACGGCGTGAATGTGAGCGCCCTGTGCCCGGGCTTCACCCACACCGAGTTCCACGAGCGGGCGGGTCTGATGGACATGAAAAACAGCATGCCCAGGTGGATGTGGTACGACGCCGCTACCGTGGTGCGCGAGGGCATTGCTGCGGCCGAACGCGGCAGGCGCGTTATGCCTTCCGGTCGCCTGTACCGGCTGCTGGATCCGCTGGCCCAGTCAGTGTGGACGCGGCGCTTTTTCAGCGTCAGTGACGGCCGCTAGCCGTAGCATTCAAAGGCAGGTAAACATCAAAGCGCACCGTCTTCCCCGGCAGCTGGAAGGCCGGCTCCCTAGCGTCCAGGGTGGGCGCCTTCGCCGGGCGCTTGACGACCACTCTGCGCGCGGCGGCCGCCAGGGCCGCCTCCAGCAGCACTCCCGCTGAGGTATCCGCCGCGTCCAGCAGCTGCTGGAACAGCCACATGTCTTTCTTGACCCGGGCACTTTTGCGGCGGGTGGGAAACATCGGGTCCAGGTAAACCACATCCACTGACTGACCCTGGAGCCAGTCGCGGGCATCCGCCCGCAACAGCGTCATGCGCCCGCACACTTCCCGCACCCAGGCGTCCTCGCTCGCCAGGCCACGTCGCAGCCCGTCCCGCAGCAGGGCGAACACCACCGGTTCCCGTTCCAGCAGAGTCAGCCGGCAGCCCAGGTCAGCCAGCACAAAGCTGTCGCGGCCCAGTCCCGCAGTAGCATCCACCACCGACAGCTGCGGCCACTTGTGCACGCCGACCGCGCGACCGAGGGGTTCATTGTGGCCGCCTCGACGGCGGTGCCGAAGTCCGCCGTCGCCAAAATCGACAGCGACCGGGCCAGGGGCATCCGCACCGGTAGCCAATAGCTCCAGTCGCTGTGGTGTCAGGGTAAGCAGGGCCTGTGCATCGCTTCGTTCAGCGACAGTCGGCAAGCCCAGCTCGGCCGCAAGCCCGGTAGCCGCCGGCTCCAGCCCTGGCTCGGCCGCGGCGACGGCGACCGTCAGGTCAGGCAAAGGGTGGAGACAGCGCGTCGCCCATCAACAGCTTCTGGTCATTGCGACCCAGGAGCTCCTCCAGGCGCCGACAGTTCTCTTCGATGGCATCCATGTAGAGGTTGCGGCCGCCGAAGTGATGGGCGGCATAGCGGTAATAGGCATGAAAGTAGCCGTCCAGGCGCACCTGAATGGCGCTGCGAATAAAGTTGGGCGTGGACTGCATAAGATGAGCCGGCGATTTGTAGATAATGCCGGTCTTGGTGTGCTGCCCGTGCTTGCCGGCCATGCCGCCTTCGACAAACTCCGGGTAGAGCTGGTCCCGGCATTTCTCCAGGTAGGCCACGTCCGCCATTTGTGCGATCAGGTCTGCGGTGCCCAGCAGCCAGCCCACGGTGCGCTCGGCGTCACTGGGTACTTCAATGTCCGCCGGGTTTACCTCGTAGCCGGTGAAATGCACGATGCGCTGGCAGACAGGCATCGCCCAATCCAGGCCCACCGTGGGCAGGTACTCCCCCATGAAACGGCTGGACCGGCTGACGTGAATGCGGGTGTATTCCGCGCCGTTGCTGTGCCGCGTATCATTGCGGCGCCGAATATAGCCAGAGTCGTGAAACAGCGCAGCGGCAATACCGGCCACTGCCAGCCTCGCGTCGATGCGCAGCTCATCCCCATGGCAGAGCTGGTGACCATCGATCAGCCGAGCCATGGCCAGGGTGACGTCCAGCACGTGCTGAATGTCGTGATAACCCACATCACAGGCGTGATAGCCCGGGTACTCGCCCCGGTACAGCCGGGCGAAGTCCTTCACCAACTGCTTGATGGGGGACAGACCGCGCGGGTAGTGAGCGCTCAGTGTGTCGAGAATGGCATTGCACACCGCGTCCGGGTCCGTCACATCGACCTGGTTACTGACATCCATTTCCCGCGCTCGGGTCGCCTCCAACACGCCGTCTAGTCCTCGCTGACCGACTTGAGTGAAGGCTTCTTGCTCTTCAGCGCCGAGGCTTCTACCGCGTCGTCGCCGGGCCGTGAAGGCTGCGGCAGCGCGTGTCCGGACAGACCCAGCTGCCAGCTGCCGCTGCCGGTCTCGATATGCAGCTCGAGGTTGTAGGCATGGCGGGTAAGACCGTGTTTGTCAGTCAGCAGGAAACGGCGCGGCCGTTGCTCTCCGTCGACGCGGGAGGTGTCACAGCGCATGGACTGCACTTCCTGGCCAGACAGCGTCACCCCCAGCACCCGCTCGATATCCTCGTTGCAGCGCTGGAGGAAGCTGTGGGTGTCCAGAGTGACGGTATCGGCAGGGTCGTCGCGCCCGGGCGTCGGAAGCTCTACGGAAAAGCTTCCGATGAACACCTGGGAAGGCTGAGCCAGGTCCACCATACGCGCCAGCTCGATGGTGACGTCACCGACGATGTAACTGAACACCGTGGGGTTGACGCCCTCGGCCTGATACAGCTCATAGTGGCTGCCAATATGGAAGGCGGCACGAATCTGCGGCACCGTGTTGCCCTTGGACGCTTTACGCGCCATGGCATTGTCGGCGATGACCAGCAGCAGGAAATGCAGCAGGTCCTCGTTGGCGGCGGGGCTGAGGTCGCGGTTCCACACATAGTAGCCGTCACCGGTGGTGGTGCGGGCGAAGTTCACCTCCACGCCCCGCGACAACAGTTTGTTGTAGGCGGAGTTCATCGAATAGGACAGGGAGTTGAGCTGACTCGCCTGTTCGAAGGGCGTAAACAGCGAGAACTGGGCAATGTCGAACAGTATCACCGCGCGGCTATTCACGTAGGACAGGCCGTAGCGTCGGACAATCTCCTCGATGGCAGCGTTGACGGCGGGCTGGTCGGCGAGCGGCTCGGGCAGCTTGATAAAATTGGTCGTCACCCCGAGCCGATTGCTGATTTCAAAGAATTCGTCGCGGGTCTTGCGGCGGCGACCTGAAATCAGCCTGCGCACAAAGCTTTCCCGGGCGGCACTCATTTTTGCCCCCTCTTCCCCGCCATCCGCGGCAGTAGCCGTGAAGTTGCCCAGGAAGTAGTGCGGCACCATCAACAGCAGGATGCCGTTGTCGGTAGGACTCCAACACAACACCATGTTCTGCCCGAGGCGCCATTGCTTGTGCAACGTGGTCTCAATGTTCTTGAGATTGCCACGCTGGACAATGCTGATGGTGTCCTCAGACGATCCTGTATCGGATCCCTGCATTCCTGTTACCGCGCTTTCCTTCCAATGGTCGCCGCAATTATAGTGTCATTCTTTGCGTCCCGGCCAACGGACCGGGTTCACATTCCGGAGAGATTCATGCGAATCATTAGCAGCCTGCTGCTGGTCGTGCTGTGCGGCTGCGCCGATTACCAGTTCACGGTCAACGAACGGGTGGTGTATACGCCGGCACCGCTGTTTGCCGACTTCGACATTGCCGACCAAGCATTGAGCGATTGCGTCAAGGTACATATCCAGGAAGCGCGCGTGACGGCGGCGGAACAGCTGGACACCCTGAACTGCAGCCACGCCGGCATTACCGATCTCAGCGGACTGCAGGTGTTTACGAGCCTGACGCGCCTGAAGCTGTCCAGCAACGCCATAAAGGAAGTCAACGCGCTGGTCGACATGACCGCGCTGCTGGAACTCTACCTGGACGGCAATTCGCTCAAGCGGGTCTCTGAATTGCGGGACCTACTAGAGCTGCGACTGCTGGACCTGGCAGGCAACCCGGCGCTGTTGTGCAGCGACCTGCAAAGCTTCCGCAGCCGCCCGGCACTGGAGCTGGTTGCGCCCGAGCACTGTCAGGCCAGTTCCAGCCAGTCGAAACCCAGCTCCTGATCCGCCCAGGTCACGCGCTCCCGGTGGGGGAATACCGCTGTCAGCGCATCTTCCACACGCTGCCGATGATTGTTCTGTTCACTGATATGGGCGATCACGAGCTGTTGCATCAGCTCGTGCTGTAGTTCCTGCAGCAAGGCCGCCGACTGGCGGTTGTTCAGGTGACCCCAGTCACCGCCCACCCGCCGCTTGAGGGCTGGCGGGTAGGGGCCCGCATGCAGCAGCTCGGTGTCATGGTTACATTCCAGCAGCAGGCCGTGGCAGGCCCGGTAGTGGGCCAGCACAGCAGGCGTAACACTGCCCAGGTCCGTGAGAATACCAAGGCGGAAACCGCGGCTTTGCAGCACAAACTGGCAGGGCTCCCGCGCATCGTGGGGTACGGCTATGGGCTCAACTCGCAGCTCGCCCAGTTGAAAGGGCGCCTCGCTGTGGAAATAGCACACTTCCCAGGGCTTCTCGCAGCGGCCGCTGGCATGGGTGCCGCGAGTCAGGTATACGGGGAGCTTGAACTTTCGCGACAGGGGCGCCACACCAGAGCAATGGTCGCTGTGCTCGTGGGTGACCAGCACGGCGTCCAGGTCGGTGGCACTGACGCCGAGCCGAGCCATGCGGCGCTCGGTTTCCCGTACGGAAAACCCGCAGTCGACCAGGAGCAGGGTGGAACCGGACTGGACCAGGGTGCCGTTGCCGCGACTGCCGCTTCCCAGTGAGGCGAAACGCACCCTTCCCTCCGGACTCAGTTGATGTTGCCCTTTACCAGAGCCAGCAGCTGCTGCTTCTGGCCACGCGTCATTTCGCCGCCGTCTTCGCGAGCCATTTCAATGCGCACCTGATCGCTGGTCTCTTCGCTGACCCTGACGATGTAATCCTGCTGGGTCAGCAGATTCTCTTCTTCTTCACTGCCGAACAGCCAGGAGAACCAGCCCTCATCCTCTTCCGGTGGCACAAAGCGCACATAGAACAAGCCGCCGCTGCGGTCCAGGTCGCGAACCGTAAAGCTCGACTCGCGCAGGGCACGGTCCACGGACGCCCAGGCCCGATAGTAGGGCAAGGCGAGACGCACGAAGGGCTCGCCGTCGGTATCTTCCTGCATGGTGACCTTGCCACCATCGCCCATAGCCTGCTGGGCCATCATGGACACCGGCGCCGTTTCCGCCGAGTTGGCGATGAACTGGGCAACCGCCAGCAGCATATCGCTGCCCCGCTCGGCATCAGCTGAGGCCTCCGGCCAGCGGTTGATGTCACCCGCCTGAAATTGCTGAAGCACGTGCAGTTCAGCAGTGTTGCGCTGGACACCCTGCTCGATGCGGAACTGGTAGCGCTCTGCCATGCTGGCATTCTGGCCCTGGAACCAGCCGGTTTCGATGAGGCCGGCACGGGCATCCACGCGGGCGACCTGCACCCCATTGGTGGTCAAAAAGGACCGCACCTGCGGCCACAGCTGCCCGGGAGCAACCGCCGCCAGCACCCACTCTTCGTCGCCGAGCCGCTGGATGCGCACCAGCTCCTCGGTTTCCTGGGCGACCAGCGGTGCCGGCCGCGGGACCTCGAAGCTGCCGGTAGGTGTCATCGACTCAGTGGTGGGCGGAATGACATAAATGTCCTGCAGGGCGTCGTCCTCCAGGTGTGAAGGTACCTTGATCCTGGGTTCCACCCGCGCCTTGCGGTAGTCATCGCTGCGGTCGCGCACATACTCCTGCTCGGGCAACCAGCTACAGGCTGACAGCAACAGGACAGTGGCCAGGACGGTGTGACGCAGCATCATGCGACTGCCTCCGCCAGGGCGGTACGCACGGCGTTGTGGTGCTGCTCGGCCAGTGGCGTCAGTGGCAGGCGCAGCCCGTGCTCGATGCGACCCTGATCCGCCAGCGCCCACTTGACCGGTATCGGGTTGGACTCCAGGAACAGGGCGTCGTTGAGCGCCGCCAGCTTGCTGTCTAGCGCATAGGCGGCTTGCGCCTCACCGGCGAGCGCCAGTCGCGCGGTTTCTGCGATCTGTGCCGGCGCCACATTGGCGGTGACCGAAATGGTGCCGTCGCCGCCCATCAGCATGAGTTCGGTGGCAGTAGCATCGTCACCGGAGTAAACCGCCATGCGGCCCTGGCAAATGTCGATGATTTCGCGGGCGCGATCGAGGTCACCGGTGGCTTCCTTGATACCGGTAATTGTGTCGATGTCTGCGAGCCGCGCCACCGTGGCCGGCAACATATCGACACCAGTACGTCCCGGTACGTTGTAGAGAATCTGGGGAATGGAAACCGCCTCGGCAATATGCCGGTAGTGCTGATACAGGCCTTCCTGGGGCGGCTTGTTGTAGTAAGGAGTTACCAACAGGCAGGCATCGGCGCCCAGTGACTGGGCTTCCCGCGTCAGCTCGACCGCTTCGGCAGTGGCATTGCCACCGGTGCCGGCGATCACCGGAATGCGACCGGCCACCCGTTTGATGACCCGGGCGATGACCGCGCAGTGCTCATCGACCGCCAGGGTCGCCGATTCGCCGGTGGTGCCCACCGCGACGATGCCGTCGGTGCCGGACTCGATATGCCAGTCCAGCAGGGCATCCAGTGCCGCCCAGTCGAGGGAGCCGTCGGCATGCATTGGGGTCACCAGCGCCACCAGGCTGCCACGTATCATGTTGAACTCCAGAGATGCGCGGCCACCGTTACCGGCCGCGATGAAAGACCGCAATTATCCACGGAACGGACCAGATAACAACCGGCGCCGCGGCATTTGGCCCGGCGTTGGGGCGACTGGCAGGAAAGTGGCTCCCGTATTAGCATCACTCCAGAAAGAGAGGGTCTTGTATGCGTTTGACAACATCATCCCGCAGTCTGTTCCTGAGCGCCCTGCTGCTGATGGTCGGGATCGGCCAGGCTGGCAACGCTGTCGCCCAGTTCGGCGAAGATCCATTTCCCCGCTACAGCGCCCTGACCCGGGTAGACCGGGACTTTATGGCCGAGCAGCGCAGCACGGTAGACGGGCTCGCCCGCAGCCGACTCGGGCGCCAGATTCGCCAGGACAAGACCAATGACCTCGAGGTCCTGCAACAACTGCTGGACCGCCGACTGGTAAGCCCTACCGATACCGCCACCCTGCAGGCCATGGGGGTGGTACTGGGTGACCTGCTGAGCCAGGAGCTGGATATACCCTGGATCATCTTCGAGGACCAGCTGGGCCGCAGCCGGGCTCTGCGCGCGGGTGACACTGAACACCTGCTGTTTCCTGTCACCATGATTTCCCGCCGCTACGAGGCCGACGCCCGCGTCGATGTTCAGGACATTTACGACCGCGCGGTGACATTGATTCGCCCCCATTTGCCGCCACGTCCATTCCAGTACGATCGAGACTGATTGGTGTCGACGCCGCAGGACCCCGCCTTCGAACTGCTGGACAGTGGCGAGCGACTGGCCTTCAGCGGCGACTGGACCATTGCCGCTGACAGCCCGGGGTTTGCCAGCCTGCGGCAACAGCTAGAGACAACAAAGCCAGCCCGGCTACGCTGCGACACCGCCAACCTGGGCGAATGGGACAGCGCCCTGCCCGCTTTCCTGCTGCTGTGCCACAGCTACTGTGGTGGCGCGGGTATCGACTTCGACACCGCCGCACTGCCCGAGGGCGCCAGACGTTTGCTGACGCTGGCCACCGCGGTGAAACCTCATCAGCCGCCGGCTGAACCCGAGCGCGGCCTGTTGGCGACGCTGGATATACGCCAGCGGCTGCACTCGGCCCGGGAGTCCATCCGCGACCACCTCGAGTTCATCGGCGAGGCAACCATCGCCCTGGGCAAATTGCTCACCGGGCGCGCCAATACCCGCCGTGAGGACTTCGTCACCTTTATTCACCAGTCGGGCCCCGACGCCTTCGGTATCGTCACCCTGACCAGCTTCCTGGTGGGCATGATCCTCGCCTACCTCGGGGCCGCCCAGCTGGCGCAGTTTGGCGCCCAGATCTATGTGGCAGACCTGGTCACGGTGGGCATGCTGCGGGAAATGGGCGCGCTGATGGTGGCCGTCGTCATGGCCGGTCGCACCGGGGCCGCCTACGCTGCCCAGCTTGGCACCATGCAGACGCGGGAGGAAATCGACGCCATTGTCACGCTGGGCATTTCGCCCATGGAGTTTCTGGTATTGCCGCGCATGCTTGCCCTGGTGCTGGTCATGCCACTGCTGGTGCTGTACGCCAATGTGGTGGGTATTTTCGGCGGTGCCCTGGTGGCCGCCGGCCTCGATGTTTCACTGACCCAGTTTGGTCAGCAGATGATCAATGTGATCTCCTTCGCTCATCTCGGCACCGGCCTGTTGAAAAGCGTGGTGTTTGGCCTGCTGATCGCTATCGCTGGCTGCCGCGCGGGCATCCAGTGCGGTCGCAGTTCCGCCGCGGTGGGTGAAGCCGCCACCCGGGCCGTGGTCACCTCAATCATTTATCTGATCGTGGCCGACGCCGCCTTCAATATCCTGTTCCAGGAACTCGGCATATGAGTGAGCGCGAGGTACACATTCATGTCGACCAGCTCACCATGGCCTACGGCAGCCAGCTGATCCAGCAGGACCTGGACTTTGATATATTTCGCGGCGATGTGTTCGTGATCATGGGTGGCAGCGGCTGCGGCAAGAGCACACTGCTAAAGCATATGATCGGCCTCTATTCGCCCGCCGCCGGCGACATCCTCTACGAGGGCCAGAGTTTCACCCGCGCCAGCGCCGAACAACAGTTTGAAATGCGCCGCAGCTGGGGCATTACCTACCAGACCGGGGGGCTGTTCTCGGCCATGACCCTGGCCCAGAACACGGCATTGCCGCTGCAGCAGTACACCCGGCTGGGGCCGGCAGAGATCGATGACATCGTCGCCTACAAGCTGGCCCTGGTGGGCCTGGGCGGCTACCAGGAGTACTACCCCTCGGAAATCTCCGGCGGCATGCAGAAGCGCGCCGGCCTGGCCCGGGCTATCGCCCTGGACCCGGAAATCCTGTTTTTCGACGAACCCTCGGCGGGGCTGGACCCCATTTCGTCCCAGTTGCTGGATGACCTTATCCTCGAAATGCAGGAAAGCCTGGGGGCCACGGTGGTCATCGTCACCCACGAGTTGGCAAGTATCTTTGCGATCGCCAGCAACTCCGTGTTTCTGGACGCGGAAACAAAAACCATGATTGACTACGGGGATCCAAAACTTCTCAGGCAGCAGAGTGAGCACGACACGGTGCGTAAATTCCTGTCCCGGGGCAGCACCCCCAATGGAGCACCCGCATGAGCAAGCCCGCCAGCGCAGCCGCGATCGGCGCCTTTGTTGTCGGCGCGTTCCTCATCCTGTTCGCCGCGCTGTTCCTGCTGAGCGGCAACCTTTTCAATCGCAACGTTGAATACAGCCTGGTGGTATTTGATAGCTCCATCAAGGGCCTGAACGTGGGTGCGCCGGTGGCTTTCAAGGGTGTCCCCATCGGCGAGGTCGCCGGTTTCGATGTGGTCGTGGATTCGGATACCTATGACGTACTGACGCCGGTGTTGCTGCGCATCGACCGCACCAGGGTGCGCCGGACTGACGAAAATGATCGACGGGATGCCGACATCAATATTCTGGTGGCACGTGGCCTGCGCGCACAGTTGCAGGTACAGAGCCTGTTGACCGGCCTCCTGTACGTACAGCTTGATTTTCACCCCGGCAGCGAGGAGCGCTTCAACGCGCAGGAAGTGCATGCGCGCTACGACGTCCCGGAGGACTACATTATTATCCCCACCATTCCCACCGACCTTGAGCGGCTGACCCGCAGCCTGCAGGAAGTCGACTTCGTCGCACTGGCTGACAACGTCACTCATCTGGTGGCGGGCATTACCCGACTCGCCAATGATGAGGATCTGCAAGACCTGCCGGAGCGAGCGGGGGCGGCGCTGGCAGCCATCGAGCAAATGGCCCTGAGGCTGGACCAGCAACTGGAGACGGTGGGACCCGACCTGGAGAACATGATCAGCGACGCCGCCGGCACCGCGAAAACCCTGAACCAGCAGGTGCCGGCATTAGCAGCAGGTACGGAGCAGGCGCTGGCGCAGCTCTCCGCAACCCTGACGACCGCCCAGCAGGCGCTGGCCAATTTGGAGCACCTGCTGTCGGATGATTCGGCGATGCTGTACGACCTGCGCAAGGCCGCCAATGAACTCGGTGCCGCCGGGCGCTCTCTGCAGTCGCTGGCGGAAACCCTGGAAACCCAGCCGGAATCGTTGATCAGGGGGAAACGCTAGTGAAGATCCATGGCTGTCGGACTACCACGGCGATGCTCACCCTGGCGATGATGGTGACCCTGCTGACGTCCTGTGGGACCACGCCACCGAGCAAGTACTACCTGCTGGCAGCAGACGCTACCGCCATGCCCGGGCCGGGCAGGATCTCCCTGGGCGTAGGGCCGGTAACCATCCCGGATTACCTGAAAGCGCGCGGCATGGTGCTGGGTCGCGACGACCACCTGCTGCAGGTATCGGAGTATGAGCGCTGGGCCGAACCACTGGACGCCGGCATCAGCCGTGTATTGCTGCTGAACCTGGCATCGCTGGTGGACACCCGCAAGGTGTACCCGTTCCCCTGGCGCACTGATACGGTGCCCGACTACGCGGTGCAGGTGGGCGTCATACAGTTTGCCGCCGGCACCGATCAAGCGCTGCTGGAAGCGACCTGGACTGTCACCAAGCCCGCCACCGGCGAACGGGTACGGCAATACCTCAGCCGCCATTCCCTGCCGCTGGGCAGTCGCCAGGCCGAGGCGGTGGCCGACGTCTACAGCGCGCTGCTGCTGCAACTGTCCGAGGAAATCGCGGACGTCATCACCAGCGACCTGGCCGCGAGCGAGGGTTAGCAACCATGCGCGCCATGGTGTTTCACGGGGCCGGCAAGGCGCTGGTGCCCGAGCAACGCCCCGTACCGGCGCCCGGACCGCAGCAGGTACTCATCAAGGTGACGGCTTGCGCCGTGTGTCGCACTGACCTGCATGTGCTGGACGGCGACCTGAGCGAGCCCGCACTGCCCCTGATTCCCGGCCATGAGATTGTCGGTGAAGTGGTGGAGACTGGCAGCGAGGTGGCTGCCGGCCTGCTCGGAAAAATGGTGGGTGTGCCCTGGCTGGGGGAAACCTGCGGTGTCTGTGACTTCTGCCTGCGCGGTCAGGAAAACCTGTGCGATGCAGCGCGCTTCACCGGCTACACCCTTGACGGCGGCTACGCCGAGTACGCGCTGGCCCACCAGCACTTCGTCTTTGAAATCTTCGGCGACCCGCTGCACGCGGCGCCGCTGCTGTGTGCCGGCTTGATCGGCTATCGCAGCCTGCGAATGGCGGGCGATGCCCGGGCCCTCGGCATTTACGGCTTCGGTGCCGCGGCTCACATCATCAGCCAGGTAGCGATCCACCAGGGCCGGCGCATACATGCATTCACCCGGCCGGGTGATATCGAGGCCCAGCAGTTTGCCCTGTCGCTGGGCGCGACCTGGGCGGGCAACTCTGGTGACTCCCCGCCGGAGATCCTCGATGCGGCGATCATTTTCGCCCCGGTGGGAGCGCTGGTGATCGACGCGCTCAAGGCCGTTCGCAAGGGCGGCACGGTGGTCTGCGGCGGCATCCACATGAGTCCTGTTCCGGCGTTCGACTATGACCTGCTATGGGGCGAGCGCACTGTCTGTTCAGTCGCCAATCTCACGCGCCAGGACGGCGAGGAGTTCTTTGCCCTGCTCGATGAGCACCCGGTCACTACCCACATCGCCCGCTACCCGCTGGAAAAAGCCAACCAGGCCCTCGATGACCTCCGGCACGGCCGACTCCAGGGTGCCGCTGTCCTGGTGCCCTGAGCGGGCGCTCTATCGTCTGTGCTCTTACGGTCTGTGCTCTTGCGGTCTGTGCTCTTGCGGTCTGTGCTCTTGCGGTCTGTGCTCTTGCGGTCTGTACTTTTACGGTCGACACGTGTGCGGCCTGTCTCTGAACGGTCGCCGGTGAACGGCGCCCTGAAGGTTCAGAGACAGGCCGCACACGCGCCGACCTCACGGCACGGAAGCGTCTAGCAGTGCACAGTTCGTTCATTGCCGAAAAATGGCGCGAGACTTTCGCTGGATAGTTGCAACCGGCGGGTGAGCGATATCGCTTAGAAACTGTCTGCGCGCATCAGGGCGTCGGTGCCGCCGTCGACGAAGAGCACGGCGCCACAGATGAAGTCGGCATCACTGCCCAGCAGGAAGCGCATGGCGTTGGCGATTTGTGCCGGTTCGGCGGAGCCGCCCAGCGGGGTCATGGCTTCGAACTGGCGGATGGCCTCGCCCAGCTCCGGATCATTGCTGACCGCGTCGGTCATATTGGTGCGGGTAATACCCGGGGCGACCGCATTGATGCGCACACCCACCTGGGCGTAGGCCGGAACGTTGCGCCGCATCCACTGGGTCAGGGCACGCTTGGAGCCCGCGTAGGCGGTGTGGCCGTCTTCCAGAAGAGCCAGCGCCGCGGCTTCGTCACCGGCCAGGCAGGCTTCGACGAAGGCGTTTTCCGCCTCCACCATCGGCGCCGAGTTGGATGAGACGATCAGCATGGCGCCGCGCTTCTGGGCCACCAGGTCCTTCAGGCCTTCGATAGTGGCGACCGCACCAAAAAAATTCACGGCCGCTATCAGGCTCGGCGGTTTCACGTGAGTACCGAGACCGGCGCAGGCAATAAAACCGTCCAGGCCGTCGGGCGCCATAGCGTGTACGCCGGCCACGGCGGCGGAACGCCCCTCTGAGGTGGACAGGTCGGCGTGCACATCCGCATCACGAATATCCACCACGATCACGGTGTCGCCACGCGCGCGCAGCTGCTCCTTGAGGGCAGCGCCGATCCCGGTGGCGCCCCCGGTCATTGCATAGGTTGCCATGTTTTATTCTGCCAGGGCGTCCTTCAGACGTTGGCAAAGATAGTCGATGGCGACCGCAGTTTGCGTCAATCCCGCGTCCATACTCACAAAGCCGTGGATCATTCCTTTGAACTCCCGGTGCTCAACTTCCACCCCTGCGGCGATGAGTTTGGCGGCAAACGCCTGACCTTCATCACGCAAGGGATCAAAGCCGGCAGTGATGACGGTGGCTGCCGGCAAGCCGCTCAGGTCGCCGTGCAAGGGCACCGCCAGTGGGTTGTCAGCCTGGTCGGGGTCGCTTAAATATTGCTGCCAGAACCACTGCATCATGCCGCGGGTCAGCAGGTAGCCGTCGGCGTTTTCCCGGTAGGAGGGCCGGTCAAAATCGCGGTCAGTGACCGGGTATATCAGCAGCTGATGATAAATATCGGGGCCACCACGGTCGCGGGCCAGCAGGCAGACTGCGGCCGCAAGATTGCCACCGGCACTATCGCCGGCAACCACCAGCCGCTTCGCGTCTCCTCCCAGCGCGTCCGCCTGGTCCGCCGCCCAGCGGGTGGCCGCATAACAGTCCTCCAGCCCGCCGGGAAAAGGGGTTTCCGGCGCCAGGCGGTAGTTCACGGAAATGACGACACAGCCGGCTCCGGCACAGAGCTGCCGGCAAACTTCGTCGTGACTGCTGACGTCGCCGACCACCCAGCCACCACCGTGAAAATACAGCAGCAGCGGGGCATCGTCGGAGTCCGGGTAGAAAATCCGCGCGGCGATGGGGCCATCGGCGCCGGGGATTTCCCGGGCCTCGATGCGCGCTACCGGGGTGGGATGCTCCGGCGGCGGCATGACCATGGCGGCCCTGAGTTCATCAGGCGTAACAGTTGCCGGATCCGGCACTCCCAACGCCTCAAACATGTCGAGAACGGGTTGGACTTCCGGATCCAGCGGCATCGGGCGCTCCTTGTTGGGTAAGAGGCGCCCGTTGTGCAGGCGCTACTTGAAGGTGTAGGTCAATTCTAGACCATACATGCGCGGCTCTTCGCGACGGTCATAAGCCGGTGAGCCGTCGCTGAAGTCGGTGCGCAGGTCATTACCCAGACCGCCCGCATCAGAGTCCGGCTCCCAGTCGGTGGCATTGGTGACCCAGGCCGCCACCATCCAGTCACCGCGGGGCGACAGCCAGGAGATACGGCCATTCAGGCGCTCCTGGTCATCGAGATCCGGGCAGCTGTTGAACGGCGGTTCGGTAATCGCTCCCTGGGCCTGGAAAGCGCTGGGCTGGCTGATCACCAGAGACCCGTTGATCTCTGTCAGGCCCGTTTCGGCCGTCAAGCCATTGCCGAGATCCTGCACAAAACGGCAGGACAGACGGTCGCTGGCTCCTTCAATCCAGCCCCAGCTAACGGCAAACGTCAGCTCACTGGCGTTGGCGAAGGAGTAGGTGTAGTTGGCGCCGATACTGTAATTGAAATTATCAGCAAACGGCTCGCCTGAACGATCGACATCGACCGGCGTTCCGTCAATCACTTCACAGCGATCCTTGTTGGTCACTTCAGCATCGACCGCCCCGGCATTAGCCCACAGTTCCAGACCCGGGGTGGCCAGCCAGTTGAGCGAAAGCTCGTATCCATCACCTTCGATATCTTCGGTCAGGAACTGGTTGGCGCCAAAGTCAGCACCCAGGCATTCCGCCTGCACGAATTCCAGACCCTGCAGGTTGTCGTACTCGTAGTCGAAATAGGCTGCATTGAAACGCAGGGTGTTGTCGAACCAGGTCGACTTGATACCCAGCTCCCAGGTGGTGATTTCCTCCGGGTCGAAGGGCGGATCATCGGCATTGGGGCTGGCGGAATTGAAACCGCCGGCCTTGTAGCCTTCCGCATAGCTGGCGTACAGCAGCACGTCATCGGTAATGCTGTAGTCCAGCACCGCACGGCCGGTGGTGTCATCCCAGCTCTCATCCTGCCAGAAAGTGCCCTGCCGGCCTTCGGGGAAGGGCACCAGGTTGCCGTTGTCATCGATACGGGTCTCGTCGAAGGCGAACCACATGCCAAAGTCGTTGTAGCTGACGTTACGGCCGAATTCCTTGTCGTCCTCGGTGTAACGAATACCCAGCGTCAGGTCGAGGTTGTCGAGCAGTGAGTAAGTGACATCGGCAAACACCGCCCAGGATTCGTACTTGCCGTGCACGTCGACGTTTTCGGTATAGCGACCGGCGGCCAGCGCGTCGGCGCCGTTATCATAAATTCGCGGCAGTCCAGGGAAGCCCGCGGCAAAGGCAATATCAAAGCCAAAGCCGGGGTAAGGGGCGAGGTCATAGGGGATGCCCACTTCGCCCTCGACAACCAGGCGGTCAACCGCGCGGGTGTCGATATTGATACCACTGCGCTGCTCCGCATCTTCGTCAAAGTAGACCGCGCCCGCCAGCCAGGAGAACTTCTCGCCAACGGTCCCTTCAAAGCGGAATTCCTGGCTCCACTGGTCGTTGTCTTCGATGTTCAGGTCATCGAAGTCAAACTGCGGGTCGGTCTGCCCATCCTTGTCTTCAGGGTTTTCCGTCTCGTAGTGACGGAACGAGGAGATGGAGATAAACGTGACGGTATCGCTCAGGTCATAGGTCAGGTGCAACATGGTGCCCCAGAGCTCGCGGGTCTCGTCAAAGTCGGCGACGCTCTCAATATCCTGAAAGGCGGCGCCATTGTCGCGGCGACCGAGCGTGGCGCTGGACGACGCTCGGGAGTACTGGTCGATTTCGTCGTACTCGGCGCGCCAGCGCACTTCCAGACGATCGGTGGGCTGCCACAGCAGTTGGGTGTTCACGGACCAGTTGCCCTCGTCACCCACTTCATTGCCGGTAAAGTTGTTGTCGATATAACCGTCGCGGGTATTCCACAGGGCGCCAGTACGCCAGAACAGGTTGTCGGTCAGCGGCATGTTGTACACGCCTTCCACCTGGTAACGGTCATAGTTGCCCACGGTGGCGCGCATCCAGCCCTCGTAAGCGTCCACCGGCTTCTTGGTGACGTACTGCACGGCTCCCGCCGCGGCGTTGCGGCCAAACAACGTACCCTGGGGGCCGTTCAGGATTTCGACACGCTCGATATCATTGAGCGCCATCTTTGAACCACCGCTACGGCCAATGTAGACGCCGTCCAGGTAGACGCCTACCGCAGGGTCGGCTCCAACGCCGAAATCCGAGGTGCCAATGCCGCGGATGCGGTACCGCGGCTGGTTCACACCGCGACTGAATTCCACATTGGGCGTGAACACGCCAATGTCGGCGATGTCCTGGGCACCCAGGTCAAGAATTCTCTGGGTGTCGAAGGCCTGCACAGAGATGGGCACTTCCTGCAGACCCTGGGCCCGGCGCTGCGCGGTAACAATCACTTCTTCCAGGCCGGCCCGTTGGGCACCGGCCTGTGAAGAAGCCTGTGGCGCAATAGTGGCGAGGACGGACGCCACGGCGACCGCCAGCATGGACGGCGTAAATTCCCGAACTTTCATCGTGTATCCCCCGCGGCGCTAGGGCGCCATCTAGTGGTTGGTATTTATTGCACTTTTTATGGGAAACAGATTTAACAGAAGTTGGACAGGGATGCCAGTGTCAGGGGTTTTTTATTGTACATTTGTACGAAAATATAAAAACCGGGCTTTATATTAAAACCCACTAATTATCAGCGGGTCTGCCCCGGACTCAAGCAGTTCGGGGTCCTTGTTGCGAGCATTGTTGACCTCCCGAGAGATAGGAACTGCCCGCAGCGGGCGCTTTAACAGTGGCTGGAAAAGCGGGTCATCCTGCGCTACTTCGTGATTCGCATCCAACCAGCGATCTCGTTCCCCGCCGACCAGCAATAGCGGCATGCGGTGGTGCAACTGCTCGAATTCAGGCGCCGCCGCTACGGTAACCAGGGCACAGGATTCCACCACCTGGCCATCCCCCTCCCAGTGTTCCCAGACCGCCGCCAGTGCCAGGGCTTCCCCCTCTGCCTCTATTCGATAGGGTTGCTTTGCGACCTGGCCTGAGCCGTCGGTTTCCTTGCGCCATTCAATAAACGAAGACGCCGGCACGATACCGCGCCGCTTGCGGAACGGCTCACCGTAGGCCCGGCTGTTCGCCAGGCCCTCGGCGCGGGCATTGAACATGGAGTATTTCTGGTCAACCTGCTTCGCCCAGCGTGGCGTCAGCCACCAGCGCACCTCGACCAGTGCACGCGGACTCTGCTCGCGCACCAGCGCAATGGTTTCCGTGGGGGCGATATTGGTACGGGTGGGCAGGCCCAGGTCGATACCCAGCTCCTGCAGCAGAGTCTGGAGTTCCGGGTTGTCGATTACATTGAAACGGCCACACATGGGCAGAGTCTAATGTCCTGTCCCATTAATTCGCATCATGTTAGCGAATTAATAGGACAGGACACTAGTTAGCGACAGTGGGCTTCGCCAGCGGCAATACGCTGGCCCAGTGCCGCAAGCTGGCGGGCGCTGCTCCCCAACATGGTTTCGTTGTGACGGGCCCACAGGCAAAAACGCCAGAGGGGATAGTCGCGATCGATACCGGTGCCACCGTGCAGGTGCTGGGCGGCATAGCTCACCCGGTGGCCGACATCCCCGGCCCAGATCTTGGCAATCTGCACTTCTGTGGTGGCGGTGTCGCCGGCATCCAGCAGGCTCACCGCCTGGTAGGTGTTAAGGCGCAGGCATTCCACATCGATAAAGCAATTGGCAGCGCGGTGCCCCACCGCCTGGAAGGTGGCAACAGGCACGCCGAACTGTTCCCGCTCAGCGGTGTAGGAGGCGGTCATGCGCATGGCCACATCAGTGACCCCAAGCTGATGGGCGCACAACGCTGCGGTGGAGCGTTCGGCGACCCACTGCATCACAGCCGCGCCCTGCTCTGGGCCAGCGAGTACCGCGTCCGCAGCGATCATCACATCCTCCAGCTGCATCTCCACCAGCGGTTCGTAGGTGGTGTAGCTCAGCTCGCTGAAACTCACTCCCTCGGAAAACGGGTCCACCAGCACTACCACGGGGCCATCCGCTGTGGCCGCACTGGCCAGGATTGCGGTGGCGCTGCGGGCATACGGTACGCAGGTTTTTGTGCCCGAAAGCCGGTAGCCATTGCCTTCCGCTGCCGCCTTTACGGCGGTCGGCCGGACCGGGTTGTCATTCGCCGGCTCTGTCAATGCGGCGCTCAGCAGCAGGCTGCCCTCGGCGGCGCCGGGCAACAGTGCCGCACACTGCGCCTCGCTGCCAAATGCCTGAATCGCCAGCGCGGCCGACACCGCGTGGGGAATAAGCGGCAGCGGTGCCAGCACCCGACCGGATTCCTCTACCAGCAGCGCCAGCTCAAAAAAGCCCAGCCCCATACCACCGTGGGCCTGGTCGATGGCCACCCCCAGCAGGCCCGCTTCAGCAAGCTGTCCCCACAGGGCGCGGTCGAAGCGCTCGCTGGCGTATTCGTCATACTGGGCGAGCGTGTCGGCGGTGACCTGCTCGCCGAGAATCTTGCGGGCCAGCTGCTGAACGTCACGCTGGGTGTCTGATAATCCAAAGTCCATGATCGTCTCCTACCGGGATGCCCGGGGCATCCACAGGCCCGCTGCGGAAATGATGTCGCGCTGAATTTCGTTGGTGCCGCCGCCGAAGGTGATGATGGAGGCGGTGCGATAAAGCCGCTCCAGCTGGCCGCCCAGCACCGCGCCGGCCTCGGAGTTGCCCTTGATCAGGGAAGCCTGACCCAGTACTTCACCCAACAGCCGGTAGACCTCGATAAAGAACTCACTGCCATAGACCTTGGCCGCCGAAGCGTCTGCCATATCCAGCTGGCCAGCAGTCATGGCCCAGGCCTGCTTGTAGCAAATCAGTTTCAGCGCTTCGATGCCGGAACGCACCCGCGCCAGGTTCATCTGCACCCAGGGCTGGTCCAGCAGGCGGCCCTCCCCCGGCAGCTCCGTGGCTGCCGCCCAGTCCACCACCCGGTTGAACAGCACCGAGGTAGGACCGACATTGACCAGGCTCAGGCGCTCGCGATTAAGCTGACTGGTGATGAGCTTCCAGCCGCCGTGCAGCTCGCCAACCCGGTTGCGGTCGGGCACGCGAATGTTGTCGTAGAAGGTGGCATTGGTACGCACATCACCCAGGGTATGAACGGGCGTGCAACTCCAGCCCGGGTCGCTGTTGGGCACCAGGAACATGGAAATGCCCTTGTGTTTTTTCGGAGCATCCGGGTCGGTGCGCGCCGCCAGCCAGGTGTAGTCGCAAAAGTGCGCCAGGCTGGTCCACATCTTCTGGCCGTTTATCACCCAGTCGTCCCCGTCTTTCACTGCGGACGTCTTCAGGGACGCGAGGTCGGTACCGGCGCCTGGCTCCGAATAGCCAATGGACACCAGCAGCTCGCCGCGCAATATCTTCGGTACCAGCTCTTGCCGGTGCCAGTCGTTACCGTGTTCGGCGAGCATCGGCCCCACCGATTCGGTGGTGAGGAAAGGAAAGGGGTAGCCCGCCCGCATCACTTCTTCGATAAAGATGAACTGCTCGATGGGCGACAGGCCACGACCGCCCTGCTCCTCCGGCCAGCCCACACCGATCCAGCCATCCCTACCCATCTTCTGCAGGGCCTCTCGCCACAGGGGCCCTCCGCCCTCGCCCATGTCGCGGGTGCATTCGACGCGCAATTCGTCTGTCATCAAGCCGTTGAAGTAGCTGCGCAGCTCGTCTCGCAGCGCCGCCTGTTGCGGGGTGAACTCTATTCGCATGAACGGACCTCCGATGTCAGGCCATCATAAGCCCGGCGGGCCACCTCTCAATAGTCAAACTAATCATTCCACGCTGGTGAAACTGATCAGGCCCGCTTGTGGGCGATTTCCGGCGAATAGTATGCTGCCGGCACGCTCAAAGAGGTTGCAACCATGACATCACAAAGCCCCGCCATCGAGGGCTGGTACACGCTGGACCAGGACAGGCCGCACCTGCTGGGCAGCCGCTGTGACAGCTGCGGTACCTACTTTTTCCCCAAGCAGTCGGGCTACTGTCGCAACCCCCACTGTGACGGCACCGACTTCAGCGAAGTGGAACTGAGCCGAACCGGCACCCTGTGGAGCTACACCAATGCCTGCTACCAGCCACCGGAGCCCTTTGTCGCCGCTGACCCCTTCGAGCCCTACGCCATCGCCGCTGTGCATCTGGAAGCAGAGCAGATGGTGGTCCTGGGCCAGGTGACCGCGCCCCATAGTGTGGACGACCTGGAGGTGGGCATGCCCATGGAACTGGTGCTGGACACCCTGTACAGCGATGAGGACGGCGACAAAATTGTCTGGAAGTGGCAGCCGGAGGCCAGCGCATGAGCGGGAACGAGATTGCAATTATCGGCGCCGGCATGACCCCCTGGGGTAAATGGGGCAAGAACTTCGCGGAATACGGCGTAGCCGCCGCACGTGATGCCCTGGCGGACGCCGACATTCCCTGGCAGGACATCAGGTTTGTCAGCGGCGGCGCTACCGTGCGCTGTGGCTACCCCGGCTATGTGGCCGGCGCCACCATCGCCCAGGCCCTGGGCTGGCAAGGCGCCGAGGTCAACACCTCCTACGCCGCCTGCGCCTCGGGCTCCCAGGCACTGGCCGCCGCCCGCAGCAAGATTCTCGCCGGCCACTGTGACGTGGCGTTAGTAGTGGGCGCCGACACCACCCCCAAGGGGTTCCTGGCGCCGGCCAAAGGCTACCGCCCGGAAGACCCGGACTGGGTGCGTTTTTACCTGGGCATTACCAACCCCACCTATTTTGCCCTCTACGCCCGTCGGCGTATGGCGCTATACGGAGACACCCAGGAAGACTTCGCCGCGGTAAAGGTGAAGAACGCCGCCATCGGCAGCCTGAACCCGCGAGCCCGTTACACCAAGACCTTCAGCGCGGAGGACGTGGCCAACTCCGCCATGGTGGCCGACCCCCTGCGGCTGATGGATATCTGCGCCACCAGCGACGGCGGCGCGGCCCTGATTGTCTCAAGCCTTGAATACGCCGAGAAGATCGGCAAGGGCGATGCGCCGCGGGTGGCGGCCATCTCCACGGTCACGCCCACCTTTGCCAGCGGTACCGTCGAGATGCCCGATATTGCCACCGACTCCGCCGCCGCGGCGGGCATTGAGGCGATCAATTACCGCTCACAGATTCCGCTGAAAGCCTACGAAGAAGCCGGCATCGGCCCGGAAGACATCGACCTGGCCGAGGTCTACGATCTGTCCACCGCCCTGGAGCTGGACTGGATTGAAGACCTCAAACTATGCGAGCGCGGACAGGCCGCAAGCCTGCTACGCGCCGGCGACACGACGGTGGGCGGCAAGATACCGGTCAACGCCTCCGGCGGCCTTGCCTGCTTTGGCGAAGCCGTACCTGCCCAGGCGCTGGCCCAGGTCTGCGAGCTGACCTGGCAATTGCGCGGCGAGGCCGGGCCCCGCCAGGTGGAAGGCGCCAAGGTCGGCATCACCGCCAACCAGGGTCTGTTCGGTCACGGCTCTTCGGTGATCGTTAAACGCTAACCCCGCTACTGTCAGACGCTATCGCCACACGCGCATTGCATTAGCGAGATTCAGTGGCACACTCACTGCCTACAGCAGGCCATCAGGAGCACCCACGTGGCAGTGAGTGACGCCTACAACTTCCGCGAAGTCCACGAGCAGCTGTCCACCGCCGGAGTGGTCAGTGAGCAGCAGTTGGCCGACTTGAAAGCCGAAGGCTATCAGGCAGTGATCAACCTGCTGCCCACCGACAGCCCCTATGCGATAGACGGTGAGGCCGATATCGTCACCGACCAGGGCATCGACTACACCAACATCGAAGTGGATTTCGCCGCCCCTACAGCGTCTGATTTCGATCAGTTCGTGACCGCCATGCAGGCCAACGGCGAGCGCAAGCTGCTGCTGCACTGCGCCGCCAACTACCGGGTCACCGCCTTCTACGCCATTTACGCCGTCAAACACCTGGGCTGGAGCCGGCAGCAAGCCTACGACTTTATCGGCGGCACCTGGGACCTGACCGAGAAGCCGGTGTGGGAGGCGTTTGTTGCGGAGATGCTCGGGTAGGCTGCTACCGACTCTTTGCAGACAAAAAGGGCTCTGACGCCTTTAATCGAACTGGCGCAAGATAACACCCAAGCTTGCGACGTCATGCATCAAGGAAAGATATGAGCACAATAGCAATTGGTGATTTCGAGAATACTTTTGTTATTCATTTTGGAGGCGAATCTCACCGAATCAACGCCTACACGTTGGCAAGCGCGCTTGTGGGTTTCGCGGATGCTGCTAAAGCAGCAAATTCAACAGTAAATCCTGGTTATGAAATTGAAGTTGTCGTGGAGGCTCTATCCGAAGGCAGTTTCAAAGCTACGATTCGAGCCATATATAGCGTAACGCGCAATATTTTCTCTTCGGAGCCTGCCAAAGCAATCACTTACAGCGTTATTGGTGCTTTCATCTACCAGCACACACTGGCTCCGGATCAAACAATTAATATTCAAACTACCGAAGACGAAGTCGTCATCGAACAAGGTGACACCAAGATTATCGTGCCGAGGGAAGTGCATGAAGCGGTCAAAGAGGTAGACAAAAACCCAAAGTTTAGAAAAGGCATTTCTGATGCTATGCGGGCCATAGAAGTTGACCCAGAGGTTACTTCACTTGGCTTTACTCACGACACCCAATCAGAAGAACCTCTGCTTCCTATACCTCGAGACAGATTCCCTCTGTTAACAACAGAGGTAGATGCCAACACGGAAGAACTCAGGGAGCTCATCGAAATTACGGATCTCCAGATCATGCGCGCCATATTGGAGCGTTCCAACAAGTTGTGGCAGTTCGGCTGGAACGGCCTTCGAATTTCAGCGCCAATTACTGACGACCAATTCTATGATGATTTCTTCTCACACCGAGTAACTATCGCGCCAGGCGATATATTGCGAGTTAAGCTAAAGATACGCCAAAAACTGGACCCTGATCTTGGGATATATCTAAATAATACTTATGAAGTCGTAGAGGTTTTGGATCATATTGAGCGCAGAAAGCAAATATCAATCGCGGAGGCCTAGGTGTGTTTCGGAGATGCTTTGCATCATGCTCAGCTGTGGGCACTGCGCGCTTCACGCTTTCGCTGAGTTTTGTATTTCATAGGGACACGTTTTGAACATCGAGAAGGCAATCGAACTAGCGATCGAAAATGTCCGCAAAGAGGGTTTGACAGACATCTTTCAGACGCCTTTCGAAGTGTCGCTGTTGAAAAACAAATACTTTTGTTCATTTCTAGCCACTCAGGTGAAAACAAGGATCAATTCCAATTCTCTATCAGGATTAAAGGTTTATCCGATCAGCCATGTCCTCTTCCCAAAAAAGGATGCATATGATTTTAGGCGAGCTGCGCTAATTCAGCCGGTCGACACAATCGCTTATCTAGCTCTTGTACTTCAATATGCTGATGTCATCGAAAAGCATCGCATAGAAAAGCGCAATAAGGTGGTTTTTTCGTATAGGTTCAAACCCAAGGGCGGCTACCTGTTTGATGCAAAATTTAACTACACTAGCTTTCAGGCGCATGTCGCGGAGCGCCAAAAAAGCCGAAGAGTTAAAGTCCTTGTAAAGTGCGATATTTCGAATTTCTATGATCGCCTTAACCTGCACCGTCTCGAATCAACGCTTCTGAGCCTACCCATTGACACCAAGTTAGTTAAGCTAACCAACGATCTATTGCTGTTTTGGGCTAATAGGGATTCATATAGCCTCCCAATCGGCGGCAACGCGAGCAGAGTCCTGGCGGAAGCCGCCTTAATATCTGTAGATGACTATTTAAGGTCTTTGAAGGTCCAATTCTGCCGGTTCGTAGACGACTACCGCCTCTTCGCTCCTGATGCGAAAACCGCCCATGCATGGCTCACCATTTTGGTCGAAAGGCTATATCTAGAGGGTTTAACTGTAAATCCAGCGAAGACTGTTATTGAAGATGTATCAGAAAAGTTGAGATCATCTACCGCAATATCTGAGGAAGCGAGGCAGGTTGCCAACGAGCTACGCCAAGGAAGATTAATCGTTGGCTACTCTGGAACCATACCAACCAAGTTTCGCGAATTGTCAGAGCGCGAAATAGCAGAACTTAAAGAGGCTGCAACTGAAGAACTAGAAGAACGAATTACAAACAATCAAATTCTTCAACCGGATGATGTCAGAAAGTTTCTGAGAATTGTTGTTGCCAGTGGCGATTACAACAAGCTTTCGCTATATCAATCGCTAATTGAAAAGTTTCCTCAATTTACTCCACTACTGATTGATCTTCTCATTAAGAAAGAGTCACTTATTCCAGGCCCGCTGAAAGAATCTATAAAGACCTATTTTTCAAACGCACTATCCGAGGGTGTGAAGTATCCAGAGTACATGCTGATTTCGATAGTAAAGCTCCTAGGCGAAGGGGGCTTCTCTAACACCGCTGCTTTGATGCAGCTGTTTCGAAACTTAAAGAGAAATGCTGGCGCATATATTGGCCGTGCAGTTTTAGATGCACTATCAGGAAATACAACTCGAACAGATGTCATAGAAATTCGGCAGTATTATCCAAGGGCCGACCTTTGGGAGAAAAGAGCAATTATTCGAATTGTTGACTCTACTCTCTCAGAGGAAGAGAAGCGTCCGTGGCTCAAGAACGTAAAAGTACATTCGTCTGAAGACTATTTTGCTATCGAGACATTTGCTCCAAAGAAGGCAAAATAATGTGGTGTAGCAATGGGATTTCAGGTGCAGTTAAGAGAAAGCCGTCAGCGATAAAGGGGTCAGAGCCCTTTTTCCACATTTTCAAGTAGCGGCCGAGCGAATAAGGGCTCTAGCTCCTTTAACAGAGTGCGACCTAAAATTGCCAGGCACGCTACTATGCCTGAGGTCAAACCTGCGGATTGCCGCCCATGTTGGTTGCGTTGGGAGTTCCGGGAACATGCAACTTTCGATCTATAGAAGCGTACTAGAAAAGCTAGGTTTTCATGAAACCAGACAGTACGAGTACGCAATTGAGTACGCACATAATGATGGTGACGTCGTCTACCTATCCAAGACTCGCAACGAATCTGCCTTGGTAATTCATCCTAACAACTACAATCGCATTGAGAGTCTAGGATCACTGCTGGGGGTGAGCTTCCTCCCACAAAAAGAGGTTTTCGTTCACAATACCGCCTTCGCGAGATTTCCTCGCCGGATCACGAGCCGAGGCTCCACTCCAATTCACCACGGATTGGAGTTTTCCATTGATAACGAAATCGCAGTTTATCAGTTTCTGCAACAGCTTCTTGGGATATCTGATCCGCAAACTGACATTGACGCAGCCAAGACAGAGCTAGACAGTGTTACTGACACAGAGCGAGATGCCCTAGTCAAATCCCGAAAGGGTCAAGGCCTGTGGCGCAAGGAATTAGATGAGCTGTGGGGTCAATGTGCTTTGACTGGTTGTGGGATTAGAAGTCTGCTTCGAGGGTCACATATCAAGCCTTGGCGAGTGGCGAACAATCAAGAGCGATTGGATCGATACAATGGGCTGTTGTTGCGAACGGATATCGATTCTCTATTTGATGTTGGTTTAGTAACGTTCGAGAACAACGGTAGTTTGGTGTTCGCTAGCGAGCTCGGCCCCGATCAGATTGAACAGATCCCGTTTACCAATTCAGAGCGCATATCGAAGTTAACGGCCCAACATGTGAAGTATCTTAACTATCATCGAGATTGCGTCTTCCGTGGCTAGTGCCGCGAGTTCCGGCGATAGCTGATGGTCCACCTATACCATTTACGCTTGGATTAAAGTGTTCAGAACCCTTTTCGAATCGACAGCAATCAGGCGTTTGCTGACAGTCTGGATTTACACGGGCCGCCGCTACTACCCCAGCTACACCGCCTGCTGCGATCTCGGCGTGCCTTTCTGCGCCGCAACGCACAGCGCGTGTTCAAGCTGTTGGGTCACCCTGGGCCAGCAAACGCCTGGCCTCTTCCACATGCATGGTCTCGACCAGTTTGGCATCGAGTACCGCCACGGCCTTGCCTGCTGACTCGGCGGCGTCCCAGGCCTCGATTACCCGGCGGGCGTGGGCGAGCTGTTCTTCGCTGACACCAAACACCGCGTTGGCGGCTTCCAGCTGTGAGGGGTGGATCAGGGTCTTGCCGTCAAAGCCCAGGGCGCGGCCATGCTCACAGTTGGCGCGGTAGGCCTCGGCATCGCGGATGTCCAGGAATACGCCGTCCAGGGCGAGCTTGCCGTGCATGCGCGCGGCGTTGACACACTTCGACAGTGCATAGAGCAGGCCCAGACGGTCGGCACGGTAGGGAATGCGCAACTGGTCAGCAAGATCGGTGGTGCCCATCAGAATCGCTTCCAGGCCCGGTTCCGCACAAAGAGCTTCAACGTTGGCGACGCCCACCGGGGTTTCAACCATGGCCCAGAGCGTCACATTGGCACCCACCAGTTCCCGTGCCACCCGCAGCTGCTCGACCGTTTCCACTTTCGGCAAGCAGATGCGCTCGACCCCGGCGAAGGCGCGCAGATCCGCTTCACCCCAGGGCGTGTCGAGACCGTTGGCACGCACCACCAGCACGCGTTCCCCGTAGCCACCGGCCGCAAGCTGCGCCTGCACCCGTTGGCGGGCCTCGTCCTTGCGGTCCGGTGCCACGGCATCTTCCAGGTCGAAGACCACTGCATCGCAGTCCAGAGTCTTCGCCTTGTCCATGGCGCGCTGGTTGATGCCCGGCATATACAGCACTGAGCGCAGGCGAATCTCACTCATAACAAGCTCCCGTTGAATGCGCGGAGCATAAACCGAAATCGCACGGGCTTTAACCCGCATCGCTTACCGACTGTCATAACGAGAACGTTGTAAGGCTGCCGCCGGTAGTCGGTGAGCGATGCGGGTTAAGGGGCTTGTGCCGGGAGGGCAAAGGCCATGATGTAATCTCCAGGCGGAGTGCCCCCGCTCCAGTGCCCCCCGGCGGCCACCACCACGAATTGTCGGTTATCGGCACCGACCGTATAACTCATGGGCAGCGCATTGGCCGCCGCCGGCAGCCGGGTTTTCCACAATTCTTCCCCGGTTTCCAGCGAGAAGGCGCGGAAGGCGTGTTCGTTGGTGATGCCGCTGAAAACCAGGCCAGTGCTGGTGATCATCGGGGCGGCCACGCCCGGCAGCCCCTTGATCCACCAGAACGGAAACGGCGCCAGATCCCGGGTCGTGCCTATTGGCACCCGCCACAGCATTTTGCCCGCCTCGAGATCGATGGCATCCAGCGTGCCCCAGGGGGGCTCGCTACAGGGCAGACCGAGGGGCGACGCCACCATATCGGTATCGACGCAGTAGGGCGTCCCCGCCTGGCGCTGGAAAAAGCCCTCGCACTGCGCCTGGGGAGTCAACTTGATGTAACCCGGCAGGTGCGTGGTGTAGACCACCATGACACCACTGCGCGGGTCGATGGCCGGCGACCCCCAGTTGTTGCCGCCACCACTCCAGGGATAGTGAAGGCTCCCGGATTCTGTGGGCGGGGTATAAAGCCCCTCATTGCGCAGCGCCGCCAGACGGTCCTTGCAGACACCCTTGTCCCATAGGGTCAGCCCCCAGGCATCATCAACGGTGAGGGGCTGCTGCACGGTGGCGGGAATATGACTCGGGTAGGGCTGGGTGGCGGACAGGTATTCGCCCTGCGGCAGCCCGCCCTGGGGCACCGCTCGCTCTTCCACCGGCCACAACGGCTCGCCGGTCTCGCGGTGCAGGGCAAAGGTCAGGCCCATCTTGGTGACCTGGACCACGGCGGGAACAGTCTCGCCCTCAACCTCAAGTTCGATCAGCGTGGGTTGGGCCGGCGTGTCGTAGTCCCAGATATCGTGGTGCACGAACTGATAGTTCCAGGCCACTGCGCCGCTGTCAGCGTGCAGCGCCACCAGCGAGCTGGAATAGTAGTCCAGGCTCTGGCGGTGGCCGCCATAGAAATCCGGGTTGGTATTGCCGGTGGGAACAAACACCAGCCCGCGTTCAGCATCCACGGCGATAATGGACCAGACGTTGGTGGTACCGCTGACGAAGTTGCCCTCGTCGTCAAACGCCTCGCTCCTGGGTGGCACCGGATTCCACGCCCAGCGCAACTCGCCGCTGCGCACGTCGTAGGCACGCACTACCCCGGCGGGCGCATCGGTGCGCACATTGTCGAGCACCATGGCGCCGGTAATCACCAGGTCACCGAGAATCGCCGGTGGCGAGGTGATGCTGTATTCGATGGGGTCGTGTTTGGATATGCGGTGGCTGGTATCCACTTCACCGCCGTCACCAAAATCCGGGCAGGGTTTGCCGGTGGCTGCGTCGAGGGCGATCAGCCGCGCGTCCAGCGTGCCGGTGAAAATACGGTGCTCACAGAAGCCCGTCTTGCCCGACTGCCAGCTACTGACACCGCGGCAGTTCATCATCAGATCCTGCTGGGTATCGAGGCCGGGGTCATACACCCAGCGCTCCTCGCCGGTGGCGGCGTCCAGCGCGAACACCCGGTTGAAGGGCGTGCAATAGTACAGGCCACCGTCCACCACAATGGGTGTTACCTGCAGGGACGACTGCGGCAACCAGCCGTCCTTGCCCTGCTCGCCGCTGGCCTGGCGGATATCCCCGGAGCGGTGCACCCAGGCCGGCTGCAGCCGATGCACGTTGGCGGGCGTGATTTCGTTGGCGGCGGTGAAACGTGTGCCCCCGGGCGTTGCGCCGTAGCTCGACCACTCCCCGGCCGCCGGTGTGGGCGTGCGGTCAGGCGTGGCAGTAAAGCCAGCTGAGCAGGCGGCCACTGCTGCCAGGAAGATCGTGCACAGGGCTTGCGTTGGGCGAGCTGTCACTGTCTTGTTGCCTCGGTTAAACCATCCCTCAACGCTATCCGCTCCACGCGGCTACGGCAAGCGGCAGGCTGCTATGGCTGTCCACTATCCATTACGGCCACTTGCTATACTCCGCGCAAAACGGAGACAACCATGGTCGACGCCGCCAAGATAACGCGCGCATTTATCCGCCCCAGCAGCAACCTGGGCCTGCTGTCACGCCGTGAGGCCGACAGCCTGGTGTCCGCTGATGCGGAACTGCACAAGCTGTTCCGTCGTTGCGCGCTGGCCATCCTCAACTCGGGCAACGAGACCGACGACGCCCGGGCCCTGTTCGAGGCCTATGCGGATTTCGAAGTAAATGTCATCTCGGAATCCCGCGGCCTGCAGCTGGAACTGTTCAACGCGCCGGCGGCTGCCTTCGTCGACGGGGTGATGATAGACGGCATTCGCGACCATATTTTTACCGCCCTGCGGGACGTGATTTTCATTCACCAGCACCGCGACCGCTTCGACCTGGACAGCGCCGAGGGCATTACCGACGCCGTGTTCCGCATGTTGCGCAATGCCAGTATGCTGCGCGCCGGTGAGCCGCCCAACGTGGTGGTGTGCTGGGGCGGCCACTCGATACCCCGCAGTGAATACGAGTTCACCAAGGAAGTGGGCTATCAACTGGGATTGCGGCACCTGGACATTGCCACCGGCTGCGGGCCCGGCGCCATGAAAGGTCCCATGAAAGGCGCCGCGGTGGGCCACTCCAAACAGACCAACTACGGCAGCCGTTTCCTGGGGCTGACTGAGCCCAGCATTATTGCCTCCGAATCGCCCAACCCCATCGTCAACGAACTGATCATCCTGCCGGACATCGAGAAACGCCTGGAGGCTTTCCTGCGCGTGGCCCACGCCATCCTGGTTTTTCCCGGTGGCGCCGGTACCGCCGAGGAAATTCTCTATCTGCTGGGCGTGATGATGCAGCCGGAGAACGCGGGCGCGCCCCTGCCGATCGTGATGTCAGCCTCTGAAGAGAGTGCCGCCTACTTCGAGGAAATCGACCGCTTTATTCGCAATACCCTGGGCGAGGAGGCTACCCGCCACTACGAGATCATTTGTGGCGACCCCTCCGCCACCGCCCAACGCCTGCGCCAGGGCGTGACCCAGGTGCGGCGCCACCGCAACCGCGAGAACGAGTCCTACTGTTTCAACTGGGAGTTGCATATCCCGGAGGGCTTTCAACAAACCTTTGAGCCGACCCACGAAAACATGGCGAGCCTGGCGTTGCATCGGGACCAGCCCGCCCATCAGTTGGCCGGCGAACTGCGCAAGGCCTTCTCCGGCATCGTGGCGGGGAACATCAAGGAATTCGGGGTGGCCGCGGTGGAAGCCCACGGCCCTTACCAGATTAACGGTGACCCGGAAATCATGGCCATGCTGGACGCACTGCTGGCCAGCTTTGTGGCCCAGGGCCGGATGAAGCTGGGCAGCGCTGCCTACCGACCCTGCTACGAGCTGGCTGCCTGACTCACAGCCTGCTCATCAAGCCCAGGGCTTGACCAGGAACTTGTCGCCGGTGGCCTTCTTGTTGTACTCGATGATGTTGTCGAGCTGCAGGGCCTCGGCAAGGCTCACTTCTTTCGCATAGTGGCTGGCAAATGTGGTCTTGATCTCGCGGGCCACTCGGGTGCGCATCTCACCCGCCTTTTCCAGACCCGCCTTCTGCAGGAAGTGAGTCAGCAGGAAGCCGCCAACGCTCCAGGCAAAACCGTAGTTAAGGCTCAGGGTGGTCGGGCTCAGGTCCAGTCGGCCGTAGATATACAGCTGCTTGAAGGTATCGGAGCCGTAGCGGTTGTACTCTTCCATCTCGCTGGCGGCCGCCATTTCCATACAGAGCATGATGCTGTCGGCCAGCTTGCCGCCACCGGTCGCGTCGAAGGCCAGGGTGGCGCCGGTTTCCTTGATAGCGGCAGTGAGCCGCGCCTTGAAATCGGTATCGCTGGAATTGACGATGTATTTGGCGCCCAGGTCTTCGAGAATTTTCACCTGCTCGGGCTTGCGCACCACGTTGACCAGGTCGACACCGTCGGCGATGCAGATCTTGTTGAGCATCTGCCCCAGGTTGGACGCGGCCGCGGTGTGGACGATTGCCTTGTGTCCCTCCATGCGCATGGTTTCCACCATGGCCAGTGACGTCAGCGGGTTGACCACGCAGGAGGCACCGTCGACCGCTGTGGTGCCGGGCTCCAGCTCCAGGCACATGAAGGCCGGCACTACCCGGTACTGGCCAAACATCTCACCACCGAAAATGCCCACGGTCTTGCCCACCAGCGCCTGGGCCGAATCCGAGGAACCGGCAGAGACCACCGTGCCGGCGCCTTCATTGCCCACCGGCAGTGACTGACCGACCCGTGCCGCCACCATCGGCATATGCTCCGGCGCGATATCGAAGGTAGTGACCGGACGCTCGGCGCTGCCGGTCACGCGACCGCTGGCGATATCGGCAGGACCCAGCAGCAGCGCCAGGTCCGAAGGGTTCATGGGGGCAGCCTCTATCTTGACCAGCACATCATCGGGCCCGGGCTCAGGTACCGGCGCATCCACAAGGGACAGCTCAAGGGTATTGTCGTCTTTTACAGTGGTGCGCAGTTGCAGGCCTGTGTCTGCCATGATGCCTCCGGAAATTCCAGTGAGTGATAAAAAAGGCCATACAGTGTACGCGACTCAGGAGACGCTGGGCAGAGCGGGATAGTCCGTATAGCCCTCAGGGCCGGGCATATAGAGCCGCGTGGGGTCAAAATCCGCCAGCGGCTTGCCGCGCCAGAAGCGATCCACCAGGTCGGGATTGGCGATGAACGGACGCCCAAAGCTGACGGCGGCCAGCTCACCGCTGTCCACGGCGCTGGCGGCCTCTTCGCCCGAATAGCTCTCGTTGCCGATCACCTGCCCCGCAAAGTAGTGCCGCGCCAGTCCGATATTATCCACCCGGCCCTTTGGCAGCCGGATGGCATGAACGTAGGCCAACTCCAGTTCGCTGGCGCCGGCCAGCAGTGCGGTATAGGTATTCAGGGGATCATCGTCCTTGAGGTCGTTGAAACGATTGTCCGGCGAGATCCGAAAACCGACCCGGCCGCCGCCGTCCACGTTTGCCATGGCGCGCAGCACATCGAGGGGAAAACGCACCCGGCCCGCCACGCTGCCGCCGAAGGCGTCGGTGCGCAAGTTTGTTCCGCTGGACAGGAACTGGGCCGGCAGGTAGCCGCTGGTGCAGTGCAGCTCGACCCCGTCAAAACCCGCATCGAAACAGCGCGCGGTGGCCTCGGCATACTCCAGCACGACCCCGGGCACCTCCTCAGTAGCCAGCTCCCGGGGCATGGTAAACGGCTGCATGCCCTGCTCGTCGGTATATATATCGCCGCGGGCACGAATCGCCGATGGCGCCACCGTTTCAGTGCCCGGGGCCTTGTTGAGCGGGTGGGCGATGCGGCCGCAGTGCATGATCTGGGCAACAATCAGGCCGCCCTCGGCATGCACGCCTTCGACAATCTTGCGCCAGGCCTCTGTCTGTTGTGCGTTGTAGATGCCGGGCGTGCGGCAGTAGCCGATACCGTCGGCGCTGGGGGCAATGCCCTCGGTCACAATCATCCCGGCGCCGGCCCGCTGCCGGTAGTACTCGGCCATTAACGCCGTGGGCATGTCACCGGCTTCGGCGCGGCTGCGGGTCATGGGCGCCATTACCACGCGGTTGCGCAAATCAAGGCCGCCCAGTCGAACGGGGGTAAACAGACTATCCATGGCTATCGCACTCGGATTCGTGGGTCGGGGGCGCCCCGGCGCATGGTTGCCAGGAATTCATCCAGCGGCGCCGGTGGCGCCACCTCGGGCTCATCGGCGTCCGGCGGCGTGGACCAGAACTCGGCCCAGGCGGGGAACAGTGAATGGAAGGCGCCTTCATAGGGTGCGCGGTCCGGCCAGCGCATCTTGTTGTCGCCCACCGGGGGCTTGTTGATGTCTGTGGCATACCAGTAGCAGGGCAGGCGGCGGCGGAAGTACCAGCGCCCATCGATACGCTCGTAGTTGTCCCAGTACAGCATCTGCATAATCACCCACTCGCTGTCACCGTTCTCGCAGGGAGTCTCGTGCTCGTTCTTTGAATAGACCACCCCGTGGGCGTGGTCCGCGTCGTCAAACTCGATGACGTGATTACCAATATGGTGTGCTGTGCCCGTGAACTGCAGCCGCAGGGTATCGTCGAGCCAGCGCCTGAGGTGGGCACGGCCCACCTGTTCGCGACTGACGCGAATGTCTTCCGCGAACAGGTTTACGTGGGCGTCCAGGTCACGCATGTCCAGGCTTAGCGCGTATTTCGCCACCAGCTGGCGAATCTCGTCCAGGGATTCGAGGCGGTCGACGCGGACTTCCAGATCAGCCATTCAATTCTCCCAGTCGGCGGCGCCGCTGTTCAGCTCTACACTGCGCCCGCCGTCAACAGGGAGGGCGGCGCCGGTGATATAGGAGGCCTCGTCGCTAGCCAGAAAAAGTATGGCATTGGCGGCCTCGTCCGGCGTACCGATGCGCCCCAGCGGTACCGAGCGACCGGTGGCGGCCTGTGCCGCAGGATCCGGAATGGCCGCCTCGGTAGCGGGCGTCATCACGATACCAATGACAATGGCATTCACACGAATTTCCTGGCGCGCCCACTCAATGGCGGCGCTGCGGGTCAGCGACTGCAGGGCTGCCTTGGCGGCGCTGTAGCCGGCGACACCGGGCGTCGCCAGCTCACCGCACACCGACGACACGTTGACCACTGCACCACCGCCCGCCAGGTGAGGGAAGCAT
Source organism: Cellvibrionales bacterium (assembly GCA_043513815.1). Lineage (GTDB taxonomy): Bacteria > Pseudomonadota > Gammaproteobacteria > Pseudomonadales > Halieaceae > JANQIO01. Next base: position 1,050,157 of record CP121313.1, on the reverse strand, counting down.
TCGCGCATCAAAAGCATGGGGCCGTCGGCAGCGGTGGCGAAACTGGCGCGCCAGGCGGCCAGGTCGTGATCCGCCAGCATACCCGGCACCAGCGCGTTGGCATTGTTGACGAGAATATTCACCGCGCCGAAGTGTTCCACAACAGCGCCGATCGCGCTTTTGACCGCGGCCTCATCAGTAATATCACAGCCGACTGCCAGGGCGGCGTCGCCCAGGGACCCGGCCACCTGCTCCAGCGCCTCGACGCTGCGACCCAGCAGCGCCACCCGCGCACCCTCGGCCACGAAACGCCGCGCCGCAGCCTCGCCGACGCCGCTGCCGGCGCCAGTGATCACTGCGACCTTGTCTTGCAGCCTGCCTGCGGACACCCGCGCTCTCCCGGTTCAATATTCAGTGCTATGGGACTCCAATATAGCGCGTGCCCCGCACTGGCAGAACGCCTAAGGGCCAGTGCCAGTTTAAAATAGCGCACGACAACTCGGAGAAGCGCCATGAGCACCGCACCCTATCCCAGCCAACTGGCCACCCCTTCGCAGCTGCTGGCCGACAAGGTCACCCTGGTGACCGGCGCCGGTATGGGAATCGGCCGCGCCATCGCCGAGGCCTGCGCCCGGGAAGGCGCGAAAGTGCTGGTGGCTGATTTCAATGCGCAGGCCGGTGCAGAGACCGTAGCAGCCATTGAAGCAGCCGGCGGTGAGGCGCTTTTCGCCGCGGCCGATGTCAGCGATGAAACTGCTGTTGCCGGCATGGTGCAGCAGGCCATCGACCACTTCGGGCAACTGGATCTGGCCTGCAACAGCGCGGCCTTAAGCCGCGGCCACGGGCCCATCCACCGGTTCGAAAAATCGGTGTTCGACCAAACCCTCGCGATGTGCCTGGCCAACACCTGGCTGTGCATGAAGTACGAGCTCGAACACATGCTCGAACGTGGCGGCGGCGCCATCGTCAATATCTCTTCCAATGCGTCCCTGCGCGGACAGGCCCACAACGCCGCCTACGCCAGCGCCAAGGGCGGCGTGAACATCCTCACCAAGAGCACCGCGGCCGAGGTGGCGGCCCAGGGCGTACGCATCAACGCGGTGTCACCCGGCACCATCCGCACGCCGGGTGTGGAGCGCCACTTTGCTGAACACCCGGCCCAGAGAGACCTGTTGATGCAGTCCATGCCCATGGCCCGCCTGGGTGAACCCGGCGAGATTGCCGAGGCGGTGGTGTTCCTGTTGTCGGACCGGGCCTCCTACATTACCGGGCAGGTGCTTTGCGTGGATGGCGGTGGGGCCGTGCGCTAAGCGCGCCCGCAGTCGGGTATGTTGAACCGCCCGGGGCGGGCGAAGGCGCTCCGCTTGCTAGACTGACGGCTTCCGAATTGAGGAGTAACCCATGGACAGTTTTGAAGGCAAAGTGGCAGTCGTAACCGGTGGCGCCAGCGGTATTGGTGCAGCGCTGGTGCGACAGTTGTTGGCACAGGGCGCAAAAGTCGTCATAGGTGATGTAGAGCAGAGCGCGCTGGATCGCGCGCTGGCAGAGCTAGAGGGCAAGGGCGAGGTGAGCGGCGTGGTCTGCGACGTTTCCAGCCCGGACTCGGTCAACGCCATGGCGGACAGCGTCTACGACCAGTACGGCGTATGCCACCTGCTGTTCAACAATGCCGGTGTCGCGGCGCCCTCGGCCAACGTGTGGGATACCACGCCCAACGACTGGCGCTGGGTTCACGGTGTGAATGTGATGGGCGTGATACACGGTATCCAGGCTTTCGTGCCGCGCATGATCGCAGGCGGTGAGGAGGGCCGTGTCATCAACACCTCATCCGGCGATGGGGGCATATCACCCCTGCCCTACCAGTCGGTGTATGCCTCGAGCAAGGCGGCGGTGTCCATTATCACCGAGTGCCTGGGCGCCCAGCTACAAAGCGAAGGCACCAAGCTCGGTGCGTCAATTTTCTACCCCTCCGGCGGCATGCTAAACACCGGCATCTGGACCACTGACCGCAACCGGCCCGAGGAACTGGCCCGGGAAAAGCCCGGCATCCCCTCTCCCACCGTGGAAGACTTCAAGAAGGTGATGAAGGAATACGGCATGGAAGTGGAGTTCCAGGATCTCGACGAACTGGCAGTGGTGGCCCTGGACGGCATCAAGGCCGGCAAGTTCATCCTGATGATTGGCGTGGAAGAAGCAGTGGCGCAGCTCAACGAGCGCGCGGCGCGCTATGGCCGCACCGAGCTGCCGATAGACCCAGCTCCGATACCGCAGTTTTAGTCAGCAGTTCCCGCAAGGGGCATCACTGATCGACCCGGCGCCGGGCTAAAACTCCCGCAGGTACTCAAGGCTGTCACCGACCATGATGCAGCGGTGACGGCCTCCGGGTGCTGCCGGGTCTTCGGTTTCAAAGCCCGCGTCGCCGGCGTACAGGAAGTGTAGTGCGCCATCCAGTTCGGTCACCTTCGGGGCGTACCGGATCGGTTCCATCGCCGGCGCTTCCTGTTCCAGCACTTCGCAGCAGCCGAAGCGTTCCAGTTCCAGTAGCGTAATAAAGGTCGGTGGCATCAGCTTCAGCTCGCCGCGCGTCTGCTCGGCCAGGGCGTCTGCCGGACGCACCCAGCGGTGCTCGGCAATCTCACCCCCATCCACGACCACGTCCTGCTCCACATGCAGCAGGCCGGCGTAAAACCAGGTCGCAAAGCGTTTCTTCGCGCCCTTCGGTGTGGTCCAGTGGGAGATGCAGTGCAGCGTGTCGGCGCTGACCTCAAGACCCGTCTCTTCCCGGGTTTCGCGAACTGCCGCCGCCAACGCGGTGGCCTCCGGGTCTGCCTCGAAGTCCCCGTCGGCGGGATCCACCCGTCCACCCGGGAAGACCCACATGCCGCCCATGTGGCGCAAATCCCGCGAACGACGCACCATCAAGACTTCCAAAGAGGTTTCTACACTGCGCACCAACACCACGGTGGCAGACGGATAGACTGGGGCGGTTTCGGTGCTGTTGAATTCCAAGGCGTCAGGAAGCCTTTTTCTCAGTCGGCACGTCGATCAGGTCATCTTCCGACAGGGAACGAAAATCCAGCGGCCACTCACGAATCTTTATTTCACCGCGGGGCGTACGCAGGGTCATGAACAAGTCCTGGTAGTGCAAGGTTTCGCCGCGACTGCTGCGCACTTCTACCTGCTCAATCTCTTCACCGTGCTCGCGATCGCGTACGTTCATGTAGCGTTGATCGGGTTCCTGCTCCCAGCGGTCCCACCACTGCATGATGGCGATCAGCACCGGCAGCAGGTCACGGCCCTTTTCAGTGAGTTGGTAGGCATGGCGGCGACCGCCTTCCTGCAGCGGCACTTTTTCGATCACACCCGCCTCGGTCAACGTACGGAGCCGCTCGGTAAGGATATTGCGGGAGATGCCCAGGCTGTCGCGGAGTTGCTCGAAGCGCCGCCGACCGCCGCCGACAAAAAAGTCGCGCACCACCAGCATGCTCCACCACTCGCCGATCACATCCATGGCCTGAGCCACGGAGCACGCCATATCACTGAAAGATTTTTTGACCATGAGATTCCGGGTTGTTGTTCCTGTTCGCGGGTAATGGACATCCGCCTGATTTTCCCGCCGTCGGCGGGCCGCGCTAGTTAAAGCCGGAGACCGTCTTATTCGCAGTCTTCCCTTAACGCATGGTGCGCACGATACCCAAAAACGGCCCTCAATTCAAATTAGTTGCATTATAGAACTTTAATGCTATAGTTGCGTTAAGGGATTAGTTGCGTTTTACAACTTATTGAAGAATGCACCCCATCCCTGTCCATAGTGATGACTTTAAATTGGGGGATTTGCCCATGAACACTCGAGCACTACTCAGCCTTCCTTTCCTGCTGGCGGCCAGCGCCGCCACCCTGCTCTCTGCCGGTGCCGCCCGCGCCGACCTGGCACCGGATGCCGAGGCCCATCGGGCCTGCCTGGAGCGCATCGACAGCGTTAGCCGAGAGCATGGCCTGGCGCTGAAAGAAGGTGACACCTACGCCGCGCCGCAGCCCGCCGCGGATCGCTACCACTACTACCTGAACCTGGAAACCCGGGGCGAGGCACCGCGGGCCTACCGGGTGGAATGCGAAGCTCGCCGTATGGGCAAAGTCACTTACTTTGCCCTTGAAGCCGGCCGCTGGCACTACCAGCCAGACCCGGTCGACGCTGTAGCCACACGGTAACCAGCCCGCAGCTTTTCCTACCGCCGGGGGCGGCACAGCCTAACCCGGCCTTTTTCTCCCTCCACAAACAGACCGCCACACCAATTGGCATTAGTCGGGGTCAGGCCCCATTTTTAAGCGGTTTTGTGGCGTCCTGGCGCCTGCATGCAGCAGAAGTGATCAAAAATGTGGTCTGCCCCCTACTTCTCTTTCCCACTACGGGAAGAAGCGGGAAATGGTGTCGACCACGCAGGCGGGGCGGTCGCTGTTTTCGATTTCCACGGTAATGCGCACGACCACCTGCACACCGCCTTTGACTTCCTCGGCACTGACCACTTCCCCTTGCCCGCGCAGGCGGCTGCCTACCGGGACCGGGGACGGGAAGCGCACTTTCTCGCAACCGTAGTTCACCCCCATCGATGTGTTCTCGACACGCATGAGGTCGGGCAGGAACAGGTTGGCCAGCGACAGGGTCAGGTAGCCATGGGCGATAGTGGCGCCAAACGGCCCGTCTTTGGCCCGCTCCGGGTCCACGTGAATCCACTGGTGATCACCGGTGGCCTCGGCAAACTGGTCGATGCGCTCCTGGGTCACCTCCATCCAGTCGGTGGGTCCCAGTGCGGTACCCGGGGCTTCAAGCAGTGCGGCGGGGTTCTCATAGGTCGTGGTCACGGCGGCCTCCTTTTAGCTTAAGTCATTAATTTAGCTGGCTTTTTAGTATAGATACAGCGGCCTGAAGCAGGCCTTTCCGGTCGGTATAGATAGTCGGTCGCGGTAGTTTTTAAGTCCACCGGGAATTGAGCAATCGCCGCCTCAGAACAAAAATTTCTAAAAACCAGCTTGCCCCCTCCCACTGATGTGGTGTTATAGTTGCGTATAACACTAAACAAACATGACAAATGCCCATGCACTCGCCAGATTTCAGTAAACCTCATTACCTGGTCGAAACATTCACCCGCCATCGGCTGGCCTCCAACCTGCTGATGATCATGCTGATTCTGGCGGGCATCTGGGGCATTCGCCAGCTTACGGTGCAGCTCAATCCGACCCAGGACTCCCACCAGGTGAGCGTGGATGTGGCCTGGCCCGGCGCCAGTGCCGAGGATGTTGAGCGTCTGGTGACCCAACCCATGGAGTACCAGCTGCGCTCCCTCACCCGGCTCAACAAGCTGACCTCTTCCACCTCTGACGGTATGAGCAGTGTCCAGGTGGGCTTCGATAAGGGCACCGACATGATCGAAGCCCTCGACCGGGTCAAGCAGGCCGTGGGCCAGGTGCGTGACCTGCCGGTGGATATCGAGCCGCCGATTATCCAGCGCATGCAGTGGCTGGACACGATCGCTGCGATTCTGATCTCCAGCGACGGCACCGTGGAAGAACTGGTACCCATTGCCCGTGAGATCGAGCGCGACCTGCTGGCCCGCGGCGTCGACAAGGTGGAATTCCGCGGCGTGCCGGAAGAAGAGATTGCCATTCAAATCGACAGCAAGACCCTGTTTGAGCTGGGCGTTCCACTGTCGGATATTGCTGCCAGCGTGCTCGATTCCAGCGCCGACGTGCCCGCCGGCAACGCCGGCGGTGGCCAGCTCCAGCGCAAGCTGCGCAGCCTCGACCAGCGCCGCAGCGCAGAAGAATTCGAACAGCTTCCCGTCCGCATCGGTGAAGACGGCAAGCTGTTGCGGCTGGGCGATGTGGCCCAGGTCGAACGCCGCCAGAAAGACGACCAACGCATGCTCTACTATGAAAACCGCCCGGCCATCATGATTCGCCTGCGCCGGGGCATCGACTCCGATACGCTGGACGCCGCCGACATCCTCTACGCCTGGGAGGCGGAAAACGCCCAGGCACTGGAAGAGCGCGGTGTAAAGGTCACTATCTGGCTGGAAGCCTGGCGCTTTGCCTATAACCAGATTGCCCTGGTCTTCAAGAATGGTGTCGGCGGCCTGCTGCTGGTCATCGCCACCCTGTTCCTGTTCCTCAACGGCCGTGCCGCCTTCTGGGTTACTGTGGGCATCCCGGTGTCCTTCATGGGCGCACTGGCAGTTTTCTACGCCTTCGGGGGCAGCATCAACTTCATCAGCATGATCGGCGTGGTGATGGCCCTGGGGATTGTGGTGGACGACGCTATCGTTGTCGGTGAGCACTCACTAGCGCTGTACGAGAAGGGTCATGGGCCGGTGAATTCCGCCGCACAAGGCGCCCAGCGGATGTTCGCGCCAGTGATGGCTTCCTCGCTGACCACCCTGGCGGCCTTCCTGCCGCTGCTCGCCGTCGACGAGCCCTTTATCCGCGAGATTCCCCTGCTGATGGTGTGCGTGATCATTGCCTCTCTGATCGAGTGCTTCCTGATCATGCCCGGCCACCTGCGCCACAGCTTCAGCGCCATGGAGCATGAAAAGCCCTCGCGCATGCGCAACTGGTTTGACGCCCGCTTCAACCACTTCCGCGACAACCTCTACCTGCCCACCCTGCACACCGCATTGGGCAACCGGCGCTCGGTGCTGGCCATTGCCCTGTTCGGCTTTGTGATTGCCATCAGCCTGCTGGCCACCGGCCGGGTGAAGCCAGACCTTAACGTCAACATCGACTTCGAGTTCGCCGACGCCTACATGCAGTTCTCCGCCGGCACCACCGAACACCAGAAGGAAGCCTGGCTGGAAACCATGGCCCAGGCCGCCGAGGAAACCGACCGCGCACTGGGCGGTGGCCTGATCGTCACCCATGTTATCAATCGCAATTTCGCGGTGCTCGACGAACAGCGCAAATCCGGTCGCCAGTACGCCGCCCTGTGGGTGGAACTGATCTCGCCGGAGCAACGTAAGGTGACCCTGGAAGAGTTCATCGCCGCCTGGCAGGAACGACTGCCCAGCACACCCATGGTGGAGCGCCTCAATATCGGCTCCGGTGAGGGCAACTGGCCGGACGTGCAACTGTACTTCTCCGGTGACGATGTGCAGGTATTGAAAGCGGCCGCCGAGGAACTGGCCGACAAACTCTCGACCTACCCGGGAGTACTGAGCGCCTTCGACGACCTGCCCTACGGCAAGGAGCAGTGGATTATCAATCTCAATACCGAGGGCCGCAGCCTGGGCCTGACCAGCGCCGAGGTGGGTCGCCAGCTGCGCGCCGCTTTCGAAAACCACCGGGTGCAACTGTTTACCGAGAACGACGCCGAGCTGGAGGTGAACGTCAGCCTGCCGGCGGCAGAGCGTGACAGCCTGAACACGCTGTACAGCCTGCCGATTTCGACACCTTCGGGTGAAGTGATGCCGCTGCCGGCGGTCGCCGAAGTCAGCAGCCGCCGCGGCATCGATCGTATCCAGCACCGGGACGCCAGGAAGGCGGTGAACGTCTACGCCCACGTGGACAAGAAGATCAACACCGCCATGGCCATCATCGACGAACTGGAAGCCACGGTGATTCCCGACATCCTGCAGAAGTACGACGTTAGCTACGGCCTGGGCGAGGGCTCCGCCGAGGAAGCCCAGGTGCTTGGCGATATGATGATGGGCGCCGTCATTGGCCTGCTGCTGATCTACCTGATCCTGGCCTGGATATTCGCCTCCTGGAGCTGGCCACTGGCGGTGATGGCCGCCATCCCGCTGGGCCTGACCGGCGCACTGGGAGGGCTTTACCTGCTGGGCCTTAACCTTGGCGCACTGGCGATCATGGGCGTGTTTACCCTGACCGGCGTGATCGTCAACGATTCCATCATCCTGATTACCTCCTACCGGGAGGCACGCGAGCGTGGCCTGGACGCGCACGCGGCCCTGGAAGAGGCCTGCAGGCAGCGCCTGCGCCCGGTGATCCTGACCTCGCTGACCACCACCTTCGGGCTGGGCCCGTTGATGCTGGAAAGCTCACCCATGGGTGAAGTCATGGTGCCACTGGCGGTGGTGATCTGCTTCGGCCTGCTGTACGGCACCACCCTGATTCTCTTTGTTATTCCCACCATTCTGTCTGTACTGGAGCAACTGGCTCCGATGCGTCGCGAAGGAGTTCACGATGAAGTTCAATATGCGAATTAAAAAGCCCTCACGGAAGAACCGCGCGCTGCTGATCGTAGCGGCGGTGGGGCTGGCGACCACCGGCACCCTGATGGCCACAGCCCCCAGCCACGATGTCACCGAGGTCGAGGAAAAGGTCTACCCGGTCACGACGATGCCCGCCGTCGCCGAGAGCCTGGCGCCGGAACTGCGGCTGTTCGGCCGGGTGGAAACCCCGCGCCACGCCCAGCTCACCGCGGCCGTCACCGCCACTGTCAATTCGCTGAATGTCAGCGAAGGCCAGTTGGTCAACAAGGGTGACGTACTGATGGCACTGGACGACGCCGATGAGGACCTGCGCTTCCAGCAGCGCCAGGCGGATGCCACAGAGGCGCGCGCCGCGCTGGCCACCCTGCGTAACCAACACGCCGTGGACAAGGAAGTGCTCAAGCACATGCAGGAATTGCACGAGCTGACGCTGGCCAAGCGCAACCGCCTGGAGAAACTTGCCCAGCAAAACCTGGTGGCCACCGAGCAACTGGAAGACACCCGCGCTGCGGTGGCGCGGCAGGCTATTCAGCTGGCTGAGCAGAAGCTCAAGGTCGATAACTTTCCCCAGCGACTGGCCACAGTGGAAGCCGCCCTGGAGCGCGCCGAAGCGCTGCAGGCAGAGCAGGAGCTGCGCTTGTCGCGGACCCTCGTGACCGCTCCCTTTCGCGGCCGTGTTTCGCGCATTGAAGCTTCCCCGGGAGACCGTGTGCGTGAAGGAGAAGTACTGCTGGAAATTTACGATACCGCGGCACTCCAGGTCCGTGTCACGCTACCGGGCTCTTCAGTAAACCCCATCAAGCAGGCGCTGGCCCGGGGACAAACCATCCACGCGCGACTGGATGACGGCAGCTTCCGCTCCATTGAACTTCAGCACCTGGCGGCGGAAGTCAGCGAGGGGCGCTCCGGTGTTGACGGACTGTTCCGAGTGGGTGCCGACGAAAGCCTCGAGCTTGGCAAGGCGGTCGACGTCACCGTGGTCATGCCGGTACTGGAGCAGGTCACCGGCGTACCGGTGCAAAGCCTGTATGGCGATGATCGCATCTACACCGTTGTCGAAGGTCGCCTGCGCGGCGTACAGGTTCAGACACTGGGCCGTCGTGTCGACAGCAATGGCCAGGTGCAACTGCTGGTGCGGCCGGAACATAACGGCCTGAAAGGTGACGTACTGACCACCAGCCTGCCCCAGGCCAGCACTGGTTTGAAGGTTGACGTGATCAACAGCTGATCGATGCTGTAAGCCTCAAAACACCCAGCCCCGTTTACCAGGCGGGCAGGCCTTGCCGGTGATCCCCCTCACCGAACGGGAATTCCCTGCCCGCCTTTCTATTCTTCTACCCGCTATCCCACTACCCGCTATCCTTCTACCCGCTCGGGTCTTTACCTCGCGTCATGGGTCGATAAAGAGCGAGTACTCCGGGAATTCCAGCACCACGGGCGCAATTCCCGCCGCGTCCTGCTCCCGGGCTGACACGCGCAGCGCCGCCAGGTCGGTCGTAATCTGGCCGCGCATTCTGGCCAGGTTGACCCACTTCTCTTCGAAATCGGCGGCGGGCTGGCCGGCATCGTAGGCACGCATCAGTGGCGCCAACGCGCGGTAAGCGACAAATATGCGCTGAGCCTGCGCCGCTTCGAAACGATCGATTTTGACCATTGCCGCCGCCAGGTTAGCTGAGACAGGCGCGGCTTCTGGCGGTGCTGCCAGGTAGTCGTCGAAATAGTCTCTCGCCTGTGCGGCATCCAGCTGGCTGGCATTACGCCAGAAGTAGTGTGTCTCCCGGTTGCGAACCCGGCGGCTGTCTGGCTCAACCACCAGCACCGTCGGCGTACCGTACACAGCCGGAACCTCGAAAGGCTGCAGGTAGGGCGCCACCTGCTCCACATAACCCAGGTTGAACAGTGCAATGACATAGTACTGCTCGAGCCAGTCGCTTAACGCCGGCTCCTCAAGCATCGCGACAAAGTCGGTACTGTCATGACACCAGTTGGCACCCAGGACCAGCAGCGCCAGCTTGTCCTCGGCCGCCGCCTGGGCCAGCACGTTTTCAATAGCGGCGGAAACCTCTTCCGGCTGAAGCACCGGCGGATACGGTTTCGCTGCCTGTTGACTGGCACAGCCCGCCACCAGGGCAGCGAACAGCAATAGGGCTCGCAACATGAGATTTCCTCTGTCCTGCAAAAGCGCAGACAGCAGCCTACCCGAAAATTCCCCGGCAGACTCCTTGTGGTGACCACCACATTGCACCGGCCACAGGACGCCGCCCCTTCGACGAGTGCTATCGATGCTCACACTGTGTGTCTGGTGCCCCGGCAGGCAATAGAGCAGTCCATCGCGACTGGAACAGCCAGGCTTGCCGGTCAAGAAAAGGACCGGCCCCCCGGGATTGGTGTGCAGTCAGCAATTTCGGTCACAATCGGGGTCTGTCCTCGATAGTCTGTTAATGATTGTGGGGGCTTGTTGTCTGGGGCGGGGAACACCGCCGTGCGAAAAAGTGACGCCTGCGGGCCTTATAGGCTACTTTTACACGGGTATTGGTCATTCACTACTACAAAACAAGGGTTTATTCATGCCAGAGAATATCGACATCCAGGCGCTGCTGAACGACTACGTTCTGCCCTGGGGTATCAATATCGGCCTTGCGCTGATCATCTTCATCATTGGTCGCATGGTGGTGGGCGCCGTAATCGGCGTGGTACGCAAGCTGATGGGCCGCGCCGGCGTGGACGTCATGCTGGTGGGCTTTGTGTGCTCCATCCTGCGCTGGGTATTGCTGCTGTTTGTCATCGTTGCCGCCCTCGACCAGCTCGGCGTCAACACCACCTCACTGGTCGCCATTCTGGGTGCTGCTGGCCTGGCCATCGGCCTGTCGCTGCAGAGTTCGCTCAGCAACTTTGCCGCCGGCGTGATGCTGATCGTATTCCGACCGTTCCAGAAAGGCGATTTCGTCGACATTGCCGGCACCACCGGCTCGGTTGAGGCCATCGGCATTTTTACCACCACGCTGGTCACACCGGACAACAAGGTGACGATAGTGCCCAATGGCGGCATTTACGCCAGCACCATCACCAACTTCTCGGCGCGGGAGACGCGGCGCGTGGACATGACCTTTGGCGTGTCTTACGAGGACGATATCCGCGAGGTGAAAAAGGTCTTGCAGGAGATCATTGCCGCCGACGATCGGGTCCTGGCAGAACCTGCCCCGGTCATCGAAGTGGGCTCACTGGGCGACAGCAGCGTGAATTTCCTGGTGCGCCCCTGGGTGAAGTCCTCGGACTACTGGCAGGTGCTGTGGGATACCCATGCCGCCGTCAAGCTGCGCTTCGACGAGGCCGGCATTTCCATTCCCTACCCACAAATGGACGTGCACTTCGACAACAGCGACGACTAGGTTGCCGGGCGCGGCCACCCTCTTGTGGCCGCGCCCCACTTTCCCGCGCCAGCGCCTTCCTGCGCTGCAGAGCAGGAGTTCTCTGGCTTTGCGGCGAGAACCCAATCACAAATTGGGCCTTATTACCCAAATTTAATCTCTAAGCGGCTCCGGAACGTAATAAAATCAACGTCTTGCATGTTGTGTTACCCCGGAAGGACGCCCCTGTGTCGAGAATGTCCCTGAAAAACTTCGCCCCGCTGCTGCTGGTGGCAGGCTCACTGGCGATTGCTGCACTGCTGGTGATCAGCCGACCCGAGTCGGTGATCGAGCCGGCACGTACCATTGTGCCCACCGTGGACGTGGCCGAAGTGGTGCTGCAGGACCTGCGCATTCCGGTGCAGGCACAGGGTACCGTCACGCCTCACCGCGACACTACCCTGGTGGCGGAAGTGAGCGGCCGCATTGTGGATGTCTCCCCCAACTACAACGCCGGCGGCTATGTCGCCAGCGGCGACGTGCTGGCCCGTATAGACGACCGGGATTACCAGGCTGCCATGCTGCGCGCCCGCGCCCAGGTCGAAACCGCCGAGGCCAACCTGGCTCAGGAAAAAGGCCGCGCAGAAGTAGCGCGCCGCGAGTGGGAGAAACTCGACAACCGCAGCCTGCGCAGCGAGGAAGCCACCGACCTGTACCTGCGCAAGCCCCAGCTCGAACAGGCTGAGGCACAACTGCTCTCCGCCCAGGCTGACCTGCGAAAGGCCGAGGACGACCTGGAACGCACGGTCATTCGCGCACCCTATGATGCACTGATTCAGGAAAAGCACTCTGATCTCGGCAAGTATGTCGGGCCCGGCACCAGCATTGCCCGGGTGTTCGCCGTGGATTTTGCCGAGGTGCGCCTGGCCATTCCCCAGGGAAAGCTGAGCTATCTTGAGCTGCCGGGCGTCAGCGGCTTTGAACTGGACCAGGCACCGCCGGTGGACCTGTATACCGATATCGGCGGCACCGTCACCCACTGGACCGCACACCTGGACCGCACCGAAGCGGCACTGGATGAACGCTCGCGGGTGCTGTTTACCGTGGCGCGGATCGATGACCCCTACGCACTGGAGGTGGGCAATCATGCCCCGCTGCGCGTGGGCACCTTCGTGAAAGCGAATGTGATCGGCAAGGTAATCAAAAACCTGGTTGTGCTGCCGCGCCACGTGGTGCGCGCCGGCAACCTGGTGTGGATCGTGGATGAACAGAACACCCTGCGCAATCGCCAGGTGACCACGCTCAGTGCCGGCGGCGACGAGATCTACGTCAGCAGCGGGCTGCAGAATGGCGACCTGGTGTCGCTGACCCTGCTGAGCGACGCCTTGCCCGGCATGAAGGTCAATATCGGCGAGCGCTCCAGCACCCGCCGCCAGAAGGTGCTGCTGGAAGCGGCGGGCACTGCGGCTGAGCCTCCGCCCCCGGCTCCGGACCAGTCTTCAGTGCAACCGAGCGCGGACCAGGCAAAACTGCCCGCGGCAGCATGATCGAGCACACCCAGCACAAAGGGCTTATTGCCTGGTTCGCCACCAACCCAGTGGCGGCCAACCTGCTGATGGTAGTGATTGTGGCCGTGGGGCTGCTGTCGACACTGAACATCAAGCGCACCATGATGCCAGAGTTCGAGATCGACGTGATCCAGGTGCTGGTGCCCTACCCCGGCGCGGCGCCAGAAGAAGTTGAGCAGGCCATCGTGCTGCGCATAGAAGAGGCCCTGTCGGACCTCGACGGCATCGAGCGCATTGAGTCCGACGCCATGGAGTCCCTCGCCCGCATTATCATCGAGCCGGAAAACGAAGATGACATGGTGGAGATGATCAACGAGGTGAAGAACCGCGTTGACGGCATCCCCTCTTTTCCGGACGGCGCCGAGAAACCGGTGATCGGCCGCGTTGAGCTGCCGTTCCAGGCCATGATTATCCAGGTGGCGGGCGACCTCGACGAGCGCAGCATGAAAGAGCTGGCCGAGCAGGTGAAGCTGGACCTGGTTTCCCACCCGGACATTTCTTCCGTGGATATCTGGGGCGCGCGGGACTACGAAATAGCCATCGAGATATCAGAACACCGCCTGCAGGAATACGACCTGACGCTGGGTGATGTCTCGCAGATTGTCGCGCGCTCGTCCATCGACCTGCCGGGCGGCTCGGTACGCACCGAGGCGGGCGATATCATGCTGCGTACCCAGGGCCAGGCCTACCGCCAGGCCGATTTCGAAAACATAGTGCTCAAGACCTTCCCCGACGGCACCCGGCTGCTGCTGGGAGACATTGCCACAGTGAACGACGGCTTCGAAGACCTGACCGGTTTCGCCCTGTTCAACGGCAAGTATTCCATTGCCCTGCCCATCATGGCCATGGGCTCCCAGGACATCATCAAGGCCGCCGCCGCCGCGGAGGCCTATGTCGAGCAGAGAAACCAGACGCTGCCGGACACCGTCAAGCTCACCATCTGGTCGGACTTCAGCTACTACCTGGGCGAGCGCCTGGGCATGATGGTGAAGAACCTGGCCATGGGTGCCGTGGTGGTGTTTGTGGTGCTGGCCCTGTTTCTGGAGATCAAGCTGGCCTTCTGGGTGATGGTGGGCATTCCCATCTGCTTCCTGGGTAGCATGGCCGTATTCGGCAGCCCCTGGGTAGGCGGCACACTGAACGTGGTGAGCGCATTCGGCTTCATTCTGGTGCTGGGCATTGTGGTGGACGACGCCATCATTATCGGGGAGGCCGCCTACACCGAGCAGGAAGAGCACGGACACAGTGTGGACGCGATTATTTCCGGCGCACTCAAGGTGGCCACGCCGGCGACGTTCGGCGTACTCACGACGATTGTCGCGTTCATGCCCACACTGTTTATCCAGGGCGGCCTGAGTGTTTTCGGCGAGGCGATCGGTTTTGTGGTGATCTTCTGCCTGTTGTTCTCGCTGGTTGAATCGAAGTTGATACTGCCCGCGCACCTGGCCCACAGCCCGCCGGCGACCAAAGGCTGGCTGGCAGAAATCGACCACGTGCAGGAGGCGATAAACCGCCGCCTGCGCCACTTCGTGGACCACCGCTACCGGCCCTTTGTGGAGCGCTGTATCCGGCGCCGCTATCTGACCTCGGCGACCTTCCTGAGCCTGCTGATCATCACCATTGGCGTTGTCGCCAGCGGCAAGGTACGGCTGGTTATTGCACCGGAAACAGAAGGCGAATTCATCCAGATGAGCCTGGAGATGACCGAGGGCACACCCCAGCGCCGCACGCTGGAAGTGATGAACGAGATTACCGCCGCGCTGCGCGACATCGACAACGAGTACCGGGCAGAAAACAACGACAAACCCCTGCTCTATAGCCAGTTCGCCTACAGCCGGGGCACTACCGGCGGCTTCATGCTGGCGGAACTGGTACTGGCACAGGACCGCGAGCTGTCCACCAAGGAAGTGATGTTGTTATGGCGTGACCGGGTGGGACGTATTCCCGGCGCCGAGGTATTGTCGTTCTACATCGAGGACGGCCCTGGCTTCGGCTCGGATATCGCCTTCGATCTGGCGCACCCGAACTGGGAGGCATTGCAGGCCGCATCGCTGGAACTGGAAGAAAAGCTCAAGGAATACTACGGCCTGTATGATATCCAGAGCAGCGTCAGTGCGGTGTCCAACGAGTTTCACATCGACATCAAGCCCGAGGGCGAGGCACTGGGCATTACCCGCTTTGACCTGGGCTCACAGGTACGCCACGCCTTCTATGGGGCCGAGGCCCAGCGGATTCAGCGCGGCACCCACGAGATCAAGGTGCTGGTGCGCTACCCACGGGAAGACCGCCGCACCACCGCCAGCCTCGACAGCATGTTTATTCGCACCCCGGATGGCGGCCGCGTGCCGTTTGATTCGGTGGCCACCCTGGAGGTGAAGCCCGGCTTCAACCAGCTTACCCGCATTGATTTCCAGCGTGCCGTGGAAGTGACCGCCGAGGCGGAAACCGACAAGGTGGAGCCCGGCCGCATCAGTGCCGAGATCATCAATACGGTGATTCCCGAACTGCAGAAGAAATACCCCGGCCTGACCTGGGGTACTTCGGGTATGTCGGAGGAGGAAAGCAAGGCAGGCAAGAGCATGATCATCGGCTTTGCCCTGGCCCTGTTCGGCATCTACTCATTGCTGGCGGTGCCGACTCGCTCCTACCTGCAGCCGCTGATTATCATGGGCGTTATTCCCTTCGGCATCATTGGCGCCGTGGTCGGCCACCTGGTGACGGGCTACGCGATCAGCATGATGTCTCTGGTGGGCATCATCGCCCTCTCTGGCGTGGTAGTGAACGACAGCCTGATCATGGTGGATTTCGTAAACCGCTCCGTAAAAGAGGGCGTGCCCCGTGCCGAGGCCGCGGTGCTGGCGGGCACCCGTCGCTTCCGGGCGATTATCCTGACCTCTCTCACCACCTTCTGCGCCCTGGTGCCGATGCTGCTGGAAGACAGTACCCAGGCCAAGGTGATCGTACCGATGGCCGTATCGCTGGCCTTCGGCATTGTGTTCGCCACCGTCATCACCCTGCTGCTGGTGCCCAGCCTGTACGTGATTCTCGATGACCTGGGACGGCTGTTCAACAAGGGCGAATTACCGGACGACACCGTACCGGGTGACGCCAAGAGCCTGCCCGGCAACGCCTAGACCAGCGCCTTCGCTGCCAGCATGAAACACACCGCCATCACCGTGCTGGTCGCCGCCGCCGTGCTACTGATGCTCTATCCGTTCTGGGGACTGCTATACCCGCAGAGCTATGCAGCGATGCTGGCTACCGAGCACACAATGGCCGTGGCTGTGACCCCAGACCAGGTTCGCCGCGCCGCCGCCATGAACTGGGCCGCCAATGGCCTGCTCGCCTCATGCTTTGTGTGCCTTGCCGGCTTCATCGCCAAACCAGCACGCACGCTCCACGCCCGCTGGGCCGCCGGCTGCCTGCTCGCCTACCCCGCCGTGCGCTCGCTCAGCGAGGCAATCCGCCAACAGACCCTCAACGTCCATGGGGCAGACACACCCTTCGCACTGAGCCTCTCGGTAAACGACCTGTTCTACGTACTGATGGGAATTGCGCTACTTGGCATCGCCGCCACAGCAGCGCGCCCGAAAATGACTGCGCACTAAAGTAGAAACGCGCCGCTTGTACCCGCGGTGCCGGTTGGCAACATAGCACCCACAAGCAACGCATTTACCTCTAATATAATAAAGGTATAATTTCCAAGCATGCTTTCCTTCGAGTACCACGAAGAGAAAAGCCGAGCCAACCAGGTGAAACACGGGATCGACTTTCGAGCTGCCCAACAGCTTTGGGAAGACCCGAACGCACTTGAGGTGGCGACAACATCCCTGTCGGAGCCCAGGTTTCTGATCATTGGTGTGCTCGAGGGCAAGCACTGGTCCGCGATATTCACCTATCGCGGAAATAGAATCAGGTTGATCTCCGCCCGCCGATCACGCGACAGAGAGAGGATGCTTATGAAAGCCAGAGACTTTGACAAGAAGTTTGATGACGGCGTCGAGGACATCGTAGAGCACCTCAACATGGCCACGGTGCGCCGACCCAATCAAGAACAGAAGCGTGTCAACGTCGACTTCCCGACCTGGGTGGTAGAATCCCTGGACAGAGAGGCATCCCGCATCGGCGTGACACGCCAATCAATCATCAAAGTCTGGCTGGTTGAGCGGCTGCAACGAGAAGCCCTTCAGCAACGCGAGCTGGAGCTTGCTGGCCAGCAAGACGCACCTGACTAAAGCAGCACGAACACCCTCACTATCAATCAGCCGTCCAGCGGGCTGATTACGCCGAGCGGCCCGCGGCGCAGAACGTGGGTGTAGATTTCAGTGGTTTTCACATCGCTGTGGCCCAGCAGCTTCTGAATGGTTCTAAGGTCGTAGCCCTTCTCCAACAAACGCGTCGCAAAGCTGTGACGAAACGTATGGCTGCGCACTGGCTTAATAATACCGGCCTCCTTCCTGGCGCGCCGAAGGTGACGCCGCAATGCCGTATGGTGCAAATGATGGCGGCGCAATACTCCCGTCCGTGGGCAGGGGCCGATTCTGGTGGCTGGGAAGACAAACTGCCATCCCAGCTCCTTCGACTCTGTCGGATACTTCCTTCCGAGCGCGTAGGGCATATACGCCTCACCATAACCATCTTCCAGGTCACGCCGATGCAGCTTCGCCACGGTCGCTATCTGCTCTTCCAGAGGCGCCTTGAGCCTTTCCGGCAGCAGGGTGGTTCGGTCCTTATCGCCCTTGCCAGAACGGACCGTCACCGTCGACAACTCGAAGTCGATATCTTTCACTCGCAACGACAGCAGCTCATTGAGACGTAGACCGGCGCCGTAGAGCAGCTCCACCATCAGCCTGTGTACACCTGTCAGCTGCTCCAGAATCCGCTGCACCTCGCCATGAGACAGCACCGTGGGTAGACGACGCTTGGGCGAGGCCTTCTCGAACAACAGAGGCTCCAGCTCCCTCCCGAGAAACTTACGATACAAGTAGATCACCGCATTCAATACGACGCGCTGAGTCGCGGGCGAACAGCCGTAACGGGTTGCCAGGAAACTCAGGTAGGCGTTGATCTCTTCCGCTCCCATCTCCTCCGGGTGACGCATATTGTGAAAGCGGATGTAGCGCTTGATCCACAGGCAATACGTCTTCTCCGTGGGATAGGCATATCCTTTTTCACGCATATCTTGCCGCAGCCGATCCATGAAGCGGTCAGAACCCACAGGCAAGCTCGGTCGGACATCATCCATAGCAGCACCCCAATACTGTTTAGATATACAGTATCTGCGTTTGCATGGTTTTCAAGACCCCTTTTCATTGGACAGGGCATGCCCTTCACGCATAAAGTCGTCGTATATACATGTTTTTATTACTATTTTCTGGGGAAGGATGCCTATACTGATTGAGCGTAATTGATGGAAAATCGGGCATTCGCGCTCGCTTTGCCGCTAGCACGTTTGGCTTAAGCCATCTAAACGGTTGTTTATTTGGGCTTTTCTGAAAAGAATAGAGCCAAGCGAAGTTACATACTGGGCGGAGTCAAAATGAACCACGTCTATTTATTAAACTGTTATAGCGCATGAGATCGGCAGGGCTTCCCAGCAAATTCGCGAATGCTCTGATTTTTGCTTTCGCGATCTGGCTGATATACGAAGCCATCGCAGAGGCCGTATATCTACACACAGATGGTGAGGAGGCAGCAGGCATCGTGGAGAGCGCCTCTACGATTGCATCGTTCCCACGAACCCACGCAGGCGGGTGGAACTGGACTCTGACCGTTCGCCTCGATGAAATCGAGCTTGAACTGGACTCCCTTGAGCACTATCAGCCAGGTAGCACTGTTACGGTAGTGTACGTTCCGAGCACGCCAGAATACGCAGTGCTAGGGGGAAAAGCTTCGAGCGTTTGGGGCTATCTACCAAGAATGAGAGACTATCTTGGCATTGGATGGCTAGTTATTGCCGCAGCGATTGTGGCAGTCGGCCTTTACCAGGTATCCGGAGCAGCAATGCGCAATAACAAGTCAAGCAAGCCGGACGCGCAGACAGCGCGCGCCTCTTCTTGAAGCGTTATGAGTCGAAGGAAGTTTATGCCAGCGGGTAGAGACAACAGTGGAATGCTGACTTTTGACTTCCCAGACATACCATCTGCAAAGTACGGTAGCGTCACTAAATCGAGTGTGGAAAAGTTCTCCCTGCAACCCTCTGGACCAAGGACGGATGGCCTCGATGAGATTTTTCAAGACTACGAACTCGACTCAGCCGTCGTCGGCCTGGAGTGGGATAACTGGTCTGGCTATATTGTTGTAGCTAAGTCCAAAATGGCAGAGCCACTGGCTAAGGAAATCGCTGCATATGTCCGTGCCACTTTCGACTCATAACAAGTCAAGGCTGCAGGGGCGCTTCGCGCCGGGACGCACTACCGTGCGCCCCAGCTTGAAGCGTTAGGTGGCTCAGTGATGCATGATCAAAAGCGCCTAGCCACCGCATGGCTCGCAGTTGCCTCAGCTGCGTACGCTGTCGTGCTTTTTGCTCTGCAATCTAGCCCGATATTTGAAACGGCATCTCGCTTCTTCGACCACTCCCAAATGAACGCGTACTTGGTAGTTGCTGCCGTATTTCTTGCAGCAGTTTCTCCTGCGATAATTGCCCTATGCGCATTTCGAGGCACGAAATCGTGGTGGCTTTTGGTGCCAGTTTTTTTCTCTGCTGCCGTAGTACTTTCTATACCAATCGGAGTTACGCTCTTGTTCCTCATAGCCTGGCTGATAGATCGTGATTCTTCCGTCGCCACCTAACAAGTCAAGGCTGCAAGGCCGCTTCGCGCCGGGACGGCCTGACGGCCGCCCCAGCTTGAAGCGTTATGTGGCAGGGAGATAGTTATGAGTATACGTGACGAATTCAATGCTGAAGTCAGATCTGCAATTGGCAAGTGCTATGACTTGGGCTATACACCAACACGCTTCGAACAGATGATCGAGTCCGCACATCCGGTTGAGGTAGCGAAGCAGCTTGTCGTCTCGGGAGACTTTCAGCATGGCATACGTGAACTTACCAAGCTTGGTCACCAAGAACTCACTATCGAGGGTGTCATGCAACAAGATCGATTTGCCTCCCTCTTCACATCAGAAGAATTGGCTGCAGCCGCCTGGAGGCTGGAGAATGTACCTGCCACATAACAAGGTGCAGCAGTCGCTGCGCTCGGACGTCCTACCTGCCGCTTCGCGTCAGCTTGGCCGCCGCTGTGCACAGCGTTATGTGTCCTTGAGGTAGGTCGTTCATGGAATTCGATATAGATGCACTCCATCGCTCTAGTAAACCTCTTGTGGGTAATGTTTCAGGACTCTACTTCCTCTTCAACGGCCCAGAGCTTGTGTACATCGGCAAAGGCTGGAATTGTTTACTTCGGATTGCAGAGCACACGAGGAAGAACTCCGACAAGAACTTCACATCTTGGGAGTTTGTACCAATCGCCGATGAGGCCGAGTACTCTCGGCTTGAGCGAGAACTCATCCAGCAACATTCTCCGCGGTACAACAAAACGTATGCGGCCACATAACCAGGTCAGGCAGTTCGCTCCCTTCGGTCGCCGGACGTCCAAACCGCTACGCGGTCTGGCCGCCCGCTGCTGTCGGCGTTATGAGTAAGTTCCAATCTGCGGCAGCTGCGCTTCTTACAGGTGGGATATTCATTTACACAGTTCGCGACATTGAGATAGTGACAATTTCAAGCTTTTTTGGATGGCTAGCTTTTTCGATTGCCATAGGACCTACGACTTTCATCGCAATATTTGCGCCTTATGGCTTCCAAACTCACGCGGTGCTTTTCGGCCATAGGCGGAGATATCTACGCCCCGTTTCGAAAATACCTTGGAGCCTTGCGCGCCAAATTTTAGGGTCGGTTTTTGTATGTTGCGCAATTAGTTTTGGTTTTTACATCTATGGCAGCTAATACTCATAACAAGGCAAGGCTGTCGCTCCGCTGGGACGCCCAACCTTCCGCTTCACTCCAGGCTGGTCGCCCCAGCTTGCGGCGTTATGAGTAAGTTCCAATCTGCGGCAGCTGCGCTTCTTACAGGTGGGATATTCATTTACACAGTTCGCGACATTGAGATAGTGACAATTTCAAGCTTTTTTGGATGGCTAGCTTTTTCGATTGCCATAGGACCTACGACTTTCATCGCAATATTTGCGCCTTATGGCTTCCAAACTCACGCGGTGCTTTTCGGCCATAGGCGGAGATATCTACGCCCCGTTCCGAAAATACCTTGGAGCCTTGCGCGCCAAATTTTAGGGTCGATTTTTGTATGTTGCGCAATTAGTTTTGGTTTTTACATCTATGGCAGCTAATACTCATAACAAGGCAAGGCTGTCGCTCCGCTGGGACGCCCAACCTTCCGCTTCACTCCAGGCTGGTCGCCCCAGCTTGC
This sequence comes from Cellvibrionales bacterium, assembly GCA_043513815.1. Taxonomy (GTDB): domain Bacteria; phylum Pseudomonadota; class Gammaproteobacteria; order Pseudomonadales; family Halieaceae; genus JANQIO01. The sequence continues at coordinate 1,028,618 of CP121313.1, read as the reverse complement.
GGCGTTAATGTGCCTATGAGTGGACTCAAACGCCACAAGTTTGACTATTTCCTCATCGCACTGGCTGCACTCTCTTATGGCTGGGCATGGAGGTTTTTCTTCTACGAGACCCATGTTTTTCTACTCAGCTATGACCTCTACTCCAATATGTCTATCGATACGCGTCGTTGCTACGTAGTAATGCTTACAGCGATAATCGTGTCATTAACTCTTTTATTGCCACTGCTGTATTTTTCAAGAACTCGTTCCCTTCTAATACCTGGAAGCTTTAGCTTGGCAATATTTGCAGACATCTACGTAATCCGACCCATATTTTATGGGATATCGATTTTTGAAAGTTTCCACGGCATATTCTTGAATCTTTCGAGCATAGTTGTATTCATTACTTTGCTTGGCTCGCCGCTGATCTTGTATTTGCTGCTAGATCGGCACATTAACAAGTCAAGTAAACCGGACGCGCATGAAATGCGCGCCGTTTCTTGAAGCGTTATGTTTCGAGAGATAGATGGGCACTGAGATAATTGCAATTACAATAGCTAACCTATGGCTCATGGCATGCGCACTAGCGGTGCGACTAATACGCTTTGGGCTTGTAAAAACTGGTGTTGTGCAATCTAGACTGGGTCTTCTATACAAAGCTTATGCTGTTGTCATAGTCTGCCTTGCTTTAATGCCTTCGCTAGCTTTTTTGTGGGCAATCAGTGCTGACTACAGCTTTGCTGTTGGATATATAGTAATTATCCAATTGCCTATACTTCTGTTAACTATGTGGCTTCTTATGTCTGCATCAGCGTGGAAAAACATAACAAGTCAATTAACTACGCGCCTTCGGCGCCGGACGCACTAGCGTGCGCCGGTTATTGAGGCGTTATAGAGCCGCGGAGTCGAATATATGAGCGTAGGTCTTAGCGATCGGGCGTTTGGCCTAGCCTCCTCCCACATTTTCTCAGTCCCTTTCGCATTCGGCTTTCACTTTTTTCTTAACCACATTGAGGAGCTTCGAGGCTCGAACTACCCCTTCGACCTATCTCTCTCTGCATGGATTGCAATTAGCTTTTATTCTGTCATTTTTCCTAGCATGTTCAATCGAGCTAGGAGGTATCTCGTGAAATTCTGGCAAGCGCTTGACTGGCTGCCGCACTAGTGAGCATCGAGTGCCGCAACTCTATAACAAATCAAGGCTGCAAGGGCGCTTCGCGCCGGGACGCACTACCGTGCGCCCCAGCTTGAAGCGTTATAGAGCCGCGGAGTCGAATATATGAGCGTAGGTCTTAGCGATCGGGCGTTTGGCCTAGCCTCCTCCCACATTTTCTCAGTCCCTTTCGCATTCGGCTTTCACTTTTTTCTTAACCACATTGAGGAGCTTCGAGGCTCGAACTACCCCTTCGACCTATCTCTCTCTGCATGGATTGCAATTAGCTTTTATTCTGTCATTTTTCCTAGCATGTTCAATCGAGCTAGGAGGTATCTCGTGAAATTCTGGCAAGCGCTTGACTGGCTGCCGCACTAGTGAGCATCGAGTGCCGCAACTCTATAACAAATCAAGGCTGCAAGGGCGCTTCGCGCCGGGACGCACTACCGTGCGCCCCAGCTTGAAGCGTTATATGCCATCATGAACCTCACGCAGGTGTACTTGACTCCCGGTGACAAAGCGGTAGAAGATCTCAGCATCCTTCCTGCTTATCAGAATCAGACGACCTATATTCAACTGTTCATCGAGGACTCGCTCAGGAAAAATAAAACTGACGTTGGCAACTTCAACAGGCTCGTGTTTGAAGAGGGTGGTGATGCGGCCGAAGATTTCCATGTTGTCGGCCACAGTGCAATGCCGATTTCCTTAGAGAATACCCTGGAGCTCCTACAGACTCTGGATGATGAAAGAGAAAGACACAACTACTTCGTAGGCAAGTTTCTCGAAGGCTTTGGGAAGTTTGATAAACACTTTCATACTTCATTGAAAAGCTATCTGACACCACTAATAGCCAAGCAGTTTTATTCGGATCTGTCATACGAAAAGAAAATCTTCGCCAAGCAGTTTGAGAAAATACGGCTTCAGGTATGGAGTAGGTACACACAACAGTCGTATCAAGTACATGTACGGACTTTCCACGGCCGAGCACAAGCTGCAAGCCGCATAATTTTTGAGTGCGAACCAGACCTTTTTCATACGAAGTTCCATGCGAACAAAGTAGAGGCGTCGAAAGGATATATCCGCTTGATCAACAAAGTTCGAGAAGACACCGCAAAGTGTCGGATAGAGAATGTCACATAACAAGGCAAGGCTGTCGCTTCGCTGGGACACCCAACCTTCCGCTGCGTTCCAGGTAGGGCGCCCCAGCTTGCGGCGTTATGTGCGAATCCGCTCCGCCCAGTAACCCGGTTTCCGTGACTGGTGAGCCATTGCTACTATTATGAGTTCCTCACCCCGCTCAATCGTTACGACTGAGAACGGAAATCTATGAAGGAGAATGCGCTTGGCGCCAAGTGCGCCAGCTTCGCTTGGCATTGGAACCAGCGCCGGGAATTTCTCAGAAAGTAAATCCAGAGTATGCTCGGATTCATCGAGCAATTTCTCGCCAAGCCCTGCTTGCTCTTTCTCGTACCAGGCAGCAGCCTCCTCCAATTCCTGTGCCGCTTGTTCAGATACCCGAATGGCATGCATCAGCGCGCTGCTAACCGACCTCTAGCCTTTCTAAGCACTTCTTTTGGATCTAGGAGCTGTACCGTGCCATTCTCTATCTCATTGATTCTGCGGCATATTTCCACATCCCAAGCCCTGGCTAAATCCGCATCCCCTGGCCCATCCAGGCTTGCCACCAGCTCGCGTGCCAGTTCAGCTCTGTCCAATTCGGGTAGCGCTAGCGCGTCAACGCGAACTGCGTCAGTCTCAGGTACACTCATAGCTATTCCCGCTGTCTTACAAGTTCCTTAATCGTGCCCCAGAGAGTCGCACACAACAAGGCCAGCCAGTCGAACAGCAAAACCGCCGCGCCTTCGTCGCTCTGGTTTTGCTGCCGTTGCTGGCGGCGTTATATGCCAGAGTGAATCATGCGGGAACATATCGACATATCTAATTGGAAAGAAACTCCCTGTGTTACGGGAAGGTCTGCGACTGAAATGGATATCGCCCGGGGAATCGCTGTATTTGCAATCCCAACGGGCAGCAATCCGCATCAAGTTGATTTGCCATTGTGCGCGGTCCAAATGGTTCGCTCAGCCTTTGCGGACTGGAGTGGACACAACCTGACACGGCGCTCCGCAGAGCCGGACTTCACACTGTTCTTTAGCGGCGAGCAACTGGTGTACATTGTGTTCGGCCTGGCGCTGCCAGGGATCGCATCAGCAAACACTCACCACCCGCAACTTCTGGATAGAGCTGACTGACGATGAATAATCCTGCTGGGAAAGAGTCCATGAGTCTCGGCGCCATCGCTGCCGTAGTCATCGTCTTGGGCTATGTGGGACTGGAGCTATCCACCCTCCACACTCAGCGTTATCGTACCGAGCCACTGTTCATCTTCAATGAGTTCGTCACAGCGGACCAGGCCACGGCGCGCTGCGGCGATCCCGGCGAGGAGGAACGCCATCGCTTTCAATCAAACTTCCAGGCTGTAAAGCGGAAGGCGCTGGTAGAGCTGCAGGAAACCCAACCGCAAGCGGCGACAGCAGAGCTTGTTCGCCAACTTGACGCGCTGGCGACAGAGCGCATCGGCGAGGTTAACCAGTTCATCGACAACAACGGCTGTGAGCACACCGACGTCTGGCGCTGGGTGAAGCTGCACGAGGTACGGGCACGGCTCAACTTGAGGTAGTTGGCCGCGCAACTGTCAGCACAACTCTCGCGAATCAGACTCGTACTTTCGCCCGTGGGCACAGGGCATGTAAGCCTCGCCGCCGTCGCCACGGCCAACTCGTAACGCCCGGTGGCTTACAGCACCAGGCGCTTCACCTCAAAGCGGGAGAGTACGGTAAGGATCTGACAAATGCCTGCCTCGTCGTTCGTCGCGGTGAAGTGGCGATCCCTTCCAGAAGAAATACATCGAGTTGGAACTTGCCAAGGTCAATGCCTACATTGATTCCCGACTTGCGATCTTGGTTTGTCATGGTAGCTCCGACTTGCTAGATCCGGGCCTGGAGCCCATTCGACTGTTCGAGCTGATAATCCGCTCGGAGGCGCGCCCCGCTTGTTAACGGTTTGCAGACCATCAAGGCTACGGACTACGCCTTCGGTAACTGATGAAGCCAGTTACGGGCTTCACTTTATCTCACTGGATAGGTTGAGAGTGATGGGAGTTGGACCATACAAGGCCAAGGCTGGCGCTTTGCTGGGACACCCAACCTTCCGCTGCGCTCCAGGTCGGGCGCCCCAGCTTGCGGCGTGAAATGCCCGTTGCCACACATTGAGTGATAGAGTAGTTTCACTTTTATGAAGACTGAATTAGTAACAACCTTGAAGCGTCAGGCGACCAAGATTCTGGCGGAGCTTCACGAATCCAAAGAGCCCGTTCTCATTACTGAGCATGGAAAGCCTTCCGCCTATCTGGTTGATTTTGAAGATTTCGAGTCTCAGCAACGCCGACTGCAAATCCTGGAAGGAATCGCACGCGGAGAGTCTGCTGCATTAGAAGGCAGGACGCTTAGCCATGACGACGCCAAATCCAAAATGAAGAAATGGTTGCGTTAATCTGGACGGAACCAGCTTTACCGGACTTAAGTGAAATAGCAGGGTACATTGCGCTGGAAGACCCTCGAGCGGCGCGAGCGCTTGTAGGGCGAGTGTTCATTGCAGTAGAGCGTCTTGAGCCGCACCCAGCCTCTGGCAAAGCTCCACAGGAACTTGAAGGCAATCGATATCGCGAAGTGATATGCGGCCCCTGCCGCGTTTTCTACCGTCACACCAAAGAGTGGGTCATCATTCTCTACATTATGCGCAGCGAACGTGAGCTCCGAAATTTCATGCTTGAGGATCGAAGTGAGCGGGGCAGTTAACAAACGCAAGCAGGCAGGAACTCATCCGGCCCTGCGGACCGCCGCAGGGAACCCTCATGGTGGCCGGCATTTGTCTGGGTATCATGCGCTCCTCAAGGGACACCTGTTCTTATTCAGACTATTCTGCCTGTCTCTATCCTTCTTGCTTGCAGCAGCGGCACAGGCCGATCCGTTTCAACTGCCGGACATCCAGGTGGAGGCCATTGAGGATAGTGCGACCGGGCGTGACTACGAGCTGTATATAAAGTTGCCAGATAGCTATGACCCCACTACCGATCAATCGCACCCGATTGTCTATATTGCGGACGCACGTTGGCACATCGAGATCATCTCAGGCTCGTTGCCATACCTGCTCAAGGACGCCATTCTGGTGGGCATCTCCTGGGAGAAAGGCATTCCCGTACAGCAAAGCCGTATGCGTGATTACATGCCTGACAAGTACGCGGGGGAAGACTACAAGCACCCCACCGGTCAAGCCCGGGAACACCTTGCCTTCATCCTGAATGACGTCTTCAACTATGTGGAATCTGAATACAACGTCGATCCTGCTCGGCGTACCTATTTCGGCTATTCAGTCAGCGGTACCTTTGGCAGTTACATACTATTGACCCGTCCGCAGACATTTCGAAACTACATCATCGGCAGCCCAGCGACTTTGTTTAGCGGGCAATTTGCGCACGAATACACACCCATCTCACAATCAATCCCCGAGACGCTGAACGCCAATGTCTTTCTGTCTGTCGGATCCGATGAAGCACCGGAAGACGTTGAGAATGCCTTTAGCCTGATGCGTTTCCTTAAATCACGGAACACCGGGGAGTCCCAGATGGAGTTCAAGGTAATCGAATCGGCTGACCACAGCGCTGCTTTCCCTATGTCTGCCATGCAGGGCCTATACTGGTTAGCCGGGATTTCCAACTAGTTCCGGGACGGCAGATCGCAGGGTTGCTGGAAAATCGGTTATTTGTGCGCGCAGCTCCAGGCGAGGACTTGCCAGTGGACTGCAACGCCGGGGCTGACGAACCGGAATACTATGCAGACGCATGCAGCCGGTATGAGGTATCTTGGGGGTCGCTATAGCCTCATCACGCCCGACGGGTCAAAATCCTGACCCGCCAGACTCGCTTGAGGCGTTCAATCACGTTTAAAGGAGCAACCCAAATCAATGGCAAAACCCAACTACAGTTTCGAAAAACGCAAGCGAGAACTCGCCAAGAAAAAGAAAAAGGAAGAGAAGCGCCTGAAGAAGCAGGGCCCGGACCCGGAACAGGAACAGGATGAAGGCAAGACCGAGCAACCGCCTGCCACCGAGTAGCTTTGCACCGGTAATGCCTAACGAGGCGGCGCCGAGTTACGCCGCCCACCTGAGCTCAGGTTGGTATGAGCGCTAAACTGCAACCGAACAGGTGCCCGGTTTGCGGTGAACTCGCGATCACTGGGCGCGAAAGACTGTTAAAAGTGCCGCGCTTTTTCTCCTGCCGGCGTTGCGACGCCAGCCTGAGGCTGCATTATCTCCCCACGGCAATTGCGATACTAATCGCCGGGCTCGGCATCTTGTGGCCCTATATCTATTTCGGGCTTACAGTAGAGTGGCTGTTCTGCTCGGCAGTCAGCATAGCGCTGTTCTTTATCATCCTGTGGCTGGCGCCCCTGGCGGAGCTGACCCATGAGGATAAAACCTAGCGGCGCGTGGTCTCTTCACAGGAGCACGCAGCCTGCAGCGTCACTACCGGCAGCGAGCCGCCGCAAAAGAGGCGATTGGTCGATCGAGTTCCAGCAATGAGAAAAGTCGCGATATTCGGAAACTCCGGGTCCGGCAAGTCCACCCTGGCCAGGCAACTGTGTGACGCGGAAGGGTTGGCTCACCTCGACCTGGACACATTAGCCTGGCGCCCGGTCTCCCCTCCCGAAAGAAAACCGCTGGAGGAATCCAGGCGAGACATTGATGTCTTCCTGGCCGCAAACAGAGGGTGGGTGATTGAAGGCTGCTATTCCGACTTGCTGGAATTCGTCGTTGCGCAGGCCAGTGAAGTGGTGTTCCTCGACCTGCCTGTAGAAACCTGTGTGGCCAACGCGAAGAACCGCCCCTGGGAGCCTCACAAGTACGCATCGAAGGCAGCACAAGATGCCAACCTGGCGATGCTGCTCGACTGGATCGCCCAGTACCCTGTCCGTACCGACACCTTCTCCAGAGCGGCCCACCAACGGCTGTATGATGACTATGCCGGCAAGAAAACGAGATATACGGGTAACGACCGGCCTGCATGACAGGACGGCCTGCGGGACGACAGCAGTCACTGTAGAAGGGACATGGCCAAAGCGGAGGACATGCAATGAACGAACAGGATATCAACGAACTTGTCGAGGTGCTCGCCCAACACGGGCAAGCCGACACCGACCCCACGGAGGCCCAGCTACGGGAACTGCTGAGCGGTAATCTGGAGGGTCCTTTTCATTTCGTCAACCTGCTGCGCTTCCGTGACACTGCGGTGTACCCGAATGACCATGAACTTGCCATTGAGCCCATGAGCGGCGCCGATGCCTACGACAGGTACGGCGCGGTGGCCTTTGTACATGTCACCCAGCGCGGCGGTCGCCTCGTCACGCTCAACACGGTTGAACAGCAACTTATCGGCAGTGCCGGGGGCTGGCACCGCATGGCCACCATGGAGTACCCAGGCATCAACGTCTTTGTCGACATGCTGATGGACCCCGACTATCAGGCGTCGCTGGTGCATAGAAACGCCGGACTGGAAGCTACCCAGTTGATTGTGACCCGTCCCCTCCTCGATGCTCCTGCGGGGTAGTCCAGCCTCACTGCCCTGCGTAACAAGCAGAGAGGTAAGGACAAACGATGACAGACCCCGACAACGAATCCCGCATCATCGAGATGGCATGGGAAGATCGCACGCCTTTCGAGGCTATTGAGGCGACCTATGACCTGTCTGAAGCACAGGTAATCAAGCTTATGCGGCGTTCCCTCAAACCCTCCAGTTTCCGCCTCTGGCGGCAGCGTGTCAGCGGCCGTAAAACCAAGCACCGCCAGTTGCGCAGTCCCGAAGTCTCGCGTGGCTTTTGCCCCACGCAGTACAAACAGCGCTAGAGCAGGCGACGCGTTCCGTTGAATCGCCGGCTACAGCCTGACAGACTGGCACCCCGAGTTCCGGCGCGAGAATCCTCCATGAAGTACCTGGGAAGCTGCCACTGCCAGGCCGTACAGTTTGAAGTTGAGGCACCAGAAATCATCGAGGCAGATCGCTGCGACTGTTCGATCTGCCAGAAATCCGGCTACCTGCATTTCATCCGCCCCGCCAGCAAGTTCCGCCTGCTACGTGGTGAGGACACATTGACCACCTACAGCTTCAATACCGGTATTGCCCAACACACTTTCTGCTCCGTATGCGGCGTCAAACCCTTTTACACACCGCGCTCCAATCCCGAAGGTGTGGCGGTGAACGCCAACTGCCTGGACACACGCCCAACAGAACTGCGCATTACCGACTTCGACGGCCAGAACTGGGAAGCCAATGCCCACAAGCTGGCCCACAAGAGCCAGGAAGCTGATGACGATTCGTGAAACCGGCACAGCAGACCGGGCTCACATTCTGGCGCTGCACCGGGCTGCCTTCGGCGAGGAAGAAGGCACCGCTATCGCCGATTTGGTTGCCGCACTACTGGACGACCCCACTGCGCAGCCCCAGCTATCACTGATAGCGGAGCACGATGGCAGGCCTGCCGGGCATGTGCTGTATACGCCGGTCACGGTAGCGGGAGCCGAGGGCAACGGTGGCTACATCCTGTGTCCGCTGGCGGTACACCCGGACCGACAGCGCAGCGGCACCGGCAGCGCGCTGATGGAGCGCGGCCTGGCACTATTAAAGGAGCGCGGCGCCCGCCATGTGCTGGTGCTGGGCGACCCCGACTACTATCGGCGCGCCGGTTTCCATACCAACCACTACATCAAGCCCCCCTACGACATTCCCTACCCGGAGGCCTGGCAGGCACAGGCGCTGGTCGATGGCGCGCTGTCCAACCTGAACGGTACAGTACGCTGCGCCGACGCCCTGCATGTTCCGGAACACTGGTAAACCCCAACAAGCGATCGAGAGCCGACACCATGAGCTACCTGTACCTGGCCATTGCCATTGTGGCGGAGGTCATCGCCACCAGCGCGCTGAATGCCTCCAACGGCTTCACCGCTCGCTGGCCCGCGGCACTGGCGGTCGTGGGCTACGGCATTGCGTTTTATTGCCTGGCGCTGGTGTTGCGCACCATGCCGGTCGGCGTGGCATATGCCATCTGGTGCGGACTGGGGATCGTACTGATCGCCGTCGTCGGCTACGTGCTGTTTGGTCAGGCGCTGGATTTACCGGCGCTGCTGGGCATTACGCTGATCATTGCCGGCGTGGTGCTGATCAGCCTGTTCTCGGATACCCTGACCAAAGCCCACTGACCGGAAAGGAGGATAGCCAATGACACTGGATGTCTGGCTGCTGTATGTCGGCACGGTTCTGCTGTTCATGAGCACACCGGGGCCCAGCCACCTGTTGATGATTTCTGTGAGCATGACCAACGGGTTCAGGCGCTCCCTGGCCACCGCCGCCGGCGACCTGTCGGCAAATGCCATTCAGATCTGCCTCGCGGGGCTGGGCCTTGCAGCGGTAGTCACCGGCTCACGTTTTGGCTTCGTGATCATCAAGTGGCTGGGCGTGGCCTACCTCGCCTGGATGGGGCTGCGGATGATCCTGGGGTCGTTTCGTGCAGGCAGTGATACTCGCGCCCTACCGGCAGCCTCGCTCAAGAGCCTGTGGCTGCGGGGCTTCCTGACCTCCGCCGCCAATCCCAAGGCGGTGGTGTTTTTTGCGGCCCTGTTCCCCCAGTTCCTGAATACGGAGGCGGCGCTGGTACCGCAAATTGCTATTCTCGGCGCGACCTATATCGCCATCGATGGCAGCTTCCTCGCGGCCTACGGCAAGGGCGCCAGCTGGTTGGCCGGGAAATTGGCCAGCGGGGCAAAGCCGCTGATCGACCGCCTGGCCGGCGCCAGCCTGATGGTCGCCGCGGTGTTGCTGGGCATGCGCGGCGCGGCAAAATAGCAATGCAGCCAGCCCGGTATCGACACCGCAGAGCCCTCACCGCACTCGCCTGCAGCCTGCTGGCGAGCTGCGCTACGCCCACAGACCCTGCGGCGGACACCATCTACGGCACCCCCGGGCGTATTGTCGCCATGGAAGCCACTCCACCGGGCAGTGTTGCCTACCCCGAGGGCACTCCGCCGGCAATGATCTACACCCTGCGCACCCGGGTGGGCGAAGAGCTGCGCACAACCAGTCGCCGCCGCTTCAACAGCGGAGACTGCGTCATACTGTGGCACGGGCTGCGCACCTTCGTGCAACCCGGGAATCCCTTCAACTACCTCGGCGGCAACCTGGAACCCTACGACAACTGCACAGAGCCCCCGCAGCCGTAGGTCCGACCCTAGGGCGTGCCAGAGGGTGGCAACACCGCTGCCGGGTCCACGGGAATCTGCTGGCCGTTCTGGTCAAAGGCAAAGCCGGTGGGAATCAGGTCGATATTGCCCGGGCAGCTCATCAAGGCTGCCAGGCCAATATTCATGCCCTCCCCGCCAGCGCCGTAGCCGCCGATGGAGATGGCTTCACAGCCCACGGTCTGGGCCCGGTTAATCGCCAGTTGAAGTTCCTGGGCGGCTTCGTAGCCCGAGGCCATCGAGTCGCCGATCACCACGTGGGTAATCTTCTGGCCCTGCGACTGGGATTGGGCACAGGACACCACCAACAACCCCAGGGTCAGCGCCGAAGCGCGGTGTAGATGAGATAAGCGGATAGACATCAGCAGTCCTCCATGTAAATGCACAGGAGCACGCTTGCAGACAAAGAGACTAGATAATTCCGGGCGACAGCGCCATCCGCCGTTCGGACTAGCCCGAAGGGGTCGCGCCAGGCAGCAGTGACAACAGCGCCGGCAGGAACACCAGCAAGCCGATCAGCGCGGCGCTGAGGGATGCCAGCAATACCGCAGCCGCCGCCACGTCCTTGGCCTTGCCGATAAGCGGATGATGTTCCGGCACGGCGGCGTCGGCCAAATATTCCAGCGCGGTGTTGAATGCTTCGGCCACCCACACCAGGGCAATGGCCGCCAGCAGCGCAATCCAGTCAGGGCGTTTCAGTTCGAGCCAGGCGGCCAGCGCCACCACCACGACGGTGGCCAGGGCGTGGATTCGCGCATTGTGCTGGGTGCGCAGCAGGTCAACGAAACCACAGAAGGCATGCTTGAAGCTGGCCATGCGCGCGGCGAGGCTGAAGCGGCTCACTCGCGGGACATGTACCGCACTTCCTGGGTATTCACCTTGATGCGTTCACCGACTTCCAGGTACTCAGGTACCTGCACCACCAGCCCGGTGTTGCAGGTAGCGGGCTTGGTGCGTGAAGAGGCCGACGCCCCTTTCATACCGGGCGCTGTCTCGGTGATTTCCAGCACCACCGACTGGGGCAGCTCGATGCCGATCAGGGCGCCGTCCACCAGCATACCGATGATGCCGGCCAGCCCGTCGCTGATGAACTGTGTCTGCTCGCCGAGGCTGTCGGGCGAAAGGGTGTACTGGCTGAAATCCTCTTCGTCCATGAACACGAAGTCTTCGCCGTCCATGTAGGAGTACTGTAGCTGGCGCCGCTCCATGTCGATGTCGCCCAGCATGTCTTCGCCCTTGAAGGTCTCGTCGAGCTTCTGCTTGGTGCGGGCGTTGTTGAAGCGCACCTTGTAGAGGGTGTTGGCACCGCGTGATGAGGGTGCTTTTATATCAATGTTGACGACGATGTAGGGATCACCGTTGATCTCGACCACGCTGCCGCGCTTAAGGTCACTGGCCTTGGGCATGGGTTTGTCCTTTCCTTGATTCTGTTCTGTACCGGCCTTCAGGGTGCCAGGCACACCTGGCAGTGGGCGTAAACACCGCGCGGATCGTCCAGGTTGTCCAACACTGATATACCGGCTTTCAAAGGCGCGCTCCAGCTTTGCAGCACCCGCTGCCAGTCCTGCATGGGCAGGCCTCCCAGGGCCTGGTGAGCGTTACCGGCCAACTGGCGCAGGAACAGCTCACGGGGGCTGGGCATTTCTTCCAGGACGACGGAGTCATAGCTGCCCTCTTCCAGGCCAGCCAACTCTGCTGCTGCCCTCACCGCATCGCGACCGTCGCCCAGAGCATCCACCAGCCCCATTTCCTGAGCGCTGCTGGCCAGGAAAACACTGCCGTTGGCGAGATCCCGAACGGTGTCCTCAGGCAGTTCCCGGCCGCTGCTGACCACATCCACAAACAGCTGGTGAAAATGATCCACCGAGGCCTGGATGGTGCGGCTCACCGTGGGCTGTATGGGGCGATCGGGCCGGAAGGCGCCGGCTACCTCGGTGGTGCCCACACCATCGGTGTTGATGCCCGCGCGGTCCAGCACTTCTTCAAAGGTGGGAAATGCGGCAAACACGCCAATCGAGCCGGTCAGGGTAGTGGGCGTCGCCATGATCTGGTCAGCGGCGGCGGCAATCCAGTAGGCGCCTGAAGCGGCGATACTGCCCATGGAGACCACCACCGGCTTGCCGCTGCGGCGCACCTCCAACACTTTCTGGCGAATCACTTCCGAGGCAAAAGTACCGCCACCGCCACTGTCGAGCCGTAGCACGATGGCGGCAATATTCGGGTCCTCCGCGGCCTCGTCCAACAGCGGCCCAAGCGTCGCGGAGCCAATCGTTCCGGCGGGCTGCTCACCGCCCATGATGGTGCCACGGCCGACGATGGTAGCAACCTGCGGATTCCCGCCCAGGCTCGTCATCGGTGGCAGAGAGCGCTGCAGGTAGTTCTCGAACGCCACCGCCTCATAGAAGCCTTCGCTGTCGGTGGCGCCGACAATGTCGGCTATATAGGCGTTGGCTTCACTGTGCTGCATTACCCTGTCTACCAGGCCGATGGCCAGCGCAGTGGCGGCCAGGTCGCCGCCGTTGCTCTCGACGGCTTCTGCAAATCCGTTCACATAGCCGTTGATGGTGCCTGCGGGAAGCGCGCGGCGGTCTTCCACCTGCCCGGTATAGTGAGACCAGGCGCTGTCCAGCCAGGCGCGGCTGATGGCCTTCTCGCCATCCGACATACTATTGCGCTGCAAGGGCTCGGCAATGGACTTGAACTGGCCGGCCTTGAAGACATGCACGTTGACGGAGAACTTTTCCAGCGCATCGGCGAAATACCACTGGTAGTTGGAGAAGCCTTCCAGCAGCACGCTGCCCATGGGGTGGATGATCAGTTCATCCGCCTCGGCGGCCAGCAGGTACTGGGCCTGGCTCAGGTTGTCGTTCCAGGCAATCACCGGCTTGCCGGAGGTGCGGAACTCGGCGATGGCGCTGGCGACCTCACTGGTTTTGCTGGTGCCGATGCCGAACAACTGGTCCAGCTCCATCACCAGGGCCGTGATCCGCGGGTCGTCCTTGGCCAACAGAATGGCGTCAATAAGGTCGCCCAGCAGCACTTCACGCTCCTGGGGGGCCTGATCGCTGAGCAGCACTTCCAGGGGATCTACAAAGGTCCTCTGGTCCACCACCGTCCCCACCGGGTTAAGCAGCAGTGCGGCGCTGTCGGGCAGCGGCTCTGGCTTGGCGTCCCTGAACGCCCAGATAACAAGACAAATAATGAATATAAACAACAAGTTGGAGAGGGCCAGGCGGATCTTCGTCAGCCCGGTCCAGAGAGTCCCCAGCACGTGGCGTACGGGCCCTGGGCGTTCTTGCCTGTGGCTTTCGGTGTTACTCATTCTCTCTCTACCTCCGAGATGTCAGGCGTGGCCTGCTGCGCGGCTCGCACTTCCTGCGAGCGCCAGCGGACGTACATCATGCCGGCATTGAAATACACGACAATACTGACCATGGCCACCCAGGCTACCGGGTCTGCGGGATCGTAAAACAGCCGCAACACCACGGTAAGAAAGTACAACAGGATAACAAAGCACAGCCAGATATAGGTACGCACCCGGTCACGGATCAGCCCGGGCAGGAAAATGGCCAGCGGCAGAATACGCAGCAGGTAGATAGCCAGCGGCGCATCCCGCACCCAGGTATCCAGCGCCTGCGCCAGCATCAGCATGACCAGGCTCGCAAGGGCCGCACGACGTGTGACCGCGGTTCTTACACTGCGTTCAATCATGGAGGTCTCCCGCCGCCAGCGCCCAGCGCGCCACGCGGGTGCCCAGCGCCCGGCACAGGGCCAGTTCAGTGTCGTCCACCGCACGCTCACCGGACTGGCCGGCCACGTGGGACGCACCGTAGGGCGTGCCTCCCCCTTTGGTGGTCATCAGACCGGTTTCACTGTAGGGCAGGCCGACGATGCTCATGCCATGGTGCAACAGCGGCAGCATCATGCTGAGGAGTGTGGTTTCCTGGCCGCCGTGCAAGCTCGCCGTGGAGGTGAACACCGCGGCGGGCTTGTCTACCAGGGCACCGCTCATCCACAGGCTGGAACCCTGGTCGAGAAAATACTTCAGCGGTGCGGCCATATTGCCAAAGCGGGTAGGGCTGCCCAGCACCAGGCCCGCGCAGTCGCGCAGGTCTTCGGCCTCGCAATACAGCGGACCTTCCTCGGGGATGTCACTGCCACCGCCCTCGTAATCAGGCGACACCGGCGGCACGGTGCGCACCCTCGATTCAATACCGCTGACCTGGTCCACACCGCGGGCAATGTGCCGCGCCATGGTGGCGGTGGCGCCGTGGCGGCTGTAGTACAGCACCAGCACAAAGGGTTGGCTCACAGTAGCTCCAGTACATTTTCAGGCGGCCGGCCCAGCACCGCGCGCTCACCCTTGACCACAATTGGCCGCTCGATCAGTTTGGGGTGCGCAGCCATGGCGGCCACCAGCGCATCATTGTCCAGGGAGTTATCGGCCAGACCCTCGGACTTGTAGGCGTCCTCGCCCTTGCGCAGCAGCGCCCGGGCCTCGATGCCGAGCTTGCCGAGCAGCGTTTTCAATTGTGCCGCCGTAGGCGGGGTATCGAGGTACAACACCACGTCAGGGTTGACGCCGTTCTCCTCCAGTAGTGCCAGGGTCTGGCGGGACTTGGAACAGCGCGGATTGTGATAGATCGTGAATTGGGACATGGATAGGCGTTTACGTGACCAATGGGGCGCCGGATTATACCAAGCTGGACGCGGGGTCACGGCAAACATGCCATAATATGCCGCCATGGATGCTCGTAGCCAACAGCGCTCTGTCCTGGACCGCCTGACCAACCTGCGGGCAGACCTGCTGCCCTGGGGTCGGTATATCGGCTCACGCTTCGTCGATGACGGCTGCAATCGCAGCGCGGCAGCGCTCACCTATATGAGCCTTTTTGCGCTGGTGCCGCTCGTTACGGTGATGTTCGCGATTCTTTCAGCGATCCCGGACCTGCAGGCGCAGGCGGCCAATTTGCAAGATGTGCTGTTCGACAACCTGTTCCCCAATGGCACCGGCGGCGACACCGTCTCCAGGGTCAAGGACCAGGTAAGCGGTGCGCTGTCGAATTTTTCCCAGCAGGCCCAGAACCTGAGCGGACCAGGCATTGGGGTCCTGATTGTCACTGCGGTGCTGATGCTGCGCAACGTCGAAAGCACCTTCAATCGCATCTGGCGCACCCGCACCAACCGCAGCCCGGTATCCAGCTTCCTGCTGTACTGGGCGGTGCTGAGTCTGGGCCCGATTCTGATAGGCCTGGCGCTGGGCAGCAGTACCTACCTGGGAGTCACAGACCGGTTTTTTGCCGAGTACGACGTGATTGGTGTCAGGCGTCTGCTGCTGTCGCTGGCGCCGCTGCTGCTTTCAACTGCAGCGTTCAGCCTGCTCTACGCGGCGGTGCCCAATTGCCGTGTAAATATAAAACACGCCCTGTTGGGCGGCCTGCTGACGGCAATTGCATTCAATATCGCCCGCTGGGGCTTCGGCAAGCTGATTGCCAAAACCAGCTACACCGCTATCTACGGCGCCTTTGCCGCCTTCCCGCTACTGTTGCTGTGGATTTACCTGTCCTGGAATATTGTGCTGGCGGGCTCAGTGATCGTGCACTCCCTGTCGACCTTCCGCTACGAGTCCAGTGGCAACGTGCCGACCCTGCTTAAGGCACTGGTGGTACTGGAGCTGCTGTGGGAACACCACCAGCGCGGCGACAGCCTCAGCGAATTCGACCTGGTGCGCACCGCCAACCAGCGCCACGCCCAGCTCGATAGCGACACCTGGACCGCACTGCGCGACCTGTTCATCCAGCGCAAGCTGGTGGTGGTGGACGAGCGCGGCCGCTACCTGCTGTCGCGCGACCTGGAGCAGATAAAATTCTGGCAGCTCAAGGAATGGGTGACCGGCGAGATTGCCCTGGAAGACATGCAGCTTGCCGAGGCAGAGGGCTGGCGCGCCGAGGCCCAGGAGCTGCTAAAGACCCAACGTACCCAACAGCGCGACCAGCTGTCGCTGAACCTGGCGGAGCTGTTTTCACGGTGAGACCCCTGGCGGTATTGGCGCTGCTGTTGCTCAGCGCCTGCAACCCCGGTGCCCCCGAGGGTGTGTCAAACGCCCCGGCCCTGTCGGGCAACTGGACCGTGATCAACTACTGGGCTACCTGGTGCGCGCCCTGCCGCGAGGAAATCCCCGAACTTAACCGACTGGCCTTTGGCGGTGATGCACTGGATGTCTATGCGGTGAATTTCGACGAGGTACAGGGGCAGGAGCTGCTGGCGCAGGCAGCGGATATGGGCATCCAGTTTCCACTACTGGCCACAGACCCCGGCCCGCGCCTCGGCCTGGTGCGGCCGACGGTGCTGCCCACCACCCTGATTCTCAACCCGGCGGGCGAAGAGATCACGCGCCTGATCGGACCCCAGACCGAAGCCGGGCTGCGCAAGGAGCTGGCCCTGGCGCGAGAGAAATCCTCAGACGTGGCCCCGCCACCGAGCTAGCGCCCGGCTTTGGGCTGCGCAACATTCAATAAAAACAAGGAAGCCACATCGATGTTGACCCTGCACCAGTACAAGCAGTCTCCCTTCAACGAGAAGATCCAGCGCATGCTCAATTTCAAGCGTGTGCCGTTCGAAGAACAGTACTGGCGCATTGCCGATCGCGGCAAGGTACTCAAGGTCAACCCCAGCGGCAAGCTGCCGGCGCTGGAGCACGACGGCAAGGTGGTGGTGGACTCCACTGACATGGCCTACTACATCGAGGCGACCTTTCCACAACACCCGCTGATACCCGAGGACCCGAAGCTGCGCGGCCTGCTGCACGCGATTGAAGACTGGGCCGACGAGAGCCTGTACTTCTACGAAATGACCCTGCGCTTCACGACCGAGGGGAACAGCGAAAGAAATGTGCCGAAGCTGATAGAGCTGGAATCACCGGCGCTGCGCTGGCTGCTCAAGCGAATGATCCCGCGGCTGCTGCGCAAGGCCACCAGCAGCCAGGGCATCGGTCGCAAGAGCATAGAGCAACTGACCAGCGACACCCGCCGACATATTGAGGCGGTGGCCAATATGTTAGGCCAGGAGGACTGGCTGCTGGACAACCGCTTGACCCTCGCCGACCTTGCGGTTTATGCCATGTTCCAGTGTTTCCGCGATGCGGATTTCGTGGCCGCCATGTTGGGAGAATACCCGACCGTCACGGCCTGGATGGCGCGCATTGAAGCGAACACCAGCACCCGGGCGAACGCCAGCTAGACAAGGAGAAAAAGCATGAGTGAGGAACTGAGTGCAGCAGAGATCGAGGAACGGGTCACCAGCGGCGCCGCCTGGGAAGACTTTTGCGAACAGCTGAAGGGGCTGGGGCAGTACATCACCGATTCCCGTACCCCTATCGATGCCTTCAACCGGGCCGAGGGATTTCGCTACCTGACACGCTTGCTGCGCAACAGCCTGGAGGGCGTGATCGAAAGTGGCAGTGCCGAGTACCCGGTGATGCGCGGCCTTGGCAACATGGTCAAGCTGGGCGCGGACAACCCCGACAACAAATACCAGGGCGCCACCATCCACGGCGACTATGAGTACCGGCTCAAGGGCAACCGGGGCAGCGTGTTCTACCTGAGTTTTGCCTCCATTTCCGGCGGCTACGGGGCCGACGGCACCATGATTACCGATGGCTTCCTGGACACCGAATCGCTGCAGGTAGAACCCGACGGCAGCTTTGAGATCATTCTCAGCCAGAAGGAGCACCCGGGTAACTGGCTGCCGCTGAAGCCCGAGACACGCTCCCTGAATATCCGCCAGACCTTCCTGGACCGGGCCAACGAGCGGCCGGCGCAGATCGACATTGAACGCCTGGACGACAGTGCCACACCACCGCCCTACTCCGCCGAGCAGCTGCACAAGCACCTGCAGCGGGTGGCCGGCAACCTTCAGGGCACCGTGAAGCTGTTCGCCGACTGGACCGACAGCCTGAAACCGGCCATGAATGCCCTGCCGCCGGCGGACCAGGCCTACTGCCAGTCGATCGGCGGCGACCCCAATATCTTTTATTTCCACGCCCACTGGGCGCTGGCTGATGACGAGGCGCTGGAGATCCGCGCGCCGGTCATTCCCGAGTGCCAGACCTGGAACTTCCAGCTCGACAACTACTGGATGGAGTCGCTGGATTACCGCTATCACCGTATTACCGTGAATAAGCACACCGCTCGCTATGAGGACGACGGCAGCGTGGTACTGTACGTAGCGGCAAAGGACCCGGGCGTCGGCAACTGGATTGACACCGCGGGCCACGCCAACGGCACCATGTGCTGGCGCTGGATCGGCGCCAGTGAGCATCCGGGGGTCGAGACCCGGGTTGTCAAACTGGAGGATATTGCGTGAAGAGTAACCCCGTGCTGATAGTTGCTGCAGCGACCCTGATGGCGGCGGCAGTCGCCCCGGCCCATGCTGACAAGAGTGTCTACGGCGATACTCGGTTGCAGGCCTATCTTGGCGTGATGGAGTTCGATGACCAGACCGGCGAATTGCAAACCGAGGCCGGTGAGCCTGTGGATATCGATTTCGCCAATCTCTTCAACTTCGGGCTCGATGGCGAGACCCCCATGAACACGCCGGACAGCGGCCTGGAGTGGGGCGTGAATGCGGGCATCAGCTTTGGCTGGAAAGGCAGTGATACCGAATTCGCCGGCCGGGTGGGTGAAGGCGGCGGCACGGTGGCATTCAAGATCGACAATGAAATGCTGCTGATCGAAGGCCACATCGGGCCCTACCTGCGGGCGCACATGGGCAAGCGGGCCGATTTCTACGTGGGGGTCGGCCCTTCCATCATTTACGCCGAAATAGATGCCGATGATGACAACGGCAACGACAATCCGGAACCGACACCCTTCGTGACCACCAACGGCACCATCATTCTCGGTGATGACAGCGATTCCGACGTGGTCGTGGGCTTCCATGCGCGGGCGGGCTTCGAGTTCGATATCGGTGGAGGCCGCCAATGGGGTATCGGTGTGAAATACCTGGCCGGCGAACTCGACTTCAACGACACCGTCGGCGAATTCGACCTGGAAGGCTATTCCGTCCTGCTGACCTACTCCGCCTGGTACTGATCGAGCCTCACGCCCAGGTCACCGCCAGCTCCCATAGTCACGCGAGCCAGTCCCACGGCGGCCTGGTTGAGCCACACGGCCACCCGAGCAACTGAGCACTAGTGCAGGGTAACTGCCACCACTCTATGGCGCCCTCTCCCGTCATTCCCGCGAAAAAAGCTGACCCTGAGCCCCAGCGTGTTTGCACAGCAAATTCACGAAAAGCGCCAGCCCTGAGCGGATAGTGCATTTGCGAAAGCAAATTCACGAAAAAAGCCCTGAGCGCAAAGTGCATTTGCGAAAGCAAATTCACGGAAAAAGCCCTGAGCGCAGCGTGTTTGCACAGCAAACTCGCGAAAAAAGCCGGCCCAAAAGGGCCGGCAACCATACTCTCTAACTCGAAAGAGCGTCAGGGGACATGAATGGCAGGGCGGCGGAAGTAACATGATGCCGGGGTGAGCATCGGACCGCCCTGCCACTGTTCTAGTAGACCCAGGGGCCTTGGCGAAGTTCCCGTTGATGAAGAAAAATCGGCAGGCGGGCGCAAAAAATCCTCAGGCCTGGAATTCAGGCCTATACTTTGCCCGGAATGCACTCAACGGGGGGACGAAACATGTCCAACATCTACGAGAATATTGCGGTGACCATCGGCAAGACGCCGCTGGTCAAGATCAACCGTATCAGCGACGGTAATATCCTCGCCAAACTGGAAAACCGCAATCCGGCCATGTCCGTGAAATGCCGAATCGGCACCAGCATGATCGTGGCTGCCGAAGAAGACGGCAGCCTCAAGCCCGGCATGGAAATCATTGAGCCCACCAGCGGCAATACCGGTATCGCGCTGGCGTTTGTGGCCGCGGCGAAGGGTTACGACTGCACCCTGGTCATGCCCCACACCATGAGCCTGGAGCGACGCAAGCTGATGGTGGCACTGGGCGCAAACATTGTCCTTACCGACGGCGCCCTGGGCATCCCCGGCTCAATGGCGAAAGTAGAAGAGCTGGCGGCAGCCAATCCCGGCCACTATTTCTTGCCCAAACAGTTCGAAAATCCCGCCAACCCGGCAATTCACGAGCACACCACCGGGCCCGAGATCTGGGAAGACACCGACGGCGAAATTGACGTACTGGTCTGCGGCGTGGGCACCGGCGGCACGCTGACCGGCATCTCGCGCTATATCAAGCAAACGCGCGGCAAGGCCATTACCACGGTGGCGGTGGAGCCAGATACCTCCAGCATGATTCGCGCCGCCAAGGCCGGCGAGGAGCCGGAACACGCGCCCCACAAGATCCAGGGGATCGGTGCGGGCTTCCTACCGAAAAACCTGGACCTGGATATGGTCGACCAGGTGGAAGCGGTGACCAGCGAAGACGCCATGGCCTGGGCTCACAAGCTGATGCAGGAAGAAGGCATCCTGGCGGGTGTTTCCTGCGGCGCCGCCATGGCGGTGGCGCACCGGGTATCGCAGCAGCCGGAGCACCAGGGCAAGAACATTGTGGTGATCCTGCCGGATTCAGGCGAGCGCTACCTGTCAGCGCCACTGTTCGAGGGCAAGTTCAGCGATAACGAGATGGTGCAGGCGATCGCCTGACAGCAAGAGGCGTGAGGCGCCGCTAATCTGGCCGCAGAGCAAACCGAGACAGGCAAGGTTTTCTCAGGAGAAAACATGGCCTGTCCCCATTCACAACTGCATTTATTGGGTGGGGATGTTGTAGCGTTCGTCCCACTTGCGGACGATGGCGGCGTGGCTACCGTCCTTGCGGGTTTCTGCCAGCGCTTTGTTGAAGGCGTCAATCATCGCCTGGCTGCCCGCAATTTCGCGAGAGGCCGCCACGTGACGACTACGGCCCGGCAGCACCACCGGCGCCACTTCAAATTTGTGGGCCTGGCCCTGCAGGTATTCGTTGAGCTGCAGCGCCACGGTGCGCTGGTCGCCGATCACCACATCAACGCGGCCGTTGAGCAGGTTCATCAGGTTCTGAATCAGGTGGTTCTCTTCCACCAGCACCAGGCCCGGGATGCTGGCAAAGTCGATACCGTAGGCATAATCGGAACGCACGCCCAGGCGCCTGCCCTGTAGCTGAGACAGGTCCCGCACCATCACCGGGTTTGAACGCACCGACACAAGGATCAACTGGCTTTCCAGATAGGGGTCGCTGAAGATAAAGTCCTTTGCGCGTTCATCGCTGTACCAGGCAGTGGCCAGGGCGTCGTACAGGCCGATGCGCACGCCCTCCATCGCCCGCGACCAGATCTCGATCTGTATATCTGCATCGTAGCCCGCTCGCTCAAGGACGTGGCTGACCAGTTCCAGGGCCAGGCCCTGTTCCGGCAGCTTGTTGTCGGCGTAGGGCGGCGACGTATTGGCCAACATACGCACCGTCTCCGCGCTGGAGGGCAGTGCCAGCATCAGCAATAGAGCCAGGATGCCGGATCGAGCGAAAATCTTGTTCATGGAGCTCTCCTTGAAAACGGGCGCCAATATAGCACAGGGCGATCGCGTGAAGCCGGAGCCGTCAACTCTCACCAAACAGGCATTCTGAACGCGATAGCCAGCTTCGTTGCGCTCCGGGCGCCGTCTCGGTGGCAGTTGGCGGCTAGTCTGCCGACGGGACGGGCATGGCCCGAATCTGCTTTGCCACGTCCTCAACGATGGCGTTGGGTACCGGCACGCTCAGGTTGTACTGGGCGATTTTCCAGCGGCCGTCCTCGAGCACGACTACCCCCGAGCCCCGACAGGTGCCGAGGCGGTCGTGCTGCAGCAGTTCGTCAAACAGCGCCCACTGGCCGTCGGGGCCCATATCGATATCTCGTTGGGTCGGGGTGTAAGTCCAGCCGCGCCCGTTGGGGAAATACTGGTTTACGAAATCACGGAATTCCTGGCCCTGCCAGCGCTCGGTGGCATCCGTGCCCAGAAATACCACGTCGTCGGTCATCAGGCTGAAGTAGGCGGGCTGGTCCGCTTCTGCGGCAGCAGTATGGAAGGCATCAATGGCAGACGCTACCGCCTGCTGTTCCGCCAGCGCGGGCTGCAGGCAGGCAAACAGGATGATCAGGGAAAAGAGGTGCCGGGGCATGACAGGTTCTCCTGGGAATTTGCCTTTATTGTAACCTGACCCGCGCGCGGCGAGCCTGCCCCAGTTGCTATACTCGGCGCTTACGGAAGAGCCTCAAACACTGGGTTCCCCCAACAAGCACCGAGAGATCACCATGGGATTCTACGACCGCTACATTCTGCCACGCTTCATTGATTGCGCCTGTGGCGCCAAACCCATCACCCGGCAGCGGGAGAAGGTGGTGCCATTGGCCAACGGCACGGTGCTGGAGATCGGCATCGGCACCGGCCTCAACCTGCGCCACTACGACGCCGGCAAGGTCGACCGGGTAATCGGGCTGGACCCGTCGGAGGAATCCTGGGAAATCGCCCGCCGCCACAATCCCGACCTGCCCTTTGCGCTGGAATTTATCGGCCTGCCAGGCGAGGAGATTCCGCTGGAGGACGCCAGCGTGGACACGGTAATGGTGACCTATGCGCTCTGTACCATCCCGGACCCGGTCACCGCCCTGCACGGCATGCGACGGGTACTGCGTCCCGGCGGCAAGCTGGTGTTCTGTGAGCACGGGGAGGCGCCGGATGCCGGCGTCAGGAAATGGCAGGACCGCATCAACCCACTATGGAAAGCCATCGCCGGCGGCTGCAACCTGCACCGACCGATTCCCAGTCTGCTGGAAGACGGCGGCTTCACTATCACTACTATGGACAAGATGTATCTGCCCAGCACGCCGCGCTTCGCGGGCTTCAACTACTGGGGTATCGCAGAACACGCCTGACGCGTTCGCAAGAGAAGCGGACAGACAGTAGCGCTAGAGGTAGTCCTTGGCCTTGAAGTAACTCATGCCCACCGCATAAGCCGGCCTGCGCAGGTACCTGCCGCCGGGGAATGCCATGTGGCGGATAGAACTGAGCATCTCGAAGCGATCACTCTCTCCATGCATGGCCTCGGCGATGATCCGCGCCATGATGTGGGTCGGCGCCACCCCGTGGCCGGAGTAGGCCTGTACGTAGTAGACGTTTTCAGCAAGCTTGCCCAACTGGGGCATGCGGTTGATGCCGATGCCCATCTGCCCGTCCCAGGCGTAGTCGATCTTCGCGCCTTCGAGCTGCGGAAACACTTTCAGCATCTTGCCCACCATCACTGACTGGTAATCGACAGGCACCAGACCCGTATAGTTGGAAAGGCCGCCGAACAGCATGCGACGGTCGCTGGTGACGCGGAAATAGTCCAGCGCGGTGCGCGGGTCGCATACCGCCACGTCTTTCGGCAGCACCGACTGCACCATGGCTTCGCTGAGCGGCTCCGTGGCAATCATGCAGGTACTGGCGGGCAGCACCCTGCGCCACAACCTGGGGACCAGCTGTTCCATGTAGGCATTGCCGCACAGCACCACGCGCTTTGCGCGCACGCTGCCCTGCTCGGTGCGCAGGGTGACACGCTCACCGTGCTCAATGTACTGGACCTTGCTCTGCTCGAAGACCTGTGCGCCCTGGCGAACTGCGGCGGCGGCCTCCCCCAGGCACAGGTTCAGGGGATGCAGGTGCCCGCCGCCGTTGGCGTTGTACAAACCGCCCAGGTAGCGCTCGGAGCCGACAAATTCTTTGACCTCGTCTCGATCCAGCATCACCAGCTCGTGGGGGTAGCCGGCCGCGCGCTGTTCCGATTGGGTCTCCCGGAACCAGTCCAGGTGCTTGGGCTTGAGGGCGACATCGCAGTAGCCCCAGCGAATATCGCAATCGATGGCGTAGCGCGCCACGCGCTCGCGGATGATTTCAACGCACTCCACGCCCATGTCATAGATGCGGCGCACGCCGTCTTCACCGATCTGGCGGCGGAACTTGTCAGGGTCATGGCCAAGCCCGCCAATGATCTGGCCACCGTTACGGCCACTGGCGCCCCAACCCACGCGATTGGCCTCCAGCAAAACCACCTGGTCGCCGCGCTCGGTCAACTCCAGCATGGTGTTCACGCCGCTGAAGCCACCCCCCACCACTACAACATCCGCCTCGATGTCGTTTTCCAGGGTGGGATACCCCGTCTTGTTATGCGCTGTTGCGGCATACCAGGAGCCGGTGTGCTCACGGGTATTGATGGGAAAGCGTAATCCGAACATCCAGCTGATCCTGTACCAAGCCTGAATCGGCAAATGATACCAAGGCCTTTTGCGGAAACTATCCTCGCGTATAGGCGCGGTTGTGGCGGCTTTGTCGCTTGGCTAGCCTTGTTCGATTCATAAACGTAACGTAGCGGAATTTCCTTGTCTGATTACGATTCCATCATCATCGGCGCGGGTCACAATGGCCTGGTCTGTGCAGCTTATCTGGCAAGGGCCGGCCAACGTGTGCTGGTGCTGGAAGCCGCAGCAGAACCCGGCGGCCTGGCAGCCACCCGGGAGTTTCACCCGGGCTTTCGTGTCAGCGTCGCCCACACGCTGAACCATTTCTCCAAAAAGGTCGTGCAGGACCTGGGGCTGACCCAGCACGGCTACCGACCGGGCGACAGCCTGCCCACCGTGGGCCTGGCCACCGATGGCCCGCATGTCACCATCCGTGGCGATCGCGTGCAGGGCGTCAGTGACAAAGACGCCGCCGCCTTTCCTGAATACCAGGCCATGCTGCGCAAGTTCGCAGGCTCCCTGGATCCGTTCTGGATGAAGACCATGCCGCGCATCGGCGACAACAGCCTCAGGGAAATGCTCACTTTCGCCCAGGTCGGCCTCAAGCTGCGCCTGCTGGGTGCTGACGATATGCGCGAGTTTTTCCGGGTGGCCTCGCTGCCGGTGCGCGACCTGATGGATGAACAATACGAGAGCGATATTCTCAAGGCCGTACTGAGCTGGGATGCGGTGATCGGCTCCACCCAGGCACCGCGCTCGCCAAACAACACGGTGCTGACCATGCTCTATCGGTTGACCGGTGAGTCCGGCGGTGCCCACGCCATTCCCGCCGGCGGCCTGGCGGGCCTGGTCAATGCACTGGCCGCCGCTGCCGAATCCGGGGGCGCGGAGCTGCGCTACCAGGCGCCGGTACAACGTATTGTTGTGGACGGCGGCGAAGCGGGCCAGCGCGCAACCGGTGTGGTGCTGGCCGACGGGGAGAGTGTCTCGGCTGAACGCGTCATCTCCGCCACCGACCCCAAGCGCACCTTCTTCGACCTGCTGGGTGCCCGGCATCTGGAAATCGGCTTTACCAACCGCATTCGTCGCCTGCGCACCGATGGCCAGGTGGCCAAACTGCACCTGGCACTGAGCGACCTGCCCCGCTTCACCGGTGTCGACAAGCCCGATGGCCGCATGATCATTGCGCCGACAATGGACAGCCTGGAATTTGCCTGGGATGACGCCAAGTATGGCCGCCTGCCCGAGCGGCCGTCCATGGAAGTGCTTATACCCAGCCTGCGCGAGGCGGGCCTGGCACCGACCGGACAGCATGTCCTGTCGGCCCATGTGATGTACGTGCCGCGCAGCCTGGAAGGCGGCTGGACCGAAGAAGCGAAAGCCGGCCTAAAGACACAACTGCTGCAGACACTGGCACAGTACGCGCCCGGCATTGAGGACCTGGTACTGCATGCCGAACTGCTTACGCCTGCGGACCTCGAAGAACACTGGCACGTCACCGGCGGCCATTGGCACCACACCGAACTGGCAATGGACCAGATGCTGATGATGCGCCCCACCTATGAGGCGGCCCAGCACAGCACACCGATTCCGGGGCTCTATATTTGCGGCGCCGGCTGCCATCCTGGCGGCGGCGTGATGGGTGGGCCGGGTCACAATGCGGCGGGAGAGATCCTCAAATGAAGCGCTACGATGCTGTCATTATCGGTGCCGGCCACAACGGTCTGACCAATGCCGCCTACCTGGCCAAGGCCGGGCTGGATGTGCTGGTGGTGGAGAAAAACGATTACATCGGCGGCGCCGCCGTGTCCCGGGAGATGACCGAGGGCTGGTGGTACTCGAGCTGCTCCTATGTGTGCTCGATGATGCGCCAGTCCATCCACCGCGACCTGGACCTGACCCGACACGGCCTGATCCTCGTGCCCTACCTGGGCACGGTGAATTTTGGTGACAAGGTCGGCGATACGCTGATGAGCTATCACGCCGAGGGGCCTGCCTATAACGCCCTGCGCAGGCGCAACCCACACGATGCGGATGCCATGTTCCGCTTCCAGACCGACCTCAATCGCTACGCCCAGCTGATTCGCAAGACCCTGCTGCGCACCCCGCCGGATCCGGCACGCATGCGGCCCAGGGATATCCAGGAACTGCTGTTCCTGGCGAAAGAGTTCTGGTCTCTGGGCGAGCGTGAGCTGTACGAGTACGTGCGCTTCTTCACCATGAGCGCGGCAGACTTCCTGGAGGATTACTTCGAGGATGAGCTGATCAAGGGCGCCATGGCCTCGCCCGGGATTATCGGCACGGCGCTGGGCGTATATTCCCCCGGCTCTGCCTACATCCTGCTGCACCACGTGATGGGCGATGTGGACGGTTCCATCGGCGCCTGGGGCCTGGCCCGGGGCGGCATGGGAGCGATTTCCAACGCGCTGGCCAGCGCCGCCCAGCAGTTTGGCGCGGAGATTCGCACCGAGGCTGGCGTCGAACAGATTATCGTGAAAGGCGGCCAGGCCGTTGGCGTGGCGCTGGAGTCCGGCGAAGAGATCTACAGCGATATCGTGGTTTCCAACCTCGACGCCAAGCGCACTTTCACCAAGATCATCGACAAGAAGGACCTGCCGCCGAAGATTTACGACCGGGCGAGTAACTTCAAGATTCGCGGCTCCTCGGGCAAGGTCAATATCGCGCTGTCGGGACTGCCGACGTTTATTGGCGTGCCGGAAGGCAACCGCTATATCAACCGCGGCGGCCAGGGCTTCTGCGGCAGCATGGGCACCATGGAGCGCGCCTACGACTGCTGGAAGCGCGGCCGCTGGTCGGACGATCCCTTTATCGAGGCGGTTATTCCCTCGGCCTGGGACCCCACTGTGGCGCCTGCGGGTAAACACTGGATGTCCACCTTTATCCAGTACTGCCCGCCAACACTCGCAGACGGCCCCTGGACCCCCGAGAAGCGCGACGCCTTCGGCGAGACCGTGGTCAACAAGATCGAGCAACACGCGCCGGGGTTCAAGGACCTGATCGTCCACATGGAAGTGCGCACGCCCCACGAAATCGAGAATGAAGTGGGCCTGACCGAGGGCAATATCTTCCAGGGCGAGCTGACCATCGACCAGCTGCTCTTCAACCGGCCTTTCCCCGGCTATGGTCAGTACCGCATGCCGGTGAAAAAAATGTACATGTGCGGCTCGTCTACCCATCCCGGCGGCGGCGTTTCCTCTGCCTGCGGTGCCAATGCGGCGCGAGAGATACTGATGGACCTGAAGCGCCCCAACACCGTGCCCGAAGACGATTGCTACGACGAGTAGGAGAAACGGCCCATGACTGCAGAAGAACAAAGCCTGCGCCACGCGGCTTCACCCGATCCCTACGCTGACGAACGGCTGTTGCTGTCGCCCTTTCATGCGCGCCAGGCGGCCCTGAATATCCGCGAGGCCTGGTCCGAGTGGAACGGCTATCGTTTTGCCGACTACTACTACGATGAAGAGTACGAGTATTTCTGCATCCGCAACACGGTGGGCACCTACGATATCTCGCCCATGCAGAAGTACCACATCGAGGGCCCCGACGCGGAAGCCATGCTGGACCGGATGGTGACCCGCGATGTCACCAAACTGAAGGAAGGCCGGGTAACCTACGTTTGCTGGTGCACCGACACCGGCCGCATGATCGATGACGGCACCATCTTCCGGCTGGGTCCCGACAAGTTCATGCTGACCTGCGGCAGTCCCAGCCTGGCCTGGCTGAAGAAAGCCTCTTACGGCTTTGACCAGCTCACAGTCACAGACATGACCGACAATATTGCCGGCCTGTCGGTACAGGGCCCTTGCTCCTGCGCCACGCTGAAGGCCATGGGCCTGGACGGCATCGACCAGCTCAAGCCGTTTAACATTGCACACTTCGAGTTTTCCGGTGCTCAGCTGATGGTCTCGCGCACCGGCTTTACCGGTGACCTGGGCTACGAACTGTGGATCGACCCCGAGCTGGCACTGCCAATGTGGGATGCGCTGTACGCCGCTGGTGACAACTATGGCA
Source organism: Cellvibrionales bacterium (assembly GCA_043513815.1). Taxonomy (GTDB): domain Bacteria; phylum Pseudomonadota; class Gammaproteobacteria; order Pseudomonadales; family Halieaceae; genus JANQIO01. The sequence goes on along the minus strand of CP121313.1, from coordinate 999,866 downwards.
TTCAGCCCTACGGTGAATCGGCGACCAACATGGCGCGGCTGGAAGCGGGCTTTATCATGCCGGACATGGAGTTCCATGAGGCGCTGAAAACCGTGCACCTGAACCACGACCAGACCCCCTTCGAACTGAACCTGGGCTGGCTGGTGGATTTCAAGAAGCCGCACTTCAACGGCCGCCGCGCACTGCTGGAAGAGCGGGATCGAGGCCCCACCTACACGCTCACCAAACTCGATATCGAGGGCAACAAGGTCGCCGAGGGCTCCTGGATCTACAGCGACAAGCAATGCTCGAAAGATGTCGGCTATGTCACTTCGGCCATGTGGTCACCGGCGGTGAAGGCCAATATTGCCCTGGCCATGATCAAGACCGAACACCTCAAGGGTGAGCTGTGGGCGGAGATCTACTACGAGAAAGAGCTACGCCAGTACGACAAGGTGGCGCGCTGCACGGTGGTGGAAAAACCGTTCTGGGCGCCTGCTCGGGCCAGGGCTACGCCACCGGCGGATTCCTAGTATCCGACATGTGGAGCACGGGAACGGGCCTCCATGGGTGCCTCCTCTTTTGGACTCATCCCCGGACAGGTCGAAGCGACTGCCGGTCACGAGTAGCTTCGTAGGTCGGGCACGCACTGCAGGCTCCGTGGAAACGCGCTCTGACTGAGGGCGTGTGCCCCCAGTTCACGCCCGAGCTACGGAGCTGTAGATCAGGATATTCGCAACACGCTTTGCATACCGGCCTGCGACGACGTTGCCTTATCGAGCTTCCGGTACACGCTGAGAAAGAACTGCAGAAAACGATAAAACTGACGCTCTGATCCGGAGTGTTCTATCGCAACCACCGGGGGAGTTGTTCGGGGATGACGGTGACCTGGTCGCCGGCGGTAATGGTGCCGGGAACCTCGACGATGCCGACCACGCCGCGGAGGAATTTAGCAGCATTTGAGAAGGCCTCGGGCGGGATCGGGTCGCCGGAGTGGCTGCTGTAATTGGCAGCGATCTCGGCGCCCATATCGGAACAGGGTGGGTTGTATTCCTCGACCAACAGTACGGTGCCCGACGAGAACTCCAGCAAGGTACCGCGCGGCAGGCGTGACAGGTCCGGCACACCACACAGGCACAGGTTGGCGCCCAGGGTCTCTGCCGTGAGCGGCTGTGCTAGAGCCATGGCTTCGCTGATTTCGGAGAGCTCCTCCACTGACACCGCCGACCAGTGCCGCTCGTTGCGGCGCACCGTACCTGGGGGCTGCTTGTCGCCACTGTCCCAGGCTTCACGCTCCAGGCCGCGGTGACGATCGCCGACGATGCCGTCCAGGGCCAGCTCGATGCTGTCCCTGGGCGCCTTGCCCAATACGTCCTCAGCGCCTACATGTACGGAGATGACGCTGCCGCTCACGGTCATCGCCTACTCTCCCGAGTGATCGATCATGTAATAGACCTTGCGGACTTTCTCGACTACTTCCGCCCGGCCCTTCCAGCCGTTGGGGAAGATCCAGTTGTCCCCTGCCTTGATCTCGGTCACCTGGCCGGACTCTGAGGTCAGGATCCAGTGGCCTTCCAGCAGGTGGCAGAACTCGGTGACCTTAAGGTCCAGATCGAGGACTCCCGGCTCGCACTCCCAGGTGCCGGCGAAATGGTTGCCCGCCTCATAGAAGTTGTTGCCGGTCTGCTTTGGCAGTGCACCTACCGGCTCGCCAAAGGATTCCTGGGGTTCCATTTCAGTGATGTTGATGCAGTTGTGTTGTACCTGGATCTCAGGCATCGCGCGTCTCCTGTTGCATGAATAAAACTGTGTTCAGAAATTGGGTGCTGGGTGAATCGGCCCGGGCGAGTGTCAGCCAGTCTGCTGCATGGCGGCAGCCTCGCTTGCGGCTCCGGCCTCGATCTCATGCTGCCATTCGCTCATGTTGGCTTCGATGGCGAAGAAGCCGACGATCCAGAGCGCTTCATCCCAGGCGTAGTAGTAGTGCCCCAGGGAGACCCACCAGGCCGCCATTGACCAGAGACCAGCGTACAGTACCAGCTTGGAGCCCTTGATAAAGGTCACCAGTCGGCCGCGGGTAATACCGCGATCCTGCAGTCGCACCATGATCTCGATGGTGGCAAGTATCAGCAGCCACACGACCACCTCCAGCCAGTCGACCATGGCCAGCCGCTGCTCCAGCGCCAGTCCCTCGGCATCGGTGACAACCAGGCCGGGCTCGGTGTAGAAAAACTGGCCTGCGGAGGACAGCGTGCCGCAGTTATCAGCGGTGATACTGGTGTATTCGATGTTACGGACGAACGACAGGTCCTGGTCCAGCAGCTGGCACAGTTGGCTTGCCCCTTGCACCGCTTCAGCGTTGATCATGTCCCAGTAGATTACGCCGAACGCGTAAACAGAGTGCGCCAGCACCAGGTAACACACCAGGCGCACGCCGTGCACCAGGCCCATGACCAGTGGCCGCTCCTGCACCTCGTCCGACAGCACGTAGGTTTCCAGTTCGAACAGCAACAGCAGGACGAACCAGGCGGACTCGTCGATGGTGGTGGCAAAGGCCTGCATCCATTCCAGCAGACTGCCACCGTTGCGCATTTCGTGGGAGGCGACCTCGATATCCTCGAGGATGTAGAGGCCGAAGTTCACCAGCAACAGCGCGTAAACGGTGACTTTGATCACCTGCCGCGTGTCCCACTTGAACGTCGCTGCTGCCTGGGTCATCACTACCCGGTGTGCCGCCGTATCATTATCAGAGCATTCGATTACACCCTGTTGTACTGAGCAGTTCTTCCGCGCGTGTCGGCCCGGAGAACAGTACGCCGGGGCTTGGTTATACTCGGTCGATCTTCTTTCCCGACAGCGCAGCGGCGCAGGCAGGCCGATGAAAACAGATACCGACGTTATCGTGATCGGCGCCGGCCACAATGGCCTGACCTGTGCCGGATATCTGGCCCGCGCCGGCCTGCGCGTCACCGTGCTGGAGGCCCGCGACGTGGTCGGCGGCGCCGCCGTTACCGAAGAGTTCCATCCCGGCTTTCGCAACTCGGTGTACTCCTACTCGGTGAGCCTGCTGCACCCGAAGGTGATCCAGGAGCTGGAACTCAACCGACACGGCCTGGACATCATGGAGCGCCCGGCGGGCACCCTGAGCCTGCTCGAGAACGACCACCTGCTGTTGACCCGGGATGACACCCAGGCCCACGCCGAGATCGCCCGTTTCTCACAGCGGGACGCCGACAACATCGAGCTCTTCGAAAACGAAATCTCCGAAGTGGCACTGGCCCTGCGCGCCATGGCCACCGAAGCACCTCCCAATATCGGCGGCGGCCTGCGGGACTTCCTGGGCCTGGTCAAAAGCGGCAACCGGCTGCGCAAGCTGAGCCCCCGCCACCAGGGCATCCTGGTGGAACTGATGACGCGCTCTCTGGGTGACTACCTGGACATGTGGTTCGAGGGCGAAGCGCTCAAAGGCGTACTGGGGCTGGAAGGCGTCATCGGCAATTTTGCCGAGCCCTACCAGGCCGGCACTGCCTACGTACTGCTGCATCACGCCTTCGGTGAGGTCAATGGCCGCACTGGCGCCTGGGGGATAGCCCGCGGCGGCATGGGAGCGATCAGTGAATCCATGGCGTCCTTTGCCCGCAGCCGCGGCGCCCGCATTGAGACCGGCACTCCGGTGCAGGAAATCATTACCGAGAATGAGCGGGCGGTGGGCGTCACCACCGCCGACGGCCGCACCATCACGGCGCGCTGCGTGGCGGCCAATATTCACCCGCAAACCCTGCTCACCCGCCTGCTGGACCCGGGCCTGCTGGAGGATGGCGACCGCCGCCGCATTGATAGCTACCGCAGCCACTCGGCGACGTTCCGCATGAACGTGGCGCTGTCGGAGCTACCGCAGTTCACCAGCATGGCCGGCCGCGGCGAAGAACACTTCATGGGCGCCATCGAAGTCAGCCCTTCGCTGCAGTACATCGAGAATGCCTATATGGACGCGCGCCAAATGGGCTGGTCCCGCAAGCCGGTAATTTCCATGCAGGTGCCCAGTACCCAGGATGACAGCCTGGCGCCCGCTGGCGGCCATGTAGCCAGCCTGTTCTGCCAGCATTTCCAGCGCCACCTCCCCAACGGCCAGGACTGGGACAGCGTGCGCGACACGGTGGCCGACCAGGTTATTGACACCATCGACGGGTACGCGCCCAACTTCAAGGCGTCGGTGGTAGGTCGCCAGATCAAGACACCGCTGGATATTGAACGCGACCTGGGCATGGTGGGTGGCGACATCTTCCACGGCGCCCTGCACCTGGACCAGTTTTATTCGATGCGCCCGCTGCCGGGACACGCCGCCTACAAAATGCCGGTACAGGGTGTCTACCTGTGTGGTTCCGGGGCCCATCCAGGGGGCGGTGTCAGCGGCCTGCCCGGCCACAACGCGGCACGGGCAATCCTGCGCGAGCATCGCCCCTGACGCCCGATGCGATCAGTCGGAGAGGCTGCGGCGATACTGGGCGGGCGTCTGACCGGTGACTTTCTTGAAGGCCACGTAAAAGGTCGACGTGCTGTTGAAGCCAACCTGCAGGGCCACGGCCAGCACGGTTGGCGTCTCACCCTCGCAGGGCGCCAGCAGCGCCATGGCCTCTTTGACGCGGTACTGGTTGAGGTAGTCGAAGAAGCTGATGCCAAAGCCCGCATTAATCACCTGAGACAGGTGATTGACGGAGCAGGCCAGGCTATCCGCCAGCTCCGGCAAAGTGAGATCGGGCTGCAGGTAGACCCGCTGTTCCTCCATCAGACTCACCAGCTCCTGCTTGAGTGCACCCATCTGCTGCGGGCTGAGACCGGACTTGGCATAGCGCTGCACGTTGCTGGGCCCGGCCGCGTCGGCCATGGGGCTCTGGGGCGAGGCAACACCGCGCTGCTGGTAGTAGTCGACGATATCGGTGGCTTTGTCATTATTTCGGGTGATGAATTCCGCACCGTAGTAGGTGGCATCATCGTTGTCGGCGTCGCGCAGCACTGCGCGGTACTGGAAGGCCAGGGTGTTGGCGCCAGCACAGACCTCTCCCACCAGTTCGTAGCGATAGGGCTCAAGCTGGAACAGCTCTTCGAGATGCACCAGCAGCTCGTCGCGGGTCATCTCCTGGTGGATGATGATATCCAGGTAGGTGCCCTGGTCGGAGATATGACTGGCAATAGCCTGCGCATCCTGGTTGTTCCAGGCATCGATGTAGCGCGCTGCGAATTCTGCCGCGTCCATCATCAGAAGCAGGTCCTGTTCTCTATAGCGGTTAGGGCGTGTCACGATACTGCCGCAACTATGTCGCCGGTACAACGCCATGCCGGCGTCTGCTACGGTTTACTGTCCATGAGCCCACAGGGCTGTCAACGGGCAGCTGAAGCTGTAGGCTTGTAACCCCACTCACGAGAGAGACGATCGTCGGGATGAAAACCGCCACCACCGGCAGCCGGGCCATGTTCAATGAGGCCCTGCAGCGTGTAAACCAGGGGCAGCTGGACGCCGCCATTGCCATGTGTCGGGACGCGATACGCCGCGACCCGGACGATGTATCCATGACCGCCCTGCTCGGCGCGGTGCTGTTGAAGCAGCGCCAGCCGGAAGCCGCGGAGAAATACCTGCGCCAGGCAATCGAGCTTGCTCCCACCTTTGCCAAGCCCTACGAGGACCTGGGCTACTTGTTACTGGAAACCCATCGCGCCCAGGAAGCGGTGCAGATGCTCAAGGAAGCCACGCGCCTGGACCCCGAGTCGGCCACCGCCTTCTACACGCTGGGACGCGCCTTTACAGCAGTCGGCAAACAGCGCCGCGCCGACGTCGCTTTCGAGCAGTCTTTCGCGCTGGACCCGCACCGCCGGAAGCTGGCCATGGCGGCAGAGCTTCACAAGCAGGGCAAGTACCCTGAGGCAGAGCGCATCTACCGCAGGCTGCTAAAGGAAAACCCCCGCAATGTGGACGCCATGCGGCTGCTGGCCGGGGTCGCCTCGGCACAGGGCTTGCCCGAAGAAGCAGAATCGCTGCTGCGCCGCGCCATCGCGGTGGCCCCCGACTTTGCCCTGGCACACCTGGACCTGGGCACGCTACTGAACGAGCAGCACCGTCATGAAGAGGCCATCGAGTGCATATCCGAAACTGCGCGCCTGCACCCACACAGTGGCAAACCCCACTTTCTGCTGGGCTCCGCCCTGGCCGAAGCGGGACGAACCTACGATGCGGTAGACGCCTATCGCAAGGCCATAGAAGTACAACCCGCCCATGCCGGCGCCCTGCTCGGCCTGGGGCACACACTGAAAACCGTGGGAGAGCAGGAGGAGGCCATCCGAGCCTATCGCGAGTGCATCCGACTGCGCCCCGATGACGGCGAGATCTACTGGAGCATGGCCAACCTCAAGACCTTCCGTTTCTCGCAGGATGAACTGGTCTCCATGGAGCAGATTCTGGCGCGGGAGGACCTGAAGGATCGTTCCCGGGTGAACTTCCTGTTCGCCCTGGCCAAGGCCAGCGAAGACGCCGGCGACTTCGACCGGGCCTGGCAGTTTTATCGGGAGGGCAACAGCCTGCAGCGCTCCCTGGAAAGCTACGACCCGGTGCGCACGGAGATGACCAACAGCGAGCTGCGCGAGGTGTTCAACGCCGAACTGCTGGCCGAGAAGTCCGGGCTGGGCAATCCTGAACCAGCGCCGATCTTCATCGTCGGGCTGCCGCGCTCCGGCTCCACCCTGCTGGAACAGATTCTCGCCAGTCACAGCCTGGTCGAAGGCACAGCGGAACTGCCTTACCTGGGTCGCACGGCGACCTCCCTGAACCACAACCGGGCCGACGGTGTGAACTACCCGCGAGCGGTGATTGAACTGGGCGAACGGCACCTGAACGCCCTGGGACAAAAATACCTGCAGTGGGCGGAGTTCCACCGCCAACTGGACAAGCCGCGCTTCATCGATAAAAACCCCAACAATTTCGCCAGCATCGGCTTCCTGCACCTGATCCTGCCCAATGCAAAGATCATCGACGCCCGGCGCTATCCGCTGGACACTTGCCTGAGCTGCTACCGACAGCTGTTCGCCAAGGGCCAGTCTTTCCTCTACGACCTGCAGGACCTGGGCGAGTACTACCTGCAGTACCTGGACATGATGGAGCACTGGGACACAGTGTTGCCCGGCCGCGTGCATCGCATACAGTACGAGGAACTGGTGACTGATTTCGAGGGCGAGGTACGCCGGCTGCTGGACTATTGCGAGTTGCCCTGGGAGGACGATTGCATCAACTTCTACCAGACTGATCGACCCGTGCGCACGGCCAGCTCCGAGCAGGTTCGCCAGCCGGTGTACACCCGGTCCATCCACTACTGGCGCAACTACGACCAGCACCTGGATGAGTTGAAGGAGATTCTCGCGCCCATCCTGCCCGACTTTTCCCAATACGAAAACATCAACCAGGGCTAGGCCAGCATGCCCGGTCCTGGCGCAGCATGGCAGGCGCGGATGACTTGCCGGAGCAGGAATAACCGGAACCCCATGGGGCTGAAGACACACCCACTCATCATCATGGCCAGCGCCGCGGTAATGGCCGCCGGCCTGCTCAGCGGTTGCGGCAATCAATACCGCGCTCCACCACCACAACCGCCGCCGAACCTGACGGTACTGTACGGCGTCGACCCGGAATACAAAGCCCTCTATACGCTGCACAGCGGTCTTGGTGTACACAATCTTGTCGGCTTGCCGGGGCCGGGTCGGCTGGAAGCCCCGGCCGCTATGGCCATACGCCCCAGCGACGGCGAAGTCTTTGTCTACAACAATGACACCGACCCCGGGGTGCGTCGCTACTGGGGGCTGCTGCGCCTGGATCGCTGCAGCGGCTTCGCCCGGCGCATCGGGCCCGAGGCGCTGCCCCGTATCGAAATGGCCGCGCTGGCATTTGCCCCCGGCGGTCGCCTGTATGGATTTGGCCAGGCGGACCCCGCGGCCACGGGCTCTCACATGCTCTACACCATCGACCCATTGTCCGGCGACTACCTGGCGATCGCGCGTGTCTTCGGGCGCACGGACTACAGTGTCGCCGCCGCGGACTTTCACCCGGATGGCGACCTCTATGGTATCGGCAGCCTCGACGGCGAGGGGATCGACCGTCTGCAGTTCCTGCTGATCATTGATACCCAGAGCGGCCAACCCCGCATTGTCGGCGAGCTCGATGCCGGCATTCGCCAGGTGAACTCCATCGCCTTCAAGCCCTCTGGCAAACTGCTGGGCGCGGGAGTCAATGCCACTGGCGAGCGGGTTTTGTTCGAGATTGATATTGCCTCGGCGGAGATCAGCACCGTGCGCCGCACGACCGTGACCGCCCTGGGCATTGGCTTCGCACCGCCGAGAAGCTGCTGAACCGCACCTCAGGCCGCGTCAGCGTCGGCGTCCGCCGGGGTCCCGAAGGGCCAGACTTCCAGGCCGTGAATGGCATTGCGCACATCCAGCGACAGGTTGATCGACAGCATCGTCTTCATGGTGTCCAGGTCATGCAGGGTAATGGTCGATGGTGAAGAGCCCACAGCAAAGGTGCTGTCGGTAATGGTGCAAAGCCCGCGGCCGAAAGCCTGCCGGGCCACCTGGGAGCTGTCCACGTTGGTATGGGTGAGCAGTGCAGGGTCATATTCCGGTACCGCGAAAATGCGCTGCGGACTGCTGGCCGAGATAAACCGTACGGCATTCTTCTCGGTGTCGTTGAACAACACACCGTCCCGGTGCGGGCGCGCATTGTGGGTGCCCTGGGGCAGGTTTGCCACCGGGCGGATATAGCGACCGGTATAGGCGTGCAGGCCATCGGTCCTGAGCCCGCTGACATAGAGCGCATCCTTGTTGGCAAACACGTTGTTGATATGCAGCGTGTTGCCCGGCTGGGGGCCACCGGTGCGCTGGGGATGAAAGGGCTGGGCGCGCAGACCCTTGCGCTCGCGGGCCAGTTTCAGGCCCCAGCTGAATGCGTTCTTGTCGAGGTCAAACCCCAGCAGGGAATCAAAGCCCGTTGAGGTGAGGTAAAGCCTGCGTTTGTAGACCGCGATCTCGTGACAATGCTTCAGGTAAGGGTTGCGGTAGGAGGCCACCGGGTTGAAGTCGGTATCGTATTCAAACAGTTCATCGCTGGCGGCGACAAACACCCGCTGGTCGTCGAAGGCGATGCCACGCAGCCCCCGGTCCCAGCCGCGCCCCTGCCAGTCGATGTCCGCTGTGTCCCAGTCTACCGGCTGGAAAACCCGCTGCTGCTCTATGTCGACGAGATAAATGCCGCCGTGGCTTTCGCCCTGCTGGCTGCCACGAACCACGGATGTGGCGATCAAAGTAGTCATCCGGCGAGTGTAACCGGGCGTAACAATTTACGATATCCGGGCCTATAGGCGGCGACGATAGGAATAAAGCGTTGTTGGATATTGACGACAGCACCCGCAGCGGAAGTACGATAAGAGCAATAAAAAAACAAATATGATTTAATCCCTCAAAAATACAGGGTAGGGGTCGACATGGCTGTACACGGAACGAGCTCGCTGGACGCAGCGAAAAAACCTATCGGTCTCGCGGTGACCGCTGCACTATCCAGTACCGGGGCCGGCTTTGCCGGCGCTCAGGACGCGGCCAAGCCCGCACTGGAAGAAGTGCTGGTGACCGCGACCAAGCGCTCCATGAACCTGCAGGAAATCCCGGTTTCCATCACCGCGATTACCGACGCGCAGATCACCCTTCAGCGCTTCAAGAATTTCAATGACTACGTGGGGCAGATCCCCAGCCTGGCGATCTCCGAGATCCAGCCAGGGGGCACCTCGGTGGTCATGCGTGGCTGTGCAGCCCAGGGCCTGAGTTTTGCCGATAGCGCCACCACCTCTATCTACCTCGACGAGCAGCCTATTACCGCGGCGGGGCAGAACCCCGATCCACGCCTGGTGGATATTGCCCGGGTCGAGGCGCTGGCCGGCCCCCAGGGTTCACTGTTCGGTGATGCGGCCCAGTGCGGCACGCTGCGGGTGATTACCAACAAACCCGACACGACGGGCACCTATGGCTGGGTCGATTTCACCGGCTCCAGCATTGACGGCGACGATGAGAGCTACGACCTCAGCGCGATGGCCAACGTGCCGCTGGGCGACAAGGCGGCACTGCGCGTCGTTGGCTTCTACGCCGACGAGGGCGGCTGGGTCGACAACGTACGCTCGCCCTCACCCGGCGGCACCTTTGACAACGCCCGCCAGGCACAGGACAACGTCAATTCCTCCGAGTGGTACGGCGGCCGCGTTGGCCTGCGGCTGACACCGGCGAAAGACTGGACCATCGACTTCTCTGCCATCTACCAGAAGAGCGAACTGGATGGCTTCGCTGACGCTGACCTCAACCAGCAGTCCTATGAGGACACCGACATCTTCCCGCGGCTGGGCGATCGTGACCAGATTCGCTATACCGACGACAGTTGGGAAGACGAGTGGTATCAGCTCTCGGTCACCGTCGAAGCTGACCTGGATATCGGTAACTTCGTGGTAATGGGTGCCTACTTCGATCGCGAGAACGAATATTTTGCGGACTCCACCGCCTACCACCAGTCCTTCCAGCAGTACCACGACTACCTGCAGGCGGGCGCACCCTACTACGACATTCTCTATCTGGATTTCGGCGGCGACCCGCTGGCGCAGTCCTACGACACCCGTGAGACCACGTCCTGGACGCTGGAAGCGCGCTACGCCACGCCCACCGAGGGCCGCTGGTCGGCGATTGTCGGTGGCTTCTACAACAAGCGCGAAGTGGACGAACTGTTCTATTCGAGCATTCTCAACGGCTTCAGCGACACGCCAGCGTTTGCCTACGTCAACTACGCCGGCTATTACTTCAACGGCATTACACCGAAAACGGACACCGACAACTTCTTCACCGGCACCTACGACAGCGAGCTGGATCAGTGGGCCGTGTTTGGTGAGGTCAGCTTTGACGTGACCGATAACTTCACGATTACCGCCGGCGGTCGCTACTTTGATATCCAGAACGACTTCACCGTGGTGCAGGCTCAACTGGTCGACCGGAGCGGCCAGACGCCGAACTGTGATATCGACTACTGCCTGGCGCCCGGCGATAAGGGTGAGGCCGATGAAACTGACTGGCTGAGCAAGGTCAACCTGTCTTACACCATCGACGACCAGCTGCTGTACTTTACCTATTCGGAAGGCTTCCGCCGCGGCGGCGCCAACTCGGTGCGGCCCCAGTCGGTGTTTGGGCCGCCTACCGGTCAGTTCCCACCGCCTGCGGGCACCCTCAACCAGTATGACTCCGATACGGTGGACAGCTACGAAATTGGCGCCAAGACCGAGTGGTTCGACAAGCGCCTGCGCTTCAATATAGCCCTTTATCACATGGTCTGGGATGACATCCAGATTCAGGCCAACGACCCGCAGGAGGGGGTGTTCTCGCTGGGCATCCTCAACTTCCCGGAAGCGGAAATCAACGGCTTCGAGGCCTTTGTCACCTGGGCACCCAATGACAACCTGTCACTGGACGTCAACGTCGGCTACAACGATGGTGAGCTGTCCCAGGACGATATTCTGTTCGAAGGCACCGCGGGCGAACTGGCCATTTCCGACGGCACCCAGTTGCCGATCGTGCCGGATTGGAAGGGGGCTGTTAACCTGTCCTACACCTTCAATGGGGAAGTGTTGGGTGGAACGCCCTATTTTCTGGCGAACTATTCCTATACGGGTGAGTCGGTCAACTCCCTCGCGGGTGTTGAGTCCACATCATTCTCGTTCCCGCCGCGGGAGCAGGATGCCTGGTCAACCCTGGACCTGCAGATTGGTCTGGAAACCGAGAAGTGGACCGCTGCACTGTTCGTGGACAACGTGGCCGACGAAGACGCGGAGCTGTTCTTCAACAACCGCTGGGCGCAGCAGCGTCTCTCGACTCTGCAGCCACGCACCTATGGCTTCAACCTGCGGTACAACTTCGTACGGTAAGCAGTTCTGCGCCGTCCGGCCCCTCAGGGCCGGGCGGCTTCTCCTTCTTCCGCAGTGCCCTGCGGGTCTTCCCCTACCGAATCTTCCCAACACAGGAATACCATGTTGTCGGCCCTGGCATACATCGCCCTGTGGATATGGTCCGGCTCCTTCTCACCGCTTTCGATCAGCGCCGTTGCCGCGTCCGCCTGGCGTCGGTTTGCAAACTGCATCAGAAAGAAATGCGACTGGCTGCGGCCCTCATCGGTATCGAGAATGGTATTGCGGGCGCGGGTGCCCACCGGGCTCACCGCAGCCAGCAGCTGGCGAGACTGCAGGTGCTCGGCATACTTTGCCAGCGCCGCCTCAAAGGTGGGCAGATCGACACCGGGCTTGAGATCGAAACAGGTGAGCATATGAAACACGGGCAACTCCAGAAAATTCCGCGGCGGTTCTTCCGAAAGTATAGGCCCTCGACAGCAGGACGAATCTCTGTCCAAAACACCTCAGGCTGGGCATTTTAGATAGCGCAGGAATAGCGATGAGTACTAACAGGGAAAGCCTGTTGCGACACCCCGCCATCAACCAGTGGAACTTGTTCTGGCTGGTGGCGATACCCATGGGGCTATACATGGTGGCCGCCATGCTGGTGCGCGATATGGCAACGGCGGGCGGCGTGTCTTCCATGATCCAGACCTCGGTACGCTGGTCTGTGCCCTGGTTGTACCTGGCCTTCGCCGCCTCATCGCTGGCGGCCCTGGCGCCCGGCGAGCCCAGCCGCTGGCTGCTGCGCAATCGCAAGATCTTGGGCCTCAGCTTTGCCTTTGGCATGGCCTGGCAAATCAGCTTCATTCTCTGGCTGGTGGGCTGGCACACCGAGTATTACGTGGATGAGGTCTACGTGCTGCGCGACGTGATAGAGGGCCTGGTGGGCTATACCTTCCTGCTGGCGATGACGGTGACCTCCTTCAAGCGGGGCCGTGAACTGTTCACACCGAAGACCCGGCACTGGAAGCTGCTGCACAAGAGCGGTATTTACTTCCTGTGGGCCTATGCGTTCAGCACCTATTGGTACGCGGTGTTCTACTACAACAACCCGGACTGGGTGCACTACCTGTACTACTGGCTGGGCGTGGCCGCCATCAGCCTGCGCATTGCCGCCTGGGTACGCAAGCAGATGGCCCGGGATTCAGGCAGCACGCAGCCCGCGCTGGCGACCCTGGGCTCGCTGGTGGTACTGACGGGCATGGTCGGGGCGGCTACCGGCTCCCTGTGGGAGCGACTGGCCCACGACAACCTGGAAGGCGTTGGCTGGGCCATGCCGCTGGAGCTTTACATGCCCTACTGGCCGTTCATTCCCTACCTGCCCCTGTTCGCGCTGGCAGTGGGAGGCTACCTCATCGTGCTGGCCCGCCGGGGCTAGCCCGGATATTTCACCAGTACACTTCCCAATCAAGCGTCGTTCTGTGGCATCAGGCTTAAGGGCAATTTTCAGCCCGGCGCCAGCGATCAGGCAACTGGTGCAATATACGGGCTAGGAGGCATCCGCCAGCGCCGGGATCTCGCGGCGCAAACGCAGGTACATGAAGCCATAGATAGCCATGGCCAGCAGCGAGGCAATAGCGCACATGATAAACACGCCGGCATACCCCAGGCCCGCCGCCAGAATGGAGGCGGCAATATTCGGGCCGACAATCTGACCCAGACCCTGAGCCCCGGGCATCAAGGCAGCAAAGCGACCAGAGTGGTCCACATTGGCGACAGTCGCCATCTGGTACACGTCCACGAAAATCCACAGAAAGTTGAAACTGAACAGGCTGATCACCAGGCGGGTATTGTCGATGCCGCTGAACAACATGCCGACCACCAGCGCCTGGATCAACAACGTCACCAGCAGGGGTCGCGCCAGCCCAAAGCGGTTGCTGATCAATGTGGCCACCAGGCAACCGATAATCGAGCAGAAGGAAGTCCATACCAGCACCTGGCTGGTCCACTCCGGTGTCGCCCGGGAGGCGAGGCTGGCCAGTTCTATATAGGTCCAGTAGGCACCGATATTGATGTAGGTGGCAAAGATCGCTGCCAGCACCAGCCAGGGTACCCAGGCGGGGACGTGGCGATGCTCGGTGTGGTGCGCCCCGCTCTCCTCGGCGACCTCCAGCTCGACGTCCAGGGCGGCGTCCGCCGGTCGCGGTGGCAGCCAGGCCAGGAACACCAGCCCGAACAGGTAGCAACTGATGAATACCAGGTAGATCCCGTTCATGGTGAGTTGCGGAAGAATATGCAGCTCCAGGGCCTGTGAGAACGCAAAGGCAAACAGCATCAGGTTGTAGGCCCGGGCGGGCTTTGAGGTGGCACCGAGGGTGGCCACAGCTACCGCCGTGTAGAGGCCGCTGCCGATGCCGGCAATAAAGCGCAGCCACAGTACGCCCTGGTAATCCACCACCACCATGCACAAGGCGTTGGCAGCAATTGCCATGGCGGCGCCCAGCAGCACGATGCCGCGCCGGTTCCAGCGGCCAATCACCAGGGCCGTCAGTACCGCACCCAGCGAGAGGCCGCCGAGGTCGGCACCGGCCACGCGCCCGACCTGTACTTCGGTAAAGCCCAGCTGCGTCACCCAGGCGGTACTGATCACCGGTATACCGACCAGTACGCCGTAGCCCACCAGGGTCATGTAGAGCGCAATGACAATCGAGCGCCAGTCATCAAAAACGGTTTGTTCGTGCACCAGCTCAGCGCTGGTAGCGGCGACGGACATGGCAGGTTACCTGTCTGAGAGGATGCGCCTGGCGGCGTTGTGGCCCGGGGCGCCGGTGACGCCGCCGCCGGGATGGGCGCCGGAGCCACACAGGTACAGGCCCGGCACCGGCGTCGCATACTGGGCCGCCTGCGGGTGGGGCCGCATACTGAAGAGCTGATCTGGTTCCAGGCGACCGTGGCAGATATCGCCGCGAGTCATGCCGAAAGTGCGTTCAATATCCAGCGGCGTCAGGCACTGCGCGTGTTCAAGAATCTGCGGCAGGTTTGGAATGAAGCGCTCGACGTAATCGAGAATGTCACTGACCACCCGGTCTTTTTCAGTATCCCAGTGCCGGCCGCCAGCCAGATCGTAGGGCATGTACTTGCACAGCAGGCTCATGACATGGGTGCCAGGCGCGTCGGTCAGTCCGTCGTCCATGGCGCTGGGGATGATCGCCTCAATGATGGGCGGCGAGGCCGGCACACCTGAGCGGGAAGCCTGGTAGGCCTGCTCCACGTGGTCCTTGCTCTCGATCAGGGTGATGCTGGCGCAGTGCTGGGGACCCGGCTCGGCGCCGGGCACAGCGGCAAACTCCGGCAGGCCCTTCAGCGCCAGGTTCATGCGCAGGGACGCTGACTCCTGGCGGAAGGCGCCGATATCCCGGGCAAACTCCGGCGGCAGGTATTGGGCACCCAGCAGCTTGAGAAAGGTGCGCTTGGGGTCAGTGTTGGCAGCGACTACCGGCGCACTGAGTGCCTCACCGTCGGCCAGGCGTACGCCGCTGACGCGGCCGGCGTCCAGCAGGATAGTGTCAACCAGGGCGGCGGTGCGAATTTCCACGCCCTTGTCACGGGCCGAGGCGGCCATGGCCTGGGTAATGGCGCCCATGCCGCCGCGCACGATACCCCAGGCACCCTTGCGGCCGTCGATCTCCCCCACCGCGTGATGCAACATCGACAGGCTGGCGCCGGGCTGCTGCAGCGACGCGTAATTGGCCGGCAGGATATGGGCGGCCACCATGGCCTTGATCTTGTCGCTGTCGAACCAGCGTTCGATGATGGTGTCAGGGGCGCCGACAAAAAACTGCATCAGCCGCCAGCGCGCGTCTTCATCCAGCTTGTAGACATCAAAACCCAGCTTTACTGCGCCCAGCAGATCGCTGACACCACCCCCGGACAGCTTCGGCGGCGCTTTCAGCCATTGTCTGGCGAGAATATCGCCCACCTTTTCGATGGTCGCGTCAAAGGCCAGGTAGGCGTCGTAGTCGGTAGCCGAAAACTTCTCGAACTGGGCCCGGTCATGGGTCTCGTCACCGTTCAGCAGCAGGTAGTCGCCGCTGGAGTCCAGGTACAGGGAATTGCCCAGCGGGATAGGCTCGTAACCATAGCGCTGCAGCGCCAGGTCCTGCACCACCTCGGGCCGCAACAGGCTGACCACGTAGGAGGCTAGCGAATTGCGATAGCCCGGATAAAACTCCTCGGTGACCGCCGCCCCGCCCACCACCTGGCGCTGCTCGAGAACGCAGACCTTCATGCCACCCATGGCGAGGTAGTTGGCCGCGGTCAGGCCGTTGTGACCGCCACCTATCACAATGGCATCGAAGTTCTGTTCGCTCATGTCACCTCTCCCGCTTCAGCCAGCGGTGCCGACGGCGACCCGTAGCGATGTTGTATTACCCGCGCCGCGACCAGGCCCAGGACGATGTAGACCACCGGGGTGGTGAGCGACACGTAGACCTCGCCGGAGGCCCAGTTGAGCGAACCGTCGGCCAGCAACTGGCCGGTGGCCCGCTGGTAGGGGATCACATAGAAATTGATCATCAGCACTGGAATCAGGCAGCCATAAGCTATCAGGCACCAGGGCGCGAGCAGGGTAAGTCGGGTCTTGCCGGCGTCACGGTCCTCGGCGGGCACCACATGTAACCGCTGGCGATAATCGCGTTCCGCCGTGCTGACCTGGCCCCGACCAGAAAGCCAGTAGATGGTGGCGAGGCTCAGGGCAGCGCCGATCACCACCGGCTGCAACAGCGCCGGCCAGACCACCAGGCCCGCATATTCCAGCCCGGCGGGAATCACGTTGCCCAGGAACCCCACGGTCATGCCCCAGAATGCGGCGACGCCGGTAATACGACCACTCCACACGCTCATCAACGCCACCGGTCCCCAGGACGAGGCGAACACGGTGCCGATAAACAACATCAACCAGAACACGTTGGGCGGGAAGACAAAGCTCAACAGCAGCGCGCAGACCCCGGTCGCGCCCATCACCCAGCGCGTGACCGACAGGCTGCGGTGGTCGGCATGGCCCATCAGGTCATTGCTGACGCTGAAACCCACCAGCGACAGGAAGGTGGAGGCCGAGGACAGTGCGGCGGCCATGATGCCGGCAATCAACAGGGCGCCCAACAGCTCGGGCACCAGATTTTTCGCCGCCCACAGGATGACGGTTTCCGACGGGGCGATGTCCGGATTCGCCAGGTTGATGAGACCGCCCACGCCGTAAATCAGGATCTGCAGGAAGATCACCGCAAAGCAGGCGTAGATGGCCGCCCGCAGCACCACGTGTTCGTCCCGGGCCATCAGATGACGGCTGGCCTGCCAGGGACTGACTGCGTAGACAATTCCCCAGGCCATATCGATCACCACGGCCCAGACCAGGTAGTCCAGCGGCGTCGGCCAGTAGGTCTCAGGCCCCACGGTGCCGTGCCAGCTGGCAATATCGGGCTTGCTCTCCAGTCGCGCCATATCGCCGATGGCGGTGGCCACACCGCCGAACCCGTCAACCACGTAAAACACGAACAGCACCGTTGCCACGCTGAACAGCAGGAACATCAGCGTATCGGTGAGAATCACACCCCGGGACCCGGCGTACAGCGTGAACAGGGTGTAACCGAGCCAGGTCAGCACCAGGGCCTGGCCATAGGACAGGGCAATGAGCTCCGACAGCAGGATGGCCGCTCCCTGGGTGACCACCAGCAGGTAGCCCCCAAGGCCCAGCACAATGGTCACGCCCGCTGCCTTCTGTACCCGGGGATCGTCAAAGCGTTGCCCGAAGTAGTCCGCCACCGTGGGCGCCCGCGAGCGCCGCAGGAAGGTGCCGAACAACAGGGCACCGTAGATGTAGCCAATAACGGCAATGCCCGGAAACAGCAGGTAGGGACCCATCTGGCCGTCGTAGGTAAAGCCCGCTTCACCGAGGAAAATGGAGGTGCTGAACACGCTGGCCACCAGGCTGCCCACGATCAACAGCGTCGGCGCGCGGCGGCCCGCCACGTAGTAATCGTCGAGATTCTTGATACCACGTCCCGACCAGGTTCCCACTGCTATAAACAGCAGGACGCTCAGGGCCAGTGTCAGGGTGTAGATATCCACAGGTTCAGATCATAACGCCGTCACTACCGACAGGTATCTCGCCCTATAGGGGTAGAGAGCAGGCCTGCCCCACCCTATTCGGCGATATTGATCCAGGCAGCCTTCTCCTGGGTGTAGCTGATCACCGACGCCATGCAGTTATCGCGGGCGTTGCCGGACTGCTTGTGGCCGCCAAAGGGCAGCGTAAAGTCAGCCTCATCGTAGGTGTTGACCCAGACCATGCCCGCCTGCAGGTCGCGCACAAAGCGGTGAGCCTTGCCCAGATCCGCAGTCCAGACGCTGGCAGCCAGGCCATAGGGCGTGTCGTTGGCAATAGCTACCGCCTGCTCGGCGTCGTCCACGGGCAGGATCGAGGCCACCGGGCCGAAGATTTCCTCGCGGGCTATGGTCATCTGGTTGCTGACATCCGCAAACAGGGTAGGCTCGACATAGGCGCCTGCCTCCAGGCCGGCGGGCACGCCGCCGCCGAATTCCAGTGAGGCACCTTCGGCCTGGCCCTTGTCGATGTATCCCAGCACCCGTTTCTGGGTCTCAAAGGTCACCAGCGGTCCCATCATGGTAGCGGGGTCCAGCGGGTCACCGACGGTAAACTCCTGCCGGCCCTTCTCACGGAAGGCGGCGACAAAATCGTCGTAAATACCGCGCTCTACCAGCAAACGGGAACCGGCGTTGCAGACTTCACCCTGGTTGGAATAGATGCCGTAGATAGCCGATTCAACGGCGGCGTCCAGATCCGGAAGATCGTCGAGGAATATCTGCGGAGACTTGCCACCGGTCTCCAGCGACACGCGCTTCATATTGGATTGGCCGGCGTATTGCAGCATCAGCTTGCCCACCCCCGTGGAACCGGTGAAACTGATCTTGTCGACGTCGTTGTGCAGCGCCAGCGCCTTGCCGGCCACCGCGCCCAGGCCGTTGACCACATTGAATACTCCCGGCGGACCACCGGCCTCGACAAACAGGCGGGCCAGGCGCAGACAGCTAAGGGGCGACTGTTCCGCGGGCTTGAGTACAACGCTGTTGCCCGCCGCCAGCGCCGGGGCGAATTTCCAGGCCGCCATCAGCATCGGATAGTTCCAGGGTGATATCGCGCCCACCACGCCGTAGGGTTCGCGACTGACGAAGTGCAGGCTCTCGCTGTGGGTATTGGTGACGCGGCCTTCGATCTTGTCGATGCATTCGCCACAGAACTGGATGAAATCCGCCACGCCGGGCAGGTCGTCTTCCACCATGGCGGTGATGGGCTTGCCCATATTCAGGCTGTCCAGCACCGCCAGCGCCAGGCCGTCCTCACGCACCAGCTCGGCGAAGCGGTACATGACCGCCATCCGGTCCCGGGGAGCCATGCGCGACCAGCTACCGCCGTTGAAACTGGCGCGGGCCGAGGCCACGGCGCGATCAATATCGCCGGCGTCGCCGGCGCTTACCGCCGCGATAATTTCGCCATTGGCCGGGTTCACGCTTTCGATGCGGCCGTCGACTGCGACGAAGTCACCGTCCAGAAACAGGCCGGTGGGTGTGGCTTTCAGCGTATCCGCTGCGGCTTTTTGCCAGTCAGTTTTTCCCAGGGAGCTAAGATCCATGGTGTCTCTCCTCAATAGTCAGCGGGCTAGCGCTTGCAGATACCAGGCCACAAAATCGATGCAGATCGACTCGTAGCCCGGATTGTAGGGACCCGGCTCGAAGAAGCGTGAATTCACCCCGGCGCTGTTGCGCGTAATGATGTATTCGTCTTCCAGGGTGGTGTGGTGCCACAGCCAGGTCAGGGCCTCGCGGTCGTAGTCCCTGCCCTCCTCGGCGTCACCGTGCACATACCAGACAATTTCCATATCGGTGGCCGTAATGCCGCGCGGCGTGAAGCGATACAGCACACAGTGGTCGGGATAGTTGAGCATGAAGCACAGCGGCCCCAGCTGGAAATCACCGGCACCACCGTCGTATCCAGTGAACTGCCCCATCAGCGGCGCCACCGGCTGACCGCCCTTACTGCCGGTCAGAAAGCCCTCATACAGCGCGTAGCGACTGTGGTAGACGTCAGTACCGAACTCGGTGGAAGACGAGTAGGCCTGGTAGTGATCGAGAGTGATACCCGGCACACCGGTCTGCCCCTCGGCGCGGGCCAGCATGTCGCCGGTGATGTCACTGATGCGATCGTCCAGGTCCTGGATGCTGTGCATCTTCGCGTAGGCCCTATGCGCGGTGGCGCAGTGGTAGCACTCCAGGTAGTTTTCCAGCGCCAACTTCCAGTTGGCATCCACCCGGTAGACCTGGCGGTGGGCGACTTTGGCGTTGGGCAGGTCGTAGGGCTTGAGCGCAGCACCGATGGTCTCCAGCGCCGGCTCAAAGTCCGGAGCGTCGGTATCGCAGTTGACGAAAATCAGGCCCTCATAAACGCAGCAACGCGCGTGCTTCAGGCCGTACTCCGCTGCATCAAAACTCTCCAGCGTTTCCATCGCGCGGGCCGCCCTGAGACTGCCGTCCAGGTTGTAGACCCAGCCGTGATACGGGCAGACAAAGGTTTTGCGGTTGCCCTGCTGCTCCTCGCAGACGCGGGCACCGCGGTGCCGACAGATATTCATCAGGGCGTGAATCTCGCCGGCCTGGTCGCGGCTGATGATGATGGCGTCCTCACCGATCTCGAACTGGACGTAGTCGCCGGGCTCCGGCACCTGGCTGACATGGGCAGCGTAGAGCCAGCTCTTGTAAACGATTTCATCCAGCTCGCGTTCGTGCACCAGATGCGAGCGGTAGAAATAGGGATCCATGGCAAAGCCCGGCTTTTCCTGCTGCGCGGTGATCTTCTCCTGCAACAGCGCCGCGGAATCGTCAACTTTGGTGGCAATCAACTTCATGGCTCAGACCGTTCGCAAATACCATTCGTAATCGACGTTGCTGATCACCGACTGGAACTGCTCGTACTCGTCGCGCCGGGTCATCTCAAACAGTTGCGCGAAGTGTTCCCCGAAGTAGGTAGGTACCACCTCACTGGCCTGCCAGTTGTCCAGGGCCCGCGGCCAGTCAGTGGCCAGGGTAATCTCTTCGCCTTCCAGGAATTCGCCTTCCGCGACCCGGGTACCGGGCTCACAGTCATTGGCCAGCCCGTAGTGGATGCCCGCCAGCACGGCGGCCATGACCAGGTAGGGGTTGGCGTCGGCGCCGGCCACCCGGTGTTCGATGCGCAGGTTTTTCGCATCACTGACGGGAATCCGCAGGGACACGTTGCGGTGGTTGTAACCCCAGTTCGGCGCCAACGGTGCATAACAGCCGGGCTTCAGGCGCCGATAGGAATTTGCGTTGGGGGCAAAGACGGCCTGGCAATCCTTCATGAGAACGCCCAGCCCGCCAATAGCCGCCCGCATCCGCGGGCCGATGGGCGGCGTTTCGCTGCTGTCAGGGTCGGCAAAAATATTGTTGCCGTCCTCGTCGTAGACGCTGATGTGAATATGCAGGCCGCTGCCCGGCTGCTCGGCAAAGGGCTTGGCCATGAAGGTCACGCCCATGTCCTGGGAGGCCGCCACCCCCTTGATCAGGCGCTTCAGCAGCACTGCATCGTCACAGGCCGTAACCACATCATCGACGTGATGCAGGTTGATCTCGAACTGGCCCGGGGCAAATTCCAGGTGGGCGGTGGTGGCGGGAATCCCCTGCGCCTCGCAGGCTAGCCGCACGGCCTCGAGAAAATCATCAAATTCGGCCATGTCCTCGGGATTGCAGTACTGGGTACCTTCCTGGCCCATGCCCGTGCCGAGAATGCGGCCCAGCCGCGGCTGCGGAACCGGGCCGTCGCTATCACCCAGCAGGTAGAACTCGACCTCGGTGGCCACCACTACCTTAAGGCCCATCTCGGTCAGCGGCTTGAGGGCATTGGCCAACAGGGTGCGGGTGTTCCAGGCCAGCGGCTCACCGTCAAGCTCAGTCCAGTGGGCCAGCACCTGGTGGGTGGCGGACTTGAGCCAGGGAATAGGTGCCAGGCTGTCCGCGACCGGCCAGAAGCGCTTGTCCGGGTCTCCGTCCAGGGTGCCCAGCCCCAGCGGCTCGCAGCAGTCGCCGAGGGTATTCATGATAGGCGTGGTGCCGGGGCCGGTCAGGCCCTTGCTGAAAAAGGTATCAATCTCCGCCCGCGGAATGCGCTTGGCGCGGAGTATGCCGTTCATGTCCGGCGTCAGAATCTCCAGAGTGGCCAGATCAGGATGCTGATCCAGGTAGGCCTCGAGTACTGATTGCTTAGTGTTTGTCATGGGTTTCCTTGTTGGCACCCGGGCTGGGGCTGATGCCTGCGGCGCGCTGCGCCTCAGTCGCTGAGGCTTCTATTTCAACATCCAATTCTAGGCTGTGCGCCAACGCCTCGGGCATGCCCATGATTCGGTAGCTGTCATTGATAGCCCGTTTGGTCAGGCGTACCGCGTTCACGTCATTATTTGCCACCCGGGCCGCCAGCTCCCGGGCGCAGGTCAGCAAGTCTGCGCCCTCTACCACCCGGTTGACCAGCCCCAGGGTTTCCAGGCGACTGGCCGGCACCTGCTTGTCAGCGGTCAACAACAGCTCCTTGGCGAGTTTGGCCGGCGCCAGCCAGGGCAGCAGCATGGCCACCACGCCACTGCCGAAGGCCAGCTCCGGCAATCCAAAGCGACAATCTTCGGCGGCCAGCGTGAGATCGCAGGCCAGGGCCATTTCCATGGCGCTGCCCAGGCAGTGGCCGTGTACCGCGGCGACCGTCACTTTGGGGGACTCCCAGAAGCGCATGATGATATTGAAGTCCTTCTGTAGCTCCCGCCGCCAGAAGGCTTCGGCATCTGCATCGGCGGGCGCATCTACCTCGATATCAAAACCGGCTGAAAACGCCCGGCCCTCTCCTCGCAGCAGAATCACTCGCACCGCGTCGCAGGCTTCGGCGCGGTCGAGGGCAACATGAAGCGCTTCGACCATGCTCGGATTGATCGCGTTTAACTTGCCGGGGCGATCCAGCGACAGGATGGCCAGGCTCCCCTCCTGCTGGTAGTTCACCGTCATGCCGCAGCCTCGTCCGCCGGTGGAGCAGCATCCAGCACCACCAGCGCATCCAGCCCCAGCACACCCCAGGGGCCCAGCTTGACCGGGTTGATATCTACTTCCGCCACCAGGTCGGCCAGGGCGTGCACCATGGCTGAAAGCCGTGCGGCCATTTCGCAGAAGGCCGGGACATCAACCGGTTGCGCTCCGCGCGCACCCTCCAGAAGAGGCGCCAGTGCCAGGCCTGCCAGGGCGCGCTCGGCAGTCGCCGCATCGAAAGGTGCCGCCAACACTGCCACATCCTGCAGGGTTTCGGCGTGCACGCCACCAAAGCCCAGCACGACCATGGGACCGAACTGCGGATCACGGGTGGCACCGAGGATCATTTCCACTCCCGGGGCTTCGACCATGGGTGCAATATAAGCCTGTGGGCCAAGGCGCCCGGACAGGTCGGCGTAGGCCGCCCGCAGTTCAGCGGCGCAAGCGATCGCCAGGACCACACCATCGACGTCAGTCTTGTGCGCGGTCCCGTTGGCGGTCTTCAGCACCACCGGATAGTGCAGCTGCTCCGCCACCGACTCAAGGGCCTCCGCATCAGCGACCAGCATACCGGCGTTCATGGTCAGTCCACATTCAGTCAGCAGAGCGGTTGAGATATGCTCTCCGAGTTCGCCAGAGAGCTTTGCCTCTGTCAGCTGTGCCCGCAGGTTGTCGACGATCACCGGCGACAGCGTCGGCATTTTCTGCGGCGGGCGGCACTGGAATTCCCGGTAAGCGAGCAGGCAGCGGACCCCGCCCAGAAACTGGCTAACACCGTCCAGCACCGGAAACCCGCGCCGGGTGGTTGCCACCACCCGGGCATCTGTCCCCGTGCCCTGGCGCGCCGCCACCAGGCACACGGGTTTGCCGGTGGCCGCGTGAGCCTGCTCCAGGTACTCGAAATACTCGGAATAGATGGCGCTGCCCGGCGCGCGGTCATGAACAACAGCGCCCAACAACGCGGCGTCTTCCGCCAGCATGGCGCCCAGGGACCGGGCCATCACCGTATCGGCGTCCGGGCCGCCGGCACCCCAGGCATCCAGCGGATTGACGGCCGGCAGGCCCGGGTCCAGCAGGCTCTCCAGCGTCTCTTTCGTCGCCTCTCCCAGCGCCGCGAAGGGCACGCCAATGTCTGCCGCCAGGTCGATGATCAACTGACGCTCGCCACCGCTGTCGTGCAGGCTGACGATACCCGGCGCGGGATGATCGGAATCAGGGAGAGAAATTTTTGAAAACAGGATCAACGCGGTCGCCAGTTCGTCCATGTCCCTGACTCGCTGAACCCCGTAGCGATCAAACACCGCCTGGTAGCTGGCATCGCTGCCCGCCAGGGCGCCGCTGTGGGACACCGCCAGTTGCGCCGACAGTTCACTGCGCCCTACCTTGAGCACAACGATCGGGATTCGCCTGTCAGCAGCTTTCGCAAACGCCGCCTGCAGCTTGGCGGGCTGGCGGGCGGTTTCCAGGAACAGACCCACTACGCCGGTCTCCGGCAGATCCAGCACGTAGTCCAGGTAGTCCTCCACACCGACGATCAGCTCCTGGCCGGTAGACGCGGCAAACAGGAAATCGAGGCGCTCCTCGCAGTCGAGAATACCGGACATGCCGGCCCCTGACTGACTCAGCAGGACCACATTGCCCACCACCGGGTGCTCACGGGTGTCAAAGCCCCCGCCCCAGAACTGCTCGCGGAAGTTGAACACACCCATGCCATTGCCACCGGCCAGCAGCATGCCGGCGTCGGCGACCCTGCTGGCCACGCGTTCGCGGAGGCCGTCGCGGGCTTCCAGCAGCAGCCCTGAATAAATGGTGGCGGCGGGTACGCCCAGCGCAATGGCTGCTTCCAGCGCCGCCTCGATGTGCTGGTCTCCCAGGGCAAATATCACATGCTCCGGTAGCTCGGGCAGTGATGCCAGGTCGGGGTAACAATCGATACCGAGGATATCCTGGTGGCCGGGGTTCACGGCATACAGCGCTCCCGGATAGCGGCCGCGCTGCAGGTTGACCAGCACCTCATTGCCCACGGCGCCCGCCCGCGGTGTAGCACCCACCACGGCAACCGATGCCGGTGCGACCAGCGGTTGCAGGCGGTGGGCGGCCATCAGAGGTTGGGCGCTGGCGTCGCGCGACGTCGGGGAGGCTCGAACACCGGGCCCTTGCGCACCCGGCAGCGGGACAGCAGCCGCGTCCAGTGCAGCTCGCGGTTGTAGTAGATCTCCGCGTACATCTCGTCGTCCTCCCGCCCCCAGGGCATGTTCATGGAGGCCAGGGCGATATTGGATTTTGCAGTCGGACACCAGGCCGCCGAGGTCACATGGCCGATGGTGCGGCCATGCTTGTCGAGGATGAAGCTATGTTCCGCGGGCTTGTTGCCCTCTACATCCAGCACCACAAACCGGTAGCGAGAGCCTTCACGCTGCTCCTTGAGCAGCGCGTTGCGCCCGGTAAACGGTCCCTTGTCAAAATCCACCAGCCAGCCCAGGCCCAGTTCGAAGGGGCTGCGCGCGCGACCGTGGCGCACTACCTGTTCCGCCGGCACGAAGTCTTCGCCGGCCATGATGAAGCCCGCCTCGATACGGGCAATTCCCAGTGCTTCGGAACCCACCGGGCGGATCAGCAGTTCGCGGCCGGCTGCAAACAGGACGTCCCACAGGGGCAGCGCCTGCTTGGCATTGATCCACAGCTCGTAACCCAGGTCACCGGTGTAACCGGTACGGGAGACCAGCAGCTCCGCGCCATGGAACGGGAAAGTGGCGATACCGAAGGGCTTGAGATTTTCGATGCCCTCCAGGCCCATGTTGCGCAGCGTCGCACAGGAGGTGGGACCCTGTACCGCCAGCGCAGCGATATCGGCGGTTTCATCGACAATGCTGACATCAAAACCCAATGCCGACCACTGCAGCCAGTCCATGCAGCGCTCCTGGGCGCAGAGCCGGTACTCACCCTCCTGCAAGTGAAAAATCGTGCCGTCGTCATGCACCATGCCCGCATCTGTGCACCATACCGTGTAGCCGACACGGCCCGGCTTGATCTTGCGCACATCGCGCACCATGACCCGGTTCAGAAACACCTGGGCATCCGGACCGCTAATCCGGTACTTGGTCATCGGGCAGAGGTCGAAGACGCCGGTGGAGTTGCGCATGGCAAAGTATTCAAGACCCACCTCTTCGAAGGTATTGGGCGTGGTGTAGCCGGCCCAGGTGTACCAGTCATTAGTCTGGCACATGGCCTCGACCCGCGCGGCGAACGGTGTAGGCAAGACCATGCGTTCATCGTGTGCTTTCAAGGTCATGCGGCGCGCTCCTTGGATTTCTGTTGCTTGATCACCGCCTGGGCGGCGTTGCGACCGGCCAGCCCCATCACGCCGCCCCCGGGGTGGGAGCCAGCCCCGCACAGGTAGAGTCCGGGGACAGGCGTGCTGTACTGATGTGCGCCGGGCATCGGCCGCACAAGCAGCGCCTGGTCCAGGGCGATTTCACCGTGGTGCCAGTGACCGCCCGCCATGCCGAATTCGCGCTCCAGATCCAGTGGCGAACTCAGTTCGGACGCGAGCACCTGTGCGCCGATGCCGGGGGCATAGCGCTCCAGCTGTGCAAGTGCGATCTGCTTGAAGGCATCCCGCCCGCTCTCCCAACCGCCCTCCAGGGCATAGGGTGCAAACTGCACCACCGCCGACAGCACGTGCTTGCCCGCCGGGGCCAGGCTGTCGTCGTATACGCTGGGAACGGAAATCTCCATCACCGGCGCCTGGGAATACTCACCGTATTTAGCGTGATTGAATGCCCGCTCGATGTGATCCATGGTCGGCGCCAGCAACAGCCGCTCGCCCGCCATAGCGGACTCCAGTCCAGCGAAGGCGGGCAGGCCATCCAACGCCAGGTGCAGCTTGGCGGACACGCCGCGGGCCCGGAAATTGTGCACCCGCCGGGCAAAGCCGGCGTCGAGACTGGGATAGCCCACCAGCTTCTCGAAGGTAGTTTTCGGATCCACGTTGGAAATCACGGTGTCGGCCTTGAGAGACTCGCCGGTGTCGAGGGTGACACCCGTAGCGCGACAGTCCTGCATGTCGACCAGGGCGACCCGGCTGTCACAGCGAATATCGGCCCCAAAGCCACGGGCAGCCTCAGCAAAGGCGGCACCGACCGTACCCATGCCACCCCGGACCAGCGCCGGTCCGGTACTGCCCCAATAGTCAGCAATATGCCGGTGCAGGTAGCTGTAGACCGTGTTCGGTGAACGCGGCCCCATATGCGACCCCAACACGCCATCCATCGCCACCGCGGCCTTCAGCAGCTCACTGTCAAAATGTTCATTGGCCACGTCGTAGATGTTGATCAGGCCCACACGCATCAGATCCTGCATATCCACCTTGCCAAGGCGGCGCAGTGACCAGCCCAGCTTCAGCAGGGAGAAGCTATCGTCCCAGCTGCGATCTACCAGGGTCGGCTGGCGGCGGCTGAAGAAGCCGTCCAGCACCTTGCCGAAGCGCCGGTTCTGGGCGTGAAAGGCGGCATAGGCCTCGGCATCCTTGTCACTGCCACCACTGACGCTGGCGCCGTCTATCACCAGGTGGTTGCCGTCCTCGGCCAGCGCCACGGTCTTGAGGTCGCGTGCGGCATAGTCGAGGCCATGCGCAGCCAGACCCAGGTCCGAGGCCACAGTGGGGTTGAGCTGGGTCAGCAGGTGGGCGCCGCTGGACACCCTGAAGCCAGGGTGAAACTCGCGGGTGGCGGCGGCACCGCCGGGCTGGGCCGCGGACTCCAGCACCAGCACCTTGCGACCGGCTTTTGCCAGGTAGGCCGCACACGCCAGGCCGTTGTGGCCCGCGCCGATAATAATGGTGTCGTAGTGTGAATCAGTCATCGAGATAGCCCCCCGGCACCACGTTGGGTTTCTTCAGGTCCATGAGAATTTCCCGGGCGGCGTTGGCCCCCGGCGCTGCCATCACGCCTCCCCCCGGGTGGGTGCCGGAGCCGCACATGTACATGCCCTGCACCGGTCCGCGGTATTGGGCATAACCCGGGAAGGGCCGGTTGAACAACAGCTGATCGAAGGTGAGCTCGCCCTGGAAGATATTGCCCTCGGTGAGGCCGACCTCGTTGTCGATTTCGTTGGGCGTGCGGATCTCGGCATCGAGAATCAGGTCCTTGAAGTCGGGGCTGTACTGGGCAATCTTGTCGATCACCGTCTGGCCGAAGGCGTCGCGTTTCTCAGGCGTCCAGGGGCCGTCGGCGAGCGTGGGCGGACAGTACTGCACGAACACCGTCATCATGTGCTTGCCCGGCGCCGCCATGGTCGGGTCGACCTGGGAGGGGATAAGCATGTCGAAATAGGGATCCTGTGACCAGGCGCCCGCTTTCCAGTCATCGTAGGCCCGTTCCAGCTCAAGCAAGCTCTGGCTGGCGTGCATGTCGGTGATCATCAGCGGCGTGCCCTCTGGCAGCGCCGGGAAGGTGGGCAGGCCGTCGAGGGCAATATTGAGCTTGCCGGAGGAGCCGCGAATCTTGAAGTTTTTCGCCCGGTGCACCACGTCTGCGGGCAGGTCGCTGGCGTCGAAGCATTCCAGGAAGGTGCGCTTGGGGTCGAGGTTGGAGACCACGGTATCGGCGTGGTACTCGGTGCCGTCGGCCAGTGCCACACCCACCGCGCGACCGCCCTTGACGATGATGCGGTGCACGTCGGAATCGCAGACAATCTCGCCGCCGAAGGATTGGAGGCTGGCAGACAGCGCATCGGCAACGGCACCCATGCCGCCCCGGGCAAAGCCCCAGGCACCGACGCTGCCGTCCACGTCGCCCATGTAGTGGTGCAGCAACACGTAGGCGGTGCCGGGCGAATAGACGCCCAGGGCGGTACCGATAATGCCGCTGCCCGCCATATGGGCCTTGATGATATCGGTCTCGAAATACTCATCGAGGTAGTCGCCGATGCTCATGGTCCAGAAGCGCAGAGTGTCCAACAGGCCGTCGTCACCCATATCGGTAAAGGACTGGGCCAGGTCGAGTAGCCCCTTGATATCGCGGGGCTTGAAGGAGGTTGGGTCCGGCGGCGTGGTCATCAGGTACTTGCGGATCAGCCGGGTCTGGCGCATGACGTCGGCGGAGAAGCGGTCGTAGGCATTGGCGTCGCGCACCGAATGGCGGGCCATCTCCCGGTGCTGGCGCTCGTGGTCGCCGTAGTTGCCGAAGTAGTCGCCGTCGTGGGTGAACGAGACGCCGCCCTCGTAGGGCACCACCTGCAGGCCGTGTCGTGGCAGCTCCAGGTCGCGGGTAATTTCCGGCCGCAGCAGGCTGCACACGTAGGAACAGTTGGAATACTTCCAGCCCTCGTGCAACTCGCGACTGACGGTGGCACCGCCAATGTAGGGATTGCGCTCCAGCACCAGCACATCCAGCCCGGCCTTGGCCAGGTAGGCGGCATTGCAAAGCCCGTTATGGCCGGCGCCGATGACGATGGCGTCGTATTTTTTCATGCTGTGCTTCCTTTTCCGCCGCGCTCCGCGGCCAGCTTTTCAATAGTGGCATCAACCGCGCCCTCAAAGGCGACCAGGGTATCGTCCAGGCAGGACTGGTCGTGAGCCGCACAGATAAACCAGGGCTCACGTGAGTCGGGCTCGACGATCACGCCGCGATCGTGCAGTTCAGGCGCCATGGCGTCATAGAAACTGTAGTCCGAGTGCACCCATTCACGGTAGTTGCTCGGCGCCTGCTCTGCCAGGAACAGGCCACCCATGGAGGGATGGCCGACAAAGCTGTGGGCGATATCGCGATCGTCGAGAATTCGGGTGATGCCGGCCTGCAGGCGAGTGCCGTAGTCGGCGATGTCTTCAAGGGCCGGTGTCGTGGCGAGGATTTCCAGGGTTTTCTCGGCCGCGGCAATACTCACGGAATGGGCGGTATAGGTGCCGCCATGCACCACGCCGTCGCCGATGTGGCGCATCAGAGCCTCGCGCCCCGCCACCACCGAGATCGGATAGCCATTGGCGATGGCTTTGGCGAAGGTGCAGATATCTGCCTCGATACCCATCAACTCCTGGATTCCTCCGCGGGCGACGCGAAAGCCGGTCTTCACCTCGTCGATCACCAGGATCACGTTATAGCGATCACAAAGCTCACGCACCGACTGCATGTATTCACGGGTGGCGGTGATCGAGCAGCAGTTGCCCATCATGGGCTCGATCAGCAGCGT
The DNA here is from genome assembly GCA_043513815.1 of Cellvibrionales bacterium. Classification (GTDB taxonomy): domain Bacteria; phylum Pseudomonadota; class Gammaproteobacteria; order Pseudomonadales; family Halieaceae; genus JANQIO01. The sequence goes on along the minus strand of CP121313.1, from coordinate 969,597 downwards.
GCCGATGCGGTCGCCGTGCTTGCGCAGTACATCTTCGAGTTTCTCGGCGTCGTTCATTGGCACCATATGCAGGTGCTGCTTCACGGTCTCAGGCACGCCGGCGCTGTAGGCCACCACTTCGGGCTCACGGCCGCAGTCGGGGGTCCAGCCGTCCTCCACTTCGGAATACCACAGCACGGAGTCGAACACGCCGTGGTAACCGCCCTCTATCATGATGAAGTCATCCTTGCCGCTGGCGGCGCGCGCGACCCGCAGCGCCGCCATCACCGCTTCGGTGCCGGAATTGCTGTAGCGCACCAGCTCCGCTGCCGGCACCATTTCGGAGATGCGCCGGGCCACGCTGTACTCGCGCTCGGTAGCGAAGGCAAACACGCCACCCACTTCCATGCCCTCACGGGCGGCGGCGTCCACTTCCGGGTGAGCATAGCCGAGAATCGCCGGGCCGTAGCCCAGACGATAGTCGACGTAGTTGTTGTCGTCGATATCGGTAATGCGCCCGCCCTTGCCCTGCTTGATATAGAGGGTGCGGTCGTCGCCCCAGTAGCGGAAGTTCGATGCCACCCCCAACGGGAGCTGCTGCACGGAACGGGCAAAGTGGGCATTGGAACCTGAGAGTTTGCGGGACATGACTGCCGCTCTCTTGCTGGACATTAAGGCAGATTGCCAGCAACACCGGGGCTTGTCCAGTGAATGAATGATCATTCATTCACTGGACAGCGAACGGGCCCTGTACTACTGTTGCGCCATGTCGCTTCCAAAAGCCCGCCGCAGCGCTCCCACCCCCAAGACCCGCCGCCGTGCCGCCGCCCCCGAGCAGCGTCGGGAGCAGCTCATCAAGGCCACCATCAAGTGCATTGCCCGCAAGGGACTGTCGAATATCACCATGGCGGACGTCACCAGCACAGCGAAGTTAAGCCTGGGCATCGTCAACCTGCACTTCCAGAGCAAGGACAAACTGTTAGTTGAAGTGCTGCGCTACATTGCCGAGGAGTACAAGCAGGGCTGGGATGCGATCGTCAACGACGCCAGCATGACGCCGGCCGAGCAGGTAAAGGCGCTTATTGATTTCGACTTCAGCGCCGACATTGCCCACCCGGCGAAACTGGCGGTCTGGTTTGCCTTCTGGGGTGAGACCAGCTCCCGACCCACCTACCGCGACATCTGCAACGAGGCCGACCTGCAGACCACCGGCTCCATGAGCAAACTGTGCCGCGCCCTGGGCGGCGCCAGCAAGAAGCGCGCCGAGCTGATCGCTACCGGTTATACGGCGCTGGCCGACGGCCTGTGGCTGGACATCCTGGTCACGCCCGACCAGATGGACCGCGACCTGGCCCGGGACGTTGCCGTGAACTATATGGCGAGTTTCTTCCCCGACCATTTCAAGTCCCCCTGAAAAACATCCCGGGACTGAACGAGGACAACAAAGATGGATATAACACTCTCGAGCAGCGCCCGCGACTGGCAGCAGCGCATTGCGCAGTTTGCCGACGAGGAACTGATCCCCTGGGAAGAGCACGCCGAGCTGAACGGTGGCGAGCTGCCACCGGAGATTGCCCGACGCCACCGCCAGATCGCCTGTGACGAGCTGGGCCTGAGCCGGATGGACGCGCCGAGCGCCCACGGCGGCCTGGGTCTCAGCATGGAAGAACAGGTGGCCATCTGGGAACAGCTGGGGCGGGTCACCAATGCCCTGTGCTGGTGTTTCCCCGAGGCGCAGCACTGGATGTTCGACGCCTGCAGCGATGACCAGATAGCGCGCTATGTATCGGGCCTTATGGACGGCAGCCGACAGGACGCCTATGCCATTACCGAGGCGGAGTCCGGCTCAATGGAAACGGTCAACAGTACCGCCACGCCGGCGGCCGATGGCTACCTGATCAACGGAGAAAAGTGGTTTGTTACCAGCGGCAATCTCGCTGACTTTCTCTGGGTGCAGGCCAGGACCGACAGCGGCGGGGATTCGCTGTTCCTGGTGGACAAGGACAGCGACGGCATAGAGGTCGTGGACAATCCGATGTTCAGTCATACATTCGCCGCCCATCACCCCACCTATGCCTTCAAGGACGTCTTTGTACCGGGGGAGAATCGGGTCGGCGAGGAAGACGCCGGCATGCGCTATACCCGCAGCTGGTTTCGCCACGAACGGCTGATGATTGCCGCCCGCTGTTGCGGCGCTGCCTTGCGACTGCTGGAGCTGGGTACAGAGTGGGCCCGGCAACGGCGCATCGACCACGAGATGCTGGCGGACAAGCAGGCCATTCAGTTCATGCTGGCGGACTGTGCCGCGGAACTCTGGAGCGCCCGGCTGGTGCTGTACGAGGCGGCCCGCGCCCACGACACGGACACTGACCTGAAATCCCTGCACACTCGCTGTGCGGTGGCCAAGCTGCAGTGCTCGGAGATGGCCAACCGGGTCTGCGACCGCGTGCTGCAAATTCTGGGCGGCCGCGGCTACATGCGCAGCAACCCGGCCGAGCGCTTCTTCCGGGAGCTGCGGGTGGATCGCATCTGGGAGGGCAGCAGCGAGATCCAGCGCATGGTGATTGCGCGTGGGCTGCTCAAGCGCGGCTTCGAGAAGATGTAGCCACCCTGGAAAGTTTCAGCACTCTTTCCCTCTAACTCACAATACCTGTGTCTGAGTGAAATTCTCCGTAGCCGCACGTCTAACACGCGGGGGGGATGAGGGGTCAGCGGCAGAAAGACAGTGGGATGGGGAAAACCCAGTGCGAGAGTATTGCTCCGAACACTGGGGCCTGACAGGAGACGACGCCTGGCGCGCGTGACAGCTAGAAGGCTTGAGAGAAGCGCCAGCTCTCTTCAGGAACGGCTGACGCTTCCCATGGAAAACTTCTTTTGGCTACCAGATTTTCACCCGCTCTTCCGGTGGCAGGTAGAGCGCATCGTCTTCAGACACATCGAAGGCTTCGTAGAATTCCGGCACGTTGCGCACGGCGCCGTTGGCGCGATAGATGGCGGGCGCGTGCGGATCGGTGGCGATCTGCTGGCGCTGGGTTTGCTCGCGGGTCTTGTCACGCCAGGCCTGGCCGTAGCCCAGGAATACGCGCTGTATTCCGGTGTAGCCGTCGATCACCGGCGGCTCCTCGCCGTCCAGTGACATGAGGTAGGCCTTCAGGCCGATGCTGATACCGCCCAGGTCGCCGATATTCTCGCCCTGGGTGAATTCACCGTTCACAGCCAGGTCATCGAAGGGCTTGAAGGCGTTGTACTGTGCGACCAGCATGGAGGTGCGCTTTTCGAACTCGGCGCGATCCTCATCTGTCCACCAGTTTCGCAGCACGCCGTCACCGTCGAAGGCGCTGCCGCTGTCATCAAAGCCGTGGCCGATCTCGTGGCCGATGACGGCACCAATGGCGCCATAGTTGACGGCGTCGTCGGCTTCCATGTCAAAGAACGGTGGCTGCAGGATGGCCGCCGGGAACACGATCTCGTTGAGCGGCGGATTGTAGTAGGCGTTGACGGTCTGTGGGGTCAACTGCCACTCGTTGCGATCGACCGGGCCGGACTGGCGATCCAGGTAGCGCTGGTAGTTGAACTGTGACACGCGAGCGAGGTTGCCGTAGAGGTCGTCCGCCTGGATTTCCAGGCCGCTGTAATCGCGCCACTCATCGGGGTAACCAATCTTGGTAGTGAATTTGGATAGCTTGTCGAGGGCCTCGGCACGGGTTTCCTCGGTCATCCAGTCCAGTTCCTTGATGCTGACCTCGTAGGCGGCAATAAGGTTGGCCACCAATTCTTCCATGCGCGCCTTGGCGGCGGGCGGGAAGTGTTCTTCGACGTATACCTTGCCGACCACTTCGCCGAGACTGCTGTTGACGGTGCTGACCCCGCGACGCCACTGGGGCAATTGCTGTTCCTTGCCCAGCAGTTGCTTGCCGTAGAACGCGAAGTTGGCCTCATCCAGTTCGCCGGTGAGGCGACTGGCAGTGCTGTCCAGCACCTGCCATTTCAGGTATGTGCGCCAGTCTTCCAGGGAGGTTTCGGTGATGATCCCGTCCAGGGCCTTCATGTAATCAACCATGGCAATCATCAGCCCGTCGATATCGTCGATGTCCGCCTCCTCGAGGTAGGCCTGCCAGCTGAACGTCGGCATGACATTGGGCAACTCCTCAAGCGGGAACATGTTGTAAAGCTTCACCCGATCCCGGGTCTCCTCCTTGGGCATGTGCTGACCGGCCAGGCGGGTCTCGAGGGCGAGAATCATATTCGCGGCGGCGGCGGGCTCAGGGTAGCCGGCGAGGGCCATCATCTTCTCAACGTGGGCGCGGTAGCTGTCCAGCAACTCCGCCGATTTGGCGTCATCTTTCAGGTAGTACTCCCGGTCCGGCAAGCCGAGGCCGCTCTGCCAGGTGTACATCATGTAGGTATTCGGGTCCTTGAAGTCCGCATACTGGGTCAGCACGAAAGGCGTGGCGTAACCGCGCCGGTTGGCCCAGGCAAAGTACCGGGCCAACGCCTCCAGGCTGTCGATCTGGTCGATGCGCTTCCAGTCTTCCAGCAGGGGTGCAAGACCGCGCTCATTGCGGGCCTCCATGTCCATGTAGGAGGCAAACAGGTCACCCACCTTCTGGCGGTCACTGCCAGGCGGGTTGTCTGCCGCTGCGGCAGCCTCGATGATCGCGCGCTGATTTTCCTGTGACTCGTCATGGAGCATGCTGAAGGTATCGATAGCGGCCTTGTCCGCCGGGATTTCGGTCTCGGCGAACCAGCTACCGTTGGCAAAACTGAAGAAGTCTTCGCCGGGGCGAACCGATGTATCCATACCGCTGAGGTCGATGCCGGACACCAGGGTTTCCGGGGTAGCATCCCCCGAGATATCGGGCACCGGGTCCGATTGTTTCGAATCGCAGGCCAACAACAGGCCGCAGGCTAGGAGTGACAGTAGACGAATAATCATGGAATTCTCTTGTTCAGAATTAAAGCTGTTTAGTGAATCGTACACGACCATCGAGCAGTAGCTGCACGATGGTCAATGGACGGCAGCGATCAATGGATGGCAGCGCCAGCATCCGGCGGCAGGTAGTCAAAAATAAAATGTACCCGGTGATCCTGACCCTTGTTCATCACCGAATGCATAAGCTGGTTATTGATTTCATAAGCCTTGCCCACCTCAAACTGGTAGGGACGCCCGTCAATCGTGAAGCGTACCCGCGAATTGGTCGCCAGGGGAATATGGATGCGATGACTTGCATGAAAAGAGGGATGACCGTCACGGTGCGGGCTGATAATTGCCCCCGGGGCCATGCGTGCCGCCATGGCGCGGATTATAGTGCCGCCAGGGGCATAGTGCCGGGCAATCAACTGGTTCATCAGCGGCAGTGCCGCGTCTGCCAGCCAGTCCCAGCCTGACTCCCGGGTCACCTCGATTTCCGGCCAGCCGGAGCCGTCGGTGAATATCATCACCAGAGACTCGGTCTGGCGGTGCACCTCGTACTTTTTCTGGCGCAGCTGCTGGTCGGCCCAGGCGCCATCTTCCAGCCCCAGAACAACTTCGCGCAGGTTCTCTGAAGCGACCTCGCCGAGGTCCCTCAGTGGTACGTCAATCTTCATAGGCCGCACCTTAGGCGTCTCCGGCGGTGGCGTCAATCGGACGCGCTGACCACCCCGGTTTGTGCTGCGGACAGCTCCTGCATGCGCTCCCGCTCCCAATAGGCCAGATTGAACTCAATGGCCCAGAAGCCGAAGATCCACAGGAAGGCATCCCAGGCATAAAGATAATAGTCATGCAGGCCCCAGATCACGCCGTTGCCGATCAACACCAGGTAGCAGAGGGTCTTGATCGAGCGCACGACCTGAAGCCGGGTGCTGGCGAAGCGATCTGCAGTCTGCAGCCAGACTTCCACTTCGATCAGCGCCACCACCAGTATCCAGAAGTAGGCATTGCTGATGTCGAGCCAGCCCATGAGGCGGATATGCGACAGCATAGACTCCGGGACCAGAGCGACTTCACCATCGAGCTGGTAGAAGCGGGTGTCCGCAGACAGATTGCCGCAGTTTGCGGCCACTATCTCCACGTAGTGAATAACATCCACCTGCAGCGCGGCGCCCTGGCCGGCCACCTGGCACAGGTCATTGACCCCGGCCACCAGTGTGACGAGGTGGGTGTCCATGGCCTCCACGGTATAGCCATAGGCGGCGTAGACAATGGACAGGTAGCACAGTGCCCGACCGACCCGCAGCAAATGGGTAATGCGCTGCGTGAATGCCTCGTCGGGCAGCGCGAAGGTTTCCAGCTCGAACAGCGCTATCAGCCCCAGCCAGGCAAACATGTCGATACTGGTAGCGAAGGTGGTCAGCAGCTCTCCGAGGGAGGCATCTTCGGGCAGCGTGGCGAGCATGGCGCCGTAGTCATCCAGCAGGTAGAAGCCGGTATTGATGGCCAGTCCCGCATAGACCGAGTACTTGATCGCCTGGGCAATGCGGGGGTGGGTCAGCAGGGGAATGAACAGGGTTTTCAGCGTCAACAGCTGGCGCTTGACCGCTTTAATATCGCCTGGGCTTTTATCCAGCATCGCCGACCCGTCCCTGCGTGGACTCCCATAGTCTCAGGAAGCCGCCAACCAGTCCATAAACGCCTGGTTGGCAACGGCAATGCGCCGGCCGCGACGCTTGGCCAGCGCCAGCTCCAGTTCTATGGTGGGCCGCAACGGTATCCCGACCAGGTCAGACTCTGCCTGCGCCATCATCTGCAGGCCGATACCGGCACCCACGCCGCGCCGCACCATGTCGATAATGAGCGGCAGGAAATTGGTCTGCATGCGCACTTCGGGGCTGACGCCGTGCTCGCCGCACAGGCTGTCGAAACGCTGGCGGATGAAGTACCCCTGCTCATAGAGCACCAGGGGCGCATCGGCCAGGTTGGCGATATTGAGGTAGCGCCGCCTTGCCCAGGGATGATCTCTGGCCACCAGCACCACCACCCGTTCCCGGAGCAGGCGGCGCAACTCCAGGCCCACATCGGCACTGTCGTCCTGCACGGTGATGACGCCGGCTTCGAGCTGCTCATCCAGCAACAGGCGCTCCACGTCGCCGGTACCCGCCTGGGTGATCGAGGCACGCAAACCCGGGTGCTGGGCGAGGAAATCTCCCAGCAGCCTGGGCAGGTAATAAGTGGCGAGCATGGCCGGACAACCCAGGTGCAATTCCCCGCTCTCAAGGCGGTTCAGGCGGCGCGCCGAGTCCTCGACTTCGACGGCGTGCTCCAGCAGTGCGCGCGTGTCTTCCTGCAGGCGCCGACCCTCCGCCGTGAGGCGCACGCGACGGCCGCCGCGCTCAAACAGCATCACACCCAGTTCCTGTTCAAGGCGCGCGATGGCAATGCTGACCGCGGGCTGTGCCATATGCAGCTCAGCCGCCGCCTGGCTGATGCTTTCCAGACGGGCGGCGGCGGCGAATATTTCCAGCTTGCGAAGATCTAACATATCTATTGACTATACATTTAATATTTTAAATATATTTTATTTATTTATCATCGACCACTACCATGGCACCCCTTTATGGGCTCACGGAGAACGGGCATGGCCGCTCGCAAATGGCAGAAAATCGACTGGCAGGATCCCTTCCTGCTGGAGCAGCAACTCAGCGAAGAGCAGCGCATGGTGCGAGACGCCGCCCGCCACTATGCCCAGGACCAGCTGGCACCGCGCGTACAGGCCGCTTTCCGCGCCGAGTCCACCGACCCGGCCATCTTTTCTGAAATGGGCGCCCTGGGGCTGCTCGGGCCCACCATCGAAGGCTATGGCTGCCCTGGCGTGGACTACATCAGCTACGGCCTGATCGCACGGGAGATCGAGCGCGTCGACTCCGGCTACCGTTCGATGATGAGCGTGCAGTCGTCGCTGGTGATGTACCCGATCTATGCCTACGGCAGTGAAGAACAGAAGCAGAAATACCTGCCGAAGCTGGCCAGCGGCGAGTGGATCGGCTGCTTTGGGCTGACCGAGCCTGACCACGGCTCAGACCCGGGCGGCATGGCCACCCGCGCCCGCAGCGTCGACGGCGGCTACGAACTGAGCGGCGCCAAGATGTGGATTTCCAATAGCCCCATTGCCGATGTATTTGTGGTCTGGGCCAAGACCGATGACGAACGCATCCGCGGCTTCGTCCTGGAAAAGGGCATGCCCGGTCTCTCCGCACCCAAGATCGAAGGCAAGCTGGCACTGCGAGCGAGCATCACCGGCGAGATCGTCATGGACGGCGTCCGGGTAGGCGAAGACGCCCTGTTACCCAACGTCGAGGGACTCAAGGGTCCCTTTGGCTGCCTGAACAATGCCCGCTACGGCATTGCCTGGGGCGCACTCGGTGCGGCGGAGGCCTGCTGGCACAGTGCACGCAGCTACACCCTGGAGCGCCAGCAGTTTGGCAGGCCGCTGGCGGCCAACCAGCTCATCCAGCTGAAGCTGGCGGACATGCAGACCGAGATCAGTATCGGCCTGCAGGCCTGCCTGCGTGCCGGACAGATGATGGACAGCGGCGATATCTCGCCGGAACTGATTTCTCTGATCAAGCGTAATAGCTGCGGCAAGGCGCTGGATGTCGCCCGCCAGTCTCGCGACATGCTGGGCGGCAACGGCATTTCCGATGAATACCCGGTAATGCGCCACATGGTAAACCTGGAGGTCGTGAACACCTACGAGGGCACACACGATATTCATGCGCTGATCCTGGGTCGCACCCAGACCGACATTCCCGCCTTCTGATGGGCGCTCTCTCTCACCTCCGGGTGCTGGACCTGTCGCGGGTGCTGGCCGGACCCTGGGCCACCCAGACCCTGGCCGACCTCGGTGCGGACGTGACCAAGGTGGAAAGCCCCGACGGCGACGACACCCGACGTTGGGGTCCGCCCTGGCTGGAAGACAGCAGCGGGCAGCCCACCGACGAATCCGCCTACTTTCTCTGCACCAATCGCGGCAAGCGCTCGGTGCGCATCGACTTCCGCACACCGGAAGGTCAACGCCAGATTCGCGCACTGGCCAGCGAGTCCGATGTGCTGGTGGAAAACTTCAAGGTCGGCGGACTGGCCAAATATGGCCTGGACTATGCCAGCCTCGCGGCAGACAACCCGCGACTGGTGTACTGCTCCATCACCGGGTTCGGCCAGACCGGACCCTATGCCACACGGCCGGGCTATGACTTCCTGATCCAGGCCATGGGCGGTCTGATGAGTGTTACTGGCCCCCAGGATGGCGAGCCACAAAAAGTGGGAGTCGCACTGTCAGACATCATGACTGGCCTGTATGCCACCATCGGTATTCTGTCGGCGCTGAGCGAGCGTGAGCAATCCGGACAGGGACAGCACGTGGACCTGGCGCTGCTGGACGTCACGGCAGCCACCCTGGCGAACCAGGCCAGCAACTTCCTGGTGGGGGGGCAGGTGCCCGGCCGACTGGGCAATGCCCATCCCAATATCGTGCCCTACCAGGCCTTTGCGACGGCGGACGGGCACTGCATCGTGGCGGTGGGCAACGACCGGCAGTTCTGCAGCTTCATGGACACCCTCGGCCTTGGGGAACTGGCAAGCGATGAGCGTTTTGCGAGCAACCAGGCGCGGGTCAAAAACCGCGCCGTCCTGGTACCCATGCTGGAAGCACAAATGCTGAGGCGCCGGCGCGATGACTGGCTGGTCGCGCTGGAAGCAGCCGGAGTGCCGGCAGGGCCGATCAACAACGTGGAGGAGGTATTTGCCGATCCGCAGGTGCTGGCGCGCGGCATGCGCGTCAAACTTCCGCACCCTGAAAACCCCGACCTCGAGGTTGCTGGCTGCCCCATCAAGCTGTCACGCACACCGGTGGAATACCGCAGCGCGCCGCCCAGACTGGGTGAGCACGATGCGCTTCTCGAGGGGCTGCTGAGCGAGTAAAGCGCGCCGGGCTTACCCGGCGCCGCGCCGCAACTCGCAGTCGCGACGGCATATCCGCCAGCCCTGGTCGGTGCGGCGCAGGGTGTCGCGGTAGACGACACTGCCGACCCGGCCGCCGTGGCCGACGCCGAGCCCCTTGGACAGTACTCGCACGACTGCACCCGGCTGGATCACAACGTTGGTGGCGTGGTGGGCCAGTGGATGCTGCTGACTCGCTTCCATCATTCGAGTAATGTCTGCAAGGCCTTCAAAACAGGAACCGTCAAAGCCAGCGAGATCGAAGACCGCGTCCTCGGTAAAGATCTCCCCCAGGCGGTCAAAGCTGCGCGCATCGATCAGGTGCCCGTAGAGTGCAATCAACTCGTGAATGTCGAGCCGATCCTCCAGCGCCAGCTTCAATGCTTATTTGACCTTGTAAAAACTGGAGCCGGTCTGGCCCGGACCAGAGGACACCATCACCTCGATTTCGCGGATGTCCTGGGCTTCCAGGAACGGCTTGTCCTCCACCAGGGTTTCCAGCAGGTAGTGAGACAGGTCTTCCACGGTAGTGTTACGCACCGGGATCACCAGCGTGTCAGCCTTGAGCAGCACCAGGGTGTCGCTATCGTGGGTAACCCGGTAGTAGTCGCCGTCTTCTTCCACTGTCAGGAACGGTGACTGCGAAGGGATCAGGGTGTACTCATCAAGGGTATCGCAGAGCCTGCGGATCTGGTTTTTGTAGACCGCGTAATCACCGGTAAGGCCGTTGTGGTCTACCGGTGCCACGATACGCGCAGACACGCTGAAATTGTGCCCGTGCAGACGCTCGCGCTCGGTGGCGGAGAACACCGTAAAGTGGGCCGCGGAAAACTTGTGGCTTTCCTTGTCGATGTAAATCGTCGTGAGTCTTTCCATGGGAATCCGGAGTCTTGCGCTGACGCTAGTAATCCATAGTGGACAGCAGCGGTCAAACGACGCGAGTGGGTTGTCATGGCCTGTCGACCGCAGTGGCCTGTGGTAAAGTGGCGCAATGAACGAGAACCTCTTCCTTACGCTGTCCGCGGGCTATGCGGATCAGCTGGAGCAGTGTTGTCTGCAGCTAACGGACGGCACCGCCTGGAGCTACGGTGAGCTGGACACTCTGTCAGCGCGCATGGCGCGGGTACTGCTGCAAGAGGCCGCCGGTGGCGACCGTGTGCTGGTCAAGGTAGACAAGAGTCCCGAGGCCGTCGCCCTCTACCTGGCCTGCCTGCGGGCGGGGCTTGTGCTGGTACCGCTCAACACGGCCTACACTTCGGTCGAACTCGATTACTTCCGCGAGGACTCGAAACCGGCGCTGGAAATAGACGATACGGGGCTACGCAAGCTGTGTCTCGAGAGCAGCCGGGTAGATGCTCTTGAGGGCATCGCCGACGTAGACGCCGACAGCCCGGCCGCCATTGTTTACACCTCGGGCACCACCGGCCGCTCCAAGGGCGCCATACTCAGTCACGAGAATCTTCGCAGCAATGCCGTTACCCTGCACCGGCTGTGGGGTTTTGAAGATGGCGACGTACTGTTACATGCCCTGCCCATCTACCACGTACACGGCCTCTTCGTTGCGCTGAATACAGCGCTGCTCAACGGCTCGCGCATTCTGTTCCTTGAGCGCTTTGAGGCGGAAAGCGTGCTCGCGCACTTGCCGGCGGCCACCGTAATGATGGGCGTCCCGACGTTCTACTCGCGACTGCTGGACAGAGACGATTTCAATCGCGACCTCTGTGCCCGGATGCGCCTGTTCATCTCGGGATCCGCGCCACTCAATGAACAGACCTTTGAGGCTTTCGAGGCGCGCACCGGACAGCGCATACTCGAGCGCTACGGCATGTCGGAGACCGGCATGCTGACGTCCAACCCGCTGGACGGCGAGCGCCTGGCGGGCAGTGTCGGCTATGCGCTGCCAGACGTGGAGATTCGCGTTTGCAGTCCGCAGGGCGAGCCCCTGCCGACCGGTGAGATCGGCGTGGTAGAAGCACGCGGCCCCAACGTTTTCAGCGGCTACTGGGAAATGCCGGAAAAATCCGCCGCGGAGTTTCGCGAGGACGGCTTTTTTATCACCGGCGACCTCGGGCGGCTAGATGCCGACGGTCGGCTGTGGCTGGCAGGGCGTGAAAAGGACCTGATTATCAGCGGCGGGCTGAACGTTTACCCCAGGGAAGTTGAGTTGTGCCTGGACGACATTGATGGCGTCCGCGAGTCGGCGGTGATCGGCGTGCCCCACCCCGACTTCGGTGAGGCAGTGGTCGCCGTATGGGTCGCTGACAAGGATCCCGGCCCCAACGACGAGGCGATGGAAGCCGCACTGGCACCACAACTGGCACGCTTCAAGCAACCCAAGGCATACATCCAGCGGGCCGAGTTGCCACGTAATACGATGGGCAAGGTGCAGAAGAACCGACTGCGAGAGGAATACCAGGACAGGTTCACCGCCCGCAAGGCCACAGCCGCCCGATAATCACAAGGACACCGTCTGAACATGAAAACCGCCATCATCACCGGCGCCAGCGTCGGCATCGGCACCGCCGCCGCAGCACGTTTTATAGCCGGAGGATTCAAGGTGTACAACCTGTCGCGGCGTCCCTGCCCGGTCGAGGGCGTCGAGAATATTGCCTGCGACCTCAGTGACAGTGACGCCATTGCTGCCGCCATCGCCGTCCTGACCCCCGCCGTTGAACAATCCGCCGAGGTGGCGCTGGTGCACAATGCCTGCCAGATGCTCAAGGACAGCGCCACCGACTGTTCCGACGCGCACCTGCAGGCAGCCCTGCAAACCAACGTAATCGCCGCCAACACCCTGAACCGCGCCCTGCTGCCGCGACTGCCGGCCGGATCCAGCGTGCTGTACATCGGCTCCACGCTCTCGGAGAAAGCCGTCGGCGGCTCTTTCAGCTACGTGATTTCCAAACACGCTGTGGCCGGCATGATGAAAGCCACCTGCCAGGACCTGATGGGCAGCGGCGTACACACGGCCTGCATCTGCCCGGGATTCACCGACACAGAAATGCTGCGCACCCACCTGGGCAATGACCAGACGGTGATCGACAGTATTGCCGGGCTCAACAGCTTCAACCGCCTCATCGAGCCCGATGAAATCGCCAGCCTCATCGAGTGGGCACACCACAATCCGGTGATCAACGGTTCCATGCTGCACGCCCACCTGGGCCAGCGAGAAAGCTGAACATGACGACGGCCGCCACGCCCTCCGTCATCGATCCGGTCCTGCAGGCCGAGCGCAAGGAGCGCGTATTCCTGGTACTGGCGGGAATCTTCATCTGCGCGATGACTATGCTCAACATCCTCGGCATCACGCGCTTTGTACAGCTGGGACCGATGCAGCTGGCGGTGGGCGTACTGCCCTACCCCATCACCTTTCTCTGCACCGACCTGATCTGCGAGCTGTACGGCAAGCGCCGCGCCAACTTTATGGTGACCCTGGGACTGGGGCTGAACTTTTTCATTCTCGCGTTTATCTACATCGGCAACCTGCTGCCTCCGGTGGGGCCGGAGTCCCTGCCTCCATGGCAGCTGATACAACTGGCGGCGCCGGTAAGCCTGCCCAATGGAACTTTGGTCGAACAGCAGGTTGAACTGTACCAGCTCATTTATGCGACGACATCAGGCGCCGTGTTCGCCTCGATGATGGCCTACATCGCCGCCCAGTATTGCGACGTGCAACTCTTTCATTTCTGGAAGCGCGTTACCCGCGGCAAGTACCTGTGGGTGCGCAACAACTTCAGTACCATGATCAGCCAACTGGTGGACTCCTTCATGGTGGTGCTGGTCACCTTTGGCGCGGTCTACCTGGCTGGGGATATGACCACGCAAGCATTGCTCACATTGATGTTTTCCAATTACATCTTCAAGTTCTGCATCGCTCTGCTCGACACCGGCCCGTTCTATCTGGGCGTCTACAAGCTGCGCAAATACCTGGGCCTTGCGCCCGGCGAGATCGCCTAGGCTCCCCGGGCAGGCGAACCGGCCGGAACAAGCTGGCGGCCTGGAATTCCAGTAAGCCGCTGCTATCTGTTAGCAGTGGAAAAATTCAATCACCCAAGCGGGTGAGTTTTCCCTATACTAAAACCAAGCAAAAGGAGCGGCACGTGCACTGGACTATCTACCTCTCCGGGGAAATTCATACCGACTGGCGAGAGCAGATCGAGAGCGGCGCGCGCGCCGCTAATTTGCCCGTCAGCTTCAGCTCCGCCGTGACCGACCATGCCGCAAGTGATGCCGCCGGCGACGGCCTGGCACCAGCCAGTGAGGGCTTCTGGCGCGATCACAAATCATCCAAGATCAACAGCATCCGCACCCGCCATCTGATCCAGCAATGCGATATCGCCGTGGTGCGGTTTGGCGAGCAGTACAAGCAATGGAATGCGGCCTTTGATGCTGGCTACCTGGCGGCGCTGGGCAAGCCTTACATCACCCTGCACGACGAAACAATCGTACACCCGCTCAAGGAAGTAGACGCCGCCGCCATGGCCTGGGCCCAGACCCCTGACGAGGTGGTCGACATTCTCAAGTACGTGACCACGAACTGATGGCGAACAGTCCCGTCTACATGATCACCCGAGAAGACGGAATCGTGCGCGTCGAGTTTCTGCGCAGCCCGGATCGGGAAGATATGGTGGCGCTAATGGATGAACTGGGAAAAATGGAAGACTCGGCGCTGCGCATGTACGTGATGCAGCAGGCGGAAATCCTTCTGAGTACCGCCGAGGTGCGTGACGGCGCCGACATTGCCCGCAGCTATGAAAACCAGCCCAGAAAAATCGCCGTGGTTGCACCGGGTAACATCACTTACGGTATCAGCCGCATCTTCAAAGTGTTTCGGGAAAGTGACGAGACCGAGTTCGCGGTGTTCCGCGAACTCGACGAGGCCAGGGCCTGGCTACTCCCCTGACCCGATGCTCGCGGGCGACCCTGCCCGTGAACGATGCGGGCTAATAAGCAGCGATTCGGGATGGCTCCACGCTGGCGGCTGCGGCGAGGTATTCCTCGGCCAGATCTTCGGCCAACAGGTGCGGTGACCGGCCTGCGCGGTCAGAACGGAACAGAATTTCCTGAAGGTTGGCTTCGATGCGCTCCACATGCTCTTGCATCACGCCAGCTTCGCTGCCGCTGCGCTGATGGTAGACGTCGATGATGCCGCCGGCGTTGATCAGGAAATCGGGGCAGTAGAGAATTCCACGATCCCACAGATGATCGGCCTGCTGTTCATCTGCCAACTGGTTATTGGCGGCACCCGCAACGATACCCACTCGCAGGCCCTCAATGGTGTCGCGGTTCAACACCGCGCCCATGGCACAGGGCGCGAACACGTCGGCCTCCAGAGTGAGGATGTCTTCGACAGACACAATCTGCACGCCGTGCTGATCGCGGGCGCGTCGCAGGTTGGCCTCGTTGACGTCGGCGCCGTAAACCGTAGCACCGTCGGCGACCAGTCGCCCCGCCAGATGAAAACCCACATTGCCCAGCCCCTGAATTGCAACACGCAAACCGCGCATGGAGTCGGTACCCAGCCGGTGCTGCACCGCGGTGCGGATACCCAGGTACACGCCGTAGGCTGTGGTGGGTGAAGGATCGCCGCCGTGCTCGGCGCCATCCTGCAGGCCGCTGACGTGAACCGTGCGCTCCCCCATGATACGAATATCTTCCACACCAGTACCGGAATCCTCGGCGGCCGAATACAGGCCGCCGAGGCTGTCGACAAACTCGCCCATCGCGTGCAGCAGGGCCGGAGTCTTGTCACTGTGGGGGTTGCCGATAATCACCGACTTGCCGCCGCCCAGAGGCAGCCCCGCGAGAGCTGATTTGTAGGTCATACCGCGCGACAGCCTCAAAACGTCATACAGAGCATCGTCGTCGTTGGCATAGGGATACATACGGCAGCCACCGACGGCTGACCCCAGCCGCGTGTCGTGGACCGCGATGATTGCGCGAAGCCCGCTGGCCTGGTCGGCGCCGAAGGCAACTTTTTCGTGGTGATCAAATGCGGGGTTGTTAAATACACTCATGGTCGGGGTCCTGTACTAGGCTACTTTCTCAACGAACTTGACCACATTCTCGCCGTGGTACTGTTCGAGTAATTGCCGGCGCTGCAGCGCCAGCTTTTCACGATTCTGGTCCTTCACGTGCCCAAAGCCCCGCAGTTGCAGAGGCAGCTCCGCGAGCTGGACCGCCAGCGCATAGTTGTCGCTGTTGAGGCCCTTCAGAATCTCGTCAATCTGCGCTTCGAAATCGACAATATCCTGCCGCTCCTGGCGGCGCTCGGCGGTCATGCCGAAAATATCCAGGGGTGAACCGCGCAGGAACTTGAACTTCGCCAGTACACCGAACAGGTGCAGGGTCCAGCCGGGAAACTCGCGCTTGATGAGGCGTCCGGTGCCCGGATCCTTCTTCGACAGAAGCGGCGGCGCCAGGTGAAACTTGAGGCTGAAATCACCGCTGAACTGGCTCTTGAGACGCTCGATGAATTCACCGTCGCTATACAAGCGCGCAACTTCATATTCGTCCTTGTAAGCCATCAACTTGTAAAGGCTCTTGGCGACGGCGCGGGTCAACTGTTTCGTTTCGTCGTTGTCCTGCTCGCGTACGCGATTTACGGCGGCGTTGAATCGCTCGGCATACCTGACATCCTGGTAGGCTACCAGGCGGTCGCTGCGATCACTGATCAATTCTTCCAGGCTCAGTGTCTTCGGCTTTACCAGCGCCTTTTCTACCAGCGCCATCACGCGCTCCGGCTGGTGTGCCGCGCGGCGACCCCACAGAAAGGCTTGCTTGTTGAAGTCGATGGCCACACCGTTGAGTTCGATGGCACGCTCCAGGGCCTGCCAACTCACCGGGACAAGGCCCTGCTGATAGGCATAGCCCAGCAGGAACAGGTTGCTGGCGATGGAATCTCCCAGCAGCTCGGTGGCCACCGCCGATGAGTTGATAAAGAAACTCGAGTCCTCACCCACTTCTTCGCGAATGGTCTGCTCCATGGCGCCGGTGTGGAATTTGGCATCCGGGTCCAGCACAAAGGACGCGGTCGGTACTTCAGCATTGTTGACCACGGCGCTGGAACGCTCGATATCGACCTTGGCGAGACTCTCGTTGGACGCCGCCACTGCGAGGTCACAGCCCACCAGTAGATTGGCCTCACCGGCGGGAATGCGTACCGCCTTGATGTCCTCCTGGTTTTCGGCCACCCGCACGTGACTGACCACCGCGCCGAACTTTTGTGCCAGGCCGGTCTGGTTGAGCGTGGCGCAGCCCTTGCCTTCCACATGCGCCGCCATGGCCACCAGAGCAGTGACCGTCAACACGCCGGTGCCACCGACGCCGGTCACGACCGCACTCCAGGGTTCTTCCAGGGACGGCAGCACCGGCTCCGGCAGCGGATCAAAAACCGTGCCGTCACCACCGTTGCCACCGCGCTTCTTGACCAGTTCGCCGCCGTGTACCGTGACGAAGCTTGGGCAGAAGCCCTTCACGCAACTGAAGTCCTTGTTGCAGGCGCTCTGGTCGATCTGGCGCTTGCGGCCCAGTTCAGTCTCCTTCGGTATCACCGACAGGCAGTTGGAGGCCTTGCTGCAGTCGCCACAGCCTTCACAGACCGCGTGGTTGATGAAAGCGCGCTTGGCGGGATCCTCCATCAGGCCTTTCTTGCGACGACGCCGTTTTTCCGCCGCACATGTCTGCACGTAAACGATGACAGAGACACCCTCAAACTCACGCAGCTCTCGCATCAGCGCGTCCATCTCGTCGCGATGATGCAGGCTGTAGCCGGGGATCGCGTTGAAGCGACCCTGCCAGGTGCCAGGCTCGTCGCTGACCAGGGCGATGCGGGCAATGCCTTCGCCGCGCAGCTGATGCACCAGGTCTTCAACGCTGAGCTGGCCGTCTATGGGCTGGCCGCCGGTCATTGCTACCGCATCGTTGTAGAGAATCTTGTAGGTGATGTTCACCCTGGCGGCCTGGGCTGCGCGGATGGCCAGGATGCCGGAGTGGAAATAGGTCCCGTCACCGAGATTCTGGAACACGTGCTTGGTTTCCGTGAACGGCGCCATGCCGATCCAGGCCGCGCCCTCACCACCCATCTGCGAGAAGGTGTCGGTCTGGCGATCGGGCATCCAGGTGGCCATGTAGTGACAGCCGATACCGCCCATGGCGCGACTGCCTTCGGGAACCCGCGTCGACGTGTTGTGCGGGCAGCCGGAACAGAAGTGAGGCACGCGCTCGGCGATGGCGCGGGGTTTGGCAAGTGATTGCTCCTTGCGCGCCAGGAACTCGAGCCGAGCCGTGATGTGGTCGGATTCATAAAAACGCTGGATACGACCGGCAATCGCGCGCGCCACCATCGCAGGGGTCAGCTCACCCAGGTTGGGCAGCAGATCGTGGCCCTCTTCGTCAAACTCACCGATTACCCGCGGCCGTCTGGCGGTGGGGTAGTTGTAGAGCTGACCGGTAAGTTGATCCTCGATAATGGAGCGCTTTTCCTCGACCACAAGAATTTCTTCCAGGCCTTCAGCAAATTCATGAGTGGTAAGGGGCTCCAGCGGCCAGCTCATGCCGACCTTGTAGACCCGCAGGCCGATCTGTGCAGCCAGGTTGTCATCGATGTGCAGGTCTTCCAGGGCCTGCATGACGTCGAGGTAGGCCTTGCCCGTGGTGATGATGCCGAAGCGCGGATTGGGGCTGTCGACCACAATGCGGTTCAGGCTATTGGCACGTGCAAAGGCGCGAGCCGCGTAAATTTTATACTTGTTGAGCCTGAGCTCCTGCTCCAGGGGCTTGTCGGGCCAACGCGCATGTACCCCGTCCGGGGGCAGCTGGAAATCCTCCGGGATCACAATATTGATGCGCGCCGGGTCGATATCCGCGGAAATGGCGGAATCCATATTCTCTGTGATCGCCTTGAAACCGACCCAGCAACCGCTGTAGCGGGAAAGCTCCCAGCCGTAGATACCCAGGTCCAATACTTCCTGCACATTGGCCGGGTTCAGCACCGGGATGGAGGCACCGATGAACATATGCTCGGACTGGTGTGGCAAGGTCGAGGACTTGCAGGCGTGATCGTCGCCAGCGACCGCCAAGACACCCCCGTAGCGTGAGGTACCAAAGGCGTTGGCATGCTTGATGACATCCATACTGCGATCAACGCCTGGGCCTTTGCCATACCACATGCCGAATACGCCGTCGTATTTGGCGCCTTCAAATATGTTGGTCTGCTGACTGCCCCACACCGAGGTGGCCGCCAGATCTTCGTTCACGCCCGGGTGGAAGTGTATGTTGTGTTGTGCGAGATAGGACTTGGCTTTCCACATGGCCTGGTCGACACCACCCACCGGAGAACCGCGATAACCGGAAATGAATGCCGCGGTATTGAGCCCCCGGCTGAGGTCACGCTGATGCTGCAGCATTGGCAGTCGAACCAGCGCCTCGATGCCCGTCATGTAGGCGCGCGTGGTGTCGAGCGCATACTTGTCGTCGAGAGAAACCTGATTGAGAACCGGAGTGTGTGCTGCCATAGGGCGAACCTCAGGAATTAGCCTTTTTATAACCCGGCAATAATACCCAAAATCCGCTGCATAGTTATTTCAACTTTCCGCCCCCTTGGCAGATAGGGGTATAATCTATCCTCTAATAGCCCATATAGAGGTATTTTTATTCTCATGGATTTGCAGACCACAGATATCGACATACTGCAGATGCTGCAGCGGGACTCCAGCCTCAGCACCAGCGCCATTGCCGATCACCTCAACTTGTCCCAATCACCCTGCTGGCGACGCATCAATCGCATTGAACAGGCAGGCCTGATCAAGAAGCGCGTGGCACTGCTGGACCGCCGCGCACTGGGCATGGACGTGGTGGTCTTCGCCACGGTCAGCCTTACCGCCAACGGGCGCCAGAATCTGGAGGCCTTCGAACGCGACATCGTACGTTTCCCAGAAGTCATGGAGTGCTACACCATGGCGGGTATCTGGGACTACATGCTCAAGGTCGTGGCCCGGGACATCGCTCACTACGAGGACTTTGTGCGCAACACCCTGACCACCAACGAATCGATCCGGGAACTGCATTCCCACATGGCCGTCACCGAAATCAAGAACAGCACCGAGTTGCCGCTGGAAACACAGCTCTAGCCGGGTGGTCAGGATACCGGCAGGCGCCAGGGACGAAGCCCCGATCAACAGGAATGCTGCGTCGAATCAAGGACCGCTATACTGCCGTACATGAACAGACAGGTCGCAACACCCGAAAGCAAACTGCCGGACGTGGGCACCACCATCTTCACGGTGATGTCGGCGCTGGCCAATGAATTCGAAGCCCTGAACCTGTCCCAGGGCTTCCCGGACTACGACGGGCCCCAGGCCCTGCGCGAGGCCCTGGGCCGACACGTCATGGCGGGACACAACCAGTACGCCCCCATGGCCGGCGCCCTGCCGTTGCGGGAACAGATAGCCGCCAAGCTGTCGCGCTACTACGGCGTCGAAGCCAGCCCGGAGTCGGAAATCACGGTGGTGCCCGGCGCTACCGAAGCGATCTACTGTGCGATCACCGCCTGTATCCGTCCGGGGGATGAGGCCATCGTCTTTGACCCGGCCTACGACAGCTACGAACCGGCCATCAGCCTGTCCGGCGGCGTCACCCGTCATATTCCGCTGACCCCGCCTGGCTTCGGGATCGACTGGGAGCGGGTCGAGGCGGCCATCAATAGGCGCACTCGCCTGATCATTATCAATTCTCCCCACAACCCCACTGGATCCATCCTGCGCGACAGTGATCTGCGGCAACTGGAAGCGCTGGTGGATGCTCATGACCTGCTGGTCGTGAGCGATGAGGTCTACGAACACCTGGTATTTGATGGCGAGCGTCACTGCTCGGTGTTGCAATACCCGGGGCTGCGCGCACGCAGCTTTGCGGCGTTTTCCTTCGGCAAGACCTTTCACATTACTGGTTGGAAAACGGGCTACTGTGTGGCGCCGCCGGCGCTGACGGTGGAACTCAGGAAGGTGCACCAGTTCGTGGCTTTTGTAGCGGTGACGCCGGTGCAACTGGCACTGGCGGATTTCATGGCCCAGGAGCCGGACTTCGCCGCCAGCCTGGCAAACTTCTACCAGGCCAAACGCGACCTGTTCTGCGCCGGCCTGGCCGATTCACGCTTTGCGTTTACCCCGAGCCAGGGCACCTACTTCCAGCTACTGGACTACAGTACCATCAGCGATGAGCACGACCGCGAGCTGGCGGAGCGGCTGACCCGGGAACACGGTATTGCCTCGATCCCGGTGTCCGTCTTTTGCGAGCAACCGCTGGCGGGCCGCTACCTGCGCTTCTGCTTTGCCAAGACCGACGCGGTACTGGCGCAGGCAGGTGAAATACTGAGCGACATCTGATGCTGGCTTTCGACAACAGGAACCGAATGCAATGAGCGACCTGCATCTCGCCATGGTACAGAGCGAACTGGTCTGGGAGGAACCTGGCGCCAACCGCGAACACTTTGAACGCGCCCTGGAGGATCTACCGCGGGAGACCGACCTGGTCATGCTGCCGGAAATGTTCAGCACCGGCTTCTCCATGAACGCCGAGGCGCTGGCAGAGCCAGTGGCCGGGGAGACCTCAGCCTGGCTGCAAGCATTGGCCCGGGAACATGATGCCGCAGTAATGGGCTCACTGCCGGTGCGAGATGGCGAAGCCATTTATAACCGGCTGCTGTTTGTCACCCCTGATGGCAGCATCCAGCGCTATGACAAGCATCACCTGTTCACCATGTCGACCGAGAACGAACACTACAGCGCCGGCGACCAGCGCCTGGTGGTGGAGTGGCGTGGCTGGCGTATCTGTCCCATGGTCTGCTACGACCTGCGTTTCCCGGTGTGGATGCGCAATCGACCCGCAGGTGATTCGGGCCACTACGACCTGCTGGCGGTCGTCGCCAACTGGCCCGCCAAGCGCAGCCACCACTGGCGCGCCCTCTTGCTGGCGCGGGCGATCGAGAATCAGGCCTGCTGTGTGGGACTCAATCGGATCGGCAGGGACGGCTACGGCCTGGACTATGTGGGCGACAGCCTGGCCTATGCGGCGGACGGCAAGCTGCTGCTGGATTGTGAGGACCGTGCCGGGGTGTTTACTGCCACCCTGGAACGTGAACCGCTGGAGACTTACCGCAGCAAATTCCCGCTGCTACCTGACGCTGACGTCTTCTCTCTAGGCTAGACAGACCCCATTTGGCTCCAGCAGACCTTACATGCTTTTGCCTTCGCAAAAGCGCACAAGCTCTGTCCACATTGAGTAGGCGGCAAGGCATATGCCTCAATAGGGAACGAACAACAAGGCATCGATGGGAATCGGCTGATTCTAAAAACTAACCGCGTTCTGACAGCAGCTTGCCGAGCCGATCGAGGTCGTTGATGACCCGCCACTGGCCGCCGCCCGCCTCGACCTTCTGCCGCCAGAGGGCCAGCCGGTCGAGGTATTCACGCGGGTCGACGTTATCGGTACGCAATTTGGTCACGTTGACCGCCACGACTTCGACATCATCGAAGGACAACTTGATGTCACGGTTGTAGCCGGCCGGAAGCTCTTCCTGCATGTCCGAAAAGATCAGGATGGTCTTCTCACCCACCTCGTGCTCGGTGAGGTACTCGTCCGCCTGCAGCAGGCCGCCGGAAATATCGGTGTAGGCGGCGGAGCGGGTCCCCTCGATAAACTCGTCGATCTTGTCCAGGAACGCGCGCTTCTCCTGGTTGGCGGTGCTGGGGCGATCGCTGAAGGTGATCTTGGCGACTATGTCTTTCTCGCTGAAACTACCCGTATCGATGCGGGCCACCGCGAAGGCGTCCCCGGAATCGAGCTGGGTCAGCAGGTAGGCAATGATCTGCCGCGCTTTTTGCAACTCCGCGGTGTAAGTGCCGGACGTGTCCAGCAGCATATACACACCGCGGTTGTTCGGGCCTTCGGGCGCCGAACAGCTCAGCGGCACAAAGCCGATCAGGACAATCAGTGCTGCTCTAAGGAGTTTTTCCACAGTCCCGTTACCCCGTCTTCCTGCTTTTTATCACCCTGTTCACTGGCCGGCAGACTGCGGAAACGAGTTTCCAGCCACAGGGGCAGGAAAGCAATCGCATCACAGACTTCGGCAAGGAACGGCCCGATGCCGCGGAACAATGAACCAGAAATTCTCAGGGTCGTCGCCAGCACCCGGATGGCCGCCACCGTAAGCATACCCAGCACAGTGCGCAGCGAATGAATGAACGTTTCCAGCGGTATGGCCACGAAGGTCAGTGCGAAGGGCAGGATGAAGCCCATACCCATCTGCGCGGCGGTGGTGATCCACATGAACGGCGGCGGTCCGGCCGCCAGCTCATCACCGCGCAGCATCGCTGCGGTGGCGAGTTCGTCCTGCACGAGAATCTCGCGCATGAAGGCCAGACCGGCCTCGACCAGTGCCAGCGAGGTCAGTATGCCCAGCGAGATCCATACCATACGCACCCGCAGGCGGTCGTCCAGGGCGCTGATCACTGGAAACAGGCGCGTGATGCGTAACGATTCCATCAGGAACAGGCCCATGGAAATCTCCACCATGATAATCACCAGGGCTGCGATATCCGCTACCTGCATACTGCCGATAGTACTGGTCCCGCCCACCATTTCCGCCATGGGCCGGGCGATCAGGTTGAAGTTGATGATGGCGCCGCCGACGGCAATGGCCAGCACGAAGCTGGAGATGAAAAACTGTGTTAACGAAGACGACGACAATCGGCGCAGGGCGGCATCCGAACCCTGATTAATTTCCGCGTAGTCCTTCATGTGGTTGTCGATAGCACTGGCGCGGTCCAGCAGGCGCTGCAGGCGGGTCTCCGCACCGGCCAGCCGCCGCACCAACTCCTGCCAGTGAGTGCGTGCCCGGCTCAGCAGACGGTGGCGTTCGCGTGAGTCCTTACGGTATTCGTCGATGGCGCGCTCTTCCATATCCCGAATGGACTGGTGAACGCTCTCCAGCATGGTGGTCACCATGCCTTCTGCCTTGGGTATTTGTGCGATAGCGGCGACCGCCTCGGCCCAGGCGTGGGGTGTCGGCGGTACTTCACGGGAGCGCTGGTAGTCGTCCTCAATCGCAGTAATGGCCTCGCTGACCTGGCGGTGCAGGGCCGGGTAGTCACCCAGCTCCTTGCGCACAGTGTGATCAATGCGCTCGAATTCACGCTCTACCGCGCGCTCTGCCGCCTGGCGGCCCTGCTCCAGCAGGACTTCCCGATTGCGCGCCTGCAGGGCCTGCTCGGCGTGCTTCAGTGCCACGCTGCCCATACGGCAGGCGCGGTACAGGGCGTTGCCGGCATGCAGGAAACCCGCACGCAGCGAACTGCGGCTGAAATACACCACCAGTGACAGGATCAGGAACAGTAGCAGTAGCGACAGTCCCGGATAGGGGGTAATGCTCAGAACATCTGACCAGCTCATGACAAAGTCCTCCAATTTCCCTATTGATGGCAGGGAGGGAAGTCAGGCGCCAATCATGAATTAACAGACTGTGACCCTGGTCACAGTCGGCAGAAGCCACTTGGCAGGACTGTGACAGGTGTCGGTAGGGGGCGGGAACCCGTGTTGGAAATGCAAACAGGGAGCCCGCAGACGGCCCCCGGGGGAGCCGCTGCGAGATGGGTGGGCGAGGCTTACTCCTCCACGCGATCTTCGGTGGCGATGCTGGCCACCACGCGCCGGTTGGCCGCGCGGCCTGCCTCGGTTTCGTTGTTGGCGATGGGCTGCGATTCGCCAAGGCCCTGCGCTTCCAGTCGCGCGGCATCGATGCCGTAGCGGCTGGTCAGCACCTCGATCACCGCATCGGCACGACGCTGCGAAAGACCCTGGTTGTATGCCTCGGGCCCCATGCTGTCGGTATGGGCTTCAATCACCGTGGACACGTCCGGGTGACGCTTCATGAAATCCGCCAACTGCTTGATGTCATCCAGGTAGTTGGTGTCGACATTGGCAGAGTCAAAGCCGAAGTTGACCTTGAGCTCCACTGACTCACCGCGCACGAAACGCGGCTCGCAGCCACGGGCATCCACGCGCCGGCCCGCCGGCGTGCCCGGGCAGGCATCCTCATTGTCGATCACGCCATCGCCATCACTGTCCAGCGGCTCGGGTTCGGGCTCAGGCTCGGGGGCCGGCTCAGGCGCTGCCGCTACCCGGCGCTTTTGCGGGGCACCGAGGCGATAAGAGAGACC
This sequence comes from Cellvibrionales bacterium, assembly GCA_043513815.1. Taxonomy (GTDB): domain Bacteria; phylum Pseudomonadota; class Gammaproteobacteria; order Pseudomonadales; family Halieaceae; genus JANQIO01. The sequence continues at coordinate 944,490 of CP121313.1, read as the reverse complement.
GATGGAAACCGTGAAATCGCTGGTGTCATCGTCAAAGCCGAACAGGTAGCGGGCATCGCCGCGCAGGCTGAAGTTGTCGGTAAAGTACCAGTGCACACCGCCACCGAAGTTGGCCTCGGAGTCCACCTCGTCGAGGTTGCCGTTGGGTACGTCCCACTCGCGCTCGAGCTGGCCGCCACCGGCCGCCAGGTAGGGGTGCAGGTTGCCGCGCGGCTTCAGGTAGTACAGCGCATCCAGATGCCAGCGCAGGGCATCCACATCAAAGCCGTTGTCGCCTTCGATATCTTCCGCATCGCTCAGCCAGAACTCGGCGGCCCAGCGCTCGGTGAAGCGGAACTCGACGGCACCGTAGTAGCCATAGTCGTCATCCACCTCCCGGTCATCATCAAAAATGTTGTAGGTGCCGCCGCCGGAGAAAGTGATCGGCGGGCCGTCCGCGGAGGCCGAAGAAGCCAGGGCCAGGGACGCTGCCAGCAGCAGGGCGAGTGGGGCGTTGAAACGGGGCATGAGGGCTAGCTCCTTATTTGATTGTTTTCCGGATGCCGTGCGATGCAAGCATAGCAACCACGGCCGGAAAGCACTATTGCAGCAAGTCTTTGTGCAGCTTTTGTAACCCTCACCAGCCCAGGCGCGACTTGATGAAGGGGACAGTCAGGTTTCGTTGTAGCGCCATGGAGTCGCGATCCAGTTGTTCCAGCACGTCCATTAGCGCAGTCATCGCCCGGGGCGCACGCGAAAGCAGGTAGCGCGCCGCTTCGTCTTCCAGCTGCAGGCCACGGCGGGCGGCACGAAACTGCAGAATCTCCAGCTTGCGCTGGTCGCAGGGTGACGCGAGTTGAAACACCACCCCCCAGCTCAGTCGCGATGCCAGGTCCGGCAGCGCGATCGGCAGCTGACGTGGTGCGGCGTCGGCGCTCAGCAACAGGCGGCAGCCGCGTTCGCGAGACCGATTGATGAAATTGAAAAGTTCCTGCTCCCAGTCCGTATCCCCGGCTACCGCATGCAGGTTGTCCAGGCATACCAGTGACAGGGCCTCGACCCCATCGAGCACGTGCTCTGGGGACATGCCACTGAGCTGCTCCATTGGCAGATACAGGGCATCACCGGCGGGCCGCGCATGACAGGCCGCCTGCAGCAGGTGGCTGCGGCCGCTTCCAGGCGAGCCGTGTAGAAAAACGGAGGGCTCTCCGTCCAGTCCGGTCTGCTGTTCCAGCATGGCGCGCAGCGGCCCCAGGGCTTCGCTGAAAAGGAAATTCTCCAGGGTGGCATCGTCCCGCAGGTGAACCGGTAGAGCCAGCTGCGCCAGTTCAGCCATCACTGCTCGCCATCACCGGCATAGAAGTCCGAGGCCTTGTAATAGTCTTTCACGTGGCGGAGTAGAACGGCGATCATTGCCGCCACCGGCAGTCCGATCAAGACGCCGATGAAACCGCCCAACTGTCCGCCGGCCATGACCGCGAATATAACGGCCACCGGATGCAGGCCGATGCGGTCACCGACCAGGTAGGGCGTCAGAATGTAGCTTTCAATCAGCTGGGCAATGCCGAACACCACTGCCACCCCGATCAGCGCGCTGAACTCCCCAAACTGGACCCAGGCGGCAATGGCAGCCGCGCCAAGGCCCATGACCGTACCCAGGTAGGGGACGATGGCAAATAGCCCCGCGAAAACCCCAATCGCCACAGCGACATTGAGGCCGATAATGACCAGGCCGGTCGAGTAGATCAGCGTCAATGCCAGCATGACCAGCAGCTGGCCGCGCAGGAAGGCGCCGATGACCTCGTCACACTCCCGGGTCAGTTCCTCGCCCTTGCCCTGCCAGTCTTCCGGCAGCAGGTTCATCAGCTTGGGTGTGATTTTGTCCCAGTCGCGCAGCAGGTAAAAGGCTACCACCGGCACCAGCACCGCGTTGGCCAGGGACAGCGCCAGGTTGGCACTGGAACTGCCCACGTAGCGACCCAGCGCCGCCATGATCTTGCCCAGAGACTGCCAGTTCTCCGCCAGGGTCTGCTTGATCTGCAGTTTGGGCACCACCTCCGGCGGCAGATCCAGCGTGGTTCTCAGCCAGGGCAGTACGCTGCTGGTGGCCCACTCATAGGCCACCGGAATCCCGCGGACCAGGACATTCACCTGGCTCAAAAGCAGTGGCAGCATGATCGCCGCGAGACTCAGGAACACCAGCGTCAGGCCCAGAAATACCAGGGTCACCGCCAGCGTACGACCCATGCCGCGCCTTTCAAGCCAGTCGGTGACCGGGTCGCCCAGATAGGCAATAAGGGCGCCGACCACAAAGGGCGAAAGGATGGGGCGCAGTTCGAAAACCAGCCACGCGAGCAACGCCAGGGCCAGCAACAGTGGCAACCCCAGGAACTGTCGGCTGGGCCGCATCATTGATTCCATCGGTACACCAGATCCAGGTTGAGGGGCCCACGTTTCAGCGGCGTCGGCGCGTCCAGCCGTTCCAGCCGTCGGTTCACGGAGACGATTCTATCCAGTTGATCGGGCTCGGCCTGGGCAGACAGACGGAATACCACTGATTCTCCCTCCAGGTAGGCGGGCCAGGCCTCGTCGATAAGTTCGATGCTCTCGAACAGTTCCAGCACCTGCCGGTACTGGGAAAAATCTGTCACCTCATCTACCCGCACCAGCACTTCCTGGCCCTGCAGGGCGCCAGCGGCCACGGCGTAGCGCTCGGCCATGCGGTCTGCCACAAAGTCTATGGCGTTGGCCGAAAACACCGGCGCGGCTTCACCGTAGAAGCTGGCTGCGGCCGACTCCTGATTATGCAGGTAGTTCCAGTCGCCCATCCAGCGGTCACCGGGCAAGGCCGTGAGGCGGCCAGCCAGCACGTTGGCTACCCCGTAGCGCTGCGAAGCGCCATAGATGGCCAGCTCGTCCATACGCCAGAGATCATGCACCCCCAACGCCAGCGTATCCTGCAGGTCATAAAGCGGGTAGACCGGCGGGACGCCGCGCCGCTCCAGCTCCAGGGCGAGGCGCTCAAACAGCATGGGGTCAGACTCCGCCGTGGCAAAGCGCCTCGCAGAACCGTCATCAACGACCAGCCACACCAGCAGCGGCGGCCGGTTGGTCGTCCACAGGGGGGCCTGAGCCTCCAGCAGCCGCTCATTCACCAGCTGCGGGTCGAAATGCACCTGTAATTGCAGGCTGTCGTCGTCATCGGAGCGAAGGTAGCGATAGCGTTGCACGAAGCTGGAGGCAGCACCCAGCGACTCCTGTAGCACCGGGTTGTCCAGCACACCCGGGGTACCGGACATCTTGATATAGACCTGGGCCAATCCATCACGGGTGCCGCGGGTGAGCTCGGCCTGGGAGTGATCCTGCACCGGCACCAGCGCTCGGTGCAGGTGCTCCACCACCACCGCCTGCACCGGCAGCGCCAGTAACAACACGGCGCAGGCCACGTAGGCCCGGCGAGACATGATTTTATTCAGGGTATTCATCGACCGCGGATTTTAGCAGTACCGGGGCGGGCGGCGACAGGATAGAATAGCGCCTTTTTCCGCAGCCCTGCCGAAATGAGCGACCAGCCCGCCAAACCCCAATCACTCAGTTACAAGGATGCTGGCGTCGATATCGACGCTGGTGAAGCGCTGGTTCAGCGCATCAAACACGTGGCCAAACGTACCCACCGCCCGGAGGTCATGGGCGGATTGGGCGGCTTTGGCGCCCTCTGCGAAATTCCAGCGGGCTACCGGGAACCAGTGCTGGTTTCCGGCACCGATGGGGTGGGCACCAAGCTGCGACTGGCCATGGACCTGGACACCCATGACACCATTGGCATTGACCTGGTAGCGATGTGTGTCAATGACCTGGTGGTGGCAGGCGCCGAACCGCTGTTCTTCCTCGACTACTACGCCACCGGCAAGCTGTGCGTCGACACCGCTGCCGCGGTGGTAGAGGGCATAGGTCGCGGTTGCGAGCTGGCCGGCTGCGCCCTGGTCGGCGGCGAGACCGCCGAAATGCCGGGGATGTACGTGGGCGAGGACTATGATCTGGCGGGCTTCTGCGTGGGCGTGGTGGAGAAGTCCGAGATTATCGATGGCAGCAAGGTGCAGTCCGGCGATGTGCTGATTGGCCTTGCTTCCAGCGGCCCACACTCCAACGGCTACTCACTGGTACGCAAGATTATCGAAGTGTCAGGCAGCGATCTCAGCGCTGATTTTGACGGTCGCAGCCTGGGCAGCGCCCTGCTTGCGCCCACGCGCATCTACGTCAAGTCACTGCTAAGCCTGTTTGGCGCCGTTGAGGTCAAGGCCCTGTCGCATATTACCGGCGGCGGGCTGCTGGAAAACTTGCCCAGAGTGCTGCCCACCGGAAGCGGGGCGGTGGTCGATACCGCGAGCTGGGAATGGCCAGGCATCTTCCACTGGCTCCAGACCGGCGGCAACGTCGACAGCCGTGAGATGTACCGGACGTTCAACTGTGGCGTCGGCATGGTGGTCTGTGTGGCCGAGGCAGAGGCGGAGGCCGCACTGGCCAGCCTGAGGGACAGCGGAGAGACCGCCTGGCGCCTGGGCAGCATTCAGGAAGACGCCAGTCAGCCGGTGGTATTGACCGGGCTGTGAAGCTCGCGGTATTGATATCCGGCGGCGGCTCCAACCTGCAGGCGCTGATTGATGCCTGCAGCAGCGGTGCGCTTGCCGCGAACATTGCCGTCGTACTGAGCAACAAGCCGTCAGCAGGCGGCTTGGAGCGCGCCGAATCCGCAGGAATCCCCACCTGTATCATCGATCATCGCGACTTCGATTCCCGCGAGGCTTTTGACGCGGCCATGATCGAGGTGCTGGCGCCCTTTGCTCCAGACCTGGTGATCCTCGCCGGCTTTATGCGAATCCTGACACCGGACTTCATCGCCGCTTTCCGCGGCCGCCTGCTGAATATCCACCCGTCGCTGCTGCCCAGGTACCCCGGGCTCAGGACTCACCAGCGGGCGCTCGAAGCCGGCGATCGCGAGGCCGGCGCCACCGTTCATTTCGTGACGGAAGAACTCGACGGCGGCCCGCCGATAGTGTTTGCCAGAGTGCCCATCGAGGCAGGCGATACCGCCGCGACCCTGGCGGACCGTGTACAACGTCGTGAACACGCACTTTACCCGATGGCGGTGCGCTGGTTTGTAGAGGGACGCCTGGCCCTGCGAGATGCTTGCGCGGTACTGGATGGGGAACCACTGGCCGCCAGCGGTGCCGACCTGGATGCACTCTGAACGCTGCCCCTTCAGCAGTCCCTACTTGAGCTGACCCAACGCCCTGGCCGCATTCTCCACGTAGCGCTGTTCCGTGCGGATGCGCTCTTGCGCCACGGGGTCCGGGGCCAGCCGCAGCGCATAACCCAGCTGGGAACGCGCCTCGAGCATGCGGCCGTTGAGGTAGAAATACTGGGCCCGCGACTGGTGTAGGCCATAGGTGTTGCCGGTCAGGCCCTGAGTTTCCGCCAGCACGTACCAGACATAGGGGTCGTTCTGGCGCCGCGCCGCCTGGGCGGTGAGAATTTCCTCGGCCTCGGTATAGCGACCGGCACGCAGGTGAGCCTTGGACACCGCCATGGTCAGCGGGTAGTTGCCGGGCATCAGCATCCACTGGCGCCCCAGTAGCGACAGGGCATCGTCAAACTCACCGGACTCAATGTAGATATCTGCCTCCGCCAACAGGTAGGGCAGGTTGTCGGGGCGATATTCCCGCAGCGGCGTCAGCAGTTCCATCGCCTCGGCAAATTTGCGCTGTCGGGTGAGCACCAGTATCAGTCCGTATTGCTGTGCCTCGGCATTGCGCCCCTTGCGCTGGAGCTTCTCGCGAAACCACCCCTCGGCCTCATCGTCGCTACGGAAACTGCCGGCCTGCACACGCATGCGCATTAGCTGGAAGTCCGGGCTGTCAGCGTAAACCCGGCGCGGGTACTGCCGCGCCCGGTTGCGGGCATCGGCGATACGGGATTCAGTCAGCGGGTGAGTCGTAAGGAACTCAGGCGGCCGCGAATAGAGGCGGCTCTGGTCCTGCATGACTTCAAACATATTGGCCGCGCCGTTTGGGTCCAGCCCCGCCCGGGCCAGGTTCTGGATGCCGACCCGGTCCGCTTCCTTCTCATGCGCGCGACTGAAACGCAGCCGGCTCTGCTGGGCGGCCGCCTGGCTCCCCACAATGGCCGCCATGCCGGCATCGCCTGACCCGGCCACCACCGCCACCATGCCGCCGAGCAGGCCCAGCAGTGTAGGAATCTGGCTGCGTTGGGCGGCCTCCACGCTGCGAGACCAGTGCCGCTGGCTGACGTGAGCCAGTTCATGGGTCAGCACCGAGGCGAGTTCCGACTCGCTCTCCGCGCGTTGAACCAGCCCAGTGTGCACACCAACGACTCCACCGGGCACGGCAAAGGCGTTGATTGAATCGGCTTCGACGGTAATCAATTCGAGACGGCGGTCCTTCAGCTCGCTGGTTTCCGCCAGCCGGTAGAGCAGATTCTCGAGGTAGTCCTGCATGAGCGGATCTTCCAGCGCCGGTACCTGACGGCGGTAGGACATGAGCCAGACCCGGCCCATCATGTACTCCTGGCCCACCGGAATAACGCCGGATTCCCCCATGGTTGGCAGGTCGTCACGCTGGGCATGGGCGGCGCCGCCGGACACCAGGGCGGCGATCAGAAACAGGAATAGTCTGCGCATCAGATTCTCAGCCAGCGGCGGTCAGGCGCGCGGCAGAGTGACACCGGTCTGGCCCTGATACTTGCCACCGCGATCCTTGTAGCTGGTTTCGCATACCTCGTCGGACTCGAAAAACAGCATCTGGGCGACCCCCTCATTGGCGTAGATCTTCGCCGGCAGGTTGGTGGTGTTGGAAAATTCCAGGGTCACATGGCCTTCCCACTCCGGCTCCAGCGGCGTGACATTGACGATGATGCCGCAGCGAGCGTAGGTCGACTTGCCGAGACAAACGGTCAGTACATTGCGGGGAATGCGGAAATACTCCACCGTCGAAGCCAGCGCGAAGGAATTGGGAGGAATGATGCAGTGTTCGCCGTGGATATCCACGAAACTGTTTTCATCGAAATTCTTCGGGTCCACCGTCGCCGAGTGGATGTTGGTAAACACCTTGAAATGCTCCGAGCAGCGCACGTCATAACCGTAGCTGGAGGTCCCGAAGGAGATGACCCGCTGCTCATTGACGTAGCGCACCTGTTCGGCCTGGAACGGCTCGATCATGCCCGTTTGCTCGGCCATGCGCCGAATCCACTTATCTGACTTGATACTCATTTATACCCTGTTCAGGCGGTACAGTGACCGCTCAATCGTTGCTGATAACTATTTCCGGGGCGCCCTCGGGACCGGTGTCGGCCAGCGCCGCTGCCAGTCGATCGGCAATGGCAAGGTAACTGGCCGCCTCGGCGCTGTCGGGGTCAGCCACCACAGTGGGGCGGCCGCTGTCGGTCTGCTCCCGAATGGACAGCGCCAGGGGCAGCGCGCCCAGCAGCGTCACGCCGTATTCAGAGGCGATGCGCTGGCCACCCTCGGCGCCGAATATATGCTCCTGGTGCCCGCAGGCGCTGCAGGTATGCACTGCCATGTTCTCGACGATGCCCAATACCGGGATGCCGACTTTGGCAAACATTTCGATGCCTTTGCGAGCGTCCAGCAGCGCGATGTCCTGCGGTGTCGTGACTATCACTGCGCCAGAGACCCTGGCCTTCTGGGACAGCGTGAGCTGGATGTCGCCAGTACCCGGCGGCATATCGATCACCAGGTAGTCGAGCTCTCCCCACCAGGTCTGCTCCAGCATCTGCTGCAGTGCGCCACCGGCCATGGGCCCGCGCCAGACCATAGGAGTGCGCTCGCTGACCAGGTAGCCCATGGACATAGTGGCCAGGCCATGAGCTTGAATAGGCAGCAGGTACTTGCCGTCTTTCTGTTCCGGTTGCTGAGCCTCGGGCACCCCCAGCATGATCTGCTGGCTGGGCCCGTACACGTCTGCATCGAGCAGGCCGACGCTGGCCCCGCGCGCCTTCAGCGCCAGGGCAAGATTCACCGCCGTGGTGGATTTACCCACCCCACCCTTGCCGGAGGCAACGGCGATAATGTGCTTGATCTGGTTCATCGATTCATCCGGTAGGCGCGCAGCGCGCTAGTATAAGCAGCCCTCTGCTCACCCACAATTGACGACTTCATTCAGGCCCACGACAGGCCGGCATCACAGGCTGGCATCGATAAATCCGGCCAGGTCCTTGCGAAACTTCACCAGCGAAGGCGGATGCACGTACATCATGTGCCCGGCCTCGTAGTATTCGATGGCGACGTTGTCGCGCAGGCTGTCCGGCAGGGGCATCTGGTCGATGAAGTACTCGGAGGCCCGATAAGGGGTCGCCAGGTCGAAATAGCCCTGCTGCACCAACACCTTCATGTCGGGGTTGCGGATGATGGCGTAGGCCAGGTCGATACCCGTATCGGCGGCGGTTTTGTAACCGTTCTTGGGATCCTTGTGGGTGCGATCCCAGTGCCGCCAGAGACCACCGGAGACCACGTACTGACGGTCGATATCGACGCCGAGATCGGTGCGGATATAGTCGTTGAAGGTGGCGACGAAACCGGGGCCCACGGAGCTCATGTAGGGATCGAATGGCATTTCCTCTGCTAGCGCGTTGGTGGTGTAGCCAAAGAAGCGAGAGTCAACGCGCCCGGCCAACTGGTCGCGGTCGCGCAGCAGTTCCTGCACGAACTGGCCCTCGGTGACGCGGAAGTTGGCCCGCTGCCAGAACGTGGCGGTGGTGCCGGTATAGGCCGCCAGCTGTTCGGCTACCCGCTGCCGTTCGGCAGCGCTGCCGCGGGCGCCCTTGACCAGCACGGTGAGGTAGTCGGAAATGGCGAATTCATCAACCTCCGCCAGGAAGGCCTGGAAGTCAGCGGGCTTGTTCTCCAGCGCGTCGTGGAACCAGGCAGTCGCGGCATAGGTGGACAGGGTCATCGGGTAGCCGGTGATCAGGTTGGCGACGCCCACACCGCCGCCACCGGCGGCATCCATATAGGGCGACACCAGCACGACACCGTTAAGGCCGATCGAATGGCGGGTCAGCAGGTCGTAGCTGACGCCACCGGCGCGCATGCCGCCATAGCTCTCACCGAGGATGTATTTCGGCGACGCCCAGCGATCGTTCTCGGTGACGTACTGGGCAATAAAGTCGGATACCGACTTGATGTCGTTATCCACGCCCCAGAAGTCCTTGCCCTCGGCATCACCCAGCGGCCGGGAAAAGCCGGTGCCGATCGGATCCATCATCACCAGGTCGACCTTGTCGATGATGCTGTACTCGTTGTCCTGGCGCTTGAAGGGACCCTTGCCGTTGACCTTCAGGTCTTCTACCACGGTGATCTGCGGCCCCAGCACGCCCATGTGCAGCCACATGGAGGCGGAGCCCGGGCCGCCGTTCCAGGCAAACATCACCGGGCGGGTCGCCTTGTTCTCGCCTTCCTTCTCGTAGGCGGTGTAGCCGAACTCGGCAATCGGCTTGCCCTCATCGTTGCGCATGATCAGCGTGCCAGCGGTGGCCTTGTAGCGGACCCGCTGGCCCTGCACGCGGATTTCGTGCTGGCTGACAAAGCGCTGAGGTTCCACTTCGACTGCAGGGCTCTCAGTTTCATGCTCATCGGCCAGGGCTGCGAAGGGCAACAGCAGGACGAGGGCAAGCAGGGTGTGCAGGGTTTTCACTGGTTTGCTCCTTATTGTGGCCGCACCACGGTGGGCAGCGGCTGGATGTTTCGTGTAGGTGGTAAAGGCCCGCAAGTATACCCCGACTCCGCTTCACCGTTTGGCGCCTGAGGTCTAAGCTAAAGCTACAACCATCAACAGGGGGTCTCTCATGGACCTGGATTCAATCAACTGGCTGGCGGTACTGGTGAGCGCCATCTCGGCCTTTGTACTGGGCGGCATCTGGTACGGACCAGTCTTCGGCAAGGCCTGGCAGCGGCTCGAGGGTTTGAGCGACGAAGAGGTGCAGGGCGGCAATACTGCACTGATCTTCGGCGGTGCCTTCGTCCTCAACCTGGTCATGGCAAGCTCGCTGGCCCTGCTGCTACAACTGCATCCCGCCCCGGGGCCAGTATCGGGCCTGGCGGCCGGCGGCCTGCTGGGCCTCAGCCTGATCGCCACCAGCTACGGCATCAGCTACCTGTTCGGGCGCAAACCCCTGGCCCTGTGGCTGATCGACGCCGGCTACATGGTGGTGTTCATGGCCCTAATGGGGGCTATTCTCGGCGCCTGGCGCTGACCTCGCGTTCTGTCACGCTAGCGGTTGCGGCCCAGCTTCTCGTGGGCATCGACCCACTCGTTGGTGCCGGTCTTGCGATCGACGCGGGTAGCCGCGCCCAGTGACAGTTCGCCCGCCACCACCACGCCGGCGGCGATCTCCAGCAGTCGCATCACCTTGCCGGGACCGAAACAATCCATGATCTCCAGGCACTCGCGCTGGGTGGACAGCCCCGTGCCACCGCCATAGGTGGCCATGATCAGCGCCGGCAGGGTCACCGAAAAGTACAGGTCGCCCTCGCGGGTGACGTAGTTGTAGACCGTGCACTGATTGGCCTCGCCGATATTGGCGGCGTCCTGACCGGTGGCCAGGAACATCGCCGCCAGCCCGTTGGCGGGGTGGGCGGCATTGTTCGAGGAGCCAGTCATGAAGGCACTCAGGGTGGAAATCCCGTACCCGTAGTGCATCTGCTCAGGCGTGATTCGCAGAATGTCGCCGAGCACCTCGCGAGGCAGGGTGATTTCCGCCGTGACCCGGCGGCCCCGGCCTTTGAGGGAGTTCACGTAGGAGGTGCGCTTTTCGGTGTCGAAGGAGCCCGACAGCAGGTAGTGGCGCAGGTAGGGAATCTGGCTGCGAATCCACTCACAGGCCACAAACGTCGCCTTGCCGGTCATATTCTGGCCGGCGGCATCGCCGGTGGAGTAGTCGAAACGGGTATGCACCATGTTGTGAACAATGTAGTGCTCGATTTCCAGCAGCTTGCCCACGGACGTAGTGGACTCCGCCTGGGCCTTGATGGCTTCGAAGTTGGCCACCAGCCAGTCGCGGAAGTCGCGGGCGTCGCGGGCGCCGCGGAAAATGAAGGTGGGGGCACGCTGCATCGACTCACCGCAAACGGTGGTCGTCACCCCCCCGGCTTCGCGAATCACCCGCATACCGCGGTTGTAGGACGCCACCAGCGTACCTTCAATGGTCGCCATGGGCACGTAGTACTCGCCCTGCGCATGCTCTCCGTTGACCAGCAGCGGTCCCGCCAGGCCGATGGGAATCTGGGCGACGCCAAACAGATGTTCGACGTTGCCTTCCATGGAGTCCGGGTCGAATGAGAAGCGCCTGGTGTGATCGAGTTTCGCCGGCGTGTTGTCTTCGATGAACTGCTGGCGTTCAGCGATGATGTCGGGCGTGTAGTCGTCGGTATTGCTGCGGGGAATTTTCTTGCTCATGGGGCCTCCTGAAAAGAGCGCAACAGAATAACACCGTTACGCTAAATCCCGGGTGCCGGCCCACAAAAAAACCCCGCTGCTTGCGCAGCGGGGTTCATGTTTTACTGCGGTTAAGCCGCTAGTGACTTATTGCAGCACCCAGCCGATGTCCTCAAACAGGTTGGGTGTCAGGTCCAGGTCATTGCCCGCATCCAGCGTCGGCGTAATGGACGGCTCCATCAGCAGGTTGGGCGTCGCAGACGTATCCCAGTGCGACTTGGATGAACCAGGCTGCACCGGATTCGGCGCGTACAATTGCACCAGGCCGTCGTCATTGGCACCCGCCAGCCTGGAGCTATCCAGCACCAGTTTGACGTTGGTCTTGCCCGCCGCCTTGAAAGCATCGCCCTGGTCCAGGGTAATACCTACCGAGGGGATGGTGACGAAGGGGCTGAAGCCTCCCATAGGAGCCGGCCCGCCAGGAGTATTGTTGGCGACCATCGCACCCTTGGCACCGGCTGCCTGGGCATTCAGCACCTTGGTAGTAAACGCACAGCCACCGCGGTCGATGAGGGCGATCTTGCCTTTGAGCTTGTTCTGAATGGGCTCACAGGCATCAGTACCCACGCCTACGCCATCGTCAGCCAGGACCACCTGGCCAGTGGTGCCGCCACCGGTAGCCAGCGACGGGCCAAAACTGGCCTGCTGGACCTTCACCGTGCCCTTGATGGACTTCGGACGCAGGATACGGATGCTGGGGCTCGGGCCCAGAACGCTCGGCGCAGCGGCCGTGACACTATCGCCAATCCAGACCAGGTCGTCGCCCGACACCTGTGCTGCCAGACGCTCGGCATCTGTCATCTCAGCGAAGGTCTTGCCCTGCACGGTGTCAAACATCAACGTGGAGTAGATGTCCTGCAGACCGAAGAACAGTGAACCCGTGCCCTCGTCGACGAATTCGGAGAAACCGAGTCCGTGGGCGATCTCGTGGGTTACAACCGCCAGGAAATCAATTTCGTTCGCCGCTTCATTGCCATCGAAACCGTAGTACCAGCCGGAGTTCTCAAGGCAACCGGGGCTACCCAGGTTGGCATTGAAGAACGCAACGATATCGTCTGCGAATGGGGGCAGCAGCAAACCCGGGTCGGGTCCACCGGGGGCCAGGTCAAAGCCCGCCTGGGCATTGGCCAGCGCCACATGGTGCCAGGTGCCTGCTACTCCGGCATTAGGGTGGTCGAAAAATATCTGTATCGGGCCCGCGGCGCCCAACACGCCGCCTGCCGCATTACAGTCCAATGGCGAAAAGGATGCCTGCACAACGATTTCAACGTCGCTCTCTAGCGTGGCGCCCCACTTGTCAGCGGCGAACTGGAACGCATTGAGGCGCTGCTCTCCCACGGTGGCACCGTTGTTGCCACCTACCGGGCTGGCAGGAGTCGGGTCGTTCAGGCCCAGACCGGGCGGGTCGACATTATTGAGAACAACGGTGGCTGCGGAGACACTGGCCGCCATAGCCAGGGTCGAGACAGTTGCAGAAACGAGGCCGAAAAGTTTGCTGATCTTCATGGCTTACTCCTCCGCCGGGCCGGACTGGCCGGCTGCTTCTACAAAGGCATCGGCTTCGGCCTGGTTGGCCGCGTGACCGTAACTGACACTGCCGTCCGGATTCTGGCGAACCACCAGCATTTTCATGGCCGAAAGGCCAACGACCGCGCCCGTGGTTCCGTCGCTGCGTGTGATGACGGTGGACTCCGGCGCTGGCAGGCCCAATGCGGCGCCAAGCGATTCTTTGTCCGCCCGGAAGGCCGCGGAGCTATCCTCCGCCTCCTGGGCCACCGCTGTGGCGGTCAACAGTAATGCCGCAGCGGTGCCAACGCACAACCGCAAACTTGTTTTGATTTCCATAGGTTAGATTCCCTGCTGTCTTCGTTATGAATGAGCAAAATAAACGCAGGGCCAGTGTGGTATCGCAGCAGCTTTAGAGAAATTTTAGTTATCTACCAGCAGCCAGCTTTCTCTACGCTTGCGCCTGAGTTTATGAAACCAGGTATAGGACCTCCAGTGTTATTTCATCATCCGACTCGAAGCGACCCGAACAGGAACGAGACAGCGCAGATCAAAGCGAGTGCTCAGGCAAGCGCAGGATGAGTACCGCTCGGCCGCGAGCCCGCCAGTTCAGTCGTCATGGGGCGCAGGCTGGCCTTCCCCTCGTCTGGATCCAAATTCTCGACTAACCTAAGGGCATGACGACAGAGATTGCACTTATCACCGGAGCCTCCTCCGGCATTGGCGAGGCGCTGGCCGCGCAGTTCGCCGCTGGCGGATTTGACCTGGTGCTGGTGGCCCGCAGCGAAGACAAGCTCAAGCGACTGGCCGGCGAACTGCGCACTGCTCACGGCGTCCGGGCACATGTGCTACCCGCCGACCTGACAAAGCGCAGTGCGGCGAAAAAACTGCTGGCGTCCCTCACGGAAATGAAATTGCAGGTCGATGTACTGGTGAACAACGCCGGTGTGCTGGAACACGGGCGTTTTGTGGACCTGCCCGCCGCCACTCACCAGCGCTTGATCGACCTCAATATCAGCGGCCTGACCGCTATGTTGACCACCTTCCTGCCTGGCATGGTCGAGCGCGGCCAGGGGCGCATTCTCAATGTTGGCTCAATCGCCGCCTTCCAGCCGCTGCCGGCGCTGGCCAGCTATGCGGCCAGCAAGGCCTATGTCCTGTCACTGACCGAGTCCCTGTCCGAGGAACTGCGCGGCAGTGGGGTGACCGCTACCGCCCTGTGCCCGGGTATGACCGATACCGGGATGCTGAGCGGCGCCCAGGCCCAGAGTGAAAACCTGGTGGTACCGGGCTTTGCAGTGGGCGACGTGGAGGACGTGGCTGCCGCGGGCTATCGAGCCTGCATGAAGGGCGAGGTGATTTGCATACCCGGGCTCGTAAACCAGCTCTCGACACTGAGCACCCGCAACACCCCGCGCTGGCTGCTGCGACGCATCACCGGGGCGATCGGCCGGTACACCACGCGCTAGCGAGGCGTCAGGCTTCCTTGAGAAGCAGGCACAGCAGGCTGCCGGCTGCCCCCATCCCTGCGAGAACCGTCACCACACCGGTAACACCAATGACAGCGGAGAGCGCCCCGATAGAGCCCGCCACCAGCAGCAAGGCCCCGATCAGCGTGTTGCCGACGGAGACGTAGTCGGTACGACGATTACCCGAAGCCAGGTCCACCACATATGTCTTGCGCCCCACCCGCACACCACTGTGGGCAACGCTCAACAGGAAATACATGGCCGGAATCACCCACAGCGGTTCGAGCAGATCGGGCGCCAGCCAGGCCACGCCCACCAGCACCAGGCCCGAGGCACTGCTGAGGGCGGCGGCGAGCGCCATTACCCGACGGCTGCTGACATCGGCGAAACGTCCCCAGACCGGCCCGCTCAACAGGCTGGCAGTGCCCGACGCCAGCAGGAACAGGGCCAGCAGTGACGGAGCACTGCCGGAGCGCTGCTGGGCCATCAACACGTAGAACGGCGCACTGAGCGCGGAGCACATCAGCAGTGCCCGGGCGATGATGAAGTTGCGGAAGGCCGGGTCTGTCTTCAACAGGGCGAGCCGCTCAATCGCCTCCCGGCCGGCGTTGCTGCCGCCGTCAGTCTCGCCAGCGTACTCGGCGACCAGACTGTAGACCAGGGCTGCGACCAGCCAGAGGCAGCCCGCCGCCAGCAGCAGCTGGGCATAGAACTCATTGAGTTGACCACGCCCGCCCAGCAGCAGCAACACCCCGGCAATCGCTACCGTTACCAGTCCGGCGGCGCTTGAGGACCAGCCGGTGAGCTGGCCACGACGGGACTTGGGGACGGTCTTGCCAAGCACATCCTTGGAGGCCACCGAGCAAAAGCCCCGCGCCAGACTGAACAGCACCAGGGTGGCAAGAATGGCGTAGCCGGCCGTTGCACCCGACAGCGTCAGGGAAATGACCACCAGCAGGAAAACGGCAGCGGCCTGCAGCAGACTGCCCGCCACCCACACCCACTTTCGTACCGGCAGGCGTCGGATGAAACCGGCGATCGCCAGCTGCGGTAGCAGGGACCCGGACTCGCGAATCGGCACCAGCAAGCCGATCATCCAGGCGGGCACGCCTATCGAGGCGGCCATCCAGGGCAACAGGGTCTTGGGGTTGGCCAGGGCATCGCCCAGCTTGGTCAGGCCGTTGCTGACAAGGATTAGCAGGAAATTGCGCGGTGTCTCTCGACAGGCCTCGTCGGAGATCTCCCTACAGACCCGGGCATCCTCTTCGTTGACCAGCTTGCCGTAAAGATCGTCGACCAGGCTGGAATGGGCATTGCTGTTGATAGCAGACTCCTCGGCTGGAACAGGCTTTATGTTACGCCTCCCTGGCCTCGACAGATGACCCGGCAGGCTGGCGCACGGCTGACCCCTACGGGACTTTGCGGTATAGTGGCGCCCCATTTTTGCACGCCGAGATACCTGTTCGCATGACCGACCGCAGCACCCCGTCGATTGCCCGCGATATCCTCGTGACCAGCGCCCTGCCCTACGCCAACGGCCCCCTGCACCTGGGTCATATGCTGGAACAGGTGCAGACTGATATCTGGGTGCGCTTTCAGCAATCCCGCGGACACAACTGCCGGTACGTTTGCGCCGACGATGCCCACGGCACCGCCATAATGTTGACGGCCGAAGAGCTGGGCATTACCCCCCAGGAGCAGATCGACCGCATGCACGCGGCACACCTGGCCGACAGCCGCGACTTTGGTATCAATTTTGCCAACTTCCACACCACACATTCACAGGAGAATCGCGAGCTGAGCGAGTCGATCTACCTGACGCTGCGGGCCAATGGGCATATCTCCGAACGGGAAATCACCCAGGCCTTTGACCCGGAGAAGCAGCTGTTCCTGTCGGATCGCTACATAAAGGGCACCTGTCCGCGCTGCAAGACCCCGGACCAGTATGGCGATAACTGCGAGGCCTGCGGCGCCACCTACAGCCCCAGCGATCTGATTGATGCATCCTCCGCCCTCTCCGGGGCGACCCCGGTGGACAAGGCCTCTGTGCACTACTTTTTCACACTGCCGGTCTTCGAACAAATGCTCAAGGACTGGACCGCCAGCGGCACCCTGCAGCCGCAGATCGCCAACAAGCTGAAGGAATGGCTGGACGCCGGCCTGCAGGAGTGGGACATCAGCCGCGACGCGCCCTATTTCGGCTTCGAGATTCCGGATGCGCCGGGCAAGTATTTTTACGTCTGGCTGGATGCACCAATCGGCTACATGGCCAGCCATCGCAACCTGTGCGAGCGCGAGGGACTCGACTTTGACGCCGTGTGGGCAAAGGACTCCAGCACCGAGCTCTACCACTTTATCGGCAAGGACATCATCAACTTCCACGGGCTGTTCTGGCCGGCGATGCTCGACTCGGCCGGCTACCGCACGCCGACATCGATCTTTGCGCATGGCTTCCTGACCGTGAACGGCACCAAGATGTCCAAGTCCCGGGGTACCTTTATAAACGCGCGCACCTACCTCGACCACCTGGACGCCGAATACATCCGCTACTACTTCGCCGCCAAACTCGGCAGCGGTGTGGACGATATCGACCTCAATCTCGAGGACTTCGTGCAGCGCGTGAATTCTGACGTGGTGGGCAAGGTCGTCAACATCGCCAGCCGCTGCGCCGGCTTTTTGCGCAAGGGCTTCGACAGCCGCCTGGAGGCCCAGTGCAGCGAGCCTGTCCTGGTGCAGGAATTCATCGACGCCGGCGACGCCATCGCCGAGCTCTACGAGAACCGCGAGTTCAGCAAGGCCATCCGCGAAATCATCGCCCTGGCCGACCGCGCCAACCAGTACATCGACGAGAAAAAGCCCTGGGTGCTGGCCAAGGAAGCGGGTCGCGAAACCGAGGTGCACGCCGCCTGCTCCGTTGGCATTAACCTGTTCCGGGTGCTGATGACCTACCTGAAGCCGGTGCTGCCGACCATGGCAGAGAAGGCCGAGGCGTTCCTGAACTGCTCGCTTGACTGGACGGCCCTGGACAGCGCCCTCGTGGACCACGAGGTAGCGAAATTCAAGCCGCTGCTGACGCGGGTCGACCCCAAGGACGTGGCAGCCATGGTAGACGCCGGCGCAGCCGCGGCGCCCGCCAAGTCGCACAGCCCGTCGACTCCGAAAGCGGCGAGCGAGCCCGCTCAGGCCGAAGACAACACCATCGACTTCGATACCTTTGCCAGGGTAGAGCTGCGGGTGGCTGAAATCGTCGCCGCCGAACACGTGGAGGGCGCCGACAAGCTGCTGCAGCTCACCCTCGACCTGGGTGACGAGCAGCGCAATGTGTTCGCCGGCATCAAGGCCGCCTACCCGGACCCCGCCGCCCTGGTGGGCCGCATGACGGTCTGCGTCGCCAACCTGGCGCCGCGCAAGATGCGGTTCGGTATCTCCGAGGGCATGGTGCTGGCCGCCGGGCCGGGTGACGAGCATATCTACCTGCTGCAACCGGACGCCGGCGCGCAGCCGGGTATGGTCGTCAAATAACTGCGGAAAACGAAAGTTTCTATTGTTGAGCGGGCCCCGACCCGGTCTACACTTTCATTGAAGCGGTACCGCAGGACTACACCAGAGTGATTGAGCACACGATCGTCACGGCGCAGCACTACGCCTATATCACCGTCAGGGGTTCGCCCGATTTTGACGCTTTCGTGCGCGCCGCTCGTATCTTCAAGAGCGACCCGAGCTACAGCGCGAGTCTGCACCGCATCTGTGACTTTTCCCAGGCGGACATGTCGCACATCAAAATGGAAATCTTCCTGCGCTTCACTGAATTCGCCCTGCGTGAAATAACCCTGGCGCCCAACACGAGGGTGGCCCTGGTGGCCCCGGACCGCGACCGCATGGGCATCCTCGAGCAGTTCGCCATGAATATCGATTCCGGCGTCTTCAAATTCTTCACCGACCCGATGGACGCCGTGGACTGGGTACAGTCCTGAATCCACTATTTCTGCCCCTTCATCCAGACACGCCCCTAACCCTCCCGCTTCCCTGTCAATCCTACGTGCCTCGTCCGAACATCTTCCTGGCGTGGACGCACGCCGAGGGGCATGAGTTCCGCCCACCAATCTCCGCGTGTCACTTGTTGCCAAAACCCGCTAGCGCTAGACTGTCGAGTCGCGCTGTAAGTGATTCTGAGACAAAGGCTTTTCCGTGCTGGCCGACTATTCGATCCTGCTGATCGGGGCAATTCTGGTCAACAATTTCGTCCTGGTGCAGTTCCTCGGACTGTGTCCCTTCATGGGTGTCTCCAACAAGCTGGAGACCGCCATGGGAATGTCCATGGCCACTACCTTTGTGCTGACCCTGGCGTCGGCCTGCAGCTACTTGACGTTCAACTACCTGCTCGAGCCCCTGGGCCTTGGCTACCTGCGAACGATTTCCTTCATTCTGGTGATCGCCGTGGCGGTGCAGTTCACCGAGATGCTGGTACGCAAGACCAGCCCGCTGCTGTACCGGGTACTGGGGGTGTTCCTGCCCCTGATTACCACCAATTGCGCGGTGCTGGGCGTAGCCCTGCTCAATATCAACAAGGATCACAACTTCCTGCAGTCACTGTTCTACGGCTTTGGTGCCGCGGTCGGCTTTTCCCTGGTGCTGGTGCTGTTTGCAGCGATGCGCGAGCGACTGGCGGTGGCCGATGTGCCACAGCCGTTCCAGGGAGCGGCCATTGGCATGATTACCGCCGGGCTGATGTCGCTGGCTTTCATGGGGTTTGCGGGGCTGGTATAGCAACATGTACGAGTGGATAAGCCAACAGCCTTTCCTGGCCGCGCTGATTGCCCTGGTCAGCCTTGGCGCCATATTTGGCGCGCTGCTCGGCTTTGCTTCGGAGAAGTTCAAGACCGAGGGCAACTCGGTGGTCGAACAGATTAACGCAGTACTGCCCCAGACCCAATGTGGCCAGTGCGGCTATCCCGGTTGCCGCCCCTACGCGGAGGCCATCGCCGAGGGCGAGGCCATCAATCGCTGTCCGCCGGGCGGCGAGGCGGGAATTGCCCAGCTGGCGGACTTGCTGGACGTAGAACCCATTCCTCTCGATGAGGCCCATGGTGAGGAAGCGGCCGTGCCCGCTGTGGCCTACATCCACGAGGAAGACTGCATCGGCTGTACCAAGTGCATCCAGGCCTGCCCGGTGGACGCCATACTGGGAGCCGCCAAACAGATGCACACGGTGATCACCAGCGAGTGCACGGGCTGTGACCTGTGCGTGGAGCCCTGCCCGGTGGACTGCATCGAAATGATTACAGAGGACCTCACCCTGGCCAACTGGCACTGGAACCTGCCCCCACAGGAGGCGGGCGTTACAATTATCGCCACCGACCGGGACGCGGCATGAGGAAGATCTGGGACTTCCACGGCGGTGTGCACCCGCCGGAGAACAAGCACCAGTCGCTGGGCCGGCCTATTCGCCCGGCGGGCATCCCGCCGGAACTCATCCTGCCGCTCAACCAGCACATCGGGGCCCCCGCAGCGCCTGTCGTCGAGGTGGGGCAAAAGGTGCTCAAGGGTGAGTGCATCGCCAAACCGGCGGGCTTTATCAGCGTCCCCGTACACGCACCGACGTCGGGAACAGTCACTGCCATTGAGGAGCGCCTGGTGGCGCATCCTTCGGGATTGCCTGCTGAGTGCATTGTGATTGCCACCGACGGCGAGGATCGCTGGGTGGAGCACGCCGGAATCGCCGACCCGTCTGCGGCCGACAAAGCCACGCTGCTGGCCTGTATTCGCGACGCGGGCATTGCCGGTATGGGCGGTGCAGGCTTTCCCACCTCGGTCAAGCTGGGGGTGAACCCGAAGAGTGGCGGTATCGACACCCTGATTCTTAATGGCACTGAGTGCGAACCCTACATCACCGCCGACCATGCGCTGATGCGCGAGCGCGCTGAAGATATCGTCGCCGGCACCCGCATCCTGCAGCAGCTGGTGGAGCCGCGGGAAACCCTGCTCGGGGTCGAGGACAATAAACCCGACGCAATCGCCGCCCTGCGCCAGGCCTGTGAAGGCATGGATATGGAAGTGGTGGTATTTCCCACCAAGTACCCTTCGGGCGGGGAGAAACAGCTCATCGAAATTCTCACCGGTCGACAGGTGCCCAGTGGCGGCCTGCCGGCAGACATTGGCGTGGTGTGCCAGAACATGGGCACCGCGGTGGCGGTGTACCGCGCGGTGGCGCACGGCGAACCGCTGATTTCGCGCATCACCACCGTCACCGGCGAGGCCATAGCGCAGCCCGGCAACTTCGAAGTGCTGCTGGGCACGCCCATGAGCTACTTGCTCGAATTGTCGGGTTTCTCGGCCGGTCGCCTGCAGCGGCTGGTGATGGGCGGCCCGATGATGGGTTTCACGGTCCCCGACCCGGCCGTACCGGTGGTCAAGACCACCAATTGCATTCTGGCGCCGACCGAGCAGGAACTGCCAACCCCGCCGCCGGCACAGGCCTGCATCCGCTGCGGCATGTGTGCCGAGGCCTGCCCCGTCAGCCTGTTGCCGATAGAACGAGCCAAAGCGAAAAAGGCGGCAGCCCAGGACGGCGAGAAACCCCAGCAGCGCCCGGCCATCGCGCAGCTGGACCCGGCGGAACTGGCCATCGAACGCGCCAAAGCGGCCCGCGCCGCCAATGCCGACCAGAGCCCCGCAGAGAAAGCCCGGGCCAACCTGGAGCGCATGCGGGAGCGGCTGGCCAAGAGCGAGGCCAAACTGGCTGCCAGCCGCGAGTCCGGCGCCGAAGCCAATATCATCGAAGCGCTGGAAACGGCGATCGAAAAGCTGCAGCCAAAGTTGGCCGATGCCCAGCGCGCGGTCGACGAACTGAAGGCCGAGCCGGTACCACCCGCGGCGGACAAGGACGCGGCCCAGCTGGCCATTGAACGCGCCCAGGCAGCTCGCGCCGCCAATGCCGACCAGAACCCCGCAGAGAAAGCCCGTGCCAATCTGGAGCGATTGCAGGAACGCCTGGCGAAAAGCGAGGCCAAGCTGGCTGCCAGTCGAGAGTCGGGCGCTGAAGAAAACATCATTGAAGCGCTGGAAGCCGCGATCGAGAAACTGCGGCCCAAGCTGGCAGCCGCCCAGCGTGAGCTCGATGAACTGAACGCCGGGCAGGAAGCCTGAATATGGCCCTGATGCGAGTCACCTCGCCCCACGCCCACGGACCCCTTTCCACCGCCCGGGTCATGCAGACGGTGCTGCTGGCCTGCATTCCGGGCGTTGCCGCGCTGACCTGGTTTTTTGGTTACGGCACGCTTGTCAATATCGCCTGGGCCTGCCTGGTTGGCCTGGCGTCCGAGGCGCTGGCCCTGAAGCTGCGCCGCCGGCCGCTGGGGCTGTACCTCAAAGACGGCAGCGCGCTGGTCACGGCTACCCTGCTGGCGATTGCCATGCCGGCCTACGCGCCCTGGTGGTTGATCCTGGTCGGCGTGAGCTTTTCCATCATTATCGCCAAGCAGCTGTACGGCGGGCTGGGTTACAACCCCTTCAATCCGGCCATGGTGGGCTACGTGGTGTTGCTGATTTCCTTCCCGGTCGAGATGACCAGCTGGGCAGCACCGCGAGGCGTCAACGCCGTCGAAGTGCCGGGTCTGCTGGAAGCGCTGCGGCTGTGCTTCCAGCCGGGCAGTGTGGATGCGATCACCATGGCGACCCCGCTGGACCTGCTCAAGCAGAACAGCACCCTGTCGATCGATGCGCTGTGGCGGCAGAACCCGCAGTTTGGTCGCTGGGCCGGCGCAGGCTGGGAATGGGCCAGTCTGGGATTCCTGGCAGGCGGCTTGTGGATGCTGTACCGGCGCATCTACACCTGGCATGCGCCGGTCGCCATGCTTACCAGCCTGGCGTTGATGGCAGCGCTGTTTGATGACAGCGGCAGCGCCGAGAGCACTGGCTCGCCGCTGTTTCACCTGCTGAGCGGCGGCACCATGTTCGGCGCGTTCTTCATCATCACCGACCCGGTATCCTCGGCGGTGTCCAACCTGGGCCGGCTGATCTTCGGCGCCGCCATTGGCGTGCTGATATTCCTGATTCGCAGCTTCGGCAACTATCCGGATGCGGTCGCTTTCGCGGTGTTGATCATGAATTTTGCGGCGCCGTTTATCGATTACTACACCCAGCCGCGCACCTATGGTCATCACAGCAAGGGTCACCGCAGCAAGGCCGGGGGATCTACCTGATGTTCAGCGACGCCATCAGCCGCAATAGCCTGCTGCTGGCGGGCTTTGCAGTGTTCACTACCGGCATCATCGCCGGCACCTACCTGGGTACCGGCGAACGCATCGCCGCCGCCCAGCGCGCGGCGCAGGAAAGAGCCCTGTTCCAGATCGTACCGCCAGCGCGCCACAACAATACGCTGCTGGAAGACACGATCCCGGTGGGCCCGGGGGACAGCCTGCTGCGACTCAAAAAGGACAAACGAGTATTTATCGCCCGCCAGGACGGCGCAGCCGTTGCGGCCATCATTCCGGTCAATGCGCCCGACGGCTACAGCGGCAATATCGAACTGATCGTCGGGGTCAACCGCGACGGCAGCGTGGCCGGAGTTCGGGCGCTGCAGCACCGGGAAACCCCAGGCTTGGGCGACAAGGTGGATATCAAGAAATCGGACTGGGTGCTGGGCTTCGAGGGCCGAGGCCTGGGCGCACCCCCGCCGGAACAGTGGACGGTCAAGAAGGACGGCGGTGTCTTCGACCAGTTCACCGGCGCTACAATCACCCCCAGGGCCGTGGTCATGGCGGTACGGCGCGGTCTTGAGTTCTTTGACGCCAACCGCGAGCGGCTGCTGGCGGACCGCGATGAAATGCTGCAGGCCGCCGGGGCCGATGACTCGGAGCTGGCCGGAGAGGCAGGAGACGATATGGCAAAGGCGAGTATCGAAGCAGGGGGTCAAGACCGTGGCTGAAGCCAGCTACCGCGAACTCTCTCTCAACGGGCTGTGGAAAAACAACCCCGCCATTGTGCAGCTGCTGGGGCTGTGTCCCCTGCTGGCGGTTACCGGCAGCGTGGTCAACGCCATCGGCCTGGGACTGGCCACCGTGTTTGTGCTGGTGACTTCCAATACCGCCGTCTCGCTGATCCGCAATATCGTCTCGGACACGGTGCGCCTGCCGGCCTTCGTAATGATCATCGCCTCCGCGGTTACCTGTATCGAGCTGCTCATGCAGGCCTTTGCCTATGAGCTCTACCAGATCCTCGGCATCTTCCTGCCCCTGATTACCACCAACTGCGTCATCCTCGGCCGCGCCGACGGTTTTGCCCGCAAAAACCGCATCGCTCCGGCAATGTATGACGGCTTTATCATGGGGGTGGGCTTCATGGTGGTACTGGTACTGCTGGGCGGTATGAGGGAACTGGCAGGCACCGGCGCGCTGTTTGCCAATATGGACCTGCTGTTCGGGCCCGGCGCCGCCAGCTGGAAGCTGGTCCTGTTCAGTGACTACAAGAACTTCCTGCTGGCGATCCTGCCCCCCGGCGCGTTTATTTTCACGGGACTGATTATCGCCGGCAAGAATGTCATCGATGCGCGTATGAAGGCGCGACAGGACGCGCTGCGTGACAAGCCGGTGAAGGGTGCCAAACGGGTGCGGGTGACCGGCACCATCAACTAGGCGCAGGTCGTCTCCGTCAGTCCGGCTCGAGTGTCGCCAGTGACAGCGTGTCGAGAATCTCATCGACCGCCGCGTCGTCCAGCCCGCGGTTGTCCTCATCACAGCTGTAGGTGATGAACAGCAGTACCGGGCCCGCGGCAAGATACCACTCGCGCACGGCGTCACCCTCCTCCAGATAATCACAGCAGATACCCTCAAATGGGCCGGCGGCGCCGGGTCGCCACTGCCAGTCCGGCTCGCCGTTTTCGCGGGCAATCGCCGCCACTTCATCGGCCTGGAATTCGCCCTGCTCCTTGCACAGCGTAGAGATCTCGATACAGCCCACGTCGTCGCGATCACCGACCAGGATGCTGTCGTCCTCGCGCTCGGCCCACCATTCCGGCGGCACACCCAGCGTCCACCACTCGGTTTCCAGTACGTTCATGCTTGCCCCTTCAAGTCTCGTGACATCAGCAGCGCATCCTCGCGGCCGCCGGGCACCGGATAGTATTCAGGCCGCCGCCCGTCGTCGACAAAACCCAGCCGGCGATACAGGCTGATTGCAGCCCCGTTGCTGCACCTCACTTCCAGCAACAGCCGGGCCAGGCCCCGTCCCGCGAGCGTCTCTATCAAGCACCGTAGCAGCCGGCTGCCATAGCCCTGGCCCTGCTGCTGCGGACGGACCGCAATATTCATCAGAGTCGCTTCATCAAGCACATGCTGATAGAGCGCAAAGCCCAATAACCTGCCGTCGGGAGATTCCAGTACCAGGCTGGCGTCGGTATCGCGCAGGCTGCTTTCCAGAAACTGGGACAGGCTCCAGGGATTGATGCCGGCGGATTTCTCGATCTCCGCCATGGCCTTGAGATCGGCCGCATTGCCAGGGCGAATCCTCGGCGCTTCAGCCATCGCCCCTGAGGCCCTTTAGATCGGACCAGGCCTGTCGCTTCAATGAGGCATCCCGCAACATCTGCCAGGCACTGACTGTCTGTACCACCCGCTGCTCCTCAAAGCACCCGCGATCAAACCAGGGCTGGTCCAGGTCACCCATGAGAATCACCCCCGCCGGCGACAGTCGCGACAGCCTGCCGTTCAGGAAACCTTGCAGTGCCTCGCGCGCCTCGCCAACACCCCCCGCCAGGCCGGCCGCCACCGGATAACTGAACCGCTCCATGCGGGCCGGCTCCTGGGACCAGCCCAGGGCGCGACAAATCGCCAGCAGCAGCTGGCCGTACTCTTCGCCAGGTTCCCGGCCGGAAGGGATCTCATCCAGCCAGTACCAGCCCCCTGCCAGGGTAGCGGCCACCGAAAAGACGGGGGTACCGGCCTTCGGTGCGGCAGCCACAGACTCGGGGCTTTTCGCTGCATTCGCAGCGGGAGCCTTGTCGGCGACCGAGCGTTTGAGACCGGCGCTGAGGCTGGCCAGATCGGGCGCACCTGCGGCCGGCGCTCCGGTGGCCGGCACTCCGGTGGCCGGCACTCCGGTGGCCAGCACTCCGGTGGAATCCACAGACAACCGGGGGGCGGTCCGGGCGAGCTGCATCCGCTGAGTAGGGGCGGCGCCCGGCAGGTCGCGGCGCGATACCAGAGCGGGGATATCGAGGGCCTGTAAGTAGGCGAGCTGGGAAACTGAGCGCATGGCCGCATGGTAAGCCGGGGGACTCGCCCTGCCAAGTGAAAGGAAACCATCAAGCCGCGGATCAGGCAGTACCGATGGCCAGCGGTGTGCGGAGGCACAGCCAATAGACTATCCTTGACCCATGCTGATAAGGTTTTTCGCATGAGAGCCGCCAGGGTCAAATTACTGGCTATGTGGTTGCTGGTAAGCGGCCAGGCTGCGTTCGCCGCCACGGTTTACAAGACCGTGGATGCCGAAGGCCGGGTCAGCTTTTCCGACCAGCCGCCGCCCGCTGGTGCACCGGTTGAAGTGCTGGATTACCGCGTGCCGGCCGTCAGCCCCTCTTCGATAGATACCGCCAGACTGGAAGCCATCCGCGAGACCACCGATCGCATGGCGGCTGATCGTCGCGAACGGGAGGCTCACCGCGCCAGGCTGCGCGCTGAAGCGAAAGCCGCCTATGCTGCGGCCAATCCCGCCCCGACTTACGATGACTACTACACACCCTACCGGACAGTGGTCCGACGCGGCGGCAGTTTGCGTCCCGGCTTCGGGCATCCGCCGCTGCGGCCCAGGCCACCCCACGTCCGACCACCCGGCCTGAAACCACCGCTGCGCCCGGGGCTGCCAAGGGCCACCCGCGATATCGCCAGCCGCTACAACGAGTATCCGGCCACACTGATCCGCAAGCACTACGAAGGCGGTGCGCGCCGAGAGTTCTACGGGCGCTAGCCCGCCGAGTCGTCTGCAGGCTAGATCCAGCACCAGCCGTGACGGCGAAAAAATTTCCAGCCCGATTGCACGAACATGCTGATGTGGCGCATGCCCTTGCGCGCCGAATAGCCACCGTGATGCACAATGTGCATGCCGGGCAAATACACCAGCCTCCCCAGGGGCTGCAACCTGAGTGACAGGTCAAAATCTTCAAAGTACATGAAAAACTGGTCGGAAAATCCCTGGGCCTTGCGCAGAGATTCCGTGCGGGCATACATGCAGCAACCGCTCACCAGCGGCACGTCTGCCGCAGAACCGTTGCCGCAGGCGTCTCGAATCTCGTAGCTGTGCAGATAGTCTTCGAAGCGTCGCTTGACCAGCTCAGGGGCAAAGGCTCGCAACATGAGCACCAGCACCGAGGGGTAACGCTTGCACAGATACTGGACCTGCCCGCTGCCATCAGTCGCTCGCGGACTCACCGCCGCCACGTCGTGATGCCGCCACATATACTCCAGCCCTGAGAAAAGAGCATCCTCGGCGAGCTCAACGTCCGGGTTCAGGATCAGGTGGTAATCGCTCTGCGCCCGATACAGCGCCTGGTTGTGGGCGGCACCGTAGCCAATGTTGCCGCCAGGGTGCCAGACATCGACCCGATCAAAGCCGTCGTCATCACGATCCAGCACCAGGTCCCGCACCCGCTGCCGGTAGTGGGCGTTGGTCGAGTTATCCACCACCATCAGCTGCAGGCGGATGTCGAGCCCCTGGTCGCGCGCGTAGCGCAGAGCGCGCCGCAGGCCATCCAGGGTATTCTGCAACAGGCTGAACTCGCTGTTGAAGGTGACCATGGATACGGACACATCCAGTGGACCCGCTGTCGCGGCCCAGTTTGCACCTGCGGCGCCCGGTGCCGCTTCGAAGACTTCAAGCTTCATAGTGTTGTAGAACTCACAGTGCCTGCTCTGTGGCGGGCTGTAACCGAGTAACAGGCGGTACTGCTGCCGTGACCGCACGCTTGCACGAGGCGGGGACCAGATATTACCATCCGCCGCGCCGGTATCGAAGCCACGCGCCAGACCCGGCGGCGAGCATGATTGCGCACAGACCATGGCAAGGGCAGGCCTGACAAAGCCGGCGCCGCAAAAAGAAGGGACATCCCCGCTTGCTCTTTATCTCCCACGTCTATTTTTGCCTGTTCCTGCCGGTCGCGCTGCTGGTCTATCAATTGCTGATCAGCCGCCACCAGCCGACCTGGTGTCTCGCCTGGCTGGTAGCGGCCTCGCTGTTCTTCTACGGCTGGTGGAATCCCCAGTACCTGGTGCTGATCGTCGGGTCGATCCTGTTCAACTATGCCCTTGGCAACGCGATGAGCCGCGGTGAGCCCCGTGCCCACAAGGGCTTGCTGTTAATTGCCCTGGCGGGCAACCTCGGGTTACTGGGCTACTTCAAATACGCCAATTTCCTGATCGATGCCAGCAACCAGATCGCGGGCAGCAGCTTTCACCTGGAAACCATCATACTGCCGTTGGCGATTTCGTTTTTCACGCTGCAGCAGGTCGCCTACGTGGTAGACGCCTACCGCGGCGATGCCAGGCCCTACCCGTTCCTGCGCTACAGCCTGTTTGTCTGCTTCTTCCCACAGCTGATTGCCGGCCCCATCGTTCACCACCGGAAACTGATCCCGCAGCTGGCACCGGACCGCCTGCAGCGCATCGATGCCAATCGACTGGCGCTGGGCATCAGTATTTTCGTGGCGGGCATGTTCAAGAAGGTGGCTATCGCCGATCAACTTATTCCCTGGGTCAGCCTGGTATTTGACGCCAACAACCCCGACTTCGTCACCGGCCTCAACGCCTGGATAGCCACCTACGCCTATACGTTCCAGCTGTACTTCGACTTCAGTGGCTATTCGGATATGGCGATCGGTGCAGCAATGATGTTCGGCATCAAGCTGCCCATCAATTTCAACAGCCCCTACCAGGCCAGCAATATCCGCGATATCTGGCGCCGCTGGCATATCACCCTCAGCGACTTCATCATGCGCTATGTCTACGCGCCACTGGGTGCCGGCAAGCGCGGCCAGGCGCGCATGTATGCCAACCTGTTCATCGCTTTCCTGGTCACCGGCATCTGGCACGGTGCCGGCTGGAACTTCGTTGTGTTTGGCTGCCTGCATGGCACCGCGGTGATGCTGCACCAGGGCTGGCGTGACCTGGGCCTTAAAATGCCCGGCTGGCTGGGCACCCTGCTCACCTTCAATTTCTGGGCGCTGGCGCTGGTGATCTTTCGCTCACCCACCATGGAACATGCCCAGCTCGTATACCAGCGCATGTTTGCTGGCGTGGAGTTGACCCCCTACACCCATGATGAGTACCTGGTGATCGGCGCACTGGCGGCGCTGCTGGCAATGGTATGGCTGGCGCCCAATACGTCGCAGATCTACCGCGAGCAGCCTGCCAGGGACATCCCGGTTCGCTGGCAGTGGCGACCCAGCGCAGGCTGGGGGCTTGTGCTGGGCGTGGTCGCGGCCGCGCTGGTCTTTCAACCTCTGGCCGGGAGCAGCTCCGACCAGGCCTTCATCTACTTCCAGTTCTGACCATGCTACTCCGACATCCCTTCCTGCGCGCCTTCGGGCTGGTACTGCTCGCGGTATTGGCCATGCACGCTGCAGTGGCCGCGCTTTATCTGGCGAAGCCGGAAGTTTTCTACTACCGGGCCTGGGAGTACTTCTTCCTGTGGGCCAACCGGACGGCGCGGGACGATTCCACCTGGCGGGGCGTTGAATATTCCGACCTGGGCCACCGCTATTTCTTCCTGTACCAGGAAACACGGGAGACCTTTGTCAGCACAGACGCCGACGGCTTTCGTTCGGTGCCGGCCGACATGGGTCCGGCGCGCATCCTGGTGCAGGGCCGCTCCAACGTCTTTGGTTCCGGCGTGTCCGATCACGAGACCTTCCCCTGGCAGCTGGCAACAAGCTCAGGCATTGCCACCTTCAACGGTGCGCACGGTAACCCGCTTGCAACCCTGTCGAAGCCAGGGCTGGAAAACGTGGAGCTGGTGGTCGACGTATACCACGAGCGACACCTTGCCAGCGCGGCACTCGCCACCCGCTCCTACCAGCTCAACGCCGCGGGACGGGTCGCCTACAAACCCCTGGCCAGGGAGGCACTGCCTGCCCCCCAGGCGATGATGAAACCACTGCTGCGGCCGGGCTGGTGGCTTGCCGACATCATTGCTCGCCAGTTCAGCCGGCTGTTGGCGGACCTCAAGGAATATCACCTGTTCGGGACTCGTCCCTATCTGGCCATTCCCTACCGCTCCGACGGCTCACCGGTCGAGGCTATTACGTCGCTTATGGAGCAGCGGCGCCGCAAGGTGGAGGACCTGGGGCTGCACTACCTGGCCCTGATCATTCCCTCGCGTATCGCCGTTTATCGTTTCGAGCTGATCGATGAGCAGACACTCACGCGCGGCCAGCGAATCATGCACGCCCTGGAATCAGAGCATTTTCCGGTCGTGAACCTGTACCCGGCATTCCTCGCCGACGGCGGCGAAGAGCTGCTGTTCAAATATGACAGCCACTGGAGTGCAGCGGGACAGGCGGTAGCCGCGAAGCTGACGGCACGGGAAATTCAGCGACGCTGGCCGCAGCTGGCGGGCGGGGAATCAGCGCCGGCGCAGCCGGCTCAGTAGTCGGCCCAGGAGGCCTTTTCCAGAGACCGGCGCAAGCGGCGTCGGCAGGGTAGAAGTGCCGCTGCGGCGCTCCAGGTGTGCGACCCGGTTGGCCAGCACCTGGATCTGCCGCTGCTGGTAGGCAATGATACCCAGCAGTGCGCGCAGTTCCCTGCCCGGCCGTGGAACCTCCGGCACATCAGTTGGCGAACCCGTGTCGGGGTCGATATCCGGGAAGCGGTGGCCTCCGCAGTGATGGCGTTCGAACAGCCGTTGGTTGGAATCGGCGAACTGCTTCATGACCTGTTGCCGCTGGCTGGCGGTGATCAGGGCTTTGGGGTCGAGACCGTCTTTGCTGCCGAGCTGTTCCGATACCTCTGTGAGGATGCCCGACAGCTGACGATGCGCAACCTCGCCGACCGGGTAAGCTCGCAGGGTTTCCAGCATGCGCAGCAGGTCCAGCGCCGGACTGGCGTTGCGACGCGCCTCGCTGAACACGAAGTCGCGCTGGGTATTGAGCCCCAGCAGCGCGAGAAAGTCCCGCTCGATACCCGCCTCCATGGCCTCATAGAGCCGCACGCTGACATTCTCGAAGCCAAAGGCTTTTTCCCAGTCTGCCAGCACCACGTCGTAGTCCAGCAGCTTCAGGCGCCCCTGGTCGGCCAGGTAGTCTTCCATCGCTGTGTCCAGCGAGAGCATGCCGCCGCGTATTTCCTGGATGAAACTCGACACCATGACCTCGTCCTGACGGCGCAGGTAGGCAACGATTTTCACATCAAAGCGTTCGCTCACAAGGCGCTTCAGCTTCGCCGGCTTCACCAGCCAGAAGTTTTCGGAGGAAATCACCGCCCGCGACAGGCCGCTGGCGGTGATTTCCTCGGCCAGCGCGGTATACAGCTCATCGGGCACGATATCCCTGACCACGGGGTAGTCGGGCAATCCGGGCAGGAAAACCAGGGAGAAATGGTGAGAGGCGCCATGGTACAGACCGGTTTTCGGGTAGCAGATTCCCTGCTCTGCCAGGGCCGATCGATTCTGGTTCAGGAAGGCCTGCAGCGCGGTGGAGCCCACCTTGGGCCGACCGACATGAATGATCAGTTCTGGTTTCATTTCCCGTCCACCAGATCCCGAAGCCATTCATCCAGCTCGCGGGCCTGCTCGGGGAACAGGCGAATACTCTCAGCGTGCGGGTTGCGATGAGCGCGCATCCGGTCCGGCTGGGCCAGGCAGCGGGCCATGGCGGCTCGCAGGGGCTCGGGGTTGGCTGTCATAGGAATCAATTCGCCATTTTCTCCGTCCCGGATCGCCTCGCCGACACCGCCCTCGCTGCAAGCGATCACCCAGACATCCCGGGCCAGTGCCTCGCGCACCGTCAGGCCAAAGCTTTCCTTCCACTGGGAAGGAAACAGTAACACGTCGATGCCGGCGTAGAAGTCATCGATACCGGCCTGGTCGTAGGCGGGAGTGAAAACCACCTCGCCCGGCACCTGCCAGAAGTTAGGGTCTTTCCAGCTCACGCCCACGTTCTGGGCAGCATCTACCACCTGCAATACGTAGTCGCGGTACTCCGGTAACTGGTTCAGAGCTTCAACAATAACCGGCGCGCCTTTGAGCGGCCCAGGCCCACCCAGGAAGCCGAAGTTGAGCTTGTCGGTAGTGGACCTCAGGGCGGGCGTCGGCGTTCCCGGCGGCACGATGCCATTGCCGTTGACGCGGCAGTTCTCAAACCCGTTGGCGATGTACAGATCGGCCTGGAAGCGGCTGGGGGCCAGCACCAGGTCGGCCTGCGCCAGCCCGGCCCGCATCACGTCCAGTTTCTGTTCGAACTCGTCGGGGCGATCGACGCAGTAGCGGCAACGGTCCGGGGAAATCTCCTTCTGGAAACAGTAGCGACCGTTGAGGTCGACCATGAACTGGCGATCGCACAGCCACCAGGCGTCGTGCACGCTCACCACCAGTGGAATCCCCAGTGCCTTGATGGCGGCGAAGTAGCCGCAACCCAGGCGCTGCACCGCATGGGCGTGCACCACGTCAGGAGCGATCCGCGGCAACAGACTCTCGATCACCTGGTCGACATAGATATTCTGGTAGTCGTCCTGGTAGCGCTTCTCAGTAGGCAGATTGATGGAAATCACATCCACCGACCGGGTTCGGTAACGGCGCAGATTATAGGCGGGAATAGCCGGGTCGACGTGGGTGGTAATCACGGTGACCTGCCAGCCCAGGTCTTGCACCAGGCTTTTATTGATGGCTTCTGCCACTACTGTCGCGCCGCCAAAACTCTGCGGCGCATAGTGCACGTTCAGTACCAGCAGCCGCCGGCTCATGCCCCGGTCTCCGAATGCGGGTGTACCGCTTTAGTCACCATTACCCCCATTGCGGCCAGCGCAGGGAGCACCTCGGGAACAATGGCGGCCACCGTATGTTTTGCAGCCACTGTGGCCTGCGCTGCGTCGCCCATTCGGTGACGCAGACCGGCATCAGCCAACAGCGCAGCCAGGCAGTCGCGCCATTCCGCAAGATCAGCGGCAAGATAGCCGTTGACCCCGTGTTCGATCACCTCGCTGAACTGCCCTACCCGTGATGCCACCACCGGGATGCCCAGCAGGGATGCCTCGTAGAAGCGAATAGCGCTTTTGCATTCATTGAAGGCATCGATCAGCAGCGGCACCACCACCACCTGCGCGCGAGACAGTGCGGCGAAATACTCGTGATAATTGCCGAAGGGAATGAGTCGCAATCGCTCGCTGTAGGGCGCAAGGCTGTTCGGCACCTGCACATAGCCCACCAGCATCAGCACCAGGGTGGGTTGCTGCTCCAGCAGTTCCGCAAGTACCGGCGCCAGCAGTTCGAAATCGCGATCGTGAGCGCGGGAGCCTGACATGTAGGCCACCACGGTTTCCTCCGCCGCGGCCGGCGGCCGGTCACTGAAGCGAGCGCCAAGCTGCGCAGTTTCGGCGTCAACCGCGTTGGGCCAGATCGCAGGTTCCACACCCAGCTGTGCTTTCACGCGGTCCGCCATGCCGCGCGTGCTGACGAACAGGTGTTCGCATTGACGCATGACCTCAAGGTGCAACTCGGCCGAATCCAGCAGCTGCTCCCGTTCGGCTTCGGAAAGGGTTTCCAGGTTGCGGTTGGCGCGGTAGGTCGCGGCGTCAAAGATCGGGTCGTCTATGTCATAGCCCAGCACCAGCCCCAGGCGTCGAGCCTCGGCGATATAGCTCTCGATCAACGGCGAGGCCGCCACCCGGTAAAACAGCAGGTGGGTCGCGGTCTGCATGAGGTTGTACACCCGCACCTGGTCTTCAACATGGCTCATGTGGCAGTGGATACCCTGGCCATGCAGCAACTCCAGTTTCTGAACCACCCGGTACTTGCGGCACTGGGGCAGGTCCAGGGGGCCCACGATCAGTACCGAAGGGGTAGCGAAAACATCCTGCGCCGGAGCCGGCTGCGCATCCATCCCGCTGCGGGCAAACCAACGCCGAAAGCTGCCGCCATAGCCATGGCCGAAGCCCCAGCTGACGTACTGGTAGGCCTTCACCAACGCAGCGGCCGACCCATTGCGACGCGCGTGACTGATAAAACTGCGCAGGTATACGGGCAGCCTGCCGAGACGAATGAGCCAGGGACTCATGCGGCGCCCGCCCTCTCGCTGATAAAGCCCCAGCGCCTACAGAAGTCAGGATCGGCGACGATACTGGCATAGACCTGCTCGGCCAGGCGATTGTTCTGGCGCCGCATGTAGTTGTGCACCTGTCGCGTCAGCCAGCCGTTCAAGGCCGGCAGCCGCCGCTGCAGGCGCAGGCCGCGCTGCAGGCCAATGATGGCGCGCGAGAAACGATCTACGCCGTTGAGCGCGTCCAGGCGGCACAGCTTGTCGCGAAAGCCGGCGCCATGGTGGTAGACCAGGTCGCCGTACACGCCGAACCAGAGCGGGTGCAGATTCTTCGCATTGCTGCGATCCAGCGGCAGCCAGTCGATGTCGTCCCGCTCCAGCCGATTCAGCAGCCGACCGCCCACATCGGTGACGGGCTGGTTCTGCAGGTTCTTCCAATAGCCGCCGCCGCGCCAGTCGCCGTCGATGCGTTTCCAGAAGCCCACCGTGGTGACACAGAAGCAGGGATGGGGCTGCAGATCGCCGTTGTTCTCGTAGCGCCGGGCAGCGATCAGCGGGTGACGCTCAAGGTCAGTAAACACTTCGGCCATGTCGGCCACCGGGAAGGCATCGCCGTCGATAAACACCAGAATATCGGCGTCTGCCGCCTGTTCACAGATTTCAGCAGCCAGCAGATTGAGCTTGTCCGGGTGGGGCATACCTTCCTCGGTATGGACCCGGTCAAACTGACTGTGGAAGCGCTCGGCCACGTGGTTCAGAAAGGCATGCAGGCGGTAGGAGTGCTGGCAGTGGCGGCGGATGGCTGCCAGTTGCAGGTCGATCCAGTCCTCGGAGCGCCAGTGCACCGTGGCGAAGTAAACGGTTCTGTCCATTGAAGCCCATGCCATCGAAGCCCGAGAATTCCCAGTAATGCGGAGCCTGGCTGCCGGAGGTTTGCAAAGCGGCACATTGTACATGAGGCCCCAGCCGCGACCTAGGGTGCTGGCCTATGGCCAGACTTTGTTTATAATCGCCCCCTTCCTGTCAAACCGATCCATTCATGCGCTTCCGCAAACGCCACGCCGAACTGGTCTACCACTGCGCCCTGTCCGATCTGAAGCGAGATTCGGACCGGGCCTACCTGGGCATGCTGTGGTGGGTGCTGGATCCGCTCATCTATCTGTGCACCTTTTACCTGATCTTTGAGGTCATCATGCAGCGGGGCGGTCCCGGCTTCATACATTTCCTGCTGACCGGCCTGGTGTTCTGGCGATGGTTCGACAGCTCGGTGCGCCTCTCGGCCATGAGCATCAAGCGGTACCAGGGAATCATAAGCCAGGTCTACCTGCCGAAAATCCTGCTGCCGCTGATTACTGTCAGCAGCAACCTGATGAAATTCTCCCTGGTGCTGGTGCTGTTCGCCCTGTTTCTCACGCTCTCGGGATATCCGCCGGGTCCAGCCTGGCTGGTGGCCCCCCTGTTGCTGATCGTTCAGTTTGTGCTGATTGTGGGAGCCAGCCTGCTGGTAGCGGCCATCATTCCCCTGGTACCTGACCTGATGCAACTGGTGAATTACGGCATGACGCTCATGTTCTTCATGTCGGGCATCTTTTTTGACCTGAATAGCGTCGCCGAGCCCCTGCATAGCGTGCTTTACCTCAACCCGATGGCAGTCATGCTCAACGCCTGGCGCGCTGTCCTGCTGGATGCGTCGCTACCGGCCTTTGATCAGCTGGGCTACGTCCTGGCCTGCGGTCTTGTGCTGGGCGCTGTGGGCGCCTGGCTGTTGAATCGATATGACCTGCACTATCCACGGCTGGTGAACTGATGAGCGCGCTGCTCGCTTTCGAAAATGTCGGCCTGCGTTACAGCAGAGGCGGCGACTCTCCCTGGACCCTGCGCAATGTCAGCTTCGAGGTGCGTAGCGGCGAAACCCTGGGGGTTATCGGTCGCAACGGCGCCGGCAAGAGCTCCCTGCTGAGGCTGATGAGCGGACTGATCGCGCCGGATGCCGGCCGCATTGTCCGGCGGACAGACTCCATCATGCTGCTGTCGATCCAGCTCGGCTTCCAGGGGCATCTCACCGGCCGCGAAAATGCCATGATCAGCGGCATCCTGCTCGGCATGCACCGCGCCGAGGTCAAGGCTGCCATGGCTGACATCATTGAGTTCGCCGAGCTGGGCGAGCAGATCGACGACCCGGTGCGCACCTACTCCGCCGGCATGCGCGGCCGCCTGGGTTTCGCCGTGGCCTGCCAGGCGCGCCCTGAGATACTGCTGATCGATGAGGCCCTCAGCGTCGGCGACCGGTCCTTTCGTGAAAAGTCCCGCAAGCACCTGCTGGAGCGCCTGAAATCAGAACAGACCGCGGTGGTCGTTTCCCACGATGAGAAACTGATCGCCAGTGAATGCAACCGGGTCATCTGGCTTGCCGACGGGGGCATCAAGGCCTGCGGCGCGCCGGAAGACGTACTCGAGCAATACCGGCGCTAGCCGGACCCAGGAGACCTATGCACGCCAGCTCTTTTGAAAAAATGAAAGACTTCCGCGACCGCCACCTGGCCGGCCGCGAAGCCGAAGCCCTGGAAATCTATGACCTGGGGGCCCAGGACATCCTCGGCTCCTACCGGCCCCTGTTTGCCGACACCGCCTGGAACTACCGGGGCGTCGACCTGGAGGCGGGCCCCAATGTGGACATCGTGCTGAGCGAGCCCTACCGCTGGAAGGAGATTCCCTCTGAATCCTGCGACGTGCTGATCTCCGGCCAGACCTTTGAGCACATCGAGTACTTCTGGATCACCATCCTGGAAATATGGCGGGTACTGAAGCCCGGCGGCATTGTCTGCATCATCGCGCCGTCAGCGGGCAACCAGCATCGCTTCCCGGTGGACTGTTGGCGCTTCTATCCCGACGGCTTCACCGCGCTGTGCCACTATGTGGGCCTGCAGCCTCGGCAGATCTACACCCAGTGGCAGCCCAAGGGCACCTACCCCGATTCCAGCGACAGCTGGAAAGACTCGGTGCTGATTGCCGAGAAACCCAGCATGCCGCCCTTGCTAAAGTTCAAGCACAACCTGAAAATGGCGCTACGGCGAAGACTGTCCGCGCCGGCCAGCCGCTAGCCAAAACGCCATGCGCCGCGTTCTCGAAGACCAGCTCGACCTGCCCCTGGGTGAGATCCTGAAAATCATGCAGAAGGGTATGATGCAGCAGTCGACCTATTTCGGTGTGCAGGCCTGGAAATGCCCCACCGACTTCTGGATCTACCAAGAAATCCTGTTTGAAACCCGGCCCGATGTGATCCTCGAAATTGGCTGCAATCGCGGCGGCGGCACGCTGGCGCTGCACCACCTGTGCCAGAACCTGGGCAAGGGACGGGTGATCGGCATCGATATCAGCCTCGACAAGCTCGCCCCCGCCGTTACCGATACCCCCGGCATTCATTTTATCGAGGCAGACGCCAGCCAGTGTTTCGAGGAAGTCAGAGCGCTGATCGCACCCGACGAGCGCGTGCTGATCATCGAGGACAGCTCACATACCTATGACAATACCCTGAGCCTGTTGCGGCAGTATTCGGCCCTGGTACAGGTCGGCGATTACTTCATCGTCGAGGACAGTATATGCGACCACGGCCTGGTCATGTCAGATCCGCCCGAGAAGGGCCCCTATGAAGCGATAGAAGCGTTTATCGCGGAGAATGGCGACTGGGCTATCGATCGCGACCGGGAACGCTTTCTGATCACCTGGAATCCGAAGGGGTACCTGCAGCGCGTCCGTTAGCCGTGCCCCTCGTTAAGGAGCCCGGTAAACCGACCCTCATGGCCCACCTGGCTGCGGTGGGATTGATACAACCCAGCCACATCGAAATCCAGCGCGCCGGAGGCACAGTCCCCGGCATAGATCTCCATCCGCAGCAGCGCACTTCTATCTGCCGCCGACAGATAGAGCAGAAAGTCAAAGCCAAGCCTGGTTGAGACTGCAATGTCCTGGCGCAAATAGTGCCGGGCCACGTCGGTTCTGGGCAACACCGGACGCACCCATTTGCGCACGCCAGTCTGATCGGACACCCGGGCGACAACGGTTTCGCCGACCAGGGAGACCGCCCAGCCGATGACCCGCAGCGCTATATTGCCAGTGGCGTCACTCTCCCAGACCTGCGGCGGGCGCAGGCTGAATTCCAGCGTGGATTGCTTGGCAGCCAGCGGGCTCCCGTCACGGTCAAAGCCAGCGCGTACAATGATTCCGCTCCAGGCGCTCATTTGGTGTCCCCGCGTCAAAAAACCAGCAGACTAACGTCTTCACTGCACGCGAACCAGTCATTGCCGGCTTGGAAACGCCAGTTGAGACGATAGTTGCCGCGGCGCAGGCTACTGATGTCGAGGTTACCGCGAAAACCCACCTCGCGTAACGCGTCGCCGAAGCGCCCGGCCACGTCGGGGCGAGGAATGGCAGCAGCCACCAAGTAGACGCGTTTTTCGCCAGCCAGACCCTGCTCGGTGATAGCGAGGTAAGCGGTGCCTTCCATACCGGCGACGGGTGCCCAGCCGCTGAACTCCAGCACACCCAGCTCCCCCACCGGGATGCGAACCGGCGCGCCGGTAAACCGACCCCGGTTGATGCTGTCAATGCGGCATTGGGTGGGCGCCGCAGCGGCTGCCAGTACGCTGCTCGCGGCCTTGCTGTCCAGTGCAGTCCTGCGAAAGTCATTCTCCTCGAGCCAGTCACTGTAGGCGCGGTCCCGCCGGTACCTGGGCAGCGGCACCAGGGTGCCGAGCAACTGATCACGCACGGCTTCGTTGTGAGCCGCCAGCGTATCCGGACTGACCCGGTGACCAAAACCACCGGGCGCTACCTGCTCGGCGCCGGCCAGCACATCCATGATGCGTTGCCCGATGACGGGGCGAAAGTGAATGACATCATAGAAGTTGATGGTATCCGCCAGGGCACTGTCGAACACCAGGAAGTCATGGAAAGGACCGAGATCAGCCAGCATGGATTTCAGGCTTTCCAGCTTGCCCAGGTTGTGCCACCGCAGATTGTTCGCGAAGGTGGGCTGCAGAAACAGCACCGGTTCTATTTCGTGTTCTTCCAGCAGCGCGAGAATGGCGCGCAGGTCGGCCCGCAGCCGATCCAGCCCGTACTGGTCAGGCGGGTTATAGGGAAAGCGGAAAAACGGCTGCTGGCGATGCGCCTCCGGGTCGGCATCGATCACGGCGTCGCAACTCGGGCACAGGCTCCGACCGGTACTGTCAAACTCGTAGGTAATTTGCGGCCGCTGCTGGCGCTGCGAGGAAAAGTACAGCGCATCGGTATTCGACAGCGGCCGGAACAGGTAATCGAAGTGAAACCGCCAAGCGGGAATACCGACCACGGCAGGATGTTGGCGGCGCAGAAAGTCTGAGGCGTGGCGCGACGGGTCCAGCAGGTAGGCCATCTCATCGACGGCGATGTAGACCCGCTCCAGGGCCGGGAGCCTACCCACCAGGTAACTGAGCACCTCCAGGTGATCCTGCGGCAGGCCCTCCGAGTACGCGAAGTTATAGGCCCCTTCCCCCAGACTGCGGGCGAAAGGAATATTGGCCGCCTTGGAGGAGCCGAACAGCAGTGCAGTGACCGCTTCCGGCCGCTCCAGCACCGCTTCCAGTTTGCGATAGCGCTCGTTGGGAATCACACCGCGCCAGTCGTTGCGCTGGCCAAAAATGCCGTAGTAGTCCTGCACCCAGTTATAGGCGGGCAGCAACAGGGCACACAGTAGCGGCAACAGCCACCAGGCCGGATGCGCGCGCTTAGAAGTTGAAGTAGATGAATTCACTGCTACTGGTATTGACGGCAAGGGCGAGGATGAACAGCGCCATGGTGAGCGGCAGCATGCGCGCTTGCAAGCGACTATCGGCGCTCAGCTCATTGGAATTGCGAGCTGTGAAGCACAGCACGGCACAGAGAAAGACCAGGGCGATATCCAGGGCGCTGATGCTCAGCGCGCTGGTTGCTGCCTGACCCGAGTAATGGCCAATATCAAACAGGGCCCGGTACATGGCAAACGCGGCGTCTGCATCCGCGGAACGGAACAGCACCAGGCTGAGCACAAAGAACAGGAACGTGCAGGCCACCGCGGTTCGCTCTGAAAGAAAATCGAAGCGGCCTGCCATGACCGTCACAAACACCACCGCCACGGCGTGCAGGACCCCGAACAAAGCAAAGTTCCAGCCTGCGCCGTGCCAGACCCCCACCAGCACGAAGGTGATAAAAATCGCCACCAGCGGTCGCACACCGCTGCGGGAGTCGCCACGCAGGGGACCGTAGACGTAGCGAGTCATGAAGTCGTTGAGCGTGATATGCCAGCGTCGCCAGAACTCGCGGATATTGCGAGATCGGTAGGGACTGTTGAAATTCAACGGCAGGCGAATATTGAAGCAGCGCGCCGCGCCCATGGCCATATCGGTGTAGCCGCTGAAATCAAAATACAGCTGGAATGTGTAGGCCAGTACCACCAACGCCACCTCGTGGGGCGGCAGGCCGGAAGAAAGGG
Source organism: Cellvibrionales bacterium (assembly GCA_043513815.1). Taxonomy (GTDB): domain Bacteria; phylum Pseudomonadota; class Gammaproteobacteria; order Pseudomonadales; family Halieaceae; genus JANQIO01. The sequence goes on along the minus strand of CP121313.1, from coordinate 904,266 downwards.
CAAAGCCGCTGCTCACCAGTGGCACGAGGGCATCGGCCAGCACAGTCTTCTTGAAAAAGCCGATGGCAATCAGAAACAGCCCGACCCTCAGGTTATCTACATCAATGCGCAGGAAATCATCGCGATTGAACTGCGGCACCATTTTGGAGTGATGCACAATGGGACCGGCTATCAACTGTGGAAAGAAGCTCACAAACAGGCAGTAGTTGAGAAAGCCCGGGGCGGCGACGCGACCGCGGTAGGTATCCACCAGGAAAGCGATCTGCTGGAAGGTGTAGAAGCTGATCGCCAGCGGCAGCAGCAGATGCGAGAGGGCGATGTCCGTGCCCACCAGTGCGTTGAGGTTGACCACCAGGAAGTCGGCATACTTGTAGTAGCCCAGCAGGCCCAGGTTGAAGGCGATGCCCAGCCACAGGGCGGGCTTGCGCAGGGAGGCCCCGGCGTCGCGACGCAGAAAACTGCCGATCCCGTAATTCACAACTATGGACGCCAACAGCAGCGGCAGATAGCCCAGCTTCCACCAGGCATAGAAGAACAATGACGCCAGCACCAGCATCAGGCGCGCCAGGGTTGCTCGGCCGGTCAGGCTGGCGAGCAGAAACAGAAAGAATACCGAGGGCAGAAAGACGGCAAGGTATTCGAAGGAATTAAACAGCATGCCCGGAGAGGCGCTCTTGCCGGTCCATTGGAATTGTTTGTCGCGGATTTTAGAGTAGAATCCCGTAGCGCTCAATTTGGTGATTCCCAGGCCTTGTCCGACGGTCGGACAGGCGGCGAACATCCCCAGACAGCACCGACTCATAACCCGGCCAGATCCATGACCCTGCAAACAGCAACAAAGCCCCGCAACAACACTGCCGGGAGCACTCCATCCACACTCGAATTCTGTTTTGACTCACCGCGGCAGTGGACATTCATCCACAAGCCACGCCGGGTGCAGTTTCGCGGCTGGGCGGCCAGCTTTGGGGACGGTCCGGCCCGGGTGCTGGTCACGGCAGAAGATGGCACGCAGACAGAGCACAGCCTGACCGTGGAGCGTCCCGATGTGGTGGCACATTTCGCCAACCAGTCTCGCACCGCTGACCTCACCTGCGGCTTCGACTTTGAGCTGGAGATACCCGGGCAGCGCGGCGCGGACTATGTGCTGACTTTTGAAGTGGTCAACGACAGCTTCAGCTCGGGACCCATCGAGTTCCGCGCCCAGGACTTTGGCTCCATGCGCTGGCAACCCGACGCTGCGGCCAGTAAAGCCGAGACCAGCCACAGTACCAGTCGTGGCAACTACAAGGACACCTGGAACGCGGTGTCTGACAATGAGAACGATGCCAAGATTTCCGTCGCCGGCTACACCGACGAAGCCGAGTTCGAGCGCACTTCCCAGTTCACACTGCAGGTGCTGCAGCACAGCGTTGGCGTCAAGGCCGACGACACCATCCTTGAAATCGGCTGTGGCGTCGGACGCATGGCACGCACCCTGGCACCGCTGTGCAAGCGCTGGATCGGCGCCGACGTATCGGAAAACATGCTCGATCACGCCCGCGGCCGAACCGCCGACCTCGACAATGTCGACTACCAGTTGCTGAATGGCTGGGACCTGTCGAATATCGACGACAGCAGTCTCGACATGGTCTATTGCACCGTGGTGTTCATGCATCTCGACGAGTGGGACCGCTTCAACTACATCTGTGAGGCCATGCGCGTGCTGCGCCCTGGCGGTCGACTCTACGTGGATAACTACAACCTGCTATCCACCGAAGGCTGGGACTTCTTCATGAAGAATATGCTGGACTACCACCCCCTGCAGCGACCGGCCAATATCAGCAAGTCCTCTACCCCGCAGGAGCTGTCACACTTTCTCACCATGGCCGGCTTCGAGGACGTTCGGGACCACACCGACGACGATGATATGTGGGTCTACGCCTGGGGCCGGAAGCCCGGCTGAACCCCGGTGACAGACACCCAGCGACAGGCAGCGCTGCGCGACCTGGTCAACAGCGGCATTGAGGTACTCAACAGCGAACAGCTGGTGCCGGAGACCCCGGTGGCGATCGTGGTGCTGGGCGCCGCCCGCGGCGGCACTTCGGCAGTAGCCGCCACACTGGATGCGCTGGGCGTTGCAATGGGCCGGGGTGCACTGCCGCCGGTCTACGAGGACCTCGAACTCGCACTGGCGATTGAAGCGGGACAGGAAGCCGAGGCGGAAGGCCTGATAGCACGCCGCAGCGCGGTATCGCCCTGGGGCTTCAAGCGTCCGGGCTACAGTCGCTTTGCCGCCGACTACCACGGGCGGCTGGGCAATGTGCGATACGTCGCCATATTCCGTGACCCGCTGGCTACTGCCGTGCGTGCGCAGCTGTCCAGCGAGGCAGATCTGCTGGGCACCATGCGTAGAACTCTGGCCGAATACCGTCGCATCAAGGACTTCCTGAGAGGCTCTAGAGCGCCGGCACTACTGGTGTCCTATGAGAAGCTGCTCGAGAACCCACAGGGCTTTGTGGACGCCCTGGCCGACTTCTGCGACTGCCCTGAAGGAGATCGCGAGCGCGCCCTGGGGAGCATCAAGGCAAGTCCCGCTGAATACCTGGACCACACGCGCAACAACAAGAGTCGTGGTCGTCTCGATATCGTAGAACGCAGCCGCGTTCGCGGCTGGGCCCAGTACCTGACCCATCGCCGCCAGGCAGATGTAGCCATTGAGGTGAATGGCCTGGAAGTCGCCAGGGTAGCGGCCGACCAGTATCGAGAGGACCTGGCCAAACTGGGGATCAGCGCCGACGGCTGCTGTGCTTTTGACGTCATCCTGAATGAACCGCTGCAGCCCGGCGACGAGGTCCGGGTGGTGGTGACCGGCGACCCCTTCGACATCATGAACAGTCCACTGACCTACCAGCCCCGGCGCGGCTGGTCACACCGGCTACGAGCAATGTTGGGGTTGCGTCATGATTGATCTGGCCGCGATGCTTAATAGCGGCATTGCCGCCCTGGGTGACATCCCCGAGGCCGAGCAGCGCACCCTGGTGGTACTGGGTACGGCGCGCGGTGGCACCTCAGCAGTGGCGGGCGCGCTGGACAGGCTGGGCGTGTTTACCGGCGCCTTGTCAGCCGGGCCGGTGTTCGAGGATGTAAATCTTGCCAACGCTATCGAGAACGGCAGCGAGGCTCAGGCGAGTGACGTTATTCGAGAGTATGACGCCGCCCATGACCTATGGGCCTTCAAGCGTCCGCGCCTGCTGTATCACGTGCAGGAGGTACACGCCCTGTTTCGCAATCCTGTCTACCTTGTGGTGTTCCGCGACGTATTCGCCGCCGCCCAGCGCACCCGCATCTCAGGCGGTGTCGATGTCTTCCTGACCATGGACAAACTGCTGGCGGACAATGAACGCATTATCGATTTTCTGGAACAGGCCGCGCCACCTGCCCTGCTGGTCTCCTACGAAAAACTGATGGCCAACCCCGCCGTGCTGGTGGACCGGCTGATCGAACTGTTGCCGGCTCCGGTCGAGGCAGCAGCCAGACAGTCCGCGATCGATTTTATTCGTCCCGCTCCCGAGGATTACCTGGACGCCACCCGCACCACCAAGGCCTCCGGCGCCATCACCGGGATAAGCCATGATCGTGTCCAGGGCTGGGCGAGGTACAATTTCCCACTCAAACCAGCCGCGACGCTGGAACTACATATCAACGGCGAGCGGGTAGCGTCCACGGTGGCAAATCTGCAAACCGACTCCCTGGCGCCCTGCGACCAGCAAGTGGCCACTGTGCCTGAGGACATCGCATGCGGTTTTTGCTTCTCACTGCCCGCCCACAGCCTGAGCTCGGGTGACAGCCTGTCAGTGCGCGCCAGCGAAGATATCGCTGCCCTGGAGAACTGCCCGCTTGTAGTGGCGCTTCCCGGGCAATCCACAGGCGCTGCCGATGACGGATAACCGCCTCAAATACCAGCGCGAGATCGCAGAAGGCGCGGAGGACTCCCTGTCCAGGTTGGCCGAAATGATAGCTGCGGGCACCACCGTGATGGACCTGGGTGCAGGCAGTGGTGAGCTCGGCGCTTATCTGGTGCGGGAGAAGCACTGCATCGTCGACGGTATCGAGATGTCGGCAGAGCATCTGGAACGAGCCCGTCCGCACTATCGCCAGCTGCTTGCCACCGACCTGGAGCAGCCGGACGCACTGGCATCGTTCACGGCAGGCGCCTACGACTATGTAGTGTTTGCCGATGTGCTGGAACATGTACACGATCGCGAGGGTGTGCTGCGCCGCGCCGCGGCGCTGCTGAAGGCCGACGGCGAGATGCTGCTGTCAGTGCCCAATGTCGGCTATGCAGGCGTGGTGCTGGATCTGCTGGAGGGTCGCTTCGACTACCGCGACGAGGGCATCCTCGACGACACCCATGTGCGCTTTTACACCCGCGACTCACTGTGCAGTTTTCTCGAGGGCCTGGATTTCCAGGTCAGCGAAATCGACACGGTAAGCCGACCCTTGCACGCCACTGAGTTTTCCGATTTTGCGCCAGAGCTGCTGCCGCGCTCGCTGGTCGACGCCCTGCTCGCGAGACCCGACGCCCTGGTGTATCAGTATCTGCTGCGAGTGCGGCCTGACGCTGACTCCAGCGGTCAATCTGCGGCGGAGTACAGTCCGACCACCGGAGTGATTAATCGCTTTGAAACGCGCCTGTTCTGGATGAGCGACGGTGACCTGCAGCACGGCGAGCACAAGTTGCAGCGGCGCTGGGCCAGCCTGAACAGCGACGACAACCCATTGGTCTTCCAGATCGAAGATGCCGACAGTATCGAAGTGCTGCGCTATTTCCCGGCCGACCGCGCTGGCGTGGTGCACCTGCATCGCTTCGAAGTGCGGGCCGGCGATGAGGCCGTTGATCTGTGCGCGGCAGGCGCTCTGGACGACGCCCTGAGCCAGAACCTGGTGGCCCACCGCGAGGAGGGTGCTTACACGCTGCTGTGCCAGGACGGCAACGCCTGGTTCGAAGTCCAGCTGGAGCCCCTGTTCGGCGCTATCCGGCCGCAACAGATCGAGGTACATATCGCCCAGAGTTGGCCCATCAGCCAGGATTACACTGCCCTGCTGGCAACCTATGCGGACAGCAACCGTCAACTGGCTGAACTCGCCGATCAGTTGGTGGAACAGCGCGCCCATCGCCGCGGCCTTGCCGGTGAAATTGCACTGCTCAAAAACCATCTGGAGAGCAAGGAGACAGAAATTGCCGCGCTAAAATCAGCACCCGGTGCCGCTATTTCTCGTTCAGGTATCGTGTCGTTTGCGCGACGCATCCTGTATCCGCTGCTTCGACTGTTGCCGCTGGCCAACAGGCTCACGCTGGGCGCTGTCACCAACGGCGAGCAGCCCCCCGACGGCTGGCTGGCCATGACCGGCGACAGCGGCCACCTCTACTTTCCCACCCCCGGACACCTGGCGGGGCAAACCGTGTATTTCAATATTCGCTATCAATGCGACGGACGCCTGTGGGGCCCCAAGCTCTATGAGGTCATCGACGGTGAGCTACAAGAAGTCAAGGCGCCGGTGCACGAAGACCGCAACGGGCAGTCGATATTCGGCACCCTGAAATTCCCGGACACGCTGCAGGGCCTAGTGCTCGCGCCGAGCCGCCTGGACTGCCGACTGCGCATTGAGAGTTTTACCCTGAGGCGACTGGGACCGCTGCTGCGCAGCCTGGAGAATCACTGGCACTGGGCCTGGTTCTACCGCTGTTTCGGACCGGCCTGGGTCTGGCAGCGCGTCAGGGAGGACCTGGCCATCTGGCTGGAAGACTTCCCTCGGGTAGGCACCCATCGGGACTATGCGGACTGGTGGGAAAAGTTCGGCCGCAGCACACCGGCTGCGCTGGCCCAGCAGCGGCGACTCGCCGAGGCATTGGACCCAGCACCGCTGATCTCGATTGTCATTCCCACCTACAATACCCCCCCCAAATTGCTGACCCAGGCGATAGAGTCGGTGCTGTGCCAGAGCTACCCCCACTGGCAGCTCTGCATCGCCGACGATGGCTCGACCCGCGAGGATACCCGCGCCGCCCTGACAGGACTGGTCGCGCGCGACGAGCGCATCAGCGTGCACTGGCGCGAGACCAACGGACACATCAGCGCCGCCACCAACAGTGCCCTCGCCCTGGCCAGCGGTGACTACGTAGCCTTCATGGACCACGACGACGAGCTGACACCCGATGCCCTCTTTGAGGTGGCCGAGGTGCTGCGGCAGGCTGAGCCACCGCGGCTGCTGTACACAGATGAGGACATTATCGACGGCGACGGCAAGCCAATGCGCCCTCACCTCAAGCCGGACTGGAACCCGGATTACCTCGCCTCCATCAACTATTTCTGCCATCTGGTAGTCATCGAGCGGTCGCTGCTCGATGAGCTGGGCGGCCTGCGCGAAGGTTTCGAAGGGGCCCAGGACTACGACCTGGTATTGCGGGCCAGTGCCGCATTATCGCCGGAACAGATTCACCACATTCCCCGGGTGCTGTACCACTGGCGCGCGGTAGAGGGCTCCACGGCCGATGACATCGAGCACAAGGACTACGCGGTGGATGCCGGGCGCCGGGCCCTGGAGGATCACATCGAGCGCAACGAACTGGATGCATCGGTTGAACTGTCCGAGATGGGCATGGCCTACCGGCTGCGCCACCGGCTGCCCGACCCCGTCCCCAGCGTGGACATCCTCATGCCCACGCGGGATTCACTGGGCGTGCTTGCACACTGCGTCAGCAGCGTACTGGAGCGCACCGATTACAGCCACTACCGCCTTACCATTATCGACAACGGCAGTCGGGACGCAGACTGTATCGCCTACCTGCAGTCGATCCAGGACGATTCGCGGGTGCGGGTGCTGGCCTACGATCGTGAGTTCAACTTCTCCGCCATCATGAATTACGGTGCCTCCCAGTCGGACGCCGACGTATTGCTACTGATGAACAACGACATGGAAGTCATCAACGGCGACTGGCTGACAGAGCTGGTCAGCCAGGCCGTGCGCGACGGTGTCGGTGCAGTAGGGGCAAAACTGTTTTTTGCCAGCGACTATATCCAGCATGGCGGGGTGGTGCTGGGAGTGGGCCCGGACGCAGTAGCGGGCCACGCCTTCCGCGGTTTCTACAAGCACGAGACCGGACACATGGGACGGCTGCGGCTGGTACAGAATTACAGCGCAGTGACCGCAGCCTGCCTGGCGCTGCGTCGAGAGGCCTTCCTGGCTGTGGGTGGGATGGACGAGGACAACCTCGCAGTCGCCTTCAACGATGTGGACCTGTGTATGAAGCTGGTCGACGCCGGCTACCGCAACCTGTGGACGCCCTACGCCCAGCTCTACCACTTCGAGTCTTTTTCCCGCGGTCGGGAAACCGGCGAGCGCCGCATTCGCTTCGAGCGCGAACGCGACTTCATGAAAGAAAAATGGGGTCAGCGCCTGCGGGAGGACCCCGCCTACAATCCTAACCTCACGCTGGCCTACGAAAGTTTCGACCTGGCCTGGCCGCCCCGGCGCTGATCAGCCGGGCAGTCGCTCGACAATCGTACTCCAGTCATTGGCGAGCGCCGGCAGCAGTTCATCGCGCCGGGTCTCCAGCTCGCTGTACTCCAGCGCCATGAATTCCTCAACGATGGCGTCGAACCGCTCTTCGAGCACCGTTGAGCTTGCGTCCAGGCCGGTCACCAGGCCCAGGCCAGAGGGCAGCGAGGGAATCACCTGCACCTGGAGATCGGGGCGATACTTGAGCAGCAGCGGGATCATGCGCCAGACATCGCCGGCCCAGTAGGCCATCACCCGATCCCGGGCGGCGCTCAGTTCCGTGGGCGGATAGCAGTCATGAATCATCACCACCGTACCCGGGTGGGAGTATTTCTCCAGGTTGATAAAGTCCTTGAGGGCCTGCTCGAACAGGTGCAGCCCGTCGATGAACGCCAGATCCAGGCGCTCAACGCCCAGCTCTTCGAACAAGTCATAGCGAGCGAAGAAGTCATCACTGGTGACCGGATAGAGCCGCGCCCGCGCGGCAATAGTAGCGGTTACCCGCGGACAGGGGTCGATGCCCACACAGCGGGTTTCCGCGCCGGCCAGCGCCATCGACGCGCCGGTGGCCACGCCAATTTCGGCATAGCCTGCGGGCTTCAGGTGCTGGTGCAGGCGAGACAAGATCGCCGCATAGTTTTCGCCCGGCATCATCACCCGCGCCATCAGCATATGCGCCTGGTTATAGGCGCCATTGAGCTCGAACATGGCCTCGCAGGCGGCGCGAGCCGCAACCCGGTCATCCTTCGCTAACAGCTCGTTGACCTGGGTGGCGAGGGCCTCGAGCTGGCCGTTTGGGTCGGCCTGTGGAACATCTGTGGTCGGGTGCATCAAAGTATCCAGTTTTCGACAGGCGCCTATTCTGGCGCCCGCCGTGGGCGCGGTCAATTGCGGGGACAGTGCCGGTGAGCGCTGCTACCATGGTCACTTTATCGCGTACTCCAGAGGCTGCGTGCAGGAAACTGTGCAGGAAACGACAGGGCAAACCCCGGTGACGGTCTTGCTGGCCACACACAACGGCGAACGCTGGCTCGCAGAACTGCTGGAATCGCTGCTGGCACAGGACTACGCGGAACTGCATATCGTTGTTCGCGACGATGCTTCCCATGACGCAACGCCCACTGTGCTGGCGACCTTCCGGGAGCGTGCCCGCGAACGCATTACCCTGTTGGACAATACCCGGCAGACCCCCGAGGGCAGCAACGCCAACTTCAAGGCCCTGATCGACCATGCGCTGACCTGGCGTCGCGAATCGCACTTCCTGTTTTGCGACCAGGATGACATCTGGCAGCCGGACAAAGTCAGTGTACTGCTGGCCCGCATGCCCGCTGACACTAGCCGACCAGCTTTGGCTTATTCGGATATGCGCGTCGTGGATGAACGTGGCGCCCTGATCGCCGGCTCCTTCATGGAGCACCAGCACCTGTCACCAGAATCTGGATTATCACGCCTGCTGGTCCAGAATCACGTCAGCGGCTGTGCCAGCCTGGTCAACCGGGCCGCCCTGGAACTGGCCTGGCCCCTGCCGGCGGCCACACTGGTTCACGACTGGTGGCTGGCGCTAGCGTGCGCTGCCGGCGGTCACCTCGAGTACTGCGACAGGCCCCTGTTGGACTACCGCCAGCACGACGACAACGCGATCGGCGCCCGGGGGTTCAATCGGCGCTACCTGTGGCATCGGGCCAGGGGCGACCGCGGTACCCGGCTGGCGCAGCTCTACGCCCAGGCCCAGGCCTTGAAAACACGACTGCAGCAGCGCGGCCTGGCTAGTCCGGATGCCCTGGAGAGTTTTGTCGCCACCCGAGAGTTAGGCCGATGGCGCCGGCTGCGCGCCCTGTGTGCCGCGGGACACACCCGCAGCGGCCTGGTGCGAAACCTGCCTCTGTGGCTGGAAACGGAGTAATTCATGGCGCGATCTTCCAAATTTGGACCCGGTATCCTGGTCACCGCCGCTTTCATCGGCCCCGGCACCGTAACAACAGCCAGCATCGCCGGTGCTCAGTACGGTTTTGCACTGATGTGGGCACTGCTGTTTTCCATATTTGCCACCATGATCCTGCAGGACATGGCGGCGCGCCTCGGCCTCGTCACCCGTCGGGGACTGGCGGAGGCGCTGCGAGAGAATTTCGCCGGCAGCTGGCTGGGTGGATTTGCCATCGCCCTGGTGGTGGTCGCCATCGGCTTTGGCAACGCCGCCTACGAAGCGGGCAATATTATTGGCGCTGCCATCGGGCTGGAAAGTATCTTTGCCTTACCCATGAGCGTCTGGGCACTGCTGGTGGGCGTGCTCGCCGGCTTGCTGCTGGCCTCCGGCACCTATGCCCTGATCGAGAAACTGCTGGTGGCGCTGGTCCTGCTGATGAGCCTGGTCTTCCTGGCAACGCTGGTGCAGGTGCGCCCGGATTTCGGCGAGATGTTCCGGGGCGCCCTGCTGCCCTCGGTACCCAAGGGGTCACTGCTGACCGTCATCGCCCTGGTCGGGACCACGGTGGTACCGTACAACCTGTTTCTGCACGCCAGTGCCGTACAGGAGAAGTGGCCCACCGACGTCGACACCGGTCAGGCACTGCGAGAAGCACGCATCGACACAGGTCTCTCGATCGGATTGGGCGGGCTGATTACGCTGGCGGTGCTGAGCACCTCTGCTGCTGCCTTCTTCGGTGGCGATGCGGAATTCTCCGCTGCCAATATGGCCCGACAACTGGAACCCCTGCTGGGCAGTGGTGCCCGCTACTTTTTTGCCGCAGGGCTCTTTGCTGCGGGTCTCAGCAGCGCGGTCACCGCACCGCTGGCGGCGGCCTATGCCGTTTGCGGTGTGCTGGGCTGGTCGCAGGACCTGAAAAGTCCGCGCTTCCGGACGGTATGGATCACGGTGTTGTTGTGTGGCACCGGATTTGCGGCCGTGGGCACCAAACCGCTGCTCGCCATCCTCTTCGCCCAGGCGGCCAACGGCTTTTTGCTGCCGATCTGCGCAATATTCCTGCTGGTGGTAATGAATCGTCGCAGCAGCCTGGGCCAGTACGTAAACAGTCCGTTGAGCAACGGACTGGGCATCCTGGTGGTGCTGGTGACCGTGGGTCTGGGAGCGCTGAAAATCCTGCGCGTCTTCGGACTGGTGTGAAGCAGCGCTAGCCGCCAACTCTCCCCGCTGCGGCGCTCGGAGCGCACAGCAGCTGGCTATAGCGTTCAGAGTGCCTTTTCGGTGACAGTTGGCGGCTAGTAAGCTGCCACCGTGCCGTCCTTGCGCATCTCTGTAGCGCCGGAATAGACCCCGCCCTGTCGAAGAATGGCCTGATAGCCCCCGAAGCTGGAACCACTGCCGTCGATTTCGACCTTGTGTCCCATGGTTTGCAAGCGTCGGCGAGTGGCTTCGGGAACGCCGGGTTCCAGGTACAGGGTGCCGATCGGATCACCGTTCTTGCCGGTGGGGCTGCGACCACCGACGTGCAGGAAACGCGCGGCGTCGCCCGCCTCCTGGATGTTCATGCCGTAGTCGATGTGATTGACCAGCACCTGCACGTGCCCCTGGGGCTGCATGCCACCGCCCATCAGGCCGAAGCTCATGTAAGGCTTGCCGCCCTTCATGACGAAAGCCGGAATAATGGTGTGGAACGGACGCTTGCCCGGCGCGTAGGCATTGGGGTGGGTCGGATCCAGTGAGAATAGCTCGCCACGGTCCTGGAACATGAAGCCCAGCCCGTCCGGCGTCAGTCCGCTGCCCATACCACGGTAATTGGACTGGATGAGGGACACCATCATGCCGTTGCCGTCGGCTACCGTCAGGTAGGTAGTATCACCCTCCCCCTCGAGCTTGGGCTCTCCGGCAGCCACAGAGGGGTTCACCTTGCCGGCATCGATCTCAGCGAAACGCTGCTTGCCGTAGGCATCGGACAGCAGGCCCTCGAGGGGTATCTGCGAGAAGTCCGGGTCGGCGTAGTAGCGCGCCACATCTTCAAAGGCCAGGCGCTTGGCCTCAACCATGAAGTGGAATACCTCAGCCGAAGAACGCGGCCACTGACTGAAGTCGATGTTCTTGAGAATACTCAGCATCTGCAGGGCCGCGAAACCCTGGCCGTTCGGTGGCAACTCGTACACATCGTAGCCCCGGTAATTCACGCTGCCTGGTGTGACCCATTCGCCGCGATGAGCGGCAAAGTCTGCCAGCTTCAGATCTCCGCCGATGCGCTCAAAGTACTTGGCCATGACCTCGGCGAGCTTGCCGCTGTAAAACACATCCCGGCCTTCACGGCCAATGGTTTCCAGGGTGGTGCCCAGGTCCGGATTGCGGAACAGCTCTCCCTCGGCGGGAGCCCGCCCCCCCTTGAACCACGTAGCCTGGGCATTGTCGAACTCCTCGATCATCCCGGTATCGCGATTGAAGCGACTCAGGTTGCGCCCGAAGTAGTAAGCGATGACCGGCGAGACAGGGAAGCCTTCCCTTGCGTAAGCCACCGCTGGCGCCAGCACCTGGGACATGGGCAATTTGCCGAACTGCTCGTGCAGGGCAAACCAGCCATCCACCGTGCCGGGCACCGTTACCGGCAGACTGCCAAACGCCGGTATGCCCTCGTGGTCTTCCGGGAGGCGTCCGGCACTCTTCATGTCTGCAATGCGCTGCTTGATGTCATCCAGGCTCCTGCCCTGGGGTGAGCGTCCGGAACCGTTGTAGCCATAGAGCTTGTCGGAGGCAGGATCCCAGACGATGGCGAACAGGTCGCCGCCGATGCCGTTACCGGTAGGCTCCATCAGGCCCAGAGCCGCGTTGGCGGCAATGGCGGCATCCACTGCGCTTCCGCCCTGCTTGAGCACGTCAATCGCCACCTGCGAGGCAAGCGGCTGGGCCGTCGCCGCAATACCGTTGGCGCCGAACACGGGGCTGCGCGAGAAGTCGGCACCGACCGGACGGCCACCGCCGCCCAGCTCATCCGCGGAAAATGCACCCAGGCTGAGAAAAAGCGCCAGCAAAGGCAGGAAAACAATCTGAGGTCGAAGCATGAAAAACGTTATCCAGTTGAAGTGGAGGACCGGGCCCTGGCTCAGGCAAGCACCAGAGAATACGGCATTGCGAGAGCCTATGCAGTGTCTTTGAGGGTGTCAACGCGAGCGGGGCGACATGCGATAGCGCGGCAAGTGTGGTAGGGTAGCGCGTCCTTTAACGCACAGAGGACAAGTCTTCCTATGCCCAAATCCAGCGCCGCCGCCATCAAGGCGCCCGCACCCTATAAGCGGGCCCGTCCGGGCATCGACTGGAACGCTTATGACCCCGGGCACTTCTACGACGAGATCATCAGCTCACCGGGCAATGCCCGCGCCGCCGCGCGAGGCCTGGTGTCCTATACCCGCAAAATGTCGATCAAACACCTGCTGTCACGGCAACAGGCCGCTGACCTGGCGATCCAGGAGATGGGCATCAGCTTCACCGTGTACAGCGACGGCGAAAACATCGACCGCGCCTGGCCCATGGATGTGCTGCCACGCATCATTCCGCTGAAAGAATGGCAGGTAATGGAGAAGGGACTGGTACAGCGGCAGGTGGCGCTCAACAAGTTCATTGACGACATCTACAACAAGCAACGCATTCTCAAGGACAAGGTGCTGCCGCGTGAAATCATCGACAGCTCACCGGAATTCCTGAAGCAGTGCGTCGGCGCCAAGCCGCGCTACGGTGTCTGGTCACACATCTGCGGCTCTGACCTGGTGCGCGACAATGACGGCACCATGTATGTACTGGAGGACAACCTCCGCGTTCCCTCCGGCGTGTCCTACATGCTGGAAAATCGCGCTGTCTCCAAGCGCGTATTGCCGCAGCTGTTTGAGAAGCACTTTATCGAACCGGTGGATGACTACCCTTCCCAGCTGTTCGATACGCTGGCCTCTCTCTCTCCACGGCCAGGCGACCAACCGGAAATCGTGGTGATGACGCCCGGCATCTTCAATTCCGCCTACTTCGAGCACGCCTACCTGGCCCAGCGCATGGGAGCGGAGCTGGTTGAAGGCTCCGACCTGGTGGTGGGCGACGACGACAAGGTTTACATGCGAACCATCCGGGGCCTGGAGCGAGTCGATGTCATCTACCGCCGCATCAATGACGACTTCCTTGATCCGGAAGCCTTCCGCCCCAACTCGGTACTGGGCACTCCCGGCCTGTTCCGGGCCTGGCGCAAGGGCAACGTCGGTATCGCCAACGCGCCCGGCGCCGGCGTCGCCGACGACAAGGTGATTTACACCTATGTACCAGACATCATCAAGTACTACCTGGGCGAGGACCCGATCATTCCCAACGTGCCCTCATATCTCTGCGTAGACAAGAGCCACCGCGACCACGTACTCAAGAACCTGCAGAGCATGGTGGTGAAGCCAGCCAATGAAAGCGGCGGTTACGGTATGTTGATTGGGCCGGCATCGACCAAGAAGCAGCGCGAGGAATTTACCGCCCGCATACGCAAGAATCCGCGTAACTACATGGCACAGCCAGCCCTGGCCCTGTCCACCGCACCCACCCTGTGCGGCAACAGCATTCAGCCCCGGCACCTCGACCTGCGGCCGTTTATTCTGCAGGGCAAGGACCATTACGTGACGGCAGGCGGTCTGACCCGTGTCGCGCTGCGCAAGGGGTCGCTGGTCGTCAACTCGTCCCAGGGCGGTGGCAGCAAGGACACCTGGATCGTAGACACGGAGGCAAGCTGATGTTGTCCAGGGTTGCAGAAAGAATCTACTGGCTGGCTCGCTACCTGGAACGTGCGGAAGACACTTCGCGTCTGATCCTGGTTCGCCACAACGTCATCCTCGACCTGCCGCGTAACGTGCAGCCGGACTGGGAACTGCTGCTGCGGGTGTTGGGTGCCCGTGAACAGTTCGCGGCGCGCCCCGGGGTCGCCAATGAAAAGAACATCATGAGCTTCGTTTTCAGCGATCGCGAGAATTACTCGTCAATCATCAGCACCCTGGCCCATGCCCGGGAAAACATGCGCACCAGTCGTGAAGTGCTGCCCAGTGAAACCTGGGAGCAGGTCAACAGCCTGTACCTGAGCGTGGCACGGCGGGCCAACAAGGGGCTGCCAAGGGCCTCTCGCCACAGTGTACTTAATGGCGTAGTGCAATCTACCCAGCAGATCTCCGGCATGTTGTCAGGCAGCATGAACCACGACGCGACCTACCAATTCCTGCGCATGGGGCGCTATCTGGAACGCGCCGACATGACCACGCGCATCATCGACGTGGCCTCAGAGGAACTGGGCAATCCCGACGAGGATACCCGTCCCTACCAGAATGTAATGTGGGTCAGCGTGTTGCAGTCACTGAGCGCCTACCAGATGTATCGCCTCAGTGTGCGGCACAATGTCCGCCCGTCGGATGCACTGCAGTTCCTGTTGCGCAGCAACGAGTTTCCACGCGCCTTGTCCCACTGCCTGCTGGAAATTGAAGCCGCCATGCGATTGTTGCCCCGCGGCAAGGAAGCGCTGAAAGCCACCCAGTCCGTGCACCGCAAGGTCAAGCGCACCAATTGCGCGGAGCTGGAAGGTGAGGCGCTGGAAAAATTTGTCGACGACATTCAGGTGCGCCTGCAGGGCCTGCATGACGTCATCAGGCAAACCTGGTTTACACCGGAGCAGGGATGACGCCGTACTACTGCCGCTGCGGGCAGGCACTGTTCTGCGAAAACACACGCTGCGGCAAATGCGGGCGTCGTGTGGCCTTCGAGCCCCTGCGGGCTGAGATGTTTTCGCTGGACGATGATGACGACGGCTGGGTCGATGCCAGCGGCAATCGCTACCGCCCCTGTGACAATCGCGCTGAATGGCGGGTGTGCAATGGCGTGGTTGAAGCGGGCTCCACCGATACCCGCTGCTCCGCCTGCCGACTGAACCGAACCATACCTTCCATGTCCCGCAGCGAAAACCTGGCGCGCTGGAAACGACTGGAGTCCGCCAAGCGGCGCATGATCGCCGGCGTCAGCAAACTCGGGCTGGACGTCAACAGCGCCGGCGGTATGCGCTTTGATTTCCTGGAGGACAAGCGCAGTCACCCGGATGTTCTGGAGCACTTCGTGAGCACCGGACACAAGGACGGCGTCATCACCATCAATGTCATTGAAGCCGACGAAATTCAGCGCGTACAGCAGCGCGAGATGATGGGCGAGCGCTACCGTACTGTGCTGGGCCACATCCGCCACGAGGTCGGGCACTTTTTCTATCCACAGCTCGTTACCGATATGGCCGCCTTTACAGCGCTGTTTGGTGATCCATCAGCAGACTACAGCGGAGCGCTCAACGCCTACTATGCCAGTGGCCCGGCCGCGGGCTGGGAAAACGAGCACATCAGCGCCTACGCCAGCGCCCACCCGCTGGAAGACTGGGCGGAGTGCTTTGCCCATTTCCTGCACATCGAGGACACGCTGGAAACCGCCATTTGCTATGGGTTATCAGATGATCCGGGCGCAGACCCGCGCGAGCGCATCAATGCCTGGGCACGGTTCGTAATTCCGCTGAATGAATTGGGGCGCAGCCTTGGACAGCGGGACCACTATCCGTTCCTGCTCACCCCGAAGGTCATCGAGAAGCTGTTGTTTGTCCAGGATGCCGTAGCCCGGGCGGCGGTGGGACCGGCCCCCGTGGGTGCCGCGACCGGCTGACTAATCCCCGCGCTGATCGTCCGCAGCGGGCCTTTCAAATACGGATCGCAGCGACGCCGAGCGCTTCTCCCATTCAAACTGCGGCAGGCCCAGGAAGGCCTGGTTAATTGCCCTCGACCACGCCCGTCGCAAGGTGGTGAGGTAGGAATCTTCCTCGGTAAGTTTGATGTAGTGGTCCGATTCGAAGGTATCGTTTTCGTAGACCAGGACTTCAATGGGCGGCCCCACGGTGGCATTGGCCCGCATGGTGGAATCCATCGACACCAGCGCGCAGCGCGCAGCGTCCTCCAGACTGGTGTCCTCGCCCAGGATACGGTCCAGGATAGGCTTTCCGTACTTGCTTTCGCCGATTTGCAGGAACCGGGTTTCATCCGAAACCGAGATGAAATTGCCCGCCGAGTAGACCATGTAAATGGACGGTTTGTTGCCCGCGATCTGGCCACCGACGATGAGCGACACCGAGGTATTGACGTCGGCTTCCGCCGTTGAATCACTGGCGGCAGATTGCTGCTCGCGACTGACCCGGCTGACGTAATTGGCCACTTCAACCATTTTGCTGCAGGTCAGCAGGGACTCGGCCTCCTGGTCTTCCATATCGCCGTCAATCTGGGCAATAACCGCCTGGGAGGTCGCCAGGTTGCCTGCGCTCAGCAACACAATCATCCGGTCTTTGCCGAGATTGTAGATGTGCATTTTTGAGTAGGTGGAGAGAATGTCCGGCCCGGCATTGGTACGGGAGTCGGAACAGAACACAAGGCCGTCTTTGGCTGCAATCGCCACGCAGTAGGTCATGGGTTTGGGAGGCCTCGCTGAATACTATATGTTGTGGTTATAGGCGCAAAGTAACAGCTTTTGCCGCGCGACGGAATTTTTCACAGAAGCTTTTTTATACGCGGCCTGCGCCTCGCCGGCGTAGCAGCGCAGCCATAGACCGAGACTCCGCACTGCCACTCATCCAGCGCAGTTAGTATTCACTCCGGTAGCACTGGGCAGCAGCACGCACGACCACTAAGCTAGGGGGATGTTGATCAACCCCGCATTCATCCCCGCCGGGGCGCTGCTCGGCCTGGGTCTGCTGATGATACTGGGGCTTGGCGTGGCCGTTCGCTACGCTCCCTGGCACGCACTGCTCGCTGTCCCGGGGCGCCTTCACCTGGTGTTCGGTGCAGCCCTGGGGTGCACCCTGCTGTGGCTACTGTCGATCAGGCTCGGCGACGTCGCCACTGTCCACCTGCTGGCCATGACCAGCGTCACCCTGGTGCTGGGCTGGTGCCTGGCGATACTAGCCGGCAGCCTGGCACTGGTTATCCAGGTCATCGTCCTCGGCGATCCACTGCTGGCGATTCCTGCCGCCTGGCTGTTCACAGTGGCCCTGCCCGCCAGTCTCAGTGCCTGGCTGGTGTCTCGCCTGCCGCGGCACCAGAACCTGTTTCTCTATACTCTGGGCGGCGGCTTTGCTGGCGGCATGTTATCGGCCCTCTCGGTGGCGCTGGCGGCCATCGGGTTTCTGTACCTGATCGGTGAATCGGCGCTGGCCACGCGCGGCCTGGAAGCCTGGCCCATGCTGGCCCTGATCCTGTTCCCCGAGGGCTTTATCAACGGCATGCTGGTGACGGCGGCCTGTGTTTTCTTCCCGGGCGCCCTGAAGACCTTCGACGAACAACTTTATTTTGGTAAGGATGACCGCGGCGCTCACTGATTCCAGCGCCGTCGCCCTTTTGTAGAGGAAACGCAACAATTCACGGCTATACTGGTCAATCCATGACGCCAATCGACGAAGCACAAAACCCCCTCAACCTCCGCCTGGGAGACCTGGACGCCAGCCAGTTCATGCCCCGGGAGGTCAGCTGGCTGTCATTCAATGCTCGCGTACTGCAGGAAGCGGCCAATCCCGAGACCCCCGTAATACAGCGGCTGCGCTACCTCGGCATCTTCTCCAACAATATGGACGAGTTCTTCCGGGTGCGGGTCGCCGAGGTGCGGCGCCTGCTCTCACTGTCTGTGGGTGCGACCCGGCAGCAGTACAAGGAACTGCTGGAGATGATCCAGGCCCGGGTGGTGGAACTGCAGACCGAGTTTGACCGAATCTATGAGCAGGTGCTGCTTGAACTGCGCAAGCGCAAGATCTACCTGATCAACGAAGATCAGCTCGAACCGCATCAGTCGGAGTATGTGCAGCACTTCTTCCGCGCCCAGGTGCTGCCGGAACTCGAACCCATCCTCATGTCAGATGGCAAGTCCATGCCCAACCTGACCGATGAGTCCATCTATCTGGCTGTCGACGTGGTGAGCGATGGCGATCATCGCTATGCGCTGGTCGAAGTACCCACTGACCGGGTACCCCGCTTCGTTGAAATTCCCCGGAAGAAGGGCAAGAAAGGCAAGGTGTTCATTGTTCTCGACAACATCATCCGTGTTTGCATGCCGCAGGTATTTCGCGGCGTACTCAAGGTGGACAGCTCTTCAGCCTATACCATCAAGTTTTCCAGAGATGCAGAACTCGAGATCGATACCGGCATTTCCGACAGCCTGATCGAAAAGCTGGAAATCAGCCTCAAGCGGCGCCAGAAGGCAGAGGCCGTACGCTTCGTTTACGACGCCGCCATGCCCGACCACCTGCTCCAGTTCCTCACCAAACACTTCAACGTCCGCAAGTACGACAGCCTGATCGCCGGCGGCCGCTACCACAACTCCAAGGACTTCATGAGTTTTCCCAACGTGGGGCCCAAATACCTGGAGTACAAGCCGCTGCCGCATATCCCCGTTCAGCGACTGGAGGCCGAAGGCAGCATTTTCGAAAAGATCCGCGAAAAGGATGTGCTGCTGTATTACCCGTACCACTCCTTCGACTACATCATCAATATGCTCAAGACCGCGGCACTCGACCCCGCCGTCAAAAGCATTCAGATCTGCCTGTACCGGGTGGCGGGCAATTCACGGGTCTGTGATGCGCTGGTCAACGCCGTAAACAACGGCAAACGGGTGCTGGCAGTGGTGGAGCTGCAGGCCCGTTTCGATGAAGAGGCCAATATCAACTGGGCGGAGCGTCTGGCCGACAACGGCGTGCAGGTGATGTTTGGCGTGGCCGGCCTGAAGGTACACAGCAAGCTGATCCTGATTGAGCGCGAAGAAGACGGCGAACTGGCCTACTACAGCCATATCGGCACCGGCAACTTCAATGAAAAAACTGCCAACCTGTACACCGACTTCAGCCTGCTGACCTACGACCAGGGCATCGGCAAGGACGTGTTCAATGTGTTCGACTTCCTGCGGTTCAACTACAAGCGGCCCAGCTACCGTCACCTGCTGGTCTCTCCGCACAGCAGCCGTTCCGGGCTCTATGAGCTTATGGACCGGGAGATCTCCAACGCCCGCGACGGCTACCCGGCCGCCATGACGCTGAAATGCAACAACCTGGCCGACCGGGAAATGGTCATGAAACTGTACGAGGCCAGCAGTGCCGGCGTCGAAGTTCGCCTGATCATCCGTGGCATGTGCACCATGCTGCCCGGCGTACCTGGCCTGTCAGACAAGGTGACCGGTATCAGTATCGTCGACCGCTTTCTGGAGCACCCGCGCGTCTATACCTTTTACAACCGCGGGCAGGCCAGGTATTTCATTGGCTCCGCCGACCTGATGACGCGCAACCTGGACTACCGGGTGGAAGTCCTGACCCCGGTACACGACAAGGAGGCGCAGCAACTTTTACAGGATGTGCTGGACCAGCAGTGGCATGACAACGTAAAGGCACGGGTGCTTGACGAGACCCAATCAAACAAGATGGTCGGTGGCCGCAAGAGCATCAAGATTCGCAGCCAGGAGAGCATCCACCGCTACCTGCTGACGGGCAAGCTGCCGCGATACCCGAAATCCACCCTTGCCCAGCCCGCCAAGCGGCGCCGAAAGCGCAAGAAAACCTGAAGCCCGCTCCTCAGTGCCGCAGGGCACTCATCCTCAGTCCGTCGAAGAACAGTCGTGTACTGCGCTCCAGCAGCTGGTAGACGTCTGCGCCGGGCAGGAAGCGGTCTACCTGCTGGTTCATGGCCAGGCCGGACAGGCCGTGCACCATGGCCCACAGCTCGGTGGCCAGCTCAACCGGATCCACCGGGGCGATGGATTCGCGCTCGCACAGCGCGGCCACACAGTCGGCCAGCACATAGAAACCGGATCCGCGCAGGTCCACCCGCTCTTCATCCATGGCACGTGCACCCATGTCTCCCCACATCAGGTCGAAGAAATTACGGTGCTCGAGCATGAAACGGACATAGGTGTTGCCCAGGGCAATAATCGCATCCTCCGAGCCCACCTCCTTTTCCGCCACCGCCGCGCGGGAGGCCTCGGTCAGGCCCAGAAAGCAGAGATGGGACACCGCCTGCAGCAACTCATCGCGATCGCGGAAATGCCGGTAGGGGGCCGCACTGCTGACACCCGCCCGACGGGCAGCTTCCACCATCGCGAAATCCAGGGAGCCACTTTCCTCGATCAACTCCGCAGCGGCGATGATCAGGGTGTTGCGCAGATCACCGTGGTGGTAGCGCTTGCTGTCGGGCAGTGCGGCGGACATCAGCTGGCCAGGCGTTCCACTGCGGAGCCGGGCAGCGGCGCCAGCTGCACCGGTGCGACTGCAGCCTGGGGCTTTTTGCGGTTGGCAAGCAGGAACATGGGCGGCACCAGATAAAAAGAAACGACAGTCGATAACAATACCCCGCCGGCAATGGCCATGGCAAAGGGCGGCCAGAACTGGCTGCCTTCCAGGATCAGCGGCAGAAAGCCGCCGAACGTGGTTACCGTGGTCGAGACAATATGACGACTGGAATCCATCACCACATCACGCATGGCCGCGCGACTACCGCGCATGGCCTTCTCGTCGATCTGTAGCGCGGTCATGATAATTATGGCCGCGTTGATGGACACTCCTACCGAGCCGATGACGCCAATAAAAGCCTGGATGCCGAACGGATACCGGAACACGGCCAGCGACAGCAAACTCAGGCCCAGTGAACAGATACAGACCAGGAAGGCTACCGCTGACAGACGCCAGGAGTTGAAGGTCACTACGATCGTGGCCACCAACAGTGCCAACACCGTCCCGATGGGCGCCATGATGTTGGCGACTACCTCGGCGCGTTCGTCGGCATCACCGCCGATCTGGAAACGATACCCCGCCGGCATGGCGATGGGGTTGTTGTCGAGATCAGCCACCAGCTGCTTGAGGGCCTCTTCGGGCAAAACGCCCCGGGTGATGTAGGCCTGCACGGTATTGACGCGCTCGCCATCCTTGCGCCCGATCGGGCTGCGGGACGGCTCGAGCTGGTAGCCTCCCAGCGTACTGAGGGCCACGCCCGGAAGCTGCTCACCGGACACCACGCCGGCCAACGGCAGGCGGATACTGGCGATCTGGTCAGCACTGGACCACTCCGCCTCGGACAGGCGAGCCCGTACCGGCAGGCGCTCGGTGTCTTCCAGCACCTCACCCCCCACGGCACCTTGCAGGCTGGCCTGCAGGGAGCGCGACACATCGGCCAGCTCCAGCTGCGCCAGTCGCAGTTTTTCCTCGTCCAGACTGAACACCAGCTTGGGCGCGCCGGCCACCAGACTGGTGGTGCTGTGCGTCACCTGCGGAATGCGCTCCATGCGCAGGCGGAATTCCTCTCCCAGCTCGCGCAGCACATCCAGGTTGGGGCCAAACAATTCAATCTCCAGTGGGGCGCTCACCGGCGGCCCCTGGTCGATGCCGCGCACTACCGTGCGGGCCTGGGGAAACTCTCGATCCAGGAGGACCTGCAATTCACGTATCAGCCTGTCGGTCTCGTCCTCATCGCGGGTCAGCACCAGGGCCTCAGCGTAGCTGGGAATGCCCTCCTTGCTGCCCATCATGTTGTAATAGAAGTCGGGGGCATTTTCGCCCAGCATCCAGTCCACTCGCCGCACAAGGTCGTACTGTCGCAGCCGCTCGTCCATGCCCCTTACCACCTTAAGCGTGTCCTGGATGGAGCGACCATCGGGCAGTTTTACCTGCAGGTAGAACTGGTCGCGGTCGGTGCCGGGGAAAAACTGCGCCGTCAGGGTGGGAAAAGCCAGGAAGCCCGCCACCGGCAGTACCAGCGCCAGGGCGATCGAACCCAGCGGGTGGCGCAGTGACCAGTCGAGGGAGCGTGACAGCCCGCGACCAAGGCGACCGCTCTCCACACCATTGTCCCACCAGCGCCGGTTCTCCTTGTAAAGACCACCGGGCAGCAGCCAGGCCGCCAGCACTGGCGTCACCACCAACGCCAGCAACAGCGAAGAGGCCAGCATCATGATGACCGCCTTGGCAATACTGCCGACAAAATCCCCCGCCGGCCCCGGCAGGATAGCCATCGGCATGAAGGCGAGAATCGTAGTCGCCGTGGATGAGAACAGCGGCAGGCGCAGCCGGTGCACTGAATTGCCAATAGCGTCGATCATCGGTACGCGCTTCACCAATTGCTTGCGCACTTCGTCAGTCATCACGATGGAGCCGTCCACCAGCAGGCCCAGGGCCACCACCAGACCGGTCACCGACATCTGGTGAATGGGCAGCCCACTGTAGTACATCAGGCACAGGGACATCAGCGAGCAGAGCGGCAGGATCACGGCGACCACGACCGCCGCGCGCCAACCCAGTGTGAACAACAGCACCAGCAACACCAGCAACACACCCATCAGCAGGTTCTTGCTGACTTCGGCCAGGCGCGCCTCGGTATAGACGCTCTGGTTGTAGCTGGTCTCGATCAGCACACCGCCCGGGGCCTGCTGCGAAAACTGTTCTACAAAGGCGTCAAAACCCGCACTCCACTGGTCGACCTGGCGGCCCTCTTCCATGGAGATCCCCACCAGTATTCCTCGCTCGCCCTCAACCAGGGCAATGCTGGGGGGTGGCGTTATCTCTGACTTGAACACCCGGGAAATATCGGAGACACGCACCGCACGGCCATCGGTCCCGGAGCGGACTATGACCTCGCGGATACGATCCAGCGAATCGAAATCCCCCGCCACCTCGATCAACAGGTCATTGTCCGGTCCGCTGGCGCGGCCAGAGTCGAGCTTGGCATCTGCCGACTGCAGGGCGGCGGCGACCTGAGCGACGGCAATACCGCGGGCGATCAGGGCCCCTTCATCCAGCTCAACGCGCACTTCCTCTACCGGCTCGCCGTGAAGTTCCACCCGTTTGGTGCCCGGGAAATTGCGGGCCTGGTCAGCAAAGTTCTCGGCGACCCGCTTGATAATCGCCATCGGCACCTGCAGGCCCGGCTGTGGCCGGATAGCAACGATGCGGGTATTGGCAACCGCAATGTCGTTGTCAAACTGGGGTTCCAGCACGCCCGCCGGGAAACTGACCTGGGCGTCGCTGACGGCGTCGCGGATCTCCGTCCAGGCTCGTTCGATGTCAGAGGCCGACATGGT
The DNA here is from genome assembly GCA_043513815.1 of Cellvibrionales bacterium. Classification (GTDB taxonomy): domain Bacteria; phylum Pseudomonadota; class Gammaproteobacteria; order Pseudomonadales; family Halieaceae; genus JANQIO01. Next base: position 880,670 of record CP121313.1, on the reverse strand, counting down.
GTCGTCCACTTCGACGGACACCAGCGATACGCCGGTACTGGAGGTGGAGACAACTTCCACCACTTCGGAAATTTCTCGAATTTCATCTTCCAGGGGCCGGCTCACGAGAGCCTCGACCCGGGCCGGGTTGGCGCCGGGAAAAAAGGTCGTGACTGTCGCTCGCAGGTTGGTAATGGTGGGGTCTTCCTGACGACCGACGGAGCGCAGACTGGCCATGCCCACCAACAGGATGACCAGCAGGACCAGCGTGAAGTAACGCGAATTCTGGTACAGCAGCCTTGCCAACATCTCAGCTCTCCCGCGCCGCATCCAGCGGCGCAACCGGCGTGCCCGGCGCAACCCGGTGGACGCCGTCTGTGATATAGCGCTGCCCGGCAACCAGCGAGCCACGCACGAAGGCCTGGCTGCCTTTTACGTCAAGCACCTCTACCGCCTCACGGACGCTCACGGCGCCAGCCTCCGTCGATTTCAGACGCAGCACCGTCCAGAGGCCGCGTTCGCCCTCCAGCAGAGCGGACATGGGTAACCAGCCGCCGGTGGAGTCCACGGTCTCCTCGAGGCGGAGTGTCACGGGTTCCCCGTCCAGGCCGCGCGCGTTGTCGGGCAGCTCGAACACCGCGGTCGCCGTCAGTGTGGCCGGATCCACGTCGGGGCGCAGGGATCGCAACGGCGCGTTGAAGGACTCACCGCGCAACACCAGGCGGTAGGTTTCGCCGGGCTCCAGCAGTGCGGTCTGTTCTGCGGCAATGCCGATGTGTGCTTCGCGGCTGCCGGCTGCGACCAGGCGCACCACCGGTACACCGACATTCACGACCGCCCCCGCGTTGACCAGGCGCTGGGCGACAACGCCATCGTAGGGCGCACGCAGAGCAGACTTCTGCAAATCGATATCAATTCCGCGCAACTGGGCCTGGACACTATCGAGCTGAGCTTCAAGAGCCCGCGCCCGCAAGCGGGTTTCATCAAAGGCTTCTTCGGACACAGCGCCGGTGGACTGCAGGTCGCGCTGGCGCTTTGCCTTGATCCGCGCCAGTTCCAGCTCGGCGGTCACCCGCTGCAGGTCGGCAGCCACCGCCTGGCGACGGGCGTCGAGCTGCGCAGTGTCGAGGCGAGCCAGCACGTCACCCGCGCTGACTGCAGAACCCTCAGTTACGGACAGCGTGGCCACCGCCCCCGGCACCTCGAAACCGATATCGGACTTGCGCCCGGCCCTGACCAGGCCGAGAAAGGAGACTTCACGGCGATAGCTGTCCTGGGTAGCAAAACTTGCCACCGGCACCGGCATGGCGGCCCGTGCGGTGACGGGTTCCTCCAGCCCGACGCGAGCTTTCAATGCCAGTGTGATCAGGGTGGTGGCACCCACCGCGACCGCCACTGCGACCAGCGTGGCCTTGCGTGATGCCAACAGCCTCGAAGCTGCGCTGCCTGCGCTACTGCTGCCTGTCCTTCCTACCTCTTCCACAACACACTCTCCAAGTCGGTGCGGCTGCCCTGGCGCCGCTAAATGTTAGATCGATTAACATCCAATGTTACAAGCTATAACATGTACGTCAACGATGGGTCGGTGGATGCCCACAGATTCGCTCAAATGGGAGGATTTTCTGCGCATAAACGCACAGATTGAGGCTTAAGACTCAGGTTTGTTGTGCAGTCATGCCCCGAAAGAGGCGATTTCAGCCGGCGGAAGCGGCTCTGGATGGCGCCATCCGCAAGGCAACCGCCCGGCGATGATAGATAATCAAGGTGAGGCCCACGATCAGTGGCATGGCCCACAGCACAGGCGTCAGGGCGAGTTCCGGCACCAGGCGCACGGCGCCGAAGGCGAAAAAGGCGGTATAGACCGAGATCCCCGCCCCCACCAGCGCCTTGATATGTTCACGGATGCGCGCCAGCGGGCTGGGTGGGATGCGGTACAGGAACCATAGATTGGTAGCCACCGTCGCAAACCCCACCATCGACATGCCCATCATCATCGGCTGGGCAATCAGCCAGCCCTGCCAGAAACAGTTGATGGAGGCCAGCGTCAGCACTAGCTGAGACAGCAGGTTGTGCCAGGCGCGGTTGCGTAGATGGTCACGCCGGTTATTGATGCAAAGCCACCCCTGCCAGGCCAGGTTCACGGTGAGAATGGCCAGGTACAGCATCATCCAGCCAAAGATACCGCTGATCATGGCCGGGTCCGAGAACACCGGGTGCTCCACGAGGTGGGGGTGCGTGCCGAGCGGGTCGTAGAGGGTGGTGCAGGCGATCCCAACCGCCACCGCCCCCGTGACCAGCATGGTGAGGGTGAAAAGCGTGCCGAACCGGCGATGGTTGACGCCCCCCTTGCGGCCGACGACCGGCACCCAGAAAATCACCAGCCCGGTGGCGCCGGTAGCGATGTGAATCGCAACAAGAATCTCAAACAGGGTGTGGCTGGACATGAATTTTCGATCATCCCATACTGCGCCGCATTACCTCCCGATGGGACCACGGCTGTTACACACCAGTATATCCCGCCCAAACCGAACTCGCTCTGGTCCGTTGCCGCCCTGGTCAGGGTGCTGTGGCGCGGCGACGGCAACCTGCTCGAACTGCTGCCCGCGGCCGCCTACCGTTTCAAGGTAGGCAACCTTGGATATTCACGCCGCTCAACGGTGCTGTTCAACGACCCTGAGCTGGTGCGCGAGATCATGAGGGACCCGGACCAGGTCTTTCCCAAAAGCGACCTGATGGTCAGCGCCCTCGAACCGCTTATCGGCGAATCGATTTTTGTCACCGATGGACCGAAGTGGCGACGCCAGCGAGCGATGATCGACCCCGCTTTTTCACAGCTACGTATCGGCCATGCCTTCCCGGCAATGCGGGCCGCGGTTGATAACTACGAGAGGGTGCTGGAGGGGCGCGCTGACAGCGACGAAGCCTTTTCTCTGGATCTCGCCATGAGCCACCTGACTGCGGACATCATTTGTCGCTCGGTATTCTCGACCTCACTGGACTCCCAGGTGGCGATGGATGTGTTCGAGGACTTCACGGTGTTCGAACGCTCCGTGGCGCAAGTCGACATCAAGCGCCTGATTCTCGCGCCGGCCTGGAGCGAGGCGCCGCAGCCAGCGGCGGTGCTAGCGGCTTGTGAACGCATCCGTGAGCACCTGGGGCGGCTGGTGGACAGTCACCTGGCTGCCGATGCCCGCTATGACGACATCGCCAGCGCGGTAATCGAAGCCCGCGACGCCGACAGCGGCGAACCCTTCAGCCGCGAAGAACTGATCGACCAGCTTGGCGTGTTCTTCCTGGCCGGGCATGAAACCACAGCCAGCGTGTTGACCTGGGTGTTCTATATTCTCAGCGTGCAGCCCCGGCTGGTGGAGCGGCTGCGCGAGGAAGTCGATGCTGTGGTCGGCGACGGTGCCGTGGAGTTCGCGCACCTCAAGCAGCTGCCGCTGGTGCGGGCAGTATTCAGGGAAGCACTGCGACTGTACCCGCCGATCACCTTCATTCCACGGGTCGCTCTGAAGGCAACCCAGGTGGGACCGCGTAAACTGAAACGCGGCGCACTGGTGATGATTGCTCCCTGGACCCTGCATCGACACCGGGACCTCTGGATAGACCCCCACGCCTTTATCCCGGAGCGTTTCCTACCGGAAAACGAAGCTGATTTGACGCCCGGCGCCTACATCCCCTTCGGCCAGGGCCCGCACACCTGCGTCGGTGCCGGCTTTGCCCAGACCGAAAGTGCGTTGATTATTGCGCGCCTGGTGCGGCGCTTTGACTTCACCTGCCAACACCCTGAACGGGTCAGGCCGGCCGCCCGCCTGACCACACGGCCGGCTGAGCAAGTGTTTTGCCGTGTGCGTCGGCGCGAGGTCTAGGCCCGGGGTTCAGAGCCACCTGACAGCCAGGCAATATCCTGTTGCGTGGCCTCACCGAGGGTGAGGTCCGTGGTCATGGCAGGCCACAGAATCTCCCAGGACATTGGCGTCATCAACAGGAAAGGCAGCGGGTCTCTCAGGGACCAGACCACATCCCGGGACGTGAACAGCCGCTTGAAGCGGCGCGCAGATTCCGCCGGCCGCAGGATCGCCGCATAGGCCTCGGTAAGAGTCGAGTAGGCCCACTGCATTCTTTTCACCGGCTTCAAGGGGATGGCGTCCACCGATTCCGGCGTCAGCATGGCCTGCCCGAGGGCGACAGGGTCCAGGAAATGAACACCGCTGGTAGGCCGGGGGTTGCACTCGATGGCCCTCGCTTCGCCCTGGGCATCGACAATGAAATCAAAGGCGATAAAGCCGCTGTAGTCAATGCCCTCAAAAAACTTGCGAATCCAGCTATAAACCGACGGCGCGACGTCAACCCGCTCGAAACAGATGGCCACCGTGCCAGCGTAGACAGCCCCGCGATACAGCACAGTGACCAGTTCGCGGCCTTCATGCAGCAGAGACAGGGAACTGATGTGATCGCCTTCCAGCAGTTCCTGCACCAGCATGCCGGGGGCTCCCCGTTTGTGTCGTGTGCCGTCCCGACACAGACTGACCCCGATCCCGGAGCAGCTGTGGGCGGGCTTTGCGACGTAGTCCCCGGCCGTCATCAAGGCCTCTGCTGCCTCGGTATTCTCGGGCTGTGTGGCCGGCACGGACAATCCGCGCGAGGCGGCGTAGCGGGCGAAAGCAAGCTTGTCGTGCATCCGTGCCAGGGCGCCAAAGCCCGGACACAGCAGCTGCACACCCTCCGGCAGTGAGTCTCGCAAGGCGGCGACGTGCAGGGCCTCCTCGGACACCGGGACGACCAGCTCTACCTGCTCAAGCTCTATCACCGCCAGCAGGTCGCGCAAGTAGGCCTGGCGATCGGCATTGGGGGCACAGACCTGGTAACTGGCGGCCACCGCCCGCGACGGCTTGCAGAGATGCCAGCGAAACGGTTCCGCCACCACCACACGACAGCCCGCGGCGTGCAGCGCCCTGGCCAATTCCAGAGCCTTGGGCAGGCGTCCCAGCGTCAACATCACCGTGGGCCCGGTGAAAGTGCGTTTATGAAACAACATTGGGGAATAACTTGTGAAGCACGTCAAACATGGCGAGAAAAAGCCTGAAATCCTTGAGCAACAAGCTTAAAACATATGTAAACCGTGTGTGCAAAGATTGAACACCATGCTTGCGCAAAGCGGATGGTGGTCACAAAATGTCAACATTAGAAAATAAAAGGCCTGCGGGCCGCTACGTGCAAAGGCAAAATACCGCTCATGACAGAGCATAGAGATTCGTTAAGTGCGCTGGACGAAGCCCTTCCACTGCAGGAACGCATTGTGGCGGCCCACCGGTCGCTGCAGGACATGTTCCCGTTCATCGTGCGCATTGCCATCGCTATTTACGATGACAAGACCGATACGCTGAGTACCTACCTGCATTCCAGTGGTGACGAAAACCCGCTGGACCACTATCAGGCCAACATGTCCGAGGCGCCCTCACTGAAGGCTATCCTTGACCAGAAGCTGCCGCGGGTCATCAATCACGCGGTGACCTTTGACGATGGCTCGGCCGAACATACCAAACGCATCGGCCGTGCCGGCTATGCCGCCAGCTACACGCTACCTATTTTCAACGAAGGCGTTTTCATCGGCTTCATCTTCTTCAACTCAAACCAGCGCGATGTGTTCACCGAGCGGGTGCTTCGGCAGATGGACCCTTATGCCCATCTTATCTCGCTGATGATCATCAACGAGTTGACGTCGATCCAGACACTGGCAGCCGCGGTCAGCACCACTGGCCGCATCACCCATGTCCGCGACCCGGAAACGGGCAGCCACCTGGATCGCATGTCTCGCTACTGCAGGCTGATTGCTCAGGGGCTGGACCACAAGTACAAGCTCAGCGACAGCTTTATCGAGCACCTGTTCATGTTTGCACCCTTGCACGACATCGGCAAAATCGGCATTCCCGACAGCATCCTGCTAAAGCCTGACAAACTCAACGACGCCGAAATGGGGATCATGAAGAGCCACGCCAAGGTCGGAGAGGGCATCATCAACGACCTGATCGAAAACTTTGGCCTGCAGAATTTTGAGCACACCGAAATGCTGCGCAATATCACTGCCTATCACCATGAAGCCGTGGACGGCAGCGGCTACCCGCACGGCATCAAGGGTGACGAAATCCCGCTGGAAGCACGCATCGTTGCAGTTGCCGACGTGTTCGATGCCCTGACCAGTTCACGACCCTACAAGGATGCCTGGAGCAACGCCCACGCCGTGGACACCTTGATGAGCATGGCGGGCAAACGCCTTGACGCCGACTGCGTGATGGCGCTGCTTACCCGAATGGACGAAGTGACCAGGATCCAGGATCAGTTCGGCGAAGACACCTTCGGTTGAATCGCGACGCCTCGCAGACAGCGGGCGTCCAACAGGCACTTCCAACCACCGCCGACCTACTACCCACCACACAAGCGCAACGCCTGCGAGTAGCGGGTAGGAACGAGGCTACTGAGTCAGGAGTGCTTCTCGCAGCGCCCGCGCCTTGGCCTGTATACGCCGCGTATTTTCCGGCCCTGCGCGCAGCAACTGCTTGTGCAACTCAGGCAGGCGCTCCAGGTCAGGATTTTCATATTTGTAGACAGCTTCTATCTTGCGGACCTCCAGGGGAGCCTCAATGACGGGCGCCGCGATGATGCGATCCAGGCCGCGAACCAGGGTGTTGTCAAAATCCTCAGCGTTGTAGCCCAGCATGGCATAAGCTTCCTCGAGCAGGGGCCGGAACCGATTGAAACCGGCGACCAGAAGCTCAGTATCCATCGATTCGATAGCCCGCGCGTAAGCGTCGTAGCGGCGGTAGCCCGCCGGATCCATCACCGCCTGGTTGCCTTGTTTGCGCACGGCAAACTTGCCCTCCGGCGGAGTCACCGGCAGCAACTTGTATTGCAGCCCCCCCCGACTAAGACCATCCAGTACCGCCGCACCGCGCTCTATCAGATTGTCGGCCTGGAGAATCGGTGCCAGTGGCCCATCCACCAGCGCCGGGGAAAACTGTTCCCGCAGAGCATCGTCACTGACTTCCAGGGTAAGCGCAGGTGCTGCTGGCACCGGAGTCGGTGCAGGCTCCGGTGCCGGCGCCGGGGTAGGTGGGGGTTCCGGGATATCGGGAGCAGGCTCTGGCTCCGGCTCTGGTGCAGGGGCCGGCGGCGGCGCGGGCTCCACGCTGCGGACAGGTTCCGGAGTTGGGGTCTCGTCGGGACCTGAAAACCACCAGGCAGCGATTGCCACCAGTACCACCAGCCCCGCCAGAATGGGCACCATCGGCGGACCGCCGTCCTGGCCAAGGTCACTCATGCGCTCACTGGGATCTGCCTGCATATCTCTGTCTCCTCATTCTGCCAATATCAGCCTAGCATGCCGGGCCGGACGTTCCTTCTATTGGAGTACAGAAAAGGTCAGGAGTGCCGTCACCGAGCGTTGTTTCGGCGCATGACTGCGCTTCAGGGATTGATAGCGATGGTCTGCCAGGCGCCGTCAAGCTGACGGGAAAGGCGGCGCTGCTGCGGATCCGCCTCAAGCTCCAGGTGGTCGACGCGCAGGGGGGTGACTTCTAGCAGCAGAAAGGACGCAGGCGGGCCGTCGCCGGCGGCGACGGTATCACCTTCACCCAATGGACGTCCGGGGTCCGGCCAGTAAAACTGGGCGCGAGCGCCCTCCGACAGGGAGGACCACAACCGGGCCCGGGCCGCTGCCTCACTCGAGAACGCGTCGTGCAGTGACGCCTGCCCACGAATACGGAACTGTTCGCGACTACGGGTGAAGTACCAGCAAATTTCCACCCCATCGTGCTCAGCGAGCTCCGCGACCTTCGCGCTACGGGTATCGGTGGCCACCTGCAGGCGCTGGCCATCTTCACTGAACCCCCTGAACACGACGGTACGGTTTGCAGGCCAACCGTCCTCTGCGAGAGTGGCGAGTTGCATGTAGCGATGATGCGCATCACGGCGATTCCGCCGCAGCGCTTGTGACAGTGAAGCGCGCCAGTTGTCGTTCACGGTAGCCTCCTGGATCGTCTGCCGTTACCGGCATCATACGCAGAAGACCCGGTTTCAGCGCACGGTTGCGTAGACCTCTTCGCCCCAGCCAATCAGGGTATCGTTCTTGAACACCAGCGGAGTGGTTTCATCACGGGTGGTGTCGCCATCTGAATGCCGGTGCCGGGTGCGGAAGAACAGAATCCGATACTCGTCACCATCACGGCTGAACGCTTCGGAAAAGCTGGGGGTTCCCAGCCGACTGACAACTGCACTGCGCTCCATGCCAATATCGAGATCGGCGATTTTCTCGCTGTTGCGCTCCTGCTCGCGCTCCCAGTCACTGCTGCCGACCCAACCGGGCTCGCCGTTAACGATCACACAGCCAGAGAGGGCTGCAGTGGCCGCCAGGGCGGCAAGAATGGTTGCTACGCGTTTCATGGTTTTCTCCTCACTCCGTGGGGCGCCGATGCCGGCACCAGCTAATATGGTGTTATATTGCACCATATCACCAAGAGTGGCAAGCCGGTCAGCGGAGAGAGAGAAGAATGATGGGGAAAAGCCCGGGCCGGGAGCCCGGGTTTCAGACGTGCATCAGGCGAGCCAGCGTCTCGGATCGGTCACGCAGCGTCATGCTGAGTGCCCTGGCCAGTGATCTGAGAATCTTCACCCCGATTTCGGGCTGCTCGGCGACCAGCTTGTCAAAATCATCGCGCTTGAGAATGAGCACCTGGGCCTCGGTGGCCGCCACCACATCAGCGGAACGGGTCAGGCCGTCGATAATCGCCATCTCGCCGACAGATTCGCCCTTGCCAATCTTGGCAATTGTGGCATCACCTTCATCAGCGCGCTTGATCACGTTCAACTCACCATCGACCACAAAACAGACCGATCGCCCACTGCTGCCCTGCTTGTAGATAACAGTACCCTGATCAAGCTTCTTGAAGATCAGCCACTTCTGGATTTCCTGGACTTCGTCCACGTTCAGGGAATCGAAAAGCGCCATCTCTGATATGAGAAAACTCTTCGAAAGCTGCATAGCTTGCCTCGTCTTGTCGCGCCTGCTGAGGCGGCGCGGCATATTGTCGTTGGGACCCTGTTCGCGGTCTGGAAAGTATACGGATTTAAAACCATGACGCGTTGCAAAATCGACCGCATCGGCTACCACTGTGACCGGCCTCTCAATTAAATCGCGCCGCTTACGCCGCGTGACGCCACGGGAAGGCCATGACGCCAACAGAGTGCAGTTATCTTGCTGTCAATTCGATTACGATAACTGGTTTCTTATAATACCGCCAGCACCGAAAGCCCGATGCCTGACAGCACGGCGGCGATCAGCGCATAGGGAATCTGCGTAAGCGCATGCTCCATTACCCCGCAACCGGAACCCTGGGCAGCGAGCACAGTGGCATCACTGTAAAAGCAGGCGTGACTGCCAAATGCACTGGCTGACATGAGGGCACCAATGGCCAGGGGCGCACTGACGCCCACCGCTTCGGCTAATGGCAGCACGATGGGAATGGCGATGGCAAAGACCCCCCAACTCGACCCGGTGGCAAACGAAATCAACGCCATGGTGACGAACACCACCAGTGGGAGCGCAGCTGCGGTCATGAAGGGCTCCACGTTTCCGATGACATAGGGGGCAAGACCGAGGCGGTCGTTGACTTCCTTAAACATGAAGGCAACGATCACGATGGTCAGGGCAGGCACCATGATCTTGATACCGTCCAGCACCGCATCAAACATGTCGGTCCATGCCATGAGCCGCTGCAGACCGAACATCAGAATCGTCGCCGCGACGGCCACCAGTACGCCAATTTGCACATCGAGGTCGGCATAAATACTCACGCCCAGCATGACCAGGATCGGCACGAGGAAATGATGAATACCCACGCGCTGGCCGTTGTCTATTTCTTCAAAGGAAAAATCATCCCCGTGGCGCACTGTATCCACCACCACGCCGCGGGCTTCCGCCGCGCGCATTGGACCCAGTGCCGGAATGTGACCGGTGGCGACCAGTGGCACCATGATGATTGCAATCCAGGGGTACAGCATGAAAGGTATGGCGCTGATGAAGAGCGCCATGCCCTCCCCGGGCGCCGCTACTTCCGATACCTCCAGCACGCCTGAAAAAAATACCGCCCAGGTAGAGACAGGCACCAGCATGCACATGGGCGCCGCGGTGGAATCCACCACGTAGGCCAGCATCTCCCGGGATACGCCAAAGCGATCGGTGACCTTGCGCATGGCCGATCCCACTGCCAGCGCGTTCAGGTAATCATCGATAAAAATCACCAGGCCCAGCAGCCAGGTATAAATCAACGCCATCTCGCGGTTGTGAGCACGCGCCGCCAGCATTCGGCTGAATGCCGAAGCGGCGCCCACCCGCATCAGCAGCGTAATGAGGCTGCCCATAAGGCCGCAGACAATAATCACCCAGGCAATGGTCTCGTCCATCATCACCGCCAGCAGGATGGCGGAGAAATTTCCGACAGCGTCCATCGGCCCAAGCAACAGCAGTCCGGCCAATACGCCCGCCAGTAGCGATTCGATCGGACGACGGCTGACTATAGCGGTGGCGATAGCCACCAGCGCTGGGACCAGGCTGATCCAGCCAAAAGACGTCATAGAGTTTTGTTGCCGTTACCGTAGCGAGGCGTTGATGTTCTCCAGCACATGATTGCCGGGGCAGAGGTCTGACTCGGACAGCGTATTCAATGGCCGATGGACCGTATCCAGCAATTCATGCAGGTCCGGTGCGGTGCGGTCCAGGAAGATAAGGCCGGTCATGATCTTGCCCTCGCCCCGATGTTGCTCCATGGCGGTCATGGCCGAGGCCTTGTTGAAGGGATCAAAGCCTTCTTCCAGCTTACGCAGGTGCAGGACCGAACCGTCGTGCATGGTGACCTCGGTGGATGTGCCGGGGTCATACTGAGCCGTAATCTCCTCACGCATTGGCACAAAGTCGACGGTGCCAGTGGCTGCTGCATGAGACCTGACGAACTCGTAGGACTTGGTCGAACCACCGCTGTTGTTGAAGGTCACGCAGGGCGAGATAATGTCGATCAGCGCAAAACCGCGATGGCTGATCGCCGCCTTGATAAGGGGAACGAGCTGTTCCTTGTCACCCGAAAAGCTGCGAGACACGAACGTCGCACCAAGGTTTAACGCCATAGAGCACAGGTCGATGGAGCCAAACGGGTTAGCCTCTCCCTTCTTGCTGGCCGAGCCTTCGTCCGCGGTCGCACTGTCCTGACCCTTGGTCAGGCCGTAGCAGCCATTGTTCATGACGATATAGACCATATTCAGGTTGCGGCGAATGGCGTGAGTAAACTGACCCACGCCAATCGATGCCGTATCACCATCCCCGGAGACACCCAGATAGATAAGGTCGCGGTTGGCCATGGCGGCGCCGGTGGTCACTGAGGGCATGCGCCCGTGAACGGCATTGAAGCCGTGGGAGTTACCGAGAAAATAAGCCGGCGTTTTGGACGAGCAGCCGATACCGGACAGCTTGGCAATCTTGTGAGGCGGGATCGACAGTTCATGCACCGCCCGGATGATGGAGCCACTGATCGAATCATGACCACAGCCGGCGCACAGGGTAGAGATCGCCCCCTCATAGTCCTGTTTGGTGTAGCCCAGGTCGTTGACGGGCAACTCGGGATGCCGGAACGTCGGGTTGATGAAGCTCATGCGGATTCTCCCTTGCCGCGACCAGCGGTTTCTCGGCGCAACGGCGTGACGTTGCTGTCAGGTAGCTGCTGCAGTATCTGCTTGCGAATATTTCTTGCGCTAATGGGCGTACCGTCAAAACACAGGACGGATTTCAGCTTGTCCGGTCCGAACTCGAATTCTGCCATGAGTAAGGTCCGCAGCTGTGCGTCCCGATTCTGCTCAATCACGAAGGTGAAGGCGTGTTGGTCAATAAACGCCTCTACGTCGTCGTTGAAAGGGAAAGCGCGTACCCGCATGGCATCCATGAGAACACCTCCCTCCGCGAGGTAGTCCAGGGCTTCCAGGCTGGAGGCCTCGCTGGTACCAAAGAATATGACCCCGTGCTCTGTGGGCCGCTCCGCCGGGGTGAACGCCGGCTCAGGGACATAACGCTTGGCAGTCTGCCACTTTGCCATCAACCTGAGCATATTGCGCTCATAGGCTTCCCCCACTTCGGTATAGGCAGCAAACTCGTCCCGCGATGTGCCGCGGGTGACGAAAGCGCCCTTCTCAGGATGGGTGCCGGGTATGGTGCGATAACAGATCGCATCCATGTCCACATCGTCATAGCGGCCGTAGCGCTCCAGCCCGTCGAGCTCTGACTGGGACAGCACCTTGCCGCGGTCATAGCGCCTGGCGTCATCCCAGCTCAGCGGCGCCGACATATTGTCATTCATGCCCAGGTCCAGGTCGCTCAGCACGATGACGGGAGTCTGCAGGCGCTCGGCGAGGTCGAAGGCCTCGGCAGCCATGTCGAAGCACTCTTTGGGAGTGGAGGGGAACAGCAGCACCTGCTTGGTATCGCCGTGAGAGCAATAGGCCGCAGACAGGATGTCTGACTGCTGGGTCCGCGTTGGCATACCGGTGGACGGACCGGCTCGCTGCACATCCACCAGAACCGTGGGCACCTCGGCAAAATAGGCAAGTCCCAGAAACTCCTGCATCAGCGACAGTCCCGGGCCACTGGTAGCGGTAAACGACCGGGCGCCATTCCAGCTCGCGCCGATGACCATACCCATGGCCGCCAGTTCATCTTCAGCCTGCACGATGGCGTAATTTTTACGGCCGGTACCTGGATCGATACGCAGGCGCCGGCAATAGGTTTCAAAGGCCTCCACCACGGAGGTGGAAGGTGTAATGGGGTACCAGGCGGCAAAAGTTGCGCCGCCGTAGATACAGCCCAGTGCGGTTGCGGTATTACCATCCATCAATATGCTGTCGCCCACCTTGTCCCTTCGCTCAACGCGGATGGAAATCGGGCATTCAAAGTTTTCCCGGGCATACTGGTGACCAAGCTCAAGGGCGTGAATATTCGGCTTGATCAATTTTTCCTTGCCCTTGAACTGGTCGCCGACGAGGCCGGTGAGGGCCGCGAAGTCGATATCCAGCAGGGCGGCCAGAGCCCCGACGTAAATCACGTTCTTGAACAGCTGGCGCTGGCGCGGATCCGAGTACTGCTGGTTACAGATACCCGTTAGTGGGAGTCCGATGATATTCACGTCATTGCGTATCAGCCGCAGATCCAGGGGCTTGGTGTTGTCATAGATGAAGTATCCGCCAGGCTCTACCTCGCGGATATCATTGGGCATGCTCTGGGGATTCACTGACAGCACAATGTCGACACCACCGCGGCGACCGAGGTAACCTTTTTCGCTAACCCGCACCTCGTACCAGGTGGGCATGCCCTGGATGTTTGAGGGAAAGATATTCTTCGGACAGACTGGCAGACCCATGCGGAACAACGCCTTGGCAAACATGTTATTGGCGCTGGCCGAACCGGTGCCGTTGACGTTGGCGAACTTGATGACAAATTCGTTGACGGACTCGATGCTTTGCATGATCTACACCCCCGCCTTTGTCACGTTGTACATGAACTTTTGCATATCCCAGGCCGCAGTCGGACAGCGCTCGGCGCAGAGCCCGCAGTGCAGGCACACGTTCTCGTCTTTCACCATCACGCGCTGGGTTGGCAATTCTGTCGATAGATAGAGATCCTGAGCCAGGTTACCGGCGGGAGCAGACAGCCTGTGGCGCAACTCCTCTTCCTCACCGTTGGCGGTGAAGCTGATGCAGTCGGTAGGGCAAATGTCTACACAGGCGTCACACTCGATACATTTGGGCGCATCGAACACCGTTTGCACATCACAGTTGAGGCAGCGCTGGGCCTCGTGGAAAGCGGTCTCCAGGTCAAAGCCCAGCTCTACCTCCAGTTTTCTGTCCTGCAAAGTCTTCTTTTTGTCGGCCTGCGGCACAATAAAGCGATGGTCGCTCTCGACGCGATTGTCATAGCTCCACTCGTGCACACCCATTTTCTGGGTTAGCAGGTTGGCCTGGGGCGGTGGCCGCTGGCTGACATCCTCACCGCGACAAAACAGGTCTATTGAGATGGCCGCCTGGTGGCCGTGGGCAACGGCCGTAATGATGTTCTCGGGACCGAAAGCGGAATCGCCGCCAAAGAATACCCGCGGATTTGAGGACTGAAAAGTCACCATCCTCGATCACAAACTCTTTGGGCGTGTGGTTGTCGTAGATGGGGATACCCTCGTGCATGGCATCTTCTTTTTCCCAGGGCGATGCCTTCATATCCGCAAACGGACTGCGCACCACAACGCGCACGTCTTCCCCGCCCAACCGGCGCGCCGTGCGGCAGCAGTCCATAGCGGTATTGCCACCCCCCAGCACCAGCACGCGCTTGCCGATACGGGCGGTATGCTCAAACGCCACATTGGCCAGCCAGTCGATACCGATATGAACATTGGCGTCAGCCTTCTGGCGACCGGGCAGCTTTGGCAGGTCCTTGCCACGCGGTGCACCGGTGCCCACGAAAACGGCATCGTAGTCGTTCTCAAGTACGCTCTTGAGGCTGTCCACATAGTGGTTGAAGGTAGTGACCACGCCCATATCGAGGATGTAGCTCACTTCCTGGCGCAGCACGTCTATGGGCAGTCGAAAGGCGGGAATCTGGCTCAGCATCATCCCGCCGCCTTCCAGCTGGTCGTCAAATATGTCGATCTCGTAGCCGAGCGGCATCAGGTCCCGGGCGACCGTAAGGGAAGCAGGGCCGGCGCCGATCAAGGCAATCTTCTTGCCGTTCTTCCGGCGTGGGATTTTGGGCAGGCGCCGATCAATTTCGGCGTCCGCCTTGTTGTCGGCGGCGACCCGCTTGAGCCTGCAGATAGCCACCGGCTCATCTTCAACGCGTTCCCGGCGACAGGCGGGTTCACAGGGTCGATCACAAGTACGCCCGAGGATGCCCGGGAACACGTTGGATTCCCAATTGACCATATAGGCGTCGTCATAACGCCCGGCGGCAATCAGGCGAATATATTCCGGAACGGGCGTATGGGCGGGGCAGGCCCACTGGCAATCCACAACCTTGTGGAAATACTCCGGGTCCTTGATGTCGGTGGCGTTCAATACAGCAACCCTCGGCTCATTTTCCTATTTTGTAACGAGGAGTATATGCCAAATCTGATCTCTCGCTAGGCCTTCCGGAACTGGGCTCATCTGGTTTTCAGCGTCTTTGCAGGGTGCCAGGGCCGCGTCACGGCCCGGCGGAAAAATAACGAAAAGGGTCTAGAGTGTCCTCTTCTTTACTGGCGGGGTCGCTAGCTCGCGGGTGCCTATGCTACCGGCGACTCCCCGGCAACACCAAAGCCGCTATCGGCAGGTTCCGGTTCGCAAGACCGGTGCCGAGCGCTAGAATAAGCGCTATGAGCCCACTGCGGGTGTGGCTGAAAGGAGAGACATTTTGGTTGCAGTGTTGCGACAGGTACTGGACCCGGCGACCGTCGAGCATGTCGTCAAGGATATGGCGCGCGCCCCCATGATGGACGGCCGCCAGAGCGCGGGCGCGTTGGGGCAGGACCTGAAGTCTACCCAGCAGGTGGATGCCAAGTCAGAAATCTATCGCGGCATGATGCAGCGCGTGATGGCGGCCTTCCAGGCCCACGGTGAGTTCAGCCGCCACGCCATACCCCGGCGCATCCTGCCGCCGCTGTTTGCCCGCTACGGCGTTGGTGCCTTCTACAAGCGCCATGTGGACAATGCCTTCATGGGGCCCTTCCCCAGCATGCGAACTGACCTGTCTATCACGATATTCCTTAACGATCCGGGCGACTACGACGGGGGAACACTGTCACTGGAAACGCCCTTCGGCGTGCAGGAATATCGCCTGGCGGCGGGCGATGCGGTGCTCTACCCCACCTATTATCCCCACTGGGTGACCGAGGTGACCCGCGGCGAGCGACTGGCCATCGTCACCTGGGTTGAGAGCCTGGTGCAGGATCCTCTGCAAAGAGAAGTGGCGAGCAATCTTGCCGAGTTAACGGAATGGGCGATCGAGGAACAGATTGACCAGGACATCCTGCTTAAGATCGAGAAGGTCCGGCTCGACCTGTTGAAAATGTGGGCCAAGACCTGAGGCACGACACTGCCGCCGCTCAGACCAGGCCGGCCTTTCGATAAAACGGCTCGAGATGCTTCTCGTAACGCTGCCAGCTACCCACAGCCGAGGCGGACAGCGGTTTTCTCACCTGGGCCAGGCTGGCGGTAGCCACCGGGCTGGCGTTGCTATGGAATTCCCGCCAGCTGCCGGGACGCTCTATACCCGCATGAGCGAACAGGGCGGCGGTGGTGGCTTCAGGATCGTTCACCAGGGCTTCGTAATCCAGCACCAGAAGCCTGTCACCCAGTACATCCACCCAGTGTGAGCAAAGCCGTTCTAGCCCCTCGAGATAGCGAAGGCAGTCTGCCAGGTTTTGTGCCCATTGATTGGCGGTAATTCGCGACCGGAAGCAGGACCAGGCGACATCCCTGGCATCCCGCCGCAACCAGACGAAGCGGGCCTGGGGCAACAACATGGCCGCCAGCCCGGCATAGTTGTGATTCAGCAGGGACTTGTCTGTAAACCGCTCTCCTGACTTGAAGCGCCGCTTGACCCGACCCAGGTAGGCCTGGGCCATCTGTTGCCATTCGCGCCGGGCCAACTGATCCGCGCGCTGCATATCAGGCGGCTCCATGCTGGCCAGTGGCAGCGAGGCTACTCGCATCAACATGTGTTCTCCGGTCGCGGTCATGCCGTCGGCAGTTGCGAGAATCTGCTCGACCAGCGTTGTACCGGAACGCGGCGCACCGAGGATAAACACCGCACCATCACCGCCTGCGGCGTTGGCCAGCCGGTCGATACGCTCAGCGTTGAAGCCGCCGGCGAGCCTGCCGTAATAGTCGAGCTGCGGCTGCAGCGTGAAGGGCGACACCTGTTCCCTCAGCCGCGCGCCGGCCTGTATGCGCGCATACGCGGTATCGAAGTCACCGATCGCATCGTAGGCCCGGCCCAGGCCGTAGTAGAGAGGTATAAGTTGGCGCGGGTTATTCAGGTCTGCCGTCAGGCGCTCCATGGCGGCGATATCTTCGCTAACGTCCTCATAGCCGCCGAGCAGGGCTATCTGCTCCCAGGCCGGCGCATGCTGCGGTACCAGCGCCAGGGCCTTGCGGTATAGAGCCAGCGCCTTCTCTGATCTGCCGAAGCGCGCCTGGTAGTAGCCTTCCAGATAGTAGCCTTCCGCACCCGCCTGGCCTTCGCCCTGCAACTTGCGAGCGGCCAGGGCGGCGTCACGATTGCGGGCGACCGCACCGAGTGCATTGATCACCGCAATCTGCCGATGGGGGTCCGCCGGGGCTTCGTCGCGCCATCGTTCGAGCGCTGCCAACGCCAGGTCCTGATCACCCAGGGTACTCGCCAGGTTCGCCGCCTGGCGCCAGTCCAGCCCGGCTCGCTTTTTCTGCAGCAGTTTGGCCAGCGCTGAGGCAGCCTTGTCGAGGCTGCGGGCCTGGACCAGCTGCGCGATAAACTCCAGGGATGCCATGGCTAGCCGATGGTCTCTTTGAACAGGCGCAGCCAGTTAAGCCCCAGCAGTTTTTCCAGCTCGCCTGTGGACCAGCCCCGCCCCTCGAGCACCGCCAGCAGGTTGCGATAGCGATCGGTGGTATCCAGCTCAGGAATCCAGGGCGGCCAGCGCAACTGGTAGCTGGGCTTGAACCATTGGGTGCGGGGTACGAACCACTCCTCATAGTTCGCCCAGGGCGAGATACCCTGGGGCGGGAAGTCCGTGGAAATGCCGACATGCTCGATGCCGGCAATCTTTACCGCATGCTCGATATGATTCGCGTAGTGCTCTATCGTGGTCTCACCGCCCGGGTCGGGACCAATGAAATAGCCAAGGGCAGTCATGCCGCTAACGCCGCCTTTCTCAGCGCAGGCGCGGATCTGGGCATCGGTCTTGGCACGTGGATGACCGGGGCGGACGCTGTCACACATTGTATGGGTCATGGCCACGGGGCGCTGGGAGAAGGCAATGCCATCCAGCGTGGTCTGCTGGCCGCAGTGGGACAGGTCGATCAGCACCCCGACCTCGTTCATGCGCGCCACTACTTCAAGGCCATAGTCTGAGAGCCCGGCATTGGTGCGCTCCAGGCAGCCATCGCCGACCCGATTGCGGAAATTGTAGGTGAGCTGAAAGGCGCGCATGCCCAGGGCGTGCAGCGCATTGATATTTGCGACCTCCCCTTCCAGCATGGTGGCGTTCTGGAAGTTCATGAGCACCGCTGTGCGGCCGCTGGCCTGGGCCCGTTCGAAGTCGTCGGCCTCCAGCGCCAGCAGCAAACTGTCTTCGTGCTGGCGTACCCGCTCACGCCATTCCACCAAAGCGTCAATTGCCGTCTGCAGGTCGCTACGGGGCAGACTCTCGATGATGCCCGAGTAATTCGCTGCGCGCAGCCCAGCCAGGGCTTCCTCCCCCATTCGCGGCCAAAGCAGAGTGCGTCGATCACCAACATGTCGTCATAGCTGCGAGCATGCGCGGAGACTGGCAGCCCGACGGCGGCCACCGCCAATGCTGCCCGTCGCATGACTTCTCGCCTGGTCCAGCCTGTTTTCACCATTGCTCCTTCTCCAGAAAGGCTGCCTAGCGGGTGAGTTTGTCGCGCAACAGCAGGAACGGTTTCTCCACCGCATAGTACGACAGCCAGCCCACCAGCAGGGAAGCCACCAGAAACACAAGCACCGCAAGATACTGGTTCCACTCGGGGAATGCCTCACCGATGTAGTCATTGATCATGAGGTGCCAGAGGTAGCAGCTGTAGCTGGTGACACTCATGAAGGTGAAAAATGTACCGATGATTTTTGGCGGCGACGGTTCCCAAACGTACATCAGGGCAACGATCATCACCGAGCCTACACCCATCAAGGGGTAGAACAACGCGAAGGCAAGCGGGACCGGCAATACACCCGGGTGGCGGAGGATAATATCGGCGCAGATCAGCAGCACGACGGCGACTATCGACCAGGTCGCAAGCTGCAGCCACACAAGATGAGGGCGCAGCCAGATGCGAATATCGCGCCGGTGGTGCAGCCAGGCAAGCATGGCGCCCATACCCAGGCTGGTGAAACGGAACGTGAACTTGCGTATCTCGATCTCGAAACAGCGCAGTGGATTCGTAGCAGCAGCGCAGCTGCCGTAGTCCTGGTACATGAGGACCACCGATGTCAGCAACAACATGGTGGCGGCGGTAACAAAGCCCCACCGCGGGGAGAAACGCCACAAAATGAAGCAAGCGGGCGGAAAGAGCAGGTAAAACCACTCCTCAATCACCAGGGTCCAGCTGACTGGCAAAATATTCCAGTTGCCGATCAGCAGATCCTGCAAAAAGAAGAAATAGCGAATATCGACCTCGCCGAATACTGCCCAGACAAACAACAGCACAGCAAAGTAGGCGGGTAGAGTGCGCAGCCAGCGCCGTGTCCAGAAGCGCAGCAGCGAGCCGGAAGACAGCTCCCGTTCGCAGGCGCGTATAAGAATGGCGCCAATCAGGAATCCGCTGAGCACAAAGAATAGCTCAACGCCAAATTTTCCGGTGATGGTCAGAAACAGGTAGTCATCCGGGGCATCCATCAGGTACCGCCCATGGGCGAACAACACCGCCAGAATGGCGCCACCACGAACGATATCGAGTCCAACCAGCCGGGTCGGGGAAAAATCAGACAAGTTTATTCCGTATTCAGGCTTAGTAACTTTCGCGGCAGAGTATAAGCCGGATGATCGGCAGACTCACCTACCGATGTCCCGCTTTCGGACGGGAGCGCTGGCAGACCACAGCCTACTGACATACATCTGATGGCGATCACGCATGAAATGCCCGGACATCCATAGCGGTGGCGCTTTCATGGGCAGAGGCCGCACACCGATGATTTCTGCGCCCGGCGCTCTTATACTGGCCAGTCACTCCTGTGCGACGTAACAATGAAAAAACTGCTGATACCCAATCTGGCGCTGGCCGTCCTGGTAGCCGTACTGGTGGTGAGGGCCACCACACAATTCCCCGATCGCCAGCTCTACGATATGGCACCCGTGCCCGAACTGCCTGTCGATGCCGATGCCATGGCTGAACGCCTGGCCGGCTCGATCCGGATTCCGACCATATCCCACGACGACCGCAGCAACTTCGATGCACAGGCATTCCTCGACTTTCACCGCTACCTGGCAGCCAACTACCCGCGGATACACGAGACGGCGTCGCTGCGCACAATCAATGACTACAGTCTCGTCTATCGCATTGCAGGGCAAGACCCCGGGCTGAAGCCGGCGTTGTTCATGGGACACATGGACGTGGTGCCGGTGGACCCCGCCACCGCAGAAGACTGGTCCCAGCCGCCCTTCGGAGGAGCCATCGAAGAGGGTGTCGTATGGGGGCGCGGCGCACTCGATGACAAGCTGACGGTTATGGCGCTGATGGAGGCCATGGAGATGATGCTCGCTACGGGCCAGGTCCCGGCGCGCACTGTCTATTTTTCATTCGGTCACGATGAAGAAGTGGGAGGCAAGGAGGGCGCGGCAGAGGTCGCGCAATATTTCAGGGAACAGGGGATCTCCTTCGAGTTTGTGCTCGACGAGGGCGGCGTGGTCACCGAAGGTTTGATAACAGACATTGAGGCGCCCATCGCCATCATAGGCATCGCCGAAAAGGGGTATATGAACCTGCACTTGACCGTGGACGCTCCAGGCGGCCATTCCTCACAACCACCGCCCCATACCGCCGCTGGCATCCTCGCGCAGGCCATTGTCAAAGTGGAAGAAAACCCCTTCCCCGCCGACCTGTCGGCCATGAAAGAGAACTTTCACTACCTGGGCCACTACTTTCCCCTGTCAACAAGGCTGGCGCTGGCCAACACCTGGCTACTGGCACCCCTGGTGGAAAAGATCATGCTGTCCAGCGCGACGACTGCGGCCAGCATACGGACAACCACAGCGGTAACCATGCTGGAAGGCAGCACCAAGTCCAATATCCTGCCCACTCGTGCCAAGGCTGTGGTGAATTTTCGCGTCCTGCCCGGCGACACCGTTGACGATGTACGGCAACACATCGAGTCTGTCATTGATGATGACCGGGTAGCGGTCTCGGTCCATATGGCCAATGAACCGTCACCGGTATCCTCAACAGATAGCTTCGGCTACCGACTGCTGGAAAAGACGATTCGCGGCATGGACGAAAACGTGCTGGTTGCACCTTACCTGGTGCAGGGCGGCACCGATGCCAAACACTTTGTAGACCTGTCGGACAGTGTCTATCGATTCATGATGTACCGGGCCAACCCCAACACCATGAAACGCGTGCACGGAGTAGATGAACAGGTGGCTATCGGTGACTACGCTGAAGCGGTGCGCTTCTACCACGCAGTGCTCAGCAATCTCGCGGCGCCTGAATCGGGCTAGAATGCAAACGTTCACCGGCGGCGCTCGACTGTAAATAGTCGCAGAGGGCGGTCACGGCGAGCTGCACACCCAGCGGGCTCCAGTGGGTATCATATCGTTGAAAGATTTCTCTTTCCCGGTTGGCCTGGAAAAGCTCCAGCAGTGGGACTGACTCGACGCCGCGCCGCTCAAGTTCCGTGTGCAGGCGCTGCAAGTAGCCGCGCTGCGCTTCGGTAACCTGTGGTGCGTAAAGCGTCTGCTCGAATGGCACCGCCACAAAAATATAACGCTTGCCCATACTTCGCAGACGGTCGCTGCGCGCCTCGATGGCATCGGCTGCGCTCGCAAGTGTCTGGTCCGTGAGCCGGTACGGCATGTAGCGCCGATCCCGCGTGCCGGTCATCAGCACCAAAAGGTCTCGGGAGGCGCGGCCAATGAGCCGCCCCGCGATATGCGTCAACAGGTAGCGCTGCGGGGCGACTTCGCGGAGCGCCTCCCAGCGGCTGAATTCATTGGTGACCCTGGGCCGGTAGGGCTCATCCGGGCTGTAGCCGTAATCTGCAAATACCTGCCCTGCCACCAGGGGCTCGCCCCGCACATCAATGACAATATCCACGCCCTGAAGCTCGGGCTTCTTCAAGGTATTGAACAGGGCGCTTCTGCCACCGTTGAACACTGGCACACCCAGTTGCTCTGCCAGGCGCCAGGGCAGGGTTTCACCGTCGCTGAGGCCGCTGCCGAAGACCAGCGAATCGCCAGATACGACAATTTCATAGCGGTCGCTGGTGAGCGGCACGGTACGGTAGCCCTCTGCGTCCGTCGTGACATCGGTGTAGTGCCTGCCCTGGTAGAAAAACAGGTTTTGCCGGCTGAGGTCTGCTGACTGGTGCTGGTGCCAACTGGCGTCGAAAGCTTCAAAACGATAGGCAAGCTCGTAGAAATACTCCCAGGGGCGGTAGTAGAAATCTCGCGGCTGCCACAGAAACGCAGCTATCCCCAGCAGATTGACCAGGGCGACAAGCGTGAGAAACCCAAGAAAAGCTCTCAGGTAATCACGGGATGCTATCTCTATTTTTTCTGTGGTGTCGTCCATCGCCTAAAACTGGAAGTAGATGAATTCCTGAACATCGGTTGCCATGGCGTGCAGAACGTACAACGCTAGCAAGGCCAGGGCGACGGCCCAGCGCCAGTCCGGACGCCACAGCAACCGCTCCCCCTTGTATCGGTAGAGCCTGCGCGGATAGAAGCCGGCCAGCGCCATGCCCCTGCCCATGATCTGGTAGACGTTGGGCATGGCGAGCACCATGACCAGGGTCCAGACCATCATTGCCAGGCCCTGCCCGTAAAACAACAGGAAATTCACCAAGCCGCCACTGGACAGGCTGGCGACGAGAAACTCTGACATGGCGAATCCGTTGAGGCCAAACATGCCAGCCAGCATTGCCGACGCACTGCTGGTGGTGTCCGCCTTGAAAAACACCGCGGCAGCGCAAAAGGCATTGAAGGTGAGAAACTGGGAGAAAACTCGCCAGCTGCGACGGCCGCCGAGTTGCCAGCCCAGCCGCTGGCAGACAGTGATCCACAGGTGGTTGATTACCAGGAACAGGCCGTTCAAGCCGCCCCAGATCACGAAGTTCCAGGACGCCCCATGCCACAAGCCGCCCAGCAGCATGGTCACCAGGGTGTTGGTGTGCCGCCGAACGGTGCCATGCTGGGCGCCTCCCAAGGGCTTGAAAATGTAATTGCGCAGAAAACGCGTCAGCGTAATGTGCCAGCCCTGCCACAGCTCAATAATATTGCGGGCCTTCATGGGCGACAGGAAATTGATAGGCAGGTGAATACCGAACATCCGCGCCAGCCCCAGGGCCATGTCAGAGTACGCGGAAAAGTCAAAATATACGCCCAACGTAAAGGCAATGGCCGCGATCCACCCCGGCAGGAAATAAACGGTACCACCCTGCTCTGCCAATTCGAAGGTCGGTGCGGCATAGGCGCCCAGGCTGTCGGCCATTATCACCTTTTTGAAAAGCCCCAGCACTAACAGCGCGCTGCCGACCGCCAGGTTGCTGTGACTGAAGCGCATAGCCTGGCCTGCCTTGAATTGGGGCAGAATTTCCTTGTGGTGCACGATGGGCCCAGCCAGCAACTGGGGAAAGAAAGTCACGAACAAACAGTAGTGGAGGAAACTGTGTTCCTTCACGATGCCCTTCCAGGTATCGACGATGTAGGTAATTTGCTGGAAGGTGAAAAAGGAAATCGCCAGCGGCAGGACGATGGTTTGCAAAGTGAACGACGTGCCAATGGCCTCGTTCAGTGAATCGACAAAGAAATTGGCGTATTTGAAATAGCCCAGCAGTACCAGGTTGAAAACCACACCGAGGACCAGCAGCAACCGACGGGGCACTGCACCTGTTAAAGCGTTGAGGGCCATACCCAGGGCAAAATTTGTAACCACAGACGCGCCCAGGAGCCACAGGTAGACGGGGTTCCACCAGCCATAGAAGAACAGCGACATCCCCACCAGGTAGAGCATTGCCATCCGCTGCCAGCCACGGCCGGCCAGCAGGTAACAGCCGATCAACGCGAGCGGTAGAAAAACAAACAGGAAGAGGTATGAGTTGAATAACATGAACTACCAGCCGGGCGCTGGTCAGAAATCCTGGTGGATGGTTAGGCTGTCTTGCGCGTCGCTATGATACGGAGGCCACGTTGGAAAGGGAATGACCGCGAGCGCCCCCGGGTCAGCCGCTGATGTTCAGCACGGCCTTTGCCGCTTTGCGGCCGGCGCGATACGCGCCCTGGGTGGTAGCCGGGTAGCGCCTGTCGGTAGCCTCGCCGGCAAAGAAAAGCCGGTCTAGCAAGGGCCGTGCCAGAGCCCGGCGCATCTTCGACGTGGCGCCGGCCTGCAGGAACGAGTAGGCGCCGCAGGAGAAGGGATCCTGCCCCCAGCGCGTCACCAGATGTGCCGTGGGCGCAGGCATATCGCTACCAAAGATAGCGTGCAGACAATGCAGGGCATCTTCCACGGTCTCCCTGTCGTCCATGGCTTCGACCTCTGTGGCGGCAGCCGCAGCGCAGAAGCCCAACAGTATCGGTTCTCCGGTCACCCGGCTGTAGTCGTACCAGCTAAGCCAGCGCCCGCGCTGGGCATGCTGATAGCCGAAGACCTGGGTATCAGAGCGCCAGAAGCGGCGTGGGAATCGAAGGTAAAGCTTGTTGAGCAGGCCGACGCCTAGCTGGTCGATTGCACGCTGATGGGATTTATTGAGTGCCGGACGGAAGCGGATGCTGCCCCGCTTGAGCACACCCAGCGGCACTGTGATTATCACTTGCCTGGCGGTGTAGTGAGTACCGCCGGCTTCGACGCGCACCTCCTCTCCGCTATAGTCGACACCCGTCACAACGCTATTACAGCGGATATCGAGGCAGCTGGCCATCGGCTCAACAAGCGCGGCGTAGCTGTCTCGAAGAATGATATCGTCGCCCCGCATGTCGCGGCCTTCCTCCAGCGCACGGGCAGATAAACTCGAACTATCTGCGCCGTACTCCTCTTCAAGCACATTGGCCACCAGGTACTGCTGCAGCTCTACTGGTAGCGTGGAAGCGAAACGTTCCGTAAGTGGGGGCAGGCGATCGGCGATGCTGTGTTTTCGCTTCGCCCCTCTGCCCAATTGCTCAAGCGCAGCCTCGAAGGCTTCCATGCTGGCTTCCGACGTGGATTCAAGCGAGCCATCGCGACGGTAAACCCGGGTGCTGTCGTAATCTGTGACGACCCTGTCGAGGCCACGTTCCGCTGCAATATCATAAAGAGGGTGGTCACCAATACCGTGCAGCCAGCTGGCGCCAATGTCGACAGGCGGCCCCAGTACGTTGGAGGCGCGGGTTCGACCGCCCGGCATGTCCCGGGCCTCGAGCAGGACAACACTTCTCCCCGCCTCTTGCAGAACGCTCGCTGCGGCCAGGCCCGCCAGTCCCGCCCCGACGATGATCACATCAGCCACGGCGTGCACCTGTCTTCTCAGAGAGACCGCAGGCAACTATCGGCTCCAGGTTTCGACCAGACATATCTGCCCCGGGACTTATATAGCCCTCCGCTGTCCTGCGAACAGCATTCGAAGCCGCCGCGGGAATCCATGCCGCCAGACCCAAGCGGCAATCGACTGAATCCTTCATAACAATCTCCTGAAAGGCACTAAAAAGTCACGCGCCGCAGCTCATACACGCCCCATTCATCGTCGGATTTCCTGTGCCAAGGCGTCTACTGTGCGTGTAGGCCGGGAGAGCAGGCAAACTGAGTCCGGCCATCAACCATTGCCGGCGGACATCAGCCCCAGCCGATATCATCCAGGTGGGCATCGTCCAGACCGAAGTAGTGGGCAATTTCATGCAGTGTGGTCCTGCCGATCTCTTCCCGAAGCTCGGCGTCCGGCAGGCCTAGAGCGAGGTGAGGCAAACGGAAAATGTAGATGACATCGGGCAAGCTGCCAGCATGGTTACTGTCCCGCTCCGGCAGTGGCGTTCCCGTGTAGAGACCCAGCAGGTCGTCGCCTGCCTCTTCGATCACCCCGGCGGGTGTATCCAACACCAGAATTTCAATGTTGTTGAGCGCCTCTCGCACCCAATCTGGCAGGCGCCCGACTGCTGCGTCGACAACCGCCTCAAATTCGCTGGTATCCATAGATTGCCCCGCTGGAAGCCTGGTGACCAGTGTACTCAACTGCTCCCCGTAGGACTTGCCCTGGCGACCGGCGGCCAACACTTTTTCGAAAACGGACAGCTGCCAAGAAACCCCGGACACTGCACTCACCGAATTGATTCCCCATTGCGCTAGAATGGTAAGTAGAAACAGACTCTATAGGCCAGGCTATGTCCGGACCGTCTGGAGAAGACGTCCATGCCGTCATCGAGCGTTGGAGCGCGGAACCCGGGGCGCTACTGCCACTGCTGCAGGATGTGCAATCGCTGTTGGGCTCGGTGCCCCCCGAGATCGTCCCGAAGATCGCCAGTGCGCTGAACCTTTCCAAAGCGGAAGTCCACGGCGTCCTGAGTTTTTATCACGACTTTCGTACCGAACCCGGCGGCCTGCACCGCCTGCAGATATGCCGGGCAGAGGCCTGCCAGGCGGTGGGCGCCCGAGACCTGGAGCTGCTGGCGACAACCTTGCTCGACACCGGGTTTGGCGGTACCACCGCAGATGGCGCCATTACCCTGGAGCCGGTGTACTGCCTGGGCAATTGCGCCTGCGGGCCGTCAGTGCGTGTCGACGATCAAATCCACGGTCGGGTTGATGGGAACCGGCTCAAAACGCTGATAGCCGAATGCCAGGACGGCAAGGAAGCATGAGCCTGCGCGCCTATTTACCAAGGGACACCACCGCGGTTGCCGTCGGCGCTGACGACGTCGCCAAGGCGCTGCAGGGCGAGGGTATCGACCTGGTACGCAGCGGTTCCCGTGGCGCCTTCTGGCTGGAGCCCCTGCTGGAAGTAGAACTGGCCGGGGAGCGCATTGCCTACGGGCCAATGACCGTGGCAGATGTTCCCGGCGTGCTCGACGCACTGGCCACGGACCCCGCCAGCCACCCGCTCTGTCTCGGCGCAGCGAGTAAAATTCCCTGGTTGGCGAGCCAGCAACGACTGACCTTTGCCCGGTCCGGACTTGGCGATCCGTTGTGCCTGGAGCACTACCGTAGCCTTGGCGGCTTTGCAGGACTCGAACGCGCACTCACTTTGGCATCACAAGACATCGTACAGGCAGTGACGGATTCCGGCCTGCGTGGCCGAGGGGGGGCCGCCTTCCCCGCCGGCATCAAATGGCAAACGGTGCTGGAGGCTCCGGCGGACCAGAAGTTTGTGGTCTGCAACGCTGACGAAGGCGACTCCGGCACGTTCGCGGATCGCCTGCTCATCGAATCTGACCCCTATCAGCTGATCGAGGGCATGGCGATAGCAGGCCTCGCAGTAAACGCCACAGAAGGATTCATCTACCTGCGCAGTGAATACCCCCGCGCCAGGGAAGTACTGGAAGTTACCCTGCAGCGGGCGCGGCAAGCCGGCTACCTGGGTGCAGACCTGCTCGGCAGCGGCAGGGCGTTCGACATCACACTTCGACTCGGCGCCGGCGCCTATATTTGTGGGGAGGAAACCTCGCTGCTGGACAGCCTGGAGGGCAAGCGCGGCATGGTCCGGGTGAAGCCACCGCTGCCTGCGGTAGAGGGCCTGTTCGGCAAGCCGACCCTGGTCAACAACGTGCTGACCCTGGCGGCGGCCTCCACCGTGCTGGCCGAAGGCGCCGCCGGCTATCGAGACCTGGGCAGCGGTCGCTCCCGCGGCACGCTCACCGTGCAACTGGCCGGCAATATCCGCCGGGGTGGACTGGTGGAAATACCTTTCGGGATTACCCTTCGGCAGTTGCTGGAAGACTACGGGGGCGGCAGCCTGAGCGGGCGCCCGATACGGGCTGTGCAAGTCGGCGGACCGCTGGGGGCCTACCTGCCAGAATCCCAGTGGGACACAGCGCTGGACTACGAAGCCTTTGCCGATATCGGTGCCATGCTGGGGCACGGCGGCGTTGTGGTCTTCGACGATACGGTGGACATGGCCCAGCAGGCGCGTTTTGCCATGGAATTCTGCGCCGTCGAGTCCTGCGGCAAGTGCACGCCCTGCCGGATAGGCTCCACCCGCGGTGTTGAAGTCATTGACCGCGTTATCGACGGTGAAGCGCGGGAGGCAAACCTTGCCCTGCTGGAGGACCTGTGCGATACCATGGAGCACGGTTCACTGTGCGCCATGGGTGGGCTGACTCCCAAGCCTGTTCGCAGCGCACTGGTGCACTTTGCGGAGGACTTTGGCTGATGTTGCAGTTCTACGAACCACAACCGGACCACGGCACACCGAAGCCCCTCTCCGGTGCTCCGGTTACGCTGGAGATCGACGGCGTAGAAGTCACCGTACCTGCCGGCACGTCTGTCATGCGGGCCGCCGCCGAAGCCGGCATCAAGGTGCCGAAGCTGTGTGCCACGGATTCCCTGGAGCCCTTTGGCTCCTGTCGTGTCTGCCTGGTGGAGATTGCGGGCGTGAAAGGTTTCCCCGCCTCGTGCACCACCGACGTGGCACCGGGCATGGTGGTCAGGACGCAGACCGACGCCCTCGCTGGCCTGCGCCGCAATATCATGGAACTCTACATCTCCGATCACCCGCTGGACTGCCTGACCTGCCCCACCAACGGCGATTGCGAGTTGCAGGATGTGGCCGGACAAGTCGGACTGCGGGCGGTGCGCTACGGCTTTGATGGAGCCGACCACCTGGATGCCAAGAAGGACGAGTCCAACCCTTATTTCACCTTTGACCCGTCCAAGTGCATCGTCTGCTCGCGCTGCGTGCGCGCCTGTGAGGAAACCCAGGGCACCTTCGCGCTGACCATCCAGGGTCGCGGCTTCGGCTCCACGGTCAGCGCCGGGCAGAACGAATCTTTCATGGATTCCGACTGCGTATCCTGTGGCGCCTGCGTCGCGGCTTGCCCCACCGCCACGCTGGCGGAGAACTCCATCATCCAGCATGGGGTGCCGGAGCACAGCGTGATTACCACCTGCGCCTACTGTGGCGTGGGCTGTGCATTCCGCGCTGAAGTACGCGGCCAACAGGTGGTGCGCATGACGCCGTGGAAAGACGGCCAGGCCAATGAGGGCCACGCCTGCATAAAAGGGCGTTTCGCCTACGGCTATACCACCCATGCCGACCGCATCACCCAGCCCATGCTGCGCGACAGTATCGATGAGCCCTGGCGCGCCGTGAGCTGGCAGGAGGCGATCAACTTTACCGCCCAACGCCTGCGCGATATCCAGGCACGGCACGGCCGCAACGCCGTGGGCGCCATCACCTCTTCGCGCTGCACCAATGAGGAGGTTTACCTGTTGCAGAAACTGGTGCGTTCGGGATTCGGCAACAACAATGTCGACACCTGCGCCCGGGTCTGCCACTCGCCGACGGGCTACGGCCTCAAGACCACCCTGGGTGAATCCGCAGGCACCCAGACCTTTGCTTCGGTAGACCAGGCCGATGTGATTATCGTGATGGGCTCAAACCCCACCGAAGCACACCCGGTATTCGGTTCACGGCTGAAACGGCGCCTGCGCGAGGGAGCGCAATTGATAGTCATCGACCCGCGGCGCATCGAACTGGTCGATTCGCCGCATATCCATGCGCACTACCATCTGCCGGTCACCCCGGGTGGCAATGTAGCGCTACTGAACGCCATGGCTCACGTCATAATCACCGAGCAACTGCACGACGAAGCGTTCATCAGCGAGCGCTGCGAAGCTGAGGCTTTTGAGCGCTGGTGCGAATTCATCCGCGACCCACGGCACGCGCCTGAAGCACTGGAGGCCGAAACCGGGGTCCCGTCACAAGACCTGCGAGAGGCAGCGCGCCTCTATGCAGAAGCCGGTAATGGTGCCATCTACTACGGTCTCGGTGTTACCGAACACAGCCAGGGTTCAACGGCGGTGATGGGGATCGCTAATCTTGCCATGCTCACCGGCAACCTGGGTCGTGAGGGTGTCGGGGTTAACCCACTGCGTGGCCAGAATAATGTTCAGGGCTCCTGCGACATGGGTTCCTTCCCACACGAGCTGCCGGGCTACCGACATCTCTCCGATGCCGCCACCCGCGCACTGTTCGAACAGGACTGGCAGGTGGAACTGGACCCGGAACCCGGCCTGCGTATCCCCAACATGTTTGACGCAGCCATTGATGGCGACTTCCGGGGGCTAATCATCCAGGGCGAGGACGTGGCCCAGTCTGACCCCAATACCCAGCACATAGAAGCCGCGCTTTCCTCACTGGAGCTGCTCGTCGTACAGGACCTGTTCCTCAATGAAACCGCGAAGTTCGCCCATGTATTCCTGCCCGGAGCGACGTTCCTGGAAAAAAACGGCACCTTCACCAATGCCGAACGCCGCATATCACCGGTACGCCGGGTGATGTCGCCGCTGGCCGGCAAGGAAGACTGGGAAGTGACGCTGGATCTCGCCCACGCCCTTGGCTGTGACTGGCACTATGAGCACCCCGCAGACATCATGGAAGAAATCGCCAGGCTTACCCCCACCTTCCAGGGCGTCAGCTACGACAAGCTCGACCAGCAGGGGAGTATCCAGTGGCCCTGCAATGACGAATCACCCGCGGGCACCGAGATCATGCACAGAGGAGAGTTCGTGCGCGGCAAGGGCTTCTTTGCGCTGACGGAGTACGTACCCACCGACGAACGCGTCAATCGACGCTTCCCTCTGTTGCTCACCACCGGCCGCGTCCTGAGCCAGTACAATGTCGGCGCCCAGACCCGGCGCACCGAGAATGAAGCCTGGCATACCGAGGATGTACTCGAAATGCACGCCCACGACGCCGAAGAGCGTGGCCTCAAGGACGGTGACTGGGCAGGCATTTCCAGTCGGGTGGGCGACACCGTCCTGCGGGTAAAGATTTCTGAACGGGTGCGACCAGGCGTCATCTACACCACCTTTCACCACCCTTTCTCGGGCGCCAACGTGGTGACCACCGACAATTCCGACTGGGCAACCAACTGCCCGGAGTACAAGGTCACTGCGGTACAGGTGGTCAAGGTGGCCCAGCCATCGGCCTGGCAGGCCCGCCAGCAGCAGTTCGACCGGCGCCAGAAGCAGCTGCTGGAGCACGCGGACCGGGAATGAGTGAAGAAACCTGTAGCGTTGAGCGGGTAGCCTGGACCGAGGCAGGTGAACGCCTGGAAGCAGACAGGGTGATTTGCGAAACCCCGGTAGCGCTGGTGTACAACGGCATTTCACACGTGGTGACAATGGCTACGCCGACACACCTGGAAGAACTGGGCCTCGGTTTCAGTCTGTCCGAGGGCATCCTTAAGTCTCCGTCACAGCTGCTGGACTGGGAGTTGCATAGTCGCGACCCCGGTATCGAGCTCGACATGAAGATTACCAATGAGGCCTTTGCGGGGCTCAGGGAGCGCCGCCGCAACCTCACCGGCAGAACCGGTTGCGGGCTATGCGGCCTTGAATCTCTTGAGCAGGTAATCCCGCCACTGCCGGTTCTCGACTGTGATTTCACGGTGCCGCATTCAGCCCTGCAGACGGCGCTGGAAAACCTGAACAGGGCACAGTCCCTCAAACTTGATGCCGGCGGTGTTCACGGCGCGGCCTGGTGCGACCTCAACGGCGACGTGGAGCTGGCCAGGGAGGATGTGGGCCGCCACAACGCACTCGACAAGCTGCTGGGCGCCCTGCAGCAACAGGCCCACAGTGAACAGGGCTTTATCATGGTGACCAGCCGGGCCAGCTACGAGATGGTAGCGAAGGTCGCCGCACTGGGCGTCCCGGTGCTGGCGGCCGTATCGGCACCCACCTCACTGGCCATTGAACTGGCCGATCAGTGCGGGGTGACGCTGGCGGCCTATGTGCAGCCCGGCCGTCAATTGATCTACACCCACCCTGGCCGTATGACGGTGGACCTGTGACCATGACCAATTCTCATGT
Source organism: Cellvibrionales bacterium (assembly GCA_043513815.1). Classification (GTDB taxonomy): domain Bacteria; phylum Pseudomonadota; class Gammaproteobacteria; order Pseudomonadales; family Halieaceae; genus JANQIO01. The sequence goes on along the minus strand of CP121313.1, from coordinate 848,705 downwards.
GGCTCAACTGGTAAAAATGGCCCATCAGATTGCGCAGAACCTGGCGGCGGAAGGCGACGCCCAGACGCAAATGACCGCAACGCATATCAACAAGTTCTGGACGACGGCCATGAAGCAACGGTTTTTAGAATACGCACAGACACATCCCAAGGAGCTGCCATCGGCGCTTGGGCCTGTGGTGGAGGTGCTCCGGAAAAATCAGTGAGCTACAGTATCCGCACCCCTATACTGGGCGCCCGGTCCACTTTCGCAACCCCGGCCCGAAATCAACAACACATTCACTGGAGAGACTGAAAAAAAAATGCTGAAAGGAATCACCGGACTTCTGGTCCTGATTGTGGCCCTACTGGCCGTCGCATACCTGAACACCGACGAAGACATGCGCAGGCTGGCCAGCAACCTGCCGACCAACCGCGACGTACTATTCTGGTCCGTTGAGGAGCGCGATGCCGCGTTTCGCACCATGGACCGGGTGTCGGTGCTGGCTGACTCAAGAAAAATTCCAGCCGGCGAACAGGTTCGCCCGCTCCCCGTCGGCAAGCCCCTGGCAATCGAAACCAACGTCCAGGACTATATGCGCGAGCAGCGCACCGCGGCATTGATCATCATTCATGACGGCAAGGTAAGGCTCGAGGAGTATGGCCTGGATTTCGACGCCACCGGCCGCTGGACCAGTTTCTCGGTGGCCAAGTCGTTCACCTCAACACTGGTGGGCGCTGCTATCCGTGATGGCCATATCGACAGCATCGACGACATGGTGTCCGACTACATCCCGGACCTCAAGGGGTCGGCCTACGATGATGTTTCGATCAAGCACCTGCTGACCATGAATTCCGGCGTACGCTGGAATGAAGACTATGAAGACAAGAACAGCGATGTAGCCCTGTTCAATGAACATACACCTGAACCCGGCGTCGATGTGACCGTCAGCTATATGCGCAAGCTGCCGCGGGAGGTTCCGCCGGGAACACGCTGGCAATACAACACCGGGGAGACCAACCTGATCGGTGTGCTGGTCAGCTCCGCTACCGGCAAAACCCTGGCGGATTACCTGGCAGAAAAAATCTGGACGCCCTATGGCATGCAACAGGATGCCAGCTGGCTGCTGGGCGTGACCGACCACAAAATCGCCGGCTGCTGCATTCAGGCAGCCACTCGCGATTTCGGCCGCTATGGGTTGTTCATGCTCGATGGCGGAAGAGTCGGCGACAAGGCGATCTTGCCTGAGGATTGGATTGCTAGCGCTACTGTAAAGAATGCGGACATCGGTGTTCCCGGCAAAGGCTATGGTTACCAATGGTGGACATACGATGACGGCAGCTATGCCGCCCAGGGAATTTTTGGACAAGGCATCTTTATCGATCCTGATCGGCAACTGGTTATCGCCTCCAACAGCAACTGGCCGAGGGCGACGGACTGGGAGACTGTCGGCACCCAACGCGAAGCCTTCTACAGAAGTGTGCAGGCAGCCATTGATACAGAGGTGGCGACCGTCGCAGATTGACCGGATCGTATTTATTCCCCCCAGGGATTCCGCCTGACGACACCGATAGCCGAAGAATTGGCCACCAACATCCACTGCTCTATCGAAGGTGCTGTATGCCAAAATCAAAACCGCGCGTCAGAGAACGTAAAGCCATCATGATCCGGCCTGATCCAGATTTACTGGAGGCCATGCAGAGGGCCGCCGAACGTGAAGGGATCAGCTTGAACAAGCTGGCGTTGGAGATCATTGAAACCAGTGGCCGGCTGGGTTCCTCCCAGGCTGCCGGCACCCGAGCAGATTTGGGCGATGCAGTTGCGGATGTTGAGAAAGCGGTGCGCAAGCTGAGAGCAGCACTGGAATAAGCGAACCACCAGCGCCAGCGCATCAATCCTGGAAAAAACATGGGTTTATCGCGCTTTTTCCAGGATACGTCAAAACCATAAAAAAACCCCACCCGGTTATCCGGGTGGGGTTTTCGATTTGGAAGCCTGGCGAAGACCTACTCTCACATGGGCGGTGCGACGACTCGCAAACCCCACACTGACAAGAGCGGGCTTCCCCATGTGAGCGCACAAAAGAAAAAGCCCCTGCAGCGTTAGCTACAGGGGCCGGTATTTCAAAGCCTGGCGATGACCTACTAAAAAAGCCCCTGCAGCGTGTGCTACAGGGGCCGGTGTTCAAAGCCTGGCGATGACCTACTCTCACATGGGGAAACCCCACACTACCATCGGCGATGCATCGTTTCACTACTGAGTTCGGGATGGGGTCAGGTGGTTCCAATGCTCTATGGTCGCCAGGCAAACTGGCTTGTGACCTGAGCACACATCCTTCGGTTTCTTGCTGGCGGGCTGGCTTTCGATAACAAACGCTATCTCAAACAAACTCGCCTCAACCTAAGTTATATGGTCAAGCCTCACGGGCAATTAGTACTGGTTAGCTCAACGCCTCACAACGCTTACACACCCAGCCTATCAACGTCCTAGTCTTGGACGGCCCTTCAGGACCCTCAAGGGGTCAGGGAGAACTAATCTTGGGAGGGGCTTCCCGCTTAGATGCTTTCAGCGGTTATCGATTCCGTACTTAGCTACCCGGCAATGCATCTGGCGATACAACCGGAACACCAGAGGTTCGTCCACTCCGGTCCTCTCGTACTAGGAGCAGCTTCCCTCAATTCTCCAACGCCCACGGCAGATAGGGACCGAACTGTCTCACGACGTTCTAAACCCAGCTCGCGTACCACTTTAAATGGCGAACAGCCATACCCTTGGGACCGACTTCAGCCCCAGGATGTGATGAGCCGACATCGAGGTGCCAAACACCGCCGTCGATATGAACTCTTGGGCGGTATCAGCCTGTTATCCCCGGAGTACCTTTTATCCGTTGAGCGATGGCCCTTCCATTCAGAACCACCGGATCACTAAGACCTAGTTTCCTACCTGATCGACTTGTCAGTCTCTCAGTCAAGCGCGCTTGTGCCTTTACACTAACCTCATGATTTCCGACCATGATTAGCGCACCTTCGTGCTCCTCCGTTACGCTTTGGGAGGAGACCGCCCCAGTCAAACTACCCACCACACACTGTCCTCAACCCGGATAACGGGCCTAAGTTAGAACCCCAACATGACCAGGGTGGTATTTCAAGGTCGACTCCACGCACTCTAGCGAGCACGCTTCAAAGTCTCCCACCTATCCTACACAAGTCAGATCAAAGTCCAGTGTGAAGCTGTAGTAAAGGTTCACGGGGTCTTTCCGTCTAGCCGCGGGTACACTGCATCTTAACAGCGATTTCAATTTCACTGAGTCTCGGGTGGAGACAGTGTGGCCATCGTTACGCCATTCGTGCAGGTCGGAACTTACCCGACAAGGAATTTCGCTACCTTAGGACCGTTATAGTTACGGCCGCCGTTTACCGGGGCTTCAATCAAGAGCTTCGCCGAAGCTAACCCCATCATTTAACCTTCCGGCACCGGGCAGGCGTCACACCCTATACGTCCACTTACGTGTTTGCAGAGTGCTATGTTTTTAGTAAACAGTCGCAGCCACCTGGTCACTTCGACCGCCAACAGCTTACGGGGCAAGCCCTTCACCATCAGCGGCGTACCTTCTCCCGAAGTTACGGTACTATTTTGCCGAGTTCCTTCACCCGGGTTCTCTCAAGCGCCTTAGTATTCTCTACCTGATCACCTGTGTCGGTTTACAGTACGGTCACTCTTTACCTG